>JAUZVC010000002.1:0-878457 GCA_031844405.1 Rothia sp. ARF10
GGGAGCGGCGCCTCGCTGGTGGGACAGGTCCGTCAGTTGCGCAGGACCTGGACCTCCGTCACCGCGACCGTCCTCGCGCCGGCGTAGGCCGTCGTGCAGTCGGTCGCGTTGGCCGGGTCGGCGTCCTGCTCGCCCTGGAACTGGGGGCCGCCCTGGCACTGGTTGGCGTCGAGCTGGATGCGCAGGTGCGTCGCCGCGGTCTGCGGGATCGCGAACGTGCGCATCTTGAGCTCGGGCGCGACCGGCCGGGGCGCGGCGCCCGGGAAGGCGTCCGGAGCCGACGTGAAGACCGGACGGAAGTCCGCGTCCTGGTCGCAGAGCACCGCACCCTTGGCGTCGCAGGCGAGCACCGTGAACGAGCGCAGGTTCTGGAACCGGCCGGCTGCACCGGGCTCGGGCAGCGCGCTCACCTGGACCTTGCGGACGACCTGGCGGCCGCCGACGAGGTCGATGGTGAACTGTTTCTGGCTCGCCGTCGGTGCGGGCACCGTCGTGGCGGTCGACCCTTCGTCACCGTCGATGACCGCGGGGACGTCGACGCCCTCGCCGGTGATCGTGGCACCGGCCTGGCTGCTCGCCAGGTTGGTGAGGACCTTGACCGGCATGTCGCGCGTCTGGTCCGGCTTGGCCGTGAAGGTGACCCGCGTCTGGGCGCGACCCGGTGCGGTCACCGTGTAGGTGCGCTCACCGGGCAGGATCTCGAAGGTGTCGCCGAGCTCGGTCGCCGCGTCGGTGTCCGCGACCGGCGTCGAGCGAGCCGTGTACTCGCCGACGAAGACCTTGGCACCAGTCACCGGGCGCCCGTCCTCGTCGGTCGGGTTGAACCGCAGGGTCGCCGGGCTGCCGTAGGCCGACGTGAACGACGGGACCGGGTCGGAGTCGGCGCTGTTGCGCGAGGACGCGCCCTCCCCGAGGCCACGACCGGCGAACCCGTTCCACAGCAGGTCCTGGTTCGCCCCGCCGAAGCGCAGGAGGTCGGCGGCGAGCATCGCGTTGCGCGCGTCGACCATGCTCACGGCACCGCTCGGCATGAGGAGCCACGCGTCGAAGACGAGCTGCATCCAGCGCCGGTTGCCCGGGCACTCCGTTGCCGGGGTGGCGCCGGTCGCGCAGCTGCGCTGGAGGGCGGCGTCGCCGGCGCCGTAGCGCTGCATGAACGCGCTGCGCAGGTCGCTGTGCGTCGCCGACCAGATCTCGCCGTCGGCGTGCACCTGCGGACCGGTGAGGTCGTAGCCGACGTTGCTGTAGTTGAGCGGGCTCTGGCTGAAGTTGTAGTTGCGGATGCCGCGGCTCTCGTTGCCGGTGACGTAGGCACCCATCGGCGTCGCCGTCGCGCTCACCGGGACGTAGCCCCACTCCTGGAGGTACTCGGTCGCCATGAGGTCCGACCAGCTCTCGCCCATCGCACCCGCCTGGAGACCGGAGAGGCCGCTGTTGGGGCCACCCGCCATGCGGTTGCTGATGCCGTGGCCGTACTCGTGGCCGATGACCGACATGTCGTAGTCGCCGTCGACGCAGGGCGCGTAGAACGAACCGGCGAGCGGCTGCCAGAGGTACATGTTGCTGTAGCCGCTCGTGCCCTCGGGCGGTGTGCCGAAGTTGGCGTTGTTGCGCGAGCCGGACTGCGCCCCGGACTGGCTGTAGCCGAGGACCGGGTCGTTGCCCACGCCGCCCTTGCCGGCGTTGTCGCGCTGGAAGTTCCACGCCGTCTCGGTGAACCCGAGCTGGTAGGCCCAGTCGTGCATCCGGTTGTGCATCGCGAAGAGGTTCGCGGTGGCGGCGTCGATGTCGTTCCTCGCCGGGCTCGCGTAGTTGGCCGGGTTGCACTTCTCCACCTGCCACTGGTTGGTCCAGGGGTAGGTGTAGTTGCGGTCCGGCGTGAGCGGCACCGGGTTGACCGCGCCGATGCCGCGCCACCGCTCGCCGCTGTAGGCGTTGTTGCCGTTGGTCGTCGTCGTGCTCTGGCCGGTGACCGGGTCGACGTCCCACGCCTTGGGCGAGGCCGGGTTCGCCACCGTCTCGGTGCAGCCCGTCGCCGTCGTCCAGCACCACTCGACGCGGGTGTCGGTCGAGCTGTGGTCGGTCGAGGGCGTGCCGGTGAAGACCTTCCAGCGCGGGTTGTCTGTGTCGAAGTCGACGAGCGACTCGCGCGCGATGACCTCACCGTTGCTCGCGTCGACGTAGACCGAGTAGCCGCTGTCGTCGTGGTCGCGGAGAACGACGTGGTATGCCGTGCGCGCACCGCTGCCGGGGACCGGCACCGCGACCTGCTGGACCTGCTGGTCGCCGACGAGGCCCTTGGCCGTGAGGGTGGTCCACCGCGACCCGGCGGCGCGCTTGGCGTCGGAGCGGCGCGAGACGTCGGAGGCCTTGGCGCCGACGTTGGCGGCGGCCTTGGCCAGGGCCTGCTCGGCGGAGAGCGACGGGGCGGCCCGGCGTGCCGCGCTCGCACCACGCAGCGGTGCGAGGGTCGAGCTGACGTAGCGGGCGCTGCCCTTGTCGACGGCGATGACGACGAGCCCGTCGATGCCGGCCGGGACGCCGCCGATGACCTGGCGGAGCATGACGACCGAAGACGTGCCGATCGTGTTGGTGCTCACGTGCTCCATCGCGGCGATGTCGGCGGCGTCGAGCCCGAACGCGGTCGCGTTGCGCTGCAGGTAGGTGCGCGCGGCAGCGACCGGGTCGGACCCGAGGCCGGTGGCGAGGGCGGCGGTGCCGGAGGGAGCCACGGTGCCGACCGAGCCGAACCGGTTGAAGGTCACCGATGCCCCGCCGGTGCCGCGGCTCGCCTTGCCGCCGGGGGCCGCCGCAGACTTCTGCGCCGCGGTCGGGGCCACCGACGCCTTGCGGACGTCGAGGTCGGGCAGGTGGTCGTGGCCGTCGCCGGCCGGCGGGACCGCGCTCGGCCGGTCGGGTGCCGCGGCGATGGCGGACCCGGATGTCGCCGTGCCCACCGCCACCACCGCTGCCAGTGCCGCCGCCGAGACGGTGATCCCGCGGCGTCGTCCTCCGTGTGTCATTGCTGAGCTCCGCATCCTTGAGAAGGCACCCCGACGGTCACGGTGCTCGTGCCGTTCGACCTGGTGCTGCGCTCAGCCAAACCGGCGGGCGGTCAGGAGGTCACCCGTGCCGGGTCAGGAGTTGGCAAAGAACACGTGGCTACCGGAGGAAAGTCCCGCAGCGGCCCGGCATACGAACGTCTTGCGTCCGCAACTGTGGTCGCCAAGGCGTCAGGTTGCCGGACGCAACGGGAGCGGACGGCATACGAGCTGTCTTGCGTCCGCAACTCTGGTTGCCACGGCGTCACCGTGGCGGACGCAACGTGAGAGGCGCCGCCTCCCTCGAAGGGAAGCGGCGCCTCTCGCGAGACTGCCGGACCTCAGTCCATGCCGCTTGGTCGCGACTCCTCGGGGCTCCGGGCCTCCCTCGCTAGCGCTCGGTCGGGTCCGCCCACGCAGAGCGTGGGACCCGGCCCTGTCGTCGTCACTCCATGCCGAGGCGGGCCTTGAGGCCGTCGAGCTCGACCTGGAGCGCGGTCGGGAGGTTGTCGCCGAACTTGGCGAACCACTCCTCGATCTGCGGGATCTCGGCCTTCCACTCCTCGGGGTCGACCGTGAGCGCCTTGGCGAGCTCGGCCGGGTCCATGTCGAGGCCGTCGGTGTCGAGCGACTCCGGCGTCGGCACGTGGCCGATCGGGGTCTCGACCGCCGCGGCCTTGCCCTCGATGCGCTCGATGGCCCACTTGAGGACGCGGCTGTTCTCGCCGAAGCCGGGCCAGACGAAGTTCCCGTTCTCGTCGCGGCGGAACCAGTTGACGTAGAAGATCTTCGGCAGCTTGGTCGCGTCCGCGTCCTTGCCGATGTTGATCCAGTGCTGGAAGTAGTCGCCGGCGTTGTAGCCGATGAAGGGCAGCATCGCCATCGGGTCGCGGCGGACGACGCCGACCTCGCCGGTGGCCGCGGCCGTCGTCTCGGACGAGAGCGTGGCGCCCATGAAGGTGCCGTGCGTCCAGTCGCGCGACTCGGTGACGAGCGGCACGGTCGTCTTGCGGCGACCGCCGAAGAAGATCGCCGAGATCGGCACGCCCTGCGGGTCGTCGTACTCGGGGGCGAGGATGTCGCACTGCTTGATCGGGGTGCAGTAGCGCGAGTTCGCGTGGCTCGACAGGACGCCGCGCTCGCCGTCGGCGGGGGTCCAGTCCTCGCCCTTCCAGCTCGTGGCGTGCTCGGGCATGTTCTCGAGGCCCTCCCACCAGATGTCGCCGTCGTCGGTGAGGGCGACGTTGGTGAAGACCGAGTTGCCCTTGTTGATCGTGCGCATCGCGTTGGGGTTGGTGTGCTCGTTGGTGCCCGGGGCGACGCCGAAGAAGCCGAACTCCGGGTTGACGGCATACAGGCGTCCGTCCTTGCCGAAGCGCATCCAGGCGATGTCGTCACCGAGGGTCTCGACCTTCCAGCCCGGGATCGTCGGCTCGAGCATCGCGAGGTTGGTCTTGCCGCAGGCGCTCGGGAAGCCGGCCGCGATGTAGTAGACCTGCTGCTCCGGCGAGGTGAGCTTGAGGATAAGCATGTGCTCGGCCATCCAGCCCTCGTCGCGCGCCATGACGCTCGCGATACGGAGGCTGTAGCACTTCTTGCCGAGGAGGGCGTTGCCGCCGTAGCCCGAGCCGTAGGACCAGATCATCCGCTCCTCGGGGAACTGGACGATGTACTTCTCGGGGTTGCACGGCCACTTCACGTCCTGCTGGCCGGGCTCGAGCGGGGCGCCGAGCGAGTGCAGGGCCGGGACGTACTTCGCGGCGTCGCCGAGCTCCTCGATGCGGCGCAGGACCTCGGTGCCGCAGCGGGCCATGACGCGCATCGACGCGACGACGTACTCGCTGTCGGTGAGCTCGACGCCGAACATCGGGTTCTCGGACTCGAGGTGGCCCATGACGAACGGGATGACGTACATGGTGCGGCCCTTCATGCAGCCGGCGTAGAGCCCGCGCATGAGGTCCTTCATCTCGTTCGGGTCCATCCAGTTGTTCGTCGGCCCGGAGTCCTTCTCGTCGACCGAGCAGATGAAGGTGCGGTCCTCGACGCGGGCGACGTCGGTCGGGTCGGACGCGGCATAGAAGCTGTTGGGCTTCTTCTCCTCGTTGAGGCGCACGAACGTGCCGGCGGCGACGAGCCGGTCGGTGAGACGGGTCCACTCCTCGTCGGACCCGGTCACCCACACGACCTCGTCGGGGGTGGTCATCGCGGCGACCTCGTCGACCCAGGCCTGGAGGCCTGCGTGCGTGGTGCCCTGAACGGGTGCGGCGGGGGCGGTCATCTGCGTCCGTTGTCCTTCCGGTTCCGGGCGTGTGCCCGGCATGGTGGCCCGGTCCACCGCCGGAGCCACCTCGGAGGGGATCCGACGACTGACCTGCTGGATGTGCGCCACGGTACTCGCATCGTGAGACGCATCTTGTCTCACTGCGGAGTTCCGTGCCTCGCGCTCCGAGGAGCCCGTTTGTCCACCGTAGGAGGTCAACCGGACAGCCACGGCGGCGGAAAGGTTTCCGCACCTATGAGGTCCCTCACAGCCGCGCCTACCTGCGGGTATGCCGTCCGCGCGCCGCCTCGTATCAGCTCCCGGGAGGGCGTCCGCGGACGGATTTCTCGGTATGCCGGGTGCTCGCGTATGCTTTCCGATCGTTGCCCCGACAGGGTGCGACACGCGCCCGTAGCTCAACGGATAGAGCATCTGACTACGGATCAGAAGGTTAGGGGTTCGAATCCCTTCGGGCGCACTCTGTGTTGAGACAGAGAAGAAGCCCCGGCAGCGGAAACGCGGCCGGGGCTTCGTTCGTCCGGGCGCTGTGACCGCCCCGGCCGCGCACCGGCCATCACTGCAGCGGGCACCGCGACCGGGGCTTTTCGCCACCCGCACCCCGCGCACGCGCGCGATGGGGCTAGATTCAGGGTGCGAGGGACCTCGCCCTGCCACCGAGGCCGGACAGTCGCGGAGGAGGCGGATGATGCAGGACCAGCCGAAGGACCCGGACGAGCCCGGTGGTGAAGCCGTGGTCGACCTGACGACACACCTCGAGCGGATCGCCGCGGCGATGACTGCAGGCGGTCGGCCGATCACCCCCGATGCGGTCGTCGAGACCGCCCGTGTCGCCGTGCCCCATGCCGAGCACGTCGGCATCACCCTGCTGCGCCCGAAGCGGCGACCGCGCTCGGCCGCGTCGACCGACGAGGTTCCGGTCCAGCTCGACGACCTGCAGTTCGACCTCGACGAGGGGCCCTGTCTCGACGCCGCCACCGGACCGCCGGTCATCGTCGCCGGGGACGTGGGCTCGGACGAGCGGTGGCCGCTCTACGGACCGCGGTGCGTGGAGACGTCGGGGATCCGCTCGATGCTCTGCCTCCGGATGCCACTCGGTGGCGAGGACTACGCAGGGATGAACTTCTACTCCAGCCAGATCGACGCCTTCGGGGACGAGGACATCACTGCTGGGTCCCTGCTCATCCCCTTCGCGGCTCTCGTCCAGCAGGCCGACCTGCACCACGGGGACGTCGACAACCTCAGCACCGCCCTCGACAGCAGCCGGATGATCGGCACCGCCATCGGCATCCTCATGACGACGCACCGCGTCCGCGAGGACGAGGCGTTCGCCATGCTGCGGCGCACGAGCATGACGCTCAACCGCAAGCTGCGCGACGTGGCGGCGGACGTGACCTACAGCGGCAACCTGCCCGAGGGGCCGTCTTCGCGAGGCTGAGCTGGCCCGGCATACGGAAGGGCCCCGGGCGTCGTGCTCCCGGGGCCCTTCCGTATGCCGTCCGCTCAGTCGGCGGTCTGCAGCGCCTTGACCTCGTCGCGCGCGGCGACGACGGACCGGTGCTGGCGCGAGACGACCTCGCGGAAGCCCGCGCTCAAGTCCTTCTCGAGGGCTTTCTCGTACTCCGACACGGCGTGGTCCTCGCCGGTCACGACAGCGCCGAGCACGCTCCCGGCGTCGTCGCCGGTGAGCGCGTCCTTGAGGGCGATCCATCCACGGTGCACGGCCGCGGTGGCGGTCCCGCTCTCGTCGACGTCGTCGCCGTACTGGTGGCCCAGCGCCACGATCTCGCGACGGAACTCCGCGCGCTGCTCGGCGAAGCTCTCGAGCACGCTCGCCCACTCGGCGCGGTCGCTGTCACGCAGCTTCTTGGCGGCGTCGGCATAGCCACGCTCACCGTCCCGCAGGGTCTCGACCAGCTCCTCGGCAGCCTTCTCGTCGTCCGACATGGTGCTCCTTCCGTTGGGGGTCACGCCCGTGTGGGGCCTGTCGTCGACGCTACGTGAGCGAGGCGTGCGAAAGGGGCGCAGGGGTGCCCTGACCTGCGAGGACGCTGACCGGCATACGGTGGGGGGATGGACTACAGGTACCTCGGCAACAGCGGGCTCAAGATCTCGGAGATCACCTACGGCAACTGGCTCACCCACGGGTCGCAGGTCGAGAACGACGCGGCGACCGAGTGCGTGCGGGCCGCGCTCGACGCCGGCATCAGCACCTTCGACACGGCCGACGTCTACGCGAACACCAAGGCCGAGACCGTCCTGGGCGAGGCGCTCAAGGGCGAGCGGCGAGAGGACCTCGAGATCTTCACGAAGGTCTACTGGCCCACCGGCCCCGGCGGCAAGAACGACAGCGGTCTCTCGCGCAAGCACGTCATGGAGTCGATCGACGGGTCCCTCCGCAGGCTGCAGACCGACTACGTCGACCTCTACCAGGCGCACCGCTACGACACCGAGACCCCGCTCGAGGAGACGATGCAGGCCTTCGCCGACATCGTGCGGCAGGGCAAGGCGCTCTACATCGGCGTGAGCGAGTGGACCGCCGACCAGATCCGCGAGGGCGTGCGGCTGAGCAAGGAGCTCGGCTTCCAGCTCGTCTCGAGCCAGCCGCAGTACTCCATGCTGTGGCGCGTCATCGAGGAGGAGGTCGTGCCCACCTGCGCCGAGCTCGGCGTGAGTCAGATCGTCTGGAGCCCCATCGCCCAAGGGGTGCTCACCGGCAAGTACGAGCCGGGCCAGGCCCCGCCGGCGGGGTCGCGCGCCACCGACGAGAAGGGCGGCGCCGACATGATCAAGCGGTTCATGAACGACGACGTCCTCACCCGGGTGCAGGGGCTGCGCCCGCTCGCCGACGAGGCGGGGCTGACGATGGCCCAGCTCGCCGTCGCCTGGGTGCTCCAGAACGACAACGTCGCCGCGGCCCTCGTCGGGGCCTCCCGTCCGGAGCAGGTGCACGAGAACGTCAAGGCCGCCGGCGTCCGGCTCGAGCCCCAGCTCATGAGCCGGATCGACGAGGTCCTCGGCGACGTCGTCGAGCGGGACCCCGGCAAGACCGCGCAGAACGCACCGAAGCAGCGCCCGTCCTGACGGCTGGAGCACCCTCCGCCCGTCCCTGCCGACGGACGGAGGGTGCTGGTCAGTCGACGCGGACGCGCTCGCCGAGGCGCGGTACGACGACGGCGGCGTCGAGCTCGTCCCGGATGCGGGCCGCCAGCGCCTCGGCCGACGGGGGCTCACCATGGGTGACGAAGACGCTGTCGGGTGGGCTCGGCAGCTCGTGCAGCCAGCCGAGGAGCTCGTCGGCGTCGGCGTGGACCGAGAAGCCCTCGTCGTGGGCGATCTCGGCGCGCACCGGCACATAGGTCCCGGCGATCTTGACCTCGTGGGCGCCGTCGGCGAGCGCGCGGCCTCGGGTGCCCACCGCCTGGTAGCCGGTGAGCAGCACCGTGTGACGGGGGTCGGGCAGCATCCCGGCGAGGTGGTGGACGACCCGGCCGCCGTTGGCCATCCCCGAGGCCGAGACGATGATGCTCGGGCTCCGGGGCCGGTTGAGCGCGCGCGACTCGTCGGCGGTGACCGCGAGCCGCCACCGGGGGAGCGCCGCCAACGTCGTCTCGATGTCCTCGGCGAGCTCGCCCTCGGCGACCGAGCTGCGATAGACCTCGAGGACCTTGAGCGCCATCGGGCTGTCGAGGTGGATCGGCACGTCGGGGATGAGCCCCTCGGTCCGCAGCCGCCCGAGCGCCTCGAGGACGAGCTCGGTCCGGTCGACGGCGAAGGCCGGAACGAGCACCGACCCGCCACGCTCGACGGTGCGCGTGATCGTCGCCGCCATCGCGTGGTGGTCGGGGTCGTCGCCGGGGTGGGTCCTGTCCCCGTAGGTCGCCTCGACGACGACGTGCCGGGCGGCCGGCGGCGCTGCCCGCGGCCGCAGGAGCGGGTGGTGCGGGCGGCCGAGGTCGCCGGAGAAGAGCACGGACGTCCCGCCCACCTCGAGCAGCGCGCTCGCGGACCCGAGGACGTGCCCCGCGCGGACGAGCGTCAGCTCACCTCCCGACCGGAGCGCCGTCGCCCTGTCGTATGCCGTCACGGCCAGCGCCTCGATCGCGCGCTCCGCGTCGGTCGCGGTGTAGAGCGGGAGCGGTGGGTCGTGGCGCGAGTAGCCCGAGGTCCGCGCCCACTCCGCCTCGTTCTCGAGAAGGTGGGCGCTGTCGCGCAGGACGATCGGGACGAGGGTCGCCGACGCACGGCTGCACCGGGCCGGGCCGGCGAACCCCTGGCGGACGAGTGCCGGGAGGTAGCCGCAGTGGTCGAGGTGGGTGTGGGTGAGCACGACGTCCTCGATGCTCGACGCCGGCACGCGGAACGGCTCCCAGTTGAGCCGTCGCCATTGGCGCTCACCCTGGTAGAGGCCGCAGTCCACGAGCACCCGGTGGCGGTCGTGCTCGACGAGGGTCTTGCTGCCGGTCACCGTCCCGGCGGCGCCGAGGAAGGTGAGGACGGCGCTCACCGCAGGGCCTCACCCGAGGCCCTCTTGTCGCCCGGTGGCACGACGACGACGGGGCAGTGGGCGTGGTGGACGACGTGACGGCTCACCGACCCGAGGAGGAGGCCCGGGAACCCGCCGAGCCCGCGGCGCCCGACGACGAGCAGCTGCGCCCCGCGTGACGCCTGGACGAGCGTCGTGCCCGCGTGGCCGTGCTCGAGGGTCTCGGTGACGCGCACGTCCGGGAAGTCGTCGCGGTAGCCGGCGAGCATCTCGGCCACGAGGAGACGGTGCTCCTCGACGACCCGTGCGTGCTCCTCCTCGAGGTCGTGCGCGACGAGGACGACGTTGGGCTCGTCCCACCACCACGAGTGGACCGCGACGAGCGGCACCTGTCGCCGGGAGGCCTCGGCGAACGCGAAGGCGACCGCGGGTGCGGAGTGCTCGTGCGCGTCGACGCCGACGACGACCGGACCCGTCGCGGACCGGTCGGCAGCCAGCGGGACGACCATGACCGGGCACTCGGCGTGCGCCATGACCTTGTCGGCCGTGGACCCGAGGAGCACCGCCCCGGCCTGGCCGAGCCGCCCCCCGTCGACGACGACGATGGCCGCGTCGCGGCTCGCGGCGACGAGCATGGCGGCAGGGTCGTCGACCTCGGTGACGGCGGTGACGGCGAGCTCGGGCGCGGCCTTGAGGGCGCGCTCGCGGCAGTGCTCGGTGTGGGCCGCGACCCGAAGGAGGTGCTCGTCGGTCCACGGGACGATCGTCAGCCCCGTGGCGTGCATGACGCGGAGGTCCCGGCCCCAGCGTCGCGCGAGGGCGGCCGCCTCCTCCACCGCGCGTCCGGAGGACTGGCCGCTGTCGACGCCGACGACCACCGGGAGGTCGGCGTGGGTGTCGTGGGTGCTCATCGTGCTCTCCCTTCCGCTGCTCCCAGCGTCCCGCCGGCCACGCGCCCAGAAGCAGGGCCCAAGGTCCCGGGCGGACGGCACACGGATGTGCCGTGGCGGGCCGTGAGGTGGCACGATCGAAGGCTGTCCGGCCACGAGTTCCCAGGAGGAGTGCCATGGAGGTGCGTCCCAGCCGACCCCGCGTGCGAGCCGCGGTCTCGCTGGCGTGGCACCACCCGGTGACCGCGCTCGCCGCGAAGTCGGCGGCCTCTGCCGGGCTCGCGTTCTGGCTCGGCGGCCTGCTGCCGGGCGACCTCGGCGAGTACCGCTACTACGCCGCGCTCGGCGCCTACTCGGTCATCTACCCGAGCGTCTCGGACTCCGTCGTCCAGGGAGCCCGGGCGGTGGTGGGTGTGCTGCTCGGGGCGCTGCTCGCGATGGGCCTCCAGCTCACGGCGTGGACCAACCCGATCACCGTCGGCCTCGCGGTCGGTCTCGGAGTGGTCGTGGGCGCGTGGCGGTGGCTGCGCGACCAGACGACGTGGGTGCCCATCGTCGCGCTCTTCGTGCTGGCCGTCGGCGGAGCCAGACCCGAGGGCTACGTCGAGGCCTACGTCGTGCAGATCGTGCTCGGTGCGGTCGTCGGGACGGTCGTCAACTTCGTGGCCTTCACGCCCCTGCCGCTCCACGAGCTGCAGACGTCGACGACCGCACTGCGCCGGGAGCTCGCGCGGCAGCTGCGTGCGGTGGCCAACGCCCTGGCCGACGAGGGCGGGCGACGTGAGGACGGCGCCCTCGCGGCGCTGCCCGACGTCGGCCCGGCACGGGAACGCGTCCGGCTCGCCATCGCCGAGGCGAGGAGTGCTCGCCGGGCCAACCCGCGCGCTCCTCGAACCGCGCACATCCACCGCGCGCTCTTCGACCTCGGCGAGACGCTGCAGCGGTGCAGCACGGCCGTCGAGTCGATGGCGATCGTCATCCTCGACCCGAACGCCAAGGAGCTGCCCGACGACCTGCGCCGCCGCTCGGCCGACCTCATGACCGCGCTCGCCACCCTCTTCGAGGCGGTGGGCGACGAGGTGCCCGACGAGGGGGACGTGGCCCAGGCCCGTCGCGCCGTCGACGGACTCATCGAGGCGGTGGAGGCCGAGAACGGGGCGGGACGCGAGAGCCGCTACGTCGCCGGCGCGGCCGCCGTCTCCGGGCTGCGGTGTCTCGAGGCGTTCGTCACGGCGCAGCGCCGGTCCGGCGCCGACGCCACGGTCGTCCCGGGCCCGCCGCTCCAGCCCTAACGTGGCTCCGGCCCAGCGAGGGCCTGCCGACGTGAGGGCGACGTCGGACAAACCGGTCGGGTCGCAAAGCCGATGCGGGGCTCATGTCAGGGCAGAGTGTGGCGGCATGGCAACCGACACGCAGATCTCCGAGTCCGGCGAGACGGCGACGAGGCTCAAACGGAGCATCACGCCACTCCTGCTCTTCTTCTTCATCGTGGGCGACACGCTCGGCGCGGGCATCTACACGCTTGTGGGCAGCATGGCCGGAGACGTCGGTGGCGCGATCTGGCTGCCGCTCCTCTTCGCGCTCGTGCTCGCGCTCCTCACGGCCGGCACCTATGCCGAGCTCATCACGAAGTACCCGCACGCCGGCGGCGCCGCCCGCTACGCCGAGCGTGCCTTCGACAAGCCCTACGTCACGTTCCTCATCGGCTTCCTCATGCTGTCGTCGGGCATCACGACCTCGGCAGCGCTCGCCAACGCCTTCGCCGGTGACTACCTCAGGGCGCTCGTCGACTGGCCGTCCGTGCCGGTGACCCTCGTCTTCATCGCCCTGCTCGTCGCGGTCAACCTTCGTGGCGTGCGCGAGTCGCTCATGACCAACGTCGGCGCCACCGTCATCGAGATGACCGGCCTCATCATCATCATCGTCGTCGCCGCCATCGTCTTCGGCAGGGGCGACGCCGACACCGGCCGGCTCACGACCTTCGCGGAGGGCGTCACCCCGCTCCAGGGCGCCTTCGCCGCGACGACCATCGCCTTCTTCTCCTTCCTCGGCTTCGAGGCCGCGGCCAACATGGCCGAGGAGGTCAAGGAGCCGACCAAGGCCTACCCACGTGCGCTCTTCGGCGCCATCCTCACCGCCGCCGTCATCTACCTGCTCATCGCACTCGGTGCCGCCATGGTCGTGCCGACCGGTGACCTCGCGGCGTCGGAGGGCCCGCTGCTCGAGGTCATCACCTTCTCGGGCATCAACTTCCCCTCGTGGCTCTTCGGCGCCATCGCCCTCGTCGCGATCGGCAACGGCGCGCTCCTCTTCATGGTCATGGCGAGCCGCGCCACCTACGGCCTCGCCGAGTGCGGGCTGCTGCCGAGCGTCTTCGGCAAGGTGGCCTCGACGCGACGCACGCCGTGGGTCGCGATCCTCGTCATCGGCGCGGTGACGATGGTCATGAGCTTCGTCGGCGACGTCGGCACCCTCGCGGACACGACCGTGCTCCTGCTCGTGCTCGTCTTCATCTCGGCGAACATCTCGGTGCTCGTGCTCAAGAAGGACACGGTCGAGCACACCTACTTCCGCACCCCGTCGATCGTCTCGATCCTCGCCCTCGTCGCGAGCATCGCCCTGCTCACGCAGTTCGACGTCCAGACCTGGCTCATCAGCGGCGCCTACGTCGTCGTCGGCACCGTGCTCTTCCTCATCGCCCGCGCCGCCCGCAAGCGCGAGGGGAACCTCGAGGAAGCCCACCTGGGGGACGACACGGAGATCTGACCCTCTGGCCAGACCCCACGCCGATCGGCCCCCGGCGCACGAGCGCCGGGGGCCGTTCGGCTGCCCGAGGTGGTTCGAGCCGCTGCTGCCGGGGTAGGTGGCTGGCAGACCCGACACTCGAGGAGCAGCCGTGCCCACGTCTTCGCACACCGGTGCCCAGCCTGACCAGCCCGACCAGCCCGGACTGTCCGGGCTGTCCGCGTCCAACGCCTCGCGCGGCGGCGCCGGTCACGACTGGAACGGGCGGCGCGTCGTCGTCACCGGCGGCGCGGGCTTCCTCGGCAGCCACCTCTGCGAGGCCCTGCTCGACGCCGGGGCCGCAGTCACCTGCCTCGACAACTTCGTCACCGGCTCGCGCGACAACGTCGCGCACCTGCTGGGACGCGAGGGGTTCCGGGTCGTCCCGTGCGACGTCACCGAGTTCGTGCACGTCCCCGGTCACGTCGACACCGTGCTGCACTTCGCCTCGCCGGCGTCGCCGGTGGACTACCTCAAGATCCCGATCGAGACCCTCAAGGTGGGGGCGATCGGCACGTGGCACGCGCTGGGACTGGCCAAGGAGAAGGGCGCCCGCTTCGTCCTCGCCTCGACGTCCGAGGTCTACGGTGACCCCCAGGTCCACCCGCAGGGCGAGGACTACTGGGGGCACGTCAACCCCATCGGACCTCGGGGTGTCTACGACGAGGGCAAGCGCTACGGCGAGGCGCTCGTCACGGCATACCGGAGCCACGAGGGCGTCGACGCGGGAATCGTGCGGATCTTCAACACCTACGGGCCGCGGATGCGGCCCTATGACGGCAGGGCGATCCCGACCTTCATCCGGCAGGCGCTGCTCGAGCAGCCCATCACGGTCGCCGGCGACGGCTCGCAGACCCGCTCCGTGTGCTTCGTCGACGACCTCGTCGCAGGCATCCTCGCCTTCGCGGCGTGCGACTCGCCGGGCCCCGTGAACCTCGGCAACCCCGAGGAGATGTCGGTCCTGCGCATCGCCCAGGACGTCGTCGCCCTCACCGGCTCGCGCTCCGAGGTGAAGTTCGTCGACCTGCCCGTCGACGACCCGCGGGTGCGCCGGCCGGACACGACGCGGGCGACAGAGCTCCTCGGCTGGCAGCCACGGACGCCGTGGCGGGCAGGACTCCAGCAGACCGTCGAGTGGTTCAGGGGACTCGAGCTCGAGGCGGGCTGAGCGCCGGCTCGTCCAGGAGCGAGAGAGCCGCCGCGAGGACCTCGTCGACCCCGATGGCGGCCAGTCGGGGGTCGAGCTCGCTGCCGTGGGGGTCGCCGGGGCCGTCGGAGGCCTCGGGGCGCCAGAGGACGCGGTGCAGCGTCGTGTCGATGCGCGGGCCCCACGCCGCCGGTGCGACGGGGCCGAAGAGGACGACCGAGGGTGTCCCGCGGGCCGTCGCGAGGTGGGCGGTGCCGGTGTCCCCGCAGAGCACGAGCGCCGCCGAGCCGACGACCTCGTCGAGACCGGCGAGGTCGTGCTCGCCGCAACGGTTCTCGACGCCCGGAGCTGCTGCGACCTGCTCGCACAGCTCGCGCTCCGGGGCGGTCCCCGTGACGACGACGGCGCGACCCCGCTCGGCGAGCGCGCCCGCCACCTCGGCCCAGCGCGAGGCGGGCCAGCGACGTGACGGCGAGGCGGCACCGGGGTGAACGACGACGTGGTGGCCCCGGCGCCCGACCGGTCCGAGCCGGAGGTCCTCCGCCGAGCAGAAGCCGCCCGCCTCACGGACGAGCCGGACCCACCGGTCGACCTCGTGCTCCTCCTCCGGCCAGGGCTGCCCGTCGACGACACCAGCCTCCTCGGACCGGAACGCCACGAGCTCGTCCGGGCCGAGGGCGAGGAGCAGGCGGTGGCTCTGCGGACCGCGGCCGTGGAGGTTGACGGCGACGTCCGGTGGGGGTCCGTCCCACTCCAGCGGCTCGAGCCCGCGGGTCGGCAGCACGCGGTCGACCAGGGCGAGCGACCGCAGCCAGCCACCCACCTCCGGCGGTGCGGCGAGCACGAGCTCCGCCTCGGGCCAGCGGCGCCTGACCCCACGCAGGGCCGGGACCCCGGTGAGGGCGTCACCGAGGCCCAGCGCGCGCAGGACGAGGACGGTGCTCACGGCCAGGACGGCTCCGTCGAGCTGGCGACGACGAGCTCGCGCACCTCGCACCCCGGCGGCTGGCGCAGCGCGAAGGTGACGACCTCGGCGACGTCCGCGGGGTCGTTGAGCTGGGCATCGGGCCCGGGCTTGTACTGCTCCGTCCGGCCGTCGAAGAAGTGCGTCCGCATGCCGCCGGGCACGAGCAGGGTGACCCCGACGCGGCCGGCGAGCTCCATGGCGAGCGCCCGGGTGAACCCCACGACCCCGAACTTCGAGGCGCAGTATGCCGTCGCGTCACCTGCCGCTCGCAGGCCGAGGGTCGACGCCACGGTGACGACGGTGCCGCGCGACTCCTCCAGCGCCGGCAGGCAGGCGCGCACGACCGCGGCCGTGCCGAGGAGGTTGACCCTGACGACGCGCTCCCACGTGTCGGTCGCGACCTCGCCGAGCGGTCCGCAGGCGTCCGTGCCCGCGGCCGTGACGACGGCGGAGGGCGGTCCCACCCTCTCGGTGAGCTCGGCGACCGCCCGCTCGGCCGCGGCCGAGTCGGAGAGGTCGGCGACGGCATACGGGATCGAGGAGTCCTCGGGTGGAGCGATGTCGATGACGGCCGGGCGGCCGCCCGCCTTGGCGACGGCGGTGACGACGGCGGCGCCGAGGCCGCTCGATCCGCCGGTGACGTAGACGGTGCCGAGGGGTCGTTCAGCTGGCACGGTGGCCTCCTTGGGTGAGCCGGGTGATGGTGGCGGTCGTCGACCGCCCGGGGAGCTGGGGGAGGGTCTGCACACGGCCGCCCCAGGAGCGGACGACCGGTGTCTCGGGGAGGTCGTCGACGGCGTAGTCGCCGCCCTTGACCCAGACGTCGGGACGGAGCCGTCGCAAAGCCTCGATGGGCGTGTCCTCGTCGAAGACGACGACACGGTCGACGCAGGCGAGTGCGGAGAGGACCGCCGCCCGGTCCTCGACACCGTTGACCGGCCGGCCGCTGCCCTTGAGGCGCCGGACCGAGCGGTCGCTGTTGAGGAGCACGACGAGCTCGTCACCGAGCGCGGCCGCGGCGGTGAGGGTCTCGACGTGACCGGCGTGCAGGACGTCGAAGCAGCCGCCGGTGGCGACGACGGTGCGAGGACGGGCCGGCGCAGTCTCGGCCGTGCGGGCCGCACGCCAGCCCGCCGCCCCGCCGGTGGCGACGAACTCGCTCGCCGCCGCGACGGCGGTCTCCAGCGCCTCCTCGGCGTCGCCGCCCCGGCCGAGGACGAGGGCGCAGGCCGAGGCGAAGCGGTCACCGGCCCCGCACGGGTCACCCGAGGCGGGCTCGGCCGAGACGATCAGCGGAGATGCGCCGTTCCGCGCCAGCCAGGCGCCCGACTCACCGCACGTCACCGCGACGGCGTCGGCGGCCCAGGACACGCGCAGCTGCTCGGCGAGCTCGCCGCCCGAGCCGTCGGAATCACCGCAGGTGGCTCGCGCCTCGGCGAGGTTCGGGGTGACGAGGGCGCAGCCGGCCACCGGCGCGCCGCCCTTCGGGTGCGGGTCCCAGACCACCGGTGCGTGCGCCGCCCTCGCCCCGAGCGCTGCTCGCACCTCGGGGTCGGCGCTCGTGCCGGCGCCGTAGCAGGAGACGAGCACGACGTCGGCATTCTCGATCGCGTCCCGCGCCTCCGGCGACAGAGCGCCAGAGGGTGCCGCCGGGCCGCCGCGGTCGAGGCGCAGCAACGACTGGCCGGCGGCCCGGACCCGGCACTTCTCGCGCGTCGGACCGTCCTGCCCCAGCGCGACGACGTGCACACCGGCCTCGCCGAGCAGCGCCACGAGCAGCCGGCCGGGCTCGTCGTCGGCGACGGGGCAGACGAGGGTCACGTCGGCTCCCTCGCCCGCGGCGAGCACGGCCGTCAGCCCTGCGCCCCCGGGTGACGTCTGCTCGCCGTCGAGGTCGACCACGGGGACGGGTGCGTCGGGGCAGATGCGCTCGACGGTGCCGAGGAGGTCGCGGTCGAGCACGACGTCCCCGACGACGGTCAGTCGGATTCCCTGCGCCACGTCAGTGCGCTCCTGCCGCCGTCATGGACCCGCGTGCGGACAGCGAGGCGTCGAGCGCGGCACAGAGCGCGTGCACCGCGACGAGCTGGACCTCCTGCACCGAGGCGGTGGAGGGCGCCGACAGGGTGAGGGCCTCGTCGGCGAGGCTCGCGAGTGGGTTCGGCGCCGGGCCGGTCATCGCCCAGACGGTCATACCGATCTCGTGCCCTCGCTTGGCGGCGTGCAGGACGTTGCTGCTCGACCCACTCGTCGAGAGGAGCACGAGGATGTCGCCGGGACGGCCGTGGGCCTCGACCTGGCGGGCGAAGACCTCGTCCGGCCCGTAGTCGTTGAGGATGGCGGTGAGGCTCGACGTCTCGGCGGTGAGCGCGATGGCCGACAGCGGTCGACGTTCGTCGCGGTAGCGGCCCACGAGCTCGGCGGTGAGGTGCTGTGCCTCGGCCGCGCTGCCCCCGTTGCCGGCGGCGAGCAGCCGGCTGCCACCCACGAGGGCCGTCGCGAGGCGCTCGCCCCACGAGCGGATGAGCGCTGCCTGGCCGAGCAGGGAGTCCATGCCCGCGCGCAGCTCGCTCGTGTGCGACTCGAGCCACTCGCGCGTCTCGCAGGTCGCCTCGACGGTGGGGCGGCACAGCTGCGCGAGGGCGTCCTCGGTGTGCCGGGCCACGACCGACCAGTCGAAGCGCTCGACCGCACGAGCCCGCGCCGCGGCACCCCAGCGGGTGCGGAGGTCCTCGTCGTCGAGGACCTCCTCGAGCGCACCCACGAGGGCGCCGACGTCACGAGGCGGCACGAGCCGGCCGGTCACCCCGTCGCAGACCGAGTCGAGCAGCCCGCCGACGGCGGTCCCGACGAGCGGGCGCCCGCTCGCCGCGGCCTCGAGGGGGGTGATGCCGAACGGCTCGTACCACGGTGTGGCCAGGACGACGTCGGCGAAGCGGTACCACGCCGGCATCTCGTCCTGCGGGACCTGGCCGACGAGGTGCACGCGGTCCCCGACCCCGCACTCCTGCGCGACGAGCCGCAGGCGCCGGGCCTCGGCGTCGGTGTCGAGGCGGTCCTGCGAGGGACCGCCGACGACGAAGAGCTGCGCGTCGGGCAGGGAGGCCAGTGCGCGGACGGCCTCGTCGAACCCCTTGCGGGGCACGAGGCGGCCGGCGGCCAGCAGTCGTCGACCGCGCGGCAGGGCGTCCACGTCCAGCGCGTCGGGCACCGGGCTCGGAACGGCCGGGCCGAGCGGGGTGAACCTCGTGGTGTCGACGCCACAGGGCACGACCCGCACCTTCCTGGCCGCGACGCCCATGAGGTCGAGCTCGCGGACCTCGTCGCGGCAGGTGGCGATGACGAGGTCGACGTCACGACCGATCCGCTGCTCGAGGCTGATGCGGTGCGGGGGACTCGTGTCGTCACGCCCCTGGTGACGGCGCTTGACGGTGCCGAGGGCGTGGAACGTCTGTGCCACAGGGACATTGAGTCCGCGGGTGGCCCGGAGCGACGCGAGCCCCGACATCCAGAAGTGGGCGTGCACGATGTCTGGCAGCCCGCGCCGCTCCCAGTCCCGGCGCATCCAGTCGCCGAACGCGTTCATGAGGGGCAGGAGGTCGTCCTTGGGCACCGGCCGCGCCGGGCCCACGGGCACGTGCACGACGTGCGCGCCCGGACCCAGCTCGACGCGCTCGGCGAGGTCGGGGTCGTCCCGCCTGGTGTAGACGTCGACCTCGTGGCCGAGGCGGCCCAGCTCCCGGGCGAGGGCGGCGACGTGGACGTTCTGCCCTCCGGCATCGACACCGCCGAGGACGGCGAGCGGACTGGCGTGCTCCGAGACCATGGTGATCTTCACGACGCGACCTCCTTGAGGATCTGGTCCCAGTCCGCGAGGAAGCGGTCGAGACCGTAGTGGGCGAGCACGTGCTCGCGGGCGGCGAGGCCGCGGTCGCGGGCCTCGAGGGGGTCGTCGAGCCACCGGGCCGCGGTGCGGCGCAGCAGGTCGAGGTCGTTGGTGACGAGCCCCGCCTTCGGGGGCACGGCGCGGTGGTGCTCGGTCGTCGCGAGCGCGAGCACCGGCATACCGAGCGACATCGCCTCCAGCAGCGAGAGGCCAAGGCTCGTCCAGCGGTAGGGGTGGAGGTAGGCACGGTGCCGGCCGAGGCGCTCGTGCAGCGCAGCCTGGTCGAGGTCGTGGCAGCGGTCGCGGCTCAGTCCCGCGAGGCCGTCCCGCTCGGCCCGCGCGCCGAGCTCCTCGGTGCCCATCCCGTAGGCGGTGACGGGCAGGTCGCGGGCGAGGTCGAGGACGATGTCGGTGCCGGCCACCCGCCACCGGCGCACGGGCTCGTTGACGACGACCGCCAGGCCGGCCTCCTCGCCGGTCCAGCGGTACCCCTCGTCCGCGACGCCGTGCTCGACGACCGACGTCACCGCGTCGCCGCAGTCCCAGGCCATCGCGTTGAACTGGGTGACGTGCACGACCGGCAGCCCGGCCAGGTCGGGGTCCGTGGTCACCGGGTGCTCGCTCCGCACCGCGTGGCCGGTCGGCGCGTTGTGCTCGAGGTAGACGGCGGGGACGTCGTGACCGACCCGCAGCCCGGTCCAGGACCGGAGCAGCTGGGCCTCGTGCGGTCGCTGCAGGACGACGACGTCGACGCCCTCGGCGAGGAGCGCCTCCGGGCCGACCTCGCGGACGGAGGCAGGCCAGTCCCAGGTCTGCGCCCGCCCGCGCCCCTCGGGCCCGCGGTCAGGCACCACCGGGACGACGTAGTCGTGGCCGCCGGAGACGAAGGACGTGGTCCACGAGCCGTGGACGTGCCAGAGGAGGACCTTCACGACGCCCCCTCCGCCCAGGCCGCGTGGACCGGAGCCGTCGTCGGTATGCCGGCCAGCCGCCGCACGGCGTCGCTCACGTCGGTGGCCGAGACCGTCGACAGGCACGGGTGCCCGGGGACCGGGCACTCGCGTGCGCGGGTCCCTCGGCACGCGGCGTGCTGGTCTCCGAGCACGACGTGCGGGACGCCCCACGGCCGCCACCGCTCGAGCGGCACCACCGGGCTGAAGAGGCTGACGACAGGAGTGCCCACCGCGGCGGCGAGGTGCGCCGGGCCGGTGTTGCCGACGACGACCGCCACGGCTCCGGCGATCTCGGCCGCGAGCTCGGCGAGGGAGGTGCGCCCGGCCAGGCAGGTGGCGCCGTCGGGCGTCGCCGCGATGCAGGCCTCCCGCTCGGCGGGACCGCCGGTGACGACGACGTCCCAGCCGTCCGCGAGCAGGGCCAGCGCGGCGGCCCGGGCGAGCCCGGGGCCCATCGCGCGACTCGGCACGGAGGCTCCCGGGTGGACGACGACACGCCCCCGTCCGCCGCCGTCGGCGCGCGGGGAGACGGGCAGGGGCCGCAGCCGGAGCCGACCGTCGTCACCGGACGGCAGTGGGAACCCTGCCGCCTCGGCCAGGCGGAGCGCCGCGGCGACCTCGTGGCCGCCGTCGGGCCCGCCGTCGTCGTCGCGGCCCGGCAGGCGGCGGTGGCGCACGTCGAGGAGGCTGCCCGGGTGGTCGTCCGACGTCGCCGCGACGGCGGCGATGCCGGCCAGTCGTGCGACGAGCGCCATCGGCAGCGGGCTCTGGTGGTAGGAGGTGAAGACCACCGCGGTGTCGTGGTGCCTCACCCGCAGGTCCTCGACGAGGCACAGCACGGCTCCGGGGTCCACCGGGGCCGGGTCGAGCCCGGTCCATGACGGGTCGAGGACGAGCACCTCGTCGATGCCCGGCAGGAGCCTCGCGGCCTCGAGCCCGGTCGGGGCGACGAGCAGGTCGAGCCGGCTGCTGCCGGCGCGCAGCGCCCGGAGTGCGGGCCCCATGAGGACTACGTCACCGTCACTGTCCAGACGGACGGCGAGGGTGCGGGGGAGGTCAGCCATGCCTGCCCCCAAGGGCCAGCTCGACCGCGGACGCCAGGTCGGTCGCGACGACCGGTGCGTCCCGGACCTCCTCCGGCAGCGTCGCCGCAGTGGGCACGAGCACCGCCGAGGCGCCGGCGGCCCGGGCAGCCACCACGTCGGAGCCGATGTCGCCGACGACGACGCAGTCACGCGGGTGGACCCCGAGGTCGCGGGCTGCGGCGATCACCAGCCCGGGCGCCGGCTTGCGGCACTCGCAGCCGTCGTTGGTGCCGTGCGGGCAGACCCGCCACGTGCCGAACGGCCCGAGCCGGGCCTCGACCTCGGTGTTGACCGCCTGGACGTCGGCCAGGCTGAGCAGCCCGCGAGCGACGCCCGACTGGTTGCTGACGACGCCGAGCCGGAGCCCGGCCCGGCGGGCACGTTCCAGCGCCTCGGCCGCCCCGGGCACGGGCGACACGCGTGCAGGGTCGCCGTTGTAGGGCACGTCCTCGACGAGCGTGCCGTCACGGTCGAAGAGGATCGCTCGCGGCGCGGGCCGCCACGGCTGGGCCGACCGGTGCCGCCACCAGCCGCGGACCCGGTGGGCCACCGCGGCGACGGGGATGACGGCGCTCGTCCACAGCATCTCGCGCACCTCACGGGCGTCCTTCGGTCCCGGCGCGATGCGTCGTGCGGCGAAGTCGGCCGTGAGGATCCCGTATGCCGTCCCGCCCGCTGCCGCTGCCACCCGCCCGGTGCGTGAGCCCGAGAACGCCGAGCCGGCGAGGGCGACGGCCGCGGCCGCGGTGGTGGCGACGTGCCAGGGAAGGCGCCCGTGGCCGACCTCGGCCACGTCACGCCACCGGCGTCCGTGGAGTCGGCGCATGAGGGCGTCGTCGGTGTTGCCGCGCTGTGCCCTCAGGCTGGCGCCGCGGTCGCTCGGTCGCACCGGATGGGTCGTCGAGCGCTTCCCGACCGACAGCGTCCAGCCCGCGCGCACCACGCGAAGCGCGAGGTCGGCGTCCTCCCGGTAGGCACGGGGGAAGCGTTCGTCGAAGCCGTCGACCTCGAGCAGCGCCTGGCGGCGGTAGGCCATGTCGGCCGTCGCCCAGCGCGCCTGCTCGAGGCCCGCGGTCGAGCGCTCCCAGTCGGTGGGGCGCCGGTCCCGTGGGAGCGGGACGTGCAGCCGCCCCTGCACGGCTGCACATGTCGGGGGCGCGGCGAGGAGGTCGTCGACGAGGCCGTCCACCCAGCCGTCGGGCAGCAGCACGTCGTCGTCGACGAAGCAGACCCACGGTGTGTGGCAGAGCCGCCAGCCGAGGTTGCGGGCGGCGGCCGGTCCCCGACCGAGCCCGGGCACGACCCGGGCCCGCAGCTCACGCGCGAGCCCTGGCGGGAGGTCGAGAGGCGCGTCGGGCGCCGGGCGGTCGTCGACGACGACGACCTCCACCGGCCTCGGCTCGCGCTGGGCGGCGAGGGTCTCGAGCATCCGCACGAGGCTCGGTCGTCCCACGGTCGGGACGACGACGGCATACGACAGGGTTCCGGTCATCGGGAACCGCCGGCGAAGAGGTCGTTCCGGCGCACGAGGTGCGGCCCGAGCACGAGGGCGTCGACGGGTGCGGACCCGAAGAGCTCGAGGGCGTCGCGCGGGTCGTCGACCATGGGACGGCCCGCGGTGTTGAGGCTCGTGTTGACGACGACGGGCAGCCCGGTGCGGGACTCGAAGGCGCGCAGCAGCGCGGCGACCCGCGGGGTCGTGGCGTCGTCGATGGTCTGGATTCGGGCCGTGCCGTCGACGTGGACGACGGCGGGGATGCGGTCCCGCCATGCCGGTTCGACCGAGTGCACGAAGAGCATGTAGGGCGAGGGGATCGGGCCGTCCGAGAAGATCTCGGCAGCTCGCTCGGCGAGCACCATGGGTGCGACCGGTCGGAACTGCTCACGCCCCTTGACGTCGTTGAGCCGCTCGAGGTTCGAGGCGCGGCCCGGGTGCGCCATGAGGGAGCGGTGGCCCAGGGCGCGCGGACCGAACTCGCTGCGCCCGTCGAACCACGCGAGCACCCCGTCGGAGGCCAGCACGTCGGCAGCGGCTGCGGCGAGGTCGTCCGGGGTCGTGAACGGCACCGCGGCGGCGCGGAGCCAGCCTGCGAGCTCGTCGTCGGACCAGCCACGGCCGAGCGCGGCCGTGGACATGGGGTCGGCCGGCGCGTCCTCGACGGCGGTGACCTGGAGGGCCGCTCCGAGCGCCGTGCCCGCGTCGCCGGCGGCGGGCTGGACCCACACGTCGTCGAACGCCGTCTCGCGCCAGATCCGGCTGTTGGCCACGCAGTTGAGCGCCGTGCCGCCCGCCATCGCGAGCGTGGAGTCGCCGGTCACCGAGTGCAGCCAGCGGGCGAGGTCGACGAGCACCTCCTCGACGACGGCCTGGACGGAGCAGGCGAGGTCGGCGTAGGGCGCCGGCCAGTCGGTCTCGCCGCCGGCGCGGGCCGGGACGAGCTCGGACCAGTCGGGGGCGAGGGCGACGAAACCGCCGTCCCCGGTCGCGCGGATGTGCTGCCGGAGGCGGTCGAGGTGGACGGGACGGCCGTAGGAGGCGAGCGCCATCACCTTGTACTCGTCCGAGGAGTGGAGGAAGCCGAGGTGGGTCGTGAGCGACTCGTAGACGAGGCCGAGGGAGTGCGGCAGCGACTGGGCCGCCAAGGTCTCGAGCCGTCCGTGCTCGTAGCGCCCGGCGAGGTGCGACGCCTGCTCACCGCGGCCGTCGAGGACGAGGACGCTGCACGGCCTGCCCTCACCCGAGAACGGCCCGGCGAGGGCCGCCGACGCCGCGTGGGCGACGTGGTGGGGGACGAAGCGGACCTGCTCGCGGTCCAGCCCGGGCAGCGACGCCGCGAGGAAGCCGGGCGCCGACTCGGCGTAGCGCAGCCGCAGGTGGTCCCACGGGTCGTTCAGGCCCATGTCCTCGGCCGGCTTCGCCAGCGACGGGTCGAAGGAGTAGGCCACCGCGTCGAGGTCGCCCGGCGCCAGGCCGGCCTCCTCCAGGCACCACGCCATGGCCCGGTCGGGGAGCTCCCAGGCGGAGAACGGCACGGGTCGCTTCCCGTGCTTGCGCCGTGAGAAGCGCTCCTCCTCGGCGGCCGCGACGATCCGCCCGTCGACGACGAGCGCCGCCGACGGGTCGTGGAAGAGGGCGTTGACTCCCAGAACACGCATGAAGCGCTCCTACCCCGGAGAAGCGGTTCTCACTCCCCCGGGGAGTCGGCCCTCGGCGCCGGCCCTCGGCGCCGGCCCGCGGCGTCGGCCCTCGGCAGTGCGCAGACCGCCACCTCGGGGGTCACCGACGATGTTTGCCAGGTCCGTCGAACGGGCACCGTTCAGGCATGACGACACTCTCCCGGCCGACGACCACGAGCGACCTCGGCGCGAGCCAGCGCGAGGTCGCCGAGGCGGTCGACCACGCGCGAAGGGCGACGACGACGTGGCGCCGCACGGCCCCGGCCGAGCGTGCCGCCGCGCTGAGGAACGCGGCCGACCTCGTGCGCGACCACGCGGACGAGCTCGGCGAGGAGCTCTGCGCGACCACCGGCCGCCTGCTGCGCGAGTCGCGCGAGTCGGCCGTCGTCGCGGCCTCCCTGCTCGACGAGGTGGCGGTCACGGGGTTGGCCGGAGGCCGGTCGCTCGCCGGTGCCGCGGGCTCGGTCGACTGGGTCCGGCGCGAGCCCCGTGGCGTCGTGGGCGTGCTCACGCCGTGGAACGACCCCTTCCCGGCCGCGGCGGGACTGCTCGGTGCCGCCCTCATGACCGGCAACACCGTGGTGCACAAGCCCTCGGAGCGCTCGATGGCGCCGGGGCTGAGTCTCGCCCGGCTCCTCGAGGAGTGCCTGCCCGAGGGCGTGCTCACCAGCGTCGAGGGCGACGCCGAGGTCGGCCGGGCGATCGCCGACACGGTGGACGTCGTCTGCCACATCGGCAGCAGCATGGCCGGTCGCGAGATCCGCACCGTGTGCGCCGCGCGTGGCGCGAAGGCGCTCACCGAGAACGGCGGCAAGGACGCCCTCCTCGTGGACGCCGGCGTCGACCCGCGGTGGGCGGCCCAGCAGATCGCGACCGGTGCCTTCACCAACGCCGGCCAGCTCTGCACCTCCGTCGAGCGCGCCTACCTTCACGAGGACGTCGCCGAGGCCGTCACGAGGGAGCTCGTGGCCCTGGCCGAGGCGCTGCGTCCGGGCGACCCTCGCGACGACTCCACGACGCTCTGCCGCCTCGTCGACGAGGCGCAGCTCGACGTCGTGGCCGCCCACGTCGCGGACGCGGTCGAGCGCGGCGCCCGCGTGCGGTGTGGCGCCAGGCGCCTCGAGCTCGACGGGCCCTGGTGGGCGCCGACCGTGCTCGACCGCTGCCGCGAGGACCTCGACGTCATGACCGAGGAGACCTTCGGGCCCGTCGTCGCGCTGACGACGGTCCGCTCCTGGGAGGACGGGCTCGCGCAGGCCTCGGTGAGCCGCTACGGCCTCGCAGCCACCGTACTCACCCCCGACACCCGGCACGCACTCCAGGCCATCGAGGAGCTGCCGGTCGGCACGGTCAAGGTCAATGCCGTCTTCGGCGGCGCACCCGGCGGCTCGGCGGACCCGCGCGGCGACAGCGGCGCGGGACGCGGCTACGGTCCCGACCTGCTCGACGAGCTCGTCGCCCTCAAGGCGGTGCACTGGGAGCCGGTGCCGCAGTCCTCGTGAGACCCCGCCGGCCGCCGAGCCCGGCCACTCTGCCGCAGCCATGCCGGGCCCGGCGTCCACGTCCTGGGTGACACTGTGCGGATGCGGACGTCGAGCGCCCACGTCCTCCTCACGGGGGCCACCGGCACGATCGGCGCTGCCCTCGCCCGTCAGCTGGCCGAGCGCGGAGCTCGGGTCAGCCTCGTGGCGCGCACCCCGGCCGCGCTCGACTCGTTGGCCGGGACGACAGGGGGCAGGGCCTTCACCGCCGACCTCTGCGACCCGGAGCGCCTGCACGGCCTCGTCGAGGAGGTCGAGATCCAAGAGGGGCCGGTCGACATCCTCGTCAACAACGCCGGGGTCGAGACCAGCGCCCGTCTGGCCGACCTCTCCGCCGAGCAGCTGCGCACCACGCTCGACCTCAACCTCACCGCACCCCTCGAGCTCTGTCGCCAGGTGCTTCCCGGCATGCTCGACCGCGGCCGTGGGCACCTCGTCAACATCTCGTCGCTGGCCGGGGTGGCGACGTTCCCCGGGCTCGCCGCGTACGGCGCGAGCAAGGCGGGGCTGACCCACGGGACGTCGGGCCTGCGAGCCGACCTGCGCGGGACTCCGGTCCGGACGCTCGCGGTCGAGATCGGGCCCGTCGCCTCCGAGATGATGGAGCGGATCAACCGCCACGGCCCCAGCGCCGAGTCGTTCCGCAGGGTGCTGCGCGCCCGGCTCCTCACGCTGCTCGACCCGGACGACGTCGCCCGCGCGGTCGTGAACGCGATCGAGCAGGGCCGTCCCCACCTCCGTCTGCCGCGCCGAGCCGCGCCGTTGGCCGCGGTGACCGGCGCCCCGAGGGCGATCGCCAGGGTGGCGCTGTCCGGCATACCGACGTCGTCGTCGCGCCACGAGCGCATCGGGAGCGGGACGTGACCCGCCGTCGCACGCCCATCCGCCGCAAGATCGCCGTCGCGACCTGGCGGCCCTCTCGTGACGGGCGGATCTACGCCCGCATGGAGGTCGACGCCACGGCCTCGCTCGCCTACCTGGAGCGCGTGCGCGCCGAGACGGGCGAACGGGTGACCATCACGCACGTCGTCGGCGCGGCGCTCGGCCGAGCGCTCCGGGAGGTGCCGGAGGTGCGGGCCCGCGTCGTCCTCGGTCGCCTGGTCGAGGTCGACACCTGCGACGTGGGCTTCGCGGTCGACATCGAGCAGGGGTCCGACCTCGCCCCGGTCAAGGTGCTCGGGGTCGACCGGCTGACCCCTCTCGAGGTCGCCCGCCGTGTGGACGAGGGCGCCACGCGGCTCCGCGCCCGCGAGGACCTCGCCTACCGCCGCAGCTCGGAGGTCGTGCGCCTCACACCGACGTGGCTCATGCGTCCGGCCCTCTCGCTCGCGAGCCTCGTCGCGGGAGGGCTGGGACGCTCTGCGCTCGGACAGCCCGGCTTCCCCCTCGGCACGGCCTTCGTGTCCAACGTCGGGTCACTCGGCCTCGACGAGGCGTTCCTCGCCCCGCTGCCCTTCGCGCGCACCCCCGTCTACCTCGCCGTGGGTGCAGTCCAGCCGAGGCCCGTGGCCGTCGGCGACGAAGTCGTCGTGCGTCCCGTCCTCGTGCTCGTCGCGACGGCGGACCACCGCGTCGTCGACGGGGCGCACGCGGGGCGCCTGGCGGGCATCGTGCGCGATCTCCTGCTGGACCCCGAGCGCCTGGGCTGAGCCGCCCGTCCTCAGTCCTGCCCGCGGCGGTCCGCAGCCGGGTACCGCAGGGCCTGCGCGACGGCGTTGGTCTCGCCGAGGACGACCCGAGCCGGTATGCCGTCCGCCCTGGCTGCCGCTCGCACGTCCTCGAACTCGGGGGTCGCGTGGAGGATGCGGCCGTCGGGTGAGTGCGAGATCTTGACCCTGACCTCGTGCCCCCTGACGAGAACCGTCTCCCAGGACCGGCCGAGGGCGAACCGCTCGACGGGGTGCTCGCGGACGCCGAGGGTGGTCGTGTGCTCGAGGACGGTGTCGCGCAGGGCCGCGCGGAGATCTGCGGTGCACAGCACCGACAGGGTGTGGGCGGGGCGCCCCTTCTTCATGAGGATCGGCGTGAGCCAGGCGTCGGCGGCGCCCCCGTCGAGGAGTGCCTCGAGGACGCCGGGCCACAGCCGCGGGTCGAGGTCGTCGACGTTGGCCTCGAGGACCCAGAGCTCCTTGGCTGTCGGGGCGACCAGAGGTGCGGCAACGGCCGGCGCGTCGGACGGGTGCGCGTCGCCGACCGGCGTCCCGAGGACGACCCGCGTGATGTTGGCTCGGCCCTCGACGTCCTTGGTTCCGGCGCCCGTGCCGGAGGCGGTGACGCGCAGCCGCGGCAGCGGCTCGCACAGTCGCGCCAGCCCGCGGACGAGCGCCATGCCGGTGGGCGTCGCGAGCTCGCCCTCGCCGACGGCGGCGACGTCCCAGCCCTTGGCGAGCTCGAGCGTTGCGGGCGCGGGGACGCCGACGAGGCCGTGGCTCGTGCGCGCGGTGCCGGACCCGAGCGCGACCGGGCCGGCGCTCACCGTCGTCACGGCGAGCAGGTGGAGGGCAGCCGCGACGCCCACGACGTCAGCGACGGAGTCCCACGCGCCGACCTCGTGGAAGTGGACCTCGTCCACGGCGTTACCGTGGACGGCGGCCTCTGCCTCGGCCAGCGCCGTGAACACACGGATCGCGCTGTCCCGCACCGGTTCCGGGATGGCCGCTCTGACGATGCGCTCGCGGATGTCGGACCACTGCCGGTGCGGCTGGTCGGCGACGAGCACCTCGACGTCGAGCTTCGCCGCGCGCAGCCCGGCCCGCGTCACCTCGGTGACCGACAGCCGCACGGTGCCCGGCAGCACCGCGTCGACGACGTGCTGCACCTCGTCGAGCGGCGCTCCGGCGTCGACGAGCGCGCCGAGCAGCATGTCCCCGGCGACGCCGGCCCCGGCGTCGATCCAGAGGTGGGTGGTCATCCGTGCACGGTAGTGGCAGGCACCCGGTCCTCGTCGAAGAGATCGCGCACCGCGGCATACGAGTCGAGGAGGGCCGGGATGCGCTGCCGCGCCCGCGCGTATGCCGTCCGGTCACCCTCCGGGACGACGACCGGGTCGCCCGCGTCGCGCAGGCCGGGTGCGAGGAGGTCGAGGCCCTGCCGCAGCGAGGCAGCCCGTCCGACGGCGACGAGGCCGAGCGCCGCCGCGCCGAGGGCCGAGCCCTCGGCGCCGGCGGTGACGGTGACGGGGTGGCCGAGGACGCCTGCGGTGACCTCGCGCCAGACGCGCGAGCGGAAGACGCCACCGGTGGCTCGCACCGAGCGCACCGGGCTGATGGCGTCGAGCCCGTCGACGATGGTCCAGAGCTGGAGCGCGACACCCTCGACGACGGCGCGGACGAGATGGCCGCGGGTGTGGGAGTGGCGCAGCCCGAGGGCGGCGCCGGAGATCGTCGGGTCCCAGAGCGGGGCGCGCTCGGCGAGGAGGTAGGGGAGCATGACGAGCCCGTCGCTGCCCGCGGGCACCGTGGCGGCAAGCTCGAGGAGGGCGGCGTCGTCGCCATCGTGGCCGAGGAGCTCGCGGGCCCAGCGGATCGCGATGCCGCCGTTGCTCACGGCGCCGCCGACGACCCAGGCGTCGTCGGTGAGCGCATAGGTGAAGAGCCGCCCGCGCGGGTCCGTGACGGGCTCGGGGACGACCATCCGGGCCGCGCCGCTCGTGCCGACCGACAGTCCGACGACCCCGGGGTCGAGGGCGCCGGTGCCGAGGTTGCCGAGCGGTCCGTCGGCCGCGCCGACGACGACCGGCAGGGCGGGGGCGAGGCCCAGCCTGGCCGCCACGGCCTTGTTGAGCCCGAGGACCGCGGTCGTGGGCAGGACGGGAGGCAGCTGGTCCTCGCGGATGCCGGCCAGCTCGACCGCCCGTGGGTTCCACGTGCGGGTCCGCACGTCGAGCAGGCCGGTGCCGGAGGCACTGGACAGCTCGGTGACCGACGTGCCGGTGAGCGACTGCAGGACGTAGTCCTTGAGCCCCACCCAGGCCCGCACCCTCGCGGCGAGCACCGGCTCGTGGCGGGTGAACCACAGAAGCTTGGTGAGCGGGCTCATCGGGTGGATGGGCGTGCCCGAGACGGAGTGAAGGGCTGCGGCCTCGTCGGAGGCACGGAGCTCGGCTGCCTCGGCCACGGCCCGCGAGTCCGCCCAGGTGACGATGGGGGTGACCGGGCGGAGGTGGTCGTCCACGCCGATGAGCCCGTGCATCGCGGTGCTCACCGAGATGCCGACGATCCGGGCTCCGCGCGAGGCGGTGACGACCTCGGCGAGCGCGCCCATGACCGCGGCGACGACCGTCTCCGGGTCCTGCACCTGCCACCCGGGGTTCGGGGCGAGCAGCGGGTACTCGCGCACCACCGTGTGCCGCCAGCCGGAGCCGAGCCCGAAGGCGACGGCCTTGGTCCCCGTCGTGCCGACGTCGAGGCCGATGACGACCTCGGCCGGGGGATAGGGACTCGCCGACATGGTCAGGACACCTGGATCTCGGCGCCGCCCTGCGACCACGGCGTGTGGAACGCGCCGGGGCGGTCGGTGCGGCCGTAGGTGTGCGCGCCGAAGTTGTCGCGCAGGCCCTGGACGAGGGCGGCCGGCAGGCGCTCGGCCCGGACGGTGTCGTAGTAGGACAGTGCGCTCGCGAAGCCGGGGACGGGGACCCCGGCGGTCGTGGCGAGGCCGACGACGCGGCGCCAGCCGTCCTGCCGCTCGGCGAGGCCCGTGACGATGCTCGGCGCGACGAGGAGGGTGGCGAGCCCGCCGGCGGCGTACTCGTCGCTGATCTGGCTCAGCAGGCGCGCGCGGATGATGCAGCCGCCACGCCAGATGCGGGCGACGGTGGCGACGTCGACGTCCCAGCCGAACTCCTCGCTGGCGGCACGGATCTGCTCGAGGCCCTGGGCGTAGGCGACGACCTTGCTCGCCCAGAGGGCGTGGCGGACGTCCTCGACGAGGCGCTCCCGGTCGGTGTCGCCGAGACCGCCGAGGTCGCGGTCCGGACCCGCCAGCACGCCGCGGGAGGCGTCGCGGATGGCGGTGTCACCGGAGGCGGCCCGGGCGAAGACCGACTCGGCGATCGTCGAGACCGGCACGCCGAGCTCGAGCGCCGACTGCACGGTCCAGCGGCCCGTGCCTTTCTGCTCCGCGGCGTCGACGATGACCTCGACGAGCGACCGGCCCGTGTCGGGGTCGACGTGGTCGAGGACCTCGGCGGTGATCTCGACGAGGAAGGAGTCGAGCTCGCCGGTGTTCCACTCGCGGAAGACGTCGGCGACCTCGGCCGCGGTCAGGCCCGCGGCGGAGAGCACGTCGTAGGCCTCCGCGATGAACTGCATGTCGGCGTACTCGATGCCGTTGTGCACCATCTTGACGAAGTGCCCGGCGCCGTCCGTCCCCATCCAGGCGCAGCACGGCTCGCCGTCGACGCGCGCGGCGACCGACTCGAGGATCGGGCCGAGGGCGGCATACGACTCCTTCGAGCCTCCCGGCATGATCGACGGCCCGGTGAGGGCGCCGACCTCGCCACCGGAGATGCCCGTGCCGACGAAGTGGAGGCCGTGCTCGCGCAGCGCCGCCTCGCGGCGACGCGTGTCGGCGAAGTGGGCGTTGCCACCGTCGACGACGATGTCGCCCTCCTCGAGCAGCGGCACGAGGTCGTCGATGACGGCGTCGGTGCCGGCCCCGGCCTTGACCATGATGACGACGCGGCGGGGTCGCTCGAGCGAGGCGACGAACTCGGCGAGGGTCTCGGCACCGACGAAGGTGCCGTCGACGGCATACGACTCGAGGTGGGCGAGGGTGCGCGCGTGGGTGCGGTTGAAGACCGCGACGGTGTGACCGTGGCGCGCGAGGTTGCGGGCGAGGTTGCTGCCCATGACGGCGAGGCCGACGACGCCGATCTGCGCGAGACCGGGCTCCGGTGCGGCGACGCCGGCGGAGGCGGGGGTGCTCATCGCTCAGGCCCCCTTGTGCCAGCGGCGGCGCAGCGCGAAGGCGGCCGACTTGGGGCGGCGGTCGCGGGTGAACGCGCCCTTCTTGTTGCCGTCGACCCGCATGATCCCCGACGTCGTGGCGAAGTCGGCGAAGTTCCACACGTGCTCGCCGACGACGGCGTCGATCGAGTCGAAGACGCGGTGGTTCATGTCCAGGTAGTCGACCTGGTACTCCTCGCTCCACGGCTGCGGCGTGAGCGAGTGGTTGCCCGACAGGGTGTCCGCGCCGTACTCGGTGATGACGATCGGCTTGCCCTCCGTCGCCCAGCCCTGGAGCTCCTCGGTCCACGCGATCTCCGCGCCGGCGAGGTCTCCGGTGTTGACGTACCAGCCGTAGTAGCGGTTGAGCATGAGGACGTCGGCGAACTGCGAGACGCGGCACTTCCCGTGCGGCGCGAGCATGACGTTGACGAAGCCGACCGGACGCGTCGGGTCGGCCTCACGGGCGACGTCGAAGAGCGGGCGGAAGTAGTCCTCGGCACCCTGCGTGTCCGACTCGGGCTCGTTGGCGATCGACCAGAGGACGACGCTCGGGTGGTTCTTGTCACGGGCGACGAGCTCGCGGATCGCCTGAGCGTGCACCTCGCGCGAGGCGTCGTTGATCGTGTCGGGGGAGAAGGTCGTGTAGCCCTGCCCGCCGAAGATGCCGCCACCGAGGCCCATGTTGAGGCCGACCGCCGCCGTCTCGTCGATGACGACGATGCCGTGCCGGTCGGCGTAGTCGAGGACGTCCTCGCTGTAGGGGTAGTGCGACGTGCGGAACGAGTTCGCGCCGACCCAGTCGAGCAGCTCGAAGTCGTTGACGAGGTGGGCGTTGCTGTGCGCCTTGCCGATGACGGGGTGGTCCTCGTGCATGCCGAACCCGGTGAAGTAGAAGGGCTCGCCGTTGATGAGGAACTCGGTGCCCCGGACCTCGACGGTGCGGACGCCGACCTTCTGGTGGACCGAGTCCCGCACCTCGCCGGCGTCGTCGACGAGGCGGACCTCGAGGTCGTAGAGGTAGCCGTCACCGGGCGCCCAGAGGTGCACGTCGGGCACGTCGAGCGACCCGCTCGCGCCGGTCCCCTCCGCGACCTGCTCGCCCGAGGCGTCGCGGAGCACGACGGAGACGTCGAGGCCGTCGGCGTCGACCGCCTCGACGGCCCAGCCCACCGAGCCGGTCGACCCCGAGAAGCCGGTGACCACGGTGACGTCCTCGACGCGGGCCTGCGGCGTCGCGGAGAGCCACACCGAGCGGTGGATGCCGGCGTAGTTGAAGAAGTGGTGCCAGTAGACCTGGTGGGCGCCGCCCGGACGCTGCTCGATGACGCCCGGCGGGATGCTCTGGAAGGTCAGTGTGTTGTTGACGAGCGCGGTGACGAGCACCTCCTCGCCGGCGGTGACGAACTCGGTGATGTCGGCCTCGAACGGCGTGTAGCCGCCCTCGTGGCTCATCACCTCGTGCTCACCGACCCACACCGTCGCGCGGTGCGTCGCCGACTCGAAGTGCAGGACGATGCGCTGCCCGTCCCAGCCGCGCGGCACGCGGACCGTGCGCTGGTACCAGATGTCGCCGAAGTAGTCGCGGATCTCCTGCTCGGCGGTGAGGTCGTTGAAGCTCGCGGGGACGGCCATGTCGCGCGCCTGGGTGAGCGGGACGGCATACCAACGCTTCTCGCGACCGACGGAGTCGGCGTCGAGACGGAAGGACCAGATCCCGTCGAGGTTCTTGCGTTCGCGGGTGGCGGTGTCCTGGGGTCGCAACATGGGGGGCCTCTCGTCTGCCGTGTGGGGCGGGGGTTTCCTGCGTCCATTGAGTCAGGACGGCCCCGCCGGCGACAGTGATTGCCACCAGTTGCCACGGTCCCTAGGTTGGGCGGATGGAGCACCGGCCGACGATCTACGACGTGGCGAAGGCCGCGGGCGTCGCCGCCTCCACCGTGTCGCGGGCCTTCGCGCGGCCCGGCCGGGTCAACGCCGAGACGGCCGCGCGGATCTTCGAGACGGCCCGCGGGCTCGGCTACCGCAGTGCGGCACTGCCCGGCCTGACGACCTCGCGCACCCGCTCGCTCGCCCTCGTCGTCACCGACATCACGAACCCCTTCTATGCCGAGATCATCCGCGGCGCCCACGAGGCGGCCGCCGACCTCGGCTACACGCTGCGGCTCTCGCACACCCAGGAGGACGCCGCGGTCGAGCGGGCCTGGATGGAGCACGAGCTGTCGACGGTCGAGGGCGTCGTCCTCGCGAGCTCGCGCATGTCGGACAGCACGATCCGCACCCTCGCCAAGCAGAAGCCCGTCGTCGTCCTCAACCGCCGCCTGCCCGAGGTCCCGTGCCTGCTCGTCGACAACGCGCGCGGGATGCGGCGGGCGCTCGAGCACCTCGGCGAGCTCGGCCACACGTCCGTGACCTATGTCAGCGGACCCGAGTCGAGCTGGACCGACGGCGTCCGCTGGCAGGCGCTGCGCGAGGCGGGCTTCGAGCTCGACATGCGGATCCGCCGGGTCGGGCCGACCCAGAAGCCGACGATCGACGCCGGGTTCGCGCGGGTCCGCGAGGTGCTGTCGCAGCCGACGACCGCGGTCATCGCCTACAACGACGTCCTCGCCATCGGCGTCGTCAAGGGCCTGCGCCGCGCCGGTCTCGTCGTCCCCGACGACGTGAGCGTCATCGGGTTCGACAACATCCTGCTCGCCGAGGTCCTCGAGCCCGAGCTGACGACGGTCGCCTCACCGCTGCGGCAGCAGGGTGAGACCGCCGTCCGCAACCTCGTCGCGATGGCCGGCGGTGCCCACACGTCACGCGAGCCGACAGTGATGCCGGTGAAGCTCGTCGTGCGACGCTCGACGGGTCAGCGCAACCGGAAGAGGACCTCGCCCGCGTTGGGCACGACGAAGGTCTCACCGTCCGCCTCGGCGGCTGCGAGGTCGATCGAGTCCAGGTCGACGTAGCCGAGGTTGGCCCGACGGCACTGCTCCTCGGGGATGCGGGTGGCCAGGGTGACGCGCACCCGCAGCCGCTCCTCGCCGGTCTCCGCGTCGTAGGTGCCGGCGCCGCGCAGGTGCGTCGAGTGGGCGAGCGTGCCCCAGTGGACGTGCTTGAAGCGGTCCCACTGCTTCACGAAGTAGTCGCGGCAGTGGTAGCCGATCTCGAGGATCTCGGGGTGGCTCGTCGAGATCTCGGTGATGTGTGGCGCGTAGAGGATGACCTCGCCGCCGTCGGCGACGACCGGCTCGAGCTTGTAGAACCCCTTGGCCCCGGTCCAGATGTCCTCGTACATCTCGGGGATGACCGAGATGACCCGGGACACCGGCTTCTCGAGGTGGTGGACGTGGGTCGCCGCGCAGACCTCGGCAGCGCTCGCCCACGACGAGATCGTGTCGCCGAACGAGATCGAGTGCAGGTCGAGGCTGCCGGCCTCGCCGACGACGCAGAACGCGAGCTTCTCTGCGGGCACGAGCGAGGCGCCCTCGTCGATGAGCGCGCGCACCGGGGTGATCGCCGTCGTCCCGATGATCTCGGCCGACGTGATGAGCGCGCCGATCCAGTGCGAGACGTCGATGATGTCCTGGCCGGCGACCCCCGGGAAGAAGTACTTGTTGCCACCCGAGATGCCGACGACCTCGTGGGGCAGCACGGGACCGACGACGAGGGCGACGTCGTGCTCGACGACCGCCCGGTTGAGCAGCACCGGCACGTCCATGGTGAGCCGGCCCTCGGACAGCTCGGCGAGCCGCGACGCCGGGATCGTCCCGAGGTCCGCGAACGTCGACGGGTCCCACCACTCGTGGTTGAGCACCGTCATGCCCGGATAGGTCTCCTCGAGCGCGCCCACCTCGTAGCCGAGGTGTGCCGCGAGCGCCTCCTCGCTCATCGGCTGGTGGGTGCCGAGCGCGATGAGCGTCGTCATCCGGGTGGCCCGGCCGTGGAGGGCGGCGTGGACGGCACGCAGGAGCATCGGCAGCGGACAGGTCCGGGTCCCGTCGGGCACGACGATGCACACGCTCCTGCCGTCGAGGTCGCTCGCGCCGAGCTGCTCGGCGATGAAGTTCGTGACCTGCTCCGTCGGCAGGACCCCGTGCTCGTCGCCGATCCGGGCCGCCCGCCTCGCCGCCTCGGAGGGGCTCTCGTCGACCGTGCGCGTGCTCGATGTCATGGGCTCACTCTCGCCGGGGACACGGGGGCTGGCAAGGCCGGGAGAGGCCTCGCGGCAACCGGTGGCAACCCGTGGACTCCCTCCGGCGGCCGCCGCGACGATGCTCGCATGAGCTCCCTCCACGCCGACCGGCTGCTGCCCGCGGACCCCGGCACCCGGGCCGTCGCACGACGCCTGTATGCCGCGACCGCAGACCTGCCGATCATCTCGCCGCACGGCCACGTGCCGCCGGAGTGGCTGGCCCGCGACACCCCCTTCGCCGACCCGACGTCGCTGCTCATCTCGCCGGACCACTACGTCTTCCGGCTGCTCCACGCGCAGGGCGTTGCGCTCGGGGACCTCGGGGTCGGTGGCACCGAGCTCGACGAGGCCGGGTCGCGCCGCGCCTGGCGGCTCTTCTGCGAGCACTGGCCGGCCTTCCGCGGCACGGCGAGCAGGTTCTGGATGGAGAGCGTGCTCGCCGACGTCTTCGGGCTGACGCAGCGGCCCTCGGCCGAGACCGCCGACGACCTCTACGACGCGATCTCCGCGGCGCTGGCGACACCCGCCTTCCGGCCCCGCGCGCTGGCGGAGCGCTTCGGCATCTCGGTCCTCGCGACGACCGACGACCCCGTCGACGACCTCGAGCACCACCGCACCCTGCGCGACCACCCGAGCGTGGCGATGCGCGTCGCGCCGACCTTCCGCCCGGACCGCTACCTCGAGGCCGGCCGCAGCGACTTCGGCGACCTCGCGAAGGCGCTCGGGGCGGCCGCGGACGTCGACACCTCCACGTATGCCGGCTACCTCGCCGCCCTCGAGGACCGCCGCCGCTTCTTCAAGGCCCACGGTGGCGTGTCGACCGACCACAGCCACGTCGACGTCGTCACCCTCACCCTCGAGCCGGCCGAGGCGTCGCGGATCTACGCCGCCGCGCTCACCGGAGACGCGAGCGAGGCCGAGACGACCGCCTTCCGCCGCCACATGCTCGTCGAGATGGCGCGGATGGCGACCGAGGACGGGCTCGTCATGACCCTCCACCCGGGCGTGCACCGCAACCACCACCGCCCGACCTCCGACCGCTTCGGTCCCGACACCGGCCACGACATCCCCGTCGCGCTCGAGCTCACCCACGGCCTGCAGCACCTCCTCGAGCGGTTCGGCACCGCGGACGGCTTCCAGCTCGTCCTCTTCACCCTCGACGAGACGGTCCTCAGCCGCGAGATCGCGCCGCTCGCCGGCTTCTACCCCAGCGTGTATGCCGGTGCGCCCTGGTGGTTTCTCGACGCACCCGAGGCGGTGCGCCGCTACCGGGGGGCCGTGACCGAGACCGCGGGCTTCCACCGCACCTCCGGGTTCATCGACGACACCCGGGCGTTCCTGTCGATCCCGGCCCGGCACGACATGTCGCGCCGCCTCGACGCGGCCTACCTCGCCCAGCTCGTGGCCGAGCACCGGCTCGACGAGGACGAGGCGCTCGAGACGGCCGTCGACCTCGTGACGACGATCCCGACGAGGGCGTTCAGGCTGTGAGCGCCGTGCTGGGTGGCGCGGGCGCCGCGGGTGCCGGGGGTGTCGGGGGTGCCGGTCGTCGGCTGACCCGGGATCGGGACGGCCGTCCCGCCGCCCCGGTGCGCATCGTCCACCTGGGCCTCGGCAACTTCTTCCGGGCCCACGCCGCCTGGTACACCGAGCACGCCCCGGACGCCGACGCGTGGGGCATCGCCGCCTTCACCGGCCGGTCGCCGGCCGCGGCGGAGGCGCTCGGAGGCCAGGAGGGGCTCTACACCCTGCTCGTGCGCGGACCCGAGGGCCCGCGTCCCGAGGTCGTCTCGAGCCTGTCGGCCGTCCACCCCGGCGCCGACCTCGACACCCTGCGCGGCCACTTCTCCCGCCCCGAGCTCGCCGTCGTCACCCTCACGGTGACCGAGGCGGGCTACCGCCGGGCGGCCGACGGGGGCCTGGATCGGCAGGACGGCGACGTCAGTGCGGACGTCGCCGCCCTCCTCGAGGACCCCCTCGGTGCCGTGGTGACGACCACGCCCGGCCGCCTCGTCGCGGGTCTGCTCGCCCGACGGGCCGCCCGTGCGGGCGCGCTCGCCGTCGTGCCCAACGACAACGTCCCGGACAACGGCGCGATGGTCGCGCGGGTCATCGGCGACCTCGCCGGGGTCGTCGACCCCGACCTCGGTGCGTGGGTCGACGAGCACGTCTCCTTCGTCACGACGATGGTCGACCGGATCACGCCGCGCACCACCGACGACGACCGTGGTGAGGTGCGCGCGCTGAATGGCGTCGACGACCCCGAGGTCGTCCCGACCGAGCCGTTCAGCGAGTGGGTGCTCGCCGGCGACTTCCCCGCCGGACGACCCGCGTGGGAGGAGGCCGGCGCCCGCTTCGTCGACGACGTCGCCCCCTTCGAGCAGCGCAAGCTGTGGCTGCTCAACGGCGCCCACTCCGTCATGGCCTACGCCGCCTCGACACTCGGCCACGAGACCGTCGCCGACGCCGTCACGGACCCCGTCGTGGGGCAGTGGGTCGAGGAGTGGTGGGACGCCGCGGCGAGCCACCTCACGCTCCCGGAAGGTGAGGTGACGGCATACCGGAAGGCGCTGCTCGACCGGTTCTCGAACCCCAACATCCGCCACCTCCTCGTCCAGATCGCCGCCGACGGCTCGCAGAAGGTGCCGATCCGCGCCTTGCCCGTCATCCGTGCCGGGCTCGCGGACGGACGCGTCGACCCCGGCGCGCTACGGCTCGTGTCGGCCTGGGTCGCCCACCTGCGCGGCAGCGGTGCGCCCGTCACCGATGCCCGCGCGGACGAGCTCCGTGCGCTCGCCGAGGGTCCGCTCGACGACGCGGTCGACCGCGTCCTGGGGTGGCTGTCGCTCGATGCCGAGGCGGTCCGTGACGTCGTCGTCGACCAGGTGAGGGACCTCGAGCGCGGCTGAATTGCAGGGGCCGGAAGTCGTTGTGCCACAGCGACTTCCGGCGCTTTGCTGCGCTCCCGGGGTCGCCCGTGATGACCCGCCGGTACGCCCGTGGCAACTCATGACAACTCGTCGCCACGGCTTCGGCGCCGGACCTACCTTGATCGACAACGCGGACGCAGTTCGTGGCTCGGGCACCGGCCCGTCGAGCCATCGCCGCCACGGATCAAAGGAGATTCAATGTCTGTCATGACGAGGGAGGCCATCGCCCGGCGTTTCGTCGACGAGCGCCTTCCCAAGCGCTCGGTCATCGGCTACGGCTTCGGTGACTTCGCCAACAACCTGGCCTTCACGCTGAGCACGGCCTTCCTGCTCTACTACTACACCGACGTCGCCGGCCTCTCCGCCGCGTCGGTGGCCACGATGTTCTTCGTCGTCCGCCTCTGGGACGCCTTCGCCGACCTCTTCGCCGGGCGCATGGTCGACCGGACGATGACCCGGATGGGCAAGTTCCGGCCCTTCATCCTCTTCGGCGCGGTGCCGCTGCTCTTCCTCAGCTACCTCACCTTCCACGTGCCGGCCTCGCTCGACCAGGGCGAGAAGCTCCTCTACGCCTACGTGACGTATGCCGTTCTCGGCCTGCTCTACTCCCTCGTCAACATCCCCTACGGCTCGCTGGCCTCGGCGATGACGCAGTCGGTCAAGGAGCGGGCCAAGCTCGTCTCGTCACGCTTCTTCGGCGGCGCGGTCGGCGGCATTGTCCTCAGCTTCATCATCGGCCCCCAGATCTCCGCGCTCAAGGAGGAGAAGAAGACCCTCGACGCGGCCGCCTACCAGGACAAGGTGCAGAGCATCTTCACGCAGACGACGCTGCTCTTCGTCGTCATCGGGACGATCGCCTACGCCGTCACCTGGTACACCTGCCGCGAGAAGGTCGTGCGCACCCAGCCGCGCGTCTCGCTCCGCGACACCTGGGAGACCCTGAGGAGCAACAAGCCGCTCGGCTACCTCTGCGCCTCGAGCTTCTTCTACCTCATCGGCCTCTTCGCCGTCGGCGGCGCGTCGGTCTACTACGCGCTCTATGTGCTCGGCGACATCACGTGGGTCGTGTGGATCACCCTCGTCAACAGCGGCATCTCCATCGTCGCCGCGCCGTTCATCCCCTGGTTCGTCGACCGCTTCGGCAAGAAGGCCCTCTTCCAGTACTGCGGCCTCTTCACGGTCGTCGGTGGACTGGCCCTCTTCCTCACCCCTGCGGGTGCGGTGGCCCCGGCCATGTTCTTCCTCGCCATCAAGGGCATCGGGGCCGCGCTCATCAACACCCTGATGTTCGGACTCGAGGCCGACACGGTCGAGTACGGCGAGTGGAAGTCGGGCCAGCGGACGGAGGGCGCGACCTACGCGCTCTTCTCCTTCACCCGCAAGATCACCCAGTCCATCGGTGGTGCGCTGGGTGCCGCGGCGCTGGCCTGGGGCGGCTACCTCTCCGCGTCGGCGAGCGTGCCCAACCCGGTGCAGCCGGAGAGCGCGATCACGGCCATCCGCGCCACGATGGGCCTCATCCCGGCGCTGGCAGCGGTCGTCGCGATGCTCATCTTCTGGAAGTACCCGCTCACCGACCAGCGCTTCCGCGAGATCCGCAACGAGACCGAGCTGCGCAAGCAGCAGCGGGGACACCTCACCGCGCCCGACGGCCACGTCATCGACTGACCCGCCACAGTCGAGTGACGAGGTGAGAAGGTGAGGGCATGGAGGACGTGAGCTTCGGACCCGACCAGTCGAGGGTCGAGCACGTCCTCCATGCCCTCACCGCGTTCGAGCGGGTCGGCGTCGCCTACTCCGGCGGGGTCGACTCCGCCACGCTCCTCGCCCTCGCGGCGCGTGCTCTCGGACCCGACCGGGTCGTGGCCGTCCTCGGGGTCTCCCCGAGCCTGGCCGCCGACGAGCGCACCGCCGCCCACGACGTCGCCGGCGTCATCGGCGTCCCCGTCGTCGAGGTGCGGACCTCCGAGGGTGACAACCCGGCATACCGGCTCAACGGCCCCGACCGGTGCTTCCACTGCAAGGACGAGCTCTTCACCCGGATCGACGACGCGGTCGTCGCGGCGCACCGGCTCGACGCGGTCGCCTACGGCGAGAACGCCGACGACGCGCTGCGGCCCGACCGCCCCGGCTCGCGGGCCGCGACCGAGCACCACGTCCTGCGCCCGCTCGCCGACGCCGGCCTCGACAAGGCGGCCGTCCGCCGGGTCGCCCGGGTGCTCGCGCTCCCGTGCGCCGACAAGCCGGCCGCGCCGTGCCTCGCCTCCCGGATCCCGCACTTCGAGGAGGTCTCGCCCGAGAAGCTCGCACAGGTCGAGTCCGCCGAGTCGGGGTTGCGGGCACTGGGTTTCGTCGACTGCCGCGTGCGCCACCACGGCGAGGTGGCCCGGGTCGAGCTGCCTCCCGACGACATCGCGCGGGCCACCGAGCCGGGCACCCGTGAGGAGGTCGAGGCCGTGGTGCGTGGCTCCGGCTTCCGGTTCGTCGCCGTCGACCTCGGCGGCATCCAGTCGGGTGCGTTCACGCTCCCGCTCGTCGCCTCCTCGCGTGGCTGACGGCGTGGCTGACGGCAAGGCTGACGGCGTGGCCGACAGCAAGGCGGACGGCACCGGCCACAAGGGCTGGGAGCCGGGCGAGGAGCTGCGCGCCATCGCCGAGCTCGACCTCGACCGGTCCGCGCGCCGGGGCTACCCCGAGGCGGTCTACTGCGAGGGCAAGACCGCCGACCAGGTCCGGGTCATCGCCGCGGCCGTGGGGGAGCGAGGGGGGCGGACGCTCTTCACGCGCGCTTCGCCGGAGCACGTCGCCGCGGTGCTCGACGCGCTGCCCGGCGCCGCCCACGACGAGACCGCCCGGCTCGTCGCCTGGCCGGCCGAGCCGCCGGAGCCCACAGGTGGGACCGTCCTCGTCGTCGCGGCCGGCACGTCCGACCTGCCGGTCGCTCGTGAGGCCTTGCTCGTCGCTCGCCACCTCGGCCGCCGGGCCGACCTCGTCGTCGACGTCGGCATCGCCGGGCTGCACCGCATCCTCGGCCGGCTCGACGAGCTGCGGGCGGCGCGGGCCATCGTCGTCGTCGCCGGCATGGACGGCGCCCTTCCCGGCGTCGTCGCGGGACTCGTCTCGGCGCCGGTCGTCGCCGTGCCGACCTCGGTGGGCTACGGCGCCGCGTTCGAGGGCCTGGCACCCCTGCTCACCATGCTCAACAGCTGCGCCCCGGGCGTGGCCGTCGTCAACATCGACAACGGCTACGGCGCCGGTCACATGGCCGCGCAGATCGCCGCTCCCGTTCCTGGGTGAGGGTTCCCAGGGGGTAGCGTGCCCCCGAGTCTCCGTTTCCGTGAGGCGCGCCCTTCACCCCGCACGGGAGTCCGACGGTGTTGAACTCGACGCTGCTCATGTCGTCCGCCCACTTCTTCGGCAACGACCACAAGCTCAACCCCTACTACGAGGACGGCGAGACCGTCGACACGGCGAAGGCCGAGGTCGAGCACGCCGGCATCCGCGAGGCGCTCCGGTCCGCCGGCGCCGAGATCCTCCAGGTCGACGCGCCGCCGACCAGCCAGGACGGCGTCTACACCGCCAACTGGGCCCTCGTCCGCGACGGCGTCGCCCTCATGGCCACCCTGCCGCCGTCGCGCAAGAGCGAGGAGCCGTGGGCCCGGACCAAGCTCACCGAGCTCGGCTACGCCGTCGAGGACCTGCCGCACGCGTGGCGCTTCAGCGGCCAGGGCGACGCCCTCGTCTGCGGCGACCTCGTCTTCTGCGGCGCCGGCTACCGCTCCGACGAGCCGGCACTCGCGTATGCCGCGGACCGCTTCGGCCTCGAGCGCATTCAGCTCCAGACGCTGCCCCTGCTCAACCCCGACGGCACCCCGCACGTCAACGTCGTCAGCGGCTGGCCCGACAGCTACTGGTACGACATCGACCTCACCCTCGCCGTCCTGCGCGAGCCGGACTCGACCGGCAGGGGCCTCATCGCCTACTGCCCCGAGGCCTTCACGCCCGAGAGCCGCCAGCTCCTCGCCCGCCTCGACACCGTCGACAAGATCGAGATCGCCGAGTCCGAGGCGATGGAGTCCTTCGCCTGCAACCTCGTCTCCACCGGCACGACCGTCGTCATGAGCGACAGCGCCCCGCTGCTGCGTGCCGACGTCGAGCGCGCCGGCCTCAAGGTCATCACTCCGCACGTCGACGAGCTCGCCAAGGGCGGCGGCTACATCCGCTGCACCAGCCTCTGGGTCTGACCCTCACCAGTGCTGCGACTGATTGCCCTTTCCAGCGGCTTTCACGGTCCGGTCCCGTTCCGGGACCGCGCTGGAAAGGGCAATCAGTCGCGTTCTGGCTGCTGCTGGGCGCGGGCGTACCTCTCGTGGAGGCGCTCGCGGACCTCGTCCGGCGTGTAGGCCCGCCGCTGCCGCTCGTTGCGCGCCACGACCGCGCCCGTCGCGACGACGGACACGACGCCCGCGAGGCCGAGCAGCTTCCACCAGTTCGACTGCATGACCGCAGCGTATGCCGGGTGCTCGCGCTCCCGGCATACGCTGCGGTCATGGTTCCCCCGGAGCGCACGTCCGAAGGCCTCTCGCTCGACGAGGCCGTCGAGCTCACCCGCACGGGGGACGTGTGGATCTTCCGCGGGCGCTCGGTCGCCGACCGGGCGATCCAGACCGCGACGAACGCGCCGGTCAACCACGTCGGCATGGCCGTCGTGCTCGACGACCTCCCACCGCTCATGTGGCACGCCGAGATGGGCAGGTCGCTCCAGGACATGTGGACCGGCGGGCACCACCGCGGCGTCCAGCTGCACGACCTGCGCGCGGCGGTGTCGCGCTGGCAGGAGACCTACGACCAGCGGGCGTGGCTGCGCCAGCTCACCCCCGAGGTCGGGCCCGAGCACGAGGACGCCGTGCTGCGCTGCGTCGCCCGGCTCGACGGCGTCTCGTTCCCCTCGACCGGTCGGCTCGCCTGGCGCTGGCTCACCGGCCGTGACGCGCACGTGTCGGCCCGCGACCTCGACCTCAGGGCGATCCGGCCCGAGGTCGCCTACTGCGCCGAGGTCGTCGCGCTCACCTACGAGGAGATGGGTCTGCTCACGCCCGATGCTCCGATGAACTGGTACGACCCCGGCCGGTTCTGGAGTGGCGACGCGCTGCCGCTCGTGCCCGGGTGGGACCTCGGCACCGAGATCCCCGTCCACCGGGCAACCGCTACCGCCTGACGCGAAGCCGGTGGCCGACTTCTTGCGACTTTCAGCGGCTGGTCGCTGCGCTCCTCGCCGCTGAAAGTCGCAAGAAGTCGTCGTGAGGTGTTCTGGTTACCGAACGACAAGTTTGCGGTACGCTCGGTATCAGGCACCCGGTGTACCGGATACTTCTGGTGATGCCGAGTGCACCCAGGACTCCACGTGGAAGGACGCCAGCATGGCGACGACACCCACCCTCGCCGACCGGGGCCAGCGCCTCGGCCTGCGCCTCATCTCCAAGGCCGGCGGCCTGCCTGTCATGGCGGACCCCAAGGTCCGCGGCCGCGTCGAGCGGATCCTCGGACGCGGCACCCATGCCGGCTTCCGGGCCCAGGTCGCCGTCGGCCGGGCCTTCAAGCAGGTCAAGGGCACCGGCTCCGCGAAGCGGCCCTCGCCGGTCTCGCGTCGCGGGGTCTACGACCTCACGCCCACCGAGGACCAGCAGATGCTCCAAGAGGCGACGCGCGAGCTCGCCGACGAGGTCATCCGCCCCGCGGGGTCGCGCGCCGACGCCGAGCGCGCGGTGCCGGCCGAGGTCCGCGAGGCCCTGCAGGAGATGGGCCTCGTCCTCGTCGGCGTGCCCGAGGAGCTCGGCGGCATCGCCGAAGAGCGGTCGGCGGTCGCCGGCGTCCTCGTCCTCGAGCAGCTCGCTCGGGGCGACATGGGCATCGCCGTCGCCCAGATGGGGACCGCCGCGGTCGCCACCGCCCTCGCGCTCTACGGCGACGCCGACCAGCAGGCGACCTACCTCCCGCACTTCACCGGCGACGAGCCCGTCGCGGCCGCGGCGCTCGCGCTGCAGGAGCCGCAGCCCCTCTTCGACCCCTTCGCGCTGACGACCACGGCTGTGGCACAGGGAGACTCGCTCGTCCTCAACGGCACCAAGGCTCTCGTCGCCAACGCCGACACGGCCGAGCTCCTCGTCGTCTCCGCGATGGTCGAGGGCGAGGCCCGGCTCGTCGTCGTCGAGGCGGCCACCGACGGCGTCACCGTCGAGGACGACCCCGCGATGGGCGTGCGCGCGGCGCACACCGGCAGGGTCGTGCTCACCGACGTCACCGTCCCGCGAACCAACCTCCTCGGCACCGCCGACGACCACCGCGACGCCGTGCGGCGCGGACGGCTCGCCTGGGCTGCGGCCGCCGTGGGCACCGGGCAGGCCGTGCTCGACCAGGTCATCGACTACGCCAAGGAGCGCAAGGCGTTCGGCGAGCCCATCGGCCAGCGACAGGCGGTCGCCTTCATGATTTCCGACATCGCCATCGAGCTCGACGGCCTCCGGCTCGCCGTGCTCAAGGCCGCCGCCCGGCTCGACGCCGACGCGGACACCGCAGCGGTCGCGCAGGTCGTCGGCGAGGTGCGCGCCCTCAACGCGACCCACGCCGCGCGGATCGGCTCGCACGCCGTCCAGCTCCTCGGCGGCCACGGCTTCGTCAAGGAGTTCGACAACGAGCGGTGGTTCCGCGACCTGCGTGGAGCGGGTGTCCTCGAGGGCACCCTGCTCGTCTGACCGGCATACCGAGACCCAAGGACTGGACCATGATCGATCTCGAGGTTCCCCGGAAGTTCCGACCACTCGTCGAGCAGGCGCGCGGCATGGCGGAGGAGGTCTTCCGCCCCATCTCGCGCAAGTACGACCTCGCCGAGCACGAGTACCCGCGCGAGCTCGACCTCGTCTCGGCCGTCATCGACGGGCTGAGCAGCTCAGGGGCGGGCCAGGGGGCGGGCGCGTCGAGCAGCACCCGCGCCAAGGACCCCGAAGGGGAGGGTGAGGTCGCAGCCGTCGGCTCGGGGCGCCGCCACCCCGCCGGGGCGAAGGTGCGCAACGGCTCCAACCTCTCGTCGGTGCTCTCGATCCTCGAGACCTGCCGAGGCGACGTCGGGCTCACCCTCTCGATCCCGCGTCAGGGCCTCGGCAACGCGGCCATCGCCGCCGTCGCGAACGACGAGCAGAAGCAGCGGTATGCCGGCCAGTGGGCCGCGATGGCGATCACCGAGCCCGAGACCGGCTCGGACTCGGGAGCCATCCGGACGACCGCGGTGAGGGACGGCGACGAGTACGTCCTCAACGGCGAGAAGATCTATGTCACCGCCGGCGAGCGGGCCGAGCTCGTCGTCGTGTGGGCGACGCTCGACCGGAGCCTGGGCAAGCAGGCCATCAAGTCGTTCGTCGTGCGCCGCGACAACCCCGGGCTCAAGCTCGTCCGGCTCGAGCACAAGCTCGGCATCCGTGCCTCCGACACCGCCGCCTTCGTCCTCGACGACTGCCGTGTGCCCGCCGAGGACCTGCTCGGCGACCCGGAGATCCGCATGGAGGGGGGCTTCGGCGGCGCGATGCAGACTTTCGACAACACCCGCCCGCTCGTCGCGGCGATGGCCCTCGGCCTCACCCGGGCCAGCCTCGACCTCACGACCGAGCTCCTCGCGAAGGCGGGCGTGAGCGTCGACTGGGACCGGCCGGCACACGTGCAGTCGCACGCGGCGGCGCGGCTGCTCCAGATGGAGGCCGAGTACGAGGCGGCCCACGCGCTCACGCTGCGGGCGGCGTGGATGGCCGACAACGGCCGGCCGAACTCGATGGAGGCGTCGATGGCCAAGGCCAAGGCCGGGCGCACCTGCGTCGACGTCTCGCTCGCGTGCGTCGAGCTCGCGGGTGCGACCGGCTACGCCGAGCGTGAGTTGCTCGAGAAGTGGGCCCGCGACTCCAAGATCCTCGACATCTTCGAGGGGACCCAGCAGATCCAGCTGCTCGTCGTCGCCCGCCGCCTCCTGGGCATGACCTCCGCCCAGCTCAAGTAACACCGGCCCCGACTTTCCCGCCTGGAGTGGGTTCCTCGCACTTGAGGTGGGAACGGTTGTGCTGCGAAGTGCGACCTGCCCACGCAGAGCGTGGGACCCGCCACCCGAAGTCGCGCCCGCGCCTCGCTCAGCCCCGGCGGCGACGACGCTCGCGCTGGCGCTGCACCCACGGAACGCCGATCGCCACCATGGCGAGGGCGAGCACGACCGCCGCCGCGAGCAGCCCGCACAGCAGGGCGAACCCGACCTTGATGACCCCCTCCCAGACGAGGTGGTCGTAGGCGAGGTCGGGCTCGTTCTGCGTCCCGGTCCAGAAGCCGAGCACGAACGCCATCCCGGTGATGACCATGAGGCCCAGCGAGAGCCCGGCGCCCTTGGCGACCTGGCCCACCTCGATCGGTCCGGCGGCCTGGTCCTCCTCGTCGACCCGATGGGCGAACGTCTCGAAGACGTCCGGCATCGGGCCGGTCCGGGCGCGCTTGGGCATTCGGGAAGCATAGGCCGAATCTGGTCACTGGCAGCCATGTCCCGGGCGTGCCGCCGGCCCTAGGTTGGGCGACGAGGTGCGCACCGTGGCGCACCCGTTCCATGAGGAGGAACCCATGCGACGATCTCGCATGCTGGCCCTGACCGGAACGGCTGCGCTCGTCGCGGCCTTCGCCGGCTCGGCCACCGCGACCGCCGTGCCCAGCACCCCTGCGGCGACGACGGCCGACAGCGGAACCTTCGTCGTCCTGGCCGACGAGGGCGCGAACCTCAGGCAGATCGCCGACCGGCTGAAGCGGGCCGGCGGGACCGTGACGTCGGTCAACACGGCGATCGGTCTCGTCACCGTCAAGGGCTCGGGCGACGTGCTCCGTGCGGCGCGCAGCATCGCCGGAGTCGAGGGTGCAGCCCGCGAGCGCTCGATCGGCTCGGCCCCGGTCCGCGCCAAGGGTCCGGACCCCGTGGAGCAGGAGCACGTCTTCGACCGGACGAGGACCAACGGCACCTACAAGTCCACGCCCACGCCGCCGGCCGGTCACGACCCCCTCGACGGGCACCTCTGGGGCATGCAGATGATCCACGCGTTCGAGGCCCACGCCGTCGAGAAGGGCGACAAGGTCCGCGTCGGCGTCCTCGACACCGGTGTCGACGGCACCCACCTCGACCTCGCCGCGAACTTCGACTCCGCACTCTCGCGCAACTTCACGACCGACATGCCCGACATCGACGGCCCGTGCGAGGTCGCGTCCTGTGTCGACCCGGCGAACGTCGACGACGACGGCCACGGCACGCACGTCGCGGGCACGATCGGCGCCGCCCTCAACGGGTTCGGCCTCAGCGGGGTCGCCCCCGACGTCGACCTCGTCAACATCCGCGGTGGCCAGGACAGCGGCTACTTCTTCCTCGGCCCGGTCGTCAACGCCCTGACGTATGCCGGTGACACCGGTCTCGACGTCGTCAACATGTCGTTCTACGTCGACCCCTGGCTCTACAACTGCGCCGGCGGCGCTCCCGAGGACAGCCCCGAGGAGGCGATGGAGCAGGACGTCATCATCGCCGCCATGACGCGGGCGCTCGACTACGCCCACTCCAAGAACGTCACGCTCGTCGGCGCCCTCGGCAACAACCACGAGGACCTGAGCAACCCGCGCACCGACCTCACGAGCCCGGACTACCCGGGCGGCACCGAGCACCCGCGCACGATCGACAACGAGACCTGCTGGGACCTCCCGGTCGAGGGGCCGCACGTCATCGGCGTCTCCGCGCTCGGCCCGACGGGTGAGAAGGCGGACTACTCGAACTGGGCCACGGACCTCACGTCCGGCGAGCTCGAGGTGTCGGCCCCGGGTGGCTGGTACCGCGACGGCATCGGCACCGACACCTACCGCACCAACGGCAACCTCATCCTGTCGTCGGTCTCGCTGGCCTCCCTGCGCAACACGGGCGAGGTCGACAAGAACGGCAACATCACCCAGCCGGGCCGCGTCAACGGCGTCATCAAGCAGTGCACCGACCGCCGCCAGCCGGACCAGAAGGCCACGTGCTCCTACTACGCCTGGTACCAGGGCACGTCGATGGCGTCCCCGCACGCCGCCGGGGTGGCCGCGCTCGCGGTCGCCGCGCACGGCACCGGGACGGACGCGACGAGCTTCTCGCTCGCGCCCGACACCACGAAGGCCCTGCTCATGGGCACGGCCACGGACCACGCCTGCAACGCGCCCACCCGCTCCTACGAGCCCGAGGGCCGCTCGGCCGAGTTCACGGCGACCTGCGTCGGCACGGCGGAGTTCAACTCCTTCTACGGCGACGGCATCGTCAACGCCCTGGGAGTCGTCCAGTGACGCTGCGGTCCTGACCCGCACGATCCCGGTATGCCGGCCGCTTCCCCGAGCGGCCGGCATACCTGTGCGACCCGCGGGTTCGCCGGAATCCGGGCCCGGACGACCTCCGGCGCGGGAGACTGGACTCCCCGTGCTGGAGCGACAGGCAGGTGCACCCATGGACATCAACGGCCTCCCGGCCCACGTGCTCGTCGTGCACGGCGCGGTCGTCTTCGCCCCGCTGGCTGCGCTCGCCGCGATCCTCCTCGCGGTGGTCCCGCGTTGGCGCTACCTCACACGTTGGCCTGCGCTGGCGCTCGGCCTCGTGGCGACCGTCACCGTGTGGCTCGCCCGCATCAGCGGCACCGACTTCTTCGACTCGCGGTTCGCGTCGCTGCCGGCCGACAGCCCGGTGCTCGCGGCGATCCGCGAGCACGAGGAACGCGGCGAGACCCTCTCGCTCGTGGTCCTCGGACTGCTCGCCGTCACCGCCGCAGGTGCGTGGCTGCTCGGCGGCCCGTCGGGCTTCGCCAGCGGTCGCGGCGCCAAGGAGCGCGCCGCGTCGTGGCTGGAGACGGCCCTGCCGGTCCTGCTCGTGCTCGTGTCGCTGGCGACGCTCGCCTACGCCTTCCTGGCCGGGGACGCCGGCGCCCGCGCGACCTGGGAGCAGCTGGGCTGACGTGCGCTTCGACGAGCGCTGTCGGCGGGAGGTCCTAGCCTGTCGACCGTGACGAGCACGACGCGCCCCGACGTGCCCCGCGACTGGGTCGAGCGGCTCTCGACGATCGTGTCGGCCTTCCCGGAGGTGCGCGAGCACGACGCGTGGGTCGGCATGGCCTGGAAGGTCCGGTCTGCCACGGTCGCGCACGTCTTCGGCGGCGAGGACCAGCGGTTCCGCATCACCTTCCGCGCCGAGCCCGACGAGGTCATGGCCTTCCAGCACATGGGCGAGCCCTACTTCAAGGCGAGCTGGGGCAGCAACGTCGTGGGGCTGCTGCTCGACGACGACACCGACTGGGCCGAGCTCGAGGAGCTGCTCACCGACTCCTACTGCATCCAGGCGCCACCCGCCCTCGCCGAGCGGGTCCCCCGACCCGAGCCCACCTGAGCCCACCTGAGCCCACCTGAGCCGTGCTGGGCCGGGGCCGCCTCAGTCGAACCGGACCTCGTCGCCGACGTGGATCGTCCCCGACGACAGGAGCCGGAAGACCGTGCCGCCGCGGGCGTGCATCGCCTTCATCGCGCCGACCCCGATCCAGTCGTCGAGGAGCCGGCACGGCGCCGCGATCCGCACCACCTCGAGCTCGACGTCGCCGATGCGCATCCGCTCGCCGGGGCGCTTCGGGATCGGACCGGAGCTGATCGTGACGTTGCGACGGGTCGCGCCGAGCGGGATGTCGTGGCCGAGGTCGCGCGCGGCGGCCTCGACCTCGTCGAGGGCCTGCACGGTGACGTGCCGGTGCCTGCTGCCGTGGTAGCGGTCGCCCACGAGACCCACACCTGCCTCCGCCTCGACCGACTCCACCGACCGCGTCGGCACCTTGCGTCCCGGCGCGATGTGGATGGCGTGCACGCGCGGGTTCACGACACCACCGCCCAGCCGAGCCACGCGGCACCGAACCCGAGCACGAGGTGCAGGACGACGGAGGCGACCGCGTGGTGCGACCGGCGCTCGATGACCGAGTCCCACAGCTCGAGGGCGAGCGTCGACATCGTCGTGAGTGCTCCGCAGAACCCGATGCCGACGAGCGCCGTCGCCCCGTCGCCGGCGCCACCGCCCACGAGCAGACCGAGGACGAGCGAGCCGACGACGTTGACGAGGAGCGTCCCTGCGTGGGTCGTCGCGCCACGGTCCCGCAGGTGGTGCGTCACGGCATACCGGATCGGCGCGCCGACGGCGGCGCCGAGCGCGACGAGCAGAACCGGCGTCATCGTTGCTGCCAGATGCGCTGTGCCACAGCCGTTCCCGCGCCCACCGCGATGACGCAGGCAACGAACGTCACGACGACGTATGCCGTCGCGAGGGCCGCCCTTCCGCCTTCCGCGAGCGTGACCGTGTCGACCGCGAAGGCCGAGAAGGTGCTGAGGCCGCCGAGGTAGCCGGTCATGAGGAGGGGGCGAACCCAATGGGCGGCGTGCCGCCAGTAGGCGAAGCCGGCGACGAGCCCGACGAGCACCGACGCGGCGAGGTTGACGGTGAAGGTGGCCCACGGCCAGGCGCCGGCCGGGTGCGGAACCGCGGTGCCCACGGCATACCGGGTCAGCGAGCCGAGCACGCCGCCGACGGCGACGAGCGCGAGGTCACGCGTCCGCAGGGCCACGGGTCAGCGACGGATCGTCTCGAGGTACTCCGCGATCCGGCCGACGGCCTCGGTGAGCACCTCGGTGTCGGGGAGGGTGACGAGCCGGAAGTGGTCGGGCTCGAACCAGTTGAAGCCGGTGCCGTGCGTGACGAGGATCTTCTTGGCGCGCAGCAGGTCGATGACGAACTGCTGGTCGTCCTCGACGGGGTACATCTCACGGTCGAGCTTCGGGAAGCAGTAGAGCGCACCGTGCGGCTCGACCGACGTCACGCCGGGGATGTCGTTGAGCAGCCGGTTGGCGAGCTTGATCTGCTCGTAGAACCGCCCGCCCGGGACGATGAGCTCGTTGATCGACTGGTAGCCGCCGAGCGCGGTCTGGATCGCGTGCTGCGCAGGGACGTTCGCGCACATGCGCATGTTGGCGAGAAGGGTCAGGCCCTCGAGGAAGTCCTCCGCCATGTGCTTCGGTCCTGACACCATGACCCATCCGGCGCGGTAGCCGCACACGCGGTAGGCCTTCGACAGCCCGCTGAAGGTGAGGCACAGGACGTCGTCCTCGGCGTAGGTCGCGACGTGGTGGTGCACCGGTGTCACGGCCTCGTCGGCGTAGAGGATCTTCTCGTAGATCTCGTCGGCCATGAGTACGAGCTGGTGGCGCCGCGCGATGTCGACGAGCCCGCGGACCGTCTCCTCCGAGTAGACCGCACCGGTCGGGTTGTTGGGGTTGATGACGACGAGAGCGTGCGTGTTCTCGGTGATCTTGGACTCGATGTCGTCGAGGTCGGGGTTCCAGCCGTTCTCCTCGTCGCACCGGTAGTGCACCGGAGTCCCACCGGACAGCGCGACCGCGCCGGTCCACAGCGGGTAGTCCGGCGCGGGGATGAGGATCTCGTTGCCGTCGTCGACGAAGGCCTGGAGCACCATCGAGATGAGCTCGGAGACGCCGTTGCCGATGAAGACGTCCTCGACCGTCGTCTCGGTGAGCCCGCGCGACTGGTAGTACTGCGCGACCGCCGTGCGCGCCGAGTAGATGCCGCGCGAGTCGCTGTAGCCCTGCGCCTCGGGCAGGTTGTGGATGATGTCGGCGAGGATCGCCTCGGGTGCCTCGAAGCCGAACGGCGCCGTGTTGCCGATGTTGAGCTTGAGGATCTTGTGCCCCTCGGCCTCGAGCCGCTGGGCCTCGACGAGGATCGGCCCCCTCACGTCGTAGCGGACGTGCTGGAGCTTCTTGCTCTGGACGATGCGGCGCATGTCCGCATGCTTCCAGACGAGGTGTGCCGAGTGCGCGGAGGTTTCGTCACGAGGAGGGTCGCGTCCCTCAGTGGGTATGCCGTCCGCTCTCCCGGGTGCCCGTGTCTCGGCCCACGCTGCGCCGCGTGACGACCGTGCCGGGGAGCGCGGACCGCACGACGGTCGTGACGACGGTCGTCACCGACGGGGTCCGCGGGGTCGAGGAGAAGCCGAAGCGGCAGGGCGGGTCGATGTCGGCGAGGACGCCGAGGGGTTCCCCGTCGAACGAGCCGGACATCGCCGTGACCCGTCGCAGGTCGGTCGCGCCGTAGAACTCGCGCCGTCCTTCGAGGGCCGTGCCGACGGTGCGCACACCCGGGACGACGACCCGGGCGATCGGGTCGACGAGCTGTGCCCACAGGGGGCTGGCCCCGAGCGGGCGGGGCACGGTGCGCAGGAGCCAGCCCAACGGCATACGGGATCCGACCGTGAGGTCGAGCGAGAGCGAAGGGGAGGTGACGACCCACGAGGAGTCACCGGCGGTGCAGGACAACGGTTCCAGCCGCACCTCGTCGAAGACGTAGGTCGAGGTGATGTAGTCGGCGGCGTCCTCGGTCGGCGCGAGGAGGACGCGGTGGCCGGCGGCGGTCTCGACCATGGCGTCGCTGAAGGGGCCGAAGGGGGTCGAGTGCCAGTGGCCCACGACGACCCGCGTGCCCGAGGTGGAGCCGACGCCCGCGATGCGGCCGTCGAAGCGGTCATGCCTGCCCACGCCCGGGGATCACTCCGCCTGCGGGGCGCGCACGAGCATGACCGGCGACGCCGCCGTCTCGAGGACCTTGTGGCTCTGCGAGCCGAGCAGCATGCCCGCGAACCCGCCGCGGCCACGTGTGCCCATGACGAGGAGCCCGGCGTCGGCCGAGCGCTCCGCGAGGACCTTGGCGGGCACGCCGCGCACGACCTCGACCGTGCACTCGACGTCGGGGTGCTGGGCCCGCAGTGGCTCGACGACGCGATCGGCGACGGCGCGGTACTTCGCCTCGACCTGGTTCCAGGCGTCGGTGCCCGGTGTCGTCACGACGAGCCCGTCGACGACCTCGACGTTCCACGTCGTGATCGCGACGAGCGGGACCTTGCGCAGGTCGGCGATCCAGAAGGCGCGCTCTGCCGCGGCGGCGCTGTGCGACGAGCCGTCGATGCCGACGACGACCGGGCCCTCGGCGTCGGCTCGAGCTCCCTGCGGGACGATGACGACGGGGCAGGCGGCGTGCATGGCCGCGGCGAGCGAGGGGCGACCGGGGCCGAAGCGCTGGAGGGCGCCGGCGCGGGCGGCCCCGACGACGACGAGCCGTGCGGTGCGTGAGGCGTCGATGAGGGCCTGCTCGGGGCGTGCGAACGGCAGGCTGCCGGTCACCTGCACGTCGGGCCAGCGCTCGCGGGCCTGCGACAGCGTCTCGTCGAGCAGGCTCGCGTTGCCGATGTCGCCCTCGGGCCCGAGCGAGATCGAGTTGCCCGCGACGGGGTCGATCGCCGACAGCTCGGCACCGAGGTCGTGGGCATGGAGGATGTGCAGGGGGCTGCCGGAGCGCTGGGCCGAGCTGCCCGCCCAGGTCAGGCACTCGGCGTCGCGGTCGCTGTTGCCGATCCCGACGACGACCGCGCCCTCGGGGATCTCGTCGCCCTCGCTCGCTTCCATGTCGCGACCCTACCGACAGGGGCCCGGTCACGGGAGTACGTTCTGAGTTCGAGACCGACGCCAGGGAGCCCGTTTGGCTGAGAAGGAGCGACTCACGCGATGGTGACCACCGACCCGACCCTGTCGCACTCCACCGGCCCCACCGAGCCGCCGCTGCTCGACCAGACCATCGGGGCCAACCTCGACGCGACCGTCGCGCGGCACGGCGACCGCGAGGCGCTCGTCGACCGCGCCCAGGGGATCCGGTGGACGTATGCCGTCCTCGGCGCGGAGGTGGACCGCCTCGCCCGCGCGTTCCTCGCCTCCGGCCTGCGCACCGGCGACCGCGTCGGCATCTGGGCACCCAACTCCGCCGAGTGGACGCTCGTCCAGTACGCGACGGCGAAGGTCGGGATCATCCTCGTCAACATCAACCCGGCCTACCGCTCCCACGAGCTGGGCTACGTCCTCCAGCAGGCCGGCATACGCGGGCTCGTCGTGGCGCCGTCGTTCAAGACGTCCGACTACGTCGCCATGGTGGGCGAGGTCCGCGACGAGTGCACCGGCCTCGAGCAGGTGTGGGTCCTCGGACAGGCGAGCTGGACCGACCTGCTCGGCGGTGCCGACGACGTCGACGAGGACCGGCTGCGCGAGGTGGCGGATGCGCTGTCGCCGGACGACCCGATCAATATCCAGTACACGTCGGGCACGACGGGGTTCCCCAAGGGGGCGACCCTGAGCCACCGGAACATCCTCAACAACGGCTACCTCGTCGGCGAGCTGTGCCGCTACACCGAGGAGGACCGGATCTGCATCCCGGTGCCCTTCTACCACTGCTTCGGGATGGTCATGGGCAACCTCGCGGCGACGTCGCACGGGGCCTGCATGGTCATCCCCGCACCGGGTTTCGACCCCGAGCTCACGCTGCTGGCGACAGCGCAGGAGCGGTGCACGAGTCTCTACGGCGTGCCGACGATGTTCATCGCCGAGTGGGCCCTGCCGACGTTCGCCGACCACGACCTCAGCACGGTGCGGACCGGCATCATGGCCGGCTCGACGTGCCCGGCGGAGCTCATGAAGAAGGTCATCGCGGCCGGGATCGACGAGATGACGATCTGCTACGGCATGACCGAGACCTCGCCGGTGTCGACGCAGACGCGCACCGACGACGAGTTCGACCGCAAGGTGGGCACCGTCGGCCAGGTCGGCCCGCACCTCGAGGTCAAGGTCGTCGACCCGGTGACCCTCGAGACGGTGCCGCACGGCGAGCCCGGTGAGCTGTGGACCAAGGGCTACTCGGTGATGCTCGGCTACTGGGGGCAGGACGACAAGACCGCGGAAGCCGTCGTCGACGGGTGGATGCGCACCGGCGACCTCGCGGTCATGGATGCCGCGGGCTTCGTCCAGATCACCGGCCGGATCAAGGACATGGTGATCCGCGGCGGGGAGAACGTCTACCCGCGTGAGATCGAGGAGTTCCTCTACACCCATCCGGACATCGTCGACGCGCAGGTCATCGGGGTGCCCGACCCGAAGTACGGCGAGGAGCTCGCGGTGTGGGTCCGGATGCGCGACGGGGCCGAGCCGCTGACCCCGGAAGCATTGCGCGAGTTCGCTTCCGGACGGCTCGCCCACTACAAGATCCCGCGCTACGTCCGCATCGTCGACGAGTTCCCGATGACGGTCACCGGCAAGGTCCGCAAGGTCGAGATGCGGGAGATCACGGTGGGGGAGCTGGGCCTCGGCGAGGGCGGCTGACGCGGGCGTCGGCCCTGACCCAATCCGTGCAGGTCCGACGGTAGTTTTGGGCACGAGCGGGTGCCGCCGCACTCGACGTGAACGTCAGGAGCAGATCCCGTGAAGTACCTCATCGGTGCCCTTGTCATCGTTGCCCTCCTCCTCCTCGTCTGGTGGTTCGTGTCGAGGGGCAAGCAGCGTCGGCTCGACGAGCAGCGCGCCGAGGCCGCCCGCATCCGCGCCGGTGCCGAGGAGCGCGACTCCGCGCTGCGCGGCCAGGAGGTCTTCGCCCAGCAGTCGAGCGAGCGCGCCGACCTCGCGCGCCGGGAGGCGGAGGAGCGGGCCCGTCAGGCCGAGGAGAGCGCCCGCGAGGCGCAGCGGGTCGAGGAGGAGGCGAGGCGCCACCAGGCCGACCTCGAGCGCGGTCGCCTCGAGCGCGACGCCGAGCTGCGTCGCGCCGACGAGCTCGACCCCGACGTGGAGATCGACAAGAACGACCCGCGCCCGCTCCCCGAGGACCTCGACGACGACGTCCGCCCGGTCGACGAGACGCGTGTCCACCAGCCCGTGCCGGCCGCTGCTCCGTCCGGCACCGAGGAGCCCGAGGCGAGCCGCTGGGGGTCGCCGACGTCCGAGCCACGTGACGACGCCGAGACCCCTGGCCGCGACGACCGCCACGACGTCGAGGCGGCGGACGTGCCCGAGGCGAGCCGCTGGGAAGGGTCGGACGACTCGGCTTCTTCTTCGTCTTCTCCGACCGACGCCGACGAGTCGGGCTCCGGCCGTGGCTGGGGCACCGGGGCCGCTGTGGCCGGCGGCGCCGCTGCGGCCGCCGGGAGCGCGTATGCCGGCACGCGCGACAACGACCCCGACGAGGCCTCCGCGCGCCTCGCCTCGGGTGTCGACTACGCCGACAACGAGCCCGAGACGCGGGCGTGGACCCCGGTCTCGAGCGAGACGCCGGTGTACGGCTCCGCGGGTGACGAGGCCGCGCGGGCGGACGAGATGGATGACGACGGCGCGCGTGCCGATGACACGCGCGACAGCCTGGGGGCCGGAGAGGCGAACGCCCACGAGACCCGGGACGACGACGCCACGGTGGCGGATGCAGGTGACAGCCCCACGAAGGAGACAACGATGTCTGACGATGAGCTCTTCGGAGCAGCAGCCGCTGAGCGGGCCGAGCGGTCAGCGAGCGGGGAGGGCGCGACGAGCGGCTCCGGTGACGAGCGCGGAACCCGCGAGACGACCGGTGACGAGGCCGCCGGCGAGATGAGGATCATCGGCGACGTCGAGGACTACGCCTCGACCGAGCCTCTGCCCGCGGACGAGCAGACCCCCGGCGTTGCGCCGGCGTCGGACGAGTCGGCCGGTGGCCGCGCGGACGATGCATTCGCCGACCGCGCGGACGACAGGTCCGCGTCCGACGACGGGTCGCGTGACGACCTGGGCCAGGGGGACGTCACCGCGACCGACTCCGACTCCGACTCCGACACCGGCGCCGAGCGCGGCCGGAGCGCCGACGAGCCGACGACCGAGGAGACCTGGGACCGGCCCGAGGGCGACGAGGCCACCTCGGACGACCGCCCGGCCGTCGACGACGGCTCCTCGAGCGCGCGTGCCATGGACGACGACGTCGCGCGCGACACCGACGTCGCCGACTCCGGGCGGGCGGACGCCCCCGCCGACGCCGACAACGTCTCGGGCAGCGAGCAGAGCGACCGCGGCACGTCGGACTCCGGCGCCTCCGACTGGGGCGGCGCAGCAGCCGCAGGTGCCGGGGCGGGAGCCGGTGCTGCTGCCGGTGCAGCCGCCGCGGGCTCGGACCGCAGCACCGACGGTGACAGCGACACCGACTCGACCAGCGACACCGACTCGACCAGCGACGCCGACTCGACAAGCGACGCGGGCTCGGACACTGGCTCCGAGACCACCGCCGCCACCGGCGGCGACACCGGCTCCGGTATCGACACCGACGGGTCCTCGGACGGTGGCGACGCGTCGCACTGGCCGGACGGCACCGAGCGGATCAACAAGGTCGACGACGGCTCGGACGACGCCACGTCCACCGGCGACACCTCTGACGACACGTGGTCCGCCGAGGGGTCCACCACGGACGGCTCCGACGCAGGCGACGGGAGCCGCTCCGACAGCGCCGACTCCGACGGCGACACCACCGAGAGCGACAGCGCCGACGGCGGGTCCTCCGAGGGTGGGCAGGGCCGGCGCATCTCGTCGATGGAGGAGATCCGCGACGGCGGCTTCGGCGTCGGCTCGGCCGCTCCCTTCGAGGACCGGGCGCAGCCGCTCGACCACCCGATCCAGGCCTACCGCGACACGATGACCTACCGCGCCCCGGGCGCGCAGGGCTACGACTCCGCTGAGCCGGACGTCTGGTTCTACGACGAGGACTCGGCCCGCCGCGCGGGCTTCAACCCCGCCGAGGGCTGAGCCTCACACGACGACGCCCCGCCGGTCCTGCCGGCGGGGCGTCGTCGTGTGAGGGAGCCGTCGTCTGCTCTCGCGCGAGCCGCCCCGGCCCGTGGGGCGGTCGGTCGCGTCACCAGTGGCCGCCGCGGCGGCGGTCGAGCTCGTCGTCGGCCTCGCCGCCCGTGTCGCTGGTCTCCACGGCGACGTGGTGCTCCAAGGGCGAGTCGGTCGCGTCCGAGGACGGGTCCTCGGCCCACGTGGGTGAGCCGACGGCATACGTGTCGGTCGTGTGGGTCTGCGGGACGGCGCCGCCGTCGCGCCACCCCGCGCCGCCCAGCCGGCTGAGCGGGACGGTCTCGTCGACAAGGGCGTCACCGGTGCCGCCGAAGGTCGAGACGCCATCCGACGAGCCACCGGAGCCGGTGACCTCCGGCGCGGCGTAGTGGTGGTGCTCGGGGGCGGCTGCGTCGTCGCGGTGCCGAAGGACCCACACGAAGGCGGCGACGACGACCGCGAGGGCCACCACGCCGACGACCCAGAGCGCCGAGTTCTCCATGGGAACGACCGTAGTGCGACTCGCGAGCGCGAGGGGGCGTTGGCGGCCTCCGAAGCCAGTGCTCCGTCGTGGCAGTCACATGGGCGCGCCCCGGACCGCTGCGACAGGTAGGTTCGCGGTCACGTGTCTGTCCCTCACCAGGAGGTCGTGTCGTGCGCATCGGTGTGCCGTTGGAGTCGTTGGCGGGTGAGACGAGGGTCGCGGCGACTCCCAGGACGGTCGAGCAGCTCCTCGACCTCGGGTATGCCGTGTTCGTCCAGTCCGGCGCGGGTCACCTCTCGTCGTTCGAGGACTCCGCCTACGTCGACGCCGGGGCGGACATCGTCGGCGAGGACGTGTGGAACACCGACGTCATCCTCAAGATCAACGCACCCACCGAGTCCGAGGTCGCGCGGCTGCGCGCCGGACAGACGCTCGTCAGCCTGCTCTCGCCCGCGCTGCGTCCCGAGCTCGTCGACGCGCTCGCCGAGCGGGGCGTGACGGCGCTCGCGATGGACGCGGTGCCCCGCATCTCCCGGGCCCAGTCGCTCGACGTCCTGTCGTCGATGGCGAACATCGGCGGCTACCGCGCGGTCATCGAGGCGGCGTACGAGTTCGGCTCGGTCTTCACCGGGCAGGTGACGGCGGCCGGCAAGGTGCCGCCAGCCAAGGTGCTCGTCGTCGGGGCCGGTGTCGCCGGCCTGTCCGCCATCGGCACCGCCGGGTCGCTGGGCGCGGTCGTGCGCGCCTTCGACGCCCGCAGCGAGGTCGCCGAGCAAGTCGAGTCGATGGGCGCCGAGTTCCTGCGGATCGACGTCGAGGACACGGGGCCCTCGGCCGACGGCTACGCCACCGAGACGGGCGAGGACTTCAACCGGAAGGCGGCCGAGCTCTACGCCGCGCAGGCCGCGGACGTCGACATCGTCATCACGACCGCGCTCATCCCAGGCAGGCCCGCCCCGCGGCTGCTCGACGAGGGCATGGTCGCTTCGATGAAGCCCGGGTCGGTCATCGTCGACATGGCCGCTGCCAACGGCGGCAACGTCGCCGGGTCGGTCGCCGACCGCAAGGTCGTCACGCCCGGTGGGGTGACGATCCTCGGCTACACCGACCTGCCGGCCCGGCTGCCGACCCAGGCGTCGCAGCTCTTCGGCACCAACCTCGTCAACCTCCTCAAGCTCCTCACACCCGAGAAGGACGGCCACCTCGAGCTCGACCTCGAGGACCCCGTGCAGCGGGGGATGACGGTGGTCCGCGACGGTGACGTCCTGTGGCCCCCGCCTCCGGTGCAGGTCTCGGCGGCGCCGGGGTCGCCGACGCCGGATACGAGGACGGTGGCCGGGGCGACCCCGCCCAAGCCGCCGAAGAAGCGCGACCCTCGCCTCAAGTACCTCTGGATGGCCGTCGGCGCGCTGGTCTTCGCGCTCGTGGCGTCGGCGTCCCCGGCCATCTTCCTCGGCCACTTCACGGTCTTCGCGCTCGCGGTCATCGTCGGCTTCTACGTCATCTCCAACGTGTCGCACGCCCTGCACACCCCGCTCATGGCCGAGACCAACGCCATCAGCGGGATCATCGTCGTCGGGGGACTGCTGCAGATCGACTCCGACGACCTCGTCGTCAAGACCTTGGCGTTCCTCGCCATCCTCGTCGCCAGCATCAACATCTTCGGAGGATTCGCAGTGACCGGCCGCATGCTCGAGATGTTCCGGAAGGACTGAGGCGACGATGACGTCCAACGTGGTCTCCGCGGCATACATCGTCTCTGCCGTCTTCTTCGTCCTCTCCCTCGCGGGGCTGAGCAAGCACGAGAGCGCCAAGGAGGGCAACGCCTACGGCGTGACCGGCATGGTCATCGCCCTCGGTGCGACCATCTGGCTCACGCTCTCGCGGTCCGAGCACGCCCTCGCCACACTGCTGCTCATCGCGTTGGCCATGGCGATCGGAGCAGCGATCGGTCTGTGGCGGGCGCGCAAGGTCGAGATGACCCAGATGCCCGAGCTCGTCGCGATGCTGCACTCGTTCGTCGGTCTGGCCGCAGTGCTCGTCGGCTTCAACAGCCACCTCACCGTCGGCGAGGCATCCGACACCGTCCACTCGGTCGAGGTCTTCCTCGGGGTGTTCATCGGTGCCGTGACGCTCACCGGGTCGGTGGTGGCGTTCCTCAAGCTGTCTGCCCGGATCCCCTCGACGCCGCTCATGCTGCCGGCCCGGCACTGGCTCAACCTCGCCGCACTCGTCGTCTCGGCGCTGCTCCTGGTGTGGTTCGTCCAGTCGCACTCGGTGGTGCCGCTGCTGCTCATGACGGTCATCGCGCTGGCGTTCGGCTGGCACCTCGTCGCGTCGATCGGCGGCGGCGACATGCCCGTCGTCGTCTCGATGCTCAACTCCTACTCGGGCTGGGCGGCGGCCGCGGCCGGCTTCATGCTCGGCAACGACCTGCTCATCGTCACGGGTGCGCTCGTCGGTGCCTCCGGTGCGATCCTGTCGTGGATCATGTGCCGCGCGATGAACCGCTCGTTCGTGTCGGTCATCGCCGGCGGGTTCGGTCAGGAGGTCGCAGTCGGCGACGACAAGGACTACGGCGAGCACCGCGAGATCACCGCCGAGGGTGCGGCAGACCTCCTCCGCGACGCGTCGTCGGTCATCATCACGCCGGGCTACGGCATGGCCGTGGCGCAGGCGCAGTACCCCGTCGCCGAGCTCACGAAGCGGCTGCGTGACCGTGGGGTCGACGTGCGGTTCGGCATCCATCCGGTCGCGGGCCGCCTGCCCGGGCACATGAACGTGCTGCTCGCCGAGGCCAAGGTGCCCTACGACATCGTGCTCGAGATGGACGAGGTCAACGACGACTTCCCCTCGACCGACGTCGTCCTCGTCATCGGCGCCAACGACACGGTCAACCCCGCTGCGGCCGAGGACCCGACGTCGCCGATCGCCGGCATGCCGGTGCTCCAGGTGTGGAACGCACGCGACGTCATCGTCTTCAAGCGCTCGATGGCGACCGGCTACGCGGGCGTGCAGAACCCGCTGTTCTTCCGTGAGAACTCGCAGATGCTCTTCGGCGACGCCAAGCAGCGCGTCGACGACATCCTCACCGCCCTCTGACCACCCCAACTTTTGCTCCCCATGAGGAAACGTTGAGGGTCCGGAGGGAAATGTTCCCTCCGGACCCTCAACGTTCCCTCCGCCTGGGCGTGATGCCCAGACAGCCACCCGCGTATGCCGTCACGCAGCGGCGATCGCCGAGCGCACCTTCGCCGCCACGGCCCCGGGGCGCTCGAGGTCGGCCCACGTGAGGCGGACGACGACGTAGCCCAGCCGTCGCAGCTCGTCCTCACGGCGCTTCTCCGCCCAGAGCACCGATGGGTCGCCGGTGTCGTACTTGAGCCGTCCGTCGAACTCGACGATGACGTTGGTCCCGGGGATCAGGAAGTCGACGCGTCCGACGAGGTGGCCGGTGCGGTCGCGGATCTCCACTTGGGGCTCGACGACGAACCCAGCCATCATCAGGGCGATCGCGCACCTCGACTCACCCACCGACTCCCGTCGTCCGTCGGCGAACGCAAGGGCGGACACCGCGCGACTGCCGTGCCTCCAGCCACGGACGACGTCCACGGCCTCCTCCAGCTCGACAGGTGTCACGAGTCGCTCGTGGAGGGCGTGGTCGGCGCTGACGACACCCTGGACGATGCCGTGATCCATCGCATGAGCAACGAGCGCCGTCGGGAGAGACACGGCAGGGCCCACCGAGGTCGCGGCGACGGGCTGTCCGGTCCACTGACGCACCCGGAAGCACCCGACGCGGACCGAGCGGTCGATCGGTCGCAGGACGTGGACCGTCGTCAGGTCGACACCCCAGACGCGCACCCCGCGAGCCAGCACGGCCGAGGTGCCGTTGAGCGTTGCGTCGTCCCACAGCAGCGTCGCGCCGAAGGCGCGTGCTCGGTGCCACGTCACGGGTGAGCTGGGATCGACGAGGGCGCTCACGGCATACAGGCCTCTCGCCGGGTGGAGGAGCTCCTTGCTCCGGACGGAGTGCACGAGGGCCGCGGGCGACATGCCCGTTCGTCGCGCCTGCCGCGTCGTGAAGAGTCCCTGTTGTCCTGCTGCCAAGGCGACCAGTGCTGGGTCGAGGAATGACGTCATGCCGCGAGCGTGCGCTGGCGGCACCACCGCCACCAGGTGCATGCGTCGGACCTGTGGACAGGGCCGGGAGCGGGCGCCGCCTGTGGACGGCCGGCATACGGAGGAAAGGTCGAGGGTCCGGACGGGAATGTTCCGTCCGGACCCTCAACGTTCCCGCATGGGGAGCAAAAGCTGTGCGGGCTCCCGGGTCAGGTGCTCGTCATGCTCGGGACCTCGCCCTCGCGGGCATGCCCCGCGAGCCGCGACCGCCGGTAGCCGTAGACGAAGTAGATGAGGAACCCGAGCGCGAGCCAGATGAGGAACCGCAGCCAGGTCTCCACCGGCAGCGTGAGCATGAGGTAGAAGCAGATCGCCGCCGACAGCCACGGCAGCCAGGGCGAGAACGGCACCCGGAACGGCCGCTGGAAGTCCGGGCGGCGACGGCGCAGCACCGGCACGGCGATCGACACGAGGAAGAACGCCGTGAGCGTGCCGATGTTGATCATGAACTCGAGCTTGCCCACGGGCGTCAGCGCGGCGACGAGCGCGACGAGCAGACCGAGGCCGATCGTGATCTTGAGCGGGGTGCCCGTGCGGCGGTTGACCTTGCCCAGCGCCGACGGGAGCAGCCAGTCGCGCGACATCGCGAAGACGACACGCGAGGCGCCGATGAGCAGCGTCATGACGACCGTCGTCAGTCCGGCGACGGCCCCGGCGGAGATGAGCGTCGCGAACCCCGGTTTGCCCACCTGCTCGAACGCCCCGGCGAGCGACCCGGCCTCGGCGAGCTGGTCGTACCTCACCATGCCCGTCAGCACGAGGGCGGTGGCGCAGTAGAGGATCGTGCAGATGATGAGCGAGCCGATGATGCCGCGGGGCAGGTCCCGCGCCGGGTTCTTGGCCTCCTCGGCGGTCGTGGCCACGACGTCGAACCCGATGTAGGCGAAGAAGACCAGCGAGGCTGCGGCGAAGATCCCCGAGATGCCGAACGCGGCCGGAGCGAAACCGAAGAGGTACTCGATGAGCGGCTGCTCCATCGTCGACCCGCTCTCGGTCGGCTGCGACGGCGGGATGAAGGGCGAGTAGTTCGACGACTTGATGTAGTGGATGCCCGCGAAGATGACGAAGAGGACGATGAACACCTTGAGCGCGACGAGCGCCATGTTGACCCGCAGCGACTCCTTGATGCCGATCGACACGAGCGCGGTGAGGACCAGCACGAGCACGAACGCGGGCAGGTCGAACGAGGACCCGTAGGCGACCGACTCGGGGATCGTGATGCCGAGGTGGTCGAGGAAGATCCCGAGGTAGGCGGACCACCCCTGGGCGACCACGGACGCACCGAGCAGCAGCTCGAGCAGGAGGTCCCAGCCGATGATCCAGGCGACGAGCTCGCCCAGGGACGCGTACGAGAACGTGTAGGCCGAGCCCGACACCGGGATCGATGACGCGAACTCGGCGTAGCAGAGCGCCGCGAGCCCGCAGCAGACGGCGGCCACGATGAACGAGATGATGACCGCGGGCCCGGCCAGCTGGTTGGCCGCACGGCCGGCGACGGTGAAGATACCGGCACCGATGACGACGCCGACGCCGAAGACGGTGAGGTCGAGGGCGGTGAGGCGCTTCTTGAGCTGGTACTCGGGCTCGTCACCCTCACGGATGGTCTGCTCGATGGACTTGGTCCGCATGACGCTCATCGCATTCCCTTTCGTCCGGGCCGGCGCTGGGTGCGTGGCCTGATCACCGGGATCTCACCCGTGTCCTCCAAGCGAGAAGCGTGCAGGAGATCGGAGCTCCGGTAAAGGGTCTCGTGCGGCGGCCTCGTGCCGCCGTGGTCACGGACCGGGTTGCGTATGCCGTCCGCCCCCGTCGCGCCCTCGTCTCGCCCGAGGTAGTCGCGCCAGCCGTGCGGGTCCTCCCAGTGGTCCTGCCACCCGTCGTCCCAGCCGTCCCCGGGTCCGGGGCGGGGCCCGCCGTCGCCACGGCCGCCCCCACGACCGTCGTCGTCGCCCTCGTCCCAACCGTCGTCGGGGTCACGCGGCGCGTCCGACCCGAAGAGCACGGTGCAGATCGCGCGGTAGTGGCGGTTGGCGTCCGGGACGAACTCGATGTGGCCGAGCGCCTGGTCCTGGCCGGCCGACTCCAGGAGGAAGGTGCCGTAGCCGATGATCCGGCCCATGACCGACCGGTCGAAGGTCATGTCGGTGACCTTCGTGAGCGGCATCATCGCGACCTTGCGGCGGATGAACCCGTAGAAGAGGAGGAAGCGCTTGTCGGTGGCGACGAACCAGTCGTGGCGCCAGTTGAGGTAGCGCCACAGGAGGTACCCGCCACCGGGGAGGACGGCATACCAGAAGACGTTCGCGAGCATCGCGCCGCCGCGCGTCTGCGGGGCCTCGGCCTCGACGTAGGTCGCGAGGAAGAGGAGTCCGACGAAGAGGGCGATCGGGCGGATCTGCGAGAACCAGTGCTGGCGCACCATCGTGACGACGTTCTCGCCCTCGACGAGGTAGCGGTCCAGCTCTCGGTCGAGGCGCCCGGACGCCAAGGTCAGCTCCGGGCGATCAGCGAGTCGAAGAACCGCCCGATGTTGCGCACGCCGTTGACGATGACGTCCCACGCGCTGCCGACGATGTTGGCGGCGTCAGAGGGCGAGGTGAAGATGGCGTAGAGCAGGAAGATGACGAGCAGCCACGTGACGATCTTCTTGACCGGGGGCATGGACACGTCGTCTCTCTCTCGGGTTCCGGCCCGGCGCCGGGGCGCGCGCGGGCTCGTTCACAGCACTTCATGATGACGGATCCCGTGTGACTGGTGTGACTCATGTGAGCGCACGGCGTGTCGTGCGCACGGCCGACCGCACGGGCCTGCGTGGGGTGTCCCCGGAGGGCGTCGTCAGACGACGCCGTAGAGCCGGTCGCCCGCGTCGCCGAGCCCGGGCACGATGTAGCCGAGCTCGTTGAGCCGCTCGTCGATCGAGCCGGTGACGAGCTGGACGGGGACGTCGGTGTCGGCGAGCGACGTCTCCATGTGCGCGATGCCCTCGGGGGCGGCGAGGAGCGTGACGGCGGTGATGTCGTCGGCCCCGCGCTCGAGGAGGAACCTGATCGCGTCGACCATCGAGCCGCCGGTGGCGAGCATCGGGTCGAGGACGTAGACCTGGCGGCCCGAGAGGTCGTCGGGCAGGCGGTTCGCGTAGGTGATCGCCTCGAGCGTCTCCTCGTTGCGCTGCATGCCGAGGAAGCCGACCTCGGCGCTCGGCAGGAGGCGCACCATGCCCTCGAGCATCCCGAGCCCGGCACGCAGGATCGGCACGATGAGCGGCTTGGGGTTGGAGAGCTTGATGCCCGTCGTCGGCGCCACCGGCGTCTCGATCTCGAACGGCTCGACCCGCACGTCGCGCGTCGCCTCGTAGGCGAGCAGGGTCATGAGCTCCTCGGCGAGCCGCCGGAACGTCGGCGAGTCCGTCCGCTTGTCACGCAGGTAGGTGAGCTTGTGTGCGATGAGCGGATGGTCGGCAACGTGAACGCGCATGGGTGAAACTTAGCGCGTGACCCCCGACCCGAGGCCGTCGTCCTCTCCCGCCCGCGAGGAGTATGCCGTCGCCATGGGTCGCGCCCTCGAGCTGGCCTCCCGGGCGGCGCAGGACGGCGACGTGCCCGTCGGCGCAGTCGTCCTCGACCCGGCGGGCACAGTCATCGGCGAGGGCCGCAACCTGCGCGAGGTCGAGAACGACCCCACCGCGCACGCCGAGGTGGTCGCGCTCCGCGAGGCGGCACGGCATACGGGGTCGTGGCGGCTGGACGGCTGCACGCTCGTCGTGACGCTCGAGCCCTGCCCCATGTGTGCCGGGGCAGCGATGCTCGCGCGGATCTCGCGGATCGTGCTCGGCGCGTGGGACCCGAAGCTCGGCGCCACCGGCTCGGTGTGGGACGTCGTGCGCGACCGGCGGGCCACGCACCGGATCGAGGTCCTCGGCGGCGTTCTCGAGGCCGCCGCGTCGCGCCAGCTGCTCGACTTCTTCGGGGAGCGCCGGTGACGGAGTTCCTCGCCGGCCTGCTCGACCAGCCGCCGTGGGTCATCCTCACGATCGCCGGGCTCGTCGTCTTCGGCGAGTGCGCACTCTTCGTCGGCATGGTCCTGCCCGGCGAGACCGTCGCGGTCCTCGCGGGTGCTGCCGCCGCCCTCGGCCGCACGACGCTCGCCTCGGTCCTCCTCGTCGTCCTCGCCGCCGCGATCCTCGGGGACAACGTCGGGTATGCCGTGGGTCGCAACGCGGGCCCTCGCCTCCACCGGCGGGTCACCAACCCGGCGCGGCGCCAGCGGCTGGCCGGGGCCGAGGCGCGCCTGCGGCTGCGGGGTGGGCTCGCGGTCCTCATCGGCCGATGGACGCCGTTCGTGCGCTCGGTCATGCCGTCGCTCGCCGGGATCTCCGGGATGTCGTGGCCCCGCTTTCTCGGGTGGGACCTGCTCGGCGCGGGGTCGTGGGCCGTGGGCAGCGTGCTCGCGGGGTTCGCCGCGGGGAAGTCCTACGAGCAGGTCGTCTCGTGGTTCGGCACGGCGGGCGCGGTGCTGCTCGGGGCGTTCCTCGTCGTCGGCGTCGCCGTGTGGAGCTGGCGCCGGACGGCGTCGGCACGGGCCTGAGACTTCCGGCCCGGCGCCCGCCGGATCGGCGCCCTTAGGCTCGGCGCCCGGTGGGTCAGGGATGCGGAGGGTCAGGGGATGCGAAGGTCGCCGACGGGGTGGACCCGCAGCCAGCGGTGGCCGTAGCCCTCGAGGACGACCTCGAGCGAGCCGTCGTCGGTGACGACCTCGCCGCCGGAGAGCAGGTCGGCCAGGGCGACGTCGCCGTCCTGCGTCCACTCCGAGACGTCGAGGGTGACGGTGCACGGCTCGGCGCCGAGGTTGTGCACGGCGATGACCGCGGCCTCGCCGGTCGAGCACTGGTGGGCGAGGACGGCGTCGCTCTGCGGTGCGTACTGGCGCAGCAGCGTGAAGTCGCCCCAGCCGAGCTCGGGGCACGAGCGGTAGGTCTGGACGAGGTGGCGCATGAAGGTCCAGAGCGAGTCCGGGTCGGTGCGCTGGTCGACGACGTTGACGTGCTCGGGGCCGAAGCCGCCCGGTGTCGGACGTCGCACGAGACGGCGCGTGGGCGCCTTCGAGAAGCCGCCCGAGGCGTCCGGCGACCACTGCATCGGCGTGCGCACGGCGTGCCGGCCGTCGCCCGCGAGGTCCTCACCCATGCCGATCTCCTCGCCGTAGAAGAGCGTCGGCGTGCCCGGCAGGGAGAAGAGCAGGCTGTAGGCCATGCGCACCCGGCGCGGGTCACCGTCGAGCATGGGCGGCAGGCGGCGCTTGAGGCCCCGGTCGTAGATCTGCATCTCCGGGTCAGGGCCGAAGGCGGCGAAGACCTCCTCGCGCTCCGTGTCGCTGAGCTTGTCGAGGGTGAGCTCGTCGTGGTTGCGCACGAAGGTCGCCCACTGGCAGCTCGGGTGGATCGGCGGCCGGTCGGTGAGCGCCTCGGCGAGCGGGCGGGCGTCCTCACGTGCCATCGACAGGTAGAGCTTCTGCATCCCGATGAAGTCGAACATCATGTGCAGCTCGTCGCCGGCCTCGGCGCCGAAGTACTCGCGCTGCTGGGCGTGCGGGAGGTTGACCTCGCCGAGCATGATCGCGGCGCCGTTGCGGCGGTTGATGAAGGCGCGCAGGTCCTTGAGGTGCTGGTGCGGGGTGATCGACTGCACGACGTCGTCGTTCTGCTCCGACTCGTCCTTCTTGGCGCGCTTGCCCTGCTTCGCGGTCGTCTCCACGTCCTCGACGAAGAACGGCACGGCGTCGACGCGGAAGCCGTCCAGCCCGAGCTCGAGCCAGAACCCGGCGATGCGGGCGATCTCGTCGCGCACCTGCGGGTTGGCGACGTTGAGGTCCGGTTGGTGCGCGTAGAAGTGGTGGAGGTACCACTCGCCGGTCTTCGCGTCCTTGGTCCAGATGCCCGTCTCCTTGTCGGGGAAGACGACCTGGTCGCTCGTGTCCGGCGGGGTGTCCGAGCGCCAGACGTACCAGTCGCGCCGGGGGGAGTCGGTGCTGCGCCGTGACTCCTTGAACCAGGGATGCGTGTCGGAGGTGTGGTTGACGAGCAGGTCGGCGATGACGCGGATACCCCGGTCGTGGGCCGTGCGGATGACCTCGACGAGGTCGCCGGCCGTGCCGACGCGCGGGTCGACGCCGTAGAAGTCGCTGACGTCGTAGCCGTCGTCCTTCTGCGGGCTGGGATAGAAGGGCATGAGCCAGACGCACGTGACGCCGAGCTCGCCGAGGTAGTCGAGGCGCTGGGCGAGCCCCTGGAGGTCACCGATCCCGTCGCCGTCGGAGTCGTAGAACGTCTCGACGTCGAGGCAGTAGATGACGGCGGTCTTCCACCACTGGTCGCTCGTGTCGGTGATGCGCACGGTCGCCTCCTCAGGCCGTCGCGGACTCGGTCGAGCCGGTCGAGCCGTGCTGCGGCAGGACCTCGGACCCGAAGGCGTCGATGAAGTCGGACTGCTCCTGCCCGACGTGGTGGAGGTAGAGGTCGTCGAACCCGAGCGAGGCGAGGTGCTCGAGGCGCTCGCGGTGCTCGCCGAGGTCGGACGAGACCTGCACCGCCTCGCGAACGGCGTCGGCGGTGACCAGCTCGCCGATGGTGTCGAAGGCCTCCGCCGTCTCGGTGTCCCACGCGAGCGGTGGCCCGATGACGTTGCTGCGCCACTGGTCGACGGCGATGTCCTCGGCCGCCTGCTCGGTCTCGGCCCAGCTGAGGTGCACCTGGAGCGACAGGTCGCCGCGCCCACCCGCCCCGCGGTAGGCCTCGACGACGTCCCGCAGCGTCTCCTCCGGTTGCACGATGGTGATGAGCCCGTCCGCCCAGGCGGCGACGCGCGAGGCGCTCTCGACGGACACGACCGGCGCGATGAGCTTCGGCTGCTGCTCGGGCAGGTCCCACAAGCGCGCCCGGTCGACGGTGACGAGCCCGTCGTGGCTCACCTCCTCGCCGTGGAGCAGGCGGCGGATGACGTCGACGCACTCGTCGAGCCGCTGGTCGCGCAGCTCCTTGCGTGGCCATCCCTCGCCGGTGATGTGCTCGTTGCTCGCCTCGCCGCTGCCGAGCGCGACCCAGAACCGGCCCTCGAACATCTGCGACAGGGTCGCGATCTTCTGCGCGGCGACGGCCGGGTGGTAGCGCTGTCCGGGGGCGCTCACGCACCCGAAGGTCAGGTCGGTCGTCGCGAGGGCGGCGCCGAGCCACGCCCACGTGTAGCCGCTGTGTCCCTGCCGCGCGCTCCATGGGGAGAAGTGGTCCGAGCACATCGCCATCGCGAAGCCCGCGCGCTCGGCGTGCTGGACGTCGGCCAGGAGACGACCGGGGCTGATCTGCTCGTGCGACGCGTGGAAGCCGTATCGGGTCATGCCTCCCACCAGACCACACGCCGGCGCCCTCGGACGATGTCCGTGCGGGTGGGATTCCGCCCCGGCGCTAGCGTGTGCGCATGGGCAGCGGCCATGGACACAGCCACGGCCACGCCGGGGCGACGCACCGGTGGCGGCTCCGGTTCGCCTTCGCGCTCATCGCCGCCTTCTTCGCCGTCGAGCTCGTGGCCGGGCTCACCTCCGGCTCGCTGGCGCTGCTCTCGGACGCGGGCCACATGGCCGCCGACGTCGTCGCGCTCGGCGCGGCGCTCGTGGCGACCCGGATTGCCGGGCGCGACGACACGACGGGGCGGCGCACCTACGGGTCGTTCCGTGCGGAGGTCTTCGCGTCGGGACTGGCCGTGCTCCTCATGCTCGGCGTCGCGGCATACATCGCCGTCGAGGCGGTCCTCCGCGTCGGCGAGACGCCCGTGGTGGCGACCGGCCCGATGCTCGTCGTCGGCGCCCTCGGCCTCGTGGTCAACGTCGTCGCGCTCGCCCTCCTGCGCGGCGGGGCGGCGGAGTCGCTCAACGTCAAGGGCGCCTACCTCGAGGTCGTCGCCGACACCCTCGGCTCGGTCGGTGTCATCGCGGCGGGCCTCCTCGTCGCGGCGACCGGTGACGCGTGGTGGGATACCGGCATCGCGCTCGCGATCGCGGCGTTCGTGGCGGTGCGCGCCGTGATGCTCGGCCGCGAGGTGCTCTCCGTCCTCGGCCAGCACGCGCCCGCCGGAATGCGTCCGGACGACGTCGCGGCGGCGCTCGGTGCGGTCGACGGGGTGCGCGACGTGCACGACCTGCACGTGTGGACGCTGACGTCGGGCATGAACGTCGCGACCGCGCACCTCATGACCCGCGAGGGTGCCGACCCCCACGAGGTCCTCGACGCCGCGCGCCACGTCATGCGCAGCCACTTCGGCGTCGAGCACGCCACGCTCCAGGTCGAGCCGGAGTCGCACACCGGCTGCCACGACGTCACCTGGTGAAATCCGTTGCGCTTCGGCCGCGGGCGAATTAGCGTCGAAGCACACGGAAGGGAGGTGGTCCAGGAAGTGATTTCCCATTGGACGCGTGAGGTGACTGCGCGCTAGTCGTGCACCTCGACTGCCGAGGTCGCGCCGCCCGGCGCAATCCCAGCAGCTCACCGCAGCCCGCGGGCCGTGCAGGTCGTCCCCTGCACTCGCCGCCTCCCAGACGGAGCGGCAAGGCCCGCGGGCTGTTCCGTCCCCGGACGGCTTTCGTCGTATGCCGTCCGCACCCGTCGGGACCAACGTCCGGTCCGCTGTCGTGGGCCGTGAGGCAGGCTGGCGCCATGCGACTGATCCGCACCGTCCTCGTCACCATCTTCGCCGTCGCCGTGCTCCCCGGGTGTGCTGGTTCGACCACCGGCTCCGCCACCGCCGAGCGGGCACCGACGTCGGCGCAGTCGGCGTCGCCCTCGCAGCCCGTCTCCGCGGGCGGCCAGGCCCTGCTGACGAAGCACTCCTTCAGCGGGAGGAGCGCCGTCGAGATCATCGACCAGCTCGACCGGATGCCGGTGTCCTCACGTCCCACGGACCTCACGGCGTCCGTGCGCGCCGACGAGCTCGTCGTCTCCGGAGAGGGCGCCGAGGTCTCGCTGCCGATGCCGAAGGACCGCTTCTACCTGTCCGTTGCGCCGTATGTCGACACGACGCACGACTGCTTCAACCACTCGTTGACGACGTGCCAGGGCGAGATGGGCGGCGAGGACGTGCAGGTGCGCCTCGTCGAGGAGGGAACGGGATCGGTGCTCGTGGGCGAGACGAAGACCGTCTTCGACAACGGCTTCATCGGGCTGTGGCTTCCGAAGGACATCTCCGGCACCCTGCGCATCACCCACGACGGCCGCACCGGCGAGCAGCCGATCTCCACCCACGACGGCGACCCCACCTGCCTCACCACCCTCCGCCTCACCTGACTGAGCAGCGACGAGGCATTGGCCGCCGCCGGTCGTGCCAGCCTGTTCGTGCTGACCCGGGCTCGTGCGGACGTGCAAGCCCGTCCGCACCATGTCGCGGACCACTCGCTGGCTCCACGCTGGGCAGTGACGCCACGGAGGCGCCAGCCGGCGACGAGGAAGGAAGACGAGCATGAGGAGACTGTTCGCGACCGCGGCCTGCGTGGTCGCCCTGGCAGGACTGTCCGCCGCACCAGCCATGGCGGGCGAGGTCAAGGGCCCGCCGTCGACCGAGGGCCACAACACGAACACGACCGGCGCACTCGACCATGCCAGGTCCGCCTGCGCGGCCAGTGGCCTCAACGACATGGACCCCGAGGAGGGCCAGGTCGACTCGCAGGTCCAGACGGCCGCCGACTCGTGGAAGTACTACGGACTGCCCAAGGGCTCACCCGGCACGCTCGGCCTGTGCCGCGGCAACGCCGGCGGGTGACCGCGGCCCGGACAAGGGAAACGCCCCGAGCAGTGCTCGGGGCGTTCGCTTGCGGGTCAAGGGATACCGAACGGCGCCGTTGATACTTTGACTCCGTCGAGGTTGGGGCGCGTGCGTCAACCTGCTTTCGGCTGATTTCTAGAACGTGTCCTCGAACGACTCTTCCTCCGCTACTTTCGGTTCGTCAGTGCGCGAGCGAATGGGAGCCCAATGCCGTCCGAAGACCGTCCAAACGGCGCTGTTGTTTCATTAGTGGGCGAAGGTGAGTCCACCGCGTTTGATCCATGGATGCTGCTTGCCACCCAGCGCGCAGCTCTCGTGACTTGGGCGCCTAAAGCAAGTGAGGACTCGCACGGATGGGGTCCTGAGTTGTCGTCGACCAGCCAACTTGCGCAACAGCTTATGGCGATCATTTCCCGAGCTGGCGCGAGCCCGGCGATCCTGAATGGGCCCGCGATTTTCACGCTGGAGCTTCCAACCGGCTCTACGCTGCAACATCTCGTCCCAGCACTCGGTGGTGGCTATCGAGGAATGGTCAGAGGTGCCCGGGGCATCTCCGGCCACGCACGTCTTGTTCCAGTCTCGGGTGCGGGAGTCGGTGCGGGCGCCGCCTTCGCCATCGGCCCCTTGGTGGCACTCGTGGCGCTCGCGGTTGGTGCCGAGATGCTTGCGCGGCATCAACAGGATCAAAGACTTCGCCGCCTCGAGCTTGGGATCAAGCGACTGGAACAGGCGGACCAGGAACGTACCGCCGCTGAGCTGGGCGCTGCGTCAGAAGCTCTCGAACTAGGACGAGCTGCTTTGGTAGACCGCATCGCAATCCCCAGCTCAGTTGGCTTAGGGGCGGCTCGAAACAACTTGCGTGACATCCGCAACCGGGCGGTTGCATGGCTGGAAGAGTGGGAGCGAGAGGCCGGGAACTTGCCCGCCCCCGTGGAGATGCATGTACCTCTGCAACGGATGGACGCGCTTGTCTCGGGTGCGTCAGGAAGCATCGATGCCTTCCCTGTGAGGGTGGCGACGTTGTTTCATGCCCTTTGCTTGGATTCTCGGGCCACACTCCTCACCTCGGTAGAGGCCGCGCTGGCAAACCCCAACGTCGAACTCCCCAGCCTCGAGGCACAACTGCAGAGTGCGCTTGCCACCAACACCGAGACGCAGGACAGATTGCGTGCGCTGCTCTGGCGCTTGGCAGAGCGACCCATCTTCACTCCGTTCCTCACTTCCAAGGGTTCGACCGAAGCAAAGGCCTACCGGCTGTCGGGAACGCTGGCCAAACTGGCCGAGGCGGCTGCACGCACGCCGGACGCGCCAGGAATTCTGAACGATTCAGGACGACAGATCCTCGAACTTCATCGTCAGCCTGATGGGTCATTGCGGATCCTCGCTCCTACCGGCTGAGCTGCTGGCGTGAACCTGCCGGGTCTGCTCCATCTGGCTGTGCGGAGGGCGCCGTCCGAGCACGGCCTCGTCCCTCCGTGCCGACTCCTAAGCAATCCTTAGTCTCGATGGAACGACGTAGGACCCGGCGGCGAAGCTGCCGGGTCCTACGTCGTTCTGGCGGGTTGACGACGAAAGTCGCTGACCTGCTGGGTTGCCGGGGTCGCCGGACCTCATTCCCCGTCCAGATCGGCGCCATTCCCCGTCGTCCCAGAAGCGGCAGCCCGGTGGGCATGATCCAGGCGACCCTGACCGCGCCTACTCCACGCGCGCCACAGGGTGCGCAGATACGACACCAGGCAGACCCCGAAGATGGCCAGGCAGGCCCACCAGTAACCGTCGATGCCCCCGTCGGCGTACCTCACGAGGAAGTAGAGCGCGACCGTGCCGATGAGCCCTTCGATAGCGATTTCACGCACGCCAGGGGCCTCTTCCGCGTCGCTCGTCGCTCGGCTCACTCGACCTCCCAGCATGGGTGACTCTCCGCTCTCTTCTCGGCACCCTAGCGATCGCCGTGGCACCGCACTATGGTGACAGCAACGCCGGACGGTTCCGCGCTTTTGACCGACGGGGAATGACGGGAAAAGCGACGGGGAATGACCCCGCCAGACTTTCGTCGTCGCCTCCCCGGACTTTCGTCCGGAGCCCCCATCAGGGCTGAGGACGAAAGTCGCTGACCTGCGGGTTCGCGGCGTCGTCGGTACCCCATTCCCCGTCGCATTCCCCGCCATTCCCCGTCCGGGAGGCATCGTCGCAGGTCACAGGCGCGGGCGCCGTGGCTTCACCGCTCGAAGCGAGCGTGCCGACGCCGGGAGATCAACCAGTTCGGCGACCTCTTCATCGCCCGGCGACGCGGCCGTCCAGGTCGCCGACACCGTGCGGGCAAGCGTGGGGTGGATCCTGGTCCAGCAGACCGGCGTTTCCCGTATGCAGGACGTCTTCCTGCAGAAGCGGGCCAGGCCGTGGGTTGCGGCGGGGCTCGGCGAAGAGGGGTGGCTCTTCGACGCGGCTGGGGTCACGCTCGCCGATGTGTGTGAGCAGGTTGCGGCGGGCACGGTGGATTGAGATGCGCTCGCGATGCTGGCGGCGCTGCGTGGTGTTCCGGTGCCCGCCAGGACGTGAACCGTCCAACGCCATGGGCCTGCCGTGATGGCGTCGAGTGCAAGAGGGCGGGACGTGTCCAGCGTCTGCGGCCCTCTTGGCGGCATGACGAGCGAGCCGGACGGGGGTGCCCTGTCGCTGCTGGACTGGGCGCAGGCCCTTCCGATGTCACGAGCCGTCGGAGACGCTCCTGGCGTTCGGGTCGGGATCCGCGCCGTGGTCGCGTCGGGAGTGCCTCGCGCGAACCTGGACACGTACTGGGCGGTCCTGCATCCCGGCATGCGAGTGACCGCGCGTGCGGCGCGCACCCTAGGCGAGGACCTGCATCGGCTGTCCCTGCGGTGGCTAGAGGTGACGCTGCGCGCCGGGATCGGCTGGTGCATCGTCCAAGCGGCGCTGTGCGACCGGGACCTCTGGTCGTCGCGGAGGCTGGTCGCTACGTGGGCCGGTGAGGGCTTGGGCGAACACGGATGGCTGTTCGCGACGGCGGGTGTGTCCGTGGACGAGGCGCGGCCGCTGGTAGCGGCTGGGGTCGTGGACGAGGACGCGCTCGCGATGCTGGCGGCTCTTCGCGGGGTCGCACTCCCGGCGGTCTGACTGCTGGTCGCCGGGTTGGATCAGCCCCGGTCGAGGGGTGTGGATGCGGCGTTACTGCATCACGGCACCCGACCGTCCAGACAGAACCCGCGGGTCGTGGCTGCTCTAACGGCACGGGCGCCGCAGACGCGAAAGGAGGTTTGTGGTGCGCCCGGCCACCCTAGGCTGCGGAGCGTGACGAAGACCCGACGGCGCACGCCCGCCCGAGCCAACACAGTGAGCCGGGTCGTCATCGGCCACTGGGAGAAACTGGCCGCTGTCGCCAGCGTCCTCACCGCCGCCACCGCGGCTGTCGTCTACGCGGTAACACTCAACGCGAACACGCTCTTCGCCGCGGGCCTCGGGGTCACCACGGATGACCTTGGCGTGACCCAGACCGGGCTCATCGCATCCGCGCTCATGTACGCGATCGTCCTGGGTCTGCTGTGCTTACTCGTGGCCGCGTCCTTCGGGATGGGGCGGTCTGCGACGTACGTCACGGGGCGTCACGCCGCACACCGCTGGCCCACACTCAAGGGGCTGCGCACCCCGTGGCCTACGCCCGGACTGAGCCTGACGGGCTGGGTGAAACTCCTCGCGCGCATCGCCGTGCGCATGCCGCTCATCCTGATCCCTCCGCTGGCCATGGTGCTCCTCCTGCTGGCGTTGGGACGCGGGTCGGACGACCATGTCGGGTTCGCGACCGTCGCCGTGTGGATGTCTGTCGCCCTCGGCTCCGGCGTCGCGCTCACCGAGATTCTCACGACGCCGCAGGCGCCCCCCGCCGAGACCAAGGACGTCAATGCCGGACTGGCCGGGCATGAGACAGCCGCGATGGGCCTGGCCGTGCTGGTCGTGGTGACGGTGGTGGCCTACCTAGTCGTCAACGGGTTGAGCAGCAGCGCAGCCGGTCGCGCCCGGGCCCTGCTGCGCGGTCCGGCGGGACAGGTCGAGACGTCTGGTTTCGCCGACCCGTTCCTGGCGGGGCAGCGCAGCGCCACCCGGCTCGTGGCCTTGACCGGCGCTGACCCTCTGGGGGTGTGCGACGGCAAGAAGGTGGCCACGCTGGTGAGCGCGAGCGCCGAGGCCAACGTCGTCATCGTCTACCCGGACGCGAAGAAGGCTGCTGTCGGGGTGTACCGGCTCCCGCGGGACCTCTACGGCGTGGTCACCGGGATGACCGAGTCCGTGCCGTGCACGTTCATTCCCAAGCCGTGACGCCCCTTCCGGGTTAGGACTGTCGCTCGGGCACCTCGCGGACCTGGCGTTCATCATCGGCCGCTGCTTGCGCCTTCCGGGAACCCTCAGCGGCAGCCTTGTCGAGTTCCGCGGCCAGCCGGTCATCCCAGTGTCCCGTTCCCATGCGCCGCCATGATGCACGGCACGCCCTTGCACTGGGACGCATCCTGATAATCCACCAGCGCGCTCGGCCGCGGATCGCTTCACCGTGCCCGACTATCCGCAACAATCACGCACTATCCAGAAATCCGGATAGTTGGTAGGGCGGACTAGTGCTCCAGAGGCTCGCCGGGGGATTAGGTCCTGCTGAGGCTGCGCGACGACGTCGCCCTTAGCCCGCGCATGGGGTGCGCGACTATCGGCATCACTCTGGACGGCGACCACCCGGGCCGCAGCCTGACGATCTCGGACCAGCGAGACCCTGTCGAGCATGACCTACTTCCCTGCCTGAGAGGCCGGGCTAAGTCGACCCGGCCTCGCCTGCGTCGACGCGATAGGCGTCGGCTGCGACAAGAAGGCGGTGTGGTTACGTCTGGTCGCGCGGTGTCTTAGGTTCTCGATCAGGGGCTTCGATCTGGCCTGGCCCTTGCTCAGCGTCAGTAGTCACCGCATCTGTGGTGGCGGTGATTAGGTGAGTCACCGCATTGACTGTGTCGGATGCCGCTTCAAGCAAGTCGGTCGTGCCGTCGCTCAGACCATTCAGAAAGACCAGGACCGCAAACATACTGGCCAGGGAATCTCGCCACTGGGGAAGACGCGAGCGCTTCACCCTCGCCGTCGCGACGGTGATCTCGCCAAACAACGCATGTGCTTCCTGGGTGGCTCGGGCCGGACCGAACACATCCACGTTGGCAACGAGCCAAGACAAGTGATGCACGTGGCCGAGGAGTGCCAAGCGCAACGCCTGCGGCAACTCGGTCGCTTCGGGGATCAAGGTCTCCCAGAGTGAGCACTGCGTAGCAAGAGACTCCAGAACGTCGACTTGCGGCGCCATGGGGGTACCGCCCAACCTCGCCTCCAAGATGTCCGCAGCGCTCGCCAGATGGTCCAAGTCTGAGTCGCTGATGACTCCTCCCGAGGGCGAGTGCCCGCTGAGCCAGTCGGCCCGGGGGGACATAACGGCAGTCCACCACCGCGGGACGTACGTCTCCATTCGACGCTTTGTGCTGGAATCTCCCAGGCACGCTATGGCGTCAACTGTCTCTGCAAGTAGTCGCAAAACCTCACCGTGGCGCCGGGCGAAATCCGGTGAGTCCCATTCAGCGCCGAGGACTGTCGACCATGCGGGCCCGATGGCGGTGCCTTGTGCTCGCACCTGTTGCAGCAGGCCGTGCAACTGCGTCGCCGAGTTCGTCACAGTGGCTCCTGTTCTATTGGTAGGTCTGGGCACCGTTACGAAGTCCGGTCCAAGTACTGGGTGAGCGATGAGGACCCGCTGGCTAGAAGATAGCCCCACCGGTCCTGGACATTGGAGTCTGCGTTAGCGGCGCCGAATTTGGTTTGGACGGCGTCACGCTTCGCCAGAACGGTAAGGCTGGTCATCTCGGCGTCTGCTTTGCCTTCGACGATCCAGTGAATGCCGTCCGCGTCGATCACGACGAAGTGGGGTTCGTAGGAGCGCCAGGCCGCCCTGGAGAGGTACGTCATACGGAGCGGAACGTCGTCGTCGATGCAGAGCCATGCCTTGATGCCGGGGCTGGCGTCGAACAGGGCGGCGGGGTGGAACTCGGTGGAGCACGCGTCGAACGTGTTCAGTTCGTAGACCGAGCGGGTCTAGCCGGAGTACAGGTAGCCGCGGGTGAACTCGCTGCTGCGGCTTCGTGGTTCTCTCATGAACTCTGCTCGGCCCTGAGCCCCAATGACGCCCGGCGGGGGACTACTTCCTTCTCGGAGGTCTTTCGGCCACAGCAGGGGTGTTGAGAATCTGGCGCCGGGGCACGAATAGGTCTCCCTGCCCGTCCTTCTGGGCGTTCCGCAGGAAGGTGGCGATGCGCTGAACCGCGGTTTGCGCGAGTAGGAAGGCAGCGAACAACTGCTGCGCCGCCCACCCACGGACGCGCCGTCGGCCAGGACTTGCGAGGGCGACACCACCCTCGTCCTTCGCGGTGCCGCACGCCCTATTCCACGCAACAAACCCCCGGACCCGCCTCAGCCTGCCCTGAGGCGGGCCTCCGTGCTGCCCTTTGCGGGGGTGGTCGGACCACATCTATGCGGGAGCCGGAAACGATCATGCGCTGGGAGAGCGCCCCGGTCTGGTTCCGTCCGTTAGAGCCCGTCTCCCGGGACTGGCGTGAGGTCGTGCTGGCAGAAGCGGCACACCTTTGCCAAGGTCGAGATCGACTCGCCACACCGGGGGCACGGTTGCCGCTCTCCGCCTACCGGCGAGGGCGACACAGGCGCCGACGAACCGGGTGTGACGGGCGCGTCTCGATGGCTGGTCATGATGAAGATGGAGCCCAGGATGAAGATCACACCCAGCGCTACCAGCCCCCAACCCGCCTGCCCGGCACCCCCCATGCCCGGATCATCAAGGCCATAGGTGGCGAAGTTCGCCCGCTCCGAACGGTCAACCATGCCCATGTACAGGCCCAAGGCGGAGGACAGCACTCCGACCCCTAGCAGCACCCGTGGTTTCACTGCAACATCCCCTCTGTACTCACAAAAGCCGCGCCCCAGTAGAAGGGCGGGTACCAGTATGCGAGTGTTGGCGGCGAACTCGACGCAGATTGGACGCATGAGTATGCCCTGAAGCGTCTTGGCGCTTCTGAAGGTGCGGCCCCACTCAAGGCAGGCGATCGAAGGAGAACGAGTCGACCCTCGGGCGATGCCACATCGACTCCATCGACGTCCACGGGTCCGACTTCGTGGTGTCCAATGCGTCGACCGCGACCACCAGGCCAGACCCGGGGGAGGGCGCGGTCCCGCCGTCGGCATCCACGACGGCGGACGGGGCCGACAGCGTGAACGCGCCTTGGCCGCCGCGCCACTCCAAAGCGACCTCGTCAAGCCGGTCCAGCACGACACCGACCGTGTCGTCGCGCCACCGGCACAACTGGGCGACGACCTCGCTGGGGTCCCGCAGCGGCGACGCATACGGCTTGAGGCCGCGCGCGAACGCGGACTGCACCGCCTCCATCGAGGAGTGCAGCAGCGACATCACCGCCATTGTCGCCGGGATCTTTACCACGGGCACGTTGAACTCGCGGTCCACCCACACGCCCGCGTTCATGTAGCCAGAGGGCACGATCGCGATCCTGGGCGGGAGCGGGTGTCCACGCGTCGCAGCGACATGGGAGCGCGCATCCACCGGGTTGGACTTCACCGTCATCGCGATCGCGGACGGTCCGGGGGTCAGCAGCAGGATGTCGTTCTTCCAGGTGCGTGTGTCGGCCCGCTCCAGCAGCCCGCGAGCCAGCGCAGGCCGACCCGGGCGTCCGGTCTTGAGCGCGGTCCCTTCCGGCAGGGTGAGCGCCGCCACCTTCGCGCGCCCACCCTCGGCCGCGGCGGTCACCGCACCGAGGATCTCGGAGCCTTCGCGCAGCATCTGCAATGCGGACGCGAGGAGCCCCAGGACCACCGGGTCAGACCGGTTGATCGCGTCCAGGACCGCCAACTCGAACACGTCCCCTAGGAGCCCCGTGTCGTCGGGACGGTGCGCCAACGCCAACTGAAACATCGTCAGGTCCTGTGCCCGTGAGGCACCGAGCCCGGTCAGCGTGCGCGCCCCCACGGACGCCGCGCAGGCTCGCAGCACGATCGCGAGCGCGCTGGCCTGCGCGCCCGCCGCCCCCGGCATGCGAGAGTGGGCGGGGATGGCCAGTTGGGGGCGGGGCGTCACCGCGATCAGCGACTGCGGGCCGCTTCCGTCGGCCAACCTGGCCAGCGGAACCTGCTGGACCGTGCCGTGCGCATCTGTGGTGAACACTTGGCCCCCTTCATGTGTTCTGCAAACGACCTCGGCAGTCTAGGAGCGAGGCGTGGCTGGAGCGCACGCTTCAGCGAACATCCGCCCGGCTCCCCTCGGCGTGCGACCGGCTTGACGTGACGTCGTGCCCGACCTAGCCGACCGGCGAGTTCAGCGACGACGAAGCGAAGCCGGTGGCCGCCGCGACGCTCCGCCTCGATTCCCGTTTTCCCCGTAGTGCCGCGGACGAGTCCGGAGATCGCGTGCCACGAGGCCCGTTAGACACACTTTTCTATACCTATGCCCACTTTTCTGTACACATGCCCACTTTTCTGTACAAGCGGCGGCGGGCGCACAGAGTGTCGGTGCTCGAATTCGTCGTCCCGGTCGCCGGGTCATTGCGGTGGCCCTCGGCGGGCACGGCCATACCTCCGGCATCCGGGGGTTGCGGGTATGGTTATGCCTCTGGTTAGATACCTCATACCTCCCCTCTCCGGGAGTTTCGAGTATCGACGAAGGGGCGCATCGCTATGATCCAAATCTCACTCACTGACAAAAGCCACCCGGGCGAGGACCTCGCCGCGATGTCCGCTCAGGACGTTTACGAGGCGGGTCGCAGGGCTTGGGTCCTGGGCTCGAAGGCGGACCGGGAGAGGTACGCCCTCATCGTCCACAAGGACAAGGTGCTCCTAGCGATCGACATCGACCGCCTCGTCGACGTCCAAGTGGCGCCCGGCAAGCCGCAGCGCCGAGCCATCGAGGGCACCATCCTGACCAAGGGCCACCCGGTCTACGACGCCTTCGTCAAGCGTTCTGCCCCAGCGCCGACGACGCAGAACCCGATCAAGTACGTCGAGACGAAGTTCGACTTCACCCCGTGCCGGTGCGGGTGCGGCGAGGAGGTCCGCGCCGACTTCCTCCCCGGACACGACCAGCGCGCCATCCATAACGTCATCGGGCAGTTCGGGTCGGTCGCGAAGTTCCTCGACTGGTTCGAGGAGACGTACCCCCAAGGCGCGTGAAACCTACTGCGGCTGGCCCGGGCGCCCGAGTCAGCCGATTCCCTACCACGGGACTGTAAGTACACACGTCTCCGTCAGTCCCAAGAGGGCATCCATGGAACCGCGAAGGACGAGGTGGATCGGTCCAGTTCCCGGTAGGGGCGTTCCCCCCCGCGCGGCCGTCCAAAGGCTGGAGAGAGTCGTCTCGTTGGCTCGCATCACGGTCTCAGCCATCGTGGTCTGGCGCCCTGATTCAGGCCAGTTCAGCCGTTCGGGTTTTCCCGCTCCATCAATTCAGTGAGCGCCTCCTGCGCCGCGACGACACCGTCCTGCCACCCGATGTTCCATCCTTCGGCCACCGCAGCCCGGTGCTTGTCTCGGTCCGTGGCCAAGAACGCGTCGCGGTAAAGCGCGATCAGCCGGTCGCTGTGCACGTCCGCAGCCGAGGGGTAAGACTCACCCGAGGAAGTGCGACAAAGGTACCCAGCCTTGGCGTGGCAGTACGGGCAGTCCATGCGTCGCAAGGCCTCTTCCCGCTCGGCCATTGGCATCGCGCTTGCGTCCATCCCCTCGCCGCCCTTTACCTGTTCTGAGGTGTCGCCACCTGCGGACATGCAGACTATGGGAGGGAGCGTAGAGCCCGCCGCCGCGCGAAGTCACTGCAGAGAGAACAAGACGGCCTGGCCCTCTCGTTGAGGCGCCTGGCCACCGTGCACCAACCCGAGGCAGCGCAGAGGCGTTGAGTTGAACGCATCACCGGCGCTCGACCCGACGCCGATTGTGCGTTCAGTCGGCTTCACGGGAGGAGCGCTGATCGCGCGTCATCAGCGGGATCACGGGCGTGGACGTCGAACTTTGCGGACGCGGGAAAAGGCGCGCATCAACCCCCGCCCAGCCAAGCCGACCTCGTCACACGTCAAGACGTGTTCGCGGTGAGTCGAGTGCGGCCGGAGGCGCACATCCAGATGGCGTGGTCCACCTCGACCGCGGACCGTCCAAGTTCGACCGCGGCCGCTTCGACGAGGTCGATGAGGTCTTGGTCGGAAAGGGATCCCGGCGGGATGCCGAGATTGGCAGCGGTGAACCTGCGGATCATGCGGTCGGGCTTGACGCCGTCGGACCCAGCGAGCATGTGGGCGTAGTGCCACGTGATCGCCGACTTTTGCGACGGCAGAGCCAGCCAGGCGCGACGCAGGTCAGGGTCGGTCGCGTGGGACCGAAACTGCTCGGCTGTGTGCACGCCCACGGTGGTGAGCATCTCGGCGGCCGCGTGAATCGCGACGGCCTTACGCGGTGCAGTCATGCGTGGGTAGAGCCGGTTGTCGGTACCAATCCGCTCCGACCAGGCTTCCTCGCCGCCAAGCGTGGTGAAGGTGGCTAGGAGTCCTGGGGCGCCGTCCGTCTCGGCGTCGATACCTCGGTGAGCGCGGTAGCGGGACACGACGGCTTCGACGCTGCCGTACCTGACGCCGGTGGACTGGATTGCATCGATGACGCACAGGGCCAGGCTGTCCCGGTACCCGTAGTCGGTCTTGATGGACCACGTTGAGGGGTCGCCGCAGGCAGCAGTGATACTGGTAGCCAGATTCTGGGCGAGCCCGCCGGGCTGCCGGGAGACTGTCATGCGCGCGAGTCTGGCATGCAGCGTTGTGGCCTCGTGGTAGTTCCAAGAGCCAGGCCCTCGGCGCTAAGCCTGTGTAGAACACTCGCCCGACGCAGGGCCCGGCGAGGGCCTGAGCCCCCTTGCGCTTACCCACACCGCAGCGGCGCGAGGCCGCGCTAGAGTCGCGAAGCGCTCGGTGCTGAATATCAGCCCGGCATGACGAAGAAGTGGGCGGGGATGGAGTCGCGCAGTTTCGAGAATGGCGACCAGGCAGAGGTTCGGAGCGGCAACGACGTCGAGACGTTCAAGACCCGAGAGCGTGTTTCGTCCGCACTCGATGCAACGATGAACCGAGCGTTGGAGAGTCAGTGGCAACGCGCTATTGGAGCGGTCGCGTCGAAACGTAAACACGCTCCCCACGCGTCGGCGGACGAGATCGCCAAGTTAATCGTGCGGGACTTCCGTCGCGACCTCACCGCGATCGGCGCCACGTCGGGACTCGTGTCCTTCGTCCCCGGCCCTACGGCGTTAGTGCGTGTCAGCGGGTTCACGGCAGAGACCGCATTCCTGCTCGAACGCTCGGTCCTCATGGTGCTTGCCGTGGCACATGCCTACGACCGGGACCTTTCTGAGGTCGAGGACCGGCGCAATATGGTCATGCAGGTGCTCGGCTCGTGGGTTGGGCTCAACCGGGGCGTTTCCAGGGTCTCGGCCGCGGCTGCCGAGGGCCTGGGCAAGAGGGCTGTAACGAAGATCCCGATGAAGGCCGTACACGCGGTGAACCGGGCTTTCGACAAGCGCATTTTGGTCAAATGGGCCACCAAGTCCGGCGCTGTCCGCCTCGGGTCGGTGGTGCCCGCTGGGACCGGCGTGGTATTTGGCGGGGCTGGAAACAACGTCATGGCACGAGGGCTAGGTCGAGTCGCGATCATTGAGGCCCGCCCGCCGACGCTGACGTAGGCGCTCGGGTTGTCGCGGCCACCAATATCTCCGTGTGTACCTCAAAGTGCACCGGGATGATCGTTTCGTGGCTGACGAGGGAGTGGCGCGTGAGGTAGGAAAGCGCCGCCCTAAGGCTCGGCTGCGTGGGCTCGTCAGCGGTCGCCCGTTCTCAAGATGGGGGGCCTAGAGCCGTCGCGCTCTGCCGTGCCGCGGCGGCTGCCGGAAGCCTCCATGGCCGGGTCCCCCACGCACCTCACGTTTCGCAGAGTGCGTCATCGGCGGTCAGGTCTGAAACGGCCCTCTGAGATTCCTGCCGGTCGGCCTATTCTGCCGGGCGCCAGTGGCGGCAGAGGTCACGCGTTGCGGTACCCGTGCTCGACATCGATCCGGATCAACACACGGACGCGTGTTCTGTGCCGGTGCTCGGAGATGCGCTTGGGCTACTGGCTTAGGATGCGGGCCTTCGCGGCTTGGAACTCGTCTTCAGTCAGGATGCCTGAGTCACGTAGGGCGGCGATCTTTGTGATCTCGTCGGCTAGGCCGCTTGGGTTCGAAGGCGCCGGAGGAGGTGGGGTCGTGGTTGACGCGGGGGCGGCCTCCACGGCGACGGTGCGCTTGAACTGGGTTATGCGGTGTCGGAGTTCGTTGAGGTGCGGCTGGGCCTCGGCGTGCTCGCTCTTGCTGAGCGGCATGGTGTTGCTGAGGGTGTACGGGTCGTTGCTGTCAGCGTTGCGGGACTGGAACGTTCCGCGCCAGAAGTCCTTGTTCGCGGTGCCGCTGTAACTGGCGGTGAGGATCTCCAAGACGCCGCTCATGAGCCCGGAGTTGTACTCGATGCCGGTGATCTCGTGGAAGTAGAACGTGGTGGCTCTTTCGCCACCGAAAGAGCCTGCCATCGCGCTGGTGACCGCTCCGGTCTTGATGAGAACGAGCCGGTCGGCGAACGCAGCCAAGACGCCTGCACCGAGGGATCCGATGATCAGCCACGGTTCCTCGCCTGCGTGGGCGTGGGCGAGAATCGAGGCGGCCGCCTTCTTCCGGGGACGGCTCCCCACGACGACTGAGTTCGGCCAGATCCCTTCTTCCGCGGCCGCTCGCCGGGCCTGCGCGTTCTGAGCGCTCTCCTGTTGCGTTTGGAACGCCTGCTGTAGATGTGCTGGTGGTCCTGCGGTCAAGAGTTGTTGGAGGGTGGTGAGGACGAGGTCGACGTTGTTTCCACCGATGACCATCGCGAGAACGATCCGTAGTTTCTCGCCAGAGTGGAGAGTCATCTGGACGGCGCTGGACCCCATGACCGCTGCCTGTTGAATCCCTGCGATGTCCCGTAGGTGCGTTTCGGCTTTGACGCGGCAGTGGTTCTGGGTTTGTGCGCTGAGGACTCGTAGGTCCGTGATGGCCACGAGGTCGTCCAGCATGCCGCCAGCGCGCCCTTTGACCAGCAGGTGAATCGTTTCCCCCGGCAGGAGTGCGGGTGCAAGGGCTTGCGCCCATAGGGCGCCCTTCTGCGGTTTGATGCCGTTCCCCAGGTTCATGCCCATAGACCTATCATCTGATCGCGTTTCCGGCTGGTTGTCATGAGGCTTCGCTCATGAGTTGATGCGCGGCCGGGTTGATCGGCTCGGGTTCGCCTTGGAGGTTGAACCCGAAAAGAACTAAGCCGTTCTGCTCTGCATATGTGCGGGCCTGCGGGGTGAACCCGGCAAGGGAGAAGAAGATCGCGGTCTTCCCGTTTGCCACGGCGACGCCGTGGTGTTGTTGCATATTGGGGCGCCCGGTCGGCTTGCTTTCGGCCTTGACCTGGGCAACGGCTTCGGCGCTGCTGACGTCGATCCCGCCATCGGCGCCGACGGGCGTCACGATGACTTGGGTGAACCCGAGGTAGGTCATCCACTCGGCGGCGATCAGTTCGGCGTCTCGGGCTGTGCGGATGAGGCGAGCCTGTGGGCGTTGCGGGGCGTTCTTTCCCCTGCTCCGGGCGCGCCTCGGGGCGGGGCGAGCCTGCAAAGCGGCCTGCAAGCGGAGCGGAGTAAAGATCAACGACGCACCGGATCGGGCTTCGAGTGCGAGGTCGCCCACGGTCAGGGAAGCGGTCTCGGAGTGTCCATACCCGTCGTGGTCCCAGTCCCACTCGCCTAGTTTGTGGACCTTGAACGAGGCTTTGGTATCGCTCCTGAACTCCCGGCCTTTGATCTTGGCGGCGAACCCGTGCGTGAAGACCACGATCGCGAAGTGGGCGTAACGGTACTTCCATCCGTCTCGGGTCTCGGTGGACTGGATGCGCACCATGGCCTCGGCTGCGCCGAGGACCTGCTCATCGGGACGCATGAACTTACGAGCCAAACGGAGCGCCACGGGGCGGAAGGAGTCGTCGTACGGCTTTTCCGCGTACGGGTAATACGGCTGGTCCGTTGCCGGGTTCCCTTCCATGGGCAGAACCGCGTCCAAGGCCTGTTCGATCGGGGTGCCTATGGGGGCCAGACGCTGTTCAAGGCGCCGCACCCGATCTTCCAGCATCTGCTGGTGTTGCTCCGCCTTGACCGCTTCGGCCTTGCGATAGGCCACTCTTTGTCGGGCGGGTTCCTGGGCTTCGTACCGAGCCGCGGCCTCCCGGTCTCGGCCTCTTTGCGCGATGCGCTCCATCTCGGCCTCGACGGCCAAGCGCCGCATTTCCTCGGCTTCGGACCTTGCAGTACGTCGAGCCTCGCGGCGCGCTCGGGAGAACCAGAAGCCACGGGTGATCGGCTCACTGACTTCGGGGCCGTGGGGGTTGGGTGCGTTCTCTGGCGGGCGCTGGGTCACCGTGCCATCCTGCCGCAGTCATTGGGCGGGCTCGGTGTTGCGTCTGGATCTCGCGCCAGTCCCCATAAGTGTCGAGACGCGTCTGGCCCAACGCACGATCGATTCAATGCGGTCTTATGGACCGGTATGCCGAAACTGCATAAGTCGGAAGTCAGGCCGACCGGCCTTGGCCGAGATCCGCGCGCCCCTCAGTGCGCTGCGGCAGGATGAGCCGCGTGAGACCCCCCGAGCCCAGCGCGCCGACCGGACCACCGGAGCCTGGACGCGGCGTCTGGATGTCCCGGCAGTGGCGCCAGGCCCGACGCGACGAGCGCGAGCGTGCCGACCAGGAACGCAAGCATTCCCATGGAGCCGAGCGAGCACGCATCGCTCAGCAGGAACAGGAGCAGGTCGCCCGGGGGCGCGCGGAGGAGGCTGCGCGCGCCAAGCGCCGCATCGAGTTGGACCGCCAGGCCGCCAAGGTGCGCGCGGAGGATAGGGCCCGCCTCGACAAGGAGATCGCTGAGCGGCGCAGCACCAAGGAGGCCGCGCGCCGCTACGCCGAATCCCGGAACCGCGCGCCTCTGGACCGGCTGTTGGACGGTCGAGCGCAACGGCTGCGTGAACGCGTCGCCCCGACCGGCACCCCGATCGAGCAAGCCCTCGACGCGGTCTTGCCTCCCGAGGGCCAGCCCGCCGACGGCATTCACGGAACCCTCAACGAGACCTTGTACGACGAGTCGTTCCGACCGCTCGCGCTCCGTCTCGCCCGCAAGTTCATGCGGCCCGACGAGCAGATCCTCGCGGCCGTCGAAGCCCAAGTGCGCGTCCTCAGTCCGCACCCGCCGACTTCTCTCAAGGCGCCCACGTCCCGGCTCGCCAAGATCACCGTCGTCGTCTTCACCCACGGGTTTGCCGTCAAGACCAAGGGGCGCGAGTTCCGCTCCGACGCGATGCCCGACATCGCTCCATTGACCGAACCCACCGGAGATCAAGCCAACGACGAGATGCGGCGAAGACTCGACGCCATCATGTGGGGCCACCCCGTCGACCCGAACCCGGACGGACTCGGCCACATCGACGTCGCCACCGTCACCCTCGGCGACCTCACAATCGAAGCCCGTTCCGGCGCGTCCCTGCTGTTCACACCCCTGCGCGAACAAGCCGTCATCCGGTCCCGCCCGACACCCAAAGCCGCCCCCGCCAAGATCCGAAAGACCGTCAAGGCCGCCGCCGCACGCCCAGCCCCGCGGCTCATCCGCACCGCCCGCGACGCCGAACTCGTCGCCGCCGAATGGATGACCCACCTCGGATTCACCCACGTCACGACGACCCCAGTCGGCGCCGACGGCGGCATCGACGTCACCAGCGACGAAGCCGTCGCCCAAGTCAAGGCCGAAAGCATTCCCACGGGCAGGCCGAAAATCCAACAGCACCACGGCGTCGCCGTCTCCCACAGCAAGACCGCAATCTTCTTCTCCCTCGCCGGGTACACCCCGCAGGCCCGCACGTATGCCGAAGCCAACGGAATCGTCCTCTTCACGTTCGACCTGCAAGGTCAGCCCGAGCCGGTCAACCCGGCCGCGTACACCCTCATCTCGAAGGGTCTCTGACCCAAGGAGAGTGCACCGCGAGTTCGACTCGGAAGGTTCAGGCGGTACGACACGGAGGGGCAGGGTTTGCTGCGGTCCTGCAACGAACCAGCGGCTACGGTCGCACCGTGGCCGACCTAAACAATGCGCAGGCTGACCGGCTCCAGAAGGTCTTCGAGCACGTCCTACCTCAGTGGGAGACGCGTATCGCCGAAGGGCCCATCGTGGAGCGGCGCAGCAGCCTAGCCGCCGACCAGAATTGTGTACACGTGATCACTTTGCTGAACATCGCACCTCAGATGGATGCGCTCTAGCGCAACCGCATCACCTGAGATGGCTCGGCGCTGGCAATACTAGAACCCCGGAGTCCATGTGAAACGTAGGTCGCCGCGCTAAAGTCGCGCCACACGGCGCTGGACGGCAGCCCGAGGGAGTGGGATGCGGGCGGGCATGGCTGCACAGGCGGGCGACGACGGAACTGTCGACCCGGGCAGCGAAAACGCGGTCGCGCGGGCGGCGGACCGGATAGGGGCGGCACTCGATGGCGTCCTCGACAGCGCGTTGGACACTCAGTGGCGCAAGGCGATCGGGGCGGTCGCAGCGAAGCGCAAGCACGCTCCGGACGCGACGCCGGACGAGGTCGCGAAGTGGATCGTGAGGGACTTCCGTCGGGACGTGACCGCGGTCGGTGCGACGACTGGGCTGGCCTCGCTCGTGCCGGGGTCCGACGACGCTGATCCGGGCAGCAGGGTTCACGGCGGAGACGGCGCTGCTGTTGGAACGGTCAGTGTTCATGGTGCTCGCGGTCTCGCATGCGTACGGGCGAGACCTGTCCGAGGTCGAGGAGCGTCGTGCAGTGGTTTTGCGGGTGCTCGGGTCCTGGGTCGGGCTCAACGAGAGCGTAGGGAAGGCCGGTGCGGCCGCGGCCGAAGGGCTGGGCAGGCGGGCGGTGACGGCGATCCCGATGAAGGCCGTGCATGGGGTGAACGGAGTATTCGGGAAGCGGGTGCTGGTGAGATGGGGTACTAAGTCGGGGGCGATCCGGCTCGGGTCAGTCGTTCCGGCCGGAATCGGCGTTGTTCTTGGCGGGGTAGGCAGCAACGTAATGGCCCGAGGGCTCGGTCGTGTCGCGATCAACGAGGCGCGCCCTCCCAAGCGCCGTTGACGACGAGCGGGCGTGCCCTGAGTGCCGCGAGTCATCGTCTACCCGAGGGCCGGTGTGAAACCCGCGATCGACAGGACGGATCGTCCCCTGTGTGTGACCGCAGTTGGGTAGTCCCATGCCAAAGGCCTCCAGCGTCCGACCACGACATTGTCGTTCGCTAGCGCGCACGTTCGAGGCGGGTCGCCGGAAGGCTCGGTACAGTGCCTGCCGTGAGTGACCGCCCGTCGCCTTTGTGGCGCATCCCGTTGGTGCGGGCTTGGGTCGCGAGAGATGTAGTGGTCGACCGGGCGATGGAGAGCAAAGGCCCCCGGATGTGCAGGCTCGCACTCCACACTCTGGGGGTTACTGAGGATCGCCTAGCCATGTACTACGAGGTGTGTACCGAGTACGAGGAACCTACCGAGCGCCCATATTGGGCCCTTGATCACCTCGCAACCATGGCAAAGATTGCTGTCGATGACGGCTACGACTATGGCGGGTCGACGGCCGACGACCTTCTGGCGTGGGAGATCGTCCAGTTCCAGCGTCGTCCTGGTCCGGACGGTTACGCCCACCTCTCATATTGGGATATGGATGCAACACGGCACGCGTGGGCGCTCGCGGCCGCCGAAGCCACCCCGATGGCGTTGGCTCGTTGGGAGTCTCCTCTTCGATACGAGGACCTATCGGTTCTCGCCGCGAAGCAGGGCGTGCGCATGCCGCGTTTGGCTCCCGGAGAGGACTTCGAGCCACCCTCGAAGGTTTTCGGGCACGCAGTGCAGCCCACTTTGGGTTTTAAGCCTGGCCCGTGGGCGAGCGAGCGCAAGAAACCCGTGAGCGACCCTCTCGACTGAGTGCGACCCACATGGGCCGCCTTCTCTACGGTCTACCGGGTCTGCGCGAGGTCAAATGCCACCGACAGATGCGCGGCTAAGGGAGCACGACGAAGGTGAGCGAATCCTCCAGAGCCGACTCGGGCGCGGGGCCCGCGACTAAGAGCCAAGCCCTCGTGCTTCACCGCTGACCGCAGACGATGCCCGGCGCGAAGCCGCCCGAGCCCGAGAGCAGCAACGTCAGGAAGAGGCGGCCGCCCGGCAATCGGCGGCGATCGAAGCGAGGAAGGGGGCGCTGGGCGCCAAGGAGGCGGCCGTTGAAGCGGGGCTTCTTGAAGGGCTGACGACCTAGAGCGCATCAACCTGACGAGACCGAAGTCTCAGACCCGGTATGGGCAGACCCAGAAGCGGACAGCACGGCCCGGCACGAGACTAATGCCGGGCCGTGCTGCGTTAGATCAGCGGTCGCGCAGACGACGCGACTTCTTCTCGACCGTCTCCGGGTGGGACTTGCCGTGCTTCTTGAGGAAGCGTGCCATCCGGTTGAAGTTGCCGGGGTTGTAGTCCGCGGACTCCGGGTTGGACGAGAACACGATGCGCAGGCCCTCTTTGGAACCGTCCTCCTCGGCGATGTCGGAACGGTTCGTCGCGAGGTGGATCCGATCGGGCTGGCCCTTGTGCCACCAGACCTTGAGTCCGTCCAGGGTCATGTAGTCGCCTTCGGGGATGGGGATGTCGTCGTACTTGGTGGTCATCGGTCCTCCTGGGAGCCGGCCGGCCGGGTCCTCTCGCACGGTGCGGGAGCCGGTGCCGATGACGCTATGCGGGAACGCTGCCCTGGGGAGCGATTTCATGGAAACGGGCGAGCCCTGAGTTCTATAACGACTCGTCGAATGCGCGACCCCACCACGACCCCGCTACTCACCCGCCGCGGCTACCCCACCCCGGACCGTCCAGCCCTACGCTGACGCTCATGCCCGACAACCCCAAGTGGTCCAGCGCTGGATACATGGTCTGCACGCACACCGGATGCCAGAAGAAAGTGCGCAGTTACAAGGACGGCCACTCGTGCTGTGGGGGCGTGCGCCACAGCACGACCCACGCCATCCACGCTGAACGCCGCGCCGAGGCACGCCAACGCGGACGTGAACGCAAACAGGCACCCGCACCAAAGCGGAAGAGCCTCCTGCGCCGCCTGCTTCCTTGGTAACCCGGAAACCAGCGAAGCGGCAACAGCCGTGCGGCCCCTACCCCACTTGAGAGACCGCCGGTCGGCAACTCAACAGCCGACGTGGAGTCCAGTCTGAGCGAGGACCTCGGCGAGCCTGCCACCGCACTTGCGGCAGTGCTTGAAGCCTGCCGGGGCAGGCTGCGGCGACGAGGCGACCGGAGCCTCCGCGGATTGCAGTTTGGACGCCTCTTCCTTCACTTGGGCTTCGACTTCCTTGCGGCGCTGCCATCGCAACTCGCGAAGGCGCTTCTCACGGTTGATCTGCTCTTGGAATCGCGACGCTCGGGCGAACATGCTCGCGCGTTTCTTCTCCGCTTCTTCTGCTGCGCGGGCGGCTCGCTGTTCTTGGCGCTGGGCCTTGTTGGCGGCGGCGGTGTCGAAGTTGCCGAGGACGGTGCAATGGTCGACTCGGGCTGGGCGTCGCTTGTCTCGGTCGATGTGGATGAGGTCGTGCGTGGCGAGTTGTTGGAGGTAAATGACGATGGCGAGGGAGCGGCGGGTCGGGTCGGAGTGGAGACGGAAGCCGTGGGCTCCGAGGGTGCGGTAGCAGTCGGCGACGGTGAACCGGCTGCCTGTCTCTCGCCGGAGGATGTGTTCGACGTACAGCAGGGCGTGCCAGTGCTCCGGGAGCCCTTGGACTCCGACGTCGGTGGGAAGAAGGGTTGCCAGGGCCGCAGGTGGGGCGCCGTGCGCCGAGACGAGTGCGGAGCGTGGGTCGGAGTCCTCCCACACGTCCACGAGCGTGTTGTGGTTCTCGGCGAGCCAAGCGCTGATGCGGTCGTCCTCAGCCTGGACCCGGCCACGGCGCGCGGATACGGCTCGGTCCTCCGCTTCCTGCCTGGCTCGCGCCTGCGCTTCTCGTCGCTGACGGGCCTCTCGGATCGGCGCCTGGGCGTCGTAGTCGGCCTTGCGTGCGATGAGGTACTCCGCGTGCGAGGCAGCCAGCCGGGTCATCGTTGGCGTCTCCAGCCCGGTGGGTGTGATCGAGCAGGTGTCGATGGAGTCGGCGCCGAAGAACCCGAAGTCGGTGGGATACGGAGTGGGCCGGAGGGGGACTTGGAAGTCACGGTCGTTGCTGTCGAACCCGCAGAACTGCTCCTCGCACTCGTGGGCGGGAGCATTAGTCCATACGGTGCCAATGGACTCTTCGATCGGGTTGATCCAGAACAGCGGCACCCCTTCTTCAACCATCGCCTGGTGCAGCGGGCCGAGGCTCACGCAGCCACCTGAGCCGCCTGAGCCGGGTGATGTCGCGCGAACGCCCCGCGCCCGCAGGTGAGGCGGCAGGTGCCCGAGAAGCCACACGCAGGCAATCCCCTGGTCGACGTAGGACTGGTGTCGTTCGCGCCACGCGGTTGGGGTGAGGGCGGCGTACTGGATCTCGACGGCGACCTGGCGGTCGTTCGTCCAGGTGAGCATGACGTCGGCACGCCGCTCGCGTGAGGCGGTGGCCTGTTCCAGGACCGCCGTCACCTCGGATCCGAAGCGGTCGGCGACCAAGCGAGCGATGAGCGCCTTGGCTTGCTGATGGAACAAGCCCTCCTTGCTGTGGCCACCCGCACCCGCCATATGCGAGAAGCCGTCGCGCTTGTTCGAGCGGGCGACGGTGGTGAGCCGACGGGCTGAGCACTCAGGCATGAAGCACTCCAAGTGCTCCTTGGCCCACGCCCGCACCTCGCGCGCCGTCCCGTCTTCGAGGTAGTAAGGCTGCTCGTCCGGACGGTCCTTGTACCGCGCATAGACAAGGCGCTCTTCACCGTTTTGGAACGCGGCGAGCGCATCGGGCTGGTGTGCAGGTCCCCCCATGCCGGAATCATCGGCCACGGGACCGACATCCTGTTGCCGGTTCGCGAGAACGGTCTCGACGACGTTGCACCTCGGGATGCACACTCGATGCCGTGGGACCTGGTCGAGTTCAGAGCGCTGTCCGGGCCGCGGTGCAGCCTGGCAACAGCCTGCCGACGCCCACCAGACGGGGCCAGTTCAGCGTCGCCGAGTACACGGCCGAGGCGGCCGTTCTGCTCTTGGGAACGAAACAAACCCGGACACCACTGCCATGGGCAGCGTTCGAGGAAGCGCCCGGCTTCCTGCGCGGACGGGGCTGGGTGCGCATCGGCGGCGGGTACGAGACGGTCGGCGACCCCGAGACTCTCGATGGCTTCCTCAAGGGCTACTTCCTGCGTGCGACCGCCGGGTGGGTCGCGGTCGTCCTCGAACGGGCCGGTGTCGTTGAGGTCGACCGCGCTTCTCCAGCGCGTGTCCGGTTGCGGCCGGAGTGGTGACGCAGCGTTGCAGCGCCCGCTACATAACGCTGCTCCCCTAACGTTATGTAGCGGGTGACGTTGAATAACGCTAGGACGGCTGGAGTCGCCGATTAGATGGTGGGTTCACGGCCGCGTTGCGGTGCGAGCAGCGGTCGCCACCGCGTCGCCGCGATCCGCCAGCGTGTCCGCGGGAGCATGGCCGTTGAGGAACTCGTTGCCGGTGGCGAACCATGTCGCGATCGCAACGTCGTCCCATCCGGCGTCACGCAGGTGCGAGAGCACGGCCACGAACGCGTCGATGGGGCGGCCGCCCGGACCGAACTGGAACGCCGGAAACACCAGACGCCCGTTGTGAGGCACGACGAGGAACCGCTCGACGGCGAACATCTCAGGCGCTTTCACGTCGCGTGGCGAGACGAGTCCCCATTGCTTGGCGATCTGGTCCGTGAGGACTCGAACCTGCGCGCGGGCCGGATCCGGCTCCGTCCTCGTTGCCGTGTGGACCCGCTGTTCCTCGACCCATACGTTCACTGCGTAGGTGAACGGCGCGCGCTTCACCCACTTGGCCCGCAGAGCGTCGGCGACGTCTTCCGCGTCGTCACGTGAGGCGTAGAGGCCGCGCAGGAAGGGCCACTCCCACAGCAGCCAAACCGAGCCGTCCGGCGGCGACGTCACCAGTCGACCGCAGTGACTCGTGCCGCGTGTAGGACTCGCTTGGGCTCGTAGCGGATGAGCAGGGCTGGGACGTCGCCGTCGGCTGCGCCCTGGCGGCTCACGAACCACGCCGTGATCGAGAACTCGTCCCATCCCGAGTCCCGGAACACCTTTAGGACGTCCCGGAAGCCGGGCCACAACTCACGCCAGGGATCGAACTGGAAGGCCGGAGCGACGAGCCTGTTCCGATACGGGACGAGTAGGTACGTGTCCAGATGGAAGAAGTGTGCGGTCCCCATGGGGCCGATCTCCAGCAGACCCCAGTCGTGGTCGATGCGCCCCAAGAACTCACGTTGGCTTACACCGGGGCCGTCCTCCCGCCTCGATGACGCGCTCGGTGGCGCAACCGTCCACGCCTCGACTCGTACGGACAAGCCCTGTGGGTCATTCTCCCGCCGGGCGCCCTCCGCGACGCGGATCTCGGCCGCCCGACGCTCCGCGTCCACACGAAGGGCGAACAGTCCAAGCAGTGCCTGACCGTCCCAAACCGTCCAGACCTCACGCATGGGCACCTCCGCCTATGGCGACCTCAGGTTCAAGGAAGATGCCTACGAACGTCACCGGGCGGTTTGGCGATCGCGCGCAGAGCGATCCGCGTCGCTTTCTGCGTGAGTGGTTGAGCGTCCTGCACCTACCGAACGTCCTCGGCTTGACACAACGTATGCAATTCGCCTGTGTCGCAATGCAATTCGCTGGAGCGGCCATCTCTCGACGGTACCTGAAACCATCAGATGGGGCATCCGAATCGCGCTGGCGTCGACTGCTGCAGCCGTCGTCCCAAGCCGACCAAGGCCTCCTCGTCGCCTGGGGCGGACACAACAAAGGCGGACGGAAAGAACTCACCACCAACCGGCACAAGATCCGCCTCTGGGAAGCCGAGGACGTCCTCAACCGCCTCTTCGACGTCTACGACGACCTGTCCGCCGACACCCGCTCTCGCCTGCCCATGACCCGCGCCTGGATCCTCAACGAAGAAACCGGGTAAGGCGGCGTCACGACACGGTCACGACCCGTCGCTCACTAACGCCGCAGGTCAGACCTGTGAGGCAGGATGCCGACAGTGCCGCCGTTCGCGGCCCAGGGGACCGTCTGATTCGGGAGTGGAACCAGTGACTCGCATCTTCGACAACATCGAGGCCGACCTCGGCCCGCACCTGATCGAAACGTTCGAGTCGTTCGACCGCATGGACGCCGCAGTCGGCTACTTCAACCTGCGCGGCTGGGCCACCTTCGCCGACGCCGTCGACGGCAAGGCCGTGGGCGCCGACCCGGTCATGCGCGTCCTCGTCGGGATGACCCTCGCCGACCCCGACGACCGCGTCCTGCGCCACCTCCAAGATCAACTCGAAGGCATCGAGGCACCCGAGGGAATCGACGGCGACGTCGCCCGCACCCGCCGCCAGGCCGCCCTGATGAAGTTCCGCACCCAACTCATGCGCGGCATCCCCACCGCGAGCGACCAGCGCCACCTGCGGCGCCTCCGCGAGCACCTCGTCGGCGGGCGCGTCCAGATCAAGTTGTTCACCCGACGCCCCCTGCACGGCAAGACCTACCTCTGCCACCGAGAAGACGCGAACCTGCCCACCATCGGGTTCGTCGGCTCCTCCAACCTGACCATGTCCGGTCTCGCGAACAACTACGAGTTGAACGTCGACGTCCTCGACTTCGACGCGGCGAAGAAACTCGACGCATGGTTCCAGGACCGGTGGGATGACCGCTTCTCCATCGACATCACCGCCGACCTCATCGCCCTCATCGACGAGTCCTGGGCCGGGGAGCAACCGCTGACCCCGTACGAGGTCTACCTCAAGGTGTGCTGGCACCTCTCCCGTGATGTGCGCGAAGGCCTCATCGAGTACAGCCTCCCGCCGTCCATGCGCAACAAACTCCTGGAGTACCAGGTCAACGCCGTCCAGACCCTCGCCAGACGTATCGTCACCCGCGGCGGCACCATGCTCGGCGACGTCGTCGGCCTCGGCAAGACCCTGACCGCGGTCGCGGCCGCGCTCATGCTCCGCGAGGAGTATGGCTACTCCACGCTCGTGCTATGCCCCAAGAACCTCGTCAAGATGTGGCAGGAACACCTGGACGCGTACGACGTGCCCGGACGGGTCGTGTCGTACACCACCGCCCACCGCGACCTGCCCGAGATGCGCGCCTACCAGTTCGTCATCTGCGACGAGTCGCACACGCTGCGCTCGGACAAGCGCCGCGACTACGCCGCGATCAAGGACTACATCGACAACGCGGGCAGCAAGGTCCTCCTGCTCACCGCGACCCCGTACAACATCCGCTTCACCGACGTCGCCAACCAACTCGGGCTCTACATCGACCCCGACACCGACCTCGGGCTGCAGCCCCTGTCGGCGATGGCCGCCAACCCGCGCCTGGCCGAACAGGTCGACTACAAGACGAACACGATGGCCGCGTTCCGCAAGTCCGAGGAAGCCGACGACTGGAAACGCCTCATGTCCGAGCACCTCGTGCGCCGCACCCGCTCATTCATCCGCGCCAACTACGGCCAGACCGACCCCGACAACGGACGCGACTACCTGCTCTACCCGCACGGCGGACGGTTCTACTTCCCAACGCGCACCCCCAAGCCGATCGACCACTCGTTCGGGGACGACGACCCGGCCGCGATCATGGCCTCCGAACCGACCCTCAACGCGATCGAAGCGCTCAACCTCCCCCGCTACAACGTCAGCCCGTACCTGCGCGCCGACGCCGACCTCACCGACGATGAAGCGGCCCTGTTCGAGCGCCTCGCCCGCGCCAGCGGCCACCTCAGCGGGTTCATCCGCACCGGCCTGTACAAGCGCCTGTCCTCATGCGGGCACTCCTACATCCTGTCCGTGCACCGCCACATCGCCCGCAATGACATGTGGCTCCACGCGATCGAGCACCACCTGCCCATCCCCGTCGGCACCGTCCTCGACGCCATGTTCAACAGCGCCCAGGAAGACATCAACGAAGCCGACGAGGACACGGCCACCACCGGCAACGGCGCCGCCGACTACGACGCGCTGCGCGCCCGCAACCCCAACGGCGTGACATGGGTGCGCCCCGAGGTCTTCAAGGACGCCCTGGCCGACCACCTCCAAGAGGACGCCGACGACCTGCGCGCCCTCCTGGACACGTACGGCGAATGGAGCGCCGAGACCGACTCCAAGATCGCCGCGCTCGTCACCCTCGTCACCGAAACCCACGCAGGCGAGAAGGTCCTCGTCTTCACCGAGTACAAGGACACTGCCGACTATGTGGCCAAGGCCCTAACCGACCAGGGCGTGGATCATGTCGCTCTCGTCCATGGCAGCACCGACGACCCGACCGGCACGGTCCGCAGGTTCGCGCCCATCTCGAACAAGAACCCGAACGACCCCGCCGGGTACGTCCTGCCCGCGGACCAGCAGCACCGCGTCCTCATCGCCACCGACGTCCTGTCCGAAGGTCAGAATCTCCAAGACGCGCGCATAGTCGTGAACTACGACCTGCCGTGGGCGATCATCCGCCTCATTCAGCGCGCCGGACGCATCGATCGCGTCGGCCAGGAAGCCGACGAGATCCTCATCTACTCGTTCTTCCACGAGTCCGTCGAGAACGTCATCACGCTTCGTCAGCGCATACGCGACCGCCTAGCCGCCAACGCCGAAGCGTTCGGCTCCGACGAAGCGTTCTTCGGCACCGACGACGAAACTCAGGCGATCGAGGACCTCTACAACGGCAAACTCGACGACGCCGAAACCGACATCGAAGTCGACGCGTCCAGCCTCGCCTACGAGGTATGGTCCCGCGCAGAAGAGGAAACCCCGGACCTGGCCCAAAAGGTCACTGAACTGCCCGACCTCGTCCACGCCACCCGAGCCCACCGCACCGACGCGATCCCGCCCGACCAACTGGGCATCGCCTGCTACGTGCGCACCGAGAACGGCACCGACGGGTTTGGATTCGCTGCCGCCCCCGAAGACTTGCGTCTGCTCACCGGCCACGAAGCGCTGCGTGTCTTCCAGTGCGAACCCGACACCCCTGCCGCACCTATCCGCGAGGACCACTTCGACCTCACGGCCGATCTCGCCCGCGGCCCGCTGGCCCGACCAGCGACCATCGAGGGACGACTTACCGGCGTCCGCAAACGTCTCTGGCGGCGACTCAACGGCAACTTTGTCACCCTCAACCCTGAGGTCGGTGACGCCCTCGACGCACTCTTTCGCCGCCACCTCACCAGCGACGCCGAACGCCGCCTCAAAACCGCGCTCACCACCCGCGCCAACGACGAGGACCTCGCAGACCTCGTCGCCCTCCTGCACCGCGACAACCGCCTCGTCATCCCGGACACCGCAGGCAGTGACCCCGTCCGCATCGTCTGCACCATGGGAGTGAGCGAATGAGCACCCGCATCGACCTAGTCAACCAGGGCAACCTAACCACGCTCTTCCTCGAAGAACTCGGCTGGAACCGCCCCGACATCACCCAGCCGATCACCATCGAGGTCGACGACCATACTTGGACGGCCCGCCAAGTCGCCGGGTACAAGGGCGTGCGCGTCTGGACCATCGACGGGCTGCCCGACAACCGCACCCAGCGGTTAATCGACGCCGCTCTTCGCCGACACGCCGAGGAGCGACTCGTTGTCTTTGCCGACGCCACAATCCAGCAGTGGCGCTGGCCCAGCGTGACGAATACCCAAGGCACGGGTCAGGCCCGCTTGGTCACCCACAGCCACACCATCGGCTCCGACAACGAGGCCCTCGACCAGCGTCTCGCCATGGTCGAGATCGGCCTGAGCGAGTCCCCGACGGTGCCAGAACTCCTCCGGCGGATGCGCTCAGCGTTCGACGCCGACAAGATCACGAACGAGTTCTACAAGAAGTTCGTGAGGGAGCACGCCGCGCTGGTGAAGGCCATCGAAGGCCTCGACGTTGAAAGCGACCGCAACTGGTACTCAGCGCTGCTGATGAACCGCCTGATGTTCATCTACTTCATGCAGCGCAAGGGCTTCATGAACAACGACCGCGACTACCTGCGAACGCGTCTCATGGCACTTCGGGCTCATGACGGCAGCGACACCTTCTACGAGTTCTATCGCGACTTCCTACTGCCCATGTTCCACGAGGGCCTCGGCGCCCCTGGGTTGCAGGTGGCCGACCCCGTCATCAAGGCCCTCATCGGCGACATCCCATACATCAACGGCGGCATCTTTGCTGTCCACGAACTGGAGGCCGACACGGCCGAAATCCGCATCCCGGACCACGTCTTCGAGTCCATCTTCGACCTCTTCGACTCCTACCAGTGGCATCTCGACGACCGGCCCACCGGCAACTCAAACGAGATCAACCCTGATGTCCTCGGCTACATCTTCGAGCAATTCATCAACCAGAAGGAACAGGGGGCCTACTACACCAAGGACGACGTCACGCACTTCATGACCACCTCCACGCTTCTTCCCCTCTTCCTCGAACGGCTTCAGGCCAAAACCGGTATCAACCCCTGGGACTACGTAGCAAGGCAGCCCGACGCGTACGTTTGGGACAGCCTCACCTACGGCCTCGACGAGCCCATCCCCGCCGAGATCGAGCACGAGCGCAACTCCTTCCCGAGGCCTGCGTGGAACGTGCCAGCCCCAGAAACGCACGCGTTCCCGGGTGAGACCTGGTGGGAGGTCGAGCAGCGACGCAAGCAGCATGCGAAAATCCTCTCCCTCGCAGCGGCAGGCGACATCAACAACGTGGATGCAGCGGTCACCGCGAACCTGGACTTGGAATCCCTCGCGACCCACGTGATCGACAGCATGGACACCCCCGCAAACGTCGTTGCCGCGTGGCGGATCCTGTCCGACCTCAAGATTGTCGACCCCACATGCGGGTCAGGTGCCTTTCTATTCGCTGCCTTAAAGATCCTCCTCGACCTCTACTCCACGGTTATCGACGCAGCACGTGCACAAGCAATCACGTCGTCTGATGCGACGCTGCACGCACTGCTTGCTGACGTCGACGACCACCCGAACCAGACTTACTTCATCCTCAAGCACGCAACGCTGAACAACCTGTACGGCGTTGACCTGATGAAGGAAGCCACCGAGATCGCACGCCTTCGCCTGTTCCTGAAACTGGTCTCCGCCATCGAGAAGCGCGACGACCTCGAACCCCTCCCAGACCTCGACTTCAACATCAAGCCCGGCAACATCCTTGTAGGTGCTCGAACGATCGACGAGATCGAAGACGCGACGGACATCTTCGCCGCTCAGACCGCCGACACCGTCATTGAGCGCGCCAACGACGTCAGTGCCGCGTATCGCGACTTCCGTCAAATCCAAGAGAACGGTGCACCCGAAGACGTCAAGGCGGCACGTGACGCTCTGTCTGCCCGACTCACCGAGGTTCGAGACATCGTCAACGAGCACTACCACTCGGTGAATCGCATCGCGGGCTCGTTGGACACGTGGGTGAAGAGTCACTCGCCGTTCCACTGGTTTATCGAATACCCCGAGGTTTTCTCCGAAGGAGGCTTCGACCTGGTGATCGGCAACCCGCCGTATGTCGGCAAGCGCAAGGTCAAGGGATACACCTTCAGGGGGTTCGACACGGACGAAACTCCTGACATCTATGCCCCGTGCACCGAGCGCGCAGCACAGATCACTCGCCATGACGGCCGCATGACCCTGATACTTCCCATCTCCGCGCAGTTCGGAGCGGACTTCCAAGCCCTGCGCAAGCACCTCTTGGGACGGTTCGGCAACATCTGGGTTAGCGCATACTCGCGCAACCCCGCTGCGCTGTTCTCTGCCGGACTGGGCGTGCGATCGACCATCATCATCGGCTCCGGTGATGGAGTGTCAGGGAACACGCTGCACGTCACGAAGACACATCGGTGGTTCGACGAAGCCCGGCCCGCACTCTTCGAAGCCTTGGCCTACGTAAATGTGGATGATGTCAAGAATCGCGTCGGGTGGGCTCGCATCCCAAGCGAAGGGGTACGTGACATCTTGGCTGGGACCGTTGGCAGCGGCGCCCTCGGCCAGTTGGCCGTCCGCAGGGGTGCACAGACACTCGGATTCAAGAACATCGCTCTTTATTGGCTCGCTGTCTTCCGCGAGGATCCGCCCGCCTACGAGTTAGACCTCACCCCGTTCACGGATACCCCCATAAAGCACATCTTCTTGGCCTCAGAAGACGACGCTCGGCTCGCCCTCGCGATCGCCGCATCCAAACTTGGCTTCGTCTGGTGGTACTGCACCGGGGACGACTTCAACGTCACAGCGGAAACCATCAAGACCATTCCCGTCAACGTCGCCGCTCTCAGCGGAACCGCCCGTGACCGTCTGCGCGACCTTGGTGATGCCCTCGTCGCCGATTACCCGAACCACGTCCTGTTCACGAAGTACGCCGGAAAGTGGATGGGCAATGTCGTGCTCTCAGAGATGCGCGACATCACCGACCGAATAGACGAGATCCTCGCCGAAGAACTCGGCTACGCCGAACTGCTACCCGCTCTGGAGCACGCCTACTACTGCGCCTACAAGCCAACGGGGGACCGGCCGGGCACGCTCCGCTATGACCCCGCGAAGGTCGCGCTCGCCAACGATCTCATTGTCGATTGATTCCAGGACCGCCATGACTGACTTACCCGCACCCGCGAAGCGACGCATCAGCATCGTCTTCGACGCCGTCAGCGACACCGAGTACAACGCTATTGCCAACGCGCTATGGGCAGTGGTCGCAGCCGCAAATGCCCCCGGGTCGGTCTACCCCGACCGGCAAGCGGACCTCACAGCGCTCAACGACACTTGGGCGCAATACTCGGAAACGGAATGGCAGTACGATCCCGACGAGCCGCACCCAGGCCCTACCACCAAGGCGGAACGCTAGGACAGACCGTGATGTCCTCGCGAGGCGTCCTTCAGCGACAACTCCAAGAGTTTCAGCCCACGGTACTTGCTGTTTGGCACGGGGCGGCTCAACTCCCTGCCACGGCAGTTGAGCCACCCCGCTGCGAGAAGTGTAGTCATGACATGTTCGACCGGTCGGAACTCCAGACATGTGCCACTCGATCGCGGTAGGGCAAAGCGCCGCTGCAACTGAAGCCAAGGACGCTCGCTTGCGCTCCGTTGTCCATCGGTGTCCGGGCTGGCAGTGTGGTCGCTGCCCGCTGCATACTCCTCAGTCGATGCGCGTGAACGTCACTCCGACGTTGAGTCCGACTGCCTTCGAGATCTTGTAGACGTTCTCCAGCGTCAGACCGGCCTCACCCCGATAAATGCGGCGGAGTTGATCTGGATTCATTCCGATCAGGTGGGCAGTCTCGTCCGTCTTCTGGTCGAGGCGCTCTTGCTGCTGCCTCGCCGCACGCACCAACTCGTGCTGCAGTCTGGCTGCCCCCTGCGCGTGGCGTGTGGAGGCCACGGGCTGCTTCCACTCGGCTGGATCCGCGCGGCCGAACTGCGTGGGGTGGCGCAAAAACTCGCGAGGTTGGGGCACCGACGGAGACTAAGTCCGGGTACGTGCCCTGTCCGAGCGCCACTCCCGACCCGTGGTTGTAGGTGCGGTTAGAGCGCTTGCGAGAAGCGCTACGACGCTATATTGTCAGCGGCCTGAAGCCACCCATGGTCAGATGCGGTCGGGGTGCATGTCGAGCCCGCCGAGACGCTAAGCATGACCGCATCAATCGCTTTCTCGCTCATCATCGGGCGTAGTCGTTCGGCCCTTGAGGGCCGTGCCCCCCATAACGTCGCCAGGTTCGTACGGCGCTCGCCGTCGACCCACTGTGAGGTCCTCGGTCGATGGACGGGACGTTACGGCCAGCAGAGCAGTGGCCGTCGCACTGGTGGCTCACGCACGCCTGTCCAGACCGTCGCCGCTGTCCGCACTCGCTTCCGTTGCCTGAATGGTGGCTTCTGATGGCTGGGCGTGGCGTTCCCTACTCGCCCAACCACGACGAGGCCTTCCAGATCGCGCTCAAGCGCATCAGTCGATACAAGGGAAGCCAGCCCGTCTTTGACGAAGCCCACCGTGACTTCGTTCAAGCAGTCGTCATCGATGCACTGATCGCCGCACCTCAGCCTGTCTGTGAGGGATGGGTTCACACCAGCCTGATGGCCACGGGTGGCCTAGTTCGTTGGGCGATCCTCAATGCCGAGCCGATCACTCGCGAGAACCTTCTGTCAACGCGCACCCGCAACCGGTTCCTCAACCTCGGAGTCAACGACCTCACTGAGACCTCACGACGCAACTACCGCTGCCGCCTCGACATCATCGCCACGGCTCTGTCCGGTACTCCCGTCGTCCCCGCAACCACCAAGACCCTGATCCACGCCGAGCCCGTCGAGCCGCTGTCTGACCAGGAAGTTGCAACTCTCTGGATCTGGGCGAACGGCCTTCGTCCCGAGAAGCGTCGACAGCGTGTCATCGGATCCATGGTGCTCAGCATCGGCTGTGGCCTGCGATCCAGCGAACTTGTGAGGGTTCGCGTCAGCGACGTGCACGCGGACGCACACGGGGTACATGTCAGCGTCATCGGCAAGGACGGCATGCGATCCGTCACGTGCGCCCGGGCTTGGGAAGACCGGCTCCTCGACTTGATCGACGGTCAGGCCTCTGAGTGGCTTCTAACGAGCCCTTGGCGTATGACTCCCGCCACCGCACGTGGCTTGCAGAGCGCGCTGGCCCAAGCGCAGCGGACCACAGAGGCACCTGTTCGTTTCTCTCCCCGATCACTCCGGAACACTTGGCTCGTTCTGCGGCTCGCTGAAGGCACTCCGATCCCCACGTTGCTTGAGGCGGCAGGCGTAGAAGCGATCGAGGCTCTCAAGCCGTTTCTGCAGTTCATCGTGGCTCCCTCCGAGTCCTGCCGCGCCGAGTCCCTGCGTGGGGGTGTGCAGGCATGAGGAAGCAGCGCGCTCCGCGCCGCAAGGGCAGTAACGCTCGGCCCTTGACCGCGCCCCGAACCGCGAAGAACACGCGACAGATGCTGGAGACCGGTTCCGTCTCTGAGGTCTCTCGGTTCATCCCGCGCCCCGCAGCAGAGAAGCCCGCTCTGGAGGCGCCAAAGCGAGTCATCACTCGCTTCACCGACGAGGACGTTCAGCGTTCCATCGACTTCATCAAGCAGACTGACGTGGACGCTTATGTCACCCAGCGCCACAACGGAGCCAAGAGGAAGGCTGGTCGCCCCGCGCTTGTCTCAGCCTTAGCGATCCTGGTGGCCATGCACTTGGCGGTCAGCGACAACCGCCCGCTGCTTCTGACCGAACTCCGAGACATCCTCTGCCTGCGCCTGAACCCGGCCATGCGCAGCCTCCTTGATGTCCACCTCCTTCCGAAGGCTCAGTCGGGAGCGGAGAAGCAGTGGAATGACAGCACCGTTCGCGCGGTGGCCCGCGCATTCCACCGCCTGCTCAACACCATCGACCCCTCAACGCTGCCTAAGAACCGCGTCCGTGAATGGGCTGAAATCGCACCTCTCAAGAAGGCTCTGGAGCCCGCAGAGCAGGCTGAACGAGCCACGGCGCTCGACTGGGTCTGCAACCAACTTCTCGACGCCGCTTACAACCACATCCCCGAGCCCGTGCGGAAGCGCTACGCCGACGCAGGCCCTGGCTACTGCATCGATGCAACACCACTTCCCCTATTTGCCCGGGGGCGGGGTGTCGAAAACACGATCGCTTCAGCAGACCCGGACGGCGGCTATTACGTTCGCGAGGCCGACCACCGAGACCCCGAAGACGCGGGGGGCGATCCGTTCCGCCGCAGCACCTCCAAGCGCCTCTGGGCACGTGAGATCCACCTTCTTGCACTCGCGGACAGCAGTCACCCCACCCGCTCGTACATGCCCGCTGTGCCATTCGCATTCACCACGGACCGCCCCGGCGTGGATCCTGCAGGAGCAGCCCGCCGAATCTTCGCCAACGTAGCCAGCCGGAAGCACGAGCCCGGATGGCTGGCAGGCGACATTCTGTACACCAATCAGGCGGCCGCAGAGTTTCAAATACCCGCCCAGGAAGCCGGGTACAAACTGGTTCTCGGGTACGGCAAGACCCAGATCGGCCGTCAAGGAGCCCACACAAGCGGAATGGTCATGGTGGAGGGGGCCTACTACCCGCCGTGCATGCCCGAAGACCTCGTCGAGGCCACGCGCGACCTTCGCGCCAAGAAGATCACGATGGAGCAGTACCGCCAGGCGATTCGCACCCGCAACGAGTACAGGATGCGCAACAAGGAGACGGCGAAGCCGGGCGTCAGCGCGCGACTCCAGTGCCCGGCTGCCGGTGCCAACCCCATCGCGATCTGCGAACTCAAGCCCAAGTCGAAGCAGGAGCGCCCGATCACTCAGAGCGACGGACTCAAGATCGACCTCCGCCGCACGATCGACCACAAGAAGGTGCTCACCAAAGGTGCCGCTCCCAAGGTCTGCTCCTCACAGACGGTGACTGTTGGTGCCGAGGAGGGAGCCAAGTACCGACAGGAACTCCAGTTCGGCTCGCCCGAACAGATCTCGCGCTATACCCGCTTGCGCCAATCACAAGAAGGCATCCACGGCACCGCGAAGGACGAGGGTGGTGTCGCCCTCGCCAGTCCTGGCCGACGGCGCGTCCGCGGGTGGGCGGCGCAGCAGTTGTTCGCTGCCTTCCTGCTCGCGCAAACCGCGGTTCAGCGCATCGCCACCTTCCTGCGGAACGCCCAGAAGGACGAGCAGGGAGACCTATTCGTGCCCCGGCGCCAGATTCTCAACAGCGACGAAGGTCTTCCTCCTGGAGATGGTTTCCTCGACGACGCCCCCTCCATGACGGACCCTCCTGCCCTCGTATAGCCCTCAGCACGCCATACGCCACGCAACACCCCGGACCCGCCTCAGCATGCCCTGAGGCGGGCCTCAGTGCTGCCCAAGATGGCTCTCAGCGCCTCGCGCGTCCATAGAGGTGATCGCCAGGCGGGCGAGAGGCCACCGGAAGAGCGAGACAGCCGCCCCGGGCCAGCCTTTCGGCTGACTCGAAGCGGCTGCTCCGACTTTCGTCGTCGTGACCCTCGACTTTCGTCGTGAGCCCCTGGCGGTGGCGGTGGGATTTGAACCCACGGTGGGCTTGCACCCACACACGCTTTCGAGGCGTGCTCCTTAGGCCGCTCGGACACACCACCGCGAAGCAGGATACGCAACGAGCCCGCATGCGCGAAATCGGGGCTGAGTCCGGGCGGCATACGGAGGAAAGGTTGAGGGTCCGGAGGGAAATGTTCCCTCCCGACCCTCAAGGTTCCCCCATGGGGAGCAAAAGCTGGGGCCCGGGCGTCAGGAGCGCGCGGCGAGCATCTGCTGCATCGTCGTGATCTCGGACGTCTGCGCCGCCTTCATGGCGCCGGCGAGGGTCACGACCTCGGGGCGGTCGGACCGCGCCAGGACGGCGTCGGCCATCTCGACCCCGCCCTTGTGGTGCGCGGTCATGAGCGTGAGGAAGATGCGGTCGGCCTCGACGCCGCGAGCCGCCGTCAGCCGCTCGAGGTCGGCGGCCGACGCCATGCCCGGCATCGGCACCGCGTCACCCGACGCCGAGGTCGCGCCGTGGTGGTCGTCGCCCATCCACGCCATGGGCGGCTGCGAGCCGGTGGGTGTGAGCCCCCAGAGCTGGAGCCACGCGAACATCTGCCCGGCCTGCTGCTGCTGGCTCGTCGCGATGTCGTTGGCGAAGGTGCGGATCGCCGGGTCCTGCGTGCGCTCGGCGACGAGCAGCGACATCTGCACGGCCTGCGCGTGGTGGGTCTGCATGTCGCGCGCGAAGCCGGCCTCGGCCGACCCCTCGAGGGGGAACCCGCCCCGGCCGAAGAGGGCCCAGCCGAGCACGAGCCCGGCGATCAGCGACATGACGGCGAGCAGGACCGACAGACCGACGACCTCACCCCGGGAGCGGGGCGAGGCCGTCGGCACTGCGGGGTGGGACTCGGTCACGAGGCCGACGGCGAGGGGCTCGCACCCGGCATCGACGAAGGGCTCGTCGACGGCGAGGCGCCCGGGGTCGGGGTCGCGGCGGGTGCACCACCGGCGAGGCTCGGCGAGACCGTCGGGTCCGTGCCGTCGGTGCCGTTGGTGCACAGCGCGCCGGGCTCGGGAGTGCTCGGACCCTGGCGGTACTCCTTGATGAACTCCTCGAGCCGCGGGTCATCGGCGCTGTCGAGCTGGATCTGGTGACCCCAGGTCGAGGCGACGACCGGCGAGGGGAGCCCTTCGTAGGGCGAGAGCAGCGCGTAGGTGTCGGGCAGGACGTCCTTGAGCTTGTCGACCTCGGCCGCAGCCAGGTCCGGCTTGTAGGTCACCCAGACCGCGCCGTGCTCGAGCGAGTGGACGGCGTTCTCGTTGGGCACCGGGGAGTCGTAGACGCCGCAGTTGAGCCACACCGGGTTGTGCTCGCCGCCGACGGGCGGGGTCTCCTTGTAGGTCACCGGGGTCTGGACGTGCGCCCCCGCCTCGTAGGTGAAGTCCTTCACGGCGCTGAGGCTCGGGGTGTTGGCCTTGTCGTTGATGACCGCGAAGGTCACGGCCCCGACGACGATCGCGATGGTCACCGCTGCGGCCCCCCAGATCGCGACCAGCCGGCGCTTGTCCTTCGCCTGCTGCTCCTTGCGCATCTGCGCCACACGGTCGGAGGCGTTGCGCTGGCTCGCGCGCGCCTTCTTGCTGCCACTCCCGGACGGGGCCACGTCACACTCCTGAGAAATCGAACGGTGTCGCAGCGATTGTCACCCATGCGTCTGGGAGTTCGCTGGGGCAGTCCGGTTTCACGCGACCCAGTGTCGCGTCGCCACTGCCCACGTCGCAGCGACGAGGAGGACGCCCGACAGTCCCAGCAGGACGGCATACAGGCGTCGGTATGCCGTCCGGTCCGGCAGCGTCGCGAGCGCCACGTAGGCGGGGAACCAGGTGAGGGCGTAGCGGGGCGCGGAAACCCACAGCGTCGAGCAGAGGACGACGGCGAGGCTGAGGGCGAGGTAGGTGAGCTCGGGCCAACGGCGCTGTGCCACAAGGAGGATGCAGACCGCGACCCCGAGGAGGACGGCGACGATGTCGGCCGCGCGGCTGGCGGCGAGCCAGGCGTCGGGGCTGTCGAGGAGCGACTGCCAGGCCGCCGCCATGCCGGTCCACGGCATCGCGGTCGTGCGCTCCCAGCCCTCGTCCTGGGCCTCCTGCCACGCGTTCCACGACCCGGTGAGTGAGTGGAGGTGGACCATGAAGGCGCCGACTCCCACGGCCGGCAGCCCCAGGGCGAGGACGTCCGCGCGCGGTCGCGGGCGGCCGTCGCGCTGCCACTGCACGGCATACATGACGACGAGCCCGGCTGCGAGGAAGAGGCCGTTGACGCGGACGCCGGCGGCGAGGGCGGCGACCGCCCCGGCCCACCACCAGTGACGCCGGGACGCGAGCAGCCATGCGCCGAGGGCGAGTGCGAGGAACAGTGCCTCGGTGTAGACCGCGACGAGGAAGAAGCCGCACGGGGCGAGGGCCAGGAGGAGGACGGCGCGGCGTGCGGCGACGGGCCCGCCACGGGCGTCATCGGCGACGAGCCGCCACAGGAGGGCGGCGGACGCGACCCCGGCGACGACGGAGACGAGCAGGCCGGCGGCGGTGACACTGCCGCCGACGAGCGGCGCCACGCCCGCCATGAGGAGGGGGTAGCCGGGGAAGAAGGCCTGGTCGCAGCAGTCGAGCCCCGGAGGCAGGTAGCCGAGGGTGGCGATGCGGACGAAGTGGTAGCTGTCCCAGCCGGCGAAGCGGTCGAGCCACTCGGTGCCGGTCGCCCACTCGTGCTGGACGGCGCCCTGCCGCGCCGTCGCAGCCATGACGAGCAGGGTGGCGGCGACCGCGAGCCGGGACACGAGGAAGAGGAGGCCGGCCCGCAGCGACGGTGATGCTCCGAGCGTCCTCACGCGACGGGGGAGCGCCAGGGCGGGCTCGCGTCGTGGAGCCGCGCCACCGCACTCTCGGCCCGTCGCAGCAGGGCGTCGGTGTCGGCGTCCGGGGGTGGGACCCCGACGAGCTCGAGGAGGTGGCGGCTCGTCTGCACGTCGCCGAGGTCCCCGAGGGTGTCCTGGACGTCGGCCACGCGACGGGCGAACTCGTGCACCGGCGAACCGGGCTGCGCGGCGGATGCCGGCGGGACGGCATACAGGCTGCCGAAGGCCTGGACGCCGTAGCGCAGCCGTCTCGCCTCCTTGCGCACCGCGTGGCGTTCGGTGGGGCTCGCTTCGGCGAGCGAGGCGCCGCGTCGGAGCACCCGGCTCAGGCTGCGGTCGAGGGCGGCGGCGGCGGCCTCGGTCGCACGCGGGTCGGCGGGGACCTCGTCGTGGAGGTGGCGGAGCAGACCGTCGACATGCGTCCGCAGGTCGCTCCAGCGCTCGGAGCCGACGAGCGCGACGACCTCGTCGTAGGCGGTCTCGCGTCGGGCGAGCAGCTGCTCGCGCGCCGGGCCGTCGAGCGTGTCGACGTGGTCGCGGACCGTGATGTCGAGGTCGCGGGCCAGGCCGAGCGGCACGGCGAGGTCGCGGATCTCCGCGGACACCCAGGCGAGCTTGTCGCCGTCGCCGAGGGCGGGCGAGAGGAGCGAGAGGGCGCTGCGGGCGCGCCGCACGCCGACCCGCACCTGGTGCAGGGCCTCGGGCTCGCGCTCGGCCACGAGCACCTCGGTGTGCCGGCGCACGTGCTCGCCGGCCGCGCGCATGACGACGTCGAGGGCCTGCGTCGCGGTGAGGTCGGGGGAGAGCAGGACCGCTGCCGCCCCCGGCGTGGTGGTCACGTCGACGACTTCGTCGGGCTCGTCGTCGGGGAGGGGCACATCGGCAGGCCGGTGGGGGACGGGGTCGGTGCGAGGGCGGTGAAGCCGTTCCCGAGAACGAGGTCGAGCGTGGCGTCCTTGCGGCCGTCGGCGACTGCCGTCGTGCCCTTGCCGCCGAGCGGCACGAGCAGCGCCGTGCGCGAGCGACCGGCCGCGCCGTGGCGGACCTCGGCGACGGCGACCTTGCGCCTCAGCGGGTCGTTGCGGACCTCGCCGATGACGAACCCGCGCTCGCGCAGCTCGGCGGCGGTGCGGGCCGCGAGGCCGTTCTTCGTCGTCGCGTTGTAGACGTTGACCTTCGTCGTCGCGGCCGTCGGGACCCTGGGGTCGAACGGCCGGCAGGTCTCCGTCGTGGTCGGCGCCGCGGCACCGCTCGCGCCGGACGCCTTGTAATAGGAGTACGCGTACCAGAAGGCGAAGAAGAGCATGAGCAGCACGACGAGGATCGTCGTCGCCGCCTTGCGCTGCTGGTGGCGGTGCCGCAGCTCGGACGTGAGGTCGCGTTCGGCCATGTCGGCTACTCGATGACGAGGACGCGCGCGTGCAGGGTCGGTCGCTGGTGCAGGGCGGCGCGCAGCGCCCGGTGCAGCCCGTCCTCGAGATAGAGCGTGCCCTCGAACTCGACGACGTGGGCGAAGAGGTCGCCGTAGAACGTCGAGTCCTCCGACAGGAGCATGCCGAGGTCGAGGGTGCGCTTCGTCGTGACGAGGTCGTCGAGCCGCACGAGGCGCGGGGGCACGTTGGACCACTGACGCGTGCTGTACCCGTGCTCGGGGTAGGGACGCGTGTCGCCGACGGCCTTGAAGATCACCTCGCCACTGTATGGGCCACAGTGCCGGGAGTCGCGCACCCTCCCGCCTCGTGGGCGCACTTGTGACCTGCTTGGTATGCCGCCTGCCCGCCAACGTGTGACGGTGCCCTGTGCGTGGGGCCGGATGTCCGGCGCAACGCCGCCACCGGACAGGACCGGGCCACACCGTTGACGGGCCGATGGCACGAGCGTGAGGCTCGGCGCTTCGCGACCTCTCCCGCGTCGCGGTCACCGTCGTCCTCGGACGCGAACCCCGAAGGCAGGGCCTCAACGATGATGCCGACCCCGAACACCTCCCGCCGCCTCTTCCTCTCCCTCGTCGCGGCGGGCGGTCTGGCAGCCGCAACTCCGTGGAGCGGCGCGAGCGCGTCCGTACGCGGCGCCACCGGACGATCGGCATGGCTGGAGCAGGACGAGGTCGCCCAGACCTACCACCGGGTGCTGCTGCACCACACCCGCTGGTCGGAGACCCAGTGGAACGGCAACGACCGCTACCGGGCCGCCGACTTCGGCTTCGGCGTCGTGTTGGGCAACGCTGTGCTGCTGACCCGGGGGACGTACGACGCCGACATCGCCGGCATTTCCGAGGCGACCCTGAGGTCGCGGACGATCGCGACGATCGCCAACTATGCGAAGACCAACCGCCTCACGGGTGGGTCCGAGTGGGGCCGGAAGCTGTTCTGGGACAGCACCTTCCAGACCTACTTCCAACTGGCCGCACGGTTGCTCTGGGACGACCTCGACGAGGGGACGCGGTCCCGGATCGACGCCATCAGTCGCGAGCAGGCGGCGTACACCGCCGCCCTCGGGGCCGGGGACGACCCTGCCTCGGGCTCGTGGACCCCCAACGCGCTGCTCGGTGGCTATCGGGGCGACACCAAGCTCGAGGAGATGGGTGTCTACGCGCAGGCGCTTGCGCCCGGGCTGGCCTGGGCAGGGGACGACCCCCGTGCGTCCGAGTGGCGGGAAGCCTTCGGGCGGTGGAGCCGCAACGAGGCCGGGCTGCCGCCGGCCGACCTGGCGAACCCGACGCTCATCGACGGTGTCGCCGTGTCGGAGAACACGGCACACAACATCCACGACACGTTCCTGGCCGAGAACCACGGGTCCTTCGGGCCGCATTACCAGTCCGAGCTCTGGCGCACCTCCGGTCGCAACGCCATCCACTTCCTCATGGCCGGCGCCCCCCTGCCCGAGGTGCTGACGGCGCAGCCCAACGGCGACCAGCTCTGGGACTCGCTCCTGTCGGTGATGAGTGACGCCGGGGAGCCGTTGATGCCCTTGGTGGACGACCGTGAGCACCTCTACGGGCGCGACGTGATCCCGTTGGCTTTCTTGTCGCAGGTGGTTGGCGACCGGGCCGCGGCCCGGGCCGAGGCGGACCTCGCCGAGCGGCTGCTCCCCTATCTGGCGTACCCACCGGCGAACCGTCTGGCCAAGTTCTCCGGCGAGCCGAAGTACGAGCCCGAGGCGCGCGCCGAGGTCGCCATCAGCTTCCTGCTTCACGAATGGAGCAGCCACCGCGAGGCGGTCGAGCCGCTGTCCGCCGCCGAGATGTTCCAACTTGCGAGCGGCGCGCGGGACTTTGGCGCAGGGCCGGGCCTCCTCGTGCACCAGTCTCCGGGTGCGTGGGCCGGCGCGGTGAGCAAGGCCGGGTTCGTCAAGCTGGCCTGGCAGCCGGAGCACGACAACTGGCTCTTCAACCTCGGCGGCGGCTCGCCGATGTTCCTGCCGAGCACCACCGTCCAGGTCCTCGGGCGCTTTGCCCGTGCCTACACGCCGGCGCGGGACGGCTTCGACGGGTCCGCCTCGCTCTTCAGCCTCGCGACGGGACGGGTCGGCATGACCACTCTGCCCAGCGGGTCCGTGGTGTTCTCGACTTCCGGCACGGCCGCGGACTCCGGTCGCTTCGACGTGCACAACCTCACGATGGCCGGGGTCCGCGGACTGACCGGGACCCGCCACTACAGCACCGCAGAGGGTGAGTTCGAGGTCGCCGCTGCCGACGCGTCGGAGGCGTTGCCCCCCGGCGTGGCGCGGCGCGACGTGCTGGAGCTCGGCGGCGTGACCGCCCGTCACGTCCGCCTGCTCGGCAGCTCTCCCGCTCCCGTCTACGGGTACTCAGTCATCGCGCTCGAAGCCCGCAGCACTGCGAACGGCCCGGACCTCGCGCGCGGACGAACCACGACCGCGTCGTCGCAGGACCCGGCCCGTCCAGCCACCTTGGCGACGGACGGGTCCATGGCCACCCGTTGGGCGGTCTCGCGCGAGGACCGACTGCGAGTCGACAGCTGGCTGGCGGTCGATCTCGGTGCGCCCCAGGCGATCGACACCATCACCGTGTACTGGGAGGCCGCGGCGGGACTCGCCTACCAACTCCAGACCTCGGATGACGGGAGCACGTGGACCGACCGGGCGAGCTACCCGGACGCACGGACCACCCGCGGGTGGCTGGGTGTCGAGGACCGGTTCGGATTCGTCGTCCGGGACTCGGCGAACCCGATCCGGGTCTCCGGCAACAGCATCGTCCTGTCAGCGGGCCCCGCCTCAGGCAGTGCAGGCATGGTGGTCGAGGGCCACGTCGGTGTCGGGTCGGGAGAGCTGTCCGGCCTCGCGAGGGCGAGGGTTCCCGTGTCGGCGTCCTCGGATGTCACCACGAGCCTTGTCGAGGGTCACCTCAGCCTCTTCAACCTCGGCACCGAGGCGGTGTCCACGACGGTCGAAGTCCCCGCCCTGTCGGATGGCGTCACCGTCTTCGAGGGCACGCAGACCCTTCACGCCGACCAGGTCCTGCTCGAGGTCGAGCTGCCGGCTGCCACGGCGGCGGTGTTACCCCCACGGGCGGAGGTGACCGACGTCCTCGGTCGTCGACCGGCCACCGGTCTGGTCGTCGACGTCGTCGACGCGGCCACCGTCCGACTCACCGGTGCAGCCGGGGTGGTGCGTGTCCGCCGGACGGACGGCGGCTCCTGGCGCACGGTCCGGGTCGATGCGAGTGGCTGGGTGGTGGCCGACCTCGGGGGCGCCCCGTACCCGCTCGCCGACCTTGCGGTCGGACGGACGACCTTCCCGACGTCACCGCTCCCGCCCGGCATGTCCTCGCCTGCGGCTGCCGTCGACGGGCGTGCCGACACCGTCTGGACCTACCCACGGAACGCCCGGATGGTTGTGGACCTCGGTGCCGAGGTGGCCGTCGGTCGTGTCGTCCTGGACTGGGCACCCGGCTCGATCCCGGCGGCGACGCTGCACACGTCCGCGGACGGCATCACCTACGGTGGGGCGACCGCCGTCGACCACCGTGGCCGGACCGGGTCGGCCGACCTGACCGGCGTCACCGCGCGGTACGTCGCCCTGACGCTCGAGGCGACCGGACCGCGGTGGGCCGGACTCGAACGGCTCTCGGTGATGCCTCCCGAGTGACCGCCAGGTGTGGCGTATGCCGTCCGCCTCATGCACGCCGCCCGGTCAGGAGGCGAGGTTGGCGAGCTGGCGCTCGACCTCCTCGGCCGAGAGCACGTGCTGGATGACCATCGTCGCGGCGCCGATGACGCCGGCGTGCCCGCCGGTGCGGGCGGCGACGATCTGGAGCTGCTCGGTGGCCAGCGGCAGCGAGCGGCCGTAGACGACCTCGCGGATGCCGGCGAGCAGGCTCTCGGCGCACTGGATGAGGAGGCCGCCGACGACGATGACCTGGGGGTTGAGCAGGCTCACGGTCGAGGCGAGCACGGCCCCGATCTCCCGACCGGCCGCACGCATCTCGGCGATCGCCTCCGGGTTGCCGCCGCGGACGAGGTCGACGAGGGCGCGGGTGTCGTGCACGTCGACGCCGGCCCGCTCGAGCCGCCCGACGATCGCAGGGCCACTGGCCACGGCCTCGAGGCAGCCGACGTTGCCGCAGCGGCAGAGGACGCCGTCGCCGTGGGGCGCCGCCACGTGGCCCAGGTCGCCGGCCGCGCCCTGGGCGCCGCGATGGAGCTGGCCGCCGGAGATGATGCCCGCGCCGATGCCGGTCGCCACCTTGACGAAGACGAGGTGGTCGACGTGCGGGTGGACCGTGGCGTGCTCGCCGAGCGCCATGATGTTGACGTCGTTGTCGACGAGCACCGGACCGCCGAGACCGGCCGAGACGTGCGCGGGGACGTCGTAGCCATCCCAGCCGGGCATGATCGGCGGCGAGGCGGGGCGCCCGGTCGAGTGCTCGACGGGACCGGGGAGGCCGATGCCGACACCCGCGAGGTCGGCGCGCGAGCGCTTGGCCTCCTTGAGCAGCTCGCGCCCGAGGTCGACGACGCGGTCGAGGACGGGCACCGGGCCGCTGGCGATGTCGAGCTCGACGGTGCGGTCGCTGATGACGGTGCCGTCGAGATCGGTGAGGCCGACCGTGGCGTGGGTGGCGCCGAGATCAGCACCGATGACCACCGCTGCCGTCGGGTTGAAGGCGAAGCGCACCGGTGGGCGGCCACCGGTCGAGCGGGACTCGCCGGCGGGCCTGAGCAGCCCGGCCGCCAGGAGGCTGTCGACGCGGGCGCCGACGGTCGAGCGCGCGAGCCCGGTGAGCTGGATGAGCTCGGCCCGGGTGCGGGGCCGGCCGTCGCGCATGAGCTGGAGCAGGGCGCCGGCACCGGTGGGCCCATCGGTGAGGGGGAGGGTGCCGGGCGCGTTCACGCGGGTAGTCAAGCACAGAACGCAGGTTTCGCCCACGGCGCGAGCAGATGTGCTGTCGCATATTGAAACTTTTGCTTGACGAGCGCGCAAAAGCCCCCTACGTTCGTCCGCATGAGCAGAGGCAATGACGCCTCACCACTTCTGGTGATGGCCGGAATCGTCAAGCGGTTCCCCGGAGTGACCGCCCTCGACGGCGTCGACCTCGACGTCCTCCCGGGCGAGGTGCACTGCCTGCTGGGCCAGAACGGCGCCGGCAAGTCCACGCTCATCAAGACGCTCGCGGGAGTGCACACCCCGGACGAGGGCACGATCACCTGGGACGGGACCGAGGTGACGCTGGGCCATCCGCAGGCGGCCATGGACATGGGCATCGCGACGATGTACCAGGAGCTCGACCTCGTGGAGGGCCTCACCGTCGCGGAGAACGTCTTCCTCGGGCACGAGAAGTCGCGATTCGGCTTCTCGCAGCGCTCGGCCGCACGCGCCGCCACCCGCGAGCTGCTCGCCGGCCTCGGGCACCCCGAGATCTCGCCGACGGCCGAGGTGGGCGACCTCTCGGCCGCCGGCCAGCAGATCGTCAGCATGGCGCGGGCGCTCTCGCGCAAGGCGCGCCTCATCGTCATGGACGAGCCGTCGGCCGTCCTCGACAGCGGCGAGGTCGAGCGCCTCTTCGACGTCATCCGTCAGCTCACCGCCCAGGGCGTCGCCGTCGTCTACATCTCGCACCGGCTCGAGGAGATCCGCGTCATCGGCGACCGCGTGACGGTCCTCAAGGACGGCCGCACCGTCGCCACCGGGCTCCCGGCTAAGGAGACGCCGACCTCCGAGGTCATCCGCCTCATGACCGGCCGCTCGATCGAGTACGTCTTCCCGGAGCGGGGCACGACGCCCCAGGGTGAGCCCCTGCTCGTCGTCGAGGGCATCTCGCGCCGCGGCGAGTTCGAGGACGTGAGCTTCTCGGTCCGCCCGGGGGAGGTCCTCGGTCTCGCAGGGCTCGTCGGCGCCGGTCGCTCGGAGATCGTCGAGACGGTCTTCGGCGCCCGCCGCGCCGACGCCGGCACAGTCACGGTGGGTGGCCGCCGGCTGCACCCGGGGTCGGTCGACTCGGCCGTCTCCGCCGGGGTCGGGCTCGCCCCGGAGGAGCGCAAGAGCCAGGCCCTCGTGCTCGGCGACAGCGTGGCCCACAACATCAGCATGGCGACGCTCACCCGCTTCTCCCGCGGCGGGCTCATCGACCGCGGCGCCGAGAGCGAGGCCGCCCAGGAGCTCGCCACGAGCCTCGAGCTGCGACCGACCGGCATCACCCGCGAGATCCGGACCCTGTCCGGTGGCAACCAGCAGAAGGTGGTCCTGGCCCGCTGGCTGCTCCGCGGATGCAGGGTGCTGCTGCTCGACGAGCCCACGCGTGGCGTCGACATCGGCGCCCGCTCCGAGATCTATGCCCTCGTCCGCCGCCTCGCCGACGACGGTGTCGCCGTCGTCGTCGTCTCGAGCGAGATCGAGGAGGTGCTCGGGCTCTCGGACCGGGTCCTCGTCGTCGGCGACGGCCAGGTCCTGCACGAGGCGCCGGCCACCGAGCTCGACGAGCACCAGGTGCTCGACATCATCATGAGAGGAGACGCCGCATGAGCGTCGAGACCCCCCGCACCTCCGAGGAGCCCGCGGGCACCCAGGAGATGGCGGCCCACGCCGCGACCGCCGGCTCCGGCCCGAGCGCGCTGAGCCGCTTCCTCGGCGGGTCGGCCACCCGCAACCTCGGGCTCGTCATTGCGCTCGTCATCCTCTGCGTCGTCGGTCTCGCCACGGCGGGCGAGCGGTTCGGCAGCTTCGACAACGCGCTGACGATCCTGCGGCTCGCGGCCGTCGTCGGCGTCGTCAGCGTCGGAATGACGTTCGTCATCTGCGGCGGCGGCATCGACCTCAGCGTCGGCGCGATCGTCGCGCTCTCGTCGGTGTGGGCCACGACCCTCGCCACGCAGACGATGGCCGAGGACATCCACTGGATCGTCATGGTCCTCACCGCACTGCTCGTCGGCGGCGCGTGCGGGCTCGTCAACGGGTTGCTCGTGGCCTACGGCAAGGTCGCACCCTTCATCGCGACCCTCGCCATGCTCGCCAGCGCCCGTGGCCTCGCCGAGCTCATCGCCCAGCGCAGGACGCAGATCGTGCGCGACCGCTCCTTCATCGACTTCTTCGGCGGCAGCGTCCTCGGCATCCCGGTGCTCGTCATCATCTTCGCGATCGTCGCGGCGCTCGGCTGGGTCCTGCTCAACCGCACGACCTTCGGCCGACGCACCCTCGCCATCGGTGGCAACCCCGAGGCGGCACGACTGGCCGGCATCAAGGTCGAGCGGCAGACGGCATACCTCTATGTCCTCCTCGGTCTCGCGTGCGGCCTGGCCGCCGTCATGCTCATGGCCCGCACGACAACCGGCACGTCGACCCACGGGCAGCTGCTCGAGCTCGACACCATCGCCGCCGCCGTCATCGGCGGGACGCTCCTCAGCGGCGGCCGCGGCACGATCGTCGGCACCGTGCTCGGCGTCCTCATCTTCACGACGCTCACCAACGTCTTCACGCTCAACAACGTCGACACCTCGACCCAGAACGTGGCGAAGGGGGTCATCATCGTCGCCGCCGTCCTCCTCCAGCAGCGGCTCGCCGCGCGCCGACGCAGCACCTAGCGCACCCGCCGGCGGCGCCCCTCCGCGGCTCCCGGTCGCATGACGCCTCCCGTGCACGACACCCGGCTCCACACTCCCTTCCCCACCTCGCACCAGCCCCAGGAGAGAACCACCATGAACCGTCGCACCATCTCCCGCCCGGTCCGCGCCGCCGCGGCCCTCGGCGTCGTCGCCCTCGTCGCCGCCGGTTGCACGAGCAACACCCCCGAGGCCGCGGACACGACCTCGTCCGACAGCCAGCGGGCCGGCAGCAGCAACGACGACCCGGGCGACAAGGTCACCATCGGCTTCTCGGGCCCCGCGGCCGACCACGGCTGGCTCGGCGCGATCAACAGCGCCGCCCAGGCGGAGGCGAAGAAGTTCTCCGACGTCGAGTTCAAGGCGGCCGAGGGCACCAACGACGCCAGCCAGCAGATCGCCCAGGTCGAGACCTTCATCAACGACAAGGTCGACGCGATCGTCCTGCTGCCCACCGACGGCGCCGCCCTCACCGAGGTCGCGACCAAGGCGATGAACGCCGGGATCATCGTCGTCAACGTCGACCGCGAGTTCTCGACGCCGTTCGCCGCGCGCACGACGATCCTCGGCGACAACTACGGCATGGGTGTGAGCGCGGGCACCTACGCCTGCAAGCTCGTCAAGGACAAGAACCTGACGAACCCCGTCATCGCCGAGATCGCCGGCATCGACGCCCTGCCCCTCACGCAGGACCGCAGCAAGGGCTTCGCCGACGCGCTCAAGGGCTGCAACCAGACCGTCGACAACCGCGTCGCGGCCGAGTTCACCGTCGAGTCCGGTGAGAAGGTCGCCTCCAACCTCCTCCAGGCCGCGCCCAAGATCGACATCATCTGGAACCACGACGACGACCAGGGCGTCGGCGTCATGGCGGCCTTCGACAACGCCAAGCGCAACGAGTTCGCCTTCATCGGCGGCGCCGGCTCGGCCAACGCCATGCGGTGGATCAAGGAGGGCAAGATGGAGGCGACCGTCCTCTACCCGCCCACCCAGGCGGCCGACGGCGTGCGCCTGGCCCGCCTCCTGGCCCAGGACAAGAGCATGAGCGACCTCGTCCAGGTCGCCGTGCCGCGCCGCATCGTCCTCGACGCCCCCGTCGTCACCAAGGACAACGTGGAGGAGTACCTCCCGCTCGGCTTCGAGTCCTGACCGACGACCGGCAGATCCTCGACCGGGGTCCGCGCGGCCATCCCTGAGCCGCGCGGACCCGACCACCTCGACCCCATGCAGCCTCGCGCTGCCCCCGGAGACCTCCCGGAAAGGGTTCTCATGACCACGGACACCACGGCGGCCGACCTCGCGGCCGCCGACACGGCAGCACCGTCGACCGCCGACGCGACGCGGACCGGCCGGATCGGCATCGGCATGGTCGGCTACGCCTTCATGGGTCTGGCCCACTCGCAGGGCTGGCGCAACGCCCGCAGCTTCTTCGACCCGGCGCTCTCGCCCGAGCTCGTCGCCATCGCCGGCCGGGACGGCGCGGCGGCCGCCGAGATGGCGCGCCGCTTCGACTGGCAGCACGTCGAGACCGACTGGCGGGCCCTCGTCGCCCGGCCCGACGTCGAGGTCGTCGACATCTGCACCCCCGGCGACACCCACGCCGAGATCGCCATCGCCGCGCTCGACGCCGGCAAGCACGTCCTCTGCGAGAAGCCGCTCGCCAACACCGTCGACGAGGCCCGCCGGATGGCCGACGCCGCCGAGCGCGCCAGGGCTCGGGGCGTCCGGTCGATGGTCGGGTTCACCTACCGCCGCGTCCCCGCGATCGCCTTCGCCCGCCAGCTCGTCCAGGAGGGCCGGGTCGGCGAGATCCGCCACGTCCGCGCGCAGTACCTCCAGGACTGGCTCGTCGACCCCGAGTCCCCGCTCACCTGGCGCCTCGAGAAGGAGCGCGCCGGCTCGGGAGCCCTCGGGGACATCGGCGCCCACATCATCGACCTCACCCACTTCGTCACCGGTGAACGCATCACCGGTGTGAGCGCGACGATGGAGACGTTCGTCAAGGAGCGCCCGGTCGCCGGCCGCGTCAAGGGCCTGTCGGCCTCGGCGCAGGAGGGCGGCGAGCGCGGCAAGGTCACCGTCGACGACGCCGCGGTGTTCCTTGCCCGTCTCAGCGGCGGAGGTCTCGGCACCTTCGAGGCCACCCGCTTCGCCACCGGGCGCAAGAACTCGATCCGCCTCGAGATCAACGGGTCCAAGGGCAGCCTCGCGTTCGACTTCGAGGACATGAACGTCCTGCACGTCCACGATGCCTCGGTCGACGCCCGCGAGTCGGGCTTCACCAAGGTCGTCGTCACCGAGCCCACCCATCCCTACGTCGAGCACTGGTGGCCCGCGGGTCACGGGCTCGGCTACGAACACGGGTTCACCCACCAGGCCGCGGACCTCGTCGACGCCATCGCGCGCGGCGTGGACCCCACTCCGTCCTTCGCCGACGGGCTGGCCGTGCAGGAGGTGCTCGCCGCGGTCGAGACGAGCGCGGCCAACGCCTCGGCGTGGACCCCGATCGACCTCCCGGCCGGCGCCCAGCCGTAGCCGGGGACCACCCGACCATCGACGACGTGGCCGACCACCACGGCACCGAGCACGAGAGGAGGACGACCGGTCCCCGCTGTTCCCCCCTGTCATTGCAGTGACGAAGGAGCACCATGAACGACAACGACGTCAAGATCCCCGAGCTCGCCCGGACCCTCGGTCTCGGCCGCCGCCAGTTCCTCGCGGCGACCACCGCGATGGCCACGGCCGGTGCCGCGACAGCGGCAGGCGCCTCGACGGCATACGCCTCGCCGGTGGGCAACGCGGGCGGCACGCTCGTGCCCGCCTCGAAGCGCGGGATCATCCTCTACACGGTGCGCGACGCCGTCTCACGCGACCCGAACACGACCGATCTCGCGTCCGGCTTCAAGGAGGTCCTCGGCGAGCTGTCACGCATCGGCTTCCGCCAGATCGAGTTCGCCGGCTACCGCCAGCACGCCAACGCCGAGGGTGGTGCCGACCTGGGCACCGTCGCCGGAGCCTCGCTGCTGAGGTCGTGGCTCGACGACCTCGGGCTCGAGGCAGAGGGCAACCACGGCAGCATCCCGTCGACGATCACGCCGGAGACGATCGCCGCGTTCGACAGCGCCTGTGAGATCGCGAACATCCTCGGCCTCGGCCACATCGGCACCGGTGGCGACCCCACCGGGTCGGCCTACGTCGCGGACTGGGTGACGGCCGCCGAGCGCTGGAACTTCTTCGGCGAGCGGGCCTCGCGGCACGGGCTCAAGCTCTACACGCACAACCACGACATCGCCTACAGCTTCCTCCTCGACAGCGGGCCGCTGGACGCGGCGGGCAACCCCACCCGCAGCAGCGGCATCCGGCGCCTGGAGCACTTCCTCGCCCACACCGACCCCAAGCACGTGTTCCTCGAGATGGACATCTTCTGGGCGCACGTCGCGCAGTACAAGCACCACACCTACACCGCGCCGGACGGCAGCCAGGTCCGGTCCGTCTTCGACCCGGCGGCCGTCGTGGCGGCTCAGACGAAGCGCTTCCCGCTCTTCCACGCCAAGGACGGCCGCCGCGACGCGACCACGTCCAACGGCTACACGATGACGCCGTTCGGCGAGGGCGACATCGACTACTCGACGTTCTTCCGCCGTGTCGGCGCGAAGGGCTCGCACAACCCGATGTGGGAGCAGGACACTGCCCCGGGCGGGGCGGCCAACCCCGGCCAGTCGCTCGCCTTCGCACAGACCAGCTACGACAACCTGGCTGCTCTGCGCGGCTGACCCCCGTCACCGGACCCGGTCGGTGTCGCTGTTGCAGCAGTGACCCCGACCGGGGACCGGCTTCCGCCCGACCATCGACAGCAGGACGTGACCCGGATTCTACGTTCGTGGAGCCGGCCGAGAACGACGAAACCGGAGGACACCGTGGCACGACCGATCACCCTCTTCACGGGACAGTGGGCCGACCTTCCCTTCGAGGAGGTATGCCGTCTCGCCGCCTCGTGGGGCTACGACGGCCTCGAGATCGCCTGCTGGGGCGACCACTTCGAGGTCGACCGCGCGCTGGCCGAGGACGGCTACATCGAGGGCCGACGCGAGATCCTCGAGCGGCACGGACTCGGCGTCTGGGCGATCTCGAACCACCTCGTCGGCCAGGCCGTCTGCGACGACCCGATCGACCAGCGCCACCAGGACATCCTCCCGGCCTCCGTGTGGGGAGACGGCGACCCCGAGGGCGTGCGGCAGCGGGCCGCCGAGCGCATGGCGGACACGGCTCGCGCCGCCGCCAAGCTCGGCGTCGACGTCGTCATCGGCTTCACCGGCTCGGCCATCTGGAAGTACGTCGCGATGTTCCCGCCGGTGTCCGCGGAGACGATCGAGGCGGGCTACCAGGACTTCGCCGATCGCTGGAACCCGATCCTCGATGTCTTCGACGAGGTCGGCGTGCGGTTCGCCCACGAGGTGCACCCGAGCGAGATCGCCTATGACCACTGGTCGACGGTGCGCACGCTCGAGGCCATCGGCCACCGGGAGGCGTTCGGCCTCAACTGGGACCCGTCGCACATGGTCTGGCAGGACCTCGACCCGGCCGCGTTCATCTGGGACTTCCAGGACCGGATCTACCACGTCGACTGCAAGGACGTGCGGATGCGCGTCGGCAACGGTCGCAACGGCCGGCTTTCGTCGCACCTGCCGTGGGCGGACCCGCGCCGCGGCTGGGACTTCGTCTCGACCGGCCACGGAGACGTGCCGTGGGAGGACTGCTTCCGCACCCTCGGGGCGATCGGCTACGACGGACCGATCTCGGTCGAGTGGGAGGACGCGGGCATGGACCGGCTCGTCGGTGCGGCCGAGGCGGTGGGCTTCGTTCGACGGCTCGCGTTCGACCGGCCGGAGGCGGCGTTCGACGCGGCGTTCAGCTCGGGCAAGGACGAGCAGTGAGCGCCGTCGACTCCCGCGCGGGCGCTGGCGGCTCGGACTTCGCGCCGACCCGCGAGGACAAGTTCTCGTTCGGCTTCTGGACGGTCGGCTGGCAGGGCGTCGACGTGTTCGGCGGTGCCGTCCGCCCGCCGCTCGACCCGGTCGAGGCGGTCCACCGGCTCTCCGACCTCGGCGCCTGGGGCATCACCTTCCACGACGACGACGTCAGCGACTTCGGCACCTCGACGGCGCAGCGGCTCGAGCAGCTCGCGCCCTTCCGCAAGGCGCTCGACGAGACCGGCCTCGTCGTGCCGATGGTGACGACGAACCTCTTCTCGCACCCTGTCTTCCGCGACGGTGGATTCACCAACAACGACCGCGACGTGCGTCGCTACGCCATCCGCAAGGTCGCCGACAACATCGACCTCGCCGTGGAGCTCGGCGCGACGACCTTCGTCGCGTGGGGCGGGCGCGAGGGCGCGGAGTCCGGTGCGGCGAAGGACGTGCGCGCCGCGCTCGACCGCTACAAGGAGGCGTTCGACCTCCTCGGCGACTACGTCGTCGAGCAGGGCTACGACCTGCGCTTCGCGCTCGAGCCCAAGCCCAACGAGCCGCGCGGCGACATCCTGCTGCCGACGATCGGTCACGCGCTCGCCTTCATCAACGAGCTCGAGCGGCCCGAGCTCGTCGGCCTCAACCCCGAGGTCGGGCACGAGGAGATGGCCGGGCTCAACTACGCCCACGGCATCGCCCAGGCACTGTGGCACGGCAAGCTCTTCCACCTCGACCTCAACGGCCAGACCGGTCCCCGCTACGACCAGGACCTGCGCTTCGGCGCCGGCAACGCCCGTGGCGCGTTCTGGACGGTCGACACCGTCGAGACCGGTGGCTATGACGGGCCGCGGCACTTCGACTTCAAGCCGCCGCGCACCGAGGACATGGACGGCGTCTGGGCCTCGGCCGCCGGCTGCATGCGCAACTACCTCGTCCTGCGCGAGAAGTCGCGCGCGTTCCGGGCCGACCCGGAGGTGCAGGAGGCGCTGCGGGCGTCGCGGCTCGACGAGCTTGCGCAGCCGACCCTGGCGGACGGGGAGGGCCTCGACGCGTTGCGCGCCGAGGCGTTCGACCCCGACGAGGCGGCTGCCCGCGGCATGGCCTTCGAGCACCTCGACCAGCTCGCCCTGGAGCACCTCTACGGCATCCGCTGACCCACCGCGGCTGACGGCGACTTCGCGGCTACGCGGAGTCGCCGTCAGCCGCGAGGAGAGCGGACGGCATACGTGGAGCGCTGGCGTCCGGCAGGGTGGCGGCCCAGCAGCCACCGTGCCGGACGCAGGCAGTCCGTATGCCGTGGGGTCACCCGACGCTCGCGCTAGGGTGCCGAAGGTGACCGAGAACGCGACGCCCGAGACGCCCGCCAGCCCCGCCGCGGCCCAGCCCGCGACCGCCGAGCAGCCTGCTCCGGACGCCGCGCCCACCTCGGAGGCGGCGCCCGCCGCAGGGAACGCCCACCTCGACGAGATCCGCGCCGGCTACGCCTTCGACGGCCCGGCGCTCGAGTTCGGCGCGACGGTCATCGACGACACCGCCCACCCCGACGCGCCCGTGCGGATCCCGCTCGGCGTCCTCAACCGGCACGGCCTCGTCGCGGGTGCCACCGGCACCGGCAAGACCAAGACGCTCCAGCTCATGGCCGAGCAGCTCTCCGGCCAGGGTGTCCCCGTCTTCCTCGCCGACATCAAGGGTGACCTCTCCGGTCTGGCGAGCCCGGGGGAGCCCAACGCCAAGCTCGCCTCGCGCGCGAAGGATGTCGGTCAGGACTGGCAGGCCACGGCATACCCCACGGAGTTCCTCTCGCTGGGCGGTCAGGGCAAGGGCGTGCCGATCCGCGCGACGATCACCGACTTCGGCCCGACGCTGCTCGCGAAGGTCCTCGGGCTCAACGACACCCAGGAGTCGAGCCTCGGCCTCGTCTTCCACTACGCCGACAAGAACGGCCTCGCGCTTCTCGACCTCAAGGACCTGCGGGCCGTCATCAGCCACCTCGTGAGCGACGAGGGCAAGCCCGAGCTCAAGGCCCTCGGCGGGCTCTCGTCCGCGACGGCCGGCGTCATCCTGCGCGAGCTCATCGCCTTCGAGGACCAGGGCGCCGACGCCTTCTTCGGCGAGCCGAACTTCGACACCAACGACCTGCTCCGCACCTCCAGCGACGGCAAGGGGCTCGTCACCTGCCTCGAGCTGCCCGGGGTTCAGGACCGCCCGGCGCTCTTCTCGACGTTCCTCATGTGGATGCTCGCCGACCTCTTCCACGACCTGCCCGAGGTCGGCGACGTCGACAAGCCCAAGCTCGTCTTCTTCTTCGACGAGGCGCACCTCCTCTTCGCCGACGCGAGCAAGGCCTTCCAGGAGGCGATCGAGCAGACGGTGCGTCTCATCCGGTCCAAGGGCGTCGGCGTCTTCTTCGTCACCCAGTCGCCCAAGGACGTGCCGTCCGACGTCCTCGGCCAGCTCGGCAACCGGGTCCAGCACGCGCTGCGCGCCTTCACCCCCGACGATGCCAAGGCGCTCAAGGCAGCGGTGAAGACCTACCCGCACAGCGACTACGACCTCGAGGAGCTCCTCACCTCGCTCGGCACCGGCGAGGCCGTCGTCACCGTCCTGTCCGAGAAGGGTGCCCCGACGCCGGTCGCGTGGACCCGGATGCGCGCCCCGCAGTCGCTCATGGCGCCCTCGCCCGACGCGCTGATCGACTCGACGGTGGCGTCCTCGCCGCTGGCGTCGAAGTACGCCGCGGTCGCCGACCGCGAGTCCGCCTACGAGAAGCTCGCCGCGCGCGTCCAGGCGACGACGCCGCCCGCCGAGGCGCCCCAGAAGGCGCCGGAGCCCACGCCGGCCAAGAAGACCTCCGCGCCCAAGGAGGACCCGGGCCTCGTCGAGCAGGTCGTGAAGTCGAGCGCTTTCCGGTCGGCGCTGCGGTCGGCCGGCACGGTCATCGGCCGCGAGATCACCCGCTCGATCTTCGGCACGCGGCGGCGCTGACCCTGCTGCGACTTATTGCGACTTTCAGCGACTCGTCGCTGCGCTCCTCGTCGCTGAAAGTCGCAATAAGTCGGAGGTGGCGTGCCGGGGAGTCGTGCGCTGGCTCATCTCTGGCTCGCTCGAGCGACCGGCGCAGACCGTGCCCGGCGGCGCAGCCATGGCGACGCCGTTCGTCACGCTCTGCGCCGCTGGTGCGCTCACGCATCTCTGGCTCGCTCGGCCTCCCTCCCCTAGGGTGGAAAAGTGACGCGGACCGCCGGTCGCGTCGACTTTTTCTCCCCCTCCGAGGACGACGATGTCTCAGAACCGCCCGACCCTGTCCCGCCGCATGGTGCTGAGCGGCCTCGCCGCCGCCACGCTCGCGCCACCCGCCCTCTCGTGCGCGACGGCCTCGGCAGCCGAGTCCGGCAGGGCCAGCGAGGTCGGAGCGAAGGCGGCGCGCTCGATGCGGGACCTGCGCGTGCTGCCCTACCTCCAGAACCCGGCCAGCACCTCGATGACGATCAGCTGGGTCAGCTATGCCGTCGTTCCGGGCACGCTCACGGTGCGCGGCCCGGGGCTGGGCGGTGGACGGCGTCGGGTGAGCAGCACACCGCAGCCGATGCCGATCCTCGGCTACACCGACGCGGAGCGCGCCGAGGAGATCCCCGGTCTCCCGACGGGGTCGTGGCTGCTGCGCGAGGGCAACGTCAAGCACGTCGTCGACGTCGAGGGACTCCGGCCGGGCACGCACTACACCTACGAGGTCGTGCAGGGACGTGACCGCTACCAGGGCCGCTTCAGGACGGCTCCGAGCGTGCAGGACTGGGACCGCGTCACCTTCATCGCCATGTCCGACCACGAGACCGAGCCCCGCGGTCGCGTCACCCGGCGCGAGTGGGCACCCGGTGAGGTCGCCGGGCTGGGCCGGCCCGACGCCGCGGCCGGGTCGACGTGGGACGGCGTCTTCGGCACCACCGTGCTCGCCGGCGCGCGTGTGCTCCGCTACCCCCTCACCGAGGACGAGGGCTACCTCGCCAACTTGCGCGTCGTCGACGCCAGCAGGCCCGACTTCATGATGTTCCCCGGTGACCTCGTGCAGGGCGGTGGCTACCAGCCCGGCTGGGACGAGTGGTTCCGGTGCAACGCCGGCCCCGCGGGTGACCGGCTCGGCCGCATCCCCGCACTCACGGCGTTCGGCAACTGGGAGAGCTTCGGCGGCGCGGTCAACGGCGGCTACGGCTCCAGCGCCGACCGCTCCATCGTCGTGCGCTCCCGCGGCAAGTACCACGCCTACTTCGACGCGCCGGACAACGGGACGCCCGAGCACCGCGACAACTACTACGCCATCGACTATGGCCCCTTGACCGTCATCACGCTCGACTCCAACAACGGCGAGCCGGACGACGACACCGAGAACTACGAGGGCAACCAGGCCGTCGGCCGCGAGTACCGCGGCCCCGGCACGGACACGCAGAACAACTTCACCGCCGCCGAGTACGCCGCGGCCGGCGGCACCGACCTGTCCGACTTCAACCCCGGCAGCACCCAGTGGCGCTGGTGCGAGGCGCAGCTGGCGGACGCCCGCGAGCGAGGCCAGATCATCGTCATGCAGTGGCACCACTCGCCGTTCAGCAGCGGTGAGCACGGCCTGCCGATGTATCACAAGGACACGTCTGGCCAGGGCGGGACGCCGATGCGGCAGTACCACGTGCTCGCCGAGCGCTACGGCGTCGCCGCCGTCATCTGCGGCCACAGCGAGCTCTTCGAGCGCAGCTTCGTCGACGAGGACGGCGACGGCGTGGGCGTCCACTACTACGACGTCGGCGTCGCGGGCGACGGCCTGCGCGGCGAGCGGCGGGTCGCCGGGCCGGACTCCGAGCGGCTCGACTACAACCCCTACCGCCAGTGGACCGCGGACCGCGACGAGCCCGAGGTGTGGGAGGACCGGCGCGGGGTGCGGGTCCTCACCTCAGGCGGCAAGCACTACGGCCACCTCCACGTCGAGGTCGAGCGCACCCGCGACGGCGCCCGCATGACGATGACGCCGGTGCACGTCTTCCCCGTCGTCGACACCGACTACCGCGTCACCCGCACGGAGCGCCGTGAGTACGACGACAAGGTGGTCCTGTCGATCCGTCCGGACGGTCGGGTGAGGGCCTAGAGACTGAGGAGCGCCCTCGCGTAGGCGCACTCGACGTCCGCATCGGTGAGCGTATGCCGGGTGCCCTCGCTCCCGGCATACGTCACCTCCCAGCCCTCCTCGGTGCGCCGCAGCGTCTCGAGCCGGTCGCCGAGGAGGGCGCGCAGCTGGTCCTCGCGCGGGAGCCAGAGCGCCTTGTCGAGGCTCACCGAGTCGAGGGCCCACTCGGTCGTGCCGTTGAAGCCGAGGACGGTCTGCTCGCCGAAGGTCTGCGGTTCGACGGTGAGGTCGCTGACCCAGAAGACCTCACCGGTGAGGAGCTCGGCGTCGATGACGAAGCGGTCGCCGGGCGCCGGCTCCCAGAGCACCCCGGCCTCGTGGACGACGCGTCGGGCGAGCTCGAGGGTGATCATCGACCCATTCTGACCCGTCCGGTGGGGCAGCGGTCAGGGAGCGACCAACGAGGCCCGCGAGACCGGGAAGTCGAAGAACGTCGTCGGGAAGAGCTCGGGCTTGTGGGTGAAGTGCCACCACTCCTCGGGCAGGTTGGTGAACCCCTCGGCCGCGAGGACGTCGACGAGGAGGTCGCGGTTGACCCTGGCCTCACCGGTGACGGCCGGGTTTGCGGTGTGCGAGAGGACGTCGAAGCAGTCGAAGGCCGTGCCCATGTCGAGCGAGGCGTCCGGGACGCGGTCCTCGACCGGGCCGAAGCACGAGCCCTCGGGGTGCGGCGAGTGAGGCGTCGGGCCGGGGCGGGCGTCGATGCGCTGGATCGTGAGGTCGACGGTGCTTCCGCGGCTGTGCCCGGACTTCGCCGCGATGTAGCCGTCCTCGAAGAGGCGTGACTTCTCGACGCGGGGATAGAACTCGGACTTCATCTGCTCGTCGTCGAGGTCCTCGGCCCAGCGCACGAAGTGGTCGACGGCTCCCTGCGGGCGGTAGCAGTCGTAGACCTTGAGGGTCAGTCCCTGCGGCCTCAGCACGTCCTGAGCCCGCGAGAGGGCCTCGGCAGCGGGCCGGGTGAGCAGGCACAGGGGAGCGCGGTAGTCGTCGATGCGCTCGCCGACGAAGTTGTGGTTCGTCGTGTAGCGGATCTCGTGGACGATGCTCGGGTCCACGTCGCGCAAGGCGACGAACTCGTCAGGAGCGCTCGGATGTCCCTGTGCCACAGCGCTGCTCGTGGGCACTGCGGTGCTGATGGCCGATGCAACGGCGAGGGTGAGTCCGAGGGCGACGGCGGGGAGGGCGCGGGGGGTCATGCGACGTTCCTAGCAGCGCGCACACGACGTCGCCACTGGAAGGCGCCCCCGTCACCACCAGGAGACGACCGCGGCTGCCCCACCGATGACGGCTGCGAAGCGGATCGCCCGGCCGACGAGACCGGTGAGGAGGAAGACGACCACGGGCACGCGTAGGGCACCCGCGAGCACCGCGATCACGGCATACGGAGGGATGCCGACGGCAGACGAGACGAGGAGGAGGCCGGCGGCATACCACGGGCGCCCTTCGGTGCGGCAGCGCCAGCGCTCGAGCGCGAGCTTCGCCTTCGGCTTCTCCATGCGGCGGGCGACGAAGCGGAAACGCTCGAGCTCGCGGCCGCCGTAGTACCAGACGAGCTTGCCCGCCATCTGACCGAGCGATGACACGAGCACGATGACCCAGGCGGGTGCGTCGCCCTGCGTCACCGTGAGCGCGACGACCGCCTCGATGTTGATGAGCGGGACGAGGGCGGAGGCGACAGCGAGGCCGGTGACGCTGAGGACCTCACCCCACATGGGTGGGCACCGGACCGGGCACGGGAAGGCCGATCCGCAGGAGCCGCACCATCGACCAGCACTTGAGCGCGAGGAGGCCGAGGGCGATGACGAGCCCGACCTCCATCCACCCGGTGGCGAGGAGGAGCACCGCGAAGAGCGCGCTGTTGACCGCCTTGGCCGGCTTCGACCAGTTCCACTTCCAGATGGTGCGGTCGACGACGTAGAAGTAGTTGGGGCTGCGGATCGGCCACGCGAGGAAGGCGAGCGACAAGAAGGTGTCGACGACCATGAACTCGCCGAGGTAGACGAACACCGCCGGAGCGAGGTCGGGCTGGAGCCAGGCGAGGCCGACATAGAAGGCGCCCGCGTTGAACCGGTCCGAGAAGATGTCGAGGACCGCGCCGATCCGTGTCTCGCAGTGACGCAGCCGCGCCCACGTGCCGTCGAGGATGTCGCCGACCCAGTAGATGCCGAGCGCGACGACGAGCAGGGTCAGGCTGCCCTCGACTGCACCCCACGCGGCCACCGCGGCCGACGCGACGGTGCGCACCGCCGTGATGACCGTCGCCCCGGTCCACAGGTGCTCGTGCAGGATCCCGACGTCGGCCGATGTCCCCCCGTCCAGCACTGGTCCCGGCATTCGCACAGGATAGGTCGCGACGGCCGTCCGCGCGCGCACCTCAGCCGAGCAGGCCCGCGATGAGCAGGATGACCGGGACCGAGCCCATGGTCGTGATGAGGATCGTGTCCCGCGCGAGGACCGTCCCCCGGTCGTAGCGCGTGGCGTGGACGAAGATGTTCTGCGCGGTGGGCAGGGCCGACGTCACGACGACCGCGAGGAGCGCGTGACCGTCGACGCCGAGCGCGAAGTGCGCCACGGCATAAGCGACGAAGGGCTGGACCACGAGCTTGAGGAGCGAGGTCGTCGCGAGCTCGCCGACCGACCCGGCGGCCCCGAGACCCGGACCGAGGCGCAGCGCGATGCCGTAGGCGATGAGCATCGCCGGGACCGCGACGTTGCCGAGGAGCTCGAGCGGGTTGCCGACGAACTCCGGCAGCGTCCACCCGGTGAGCGAGAGCAGCACGCCGATGAGCGAGCCGACCGTGAGCGGGTTGCGGAACGGCCGGCTCACGAGGTGCGCGAACGACGGGGAGCGCCCGAGGGCGTCGGTGTCGAGCAGCGCGAGCGCGATCGGCTGGAGCACGAGGAGCTGGAGGAGCAGGGTCGGCGCAACGAGCGCGGCGTCACCGAGGACGTAGCTCGCCACGGGGATCCCCAGGTTGCCCGCATTGACGTATGCCGCCGAGAGGGCTCCGATGGTCGCGTCACCGAGGCGTCGGTGCCAGAGGAAGCGGGCGCCGGCGGCATAGATGGCGACCGGGACGAGGACGGCGACAGTCGTGGCGACGAGGTTGGCGGAGAGGACGTCGTGAACGTCGGCCCGGCTGAGCGTCATGACCATGAGGGCGGGGGAGCCGACGAAGAAGGCGATCTGCGAGAGCACCCGCTGCGCGGTGAGGTCGACGATCCGCAGGTGGGCGAGGAGGGCGCCGACGGCGATGACCACGCCGATCGTCGCGAACCCCGTGAAGACTCCCTGCACCCGGCAAGGCTAGGTCGGGTGAGGTGACCCGCGCCGACCCGTCTCGATCGGGGGTCGGGGCGATCGGGTCACGGCCGGAGGCCGGGCGGGTCAGCCGCCGTTGGCCTGATCTGGCGGTACCGGCAGAGGTCGGGGGTTTTCCATACTCCGGGGAGGGGCAGTGCAGGGACTCGTCGACGCGCGGGTGCGAAGGGCACCGACCCCGCACGAGAGGAGAACGACCATGGACGCAGCCACACCTCTGCGGCGCTCCGCCGCGACACTCACGCTGGCCGTCACGGCGGGGATCGCACCCGCCGCGGCGTCCGCGGACTCACCACCGGGATCGTGGACGAACGAGAGGATCCTCGTCTGCGACGGCGTGGAGGTCCGGACCTTCCTCACACCGGCAGGCTTCGGGACTCCCTTCCACGTCGCGGGCAGCCCGGACGTCATCATCCCCAAGCACGTCGAGGTCGTCTTCGAGGCCGGCGCGGACCCGGTCGTCACCCTTGACGTCCCCGGGTTCGACGTGACCGGCCCGAACGCGACGAGGTGCGGCTACGTCGACCCGGCCGGTCTCGTCGTGGACTTCGTCGGGCTGAGGACCTGAGCCGCCGCGCCTGGTCGGTTCGCGGCGTCAGCCGCCGGGGCGGAGCACCGGTCCGAGCGTGTCGAGGACGGAGGCGTCCTCGATCGTGCCCGGCACGGTCGGCGTGCGGCCGTCGGCGATCTCGCGCATCGTCTTGCGCAGGATCTTGCCCGAACGCGTCTTGGGCAGCGCCGTGACGATGTCGACCTGACGCAGTGCGGCGACCGCCCCGACCTCGTCCCGCACGCGCTGGACGAGCTCGCGGCGGATCCGCTCCCCGGCCTCGCCCGAGCCGTCGACGCCGCCCTTGAGGACGACGAGCCCGCGCGGGAGCTGGCCCTTGAGCTCGTCGGCGACGCCGATGACGGCGCACTCGGCGACGTCGGGGTGTCCGGCGAGCGCGGCCTCGATCGACCCGGTCGAGAGCCGGTGGCCCGCGACGTTGAGGACGTCGTCGGTGCGGCCCATGACGAAGAGGTAGCCGTCCTCGTCGACGAGCCCGCCGTCCCCGGTGGCGTAGAAGCCGGGGTAGGTCGACAGGTAGCCGTCGACGTAGCGCTGGTCGTCCCCCCACAACGTCACGAGCGTCCCTGGCGGCAGCGGCAGCCGGATCGCGATGGCCCCCTCCTCGCCCGCCGGCAGCTCGGCACCGGTCTCGTCGAGGATCGACACGGCATACCCCGGCATGGGGACGGAGGGGGAGCCCGCCTTGATCGGCATCGGTGCGAGGCCACGCGGGTTCGCCGCGATGGGCCACCCGGTCTCGGTCTGCCACCAGTTGTCGACGACGGGCACGCCGAGCGTCGAGCTCGCCCACTCGTAGGTGTCCGGGTCGAGCCGCTCGCCCGCGAGGAAGACGGTCTCGAGCGAGGAGATGTCGTGCTCGCGCAGCAGCTCGCCGCGGGGGTCGTCGCGCTTGATCGCGCGGTATGCCGTGGGGGCAGTGAACATCGCCTTGACCCCGTGCTCGGCGATGACCCGCCAGAACGCCCCCGCGTCGGGGGTGCCGACCGGCTTGCCCTCGTAGAGCACGGTCGTCGCACCGGTGAGCAGGGGCGCGTAGACGATGTAGGAGTGGCCGACGACCCAGCCGACGTCGCTCGCCGTGAACCACACGTCGCCGGGCCCGATGCCGTAGACGTTGGTCATCGACCACCGCAACGCGACGGCGTGGCCGCCGTTGTCGCGGACGATGCCCTTGGGCCGACCGGTCGTGCCGGAGGTGTAGAGCACGTAGAGCGGGTCGGTCGCCGCCACCTCGACGCACTCGGCCGGCTCGGCATCGGCGACGAGCTCGTCCCAGTCCATCTCCTCCCAGTCGGTGTCGCGCTCACCGACGGCGGCACGAGCCTGCTCGCGCTGGAGGACAATGACGGACTCGGGCTTGTGGCTGCTCCGGTCGAGGGCGGCGTCGAGCATCGGCTTGTACTCGACGATCCGGCTCGGCTCGATGCCGCAGCTCGCGGCCACGACGACCTTGGGCTCGGCGTCCTCGATCCGGGCGGCGAGCTCGGCCGGTGCGAACCCGCCGAAGACGACCGAGTGGACCGCGCCGAGGCGGGCGCAGGCCAGCATCGCGACGACGGCCTCGGGCACCATCGGCATGTAGACGACGACCCGGTCGCCCTTCTCCACGCCCAGGCTCGCCAACGCACCGGCGAAGGTCGCCACGCGAGCCAGCAGGCCGGCATACGTGATCGTCTCCTTCGTCCCCGTGACCGGGCTGTCGTGGATGATCGCGGGCTGTTCGCCGCGGCCGTCGCGCACGTACCGGTCGAGCGCGTTGAAGCAGGTGTTGAGCGTGGCGCCGGGGAACCAGCGGTAGAGCGGGGCGCCCGTGTCGTCGAGGACCGTGGTCGGCCCGGTGAGCCAGTCGATGCCGCCGGCGGCCGCGCGCCAGAAGGTCTCGGGGTCCTCGAGGGACTGCGCGTATGCCGTGCGGTAGGCGTCGGTGCTCATGGCGCCCATCGTCGTGGTCCTCGAGGGGGCGCGACCAGTGGTTCGACGAGCGGCGAGACGAGCGGTTGCGGCGCTGCGACGAGCGGATTTCGTCGGCGTTCGGCGCTCGGGTAACCTCCTCCGTTGGAGGATTCGCATAGTGGCCTAGTGCGCACGCTTGGAAAGCGTGTTGGGTTAACGCCCTCAGGGGTTCGAATCCCCTATCCTCCGCCAGTTCGAAGGGCCCCGACCGTCGTGTCGGGGCCCTTTCGCATGACCGGGCATGGTGCGCGGCAAAGGGCGCCGGCGTCGGGGGGCACGAGCGTGGAGTGTCGGCGTGGCGTGCCGTTTGCCGCGCAGGGCGCCCGCCCGGGTGGGAGCATCACCCCATGACGGTCGGGGTGGGGGAGACGGAGCGCACGGCCGAGCCCGAGGGTGCGCTCGCGCGACCGGTGCTGCGTCGGGTCCTCGCCGCCCTCGTCATCGCGTCCTGGGTCGCCTGGGCGGTGCCGTCGTGGATGTCGAGCCTGCACGAGGTCCGTCCCCACGAGTTCGTCGCCGACGTCAAGTCCGGGCGGGTGACCGGCTACCAGGTCGTCGCCAACGTCCGACCCGACGTCCTGGACTTCTTCGCCCTCGGGTCCGCCTGGTACGCCGACGTCCCGGCTGCCGACGAGCTCGGACGGCCCACGGACGGACCGCCGCGAGAGCTGATCTACACCGTCGACGGCGGGACCCGCGTGCGCTGGCTTCCCGAGACCCCGCCGGTCGTGGGCGAGCTCGACCCGTTCGCCGCGCTCTCCGGCTCGGGCGCGAAGCCGTTCACTCCCGAGACGTACCCGCCCAGCCGCGACTGGGCGGCCTTCCCCGCGCTGCTCGGGCTCGGCATCGCGCTCTTCTCGATCGTCACGCTGCCGCCCACCCTCGGCACCCGACCGTTCTGGTTCCTCACCGGCACCGTGGGCATGGGGCTGGGGATCCTCGCGTATGCCGTCGCCGAGCTCTGGTGGCGCCGCCCACCCTCCATGGTGGCTGGAACACGAGGGGACGACAGCGTCTACGTCGGGGACGGGGCCGGTCGGCTGCGCGGGTGGCACGGAGTCGGCGTCGCTCTCGTCGGCGGGCTCGTCGTCGCCGCGGTGCGCGCCGCCATCACCTGACCGACCCCAGGCCCCAGGCCCCTGGTCGAGCGAGCCACATCTCGGCGAGCCGACCAGCGATGGCTGCATCGGTCGCCGATTTCTGGCTCGCTGGTCGATTGGTGGGTGGCGGGTCACGAGCGATCCCGAAAGTGACCGGTCCGTAACTGTTGCGGATGTCCGGACGTGTGGCTAAGTTCCACTGTCAAGACTCAGTGCGTGAATCGTTCACATCGTCGTGAGCCCGAGAAACCGGAGATGTCATGTCCCGTCCGCCCGTCACCCGCCGCACCGTGATCGCCTCCGCGGTCGCCGCGACCCTTGCAGCGGGCATCGTCCCGGTCACCGCTGCGCAGGCCACCGTCCCGCCCGCGCCGCAGGGGTGGGTCGCCTCGACCATCGCCCGGATGACGCTCGAGGAGAAGGTCGGCCAGCTCTTCGTCCAGCAGGTCTATGGCCAGGACGCCACCACGCCCGACGCCCGCAACCTTCCCCTCTACGGCGTCGCCACCCCCGCCGAGGTGGTGCAGAAGTACCACCTCGGCGGTGTCATCTACTTCGCGTGGACCGACAGCGTGAAGAACCCGCAGCAGATCGCCGGCCTCTCCAACGGTCTCCAGCAGGCCGCGCTCTCGCAGGACTCGAAGGTCAAGGTTCCGCTCGGCATCTCGGTCGACCAGGAGCAGGGCGTCGTCACCCGCATCGGACCGCCCGCCACCCAGTTCCCCGGCTCGATGGCGCTCGGCGCCGGCCGCTCCGCCGAGGACGCCCGCACCGCCGCCGCGATCACCGGCGAGGAGCTGCGCGCGATGGGCATCAACACGAACTTCGCGCCCGTCGCCGACGTCAACGTCAACCCGCTCAACCCGGTCATCGGCACCCGCTCGTTCTCGAGCAAGCCCGAGCTCGCCGCCGAGATGGTCGGCGCCCAGGTCACCGGCTACCAGGAGGACGGCAAGGTCTCCGCGAGCGCCAAGCACTTCCCGGGCCACGGCGACACCGCCACCGACAGCCACGTCGCGTTCCCCGTCATCACGCACACCCGCGAGCAGTGGGAGCAGCTCGACGCCCCGCCGTTCAAGGCGGCGATCGACAAGGGCATCGACATGATCATGACCGCCCACCTCGCCTTCCCGGCGCTGGACGACTCGGGCGACCCGGCGACCCTGAGCAAGCCGATCCTCACTGGCCTGCTGCGCGAGGAGCTCGGCTACGAAGGCGTCATCATCACCGACGCGCTCGAGATGCAGGGCGTCCGTGAGCTCTACGGTGACGCCGAGGTGGCCGTCCGTGCCCTCGAGGCCGGTGTCGACCAGCTCCTCATGACCCCCGCGATGGACAAGGCCTACGCAGCCGTCATCGACGCGGTCAAGAGCGGCCGCATCAGCAAGCAGGAGCTCGACGCCAAGGTCCGCCGTGTGCTCGAGCTCAAGGTCGAGCGCGGCGTCATCGCGAAGCCCATGGTCGACGTCGCCGCCCTCGGCTCCGTCGTCGGCACGAGCGAGCACCTCGCGACCGCCGACGCCATCACCAACCGCACGACGACCCTCGTCAAGAACGACGCGGGCGTCCTCCCGATGGCGACGAGCGGCAAGAAGGTCCTCGTCACCGGCTACGGCGTGACGACGACTCAGATCCTGGCCGGCGGCCTCGCCAAGGCGGGCGCAAGCACCACCGTCAACCAGACCGGCACCTCGCCCACCGACGCCCAGATCGCCTCTGCCGTCGCCTCGGCACAGGGCAAGGACGCCGTCGTCGTGACGACGATGAAGGCCTGGGACACCAACGTCACCGACAAGCGCGCCGGTCAGCAGAAGCTCGTCAAGGCGCTGCAGGACACCGGGATCCCGGTGATCGTCGTCGCCACGCGCGACCCCTACGACATCGCCTATCTGCCCGGCACCGCGACCTACCTCTCGACCTACTCCTACAGCCCCGTCGCCATCGAGGCCGCGGCCCGCGTCATCTCCGGCGCGGTCGCACCGACGGGCAAGCTCCCCGTCGACATCCCGGCCAAGGGCGCGCCGAGCACGGTGCTCTACCCCTTCGGCCACGGCCTCACCTACTGAAACCACACACGAACCGGCCTCGTGTGCCCCAGCGGAAGCCAGACGTTCCGCTGAGGCACACGAGGCAGGCTGAAACGGAGAACGGACCCATGACTGCACCCAACCGCCGCCAGCTCCTCACGGGCGGGGCCGGGCTCGCCGGAGCCGCCGCCCTCGCCCTCGGTGCCTCGCCCGCGAGCGCCGCGCCCACGGCATACGCCGCCTCCAACGACCCCGCACGCAAGGTGACGCCCGGCGCGGACGTCGCCGCGGCGTCCGGCTGGTCGGTCCTCAAGGGCCGCAAGGTCGGCATCATCACGAACCCGACCGGCATCCTGCTCAACCTGCGCAGCATCGTCGACGAGATGCACGACTCGGGCGCGGTCGACATCAAGGGCGTCTTCGGACCCGAGCACGGCTTCCGTGGGACCGCGCAGGCCGGTGAGGCCGAGGACACCTACGTCGACGAGCGCACCGGGCTCACGGTCTACGACGCCTACGGCGCGAACACCGCGAAGTTCGCCTCGATGTTCCGGGCGGCCGGTGTCGACACCGTCGTCTTCGACATCCAGGACGTCGGCGCGCGGTTCTACACCTACATCTGGACGATGTACACGGCGATGAAGGCCGCGGTCGAGACCGGCGCGTCGTTCGTCGTGCTCGACCGCCCCAACCCCATCGGCGGCACGGCCTACGGGCCGATGATGACCGAGCCGTGGACGTCCGGCGTCGGCGCCGAGGCGATCGTCCAGGCGCACGGCATGACGGTCGGCGAGCTCGCCCGCTTCCTCAACGTCGAGATCCTGCCGACCGACACCGGTGGTCGTCGCCTTCCCGAGATCGAGGTCGTCGAGGTCAAGGGCTGGCGCCGGGACGTGACGTATGCCGGCACCGGCCTTCCCTGGGTCATGCCGAGTCCCAACATGCCAACCCCTGACACCGCGCTCGTCTACCCGGGCACCGGCATGTTCGAGGGCACGAACCTCTCCGAGGGGCGTGGCACGACGCGTCCGTTCGAGCTCGTCGGTGCCCCCTACGTCGACTACCGCTGGGCCGAGCGGCTCGCCGGTCGTGACGTGGCCGGCGTGGCCTTCCGCGAGGCCTACTTCACCCCGACCTTCAACAAGCACGTCGGCAAGGTCTGCGGCGGCGTCCAGGTGCACATCACCGACCCGTCGGCGATCGACCCGGTGCGGGTCGGTGTCGAGATGCTCGTCGCCGCGAAGTCGATCTACTCCGACTTCCAGTGGCGCTACGACTCCTACGACCCGGCGCGGCCCTACTGGATCGACAAGCTCACCGGCTCGACCCGGCTGCGCGACCAGATCACCGCCGGCGCCGACGTCGCCACGGTCATGGGGGCGTGGAAGGACGAGCTCGCAAGGTTCGACGCCGCCCGCCAGCCCTACCTCATCTACGGCGGCCCGGCCCGATGAGCCTCAGCCGACGCGCCGTCATCGGCGGCGGCCTTGCCGCCGGCACGGCTCTCCTGACGCCCCTCGGGCTGCCGGTCGCGGCCAGCGCCGACGACTTCGACAAGCCGTTCACGGGGTTCGCCCCGCCGTCGACGGTGCTGCGGGAGGGGACTCCCGCGTCGGTCGGCCTCGACCCGGCGCCGATCGAGACCGCCAAGTCCCAGGTCCGCAGCCACCAGATCGCGGCCCCGGGCGGCAAGCCGCTCTACCCCGGCCACGTCGGGCTCATGGTCCACGACGGGGTCGTCGTGGCGACGCAGGTCGACGGCTTCGTGCTGCGCTACAAGAACGCCACCGAGGAGCTGCCGCGGGCCCAGTGGGTTCCCATGCGGCGTGACACGATCTTCGACCTGGCCTCGGTCTCGAAGCTCTTCACCTCCATCGTCGTCGTCCAGCTCATCGAGGAGGGGCAGGTCGATCTCGAGGCGCCCGTCGCGACCTACCTGCCCGAGTTCGCCGCCGCGGGCAAGGAGTCGGTGACGATCCGGCACCTGCTCACCCACACGAGCGGCTTCACGTCATGGCTGCCGCTCTACAGCCGCTATCCCGACAAGGCGTCGCGCATCGCTGCGGTGATGAACCAGCCGCTCACGAACGCCGTGGGGACGGTCTACCTCTACAGCGACCTCAACCTCATCACACTCGGCGTCCTCGTCGAGCGACTGCGGGGCCAGTCGCTCGACGGGGTCGTCGCCTCGCGGCTCACCGGGCCGCTGGGCATGTCGGACACCGGCTACAACCCCGCCGAGAAGGACCGCACGGCCGCGACCGAGTACCAGGCGGTGCCCGCCCGCGGCATGGTCCATGGCGAGGTCCATGACGAGAACGCGTGGTCGCTCGCCGGTGTCGCCGGCCACGCCGGCGTGTTCTCCACCGCCGACGACCTCGCGATCCTCGCGCAGGCGCTGCTCAACGGCGGCACCTACCGGGGCGCGCGCATCCTCGACCGCAAGAGCGTCGCCCTCCTCATCACGAACTTCAACGAGGACTTCCCCGGCGACGACCACGGTCTCGGGTTCGAGCTCAACCAGACCTGGTACATGGACGCGCTCAGCGGCCCGAGGACGGCGGGGCACACCGGCTACACCGGGACCTCGATCGTCATCGACTTCGCCTCGCGCTCGTTCGCCATCCTGCTCACCAACCGGGTCCACCCGTCGCGTTCGTGGGGAAGCATCAACGTCGCCCGGCAGGAGTGGGCCGGTGGGCTCGGCCGCGCCCTGCCGATCACGCCACGCGGTTCGCACGTCGCCTGGGAGACCCAGGCGCAGCACGCGACCAACGCGGTCCTCTCGGTCCCTCTCGCCCTCCCGGCGTCGGGCGCCCGGCTCGGCTTCGACCTCGTCGCCGAGACCGAGGAGACCGACGTCCTGCGGGTCGAGTCGACGAGTGACGGCACGACGTGGACCCTCGTCCCGCTCGACATCCGCCACCCCGGGGACACCCGGGAGGGCGCCGAGGACGGGTCTGTGAGCGGCACGCCGGGCGAGCGGCGCTGGACCCAGGTGCGGGCCGCGCTCCCGGGCGGAGCGACCGGCGTGCGCTGGCGCTACACCACCGACGGCAACACCCTCGGGCGCGGCGTCTCGGTGAGCCGGATCCGCGTCGTCGGGCAGGGCGGTCCCGTCGTCGACAGCGACGACTCGAGCACCACATTCGCCGCTTCCGGGTGGACGCTGACCCGGAGGTCGTAGTTTTGGGACATGTCGACAACGCCCCAGCCCCTCGACGTGGCTGACGCTCCCCTCCTCGTTCGCCTGCGCGGCATCGTCCCTTCGCTGACCCCGGCGGAGGAGCGCGTTGCCGCGCAGGTGCTCGCGGACGCGCGGCGCGCCTCGGACCTCACGATCACCGAGCTCGCGCAGGAGGCGAAGACGTCGGAGACGACCGTCCTGCGCTTCTGCAAGCGTCTCGGCCTCAAGGGCTACCCGCAGCTGCGTCTCGCCCTCGCGGCCGAGTCGGCGATGCCGCGCGAGCAGCGCATGGCCGGCAGCGACATCAGCGCCTCCGACACCATCGACGACATCATCGCCAAGGTCGCCACGGTGGACTCGAGCGCCGTCGAGGAGACCGCCCAGCAGCTCGACCGCGATGCGCTCACCGCCGCGGTCGACGCCGTCGCGCGGGCCACCCGCGTCGACGTCTACGGCATCGGCGCGAGCGCGACCGTCGGCGCCGACCTCCAGCAGAAGCTCCACCGCATCGGCGTCGTGTCGTTCGCCTGGAACGACCCGCACATCGCCCTCACCAGCGCGACGCTGCTCACGAAGCAGGACGTGGCCATCGGCATCTCCCACTCCGGCTCGACGAGCGAGACGATCGAGTCCCTCGCCGTCGCGCGCCAGCACGGCGCCCGGACGATCGCCATCACGAACTTCCCGCTGTCGCCGCTCGCCAAGTCAGCCGACATCGTCCTCACGACCGCGGCCCGCGAGAACTCCCTGCGCTCAGGCGCGACCGCGAGCCGCATCGCCGCCCTCACCGTCGTCGACTGCCTCTACATCGCCGTCGCCCAGCGCGACCTCCGCCGGGCCCGCAAGGCCGTGGCCGACAGCCGCAAGGCGGTCGCGAGCCACCACATCGCGTGACCACACGGCATACCCCCGTATGCCGTCCGCTTGCGTCCGCAACCGTGGTGGCCAGGCCGTCAGCTCGCCGGACACGACGGTGGCCGGGACGGGCCAGGAAAGTCAGTCATTCACATTCTTGACGCTGGCTGCGTAAGAAACTAACCTGCGGGAATGGTCAGTGACGTCCGGGTGAGCGCGCCCACGGAAGAACGCCACCCGGGCACGTCCGGGATCGACAGGGCGTCCACCCTCGAGATCGTCACCCTCCTCAACGAGGCCGACCGCACGGTCGCCGACGCGGTCGCCGAGACGCTCCCAGAGCTGGCCCGCCTCGTCGACCATGCCGTCGCCGCGATCCGTGCGGGTGGCCACGTGCACTACTTCGGGGCCGGCACCTCCGGGCGCCTCGCGGTCCTCGACGCCGCCGAGCTGCTGCCGACGTTCAACGCCCCTGAGGGCCTCTTCGTCGCCCACCACGCCGGGGGTCCCGCGGCCCTCCTGCGTGCGGTCGAGAACGTCGAGGACGACGTCGACCTCGGCAGCGCCGACGCCGGCGCCGTCGGCCCGAACGACGTCGTCATCGGCCTCACCGCCTCCGGCCGCACGCCCTACGTCCGCGGCGCGCTCATGTGCGCCCGTGAGATGGGAGCGCACACCGCGCTCATCACCGCGAACCCCGGGTCCGAGCTCGCGGCCTATGCCGACTCGGTCCTCGTCGCGGACACCGGGCCCGAGGTCCTCACCGGCTCGACCCGGCTCAAGGCGGGCACGGCCCAGAAGCTCATCCTCAACGGGTTCTCCACCGCCGTGATGATCCGGCTCGGGCGGACCTGGTCCAACCTCATGGTCGACGTCGTCGCGACGAACGCCAAACTGCGCGGCCGCGTCCTGCGGATCCTGCAGGAGGCGACCGGCGCGAGCGACGACGCTGCCCGCTCCGCGCTCGAGGACGCCGACGGTCGGCTCAAGCCCGCCCTGCTCTCGCTCCTCGCCGGAGTCCCCGTGGTCGAGGCCGTGCACGCCCTCGCCCTGCACGGTGACTCGGTCGCATCGGCCCTCGCGGCCGTCACCAGCGGCTCCACCCCCGCGTCCAGCCCGACCCCGAGCCCCACGTCCAGCCCCACCTCAAGCCCCACCTCAAGCCAGTCAGTGTCGACAGGAGAGTTGTCATGACCCAGCGGACCCGCCGCTCCACCCTCACCCTCATCGCCTTCACGGGCGTGCTCGCGGTCGCGGCGTGCGCGCCGTCGAGCGACGGCGACACGTCGGGCTCCGGGGGCGGCGACGGCAAGAAGACGACCCTCACCGTGTGGTCGTGGCGCGTCGAGGACGAGGCCGCCTACAACAAGATCTTCGACGCCTACGAGGCCAAGAACGAGGGCGTGACCGTCGACTTCAAGCCCTTCAAGGCGACCGAGTACAACAAGATCCTCGCCACCGGCCTCGCCGGCTCCGACGGCCCCGACGTGCCGCAGGTCCGCTCCTACGGCCAGGTCGAGCCGACCATCGCCAGCGGTGCACTCGTGCCCCTCGACGGCAAGGTCGACCTCTCCGGCTGGGACGAGAACGTCGTCAACTCGGCGAAGTCCAAGGCCGACGGCAAGCTCTACTCCGTGCCGCTCGCCCGCCAGACGGTCCAGATGTTCTACAACAAGGGCCTGTTCGAGAAGAGCGGCATCACCGAGGCGCCCACGACGTGGGCCGACTTCACCGCCGCGGGCGACAAGCTGCTCGCCAGCGGTGTCACCCCGATCGCGGTGGGCGCCAAGGACGACTGGACCCTGCCGATGGTCCACGAGGCGCTCGCCGCCCCCCGCTTCGGTGGCGCGGCCTTCCAGAAGGAGGTCCTCAGTGGCCAGAAGTCCTTCACCGACCCCGACTTCGTCGCCTCGATCGACGTCCTCAAGCAGCTGACGAAGTACTTCCCCAAGAACGTCACGGGTGTCGCGGTCACCGACGCGCAGACCCTCTTCTCCGCCGAGAAGGCCGCGATGTTCCCCGGTGGCTCCTTCGACATGGCCGTGCTCAAGAAGGCCAACCCGGGCATCGACCTCGGTGTCTTCGAGGTCCCGGCCCCCACCGGCTCACCCGAGGACAGGACGACGACTCCTGGCTGGGCCGATGGCAACTTCGCGGTGAACGCGAAGTCGCCGAACCAGGCCGAGGCGCTCAAGCTCGTCCAGTGGATGTCGACCAAGGAGTTCGGCCAGATGATCGCCGACGAGGTCAAGCAGATCTCGGCGGTCCCGGGCGTGACCTACAACGACCCGCTGCTCAAGCAGATGGCCGACAACTACGAGAAGTCGCCGTCGCCCTACCTCCTGCTCACCGACTTCCGCTACGGCACCCCGTCGGGCACCGACCTCATGGGCAAGGGCGCGCAGCAGCTGCTCCTCGGCTCCAAGACGGCGGCCCAGGTTGCGGCCGACATCGACACCGGGGTGAAGACCTGGTTCAAGCCGACGCCGTGACCGGGCTGGTCACGCTCGCCCGCACCGTGGTGGACTCCCTGACGTGAAGACGCGCACCGGACTGGCGTTCCTCGCGCCGGCACTGATCCTCTTCGGCGTGTTCGTCCTCTACCCGATGATCACGGCGTTCTCCTACGCCTTCTTCGAGTGGCAGGGGACGAGCCGCCAAGGGTTCGCCGGCCTCGCGAACTTCGAAGCGCTCGTCAACCGGGCGCCGTTCAAGACCGACCTGCCGAGGGCGTTGCTGCACAACGTGCTCTTCTTCCTCGGCACGATGATCGTCCAGAACACGATCGGCCTCACCGTGGCGACGCTGCTGCACCGCCGGGCCCGCACCCGGCGGATGCTGCAGACCCTCTACGCGATGCCCTACCTCGTGAGCCCGATCGTCATCGGCTACCTCTGGACGCTGCTGCTGTCGCCGACCTTCGGGCCGGTCAACCAGCTCCTCACCAAGGTCGGCCTCGAGCAGCTCGCGCTGCCGTGGCTCGGCGACCCCAAGACCGCGCTCTGGGTCGTCATCCTCGTCTCGGTGTGGCAGTGGGTCGGCTTCCCGGTCCTCCTCTACGGCGCCGCCCTCGGTGGCGTTCCCGAGGAGCTCACGGAGGCGGCCCGGGTCGACGGCGCCTCGCACGGTCAGGTCTTCCGCCGGATCACCTTCCCGCTGCTCGTCCCCGCGATCGGGACGGTCTCGGTGCTGACGTTCATCTTCGCGATGGAGGCGTTCGCGCTGCCGTTCGCGTTCGGCGGCTCCACGGGCAACCCGGCCGGTGCGACCGACTTCGTGTCGCTGCTCTTCTACCGCTCTGCCTTCGACTCCGGCGCGGTCGACGCGATCGGCACGTCGTCGGCGCTCGCGACCGTCCTCTTCCTCATCATCTTCGGTGGCGCCATGGCGGCGACGAAGGTGCTGCGCCGTCACGAGAGGCAGATGGCGTCATGACGACGACCCTCACCGCAGCCGACGCGGCGCCGGCGACGCCCGAGGGCGGGACGACGGCCAGGCCACGCCGGCGCCGAGGCCCGACGACCGGCACGCCCGTCGGCGGCGTCGGCGCGAGCATCCTGCTCTGGGGCTACGCCGTCCTCGCCCTCGCACCGCTGGTCATCATGGTGCTCAACAGCTTCCGCACCAACGCCGACTTCATCACCAACCCGCTCGGGCTGCCGACGTCACCGACGGTCGCGGCCTACAAGGAGGCGTGGACGGTCGGGAGCTTCGGCACCTACTTCGCCAACTCCCTCGCGGTGACGGCGGGCGCGGTGGCGGTCTCGACCGCGGTCTCGACGATGGCGGCATACGGGCTGGCGCGCAGCCGCGCGCGGATCTTCCGCTGGCTTGAGTCGCTCTTCCTCTCGGGCCTCATGCTGCCGATCCACCTCGCGATCCTGCCGGTGTTCTTCCTCTTCGACGGCATCGGCCTCATCGACAGCCGGATGGGCCTCGCGCTCATGTATGCCGCGGCCGGCGTGCCGTTCTCGATCTTCGTCCTCACGACGTTCTTCCGGCAGCTGCCCGAGGAGCTCGAGGAGGCTGCGGTGCTCGACGGCGCCAGCGCGTGGCAGACGTTCACGAAGATCATGGTGCCGATGGTCCGACCGGCGCTCGCGACCGTGGCGGTCTTCCGGTTCGTGCCGATCTGGAACGACTTCCTCTACCCGCTCGTGCTGCTCCGCTCGGAGTCGAACTACACGCTCCCGGTCGGTCTCACGAACTTCTTCGGCGAGAACGCGACCAACTACTCCGCGCTCTTCGCGGGCCTCGTCATCACGACGATCCCGCTCATCCTGCTCTTCCTCGTCGCCACCAAGCAGATCGTCGCGGGGTTGACCGCCGGCATGTCGAAGTGATCGGCTCGCGCCCGTGAGCGGAGACCGGTCGCCCGTCGTCGTCGGCGTGGACGTGGGTGGGTCGGGCCTTCGCCTGCAGACGTCGTATGCCGGGAAGCCGGGTCCCGTCGTCACCGCACCCGGGGTGCGGATCGGGTCCGAGGGCGTGGACGTCGCGGCCCTGGCGGCCGACGCCGGCGCGCTGCTCGGCGAGGCCGGCGTCGACGACGTGGCGGCGGTCTGCTGGTCGCAGCGCGGGCTGCTCTTCCTCTCCGACCCGCGCGAGGTCGTGCGGGTCGTGTCGACGACGCTGCACGCCGGGCGCACTGCCGTCGTCAGCGACGCCGTCGCCTCGCTCGTCGGTGCACTCGGCGGGGTGCGTCCAGGCGCGGTCGTCGCCGCGGGGACGGGCGCGGTGGCGTTCGGGTCGGACTTCGGGTCGCAGGACACGTCCGTCTGGCGGCTCGTCGACGGCTGGGGCCACGTCCTCGGCGACCGCGGGTCCGCGGCCTGGGTCGGGCTCGAGGGGCTGCGCGCGGGGCTGCGCTTCCACGACGGTCTGCCCGGGGGGTCCGAGCGGCTGCTCGTCGAGGGGGAGTCGGCGTTCGGGGCGACCTCGCACTGGCCCCGCCGGCTCATGACCCGCACCGATGCGCCCGCGGTGCTCGCGTCGTTCGCCCCTCACGTCGCCGAGGCGGCCGTGGCCGACGACCCCGTCGCCGCGGCGATCTGCCACACGGCGGGGACGTCGCTGGCCGAGTCGCTGCTCTCGGCGGCGGCCGGCATCGAGTCGCCCGTGCTCGTCGCGACCGGTGGGCTGCTCGCGGCCCAGTCGGTGCGCCGGGCCCTCGAGGCGGCGGTGGAGGCTGCGGGGTTCGCGCTCACCCCCGCCGTCGGTGGCGCGCTCGACGGCGCCCTGCACCTGGCCACGGTCCTGGGCGAGACGGGCACTGTCCCGCGCCACCCGGCATACGTGCACCTCGGCTGACGGGCGAGTTGGAGTCGGCCGAGGGGGGCGGGTTAGACTCGATCCCGGCACCCCGCGTGGTGGTACCTCACTGAACTCCCCCAGGGCAGGAATGCAGCAAGGGCAGGTGAGCTCTTCCAGGTACGCGGGGTGTCTTCGCGTCTCCCGGAGGGTCCGGATCAGTGCGGCGTCAGGCCCCGCAGGCGCACCCGCCCTCGCACCCGCCGCAGCCACCGCCGCGGGCCTCCGGTGAGTTGTGCCGGTCCTCCCAGACGAGCTCGAGTGCACGGAGCAGCCCGTCGACGGGCTGGGCGCCGGTGACGGCGAACTTCTGGTCGAGGACGTAGGTCGGGACGGCAGTGATGCCGATCTGGTTGGCGGTCGCCTCGTCCGCGCGCACGTCGTAGCCGAAGTCGTCGGAGCCGAGCATCTCGCGGACGTCCTTCTCGCCGAGCCCGCCCTCGACGGCGAGCCGGACGAGGGTGTCGGTGTCTCCGAGCGCGGCGCCCTCGGAGTACCAGCCACGCATGACGCGGTCGGTCACGGGGGTCTCGAGGCCACGGGCCCGGGCGAGGTGAAGCACGCGGTGGGCGTCGAAGGAGTTGCCGCCGACCACCTTGTCCCACTGGAAGTCGAGCCCGATCTCGGCGGCGTCGGCAGCCATGGACTCGTGCTGGGCCACCACCTCCTCGCGGGACCGGCCGTACTTCGCGGCGACGCGGTCGACGTTGGACCCCTCGACGACGGCGGGGGCGTTGCGGTCGAGCTGGTAGCTGTGCCAGACGACGTCGACCTCGCGCGGCTCACCCGGCTCGGCGGCCGCGAGGAACTGCTCCACGGCGAGCTCGAGCCGGCGCCGTCCCACGTGGCAGAACGGGCAGACGAGGTCGAACCAGACATCGATGCGCATGCCGACGACGATACGTCGGAGGCCCGACGGCTCCTGCCGTCGGGCCTCCACGGGCCGGGGGAACTCGGTGCCGCTCGGCGCGGTCGGAATCAGGCGGATGCCGCCTGGGCCGGCTCGTCCGAGCCTCCCTGTGACTGCCCGCCCCCGCCGTCAGCGGACTCGATGCGGCGCTGAGAGCCTCCGCCCGAGCCGCTGTGGGAGACGCTGATGCGGCGTGGCTTGGCCTCCTCGGCGACGGGGATGGTGAGGCTGAGGACGCCATCGTGGTAGTCGGCCTCGATCCGGTCGAGGGCCAGGCCGCGACCGAGGGAGAGCTGACGGGCGAAGGTGCCGCTCGGGCGCTCGCGCGAGAGCCACTGGGCGTCGTCGGCCTCGGGTGCGTTGCGCTGGGCGCGCACGGTGAGGGTGCGGTCCTCGACGTCGATGTCGATGCTCCCCGGGTCGACACCCGGCAGGTCGATGTGCGCGACGAACGTCTCGCCGGACCGGTAGAGGTCCATCGGCATGACGGCGCCGGCGCTGCCGGCGCTCCCGCGCAGGGTCTCGCCGAAGAGGCGGTCGAGGGTCCGGAACGGGTCGTGGGCGGTGGTGCTCATGGGTCGTGCTCCTTCGATGAACGGGAGGTCCTCGGGTGGACCTCGGCGGTGGCCTTTCTTGAGTGAGAGCCGCTCAACTTCGTGCTCGGTTCTGTTGTAACCCCGAGTCCAGAGTTCCGTCAAGTGACCTCGGGCGATGGCGCCCTCAGCTCGTCCGGAGGCCCCCGGCTGGTCCTCGCGCGGGGTGGCTGTCGTGCGTGCGGCGCCGTGTCGGGCCGGGCTGTGGGAAACACCGAAGCCAGGAGGCTGGCGCGCCTCGCCTTCCAGCCCGCCCTCGTCGCCGCGGGCCCTGTCTGCCGGTGGCCTGCCCGAGGGAGGCCTCAGACGTCGCGGTGCGCGAGCGACTCCGACTGCACTCGGTTGAGCCCGGCATAGACCATCACCGCGGCCGCCACCCACGACGCGATGACGAGCAGCCCCGACGTGGGCCAGCGGGTGATGCCCCAGACCATCCCGCCCACGAGCAGGGTGTCGAGGATGAGCGGCATCGCGAACCACAGCAGGACTCCCTGCGCGCTCGGCACGGTGTTGAACCGGCTCGTCGGCGGACGGCCGCGGTAGGCGGCGAGCAGCATCCCGCCCGAGAGCACGAGCGTCGCCATGACCAGCCAGGGCAGCGCGCCGCCCACCGTGCCACCCAGGAGCGCCGCCGCGATGCTCCCCACGAGGGTCGTCACCGCGAGGTGAAGACCGCCGGGCACGAGAAGGTGGGTCGCGGCCGCCCGGACGGGCGGTGACCCGAAGAGGGCGGGCGTGCCCATCGTGTCGGCCTCGAGGCGCAGACCCTCCGACAGGGCGCTGAACCCGGCGTGGCTGCACAGTGCCGCGACGAACGCCACGAGCGGGGGAACCGCGTCGCTGGCGAGGGTGGCGCCGAGCGCCCACGCGCTCGCGGCCGTCACGAGAATGCCGACGGCCGCGGACGTCGGGGCGCGCCGGAGGCCGAGGACGTCGCGGGCGACGAGGGTGAGGACGGGCCCACGGTGGCGCAGCCGGTGCGAGCGCCCGCGGGTCACCGGGCGGGCGGCCTCGAGCCGCACCGACCTCAGGTCACCCGCCTGGACGCCGCCCACGATCCGTCCTGACCGGGCTGCCTGGATGCGCAGGTCCGCGATCCCGAGACGACGCACCTCCCGCTTCCACCACGCACTTCTTGCGGAAAGGGGACGTTCTCGGGATCCTCTGACCCCCTCCAACGTCCCCTTTCCGCAAGAAGTCGCGGGCAGGGGAGGGGAGAGCCTGGACTGGCCGACGAGCCACGCCGAGCCGACGGCGAGGCCCGCCACCAGCCCGAGAGCGACACCCGGCGCCGCCACCCACGCCGGAGCGACACCCGCGCCCCACAGCGAGGCGGCGAGAAGCGCTCCGGCCATGGCGCCGCCGGCGAGGACGGCGAAGAGGGAGTAACCGAACCACGGTCGCAGCGCCGCCCAGCGGTCGACCGACGAGACGACGACGAGGTCCACCCAGGGCACGGGAGCGACGACCGGACCGCGGACCCGTCCGGCCTCGCGCGCCACCAACGCCACCACCGCAAGACCGGCCACTCCCGCGAGCAGCGTCCATGGCGAGCGCAGTGCGTCCGCCGTGCCCTCGCGGTCGCCCGCGATGACGAGCGCCCTCAGGACCGGGAAGCCGTAGAGGCCGACGAGGATGAAGGCGACGTAGGCGGCATACGCGACCTCCTTGCGCGCGGGGCTGCCCGCGGGACCGTGGAGGACGTGGACGGTGTCGGCGAGGCGCTCGCGGTCGCGTCCCATGGCGGAGGCGGCGGCCGAGGTCACGGCCTCAGCCCTCGGCGGCGACGAGGTCGACGACGGTGTCGGCCACCCGCTCGGTGATCACCGGGTCGTGGCAGGCGAGGACGACGGTGGTGCCGGCGTCCCGTCGGGCCGCGACGAGCTCGGCGACGAGGGCGCGCTTGGCAGTGTCGAGCCGCTGCTCGGGTTCGTCGAGGACGAGCACCTCCGCGGGCCTGAAGAGCGTGAGCGCCACCCGGAAGAGCTGCGTCTGCCCGGACGACAGCTCGTGCGGGAAGCGCCCACCGAGCTCGCCGATGCCGACCTCGTCGAGGGCGGCGGCGACCCGCTCGTCACAGGTGTCGGCGTCCCCGCCCCACGTCGCGTCGAGGAGGACGAGGTGGTCGCGCAGGGTGAGGTCGCGGTAGGTCGCCGGCGCCCCCACGAGCGCCGCGACCGCGGCACGCACGACGGGGTCGCGCTCGTCGGCGGCGTGCTCGCCGACGTGGGCGGTGCCGGTCGACGCGGGCAGGGCACCGATGAGGATGCGCAGCAGCGTCGTCTTGCCCGACCCGTTGGGTCCGCGCAGGACGAGGCACGACCCGCTCGGCGCGGCGACCGATACGGGCGCGAGCAGGGTCGCCGGCCCGATCACCTTGGACACCTCGTCGGCCCTGACCTCCATGGCGGTCACGCTAGTTGGCGCTGCAGACGCCTGGCCCACCGGAGGGAACCTAGTGCCTCCGGACGGAACATTTCCCTCCGGACGCGGCAGGTTCCCTCATGGGGAGCAAAAGCCGGGGTGACCGGCCGGCGGGGGTCACCCACGCGGCGTACCGGCTGTCGCTCGTGCCGACTAGGTTGGTCGCCGTGAGCACCGCCCTCTACCGCCGCTACCGCCCCGAGACGTTCGCCGACGTCATCGGGCAGGAGCACGTGACCGAGCCGCTCATGCAGGCCCTGCGCACCGGGCGGGTCAACCATGCCTATCTCTTCAGCGGTCCGCGCGGCTGCGGCAAGACGACGAGCGCGCGCATCCTCGCCCGCTGCCTCAACTGCGAGCAGGGCCCGACGCCGACCCCGTGCGGTGAGTGCGACTCGTGCGTCGCCCTGGCCCGTGGTGGCTCGGGCACCGTCGACGTCATCGAGATCGACGCGGCGAGCCACGGTGGTGTCGACGACGCCCGTGACCTGCGCGAGCGCGCGTCCTACGGCCCGGCCCAGAGCCGCTACAAGATCTACATCATCGACGAGGCCCACATGGTGACCTCGCAGGGCTTCAACGCACTCCTCAAGATCGTCGAGGAGCCGCCGGAGCACGTGAAGTTCATCTTCGCGACCACCGAGCCCGAGAAGGTCATCGGGACGATCCGCTCGCGCACCCACCACTACCCGTTCCGCCTCGTGCCGCCCGGGCTGCTCACCGACTACATGGAGCGGCTCTGCGTCGCCGAGGAGGTGTTCGTCGCCCCCGGCGTGCTGTCGTTCGTCGTGCGTGCCGGCGGGGGCTCGGTCCGTGACTCGCTCTCCGTGCTCGACCAGCTCATCGCCGGGTCCGGGGCAGACGGGCTCACCTACGAGTCGGCCGCCTCGTTGCTCGGTTTCACCGACGGTGAGCTCCTCGACGCGGCGATCGACGCCTTCGCGGCAGGGGACGGTGCCGGGGCGTTCTCGGCGATCGAGCGCGTCATCGAGACCGGCCTCGACCCGCGGCGCTTCATCGAGGACCTCCTCGAGAGGCTGCGCGACCTCATCGTCGTCGCCGCCGTGCCCGACGGGGCCTCGGCCGTGCTCCGCGCCCTGCCGCCCGACCAGCTCGAGCGCATGCGCCAGCAGGCCGCGGCGTTCGGCAACGGCGCGCTCTCCCGCGCTGCCGACATCGTCAACGCCGGCCTCACCGAGATGACCGGCGCGACGGCGCCGCGCCTGCAGCTCGAGCTCATCGCCGCCCGCATCCTCCTTCCGGCCGCGGCCGGGGAGACGGGGTATGCCGCACGCCTCGACCGCCTCGAACGTCGCCTCGACGTGGGCGGGGTCCCGAGCGGTGCCACCGCCTCGGCGCCGTCCGCCCCCGTCCAGCGCCCGGTCCCGGCCGCCCAGCCCGCGGCTCAGGCGCCGGTCGCCCCGGCGCCCAGCTCGGCTCCGGCCGCCCCGGCGACGGTATCCGGCGCCGCGACGTCGCCCGACGCAGATGTCCCCGCCGGATCGGCGCCCGACGGTGGGGCAACCCCCGTCGCGCCCCGGGTGCAGCCGTCCGTCCAGCCCGACGAGCGACCGCAGCACGCCGGCGTCCCCGTCGTCATGCCTGTCGTGCCCGACCGTGGGCCGTCCGGCCCGGCGCGCCACGACGACGAGCCACCGCCCGAGGAGCACGACCTGCCGGAGAAGCCGGAGCTCATCGAACCCGCTCAGCCCCAGCAGCGCGAACAGAGCCGCCCGGTCCTGCCGCAGCGCGATGGAGACGGACCGCAGGGTGGTCCCCCTGGGCACCCGAGCCCGGCGCCGCACCCGCAGACGATGCCGTCCCGGACGCCCGGGTCGCCGCCGGCGGGGACCGCGCCCGCACACGCGCCGGGTGGGCTCGACACCGCCGCCATCCGACGATCATGGCCCGACATCCTCGCCAAGGTCTTCGAGCTGCGACGGACGACGTGGACCTTCGTCTCCGAGCACGCCCAGGTGCTCGACTACGACGGCGAGCGTCTCCTGCTCGGCATCGCGACGACCGGTCTGGCCAACACCTTCCGCCGGGGTCCGCACGCGACCTACGTCCAGCAGGCCCTCATCGACGTGCTCGGCATCGACGCCAAGGTCGAGGGCGTCCCCGCCGACGGGTCCGCGATCGGCGGGACGGTGGGCGTACCGACGATCGACCCCAACCGACCCGACCCCGTGCCGCAGGCCCAGCCCGAGCGCCCGGCTGCCCCGCAGCAGTCGGCCCAGGCCCGGGCCGAGGCCAACGGCGCCGCCGCGAGTGACGCGGCGAACCGCGGAGGCGAGCCGACGGCATACGTGCCGAGCCAGCCGCCCACGACGCAGCCGGACTGGGGCAGCGGTGGTGACGGGACCGGTGCCGCGCCGGCGTGGGCGACGTCGGACGGGTCCGACACGCCGGTGAGTCCCTTCGCGCGGGCACGGGAGGTCGTGGCCGCCGAGCCCGACCCCGATGAGACGCCTGTCGCCGATGACTCTGCGATCAGCGACGATGACGAGGACATCGAGGGCCTTGGTGAGGTCGGTGTCCCCGTCGTGGAGCGAGTCCTGGGCGGGAAGGTCATCTCCGAAGAGGACGCATGAGCACCTACTACTGGGTGAGCCGCACCGCGGTGATGTCGCTGGCCCACGCGATCTGGCGTCCCACGATCCTCGGCAAGGACAACGTGCCCAGGACCGGCGGCGTGCTCCTCGCGAGCAACCACCTGTCGTTCATCGACTCGTTCGCCATCCCGGTGGCCGCTCCGCGCAAGGTCTCGTTCCTCGCCAAGGCGGAGTACTTCACCGGCACCGGCGTGCGCGGCCGCTTCGTGCGCGGCTTCATGGAGGCCGGAGACGCCATCCCTGTGGACCGCGACAGCTCGAGCAACGCCAAAGACTCGCTCGACCTCGCGCTCGAGGTGCTCCGTGCGGGCAAGGCGTTCGGCATCTATCCCGAGGGCACACGCTCGCGCGACGGCCGCCTCTACCGTGGGCGCACCGGGGTCGCGTTCCTCTCGCTCACCGCAGGCGCCCCCGTCGTGCCGGTCGGCCTCATCGGCACCGACAAGGTCCAGCCCGTCGGTGCCCGCGGGCTCAAGCTGGCCGACGTCACCGTGGCCTTCGGGTCACCGATTCAGCCGTCCGCGTATGCCGGCCTGCCCGCCGGCCGCGCCCGTCGCCAGCTCACCGACGACGTAATGGACGCCATAGCCGCCCTCACCGGGCAGGAGCGCGCCGACACCTACAACGAGCGCCCCGTCACCGACGATCCCGACGACTGACCTCAGCTTCTGCTCCCCATGAGGGAACGTTGCGGGTCCGGAGGGAAATGTTCCCTCCCGGCGCTCAACCTTCCCTCCGTATGCCGTGACGCCCGTGCGGGAGGCCGCCGACGGGTGCGCCGTGGCCTAGGCTCGGGGTGTGTACGAAGGCGCAGTGCAGGACCTCATCGACGAACTCGGCCGACTTCCGGGCGTCGGGCCCAAGAGTGCGCAGCGCATCGCCTTCCACCTGCTCCAGTCCGACGCCGTCGACGTGCAGCGCCTCACCGACGCGCTCACCCAGGTCAAGGCCAAGGTCCGCTTCTGCGTGACGTGCCACAACATCGCCGAGTCGGAGCAGTGCCGGATCTGCGCCGACCCCCGCCGTGACGCGACGAGCATCTGCGTCGTCGAGGAGCCGAAGGACGTCGTCGCCATCGAGCGGACGCGCGAGTTCCGCGGGCGCTACCACGTGCTCGGCGGTGCCATCAGCCCCATCGACGGCATCGGCCCCGACGACCTCACCTTCCGCGAGCTCATGACCAGGCTCGCGAGCGGCGAGGTCACCGAGATCATCATCGCCACCGACCCCAACCTCGAGGGCGAGGCGACGGCGAGCTACCTCGCGCGCTTCCTCAAGGGCATGGACATCAAGGTCACCCGCCTCGCGTCCGGCCTGCCGGTCGGTGGCGACCTCGAGTACGCCGACGAGGTGACGCTCGGTCGCGCCTTCGAGGGACGGAGGCTCCTCGATGCCTGACGAGCCCGCCGGCCCGGACGCAGCCGCCGAGCAGCAGGCGGCGGACACGATGTCCGACCTCCGCGCGCTGGCCGACGACTCGGCCCACGAGGCCCGCACCTACCTCGCCACCGTCACCGACATCGCGTCCGGCGCCAACCCGGCGGCCGCGCTCCCGCTCGGTCTCCTCGCGCTCTCGCAGGTGCTCGTCATGGGCGCACGGCTCGGGGCGATCGAGGACATCGTCCCGGAGGACCGGTTCGAGGTGGACCCCGGCCCGGACGTCGAGCTCGACCCGCTGCGTGAGAGCCTCACGAACCTCCTCGAGGGCCTCGACGAGTACGCCGACGTCGTCGACCCGGTCACCGAGCCCGAGCTGACGACGGGGTCGGTCTCGAACGACCTCACCGTTGTGGCCTCCGCGCTCGCCCACGGCCTGCGCCACTACGACGAGGGCCGGATCCTCGAGGCGCTGTGGTGGTGGCAGTTCAGCTACCTGTCCGACTGGGGCGAGCGGGCGGCGAGTGCGCTGCGGGTGCTCCAGGCCCTCCTCGCCCACGTCCGGCTCGACGCCGACGCCGACGCGGTCTCCGAGGCGGAGTTCGACGCGCTCCACCCCTGACGCGGACCCCCTCAGGCGATGCGGGTGCCGCTCGGCAGGCGTCGGACCGGGGTGCGCACGCGGCGCTCGGCCACGACGACCGAGGTGAGCCCGAGCGCACCGAGGAACGCGAGTCCCCACGGCCACACCGGGTTGGCGTCACGCCTGGCCCGGTCGGCGGCATCCTGCGCCTTCTCCCGGGCCTCGAACGCGGCGTCGGACGCGGCGCTGTCGCCGACCGGCGAGCCCGCCTCGGGCAGGTACGAGCACTCGTCGCGCACGCCCCCCTCGCCCGGTCCGGCCTTCGCGTCCCGTGAGCCGTCGCTGATCCACCGCATCGGCGTGAAGCCACCGGTGAACGTCCCGGTCTCCGCGAGTCGGGACGGCGCGGCGTCGGCGACGACGACGAACGGGTTGACCGCGAGCAGCGGCCAGATCCGGTCGGTGCGCGAGGCCTGCTCGGTGCGCGTGAACTCCTCGCAGTCGGCCTGCGTCGGCTGGGGTACACCGCCGTCGGTGGGCACATCGTCGGTCACCGGCGGCTCGATCGCAGCGGCCCAGTAGCTCTCGGGCACCCCGTTGACCCTCACCGTCACGGTGTCGGTGAGCAGCACCGCCGTGAGCAGGAACCCGATGAGCGAGCCGAAGACGAGCGCGGCCAGCGTGAGGTAGGTGAGCACCGCCGACGCCACCGGGCGGGCCGTGAGCGTCGAGAACATGAGGCCCACCGCCGCCACGACCGCGAGCACGACGACGAGCACGAGCAGCGAGAGCAGGATCCGCCCGACGGAGAGCCCGCCCGCGACCCACGCCCACGCGAGGAAGGGCAACGCAGTGGCGAGGAAGACCATCGACACGACCCACGACGCCAGCAGCTTGCCGAGGACGAGCTCCCATGAGGTGACGAGCGTCGTCTGGAGCGTCGCGAGCACCCCGTGCTCTCGGTCGCCGTTGACGGTGGTCGCGGTGAGCGAGGGCACGACGAGCATCCCGAGCATGAGCACGAAGAACGTCGTCACGTCATAGAGCGAGGGCCCGGACGCGAAGCTCTCACCACGCACCGCCCGCCACGACGCGAACGTCACGAGCGCGATGACGACGAACCACGCGCCGAGGACGATCGGCCAGCGCGACGTCCTTCGGCGCTGCACGAGCTCGAGCCGCGCCACCGTCCACAGCCGTCGCAGGTTCACTGCCGGTCCTCCGTTGCCGCGAGGTAGGCCGCTTCCATCTCGCCGTGGAGCGGTGCGTATGCCGTGACGCGAGCGCCGCTGCCGCCGAGCCTCACGAGGAGCTCGGCAGCGTCGGTGTCGCCTGCGAGCTCGACGTCGACGGCGGTGCCCGCGTCGCGCCATGGCAGCCCCTCGTCGGCGAGGAAGGCCACGAGGCGAGCCCGGTCGAGCGCCGAGATCCGCCAGGTGCGCGACACCGGGGCAGCGCCGTCCACGGCCTGGGTCTCGACGGTGCGACCGCGCGAGACGATGACGGCGCGGTCGGCCATCTCCTGGAGCTCGGTGAGGATGTGGCTCGACACGAGGACGGTCGTCCCGGCGGCGGCGAGGCCGCGCACGAGGTCGCGCAGCTCGATCCGGCTGCGCGGGTCGAGGCCGGAGGCGGGCTCGTCGAGCAGCAGGGTCGTCGGGCGGTGGAGCAGTGCGCGGGCCATGCCGAGCCGCTGCTTCTGGCCGCGCGAGAGGACCCGGGCCCGCCGGTCGGCGAGGTCGGCCAGGTGCACCTGTTCGAGGACCTCGTCGGTGCGGGCGCGCGCCTCGGCCGCCGGCAGGTCGTAGGCGGCGCCGATCGTGTGGAGCACCTCGCGCACGGTGAGGGCGTCCCAGGTCCCGAACCCGTCAGGCATCCAGCCGATCCGGCGGCGCACCTCCCGAGGCTCGTCCACCGGCGAGAAGCCGTCGATGGTGATCGTCCCGCGGTCAGGCACGAGCAGCGTCGCGAGCATTAGCAGCAGCGTCGTCTTGCCGGCGCCGTTGGGCCCGATGAGCGCGGTGACCTCGCTCGGCCGCGCGACGAGCGAGATGTCGTCGACCGCGACGACGTCGCCGAAGGCCCGATGCACCCCGGTCACGACGATCCCGCCGGTGGCCCCTGCCCCATCGGAACTCATGCCGAGCACAGTAGGTGCCGGGACGGCATACGAGGTGGAGGATCGTCGAAGTCGACACCGAACCGCGACGCTGGATCTCAGGTGCGGTGGAGGTGGTGGAATCGGGTCATGAACGACCCATGGACCGTCGACCGCCTCGACCTCGACGCCTACCTCGCGCGCACCGGCGCCGCCGCGCAGGCTCCGGGCATCGACGCGCTCGCGCGGCTGCAGCTCGCGCACGCCCTCACCTTCACGTTCGACAACCTCGACGTCCTCCTCGGCACCCACCCTGGTGTCGGGCTCGAGGCGGTGCAGGAGAAGTTCGTCGGTCGTGGCCGTGGCGGCTACTGCTTCGAGCACGCGACGCTCTTCGGTGCCGTTCTCGAACGACTCGGGTATGCCGTCACCCGTCACCTCGGGCGCGTGGGCGACGTCGCGACGACCCCACGCACGCACCTCGTCCTCGTCGTCGACCTCGACGGGCAGCGGCTCCTCGTCGACCCCGGCATCGGCCGCCCACCGCTCGGCCCGGTGCCGCTCGTCGACGGGGCAGAGGTCGTGTGGAGCGGCTGGCGCCACCGGGTGCGCGACGTCGGCGCCGGGTCGTGGGCGCTCGACCGCCTCGTCCATGGGCAGTGGGAGTACATGCACACCGCCGACGCGCTGCCCGTCCAGCCCGTCGACGTCGAGATGGGCCACCTCTGGACGAGCAGCCACCCCCGCAGCCATTTCCGGTCGACCCTCATGTGCACGCGCTACGGCACCGACGACGACGGCGGCTCGCGCCTGACGACCCTGAGCCTGGACGGTGTCTCGGTGCGCCGACCCGATCGGCCCACCGAGCACGCCGACCTCGGCGAGGTCTCGATCGTCGGTGTCCTCGACGACCTCGGGGCCCACCTGACCGCGGCCGAGATCGACCGTCTCGAGGTCGTCGTCGGCGACCTCCTCGACGCACGCTGAGACCGGCACACCTCCAGTGGCGCCGAGGCGTGGCGGCAACGTGCGGTGACGGACCGGCATACGGGCGTCGGTCCGGCCCCTCGGCCACGTCGTTAGACTCGCTGCCGACCAGACTCCGCGACCACCGCAGGGGAGTGCCCGTGCCCATCGTCGTCCAGAAGTACGGCGGCTCCTCGCTCGCCGATGCCGAGAGCATCAAGCGCGTCGCTCGCCGCATCGCCGAGACGCGCAAGGCCGGCAACGACGTCGTCGTCGCCGTGTCCGCCATGGGCGACTCCACGGACGAGCTGCTCGACCTCGCGCAGGACGTGAGCCCCCTGCCCCCACCGCGCGAGCTCGACATGCTCATGACCGCCGGCGAGCGGATCAGCATGGCGCTCGTCGCGATGGCCATCCACGACCTCGGCATGAGCGCCCGTTCGTTCACCGGAAGCCAGGCCGGCGTCATCACCGACGAGGCGCACGGCAAGGCCAAGATCATCGACGTCACGCCCGGTCGCATCACCGAGGCGCTCGACAAGGGGCACGTCGTCATCGTCGCGGGCTTCCAGGGCGTGAGCCAGACGACCAAGGAGATCACCACCCTCGGTCGCGGCGGCACCGACACGACCGCGGTGGCGCTCGCGGCCGCCCTGCGCGCCGACGTGTGCGAGATCTACACCGACGTCGACGGCGTCTTCACCGCCGACCCGCGCATCGTCCCCAAGGCCCGCAAGATCGACCGCATCTCCGCCGAGGAGATGCTCGAGCTCGCTGCGTGCGGCTCCAAGGTGCTGCACCTGCGCAGCGTCGAGTACGCCCGTCGCTACGACATCCCCATCCACGTCCGATCCTCCTTCACGCCGAAGGAGGGCACGATCGTCACCGACCAGCCCGGCCCCGAGGGCCTCGAAGGAGAAGCCGTGGAAGCTCCGATCATCGCCGGCGTCGCGCACGACCGCAGCGAGGCCAAGATCACCGTCGTCGGTGTCCCGGACCAGAAGGGCAAGGCGGCCGAGATCTTCACTGCCGTCGCCGCGTCCGAGGCCAACATCGACATGATCGTCCAGAACGTCTCGGCCACCGACACTGGTCTCACCGACATCTCCTTCACGCTGCCCAAGACCGACGGCCAGGGCGCCATGGAGGCGCTCCAGGCCATCCAGGGCGCGGTCGGCTTCAGCGGGCTCCAGTACGACGACCAGATCGGCAAGCTCTCGCTCGTCGGCGCCGGCATGCGCTCCAACCCCGGCGTCTCCGCGACCTTCTTCCGTGCGCTGGCGGAGGCCGGGGTCAACATCGAGATGATCTCGACCTCCGAGATCCGGATCTCGGTCGTGACCCGCAGCGAGCTGCTCGACGAGGCCGTCCGGGCGGTGCACACCGCCTTCGGGCTCGACTCCGAGGAGGGCGAGGCGGTCGTCTACGCCGGCACGGGCCGCTGAGACGCGCGCCCGCACCGTCGAGCCGCGCCCGAACCCGAGCCAGGAGCACCGTGACCCCACCGCCACCCACCCTTGCCATCGTCGGGGCCACCGGCGCCGTCGGCACCGTCGTCCGTGACGTCCTCCCCGTGCGCCGCCACGTCTGGGGCGACGTGCGTCTCGCCGCCGGTGCCGAGGACGTCGGTTCCGTATGCCGTGTGGCCGGCGAGGACCTCACCATCGAGGCCCTGACCCCCGAGTTCTTCGACGGCGTCGACATCGCCGTCGTCGACATCCCGCCGGAGCTCTCCGCGGAGTGGGCAGGTGTCGCCGTCGAGCGCGGCGCCGTCGTCATCGACAACAGCCCGACGTTCCGTCGCGACCCGCAGGTGCCGCTCGTCGTCCCCGAGATCAACCCCGAGGCCGTGAGCGAGCGCCCCCGGGGCATCATCGCGAACCCCGGCGCCACGGTCATGACGATGATCGACGTGCTCGCCGTGCTCCATGCGCAGTGGGAGCTGACCGAGCTCGTCGTCACGAGCTTCCAGGCGGCCTCCGGCCTCGGGCGTGCCGGCATGTCGCGCCTGCACGACGAGATGGCCGTCGTCGGCGGCCAGCGCGACCTCGGGATGAGCCCGGGGGACGTGCGACGCATCATCGAGCACGAGCTCGGGCCCAGCCTCTTCGGGGGTCCCCTCGCCCTCAACGTCCTGCCCTTCGCCGGCTCCCACGTCGGTGACGGCTGGAGCTCGGAGGAGTCCAAGATCCGTCAGGAGACGCGCAAGATCCTCGGCATGCCCGACCTGCGCGTCTCGGCGACGTGCGTGCGCGTCCCGGTCGTCTCCACCCACTCGGTGTCGGTGCACGCGACCTTCGCCAAGCCGATCCAGGTCGACAAGGCCCGTCAGGCGCTCGTCGAGGCACCGGCCGTCGTCGTCATGGACGACCCCGAGAACGGCGACTACCCGACCCCGGTCGACATCGTCGGCGCGGACCCGAGGTTCGTCGGACGCATGCGGCAGGCCATCGACTTCCCGCGCACGCTCGACCTCTTCGTCTGCGGCGACAACCTGCGCAAGGGCGCCGCGCTCAACATGCTCCAGACGGCCGAGCTCGTCGCGGCGACCCTCTGACCCGAGCGACGTGACCCCGGCGTGACCCACCGGTCGGACGGCCGACACCTCGACCTGCCATGGTGCGACCGGCGGGTCCGGGAGGGGTCCGGTCTCGGGTTGGTGACGAAATGCGCGTGTTACTCATGTGACTCGTGTGGCTCATGGTGTGATTTGCCTACGGCGTCGCGAGGTGGCGTCGTACGGGTCGACTGGGAAGGAGTGGCCGTGTTCGGACGCAGCAAGCCGTCGCCGACCGAGCCGTCGTCGCCGACCGGGCCGTCGTCGCCGACCGGGCCGTCGTCGTTGGCGGTGAGGACCGGCCGCGCGGCCCGCGCCCTCGCCCACCGAGGGCTGGGCCTCACCCGCGACACGGTCCACCGCGAGTTCCTCGAGCGGGCCCGCACCCAGGAGGAGCTGACCGACGACCAGATCTGGCGTCGCTACCAGTTCCGCCACCTCGCCGCCTTCATCACGATCCCGGCAGTCCTGCTCGGCACCGCGAGCATCGCCACGGCATACGGGACCGGACTCATGTCGAGCGAGCCGGCCGCGCCGGCGTGCGAGCCGGTCAAGGTGCTCGCGCCCCCGCCCGCGTCGTTCAACATCAAGGTGCTCAACACCTCGGGCCAGAACGGCGCCGCCCACCAGGTCGCCAAGGACCTCACCCGTCGCGGGTTCACCGTCGTCGAGGCGTCGACCGCCCCGCGCACGCTCTTCGTCAAGGCGCCGGTGCGGATCTACCACGGCAAGGACGGGCTCGACCAGGCCCTCCTCGCCGCACAGAACGTCGACGGTGCCGAGCTCGAGTTCGACGGCCGCTCGGGGACCTCGATCTCGTTCGTCCTCGGCGCCGACTGGGCCGGGCTGCTTCCCGGCCCGCCGCCGAAGCCACCGGCCAAGGACTCCTACACCGTCAACGTCTACAACGCGACGTGGAAGCCGGGCCTCGCCAAGGCGGCCATGGCCGAGCTCACCGCCCGCGGGTTCAAGGCCGGCAAGCAGGGCAACGACCCCGACCAGTCCTTCCTGCCCAACGACGTCGCGGTCATCCGCCACGGGCCCGACGCCGACCTCGCCGCCGCGCAGGTCGCCCGCCAGATCAAGGGCTCCGTCCTGCGCGAGGTGCAGCGCGACAACATGGTGATCGACGTCGTGCTCGGCAACCACTTCGAGCAGGTCACACCCGTATCCGAGCTCCCGAAGCCGGTCGCGGTCCGCAAGGACCCGCCGCCCACGGTCTCGCGCCCCTGCGACTGACGGGCGTCCACGGTTCGGTCACTCCATGACTGTGCCGCCGGTCACACTGAGAGACTGGGGCCATGGCTGTCCAGACCGTTGCCCTGCTCACCGCCGGTGGCCTCGCGCCCTGTCTCTCGTCCGCTGTCGGCGGGCTCATCGAGCGCTACACCGAGATCGCTCCCGACGTGCGGATCATCGCCTACCAGAACGGGTATGCCGGCCTCCTCACCGGCCGCTCGGTCGAGGTGACGCCCGAGGTGCGTGAGGGCGCGGCGCTGCTGCACCGCTTCGGCGGCTCCCCGATCGGCAACAGCCGGGTCAAGCTCACCAACGTCGCCGACTGCGTCAAGCGCGGCCTCGTGCAGGAAGGCCAGGACCCGCTGCACGTCGCCGCCGAGCAGCTCACCGCAGACGGCGTCGACGTGCTCCACACCATCGGCGGCGACGACACGAACACGACGGCTGCCGACCTCGCGGCGTTCCTTGCGAGCAACGACTACCCGCTCACCGTCGTCGGCCTGCCCAAGACGATCGACAACGACGTCATCCCGATCCGCCAGTCCCTCGGCGCGTGGACGGCCGCCGAGCAGGGGGCGCTCTTCGCCCGCAACGTCCTCGCCGAGCACTCCTCGAACCCCCGGATGCTCATCATCCACGAGGTCATGGGGCGTCACTGCGGCTGGCTCACCGCCGAGACCGCGCGCCGCCACCACGCGTGGGTGGCCGAGCAGGAGTGGCTGCCGGGCATCGGCCTCGACTCCCGCCGCTGGGACGTCCACGCCGTCTTCGTGCCCGAGTCGCCCATCGACCTCGCCGGCGAGAGCGCCCGGCTCAAGGCCGTCATGGACGAGATCGGCTGCGTCAACATCTTCCTCTCCGAGGGTGCCGGCGTGAGCGAGGTCGTCGCCGAGCTCGAGGCCGCCGGCCAGGAGGTGCCGCTCGACCCCTTCGGACACGTCCAGCTCGACAAGGTCAACCCGGGCGCGTGGTTCGGCAAGCAGTTCGCCGAGCGCCTCGGCGCCGAGAAGGTCATGGTCCAGAAGTCCGGCTACTTCTCGAGGTCGGCCGCGGCCAACGACGAGGACCTCGCCCTCATCCGGCGCTGCACCGACTACGCCGTCGACGCCGCCCTGCGCGGCGAGTCCGGTGTCGTCGGCGAGGACGAGGAGCGCGGCGACGAGCTGCGCGCCATCGAGTTCCCGCGCATCGCCGGCGGCAAGGCGTTCGACGCGTCGGTGCCGTGGTTCACCGAGCTGCGCGAGTCGGTCGGCCAGGTCTGAGCCACCGGCGCCGCAGCAGCGCCCTGATACGTCCCCGCTGTCACCCGTCGACGCGTGCGGGGTGCGGCGCGCCCGAGGCCGGGGAGTCGTCGACCATCTCGTGGGCCACGCCGTAGGTCGTGCGCAGCCGCACCTCCTGCCGGTCGGCGTAGGCCTCGCCGCGGCGCCGGCGCCACTCCACGAGGGCGGGGGAGCGGTCCATCCCCCGGTTGAGCGCGCCGAGTGGTCGGCCGAGCCCGGCCACGACGGGCCCGAGCCGGGACGGGGGCACGCCGAGGTCGTCGGCGATGTCATCGCCGAGGAAGAGCCGTTCGAGCCCGTGGACGGTGGTCGGGGACCAGCGCCGGAAGGGTCCGAGGAGGAGGTCGAGCTCGGGCACGAGGAACTCGGCGTTGATCCCGCGCACGAGGGCCCTGCAGAAGTCCTCCACCGGCGGGCGGGTCATGAGGTGCAGCTCCTCCAGCGCCTCCTGATCGGCCTTGGTCGCGGGCAGCAGCTCCGGGACGATGCCGAGGAGGTGACCGAGGTAGCGCCACCGCGCGTAGTGGCCGTCGGCGATCTCGTAAGGCCGGAAGTGGACCCCAACACGGGCCAGGGCCCGGATGACGATGAGGCAGAACTCGTCGACCGTGTAGGCGAGGTGGGCCTGCGAGATCGGCTCACCCCAGGCCTCGAGGTCCCAGGCCGGGTCGTCACGCAGGTGGCGGCGCACGAAGGCGTGGATCATCCGCACCCGGACTGTGCGCTCGAAGCCGGGGGAGAAGCGCTCCAGCCCACCCGGCTTCGTCACCGCGCGGAGCCATGTCGCGACCTCGATGGTGCGCATCCCGGCGCTCTCGACGTAGCGCCCCGTCATGGCCAGCGGGCGTGACGCGGTGGGGTTGGCATAGCCCACGAGCAGCGAGGCGGCCCCGAGGACGATGCCCGTCTCGCGGCTGTAGCGCGCGAAGTCGCGGACCCCGGCGTCGATCGCGGGGAGGTCGACCCAGTCGGGCACGTCGTCGAGCTGCGCGAAGAGGGCGACGAGGCTCTCCGGCGCGTCGGGGACCGCGTCGATGCCCTCGGCGAGGGCCCGGCGAAGCAGGCGCATGAAGCGACCACGCCCGATGTAGGTGGCCTCGTCGGCGCAGGCGTCGGCGAGGGGGTCACCGACCCACATGCCTGCGAGGTAGGCCGAACCGAGGGCGCCGTGGAGGGCGACCGCCTCGGCCGCGTTGCGCACGCTCGTCGGCGGCTCGGCGCGATGGGCCATCCTCCGAGGGTAGGAGCAGCCCGGCGGCCTGTCCCCCACATCGACGAACACCCGTGCGGGACCCGCTCCGTCGGCACGTATCTCGGGCACTTCTCGCGCCTCCTTCAGGGCGACACACTGGTGTCGTCGAGAGGAGCGCGCCATGAGCAACCTGTCAGCCCAGCTGCCCGACACCCCCGGTCCGGGGGCGGTCGCCCCGGCCGGAGCCCAGGCCGCAGCGGGAGCCATCACACCACCACGGGTCCGGGCCAGCGCCTCGGTCCGGACCTACCGCTACCTCCGGCTCAGCCTCGTCGGCCTCGTCGTCCTGCTGCTCTTCTGCGTGTGGGCGGAGCGGCTCGGCGGGGCCGCGGCCAACCGGAACCTCGGCTCGATCAGCGCCTACTACTACACGTCCGCGCGCAGCGTCTTCGTCGGAGCCCTCGTCGCCATCGGCATCAGCCTCGTCGCGATCGTGGGCCGGCGCGGGTTCGAGGACACCGCCCTCAACATCGCGGGCATGCTCGCCCCGGTCGTCGCCTTCGTGCCGACCCCGCGCGGTGCCGGCGGCGCGCCCTGCGACCCGGAGGGCCGCTGCTCGGTGCCGCCGGAGTTCGTCCCGTCCGTCGTCAACAACGTCTGGGGCCTCATCGCCCTCGGCGTCCTCGGCCTGGGCCTCGGGGCGTGGGTCGTCCTCGGGCGGCGGCAGTCCTCGCGGGCGACCCGGATCGGCTTCTTCCTCGCCGCCGCCGTCTTCGCCGCGTTCGTCCTCTGGTTCCGCTTCGCGCGGGACTCGTTCCTCGACGCGGCCCACTTCGGCGCCGCGGTGCCGCTCTTCGGCCTCATCACCGCCGTGGCGTTCGTCAACGCGCGGCACGCGTCGAGGCGACGGGACGGCATACCGGGTCGCGAGCCGAGCCGGGAGATGAAGTCCTACCGGATGACGTATGCCGCCACTGCCGGCGTCATGGCGGTGACCTTCGCCGTGGCGATCGTCCTCGTCGTCGTCGATCAGTTCCTCGGCGGCGGCACCCCGACCGAGTGGGTGCTGTGGGTCGAGGTCGTCCTGCTCGTCGCCTTCGCCGTCTTCTGGGTCACCCAGACCTTCGACTACTGGAACGACGGGCTGCCGGAGGAGGCGTCGACCCAGCCGACCCCGGTTCCCTGAGGCGGCCGCCCGGACGACGAGAAGGGCCGCCGGTCGACATCGACCGGCGGCCCTTCCCAGATGTGTCGGGGTGACAGGATTTGAACCTGCGACCTCTTCGTCCCGAACGAAGCGCGCTACCAAGCTGCGCCACACCCCGTGACACTCCGCTCCCCTCGCAGGCAGCGACACCAGAGGATAACCGACGCTCCCTCCCCTCCCGAAATCGGTTCCGGGAAGCCCGTTGCGTCAGCGCCCGACGAGGGTGAGGAGCGTGGCCTCCGGACGGCAGGCGAAGCGCACCGGCGCGTAGGGCGAGGTCCCGAGACCGGCCGAGACGTGCAGGTATGCCGCGTCGTCCGGTTGTGCGTGGTGCATGCGGCCCGCGCCGGGCCACCATCGCGACAGGCCCTTGGCCCGGCCTCGGTCGAGGTCGCAGTTCGTGACGAGGGCGCCGTAGAGCGGCACCGCGAGCTGGCCGCCGTGGGTGTGCCCGGCGAGGATGAGCCCGGCCCCGTCGGCCGCCATCGCGTCGAGCACGCGCTGGTAGGGCGCGTGCACGAGGCCCACGGTGAGCGCGACGTCGCTCGCCGCAGGGCCGGACACGCCGGCATACCGGTCCCGGTCGATGTGCGGGTCGTCGACACCGACGAGCTCGACGCGGTGGGGTCCGACATCCACGGTGGTGCGAGCGTTGTCGAGGTCGGACCACCCGCCGGCCACGAGCCCGTCGACGAGCTCGTCGACGGGAAGGTCCTCACGCACGACCTTCGGGGGGCGGGCGTGGTGGCGGGTGAGGTAGAGCGCCGGGTTCTTGCGCACCGGGGCGTAGCGGTCGTTGGAGCCGAGGACGAACGCTCCGGGGAAGTCCAGAAGCGGTTCCATCGCCCGCAGGAGCGGGGGTACGGCCTCGACGTGGGCGAGGTTGTCACCGGAGTTGACGACGAAGTCCGGTGCGAGAGTAGCGAGGTCGCGCACCCAGTCGATCTTGCGCCGCTGGCCCGGGGTGAGGTGGAGGTCGCTCACCTGAAGCACCTTGACCGGGTCCGAGCCGGGCGGGAGCACGGGCACGGTGGCCTCGCGGAGGGTGAACCAGTTGCGCTCCACGAGGGCTGCGTAGGCGACGCAGGCGACCCCCGTGGCGGCCACGCCGGCGAGGGTCGTCAGGGCGGTCCCGGTCGTCGAGCTCATCGGGCCAGTATCCCGGTTGACGCCGGGTGCGAGACTTGGGGGCATGACCGACACGACTCTCAAGGGCAGGCTCCAGGGCGACCTGCACGACGCGATCCGGAGCAAGGACAAGGTCCGCTCAGGCACGCTGCGCATGACGCTCACCGCGATCACCAACGCCGAGGTGGCCGGTGACGAGGCCAAGGAGCTGAGCGACGACGAGGTCCTCAAGGTCATCGCCAAGGAGGCCAAGAAGCGCAAAGAGGCGTCGACGGCATACACCGACGCCGGCCGCGCCGAGCTGGCCGAGACCGAGGACGCCGAGCTCGCCGTCCTCGAGGGCTACCTCCCCACCCAGCTCGACGACGCCGAGCTCGAGCGCATCGTGCGCTCGGCCGTCGAGTCCACCGGTGCCAGCGGGATGGCGCAGATGGGCCAGGTCATGAAGGTCGCGCAGGGCGAGGTCGCCGGGCGCGCCGACGGTGGACGGGTGGCCGCGATCGTCAAGAGGGTCCTCGCGGGCTGAGCCACCGCGACACGGCTGCATCGAACGACGAAGGGCGCCGACCTGACCCGCGCGGGTCCGGTCGGCGCCCTTCCGCCAGCGCCCGGCCTCAGGGGCGCTTGGGCGGCTTCGTCGGCTTCACCTTGGGTGTCGGGCCCGTGGTCGTCGGCCTGGGGTTGGACACGGTGGGTCGGGTGTCCGTGTTCGAGCGGACCGGCGACGAGTAGCCGCGCGAGATGAGCAGCGTGACGGTGCCGCCCTTCATCGCCTTGGTGCCGGGACTCGTGCGCGCGACCCGTCCCTCACGGACCGTGCTGTCGACCCGGCTCCCGACCCGCACCTTGAAGCCGGCGGCCTCGAGCGTGTCGGTGGCGTCGCTGATGCTGTCGCCGGCGACGTTGGGGATCGGGACGTAGTTGCCGTTGAGGACCGCGCTCGACGGCGGCGTGAACTGGACGACGGGAAGCCCACTCGTCGCCGCTCGCATGATGTCGGCCCACACGGGTGCCGCGATGGTGCCACCGAAGACACTGCGCTTGCAGCCGTAGGTGTTGAAGCACTTGCCGTTGAGGGTGAGCAGCTGGCCGTTGGCCCGGGACACCTTGACGTTGCCGACCCACACGGCGGCCGCGCGCTGCGGCGTGTAGCCGATGAACCACGACTGGTTGTGGTTGTTCGTCGTGCCCGTCTTGCCGGCGGCGGGCCGCTTCGTGACGTCCCAGACGCCCTCGGCGGTGCCTCGGCGGTCCTTGAGCGGGCCCTGGAGGAGGAGGTTGACGCCGTCGGCGACGTCGGCGCGGACGACCTGCTTGCACGTCGTCGGCGGGACCTTGATGACCTTGCCGTTCGACGTCGTGATCGAGGCGATCGGCGTCGGCTCGCAGTACTTGCCGCGAGCGGCGAGCGTCGCGTAGGAGGACGCCGCCGTCATCGGCGTCATTGTGCCGGCGCCGAGCGTGATCGAGGCGACCGAGTTGTAGATCGGCTTGCCGTCGCCCTGGTGCACGCCCATGCGGTTCATGGCGTCGTAGACCTTCTGGCAGCCGGTGTCGATGACGAGCTGCCCGAACGCCGTGTTGATCGACTCGGCGGTCGCCTTCGCGAGGCTCATCTCACCGCCGCTGCGGTAGTCGTTCTCGACCTCCCAGTCCTTGTCCGAGTTGCACCTCCCCTTCATCTCCGCGCGCGTGAACATGTGCGGGTCGTCCGGCGAGGCCGAGGGGGCGTCGATCGTGCCGTCGAGCGGCATCCCCGACTCGAGCGCCGCCACGAGGGCGTAGGTCTTGGCCGTCGAGCCGAACTGGTAGCCGTACTGGCTGCCGCCGTAGCGCTGGTCGACGTTGAGGTTGAGCTGGCTGTCACCGAAGTCGGTGGCCTGCGCCATGGCGAGCACCTTGCCGGTGCCGGGCTCGATGACCGTCGAGGCAGCGCCGAGGTTGCTCTTGTTGCCGACCGGCACGGCGTCGGTGAGGGCCTTGAGCGTGGACGCCTGCAGCTTGCTGTCGAGCGTCGTCTTGATTTCGAGGCCGCCCTGGTTGATGTTCTTGAGGCGTTCCGCCGGGGTCTTGCCGAGGACGGCCATCTGCGGCGACTTCTGGAGGTACTCCATCATGTAGGCGCAGAAGAACGGCTCGCTCGAGCGCTGGCAGACGCCCTTCGGGGGCTTGCGGTTGCCGAGCATGCTCGCGACCGGGACCTTCTTGGCGGCAGCCACGTCGGCGGCGGGGGCCATGCCGAGGGCCTGCATGCGGTCGAGGACGGCGTTGCGGCGGGCCTGCGAGTTTTTGGGGTTGAGGACCGGGTTGTACTTCGTCGGCTGCTGGACGATGCCGGCGAGAAGCGCCGACTGGACGAGCGTGAGCTTGCTCGCGCTCACGCCGAAGTAGTTCTGCGAGGCCGCCTCGACGCCGTAGGCCTGGTCGCCGTAGTAGACGAGGTTGAGGTAGCCCGCGAGGATCTGCTCCTTGGTGTAGTTGCGCTCCACGTCGAGGGCGTACTTGAGCTCCTGCAGCTTGCGCGTGTAGGTCTTGGCGACGGCGGCCTTCGCGGCCTCCTTGTCGTCCCGGCGCAGTGCGTTCTCCTGCAGCGTGATCTTGACGTACTGCTGGGTGAGCGTCGACGCGCCCTGGACGTCGCCGCTCGAGAAGTTCGACACCATGGCGCGGGTGAAGCCGCGCACGTCGAGGCCCCCGTGCTCGTAGAACCGCGAGTCCTCGATCGCGATCTGCGCCTTCTGCATCCACGGCGAGATCTTGTCGAGGCTGACGATGATCCGGTTCTCGTCGTAGGGGTTGGCGATGAGCTTGTTGTCGGCCGTGAGGATCTTGGACTGCTGCGCGAGCGGCGAGACCGAGAACTCGCTCGGGAGGTCGTTGAACGCCTTGACGCCACTGGTCGTGGCGCTCCCACCGGCCCCGATGGCGGGGATGGCGATGCCGGCCATGAGCAACCCCATGAGGGTGCTCAGGACGACGAGCCCCAGGAGCAGGCGAAGCACGTGGGGCAGGTTGTGGGCGCGACCTTCCATGCCCCGCAGGGTAACGCGGCAACATGTGACAGCCGGGTTGCAGCGCCGCGGGCCCGTGACCTCACGTCTTGCGGAAACTGGCTAGCAACTAACTAGTTACTTCGAACCATATGACTAGTCCCCAAATTGGTCATAGCGCGGTTCCCCGCTACTCCCTAGTTTTCCGGTAACGCCATTCGGGAGGGAATGGCCCAGCCAAGGGACACTCGCATGACGATCACAGCTCCTGTCACCACCTCTACCGCTCCGTCCGACTGGTCCACCCGCGGCACCTGCGTGGGTACCGACCCCGATGCGCTCTTCGTGCAGGGCAAGGAGCAGCGCACCGCCAAGATCGTGTGCCGCGGTTGCCCCGTGGCGCTCGACTGCCTCGCCGACGCCCTCGACAACAAGACCGAGTTCGGTGTCTGGGGCGGCATGACCGAGCGCGAGCGGCGCGCCCTGCTTCGCCGCCACCCCGACGTCCGCTCCTGGCGCGACGTCCTCACCAAGACGGTCATCGCCCGCGCCCGGGGCTGACCACCTGCTCCCGTATGCCGGGTCGTGCCCTCGTGGCCGGCCCGGCATTCGCTTGCCCCGAGACGGGTGGGTCCGGGCCCGGGTTCGCCGTCCTCGCGTTCAGCCGGCGAGGGCCGCACCCACCTCGCGCAGCCCGTCGAGGTCGTGGACGTCGGTGGCCGACGCCGCGACGGTCGACAGCGGCACGTGCGGGTGCGAGGCGGCGAACCGTGACACGAAGGCGTGCTGCCGGGCCGCGGCCGAAGCGAGGTCGACGTGCAGCGAGAGCAGGGCGGCGGTGAGCGAGTCCTGCTTGCCCTCCTCGGTGAGCTGCTCGAGGGCGTCCTCGGCGCGCGGCGCCGACAGCGCGGCCGCCCCGAGCGACTGGAGACGGTTGACGACGACGCCCGCGAGCGGCATACGCTCCTGCCCCAGCCGGTCGACGAAGAAGGCGGCCTCGCGCAGCGCGTCCCGGTCGGGGGAGGCGATGACGACGAAGGCGGTCGTGTCCTCCTTGAGAAGCGCGTAGGTGACGTCGGCCCGCTCGCGGAAGCCGCCGAACATCGTGTCGAGCGCGGCGACGAACGTCTGGACGTCCTGGAGCATCTGGCCGCCGAGGACCCGGCTCAGGGTGCGCTGCGCGAGGTCGACCCCGACGCTGAAGACCTTGAGGTAGGCGCGACCGCCCGCCTTGGCCGGTGCCATGAGGAGGCGGACGAACCGCCCGTCGAGGAACGAGCCGAGCCGCTTGGGCGCGTCGAGGAAGTCGAGCGCCGACCGAGACGGGGGAGTGTCGACGACGATGAGGTCCCACGTGCCGTCGCGCTCGGCCTGGGTGCGGAGCTGGCCGAGCTTCTCCATGGCCATGTACTCCTGCGTCCCCGCGAAGCTGCTCGACACCGCTTGGTAGAAGGGGTTCTCGAGGATCTGGGCGGCCTTGTCAGGAGTGGCGTGCGCCTCGACGACCTCGTCGAAGGTCCGCTTCATGTCGAGCATCATCGCGTCGAGCGACCCGCCGGCCGACGTGTCGACGCCCGCGACCGGGCGGGGCGTGTTGTCGAGCTCGGTGAGCCCGAGCGACTGGGCGAGCCGCCGTGCCGGGTCGATGGTGAGGACGACGACCTTGCGTCCCGTCTCGGCCGCGCGGATGCCGAGGGCCGCGGCGGTCGTCGTCTTGCCGACCCCGCCGCTGCCGCAGCAGACGATGATGCCGACGCCGTCGTCGGCGAGGAGGGCGTCGACGTCGAGGGGCTCGTGGGTGGGCGTGCTGCGTGAGGGCATCACGCCACCCCCTGCGCGAGCAGCTCGTCGGTGAGCACGGCGACCCCGCCGTCCTCGACCCCGTCGGGGAGGGCCGGCAGCTCGATGACCGGAGGGCCGGCCTCGGCGATCTCGAGGGCCATCTCCGACTGGAGCTCGAGCCGCAGCGCGTGGTCACGACCCTCCTGCACGAGGCCCTGCACCATCGGGTTGGTCGGGCGCAGCCCCGCCTCGGTGAGCTCGGTGCGCAGCAGCTCGTCGAGCGCGTCGTCTGAGCCCTCGAGGGCGTGGAGGTTGTCGGGCGAGAGCCTGGGCTCGCGGACCTGGTTCACGATGATCGCGCCGATGTGGAGGCCGACGTCGGCGAGGTCGCGCAGGCCGTCGAGGCTCTCCTGCACCGGCATCTCCTCGAGCAGCGTCACCATGTGCACGAGGGTGCGGGGGTCGCGCAGCATTCGCGTGATCGAGTCGGCCTGCGACTTGATCGGGCCCATCCGGGCGACGTCGGCGACACCGGCGTTGACGTTGAGGAAGCGGACGGCCCGCCCCGTCGGCGGTGCGTCGAGGACCACGGCGTCGTAGTGCAGACCCGCACCCTTGGACCCGCGGCCTCCCTTGGGGCGACCCGCAGCCTCGTAGACCTTGCCGATGAGGAGGACGTCGCGCACCCCGGGGGCGATCGTCGTCGCGAAGTCGATGGCGCCGACCTTCTCCAGCGCCGACCCGGCACGGCCGAGCTTGTAGAAGAGCTGGAGGTACTCGAGCAGCGCGGCCTTCGCGTCGACCGACAGGCCCCAGAGCTCGCCGCCGCTCGGGTGCGAGACGAGGCGGACCTCCTCCGTGCCGAGCGGTGGGACGTCGAACGTCTGCGACAGGCCCTGACGGCCCTCGACCTCGGCGACGAGCACCCGCTTGCCGGTGCTGGCGAGGGCGAGCGCGAGGGCGGAGGCGACCGTCGTCTTGCCGACCCCGCCCTTGCCGGTGACGACGTGCAGGCGGGCGGCCGGCAGGTCCGGGTGGGCAGATGAGGGCACGGTGTCAGCCTACGGTTGCTCGCACTAGGGTGGGCGCCATGCAGAAGTGGGAGTACGCGACGGTGCCGCTCATGATCCATGCGACGAAGCAGATCCTCGACCAGTGGGGCGAGGACGGCTGGGAGCTCGTCCAGGTCGTCCCCGGCCCGGACGGCAACGGTCTCGTGGCCTACCTCAAGCGTCCGAAGGGAGCCTGACCATGGGTGCAGTCGAGGACCGCCTCGCCGAGCTGGGTCTGACCGTCCCCGAGGTGGCCGCTCCGGTGGCCGCCTACGTCCCCGCCCTCCAGGACGGGTCGCGCATCTTCACCTCCGGCCAGCTGCCGATGGTCTCCGGCCAGCTCGCCGAGACGGGCAAGGTCGGCGAGGGCGAGGGTCACGTCTCACCCGAGCGGGCCAAGGAGCTCGCGCAGGTCTGCGCCCTCAACGCGATCGCGGCCGTGAAGTCGGTCGTCGGCGACCTCGACAAGGTCGAGCGCGTCGTCAAGGTCGTCGGCTTCGTCGCCTCCGACCCCTCATTCACCGGCCAGCCGGGCGTCGTCAACGGCGCGAGCGAGCTGCTCGGACATGCCTTCGGCGACAAGGGCGTCCACGCGCGCTCGGCCGTCGGTGTCGCGGTGCTCCCCCTCGACGCTCCCGTCGAGGTCGAGATCATCGTCCACGTCGCCGACTGACGCCTCCTTCCCGTATGCCGTGGCGCGAGTTCGAGGCTCCGCGCTCCCAGGCGTGGGTCGAGAACGCCCGCGCGTGGCTGGCGTCCCCGGGGGAGCCGTTGGTTCCCCGGGGTGCGTCCACGGTCCTCGTCGTCCGTGACACCGATGACGGCCCGGCGGTCTTCGTCCAGCGGAGGGTGTCGACGATGGCGTTCGCGCCGTCGATGTACGTCTTCCCCGGTGGCGGTGTCGACCCCGCGGACGCGGAGGTCGAGCTCGACGCGCACGTCGTGACCGAGGCGGCCGATGCCATGGGTGTCGGCCCGGGCGAAGCGGCGCCGCTGCTCGCGGCAGCCGTCCGCGAGGTCGAGGAGGAGTGCGGCCTGCGGCTGTCGGCGGCCGACCTCGTGCCTCGGGCGCACTGGATCACCCCGCCCTTCGAGAAGCGCCGGTTCGACACGTGGTTCTTCGCCGCCGCGATGCCGGAGGACCAGACGGCTCTCGGGGAGTCCGGCGAGACCGACCACGACGCGTGGGTGCTCCCGCGACGTCTCCTCACGGCATACGCGGAAGGGCTGGCGGTCATGCTGCCCCCGACGGTGGTGATGCTCGAGCAGCTGGACGCGTTCGCCACGGTGGACGAGTTCCTCGCCGACCGACCGGTGCTCACCGCGGTGTCGCCCCAGCTCGTCGACCTCGGCGACCGTCTCGTCATGCGCTCGTACATCCCCTGACGGCGGCCGCAGAGGTGGGCATCGTGCGCGGCAAAGGCCGTCGCCCCTCATCTGTCCACGCTCAGCAACGAGGCCCACCCGCGAGACCCATGCCGGTTGCCGCGCCTCGTGATCAGGCGGCGCGCCAATGAGTCTTCGGTCGGGCGGGCACCGGCTGGCCCAGGTGACGGGCGAGCCACGCCGCAAGCGACCACCTGACCCAGTCCTGCTCGAACATGACGTGCTCGTAGGCGAAACGCATCGACGTCCACCCGTGAACGACGAAGTCGGTGTGACGACGACAGTCCCGTCGCAGGCCCTGCCGAGTGCCGTGGGTCTCGTAGCCCTCGGCCTCCAGGAGCAGCCGAAGGTCCTCGTTACCGAGGTCGGCTCTTGCGTAGAGCCCTGACTCGGCCACCTCGAGCTGCGGGGTCATGGCAAGCCCGACCTCGATGGCAAGTGCACGGAGCACGGACTCGAGGGGGTTCGCCGCTCGACCGTCGGCATGGGTAGCGACCCGACGAACCTGGGCAGATCCGGGCCCGCGGGCGGCGGCGCCTGCCCGCCGAAGCTCGTCGCGTCCCACCTTGCCCGAGCGAAGGGCCGAGTCGGCCACGGTGAGGGCTTCGTCGAAGGGCAGGATGCGGGCAGAGTCGATCACCGTGCGCAACGGGTCCGTGACCCGCGCCCGGGAGGAGCCGACGGGCAGGTCGCTGCGGTGGACGTGGACCCCGGCGGTCTTCCGGCGCTGCGTCCCCCGAGCCCGAGGGAGGGTGACCCACGTGAGCTCAGGGACGGTCTTGACCTTCCAGCCGTGATGCAGGGCGGCGCTGAGGTGGCTCAGGCTTCCACCCACTCGGAGGGCATCGACCAGCGCTGTCACGGTGTCCGGCAGGGTGTAGCGGTTGTGGCCGACCCGGACCACTCTGCCCTCGCGCACTGCCCGTTCGATCGCCCGGCGTGGATGGTGGCGGCGCAGCTCGACCCACGTCGCCCACCCTCCGAGCCGCTCGGTCGTCGTCGCCACCGTCACGTGACCATGCTCGCCGAGCGGCGTGCGACGGCCGGCGAGTTCTCCACAGGTGTGCACGCTGCGCGGCAAAGCCCTCGTCGAGACACGCCACACGCCCGCAGCGCCGTCGGACCGGTGCCTTTGCCGCGCGCCGTGACCGGGTGGAGGCGCCGTACCCGCGGAGTGGGAGGGTTGGGGTCATGAGTGAGCAGGCGTGGGCCGGCGGGCAGGTCACCGAGCGGGCGCACTGCGTCCTCGCGCCCAACCCCGGACCGATGACCCTCGACGGCACGAACACGTGGGTCCTGCTCGAGCCGGGCGGGACAGAGGCCGTCGTCATCGACCCCGGTCCGCTCGACGAGCGGCACCTCGCGCGGGTCGTCGACACCGTCACCGCCACCGGTGCGCGCGTCACCGAGACGGTCCTCACCCACGGCCACCACGACCACGCCGAGGCGGCGCCGCGCTTCGCCGAGCTCACCGGCAGTCGCATCCGCGCCGTCGGTCGCGGCCACGACGACCTGGCCGACGGCTCCGTCATCAGGGCCGGTGGGCTCGAGGTTCGCGTCGTCGCCACCCCCGGTCACACGAGCGACTCGGTGTCGTTCGCCCTCGCTGCCGACCACGCTCTCCTCACCGGCGACACGGTCCTGGGGCGGGGCACCACGGTGGTCGCGCACCCGGATGGTGAGCTGGCGGCATACCTTGCGTCGTTGGAACGGATCGCGGACCTCACGGGCAACGGCGAGGTGACCCAAATCCTGCCCGGTCACGGCCCTGTCGTGCCCGACGCCGGCGCGATGGTCGCGTTCTACCGGACGCACCGCCAGGAGCGGCTCGAGCAGGTGCGGCAGGCGCTCGCGGACGGCGCTGCGCAGGAGGCGGACCCGGTCGAGGGTGTGCTCACGCGGGTCTACGCCGATGTGCCGCAGGAGGTCTGGCCGGCGGCGCGGATGAGCATCCGCGCCCAGCTCGACTACCTCGGGGTGGGCTGAGGGTCAGCGCGCGCGGCGCTGGAGGCGCTCCATGTCCTGGACGAGGACGGCGCGCGCCTCGAGCTTGAGCCAGCCGCGTGTCGCGAAGTCGGCGAGCGCCTTGTTGACGGTCTCACGGGACGCGCCGACGAGCTGGGCGAGCTCCTCCTGGGTGAGGTCGTGGCTCACCATGACGCCGCCGTCGACCGGGCGGCCGAAGCGGTCGGAGAGGTCGATGAGGGCCTTGGCCACTCGGCCGGGGACGTCGGTGAAGACGAGGTCGGCGAGCGACTCGTTGGTGCGGCGCAGGCGTCGGGCCAGGGCAGCGAGGAGGGTGGCGGCGACTCCGGGGCGCTCGGCGAGGAAGGTCTTGAGCTGCTCGTGGGTGAGCCCGACGACCTGGGTCTCGGCGACCGCGGTGGCCGTGGCCGTGCGCGGGCCCGGGTCGAAGAGGCTGAGCTCGCCGAACATCTCGCCCGGGCCGAGGATCGCGAGGAGGTTCTCGCGCCCGTCGGCGGAGGAGCGGCCGAGCTTGATCTTGCCCTCGCCGATGACGTAGAGCCGGTCACCCGGGTCGCCCTCGTGGAAGAGCACGTCACCGCGCTCCATGTGCTGGGCGGTCATGGACGCGATGAGGCTGGCCGCCGTCTCTTCGTCGAGAGCGGCGAACAACGGAGCCTTGCGCACGATGTCGTGATCCACGGGGCACAGTGTGCCATGCCGTCGCTCGCCCGGGCCGGTGACGAGGGCACGGTCACCGTCGGTGCCGAGACGTAGGCTGGCGGGCGTGCCTGCCCACCCCATCTCGTATGCCGCAGAGTCACCCGTCGCGCGTACCCGCCGGGCCCGCCGGATCTATCGCGCGCTCGTCGACCGCTACCCCTATGCGCACGCCGAGCTCGACTTCGAGACCCCGCTGCAGCTGCTCCTCGCCACGGTCCTCTCGGCGCAGACGACCGACGTCACCGTCAACAAGGTGACGCCTGTCCTCTTCTCACGCTGGCCGACCGCCGAGGCGCTCGCCGCCGCCGACCGCACCGAGATGGAGGAGGTGCTCAAGCCGACGGGCTTCTTCCGGGCCAAGACCAACTCGGTCATCACGCTGAGCCAGGCGCTCGTCGACCGGTTCGGCGGTGAGGTGCCGGCCCGCCTCAAGGACCTCGTCACGCTTCCCGGCGTCGGTCGCAAGACCGCCAACGTCGTCCTCGGCAACGCCTTCGGCGTTCCCGGCATCACCGTCGACACCCACTTCGGCCGGCTCGCGCGGCGCTTCGGCTGGACCGAGGAGACCGACCCGGTCAAGGTCGAGCACGAGGTCGGCGCGCTCTTCCCGCGCAAGGACTGGGTCATGCTCAGCCACGTCCTCATCTTCCACGGGCGGCGCACCTGCCACGCCCGACGGCCGGCGTGCGGGGCGTGCCCCGTGTCGCGGTGGTGCCCGTCCTACGGCGAGGGCGAGACCGACCCGGTCAAGGCGCTCGCCCTCCTCAAGTACGAGCTGGCGCCCGGCGCCGTGCTGCCCGACCCGCCGCCGGGGCCGCTCCCGGGCGAGCGCGTCGAGGAGACGGCGTGAACGCACCGCGTCCCGACTGGATGGCGCGGGTGCTCACGGCGGTCGCCGAGGAGCGACCGGCCGCCTTCACGACGTTCGCGCCACCCGACGAGGTCGACCGCCGATCGGCGGTGCTCATGCTTTTCGGCCCGAGCCCGGACGGTGGCTCCGACGTCGTCCTCACGTCGCGCTCGCGCGACCTGCGGGCCCACCCCGGCCAGGTCTCCTTTCCCGGCGGCCGCGTGGACCCGACAGACGCCGGGCCGGTCGAGGCCGCCCTGCGCGAGGCGGAGGAGGAGGTCGGGGTCGTCCCGGCGAGCGTCGACGTGGTCGGTGCCATGCCCGAGCTCTTCCTCACCCCGAGCGGCAACGCGGTGACGCCCGTGCTCGGCTGGTGGCCGTCGCCCGGGCCGGTGAGCGTCGTCGACCCCCGTGAGGTCGAGCGGGTCGAGCGCGTGCCCGTCGCCGAGCTGCTCGACCCGTCGCGGCGGTTCACCGTGGCGCACCCGTCGGGCTACCGCGGGCCGGGGTTCGAGGCAGGTGGGTTCTTCGTGTGGGGGTTCACGGCTCTCCTGCTCGGCGCGGTCTTCGACCTGGCCGGGCTGAGCCAGCCCTGGGACCCCAAGGTCGAGCGGCCGATCCCCGAGCACGTCCTGTCGGACTGGATGCGCAACCGCACCTGAGCTCGCAGCGTCCGGCGAGCGCGGTTCCCACGCTCTGCGTGGGCCGGCATACAGACCGCGGTTGCGGACGCTGCGCGCCCGCCGAGGTCAGGACTTGAGGGTGGCGATCGTCTGCTGCGCCTCGGCGATGGCCCGGCTCGGTGCCGGCTTCGCCTTCTCGAGCGACTTCTTGCCGAGCAGGCCGAGGACGGCGGCGACGACGAGCATGAGCAGCGTCGTGATGCCGTAGCCGGCCCAGAGGGGAAGCCAGATCCCGATCACGTGGGCGAGGGTGTGGAAGAGGAAGATCAGGCCGATGAGGCCGACGAACGCCGCGCCGGCGAGGAGGCCCGCGCCCTTGCCCATGACCTTGGCGCCGGCGGACACCTCGGCCTTGGCCAGCGCGATCTCGCTGCGGACGATGCCCTGCACGTCGTGCGTGGCGTCCGCGACGAGCTGGCCGATGGTCCGCTCGGGTCCGGTTCCGGTTGTCATGCTGCTCACCTTCGCAGGTCGGGAGGGTCAATGCGCGTGTCCGACCTTACCCAGTCCCGTGTGCGCGACCCGTCCCGTCCGCACCCGAACCACGCTGGTAGGCGTCGGGCACCCCGTCGCGGTCGCTGTCGAGCTGGTCCTCCAGGTGGATCCGCCGGTAGACGGCGTTCCTGCGTCGCAGGACCACGGAGGCCAGCACCGCCGCGACGAGTGAACCCACGATGACGGCGAGCTTCGCGTGGTCGTCGCGCTCGGACCCGGCGCCGAAGGCGAGCTCGCCCACGAGCAGCGAGACCGTGAACCCGACACCCGTGAGCAGGGCAAGCCCCACGATGTCGCTCCACGCAAGGTCGTCGTCGAGACTGGCCCGCGTGAACCTGGCCATGAGCCAGGTGCTGCCGAGCACGCCGATGAGCTTGCCTGCGACGAGTCCCACGACGATGCCGATGGCGACGGGGTCGCGCAGGGCCCCGCCCAACCCGCCGCCGACGACGGTCACACCCGACGCGAAGAAGGCGAACACGGGCACGGCGAAGCCCGCCGACAGCGGCCGCAGCCGGTGCTCGAGCCGGTGCGCCACGTCCGCCTCGGCCGGGAGGGTCGACACGCTGGGCACCTTCGCCCTGGGGCGGACCGGCACCACGAGCCCGAGGAGGACGCCGGCGACGGTCGCGTGGATGCCCGACGCGTGGACGAGCGCCCACGTGGCGAACGCCAGGGGCACGAGCAGCCACCACACGACGATGCGTCGCTGTGCGAGGAAGGCGAAGGCCGCGAGGGGCACGACCGCCAGCAGCAGCGGGACGAGCTCGAGGCCGTTCGTGTAGAAGATCGCGATGATCGTGATGGCGATGAGGTCGTCGACGACGGCCAGGGTGAGGAGGAACGAGCGCAGCCCGGACGGCAGGTGCGATCCGATGACGGCGAGCACGGCCAGGGCGAAGGCGATGTCGGTCGCGGTGGGGATGGCCCAGCCGCGCAGCGCCTCGGAGTCGTCGCCGGCCAGTAGCACGGTCGCGGTGAAGAGGACGGCCGGCACGACGACCCCTGCCGCAGCCGCGATGACCGGGACGGCGGCTCGCGCAGGCGAACGCAGGTCGCCGACGAGGAACTCGCGCTTGAGCTCGAGCCCGGCCACGAAGAAGAAGATCGCGAGGAGGCCGTCGCCGGCCCAGTGGCCCAGCGTCAGGTCGAGGTGCCAGGGCTCGTAGCCGACATGGAGGTCGCGCAGGGCCGCATAGCCTTCGCGCCACGGCGAGTTCGCCCAGAGGAGGGCGGCGAGCGCCGCGACGAGGAGGACCGCGCCGCCGACGGTCTCGGTCCGCAGAGCCCTGGCGACGAACTGGGCCTCGGTCCAGCTCGGGCGTCGGAAGAGGCGCTCGCGTCCTGCGGGGGAGATCATGGGGCCCTTTCGGGGTCGGTGGCGTCGTTGCCGACCAGACTTCCCGGCTCACCTGACGTCCAGTCTATCGGCCGTCGGCCCCGCTCCGACGCCGCGCTCAGTTCCGAAGCCGCTCCGCGACGAGCAGGGTGACGAGGGCGGCGGCGGCCATGGCGGCGCCCGCCCAGATCGTCGAGACGTAGCCGAGGCCCGCAGCAATGGTCACGCCGCCGAGCCACGCGCCGAGGGCGTTGCCGACGTTGAAGGCGGCGATGTTGGCGCCGCTCGCGAGCGTCGGCGCCGAGCCGGCATACGTCATGATCCGCAGCTGGAGCCCGGGGACGGTCGCGAAACCGAAGGCGCCCATGAGGACGAGCGAGATCATGGTGAGCACCTGCGACTGCGCGGTGAGCGCGAACCCGACCATGACGACGGTGAGCGCGGCGAGGACGGCGACGAGGGTGCGCGGGACCGACCGGTTGGCGGCGCGGCCGCCGAGGAGGTTGCCGACGAAGAGGCCGACGCCGAAGAGGATGAGCAGCCACGGCACGGAGCTGCTGGCGAAGCCGGACACCTCGGTGAGCGTGAACGCGATGTAGGTGAACGCGCCGAACATCCCGCCGAAGCCGAGCACGGTGACGAGCAGCGAGAACCACACCTGCCGGTTGGCGAAAGCGGACAGCTCGTGCCGTATGCCGGCCGGTCGGCTCGCGTCGTCCGTCGCGGTGTCGTTGACGGAGGACGGAACGAGGGTGGCGAGCGCGACGAGGGCGAGGACGCCGATCACCGTGATGGCCCAGAAGGTCGAGCGCCAGCCGAGCGCCTGCCCGAGCAGGGTGCCGAGCGGGACGCCGAGGACGTTGGCGGTCGTGAGCCCGGCGAACATGAGCGCGATGGCGCTCGCGGCCTTCTCCCTGGTGACGAGGCCGGCGGCGACGACGGAGCCGATGCCGAAGAAGGCGCCGTGACACAGGGCGGCGATGACGCGGCCGGCCATCATCACGGCGTAGGACGTGCCCACCGCCGAGAGGAGGTTGCCGACGATGAAGAGCACCATGAGGCCGAGCAGGACCTGCTTGCGCGGCAGCCGGGCCGCCGCGAGGGTGAGGCCGACGCCGCCCACGGCGACGCTGAGGGCGTAGCCGGAGATGAGCCAGCCGGCGGCGGTCTCGGTGACGTCGAAGTCGCGGGCGACCTCGGGGAGGAGGCCGGCGATGACGAACTCGGTGAGTCCGATGCCGAACCCGCCGACGGCGAGGGCGAGGAGGCCGAGGGGGAGTCGTGACGGTGCCGGCGCTGGGGCGTCGGAGCGGGTGGGCGAAGCCAGCGTGGAGGCCACCGGCGTTCCTTCCTGATCGAGATATAGCGCGTGTGCAACTACCCGGGAGACGTTAGTTGCACGCGCGGGATATTGCAAAACGCTATGATGGGCGCATGGGTATCTCCGACGACGCCGTGCAGGTCCGGTCACAGGGCTGGCGACGCCTGGCCGCCCTGCATCAGCAGATCGAGTCCTCGCTCGAGAAGGCACTCCAGGAAGGCCACGACCTCTCGGTCGTCGAGTTCAGCGTCCTCGACTCGCTCTCGCGCCAGGACGGCTGGCACATGCGCATGTCGCAGCTCGCCCGGGCCGCGGCCCTGTCGCCGAGTGCGTCCACCCGGCTCGTCAACCGGCTCGAACAACGGGGACTCCTCACCCGCATCCTCTGCGCCGACGATCGCCGCGGGATCTACACCGAGCTCACGCCGGCCGGTCGCGCTCTGCTGCGCAAGGCCCGGCCCGTGCACGACCGGGCGCTCGCCGCCGCGGTCGCCGAGGCTGAGGCGACGCCCGAGCTCGCCGACCTCGTCGCCGCCCTGCCCGAGCTCACCGGCGTCGGCACGCGTGAGGCCGAGGCGGTCGCCGCGCGCTGACACGGGAAGCCGACTGCACAGCATACCTGCGACTGATTGCCCTTTCCAGCGGTCGTCGCTGCGCTCCTCGCGCTGGAAAGGGCAATCAGTCGCGCACGGGTCTCAGTCGGAGGAGTCCTTCGACAGGCCCTGCTGGATGAGGTTCATCACCGAGCTGTCGGCGAGAGTCGTGACGTCACCGACCTCGCGGTTCTCGGCGACGTCCTTGAGGAGGCGGCGCATGATCTTGCCCGAGCGGGTCTTGGGCAGCTCGGGGACGACCATGATCTGGCGCGGCTTGGCGATCGGGCCGATCTCCTTCGCGACGTGGTTGCGCAGCTCCTGCACGGTCTCGTCGCCGTGGTCCTCGGCGCCGCCGCGGAGGATGACGAACGCGACGACCGCCTGGCCGGTGGTCTCGTCGGAGGCACCGACGACCGCGGCCTCGGCGACCGACGGGTGCGACACGAGCGCGGACTCGATCTCGGCGGTGGAGAGCCGGTGGCCCGAGACGTTCATGACGTCGTCGACGCGGCCGAGCAGCCAGATGTTGCCCTTCTCGTCGTACTTCGCGCCGTCGCCGGCGAAGTAGTACTTCTCGCCGAACCGGCTCCAGTAGGTCTCCTTGTAGCGCTCCGGGTCGCCCCAGATGCCGCGGAGCATCGACGGCCACGGCTGGGTGAGCACGAGGTAGCCGACCTTGTCGGGCTCGGTGAAGGGCTGCCCCTCGTCGTCGAGGATCTCGGCGCTGATGCCGGGGATCGGGCGCTGCGCCGACCCGGGCTCGAGCGTCGTCACGCCCGGCAGCGGGCTGATCATGATCGCGCCGGTCTCGGTCTGCCACCACGTGTCGACGATCGGGGCCTTGTCGCCGCCGATGTTCTTGCGGTACCAGAGCCACGCCTCGGGGTTGATCGGCTCACCCACCGAGCCGAGGACGCGGATGCTCGACAGGTCGAACTTCGCCGGGATGTCGGCGCCCCACTTCATGAACGTGCGGATCGCCGTCGGTGCGGTGTAGAGGATCGACACCTTGTACTTCTCGACGATCTCCCACCAGCGCCCCTGGTGCGGGGTGTCGGGGGTGCCTTCGTAGAGCACCTGCGTCGCGCCGTTGGCGAGCGGCCCGTAGACGATGTAGGAGTGGCCGGTCACCCAGCCGATGTCGGCGGTGCACCAGTAGACGTCGGTCTCGGGGTGCACGTCGTGGACCACGGCATTCGTGTATGCCGTCTGCGTGAGGTAGCCGCCGGTCGTGTGGAAGATGCCCTTGGGCTTCCCGGTCGTGCCGGAGGTGTAGAGGATGAAGAGCGGGTGCTCGGAGTCCATCGGCTCGGCCGTGTGCTCGCTGCTCTGCCCGTCGACGAGGTCGTGCCACCAGACGTCGCGGCCCTCGGTCCACTCGACCTCGGACTCGGTGCGCCTGACGACAAGGACCTTCTCGACGGGGTTGTCGCCGTGCGCGAGGGCCTCGTCGACCGCCGGCTTGAGCGGGGCAGCCTTGCCGCGACGCCACTGGCCGTCGGCGGTGACGACGACTCGCGCCTCGGCGTCGTTGATGCGGGTGCGGAGCGCCTCGGCCGAGAAGCCGCCGAAGATCACCGAGTGCGGTGCGCCGAGGCGGGCGCAGGCGAGCATCGTCGCGATGGCCTCGGGGATCATCGGCAGGTAGATCGCGACCCGGTCGCCCTTCTCGACACCGAGCTCGACGAGTGCGTTCGCGGCGCGGCACACGTCGTCCTTGAGCTGGGCGTAGGTCACCGTGCGGGTGTCGCCGCCCTCGCCCTCGAAGTGCAGCGCGACCCGGTCGCCGTTGCCGGCCTCGACGTGGCGGTCGACGCAGTTGTAGGCGACGTTGAGCTCACCGCCGACGAACCACTTGGCGAAGGGAGCCTCGCTCCAGTCGAGCGTCTGGTCGAAGTCCGTGCTCCACGTGAGCCGCTCGCGCGCCTGCTTGGCCCAGAACGCCTCGCGGTCGGCGTCGGCCTCGGCGAAGAGGTCCTCGGTCCCGACGGCCTGCGACCGCAGCTCGTCGGTGGGGGAGAGGTCGAGCTCGGCCAGGTGGCTGGAGAGGTTCTCGTCGGTCACTTCGGGCTCCTCGTCGTTGGGGGCGGAGTGCGGGACTGCGGTGTCGGTGCGGCGTGGCTGCGGGGCGTGACCGGGAGGGTCGCGACGCGCACTGATCCCACCCAACCGTGTCGGCCGGCTCGCATCAACATCGGGTCCGCAGCCGTCGCCCGGAGGCGTGTCCGCTGCGCTGGGCGGTGCGACGAACGGTGCGTCCTTCGGTCTGCGGATCGGTGCGACGATCGGCACAGGTCGGGCGGTCCCGAGCCTGACTCGCAGTAGCCTCGCCCGCATGAGTGAGACGACGAGCCGCCGCGCGACACGGACCGGTGCCTCGAACGCGAAGGACGTGAGCGGGTCGAAGGGCCTCTTGCTCGGTCCCCTGCGTCGCGCGTGGCCCTGGGTCGCGGTCGTTGTGGCCCTCCTGCTGTGGTGGCCAGCCGGGTATGCCGGCCGCGCCGACTGGATGCACCTGCCCTTCATGCAGATGGAGGGTGGGGTGGCGCCCGTCGCCGGTGGCGAGCTCTTCCTCGGCTCCCTCGTCGCAGCGTCCGTCGTGTCGGCACTCGTGGCGGCGCCGTGGCCGAGGTTCGGCGTCGCCGCCGGTCTCACCGCGGTGGCCTGGGTGCTCTCGGACGGGGACGTCGTCTTCGCCTCGGGGGAGCGGGTCGTGCTCGCGGCTCTCGTGGCGCTCGGAATGCTCGTCGGACTGGGTGTCGGCGCCCGTGCACTGAAGGGCGCGGTGTCGGCGGGCGCCTTCCTCGCGCTCGTCGCCGGGCTCTCGCCGGCGACGTGGTCCCGTGGGCTGCTGCTCGCGGCCGCGGTCGCCCTGCCGTTCTGGGTCGCGACCTCCGACCGGGTCGCGCCGACGATCGTCGCGGTCGTGCGCGTGGTCGCGACCTGGCTCGTGGCAGTCGTCGTCTCGACCAGCCTCTGGGCCGGGTTCGGAGCGCTGCGGGTCGGCCAGCTCGCGGACCCGAAGTCGGCCGCGCCCGTCGTGTGGCGCGGGTTCGTCGACCACGTGCGCGAGCGTGGGCTCGAGACGGTGAAGGCCGCGCCGCAGGTCTACACGGGCTGGATCTGGGTCGCGCTGGCTCTCGCGGTCGCCCTCGTCGTCGCCGCGGCCGCCCTCCGGCGCCGACGCGGGACGACGGCGTCCTGATCCGCGGTCACTGGTAGAGGCGGGTCTTCGCCTCCCGGACGGTGAGCGTCACGGGTGTGCCCTGCACCGTGACGGTGTCGGGGATCGTCACCCACGAGCCGCCCTCGAGCCGGAAGCGTCCGCCGTAGGTCGTGTCCACCCGCGTGTCCACCTGACCGGCCGTGCGGTAGGTCCAGCGGATGTCGCCCGTGGGGTGCGGCCCGCCGAGTGACTGGGTGGGCTCGCTGCTCGACCCGTCGCCGTAGACGTAGGTGAGCGACTGGAGCACCGGCTGGATCTCGAGGCGGTATCCGAGAAGTGCACTCGTGTCGATCTCGTCGGGCGCGACCCCGGCCGTGGGCCAGCTCGCCTCGAAGAAGGTCGGCAGGTTGACGAGCGTGACGTTGCCGACGGGCTGGATGGTGACGCTGCCCTTGGCGAAGTCGATCTCGCGGAACGCCTGCCGGATCATCGCCAGCGTCGGCAGGTTGCTGCCCGGCAGCTCCTGCGGGAAGCAGGTGATCCCCCACTGAGTCCAGATGCCCTGCTCGCCGGGAACCGGTGCGCCTGTCTCGCTCACGAGCCGGCGGAGCACGACGGCCTGGAACTGGCCGTTGGTACACGCGGCCGCAGCCGTGGCGCAGCCCGTTCCGCTGTTGTCGCCCGCAGAGCAGTTGATCCGGGTCCGGTACTCCCACCGCGGCCCCGGCTTCCCCACGGCACCGGCCGCTTCCGCCTTGGCATGGCGAATTTGGGCCAAGGTCAATTGGACGCGCGTGCCATCGCCTTGGACGTCGCCTTCCAGCCCCGGGCCGCCGTCGGCGTGCGCGGGACGAGCAAAGCAAGCAACCGCCACGAGGAGGCATGCAGCCAGCGATGTGCCTCGCATCAGGTCTTCTCCATGCCGTACATCTCCCAAGCGCCATCGATCCAGCGGATGGCCGCGGCGCGCTTCCCCTTCGCGGCCTTGAGCTTGCCGACTTCGGCTCCAGCCTTGAAGTACGGGACAGGCAGTTGCTCAAACGTGAAGTTCAGGATGACCTTCTCGCCAGCAACGTCCGTGGCAACTGCAGGAGAGAGAAGCCGCACCGGAGCCTGCTTCACGGACCATCCGTTGTCGACGTACTCCTGCAGGCTCCCCTGCAGGTTCTTGCAGGCAATGCAGTCCTTCTCGCTGAGGGGAGCGAGGTCGACCGTGCCTGGTCGAAGTTGTCCGCGATTGACCTCGTCGAAATAGAACTTGAGGAAGGCGATGGCGCCGGCTTCGGTGCGGGCCCTGGCGGCCGCGGGGACCTCAGCCGCTGCAGTCGCCGAAGCCGAGCCCGACGGTGAGGCGCTCGCGGAGGGCGATGCGGAGGATGAGCTGACCGACGCGGACGCCGTGGGGGTCGGGCTCGAGCTCTGCGTTGGCTCGTCCTTGTCGCCGCAGGCGGTGAGACCGAGGGCGACGACGGCGAGCGTCACGGCAGCGCGGTGCCAAGAAGAGTTCACGGTGAGTCCCCCACCCGTCGGTGTCACTGGCTAAAACCGAGTCTAGGGAAAATGGCCGTACCCGCGACCGGAGCTGTCCACAGGGGTGGGCGGACGGCATACGACGACTCGCATGAGACTGTGCAAAGTGCACCGCATTAGACGCAGCGCACTGGGCCGAACGTGCACTCTGTGCCCAGTGTGTCCCGCAACGGTTCCGCTCTGCCCAGCATTCTGCTTCCCTGTGGTCAACACGCACCACAAGGAGGTGGGCCATGTTCGAAGAAGGCCAGCTGTACTCGCCCGTGACCCGGCACGAGGACGGGACCGTCGAGGTCCACCTGAGCGACAACCACCCCGGTCGCAACGACCCCGCCTACATGGCCCGCCGCGGCGAGATCGCCGGCGCCGCACTGTCCTGGACGCGCGGCGAGCCGATCCCGGTCATCGACTACACCGAGGCCGAGCACGAGATCTGGCGCACCGTGAGCGCCGAGCTCGCGCCCAAGCACGAGAAGTACGCACACAGCGAGTACCTCGCGGCCAAGCACGCCCTCCGCCTGCCGACCGAGCATGTGCCCCAGCTGCACGAGGTCAGCGAGCGGCTCGAGCCGATCACCGGCTGGACCTACGTCGCCGCACCCGGGCTCGTGCCGCTGCGCGACTTCTACGGCGACCTCGGCAGCCGGACGTTCAACTCGACGCAGTACCTCCGCCACGGCGCGCAGCCGCTCTACACGCCGGAGCCGGACATCATCCACGAGGTCATCGGGCACGGGAACCAGCTCGCCTCACCGCGGTTCGCGCGGATCACCGAGGCCGCCGGCCAGGCGTCGCTGCGCGTCGAGACCGACGAGGCGATGAAGTTCGTCGCCGACGTGTTCTGGTTCTCGATGGAGTTCGGCGTCATGCGCGAGCACGGTGAGGTCAAGGCCTACGGCGCCGGCATCCTCAGCAGCTACGGCGAGATGGACGAGTTCGCGCACATGGAGCTGCGGGCGCTCGACCTCGCCGACATGGGGACGCTCAACTACGACATCACGCAGTACCAGCCGGTGCTCTTCTGCGCCGACAGCCTGGACGAGCTCGAGGGTGTCGTGGGCGAGTTCTTCGAGACCGTCGACGACGACCTCGCGGCCAAGCTGCGGGCCGAGGCCGTCGAGCGCGGTCTCGTCGAAGCGTCCGCCGAGTAGTCACCACCAGCAGGGCAACGACTTATTGCCCGTTTGGGCTGGTTCCGTCCGCGGTGACTGATCGCGGACTGGGCCCAAACGGGCAACAAGTCGTCAGCGGGGCGTCACCAGTAGTGGGCGACGTCGATGACGAGCCGGCTGGTGCCGGTCGCGGTGTCGTTGAGCGTGAAGACCCGGAACGGCAGCCGGGCCCGCACGCCGAGGCCGACGGTGCTCTGACCCTCGAAGAAGCCGGCCCACTTCACCTGGCGGAACGTCGAGAACCCGGTGACGTTGGGCATGGCCGGCGGCGTCGTGTACCGCGTCGCGCGGTCGACGATCTGGAGCTTGGCCCCGCCGGCGAGCGGCACCGGGAAGCCGGACCCGTCCTGGACGACCTGCGAGACGTAGCGCACGTCGTAGCCCGACGCCGAGCCACGGTGGTCGATGACGAGCCGGTCGAAGCAGGCGTGGCGGCCCGCGCGGATCCCGGTGAGTGCCGGCGACGTGCTCACCGACGAGGTCTTGGCCAGTGACCCCCACGTGATGCCGCAGTAGGGGGCGGCGGTGGCACTCGACGCGCCGACGGCGGCGGGTGCGGTGGCGGCGGCGAGGCCCAGGACGAGGGCGGCGGCGCTGCGGCGGACGGTCTTGCGGTGCATGGTGTCCTCCTCGGGGTTGGTGCTACCGGGAAGACGCGTATGCCGTCCTCCTCGGTTGACATGAAGAGGAGAGCGGGGCGCCCCGGCAGATACACACGGTGGCGAGCGGCCGGCATACGGGAGGGGTTGGCGACTGCGGGTGGGAACGGTGCACTTCGCCCCACAACGGTTCCCGCCCGAAGTGCACGGAAGGCACTTCGGGCGGGAAAGGTGGGGCTGCCGAGGTCAGGCGCGGGTGCTCAGTGGTCGAGCGCCTTCGCGACCCCGTGGCCGGTGAGGGAGCGGACCTCCATCTCGGCGTACTTCTGCGCGTTGTACTCGTTGCTCGTCACGGTCCCGAGCCAGCCGAGGAAGAACGCCAGCGGGATCGTCACGAGACCCGGGTTGTCGAGCGGGAACCACGAGAAGTCGATGTCGGGGTTCGTGATCATCGACGGGCTCACCGTCGTGCCGGGCAGCGGCGCCTTGCCCGAGACGACCGGGCTGAAGATGATGAGGCCGATCGTCGAGATGAGACCGCCGTAGATCGACCACAGCGCACCGCGGGTGTTGAACCGCTTCCAGAACAGCGAGTACAGGATCGTCGGCAGGTTCGCCGAGGCCGCCACCGCGAAGGCCAGCGCCACGAGGAAGGCGATGTTCTGGCTCTTGGCGAACATGCCGCCGAGGATGGCGATGACACCGATCGCGACCGCGGAGATGCGCGCCACGCGGACCTCGTTGTCCGAGGTGGTGTCACCGCGCTTGATGACCTCCTTGTAGATGTCGTGCGCGAAGGTCGCACTCGCCGTGATCGTCAGGCCGGCGACGACCGCGAGGATCGTCGCGAACGCGATGCCCGACACGATGCCGAGGAACGGGCTGCCACCGAGCTCGAAGGCGAGCAGCGGTGCCGCGGCGTTGGCCTTGCCGGGGGCCGCGTTGATCGTCTCGGCGCCGACGAGGGCACCGGCGCCGTAGCCGACGACGAGGGTGAGCAGGTAGAAGCCGCCGATGAGCCAGATCGCCCACTCGACCGACTTGCGCGCCTGCTTGGACGTCGGGACGGTGTAGAAGCGCTGGAGCACGTGCGGCAGACCGGCGGTGCCGAGGACGAGCGCGAGCGACAGCGAGATGAAGTCGATCTTCGTCGTCGTGTTGACGCCGTACTTCACGCCCGGTTCGAGGAGCTTCTCGCCGACCTTCGGGTTGTTCTGGATCGCGGCGTCGAACAGGCCCGAGAGGTTGAAGCCGTACTTGCCGAGCACCCAGACGGTCATGATCGCCGTGGCCGCGATGAGCAGGACGGCCTTGATGATCTGGACCCAGGTCGTGCCGCGCATGCCACCGATGAGGACGTAGGCGATCATGACGATGCCGACGACGGCGATGACGATGTTCTGCGCGCCCTCGCCCTCGACGCCGAGGAGGAGCGAGACGAGGCCGCCGGCGCCGGCCATCTGGGCGAGCAGGTAGAAGAACGACACCGCGAGCACGGACGTCGCGGTCGCGATGCGGACCGGGCGCTGCTTGAGGCGGTAGGACAGGACGTCGGCCATCGTGAGCCGGCCGGTGTTGCGCATGAGCTCGGCGACGAGCAGGAGCGCGACGAGCCACGCGACGAGGAAGCCGATCGAGTAGAGGAAGCCGTCGTAGCCCTGGAGCGCGATGGCGCCGGCGATGCCGAGGAAGCTCGCGGCCGAGAGGTAGTCACCGGCGATGGCGACACCGTTCTGGCGGCCGGAGAAGCCGCCGCTCGCGGTGTAGAACTCGCCGGCGGTCTTCTTGCCGCTCGCGATCTTGACGATGACGACGAGGGTGACGAGGACGAACCCGGCGAAGATCGCGATGTTGAGCGCGGGGGAGCCGACCGAGGTCGCCTCGGCGGGCAGGCCCGCGGGGAGGAGGGAGGTCATGGCTCAGTGCTCCTTCACGCCGTCGAGACGCGCACCGATGGCGTCCGCCAGCGGGTCGAGCTCACGGTTGGCCCAGCGGGCGTAGATGAACGTGATCGCGAACGTCGTGACGAACTGGCCGAGCCCGAAGAGGAGGCCGATGGTGATGTTGCCGACGACCTTGGTGCCCATGAAGCCGGGAGCGAAGGTCGACAGCAGGACGTAGACGAAGTACCAGACGAGGAAGAACCCCGTCATCGGGAAGACGAAGCCGCGGAACTTGCGTCGCAGCGCCTGGAACTCGTCGGTGGTCTGCATGGCGACGTAGGGGTCCTCGTCGCCTCTGATGCGAGCGTCGTTGCTCACCTGTGCACCTCCAGTGGTCGGTCCCGGGCGTGGCCGGGTTCGCCTCACACTGTCGAGGATCTGGTATGCCGTCCGCGAGCCTCACGCGCCCGCCTCTCGGCAGGCGGGTCCCCGGCCTCGGCCGGTGGCTGCGGCGCTCGTGGGCAGGTGCGCCGAGCGGCAGGTGGGGCGCGCCGAGCGGTCGGTGCGCAGGTCCCACGCTCTGCGCGAACCGGCATACGGGAGGGGGTCGGTGAGGAGCGCCCCGAGTGGGGTTGGATGGGCGCGTGGAGACGCAGGAAGACGAGCTGGTGATGGTCGAGGTGCCGTTCGACGACGCCCGGGTGCAGCGCCTCGTCGAGGAGGTCCAGGCGCACTACGTGGCGATCTACGGGGGGCCGGACGAGTCGCCGGTGGACCCGCTCCAGTTCAGTGCGCCACGAGGACTCTTCGTCCTGGGAGTCGTCCGCGACGAGCCGGTCGCGATGGGCGGCTGGCGGTGGCGCCGTGAGCTCGACGACCGGTTCGAGGGTGACCGTGTGGCCGAGGTGAAGCGCATGTACGTCGCGACGTCGGCGCGCGGGCGCGGTTTCGCCCGGCGAGTGCTCGCCCGTCTCGAGTCGACCGCGGGCGCGGCCGGGGTCCAGCGGCTCGTCCTCGAGACGGGGACCATGCAGCCGGACGCGATCGCGCTCTACGAGTCGTCGGGCTACGAGCGGGTGGTGCCGTTCGGGCACTACGCGACCTCGCCCTACGTGCGGTGCTTCGGCAAGCGGGTGGGGCGCGCGGACCTCAGCTGAAGTGGGCGACGAGCTCGCGCCACGTCGCCTCGGGCGCCGTGCCCGTGGGGAAGCGCCCGTCCAGCTCGAGGACGACCATGCCGTGGACCGCCGCCCAGAGGGCCTGGGCGCGGTGCGGGTCACCGGTCGCCTCGAAGAACGGGCTGCCCGACCACTCCTCGAGCCCGGGCGGCAGGGCCTCGCGGTCGAGGGTGCCGCTCGTCGCGAGGCGGTAGAGCTGCGGGTTCGCGGCCGCGACGTCGCGGTAGCGCCGCACGAGGGTGGCGACCGTCGTGACGGGTCGCACCGCCTCGCCGAACTCCTTGAGCGCGAGGGCGATGAGCTGGGTCCGCAGCGCGTCCTTGCTCGCGAAGTGCTTGTAGAGCGAGGGCGCCGCGATGCCGATCTCGTCGGCGAGGGTGCGCATCGTCAGCGTCTGCCAGCCCTCCCGTTCGAGGACCACCCGGGCCGCCGCGAGCACCTCGCGCGCCCTGGGGGTGAGCAGTCGCGTGGGGTCCAGCTCCGGCGGGCAGGTCACCGGCCGAGGGTAGCGCCGGCCTCGACCCGGTCCCGCAGCGCCACGTTCATCGCATCGAAGTCGTCGCCGACCTCGATGGCGCGGCCGGCGAGCCGCACGAGCAGCCCGGAGAACCGCTCGGCCTGCGTGAGGCGGGTGCCCCGGGAGCCGTCGGGCAGGTCGGCCGGCCCGAGGACGAAGGAGTGCTCCCCGTCGAGCAGGCCCGGCACGAGGACGCGCCCGAGCCAGCGCAGCTCGCGCCCCGGCTCGGCGACGAGGACACGCGGGCGGAAGGACATCCTGCGGCCCCCGGCGGGAGCGATCGTCACGGCGAGGCGCTCGCCGACGGAGAGGGTGCCGCTCGCCTCTCGGACGAACGGGTTCCACTCTCCGTATGCCGGAAGGTCGGCGAGGACCTCCCAGACCTCCGCGGGGGTGGCGGCGATGTGGATCGAGCGGCTGATCTCGGAGGCGGACACGAGGGCTCCTTGGTGTCGGGTGACGGTGGTCGGGGTCGCCGAGAGAGCCGGTCGGGGGCTCCACTGGGGCTAACGTTGTTAGCCCATCGTAGGCTAACAACGTTAGCCGCACAAGGGGCGGCATGATGGGCGCCGTGCGCGCCCTCGTGAAGACCAGTGCCGGTCCCGGACTCGAGCTCGTCGACGTCCCCGAGCCGACCTGCGGTGACGCTGACGTCAAGATCCGGGTGCTGCGGGCCGGGCTCTGCGGGACCGACCTCCACCTCGAGCAGTGGGACGACTGGGCCGCCTCGGTCGTCAACGCCCCGATGACGATCGGGCACGAGTTCTACGGCGAGGTCGTCGAGGTCGGCTCGCTCGTCGACCATGTCGCCGTGGGCGACCGGGTCTCGGGAGAGGGCCACCTCATCTGCGGCAACTGCCGCAACTGCCGCGCCGGCCGCCGCCACCTCTGCATCAAGACCGTCGGGGTGGGGGTCAACCGCGACGGTGCCTTCGCCGACTACGTCGTCATCCCGGCGATGAACGCCTGGGTGCAGCCCGCCGACCTCGACCCCGACCTCGGCGCGATCTTCGACCCGCTCGGCAACGCGACCCACACGACGCTCCAGTGGCCGGTCGTCGGCGAGGACGTCGTCGTCACCGGCGCCGGGCCGATCGGCGTCATGGCCGTCGCCATCGCCCGGCACGCCGGTGCACGCCGGATCGCGGTGACCGACATGAGCGCCCAGCGACTCGAGCTCGCCCGCGGCGCCGGGGCCGACCTCTGCGTCGATGTGTCGCAGGGGCAGGACCTCGCCTGGGCCCAGAGGGAGCTCGGGATGCTCGAGGGCTTCGACATCGGCCTCGAGATGTCCGGGGCGCCCAGGGCGGTCGAGGACATGCTCGCGAACCTCAACCACGGAGCCCGGGTCGCCATGCTCGGCCTCCCCAAGGACCCCTACCCGATCGACTGGGGCCGGGTCATCACCCACATGATCACGATCCGCGGGATCTACGGCCGCGAGATGTTCGAGACCTGGTACCTCATGGGCTCGATGCTCGCGACGAGCCCGGACCTGCGGCAGGCGGTGCAGTCGGTCATCACCCATCGCTTCCCGGCGGAGGAGTGGGCGAAGGGCTTCGAGGTGGCGCGGTCCGGCGAGTGCGGCAAGGTCGTCCTCGACTGGAGCTGACCTCGCCGGCCGGTGACACGCCGAGGCGGTTCGGCCCGGAGGGTCAGCCGATCGAGGCCTGTGTCCACGCACCGCTCCGGGCGGTGCAGAAGTGGGTCACGGCTCCGGAGGCGAAGATCTGCTGCTGGGTGGCGTCGAGCGAGAAACTCGTGCCGAGGTCCGCGAGGATCGTCTTCGCGGTCGCCGGGTCGGGCGTCGTCTCGAAGGTGGAGCAGACCTTCTTCGCGGCGGCCACGACCTCCTCGTCGCTCCGACCAGCCAGGGGCGGGACGGCCTTCTTGAAGACCGCTGCCCACGTGTTGTCGGGGACGATGCCGCTGTTGCCCGGCGTGGGGGACGCACTCGCATCCGACCCGGTCGAGGACGCCGACGCGGCCGGCGTGCTGCCTGCGTCGTTCGGTGACCCGGAGCCACAGGCCGTGAGGGAGAGGGTCAGGGCGCCGGCGGCGAGCAGGGTCGGGAGCGCGCGGAGTCGGGACATGCAGGTGACGCTAGCCAGCGCCGCTCCGGGACGCGACCGGGAAGGTGGGCGGGGGTCCCACGCGCTGCGCGGGCCGGCATACGGGAGGCCGAGTCCGGGACTAGTGCGGGCACGCGGGGCCACGTGGTCAGGAAGGCCCATGTCGCACGGGGTGCAGGCGGAAAGAGACTGGACGATGCCTTCGGACCCACACCGGTGAGTGGGGCTCACAGGGGAGCTCGGCCGCCGTTCGCGAGGGCAGAGGATCGGAGGACCTGATGACCGACTACGGCTCCACCACCGCGACCGGCTCCACCGGCACCATGGCCGGCGTCGGCGCAGACGTCATGGAGGTCATCCTCAGGGGTCTCGAGACGGCGAGGAAGGGCTCGGCGGACCGGGAGGGTGGCGAGGAGCTCGGGCTCTTCTGCGGCTTCGCCTACGGCGCGCCGGGGACCTTCTGCCCGTTCGCCTACTGGCACTCGGAGGCCGTCGTCGAGCCCGAGACCACGTCGTCCTAGGCCCGCCGCGTGTCGTCACCTCCGGGGGAGATCACCGGGCTCACGGCGGTCGAGCAGCGGCTGGCCCACGGCACACCGTTCGGGAGCCACGAGTTCATGTCGACGCGGGTGTCGAGGGTCTACGTCCAGCTGCTCTCGCTGCTCGCCGAGACGTCCTCGGGTGCGCGCCGGCTCGGCGAGCTGCTCCACGGTCTCGAGCCGAGCCGGCAGCAGGTCGTGCTGCGGGACTCTCTCCTGCGACGCACCATCGAGGACGGGACCGGCACGGTCGTCCAGGGCGTCGACAGCATCGACCCCGCGCTGCTCGACGACCTCCTGGGGGCGGCTGCGGAGGCGGCGGCGAGCGACCAGGTGACGCTGTTGGCCGACCCCGCGCTGTCCGTGGTCTTCGCGGAGCGGGTGCGGGGTGACGGGCACGTCTGGCTCGGCTCGGGCGGCGGGTCTCTCGCCGGTGCGCGGTTCGAGGACCAGGTGGTGCGCAGGCTGCCGCGGTTCGGGTTCCACACCCCGAGCGAGGAGCAGGTCGAAGTCCTTCGCGCTGGGAACCGGCTCGCGTCGCTCGTCGCTCCGGACCTCGCCGACAGCACCGTCGCGCACGCGTGCGTCGTCGTCGTCGGCGACTTCGACGGGGCCGAGCACCTCTTCAGCGCCCTGACGCTGCCCGGGCTGGCGGGCGTCATCGTCCTCTCGCCGCACGCCATCCGGACCGACATCGACGTCGCAGAGACGCTCGTCCACGAGTCCACGCACCTCAAGTTCCTCGACCTCGACTACATCTCCCCACTCTTCGTCCGCGGCTTCCGGCCCGAGCGTTCCCCGCTCGTCACGCCCTCGTGGCACGAGGACGATCCCGTCTACGGCGGATGGCCGGTGGATCGGGTCCTCACGTCGATGCACGTCTACCTCACGCTGTGCGTCTTCTTCGGGCACGCCGCCGCAGAGGTGCGCGAGGGTGAGTGGACGGCCGACTACGCCGTCTCGCGGGTCGAGCAGTGCCGGACCCGCGCGGCCTGGCTCTTCGAGGCGGCGCACCGGCACCTCGAGTTCCTCACACCCGCCGGCCGCGACTTCGTCGCCTCGATCGGCGAGATGCTCGAAGAGCTTCCGGACTGAGCCCCGCCCGCGTCGCGAGGGCCTGGATCGGGTGGGGCGTGCCCGGGTGCGGGTCCCCCGCTCCGCGCGGGTCGGCATACGCTCGGGGTGCCCGCCACAAGCGCAGAAGAAGAGGTATGCCGTGTACGGATCCGTGAAGGACGAGCTCGCCGCGACGTTGGCCGAGATCAAGGACGCGGGGCTGTGGAAGAGCGAGCGTGAGCTGACGACACCGCAGTCCTCGCACGTCGGGACGAGCGGCGGTGAGGCGCTCAACTTCTGCGCGAACAACTACCTCGGGTTCGCCGACCACCCCGACGTCGTCGCGGCGTCGAAGGCCGCACTCGACGAGTGGGGCTTCGGGATGGCGTCGGTGCGGTTCATCTGCGGGACCCAGACGCAGCACTCGAAGCTCGAGCAGGCGCTGTCGGAGTTCCTCGGGACGGAGGCGACGATCCTCTACTCCTCGTGCTTCGACGCCAACGGCGGCGTCTTCGAGGTGCTCTTCGGCGCCGACGACGCGATCATCAGCGACGAGCTCAACCACGCCTCGATCATCGACGGGATCCGGCTGTCGAAGGCTGGTCGCTACCGCTACAAGAACGCGGACATGGCGGACCTGCGCGCGCAGCTCGAGGCAGCGGTCGCTGCGGGCGCGAAGCGCAAGGTCATCGTCACCGACGGCGTGTTCTCGATGGACGGGTTCTTCGCGCCGCTCGACGAGATCTGCGACCTCGCCGACGAGTTCGAGGCGATGGTGCTCGTCGACGACTCGCACGCAGTCGGCTTCGTCGGCGAGGGCGGGCGCGGGACACCGGAGAAGTTCGGCGTCATGGACCGGGTCGACATCATCACGGGGACGCTCGGCAAGGCGCTCGGCGGGGCGTCGGGTGGCTACGTCGCCGCGCACCAGGAGATCGTCGACCTGCTGCGGCAGCGCTCGCGCCCCTACCTCTTCTCGAACTCGGTGGCGCCGGGTGTCGTGGCCGGCTCGTTGAAGGCGCTGGAGCTCGTGGAGTCCTCGGCGTCGGCGCGGGATGCGTTGTCGGAGAACACTGTCCTCTTCCGTGCGTTGATGGAGGAGGCGGGATTCGAGCTGCTGCCGGGGTCGCACCCGATCACGCCGGTGATGTTCCCGGGTGAGGACGGTGCCCGGCTCGCGGGTCAGATCGCGGACCGGATGCTCGCGGACGGCGTCTATGTCATCCCGTTCTCGTTCCCGGTGGTGCCGCGCGGCAAGGCGCGGATCCGGGTGCAGCTGTCGGCGGCGCACTCCGAGGAGGACGTGCGGCGCTGCGTCGACGCGTTCGTCGCGGCTCGGGACGCGGTGGCCTGACCGTGTCCGTCGCGATCGAAGGGCTCGGCCAGCTCGTCGAACGCGATGGGATGCTGCTCAGCGAGCCGGTGCGGGTCGATGCGCTGGGCAGGGCCGTGCGGTTCGAGATCGAGCTGCAGAAATCGGACGTGCCCGAGGCGCTCGTCCGGTGCATCAAGGCGTTCCTCGGGCTGACCCCGGCTGTCCTCGACGACGCGTCGGAGCCGGTGTTCGCCTACTAGGAGGCCACGGTGGCGATGCTGGGAGCGGACGACACGGTTGCTCCGGTGGCTGGCGCGCACGAGGTGTGGGACCACGTCACGTGGCCGGACGAGGTCCTCCTGGAGGAGTCCGACGGCTCCTGGTGGGTGAGCGCGGAGTGCGAGTGCACCTGGGAGCCGGAGCACGGGCTCCTGGTCGTCCTCCGCAATGGCAGCCGGGTCACGAGGGTCGGACCCTACGACGGGCACCTGACGAACTCGTCTGCGTTCGGCGACCCTTCAGTGTCCGACGACGAGGTCTACCGGAGGATCCGCTGACGGGCCCCTACTGCAGCGCACCCCCCAACCCGGGCCGTCGCACACGGCCAGGGTCCTTGGGCGACTTCTCCGATTCGGGCTCGGGGCACCGTTGGCCGGGTGAATCATTGACGGGTGGCGCCCATCGGGGTGCGCCGGCCTTTCGGTACGGGGGTCGCCGCCATGGCAGCTCGTCGAACAGCGTGGAGGACGTGGGCTCTGCGAGTCCCTGTCCTGGTCGTCGGGCTGCTCGCGGTCGCGGGGCCGACCCTCGGAGTCCAGGTTGCGTATGCCGCCGTCGCGCCGAGCGAATGCGCCACTGCGAAGGCGCTGGTCGAGCAGGGCCTGCCCCAGCGGGCCCTCACGGTCCTGCCTTCGACGGGGACCGACTGCCTGGCCGAGCGGGCCTCGGCCACGTCGGCGGAGCAGCTGGGGGCGTCACTGGCGCAGAAGGCGCAGGAGCAGCTGGCTGCCGACGAGCTCTCGGAGGCGAAGGCCACCGCCACCAAGGCCCTGACCTACGACAAGGAGAACGTCGAGGCGGCCACCACACTCCGTGAGGCCAAGGAGCAGGGGCCGTGGACGGGTCGGCTGCGTGACGCGTGGGACGAGTTCTGGGAGGACCAGCTCGCGCCGTCGACGGCCCTGCTGGCGACGCTGCTGGCCGTGCTCGCCATGTTGCTCGTCCTCGCGCGGCTCGTGGCCCTCGGCCGTGGCGACTGGACGGAGCCGCGGACCGACCCACGCTTCTGGCGCGGCCTGATGCGCGTCGGTGCGACCGCCGGGATGCTGGGTGGCGCGGTGATGGTGTCGGTCGGGCTCGCGAACGTGAGTGCCTCTCCGCCCGACCGTTGGCTCGTGCAGGCAGGACGGGTCCTCACCGTCGTCACCGCCGGCGTCGCGCTCGTCGTGGGTGGGGCGCCGAGGTCGGGCCGGTGGCCACGGCTGACCTCGGTCCCCTCGTGGGCCGGTGTCGCGATCCTCGCTGGGCTGGGGGCGGACCAGCTCTGGGACGTCCTCGACGGCGAGTCGGAATGGCGCACCCCCCTGTGGATCGCGCTGTCTCTGCTCACCGCGGCGGTCGGCGTCTGGCTCGCGGCGTGGCTGCTCGCCACGCGGCTCCGGCTCGACGTCGTCGTCAAGGGCGAGGACGGGTCGTTGAGCACCACCGGTGTCGGCACCGTCGTCGCCCTGCTGAGCGAGCTGGGGGCCGAGCGCACCCGGGGCATCGAGGTGCCGCGCGGTGCCGACGTCACGGCGCTCGAGGGCGCCTTCTCGACCCTGCCGGACAACGTGGTCCTACGCACTCTCAAGGGCCTGCTCGTGTCGCTCGGTGGGGTGACGCCGTGGACGGCGACCATCGAAGGCAGTGCCGCCTCCCGGTCGGTGAGCATCCGGCGCAACGGCCAGGCCGTCGACTCGGCGGTCATCGACGTGGCCGCCCTCGTCCCAGCCGTCACGAGCACGGCCGAGTCGGACTCCAACGCCGGGTCGACGTCTCCCGCGGCATCGCAGGCGGAGGCGACGGACGGGGACTCGTCGACGGTCGAGCCGGACGCCTCCCTTCGCCTCGCGGCGGCGTTCATCCTCACGACGATGTCGACGAAGCACTCCGCCATCCGTCGCGGGCTCGCGGGCGCCACCCGGTGGGAGAGTGTCGGCCTGCAGTACATCGCGAGCGCCGACCTCACGAAGCCGTCGGACGCTGCGCGTCGTCGGGCGGTCCTCGCGGCGGCGCTCAACCGCGACCCCGGCAACCTGTCGGCCCGGCTCGCCTACCGCCACGCGCTCGACCGCGAGTCGACGGACCGCAAGACCCTCGAGCTCTATCGCGACTGGCTCCGGACCTTCGCGAAGGAAGAGGGGCTGACCCGGGGCCTGAGGCTGAGAGCGACCTACACCCGAGCGGTCATCGCGACGAACGCCGCCTTCGCCGGTGGACGGGCAACAGGCGGGGGCGCCGCGATCGCCGAAGCCCTCGAGGACCACCGGGCGATCGCCGTCACGGTGCGAGACACCGACCCTGAGCGTCACCTCGTCGACGAGCTGGAGGACCGGTTGCAGGGTCTGGACTACCTCCTGGGCCAGAGGGACGAGAAGCCTGCGCCGAACAGCCCGACGGGGATGTACAACGTCGGCTGCGCCCTCGCGTCCCGTCACGACCTCGAGGTGCCCGACTCGCAGAGCAACGCGGGCAAGGCGGTCGACGACCCCGAGGCTGTCGTCTGGCTCAGGCGAGCGCAGGAGACCCCGCTCGACAGGGACTGGTACCGGACCGACCCGCAGATTGCCGAGTTCCGGAAGCGAGCCTTCTTCCGGTCCTCCTTCCTGCCGGCCCCGAACGAGGACTTCCTCGACGCCGCGCTCGTCGCACCGTATGCCGGCTCGCTCCACAAGGCGGGCCGCGCGCATCCTCGTCTGCTCGCGGGTGCGCTGCCGTCCGTCGTCGCGGCCGGAGCGGCGATCGACCGGGCGCAGGCCGCGACCCTCATCCGGCTGGCCGAGGTCCACGCCAGCCTCGTGGCCTACAGGGAGACGGCCGCTGTCGCGTCCGGGGGTGAGGCTGCTCGACCCCTTGAGGTGTGGGCCGTCGAGCTCCTCGACCGGTTCGTCGCACAGGGCCGCCCTTCCCTCGACGACCTCGCGGACCTGGCTGACGTGGGCACGCGGCGCGCCTTCGCCCTGCTCGTCGCCGACGACGTCCACGCGAAGACACGGGCGGATGATGAGCTCCCGACCCCGCACAAGGGGGAACACTGGCCGCAGGACTACACGAGGGCACCCGACCTCAGCCGCGACCGGCTGCGAGCAGCACTCAACGGCTGGCTCTCCACGCTGTGACACCGAGGACGGAGCATCGATGAGCGTTGCCGCTGCACAGGCCGAGGCCTTCTACCGCGAGCTCCTGGACGGCGGGTCGGTCTTCACGGTGAGGGACGAGGGTGGCTACCCCGCTCCGCGGAACGGCAGCGGACAACGGGCACAGCCGTTCTGGTCGACACGATCACGGGCGCAGCGCATCGTCGACGGCGTGCCGGCATACGCGGGGTTCGAGGTGGTGGAGATCAGCATGGAGGAGTGGCGGGAGCGGTGGCTGCCCGGTCTCGAGAAGGACGGCATCCACGCCGGGCTCAACTGGAGTGGTGAACGCGCGACGGGCTACGACCTCCCGGCCGCCGACGTGCTGCGCAACCTCGACGCCCGCTCGGCCTCCCGCGACGAGGGCGACGTCAGGTGATCGCCTGGATCACGGCCTCGTCGGCGGCCGCTGCCGCGGCGTAGAACCCGCGCAGGTCCTCGTAGAGCGGGGCGAGGTAGGAGTCGAAGACGTCCGACTCGTCCCAGATCATCGGGTAGACCTCGGCGGCCTCCATCGCCTGCGCGTCCCTCCGCGACCCGAGCGAGGCGGTGTCGATCCCGGACCAGCGACCGCGCGACGGCCTGCACCCGGTCGGGCGAGAGCAGCTCGGCACGCCGTAGCGGAGAGGACGCGCCGGTCAGTCGGGGACGCGTGAACGAGCCAGGTGCACCCGCTCCGGGGTGTGGAGCCGCACCATGAGCCGCCCCGTGTCGCGCGGCACCGAGCCCGGGGTGGCCAGCGAGACGATGACCGCCGTCGCGAAGGCGAGCGGCGTGCACCACGCCGCCGGGTTGGCGAGCAGCGCCTCGCCCCAGCCACCCAGCGGACCACCGACGTAGGTCGTCACCGCCGCCGACGTCGACGCGACCGAGCCGACGACGAGCCCCGCGACGGCGCCGGCCCGTGACAGTCGTCGCCACCACACCCCGAGGATGAGCAGCGGGGCGAAGGTCGCCGCCGCCAGCGAGAAGGCGAAACCGACCGTCGTCGCGATCCCGATCTGGTCGACGAACCGGGCGACGACGAACGGCACGACGACGGCCCCCACCGCCGCCAGCCGGAACCCGCCGAACCCGAACGCGTCCCCGCCCGTGAGCCGGGCCAGCCGTGGCCGCAGGAACTCCTGGTGCAGCACGCCGGTCACCGACATCGCCAGACCGGACGCCGTCGAGAGCAGCGCCGCGAAGGCGCCGCCGGCGAGCATGGCCGTGAGCACGTCACCGCCGATCCCGTCGACCACCCGCCCCGGCAGCTGGATGACGATCGTGTCGGACCGGACCCCCTCGGGAAGGGAGGGGAGGTGCAGCCGGCCGAGGACGGCATACACGGGTGGCCAGAGGTAGAAGACACCCAGCAGCGCGACGACCGACACCGTCGTGCGCCGGGCCGCGACGCCGTCGGGGTTGGTGTAGAAGCGGACGAGCACGTGTGGCAGCCCCATCGTCCCGAGGCAGAGTGCGAGCATCATCGAGAAGGTGCGGTAGTAGGGGTGGTCGTCCGGTGAACGCGCCGCGAACGGCTCCCACCAGCCCTCGCGCACCGTGGGCACGCCTCCGCCGGAACGCATCCAGAGCGCGAGCAGCACGAAGGCCGGGACGGCGAGGCAGGTCAGCTTGATCCAGTACTGCATCGCCTGGACGAACGTGATCGAGCGCATGCCACCAGCCCCGACGGCCACCGCCACGACGACGGCGACGAGGAGCGACCCGACCCACTGCGGCGCACCGGTGACGAGCGCCAGGGCCAACGCGGCCCCCTGGAACTGGGGCACGAGGTACATCCACCCGATCGCGACGACCAGCACCGCCGCGAGCCTGCGCACGAGCACCGACCCGAGCCGCGCCTCGGCGAAGTCCGGCAGCGTGTAGGCCCCGGACCGGCGCATCGGCGCGGCCACCATGACGAGCAGGACGAGGTAGCCGAGGGTGTAGCCGACGGGCAGCCAGAGCAGGTCGACGCCCTGGTCGTAGATGAGCCCGGCGACGCCGAGGAACGAAGCGGCAGAGAGGTACTCGCCCGAGATCGCGCTCGCGTTGAGCCGCGGCGAGACCGTCCGGCCGGCGACGTAGAAGTCCGACGTGCGCCGCGACAGCCGCAGCCCCAACCCGCCGACGACGACCGTCGTCACGCACACGAGTGCGACCGCGAGGACCGAGAGCGTGTCAGACACGTGCGCTACCGGCGTCGGAGGACCCCGACTCGACGATGTCGGCGAACTCGGCCTCGATCCGCTCGGCCTGCCGGACGTAGCCGCGCGCGAGCAGCCACGCCGCCGGGTAGACGAGGATCCCGAGTACGACCCACGGCAGGGGCAGCCCCGCCACCGACATCGACCGGGTCGCCGGCAGCAGTGCGAGGAGGACCGGGAACCCGCCGATGGCCAGCGCCATGAGCCCGAGGACGGTGAGCCCGAGCCGCAGCTGCGCCCGCCGCAGGCCGTCGAGGTAGACGTCGCCGAGGCCGGTCTGCTCGTCGAGGTCGCTCGCGAGCACCTGGCTGCGCGCGCGGGTCGCCGGCAGCGCCGACCGCCGCGAGCTCGTCACCCGCACCCGTGCGGGCGCCCCGGACCGCTCCGGGCTCATGCAGTGCCGTTGCCGGGTCGCCTCAGCAGGACCTCGCGCAGCTCGCGGGTATGCCGTCGGCTCACCTGGAGCTCGACGTCGCCGACCGTGACCGAGCACCTGCCGTGGTCCATGCGGACCTCGGTGACGTGGGGGAGGGCGACGAGCGTGGAGCGGTGGATGCGGATGAACCCGTGCCGGCCCCACCGCTCCTCGAGGACGGCCAGTGGGATCCGCACGAGGTGGCTGCCGTGGGCGGTGTGGAGGCGGGCGTAGTCGCCGGACGCCTCGACCCAGCGGATCGAGGAGCGCGACACGAAGCGGGTCACGCCGCCGAGCTCGACGGGGATCGTCTCGTCCTCGGCCGGGGCGGTCTCGGTCACTGCGCCACCCGCGCCGCCGCCGTCGGCAGCTGCGCCGGCCACCCCGGCAGCGGCGCCGGTCCCGGCGACGGGGGCGGCCGGCATACCGGCCTCGTCCTGCTTGGCCACGACGCGACGGACGGCCTCGGCAAGGCGTTCGCCGCGGACCGGCTTCATGACGTAGTCGGTCGCCGCGAGGGCGAAGGCGTCGACGGCGTGCTGTTCGTGGGCGGTGACGAAGACGAGCTGCGGAGGCGAGGCGAAGCGGGCGAGGACCCGGCCGAGGGCCATGCCGTCGAGGCCCGGCATCGAGATGTCGCTGAAGATGACGTCGATGTCGTGGTCCTCGAGGACCTGGAGGGCCTCGGTGCCGCTGGACGCGGTGATGACCTCGGCGATCCGCTCGTCCGAGCCGAGCAGGTAGCTGACCTCGGACAGCGCGGGGAGCTCGTCGTCGACGACGAGGGCCCGGAGGCTGCCGGCTGTGGCCATGGTCCGAGGATAACGAGCGGGCGGGGGCGCCGAGGCGGGTTGAGCAGCGCTCAGTCGGCGTGGACGCCCGGGGCGTACTTCGGCACCCGGAAGCTCACCTTCGTCCCGGCGCCGACCGCGGTCTCGACGACAAGACCGAACTCGTCGCCGTAGACCTGCCGCAGCCGGGCGTCGACGTTGCCGAGCCCGACCGAGTCGGCGCGCGACTGGCCGTCGAGGATGCGCTGCACCGACTCGGGCGAGGCACCCACGCCGTCGTCGTCGACCGAGATCTCGGCCTCCGAGCCCTGGTCGGAGGCGGTGATCGTCACGTGCCCGACGCCCTCCTTGGAGGCGAGCCCGTGGCGGACGGCGTTCTCGACGAGCGGCTGCACGGCGAGGTAGGGGACGCGCACCGGCAGCACCTCGGGGGCGATGAGGAGCGAGACCTGGAGTCGCTCGCCGAAGCGGGCCTGCTCGAGGACGAGGTAGCGCTCGACGTTGCGCAGCTCCTCCGCCAGCGTCGTGAACGGGCCGCCCTGGCGCAGGGCGTAGCGGGTGAAGTCGGCGAACTCCAGCAGCAGCTCGCGCGCCCGCTCGGGGTCGGTGCGGACGAACGACGCGATGGCCCCGAGCGAGTTGTAGATGAAGTGCGGGCTGATCTGGGCCCGCAGCGCCCGCAGCTCGGCCTCCATCGCGCGGGTTCTTGCGCGCCCGAGCTCGGCGACGTCGAGCTCGGCCGAGACCCAGCGGGCCAGCTCGCCGGTCGCCCGCGCCAGTCCCGCGGAGGCCGTCGGTGCGTATGCCGTGAGCGTCCCGACCACCCTCTCGTCGGCGAGCAGCGGCGCGGTGACGGCGGTGCGGATCGGGCAGTCCGGGTCGGCGCAGGTGATGACCTCGGGGCCGATGACGGTGGGGGCGCCCGAGGTGCGGGTGGCCGCCGCGTGCTCGTGCGCCCGGTCCGCGTGGTGGTCACCGGGGCCGGTCCACGAGAGCAGCCCCGCGCTGTCGCACACCGCCACCGAGGTCGCGCCGAGGATCGCGAGGAGGTGCTTGCCGGCGGCCGACGCGGACTCCGGTGTGAGGCCGTCGGCGAGGTGGCGCGAGGCGAGCGAGGCGGTGTGCAGCGTGGAGTAGGTCACCCGGTCGACGGTGGAGAGGAACCCACGTCGCCGACCCCGCCCGGCCGCCCACAGCCCGAGCCCGAGGAGCACCATGGCGCCGGCCACAACGACGGCCGTGGGCACGTGGAAGGTCGGCGACATGGCGCAAGGCTAGGGCGTGGAGCGCTTGGCCACACCGGGCACGGACGTCGGGCGCGGACGGCATACGCTCACCGTCATGAGCGAGTTCGACGACGCCCTGACCATCACCGACGGACGGGTCGAGCTCACCGACGGCTGGGTCATCGGCGAGGCGGTCAACGGCGGGCTGCTCATGTCGCTCGCGACCAGGGCCGCCTCCGACGCGCTCGACGCCGTGGGCTCGCACGCGGACCCGGTCGCCTTCAGCACGACCTTCCTCCACGCCGCGCAGCCCGGCGCTGCGTCGGTCGAGACCGAGATCCTGCGCACCGGCCGGTCCTTCTCCACCGCCGAGGTGACGGTCCGGCAGGGCGAGACGACGGTCCTGCGGCACAGCGCGACCTTCGCCGACCTCGACCGCAACAGCGAGCCGGTCCACCTCCAGGAGGCGCCGCCCGAGCTGCCCGACCCCGAGGTGTGCGCCCCCGCTGCGCGCGGCGGCTTCGCCGAGAAGATCAAGCTGCTCGACCGGCTCGACATGCGCATCGACCCGGCGACGGTCGGCTGGGCGCTGGGTCAGCCCGCGCGCGACGGCGAGATGCGGGCGTGGATCCGCTTCGCCGACGGCCGCGAGCCCGACGCGCTGTCGCTGCCGTTCTTCCTCGACGCGATGCCGCCGGTGACCTTCACCTTCGGCGCGCTCGGCTGGGCGCCGACCATCGCCTTCTCCGGCCACGTCCGCTCCCGTCCCGCGCCGGGGTGGCTGCGGATGCGGATCACGACGCGCAACGTCATCGGCGGGCTCTTCGAGGAGGACGCCGTCGTCTGGGACTCACGCGGTGCCGTCGTGGCGCAGTCGCGCCAGCTCGCCGGGGTGCGTATGCCGTCCACTCCCGAGAGCGCCTGAGGCGGGTCCCCTTGTCCGACAGCACTGCCCGGATCGTCGAGTCCGTCCAGGCCCTCGCCTCGCTGCCCGGGGTCGCCGAGAAGGTCGACACCGCCCGTGAGGCCTGCACCCGGCTCCGCTGGCACAACGCCCTGCGCCGCCGCATCCCGGAGGCGGCCGCCGAGTCGCGGGTGCGCGGCGCCCGTGCGAGCGGCGAGCTCGACGGGGCCCGGCTCTCGGTCGAGATCGTCCGCGACCTCATGCGCGGCGCGGTGACGTGGCACGACGCCATGGACCCCGTCGAGCAGGTCATGCGGGGCGTCATCGCCGCCACCGCCGAGACCGAGCGCCTCGGGCCGGTCGTCCTCAACGCTCCGATGCAGGCCTTGGCCCGGTTGCACACGGCCGCCGCGGCCGGGCTGGTCCCCGACTCGGAGCTCGGCCGGCCACGGCTCGACGACGAGGACTGCCGTGAGTTCGTCGAGATCGGCGACGCGCCGCCGGCCGCGGACGCCCGCGAGCGGCTGCGCGGCGTGGTGGCCGTGCTCGCTGCCGCGCCGTCGCTGCCGGTGCCGGTGGTCGCCGCCCTCGCGCACGCCGAGATCGTCACCGCCAGGCCCTTCACCCGCGGCAACGGCGTCGTCGCGCGCGCCGTCGAGCGGGCCGTCATCCAGGCCGGCGGGCTCGACCCGACCGGTGTCGCCGTGCCCGAGATGGGGCACGGCACGGGAGGCGGGCCGGCCTACCTCGGCGGGCTCACGGCATACGCACGGGGTGACGCCGCAGGCGTCGGTCTGTGGCTGACGCACTGCTGCGACGCCATCGTGGCGGGCGCCGCGGAGGGCGAGCGCATCGCCGACGCGGTCCTCGCCGGCCGCCTCTCCTGAGCGTTTGTCAAGTCTTGTTGTTGTCCCCGCGGGGGAGTAGACAGGGTGCATCGGGCAGGCCCCCAGGGAACCGTCCGGTCGAAGAACAACCGCGAGATGCAACGGGTACCCACGCGCGGGCAGTCCACTGATGGACCGGTCCGTCCGGGCTCGACCCGGTACGACGGCGAGGAAAATGCACGCTTGGTCGCCCCGAGTGCTCGCGGTGGATGACGCCCCTCTGGTAGGGGCGTCATCGTTGCCGTCCGCCGTCGTGACTACCTGCTGACCAGATTTGTCGACTTTTGGTGGTTCGTCTTGCACGGGCACGGTCGATCGGCAACGATGGATGCATCGCTCCCCTTCGGGGTCGTAGCGAAGGGTGGTCCGGCTTCTCCCCCCCGGAGCCTGGCCCACCCGACGGCCCCGGTCCTCCCCCCGACCGGGGCCGTCGCCTTTCCGGGGTCTTTTTCCACAGCCTCCGTATGCCGTCCGCGGTCGTCCACAGATCAGGGGCCGGTGGTGGCGGGCCAAGCGTGCCGGCGGCGAGGGTCAGGGGATGAGTCCTTCTCCTGGGGTGGCCGCGCCGACGGCACGGTCTGGTCCCCTGGTCGTGGTGCTGGGGGCGAGCGGGGGCGTGGGTGCGTCGACGTGGTCGGCGGCGCTGGCCCGGCGGCTGGCCCTGCACCTCGGCTCGTGCGTTCTCGTCGACGGGGACGTGCGCGGTGGTGGTCTGGACATGACCTGTGGGACCGAGCACGTGCCGGGGCTGAGGTGGCCGGACCTCGCGCGTCTGCGTGGCCGGACGGCCGGGGCTCGGCTGGTCGCTGCCCTGCCTCGCGGTGAGGTGGCGCTGCTGTCTGCGGGTGGGGACGGAACGGGTCTGCCGGAGGGGGTGGTGCTCGACGTCGTCGACTCGCTGCTCGGTGAGGTGCCGGTCGTGCTGGACGGGCGGCCGGGAGGTCCGGTGACGCCGGCGCTGGTGGAGCGCGCCGCAGCGGTGCACGTGCTCGTCGGGCTCGGCGCCCGACAGCTCGCGGACGCGGGTGCCCTGCTGGGTTCCCTGGTGGGGTCTGCGGGCGTGGGCGTCGTGACGCGTGGTGACAAGAGGCTTGCTCCGCAGGTCGCCGAGGTCGTCGAGCACCTCGGCGTCCCGCACCTGGCCCACGTCCGCGACGACGCGACGGTGCGCCGGGACGGGGAGCGGGGGGAGTGGCCGGGGCTGCGCGGTCCCCTGCGCGACACGGCGGACGCCATCGCTCTCGACCTCGTCGAGGAACTGGACAGGAAGGCGGCGTGAGCGAGGGCGCGCTCATCTGGCCGGGCGTGGACGCCGCGATCCGCCAGGGGCTGGCCCCGGACGCCGAGGTCATCGCCGAGCTCGCCGGCGGGGTCGTCGCGCTCGGGTCTCGCGGTGCGGCGGTCGCGGGCGAGAGGATGCGTGAGCGGGTGCTGGGCTACGGCCCGCTCGAGCAGTGGGTCGGGGCCCACGAGGTGACCGACATCCTCGTCAACGGTGACGGGTCGGTCTGGGTCGACCGTGGCGGTGGGGTCGAGGCGACGGGCCAGGTGCTGACGTCCCCGGAGGCGCGGGCGCTCGCGACCCGGCTGGCGGGACTCGCGCGACGCCGGCTCGACGAGGCCCAGCCGTGGGTCGACGCCGTCCTGCCCGGTGGCGTGCGGTTGCACGCGATCCTCCCGCCGCTCGCCGAGCACGGGACGCACCTGAGCCTGCGGGTCGCCCGTCGACAGCCGGTCGGGGTCGAGGGTCTGCGGCGTCTCGGGTCGGTGGGCGGCGAGATGGCCTCGGTGCTGTCGCGGATCGTGGCGGCGCGGCTGTCGTTCCTCGTTGTCGGCGGCACGGGGGCGGGCAAGACGACGGTGCTCGGTGCGCTCCTCTCCGACTGCGCTCCCGACGAGCGCATCGTCGTCGCCGAGGACGTGCGCGAGCTCGAGCCGTCGCACCCCCACGTCGTCCGGCTGCAGGGCCGGAGCGCCAACGTCGAGGGCGCCGGAGCGGTGAGCCTCGTCGACCTCGTGCGGCAGGCGCTGAGGATGCGGCCCGACCGGCTCGTCGTCGGCGAGGTTCGCGGTGCCGAGGTGCGCGAGCTGCTCTCGGCCCTCAACACCGGGCACGACGGGGGAGCGGGGACCCTGCACGCCAACGGTATTGCCCGGACACCGGCGCGCATCGAGGCGCTGGGGGCGCTCGCCGGTCTCGACCGCGATGCCGTCCACGCCCAGCTGCGGGGCGCCATCGACGTCGTCGTCGAGGTGGCCCGCGTGCGCGACCGACGCGTCGTGCGCGCGATCGGGGTGACCCGGTGGACGGGCTCGGAGCTCGTCGTCGACGAAGCGCTCGTGCTCGACCGCGAGGTCGATGCTGCCAGCACCCGGGGTGGAGACGACCAGGCGTGGACGGACGGCTCGAGGCGAGGGCCTGGAGCCGCCCGCCTCGAGGAGCTGCTGCAGGAGCGCGGCGCGTGATCCTCCTCGCGGTCTCGCTCATCGTCATCGCGTTCGCCCTGTGGCCGGTGCGAGATGCGGTGGGGCCGGGCCCTGGGGCTGCCCCTCGTTCGAGACCTCCGCAGAGACGCCCGGGGCTCGCCGAAGGCGCAGGAGTCGGTGGGTCCTCCGACATCGCGGTGGGTCGCGCGTCCGCGGCCGATGGGACGGCTGGAGTCGCCGCCGACGTCGATCCCGGACACGTGGTTCATCGCGTGCGGCGGCTGCTGCGTCGCGACGTGCGCCTCGGTCGGCCCCGGGAGGGCTGGACCGCTGACTTTGCCGAGCTCGCCGCCGTGGGGCTCGACGCGGGGCTGCCGTCCGCTCAGGCAGCCGTGCTGGCCTGCGCGGTCGGGGCCTCGACCCGGCCCGAGATGCAGGCGCTCGCAGACCGGCTCGTCGAGGTCGACGCCGAGGGTGGCGCCGTCGGCGACTGTCTCGCGCAAGGTGCGGAGGGCGACCCGGACCTGCGCTTCCTCGCGGCGTCGTGGCAGCTCACCGCCGAGTTCGGGGTGGCGGCCGCCCCCGCGGCCCGGACGGCGGCGCGGGTGCTGCGCGAGCGGGCCGCCGCCGAGGAACGCCGCGCCGTTCTGGCGGCGGGTCCGCGGGCGTCGATGTGGCTGCTCACCCTTCTCCCGCTGTGCGGTCCGGCCGTGGCGCTGCTTCTCGGGCTCCCCGTCGACGAGGTCTACAGCGGAGGAGCCGCGCTCGCGTCGGCGATGACGGGACTGCTCCTCACGTGCGCCGGTTGGCTGTGGTCGAGACGTCTGCTGCTCCGGGCGGTCCGGCCGGCCCGGGTCCGATGACGCTCGCGGCCGGACTCGGCCTCCTCGTGCTCGCGTTCATCCTGTGGCCACCACGACCCGGCGAGGCCCCGAGGGTTCGTGTGGAGGACGGCGACTCGGCCGACGGCGGGTCGATCGGTCCGGAAGCTCGACGCCCCGCGCCGAGCCTCGACGAGGCGGCCGATGCGCTTGTGCTCTGTGCCCTGGCGATGCGGTCCGGGCTGGGTCCGGTCGAGGCCCTCGAGGCGGTGGCCCGCCACGTCCCGGCGTCCGTCGGTCACGACCTCCGGGTCGTCGCGAGCGCACACCGGTGGGGTCAGGACTCGCGGACCGCGTGGTCCCACGTCGGTGGTGGGTGGGAGGCGGCGTCGTTCGCCTGGCAGGCGGCGGAGCGTTCCGGCGCCGCTCCCGCGGGTGTGGTGCTCGCGGCCGCCGAACGCATGCGTGGTCAGGAGACCGCGCGCGTCGAGGCGGCGGTCCAGCGCGCCGGAGTGCTCCTCGTCCTGCCGCTCGGTGCGTGCTTCCTCCCCGGCTTCGTCGGCACGACCGTCGTCCCGGTCGTCCTCCACCTCGCGAAGGCATCGCTCGGCGGCTGAGCCGCCGTCCGGTGGTGGCCATGAGGTTCTCCACACCCCGCGTTCCGTGACGAGCTCGTCCACAGGTCGCCGTCGTCGGACTGGTGGCCGACCTGCGCCTCCGCTGGACTCGAGGTCGAGACGGGGGAGCCACCCCGTCATGACCAAGGAGACGAACAGTGACACACCGTGTTTCGCGCCGTTGGGCGCACCTGAGAGCCCGTGCCGAGGCCGGCATGACGACGGCGGAGTACGCCGTCGGGACCCTGGCCGCGTGCGCGTTCGCAGCCGTCCTCATGCTCGTGGTGAAGTCAGGGCCGGTGAAGTCCGCGCTGGCCAAGGTCATCACCGCCGCACTCGGCACGGGGACGTGACGCGAGCCCGTCGTCGCGAGGCCGGCATGGTCACGGCCGAGATCGCCGTGGCCCTGCCGGCCCTCATCCTCGTCCTCGTGCTCGCCCTGGCCGCGGTGGCGACGGCGACCGACCACGTGCGGTGCGTCGACGCCGCCCGAACCGGCGCCCGGCTCCTCGCACGCGGTGAGCCGCTCGACGCCGTCCGACGCGATGTCGCGAGGCAGGCGCCGGAGGGCGCGCGCATCACTCTCGAGACCGGGGCGGACGCCGTGCGCGTCGAGGTCGTCTCCGAGCCCCCGCCCGTCCTCCGTCGTCTTGGTGTCCACGCGCGGCCCCGTGGCGTGGCGCACGCCGTGCCGGAGAGCGCGTCGTGACCCGTCGGGACGAGCGAGGTTCCGGGACGGTGCTCGTCACGGCGGGCGTGGCGGTCCTCCTCGTCCTCGGCCTTGCCGGACTCCAGGTCGGCGCCGCGGCCAGTGCGGCCCACCGGGCTCGGTCGGCTGCCGACCTGTCGGCCCTTGCTGCCGCGACCGCCCGGCAGGACGGACGCACCGACCCGTGTGGTCGCGCGGAGCTGCTGGCCGTCCGCAACGCGGCCCGGGTCGTCGACTGCCGCATGGGAGCGGACGACTCCGTGCTCGTGCAGGTGACGACGGACCTCGACCTCGCCTGGCCGGGGCTGCCTCGCACGGCGACCGCCTCTGCCCGCGCCGGTCCGCAGGACTCCCGGCCATAGGTCCGGAGGGATGTGGTGGGGTCGTGCTCCGGGGCGAAAGGGACGACCCCACCCGGGTGGTCCCGGGCGGGGTCGCGGAGTCTGGCGGGGTCAGGCGCGCGGTTCGCGCGGTGTCTCCCGGGTCGGCTCGACATCGGAGCGTTGCACATCCGTGCGCTGGACCTCCGTGCGGTCGGTACCGGACCGGTCGATGTCGGGCCGGTCGGCGCCAGTGCGGTCGACGCCGGAGCGCTCGGCGTTCTGGGCCTCGGCGATCTCGGCGCGGCGACGGGCCTCCTCGGTCGAGAGGTGCTGCTCCTCGACGCGCTCGTCCGCCTCGCGGCGGAGCGTGGCGGTCTCGTACTCGCGGCGCTCGCGCTCCTCGGCGAGCTGGCGCTCGCGCTGGGCGAACTCCTCCTGCACGCGGCGCTCGTCGTCGACCCGACGCTGCTCGGCGAGGGCTGCCTGCTCCTTGGCCTCGCGGCGGCGACGCGAGCTGCGGCGGAACCCGCCACGCATGAGCGCCCATCCGAGCCAGAAGACGGTGATGACCGCGGCGCCGGTGATGAGCAGGGCGAGTGGCGGCAGGCTGACGGTGCCGTTGAGCACGTCGATGTCGACACCGTCGGTCAGCGCACGGGTCCCCTCGAAGAGGAGGATGCCGGCGGCGACGGCGAGCAGGACGAGGATGAGTCCGAGGATGATCACGCCAGCGAGGCTAGCGCGGCGGAGCGGCCTTGGGCCCTCCCAGCCGCATGGCTCCTGAGGAACGCGCAGGTCAGCCGGGTCGGCCAGGGCAGCGGAGAGTACGGAGGTCAGCCGGGACGGCCAGGTCAGCGGAGGGCACGCAGGTTGAAAGCATGCAGGTCAGCCGGGGCGCGACATGAGCACGACGTCGAGCAGTCGCACGGCGCGGTCCTTGTCGAGCGGCTCGTTGCCGTTGCCGCACTTCGGCGACTGCACGCACGACGGACATCCGCGCTCGCACCGGCACCGGGCGATGGCGTCCCGCGTCGCCTCGACCCACTCCCCGAACGCCGTGTGGGCACGCTCGGCGAAGCCCGCGCCGCCGGGGTAGCCGTCGTAGACCATGATCGTCGGCAGCCCGGTGTCGGGGTGCTGGTCGGTCGATACCCCGCCGACGTCCCACCGGTCCGAGGTCGCGACGAGCGGCAGCATCCCGATCGCAGCGTGCTCGGCGGCGTGCGCGGCTCCGGGCACCTGTGCCTCGTCGATGCCTGCGGCCTCGAGCAGGTCGAGCGGCATGGTCCACCAGACGCCGCGCGTGACGAGCGAGCGCTCGGGCAGGTCCAGCTGGTGCGTCCCGAGGACCTCGCCCGACGGCAGCCGCCGCATGAACGACGTCACCTGGCTCGTCACCCTCACCGAGCCGTAGCAGACCTCGACCTCGCCCCACTGGAGCGTGCGCTGCGCCCCGAGGATCTCGAACGAGCTGCGCGACTGCGCGTGGGTGCTCCAGCCGGGGTCGCCGCGGACGACGGTCGCCGTCGCCGAGTCGAGGTCGAGGTCGGTGACGACGAACGGGTCGCCCTGGTGCACGTGCACGGCGCCGGTGTGGACCTGCGAATGCGCCGACGCCTCGTCGATCGTGCCGAGCACCCGACCGCTGCGGCGCTCCACGATCGAGACCACCTCGGTCGTGCCGCGGAGGTTGACATGGTCGCCGGGCCGGTCGTCGCGCGCCCAGAACCACCCCGTCGGCCGCCGTCGCAGGATCCCGCGCTCGACGAGCAGGTCGACGACGCCCCGGGCGCCTGTCCCGAACATCGGCAGGTCGGCCTCGGTGAGCGGCAGCTCGTGGGCAGCCGCCGCCAGATGGGGCGCGAGCACGTGCGGGTTGCCGGGGTCCATGACGGTCGACTCCACGGGGACCCCGAAGATCGCCTCCGGATGGCCGAGGAGGTAGGTGTCGAGCGGGTCGTCGGCTGCGATGAACATCGCCAGTGACTCCCGACCCGACCGTCCGGCACGCCCGGCCTGCTGCCACACGCTGGCGCGCCGACCCGGCCACCCGGCCATGAGCACGGCGTCCAGCCCGCTGATGTCGACGCCCAGCTCGAGCGCGTTGGTCGCCGCGAGGCCACGGAGCTCACCCTCGCGCAACGCGCGTTCGAGCTCGCGCCGCTCCTGCGGGAGATAGCCACCCCTGTATGCCGCGACCGTCGCCTCGGGAGTCCCGCCGACCTGCCCCAGCCGGCGCCGCGCCGACGACGCGAGCGCCTCGACGCCGGCCCGGCTCCTGGCGAACGCCAGGGTCTGGACATCCCGGTCGACGAGCTCGGCGAGCAACTCCGCGGCCTCGGTCGTGGCCGACCGCCGGGTGTCGTCCACCGTCGGCGGCTCCCACAGGGCGAAGGTGAGCGCCTCGCGAGGTGAGCCGTCGACCTCGACGGGAGTGACCGGCATACCGATGAGGCGGGACGCATGTGCGGCAGGTGAGCTCACGGTGGCCGAGGCGAGGACGAAGGTCGGCTGCGACCGGTAGCGGCCGGTGACGCGGCGCAGCCGTCGCAGCACCGAGGCGACGTGCGACCCGAAGACACCCCGGTAGATGTGGCACTCGTCGACGACGACATGCGTGAGCGACCGCAGGAACGCGGACCAGTGCTGGTGGCCCGGCAGGAGCGAGTGGTGGAGCAGGTCGGGGTTGGTGAGGACGACGTTGGCGTGGTCGCGGATCCAGCGGCGCTCGTCGACCGGCGTGTCGCCGTCGTAGGTCGCGGCGCGCACGCCCGGGATGGCGAGTGACTCGATCCGGGCGAGCTGGTCGGCGGCGAGGGCCTTGGTGGGCGCGATGTAGAGGATGGTGGCACCCCGACCGGTCGGTGCCGCGAGTCCGTCGACGACCGCTGACAGGGCCGGGACGAGGTAGCCGAGACTCTTGCCCGACGCGGTGCCGGTCGACAGGACGACGTGCGACCCGGAGTGCGCGAGGTCCATCGCCTCGCGCTGGTGGGACCACGGCCGGGCGATGCCGCTGCCCGTGAGACTGGCGATCACGGGCGGCGCGACCCAGCCGGGCCAGTCGGACATCTGCGCAGGTCGCGCGGGTAGGCGCTCCACGTGGCGCAGCCGCCCACTGCGGTCACCGGCCGCCAGTGCGGCAAGAATCGCGGTGGGCTCGGCAGATGGCGGCATGGGGGTTACGGTAATGCCGTGCACGGACACCGCTGCCCGCTCGATGGGCCGCGCTCGGGCGCGGAGCCGGGACCATCCGGACGTCGAACGGCGGAGGAAACAAGGAGCATGACGAAGTGAAGCTGAGTGTCTCGATGACCGAGCGCGATGACGTCGTCATCGTCACGGTCGCTGGTGAGGTCGACGTCTACACGGCGCCGCAGCTGCGGTCCGCCCTCGAGGAACGCCTCGCCGCCGGTCAGAACAAGATCGTCGTCGACCTCCAGGGCGTCGCGTTCATCGACTCCACCGGGCTCGGTGTGCTCGTCGGCCAGCTCAAGGCCCTGCGCAAGGTCGACGGGAGCCTGCGCATCGTGTGCTCCGATGAGCGGATCCTGCGTCTTCTGGCGATCACCGGCCTCGACCAGATCCTCCCGCTGCACGACAGCGTCGACGCCGCGCTCGTGGCGGTCGACGAGGACGCGGCCGACCCCGGCGTCACCGTCTGACCTCGGGGTTCGTCCCCGCGGGCGACGGACGCCCCTGAGGCGTGAGAGCAGTCACAACCGGGTCCCGGACCTTCTTGTGACTTGAGTCACCGGGTAAGGTCCACCCCGCGCCTGCCTGTGGGCATTCGGTCCCGGGCCTCGACGGCGCGCACCCGTCAAGGAGGATGGAATGGCTGCACTCGCGCTCGCACCTGCCGAGGCGAGTTCCACGCTGGACCTCACCGGATCGAACGTCACGCTCGTCGTGGGGGTCGCGGTCATCGCCGTGATCGCCCTCGCCATGGGCTTCGTCTTCCGGCAGCAGGTTCTTCGTGCGGACACCGGAACCGACAACATGCGCACGATCGGCGCGGCCGTCGAGGAGGGGGCCCAGGCCTACCTCACGCGACAGTTCAGGACGCTGAGCATCTTCGTCGTGCTCGTCTTCGGGCTGCTGCTCCTCCTGCCGGCGCCCGACTGGGGCGTCAAGCTCGGACGCTCGGGCTTCTTCGTCGTCGGCGCGCTCTTCTCGGCGTCGATCGGCTACCTCGGCATGAAGCTCGCCACCAAGGCCAACGTCCGCGTCGCCGCCGCCTCGCGCGGTGAGAACGGCCGCGACGAGGGCATGCGGATCGCCTTCCGCACCGGTGGCACCGTCGGCATGGCGACCGTGGGCCTCGGCCTGCTCGGCGCCTCGGTCGTCGTCCTCATCTACAAGGCCGAGGCGCCCAAGGTGCTCGAGGGCTTCGGCTTCGGTGCCGCGCTCCTCGCGATGTTCATGCGTGTCGGCGGCGGCATCTTCACGAAGGCCGCCGACGTCGGCGCCGACCTCGTCGGCAAGGTCGAGGCGGGCATCCCCGAGGACGACCCGCGCAACGCCGCGACGATCGCCGACAACGTCGGTGACAACGTCGGTGACTGCGCCGGCATGGCTGCCGACCTCTTCGAGTCGTATGCCGTGATGCTCGTCGCCGCCCTCATCCTCGGCTCCGTGGCCTTCGGGGCCTACGGCCTCGTCTTCCCGCTGCTCGTCCCGGCGATCGGCGCCATCACCGCGCTCATCGGCGTCTTCATCACGAAGGCGCGTGGCGGCGAGAGCGCGCTCGACGCCATCAACCGCGGCTTCTACATCTCCGCCGCCATCGCCGCCGTCCTCTCGGGCATCGCCGCCTGGGTCTACCTCCCCGCGACGTTCGCCGAGCTCGGCTCGCGTGACGAGGCGATCGGCGCCCTCGAGGGCAACCCGCGGATCACCGCGATCCTCGCCGTCGTCATCGGCATCGTCCTCGCGGCGATCATCCTCTGGCTCACCGGCTACTTCACCGGCACCGACAAGCGCCCGACGAAGGACGTCGCCCGCACCTCGCTCACCGGCGCGGCCACGGTCGTCCTGTCGGGCATCGGCGTCGGCCTCGAGTCGGCGGTCTACACCGCGGCGATCATCGGTGGAGCCGTCTACCTCGCCTTCCTGCTCGGTGGCGGCTCGGTCGCGCTCTCGCTGTTCCTCATCGCGCTGGCCGGCTGTGGTCTGCTCACGACCGTCGGCGTCATCGTCGCCATGGACACGTTCGGCCCCGTTTCCGACAATGCGCAGGGGATCGCCGAGATGTCGGGCGACGTCGACGAGGAGGCCGCGCAGATCCTCACCGAGCTCGACGCGGTCGGCAACACGACCAAGGCGATCACCAAGGGCATCGCGATCGCGACCGCCGTCCTCGCGGCGACGGCGCTGTTCGGCTCCTACACCGACGCCTGGCAGTCCGCGATCGGCGACATCGACGCGAGCGCGCTCGACCAGGGCCAGATCGAGGCCGGCAACAAGGTCATCCAGGACGCCCAGGCGCTCGTGACCAACCCGTCGACCCTCGTCGGCCTGCTCCTCGGTGCGGCCGTCGTCTTCCTCTTCTCGGGTCTGGCCATCAACGCGGTGACGCGTGCGGCCGGCGCGATCGTCTTCGAGGTCCGTCGTCAGTTCCGCGACATCCCCGGGATCATGGAGGGCACGACCAAGCCGGAGTACGGCAAGGTCGTCGACATCTGCACCAAGGACTCGCTGCGCGAGCTCGCCACCCCGGGTCTGCTCGCCGCGCTGACGCCCGTCATCGTCGGCTTCGGTCTCGGCATCGGCGCGCTCGCCGGTTTCCTCGCCGGCGCCATCGGCACCGGGTGCCTCATGGCCGTCTTCCTCGCGAACTCGGGCGGCGCCTGGGACAACGCGAAGAAGATCGTCGAGGACGGCACCCACGGCGGCAAGGGCAGTGCTGCCCACGAGGCCACCGTCATCGGTGACACCGTCGGTGACCCGTTCAAGGACACCGCCGGCCCGGCGATCAACCCGCTCATCAAGGTGATGAACCTCGTCGCGGTGCTCATCGCCCCGGCGATCGTGCTCCTGTCGGTGGGCGAGGACGCCAGCGACCCGATCCGCTACGGCATCGCCGGCGTCGCGTTCGTCGTCGTCGTCACGGCGGTCGCCATCTCGAAGCGCCGTGACCTCGCCATCGGCGGGGACGACGACGTCGAGGGTGCGAGCGAGCTCGACGCCTCCGCTCCCGACGCAGGTGCAGTCACCGAGCCGGGCGACGCCGTCGAGGACTCGCTCCACGGTGACGTCCGCAACGACGACGACCCGGTCGAGGTGCCCGTCCAGCGCTGACGCGCACCCGGCACGGCCCGACCGAGCCAGAAGTTGGTGAGCCGACCACCCACGGGTGGTCGGCTCACCGCTTTGTGGCTCGCTCGAGCCCGCCTGTGGACGACGGTCGGCTCGGTTTCGTCCTTCGGTGTCACGATCGGGCATGTCCCTCACCTCTCCAGCTCGTATGCCGGCCGGCGTCCTTCTGCGGCAGACAGCCGACCGGCGTCGCCTCGGTGAGAGCCCCGGCGACCGTGAGGCGGACGGTCGGGCGAAGTGGGTCCGGGTCCGGCACGGCGTCGTCGTCCGCCGGGACGTGTGGGCCGGCCTTGACTCGACACAGCGACACGATGCGTTCGTCCGCTCGACCGCGATGCAGATGCGGGCGGCCGAGCACCTGGTCTTCTCGCACACGTCGGCCGCCGCGATATGGGGACTGCCCCGCATCACACCGTGGCCGCACCGAGCCTCGGTCACGTCCGACCGGCCCACGGCGCGCTCGTCGGGTCTCGTCAGGAGGCACATCGGCGAGGTGGACGAGCGCGTCACGCTCGATGGTCTGACGATCACGACCGTTGCCCGTACCGTCATCGACCTGGCGGAGTGAGGAGCTGCCCGACGTGGTCGCTGCGGCGGACTTTGCCCTGCACCGCGAGCTGTGCCGTCGCGAGGATTTGGTCACGGAGCTCGACGGCGTCCCCGCAGGTGCGCGTGGCCGTGCCCGGGCCGCACTGGTCGTCAATCTTGCCGAGGCCGGCGCGATGTCGGTGGGCGAGTCGATGTCGCGCGTCCAGATGTTCCGCCTGAACATCCCGCGGCCGTCACTGCAGGTGCGGGTTGACGACGCCGATGGGCTCGTCGGCTACTGCGACTTCGGGTGGGAGGGCGTCATGGGTGAGTTCGACGGTCGGTTCAAGTACGGCCTGACCGATGGTGCCGGGCGCGAGCAGGTGGCCGAGGTGCTCTGGCGTGAGAAGCGACGCGAGGACCGGATCCGAGCCCGTGGTCACCGGATGGCGCGGTGGGTCTGGGCCGATGCCGCTCGGCCTCGTCGCATGGTCGAGATTCTCGGTGCGCAGGGCATTCGACCGACGCAGCGCAACACGTGGTTCGACGCCGTCTGACGGGTCACTGCGCGTCCCGCCCTGCCCGACGCCGTCGAGCTGGAAAGTCGCGCCGAGCGAGTCAGATCATGGTGAGCGAGACACGCACGGGTGGCTCGCTCACCACCTCGTGGCTCGCTCGGCGGTGGCGGCGGGGCGCGGCTCTAGGCTGGGGCGCATGCGCTCCCCGCTCTTCGACCAGGCGAACCTCGAGCTCCAGTCCGAGCAGGCCTTCGCCCTCCAGAACCCCCAGCTGCTGCGCGTCCGCCTCGGCGGTGACGTCCTCGCCACGAAGGGCGCCATGGTCGCCTACCAGGGCCATCTGCGCTTCGACCACGAGAAGGCCGGCAGCGTGGGCAAGCTCTTCAAGAAGGTCGTCACCGGCGAGGACGTGAGCCTCATGCGCGTCTCCGGCGACGGCGAGGTCTTCTTCGCGAGCGAGGCCGGGTTTGTCCACCTCATCGACCTCACCGGTGACGGGTTGAGCCTCAACGCCCGCAACCTGCTCGCCTTCGACAGCCAGATCGCGTGGGACATCAAGCGCGTCCAGGGCGCCGGGATGATGAGCGGCGGCCTCTTCAACACCACGCTGCAGGGCCAGGGGACGGTTGCCATCCACACGATGGGCCAGCCGGTCATCCTCGACTGCAGCCAGCAGCCGACCTACGTCGACGTGCAGGCGTGCGTCGGGTGGTCGCTCGGCCTCACCCCGCAGATCACGTCGAGCATGAACATGCGCTCGATGCTCCGCGGTGGCAGCGGCGAAGCCTTCCAGTACGCCTTCCACGGCCAGGGGTTCGTCATCGTCCAGCCGAGCGAGTGGGTGCCGCCTGCGGGCTCGAGCGGAGGAGGCGGGGGCGGCATGCTCGGCAGCCTCCTCGACGGCTGAGCCGATGACCGCCCCCGTCCCCCACGTCGACGAGGCCCTCATTGCCCGTCTCCGCGCCGACCTCGCCGCGGCCGACTTCACCGTCACCGGCACGTCGGAGGTCCTCGGCCCGCTCGCCGCGGCGGCCCTCGGCCGCGAGCAGCCGCTGCCTGCCCGCCGGGTCGCCGGTGCCTCGGACGCGCCGGCGGCGACGCTCATCCGGCTCTTCACGCTCGGCGACCCTGTCGACGTCGCCGAGGTCGAGCGCGCGCTGCCGACGCTGCGTCTGCAGGGTGCGGTCGAGCTCGGGCTCGTCACGGAGGAGGGCGACGGCGTCGTGGCCCGCTGCGACGTGCGCCCCTATGCCTCCGACGACCGGCACTGGTGGGTCGCCTCCGACCTCGCCGAGGTCGCGACGGGGACGCCCGTGCGCGAGGACCACGTCCTCGGCATCGGCGGCGCCTCGACGACGCTGGCGCAGTGGACGATCCGGCGTCCCGTCAGGACCGCCCTCGACCTGGGCACCGGATGCGGTGTGCAGGCGCTGCACCTCGGCCACCACGCCGACGAGATCGTCGTCACCGACCTGTCCGAGCGGGCCCTTGCCTATGCGCGCTTCAACGCCGCGCTCAACGAGTGCGCGTGGGACGTCCGCTCCGGGTCGATGCTCGAACCCGTCGCGGGACAACGCTTCGACCTCATCGTGAGCAACCCGCCCTTCGTCATCACGCCGCGCTCGGGCGATGTGCCGCTCTTCGAGTACCGCGACGGTGGAGCAGCCGGTGACGCCGTCGTCGCCGGGCTCGTGCGCACGGTCGGCGAGCACCTCGTGCCCGGGGGAGTCGCCCAGTTCCTCGGCAACTGGGAGGTGCCGGCCGGCTCGACGTGGACCGAGCGCGTCGGTGCGTGGCTCGAGGGCACCGGACTCGACGCCTGGGTCGTCCAGCGAGAGGTCCAGGACCCGGCGGAGTACGCGGAGACCTGGTCGCGCGACGGTGGTCACCACGCCGGGACCGCGGACTTCGACGCGATGTATGCCGCGTGGCTCGATGACTTCGCGTCTCGCGACGTCGAGTCGATCGGCTTCGGCGTCATCACGCTGCACCGGCCCGAGACCGACCGGACGCCGTTCGTCGACCTCATGGACGAGCGCGGCCCGGTCCCGCCGGCGATGGGCGACGTGGCGCAGGTCGGCCTCGAGGCGCGCGTGTGGCTCGCCGAGCACTCCGACGACGAGGTCCTCGACATCGCCTGGCACGCGACTCCTGACGTCACCGAGGAGCGGCACACCCTGCCCGGATCCTCCGACCCTTCGGTGATCGTCGCCCGGCAGGGCGGAGGGCTGGGACGGGTCATCCGGCTCACGACGGTCACCGCGGCATACCTCTCCGTGGCGGACGGTGGGCTCACGCCGAGGCAGGCGGTGGGCGCGATCGCGGGGATCCTCGACCTCGACACCGCCGAGACCGAGCGGGAGGTCGTCGCCTTCGTCCGCGACGCAGCCAAGGATGGCCTGCTCGTGGCCCGAACGGACTGACCACCGGCAAGGGCATCCGGACTCGGCTCCGCCACGAACACCTCGCAGGGTCGACCCCCGGCCCTCCCTGCGAAAGTGAGTTGATCCGCAATGAAGCGCATTCTCATCGGAGCCGCCGGAGTCGCCGGCCTCGGCATCGGGCTCATGCTGGCCCCCGGACCCGCCCAGGCCGGGCACAGCAACGCCCTCGTCAGCGCCCACCTCACCGGTCGTGCGGAGGTGTCGTCCGACGGTTCCAGGGGAGTCGTGGGCGACCCCAACGGTCGCGGCGAGGCCTATGTCTTCGGCATCGACGGCGATCCCACGACGCTCTGCTACATCCTCGAGGTGAGCAAGGTCGCCGAGCTGGAGCAGGCTCCCGGCGCCCCACGCATGGCGCACATCCACAAGGGAGTCGAGGGCACCAACGGTCCCGTGGAGGTCAACCTCGCGTTCCCGCAGGGCGGACAGGCGGCCGACTGCCTCACCGAGGGCGAGGCCGGCAAGGGACTCGACGCGGGCGAGGTCCAGGCCATCCTCGCGAACCCCACCGCCTACTACGTCAACGTCCACAACGGCGAGTTCCCCGGCGGCGCCGTGCGGGGCCAGCTGCACGCAGACGACTGAGCGGGACGTCAGCCTGTCCCGACGGGGCGTGCTCACAACGGGGCGTGCTCACGCGGTCGACGCGTGGGCACGCCTCCGGGCGGTGGACGACCTATGTTGGAGGCATGACTCACCACGACGAGCCCAGCGAGCACGAAGGCAGCGACGACCAGAGCGGCAACGACGACCGGGGCGGCACCGTCTCGGAGGCAGGGTCGAGCAGCCTCAACGCCGACGCCGCCCTCGGCGGCGCCGACGGTGTGCCCGACACCCCGGACGTCAACGACGACCTCGACGGTGGGCGCACCGACGCCAGCGTCGCCGGCTCCGGTGACGAGGCCGGCTCGAGTGGCGAGACCAGCGTGGGCGACGACGACGACGAGGACGAACAGCGCACCCCGGCCGCCCTGTGAAGTGAGTGACGGCCTCCTCGAAGGCCGCCCCGGGCCCGGAACGAGCACGGGAGGAAGCCAGTTGTGAGTGAGTGCTCACTCACTCATACTTGAGGACGTGACCCCGCGCGCCCCCGCCATGACCCCCGACGACCGTCGGGCCTCGATCATCGCCGCGACCCTCCCGCTGCTGCGTGACAGGGGTCGCGCCGTGAGCACCAAGGAGATCGCGAAGGCGGCCGGGATCGCCGAGGGGACGATCTTCCGTGTCTTCGAGAGCAAGGACGCGCTGCTCGAGGCGACCGTCCACGGCGCCTTCGACAACACGGCGCTCCTGCTCGAGCTCGCCGGAGTCGACCGCGGCCTTCCCCTGCCCGAGCGGCTCGCCGCCGCGGTGACCCTCCTGCAGGAGCACCTGCGCGGCGTCTTCGCCCTCATGACGGCGCTGGCGTCCTCGGGGCAGCCGATGCAGCCGCCGAAGCACGACAAGGAGGCCCACCGCCGCCGCGAGGAGGCGACGGCCGAGCTCGACCGAGCCTTCGTCGACCTCATCGGCGAGGACGCCGACCAGCTCCGGGTGAGCCCGACGACCTTCATCGGCTACCTGCGGATGCTCACCCTCTCGAGCGTCCACCCCATGCTCGGCGGCGAGCCCACGACCGCTGACGACCTCGTCGACGTCCTCCTCGAGGGTGCCCGGCAACGACCCACCACCCGACCCGCCTCCCAGCGCGCCTCGCGACCCACCTCACCACCCGCCTCGCGAGCCACGTCACCGCGCACCACCTCCACCCGGAAGAAGGCCTAGTGCTGCTCCGACTCCTGCGCGACCACCTGCGGCCCTTCCGCGGGCCGCTCGTCGTCCTCGTCCTGCTCCAGCTCGCGGGGACGATCGCCTCGCTCTACCTCCCCAGCCTCAACGGCCGGATCATCGACGACGGCGTCGCCAAGGGCGACACCGGCTTCATCCTCGAGGCCGGCGGCTGGATGCTCGCCGTCTCCCTCGTCCAGATCGCGGCGACGATCGCCGCGACTTACCTCGGGGCCCGGACCGCGGCCGGTGTCGGCCGCGACCTGCGTGCCGGGATCTTCGCCCGGGTCGGCGACTTCTCCGCGCAGGAGGTGTCGCGCTTCGGTGCGCCGACGCTCATCTCGCGCAACACCAACGACGTCACCCAGGTCCAGACGGTCGTCTTCATGGGCGCGGCGATGATGGTCTCGGCGCCGATCATGATGGTCGGCGGCATCGTCATGGCGCTGCGCGAGGACGTCGGGCTCTCGTGGCTCGTCGCGGTCGCCGTCCCCCTGCTCGCCCTCTGCGTCTCGCTCGTCATCCGGCGGATGATCCCGAACTTCCGCCTCATGCAGGAGTCGGTCGACTGGGTCAACCGCGTGCTGCGCGAGCAGATCACCGGCATCCGCGTCGTGCGCGCCTTTGTGCGCGAGGACCACGAGCGCGCCCGCTTCGCCGAGGCCAACACGCAGTACACGGCCACCGCGCTCGCGGTCGGCCGGCTGCAGGCGCTCGTCTTCCCCATCGTCATGTTCATCTTCAATGTCTCGACCGTCGCTGTCCTGTGGTTCGGCGCCCACCGGGTCGACGACGGCAACATGCAGATCGGCGCCCTCACGGCGTTCATGTCCTACCTCATGCAGATCCTCATGTCGGTGATGATGGCGACCTTCATGTCGATGATGATCCCGCGCGCCACGGTCTCGGCCGGTCGCATCACCGAGGTCCTCGACACCGCCTCCACCGTGGTCCAGCCGATCCAGCCGGTCGCGCTCCCCAAGGGCGGCACGACAGTCGAGCTGCGCGATGTCGAGTTCGCCTACCCCGGCGCCGATGTGCCCGTCCTGCAACGTGTCTCGCTCGTCGCCGAGCCCGGTCGCACGACCGCGATCATCGGCAGCACCGGTTCCGGCAAGTCGACGCTGCTCTCGCTCATCCCGCGCCTCTACGACGTCACCGACGGCGCCGTCCTGCTCGGCGGGGTCGACGTCCGCGACGCGACGCTCGAGGACGTCTGGTCGCGCATCGGACTCGTCCCGCAGAAGCCCTACCTCTTCACCGGCACCGTCGCCTCGAACCTGCGCTACGGCGACGCGGACGCGACCGACGACGAGCTCTGGCAGGCGCTGCGCATCGCCCAGGCCGAGGACTTCGTCCGCGCGATGCCCGACGGCCTGGAGAGCGCCATCGCGCAGGGCGGCACCAACGTCTCGGGCGGCCAACGACAGCGGCTGGCCATCGCCCGGGCGCTCGTCGCCAAGCCCGACGTCTTCCTCTTCGACGACAGCTTCTCGGCGCTCGACCTCTCGACCGACGCGAGGCTGCGCGCGGCACTCAGGCCCGTGACACGGGATACGACGGTCATCGTCGTCGCCCAGCGGGTCTCGACGATCCTCGACGCCGACTCGATCGTCGTGCTCGAGGACGGCGCGGTCGTCGGCTCCGGCACCCACGACGAGCTGCTCGAGTCGTGCCCGACCTATGTCGAGATCGTCGAGAGCCAGCGCAGCGCCGAGGAGGCGGCGGCATGAGCACCGACCGGATCCTCACCGAGGAGGAGAAGGCCGCCGAGCAGCGGCGCGGACCGGGCGCCACCCAGCGGGGAGGCCCGCCGCACATGCGGATCGGGCAGCCGGGGGAGAAGTCGACGAACTTCCGGGTCTCGGCCCGTCGCCTGCTCGCCCTCCTGCGACCCGAACGTCTCTCCCTGTATGCCGTCCTCGCCTTCGCGCTGGGCAGCGTCGGCCTCAACGCGATCGGCCCGAAGATCCTCGGCCGCGCCACGGACCACATCTTCGCCGGTGTCGTCGGCAAGCAGCTGCCCTCGGAGGGGACGCTCCCGCAGATCGTCGCGGGGCTGCGGGCGCGCGGTCAGGACACGTTCGCCGACCTCGTCGAGGGGATGCCCTACCTCGTGCCCGGTGTCGGCATCGACTTCGGCGCGGTCGGCCGGGTGCTGCTCCTGGTGCTCGGCATCTACGTCGTCGCCAGCCTGCTCCAGTGGGCGATGGGGTGGATCCTCACCGGCGCCGTCAACCGGACGATCTTCAATCTGCGGCGCGACGTCGAGGACAAGCTCAACCGGCTGCCGCTGCCCTACTTCGACAACCAGCCGCGCGGCGAGCTGCTCAGCCGGGTCACGAACGACATCGACAACGTCTCGACCTCCCTCCAGCAGACGCTGAGCCAGCTGCTCACGTCGCTGCTCACCGTCGTGGCGATGGTCGGGATGATGCTGTGGATCTCGCCGCTGCTCGCCCTCATCGCCCTGGTGACGATCCCGGTGACGATGGTCGTGACGGCGGTCATCGGCAAGCGCTCGCAGAAGCACTTCGTCCAGCAGTGGAAGTCGACCGGCGAGCTCAACTCCATCGTCGAGGAGACCTTCACCGGGCACCAGCTCGTCAAGGTCTTCGGTCGTCAGGACGAGGCTCGCGAGGCGTTCCGCGCCAAGAACGACGACCTCTTCGCGGCCGGCTTCGGCGCGCAGTTCGTCAGCGGCATCATCATGCCGACGATGATGTTCATCGGGAACCTCAACTACGTAGCCATCGCCGTCGTCGGCGGGCTCCGCGTGGCGAGCGGGACGATGACCCTCGGTGACGTGCAGGCGTTCATCCAGTACTCGCGCCAGTTCACCCAGCCACTCACCCAGGTCGCGTCGATGGCCAACCTCATGCAGTCCGGGGTCGCCTCTGCCGAGCGCGTCTTCGAGGTCCTCGACGCCCCCGAGCAGCAGGCCGAGGCCGGGACCCCCACGGTGCTCGACGACCCGCACGGCCGCGTCGAGTTCGAGGACGTGTCGTTCTCCTACAGCCCCGACCGACCCCTCATCGAGCACCTCGACCTCACCGTCGAGCCCGGCCAGATGGTTGCCATCGTCGGGCCCACCGGGGCCGGCAAGACGACGCTCGTCAACCTCGTCATGCGGTTCTACGAGCTCGACTCCGGTCGCATCACCCTCGACGGCGTCGACATCACCGACCTGACCCGGCACAACCTGCGCGGGGAGATCGGCATGGTCCTCCAGGACACGTGGCTCTTCGGTGGCACGATCCGCGACAACATCGCCTACGGCCGCCCGAACGCGACCGACGAGGAGGTCGTCGCCGCGGCGCAGGCGACCTATGTGGACCGCTTCGTCCATTCGCTGCCCGACGGCTACGACACGGTCCTCGACGCCGAGGCCGGCAACATCAGCGCGGGCGAGAAGCAGCTCATCACCATCGCCCGCGCGTTCCTCTCGGACCCCGCGCTGCTCATCCTCGACGAGGCCACCTCGTCGGTGGACACGCGCACCGAGCAGCTCGTCCAGCGGGCGATGTCGGCGCTGCGGCAGGACCGCACGAGCTTCGTCATCGCGCACCGGCTCTCGACGATCCGTGACGCCGACCTCATCCTCGTCATGGAGGACGGCCGGATCGTCGAGCAGGGCTCGCACGCAGACCTGCTCGCCGCCGGCGGCGCCTTCGCCAGCCTGTATGCCGCACAGTTCCGTTCCGCTGTCGCGGAACCTGTCGAGTAGCCCGCCCGCACAACCCGCGCTCCGAGCGCGACGTGCTCTGCAGGCGCCCCGAGAGCGACTTCTTGCCAGTTGTGGCGTCGACCGCGGTCGGCGCGCGGCTAGGGTTCGTCGCATGACGGGAGAGGACGAGCCGCGCTGGCTGGACCGGGCCGAGATGACGGCCTGGCTGCGCCTCATCGCCGTCGCCGAGCGCCTGCCCGGCGTCCTCGACACCCAGCTCCGCCGGGAGAGCGGCCTGACCCACTTCGAGTACCAGGTGCTCGCGATGCTCTCCGACGCCCCCGAGCGGACGCTGCGGATGACCTCGCTCAGCCTCCAGACGAACGCGACGCTCCCGCGCCTCTCGCACGTCGTCAAGAGGCTCGAGGACCGCGGGCTCGTCGCGCGCTCGGTTGCGCCCGAGGACAAGCGCGCCATCAACGCGATGCTCACCGACGAGGGGTTCGCCGCACTCGCGGAGGCCGCGCCGGGCCACCTCGCCACCGTCCGTGAGCACGTCTTCGACCCGCTGTCCGACGACCAGGTCCGGGCCCTGTCGGAGGCTCTCGGCGCGATCCTCACGCGGGTCGACCCCAGCGGTGACGCGCCGCAGGACCGTCGCGCCACGACCTGAGGCCATCCTCGCCGCGCACCCGACGGTCCTGAAGCCGGCCGGGAACACCCCACTCCTCCGGTGCGTTAGAATAGTTGTTATTACAACTAAGCCAGCGAGCAGGAGCCCGAGATGAGCATCAACCCCGTCCGCCTCAACCACGCCGTCTTCTACGTCGCCGACCTCGAGCGGTCGGTCGACTTCTACACCCGCGTCTTCGGCATGGAGGTGGCCGCGAGCGAGCCGCGCATGGGCGCCGCGTTCCTCCGCCTGCCGCGCTCGGGCAACCACCACGACCTCGGCCTCTTCGGTGTCGGCCCGAACGTCCCACCGAAGACCCGCGGGCTCGGTCTCTACCACCTCGCCTGGCAGGTCGACGCCATCGAGGACCTCGAGGTGGCCCGCGACCTCCTGCGTGCCGTCGGCGGCTACACCGGCGAGTCCGACCACGGCGCGACGAAGAGCGTCTACGGGACGGACCCCGACGGCAACGAGTTCGAGATCATGTGGATGCTGCCCACCGAGAAGTGGGGCGAGTTCGACGACCTCGCACCCGTCCTGCCGCTCGACCTCCCGGGCGCGATCCGCGAGTGGCGCGGCGTGCGCACCGCGGGCCGCATCGTCACCGAGGCGTCCGCGTGAGCGACCCCGGCGCGCCCACGGCCCGGTCGCACGTCGTCGCGCACGCCGGAACGACCGACCCGGCTGCGCCGCTCGTCGTCCTCCTGCACGGCCGGGGCTCCGACGAGCGCCAGATCCTCACGCTCGCCGGGCACCTGCCGGAGGGGCCGGCATACGCGGCGGTCCGGGCTCCCATCGCGGAGGGCGGCGGCTACGCGTGGTTCGCGAACCGCGGCATCGGCCGCCCCGTCGCCGAGTCGCTCGCCCAGAACCTCACGTGGTTCCGGGGCTGGCTCGACGAGGTGGCACCCGCCGGGCGGCCCGTCCTCCTCGTCGGCTTCAGCGGTGGCGCCGCCTTCGCCGGAGGCCTTCTCCTCGCCGAGCCGACCCGGTATGCCGGCGTGGCCGTCCTGCACGGAACGTTGCCCTTCGACGCGGGCCTGCCCGTCGAGCCCGGACGGCTCGCGGGTGCGCACGCGTTCGTCGCGCAGGGCGACGGGGACCATGTCATCCCGCGCGAGCTGCTCGACCGGACGTGGTCCTACCTCACCGGCGAGTCCGGAGCGACGACGCGCAGCCACCGTGACGCAGGCGGTCACGGGCTCGGTGTGCAGTCGGTCGGCGCGCTCGCGGACTGGGTCGCGCAACGTCTCGACCTCGCCGGCTGACCGGTCAAGACGGGTGGGTCGCGTCCCCGATTCGGCCTCGCCCCGGGAGTAGGTTGAGTCGCGCTCGGGCTCCCGGGGAGCCGACCCGAACAGGAAGAGGACATCGATGTCCGTGACCCTTGCTCCGGTGGCGCTCGCCTCCGAGACGCTCATCGACGCGAATGCCGTCGACTACCTCATCGTCGGGCTCTACTTCGCGTTCGTCCTCGGGATCGGGCTCGCCGCGCGGCGGGCGGTCTCCGACTCGATCGACTTCTTCCTCTCCGGGCGCTCGCTGCCGGCCTGGGTCACCGGTCTCGCGTTCATCTCGGCCAACCTCGGCGCTGTCGAGATCATGGGCATGTCCGCCAACGGCGCCCAGTTCGGCCTGCCGACCGTGCACTACTTCTGGGTCGGCGCCATCCCCGCGATGCTCTTCCTCGGCGTCGTCATGATGCCCTTCTACTACGGCTCGAAGGTGCGCTCGGTCCCCGAGTTCATGTTCCGGCGCTTCGGCACCGGCGCCCACCTGGTCAACGCCATCAGCTTCGCGCTCGCCCAGCTGCTCATCGCCGGCGTCAACCTCTACCTCCTCGGCTCGATCGTCCACGCCCTGCTCGGCTGGCCGCTGTGGGTGGCGCTCATCGTCGCCGCGGCGATCGTCCTCTCCTACATCACCCTCGGTGGCCTCTCGGCGGCGATCTACAACGAGGTCCTCCAGTTCTTCGTCATCGTCGCCTCGCTCCTGCCGCTCACCCTCATCGGCCTGCACCGCGTCGGCGGCTACGGCGGCCTCAAGGAGAAGATCACCGAGGCTGCCAACAACGCACCGGCCGAGGCCGCCGTCCCACCCGCGGCCCAGCAGCTCGAGTCGTGGCCGGGCCAGGCACTCTCCGGCTTCGACTCCGGATTCTGGTCGGTCGTCGGCATCGTCTTCGGTCTCGGCTTCGTGCTCTCCTTCGGCTACTGGACGACGAACTTCGTCGAGGTCCAGCGAGCCATGGCCTCGAACTCGATCTCGGCCGCGCGCAAGACGCCGATCATCGGTGCCTTCCCCAAGATGTTCGTGCCGTTCATCGTCATCCTCCCCGGCATGATCGCCGCCGTCCTCGTCTCCGAGATCGCCGACCTCAAGAACGGCGGCTCGCCTCCGGGCGGCGCCTCCGGCGAGGGCGTCAAGTACAACGACGCGCTGCTCCTCCTCATGCGCGACGTGCTCCCCAACGGCCTCCTCGGCCTCGCGATCGCCGGTCTCCTCGCCGCGTTCATGGCAGGCATGGCGGCCAACATCTCGGCCTTCAACACGGTCTTCAGCTACGACCTGTGGGAGCGCTACATCCGCAAGGACCGCAGCGACGACTACTACCTGCGGATCGGCCGCCTCGCCACGGTGGCCGCGACGTTCATCGCGATCTTCACGGCGTCGATCGCCGGGAGCTTCTCGAACATCATGGACTACCTCCAGACGCTCTTCGGCTACTTCAACGCCCCGCTCTTCGCGACCTTCATCCTCGGCATGTTCTGGAAGCGGATGACCCCGACGGCCGGCTGGATGGGCCTCGTGGCAGGCACCTTGGGCGCGATGGTCATCAGCCTCATCTCGGACGCCGGCCTCTTCGGCGTCTCGCTCGGGATCATCCCGCTCGACGGCCAGGGTGCGAGCTTCGTCGCCGCGTCGACGGCCTTCGTCGTCGACATCATCGTCTCGGTCGCGGTCTCGCTCGTCACCGAGCCGAAGCCGGCGTCCGAGCTCAAGGGCCTCGTCTACTCCGAGACGCCGAAGGAGGACCTCGTCGACCCGCACGAGGCCGGGCGCCCCTGGTACCAGCGCACGATCCCGCTCGCCGGGATCGCCGCCGTCCTCGTCCTCATCCTCAACGTCGCCTTCTAAGGAGGTCTCGACATGGCTGCCACCAAGAAGACCGCCGGAGCCTTCGACATCCGCAACTTCATCGGGATGCTGCTCGGGCTCTACGGCATCATCCTCACGCTCATGGGCCTCCTCGGTGACAAGGAGCTCGACAAGACCGGCGGCGTCAACGCCAACCTCTGGACCGGGCTCGCCCTGCTCGTCGTCTCCGCCGTCTTCATCATGTGGGCGCGGCTCCGGCCCACCGTCGTCCCTGACCACGTCGAGCCGGTCTCCGACGACGCGACCCGCCCGGCGCCGCGCAAGAAGCCCAAGCCCAGGCACGGTTCCTGACCCGCGAACGCGAGATGCCCCGTATGCCGGACGGCCGGCATACGGGGCATCTCTCGTCTGCGGGCGACCGGGTCAGGCGAACTGCCAGGACCGCTTCGACAGGCCGAACCAGAAGCCGTCGATGACGCTGCGGCCGTCGATGCCGCCGCCCGCATGGGCGGCGCCGAGGCTGACGAAGAGGGGCGCCCAGTGCTCGGTGCGCGGATGCGCCTCCTGCGCGGCCGGGGCCTTGTCCATGAAGTCGAGGATCGCGTCGACGTCGCCGGCGTCGACGGCCTCGGCGGCCCAGTGGTCGAACTCGGCGGAGGCGCTCGGGGGAGCGCTGTCGGCGCCCGCGCGCGGGTTGAACCAGCGCAGGTTGTGGGTCGTGAACCCCGACCCGACGATGAGCGTCCCCTCGTCGCGCAGCGGCGCGAGCCGGGTGCCGATCTCGAAGAGCTCCTGCGGGTCGAGCGTCGGCATCGACAGCTGGATGACGGGCACGTCGGCCTCGGGGAACATCTCGACGAGCGGCACGTAGGCGCCGTGGTCGAGGCCCCGTGACGGGTCCTGGTGGAGGCCGCCGCCGACGTCGCCGAGGTGGCGCGCCACCGACTGCGCGAGCTCGGGGGCGGGCGGAGCGTCGTAGGTGACCTCGTAGTACTTCTGTGGGAAGCCCCAGAAGTCGTAGAGCAGGGGAGTCCCGGCGGTCGTCGAGCTCACCGAGATGGGGGCCTGCTCCCAGTGTGCGGAGACGACGAGGATGCTCGACGGCTTCGGCAGGTCGGTCGACCAGGTCGCGAGCTCACCGGTCCACCTCTCGTCGTCGGCGAGCGGCGGCGCCCCGTGGCTGAGGTAGAGAACCGGCGTCGTCGTGTCCACGTCGTCAGCCTAGGCCTGCCGCGGGGCGCGCCACCGGGTCATCTCGTGGCGGAGCGCGCCGGGAGCCGGGTGACCCAGTAGGAGGCGGTCTCCGGCGAGGGGACGCCGAACCGGGCGTTGACGGCCCACAGCCAGCCACCGGCGAGCGTCGCCGTCGACGGCACGTCGAGCGTCTCGTCGCTCACGGCACCGCGCCACCGGGCCGCCCACGCCGAGCCGACCGGGACGAGCTCGAGCACCGAGACCTCGGCCTGGCCGGACCCGCGCACGTTGTAGAGGCTGCGCCCGTCGAGGACGAGCCCGTCCCCACCGGTGACGCCGGGACCGCCGCTGACCGGGATCTCGGAGGCCTCGCCGGTTCCGCGGTCGACCTGCCACAGCCCGCCCACCCGCGAGTTGTTGAGGACGAGGTTGCCGTCGGGCAGGACGCGAACACCGTTGGCGTTCACCGCTGCTCCGTCGCCCTGCGGCCACGCGCCGCCCAGGGGAAGGAAGGTCGGAGCCGCTCCGGTCGGTGCCCCGCCGGCGGTGAGGGCGATCTTCGTCAGCCGGTCGGGGACGATCCGGGAGTCCGTCACCCAGACCGTGTCGCCGTCGACGACGAGGTCGTTGAGGAACTTCGCGCCGTCGACGACCGTGTCCTGGGCGACCGCCCCGGTGGTCCCGTCGACGGCCCAGACGTGGCCCACGGCGCCGACGTTGCCGGCGGCCCAGACGAGGTTGGTGCGGGCGTCCCAGAAGAGGCCGCGCAGGGCCCGCCCGGTGGCGCCCGGCAGCAGCGTGCTCGACGTGGCGGTGAGCAGGTCGCCGGCGACGATGCGACCGTCGGCGAGCGAGCCGACGTAGAAGCGGGTGCCCGGGCCGGAGGTGATGCCCTCGGGCCGCAGGCCGTTGGGGAGGGGGACCGTCTCGGGGGCCGGGGCCGCGCGCCGGGGCTCGGCGGTCGCGGGGCTGGCGAGAACGGCGGTGGACGCGACAACCGAGGCTGCGGCGCCGGTCAGGAGCTGGCGACGGGACGGGCTCGCTGGGGTGACCATGGGGCCCATTGTGCGCTCGTGCCGCCCGCCGGTGTGGGGTCCGTTCCTGAGAGGTTCCTGAGTCCGGCTCGTCGCCCAGAGCGGCGAGGAGTCCCCGGATCGTCAGGCCGTGAGGAGGCCGACGCCGAGCGAGATGAGGCTCGCCGCGAGCAGGGCCGCGCCCGCGAAGACGAGTGCGAGAAGCCGGTTGGGCTCGGTCCGTCCGGCGCCCATCGACGAGAAGAAGAAACCGCCGGGCATGAGGAGCGCCGACACGGCGACGCCGGAGCGGGACAGCCAGCTCAGCACGCCGGTCTGGTTCGTCGAGTCGGCGAGCACCTGGCAGACGAGGGCGAGCAGAAGGAGGACGGCGGCGTGCGCGTGGCCCGCCCGCGCGAACTTCTCCTGGAACTCCGTCGCCGGGGCTGCTCCCCGCACGATCTTCACGAGGTAGAGCCCGCCGGTCTCGACGGTGACGAGTGCGAGGAGCAGGACTCCCGCGGTCGTGCGCGACGCGTCCGAGAGGACGGCTGTCGACGTGGCGAGGGCGTGCGGGTCGGCGAGCAGCGACATGGGGAACTCCCTTGGATAGTATTTCTCTCCAATCTTGGGGAGCGCCACTATCCGATGTCAAGCGTCGGCGGCCGGTGGGCTCCCGTCAGACGTCGTCTCGTATGCCGCGCGCGCCGCGGCGATGTCACGCTCGACGACCGCTCGCGTCGCCGTCTCCTGCTCGCGGGACTCCCACTCGACGCGGTCGAGGTCACGCTCGGCCGCGGCGACGACGGAGGCGAGACCGGTGGCGGAGACGAGGCCGACGGCATACGCCTCGAGGGCGCCGCCGACGGGACTGTCGACGAGCACGATGCCCTCAGCGCGCAGCTCGCCGCGCGCGGCCGCGGAGGTGTCGACGACGTCGTGGATGAGGACGAGCCGGACCGCGTCCGGGTCGGCGGCGATCATCCGGCGGCCGACCTCGACGTCGCCCTGGCCGCTGTCGCCGACGAAGACGACCTCGGTCTCGGGCATGAGGGCGCGGAAGCGCCGGAAGTTCTCGATCTTGGCGCCGGCCATCGCGTCGTGGTTGCGCAGGCCGGTGAACGTGCCGGACAGGACCGAGTGCGGTGGCAGGCCGAGCTCCCGCAGCCCGCGGCGGGTGTGCTGCTCGACGAGGCCGGCCGGGTCCATCGGCCGCGCCGTGACGAAGGTGAGGTCTCCGGGGGACTCGGGGTCGGCGGCATGGCCGGCGTCGAGGGCGCGGTAGAGCTCGATGACGCCGGGATAGACCGTCCCTCGGGGGTAGCGGTCGTCGTGCAGCGCGCACCTGAGGGTGTCGTCGATGTCGCTGAGGACGTGCAGGTCGGGGACGTCGACCCGCCCTGCCTCGCTCGCGATGTGGCGCAGGATGTCGGCGCGTACGCCGTCGTCGTCGACGACGTCGAACACGAGGTGCTCGAGGTCGCGGTGGTCCGGGCCGGAGTTGAGCAGGCTCTTGAACCGGGTGAGGTCCGCGCCGGACAGGCCGACGAAGACGTCGCGCACGAGCAGCTCTCGGGCGTGGTCGGACGACCACCGCCGGCCGTGCTGGAGGGCGTCGGCCAGGGCCTCGAGGTCGGGCTGCGGTGCGTCGAGCAGGCGTCGGACCTCGTCCTCCCCGTCGCGTGCCCCGGCCCGCGTCCGCACGAGCACCGCCGCCGGGCGGACTCCGAGCTCGAGCCGCACGGCGTCACCGACCGGGTCACCGTCGACATGGACCGCTGCCGGCTCCGCCAGGTCGACGGTGACGTGGCGGGCGCGGTGGGTGCGCAGCCCGGTCCAGCCGCCGCGGCGGCGGGTGAGGATGCCGGCGCCGACGCCGAGCCAGCCCAGCACGGTGCGTGGCGCGACGACGAGGACGTCGAGCCGACCGTCCTCCATGGAGGCCGACGGCATGAGCGGCAGGCCCAGCGGCAGCACCCGGCAGTTGCCGACGAGGACGGTGCGCACCTCCTCCTCGCGCCCGGACCCGGACCCGGCCCCGGAGCCGGTCCCCGAACCGGACCCCAGCCCGAGCCGCAGCGTCACCGGACGGCCGACGGCGCGACGACCCAGGGCGGCGAAGTAGGCGAGCCACCCCAGCCTCTGCTTGTGGTCGTCGGCCGTCGCGGCGAACGCCTCGGCGTCCATGCCGACCCCGGCGACGACGGCGACGTCGTGGGTGCTGGCGGACCCGTCGGCGCCGGTCACGGTCACCCACGCGAGGTCGCAGTCGCGCACCGGGCCGTCGAGCGCGAGCTCGACCGCGGCCTCGAGCGAGTCGTCGTGAAGTCCGAGGGTGCGCGACCAGAGGTTCGCCGTGCCGGTCGGCACGACTCCAAGCGCCACGACGTCGGCCAGGGCGCCCGTGCGCGACAGGGCGCCCGCAACCTCCCGCACGGTGCCGTCCCCGCCGATGGCGACGATGCGGTCGGCGCCCGCGGTGAGCAGCTCGGCGACCTGGTCGGACCCCGGCACCTCGACGGTGGTCTCGGCGACGAGTGGCTCGGGCCAGCCACGACGTCGGACGGCCCGGCGCAGGGCAGCCAGTGCCTGGGCACTGCGCGGCTTGGCGGGGTGCACGACGACCCCGCAGAGATGCTCCACCCTCGGAGTCGTCGTCACTGGCGGTCCCTCACTCGGCGGCATCGTGGACGAGGATCGCGACCTGCACGCGGTTCTCGACACCCAGCTTGGTGAAGAGGCGCCCGACGTGGGTCTTGACGGTCGGGACGCTCATGAAGAGCTCCGACGAGATCTCGGCGTTGCTCAGCCCACGTCCGACGGCGTCGGCGACCTCACGCTCGCGGTCGGTGAGGTTCTCGAGGCGCACCCGGGCGTCGCGGGCCCGGTCGTCGCTGCCGGAGTCGGGCCGGGCGACCGCGGCGATGAGCCGGGCCGTGACGCTCGGGGACAGCATCGGCAGCCCGGCGGCGACCGTGCGCACCGCCTCGACGAGCCGGGCCGGCGGGGTGTCCTTGAGCATGAAGCCGGCCGCACCGAGGCGCAGCGCCGTGAGCACCATGTCGTCGGCGTCGAAGGTCGTGAGAACGATGACCTTGAGCGACGGGTCGCGGCCGAGGAGGACCTCGGTGGCGCTGAGGCCGTCTCGGACCGGCATACGGATGTCCATGAGGACCACCTCGGCGCCGGACGACGGGACGACGGTGAGCGCCTCCTCGCCGTTCGTCGCCTCGGCCACGACGGTGATGCCGGAGTTGCCGCCGAGCATCATCCGCAGAGCGGCCCGGACCATCGGGTCGTCGTCGACGATGGCGAGGGAGATGGGCGCGGGGTCGGTCACGGGGCCCACGGTAACCACGCCTCGACGACGAAGCCGCCGGTGGCGTCGGTCCCGTGGTGCAGCCGCCCTCCGGCGAGGGCCACCCGCTCGTCGAGCCCGAGCAGCCCCAGCCCCGACTCGGGGAGTCGATGCCCGCGCGTTCCGACGAGCGCCGCGTTGCGAACCGTCACGGTGAGGCCGTCGTCGGGGGAGCCGGTCACGCCGACGCTCACCGAGGTCCCGGACGCGTGCTTGCGTGCGTTGGTCAGCGCCTCCTGGACGACCCGGTATGCCGTCCGCCCCAGCGCGTCGGGCACCTCGCCCTCGACGGCCTCGTCGAGACTCACCCGCATGCCTCCAGCGCGCTCCTCCTCGACGAGCGTGCCGACGTCGGCGAGCACGGGTTGCGGCCGCTCGGGTGACGCGCCCTCGGGTTGGGTGGGGTCGCGCAGGACACCGAGGACGTCGCGCAGGTCTCGCAGGGCGCGGTGCGCGTTCTCCTCGATCGTCCGGGCGGCGGTCGCCCGCTCCTCGGCCGAGAGGTCGGTGCGATAGCCCAGCGCGCCGGCGTGCATCGCGACGAGCGAGATGCGGTGGGCCAGGACGTCGTGCATCTCGCGCGCGATCCGGGTGCGCTCACCGGCCTGGGCCTGCGCGACCCGCGCCTGCTGCTCGCGCTCGGCGGTGAGAGCGCGCTCTCGCAGCGACGCCATGAGGTCGCGCTGCGAGCCCATCGCGTAGCCGATCGCGACGACGATCCCGACGATGAGGACGCCGAAGAGGAACGACGCCCACAGCGGCAGGTCGTCACCGCCGGGGTAGAACCGCTCCTGGACGATCCCCGCGACGACGTTGAACGGCACGAGGAAGGCCACGAGCCGCCAGCGGTGGTGCGACGAGGCGGACCCGATCATCCACGTCGCCGGTCCCGCGCTGCTCGCCGAGACGAAGGAGAACGCGCCGGTGAGCAGGGCGACCGGGCCCGGCCACCGGTGCCGTTCGCGGACGAGCAGGAACGACAGCAGCCCGAGGACGAGGTCCCCCACGAAGAGCCAGCCGATGATCGGCTCGTCGTCGATGCCGGCGTCCATCATCCCGATGGCCACGGCCCCCCACGCCACGAGGCTGAGCAGCCCCGCCAGCGCGTAGCGCCACACGGAGCCGAGCCGGCCGTGCGCGCGGGAGGTGGTGTCGGGCATGGGCCGAGCCTAGGCAGTGCGGGCGCGCGGCCGCGTCCGACCCCGGGCTGCGGGAGGTGGGCGAACGGCATACCAAAGTCGGATGCCCTCGGGGACCGGCGACCGATGTGGGCGGGCACCCCTGCCCGGCAGGGTGGAGCCCATGATCACAGTCGAGAACCTCACGAAGCGCTACGGCGGGTTCACCGCGGTGGACGACATCTCCTTCGAGGTCCGCCCGGGGAGCGTCGTCGGCTTCCTCGGACCGAACGGTGCGGGCAAGTCCACGGCGATGCGGATGATGACCGGCCTCACGCCGTCGACGAGCGGCCGGTCGACGGTCCTCGGAAAGCCCTACCGCGACCTGCACAACCCCGGACGGCAGGTCGGCGTCATGCTCGACGCCTCCGCCCAGCACCCCGGCCGCACCGGCCGTGAGGTGCTCCGCCTCGCCGCGATCCAGATCGGCGTGACGAAGTCTCGCGTCGAGGAGGCGCTCGCGCTCGTCGGGCTCACCGACGAGGAGGCCGGCCGCCGCGTGCGCAACTACTCGCTCGGCATGCGCCAGCGACTCGGCCTCGCGTCGGCCCTGCTCGGGCAGCCCGAGGTCCTCATCCTCGACGAGCCCGCCAACGGCCTCGACCCGCAGGGCATCCACTGGATGCGCGGCCTGCTGCGCGGCTTCGCCGACGGCGGCGGCACCGTGCTGCTCTCGAGCCACCTTCTCCACGAGGTCCAGGTCATCGCCGACGACCTCGTCATGATCGGCCGCGGCCGGATCGTCGCCCAGGGCACCAAGGACGAGCTCCTCAGCCGTGGCGGCACGACCGTGCGCTCGACCGACGACAGGGCACTGCAGGGTGCCCTCGAGCGCGCCCAGGTGCCCGTCACGCGTGTCGCCTCCGGACTCGTCGTCGACGCCGAGCCCGGCATCGTCGGGCAGCTCGCGCTCGACGAGCGCATCGTCCTCCTCGAGCTCCGGTCCGGTGGGTCCGAGGGTCTCGAGGAGATGTTCCTCAGCCTCACCGCAGCCACCTCTCGCGAAGGGACCGCAGCATGACCACCACCGACACCCGTGCGCCGAAGGTCGACCCCAGCCTCGTGCAGCCGACCGCGACGCCGGACGCCGGCGGCCGGCCGGGCGTGCCGATGCCCCGGCTCGTCCACGTCGAGCTCCGCAAGATGGTCGACACCCGCGCCGGGCGCTGGATGCTCGTGACGATGTCGGCGATCTCGGTCGTCGTCCTCGCGGTCTTCCTCATCTGGGGGCCGGCCGACGAGGCGACCTTCGGCACCCTGCTGGGCCTCACGTCCTTCCCGCTCGTCGTCCTCCTGCCGATCCTCGGCATCATGGCCGCGACGGCGGAGTGGAGCCAGCGCACCGGCCTCGTGACGTTCACCCTCGAGCCGCGACGTGGTCGGGTCGTCCTCGCCAAGGTCGTCGCCGCACTGCTCCTCGGTCTCGTCGTCACGGCGACGGCGTTCGTCGCGGCGGCGGTCGCCAACGTCATCGGCTCCTCCGTCGGCGACGCCAACGGCGCGTGGGACGTCACCTGGCAGGTCACCCTCGGGGTGATCCTCGGCTTCGCGATCTTCGTCCTCCAGGGCCTCGCCTTCGGGTTCGTCTTCCTCAACACGCCCTTCGCGATCGTGGCGTCACTGCTCCTGCCGACGATCTGGAGCATCGCCGTGAGCCTCGTGTCCTCGCTCGCCGGGCCGAGCAAGTGGCTCGACCTCAACCAGGTGACCGAGCCCCTCTTCAGTGGGGCGATGACGGCCGAGAACTGGGGCCAGCTGACGACGTCGTTCGGCGTCTGGGTGCTGCTCCCGCTCCTCGTCGGCGCGTGGCGGGTCATGCACCGCGAGGTGAAGTAGCCGGCTCAGCGCGACAGATGACGGCGGACGCCTCCGGTGGAGGGTGCTCGGCGGGGTTCAGGGGCCCGGCGAGCATCTCCTCCCGGAGGCGTCCCCGCGTGCGTCCGGCAACGGGGTGGGTATGCCGCCTGCGTGCCGGACGTTGCGGCGTCAGCCGATGCGCTCGCGCAGCTCGCGGGCCAGCACCTTGCCGGTCGCGTTGCGGGGGAGCTCGTCGACGAAGTGCACCTCGCGAGGGACGCAGTGCCGCGCGCGGTGCGCCTTGACGTGCTCCTTGACCTCGTCCTCGGTGAGCTCGCCACCGTCCTCGAGCGCGATGAACGCGGCGAGCCGCTGGCCGAACTCGGGGTCGGGGACCCCGACGACCGACACCTCGCGCACGGCCGGGTGCTCGACGAGCAGCGACTCGACCTCGACCGGGTAGACGTTCTCGCCGCCGCTGACGATCATGTCGTCGTCGCGGCCGTCGACGAAGTACAGGCCGTCCTCGACGTGGCCCATGTCGCCGGTGGACACGAGCCCGTCGACGAAGTCCTTGGTGGCGCCGGACGTGTAGCCGTCGAAGACGAGGTCGTTGCCGGCGAAGATCCGCCCGGTCTCGCCCGGCTCGACCTCGCGGTCGTCGGTGCCGAGGATGCGCACGACCGTCCCGAGCGGCGGGGTGCCGGTCGTGTCGGGGTGGCGGCGCATGTCCTTCGGGGTGGCGATGCAGACCCAGGACGCCTCGGTCGAGCCGTAGAGGTTGTAGAGGACGTCGCCGTACTCGTCCATGAACCGTGTCGTGAACCCGTGCGGGTAGGCCGAACCCGAGGTGGCGACGACCCGCAGGTCCGGACGCCGTCGGCGGCCGTCGGGGTCCGCGGGCAGCTCCATCATCCGCTGGAGCATGACGGGGATGGCGAACATCGCGTGGCAGGAGTGCTGCTCGAGGGCGTCCTTGGCCCGCTGCGGGTCGAAGCGGCGCTGCAGGACGATCGTCGCCCGGAGCGCGAACGAGAGCTGCATCGCCGCGTAGCCCCACGTGTGGAAGATCGGCGCGCTGACGAGGATGCGGTCCTGCGCGTGCAGCGGGATGCGCTCGATGATCGAGATGAGCGGGCCGAACCCGCTCGGGGTCCGGCGGGCCGCGCCCTTGGGGGTGCCGGTCGTGCCCGAGGTGAGGATGATCGTCCGGCCACCGCGGGCGGGAGGTGCGAGCGTCGGCGGGGCCGGGACGCGGTCGAGCTCAGCCGCCCACTCGGACTCGCGCACGACGGGCAGCGAGTCGGGCAGCTCGCCCACGACACCGTCGAACTCGTCGTCGTGGAGCAGTGCGACGACCTCCTGCTGCTCGGCGACCAGCGCGAGCTGGCCGGAGGACAGGCCGGTGTTCATGAGGACGAGGTCGATGCCGACGGCGGCGGCCCCGGTCATGACCTCGATGGCGCCGACGTGGTTGCGGGCGAGGAGGCCGATGCGCTGTCCGGGGCCGAAACCCTTCTCGCGAAGCAGCGCCGAGGCCTTCTCGGAGCGGGCGAGCAGCTCGGCGTAGGTGACCTCGCCGCGGTCCTCGTCGACGACGGCGACCTGCTCGGGGCTGCGGCGGGCGGCCTGGCGGAGCTCACCGGCGAGGCCGAAGCCCCACTGGTGCAGGGCGCGCAGCTGGGAGGCCTGTCGGTGCGGCGGGCCGGGCGTGAGCATCCCCCGCTTGGCCATCACCGCACCGACGGTGAGCAGGCTGATCGCCACGGCTCAGCCCTTCGGCGTGTCGAACCAGTTCTGGAAGGCCATGGCCGCGCTGAGGTCGCCGCGGGCCTTGACCTTGCCCATCATCACCATCATCGTCGGGTTGCCCGTGCCGGTGATGAGCTTCGCGAACTCGGCCGGGCCGAGCATGATCGAGGTCTTGGGCTCTGCGGTCGGGGACTTCTCGACGGTGCACGTGCCGTCCTTGACGACGACGGCGTAGGTGTCGTCGGAACCACCGGGGCCGCCGGTGATCCGCCAGTTGACCCGCGCGTCGGCCCCCTGGGCCTTCTCGGGGTTGAAGAGGACGGGGAAGCGGTCGAAGATCGCGTCGAGGATGGACTGGCGGTGCTCGCCACCCGTGATCTCGTTGATCTCCTTGTCGGAGAGCGTCTTGACGGTCGCCGCGAACTCCGCGGGGTTCATCGAGGCGAAGGTCGTCGGGTCGAGAGCGGTCATGGGAGGGGCCTCCTCGTTGAGGGTCAGGGACTCAGGATCGACCCTACTGCGGAGTAGGTAGGAGGCAAGGCCGAGGCGCCGTGCCTCCAGTCACACGACGCGGGTCCGGTGCCGTCGCCCGACGAAGAAGGTCCCGCGGAGCGAGGCAAGCAAGCCGCGAACCGTGGGACCTTCATCCGGGCACAGGAGCCCCGGCGTGGTGTCAGGCCTTCTTGGCGGCCTTCTTGGCCGTCGTCTTCTTGGCCGTCGTCTTCTTGGTGGCGGCCTTCTTCGTCGTCTTCTTGGCGGCACGCTTGCGGGTGGTCGGGCCCTTGGCACGCTTTTCGGCGAGCAGCTCGAAGGCGCGCTCCTGGGTGAGCGTCTCGAGGTCGTCGTCGCGGCGCAGGGTCGCGTTGGTCTCGCCGTCGGTGACGTACTCGCCGAAGCGGCCGTCCTTGACGACGACCGGCTTGCCGGAGACCGGGTCGGGACCGAACTCCTTGAGCGGCGGCTTGGCGGCGGCGCGGCCACGCTGCTTGGGCTGGGCGTAGATCGCCTCGGCCTGCTCGAGCGTGATGTCGAAGAGCTGCTGCTCGGTCTCGAGCGACCGCGAGTCGGTGCCCTTCTTGAGGTAGGGACCGTAGCGGCCGTTCTGCGCCGTGATCTCCACCTGCTTCTCACCCTCGGTGCCGTCCTCGTTGGTCACCTTCTCGGTGGTGACGCCGACGACGCGCGGCAGCGAGAGCAGCTTCAGCGCGGTCTCGAGGTCGATCGTCGCGAGGTCCATGTCCTTGAAGAGGGACGCCGTGCGCGGCTTGACCTTGGCCTTGCCGCGCGACTTCGTCGCTCCGGACGTCTCCGCTGTGTTCTCAGGGAGCACCTCGGTGACGTAGGGCCCGTAGCGTCCTGCCTTGGCGACGATGTCGTGGCCGGTGTCGGGGTCCTGGCCGAGCACGCGCCCGTCGTCGGCGGCGGTGTCGAGCAGCTCGCGCGCCTTCTCGGGCGTCATCTCGTCGGGGGCGATGTCGTCGTTGATCGTCGCGCGGCGCGGGGTGGGGCCGTCCCCGGAGGCCGAGTCGCCGGCATACGTGTCGGAGACCTCACCGGTGGTGAGGTCGACACCGGCGGGCGCGACCTCCTCGACGTAGGGGCCGTAGCGGCCGACGCGCACGACGATGCCGTCGCCGATCTCGATCGTCGAGATGCCACGTGCGTCGATCTCGCCGAGGTCGGCGACGAGGTCGCGCAGGCCCTCGCTCGAGGACGCCTCGTCACCGAAGTAGAAGCGCTTGAGCCAGGTCGCGCGCTGGGCGTTGCCGCCGGCGATCTCGTCGAGGTCCTCCTCCATCGATGCGGTGAAGTCGTAGTCGACGAGCCGGGTGAAGTGCTCCTCCATGAGGCGGGTCACCGCGAAGGCGAGCCACGACGGGACGAGCGCGTTGCCGCGGTTGGAGACGTAGCCGCGGTCCTGGATCGTGCCGATCGTCGAGGCGTAGGTCGAGGGTCGGCCGATGCCCTTCTCCTCCATGGCCTTGACGAGCGTGGCCTCGGTGTAGCGGGCGGGGGGCGAGGTGTCGTGCCCGCCGGCCTCGGCGCGCAGGACCTTGAGGGCCGCACCCTCGCCGAGCCGGGGGAGGCGACGCTCCTCGTCGGTGCTCGCGTGGCGCTGCTCGTCGCGTCCCTCCTCGTAGGCGGCGAGGAAGCCGCGGAAGGTGATGACGGTGCCGCTGGCGGTGAACTCGACGCGGCCGGCCGGGGCGTCGGGGGCGAGGTCGGCGCCGAGCCGGACGGTCGCGGTCGAGCCGCGGGCGTCGGCCATCTGCGAGGCGATGGTGCGCTTCCAGATGAGCTCGTAGAGGGCGAACTCGTCACCGCGCAGCTCGCCGGCGACCTGTGCCGGGGTGCGGAACCGGTCACCCGCGGGGCGGATGGCCTCGTGCGCCTCCTGCGCGTTCTTGACCTTCTTGGCGTAGTTGCGCGGGGCGTCGGGGACGTAGTCGCCGCCGTAGAGGTCGCGGGCCTGCTGGCGGGCCGCGGTGAGAGCCGACTGCGACAGGGCCGTCGAGTCGGTGCGCATGTAGGTGATGTAGCCGTTCTCGTAGAGCCTCTGCGCCACGCGCATCGCGTTCTTGCTCGAGAGGCGGAGCTTGCGCGAGGCCTCCTGCTGGAGAGTCGACGTCGTGAACGGCGCACTCGGACGGCGGGTGTAGGGCTTCTCGGCGACCGAGACGACCGAGACGTCCGCGGACATCACCGCGGTGGCGATCCCCGTCGCGGCGGTCTCGTCGAGGTGGGCGACGTCACCCTTGAGGCGGCCGTCGTCGCCGAAGTCGCGACCGGAGGCGACGCGGCGGCCGTCGACCGAGGAGAGGCGGGCGGTGAACGCCGACGACTCGGCGTCGGGGGTGAAGTCGCCCTCGACGTCCCAGTAGTTGGCCGAGCGGAAGGCCATCCGCTCGCGCTCGCGCTCGACGACCATGCGGGTCGCGACCGACTGGACCCGGCCGGCGGACAGGCCGGCCTTGACCTTGCGCCACAGGACCGGTGAGATCTCGTAGCCGTAGAGGCGGTCGAGGATGCGGCGGGTCTCCTGGGCGTCGACGAGCGCGGTGTCGAGGTCGCGGGTGTTGGAGGCGGCGCGCTGGATGGCCTCCTTGGTGATCTCGTGGAAGACCATCCGCTTGACCGGGACCCGCGGCTGGAGGGTCTCGAGGAGGTGCCACGCGATGGCCTCGCCCTCGCGGTCCTCATCGGTGGCGAGGTAGAGCTCGTCGGCGTTCTTGAGCAGACGCTTGAGCTCGGCGACCTTCTTCTTCTTGTCGCTGTCGACGACGTAGTAGGGCTCGAAGTCGTTGTCGACGTCGACGCCGAACTTGCCGAACGGCCCCTTCTTGATCTCGGCGGGCATCTCCGACGGGGTCGGGATGTCGCGGATGTGGCCGACGGACGCCTCGACGTCCCAGTCGGCGCCGAGGTAGCCGGCGATGGTCTTGGCCTTGGCCGGGGACTCGACGATGACGAGCTTGCGGCCCGTTCCTGCGGGGCTCATGGCGCACCTGTCCTTTGCTGCTTCCCTCGTGCAGCGGATTCGTCGCTGCTCCGACGAGGGGAACGGGAGTGACGGTACAGCCTCCGCTCAGGGTGTCGAATCCAGCCCCAGCACCTCGGACAGCCTCGCCCGCATGACCTCGCGGTCCGGCGAGACGCCGTGCCACAGCTCGATCGCCACCGCCCCCTGGGCCACGAGCATGCCCAGACCGTCGAGCGTCTGCGCCTCGCGCTGCGCTGCGGCGCGCAGGTATGCCGTCCGCGGCGGATTGGGGATGACGTCCGCCACGAGGAGGTCGGGACGGAGGGTCTCGGGGTCGACCGGCACCATCACCTCGGCGTCCGCGAGCCCGAGGGAGGTGGCGTTGACGACGACATCGGCGCTGGTGGGGACGGCATACGGGCCGGTCCACGGCTGGAAGCCCGCCTCGGCGGGGGTGCGGTCGGCGACGAGCGCCGCGAGCGCCAGCCCGCGCGACTCGTTGCGGTTGACGACCGTGATGCGCGCTGCGCCGGCGAGGGCCGACTCGACGGCGATGGCACGCCCCGCGCCACCGGCGCCGAGGACGACGACGTGGGTGCCTGCCGGGTGGCGGACCTCGCGCATCGCCTCGACGAAGCCACGGCCGTCGGTGTTCTCGCCGATGAGCGAGCCGTCGCGGGCGACGACGCAGTTGACGGCGCCGATGAGGTCGGCGGACTCGCCGAGCCCGTCGAGGTGGTCGATGACGGCTACCTTGTGCGGCATCGAGCAGTTGAACCCCACCCAGCCCATCGCCCTCGCGCCGAGGACCGCGTCGCCGAGGTCGGCCGAGGAGACGTCGACGTTGACGTAGCGGGCGTCGAGCCCGGCGGCGGCGTAGGCCGCCTCGACCATCGCCACGGTGGGGTTGTCGTCGGCGGGGGTCGAGAAGGAGCCGGTCAGCGCGCTGAGGAAGCCCATGGATCACCTTCCCACTGGGGAAGGCGGGTCCGCCATGGGAGGGGAGCCGGCGGCATACCGAAAGGCGGCTTGACCCTCACGCGACGTGAGCCGTCACGGTGGCCCCATGACCACGACACGAGAGACTGTGACGGTGGACGAGCTGCTCACGGTGGGCCAGGTGGCGCAGACCTTCGGCGTGACGGTGCGGACTCTGCACCACTACGACGAGATCGGCCTGCTCAGCCCGTCGGAGCGCTCTCGCGCCGGCTACCGCCTCTACACGGCCGAGGACCTCGAGCGGCTCGCGACGATCGTCACCTACCGGCGGCTCGACCTGCCGCTCGACGAGGTCGCGGCGCTGCTGCGGGGTGACGGCTCGACGCTGGAGCACCTGCGGCGCCAGCGCGACGCGGTCCTGCACAGGGTCGAGGAGCTGCACGGGCTCGTCGACGCGATCGACCGAGCGATGGAGAGAGAGATGAACGAGCAGCCGGCCACCCGCGAGGACCTCAGGGAGGTCTTCGGCGACGGCTTCAGCGACGAGTACCGAGCGGAGGCGCAGGAGCGCTGGGGCGAGACCGACGCGTGGAAGCAGTCGGCCCGCCGGACGAAGGGCTACACCAAGGCGGACTGGGAGCGGATCAGGGCCGAGGGCGACGCCGTCAACGCCGCCTTCGTCGCGGCGCTCGAGTCGGGCCGCCCGGCGACGTCGACCGAGGCGATGGACGCGGCCGAGGCACACCGGGCCCAGATCGACACGTGGTTCTACGACTGCAGCCACGGCTTCCAGCGCAACCTCGCCGACATGTACGTCGCGGACCCGCGGTTCACGAAGACCTACGAGGACATCGCGCCCGGCCTCGCGCAGTACGTCCGGGACGCGATCCACGCGAACGCCGATCGCCACGCCTGACGCCCCAGCTTTTGCTCCCCATGAGGGAACGTCGAGGGTGCGGAGGGAAATGTCTCCTCCGCACCCTCGACCTTTCCTCCGGATGCGCCCACGCCGGTATGCCGGCCCCCCGCCACCGCGCCCGGCTGTCCTCGCGCTCGCCTAGGCTCGGCCCGTGAGCGGACAGGGACTCTTCCTCGCCTTCGAGGGCGGCGACGGCGCGGGCAAGTCGACCCAGGTGCGCCTGCTCGCCGAGGCCCTCGAGGCGCTCGGGCGCGAGGTCGTCGTGACCCGCCAGCCCGGTGGCACCGAGCTCGGGGCCGCGATCCGCGACCTCGTCCTCCACGGCGACCACGTGTCGCCCCGGGCCGAGGCGCTGCTCTTCGCCGCCGACAAGGCGCACCACGTCGACCAGCTCATCCGCCCGGCGATGGACCGGGGCGCCGTCGTCGTCACCGACCGCTACACCGACTCGTCCGTCGCCTACCAGGGCGCGGGCCGCGACCTCGGCGCCGTCGAGGTCCACGACCTCCAGATGTGGGCGGTCAACGCGTTGTTGCCCGACCTCACCGTCATCGTCGACGTCTCCTCCGAGGAGGGGCGCCGACGTCGGGGCGAGGTCCACGACCGGCTCGAGTCCGAGGCCGACGCCTTCCACGACGCGATCCGCCACCACTTCCTCGCGATGGCGCAGGGTGCGCCCGAGCGCTACCTCGTCGTCGACGGCACCCTGCCGCCCGACGAGATCCACGCGGCCGTCATGGGCCGGCTGCAGTCCTCGGGCCTGCTCGACGGTGGTGCCGGGTGAGCGTCTGGCGCGACGTCATCGGCCAGGAGCCGGCGGTCGCCACGCTCTCGCGCGCGGTCGAGGACCCGGCCGCGATGACGCACGCCTGGCTGCTCACCGGCCCTCCGGGGTCCGGGCGCTCGGTGGCGGCGCGTGCGTTCGCGGCCGCGCTGCAGTGCCCCTCCGGCGGCTGCGGAGAGTGCCGCGAGTGCCGGACCGCGGCCGACGGCACCCACGCCGACGTCGACGTCATCGCCACCGAGGGGTTGTCGATCAAGGTCGAGCAGGCCCGCGACCTCGTCGCCCTCGCGCAGCACCGCCCGTCGCTCGGCCGCTGGCGCGTCATCATCGTCGAGGACGCAGACCGTCTCACCGAGCGCGCGGCGGACGCCCTCCTCAAGGCGCTCGAGGAGCCGGTGCCGCGCACCGTCTGGATGCTCTGCGCCCCCTCCGTCGAGGACGTCATCATCACGATCCGCTCGCGCTCGCGGCACGTGCGCCTGCGCACACCGTCGGTCGAGGCCGTGGCCGACCTCCTCGTGCGGCGTGACGGCGTCGACCCGCCGATGGCGATGTATGCCGCCCGCGCGTCGCAGTCCCACGTCGGCCTCGCGCGCCGGCTGGCTCGCGACGAGCACGCCCGCATCCGTCGCCACGACGTCATCACCCTGACGACGAAGATCCGCTCCGTCGGCGACGCCATCGACGCGGCGGCGGACCTCTCGACGATCGCGACCGAGGAGTCGCAGGCCGCCTCGGCCGAGCGCGACGCCGCCGAGAGGACCCGGCTCATGGAGGTGCTCGGCGCGGACCCGACCGCGCGCACCCAGCCGCCGCACATCCGCTCGCAGCTCGCGTCGCTCGAGAAGGAGCAGAAGGCCCGCGCGACCCGCTTCTCGCGCGACATGGTCGACCGCTCGCTCATCGACCTCCTGTCGATCTACCGCGACGCGCTCGTCCTGCGCACCGGCGCGCCCACCGCGCTCGTCAACGAGGACTCCCGCCAGACGGTCCAGCAGGTCGCGCAGGTCCTGTCGTCCGAGCGGCTCCTCGTCGCGATGGACGCCATCGGCACGGCCCGCGAGCGCATCGCCGCCAACGTCCAGCCGCTGCTGGCCCTCGAGGCCATGGCCCTCGACCTGCGCCTCCCGCGCTGAGGGCGGAAAGGGCAGTGGGTCCCCCGGTCCTCGTGGGACGGCATACCTCAGGTTCGACCCGTAGGGTCGACGCCATGCGTCGCGTGTCCCTCCCCGCCGCCCTCGTCGCGGTCGCCCTCCTCGCCTCGGGCTGCACGAGCATCGGCGACCTCCTCGACCGCGGGGCCCCCGCGCCGTCGTGGTCACCGCAGGAGCCTCCACAGGGCATGGAGGGGATGGACGAGTTCTACGAGCAGCGGCTGCAGTGGGAGGACTGCGGCGGTGGCCAGTGCGCCCGGCTCACGGTGCCGCAGAGCTACGCCGAGCCCGAGGGCGACACGATCGAGGTCGCCGTGCTCAAGGTGCCGGCGCGCCGGGGGTCGCAGCGCATCGGCTCGCTCGTCGTCAACCCGGGCGGGCCCGGCGGGTCCGGCGTCGACTACGCCCGGGCCGCTGACTTCATCGTCGGCTCGGCGGTGCGCCAGCGGTTCGACGTCGTCGGGTTCGACCCGCGCGGTGTCGGGCGGTCGGCGCCGATCGACTGCGTGACCGACCCCGAGCTCGACGCCTTCCTCGGCCAGGACCCGACGCCCGACGACAGCGCCGAGCAGACGGAGTTCGCGGCCAACGCCAAGGGCTTCGCCGACGAGTGCGGCGCCAACGCGGGCCCGCTGCTCGGGCACGTCTCGACCGTCGACGCCGCCAAGGACATGGACGTCCTGCGCGCCGCTCTCGGCGAGCAGAAGCTGCACTACCTCGGCAAGTCCTACGGCACCTATCTCGGCGCGACGTATGCCGGCCTCTTCCCCCAGCTCGTCGGACGCTTCGTCCTCGACGGCGTCGTCGCACCCGACCTCACCTCGCAGGAGGTCAACCTCGGCCAGGCCAAGGGCTTCGAGACCGCGACCCGCGCGTGGGCGCAGTTCTGCCTCGACAAGGGCGAGTGCCCGCTCGGCGGGTCGGTCGACGAGGTCATGCAGGGCATCCGCGACTTCCTCGAGGACGTCGACGAGAGGCCGCTGTCGAAGACCGGCGACCCGGCGGTCACCCGGCTCACCGAGGGGTGGGCCTCGACCGGCATCGCGGCCGCGATGTACGACGAGGGCATGTGGGACGGGCTCGTCGAGGCGATGCGCGCCGCGCTCCGGGGGGACGGCTCCGAGCTGATGGGGCTGGCGAACCAGTACGCCGACCGCAACGCCGGCGGAGGCTACAGCGGCAACATCATGGAGGTCATCTACGCCGTCAACTGCCTCGACAAGCCCGAGTCCGACTCGGTCGAGGAGCACGCGAAGGCGGCAGAGGACTCGCGCGCCGAGGCGCCGACCTGGGGCCCGTTCCTCATGTGGTCCTCGCTCACGTGCGGCTCGTGGCCGGTGAAGACCGAGCGGTCCTCGGAGCCGCCGGCGAAGATCACCGCCGAGGGCGCCCCGCCGATCGTCGTCGTGGGCACGACCCGCGACCCGGCGACGCCCTACGAGTGGTCGGTGCGCCTCCACGACCAGCTCGCGGCGTCGTCCCTCATCACCTACGACGGCGACGGGCACACGGCATACATGCGGGCCAACGACTGCGTCGACAAGCCGATCGACGAGTTCTACGTCAAGGGCACCGTGCCGCGCGACGGCCTGAAGTGCTGAGGGCGCCCGGCGCCGGGGGCATCCGCGGTGGCCGGTTTCGCGATGAGGGAGGGTTGTTCGTATACTCGTGCGGCGTGCTCGACCCTCGGGTCAGCACCACGCCGCTTTAGCTCAGTCGGCCAGAGCGATTCACTCGTAATGAATAGGTCGTCGGTTCGATTCCGACAAGCGGCTCCACACCGAACGGCCCCTCACCTGCAGCAAGGAGGGGCCGTTCGACGTTTCCCGGCTCGCACCCGCTCGACGGGTGACGGGGGGACGAAGGCTTCGGGGACGGTCGCCGCGTCGGGGTCTGCCGGGCCGGGTCAGCTGTGCCGCACAGGTGGGCAGCAGCAGCCCCGGCAGCCAGACGCGGCCCTCGCGGCAGGGGGAGGGATGCGAGGGCCGCGCTGCGTCGGACGCTACCGGTGAGTCCACGAGCTCCGGGCGGAAATGCGCGAAGTCGTCGGGGTCTGCGGAGGTTTTCGCCGTTCCAGCACCGCGCCCTCGTGGTTCAGGCCCTCGCCTGGGTGAGGTGGTCGGTCACCTCGGCGGGCTCGGTCGGCGTCGTCATCGTGGCACGTGGACCCGGTTCGCGTGCACCGGTGGGATTCGGTCCTTGAGGGCCGCCGCCAGGTCCGACACGGCCTGGAGCTGCTTGCGGTCGAAGTGGATCGTCTCGACGTCATGGCCCTGGCGGGAGGGCTCGTCGAAGTGCAACGTCAGCCGGCCCCGGCGGAGCAGGTGGGGCGGGGAGACCTCGACCTGTCGGACCGTGCTCACCGGCATGACGCGCTGGGTCCAGCTTCCCGCGGCACTCTGCCCGAGCCGAGAGGGCATGAGCCGCACCAGGCTGAGGCTCTCGCCCAACAGCGTGAGCGTCCAGCCGTGCCCGCGGGCGCTGTGGGTCTGCATGCCGACGACATACCCGTTCCTGTGCTCCTGCACGCACACGACCCCACACCTGACCAAGGTGCGGGGTCGTGTCGTTCGGTGCGTGCTTCAGCCCCCAGAGGGGGCAGCGCAGGAGCGCCGTGTCGTCACCATTGCCATCCCTTGCTCATGTGGACACCTCCGAAAGGCTCTGTCGCATCGCCGGCTGTGTTCCAACGGTAGGACGGCAGACATGAAGGATCCGAAAGCGCAATGACCATCTCTCAAGGGTCATTCGGTCGCATTCAACGGATGGCTCGGATGGTGTCGGAGATCCGTCAGCGCCTGTGCCACATGTCCTTGGCCACGGCGATCTGGTCGCGGATGCCGGTCATGAGCACGGCGGTGACCTCGCGCGCCGCCGCCTCGTCAGTGCGTCCGTGCCATGGGGACAGGTCGAGCGCCGGCCCCACGGAGAGGCAGGCCGTGTGCCGGTGCCAGATGTGCTCGGTGCCCTGTCGTGGCCCCCACGTCCCGACCGGCACGACCGGAGCCTCCGGGTGTCGCAAGGCGAGCCGAGCGGCACCGGTGCGGGCAGGTCCGGGCATCCCGTCGGGCTCGGTCGTGAGCCGGCCCTCCGGATAGAGCGCGACGAGGTGCCCCTTGTCGAGGTGGTCCGAGGCGAGGTCGAGGGCCGCTGCAGCCGACGCCGTCCCACGCGCGACCGGGATCTGCCCCGTCGCTCTCGCGAGCATCCCGACACCGGGCCAGCCGAAGACCTCCTGCATGGCGAGGAAGTGCGGGAAACGGCGGTGCCCGATCGCGACCCGGGCGACGGCGAGAGGGTCGGTCAGCGTCAGGTGGTTGGCGACGAGGATGACCGGGCCGGTCCGCGGCACCGACCCCATCGTCCGGAACCGCACGCGGTGGGCGAGGCCGGCCGCGGCCCACACGAGGGCGAAACCCGCCGCGTTCTTCACGTGCTGGCGAGAGGTGGGCATCAGAGCCTGCCGAGGAAGCGGTCGACGTCGACGACGACGCGCGTCACCTCACCGGTCGCGACGACCTTCCCGCTCGTATGCCGTCCGGTCACGCGGAACCGGTGGAGCCGGCCGTCGCCGTGGACCGGGTCCGCACTCACGACGACCTCGGCGCCGACGGGAGAGGCGGCCGAGTGCTCCAGCGTGACCCGCGTGCCCACGCTCGTGCGGCCCGGACCGATGGCGGGTTCGAGCGCGGCGCACGTGGCCGCCTCGAGCCAGGCGAGCAGACGGGGCGTGGCAAGGACCGGGAGGCTGCCCGACCCGAGGGCCACGGCGGTGTCGTCGTCACCGACGACGAAGACGAGCTCGGAGGGTGCGGGGCGCGTGCTCATGGGCACAGTCAAGCAACGACGGCACCCGGGCCGCGTGAGGACGCGACCTCAGGTCTCGCCGCGGCGCTCCGAGGACGACGCCGAGTCGAGCTCGTCGAGCGTGAGCAGGACGAGGGCGGCGGTCCAGAGCAGGGGTGCGGGACCGGCCGGGCTGCCGGACCGGTTGACCTTCTCCGGCAGCGAGCCCCACGGTGTCCGGTGGTCGTCGAGCCAGCCGAGCCAGCGCTCGGCGGTCCTCTCGCGCCCCGACGCCGCCGCGGTGTAGGCGACGAGCGCGGTCTCCGGAGTCCACGACGTGCCGTCCTGCTTCCACTCCGCACCCGGGGCGAGGCCGCCGGAGGACCGCACGGCGTCGCGCTGGTAGGCGAGCCACCGCTTCGTCGTCCGCTCGTCCTCCGGCCCGAAGGGCGGCATGAGCATCGCGACCGCCGCGTCGAGACCGCCGCTGTCGCCGAAGCGCTCGAGCGAGGGGCCCATCGACTGGTGGACCCGTGACTCGAGCCGCTTCGCCGCCTGGCCCGCGACCCAGCGCTCGGCGGCGGGGCCGTGGTCGGCGGTGGCCCGCAGCCCGGCCAGCATCGGCGCCACCGTCCCCAGTGAGGTCTGGCCGACGGGGATCTCCCAGTAGTCCGGCGACGGCGGTGGCAGCAGCCAGCCGCTCGACGTCAGCCGCAGGAGGTTCATGAGGCACTTCGTGCGCAGTGGGCCGACGGATGCCGGCAGCGCGGCGTCGGTCATCGACCCGATGGCCCAGAGCACCCAGCCGCACCCGTCCGACTGCGGTCCGCGCGGGTCGACGACGACGCGCTGGCCGCTCAGGAGGTAGCGTGCGTCGAACCCCTGATGGGCGTCGAAGGGCAGCCGGGCGATGAAGTCGACGACGGCCCGCGCCTCGGCCGAGTGCCCGGTGCGGTCGAGGGCGAGGGCGATGAAGGCGCCGTCGCGCGGCCAGAAGTAGTCCCACCGGTCGGCGGCGCCTGCGGCAGGTGCCCGACCCGAGTCGAGGCCGCCCATCGCCTGGTGCAGGTCGATGAGCGCCCACCGGCTCATCGACTCCCACTGGGTGCCTTCGCCCGGCACGGTCCCGAGCTCGACCCACTCACGTGCGGCCCGGACGAGCGATGCTCCCCGCGGGTCGCCGTCACCGATCCGGTAGTGCGGAGGTGTCGCGAGCTGCGGTTCGGCCCAGACGTCCTCGGTGCCCGCCCGGGTCCCGCAGGCCGCGATCAGGGCGCAGCACAGCGCCACGACGACGGCCTGCACTCCACGTCGCACGCCTGCCCACCTCCTCGCGAACGGTCCCGGCGAACCTAGCCCTTCCCGGAGGAGGTTGTCCTGCGAACCGGCGCGGCCGGCATACGGGACCGGCCGTGGGTCCGGTATGCCGTGGGCCCACCCCGAGCCGCTCACCTAGGCTCGCGCGCATGGTGGACGTCAACGAGTTCGGCCAGCCCGTCGGCGCCCTCGTGCCGGGGTGGGAGGAGCGGCCCGCCCCGGTCCCGGTGCTGCTGGAGGGGCGCTACGTGCGCGTCGTGCCGCTCGACTCCGTGCACTACTCCGACCTCTTCGACGCGGTGTGCGGACCGGACGACGGCGGGCTGTGGACCTACCGGCCGATCCCGCGCCCGACGACGCTCGCCGCCCTCTGGATGCACCTCGCGGCGGCGGTCGACGACCCAGCCACGGTGGCCTTCGCCTTCGTGCCGCTCGAGGGCGAGCGCGCGGGGCGGGCGACCGGGATCGCGCACTACACGCGGATCGACCCGCGAAACGGCCAGGTCGAGGTCGCCGGCGTCCTCCACGGCACGGCCCTGCAGCGCACGCGCGCCGCGACCGAGGCGATCTCGCTGCTCATGCGGCACGCCTTCGACGACCTCGGCTACCGGCGCTTCGAGTGGAAGTGCGACAGCCTCAACGAGCCGTCGCGCCGGGCCGCCGACCGCCTCGGCTTCACCTACGAGGGCCGCTTCCGCAACCACATGGTCACGCAGGGCCGCAACCGCGACACCGACTGGTTCTCGGTGACGGGCGCGGAGTGGCCGGCCGTCCGCGCGCGCCACGAGGCGTGGCTCCACCCGGCGAACTTCGACGACGCCGGCCGCCAGCGAACGCGACTGATGGCGACTTTGCGCAGCTGAGCGAGTGGCTCGCCGACCCCGGGAAGGGCGGAAAGTTGCAATCAGTCGGGTCTCAGGGCCGTCAGTCGTTCGAGTCGCTGAGGGGCTTCTCCTTCGTGGCGAGCTCCTCCTTGGCCTTCGCGGCCGCGTGGGCGTGCTCCTCCTCGGTGCGGGCCGCGGAGGTCGCGTGCGCGCCGTCGTGACCGGCCGGCATACGCCAGCGCGCGGTCGAGACACCGGCCTCCTTGGCGCGGGCGATCGCCTCGTTGACGGTGCGCTCGGCGTCCTCGCGGCCGGCCCAGTGGGCGCCCTCGACCGACTTGCCCGGCTCGAGGTCCTTGTAGGTCTCGAAGAAGTGCTGGATCTCGAGGCGGTCGAACTCGCTGATGTGCTCGAGCTCGGTGATGTGCGCCTTGCGCGGGTCGCCCGCGGGGATGCAGAGGATCTTGTCGTCGCCGCCGGCCTCGTCGCGCATGTGGAACATGCCGATGGGGCGCGCCCGCACGAGGCAGCCGGGCCAGGTCGGCTCGTCGAGCAGCACGAGCGCGTCGAGCGGGTCGCCGTCCTCGCCGAGGCTCTCCTCGACGTAGCCGTAGTCCGACGGGTACGCCATCGACGTGAAGAGCATCCGGTCGAGCCGGATGCGCCCGGTCTCGTGGTCGACCTCGTACTTGTTGCGGTGACCCTTGGGGATCTCGATGGTGACGTCGAACTCCACGGTGGTGGCCTTCTTTCGGATGGGTATGGATGACCTACGCTCGGGGACCAGTGTCCCGTATGAGCGGAGGGGCGCCAACGAAAGGGGTCCGATGCGACGGGCGGTTGTGGCGGGGGTCACGCTCCTCCTCGTCGGCGCCACCGGCTACGCGACCGCCGACGTCCTCGACGTCGCTCCCGGCATCCTCACCCGCGACGGTGCGACCGTCGCCCCACCGACCCCCACCGGCTCCGCGACCGCCTCGCCGGCATGGGCCGCGCTGCCCAGCCCTGCGCCCTCGCCGACGTCGGCCTCGCCCAGCCCGTCGGCGGCCGTCCCGCCGCCCTCCGGCGCCGCGCTCGCCAAGGCGCTCGGAGGCATCGTCAAGGACCCGTGGCTGGGTCCCAGCGTCGGCGTGAGCGTGCGCGACGGCGAGACCGGCGAAGAGCTGTATGCCGTCTCGCCGAGTGCCGCTCGCGCCCCCGCCTCGACGCTCAAGGTCCTCAGCGCCTTCGCGGTCACCTCGCACCTCGACCTCGACGCCCGCATGACGACGAGGGTCGTCACCGGCGCCACCCCCGGGGAGGTCGTCCTCGTCGCCGGAGGCGACACGCTCCTCGGCACGGGCGCGTCCGACCCCACGTCGGTCGAGGGCCACGCCGGCATCGCGACCCTGGCCGACGAGGTGGCGCAGTCGCTCGAGGAGCGTGGCACCGGGGCGGTGACCCTGCGGGTCGACGCGACCTATGCCGCCGGTCCCCGCTACCCCGCGACGTGGAAGAAGGAGGACATCGCCGCCGGCTTCACGCAGTCGGTGTCGATGCTCGACCTGGTCTCGCAGCGCGCCGGCGGCGGCAAGGCCGCACCGCCCGTGCCCGAAACAGGTGTCGCCGCCGCCCTCGCCAAGGCGCTCACCGCCCGTGGCCACGCGACGACCGTGGCGCCGCTCAGCGGCCACGGCTCGCCGGCCCCCGCCGGTGCCACCGAGCTCGGTGCCGTGGAGTCCGCGACCTATGCCGAACACCTCGGCTTCGCCCTCCAGCACAGCGACAACGCGCTCACCGAGAACCTCGTCCGCCAGGCCATGGTCGCCGCCGGCGTCTCGCCGGCCGCGCCGCTCGGCCCGCCCCAGTTCGTCGTGCGCACCCTCGCCGAGGCGGGCGTGCCGACGGCCGGCCTGAGGCTGCTCGACACGAGCGGGCTGTCCCCGGGCCAGACCGCGACGGCGACCGCGATGGCCGACGTCCTCGCGCTCGCGACGAGCGGCAAGGACGACGACTTCCTCCGCGCCGTCGCGAGCCTGCCCGTGGCCGGGCTCAACGGGAGCCTCTCCGACCGCTACCGGGGCAAGGAGACCAGGGCCGTGGCTGGCATACCGAGGGCCAAGACCGGCACGCTCAAGGGCATCTCGAGCCTCGCCGGGACGACCGTGGACGCCGACGGGCACGTGCTCGTCTTCGCCGTCCTGGCCGATCGTGTGCCAGCCTCGTCGGGAACGCTGGGCGCACGCGCGGCGTTGGATCGCTTCGTCACCGCGCTCACCCTGTGCGGATGTCACTGAGCCGAGGAGGCCACGTGAGCAACAGCTACGTCGACTGGGAGTTCGCCAAGACGACCGGGCGGACCCTCGTCAACGCCGGACCGAGCGTGTCCGCCGACGAGGCCGCCGCCGAGGTGGGCGCGATCCGCGAGGCGGCGCGCAAGGCGCACGGCCCGGTCGCGGAGACCTCGCAGCTCCGCACGCCCGACGACGCGCCCGAGGCGCTCGTCGTCGACCGTCCGACGTGGATCGCCATGAACGCCGACTCGATGGGCGCGATGCTCGACCCTGCCTTCGAGCAGATCCTCACCAAGCGCGGTCCGGAGGCCGCCCCGAGCGGTCTCGGCGCCGCCATCGGCGGCAAGGTCACCGGCGCCGAGGCGGGGGCACTGCTCGCCTTCATGTCGAGCAAGGTGCTCGGGCAGTACGACCTCGCGCCCGGGGGCACTCCCTCGCTCCTGCTCGTCGCGCCCAACCTGCTCCAGGTGCAGCGCGAGCTCGGCGTCGACGCCGCCGACTTCCGGGCGTGGGTGTGCATGCACGAGGAGACCCACCGGGTGCAGTTCACCGCCGTGCCGTGGCTGCGCGACCACATGGTCGCCGAGGCGCGCACCCTGGCGACCGAGATGGCGCCCGACCAGGACCGCCTCCAGGAGCTGACGAGGACCCTGCGCGAGAAGCTGCCCGAGGCCTTCACGAGCGGGTCGAGCGGCATCACCGACCTCGTCATGACGCCCGAGCAGCGCGAGAAGCTCGCCGAGCTCACTGCCGTCATGTCGCTCCTCGAGGGGCACGCCGACGTCGTCATGGACGACGTGGGTCCGGCCCACATCCCCACCGTCTCCGAGATCCGCGCGAAGTTCACCGAGCGCCGCAAGGGTTCCGGGGCGCTCGACAAGCTGCTCCGCCGGCTCCTCGGGCTCGAGGCCAAGATGCGCCAGTACCGCGACGGCGCCGCCTTCGTCCGTGGCGTGCAGGAGCGGGTGGGCGTCGAGGGCTTCAACGCCGTGTGGACCTCGCCCGAGACACTGCCCCGCCCGCTCGAGATCACCGACCCCGCGGCCTGGGTCACCCGCGTCCACGGCTGAGCCGGCACCACCCGTGACCGGTCCGAACCCGTCGACGGCGACGATCCGGTCTGCCGTCCGCTCGGCGCTCGCGGACCTCGCACCCGGCGACGTCGTCCTCGTCGCGTGCAGCGGGGGAGGCGACTCGATGGCGCTCGCCGAGGCCGTCGCCCACGAGCAGCGGCGAGCCGGTTGGTCAGGTGGCGCCGTCGTCGTCGACCACGGGCTCCAGCCGGGCTCCGACGGGGTCGCCTCGCGCGCGGCCGGGTGGCTGCGTGACCTCGGCCTCGACCCGGTCGTCGTCGAGCGGGTTGCGGTGTCCGACACCGGGTCCGGGCTCGAGGCGGCGGCTCGCGACGCGCGCCACGCCGTGCTCGACGCCGTGGCGGACCGCGTCGGCGCCGCGGTCGTCCTGCTCGGCCACACGCTCGACGACCAGGCCGAGCAGGTGCTGCTCGGTCTCGTCCGTGGGTCCGGCGCCCGCTCCTTGGCCGGTATGCCGGCCGCCCGCGACCGCGTCCGCAGGCCCCTTCTGGGTGTGACCCGGCAGCAGTGCCGCGAGTCGTGCGAGGCCGAGGGCGTGCCGTGGTGGGACGACCCGATGAACGAGGACCCGGCCTTCACGCGCGTCCGGGCCCGGCGTGCCGTCGCCGACCTCGAGGCCGACCTCGGGCCCGGCGTCGCCGCCGCGCTCGCCCGCTCGGCCGACCAGCTGCGGGAGGACGCCGACCACCTCGACGCGCTCGCGGACGAGGCCGTGCAGGCGCTCGGGCCCGGCCCGTGGGCGGTGGGCGAGCTGGCCGCCCTGCCGCGGGCCGTCCGGACCCGCGTGTGGCGGCGGCTCCTCGTCGCGGGGGGTGCGCCGGCAGGGCAGGTGGGCACCCGGCATACGGAGGCCTGCGACGCCCTGCTCACGCGATGGCGCGGGCAGGGGCCGCTCCACCTGCCGGGCGACCTCAGGGTCGTTCGCTCGGGCGGCACGGTCACGCTCTCGCGCTGAGTCGTCAGAGCGCGGCGACCGCCCCGACCGCGCCCACGACGGCGCCCACGAGCCGCAGCCGGTCGACGACGAGCAGGCGTCGAACCAGCCCTTCGTCGTGACCCCGGCCGAGGCGGCCGTGTACCGGAGCCGCCCCGACGGCGGTGAGCAGCATCGACCATCCCGCGCCGGCGGCCGCGACGAGCGTTCCGCCGTCGGCGGCGTCGGTGAGCAGCACCGCGGCGACGGCGGCGAGGAGTCCGACATAGACGACCCCCACGACGGGTGTGATCCGACGCGAGTGTGCGTCGTGCGCCCGGGCCCACCGGTCGGGACCGACGTCGGCGAGCGCGGGGTAGACGACGAGGCTGACGGTGAGCTGGAAGCCGAGGTGTGCGCCGCTGGCGAGGACGAGCCAGGCCGCCGGACCCGTCATCGGGGAGGCTTCCCGAACGCCTCTGCGGCGAGGTCGAGCTCACCGTCGGCCAGCGCGTCGACGATCCGCCGGGCGACGTCCTCGGGCCGGTGGCCCGTCGGGAGGGCGGGGGCCCGTCCGCTGAGTGGCCGGTCGGCCAGCCCGGTCTCGGTGTGCGGCGGTCGGATGTCGTGCACGTCGACCTTCGCCCGCCTCAGCTCGGTGCGGAGCGCCGTCGCGACCGCGCTCGTCGCGGCCTTGCTCGCCGAGTAGGCGACCATGCCGGGCAGCGGGCGCTCGGCCACGACGGCGCTGACGAGCGCCACGAACCCCCGGGACTCCTCGAGCAGCGGGAGCAGTCGCCGCAGCAGGACGAGCGGACCGACGACGTTGGTGAGGAAGAGCTCCTCGATGACGGCGTCCGGGGTGTCGACGAGCGGGCCGAAGGCGACGACGCCCGCCGCGTCGACGAGGCCGTCCAGGCCGCCGAGGTGCTCGAGGGCGGCCTCGGCCACGCTGTCGCCCGCCGCGGCATCGGCGATGTCGGTGACGACGACCGTCGGCGCACCGTCGAGGCCGACGTCCGCGAGGCGCTGCGCGTCCCGGCCCACGAGGAGGACTCGGGCGCCGCGTGCGGCGAGCTCGCGGGCGATGAGCGAGCCGAGGGCGCCGCTCGCGCCGACGACGGCCACGCGGGCACCGGACAGGTCTCGAGCCGTCATGGCCCGACGATAGACCGGCGCCGTGCCACCGCCGGGGGACGGCGACCGGGGTCCCGGCTGTCCCTCGACCCCGCGCGTCCGGTTGACTGACCCTGACGGACCGTCGACACGAGAGGGAGAAGGCACCGTGGACGCTGCCCACATGGGAGCAGACCTCGAGCGGGTCCTCATCACCGAGGACGAGATCCAGGCCAAGCTGGCCGAGCTGGCCGAGGAGATCGCTGCGGAGTACGCCGACAAGGAGGTGCTCCTCGTGGGGGTGCTCAAGGGTGCGGTCATGGTCATGGCCGACCTCATGCGCGCCCTGCCGATCACCGCGCCGGTCGACTGGATGGCCGTCTCGTCCTACGGCTCGGGCACCAAGAGCTCGGGCGTCGTGCGGATCCTCAAGGACCTCGACACCGACATCTCGGGCAAGCACGTGCTCATCGTCGAGGACATCGTCGACTCCGGCCTCACGCTCTCGTGGATCCGGTCCAACCTCGAGTCGCGCAACCCCGCCTCGGTCGAGATCTGCACCCTGCTGCGCAAGCCCGACGCCGCCAAGGTCGAGGTCGACGTCAAGTGGGTCGGGTTCGACATCCCCAACGAGTTCGTCGTCGGCTACGGCCTCGACTACGCCGAGCAGTACCGCGGCCTGCGCCAGGTCGGCACGCTCGCCCCGCACGTCTACTCCTGACCCCCAGCGCGACTGATTGCCCGTTCGCGCTCATCCCGAGAAGGCGCGCCTTCTGAAGGTCGGCGCGAACGGGCAATCAGTCACAGGTGCAGCCGCAAGGAGCCCGGAACACGCGGCATACGCCGGTCGTTGTTCGGTCGGACGCACCCGGGACCGGAAGGATCGTCACGGGTAGCGTGTGTACCCAGCCAGTGACGCGCGAGCGTGCACGGATGAGCTCGTTGATCAGGAGGACGTGGGGCCACCGGCCTCATTCACATTCATGGATGCCAAGCGTGTGTTCAAGGCCCCGTTGTTCTGGGTCCTGGCGGTCATCGCCATCACCGTCGTGATGTTCTCGTTGGGAGGGGACGGCGGCTACGCGACGATCGACACGGCCAAGGCCGAGAAGCTCATCGCCGACAAGAAGGTCGACAAGGCCGAGTTCACGAGCGACAACGTCCTCAACCTCGACCTCAAGGCGGACTCGGCGTTCAGCGACGAGAAGGCCAACATCTCTGGCGCCGACAAGGTGCGCGCCGAGTTCGTCGACGCCCGCGCCGAGTCCCTCGTCGAGCTCGTCAAGGCCAACCCGCCCACCGACGGCTACAACGACAAGCGCGAGACCCAGAACCCGTTCTGGTCGCTGCTCATCAGCATCTTCCCGATCCTCCTGCTCGTCGGTCTCTTCTGGTTCATGATGAGCCAGGCCCAGGGCGGCGGCTCGCGGGTCATGCAGTTCGGCAAGTCCAAGGCCAAGCTCGCGACGAAGGACACCCCCAAGGTCACCTTCGACGACGTCGCCGGCGCCGACGAGGCGGTCCAGGAGCTCCACGAGATCAAGGAGTTCCTCTCCGACCCGGCGAAGTTCCTCGCCGTCGGGGCCAAGATCCCCAAGGGCGTCCTCCTCTACGGCCCGCCCGGAACCGGCAAGACCCTCCTCGCCCGCGCCGTCGCCGGTGAGGCCGGCGTGCCGTTCTACTCGATCTCCGGCTCGGACTTCGTCGAGATGTTCGTCGGTGTCGGCGCCTCGCGCGTCCGCGACCTCTTCGAGCAGGCCAAGGCCAACGCCCCCGCCATCGTCTTCGTCGACGAGATCGACGCCGTCGGCCGCCACCGTGGCGCCGGGCTCGGCGGCGGCCACGACGAGCGCGAGCAGACGCTCAACCAGCTGCTCGTCGAGATGGACGGCTTCGACGTCAAGACCAACGTCATCCTCATCGCGGCGACCAACCGCCCCGATATCCTCGACCCGGCCCTGCTGCGTCCCGGCCGCTTCGACCGCCAGATCGCCGTCGAGGCCCCCGACATGCTCGGCCGCCACCGCATCCTCGAGGTCCACTCGCAGGGCAAGCCGATGGCCCCCGGCGTGGACCTCCTCGCCGTCGCGCGCCGCACGCCCGGCTTCACCGGTGCCGACCTCGCCAACGTCCTCAACGAGGCCGCGCTGCTCACCGCCCGCTCCGACAAGCAGCTCATCGACGACTCGACGCTCGACGAGGCGATCGACCGCGTCATCGCCGGCCCGCAGAAGAAGACGCGGATCATGTCGGCCAAGGAGCGCAAGATCACGGCCTACCACGAGGGAGGCCACGCGCTCGTCGCCGCGGCGATGAACCACACCGACCCGGTCACCAAGGTGACGATCCTCCCGCGCGGCCGGGCGCTCGGCTACACGATGGTCATGCCCGTCGACGACAAGTACTCGACGACCCGCAACGAGATCCTCGACCAGCTCGCCTACGCCCTCGGCGGCCGCGTCGCGGAGGAGATCATCTTCCACGACCCGACGACCGGTGCCGCCAACGACATCGAGAAGGCCACCGCCATGGCCCGCAAGATGGTCACCGAGTACGGCATGAGCGAGCGCGTCGGCGCGATCAAGCTCGGCCAGAGCCAGGGTGAGGTCTTCCTCGGGCGCGACATGGGCCACCAGCGCGACTACTCCGAGCGCATCGCCGGCATCGTCGACGAGGAGGTGCGCAACCTCATCGAGGCCGCCCACGACGAGGCGTGGCACGTCATCAACGACAACCGCCACATCCTCGACCGCCTCGTCCTCGAGCTCCTCGAGAAGGAGACGCTCAACCAGAAGGAGATCGCCGAGGTCTTCGAGGGCATCGTCAAGCGTCCGCTGCGCCCGACGTGGCTCTCGAGCGAGCACCGCGGCATCTCCGACCAGCCGCCGGTCCTCACCCCTGCCGAGCAGGTCGCGCTCAACGGCAGCGCCAACGGCCACGGCCCGTCCGGCGAGCCCCGCGGCGCCCACGTCAACGAGGGCGACCCGTCCACGACGGCCGCCATCGACAAGGCGGCGACCGAGGGCGCTCACCCGGCGGCCGAGGCCGCCGACGAGCACCCGCCCACCCAGGTGATCGAGGTTCCCGAGGGCCAGCGTGTCGACCCCGACGCCCACTGACGGCGGGTCGGCCGTGCCCGACACGAGCGAGGAGAGCGACACCCTGCCCCCGCGCCAGGTCGACCACGACCGCGCCCGCCGGGCGGTCCGCGAGCTGCTCCTCGCGATCGGCGAGGACCCCGACCGCGAGGGCCTGCGCGACACGCCCGACCGCGTCGCGCGCGCCGCGACCCAGCTGTATGCCGGCCTGTCGCAGGACCCTGCCGACGTCCTGTCCGCGCGCTTCTCGATCGACCACGAGGAGCTCATCATCGTGCGCGACATCGAGATCTACTCGACGTGCGAGCACCACCTGCTGCCCTTTCACGGCGTCGCGCACGTCGGCTACATCCCGTCGCCCGACGGCACGGTGACGGGGCTGTCCAAGCTGGCCCGACTCGTCGACGTCTTCGCGCGTCGCCCCCAGGTGCAGGAGCGCATCACGACCCAGGTCGCCGACGCCCTCGTCGAGCACCTCGGCGTCCAGGGCGTCATCGTCGTCATCGAGGCCGAGCACCTCTGCATGTCGATGCGGGGCGTCCACAAGCCGGGGTCGCGGACCATCACCTCCGCCGTCCGGGGGCAGCTGCGCGACCCGGCGACCCGGTCCGAGGCGATGTCGCTGCTCCTCGGCGGCAAGCGGTGAGCGGCACCCGGTGATCCCGCTCGTCGCCGGACCCCGCCCCCTGGTCATGGGGGTCGTCAACGTCACGCCCGACTCCTTCAGCGACGGCGGGGAGTGGTTCGAGCCCGAGGCGGCGATCGCCCACGGACGCGAGCTCATCGCGGCCGGCGCGGACCTCATCGACGTGGGCGGCGAGTCCACCCGCCCCGGCGCCGAGCGGCCCCCGGTCGACGAGGAGCTGCGCCGGGTCGTCCCCGTCGTGCGCGCGCTGGCCGCCGAGGGTGCCGTCGTCTCCATCGACACAATGCGCGCCTCCGTCGCGGGTGCGGCGGTCGAGGCGGGTGCGGCGATCGTCAACGACGTGAGCGCGGGCCTCGCGGACGGTGACATGGCCGCGCTCGTGGCGCAGGCCGGCATACCGTTCATCGCCATGCACTGGCGCGGGCACAGCACCGAGATGCAGTCGCGAGCCGTCTACGACGACGTCGTCGACGACGTGTGCCGTGAGCTGCGCGAGCGCGTGGAGTCGTTGCAGGAGAGCGGGATTCGCGCAGAGGACATCGTCCTCGACCCCGGGTTCGGCTTCGCCAAGACCGCGGCCCACAACTGGACCCTCCTGGGCCGACTCGACGAGGTCGTCGCGCTCGGACACCCGGTCCTCGTCGGTACGTCACGCAAGACGTTCCTCGGGCGCGTCGGCCAGCCGCCGGGCGCCGACCCGCGGCCGCCGGCCGAGCGGGATCTGGCCACGGCGGTGACGTCGTTCCACGCGGCACGCTGCGGTGCGTGGGCGGTCCGGGTGCACGACGTCGTCTCGACGACCGAGGCCCTCGATGTCGCCGACGCCCTGCGCAGCAGCGGCACCGAGGAGGAATCATGAGTGACCGGATCATCCTCAAGGGCATCTCGGCCACGGGCTACCACGGGGTGCTCGACGCCGAGAAGCGTGACGGCCAGACCTTCGTCGTCGACGTGGCGATGGAGGTCGACCTCGGCCCGGCCGGCACGAGCGACCACCTCGGCGACACGGTCAACTACGCCGAGGTGGCGGGAGACATCGTCGCGCTCATCGAGGGGGAGTCGCTCGACCTCATCGAGGCGCTCGCCGACCGCATCGCCGCCAAGGTGCTCACCCGGCCGCTCGTCGAGTCCGTCGTCGTCACCGTCCACAAGCCCCAGGCCCCGGTCGGTCACCCCTTCACCGACGTCGCGGTGACCGTCGAGCGGCTGCGCGAGACCCCGGTCGTCATCGCCATCGGCTCCAACATGGGCGAGCCGCTCGAGACGATCCAGAACGCCGTCGGCGCACTGTGGCTCGCGCTCGACCTCAAGTCGGCGTCGCGTGTCTACGAGACCGCGCCCGTCGGCGGGCCCGCCCAGTCGGCCTACCTCAACGCCGTCGTCGTCGGCACGACCTCGCTCTCGCCGCAGCGGTTGCTCCGCACCCTCCAGGACATCGAGCTCGACCACGGCCGGGTGCGCCAGGAGCGGTGGGGCCCGCGCACTCTCGACCTCGACATCGTCCAGTACGGCGACCCCGTCTTCGACACCGACGTCCGCCTCTCGACCGAGGCGCTCACGCTGCCGCACCCGCGCGCACACGAGCGCGCCTTCGTGCTCGTCCCGTGGGCCGACGCCGACCCCGAGGCCGCGCTGCGCGTCGAGGGCCAGGTGCGGCGTGTGGCCGACCTCGCCGCCGAGGTCGGCAGCTCCGGCGTCGCCCTCGGTCCCGACGTCGACCTGCTGGAGGACGGGTGGTGAACCGCGGCGTGCGGGCACGCGTGGCGCTGCTCGTGACCCTGCTCGTCGGCGCCGCCTCGTGGCTGCTGTGGGCCCTCGTCACCGGCGGTGGCACGCTCGTGCCCCGTCCTTCGTGGCTGGCCGCGGTGCTCCTGGCCGGCATGGCGGCCTTCGTCGCCGGGTTCGCCTGGCCCGTCCGCTCCTACCTCGCCGGGCGCTCGACGAAGCGTCTCGACCCGATCCGTGCTGCCCGCGTCGTCGTCCTCGCGCAGGCGGCCACCCTCACCGGGGCGGCTGCCGCCGGCTGGTATGCCGGCCAGCTCGCCGTCGTCGCGAGCGACCTCTCGCTCGTTGCCAACCAGGACCGGCTCTGGCGGCTCGCGGTCCTCGTCGGTGCGGCGGTGCTGCTCGCCGCCGCCGGCTTGCTCGCCCAGTCGTGGTGCCGGGTCGACCCTCGCGACGACGAGGACTGACCGCCACACCCCGACTTATTGCCAGTTCCAGCGCGCTGGAACTGGCAATAAGACGGAGGGTGTGGCGCTGGAACTGGCAATAAGTCGGACGTGCGGGGCTACTTGTCGACGTCGCCGACGACGAAGAAGGTCGAGCCGAGGATCGCCACCATGTCGGACACGAGGGTCCCCGGCAGCAGCTCGGTGAGCACCTGGACGTTGTTGAACGACGCCGAGCGCAGCTTGAGCCGCCACGGCGTCTTCTCACCCCGGGAGACGAGGTAGTAGCCGTTGAACCCGAGGGGGTTCTCGGTGGCGACGTAGGTCTCGCCCTCGGGGACCTTGAGCACCTTGGGCAGCCGCTGGTTCACCGGCCCGGCCGCCATGGACCCGAGCACCGAGAGGCAGTGCTCGACGAGGTCGAGGCTCACGTGCACCTGCTCCAGCAGCACCTCGAGGCGCGAGAGGCAGTCGCCCGCGGTTCGGGTCACGACCCGGCCCGGGCCGTCCTCGCCGAAGAGCTCGGCATAGGCGAGGTAGGGCGCGTCGCGCCGCAGGTCCACGTCGAGTCCGGAGGCGCGCGCGATGGGTCCGGAGACGCCGTACTGCTGCACCGTCGCGACATCCAGCACACCGACGCCACGGGTGCGGGCGGTGAGGATCTCGTTGCCGACGAGCATCGACTCGAGGTCGGGCAGACGCCGGCGCACGGCGGCGACCGCGTCGTCGACCCTTCCCAGCCAGCCCGCGGGCACGTCCTCCTTGAGGCCGCCGACGCGGTTGAACATGTAGTGCATCCGCCCGCCGGACGCCTCCTCCATGACCGCCTGGAGCTCCTCGCGCTCGCGGAACGCATAGAACACCGGCGTGATCGCGCCGAGCTCGAGGGGGTAGGACCCGAGGAACATGAGGTGGTTGAGCACCCGGTTGAGCTCGGCGAGCATCGTGCGCAGCCACACCGCACGCTCGGGCACCTCCATGCCGAGCATCTCCTCGACCGCGAGGACGACGCCGAGCTCGTTGGCAAAGGCGCTGAGCCAGTCGTGGCGGTTGGCGAGGACGATGATCTGGCGGTAGTCGCGCACCTCGAAGAGCTTCTCGGCGCCGCGGTGCATGTAGCCGATGATCGGCTCGGCCCGCACGATCCGCTCGCCGTCGAGGGTGAGGCGCAGGCGCAGGACACCGTGCGTCGCGGGGTGCTGCGGCCCGATGTTGAGCACCATGTCTGCCGTCGCGAGGCCACCGGCGCCGACGGCGACGGTCGTCGTCTGCGTCGGCGCGCTCGTGGGCGCGCCCGTCGGCTCAGGCATGGCCCCGAGTATGCCGCGTCATCGCCCAGGAGAACCCGCCCAGCCCGCGCGCGTCGGTGAGTGCGGCGACGGTCGACGAGCGAGCCAGCGCCCTCACGTACCCGAGCGGGTCGGACGTGGCCATGGCGTGCTCCGGCGACGCGGCCGTGATGCCGAGACGGTGGAGCACCTCGCGCTGGGTGACGACCTCGTCGGCCCCCAGCGAGTCGGTCGCGACATGCGCCGTGAGGTCGCGGCGTCCGTCCGGAACCGCCTCGGTGACCTGCCCCTCCCTGTATGCCGTGAGCGTCCCCTGCGCGGGCCGCGTCGTCCGCGTGTGGCCGTAGTCCACGGCGACGGTGAGGCCCGAAGTGCTGCGGGACACCAGCTCCCGCCAGGCGAGGTCCCGTGCGAGCCCGACCTCGACCCGGTCGCCCGGCGCCACGGCCGGCCACCAGGCGTCGGCCCACGCGCGGTCGTCGCCACCGAGCTCGGCGCCCAGCGACTCGGTCCCGTCGTCGTCGACGAGGACCTCCCGCAGCACACCGTCGTCGTCGACCTGCGCCACGGTGCACGGCACGACGTCGAGCCACTCGTGGGCGAGGACGAGGGCGTCGAGGTCGCGCAGGTCGTCGGGCAGCGAGGAGCCGCCGGGGGAGCGCAGCCACGTGACGGCGTCCGGCAGCCCGCCCGGTCGCTCGACGACGTCGACCCCGACGAGCTCGAGGTCCGGGCGCGTGTCGTGGAGGTGCGCGAGCAGCTCGCCGCGCCCGCACGCGAGGTCGACGACACGGCATACGCCGGCGTCGTCCGCGAGGCGACCCACGACCTCGGCGAGGCCCCCCCCGAGGGGGCCGTGCGCCGACGTCGTGAAGTGACCGGCCGGACCCTCGTCGCGGCGGTAGAAGCCGTGGGGCCCGTAGAGCGCGTCCCACCACGCGTCACGCCAGGGTCGAGGGCTCACCCCCGCAACCTACGGCAGCAAAAGCGTTCGCGTCGCGAGCCGTCGGACGGCACACTCGATGCAGTGAAAGCCCTCACCGAGAACGAGATCCGCGCCGGCTTCGTCAACGCCTCCAAGCGGGAGGCGGGTCAGGCGAGCCTGCCGGACCTGGCCGCACTCGACTGGGAGCGGCTCGACTACCTGGGCTGGCGCGACAGCAAGCGGCCGCTGGGCTATGCCGTCGTCCTCGTCGACGACGAGCCGCGCGGCATCGTCCTGCGCGCCGCGCCGCCGCCGACCGCGCTCGCCGGCCGCCGTCGCAGCGCCATCTGCGCGTGGTGCGAGGACCCGCTCGAGACCCAGGACGTGAGCCTCTGGGTCGCGAAGCGCTCGGGCGCCGAGGGCCGCAAGGGCGACACGGTGGGCACGCTCATCTGCACGGAGTTCGTGTGCTCGGCCAACGTGCGGCGCAAGCCGACCTTCGCCGAGCTCGGCTCGAACGACCCCGGTGCCCGGGAGCAGTTCATCGAGCGGCGGGTCGCCGGGCTCCGCGACCGGTCGGCGAGGTTCGTCGCGCAGGTCTGAGGGCTTAGGTTGGGGCACGTGAGTTCAGGCGAGCACCCCGCACGGTTGTCGGTCGGCATCATCGGGGCCGGTCGCGTGGGTGCCGTCCTCGGTGCCGCCCTCGCCCGCGCGGGGCACCGCATCCAGGCCGCGTATGCCGTGAGCGCCGAGAGCCGCGGACGTGCCGCCGCGCTCCTGCCGGGAGTGCCGCTCAGGGAGATCCCCGATGTCATCGACGGCGCCGACCTCGTGCTCCTCGCCGTGCCGGACGACGCGCTGCCCGAGCTGGTGGCGGGGCTGGTGGCCACGGACACGTGGCAGGCCGGCCAGATCGTCGTCCACACGAGCGGTCGCTTCGGTGCGGAGGTCCTGCGACCCGCGATGTCGGCCCACATCCTGCCCGTGGCGATCCACCCGGCGATGACCTTCACCGGGACCGCGCTCGACCTCGGGCGGCTCGAGGAGTGCGCCTTCGGGGTCACCGGTCCGGACGCCCTGCGGCCCATGGCCGAGGCGCTCGTCGTCGAGATGGGTGGCGAGCCGGTGTGGGTCGCCGAGGACCAGCGGGCGGCCTACCACGCGGCCCTGGCGCACGGGTCGAACCACCTCGTCACCCTTGTCGCACAGGCGATGGAGGTCCTCACGGCCGCCGGCGTCGAGCAGCCGCGCAGCGTCCTCGGACCGCTTGCCCGGGCAGCGCTCGACAACGCGCTGCGGCTGGGTGACGCAGCCCTCACCGGGCCGGTCGCCCGGGGTGATGTGAGTACCGTGGGCACGCACCTGCGCGAGCTCGACCGGATCTCGCCCGAGATCAGGACGACCTACGTCGCCCTGGCCCGCGCCACCGCGGTGCGCGCGCTCGAGAGCGGGCGGCTCCAGCCGTCGGCCGCCGAGCCCTTGCTCGACACCCTCGCCGACCAGGAGCCCCAGGAGCCGACACCGTGACCGACATCGCCACCTCCACCGCGACGTCCTCGGCGACGCCGGTCGTCGCGAGCACCCGCGACGAGATGCGAGCCGCCCGCGCCGCCCTCCCGGGCAGCGACGTCGCCGTCGTCATGACGATGGGGGCGCTCCACGAGGGCCACGCCGAGCTCATCCGCGAGGCGCGTCGCGCGGCCGAGCACGTCATCCTCACGATCTTCCTCAACCCGCTGCAGTTCGGGCCCAAGGAGGACCTGTCCCGCTACCCGCGGACCTTCGACGACGACATGCGGATCGCGACCGCCGAGGGCGTCGACATCGTCTTCGCACCGACCCCGGACGTCGTCTACCCCGACGGCGACCCCGGCGTCCGCATCTCCGCCGGCCCGCTCGGCGACGTCCTCGAGGGCAAGTCGCGCCCCGGCCACTTCGACGGTGTCGTCACCGTCGTCGGCAAGCTGCTCCACCTCACCGGTGCCCGTCGCGCCTTCTTCGGCCAGAAGGACGCCCAGCAGCTCCTCCTCATCCGTCGCATGGTGCGCGACCTCGACTTCCCGGTCGAGGTCGTCTCCGTGCCGACGGTGCGGGAGGAGGACGGTCTCGCGCTCAGCAGCCGCAACACCTACCTCACGCCCTCGGACCGCGAGGTCGCGCTCTGCCTGAGCCGCGCGCTGGCGGCGGGAGCCGACCAGGCGGCATACGGGCCCTCGGCCATCCGGCGTGCGGCCCGCGAGGTCCTCGTCGAGGAGCCGCTGGCCCTCGTCGACTACCTCGTCCTCGTCCACCCGAGCACGCTCCAGGACGTGCCGGAGTGGTACCGCGGCGAGGCGCTGCTCGCCGTCGCCGCCCGCGTCGGCACGACCCGGCTCATCGACAACACCCCGATCCTCGTCGGACCGGGCGGTGGCAGACTCGACGTGTTCTCGCAGCCCGACTCCGGCAGCATCCCCGCCCGACCGGCCGCCGGCTGACCGGCACCTCGACCAGGAGCCTCCTCCCATGTACCGCTACATGCTGCACAGCAAGATCCACCGGGCGACGGTCACCCAGGCCGACCTGCACTACGTCGGCTCGCTGACGATCGACATGGACCTCATGGACGCGGCCGACCTGCTGCCGGGGCAGCAGGTCGACGTCGTCGACGTCGACAACGGCAACCGGCTCACGACCTACGCCATCGAGGGCGAGCGCGGCTCGGGCATCCTCTGCATCAACGGCGCGGCGGCCAGGCTCATCAGCCCCGGCGACACCGTCATCATCATCGCCTACGCCTCGATGTCCGACGAGGACGCCCGAACGCACGACCCCAACGTCGTGTTCGTCGACAAGGACAACAGGATCATCGAGGTCGGCGACGACGCGGGTGACGTGCCCGAGGGCTACGGCCTCAGCACGTCGGCCGTGACGAAGCGCTCGCACGGGTGACCGCACCGAAGGTGCGGATCCCGCGGGCGCTCGCGGCGCCCGCGCCCGGCTGGACGACGTCTGCCGACGTCATCGTCGTGGGCTCCGGCATCGCCGGGCTCACCTGCGCGCTCCGGCTGCGCGAGCGGGTCGACCGGGTCCTGCTCGTCACCAAGACCGTCCTCGACGAGGGCTCGACGGCGTGGGCCCAGGGTGGGATCGCGGCCGCGCTCCACCCCGAGGACTCGCCCGAGGAGCACCTCGAGGACACCCTCGTCGCCGGCGTAGGGCTCTGCGACCGCGAAGCCGTCGAGGCGCTCGTCACCGAGGGACCGCGCCGGGTGCGCGAGCTCGTCGCGCTCGGGGCCGAGTTCGACCTCGACGCCGAGGGCGAGATCAAGCTGACCCGCGAGGGCGGGCACCACCGCGACCGCATCGCGCACGCCGGGGGCGACGCGACCGGCCGCGAGATCTCGCGAGCCCTCATCGCGGCCCTCCACCGCGTCATCGACGACCCCGGCATCGAGGTCGTCGAGCACGCGCTCGTCGTCGACCTGCTCCAGGACGGCGATGTCACGGACGGTGCCGGCGACACTGCGCCCGGCGACGGTGCGCCCGGCGCCGGCGCGCCCGTCGTCGGCGTGACGCTCCACGTCATCGGCGAGGGCCAGCTCGACGGGGTGGGCGCCGCCTACGCGCGAGCCGTCGTCCTCGCCACCGGCGGCCTCGGCCAGATCTACACGTCGACGACGAACCCGCCCGTCGCCACCGGTGACGGCATGGCCGCGGCACTGCGGGCCGGGGCGCGCATCACCGACCTCGAGTTCATCCAGTTCCACCCGACCGTGCTCTTCCTCGGCGAGGGCTCGACCGGTCAGCAGCCGCTCATCTCCGAGGCGGTGCGGGGCGAGGGCGCCTTCCTCGTCGACGCCTCGGGCCGGCGGATCATGGAGGGTCGGCACGAGCTCGCCGACCTCGCCCCCCGCGACGTCGTCGCCCGCGCCATCCTCGAGACGATGCGCGAGCAGGGCACCGACCACGTCCTCCTCGACGCCCGCCACCTCGGCGCGGACTTCCTCGAGGAGCGCTTCCCGTCGATCGTCGCGTCGTGCCGCTCGCTCGGCTTCGACCCTGCGACCGACCTGCTCCCGGTCGCGCCGGCCCAGCACTACGCCTCCGGCGGCGTCGAGACCGACCTGCACGGGCGCACCTCGCTGCCCGGCCTCTACGCCTGCGGCGAGTGCTCGTGCACCGGCGTCCACGGCGCCAACCGCCTCGCCTCCAACAGCCTCCTCGAGGGCCTCGTCTTCGCAAGCCGGATCGCCTCCGACATCCCGGCACGCATCGCCGCCGGCGAGCTGCCCGAGGTGGTCGTGCCGTCCACACCGACGCACGCCGGCGGCGATGTGGGGGAGGGCGCCCTCCTCGACAGCTCGCAGCGCCTCACGGTGCAGCGCGCGATGACGACCGGCTCCGGTCCCGTGCGTTCGGCGGCGTCGACGACCGAGACCGCCACCGCGCTCGCTCGGCTCGCCGCGCTGCCGCCGTCGACGGCCGCACCCGGCCCGAGGACGTGGGAGACGACGAACCTCCTCCACCTCGGCCAGGCCCTCACCGAGCTCGCGCACCGCCGCGATGAGACCCGCGGCGGCCACGTGCGCAGCGACTTCCCCGACCGCGACGACGCGCGGTGGCTGCGCCGGCAGAGCGTCGTCGTCGCACCCGACCGATCCCTCACCGTGACCGAACGGAGTATGCCGTGAGCTCGCCCTCGCGTCCCGACCTCGCCTTCCCCGAGGAGGACGCCCGCCGCGTCGTGACCGGTGCCCTCGACGAGGACCTCGGTGGGCCCGACGGCGTCGACGTGACGACGACGGCGACGATCCCGGCCGAGCAGCGCACCGAGGCTGCCGTCGTGGCGCGGGAGTCCGGCGTCGTCGCCGGTGTCGAGATCATCGCCCTCACCCTCGACGAGGTCGCCCGGCGGCTGGGCACCGACCCCGTGACCGTGCGCCTCGTCGCCCACGACGGCGACCGGGTCGAGCGCGGGGACGTCGTGGCCGAGCTGTCCGGCCCGACCCGCGCGACGCTCGTCGCCGAGCGCACCCTGCTCAACGTCATCAGCCGGCTGTCGGGCGTCGCCACGCACACCCGCCGGTGGGCCGACGCGCTCGAGGGGTCCGGGGCGATGGTTCTCGACACCCGCAAGACGACCCCGGGGCTGCGCGCGCTCGAGAAGTTCGCCGTGCGTGCCGGCGGCGGCACCAACAAGCGCATGGGCCTCTACGACGTCGCGATGATCAAGGACAACCACAAGCTCGCGGCGGGAAGCCTCGGCGCGGCATACGCCGCCGTGCGCGAGCGCTTCCCCGAGGTGCCGGTCCAGGTCGAGGTGACCACGACCGAGGAGGCACTCGAGTCGGTGGCAGCAGGTGCGCGGTTCCTGCTCTGCGACAACATGTCGACCGACCTGCTGCGCGCGACCGTCGAGGCGGTGCGCGCCACCGGCGAGGACGTCGAGGTCGAGGCGACGGGCGGGCTCACGCTCGAGGTCGCGGCCGACTACGCGGCGACCGGGGTCGACTACCTCAGCGTGGGTGCGCTCACGCACTCCTCGCCGATCCTCGACCTCGCCCTCGACCTGCGCACCTGACCCTTGGGGCGGCGGTCAGCCCGTGGCGGGCTGCGGTGCCACGCACATCGGCGCGGACACGGGCAGCTCGGACCTCGCCTCACTGACGGCGTCGCGCTCCAGGTCGTGAGTCGTGACGGCGTCGGCGTCCCGCCCCGCGACGAGGACGACCTGCCCCTCGACGTGGAACTGACGTGGGTGGGCGGGGCTCGCCGTCTCGGCGAGCAGCACGGGCACCTCCGCGGTGACATCGAAGACGGACAGCGTGTCCGGGCCCCGGTTCGACAGGATCAGACGCTCGCCCGCCGCGTCGACCCAGATGTGGGCGACGAGGTTCTCGACGTCGCTGCCGCTCGCCGGGCACTGCCCCACGACGGTGAAGGCGCCCTCGTCCTCCTTGAGGGCGACCACCGTTCCGGCGAGCTCGCCGCCGACCCACGCCCGGCCGGTCGCGGCGTGGCGAGTGAGGTGCCGCGGGCCCGTGCCGGCTGGCAGGCCACACGTCTGCCGGGCGACGAGCCGGTGGCCCCGCACTGCATACGTCACGATCTCGTCAGCGCCGAGGTTGACGACCGCGACACGGTCGCCGCCGAGGGGCGTGACCTGGTGCGCGAAGCTCCCGTCCTGTCGGGTCGGATGCGGTCCGCGGCCGGTGAGGCGGACGACCTCGAGGAACTCGGTGGCGGCGCCGTCGACCACGTCCATGACGGACGCCGTCCCGTCGGCGTAGTTCGCGGCGAAGAGCGTCGACCCCTCGAGAGCGAGGTGGCAGGGGTGGCTGCCCCCGGTCGAGGCCTGCGAGAGCAGTCGCAGCGTCACACCCGGACCCCCACCCTCGACCGCCAGAGTGACGACGTGGCCCTCCTCGACCTCGCACGCGACGTGAAGCCGGCGGCCGTCCGGCGACCAGGTGAGCCAGGACGGGTTGGGCAGCTCGACGCCGGCCACCTCCGCGCCCAGGCGGTGGCCGCCGTCCCACGGGTGCAGGCTCACCCTCCCGAGCAGCCCGTCCGCGGGCGCCGAGGCGACCGCGACCCACGGCATCAGTGGCCCTTGCGCAGCGTCGGGTGGTCGGCCTCGATGGTCGCCGGGTGCACGAAGAGCGGCAGCAGCCGGCGTGAGGCCGGGGTGCGCACCGCCTTGACCGCGGCCAGATGCGCCTCGCACCGGACGACGAGCTCGTCGTAGGCCTCCTGCCCCATGAGCTCGACGAGCTCGGCGCGGTTGCTGCGATAGACCGGCTCGGCGCCGACGTGCGCCTGCGGGTTGCCCGAGCAGTACCAGTCGAGGTCGTGCCCGCCCGGCCCCCACCCGCGCCGGTCGTACTCGCCGATCGACACCTCGAGGTAGCTCGTGTCGTCGGGGTTCTCGACGGTGCGGAAGGTGCGCCGGATCGGCAGCTGCCAGCAGACGTCCGGCTTCTGCGTGTGCGGCGGCTCACCGGTGAGGACGGCGTGCTGGTGCAGGGCGCACCCGGCACCGGCGGGAAAGCCGGGGCGGTTGAGGAAGATGCACGCGCCGTCGACGACCTTCGTCTTGCGGGCGCCGTCCTCGAGCTCGGTCCAGTGCGAGACCTTGGCCGGGTTCTTGCGGTCCGGCCGCAGCTGCCACTCGTCCTCGCCGAGCTGCTCGACGACGGCGGCGACGCGGGCGAGGTCGTCGTCGTCGGAGAAGTGCGCGCCGAGGGTGCAGCACCCGTCGTCGGGCCGGTCGGCATAGATGCCTTCGCACCCGGAGCCGAAGATGCAGGTCCAGCGCGAGGTGAGCCAGGTGATGTCGCACCGGAAGCGCTGACCCTGGTCGGCGGGGTCCGGGAACTCGACCCAGGTGCGGGGGATGTCCAGCGGGGTCTCGGCCACCGGGTCACCCTATGCCGCCGCACGCCGACTACCGTGGACCCATGCGGCTCGGGGTCATCGACGTGGGATCCAACACCGTGCACCTCCTCGTCGTCGACGCCCACACCGGCGCCCAGCCGCTCCCCGCGAGCTCGCACAAGCGCGAGCTCCGCCTCTCGGAGCACGTCACCGACGACGGCTCGATCGACGACGCCGGCAGGGAGCAGCTCGCGGAGTTCGTCGCCGAGTGCCTCACCGTCGCCGAGGACCAGGGCGTCGAGGACCTCATGGGGTTCGTCACGAGCGCGATCCGCGAGGCCCCCAACGGTGACGACGTCCTCGCGCACGTCAAGGACCGCACGGGCGTCGTCCTCGAGGTGCTCTCGGGGGAGGACGAGGCCCGCCTCACCTTCCTCGCCGCACGGCGGTGGTTCGGCTGGTCCGCGGGGACGCTGCTCGTCGCCGACATCGGTGGAGGCTCGCTCGAGATCGCCCAGGGCATGGACGAGGACCCCGACATCGCCATCTCGCTGCCGCTCGGCGCCGGGCGGGTCACCCGCGACCACCTGCCGGGCGACCCGCCCGGTGAGGACGCCGTCCGCGCCGCCCGCAAGCACGTGCGCGCCGCGATCGCCCGCGAGCTGCGACCGCTCGCCAAGGCGGGGTCACCGGACCGGGTCGTCGGCACCTCCAAGACGATGCGCTCCCTCGCCCGGATCACGGGAGCCGCGCCGAGCGCCGAGGGAATGTATGCCGTCCGCCACCTCGACCGTGACGCTCTCGACGCGATCCTGCCCCGGATTGCGAGCATGACTGCGGCACAACGCAGCTCGCTCCCCGGCGTCTCCACCTCGCGAGCCCGGCAGCTCCTCGCCGGTGGCCTCGTCGTGTCCGCGACGATGGACCTGCTCGGGGTGGACCGCCTCGAGATCTGCCCCTGGGCGCTGCGCGAGGGCATCATCCTGCGCAGGCTCGACGGAATGCACTGATGGCGAGTGGCGATGCCGTGAGGGTCCCGGACATCCCGGTGGCCCTCTCCACCGCGTCCGTCTACCCGGAGAACTGCGCGGCCGCCTTCCAGCACGCCTCGCGGCTCGGCTACGACGCCGTCGAGGTCATGGTCTGGACCGACCCGGTGACCCAGGAGGCGGGTGCGCTGCGCGCGCTCGCCGATCTGCACGGCATACGCATCGTCTCGGTCCACGCACCGACGCTGCTCATCAGCCAGCGCATCTTCGGCGTCGAGCCGTGGGGCAAGATCGACCGCTCGCTCGAGCTGGCCCACGACCTCGGCGCCGACACCGTGGTGCTCCACCCGCCGTTCCGCTGGCAGAAGGACTACGCCCGCGACTTCGCCGACGGCATCGCGACGCGCGAGCACGAGTCGGGCATCACGCTCGCCGTCGAGAACATGTATCCGTGGCGGGTCCGCGGTCGCGAGATCGAGGCCTACCTGCCGCACTGGGACCCGGTGCTGCAGCCCTACGACCACGTGACGCTCGACCTGTCGCACACGGCCACGGCGGGCTCGGACGCGCTCGCCATGGTCGAGGCCCTCGGCCCGAGGCTCAAGCACCTGCACCTCGCCGACGGCGCTGGGTCGATGAGGGACGAGCACCTCGTGCCCGGTCATGGCAACCAGCCGTGCGGTCAGGTGCTGGATGCGTTGGTGCACAACGGGTTCGACGGATCCGTGGTCGTCGAGATCTCGACGCGACGGCTCACCGGCGAGCAGCGCGAGGTCGCACTCGCCGAGTCGCTCGCCTTCTGCCGCCTCCACCTCGCCGACGTCCTCGACGCCGAGGATGAGGCATGAGCCCCCGCGGTCGCCGCCCCGGCGGTGAGGACACGCGCGCGGCGATCGTCGACGCGGCGCGGACCGAGTTCGCCCAGCGTGGCTACGACGGCACCTCGTTGCGGGCCGTCGCCCGCGAGGCCGGGGTCGACCCCAAGCTCGTGCACCACTACTTCGACGGCAAGTCCGAGCTCTTCGTCGAGGTGATGGCCTTCCCCGCCAACCCTGCCGTCCTCGTCGAGCGGATCGCGGCCGCCCCGCGCAGCGAGCTGGGACCGACCCTCGCCCGGGTCTTCCTCGCCGTGTGGGACTCCCCGGAGGGGCGCGAGCGCTTCGCCGCGATGTTCGCCGCGGCCGCCGCGCACGAGGAGCACGCCCGCATGGTGCGCGAGTTCGTGGGCCGCGAGGTCCTGCACCGGGTCGTCGAGACGATGCGGGAGTCCGGTGCGCCCGAGAGGGAGGGGGAGTCGCTCGAGGTGCGGGTCGCGCTCGGCGCCGCCCAGCTCATCGGCACCGGCCTGCTGCGCTATGTCGTCAAGGTGCCGGCCGTCGCCGACGCCTCGGTCGACGAGCTCGTCGCCATCCTCGGTCCGAGCCTGCAGCACCACCTCGTGCCGCCCACACCGCTGGCCCCGTCCCCACCCGGCGACTGACTGCACATTCGGCCGGCCGCTCGCTGCGCTCGCACCGGCCGAACGCGCGATCAGTCGGGTCCTGCAGGTGGGCGCGAGGGCTTGCGGGGGATACGCCGTCAGGTCTAAATTCATCACATGAGGAAAAGCGTCGCGGAACCCCTCGGCACCGATGCGATCGTCGTCGAGCACCTCGTCGTGCGCCGCGGCGGCCGGAGCGTGCTGCCCGACCTCAGCGTCACGGTGCCCGCCGGTCAGGTCGTGGGCCTCCTCGGTCCGAGTGGCGGCGGCAAGTCGACGCTCATGCGGGCGATCGTCGGCGTCCAGCAGGTCGAGAGCGGGGACGTCACCGTCCTCGGGCAGCCGGCCGGGCACCCCGACCTGCGGCACCGCATCGGCTACGTCACCCAGTCGCCGAGCATCTATGCCGACCTCTCGGTGCGCCACAACCTCACCTACTTCGCCCAGGTGCTCGGTGCGAGCCCGGACGCCGTCGACCGGGCCATCGAGGCGGTCGACCTCACGAGCCACGCCGACGCGAGCGTCTCGACCCTCTCCGGCGGGCAGCGCTCGCGGGCGTCGCTCGCCGCGGCGCTCGTCGGCGACCCCGAGGTCCTCGTCCTCGACGAGCCGACCGTCGGCCTCGACCCGGTCCTGCGCCGCGACCTCTGGGACCTCTTCCGGCGACTGGCGCACGACGAGGGCCGCACGCTGCTCGTGTCGAGCCACGTCATGGACGAGGCGACGCGCTGCGACCGGCTCCTCCTCCTGCGCGACGGCGAGATCCTCAGCGACTCCACCCTCGCCGAGCTGCTCGCCCGCACCGGTGCGACCGACGCCGAGGAGGCCTTCCTCCGGCTCGTCGACCGGGCCGCGCAGGCGAGGCCCACGGACGCGACCTCGAAGGGCGGACCGGCATGAACCCGCGCATCACGCTCGCCACGACCGCCCGCATCCTGCGCCAGCTGCGCGCCGACCACCGCACCATCGCGATGATGCTCGTCGTCCCGTGCGTCCTCCTCGGTCTGCTCGCCTGGATCTTCGACGGCACGCCGGTCTTCGACCGGATCGGCGCGGCGCTGCTCGGCGTCTTCCCGTTCGTCGTGATGTTCATCGTCACGAGCGTGGCCACCCTGCGCGAGCGCACCTCGGGCACGCTCGAACGCCTCTTGACCACACCGCTCGGCAAGGGTGACTTCATGCTCGGCTACGCCTTGGCCTTCGGGCTCATGGCAGTCGTGCAAGCCCTCGTGGCAACGGCATTCGCTGTCTGGGTGTGCGGTCTCGACGTCGCCGGGCCGGTCTGGCTGCTCGTGGTCATCGCCGTGTGCGACGCGCTCCTCGGCACGGCCCTCGGCCTCTTCGTCAGCGGCTTCGCCGCCACGGAGTTCCAGGCCGTGCAGTTCATGCCGGCCCTCGTCCTCCCGCAGTTCCTCCTCTGCGGGCTCCTCGTCCCGCGCGACAACCTGCCGTCGGTCCTCTCGACGCTCTCGGACGTCCTCCCCCTCTCGTATGCCGTCGACGCGATGCGGACGATCGCGTCGGTCCCCGACCCGGTCGGCGACGTCGGCTCGGACATCGCTGTCATCGTCGGCGCGATCCTGCTCGCCCTCGCGCTGGGCAGTCTCACGCTGCGACGCCGCACGCCGTGAGCGGGAGGTGGGCGCGGGTCCCACGGTCCCTCCGGGCCGGCATACCGGCTGGGTTCGAGGGTGGCTCGGGAAGCGGTTAGCCTGACGACCGTGGACGCCTCCGACCTCCTTCGCTCCGGCCTGCTGCACCTGTCCGACTCGACGCTCGTGCGCAACACGATCGAGAAGGCGCCGGTCAGCCGCAACGTCGTCCAGCGCTACGTCCCCGGCACCGACGTCGCCCACGCCGTCGAGGCGACCGCCGAGCTGCGCGCGACGAACCGCCAGGTGACGATCGACTACCTCGGCGAGGACACCCTCGACGCCGGCCAGGCCGCGCACACCGTCGACACCTACGTCGGGCTGCTGCGCGCCCTCAAGGCCAAGGACCTGTCGCAGTTCGGGGCGGCCGAGGTGAGCGTCAAGCTGAGCGCCGTCGGCCAGGCGCTGCCGCAGGACGGCGAGAAGATCGCCCTCGACAACGCCCGCATCATCTGCGAGGCGGCCCGCGACGCCGACACGACGGTCACCCTCGACATGGAGGACCACACGACGACGGACTCGACGCTGTCGATCCTCGCCGAGCTGCGCCGGGACTTCCCCGACACCGGCGCCGTCCTCCAGTCCTACCTCCACCGCACCGAGGGCGACTGCCGTGACCTCGCCACCGCGGGCAGCCGGGTCCGGCTCTGCAAGGGCGCCTACAAGGAGCCCGCGTCGGTCGCCTACCAGGACGCCGAGGACGTCGACCTGTCCTACGTCCGCTGCCTCAAGATCCTCATGGAGGGCGAGGGCTACCCAATGGTGGCGAGCCACGACCCGCGGCTCATCGACATCGCGCGGGCGCTCGCGAGCCGCCACGGTCGCGAGCCCGATTCCTACGAGTTCCAGATGCTCTACGGCATCCGCCCCGACGAGCAGACCCGCATCGCCGACCGCGGCCACCAGATGCGCGTCTACGTGCCGTTCGGCGAGGAGTGGTACGGCTACCTCATGCGTCGCATGGCCGAGCGCCCCGCCAACCTGCAGTTCTTCCTGCGCTCGCTGGTCTCCAAGGGCTGACGCCACGGGCTGAAACCCGCTGGTCGCCGCACCGCCGGACCCGGCATAGTCTCGCGCCATGGGAACGGTTGCGATCTTCGGCGCGGGTGTCATGGGCGAGACGTTGCTCTCGGGGCTGCTGCGAGCGGGACGACCGGCCGACGAGCTCATCATCACCGAGCGCCGGGCCGACCGCGCCGCCGAGCTCACCGGCAAGTACGGCGTGCGAGCCCTCACCAACGTCGAGGCCGCCACCGAGGCCGACACCCTCGTGCTCGTCGTCAAGCCGCAGGACATGGCCGCCCTCCTCGACGAGATCAGCCCCCACGTCGCCGACGGCAACCTCGTCGTCAGCCTCGCCGCCGGCATCACGACAGAGTTCCTCGAGAGCCGTCTGGCAGAGGGTCGCTCGGTCGTGCGCGTCATGCCCAACACCCCGGCGCTCGTCGACCAGGGCATGGCGGCGGTGAGCGGTGGACGCCACTGCCAGCCCGAGCAGCTCCAGCACGCCATCGAGCTCCTCGGCGCGACCGGCAAGGTGACCGAGGTCCCCGAGAAGCAGCTCGACGCGGTGACGGCGATCTCCGGCAGCGGACCGGCATACATCTTCTACGTCGTCGAGGCGATGATCGAGGCGGGAGTCGTCCTCGGCATGCCCCGCGCGACGGCGACCGAGCTCGTCACGCAGACCCTCTTCGGAGCCGCGACGATGCTGCGCGAGACCGGCCAGCACCCGACCGTCCTGCGCGAGCAGGTCACCTCGCCCGGCGGCACGACGGCCGCGGCCCTCCGGGAGCTCGACGACCACAAGGTGCGCGCCGCGTTCATCAGCGCGATGGAGGCCGCCGCGGTGCGGTCCAAGGAGCTCTCCGGTGGCTGACCGGTCCTCGCGGACAGTCGAGGTCGTCCCCGTCACCGAGGACAACTGGCGCACCTACCGCGACGTGCGCCTCGCCGCGCTCCTCGACACCCCACGCGCCTTCGCCAACACGTATGCCGTGAGCGCGGCCTACCCGGAGTCCTCCTGGCTCGCTCGCCTCCGGACGATGCGGGTCTGGCTCGCGTTCGTCGACGACCGGCCGGTGGGCACGGTGTCGCTCTGGCACTCGCAGGACCAGCCCGACGAGGAGGTCTACCTCATCGGCATGTGGGTGTCCGCCTCCGCCCGCGGCGCCGGTGTCGGCGACCTGCTCGTCGCCACCGCGCTCGACGCCGCTGGGGAGTCCGGCTACTCCCGTGTGCACCTCGAGGTGGCCGAGGAGAACCTCCCGGCACAGCGCCTCTACGAGCGCCACGGGTTCGCCCGGACGGGCACGACGTGGGACAACCCGCTCTACGGGGGCATCCTCGAGATCGGGTACGCGGTCAGGGTGGACCCGGGTTGCCGCTCGTCCGTGGCGTCGGGGACAGTGGGGGCATGAGCGAGATCAGCGTGCGCCCGCTGGGCGAAGAGGACTGGCAGCAGTACCGCGACACCCGGCTGACCGCGCTCCGGGAGTCACCCGAGGCCTTCGCCGCGACGGCCGAGGAGGAGGAGGCCCTCGACGAGGACTTCTGGCGGCTGCGCATGCAGCGCTCCGCTCGCCTCATCGCCGAGCGCGACGGCTCGCCCATCGGCATCGTCAGCGTCGGCCGGGCCGGGGAGGACCACCCGAGGACCGCCGAGCTCTTCGGTCTCTGGGTCTCGCCGGAGGCCCGCGGCAGCGGCGTCGCCACCGAGCTCGTGCGCGCCGGCGCCAACCTCGCCCGCGAGCAGGGCCAGTCCCAGCTCGCCTACTGGGTCGGCAGCGACAACGGCCGCGCGGTAGCGTTCGCGAGCGGGTTCGGGTTCCGGCCGACCGCCGAGCGGCGCCCGATGCGCGTCAGGTCTGACGACGACGAGGACGAGGTCGCCATGGTGCTCGCTCTCGGAGGCGACCGCGGATCGGTCGCCAGGGACTTCTGAGCCGCGCCTCGCGGAGTCCAAGGGCGAGCGCTCCGACTCTCGTGTGACGTCGCGAGCAGGTATGCCGTTCGCCGCAGGTCCATCCGACGCTCGCGCGCTGGGCGCGCTCACGTCGCCCACGCAGAGCGTGGGACCCGCCGCCAGACCCAGCCAGCGGCGAACAGCACACCTGCTCGCTCCAGGCGGCTCGCCTCGTCCCGGCGCCTTCGTCTGTGAGGCGCGAAAACGAGAAGGTGCGGGATCGCACGGTGGCGTCCTCGGGCGTGCTGGCTAGGGGCGGGAGGCGAGGCGCTCGAGGAGCTCGGTCGGACCGCTGACGATGAGCGTGTCGTGCGCCGAGACCTTCGTGGACGGGACGGCATACGTGAAGTCGGCGCCGGGTGACTTCACGCCGACGATCGTCACGCCGTATTTGCTGCGGATGGCGCTCTGCTCGAGGGTGAAGCCGATGGCCTCGGTCGGCGGGCGCATCTTGACGATGGCGAAGCCGTCGTCGAACTCGATGTAGTCCTGGAGCTTGCCGCCGACGAGGTGCGCGACGCGACGGCCCGTGTCGGCCTCGGGTCGCACGATGTGCTGGACGCCGATCCGGTCGAGGATGCGGGCGTGCTCCGGCGACATCGCCTTGGCCCAGATGTCGGGGATGCCTGCGTCGACGAGGTTGGCCGACGAGAGCACCGACGCCTCGATCGAGGAGCCGACGCCGACGACGGCGATCCGGTAGCGCGAGGCCTTGGCGTCGCGGACGACCTCGGCGTCGCTGGCGTCGCCGTGGATGACCGAGCTGAGCCGTCCGAGGAACTTCTCGGCGAGGAAGCCGTCCTTCTCGATCGCGACGACGCGGTGGCCGAGGCGACGCAGCTCGAGGGCGGCGGCACCCCCGAACCGGCCGAGCCCGACGACGAGGACGTCGAGATCGCTGTTCTTGGCTCCCACGGGCGCTCCTCCTTGCGACGGCCCGCGGTGACGGCGGGTCCACGTGACGGTCACTTCGGGGTCGAGGCTAACGCCCGGTGGGGTCCCCGGGGGTAGCGTGCGCGGCATGGCTCACCGCACGCGCCTGGTCTGGGACGACGGCTTCACGGCATACGACTTCGGCCCGACCCACCCGATGGCGCCCGTGCGGCTCGACCTCACCACCCGGCTGGCGCGCTCGCTCGGCGTCCTCGACAAGGTCGAGGTCGTCTGCCCGGGAGTCGCGAGCGACGAGCTGCTCGGCACGGTCCACGACCCCGGCTACGTCGCCGCCGTCCGGGCGGCCTCGGCCGACCCGAGCGTGGCCGAGCCCCGCCGCGGCCTCGGGACCGAGGACGACCCGGCCTTCGCGGGGATGCACGAGGCGAGCGCCCGGATCGTCCAGGGCACCGTCGACCTCTGCGACGCGGTGTGGCGCGGCGAGATCGACCACGGCGTCAACTACTGCGGCGGGCTCCACCACGCGATGGCGACCCACGCCGCCGGGTTCTGCATCTACAACGACGCCGCCGTCGGCATCCAGCACCTCCTCGACAACGGTGCCGAGCGCGTCGCCTACGTCGACATCGACGTCCACCACGGTGACGGAGTCGAGCGGATCTTCTGGCACGACCCGCGGGTCCTCACGATCTCGGTCCACGAGTCCGGCCGTGCGCTCTTCCCCGGCACGGGCTACCCCGGCGACATCGGCGGCCCGGACGCGCGGGGGAGCGCTGCCAACGTGGCGCTGCCCCCGGGCACCGGCGACTCGGAGTGGCTGCGCGCGATCGAGTCGGTCGTGCCCCACCTCGTCGAGGCGTTCAAGCCCGACGTCCTCGTCACCCAGCACGGGTGCGACACCCACAGCCGGGACCCGCTCGCGCACCTCTCCGTGTCCGTCGACGCGCAACGCCGGGCCCACGAGTGCCTCCACCGGCTGGCCCACGACGTCGCCGACGGGCGGTGGGTCGCCCTCGGCGGGGGTGGTTACGAGCTCGTCGACGTCGTGCCGCGCTCGTGGACCCACCTCGCCGCGATCGCGGCCCACGCCCCGATCCCCGCGGAGACCGAGATCCCCGACGAGTGGCGCGACCACGTCCGCGAGCTCACGGGCCGTGACGGCCCGGCGACGATGGGCGACCTGCCCCCCGCCGACCTCCCGATCTGGGTGCGTTCCTGGGGCATGGGGCACAACCCGGACCGCCCCGTCGACGCCGCGATCCTCGCGACGCGTCAAGCTGTCTTCCCGCTCCACGGGCTCGACCCGTGGTTCGACTAGTGGAGGAAATCTCCCCACCGGACAGCGTGTCGGCTGGACTTCTCAAAGATTGTCCTCCAACTGCTTCCCCAAGTGTCACACCAGCCCCTATGGTTGCTTCTTGCACGCCCGTAGATGACCGCCGGTGGGGAAGCCGGCGATGCGCGTGTGCAGAAGTTGAGGTGGCCATGTCCCAGGAACGTCTTGCCGAGGTGCGGTTTCTCACCGTCGCCGAGGTCGCCTCGATCATGCGCGTGTCGAAGATGACCGTCTATCGCATGGTCCACGGAGGTGAGCTTCCGGCTGTCCGCGTCGGTCGGTCCTTCAGGGTTCCCGAGGACGAGGTGCAGAAGTACCTCCGGGAGTCCTACATGGGCACCGCCTGACGAGCCGAGCTCCACTGGGAAGGGCCGGACCACGGTTGGTCCGGCCCTTCCCATGTCCGGGCCCGTTTGGGCGCTCGGCGCCGCGCCGGTAGGGTTGCCCCCTGACACACGCGCGCCGGTCGGCCGCGCAGGCCGACCAGCAGCTGCTGGTCCACCGTCGTTCGAATTCCTCGAAAGCAAGGACTGCTCATGGGTTCAGTGATCAAGAAGCGTCGCAAGCGCATGGCGAAGAAGAAGCACCGCAAGCTGCTTCGCAAGACCCGCCACCAGCGTCGCAACAAGAAGTGACGCGTCGCTGACGCGACCGATCGGCCCTCGCCCTTCCGGCGGGGGCCGTTCTGCGTCCCTGCTGGGTATGCCGTCCCACACGGAGCGTGTGCACCGCCCCCCCGTCCCGTCGTCGGCCCGGCTGTCGAGACCCTCGTCCGATCGCCAGGGTCCGGGTGACCCGGCTCTCGCAGACAACACTGCCGCCGGCCGCCGGCGACGAAGTAGGGTCGGGCACGACGACGTCGACGCGAGGGAGGGCAGGACCCGTGGGCCAGGTGGTACTCGTGACGGGGGTCTCCCGCTACATCGGTGGCGTCCTCGCCCGACGGCTCGCCGCCGACCCCGGCGTCGAGAAGGTCATCGGCGTCGACGTCATCCCGCCGCCGCGTGACCTCGGTGGCGCCGAGTTCGTCCGCGCGGACATCCGCAACCCGATGATCGGCAAGGTCATCGCCCAAGGTGACGTCGACACCGTCGTGCACGCCAACGTCATCGCGACGCCGACCTTCGCCGGGGGACGCACCCCGCAGAAGGAGATCAACGTCATCGGCACGATGCAGCTGCTCGCTGCCTGCCAGAAGGCGTCGACGGTCAAGCGGCTCGTCGTCAAGTCCACCGCGGCGGTCTACGGCTCCACACCGCGCGACCCCGCGATGTTCACCGAGGAGATGACGGCCAAGCGGCTGCCCTCGTCCGGCTTCGGCAAGGACTCGATCGAGGTCGAGGGCTACGTGCGCGGGTTCGCCCGCCGCCGGCCCGATGCCGAGATCCTCACGCTCCGGTTCGCCAACATCATCGGCCCGCGGATCCGCACCTCGATCACCGACTACTTCAACCTGCCGGTCATCCCGATCCCCTTCGGCTACGACGCGCGTCTGCAGTTCTTCCACGAGGACGACGCCATCGCGGCCCTTGTGCGCGGGGTCACGGGCTCGACGACCGGTGTCGTCAACCTCGCCGGCGACGGCGTCCTCACCGTGGTGCAGGCGGCGGCGATCGCCCGCCGCCCGTTCGTCATGGTCCCGATGGCGGCGGCGGGGCCGCTCGGTGGCTTGGGCAAGAGGTTCGGGCTCGTCGACTTCAGCCCCGACCAGATGTCGTTCCTCGCCTTCGGCCGCGGCATGGACACGACGGTGATGCGGACGACCTTCGGGTTCAACCCGACGTTCTCCACACGTGCGGCGTTCGAGGACTTCGCCCGCACCGTCACGCCGATCGTGCCGTCGTTCGACGCCATGACGGGGGCCGTCGGCGGCCTCGCCGGTGTGGCGCAACAGGTCCTCGGTCGCGCAACGGGAGGTCGGCTCTGATGGCGACGAAGCCGACGGCGGCGAAGACCGCCGCGACGAAGACGTCGGCCGCCAAGGCCGCGACGACGAAGAAGACCGTGCCCTCCGCCACGGTTCCGGCGAAGAGGGCGACCGGCAAGAAGGCGCCGGCGAAGAAGACGCCGGCAAGGAAGGCACCGGCGAAGACGGCGTCCGCCACGAGGGCGTCGGCCACGAAGACCTCGGGCAGGACCTCGACGCCTGCGAAGGGCGCATCCGCCACGAAGGCCACGCCCGCGACGGTGGCCGAAGCCGTGAAGAAGGCGCCCACCCGCCGCACGTCCTCGGTGGCGGCGGGCGCAGCCCGCGCCTCGGGCGAGCGCGCCCGTCGCCGCTCGACCCCGCTGCTCTCGGCCCCCGCGGCCGAGACGTCCGCACCCACCACGGCCACCTCCACGACGTCCACGACGTCCACGACGTCCACCGTCTCCGCGACCTCCGAGCCGACGACACCGACGAAGCCGGCCGCTGCCAAGGCCACGGCCACCCCGCCGCCCACCGCACCGGCCGGCCGGCGCTCGGCCCACCGTCCGCACCCCACGGTCCGCGCGAAGGCCTCGGCCAAGGCGACCAAGCAGGCCGGCATACGACCGCAGAGCCCGCGGGCCAAGCGCGCAGCGGACGAGGCGGCACGACGACACCTGCGCGTCGCGACCGTGCCCGAGCCGAAGCCGAAGTCGGCCCGGCCCGCGTCGCCGGACCCCACGGCCACGCAGACCGACATGTCGCTGCCCGTGCCCGGCATCGAGGAGCTGCTCAGCGCGTCGATCGCGGCCATGCGCATGGCCGCCCAGGGTGCCGGCATCTCGCCCGAGGAGATCGAGCGGCGCATCGCGGCGACGCTCGCGTTCGTGCGGCGCCGCCTCGAGGGCGACTACTCGGTCGACGAGTTCGGCTACGACGAGCACTTCGCCGAGCACGTCATCTTCCCGATGCTCCGACCGATCTACCGGAACTGGTTCCGGGTCGAGGTCCGCGGGCTCGAGAACATCCCCGACGAGGGCGGCGCGCTCATCGTGAGCAACCACTCCGGCACCATCGCCATCGACTCGCTCATGGTCGCCCAGGCCATCCACGACGAGCACCCGAAGCACCGGGTCATGCGTGCGCTCGGCGCCGACCTCGTCTTCCAGACCCCGGTCATCGGGTCGTTCGCACGCCGCGGCGGCTCGACCCTCGCGACCGGCGACGACGTCGACCGGCTCTTCGCCAAGGGCGAGCTCGTCGGCGTCTTCCCCGAGGGCTTCAAGGGCGTCGGCAAGCCGTTCAAGGAGCGCTACAAGCTGCAGCGCTTCGGCCGCGGCGGCTTCGTCTCGGCCGCGCTCAAGGCGGGCGTGCCGATCATCCCGACGTCGGTCGTCGGCGCCGAGGAGATCGCCCCCATCATCGGCAACATGAAGACCGTGGCGCGGCTGCTCGGCGTGCCCTACGCACCGATCACGCCGACGTTCCCGCTCCTCGGACCGCTCGGGCTCATCCCGCTGCCGAGCAAGTGGATCATCGAGTTCGGCGCCCCGATTGACACGGCGAGCCACGGCACCGGCGCGGCCGACGACCCGATGCTCGTCTTCGACCTCACCGACCAGGTGCGCGAGACGATCCAGCAGACCCTCTACTCGCTGCTCATGCAGCGCCGGTCCGTCTTCTTCTGAGCCGCCGTATGCCGTCCGCCCCCGACACGCACGCCGCCTCCGCTCCCGGTGAGGGTGCGCCGCGGGTCACGCTCATCGGCAAGCCCGGGTGCCACCTGTGCGACGACGCCCGTGCGGTCATCGAGACGGTGACGGCCGAGCTGGGGGAGTCCTTCGTCGAGCGCTCGGTCCTCGACGAGCCGGAGCTCATGGCACGCTACGCCGAGGAGATCCCGGTGACGCTCGTCGACGGACGGCAGCACGACTTCTGGCGGGTCGACGCCGACCGCCTGCGCGCCGCGCTGGCTCGTCCGCCGCACTGAGGGAGCCCTTGCGTCCGGCACGGTGACGGTGGGGCAGCCACACCTGCGGACGCAAGGAACGGCATACGGGTCTGGTGAGCTTGCGTCCGGCGAGATGACGGCCTGGCCCCCAGAGGTGCGGACGCACGGGGTCGGGGAGGTGCGGGAGCGGTTACGCATGCTGCTTGTACCAGAACCCGCTCCGTGCCCTGTCTCGGGGTCCGCTCGTGACTTTGTGCATCCCTTCACAAGTGCGTACGCTGACAGGGCACCACCACCTGTGAAGAAGAGGAGTCGAAGGCCTCGTGTCCGCCGACGTCGCAGCCCGCCGGGGTATCCCCGATGCATCCGTGGCGCGACTTCCGGGATACCTCCAGGCCCTCACGAACCTCGCCGAGCGCGGCATCTCGTCGGTGAGCTCCGAGGAGCTCGCCGCCGCCGCCGGCGTCAGCTCGGCCAAGCTGCGCAAGGACCTCTCGCACCTCGGCTCCTACGGCGTGCGCGGCGTCGGTTACGAGGTCGACCGGCTCGCCTACGAGATCTCGACCGCGCTCGGGCTCACCCAGGACTGGCCGGTGGCCATCGTCGGGATGGGGAACCTCGGTCGTGCGCTCGCGGCATACAGCGGGTTCACGACCCGCGGCTTCAACGTCATCGCGCTCCTCGACCGCGACGAGACCATCGTCGGTTCGCCCGTGGGCGACCGGACGGTCCGGCCCATGGGCGACCTCGACGCGCTCGTCCGCGACGAGCAGCTCGCCATCGGCGTCATCGCGACGCCTGCCGAGTCCGCGCAGGACGTCGCCGACCGGCTCATCGGGGCCGGGGTGCGCTCGATCCTCAACTTCGCGCCGTGCGTGCTCGACGTGCCCGACGACGTCATGGTCCGCAAGGTCGACATGTCGACCGAGCTGCAGATCCTCGCCTTCCACGAGCAGCGCCGCACCGGTGAGCTCGACCTCGGCCGGACCGCCGACGTCGGAGAGGTGGCCTTGTGAGCCTGCTCGTCCTCGGGCTGTCGCACCACGGCGCCCCCATCGGTCTCCTCGAGGCCGCCGCCCTCGACCCCGGCGCCCGCGGTCGTCTCGAGGCCTCGATCGTCGGCTCCGAGCACGTCGTCGAGGCCGTCGTCGTCTCGACCTGCAACCGCACCGAGGTCTATGCCGAGGGTCTGACCTTCCACGGCGCCCTCACGGACGTGTCCGAGGCGCTCGCGGCCGCGACCGGAGTGCCGCTCGCCGACCTCCAGCCGCACCTCTACGTCCACTACGAGGACCGTGGGATCGCGCACGCCTTCTCGGTGGCCGCTGGCCTCGACTCGATGGCCGTCGGCGAGGCGCAGATCCTCGGCCAGCTCCGTGAGGCCCTGACCCGCGCCCAGCGCCGCGGACATGTCGGTCCCGCGCTCAACACCCTTCTGCAGCAGGCGCTTCGGGTCGGCAAGCGGGTCCACTCCGAGACCGGCATCGACGACGTGAGCCGCTCGCTCGTCGGCGCCGGGCTCGGCTTGGCCGACGAGGCCGTCGGCCCGGTCGAGGGCGCCCACGTCCTCGTCATCGGCGCGGGCGGCATGGGTGCCCTCGCGGCGACGACCGTGAGCCAGGCCGGCGCCGCATCCGTGACCGTCGTCAACCGCGGCCTCGCCCGAGCCGAGCGGCTCGCCGAGCGCGTCGGCGGCACCGCCCGCCCGTGGGCCGAGCGGACCGAGGCGCTCGCCGGCGCCGACATCGTCATCTCGAGCACGGGTGCGACAGGCGTCGTCGTCACCTCGGACGACGTCCGCGCCGCCCTCGCCGAGCGCGGTGGCCGCCCCCAGCTCTATGTCGACCTCGCCCTCCCGCACGACATCGACCTCTCCGTCGCCGACCTCGACGGCGTGACCCGCATCGGTCTCGCCGAGCTCGGTGACGCCCTGAGCTCCGCCGGCGACGTGCCGCAGGTCCGCGAGGCCCGTGACATCGTCACCGGCGAGGTCGCCGCCTTCCTCACCGAGCGGTCCTCCGAGGCCGTGGCCCCCACGGTGGCCGCCCTCCGGTCGCGAGCCCAGTCAGTCGTCGACGACGAGATGGCCCGGCTCGAGCGACGCACCCCCGACCTCGGCGACGCCCACCGGGCCGAGGTGCAGCGCACCGTGCACCGCATCGTCGAGAAGCTCCTCCACGCGCCCACCGTGAGGGTCAAGGAGATGGCGCAGAACGGCCAGGGCGGCAGCTATGCCAAGGCTCTGAGCGAGCTCTTCGACCTCGACCCGCGAGAGGTGTCGGTCGTCTCGACGCCGCCGGTCATCCCGGCCACCGACGACGAGGAGGTCGGGCGATGACCCTGCGCCTCGGCACCCGCCGCTCCCACCTCGCGACCACGCAGTCCTCGTGGGTCGCCGACCGCCTGCGCGACCTCGGTCACGACGTCGAGCTCGTCGAGATCACGACCGAGGGCGACCGCGACCGCACGACGCCGCTCGCCACCATGGGTGGCACCGGCGTCTTCGTCTCCGCCCTGCGCGAGGCCCTGCGCGACGGCACGGTCGACCTCGCGGTGCACTCGCTCAAGGACCTGCCGACCACTCCCGAGGACGACCTCGTCGTCGCGGCCATCCCCACGCGGGAGGACCCGCGCGACGCACTCGTCGCCCGCGACGGCCTCACCCTTGGCGAGCTCCCCGCCGGCGCCACCGTCGGCACCGGCTCCCCGCGCCGTCGCGCGCAGCTCGAGGCGCTCGGGCTCGGGCTCGAGCTTCGCGAGCTGCGGGGCAACGTCGACACCCGGCTCGGCAAGGTCGCCGTGGGTGAGCTCGACGCGGTCGTGCTCGCTCACGCCGGGCTGCGCCGGATCGGTCGCGACGGCGTCGTCACCGAGGTGCTCGACCCCATCCAGATGCTGCCGGCTCCGGGCCAGGGCGCCCTCGCGGTCGAGGTCCGTGCCGACGACACGGCCACCCGTGACGCCGTCGCTGGCCTCGACGACGCCGACACGCGTGCGTGCGTCGTCGCCGAGCGCGCGGTCCTCGCCGAGCTCGAGGCCGGCTGTTCCGCCCCCATCGGTGCGCTCGCCGAGGTCGTCCTCGGCGACGACGGCGACGAGCTCTCGCTGCGCGCCGTCGTCGCGAGCATCGACGGCAGCGGCGACGTGCGCCGCTCGGCCGCCGGCTCCCCGGAGGACGCCGACGCGCTCGGCCGCGCCCTCGCCCGGCTCCTCCTCGAGGACGGCGCTGCCGACCTCGCCCCGCTCTCACCCCGTCCCACCGTCCACACCGAACGTCCCGGAGCGTGACCAGTGAGCACCACCCGCTCGAACCGACCCACCACTCCCGCCCGCACCCCCGCGCGCGTCGCCTTCGTCGGCGCCGGACCGGGTGACGCCGGGCTGATGACGGTGCGCGCCCTCGAGTACCTCGCCGAGGCGGACGCGGTCGTCATCGACCAGGTCGCCCGCGAGCAGGTCGTGGAGCGCCATGCGCGGCCCGAGGTCGAGGTCGTCGACGCTGGTCACGGGGAGCACGGCCAGCCGCTCACCCACGCCTCGCGCGCCAAGCTCGTCGTCAAGGCGGCCAAGGCGCACCCGCGTGGCCTCGTCGTGCGGCTCATGGACGGGGACCCGGCGACGTTCAACGGTCTCGCCGAGGAGGCCGCCGCCTGCGTCAAGGCCGGTGTGCCCTTCGAGGTCGTCCCGGGCGTCAGCTCGGTCACCGCGGTCCCGACCTACGCCGGCGTGCCGCTCACCACGTCGGGCTCGCGCGGCCTCCACGTCATCACCGCGGGCCAGAAGATCAAGGACGTCGCGGTAGCGACCGACCCCTCGGTCACCGTCGTCGTCCTCGGCCAGCCCGACACCCTCGTCGGCACCCTCGAGGCGCTGCGCGACGCCGGGCGCTCCGAGGAGACGCCCGTCGCCATCACCGAGCGCGGCACCACCGTCCAGCAGTCGACGGTCGCCACGACCCTCGGCGAGGTCGCCAAGGCCGCGAAGTCGATGCAGTTCCCGGCCCTCGCCGTCGTTGGGGACAACGTCAACCTGCGCGAGACCCTGTCGTGGTTCGAGACCAAGCCGCTCTTCGGCTGGAACGTCCTCGTCCCGCGCACCAAGGACCAGGCCGGCCCGATGATGCGCCGGCTCGAGCGCTACGGCGCCGAGGCCACGAGCGTCCCGACGATCTCGGTCGAGCCGCCGCGCACGCCGCAGCAGATCGAGCGCGCCGTCAAGGGCCTCGTCACCGGCCGCTACGAGTGGGTCGGCTTCACCTCGGTCAACGCCGTCAAGGCCATCCGCGAGAAGTTCGAGGAGTTCGGTCTCGACGCGCGCTCCTTCGCCGGCCTCAAGGTCGCCGCCGTCGGTGGCGTCACCGCCGACGCGCTGCGCGACTGGGGCATCAACCCCGACCTCGTCCCCGAGGGCGAGCAGTCCGCCAAGGGCCTGCTCGAGGAGTGGCCGCCCTTCGACGAGCTCCTCGACCCGATCAACCGGGTCTTCCTCCCGCGTGCGGACATCGCCACCGAGACGCTCGTCGCCGGGCTCCAGGAGATGGGCTGGGAGGTGGACGACGTCACGGCATACAGGACCGTTCGTGCGGCTCCGCCCGCGGCCGAGATCCGCGACGCGATCAAGAGCGGCAGCTTCGACGCGGTTGTCTTCACGTCGAGCTCGACGGTGCGCAACCTCGTCGGCATCGCCGGCAAGCCGCACCCGTCGACGGTCATCGCGTGCATCGGCCCGGCCACGGCCAAGACGGCCGAGGAGTGCGGCCTGCGGGTCGACGTCCTCGCGCCGGAGCCGTCCGCCGACGAGCTCGTCGACGCGCTCGCCGACCACGGCCGGTCGCTCGCGCTCACGGCTGCCGAGGCCGGCGAGGCCACCGTGCGGCCGAGCCAGAAGCGCCCGACCGCGCGTCGTCGCGCCAAGTGAGCGGGACGAGCGCGTGAGCCCCGCCCTGCCGCAGCGACCGCGCCGCCTCCGCCAGTCCCCGGCGGTCCGCAGGCTCGTCGCCGAGCACCGGCTCCACCCGGCCGACCTCGTGCTGCCCGTCTTCGTCCGCGAGGGCATCGACGAGCCGCAGCCGATCGAGGCCATGCCGGGCGTCGTCCAGCACACGGTCGAGTCCCTCGTCGCGGAGGCGCGACGCTGCGTCGACGCCGGGCTCGGCGGGATCATGCTCTTCGGCGTGCCCCTCGAGAAGGACGCCACCGGGTCGGGCGCCGACGCCGAGGACGGGATCCTCAACGTCGCCCTGCGGGCCGTGCGTGACGCCGTCGGCGAGGACCTCGTCGTCATGGCCGACCTCTGCCTCGACGAGTTCACCGACCACGGCCACTGCGGCGTCCTCGACGACGAGGGCCGGGTCGACAACGACGCGACGCTCGAGCGCTACGCGGCGATGGGGCTCGCCCAGGCGCGCGCCGGCGCCCACGTGCTGGGGCTCAGCGGAATGATGGACGGACAGGTCGGGTTCGTGCGCGAAGCGCTCGACGAGGCCGGGCTCACCGACGCGATCCTGCTCGCGTATGCCGCGAAGTACACGTCGGCGCTCTATGGCCCGTTCCGTGAGGCGGTGCAGTCCTCGCTCGTCGGCGACCGCGCGACCTACCAGCAGGACCCGGCCAACGCGAGGGAGTCGCTGCGCGAGCTCGAGCTCGACCTCGCCGAGGGCGCCGACATCGTCATGGTCAAGCCGGCCCAGCCGCACCTCGACGTCATCGCGATGGCGGCGGAGGTGTCCCCGGTGCCGGTCGCGGCCTACCAGATCTCGGGGGAGTACGCCCAGATCAAGGCGGCCGCCGAGCGCGGCTGGATCGACGGCGACCGGGCCGTTCTGGAGTCGCTCATGCACATCCGCCGGGCCGGCGCGCAGGTGATCCTCACCTACAGCGCCCTCGACGTCGCCCCCCACCTCTAGAACGACTTATTGCCAGTTCTGGCGGCTCCCAGCACCGGTTCCCCGGTGGTGAGAGCGCCAGAACTGGCAATAAGTCGAGAGGGGTGGTGCGCTCAGGCCTGCTTGGCGAGCTGCACGTCGATGGTGATCTGGATCTTGTCGGAGACGAGCACGCCGCCGCCCTCGACCGCGGCGTTCCAGGTGAGGCCCCAGTCCTTGCGGTTGACGGTCGCGGTGGCCTCGAAGCCGGCCTTGGTGTTGCCCCACGGGTCCTGGCCCACGCCACCGAAGTCGACGTCGAACTCGACGGACCTGGTGACGTCCTTGATGGTGAGGTCTCCGGTGAGGGTCGAGCCGTCGAAGGAGGTGGAGACGAAGCGCATGGTGGGGAACTTCTCCGCGTCGAAGAAGTCCTCGCTCTTGAGGTGGGCGTCGCGGTCGGCGCTGCCGGTCTCGACGGAGGCGATCTGCGCGGTGACGTCGACGCGGGACTGCGTGATGTCCTCGGCGACCTCGACGGTGCCCTCGACGTCCTTGAAGTAGCCACGGACCTTGCTCACCATGAGGTGGCGGGCGACGAAGCCGACCTCGGTGTGGGCGGCGTCGACGGCCCACGTGCCGGTGGGGATCTGGAGCTGGTTGGCGGTGGTGGTCATGATCGGAACTCCTTGCGAAGGTGGGGTGGTGCCTTTCAGGTCCTTTCAACATCACCGTATTAGTAGATATTTCAACCTTCTTGTCGAGCCCCTGTGATCTGGGTCACACTGGATCCGGCCGGTCGCGCCTGCTGGCGAGTCGCGATTCGCTAGCATGCGAGGCATGGCAGGGGAGCAGGGAACGGGCACTCGCTGGCTCTCCCACGAAGAGCAGCAGGCGTGGCGGGCCTACCTCCGCGCGCACCGCGAGCTCCAGGTCGCTCTCGATCGCGACCTGCACTGCTTCGACATCAGCCTCCCCGAGTACGAGCTGCTCTCGATGCTCTCGGAGCAGGAGGGCGACCGGGCCCGCATGTCGGTCCTCGCCGACCTCGTCGTCCAGAGCCGGAGCCGGGTGACGCACACCGCCAAGCGGCTCGAGGCGCGCGGCTGGGTCCGCCGGGAGCCGACCCCCGAGGACGGTCGTGGCGTCGCCCTCGCGCTCACCCCCGCCGGCCGCCGGCTCATCGAGAGCGCAGCCCCGACCCACGTCCACTCCGTGCGGGACCACTTCATCGACCTGCTCACCCCCGACCAGCTGGGCGTGCTCCGCGACGCCTTCTCGCAGGTGCGCTCACACCTCGTGCCGGGTGCGCAGCCGGAGGACGAGATCGCCTGACCGGCGTCGCCGTGCCGGGTGCCGGGCGACGGCGGGTGCGTGCCACCCCGGCGCGCACGCGACAATGGGGACATGACGTCCCGCCCCACCTCTGCCACGTCCGCCACCGGCTCCGCAGCCACCGGCTCCGCAGCCACGAACGACGCTCCCGCGTCCGCCGCGCTGCTCGAGCGCGCGACCCGCGTCATCCCGGGCGGCGTCAACTCGCCGGTGCGGGCCTTCCGGGCGGTCGGCGGGACCCCCCGCTTCGTCGCCGAGGCGAAGGGGCCGTGGCTCACCGACGCCGACGGTCGCCGCTATGTCGACCTGCTCTGCTCGTGGGGCCCGATGATCCTCGGGCACGCCCACCCCGACGTCCTCGAGGCCGTCCGGGCCGCCGCCGCCAAGGGCTTCTCGTTCGGCACGCCGAGCGAGAACGAGGTGCTCCTCGCCGAGGAGATCGTCCGCCGGGTCGAGCCGCTCGAGCAGGTGCGGCTCGTGTCGTCGGGCACCGAGGCGACGATGAGCGCGGTCCGCCTCGCCCGCGGCGTCACCGGCCGTGCCGTCATCGTCAAGTTCGCGGGCTGCTACCACGGCCACGTCGACGCCCTCCTCGCCGCTGCCGGCTCCGGCGTCGCCACGCTCGCCCTGCCCGACTCCGCCGGTGTCCCTGCCGAGATGACGGCCGACACGATCGTCCTGCCCTACAACGACGTCGCCGCGCTCGAGGCGACCTTCGCCGCCCGCGGCTCCGAGATCGCCGCCGTCATCACCGAGGCCGCCGCCGGCAACATGGGCGTCGTGCCGCCGGCGCCGGGCTTCACCGAAGCCCTGCGCCGCGTCACCCGCGAGCACGGCGCGCTCCTCGTCTCCGACGAGGTCATGACGGGCTTCCGGTGCAGCCCTTCGGGCTGGTACGGCCTCGAAGGCCCGTATGCCGGTGGGGCCCCGGACCTCTTCACCTTCGGCAAGGTCATGGGTGGCGGCTTCCCGGCGGCGGCCTTCGGTGGGACCGCAGAGGTCATGGCCCACCTCGCCCCGACCGGACCCGTCTACCAGGCCGGCACGCTCAGCGGGAACCCCGTCGCCACCGCCGCGGGTCTCGCGACGCTCAAGGGCTGCACCGACGACCTCTACCCCCGCCTCGAGGCCACCGCCCGGACCATCGCCGACGCCGCGAGTGCGGCGCTGTCGGCCGAAGGTGTCGCGCACACCGTCCAGTGGGCCGGGTCGATGTTCTCGGTGTTCTTCCGCGACGGCGCGGTCACGAACTACGACGAGGCACGCGACCAGGACACGACGGCATACGGACGGTTCTTCCACTCGATGCTCGAGTCGGGAGTGCACCTGCCGCCGAGCGCGTTCGAGGCGTGGTTCGTCAGCGGCGCCCACGACGACGAGGCCGTCGCGCAGGTCGTCGAGGCGCTCCCCGCCGCGGCCCGCGCCGCCGCCTCCGGGGCCTGAGGAACCTCTCAGGTTGGTTTGAGACAATCCCAGCCATGACCGCGCCCGCCCCGAACGACGACCGCACGGTCGTGCACCTCGTGCGGCACGGCGAGGTCAACAACCCCGACCGCATCCTCTACGGCCGGCTCCCCGAGTTCCACCTCTCCGAGCTCGGCCGCCAGATGGCCGACCTCGTCGCGGCGCACCTCGCCGACCACGACGTCACCCACATCGTGTCGAGCCCGCTCGAGCGGGCGCGCGAGACTGCGGCCCCGATCGCGGCTGCCCTCGGGCTCGAGGTCGAGCTCGACGAGCGCGCGCTCGAGGCCGAGAACGCCTTCGAGGGCCGCGCGGTGGCCGGTGGCAAGGGCATCTTCCGCGACCCGAAGATGTGGCGGCTCATGGTCAACCCGATGCGCCCGTCGTGGGGCGAGCCCTACGCCGACCTCGCGAGCCGCATGCAGGCCGCCGTCGACGACGCCCGCGACCGCGCTCGCGGCCACGAGGCGGTCATCGTGTCGCACCAGGCCCCGATCTGGATGCTGCGCCTCGCCATCGAGGGCCGCCGCTTCGTCCACGACCCCCGCAGGCGCCAGTGCACCCTCGCGTCGCTGACGTCGCTCACCTACCGCGGGGACGACCTCGAGTCCCTCGCCTACAGCGAGCCGGCAGCCGCGCTGCTGCCGCTCGCCCACTCCGGAGCAGGTGCATGACCCCTCGAACGACCCCGTATGCCGGGTGGCGCCGCCGCGCCCTCGCCGTCGCCTCCGTGGCCTCCCTCCTCGCCCTCGGTGCGTGCTCGTCGGACCCGAACTCGATCGCCGAGCAGGCCAAGAAGGGTGACCAGAAGGGCTACATCGCCGGCAACGGCGCGATCGAGCAGATCCCGGCCGACAAGCGCCTCGACCCGGTGACGCTCGAGGGCACGACCCTCGACGGCCGCCAGTGGTCGAGCACGCGGGAGCGCGGCAAGCAGGTCGTCGTCGTCAACCTCTGGGGCTCGTGGTGCCCGCCGTGCATCGAGGAGATCCCCGACCTCGAGAAGGTGTGGACCGACGTCCAGGCCGCCGGCAAGCCGGTGCAGTTCATGGGCATCGACTTCCGCGAGGACCCGCAGCGCGGCGCCGCCTTCGTCAAGACGCAGAAGATGACCTACCCGAGCCTCACCGACGAGTCGGGGGTGCTCATCCTCGCGTTCGGCAGGCAGGCCCCGACGAGCCCGCCGTCGACGCTCGTGCTCGACAAGGAGGGCCGGGTCGCGGCCCGCGCCAACGGCGCCGTGTCGGCCGCCACGCTCCAGGGCCTCATCGACGACGTCCTCGAGTCCTGAGCCCTGCCGCCGATGACCGACCAGATCGCCTCCGGGGCGCTGCCCCTCGCCGTCCTCGTGGCGGCGCTCGCGGGCCTCGTCTCCTTCGCCTCGCCGTGCGTGCTGCCCCTCGTGCCGGGCTTCCTCGGCTACGTCACGGGGCTCAGCGACACCGCGCTCGAGCAGCGCTCGCGCGGACGCATGGTGCTCGGGGCGCTGCTCTTCGTGCTCGGCTTCGCTGTCGTGTTCATCCTCATGTTCCTCTTCGTCGCCACGCTCGGCCGGTCGCTCACCGAGCACCGCGAGCTGCTCATGCGGGTCGGCGGGGTGCTCGTCATCCTCATGGGCCTCGTCTTCCTCGGGATGGGGTCCCAGCGGCAGTTCGGGCCGACGTGGCGTCCGCGTGCGGGCCTGCTCGGGGCGCCGGTCCTCGGCGCGGTCTTCGCGCTCGGGTGGGCGCCGTGCACGAGCCCGACACTCGGTGCGGTGCTGGCCATGTCGGCCTCGGTCACCGACCCCAGCCAAGGGCGCGCGGTGACGCTCGCGACGGCATACGCGCTGGGTCTGGGTCTGCCGTTCGTCCTCGCGGCGGCCGGGATCGAGAGGTTCGAGCGGGTCTCGCGCTTCGTCCGGCGCCACCACCGCGTCGTCCAGGTCGTCGGCGGCGGCTTCCTCGTCGCCATCGGCGTCCTCCTCCTCACGGGCGTCTGGGAGGACCTCATGCGCTGGGTCCAGACCGAGCTCATCAACGGGTTCGAGGTGGCGCTCTGATGAGCCTCTCGACCCAGCCCACCGACCCGCGCACCGAGCGCGACGACGTCACCCAGCCCGACCTCGGGCCGCTGGGGCTGCTGCGCTTCGCCTGGCGCCAGCTCACGTCGATGCGGACCGCGCTCTTCCTCCTGCTGCTGCTGGCGGTCGCGGCGCTGCCAGGCTCGATCTTCCCGCAGCGCTCGATCGACGCCGTCCGCACCGCCGACTGGATCGCCCGGCATGAGACCGCGGGGCCGTGGCTCGACCGGCTCGGGTTCTTCGAGGTCTATGCCTCGCCATGGTTCGCCGCGATCTACCTCCTCCTCTTCGTGTCGCTCGTCGGCTGCGTCCTGCCGCGGTCGAAGGTCCACTGGAAGGCGATGCGGTCGCAGCCGCCGCGTGCCCCCAAGCGGCTCGAGCGGCTCGCCGCGCATGACACGGTGACCGTCGACGGCACGCCCGACGAGGTGCTCGAGCAGGTGCGCGGGGGGCTGCGGTCCGGGCGGTTCCGGACGCACTCGCACGACGCGACGACGGTCTCGGCGGAGAAGGGCTACCTCAAGGAGACGGGCAACCTCGCCTTCCACCTCGCCCTCATCGGCGTCATCGTCGGCATGGCCTGGGGCCACCTGCTCGGCTGGAAGGCCGACATCATCCTCCCGGTGGGCGAGTCGATGGCCAACGTCGCCGCCCGCTACGACACCCTGAGCACCGGCCCGCTCGTCGACCCGGCCGACTTCGAGCCGTTCCAGATGACGCTCACCCGCTTCGACGCGGAGTTCGAGACCGACGTCCAGGGCAAGGGGCAGTTCGGCTCGCCCCGGGACTTCACGGCATACGTCGACTTCAAGAAGTCTCCCGGCGCGAAGGTGGAGAAGAAGGTCATCCGGGTCAACGGCCCCCTCGAGACCGGCGGCGGGACGGCCTTCCTCCTCGGCAACGGCTACGCGCCGAAGATCACCGTCAAGGACGCGCAGGGCAACGTCACCTACTCCGACGCGACGCCGTTCCTCGCCCAGGACAACAACTACACCTCCGTCGGCGCGGTCAAGGTCGCCGGCGCCGGGCCCGAGGGCAAGCAGCTGGGCTTCGCCGGGCTCTTCCTGCCGACGGCGGTCCTCGACGACCAGGGCCCGCGCTCGGTCTTCCCCGACGCGCTCGAGCCGGCACTCGCGTTGTCGGCCTTCGAGGGGACGCTCTTCCCGGGCGGGCGGCCGCAGTCGGTCTACTCGCTCGACACCGCCGAGATGACCCAGCTCGAGAACAAGGAGGGCACCGACCTCCTGCGCATCTGGCTCACCCCCGGGCAGACCTACACGCTGCCGGGCGGGCAGGGGTCGATCACCTTCGACGGCGTGCAGCGGTTCGCGGGCATCTCGGTGCGCAACGACCCCGGCAAGGAGCTCACGCTCGTCTCCTCGCTCGTGGCCCTGCTGGGGCTCATCCTGTCGCTCACCGTCCGCCGGCGACGGGTGTTCGTGCGGGTTTCACCGGCGGACGACGAGGGCCGTACCGTGGTGAGCATCGGAGGCCTGGCCAAGGACGACGACGAGGGCATGGGCGAGCAGCTCGAGGACGTCCTCACCCGACTGAAGGAACGACCGTGACCAACGAGAACCTCGCGACCTACGCGAACCTCAGCCTCTACTCCGCCATGGCGGTGCTCACCCTCTCGATGCTCGCGTATGCCGCGTACCTCGCCGGGCTGCTCCCCGCGCGTGAGGAGCGGGCCGAGTCCGTCCAGGGTGCCGACGCGCCGGAGCGGGAGCTCGTGGCGGCCGGTGGCGTGGCTGCGTCGGGTGCCGGTGCGGGCAGTGCGTCGTCCACGCCGTCCGGTCCCGACGGGTCCGGGGTGCCGCTGCGTGCCCGCAAGGCCGGCGGTGTCGCCCAGACGCTCGCCGTTCTCGGCACGGTCCTGCTGTTCGTCTCGGCGGCCATGCGCGGTGCGTCGGTGCAGCGCTGGCCGCTGGGCAACATGTTCGAGTTCGGCGTGGCGTCGGCGCTCTTCACGATGGTCGTCTTCGTCGCGTGGGGCATGCGACGCGACCTCAAGTGGCTCGGGCTCTTCGTCGTCGCGCCCGTGCTCATCCTGCTCGGGCTCGCCAACACCGTCTGGTACACCGAGGCCGCCGAGCTCATGCCGTCGCTCAAGAGCGTCTGGCTCGTCATCCACGTCACCGTCGCGACGATCTCGGTCGGGCTCTTCGCCGTCGGCTTCGTCGTCGCGCTGCTCTACCTCGCGCAGGACCGGTGGGGAGCCGAGCGGGGAGTGCTGCGCGCCCTGCCGGCGGGCCGGACGCTCGAGCGGCTCACCTACGGGCTGCACATCGTCGCGTTCCCGCTGTGGACCTTCACCCTCATCGCCGGCGCCATCTGGGCCCGCCAGGCCTGGGGCTCCTACTGGAACTGGGACCCCAAGGAGGTGTGGACGTTCATCATCTGGGTCGTCTACGCGGCCTACCTGCATGCCCGGGTGACCCGGGGCTGGCGCCGCCAGTCGGCCACCTGGGTGGCCGTCGCGGGCTTCGTCTGCATCATCGTCAACTACGCCGTCGTCAACGTCTACTTCGTCGGCCAGCACTCCTACTCGGGACTCTGAACCCATGTCGATGGTCCGCTACCTCATCCTGCGTACGCTGATCTTCGTCGGCTGCCTCGCCCTCACCTGGCTGCTGGGGCTGCGTGACCGCGAGGAGCAGCTGCTCGCAGTCGTCATCGCCGCGGTCGCCTCGCTCGTCATCTCGGCGGTCGTGCTCAAGCCGTTCCGCCAGCAGGCCTCGGCCGACATCGCCGAGCGCGTCGACCGCCGGGTCGAGCGCAAGCGCGAGAGGGCGGCTCGCAGTGACGAGGCCGTCGAGGACGCCGAGCTGCGTCGCCCGGCGGGTGGCGTCGACGAGGGCGGCAGCGACTCCGACTTCCGCTGACCCTGCAGGGTGGGCCGCGAGCTCGCTCCTGTGTCCCGCCAGGGGCGGGGTAGAGTCCGCGCCCGACTGGACACAGGCCGACGGACGGTCGTCCACAGCGCCAGGAAGTCCGCCTGACCGTTCACAGACGGAGCGGATGCACGTGGTGCCCCCGCGACCTGGTCCGCGAGGCTCAACGGCATGCCGGCCAGGACCAACGCACAGACTCGACGTCAGGCAGCAGCCACGTTGGCGGCCGACCACGACGGTGTCGTCCACCGCGCCGACCTGCGCCGTATCGGAGTCTCACGGCACGACGTGAGGGCAGAGATCGAAGCGGGGCGCTGGGTCAGCAGGGGCCGCCACACCGTCCGAGTCCTGTCCGTCGAGGCATCCGCGCGGGCAGACCTGTGGACCGCAGTATGGGAAAGCGGCTGGGGCGCGGTCCTCGATGGGGCGGCCGCGCTCGTCGCCCAAGGGATGGTCGGGTTCGACCTGCCGACGATCGATGTGGCCGTCCCGAAGGGCTCCTCCGTGCACAGGGTGGAAGGGGTGACGACGCACGAGCGACGAGAGGTCGGCCCGGTCGTCGGGTCCGGCGTGCCGCGGACGCGGCCTGAGCACGCGCTCATCCGCGCCGCCCAATGGGCCAGAACGGACCGACAGGCGGCACTTCTTGTCTGCCTGCCGGTGCAGCAGCGACTCGTGCGGCCCGCTTCGGTTCTGTCGGCGTGGGCGTCGGTCCGGCGGTCGCCCCGCAGGCCCCTCATCGGGGCGGTGATCGCCGACGTGTGCGATGGAGCCCATTCGCTCGGTGAGCTGGATTTCGCGCGGCTCTGTCGCACCCACCGCTTGCCACCACCCATCAGGCAGAGCCTGCGTGTGTCCCGGAGTGGCCGCGTCTACCTTGATGTCGAGTGGGACGGTCTGGTCGTCGAGATCGACGGCGGGCACCACCTGGCCGGCCTGAACCCGATGGACGATGCGCTTCGGGCCAACGAGGTCGTCCTCGATGGGACCCCGGTGCTGCGGCTTCCGGTGCTCGGACTGCGCCTGCGGCCGGACGCGTTCATGGCGCAGGTGGCCCGAGCGGTGCATCGCTATGTCCTGCCGGACGTGGCCTAGGGGCCGCGCCTTGCTGGACACAAGCCTTGCGGCGGGGGGTCAGCCGAGGGCGCGCGAGGCGAGGATGCCGGCGAAGACCGTCACGGCATACACGAGCTCGTATCTGCCCGTGGAGCCGAGGACGGGCACGAGCCGGCGACCCTCGGCGCCGTGCATGACGACCTGGACGGCCTTCCAGATGGCGGCGATGGAGATGAGGCCGAGCAGCGCGAAGGGCTCCCAGATGGCCATGACGCCGACCATGAGGATGCTCACGACGACGAGCGCGAGCCAGAAGCGGCGGGTGCCCGCGTCCCCGAGCCGCACGGCGAGCGTGTGCTTGCCGGTCTGCGAGTCGGTGGGGGTGTCGCGCAGGTTGTTGATGACGAGGATGGCCGAGGCGATGGCGCCGACACCGATGGCCGCCGCGAGGCCGAACCAGGTGAGGGCGCCGACCTGCGCATAGAGCGTGCCCAGCGTGGCGACGAGGCCGAAGAAGACGAAGACGAAGACCTCACCGAGGCCCATGTAGCCGTAGGGGTTCTCGCCGCCGGTGTACTTCCACCCGGCGAGAATCGACAGGACGCCGAGCGGCAGCAGCAACCACGCCTCGGACAGCGCGACGAGGGCGAGGCCGGCGACGGCGGCGAACCCGAAGGTGAGGAAAGCGGCCATCTTCACGCTCTCGGGCCGGGCCAGCCTCTGGCCGACGAGCCGCACCGGGCCGACGCGCGAGTCGTCGGTGCCACGGATGCCGTCGGAGTAGTCGTTGGCGTAGTTGACGCCGACCTGGAGGGCGAGGGCGACGACGGCCGCGAGGAGCGCGATCCCGTAGTCGGGGTCCGAGTGCTGCGCGGCCGCGGCCGTCCCGATGACGACCGGGGCGATGGCAGCGAAGAGGGTGCGGGGGCGCGCGCCGCCGACCCACTGTCCGAGTGTGGCCATGAGGGGTGGTGCCTAGAGTCCTTTGAGGAAGTCGGGGTCATCGTCCGGGCCGCGCGGCATCGGCCGGCGCGGCGGCGGCGGGCTCGCCTTGGGGCGCCCGGCGAGCAGCCACGCGACCGACCCGGCGAACGGGAAGAGCAGGATGACGAACACCCAGATGAGCTTGGGCAGGCCCCGCACCCGGCTCTCGTCGGTCTGGACGCAGTCGACGACACAGTAGATCGACAGCGCCAGAGCGATGAGGAAGGGCAGGAAGCGGAGCACGACCTCATTCTCCCACGGTCGAGAAGAGCTCCCGGATGGCCGCCCGGTCGGGCTTGCCGGGACCCCGTGCGGGGATGGCGTCGACCTCCCGGACCGCTCGGGGCAGGGCAGCGTCGGCCAGTATGCCGCGGAGCTGGTTGCGCAGCCCGCCCACCGTGGGTGCCGCGGAGCCGGGGCTCGTCACGACGGCGACGGCGAGCACCTCTCCCCACTCCGGGTCGGGGACGCCGACGGCGACGGCCTCGCGGATGCCGTCGAGCCGGGCGACCGCCTCCTCGACGACCCTCGGTGCGACCTTGAGTCCGCCGGTGTTGACGAGGTCGTCGACCCGGCCGTCGACGTGGAGGCGTCCGTCGTCGTCGACGTGCCCGACGTCGTCGGTGCGGAAGGTCTCGGGTCGGGGGAAGGCGTCGCGGGTGAGGTGGGGGTCACCGAGGTATCCGGCGGCGACGGTGGGACCGATGAGCGAGATGCGGCCGTCCGCGTCGAGATCGACCGAGGTGCCGTCGAGCGGTCGCCCGTCATAGACGCACCCGCCCGAGGTCTCGCTCATGCCGTAGGTCGTCACGGCGGTGACGCCGGACTCCCTGGCTCGAACGAGCAGGTCGGGGTGGGTGGCCGCACCGCCGACGAGGACGGCGCTGAAGCGCGAGAGCCGCTCGGTGGCGACGTCGTCGGCGAGCAGGCGGGCGAGCTGGGTCGGGACGAGCGACACGACGGTCGGCTGGTCGGTCCGCGTCATCGCGTCGACGGCGGCGGTCCAGGTCGCGGCGGTGAAGCCTTGGGCCGGGTCGAGCACGTCGGGGGTCGTGCCGGCGACGACCGACCGGAGCAGCACCTGCAGCCCGGCGATGTGGTGCGCGGGCACGGTGAGCAGCCACTGTCCGTGGCCGCCGAGGCGCGCGGCGGTGGCGTCGATGCTGCTGCGGAGGTTGGCGGCCGTGAGCATGGCCCGCTTCGGGACGCCGGTCGAGCCCGACGTGCCGACGACGACGGCGAGATCGGCCGGGAGGTCCGCCTCCCGGTGAGATGGGAGATCCGGCGGAGGCGAGCCGACGGCATACGGGGCGACGGGGGAACCACCCTCGAGGGCGAGCGCGAGGCGGGGGAGGAGGTCGAGGGCGGCCGCGCCGGGTGGGACGGCGAGCGGCTCGATCCTCATGGGACAACTCTAGGCAGGCGGGTGGAGCGTGAGGATGATGGGCGCATGGACCCCGAGTTCGCGGCATACCTCGACCGGGTTCGCGCCCACCGGGCCGAGCTCGGGGAGTCGATGGCGGCCCTCGACGCGGCCCTGGCCCTGCCGATCGGGCTCGGGCCGCTGTGGCGACGCCGGGTGCGGGCCGCGCTCACCGAGCTCGAGCACGACCTGCGCGACCACCGCGCGATCACGGAGGAGCCGGGTGGTCTCTATGCCGACGCGGTGGCACGGGCGCCACGGCTCGCGTCGCTCGCGAAGCTCCAGATGGAGGAGCACCTCGACTTCGTCGAGGTCGTGCAGCGGTTGCTCGGCGAGCGCGAGGCCGGGCTCGAGAGCCCCGAAGCGGTCGCGGCACACCGGGAGGCTGCCACCGAGCTCGTCGGTCGCCTGGTTCGTCACCGCCAGCGCGGCGCGGACCTCATCTACGAGGCCTACGAGGTCGACATCGGCGGCTCCGGCTGACCGGTCGGGCCGGGCAGGCACGGTCGGGCGGCGAGCGATGCAGAGATGGGTGGGCGAGTCAGCCGGGGCCGGCTCGCTCGGTCATCTCTGGCTGGCTCACGGCGCCCTGCGGCTCGGAGGTCAGAAGTACCAGGGGAAAGGGGACCAGTCGGGGTCGCGCTTCTCGAGGAACTGGTCGCGGCCCTCGACGGCCTCGTCGGTCATGTAGGCGAGCCGCGTCGCCTCACCGGCGAAGACCTGCTGGCCCATGAGCCCGTCGTCGACGAGGTTGAACGAGAACTTGAGCATCCGCTGCGCCTGCGGTGACTTCGACAGGATCTCGCGGGCGACCTGGAGGGCGTCGGACTCGAGCTCGTCGTGCGCGGAGACGATGTTGACGGCGCCCATGCGGTGCATGTCGTCGGCGGTGTAGGTCCGGCCGAGGAAGAAGATCTCGCGGGCGAACTTCTGCCCGACCATGCGCGCGAGGTAGGCCGACCCGTAGCCGCCGTCGAAGGAGCCCACGTCGGCGTCGGTCTGCTTGAAGCGGGCATGCTCGCGCGAGGCCATCGTGAGGTCGCAGACGACGTGGAGCGAGTGGCCCCCGCCCGCGGCCCAGCCGCCCACGAGGCAGATGACGACCTTGGGCATCGTGCGGATGAGGCGCTGGACCTCGAGGATGTGGAGCCTGCCACCCTCGGCCTTGACGCGGCGCTCGTCGACACCGGACGCGGTCGCGTCGTCGGTGCCCTCGGCGGCGTACTGGTAGCCCGAGCGGCCACGGATGCGCTGGTCGCCGCCGGAGCAGAAGGCCCACTTGCCCTCGCTGCCGGTGCCCGACGGACCGGGGCCGTTGCCCGTGAGCAGGACGACGCCGACATCGGCGGTGCGACGGGCGTGGTCGAGCGCGCGGTAGAGCTCGTCGACGGTGTGCGGGCGGAAGGCGTTGAGCACCTCGGGCCGGTCGAAGGCGATGCGCACGGCACCGAGCCCGCGCGCCCGGTGGTAGGTGATGTCGGTGAAGTCGAACCCCTCGACCTCGTCCCACGCCGCCGGGTCGAACGTCTCGCTCACGCCATCGATCGCAGTCACGCGTCGGAGCCTAACGGGGTGCCGACGGGCGCCGGCCGGCTGTCAGCGCTGCCAGGTGTAGTCGGCTCCGGCCTCGGCCGCGACGACCTCGTCCGGCACGACGACGAAGTGGGTGCGCTCGGCCTCGGTGAGCGTCGCCGGGTCGACCTTGCCGTCGGGGTCGACGGCCTCCAGATGGGCGCGCAGGGCGCCCTCGGCGAACTCGTTCCACGTGAGGCCGGTGCGCTTGGCATAGGCGCGCGCCTGCTTGAGGAGGGCGGAGTCGAGGCTGATCGTCGTCTGCTGCATCTCCCCATCGCAGCCCACGCCGCCGCCGTTGGCAAGGGACCCACGGGTAGGTTCGGCCCCATGGCGCCAACCGGACCGTCGCTCGACGACGTGCTGGCGACCCTGCGGGTCGTCTCGATCCCCATGCGGGTGCGCTTCCGGGGGGTCACCGAGCGCGAGGTCGCCCTCGTCGAGGGCCCCGCGGGGTGGGGTGAGTTCGGCCCGTTCCTCGAGTACGCCCCGGCCGAGGCGAGCCGCTGGTTCGACGCCGCCGTCGAGGCCGCGTGGACCGGCTGGCCGGACCGGGTGCGCGACTCCGTCCCCGTCAACGCCACCGTCCCCGCGGTCGCACCCGAGGCCGTCCCCGGTGTCCTGCAACGCTTCCCGGGATGCACGACCGCGAAGGTCAAGGTCGCCGAACGCGGTCAGGACCCGGACGACGACGTATGCCGTGTGGCCGCCGTCCGTGACGCGATGGGGCCTTCCGCTCGAATCCGGGTCGACGCCAACGGGGCCTGGGACGTCGACACGGCGAGGGACGTACTCGGGAGGCTCACGGCATACGGGATCGAGTACGCGGAGCAGCCGTGCGCCACGGTCGAGGAGCTGCGCGACCTGCGAGTCGTGCTGGCGCGCAACGGGATCGACGTGCCCGTCGCCGCGGACGAGTCGATCCGCAAGGCGGAGGACCCGCTGCGCGTGCGCGACCTCGACGCGGCCGACGTCATCGTCATCAAGGCAGCGCCGCTCGGGGGCGTGCGACGGGCGCTCCAGATCGTCGAGGAGTGCGGGCTGCCGGCCGTCGTCTCGTCCGCGCTCGACACGAGCGTCGGCATGGCTGCCGGGGTCGCCCTCGCGGCCGCCCTGCCGCGGCTCGACCACGCGTGCGGCCTCGGCACGGTCGCTCTGCTCGACGGTGACGTCACGACCGGCTCGCTCGTGCCCGAGGACGGCTCGCTGCCGGTGCGCCGGGTCGTCGCCGACGCCGAGCTGCTCGATCGGCACGCCGCGTCGCCGGAACGGGCAGCATGGTGGCGACAGCGGGTCCGTGAGGCATGGGAGGCGAGATGATCGACGTCCGTTGGGTCTGGGTGTTCCTCGACACGGCCGAGGCCGACGCCGGCCGGTCGTGGGAGTTCTGGGCCGAGGTGACGCGGTCCCGGCTCGCCGACCGACGCGGGCCGCGTGACGAGTTCTCCACGCTCCTGCCACGCAGCGGAGACGCGTGGGTCAAGCTCCAGGCGGTCGGAGACGGCGGTGGGGTCCATGTCGACCTCGACGTCGACGTGCCGCTGCCGGAGGCGGCCGAGGAGGCGGCGCGGCTGGGAGCGACCGAGGTGCACCGCGAGAGCGACTTCGTCGTCATGCGCTCGCCCGCCGGCTTCACCTTCTGCCTCACCTCGTGGGCGAACGCCGGGTCCGCGTCGACCCAGGTGCGCGACGGCGAGCCCGACCTGCTCGACCAGGTGTGCGTCGACATCCCCTCCGACGACTACGCGCGGGAGGTCGACTTCTGGGAGTCGCTCACGGGGTGGGCGAAGCGGCCGGGCAGCCTGCCGGAGTTCGTCTCGCTCACCCGGCCGGACGGCATACCGGTGCGGTTCCTGCTCCAGAGGCTCGGGGAGGCGAGCGGCACGGCACGCGGGCACGTCGACCTCGCCTGCCGCGACCGGGCCGCGAGCCGGGACGTCCACGTGGCCGCCGGCGCCGAGGTCGTGTCGGAGAACGAGTTCTGGACCGTCATGCACGACCCCGCCGGGCGCACCTACTGCCTCACCGACCGGCAGCCCTGAACCATGGCCTACGACGAGGTGCTGGCCCAGAGGCTCCACGACCTGCTCGACGCCGAGCCGGGCCTGACGACACGGGCGATGTTCGGTGGGCTCGGGTTCATGCTCGACGGCCACATGGCGGTGGCCGCGGGCAGCGGTGGCTCGCTCATGGTGCGGGTCGACCCGGCGGACGGGGAGGCGTGGAGCGACGGGGAGTCGGTGAGGCCGATGGAGATGGGCGGGCGCGCGATGAGCGGGTGGCTGCTCGTCGACGGCCCCGAGCTCGCCGAGGACGACCGGCTGCGGTCGTGGGTCGATCGAGGCGTGGCGTTCGTGCGCACCCTGCCGCCGAAGGAGTGACGAGCCGCCGCTCGCCGGTGTCGGTGCCCCACCCGGCGCTCGACCGGACCACCTGCCGGACGTCGTCGTCGAACTGCTGGCCGGCGCACAGGTCGGGTGCCTACCCTGACAGGCACCGGCGGACGGAGGGTCGATGGCGACCAAGGGCCTGAGAGGGCGGCGCACCGCGCTCGAGCGCGCCCGTTCGGCGTGGGCCGACCGGGTCGGTCCGCGGGCACGGCCCGACGACGTCGACGAGACGATCGTCGAGAGCTGGGACCGCAGCGCCGGCAGCGTCCCCGAGGGCGTCACCGAGGCGCCGATGGCCGACCCCGACCAGACGCGGGCGGAGTTCGAGGACTCGCCGCTGCACGTCGCGGTCGGCAACCTCTCGACCGAGCTGCGCCGCGCCGCCGAGGACGGCGACCTCGTCGTGGCCGTCACCGACCGCGACACCCGCATCCTGTGGACCTACGGCGGGCGCGTCATGCGTCGCAAGGCCGAGCGGGTCAACTTCGTCGCCGGTGGGCGGTGGGACGAGGAGAGCGTCGGCACCAACGCGCTCAGCCTCGCGCAGCGGACCGGCCGGACCCAGACGGTCTTCTCGGCCGAGCACTATGCGCCGATCGTGCACAACTGGGTCTGCTGGGCCGCGCCGGTGCACGACCCGGCGACCGGCGAGCAGATCGGCGTCCTCGACCTGTCGACGACGTGGGACCGGACGCACCCCATCGGCGCGGCGACGGCGACCGCGCTGGCCGCCCTCCTGGAGAGGGAGATCCCGCGGGGCGGGCTGGCCGCGGCGCCGCCGAGGCTGGGGGCCGGGCTCGCGCTCCGGCTCCTCGGCGCGGCCGAGGCCCACCTCGACGGCTCGCGGCTGCTGCTCACGCGGCGCCAGAGCGAGATCGTCGCCCTCCTCGCCCTGCACCCCGAGGGCCTGACCCTCGACGCCCTCCACGCCGCGCTCTACGGCGACGCCCGGGTCTCGCCCTCGACGCTCAAGGCCGAGGTGTCGCACCTGCGGCACGCGCTCGGCGGCCGGCTGGCCTCGCGTCCCTACCGGCTCGACCTGCCCGTGTCGTGCGACGCCGTCACCGTCATGGAGGCGGTCCGGGCGCGCGACGTGCAGCGCGCCGTCGAGCACTACGGCGGCGACCTCGTGCCGGGCACCGAGTCGCCGGAGCTCATCGCCACGGGGGAGTACCTCGCGGTCGCGGTGCGCGAGTCGCTGCTCGCCGACCCCCGGCCCGACGTCGTCGTCCGCTACGCGCGGGCGGTCCCGTGGGACGTCGAGGTCGTCGAGCGGGCGCTCGCGGTGCTCGGCGACCGCCCGCACCCCGCGCGGGCCGAGCTCGTCGCGCAGCGTCGCGCTGCGCAGCTCTGACGGCCGGCCGACGGAGCGCCGCACGGCCGGCCGACGGAGCGCCGCACGGCCGGCGCCGGCCAACCTTCGACCAACCTCCTCCGACCTAGCGTCCCGACCAGGTGGTGACGCACTGGCGCGTCACTCGAGGACAAGGAGGTCCGGTCATGGTCTACGCACCCCCGAACGCCGACGGCTCGAAGGTGACGCTCCCGTCGCACTTCGACAACTTCATCGGCGGCAAGTGGGTCCCCGCGCAGGACGGCGAGACGTTCGAGGACATCTCGCCGGTCGACGGCAAGGCGTTCGCGACGGTCGCCCGCAGCAAGCAGGCCGACATCGACGCCGCGGTCCAGGCCGGGCACGACGCCAAGGACGCGTGGGCCCGGACGTCGACGACCGAGCGCAGCAACATCCTGCTCAAGATCGCCGACCGGCTCGAGGAGCACCTGGAGGAGCTCGCCGTCCTCGAGACGTGGGAGAACGGCAAGCCCGTGCGCGAGACCCTCGCCGCCGACCTGCCGCTCGCGATCGACCACTTCCGCTACTTCGCCGGTGCCGTGCGCGCCCAGGAGGGCGGCATCTCCGAGATCGACCACGACACGATCGCCTACCACTTCCACGAGCCGCTCGGCGTCGTCGGCCAGATCATCCCGTGGAACTTCCCGATCCTCATGGCGACGTGGAAGCTCGCCCCCGCGCTCGCCGCCGGCAACTGCGTCGTCCTCAAGCCGGCCGAGCAGACGCCGGTCTCGATCCTGCGCGTCGTCGAGATCATCGCCGACCTCCTGCCCGACGGCGTGCTCAACGTCGTCAACGGCTTCGGCGTCGAGGCGGGCAAGCCGCTCGCGTCGCACACCGGCATCGCCAAGATCGCCTTCACCGGCGAGACGACGACCGGGCGGCTCATCATGCAGTACGCCTCGCAGAACATCATCCCGGTGACCCTCGAGCTCGGCGGCAAGAGCCCGAACATCTTCTTCTCCGACGTCATGGCCGAGGACGACGCGTTCTTCGACAAGGCGCTCGAGGGCTTCACGATGTTCGCGCTCAACCAGGGCGAGGTGTGCACGTGCCCGTCACGCGCCCTCGTGCAGGAGTCGATCTACGACAGGTTCATGGAGCGCGCCATCGAGCGCGTCAACGCCATCACCGTCGGCAACCCGCTCGACCCGGCCGTCATGGTCGGCGCGCAGGCGAGCAGCGACCAGCACGAGAAGATCCTCAGCTACCTCGACATCGGCAAGCAGGAGGGCGCCAAGGTCCTCACCGGTGGCGACAGGCGCACGGTCGAGGGGCTCGAGGGCGGCTACTACATCCAGCCGACCGTCTTCGAGGGCGACAACTCGATGCGGATCTTCCAGGAGGAGATCTTCGGCCCGGTGCTCTCGGTGACGACCTTCACCGACAAGGACGACGCGCTCCGGATCGCCAACGACACCCTCTACGGCCTCGGGGCCGGACTGTGGACGCGTGACACGAACACGGCATACCGGCTCGGTCGCGGCATCGAGGCGGGACGGGTGTGGGTCAACTGCTACCACGCCTACCCCGCCCACGCGGCGTTCGGCGGCTACAAGCAGTCCGGCATCGGCCGCGAGAACCACAAGATGATGCTCGACCACTACCAGCAGACGAAGAACCTGCTCGTCAGCTACAGCCCCGACAAGCTCGGCTTCTTCTGAGCCGGCCCGCGATGACCAAGCCATCGGTGGCGACCCGCGTCGAGCTCACGGACCCTGCCGCGGAGCTCCTCGCCCGCCTGGAGCGGACCCACGGGCCGCTGATGTTCCACCAGTCCGGCGGATGCTGCGACGGGTCGTCACCGATGTGCTTCCCGGTCGGCGACTTCCTCACCTCGGACGCGGACGTGCTGCTCGGCACGCTGGCGCCCGAGGGTGTAACGCCCGTCGAGTTCTGGATGAGCGCCTCGCAGTACGAGTACTGGAAGCACACCCACCTCACCGTCGACGTCGTGCCCGGGCGTGGCTCGGGCTTCTCGGTCGAGGCTCCCGAGGGCGTGCGCTTCCTCATCCGCTCGCGCCTCATGACCGAGGAGGAGCTCGTCGCCTTCGACCTGCTCTGAGGCCCTCCGGAACGGGTGGGCGGTCGCGTATGCCGGCCGCCCACCTCCGGACGTAGGCTCGCTCGCGTGCCCCTGCTCCTCGACCTCGAACCGCTGAGGAGCAACACCGACTACCGCCGCCTGTATGCCGGCTTCACCCTCTCGAACGTCGGCTCCCAGCTCGCCGTGGTCGCCATCGGTCTCCAGGTCTACGACCTCACCCGGTCGACCGCGTCGGTCGGCGTCGTCGGGCTCTGCGCCCTCGTGCCGCTCGTCGTCATGGGGCTCTACGGCGGGACGCTCGTCGACCACTTCGACCGGCGCATCGTCGGGCTTGTCGCGCAGTCGGTGGCCTTCGTCGTGTCCGTGCTGTGCGCGCTGCAGGCGTGGATGGGCAACACGTCGGTGCTCGTCCTCTATGCGCTCGTGGCGGCGTGGAACGCGGCCTTCGCGGTGTCGTCACCGGCGCGGACCTCGATCTACCCGCGGATCCTCCGGCGCGACCAGCTGCCGGCCGCCAACGCGCTCTCGGTCTTCGCGATGAACGCGTCGATGACGGTGGGGCCGCTGCTCGCCGGTCTCCTCGTCGACTGGGGCGGCTTCCGTGCCGCCTACACCGTCGACGCCGTCATCACGACCGCCGCGCTCTGGGGACTGGCCCGGTTGCCCTCTCTCCCACCGGAACCTGTCAGCGTCCGGCAAGGCGACGGCCTGGCCACCACAGTTGCGGACGCAACGCAGCGGCGGGCACCCGGCATACGGTCGGTCCTCGACGGCTTCTCGTTCCTTGCGACGCGGCCCAACGTGCGCATGACCTTCGTCTCCGACATCTGCGCGATGGTGCTCGCCCAGCCGCGCGTGCTCTTCCCGGCGGCGGGTGCGGTGATCTTCGGCGGGGGAGCGACGACCGTGGGCGCGCTCTCGGCGGCCGCCGCGGTCGGGGGCATCGGCGCGATGTTCTTCTCCGGGCGGCTCGGCTCGGTGGTCCACCAGGGGCGGGCGATCCTCGTCTCGATCGTGGGCTGGGGCGCCGCGATCGCCGGCCTCGGCGTCGCGATGCTCGCCGCCGGAGACGTGCTCACCCGCGGCCAGGCACTGTGGGTCGGGCTCGTCTGCATGGCGGTCGCCGGCGGGTCGGACTCGGTGAGCGCGGTCTTCCGCACGACGATCCTGCAGTCGGCGACGCCGGACCACCTGCGCGGCCGCCTCCAGGGTGTCTTCATCGTCGTCGTCGCCGGAGGGCCCCGTCTCGGCGAGCTGCTCGGCGGTTTCGTCGCCGAGAACCTCGGCGAGGGGACGACGGCCCTCGCCGGCGGGATCGCCTGTGTCGCAGCGATGGTCGTGCTTGCACGGACGACGCCGGGCTTCCTCCGCTACGACGCGCGCAACCCCACGCCCTAGTCCACCTGGTCGTTGCCGGGCAGGTCGAGGCCGAGCAGGGCGTTCTCGACGACCTCGGCGAGGGCGGGGTGGATCCAGTACTGACCCCGCGCGACGGTGTGCGCGTCCTGCCCGAACGACGCCGCCTGGATGAGCGGCTGGATGAGGGTCGAGGCGTGCGGCCCCATGCAGTGCGCAGCGAGCAGCTGCCCGGTCTCGGGGTCGGCACAGACCGTGAGGATCCCGGTCGTGTCCTCGAGCGCCCACCCGTATGCCGTGTCGCCGAACGACTGCGTGTAGCTCACGTAGGGGGTCTCGGCCTCGTCGAGCTCCGCCCTGGTCGGTCCGAAGGCGGCGACCTGGGGGTGGCCGAAGACGGCGTGCGGGACGAAACGGTGGTCGGCGTCCATCGGCGTCGGGTCCGACCCGCGAGCACGTCCGGTGTCGACGGCGATGTTGTGGGCGACGACCCGCGCCTCGTGGTTGGCGACGTGCTTGAGCAGCCACGCGTTGGCGACGTCACCGAGGGCCCAGACGCCGTCGGCGGTCGTGCGCTGCTGCTCGTCGACGACGACGACCCCGCGGTCGTCGAGCTCGATGCCACCGGCCTCGACGTCGAGGCGCTTGCCGTTGGGGGTGCGGCCGATCGCGACGAGCACCGCGTCGGCCTCGACGTCGGTGTCGCCGTCGAGACCCTTGAGGTGCAGGGTCCACGTCCCGTCGTCAGCGCGGGTCGCACCGGACACCGTCGTCTCGAGCCGGACGTCGTGGTGGCCGCGGGCGAGCTCGGTGTAGCGGCGCGAGATCTCGGCGTCCTCGGCGCGCAGGAGGCGGGCCGACCGCTGGATCTGGGTGACCTCGACGCCGAGCGAGCCGAAGACGTGGGCGAACTCGCAGGCGACGAAGCCGCCGCCGACGATCGCCATCCGTCGCGGCAGCTCGTCGACCCGCATCACCGTGTCGCTCGTGTGGACCCCCCGCTCCGGGTCCACGCGGTCGAGGCCGTCGACCTCGAGCAGGTCCGCACGCGAGCCCGCGGCGACGACGACCCGGTCGGCGGTGATCTCCTCGCCGGTCGAGAGCGCGAGGCGGCGTTCGCCGACGAAACGGGCCGTCGCGGCATACACGGTCACGAACTCCTGGCTGCGCCGGTAGCGCTCGCCCCCGGCGGCGATCTCGTCGATCCGGTCGGTGAAGATCCGGTCGCGGATCGCCGGCCAGTCGACGTCGACGTCGCGGCTGATCGTCACGCCGAGCCGCTGCGCCTCGCGCGACTCGAGGACGCGGTCGGCGGGCAGGACGAGCATCTTCGTCGGGATGCAGCCGACGTTGAGGCAGGTGCCGCCGAACGTCCCCTCCTCGACGATGGCGATGTCGAGCCCCTCGAGCTCCGGGGTGACCAGCGAGTTGCCCGACCCGGTGCCGATGATGATCAGGTCGTGGTGTCTCGCCATGGCAGCAGCGTATGCCGGGTGCTCGCCGTCCTCTCGGTCGTCCACATGCGTGCGGCTGGGTGGCGGTCGTCCACAGCTGAGGACGATGGGGCTCGACGGCGGTGTGGGCCGGGGAGTTGGCTCGTCGCATGATCGACGCGGGGGACCTGAGACGGCGGGCGGGACGGTGGCGGCAGGCGGCCGACACGACCCGGCGGGAGTGCGCGGTGCTCGTGCGTGTCTCGGAGCTCAGCTGGCGCTCACCCTCGGCCGCCGAGTTCCGCCGGGTCGTCGATGTGCGGCTGCGCGAGCTGCACGACCTCGCCGCCCGCGAGGACGCCGTGGCCGACCTGCTCGACCGCGTGGCCGACGCCGCGGAGCGTGCCGCGTGAGGGACCTCGTCGTCACCGGTGGGGCCGGCGGTGTCGAGGTCGCGGTCGAGGACCTGCGACGTGCGGCCTCGCGTCTCCGGGCGGCTGCGGACGTGCTCGAGTGCGTGGTGCCCGAGCGCTGGCGCGCCCCGCCGTGGGACCTCCTGTCGGCCTCTCCCGACCTCGCCCACGTCGTCGTGCGGGCGCGGCTGGCCTCCGCGTCGGCGACCGACGCGGTCCAGCACGTCGTCGAGCGGTTGCGCGAGCTCGCGGGCTCGACCGACCGGGCGGCGGCGGCCTATGAGCGGGCGGAGGCGACGGCCCGTGGCGTCGTGGCGGGCCTTCACGATCAGTCCATGACGATCGCGTGGCTGGTGTCCCGCGCGACGGGCCGGGCCTTCGGCATGCTCGACGAGGGGGAGGGCTGGGACGTCTCGGTCACGGCGGTGCCGACACCCGACTGTGTGCCGGTGCCCACGACCACGGACTCCCTCCTCGCCGGGGTCGGGTCCCTCGGTGGGCCCTTGAGCCCGGGCGGGGTGCGCGTGATCGAGGTCCCCGCAGCCGACGGCACGAGGACCTGGGTCGTCCAGGTGCCGGGGACGCACGGCGGCTGGGCCGAGGGCGACCCCGTGCCCATGGACTGGCCGGCCAACGTCGCCCTCATGCTGCACGCGACGAGTGCGTCGAAGGTGGCCACGGAGCGAGCGCTGTCGATGGCGCAGGCCGGCCGGGCGAGCCCTCGGGATCGGGTGATCCTCATCGGCCACAGCCAGGGTGGGATCGTCGCCGCGGCGCTCGCGTCCGATCCCGCCTTCGCCCGGCGGCACCGAGTGACGCACGTGGTCGCAGCCGGCTCGCCCATCGACGACTTTCCGGTGCCCGACACGACCCAGGTCCTCTCGCTCCAGCACCGCACCGACCCGGTCCACGCCCTCGACCTCTCCCCACCACCGGACCGGCGGAGCTGGACGACGGTGGAGGCGTCGGCCCCGATCCCTACCCCTGCGCACCTCACCGCGGGTGCCCACGCGCTCTCGGCCTACCGCTCGACCGCCGCCGCCGTCGACCGGTCCGACGACGTGTCGCTGCGCGCGTGGCGTGCCTCGCTGGCGCCGGCGCTCGCCACCGCGCCGGGCGCGCGGCCGGTGGTGCATGAGTTCCGCTCCGAGCGCCGGTGGCAGAATCGCGACTCGTGACCCCCAAGCTGCTGTTCCGCCGGGTGGCCGTCGCCGAGGCGATCACCTGGGCCCTGCTCCTGCTCGGCATGTTCCTGAAGTACGTCACCGGGACGACCGACCTCGGCGTGCGGATCTTCGGCATGGTGCACGGGGTCGTCTTCATCGCCTACGGCCTCGTCGCCCTGACGACGTGGGTCAACCAGCGCTGGCAGCTCGGCGTGGGGATGCTCGCGCTCGTCAGCGCCGTCCCGCCGTTCGCGACGATCCTCTTCGACCGTCGCGTCGAGTCCGCGGGCCTGCTCGAAGGGCCGTGGCGGTTCGGGGCCGGTGGTGAGACCCCGGGGTCGCTCCCCGAGCGGGTCCTCGCCTGGCTGACCCGCAACCCGGGCCTGGCCGCGGTCGCCGGTGTTGTCGCCGTCGCCGGGCTCACCGGAGTCGCCCTCCTCGTCGGCCCGCCCGCCTCGGGCAGCTGATGAACCCCTCCACCGCGCTCGCTCGCGTCCTGATCGACGAGCTCGTCCGCGGTGGGGTGCGTGACGTCGTCCTCGCGCCCGGCTCGCGCTCCGCGCCCTTGGCGTATGCCGTCCAGCAGGCCGAGCGCGACGGTCGCCTCCGCCTGCACGTCCGGGTCGACGAGCGGACAGCCGGGTTCCTCGCGCTCGGGCTCGCGAAGGGTTCTGGCGCACCGGTCCCCGTCATCACCACGTCGGGGACCGCGGTCGCGAACCTGCATCCCGCGGTGCTCGAGGCCCACCACACCGGCGTGCCCCTCGTCGTGCTCTCCGCCGACCGGCCGGCCGAGCTGCGGGGGACCGGCGCCAACCAGACGACCGTCCAGCCGGGGATGTTCGGCTCGGCCGTGCGGTGGTCCGCGGACCTGCCGGCGCCCGAGTCGGTGGAGTCCGTCGGCGCCTTCCACCGCACCTCCGTATGCCGTGCCCTCGCCGCCGCCATGGGCGCTCCGGGCACAGGGGTTCCGGCGTCGCACCGGGGCCCCGTTCACGTCAACGTCTCCTTCCGCGACCCCCTCACCCCCGGCGCCGACGGCAACCAGCTGGGGCTCCACCAGGGGCGGGCAGACGGTCGGCCGTGGGTCGAGGTGCCGCGTGACGCGTGGGTCGCCGGCTCGCACGGAGGCCGTGAGGTCCCCCGCACGCTCGTTGTGCTGGGAGACCTCTCGCCGTCGCCCGCGACGTCGCGCCAAGTCGTGGCCTGGGCGGCCGCGCAGGGCTACCCGGTCGTCGCCGAGCCGTTCGGCGACCATGGCCGCGACGACGTCGTGCCTCACGGTCCCCTGCTGCTCACCGATGCCGACTGGCTCGCCGCGCACCTGCCCGAGCGGGTGTTCGTCGTCGGACGCATCACCCTGTCGCGCGCGGTGGCTGCGCTGCTCCGCCACCCGGACGTGCGGGTCGAGGTGTTCAGCGCCCAGCCCCAGTGGTCCGACCCCGGGCACGTCGCCCACGATGTCCACCCGCTGGCGCGCCTCGCAGGCGCCGGCGCCTCAGAACCCGGGACGGAGTGGTCGAGGCCCTGGGCGGACGCAGGAAGGGCTGTGGCGCAGGCCGTCTCGGCGTCACCGGCCGAGTGGGGCACCGGGCTCGCCGTCGGGTCGCTCGTCGGCGAGGCCCTGCCCGAGGGGGCCCGGCTCTTCGTCGGGTCCTCGAACCCGGTGCGCGACCTCGACCTCGGCATGGCCCCACGCAGCGCTCCACTGACCGTGCTCGCCAACCGCGGGCTCGCCGGCATCGACGGGTGCCTCTCGACGGCGGTCGGGCTCGCGCTCACCACCGAGGCCCCGAGCTATGCGTGGGTCGGCGACCTCACCTTCCTCCACGACAGCAACGCGCTCGTCATCGGACCCGACGAGCCCCGCCCGGACCTCACGATCCTCGTCACCAACGACGGTGGCGGCGGGATCTTCCGCACCCTCGAGCACGGGGCGCCCGAGCGGGCCGACGACTTCGGCCGCATCTTCGGCACGCCGACGGGGACGGACTTCGAGGCACTGTGCCGGGCACACGGCATACGTCATGTCCTTGCGCCCGCACGCGAGGATGCGGCCGAGGCGCTGTCCGCGACACCCGACGGCATCACCGTCGTCGAGGTGCCGGTCGACCCGGAGTCGCACCGCGCCGCGCACGAGCGGCTGCGGCAGGTCGCGCACGAGGCCCTGGCGATTTCGGGCTGAGCCGACGGCTTGCGAGAATGAGCGCGTGACCACCACCCCGCAGCGCACGGACGTCCTCGTCGTCGGAGCCGGTCCGGCCGGCTCGGCGGCAGCGGCCTGGGCGGCCCGCGCCGGGCGCGACGTCGTCCTCGCCGACGCGGCCGTCTTCCCTCGTGACAAGACCTGCGGCGACGGGCTGACGCCGCGCGCCATCGGTGAGCTCGAGCGGCTCGGTCTGCGCGACTGGGTCCGTGGGCACACGGTCAACAAGGGCCTGCGCGCCCACGGCTTCGGCCAGACGCTGCTGCTCGAGTGGCCGGGTGGAACGCTGCCCGACTACGGCTCGGCGGTCGCGCGCACCGAGCTCGACGACCACCTGCGGACGACGGCTCTCAAGTCCGGGGCGCTCGGCGTCGAGGGGGCCAAGGCCGTCGACGCCCGCGTCGAGGGTGGGCGCGTGCGGGGCGTGACCTTCCGGCGCGACGGCGAGACCTTCGAGATCGAGTGCGAGCGGCTCATCGTCGCCGACGGCGTTCGCTCGACGCTCGGCAAGGTGCTCGGCCGCGAGTGGCACAAGGACACCGTCTATGCCGTGGCCGGCCGGTGCTACGTCGACTCGGGCATGTCCGACGACCCATGGATCAGCAGCCACCTCGAGCTGCGCGGCGAGGACGGGGAGATCCTCTCCGGCTACGGCTGGATCTTCCCGCTCGGCGGCGGCCAGGTGAACGTCGGCGCCGGCACCCTCGCGACGACGAAGCGCCCGGCCGAGGTCGCCATCAAGCCACTCATGGCGCACTACGTCGAGGAGCGCCGGGCCGACTTCCAGCTCAGCGGCGAGGCCCGGATGCCCACGAGCGCGCTCCTGCCGATGGGCGGCGCGGTGAGCAACATCGCCGGGCCCAACTGGGCGCTCGTCGGCGACGCCGCGGCCTGCGTCAACCCGCTCAACGGTGAGGGCATCGACTACGGCCTCGAGGGTGGGCGGCTCGTCGTCGACCTGCTCGACACCGACCTGTCGGTGACGTGGCCCGCGACTCTGCGGGAGCACTACGGCGAGGCGTTCTCCATCGCCCGCCGCCTGGCCGGTGTCGTCACCGTGCCGCGGGTGCTGCCCGCGCTCGGTCCGGCCGGCATGCGCTCGGACTGGCTCATGACGCTCGCGCTGCGCTGGATGGGCAACCTCGTCACCGACGAGGACCGCGACCGCGCCGCCCGGGTGTGGCGCTGGGCCGGCCGCCGCTCCGTCGCGCTGGACTCGCGTCCTCCTTTCACCTGAGCCAGTCCTGACCGCCCGGGTGAGCACCCTTGGCCGGGCATGGCGCGCGGCAGGCAGGCGGTGCGGGTGACCTCTCCGTGCTGGGGCTGCGCATGGTGGAGGGCGGTTGCCGCGCAGGGTGCCCGGGGCGCCCGAGGGCGCCCGGTCAGGACGCCCGGGCGAGGGCGTCGCGGACGCCCGGTTCGGGGTCGCCGAGCACCGGGTCGCGACGGCTGACGACGTCGGCCACGGCTTTGATGTTCGCGACCTTCTCGCGGACCCACCCGATCCGCCAGTCGCGCGGGAAGCGGTCGCGCACCGTGGTGTCGCCGACGCCGTCGGCCGTCATGCCGGCCGCACGGCACAGCGCCACCGCCCGTCCGACGTGGTACTCCTGCGACACGACGGTCACCTCGTCGACACCGAAGATGCGGTGGGCGCGTTGGCAGGAGTCATAGGTGTCGCGCCCGGCGAAGTCGAGGACCACCGACTCCGTCGGCACACCTGCCGCGACGAGGTAGTCGCGCATCGCCGTCGGCTCGTCGTAGGCGTGGGTGCGGTTGTCACCCGAGACGAGAAGGACGCGCACCTTGCCGGCCCTGAAGAGCTCCGCACCCGCGTCGAGCCGGGCCTTGAGGTACGGCGACGGCGTCCCGTCGGGGTCGATCCCGGCGCCGAGGACGAGGCCCACCGGCGTCGTCGGCGCCTCGGCCACGGAGTGCACGCGCCCGGCCGACGCCACCGACACCCACAGCCACGGACCCAGCACGCCGACGGCTCCCAGCGCGACGAGCCCGGTCAGCACCCGGACCCAGCGCCGCCCCCACAGTCTCATCACGCGTCCCAGTCTGCTGGGCCCGATCCCGAGTGTCGGACATTCGGGTCATCACACGCCGGGAAGGCCCCGGATCCCCGACACTCAGAGGCGCCGAGACGGTGCCCAGGCTCAGGCGGAGGACGAACGGGTGGCGGTGAGGGCGTCGCGCATGGGGATGAGCTTGGCGTCGGACTCGGCCACCTCGTCCTCCGGCACCGAACCGGCGACGATGCCACAGCCGGCATACAGCGACATCCGCTGCGGGTCGTCGGGGTTGACGGCCCCGGAGCGCAGCGCGATGCCCCACTCGCCGTCGCCGCTCGCGTCCATCCAGCCCACCGGCCCGGCGTAGCGACCGCGGTCCATGTGCTCGAGCTCGGAGATGAGGGCGTCGGCCACCGTGGTCGGGGTGCCGCAGACCGCGGCGCTCGGGTGCAGCGACGCCGCCAGTGACAGCGACGACGTCGAGTCGGTGAGCACGCCGGCGACGTCGGTCGCGAGGTGCATGACGTTGGAGAGGTGCAGCACGAAGGGCGCCTCGGGCACGTTCATCGAGGAGCAGTGCGGAGCAAGGGCGTCGGCGACCGAGCGCACGGCGTACTCGTGCTCCTCGAGGTCCTTCGACGACCGCGCCAGCGACGCCGCGAGCGCGAGGTCGTGCTCGTCGTCGCCGGTGCGCCGGATGGTGCCGGCCAGGACCCGCGACGTGACGAGCCCCTTCTCGCGGCGGACGAGCATCTCGGGCGTCGCGCCGACGAGCCCGTCGACGGCGAAGACCCAGGTCGACTCGTAGCTCTCGGCGAGCCGCGACAGCAGCCACCGCACGTCGATCGGCGCAGCGGTGTGGACGTCGAGGTCGCGCGCGAGGACGACCTTGTCGAGGTCGCCGCGCTGGATGCGGGCCACGGCCTCGGCCACGGCGCCGGCCCACTCGGTCGGCGAGAGCGACCCGTCGGCGAAGGCGACCTCGCCCGGGGCCTGGACGTCGTCGGCGACGACGGGCTCGACGCTCGGCGGGAGGGCGTCGGTCGTGGTGGTCGTCGTCACCCACCACCGGTCGCCCCGGCGCCCGATGACGACCGACGGCACGACGAGCGTGGCGCCGACGGGTGAGTCGGCGGCATACGAGACGGCGCCGAAGGCGACCGGTCCGGTGCCCGGCAGGTCGACCTCGTCCCGGACCACGGCGGAGGCCGACACCGACTGCCACCACGTCTCGAGCGCCGCGAAGCGCGAGTCGCCGTGGGCCGTGACGGAGGCGGCGCGACCCCAGCCGACGAGGCCCTCACCGCGGCGCACCCACGAGGTCGTGTCGCGCGCGTCGGTCGCCGGCAGCAGCGACAGCAGGGCGGCACCGTCGGCGCGGGAGAGGGGGACCGTTCGGGTGACCAGCGGCGCGAGGGGCGCGGTGCCGGGGTCGGGCGTGGGCAGGGACGTCATCACCGGGAAGCGTAGTCCCGCGGCGGTCCCGGCCCCGCACCGAACCCGTGTGGCGCGGTGAGAGGATGACGCCATGAGCCGTGCCTCCCTCGACAAGCAGCCGCGCGACGTCGCCGCGATGTTCGACGACGTCGCCGAGCGCTACGACGTCACCAACGACGTCCTGTCCCTCGGCCAGGACCGCCTCTGGCGTCGCGCCGTCGTCAGGGCCGTCGACGCCAAGGCGGGAGAGCGGGTGCTCGACATCGCCGCGGGCACGGGCACGTCGAGCGAGCCCTTCGCCGACCACGGGGTGCACGTCGTGCCCGCCGACTTCTCGCTCGGCATGCTGCGCGTGGGCAAGAAGCGCCGCGACGACCTCGGCTTCACGGCCGCCGATGCGATGCGTCTGCCCTTCGCCGACGCCTCCTTCGACGCGGTGACGATGTCGTTCGGCCTGCGGAACGTCGCCGACGTCGACGCCGCGCTGCGCGAGTTCGCCCGCGTCACCAAGCCGGGTGGGCGCCTCGTCGTGTGCGAGTTCAGCCAGCCGGTCAACGGCGCCTTCCGCAAGGTCTACAGCGAGTACCTCATGGAGGCGCTGCCCCGCGTCGCCCGCAGGGTGAGCTCGAACCCCGAGTCCTACGTCTACCTCGCCGAGTCGATCCAGGCGTGGCCCGACCAGCGCGCGCTCGCGACCCGTGTCGCCGCCGCCGGCTGGGGCGAGGTCGAGTGGCGCAACCTCAGCGGCGGCATCGTCGCCCTCCACCGCGGGGTCAAGCGGGCCTGACGCGCCCATCGGGTGTCGGCAAGGTGGGGTTCTGCCCGAGGGTTTGGCCCCGGATCCCCGACACTCGCGGCCCCGACCGCCCCCGAGAAACGCTACTTAGGTCCGCCTTAGTGCACCGCCCGAAACGGGCTGCATAGAGTAGGGCGTTGTTCGTGAAGACTTTCACAAGCAAGGTGTCCCGTTGACGTATCTCCCTGATGCCGCAGGCGTCGTCGTCATCGGAGCCGGTGTCGCCGGCTCCGCTGCTGCGGCACACCTGTCCGCGGCGGGCGTCGACGTCCTGCTCCTCGAGCGCAGCGCCGAGGGCGACGCGCGTCCGGGCGCCGCGGCCCTCACGCCGGCCGCCGTCCGCGAGCTCGAGGTCCTCGGCCTCCCCGAGTCGGACACCGCCGGCTGGCACCGCACGACCGGCGTCCGCTTCGTCGGCGGTGCGGGTGGCGGCATGCGTCTCGCCCTCGCATGGCCCGACGCGCACGGTCGCGCGACCCACGGACTCACCGTCGCCCGTGCGGTCCTCGACGACACCCTCGCCGCGTATGCCGTCCGCTCCGGTGCGCGCCTGCGCCGCGCCACCGAGGTCACCGGGGTCACCCGTGACGCCGCCGGCCGCGTCACCGGCGTGACGACGGCCGACGGCGCGACCATCGCCGCCGACGTCGTCGTCGACGCCTCCGGCGGCGCGCTCGCCACCGCCGCCCGCCGCTCCGAGGACACCGGCCCGGTCGCCGTCTCCGCCGACTTCGACAGCCCGCGGCACGGTGACGACCACGTCGAGGCCTGGCTGCGCCTGGCCACCGGCGACGGCGCCGCGCTCCCCGGCCACGGCTGGATCATCGGCCGCGGCGACGGCCGCGTCACCGTCGGCGTGGGCGCCCTCGCCGACGACACGACCGCGACGACCGACGCCTGCGCCGGCGTTTTGCGCCGCTGGCTCGCCGCCCTTCCCGCGAACTGGGGGCTCACCGAGGACACGATGACCGGTCCCGTCGCCGGCTCGCGCCTGGCCGCCGGTCCTGGCGGGCGAAGCGAGCGACGTTGTGCGGACGGCCTCCTCGCCGTCGGCGACTCCGCCGCCGTGGCCCACCCCGTCACGGGGGAGGGGGTCGCGGCCGCGCTCACCTCGGCCCGCCTCGCCGCCGTCGTCGTCGCGCGAGCCCTCGCGCACCCGGTGGGAGCCGCGCGCGAGGCCGAGCTCACGGCATACGACGACGTCCTCGACGGTGCCCTCGGACGACACCGGACGCTGGGACGCGCGGCCGCGCGGATCCTCGACCGTCCGCTCGTCACCAGGCTCGCGACGACCTACGCCCTCCCGAGGCAGCCCCTCATGAAGCTCGCCCTCGCCGCCCTGACCACCCCCACCCCGGCTGCAGTTGAGACCTGCGTCACGCCATCTACGATGGGGCGCGTGACCCGAGCCGCAGACCCTGGCACCGAAAGGGGAGTTGACCAGCGATGAGCAACCCCTACGTCCCGATCCTCTTCCTCCTGGCGCTCGGCTTCGGGTTCGCCGCGCTGTCGGTGGGGACCAGCCTCGTCGTCGGGCCGAAGCGCTACAACCGCGCGAAGTCCGAGCCCTACGAGTGCGGCATCCAGCCGTCGCCGCGCGCCGAGGGCGGCGGTCGCGTGCCGATCAAGTACTTCCTCACCGCGATGCTCTTCATCATCTTCGACATCGAGTCGGTGTTCCTCTACCCGTTCGCCGTCGCCTTCGACCAGCTCGGCCTCTTCGCCCTCGTCGAGATGGTCCTCTTCATCCTCACGGTCTTCGTCGCCTACGCCTACGTGTGGAAGCGCGGCGGACTGGAGTGGGACTGATGTGTATGCCGTGTGCCCCCGACGCGCTCGCGCGCGCCACCGCTCTGCCTGACCCGATCGGAAGGAGTCTCTGATGGGACTCGAGGAGAAGCTGCCCGCCGGCTTCGTGCTGACGACGCTCGAGAACGTCGTCGGCTACATGCGCAAGGCCTCGATCTGGCCGGCGACGTTCGGTCTCGCGTGCTGCGCCATCGAGATGATGGCCGTCGGCACGCCCGACTACGACATCGCCCGCTTCGGCATGGAGCGCTTCTCGGCGACGCCGCGCCAGGCCGACCTCATGATCGTGGCCGGACGCGTGTCCAACAAGATGGCGCCGGTCGTCCGCCAGGTCTACGACCAGATGCCGAACCCGAAGTGGGTCATCTCGATGGGCGTCTGCGCCAGCTCGGGCGGCATGTTCAACAACTACGCGATCGTCCAGGGCGTCGACCACATCATCCCGGTCGACATCTACCTGCCCGGCTGCCCGCCGCGGCCCGAGATGCTCCTCAACGCGATCATCGAGCTGCACGACCAGATCCAGAACTCCAAGCTCGGCGTCAACCGCGTCGCCGCGGCCCGGGCCGCCGAGGAGGCGGCGCTGCGCGCCGTGCCGACCCAGCTCATGCCGCCCACCCACGACCACGCCGCCCTCACCGCGACGCCCGGGAGGAACCTCCTCGCATGAGCGACGACACCAAGCCCCCCGCCGACGACCCCACGACGACCGCGTCCGAGGCGGTCGTCGGGTCGGAGGACCTCCACGCCACCGACCTCGACCTCACCGAGGCCAACGCGGCCGGCGACACGGCGCCCGTCAGGATCGGCGAGCGTCGTGGCATGTTCGGCCCGACCAGCGGCAGCGACACGAGCGGCTACGGCGGCCTCCGCACGCCGATCCTCTTCCCCGGCGCGGCCGAGAAGCCCTACGGCAGCTACTTCGACGAGCTCACCACGACGCTCGAGCAGGCGCTCGGCACGTCCGGTGACACGGCATACGGCTCCGCCGTCGAGCGGGTCGTCGTCGACCGCGGCGAGCTCACCCTCCACATCCGTCGGGAGGCGCTGCCGACCGTGGCCCGCGCCCTGCGCGACGACCCGGCCCTGCGCTTCGAGATCTGCACCGGCGTCTCCGGCGTGCACTTCCCGGGTGAGGCGGGCCGTGAGCTGCACGCGGTCTACCACCTGCTCTCGATCACCCACAACCGGCGCGTGCGCCTCGAGGTGACCGCCCCCGACGACGACCCCCGCATCCCCTCGGTCGTCGAGACGTGGCCGGCCGCCGACTGGCACGAGCGCGAGACGTGGGACATGTTCGGCATCGTCTTCGAGGGCCACCCGTCCCTCACCCGCATCCTCATGCCCGACGACTGGCCGGGCCACCCCCAGCGCAAGGACTATCCCCTGGGTGGAATCCCGGTGGAGTACAAGGGCGGCACCGTCCCGCCGCCCGACGAGCGGAGGTCGTACAACTGATGGCCACTCACGACGACACCATCTACGAAGAGGTTCCGGCCGGCGAGCAGAGCCCGGGTCTCGACCCGGCGCTCGGGGACGGACAGGGCGACCCCTATGCGACGACCGACGCCGACCGCGAGGACGGCGCCCGCGTCTTCAACGCCTCCGGTGGCGACTGGGGCGACCTCGTCGACGAGGCGACGGCGCTGCACGAGGAGCGCATCGTCGTCAACATGGGTCCGCAGCACCCGTCGACGCACGGCGTGCTCCGCCTCATCCTCGAGCTCGACGGCGAGACCGTGACCGAGGCCCGCGCGGGCATCGGCTACCTCCACACCGGCATCGAGAAGAACATGGAGTTCCGCTCCTGGGTCCAGGGCGTGACGTTCTGCACGCGCATGGACTACCTCACGCCGATGTTCCAGGAGACGACCTACTGCCTGGGCATCGAGCGGCTCCTCGGCATCGAGGACCGGATCCCCGAGCGCGCGAGCATCATCCGCGTCCTCATGATGGAGCTCACGCGCATCAACTCCCACCTCGTGTGCCTCGGCACCGGCGGCATGGAGCTCGGCGCCACCACCGTCATGACCGTCGGCTTCCGCGAGCGCGAGCGCATCCTGCGCATCTTCGAGATGGTCACCGGCCTGCGCATGAACAACGCCTACATCCGCCCGGGCGGTGTCGCGCAGGACCTGCCCCACGGCTGCCTCGACCAGATCAACGACACCGTGCCGCAGCTGCGCGCGGGCCTGCACGAGCTCGAGCTCCTCCTCAACGAGAACCCGATCCTCAAGGGCCGCACCAAGGAGGTCGGCTACCTCGACCTCGCCGGCTGCATGGCGCTCGGCATCACCGGCCCCATCCTGCGGTCGACCGGCCTCCCGCACGACCTGCGCAAGAGCCAGCCCTACTGCGGCTACGAGACCTACGACTTCGAGGTCATCACCCGCACCGGGGCCGACGCCTACGACCGGATCCGGATCCGCCTCGACGAGATGTACGAGTCGCTCAAGATCGTCGAGCAGTGCGTCGAGCGCCTCAAGAAGGTCCACGGCCCGGTCATGATCGAGGACAAGAAGATCGCGTGGCCGGCGCAGCTCTCCGTCGGCAGCGACGGCCAGGGCAACAGCCTCGACCACATCCGCGAGATCATGGGCACCTCGATGGAGTCCCTCATCCACCACTTCAAGCTCGTCACCGAGGGCTTCCGCGTCCCCGCCGGCCAGGCCTACGTGCCGATCGAGTCGCCCAAGGGCGAGCTCGGCGCGCACGTCGTCTCCGACGGTGGCACGCGTCCCTACCGGGCGCACTTCCGGGACCCGAGCTTCAACAACCTGCAGGCCGTGGCCGCGCTGTCCGAAGGCGGCCAGGTCGCCGACGTCATCGTCGCCGTGGCCTCGATCGACCCCGTCATGGGAGGCGTGGACCGCTGATGGAGCACTACGGATTGCAGACTGCTGCCGGTCACCTCACGGTGCCCGCGGAGTCCAAGGAGCCGTATGCCGCGGAGCAGCTCGCGCAGCTGCACGCGGACGCCGAGCAGGTCGTTGCCCGCTACCCCCAGAAGCGGTCGGCGCTGCTGCCGCTGCTGCACCTCGTGCAGTCGGTCGACGGCTACGTCACCGGTCGCGGCATCGACTTCTGCGCCGAGGTCCTCGACCTCACCCGCGCCGAGGTCTCGGGCGTGGCGACGTTCTACACGCAGTACAAGCGCCACCCCAACGGTGACTACACGGTCGGTGTCTGCACCAACACGCTCTGCGCCGTCATGGGCGGCGACGAGATCTGGGAGTCGGTCTCCGACCACCTCGGCATCGGTCACGACGAGACGACCGAGGACGGCAAGATCACCCTCGAGCGCATCGAGTGCAACGCGGCGTGCGACTACGCCCCGGTCGTCATGGCCAACTGGGAGTTCTTCGACAACCAGACGCCGGAGTCGACCAACCAGCTCGTCGACGACCTGCGCGCCGGCACGCCGGTGAAGCCGACCCGCGGCCCCGACAGCCTCTGCACCTTCAAGCAGATGTCGCGCGTCCTCGCCGGCTTCAGCGACGGCCTCGCCGACCAAGGCGTCGGCGCCGGTCCCGCGTCGCTGCGCGGCCTCGAGGTCGCGCACGAGAACGGCTGGGAGGCGCCCACGGCCGACCAGGGCGGCGCGAAGGACGGCAGCGGCCAGGACACCGACACGCAGGCCAGCGCCGGTGGCGACTCGGTCGAGGGCAAGGCCGCGGGGCGCCACAGCTCGACGGACACCCCGACCAACGAGCCGGGTGAGAAGCCCGGCGGCCAGCCCGCCAAGAAGGACGCCGACGAGCCCGCGGACAAGCCGGTCGAGGACTCCGCGAAGGACTCCGCCGACGCGCCCGCCGACGGCAAGAAGGGCGCGAAGGGCACGAAGAAGGAAGCCCCCGCGCAGCCCTCGACCGTCCAGGCCGAGGCCGAGCCCGCGACCCTCTTCGACGACGGCGCCACCACCGCCGAGGCCGAGCCGAAGGGCGACGCCCCGCTCACGGGCACCCCGGCCGCGGCCTCGTCGAAGGGCGCGACCCCGCAGACCGGTGGCGTGCGTCCCGAGGGCGCCGAGACCTCGTCGTACGGCGAGGGCACCGCGAAGGACGACGGCACCGGTTCCGAGGGACCGGAGATCAAGGGCGAGGGAGACCGATGAGCACCACGCTGACCCCCATCCTCACGAAGTTCTGGGACGACCCCCAGAGCTGGACGCTCGAGACCTACGAGAAGAACGAGGGCTACCAGGCGCTCAAGAAGGCGCTCGGCATGGCTCCGGCCGACCTCGTGCAGATGACGAAGGACTCCGGCCTGCGCGGCCGTGGCGGCGCCGGCTTCCCCACCGGCATGAAGTGGGGCTTCCTCCCCCCGCCGGACGGCGGCCCCCGCTACCTCGTCGTCAACGCCGACGAGTCCGAGCCGGGCACGTGCAAGGACATCCCGCTCATGATGGCCGCGCCGCAGTTCCTCATCGAGGGCGTCGCGATCACCTCCTACGCCATCGGCTGCAACCACGCCTTCATCTACCTGCGCGGTGAGGTCGTCCACGTCTACCGCCGCCTGCTGCGCGCGGTCGAGGAGGCCTACGCGGCCGGGCACCTCGGCAAGAACATCCACGGCTCCGGCTTCGACCTCGACGTCACGGTCCACGCCGGTGCCGGCGCCTACATCTGCGGCGAGGAGACCGCGCTCCTCGACAGCCTCGAGGGCCGCCGCGGCCAGCCGCGCCTCAAGCCGCCGTTCCCGGCCGTCGCCGGTCTCTACGCCCGCCCGACCGTCGTCAACAACGTCGAGTCGATCGCGAGCGTGCCGCCGATCCTGCTCCACGGCGCCGAGTGGTTCGGCGACATGGGCACCGAGAAGTCCCAGGGCTTCGGCATCTTCAGCCTCTCGGGCCACGTCAAGAACCCCGGCCAGTACGAAGCCCCGCTCGGCATCACGCTGCGCGAGCTGCTCGACATGGCCGGTGGGATGCGCGACCCCGACAAGGCGCTGAAGTTCTGGACGCCCGGTGGCTCGTCGACACCGCTCTTCACGGCCGAGCACCTCGACATCCCGCTCGACTTCGAGTCGGTCGCCGCGGCCGGCTCGATGCTCGGCACGCGCGCCCTGCAGATCTTCGACGAGACGACCTGCGTCGTGCGCGCCGTCGACCGCTGGACCGACTTCTACAAGCACGAGTCCTGCGGCAAGTGCACCCCGTGCCGCGAGGGCACGTGGTGGCTCAAGCAGATCCTCGGCCGGCTCGAGCACGGGCAGGGGAGCGAGGAGGACCTCGACAAGCTCCTCGACATCTGCGACAACATCCTCGGGCGCAGCTTCTGCGCTCTCGGCGATGGTGCGACCAGCCCGATCACGAGCTCGATCCAGTACTTCCGCGACGAGTACCGCGCCCACCTCACCGAGGGCCGCTGCCCGTTCGACGCCCGTGAGTCCACGCTCTTCCACAAGGACCGAGTGAACGCATGAGTACCCCAAACCGTTCTGTTCCCCCGCTCCGCTCCTCCACACCACGCTTTGGGGACACCGCATGACTGTGACCGACGACAAGAAGGCGGCGCCCGCCGTCGAGACGGTCGAGCTGACCATCGACGGCATCGACGTCTCCGTCCCCAAGAACACGCTCGTCATCCGGGCGGCCGAGGAGGCTGGGATCGAGATCCCGCGCTTCTGCGACCACCCGCTGCTCGAGCCGGTGGGCGCCTGCCGCCAGTGCCTCGTCGAGGTCTCGACGCCGGGCCCCGACGGCACCCTGCGCCCGATGCCGAAGCCGCAGGCCTCGTGCACGATGACGGTCTCACCCGGCATGCAGGTCAAGACCCAGCACAGCTCGCCGGTCGCCGACAAGGCACAGCAGGGCGTCATGGAGCTGCTCCTCATCAACCACCCGCTCGACTGCCCGGTCTGCGACAAGGGTGGCGAGTGCCCGCTGCAGAACCAGGCGATGAGCAACGGCCGCCCGGTGAGCCGCTTCGAGGACGTCAAGCGGACCTACCCGAAGCCGATCAACATCTCGAGCCAGGTGCTCCTCGACCGCGAGCGCTGCGTCCTGTGCGCCCGGTGCACGCGCTTCTCCGACCAGGTCGCCGGTGACCCGTTCATCGCCCTCGTCGAGCGTGGCGCGCTGCAGCAGGTCGGCATCTACGAGGAGAAGCCGTTCGAGTCCTACTTCTCCGGCAACACCGTCCAGATCTGCCCGGTCGGTGCCCTCACCGGCGCCGCCTACCGCTTCCGTGCGCGCCCCTTCGACCTCGTGTCGACGCCGAGCGTCTGCGAGCACTGCGCGAGCGGCTGCTCGATGCGGACCGACCACCGCCGTGGCTCGGTCCTGCGCCGGATGGCCGCCAACGAGCCGCTCGTCAACGAGGAGTGGAACTGCGACAAGGGCCGCTGGGCCTTCCAGTACGCCACGACGCCGGCCCGCCTCGAGCTGCCGATGGTCCGCGAGGACGGCGAGCTCCGCGTCGCCTCCTGGCGTGAGGCCCTCGAGGTCGCCGCCGCCGGGCTCAGGGCCGCCAACGGCGCCGGTGTGCTCGTCGGCGGTCGCGTGAGCTCCGAGGACGCCTACGCCTACGGCAAGTTCGCGCGCACGATCCTCGGCACCAACGACGTCGACTTCCGCGCGCGGCCGCACTCGGCCGAGGAGGCGGACTTCCTCGCGTCGTCCGTCGTCGCCACCGGCCCCGACGGCGGCGCGGTCACCTACGCCGACCTCGAGTCGGCCAAGACGGTCGTCCTCGCTGGCTTCGAGCCCGAGGACGAGAGCCCCATCGTCTTCCTGCGCCTGCGCAAGGCGTCGCGCAGGAGCAAGACCGCCGTGTATGCCGTGTCGCCCGTGGCGACCCGCGGCCTCGCCAAGGTCTCCGGTCGCCTCATCCCGACCGCGCCCGGCACGGAGCCCGAGGTCCTCGACGCCCTCGGCAAGGGCTCGGCCAGCGGTGCGCCCGGCGAGGGCCCCGACACCGTGCGTGACGCCGCCGAGGCGCTGCGCGGTGAGGGCGCGATCATCCTCGTCGGCGAGCGCCTCGCCACCGTGCCCGGTGCCCTGAGCGCGGCGGCCCGTCTCGCCGAGACCACCGGCGCCCGGCTCGCGTGGGTCCCGCGTCGTGCGGGCGAGCGCGGTGCCCTCGAGGCCGGAGCCTTCCCGACGCTGCTGCCCGGTGGCCGTGCGGTCGGTGACGCCACCGCCCGCGCCGAGGTCGCCTCCGCCTGGGACGTCGTCGGCCTGCCCGACGAGCCCGGCCGCGACGCCGGCGCGATCCTCGAGGCGGCCGCCACCGGACGCCTCGGTGCGCTCGTCGTCGGTGGCGTCGACCCGCTCGACTTCGGTCGCGCCGACGCCGTCCAGGCCCTCGAGAACACCTTCGTCGTCTCGCTCGAGATCCGCGAGTCCGCAGTTACCGCGCTCGCCGACGTCGTCCTGCCCGTCGCGGCGCACGCCGAGAAGGCCGGCAGCTTCGTGGACTGGGAGGGCCGGGTCCGCCCGTTCCAGCAGGCCATCGAGACCGGCTTCGTCAGCGACCACCGCGCGCTCGACATGCTCGCCGACGAGATGGGCGAGTTCCTCGGCTGCCGCACGGTCGCCGAGGTCCGCTCCGAGATGCAGCGCATCGGCCCCGCGTCCGGCCCCCGTGCCGCCGCGCCGACCGTCGAGGCCGGCGAGGTCCCGAGCGCCGAGGACGGCCACCTCGTCCTCGCGACGTGGCGCCACCTCCTCGACAAGGGGCTGCTCCAGGACGGTGAGCCGTTCCTCGCGGGCACCGCACCGAAGGCCGCCGCGAAGGTGTCGGCGACGACCGCCGCCTCGATCGGTGTCGCCGACGGTGACAGCGTCACCGTCACCGGTGGCGACTTCAGCGTCACGGTCCCCGTCGCCGTGACCGAGATGGCCGACCACGTCGTCTGGCTCCCGACCAACTCGGAGGGCTGCGACCTCCGGGGCACGCTCGCGGACGCCCCCGGCATCCGCGTCTCCGTCACCAAGGTGGACAAGGTGGTCTCCTCATGAGCACGCTGCTCAGCCTCCAGCAGGTGGCCGGCACCTACAGCGAGAGCGCGCTGACCGGCATACAGGCACTCGGGTCGCTCGCGACCGAGGGCAAGGACAACCCGCGCGCCGACTTCTCGGACACGCCGTGGTGGCTCTCGCTCGTCAAGGCGCTTCTCATCTTCGTCTACCTGCTCGTCTCGACGCTGCTCGTCATCTGGTTCGAGCGCCGCGTCATCGGCCGCATGCAGCAGCGCCCCGGGCCCAACCGCAACGGTCCGTTCGGCCTGCTCCAGACCCTCGCCGACGGCATGAAGTCGATGCTCAAGGAGGACAACACCCCCGCCAAGGCGGACCGGTTCGTCTTCACCCTGGCGCCGCTCATCACGGCGACGATGTGCTTCATCGGCTTCGCGATCATCCCGCTCGCCGGTGAGGTGAGCATGTTCGGGCACCGCACGCCGTTCCAGCTCGCCGACTCCTCGATCGCCGTGCTCTTCGTGCTCGCGATCGCCGGCATCGGCATCTACGGCGTCGTCCTCGCCGGCTGGTCCTCGGGCTCGCCCTACCCGCTCATGGGTGGCCTGCGCTCGTCGGCGCAGATGATCTCCTACGAGATCGCGATGGGCCTCTCCCTCGTCGCCGTCTTCCTCTACAGCGGCTCGATGTCGACCTCGCAGATCGTCGGCTCGCAGGCCAACGTCTGGTACATCATCCCGGCGTTCTTCAGCTTCTTCGTCTACGTCATCACGATGGTCGGCGAGACCAACCGACTGCCGTTCGACCTCGCCGAGGGCGAGGGCGAGCTCACCGGTGGCTTCCACACCGAGTACGGCTCGATGCGCTTCGCCATGTTCTTCCTCGGCGAGTACATCAACATGTTCACGGTCGCGGCCCTGGCCACGACGATGTTCCTCGGTGGCTGGCAGGCGCCTCCCGGCATCGCCGCCATCAACGACGGCATGTTCAACGAGGGCTGGTGGGGCCTGCTCTGGTTCACCGTCAAGCTCTGGATGTTCATGTTCGTCTTCGTGTGGCTGCGCGGCTCGCTGCCCCGCACCCGCTACGACCAGTTCATGCGCTTCGGGTGGAAGTTCCTCATCCCGGCGACCCTCGCCTGGGTCGTCCTCGTCGCCTTCTTCCGCGGCGCGCAGAACGGCTGGTTCGGTGACGCGGCCCTCGAGGTCGCCGGGCGCCGCTTCCCGGTCTCGTCGCTCGCGATCGTCGGCCTCGTCGCCGTCGGCGCGCTCGCCCTCGGCTGGTGGTGGGACAGCCGGGCCATCGCCCGGGACAACGCCGCGAGCCAGGCGCCGCCCGAGGAGATCGACCCGTATGCCGGTGGGTTCGTCGTGCCGCCGCTCCCGGGCCAGCGCCTCAAGGAGACCGCGCGGGTCGGTGCGCCCGCGCTGCCGGAGGCCGAGCCCGTGACCGAGCGACCGAGCGGTCCTGCCGTGTTCGACTTCACCGACAAGGAGGCCCCTCGTGGCTGACAAGGACAAGGGCGGGTTCCTCTCCGACCTCTTCGCCCCCGTGGGCGGGTTCGGGGTGACCTTCGCGACGATGTTCCGCAAGGTCGCCACGACCGAGTACCCCGAGGTGAAGCGCCCGACGGCGCAGCGCTTCCACGGCCGCCACCAGCTCAACCGTCACCCCGACGGGCTCGAGAAGTGCGTCGGCTGCGAGCTCTGCGCGTGGGCCTGCCCGGCTGACGCGATCCTCGTCGAGGGCGCCAACAACGACGACGCCTCGGGTCAGCGGTTCTCGCCCGGTGAGCGCTACGGCCGCGTCTACCAGATCAACTACCTGCGCTGCATCTTCTGCGGCCTGTGCATCGAGGCCTGCCCGACGCGCGCGCTGACGATGACGAACGAGTACGAGATCGCCGACAACAACCGCGCCGACCTCATCTTCACCAAGGAGCAGCTCCTCGCCCCGCTCCAGGGCGGCATGGTCCCAGCGCCGCACCCGATGGTGGACGGCATGGAGGAGCGCGACTACTACCTGGGCAAGGTCTCGGGCGCGACGACCGAGCAGCGCGAGTGGGTCGAGCAGCACCACGCCAAGGCCCCCGAGGAGGCAACGTCATGACCAGTACCGGAGAAGCGATCCTCTTCTGGGTCCTCGCCCCGGTCGCCGTCGCTGGTGCGCTCGGCCTCGTCTTCGCCCGCAAGGCGGTCCATGCCGCCCTCGGCATGGCGCTGACGATGATCTGCCTCGGCGTGTTCTACCTCGCGCAGGACGCCGACTTCCTCGGTGTCATCCAGATCTTCGTCTACACCGGCGCCGTGATGATGCTCTTCCTCTTCGTCGTCATGCTCGTCGGCGTCGACTCCTCGGACAGCGTCGTCGAGACCCTCAAGGGCCAGCGGGTCGCCACGGTCGTGCTCTCGCTCGGCCTCGGTGTCCTCCTCGCCGGAGCTCTCGGCCGCATCACCATCGGTGACGCCCCGGCCGACCGGCTCACGTCGCTCAACGCCGAGACGGGCAACGTCTCCGGCGTCGCGGAGCTCATCTTCGGCCGCTACGTCTGGGTCTTCGAGGCGACGTCGGCGCTGCTCATCACCGCCGCGCTCGCCGCGATGGTCCTCGCCCACCGCGAGCGCCTCGGGTCCCGCCCGAGCCAGCGCGCCTGGGCCGAGCGGCGCATCCGCTCCGGCGAGAACCTCGCCGGCCTGCCTGCCCCCGGTGTCTACGCCCGGCACAACGCCGTCGACACGCCGGCCCTGCTGCCCGACGGCTCGCCGAGCGAGCTCTCGGTCTCGCGCGTCCTCACCGCCCGCGACCAGGTCGGCTCGGCCACCCCGTGGGTCGAGGCCGAGCGCGAGATCGCACGTGAGGTGGACACGTCGTGGACGGGCGACGCCCCGCGCGACGGCATCCCCGCGTCCGCCCTCGACAAGGAGTCCGCCCGCGACGCCGCCACCGAGCCGGAGGACCAGGCATGAGCCTCATCAACTACATCTACCTCGCGACGCTGCTCTTCGTGATCGGCGGCGCCACCGTCCTGACCCGGCGCAACGCGATCGTCGTCTTCATGGGCGTCGAGCTCATGCTCAACGCGGCGAACCTCGCGTTCGTCACCTTCGCCCGCCTGCACGGCAACCTCGACGGCCAGGTGATCGCGCTCTTCGTCATGGTCGTCGCGGCCGCCGAGGTCGTCGTCGGCCTCGCCATCATCATGGCGATCTTCCGTGCCCGCCGGTCGGCCTCGGTCGACGACGCCAACCTCCTGAAGCTCTAAGGGGCTGCACTCGTGAACTCATTCGCACTGCTCGCCGCGGAAGGTGAGGTGGCCGCGGCCACCGGCCTCACGGCATACGCGTGGCTCCTCGTCCTGCTCCCGCTCGCGGGTGCCGGGATCCTCCTGCTGGGAGGCAGGGCCACGAACGCCTGGGGCCACCTGCTCGCGACCGCCCTCTCGTGGGGCAGCTTCGTGATCGGCTTCGCGATCTTCCTCGCGATGGCCGGCCGCGGCGCCGAGGAGCGCGCCGCCCACGTCGGTGGCTGGAACTTCATCCCGGCGGGGCAGTTCCAGCTCGAGACGGGGCTGCTCGTCGACCAGCTGTCGATCGCCTTCGTCCTGCTCATCACGTTCGTCGGGTCGCTCATCCACGTCTACTCCATCGGCTACATGGAGCACGACCCCGACCGCCGCAAGTTCTTCGCCTACCTCAACCTCTTCGTCGCGTCGATGCTGCTGCTCGTGCTCGCCGACTCCTACCTCCTGCTCTTCGTGGGCTGGGAGGGCGTGGGTCTCGCGTCCTACCTGCTCATCGGGTTCTGGAACCACAACCCGGCCTACGCGACCGCGGCCAACAAGGCGTTCTTCGTCAACCGCGTCGGCGACGTCGGCATGTCCATCGCGATCATGTTCATGTTCTTCACGTTCGGCGCGGTCGACTTCGAGACCGTCCACGCGGGCGCGGCCGAGGCCGGCTCGACGGCGATGACGGTCCTCGGGCTGCTCCTGCTCGTCGGCGCGTGCGCGAAGTCTGCGCAGTTCCCGCTGCAGTCCTGGCTCGGCGACGCCATGGCCGGCCCGACCCCGGTGTCGGCGCTCATCCACGCGGCGACGATGGTCACCGCCGGCGTCTACCTCGTCGTCCGCTCCCACGCGATCTTCGACGCCGCCCCCAACGCCCAGCTCGCCGTCGCGATCGTCGGTGCGATCACCCTCCTCTACGGAGCGATCGTCGGCTGCGCGAAGGACGACATCAAGAAGGCGCTCGCCGCGTCGACGATGAGCCAGATCGGCTACATGATGCTCGCCGCGGGTCTCGGGCCGGTCGGCTACGCGTTCGCGATCTTCCACCTCATCACCCACGGCTTCTTCAAGGCCGGGATGTTCCTCGGCGCCGGCTCGGTCATGCACGGCATGAAGGACCGGGTCGACATGCGCGGGTTCGGTGGGCTGTCGGGCTTCATGAAGATCACCTGGGTGACCTTCGGCCTCGGCTGGCTCGCGATCCTCGGAGTTCCGCCGTTCTCCGGCTTCTGGTCCAAGGACAAGGTCATCGAGGCCGCGTTCATCGGCGAGGGCTGGCGTCCGTGGGTCTTCGGCGGCGTGGCGATGATCGGCGCCGGCATCACGGCGTTCTACATGTCGCGACTGTTCTTCATGACCTTCCACGGTCGTCGCCGCTGGGTCGACGAGCACGAGGACGCCGAGCGCGGCGTGCACCCGCACGAGTCGCCGCTGACGATGACCGTGCCGATGATCGTCCTCGCGGTCGGGTCGGGCCTCCTCGGTCTCGTCCTCTCGTGGGGCGGCATGTTCACCCACTGGCTCGAGCCGGTCGTCGGCGAGCACGGTGAGGAGCACCCGGTCCTCGCGGTGCCGGTCATCATGGCGCTCACCCTCCTGCTCGTCGCCGCCGGTGCGGCCTACGCGTGGATGCTCTACTGGCGCGACGACGTCGCCGAGGTGGCGCCGCGTGGCTCGCTGCTCACCCGGGCGGCCCGTGCCGACCTCTACCAGGACGCCATCAACGAGGGCCTCTTCATGCGGCCCGGCACGCACCTCACCCGGGCGCTCGTCTTCACCGACGGCAAGGGTGTCGACGGGGTCGCCGGCTCGCTGGCGGCCGCGATCGGTGGCGCGTCCTCGCGACTGCGCCGCGTCCAGACGGGCTACGCCCGGTCCTATGCCCTGACGATGCTCACCGGCGTCGTCGCCGTCCTCGGAGCCCTGTGGGTGATGAACTGATGTCCTTCCCCATCCTCACCCTCATGATGGTCGTGCCGCTCGTCGGCGCGGCGGTGGTGTGGCTGCTGCCCTCCGGCTCGACGCGGCTGGCGCGTCCGGTCGCCCTGGCGACCTCGCTCGTCACGCTGGCTCTGGCGCTGCTCGCCTGGGCCCGGTTCGACACCGGCGGCTCGGCCGAGCGCTACCAGCTCACCGAGACCCACTCGTGGATCCCGCAGTTCGGCGTCTCCTACGCCCTCGGTGTCGACGGCATCGCCCTGTCGCTCATCGTCATGGCGGCGATCCTCACGCCGGTGTGCCTCCTCGCCGCGTGGAACGACCTCGGGGTCGACGCGGAGCCGAAGCGTGAGAAGACCTACTTCGCGCTCATGCTCGTGCTGCTCACCTTCATGGTGGGTGTCTTCGCGGCGCGCGACGTCTTCCTGTTCTACGTCTTCTTCGAGGCGATGCTCATCCCGGTGTACTTCCTCATCGGCATGTTCGGCGGCCCCCGTCGCCAGTACGCCGCGGTGAAGTTCATCCTCTTCTCGCTCGTCGGCGGGCTCATCATGCTCGTCGCCGTCATCGCGCTCTACTTCTACGGGCCGGGTGGCGAGCAGGGCTTCCTCTACGAGTCGCTCGAGGGTGCGGTCGGCGGGTCCACCGCCGCGCAGCGCTGGATGTTCCTCGGCTTCTTCATCGCCTTCGCGATCAAGGCGCCGATGTGGCCGGTCCACACCTGGCTGCCCGACGCCGCGTCGGAGGCCCGCCCCGCCACCGCCGTGCTCCTCGTCGGCGTCCTCGACAAGGTCGGCACCTTCGGGATGCTGCGCTTCTGCCTCGGGTTCTTCCCGGAGGCCTCGAAGTGGGCCACCCCGCTCGTCATCACGCTCGCGGTCATCTCGGTGATCTACGGCGCGCTGCTCGCCATCGGCTCGCGCGACATGATGCGGCTCATCGCCTTCACGTCGATCAGCCACTTCGGCTTCATCGTCATGGGCATCTTCGCCATGACCTCGACGGCCGGAGCCGGGTCGGCCCTCTACATGGTCAACCACGGGTTCGCGACGGCCGGGCTGTTCCTCATCGCCGGGTTCCTCGTCGCGCGCCACGGCTCGCAGCGGATCGCCGACTACGGCGGCTGGCAGCGCGTGACGCCGGTGCTCGCGGGGACGTTCCTCGTCGCGGGCCTGTCGTCGCTGGCCCTGCCCGGTCTCTCGTCCTACGTGTCCGAGTTCCTCGTGCTCACCGGGACGTTCCAGCGCTACCCGTGGGCCGCGGCCATCGGCACGATCGGCATCGTCCTCGCGGCGCTCTACATCCTGCTCATGTACCAGCGCGTCTTCACCGGCCCGCGCCCGGTGTTCACCGCCGTGGCCGAGCCGCGTGACCTCGGGCTGCGCGAGAAGCTCGTCGTGGCGCCGATCCTCGCGTCCTTCCTGCTGCTCGGCTTCTTCCCGAAGCCCGTGCTCGACCTCGTCAACCCCGCGGTCGGCAAGACGCTCGAACTCGTCGGCGTCACCGACCCCGCGCCGACCAACGCCTCCGGGAGTGCCCAGTGACCGCCGCCCTTCTGCCCACGGCCGTGCCGACGGCGTTCGAGGCCGTCAAGGTCGACTACGCCGCCGTCGCGCCGATGCTCATCGTCGTCGCGGCAGCCCTCGTCGGCGTGCTCGTCGAGGCCTTCGCGCCCCGGCTCCAGCGGCACACCATCCAGGTCGGCCTCACGCTCGCCGCGCTCGTCGCGGCGTTCGCGGTCCTCGTCCTCGTGTCGGTCGACAACCAGGGCATCACCGTCGGCGGCTCGATCGTCGTCGACGGCCCGGCGCTCTTCATGCAGGGCTCGCTCCTCATCTTCGCCGTCCTCGGCATCCTCACGATGTCGGAGCGCTTCGGTGGCCGCTCGGCCGACGCCTTCACGCCGATGGGTGCGGCGACGCCGGGCTCGCCGGCCGAGGCCGCGGCCGACCGCGCCGGTTATGCCACGTCGGAGGCCTTCCCGCTGACGATGTTCGCCGTCTTCGGCATGCTCATGTTCGTCGCCGCGGGCGACCTCATCACGATGTTCGTCGCGCTCGAGGTGCTCTCGCTGCCGCTCTACGTCCTCACCGGGCTCGCGCGCCGACGCCGCCTGCTCTCGCAGGAGGCCTCGCTCAAGTACTTCCTGCTCGGCGCGTTCTCGTCGGCGTTCTTCCTCTTCGGTGCCGCGCTCCTCTACGGGTATGCCGGCTCGTCCGACCTGTCGAAGATCGCCACCGCCATCACGACCGCCAACGCCGACCTCGAGGGGCTGCTGCTCCCCGGTGTCGTCCTCACCCTCGTCGGCCTGCTCTTCAAGATCGGCGCCGTGCCGTTCCACTCGTGGACGCCGGACGCCTACCAGGGTGCCCCGAGTCCGGTCACCGGCTTCATGGCCGCGGCCACCAAGCTCGCGGCATTCGGTGCGATCCTGCGCCTCGCCTACGTCGGCCTCGAGGCCTCGCGCCTCGAGTGGCGCCTCGGCGTCGCTGCCGTCGCCGTCCTCACGATGGTCGTCGGCGCCGTCCTCTCGGTGACCCAGACCGACATCAAGCGCCTGCTCGCCTACTCGTCGGTGGCCCACGCCGGGTTCATCCTCGTCGGCGTCCTCGCCTTCGACGTCACCGGCATCTCCGGCGTGATGTTCTACCTCGTCGCCTACGGCCTGGCCACGATCGCCGCCTTCGCCATCGTCGCGCTCGTGCGCTCCGGCGGCTCCGAGGCGACGCACCTGTCGCAGTGGGCCGGGCTCGGTCGCAAGCACCCGGTCATCGCCGGCATCTTCGCGCTGCTCCTGCTCGCCTTCGCGGGCATCCCGCTGACGTCCGGCTTCACGGCGAAGTTCGCGGCGTTCGCGCCGGCGATCGCGCACGGCGGCCTCGCCGGCATCGTCATGGTCGTCGTCGGTGTCCTTGCCTCGGCGGTCACGGCGTTCGTCTACTTCCGGCTCATCGTGCTCATGTACTTCACCGAGCCGACCGGTGACGAGGTCGCGGCCCTCACGCCGTCGATCGCGTCGACGATCGCCATCACCGTGGGCGCCCTCGGCACCGTCATCCTCGGCGTCGTCCCGGGCCCGATCCTCGACCTCGCCGGTCGGGTGTCGCAGTTCATCCAGTGACGCTCGCACTGCCCGAGGTCTCGGCGGGGATGCAGGAGCGCGTCGCCGACGCGCTGGCCCGGGTCGAGGCGCTCATCGAGGAGCGGATCGACCACGAGGACCCGTTCATCGCCGAGGCCAACGTCCACCTGCTGCGCGCCGGGGGCAAGCGGTTCCGGCCGATGCTCACCATCGTCGCGGCCGAGCTCGGCGACGGCGTCAACGACGAGGTCGTGAGTGCGGCCGCGGCCGTCGAGCTGACCCACCTCGCCTCGCTCTACCACGACGACGTCATGGACGAGGCTGACCTGCGCCGAGGCACCCCCACTGCCAACACGGCATACGGGAACTCCACGGCCATCCTCGTCGGTGACCTGCTCTTCGGGCATGCGTCGGCGCTCGTCGCCGACCTCGGGCCGGAGGCGGTGCGCATCCAGGCCGAGACCTTCATCCGGCTGTGCACCGGTCAGATCCGCGACGACCGGCAGGCGCCCGAGGGCTCGGACGCGTCGGCGTGGTACCTGCGGGTGCTCCAGGACAAGACCGGCGTGCTCATCGCGACGGCCGCGCGCTACGGCGCGATGTTCTCGGGGTGCTCCGACGACGTCGTCGAGACGATGCGGGTCTACGGCGAGCGGCTCGGCATGGCGTTCCAGCTCGCCGACGACCTCATCGACATCGAGTCGAGCGAGGAGGAGCTCGGCAAGACGCCGGGCACCGACCTGCGCGAGGGCAAGCGGACCCTCGCCGTGCTCCACGCACTGGCCTCGACCTCGCCAGAGGACGCCCGGCTCCATGAGCTGCTGCGTTCGGACCTCTCCGGGGACGCCGAGCTCGCCGAGGCGCTGGGCCTGCTGCGCGTGCACCCGGCGCTGGAGCAGGCGCGGGCGGAGACGCGTGCGGTGGGGGAGCAGGCGCAGGCCGCACTTGCCGACCTGCCCGAGAGCGAGGCCAAGACGGCCCTGCTCGCCCTGGCCACGTCGGTCACCTCCCGCGTCTCCTGACCCCACCCGCCCCGACTTTCCCGCCCGAAGTGGGTTCGGTGCACTTGGGGCGGGAACAGTTTCGATGTCCAGTGCACGGTTGCCGCCCGTAGTCGGCTCATCCACAGCCCGTATGCCGTCCGCTCGCCATCCACAGGCCTGCGGACTCGAGCTCGCGTGACCGTCCTCGGGCCCGGACGCTGGGACGATGACTTCCCTCGCACCCGGCATCCTTGAGCTGGCCGCCTCGCAGCACGGCATGCTGACCACAGCCCAGGCATCGACCCTCGGCATGGGGCGGAGGGCACTTCTCGAGGCCGTTCGTGCCGGTGACCTCCTCCATCCCGGTCGCTCCCTGTATGCCGTGGCCCGGCTGGTCGAGCGCACGTCACCCGTCGCATGGCACCGAAGCCTTGCGGCGGGCGCGTTGCTCCTCTATGCCGACGCCGTTTTCACCGGCGTGACCGCGGTTCTGGCGCATGGCATCGACGTCTGGGGGTGCGACCTCACCCGACCGTCGATCCGCCGACCCATCCACCGCTCCACGGGGATGAGCTCCTTCCGCGTGCGCCAGGCTCGTGGCATCACGGTGCGCACGCCATGGGGCCCTGCATCAACGGTCGCCGACAGCTTGGTGCAGCTTGCCGTCGACCACGGGGTCGAGCAGGGCGTCGTCAGCGGAGACCATGCCTTGCGGACGGAGCTCGTCACCCAAGACGATCTCGAGCGCGCGATCGAGGGCTCCAGCCGAGCGCCCGGAGTGCACCGGGCCCGGTCCATGGCATCGTTCGTCTGCGGGAAGCACGAGTCCGTGGGGGAGTCGAGGTGTGCCTTGGAGCTGACGCTGGCCGGCATACGGGTCGTGCCGCAGGTGGAGGTCCGTGACAGCTTTGGCCGGCTGGTCGGCCGGGTGGACTTCCTCGTGGAGGGGACCATGGTGGTCGTCGAGTTCGACGGGAGGATGAAGTTCGCCTCGGGTGACCCGGCAGTGCTGTGGGCGGAGAAGAAGCGAGAGGACGCGCTGCGTGCCCTCGGCTATGTCGTCGTCCGCATCACGTGGGCGGACCTCCAGGTCCCGGGCCAGGTGGTGGCGAAGGTGCGTCGCGCCATGGCGTTGGCCGCCGCGGCCTGATCGGCGACGCCTCAGGCCCGACTTCGGGCGGCAAACGTGCACTGAGAGCGGCGACAGTTCTCGCCGCCAGTGCACGGAACTCACTTCAGGCGGGAATGTCCATGGTGGTGGGGCGGCGGCGGGGGATGGACAGGGCGAGGAGGACGCTGGCGAAGCAGAGCCCGGCGGCGAAGAGCCAGGCCGAGCTGTAGCTGCCCGACGACTCCCGCACCCAGCCGGCGATCGACGCACCGACCCCGGCGCCGACCATGTGTGACGCGAAGACCCAGCCGAAGACGATGCCCGAGTCGGCGAGCCCGAAGTGCTGTCGGCACAGCGCGACCGTCGGCGGCACGGTCGCGACCCAGTCGAGGCCGTAGAAGACGATGAAGATCCACAGCCCCGGCTCGACCCCGGGTGCGAGCACGGCGTCGATGGCGAGCAGTGAGAGGCCGCGCCCGCCGTAGTAGATCGCGAGCAACACCCGCGAGTCGACGCGGTCGGTGAGCCAGCCGGACGCGATCGTCCCCGCGATGTCGAAGATCCCGACGAGCGCGAGCAGCCCGGCCGCGGTCTGCGTGCCCATGCCGTGGTCGTGCGCGGCCGGGATGAAGTGCGTCTGGATGAGCCCGTTCGTCGACCAGCCGCACACCCAGAAGGTCAGCACGAGCGCCCAGAAGGTCCACGACCGGCTGACCCGCACGAGGACGGCGATGGCGTTGCGCGCCGGCGGCACGACGGGCCGCGCCGCGACGACTCGCGCCGCCTCGGCCGCCTCCTGCTCGGACTCGGCCGTCGCACCGAAGGGCCGCAGCCCGCGGTCCGCCGGCCGGTCGGCCATGAGCAGGCCCATGAGGAGGGCGACGACGAGAGCCAGCCCGGCGACGACGAGCGCCGCCGCCCGCCACCCGTGCTGCGTTGCCGCCCACGCGATCGCGGGCAGGAAGACGAGCTGGCCGGTGGCGTTGGCGGCGGAGAAGATGCCAGTGACGAGCCCGCGGTGCGAGACGAACCACCGGTTCGCGACGATCGCGCCGAAGACGAGGGCCATCGACCCGGTGCCGATGCCGATGACGAACCCCCACAGCACCCAGAGCTGCCACGGCGAGGACATGAGCGTCGTCGCCGCGCTCGCCAACCCCACGGCCACGAGCGAGATCGTCGCCATGCGGCGCACCCCGAACCGCTCCATGAGCGCCGCGGCGAACGGTGCGGTGAGCCCGTAGACGACGAGGTTGAGGCTCACCGCCCCCGAGGTCGTCGTGCGCGACCAGCCGAACTCCTGCTCCACCGGCTCGAGGAGCACGCCGGTCGACGAGCGGAACGCCGCGGCGGCGACGAGACCCGCGAGCGTGACGCCCGCGACGATCCAGGCACGGTGGATCGGACGGCGCGGCGGGTCACCGGCGAACGGTTCGGAGGCTGCACCCGAGGTGCCCACGGCGACGTCGTCGGTCATGCCAGCGATCCTCACATCAACGCCGCACCCGAGCCAGTGGCAGGAACGCCACATTGTGCAAAGATTCAGCCATGAGTCGCACCCGCCGGATTCGCCCCGCCGGGCCGCATCGCGTCGCCGTCCTCCTCATCGAACCGCTCATCGGCTACGACGCGACCATCCCGGGAGCCGTGCTCGGCAGCGCGAAGGGGGCGGACGGCATACCGCTCTACGACGTCGTCATGGTGAGTCCAGACGGTGCCCCCGTCCTCACGAGCAGCGGGTATGCCGTGGTGCCGCAGGGCGACGCCTCTCGCCTCGCGGAGGCCGACACCGTCATCGTGCCCGGCACACGCGTGCCGGGGCCGCGCCACGAGGGGCGTCTCGACGACGAGCTGCGGACGACGCTGGCGCACATCCGCCCGGGCACCCGCATGGTGTCGATCTGCACGGGCGCCTACGTCCTCGCCGCGGCCGGGCTGCTCGACGGCCGCCGCGCGACGACCCACTGGCAGCACACCGCGCACTTCCGCGCGCTCCACCCACAGGTCGACCTCGACGAGGACGTCCTCTTCGTCGACGACGGTGACGTGCTCACCTCCGCAGGGCTGTCGGCCGGCGTCGACCTGTGCCTCCACATCGTGCGCCGCGACCACGGGTCGGCCGTCGCCAACGAGGTCGCGCGCTACTGCGTCGTGCCGCCGTGGCGCGACGGCGGCCAGGCGCAGTACATCGACCGGCCGGTGCCGGTCGTCGACGACGCCTCGACCTCGCCGGTGCGGTCGTGGGCGCTCGAGCACCTCGGCGACGACCTCTCGGTGCCGGTCCTTGCGCGGAGGGCGCGGATGAGCGAGCGGACCTTCGCCCGCAGGTTCCGCGAGGAGACCGGCCTCACCCCCGCCAACTGGGTTGCGCAGCAACGCATCCGGCGCGCCCAGCACCTCCTCGAGACGACCGACCTCACCGTCGACGTCATCGCGACACGCGCCGGCTTCGGCACTGGTGCCTCGCTGCGCAAGCACGCGGCTGCGACGCTGGGGGTCTCGCCCCGGGCCTACCGCCGCACCTTCCGCGGCGCGAGCGAGAGCAGGAGCGCATGAGCGGTCGCGGCAGCGCCAGGTCGTCCGATGTCGACCTCGACGCGCTGGAGTCGGCGACGGCCGGGCTGCCCGCGCCACTCGTCACCGTCGACCTCGCCGCCTTCGACGCGAACGCCGACGACCTGCTGCGCCGCGCCGCCGGCCGCCCGATCCGGGTCGCGAGCAAGTCCGTGCGGTGCCGCGCGCTGCTGCGCCGCGTCCTCGACCGACCCGGCTTCGCGGGGATCATGGCGTATGCCGTGCCTGAGGCGGTCTGGCTCGTGCGCCACGGCTTCTCGGACGTCTTCGTGGCCTACCCGAGCGTCGACGCCGAGTGGATCCGGACCGTCGTCGAGGACGAGCAGCTGCGCGAGCAGGTGACGCTCGCGGTCGACAGCGTCGAGCACGTCCGGTTCCTCACCGACCTCGTCGGCGCCGGCAGCGGGCTGCGGGTCGCCCTCGACGTCGACTGCTCGCTGCGAGTGGGGCGCCTCCACCTCGGGGTGCGCCGGTCGCCGGTGCGGATGCCCGCCGACGCCCTCGACGTCACCCGCGCCGCGCTCGACGCCGGGCTACGGGTCGTCGGGCTCATGTTCTATGACGCGCAGGTCGCCGGGCTGCCCGACCGCGGACCCCACCTGCGCACGCTCAAGAAGCGGTCGCTCGTCGACCTCGCCGAACGCCGGTCACCGCTCGTCGAGGCCGTGCGGGCGCTCACCGACGTCGAGTTCGTCAACGGTGGCGGCACCGGCAGCCTCCACCACCTCGCCACCGCCGACACGCTCACCGAGCTCGCCGCCGGGTCGGGGCTCTACGGCCCCACCCTCTTCGACGGCTACGACGACTTCGCGCCACGACCGGCGATGACCTACGCCCTCCCGGTGGTGCGCCGACCCGGACGGGGGATCGTCACGGCATACAGCGGGGGTTATGTCGCGAGCGGGGAGCCGGGGTGGTCGCGGGTGCCGAGCCCGGTGGGCCGTGCCCTCAGGCTCATCCGGTCCGAGGCTGCGGGTGAGGTGCAGACGCCGCTGCGCGGGACGGCCGCCGACGGGCTCGCGATCGGCGACCGGGTGTGGATGCGCGGAGCTAAGGCGGGCGAGCTGCTCGAACGCTTCGACCACGTGCACCTCGTGGACGGGGGCAGGCTCGTCGAGACCGTGCCGAGCTATCGCGGAGAGGGACAGAACTTCGGATGAGCGCGACGTGGAGCAACTGGGCCGGCAACGTCACGGCGACCCCCGCGCGCATCGTCGAACCCCGGTCGGTCGAGGACGTGGTCGAGGCGGTCAAGGAGGCCGCCGACCGTGGCGAGCGCGTACGGGTCGTCGGGACCGGGCACTCGTTCACGCCACTCGTCGCGACCGACGGCACGCTGCTGCGACTCAGCCACCTCAGCGGGGTGCTCGAGGTCGACCGGGAGCGACAGCGGGTACGGGTGGCGGCCGGCACGCCGCTGCACGTGCTCAACCCGCTGCTCGACGCGCTCGGCCTCGCCCTGCCCAACCTCGGCGACATCGACCGTCAGGGCATCGCCGGGGCCGTCGCGACCGGGACCCACGGCACCGGCGTGCGCCACCGAGGAATCGCGGCCGCGGTCACCGGGCTCACCCTCGTGCTCGCCGACGGTTCCGTCGTGGCCGTCGACGATGCGCACGACCCGGAGCTCTTCCGGGCCGCGACGGTCGGGCTCGGTGCGTTCGGGGTCGTCGTCGAGGTCGAGCTCCAGTGCGTGCCGGCATTCCGGCTGCGCGCGCTCGAGACGCCGGGCCGGCTCGGCGAGGTCCTCGACGGCTACGAGACGATGGTCGCCGAGCACGACCACGTCGACGTGCACTGGTTCCCGCACACCGATCGTGTTCTCCTGAAGCGCAACTCACGCATCGCCGCCGACGATCCCGGCAGGCCGCAGCCGCGGTGGCGCGAGCGTCTCGACGACGACCTGCTGAGCAACAAGCTCTACGAGGTGCTCAACCGCACGGCCGCGGCACGCCCGTCGATCGTGCCGCGGCTCAACCAGGTCTCCGCCCGGGTCCTCGGCGCCAAGGAGTACACCGACACGTCGTGGCGGGTCTTCTGCACCGCGCGCGACGTGCGCTTCCGGGAGTCGGAGTATGCCGTCCCGCGCGCCTCCCTGCCCACCGTCATCGGCGAGCTCCGGGCGTGGATCGACGGCCACGACGTGGCCCTGCCCATCCCGGTCGAGGTGCGCTCGACGGGAGCCGACGACGTGTGGCTGTCGACGGCATACGAGCGGGAGAACGCCTACGTCGCGGTGCACCAGTACCACCGGATGGACGACGGGGGAGTCTTCGAGGCGTTCGAGGCGATCGTGCGCGAGCACGAGGGGCGGCCGCACTGGGGCAAGCTGCACACGCTCGGGGCGGAGGAGCTCGGCCGGCTCTACCCGAGGTTCGGTGACGTGCAGCGGGTGCGGGACCGGGTCGACCCGGAGCGGCTCTTCGCCAACGCCCACCTCACCCACGTCCTCGGGGAGTGATCGGGTCCCGGTGCTCGCAGGGTCAGACCGGTGCGAAGGCGTCCGGGTCCTCGTCGAGCCGGCGACGGAGCGCCTCCTCGAGGGTCCGGTCGGTGGGCACGAGCGCGTTGTAGTCGCGGTCGAGGCGCGACTCGAGGGCATCCGCGACCTCGTCGTCGTCGAGGTCGGTGGCGGCGATGACGTCGGCCGCGCGCGTGAGCAGGGAGGCCACCTCGGTCATCCCGAGCCAGGCGAACCCGGCACGCGCTGCCCTGAGCTCCTCGTCCTCGAGGGCCTCGAAACCGTTGAGCACACCGTCGCTCATCGCCTCGCCGTGGAAGAGCAGGGCGTCGTGGAGGGCGCGGTCCCCCTCACGGGCGTCCTCCTCGAGCTCGACCTCGGCGGCGCGGTTCCACACCTTGTCGGCGTCGTCCATGGTTCGCACTCTCGGGGTGGACGGGCGGGGCTGTCAATGGGTCGAGCCCGACGGCGGGCGCGTCGACTTCACCCCGGAAGGTCGCACTGCGGAGGGGAACCGTTCCCACCCGAAGTGCGAGGAACCCACTTCAGGCGGCGGGTCCCACGCTCTGCGTGGGCAAGGTGGGAGGCGAGGGGCTCAGGGGCAGGGGTCGGGCTCGAGGGCGGCGACGCGGGCCCGGCGGTTGCTGTGGACCTGGCGCAGCGAGTCGACCGAGAGCAGCACGAGCGCCACCCAGACGATCCCGAACCCGACCCACAGCGCGCCGGAGACCTGCTCGTCGAGGAGCACGACGCCGATGAGCAGCTGGAGCATCGGCGTGAGGAACTGGATGAGCCCGATGGTCACCAGGGGGATGCGCCGAGCCGCCGCCGCGAAGAGGAGCAGCGGGATCGCCGTGACGACACCGGCCGCGACGAGCAGCCCCGTGTGCCACGCACCCTCCGACCCGAACGTCGTCGACCGCTGCACGCCCAGCCACACGAGCACGCCCACGGCGACCGGCGCGAGCACGGCCGTCTCCACGGTGAGCGAGTGCATGGCGTCGAGGGTCGCGCCGACCTTCTTCTTGACGAGCCCGTAGAACGCGAACGAGAACGCCAGCGAGACCGCGATCCACGGGAACTCCCCGCCGGCGACCGTGAGATAGACGGCAGCCACGGCACCCACCGTCACCGCCGCCCACTGCAGCGGCCGCAGCCGCTCGCGCAGCACGAGCACCCCCAGCCCGACGGTGACGATCGGGTTGAGGAAGTAGCCGAGCGCGGCGGCATACGTCCGGCCGGTGATGACGGCCAGCACGTAGATGACCCAGTTCGCCGCGATGAGCAGCGCCGCCACCGTGAGCCCGCCGAGCAGCCGTGGACGGGAGGCCACCGTCCGCAGCCACCCGAAGTCACGACGGACGAGCAGCACGAGCGCGCAGAACGCCAGCGTCCACAGGATGCGGTGCGCGAGGATCTCGAACGCGCCCGACGGCTTGAGCGCGTGGAAGTAGAGCGGGAACAGCCCCCAGATCCCGTAGGCAAGGAAGGCGTATGCCGTCCCCCGCCTCAGCTCTGCGTCGTCACCATCGAGGGGCGCACTCACGCCTCGGTCACGCGACGGTCCACGTGTCGCGACCGCGGAGCAGCGCCGCGAGGTCGTCGTCACTGGCGGGCCCGCCGGCGGTGTCGACGGCAGCCTCGATCTGGGCGCGCACCCCGTCGTCGTAGGTCGGGCGCGACACCGAGCGGAAGATGCCCATCGGCACGTGCGTCATCTCGGGGGAGTCGAGCCGCGACAGCGCGAACGCCTGGCTCGGGTCCTCGGCCCCCGCGTCGTGCACGACGACGTCGGCTCCCTGCGCCGAGGCGGCAGCCGCCTCGACGAACTCGAGGCGACCACCCGGCATACGGACGAGGGTCTTGCGGTCGTCCTCGGGACCGACCTGCACCGGCTCGCCGTCGAGGAGGTGCACGAGGCGCGCCTCCTGCTGCGTGCGGTCCTTGATGAGGTCGAAGGCGCCGTCGTTGAAGATCGGGCAGTTCTGGTAGATCTCGACGAGCGAGGTCCCGCGGTGCTCGGCGGCGGCACGAAGGATCGACGTGAGGTGCTTGCGGTCGCTGTCCATGGTCCGGGCGACGAAGGTCGCCTCGGCGCCGAGGGCGAGCGAGACCGGGTTGAACGGCTGGTCGACCGACCCGAGCGGCGAGGACTTCGTCACCTGGCCGACGCGCGAGGTGGGGGAGTACTGGCCCTTGGTGAGCCCGTAGATCTCGTTGTTGAAGAGCAGGATCGTCATGTTCACGTTGCGGCGCAGCGCGTGGATGAGGTGGTTGCCACCGATCGACAGCGCGTCGCCGTCACCGGTGACGACCCAGACGTTCTGGTCCGGCCGCGACGTCGCGAGCCCGGTCGCGATCGCGGGCGCGCGCCCGTGGATCGAGTGCATGCCGTAGGTGTCGAGGTAGTAGGGGAAGCGCGACGAGCAGCCGATCCCGGAGACGAACGTGATGTTCTCGCGCTTCAGCCCGAGCTCGGGCAGGAAGGACTGGACGGCCGCGAGGATCGCGTAGTCGCCGCAGCCGGGGCACCAGCGCACCTCCTGGTCGGAGGTGAACTCCTTCTTCGTCTGCGCAGGGGCGTCCGGCGCGAGCAGCGGTATGCCGGCCAGCCCGCTCGGGCGCGCGGCCGCACCTCCCGTGGTCGTGCCGTTCGCCGGCGGTCCGCTCGTGACAGCGCCGTTGGCCGGGGTCGTGGTGGTCGTCGGGTTCTCGACGGTGGTCACTTCAGCTCCTCGAGGTGGGTGAGGATGACATCGGCGAGGTCGACCGTCGAGAACGGAAGGCCACGCACGGAGGTGTGGGGGCGGACGTCGACGAGGAACTCGGCGCGCAGCAGCATCGACAGCTGACCGAGGTTCATCTCGGGGACGACGACGCGGTCGTAGGACCGCAGGACCTCGCCGAGGTTGGCGGGGAACGGGTTGAGGTGGCGCAGGTGCGCGCTCGCGACCGCGTGGCCGGCGTTGCGCACGGCGCGGACGGCGGCGGCGATCGGGCCCTGCGTCGAGCCCCAGCCCAGGACGAGCAGGCTCGCCTCGCCGGAGGGGTCCTCGACGACGACGTCGGGGATGCCCGCGATGCCGGCGACCTTGGCGGCCCGCAGCCGCGTCATCCTGTCGTGGTTGTCGGGGTCGTAGGAGATGTTGCCGGTGACGTCGGCCTTCTCGATGCCGCCGATGCGGTGCTCGAGACCCGGGGTGCCCGGGACGGCCCACGGCCGCGCGAGCGTCTCCTCGTCGCGCAGGAACGGGTGGAAGACCGGCTCGCCCTTGTCGTCGACGCCGTTGGGCGCCTTCGCGAACTCGACCTGCAGGTCGGGCAGGTCGCCCACCTCGGGGACCGCCCACGGCTCGGAGCCGTTGGCGAGGTAGCCGTCGCTGAGCAGGAAGACCGGGGTCCGGTAGGCCGTCGCGATCCGGACCGCCTCGAAGGCCGCGTCGAAGCAGTCGGCCGGGGTCGACGGCGCGATGATCGGGACCGGCGACTCGCCGTTGCGGCCGTACATCGCCTGGAGCAGGTCGGCCTGCTCGGTCTTGGTCGGCAGGCCGGTCGACGGCCCGCCGCGCTGGACGTCGACGATGACGAGCGGCAGCTCGAGGCTCACGGCGAGGCCGATCGTCTCGGACTTGAGGGCCACACCGGGGCCGGACGTCGTCGTCACGCCGATGGCGCCGCCGAAGCTCGCACCGAGGGCGATGCCGATGCCGGCGATCTCGTCCTCGGCCTGGATCGTCATGACGTCGTGGCGCTTGAGCGAGGAGAGCGCGTGGAGGATGTCGGACGCCGGCGTGATCGGGTAGGACCCGAGCACGAGCGGCAGTTTCGCGCGGTGGGCCGCTGCGACGAGGCCGTGGGCGAGCGCGGTGTTGCCGGTGATGTTGCGGTAGGTGCCCGGCGGCATGACCGCCGGTGCGATCTCGTAGCTCGAGGCGAAGTCCTCGGTCGTCTCGCCGTAGTTCCAGCCCGCCCGCAGCGCCGTGAGGTTGGCCTCGAGGATCTCGGGGTGCGCGCCGAACTTCTTCGTGAGGAACGCCTCGGTGCCGGTCGTGGGACGGGTGTACATCCAGGACAGGAGGCCGAGCGCGAACATGTTCTTGGCGCGCTCCTTCTCCTTGCGGCTGAGGCCGCTGAACGCGGCGAGCGCGTCGACGGTGATGCTCGTGAGCGGCACCGCGTGGACGTGGAAGGACTCGAGCGTGCCGTCCTCGACCGGGCTCTCGGCGTAGCCGACCTTGGCGAGGTTGCGCTTGGAGAACTCGTCGGTGTTGACGATGATCGTCGCCCCGCGCGGCACGTCGCCGAGGTTGGCCTTGAGCGCCGCCGGGTTCATCGCGACGAGGACGTCGGGGGCGTCGCCCGGCGTGAGCACGTCGTGGTCGGCGAAGTGGAGCTGGAAGCTCGAGACACCCGGCAGCGTCCCCTGGGGTGCGCGGATCTCGGCGGGGAAGTTGGGCAGCGTCGACAGGTCGTTGCCCATCGCGGCCGTCTCGGAGGTGAACCTGTCCCCCGTGAGCTGCATCCCGTCGCCGGAGTCACCGGCGAATCGGATGACGACGCGATCGAGCTTCTGGACGGTCTTGCTGGACATGAACACCTGACTCGAGAGACGTCGGTCGGGGCGCGTGCGTCGTGTCCCGACGTGGTTCTTCCATCCTACGACCGGACCAGGACAAGGCTATGGAGTGTCCATCAGGGATCGAGCCCGTTCACCGCATCCGCCGGGGAGCGCTCCCCGTTGTCGCCTCGGGCGCGGGATGCGACCCTAGGGCCGGGTGGCAGGCGACGAAGGGGGCGGGATGGCGTACGAGGTCGAGGTCGAGGACCTGCGAAGGTCGGCGAAGGCCGCTCGCTCCGCGGCGCGCCAGCTGGCCGGGACGGACCCCGGGGCGGCACTCACCGGCGCCACGTCGGCGATGCCCGGTGGGGCGAGCGTCGCGGGGATGCGACGGGTGAGCAGTGCGTGGAGCACCGAGCTCGCGGACTGGGTCAAGGCGGCCAGGGGCTACGCCCGGACGCTCGACACCAATGCCACGCAGTACGAGCTCGACGACGATGCCGCGCGCGCTGCCTTCGGTCGAGCCGGACGGCGGGGCTGACGGGATGCCCCTGACGTGGGGGGACGTGAAGAAGTGGTCCCCGTCGACCCTTGACACTGCCGAGACCAACCTGCGGGCGGCTCGACGGTCGATGCTCGACCTGGCCGACGAGCTCGAGACGATGGGACTGCCCAAGCGCTGGACCGGTGACGCCTCCGTCACGGCGCGCTCCCGGCTGCGGACCGTCTCGCAGGACCTCAAGGACGTCGTCGCCGAGGTGTCCGCGGCCTACACCGCGGTGTGCGATGCCGCGGACGGGGTGCGTGGTGTCGAGCTGGCGGTCGAGGCCGTGAGCGAGTACGCCCGCCTGCACTCGCTCGCCGTGTCGGACACCGGTTGGGTGACCGACGCCGGACCCGCGATCGACACCGGCAACGCGCATGACGACGAGATCGCCCGCGGGGAGCGCCAGGGCTGGGTGACGGAGTGCGTGGACCGCATCGAGCAGGCACTGCGCAAGGCCGAGGACGTGGACGCCGACCTCAGCGCCGTCCTCGAGAAGATCGAGCTCGACCGCATCCGGGTGACCACCGGGGGTCTGGCGACGGCGTCCAGGGTCGGCGCCGTCGAGGGCAACCTCAGCATGCTGGAACCGCCCCCCGGTGGCACGGTCTCCGAGAACGCGGCATGGTGGGCGACCCTCTCACCCGACGAGCGCGAGGAGGTCATCGCGAGGACCCCGCGGTGGATCGGGAACCTCGACGGCGTCGACTTCACCTCACGCGACCTCGCCAACCGCAACCTCCTGGACGACCGCCGGGCTCGCGTCGAGGAGCTGCTGGCCGACCCCAGCACGTCCGCTGCGGAGCGCGAGTCCCTGCTCGAGGAGCAGGCGTCGATCAGGACGATCGACGAGATGCTCGGTCGCGAGGGAGAGCACCAGCTGGTGGGGCTCGACTTCGTCCAGGAACGCACCCAGGCCATCGTCGTCAACGGCAACCTCGACACCGCCGACAACGTCGCCGTGTTCACGCCGGGGATGACGTCCAACGTCCCCGGCATGGCCGGATACGACGCGAACATGCTCGACCTCAAGAAGCGCATGGAGGACGTCCTCCTCGCCGAGGGTGACACCCGCGCGGACGGCACGCCCAAGACGGTCGCCACGGTCACGTGGATGGGCTACCAGGCGCCGCAGGCGCTTCCCGACCTCTCGGTGGTGTCGCAGGGGCCGGCCGACCGGGGAGCGGAGGACCTTGCGAACTTCTACCGGGGGATCAACTCCTCTCGGGTGGCCGACCCCGACCTCACCGCCCTCGGCCACTCCTACGGCTCGACCACCACCGGGCTCGCCGTCCAGCACGAGAACACCGGCGTCGACCGCACCGTCCTCTTCGGGTCGCCCGGCGCCGGCACCGACGACATCGACGACTACAACACTCCCTCGGGCAGCACCTACTACTCCGAGACCTACGACGACCCGGTCGGCGACATCGGACGGTTCGGAGCGGACCCGAGCGGGCTCGACGGAGTCACCCAGCTCGAGACCACGGAGGCGACCGACGCGGACGGGCGCACGCTCACCGAGAGCCGTGGCCACAGCCAGTACCTCCACGACGGCACGACCTCGCAGCACAACATGGCCGCCATCGCTGCCGGTCACGAGGAGCAGGTCGTCGAGGATGATGGGCAGGGCTTCTGGGGCGGACTCAGGGACGACGCCTCGGACGCGCTCGACGACGCCAAGGAGGAGGTCGGTCGCACCCTGCGCGAGGAGTACGAGGAGAAGAAGGAGTGGGCCGGCAGGCTCAAGGACTGGATCACATGAGGAACAGGACAGCGACAGCGGCGGCGCTCGTCGCGATGCTCACCGTGCTGGGCGGATGCAGCGACAGGCAAGCGGGAGGACCTTCGATGGATGCACGTGCACAGCTCGAGAACCGACGCTCCTACTCGGAGGCCAGGGACGACAGCCTGGCCCTGTTGACCGAGCTCCGGGCCACGATGAGCGCAGTCGCGCCCGGACTGGAGTGGCTCACCCCCCAGCCCGAGGTCGACGGTGAGAGCGGCTGCGCCGAACCCGAGTTCGAAGGTGTCGACGGCGCTTCCCACGCCACGTTCGACAGCGGAGGGGCCAAGGGAGCCATCGGCGACGGCGAGTGGCCGGCGGTGTGGGCAGCCGTGCAGGAGGTCGCGGGCCGACGGGGGTTCGCCCGGCCGAAGGTCCTCAAGGACGAGCCGGGCCACCACGTCGTCAGCCTGTACGACGACGACGGCGCCGAGCTGTCGATCAACACCAAGGTCAACACGGCGATGTCCATCTACGGTGCCTGCCACCTCCGGACGTGACAGCGGCCGCGCTCGCGGTGGCCGGACGCCCCGGGCCAGGTGCCACGGCCCGAACGTCAGGCGCGGCGGGGAGGGACGGTGTCGTCCCTCCCCGCCGGCCCACCGGGTCCCTGGGGGCTCCTCGTCACGCGGGGTGGTGCAGGTGTCCGTGTGCGTGCCGGTAGCGAGAGGCCACGAAGGCAGTGCCGGCGACGGCGACGCCACCGAGGACGACGAAGCCGAGAGTGCCCGGCTCGATGTCGAGGCCAGAGGCGGCGTTCGGAAGCGTCGGGTCCGACGGAGCCGGGACTTGGCGGGCGCGAGGTCCCTCGCAGGCCGGACGGTCCTCGGGGACGACGTTGCGGCACTGGCTGGAGGAGGAGCCGGCGGAGAGCGGGTCCCCGGGGCCGATGTCCCTCGCGGACGCGGGTCCGGCGAGGAGGAGCAGACCGAGCAGCGAGCCTCCGGCCGCTGCGACGGTGCGAGCGCTGTGAGCGGTGTGAGCGTTCACGGTGGTGTCCTTCCCGGTGGTGTGGTGGCTGACGTCTTCGACGGTAGGGAGGCGCGAGCAGGGGCACCTGACCAGCAATGGCGAACTTCCCCTCGGGTGCCGCATGGCCAGATCTGGCCATCTTCGGGAGCGGGCGGGCCTGCGCCGCAGCGCTGTTCGCGAGACGCCCGCGGGACGGCATACGGCAGGAATACCGTGGACGCGTGCAGCGGTGGTCACCCCCTGACCTCCCCGCCAGGTGGCGGGTCCACGCCAGCCCGTTGCTCGGCCGGCGCGCGGAGCTCCGTGTGCTCGACGACGCGTGGTCCGCCGTCGAGGGCGGCACGCTCCAGGTCGTCTTCGTCGAGGGGGACGCAGGGATGGGCAAGACCCGCTTCGTCGCGGAGGCAGGCCGGGCGCTCCACGGCCACGGTGCCGCCGTGCTGCTCGGTGCCTGCGTCGCCGACCTCGGAGCGCCCTACCAGCCGTTCGTCGGCCCGCTGGCCCTGCTGCGGACCGCCCTCATGGACGGTGCCGGGCCCGAGGGACTCGGACCCCAGCTCTCGTCGGTCGTGGAGCGGCTCGACCGCCTCGCCCGTCCGACCCGGTCGGAGGTCTCGGTGCCGGCAAACCGGCGCGACCTCTACGAGGCGGTGTGCGAGGCGCTGCGGGTCGTGTCCGCCGTGCGTCCCGTCGTCCTCGTCCTCGAGGACCTGCACTGGGCGGGCGAGACCTCGCTCGACCTGCTCGCCCACGTCGTCCGGGACGGCGGTGACATCCGGATGCTCTGTCTGGCGACCCTGCGCGGCGGGCCGCCGGATGCCTCCGCCGGACTCGCCTCCACCATCGCCGAGCTCCATCGCATCGAGGGGGTCAGCCGTGTGCGGCTCACCCCGCTCGCGCTGGAGGACGTCGCCGAGTACGTCCGGACCCAGTGCGGTGTCGACGCGGCGCGCGCGGCGTCTGTGGCGCCGCTGCTGCTCGAGCGCACCGGCGGCAACCCCTTCTACCTGCGCGAGGTCGTGCGGGACCTCGGCGACCGCGGCGGGCTCGACAGCCTCGACGACGGGGTCATGGCGACCCCGCGGACCGTCCTCGACCTCTATGCGGCGCGGCTCGACCGGCTCGACGCCACGACGCGCGTCCTGCTCGACGCCGCGGCGGTCATCGGCGACGAGTTCTCGACCGACCTGCTCGCGCACGTCACCGACACCGACGTCGAGACGGTGCTGGCGGCGATGGACGGCGCAGAGCAGGCGGGACTGGTGCGGGCACTCGACCGGGCGGGCGCGTCCTTCGCCTTCGACCACGTCCTCGGGCGCCAGTCGATCGTCGACCTCATGCCGCGGCGCGAGCTGCTGCACCGCCACGCCGCCGTCGCGCTCGCGCTCGAGAGGGGCCCGTCCTCGGCCCCGAACCGGGTGCAGCGGATGGCACACCACTTCGCGAGCGCGGAGGTGCTGGGCCACCGCGAGGCGGCGGTGCGCTACCTCACCCAGGCGGCGGGACTGGCCCGCGCCGGTCTGGCCCACCACGAGGCGGGCCAGGCGCTCGTGCGCGCCGCCGGCCTCGCCGATGACGTCGGGCTCCGGGACGCGCTGAGGCTGGACGCGGCGGTGGCCTTCCGCGACGCAGGTGCGTTCGGCACCGCCTGCGACCTCGCCCGCGAGGTGGCACGCGAGGCGGGACCGGTCGACCGGCTGCGCGCGGCGGTGGCGTTCGAGGGGGCCGCGTGGCGCGTCGGCGACCCCGGGTTCGAGTCGGCCGACCTCCTCACGTCGGCGCTCGCGGGGACGGACCTCGCTGCGGACGACCCGCTGAGGATCCGTGCCGTGGCCAGCCTGGGCCGCGCCATCACCTTCACCGGCGACTTCGACAGGGGCCGGCAGGTCTGTGCCCACGCCATCGCGCTCGCCGAGTCCACGGGGGACCGCGCCACGCTCGCCCACTCCCTCGAGTGCAGCATCACCAACGTCGTCCGGCCGGGCACCGCTGCCCAGACGGCGACGTGGTCCGCACGCCTGGCGGAGGTCGGACGGGCGGGGGAGGACGCCGAGGCGGTCTTCCAGGGCGCCTCGATCCTCGCGCTCGTCGGCTACCTCACGGGTGACGTCGAGCGCTACGAGTCGGCGTCCTCGGAGACGTTGTGGGCGGCGGCGCGAACGGGTGCGCCCTTCGCGCTCATGCAGTCGGCGTGCTTCGAGTGGACCCGTGCCTTCGCACGCGGCGACCTCGACCGCGCGAGGTCGATCAGCGAGGACCTCATGCACGCCCGCGGGGTCGGGACGTGGGCCGAGCTCTCGGACCGCCTGTCGGTCCAGACCTTCGTGCTGCGCCGTGAGCAGGGGCGGCTCGACGGTGTCGCGGCACTCGTCACCGGCGACGAGGACCCGGGCGGGCACTGGGCGCCGGGGCTGCTCGCGCTCCACGCCGCGCTCGGACGCCGGCCGGCCGCCCGGCGGGTGCTCGGCTGGATGATGGAGCAGGACCTCGCCCGCTACCGTGCGTCGGCCACGTGGCCGGCCACACTCGCCTTCCTCGTCGAGGCCGCCGTGTGGCTGGCGGACCGGGACGCCGCGTCGGCCCTGCGGGGGCCGGCCGCCGAGTACGAAGGGCACAACCTCGCCGTGGGTCCGCTCATCGCGGTCTTCGGCTCCGCAGACCGATACCTCGGGATGCTCGACTCGACGCTCGGCCGTCCCGCGGCCGAGGACCTCCTCCGGTCCGCCATGGAGATGGACCGTCGCATGGGGGCGCCGCTCTTCGAGGCCCACGGCGCGGTGGCGCTCCTGCAGCACCTTCAGCGGTCGGGGGCGCGCACGGGAGACGTCGAGGCCGCCCGCCGCGACGCCGTCGACCGGGTGGGTCGCCTGCGGTCGGCGAGGGTCACCTCGATGCTCGAGTCGGTCGTCCCGCCCCGGCGCCGGTCCGACGGGCTCACTCGCCGCGAGGTCGAGATCCTCCGGTTGATCGCGCAGGGGCTGAGCAACCGCGAGCTCGCCGAGCGGCTCGTCATCAGCGAGAACACGGTCACGAACCACGTGCGCTCGATCCTGCTCAAGACCGGGGCGTCGAACCGCACGATGGCATCGAGGTATGCCGCGGAGCACGGGGTGCTCGACCCCGACACCTGAGCGCCTGCCTAGCCGACGGACTCCGAGATCCCGTGCTGCACACCGTCGGCAGTGAGCACCTGCGTCACCTCGACGACGAGGTCGGCCGGGATGCCGGCCCGCTGTGCCGCGCGCCGGATGGCCTCGGCCGAGTCCGCCTCGTAGAGGCAGAAGGTGCGGCGCTTGTCGGCCGACAGGAACGAGTAGAGCCAGCGCACGCCCTCGTCGGCGTTGAGGTCGTTGAGCTCGCGGAAACCGCCGACCTCCGGCTCCAGCTGCTCGGCGAACTCGCGCTCGATCATGAAGATGGCCATGGCGTCCTCCTCTGGGTCGAGTCTAGGTCCGCGCCTGCGGGGAGGACCGTGGTCATTTCGGTGCATCGCCGGCCACCGGAGGGAGGTCGCTAGGCTGCCTGCATGACGGGATATGTCGCAGCGGCCGCGGTGCTGGCCACCGGCATGCTGCTCGTCATCGCCGCCATGGGCGCGAGGTCGCTGCTCGCCCCTCGGGCCGCCACGACCGCCAAGCTCACGACCTACGAGTCCGGCGTCGACCCCGTCGGCGAAGGCTGGGCGCAGAGCCAGGTGCGCTACCTCGCATACGCCTTCCTCTACGTCGTCTTCGCGGTCGACGCGGTCTACCTCTTCCCCTGGGCCCACGTCCTGCGCGACGCCGACCTCGGGGTCGCCTCGCTCGTCGAGATCGCGATCTTCATCGGCATCATCGTCATCGGACTGCTCCACGCCGCGCGTCGCGGCCTCCTGCGGTGGACGTGACGCGGTGACGACCGAGCACCCCGTCGCCCTACCGATGCCGCGCGTCGGCCCCGTCGCCGAGCACGCACCCAAGCCGATCCGGGTCGTCCTCAACTGGGGCCGCCGCTACTCGCTGTGGGTCTTCAACTTCGGGCTCGCGTGCTGTGCCATCGAGTTCATCGCCGCGTCGATGGGCCGACACGACTTCATCCGGCTCGGCGTCATCCCGTTCGCGCCCGGGCCACGCCAGGCCGACCTCATGGTCGTCTCGGGCACGGTCACCGACAAGATGGCGCCCGCGATCCGCCGCCTCTACGACCAGATGCCCGAGCCGAAGTACGTCATCTCCTTCGGCGCCTGCTCCAACTCCGGTGGCCCCTACTGGGACTCCTACTCCGTCACCAAGGGGGTCGACCAGCTCATCCCGGTCGACGTCTACGTCCCCGGCTGCCCGCCCCGGCCCGAGGCGCTGCTCCACGGCATCATCCGGCTCCAGGAGCAGATCGCCGGTGAGCGCCTCTCGGGCCGCGCCATCGCCGACCGGTTCGGTGCCGACCGTTCGCAGCCCCGCTACACCGCCCACCGCACCGCCTCCGCGGGCGAGGTGACACGCGGGAGGGTCGAGCGCCCCGAGCCCGCCCGGTGATGCTCGTCGTCCTCGCGCTGCTCGCGTTCGTCATCGAGTTCGCCTTCATGGTCGGCGTCTTCCTGCTCGCCTCCGGTCTCGTCGGTGGTGGCCTCGGCGGTGCCGTCGTCGGGGTCCTCGCGGTCGTCCTCGTCGCAGCCCTCTGGGGGCTCTTCATCGCCCCGAAGGCGCGCCGCCGGCTGCCCAAGGTCGTCCGCGCGCTCGCCTCCGGGTGTGGTGTCGCCGTCGTCGGCGCCGGGCTCCTCGGGCTGGGGCGCGAGCGGTTCGGGCTGGTCCTCCTCGGGGCCGGGCTCGTCCTCGTCCTCGCACAGCTCGTCCTCGACGAGACCGATGCCGGGCGCGCGGAGGGACCGGGTGCCGCGAGCAGGGATCCCGGCTCCACCGGCACTCGCCGCACCGCCGGCACCCGCGACTCCAGTGGCGCCCGCGACTCCGGTGGCGCCCGCGACTCCGGGGACGACACCCGCCGGTCGCGCCGCGGGCAGCGCCTGCGCCGGCGATGAGCGCCTCCCGGGAGCCGAAGACCTGCGCATCGTGCGGCCGCCGGATCGAGTGGCGCAAGAAGTGGGAGAGGGACTGGGAGCACGTCCGCTACTGCTCCACCGCCTGCCGTCGCCGCGGCGTCGGTGATGTCGACCGGGCGCTCGAGCGCTCGATCCTCAACCTCCTCGAGCAGAGGGCGTCCAACGCGACGATCTGCCCGTCCGAGGCGGCGCGGGCCGTGGCCGCGACGGGCGCCCACGACGCCGACCAGGAGGGCGAGGACCCCTGGCGCGCGCTCATGGAACCGGCCCGCCGGGCGGCGCGGCGGCTCGTCGACGCCGGCGAGGTCGAGATCGTCCAGCAGGGTCACGTCGTCGACCCGTCGACGGCACAGGGCCCGATCAGGATCCGGCGCCTTCGCGGCGGGACCTGACCCCCTCGCACCCGCGGGCAAAGGTTTCCTACCCGAGGGTCAGGAGTTGGCAAAGTCCTGTGACGTGGGTCACCCGGCGGCCCTAGGTTGCGGAACACCAGTTCCACCACCCATGGGAGATGTCAATGACGACAGTTCGAGCGCTGGGCCTCGTCGCGGCGGGAGCCGCCGCGGTGAGCATCGGAGTCAGTGCAGCACCGGCACAGGCTGCCACGTCCTACGTCGCCCTCGGCGACTCCTACTCGTCGGGGACGGGGACGCGCAGCTACATCGCCGACGGCACGTCGTGCCAGCGTTCGACCCTCGCCTACCCCTCGCTCATCGCGGCGAGCAAGGGCCTCACCCTCAACTTCCGCGCGTGCTCGGGCGCCACGGTCGCCGACGTCACGAACACCCAGCTGAGCGCGCTCTCGTCGTCGACGACGCACGTCACGCTGTCGGTCGGCGGCAACGACGCCGGGTTCGCGGACGTCCTCACGGAGTGCGCGCAGCCGGGGTGGGCGAGCGACTGCAACGGTGCGATCGACGCCGCGCAGAGCTTCGTCAACAACGTCCTCCCGGGCCGGCTCTCGACGCTCTATGCCTCGGTGAGGAGCAAGGCGCCCAACGCCAAGGTCGTCATCGTCGGCTACCCCCGCATCTTCATGGGCGAGGACTGCAACGCCTTCACCTGGTTCTCCCCGGCGGAGGAGACCCGCCTCAACGCGATGGCCGACCTGCTCAACAGCAAGACGTCGTCGGCCGCCGCCGCCAAGGGCTTCAGCTTCGCCAACCCGACCTCGCGCTTCATCGGCCACGCGGTCTGCGACGACGTCGAGTGGATCAACGGCCTGTCGAACCCGGTGAGCGAGAGCTACCACCCCAACCGTCCGGGGCACTCGATCGGCTACGCGCCCACCGTGAGCACCCCGCTCACCGGCTCGGCGTTCCGCCTCACGACGGCCACCTCGCAGAAGGCCGCCGCCGGCGCCGAACGCCTCGCGGCACAACAGCGCACGTATGCCGTCCGCGACGCCGCGATCACGCCGAAGGAGTTCCGCGCCCCGGACCTCTCGAGCGCCGAGGTCAAGGCGGCGGCGGCACGGGCCGGGGTCGACCTCCGCTCCCGGGCCAGCATCGACCGTGCCGACCGCGTCTGGTCCGACCGCCAGGCGGCGCAGGCCGCCGGTCGCTGACCCACCGCAGCACCACCTCCGACGACTGATTGCCAGTTGTGGCGCCGACCGCCCCCGGTGCACCGACGCCGGGACACGCCACAACTGGCAATCGGTCGCAACGTCCAGCGGTCTAGGGTGACGGCGTGGGCACCGATGAGCTGCACGTCGTCGCACCGGAGGAGTGGCACGAGGCCGTCTCCGCGGCGCAGGCCACCGGGTTCACCTTCTTCGACTGGCTCAGCGCCGTCGACCGCACCTACGACGCGGCCGCGCCCGGCTACGACGTCGTGCTGCGCGCCCTTGCCCTGCAGCGCCGCGACTCGGTGACGGGTGACCAGCTCGCGGGACTGCACGGCATACGGATCACGACGCGGGTGCCCGAGGGAGGCGCGGTCGCGTCGGTGACCGACGTCTATGCCGGCGCAGCCTGGCACGAGCGCGAGACGCACGAGATGTTCGGGATCGGGTTCGACGGGTTCGACGACGGCTCGGGCCAGGGGCTGCGCCCGCTCCTCCTCCCCGAGGGCTTCGAGGGCACACCGCTGCGCAAGTCCTTCGTCCTCGCCGCACGCGCGTCGAAGCAGTGGCCCGGTGGCAAGGAGCCCGGCGAGGGACACGACTCGGCGAAGTCACCGTCGCGCCGGCGCGTCCAGGCACCCGGCGTCCCCGATGCGACGTGGGGACCCCGCTGACCATGCCGGCGGTCGCGGTCGAGCGAAGTCGCGGCAAGGGCGTGCTCGCCCTCCTCGGCTGCGCGGGGTTCGTCCTCGTCTGCCTCCTGCTCGCCTCGACCGGCGACCCCCTCGCGCTTGCGATCGCCGCTCTCGGCATCGTCACCTTCGGGACGTTCGGCCTGCTCTGGGCCCGGCAGCTCCTCCGCGCCGGGCCCGGGCTCGTCGTCGACGAGGAGGGGTTCGACGACAGCAGCTCGGCGACGGCGGTCGGACGGGTGCCGTGGGCCGACGTCACGAACGTGACGACGTGGGGCCTGCCCGGCAGCACCAACGTCGTGGTCCACGTCCGCAACCCGGATGACCACATCGCCCGCCTCGGATGGTTCAGCCGACGTGCGGCACGCGCCAACGTGAGGCTCCTGGGAACCCCTGTCGTCCTCGCCGCAGGCGGGCTCCGGATCGACACCGACGGGCTGCTGTCCCTGCTCCGTGATGGCTTCGGGCGTCACTCGGGCTCGTTGGGCGTCGTCCCGCCGACGAGGTAGGGCGTCGTCACGCCCTCGTAGGCGAGGTGGGCGACGAGACCCTCGCGGGCGTGGGGGAGGTTGTGGCAGTGGTCCATCCAGATGCCCGGGTTGTCGGCGACGAACGCCACCTCGAAGCGGGCGCCCACCGGCACCTCGAGTGAGTCGGTCCACCACGGGCTGCCCGTGGCCGCCTTGCCGTCGCGCGACAGGACGAGGACGTGGTGGCCGTGCAGGTGCATCGGGTGGGTCTCGTTGCTGCGGTTGAGGATCTCCATCCGCACGACGTCACCCTCGGCGACGGTGAACATCGGGATGTTGGGCCAGAGCTTGCCGTTGATCGACCAGTGCACGCCCGGACGGCCCTTGACGAAGCCGGGCTTGCGCCCGATCGAGTAGGCGAAGGTGCGGTCGGGCTCGTCGGGGTCGAAGGACGGTGCGGCGGCGGAGCCGTAGGTGAGCAGGTCGACGTCGCGCTTGGGGCGGCTCGTCGTCGGTGCCGTCGAGCCGGCCGGTCCGACGACCATCGACACGCCGCTCATCTGCACCCGGGCCGCACCCGACGCCGGGACCTCGACGACGAGGTCGGCACGCCCGCCCGCCGGCACGACGACGGCCCTGTCGCTCACCGGAGTCGGGGCGTTGACGTCGGTGCCGTCGACCGCCGCGAGCACGTATGCCGTCCCGCTCACCCAGACGGGCGCGACGCCCGCGTCGGTGTTGACGACCCGGACCCGGACGCGGTCGCCGGGTCGGGCCTCGACCCGCTGCTCGCCGACTCGCCCGTTGATCGTGCGCCGGCCGGAGTAGGTGTGCGACAGCGCCACGACGTCCGAGGTGCCGGCGTCGGTCGCGGAAGCGGCGGCGCCGGCCGGTGCGGCCTTCGGTGCGGCCTTCGGTGCGACGACGACGGCCCCGAGCAGCCCCTTGCGCACCTGCTCGTGCGAGACCTGGTGCGAGTGGTACCAGTAGGTGCCGGCCTGCCGCGCGACGAAGCGGTAGGTGTGCGACTCGCCCGCGTGCACCGCGTCCTGGGTGACGCCGGCGACGCCGTCCTCGGCGTTGGGCACGTCGAGCCCGTGCCAGTGCAGCGTCGTGCCGCCGGGGACGGACTCGTTGACGAGCGTCACCTCGACGACGTCGCCCTGCGTCGCGCGGATGACCGGGCCGGGGGAGGAGCCGTTGAGGGTGATGCCGGGCACGGTGAGCCCCGAGCCGATCGTCACCTTCCCGGCCGCGGCGACGAGGTGGACGCTGACGTCCGCCGGGCCGGTCGCTCGCTCGGTGAGGTCCTTGACGGAGATCGGCGCGGCGGCGCTGCCGGGCAGTGTGTGGCCCGTCCCGTGGCCGCCCGCCGCGGCCGCGATCCCCGGCTCGTGGAAGCCCATGTCCATGACCGAGTAGGTGTCGGGCATGCGGCTGCCCTTCCACATCCAGCCGAGCGGAAGGACGATGGCGAGGGTCGCGACGAGGGCGGCCAACAGGGCAAGTCGCCCCCTGCCGCGACCTTCGGTGGTCTCAGGCGATGACACGTTCCCTCGGGACGTCGGACGTCGCCGCGGTGTCGGAGACGACCCGGCGCGAGCGGTAGAAGGTCCACACGGCCGACGAGAAGAGCAGCAGTGCGTTGATGCCGTGCAGCGCCCCGATGATCGGGAAGCTGTGGCCGAGCAGGCCGAGGGTCACCTGGAGCACGACGAGGCCGAGGACGACGCCTGCCCACTTCGACCCTCCGGGGACCTTGGCGAAGAACGAGGAGATGAGGAGGAGCAGGGCGATTCCCGGGATGACCATCATCCCGTTCATGCCGTGCAGGACGAACGCGACGAACTCCGAGAACGGGGCGTCGCCACTCTCGAACGCCGCCTCCATCGCCGCCTTGTCGACGACGCCGCCGTCCTCGATGTACTTCCCCATCCCGGCGTCCCCGTAGACGATGAACGACGCCTGGAGCATGACCTCGACGGCGACCAGGGCCGCCAGCACACGGTAGACAGTCCGCATGGTTGTGCCTCTCTGACAAGGCCCGGCCGGATCTGCGCAGCCGACCGCGCCACGGAACCGCAGGAGCGGTACCCCTGCGATGAGGGAGGAGGTCCCGGCTCGACCTCAGATACATGGTCCCGCCGCCGGTTCCGGCTGTCTGCCGATCGGCGAAATGCCGCGGACCGGCGGCACCCACCACGGGGAGCCGGTCCCAACTAGGCTGCCCACGATGAGCGCGCTCGAGGTCGTGGTGAGGTCGGTGGCCGTGCTGGCCGCCTTCCTCGTGCTCCCGCTCCTCGTCGGCCAGGCCGAGCACAAGCTCATGGCGCACATGCAGGGCCGTCTCGGCCCGATGTATGCCGGTGGGTTCCACGGGTGGGCCCAGCTCGTCGCCGACGGGGTCAAGTTCGCCCAGAAGGAGGACATCACCCCCCGTGCTGCCGACCGCACGGTCTTCCGGGTCGCGCCCTTCGTCGCGCTCGTGCCCTACCTCCTCGCGATGGCGGCCCTGCCGCTGCAGTCGGGGGTGGCCGGCGTCGAGGTCCCGGCCAGCGCCGTCCTCATCCTCGCCGCAACGAGCGTCGGCGCCCTCGGGACCCTCATGGCCGGCTGGGCCAGCGCCAACAAGTACGCCCTCCTCGGTGCGCTGCGCTCCGCGGCCCAGCTCGTGTCCTACGAGCTGCCGCTCGTCCTCGCCGTCGCGTCCGCGTGCCTCGCCGCCGGGACGCTCAGCCTGACCGGCATCGTCGAGGCGTGGAGCCCGTGGTGGCTGCTGTGGCAGCTCCCGGGCGCCTTGGTCTTCCTCGTCGCCGCGCTCGCCGAGCTCCAGCGCCCGCCCTTCGACATGCCGATCGCCGACGCCGAGCTCGTCATGGGCCCGTGGACCGAGTACACCGGGCTGCGGTTCGCCTTCTTCCTCCTCGCGGAGTACGCCGGGATCGTCGTCTTCTCCCTCCTCTTCGCGGTCCTCTGGCTCGGTGGGTGGCGCGGACCGTTCGACGACCAGCTCGGCTGGCTCTGGACGCTGCTCAAGGGCTTCGTCGTCGCGGTCCTCGTCATCTGGTTCCGTGTCGCGTGGCCCCGGATGCGCGAGGACCAGCTGCAGCGGCTGGCCTGGCTCGTCCTCCTGCCCATGGCGCTGGTCCAGCTGGCGCTCACCGGAATCGGAGTGGTGGTGACGTCGTGAGCGACGAGTCCAAGCGGAGCGGAGCATCGAGCAAGGGCCTGCTGCCCGGCATACTCAAAGGTCTGGCCACGACCGCCAAGACGGCGGCACGGAAGACGCACACGCACGAGTACCCCGACGTCGCGCCGGACCTGCCGCCGCGCAGCCGCGGCGTCATCGCCCTCCTCGAGGAGAACTGCACGAGCTGCATGCTCTGTGCGCGCGAGTGCCCCGACTGGTGCATCTACATCGACTCGCACAAGGAGACGATCCCCGCGACGACCGAGGGCGGGCGCGACCGCCAGCGCAACGTCCTCGACAACTTCTCGATCGACTTCTCGCTCTGCATGTACTGCGGCATCTGCATCGAGGTGTGCCCCTTCGACGCGCTCTTCTGGAGCCCGCAGTTCGAGTACGCCGAGACCGACATCCGCGACCTGCTGCACGACAAGGAGCGGCTCGGTGGCTGGATGGAAACGGTGCCACCGCCGCCGGCGCCCGACGAGCGCGCCGCCGAGCCGGCCGAGGTCGCCGCCGCCAACAAGCCCGCCCGGGTGCAGCGCCCGCCGCGGGGCGGGTCCGGTGGGGGTGGCGCGGGTGGCGCGGGTGGCGCGGGTGGCGCGGGCGCATGACGTCACTCGACCTCGCGTTCGCCGCGTGCGGAGCCCTGGCCGTCGTCGCCGGCCTGCTCGCGGTGACGACCCGGCAGGTGGTGCACGCCGCGCTCTGGCTCGTCGTCGCCCTCCTCGGCGTCGCGGGGTGCCTGCTCGTCCTCGGGCACGAGCTCGTGGCCCTCGTGCTCGTGCTCGTCTACGTCGGCGCGATCGTCGTGCTCGTCCTCTTCGCGCTCATGCTCACCCGGGCGCCGATCGGCCCGGACCGCGCGCACGAGGTGCCGTGGTGGCGCCGGGTTCTCGCAGGGCTGGCCGGCGCCGCAACGTCGGCCCTGCTGCTCACCGCCCTCCTGCCGCTCGCCGGTGACGCGGTCGAGCGGCGCGAGGTCACCAACGCCGCGGTCGCGACCGAGCTCTTCGGGACGTGGGTGTGGCCGTTCGAGGCGCTGTCGGTGCTGCTGCTCGCCGCCCTCGTCGCCGCCCTCGCGGTCTCGCGCAGCGATGGGCGCCCTGACGACCGACTGACTGCGGGTTCGCACAGTCCCTCGTCCCTCGGAACTCTGCGAACCCGCAGTCAGTCGGAGGATGAGGGCGTCCGATGATTCACCTCGCCGGTCCCTACGTCGTCGCCGCCCTGCTCGTCGGCCTCGGCGTCATGGGGGTGCTCGTGCGCCGCAACGCGGTCCTGCTCCTCATCGGCGTCGAGCTCGTCCTCTCGGGGTCGCTCGTCCTCCTCGTCGCGTCGGGTGCCACGTCGGCGTCGCGGTGGGAGGCCTCGAGCGTCCTGCCCCTCTTCGTCATCACGATCGCCGCGGCCGAGGTCGTCGTCGCCCTCGCCGTCATCCTCACTGCCTTCCGGCTGCGGGGTTCGATCGACCTCGACGAGCCCCTGTCCGGGCGCACCCCTTCGCGACTTCTTGCCAGTTCCAGCGGCCCCACGGCCGCTGGAACTGGCAATCAGTCGAATCGGGCCGCTGGAACTGGCAATCAGTCGGGGGGTGAGGGGGCGTGAGTGCGCTGCGAGTCGCACACCTGCTCGTCGGCATCCCCGTGCTCGCAGCCGTCGTGACGCTCGCACTGCGGCGCACGCCGGCGCTCGCGGCCCTCGTCGCGACAGGCGCGTCACTCGTGTCCGTCGTCGTCGCCGTGGTCGGGATGGCGGTGGCACCGGCGCGGGGCGAGAACCTGATCCTGCTCCGCCAACCGCTGCGCGTCGGGTCGATCGAGATGCCCTTCGAGCTCTGGTCCGGGCCGGCCACCGCTGCCGTCGCCGCCGTCGTCGCGCTCGTCGCCGCGGCCGTCCTCGTCTTCACCCGCTGGTACCTCGCCGACGACGACCGCCTCGCCGAGTTCACCGCCACCGTCTCGCTCTTCACCGCGGCGATGATGCTCGTCGTCCACTCCCGCGACCTCGTCCTCACCCTCATCGGGTGGGAGGTCATGGGCTGGTGCTCCTACCTCCTCATCGGCCACTGGTCGCGCAAGGAGTCCGCACGCCGCGCGGCATACAAGGCCTTCCTCGTCACCCGCGTCGCCGACATCGGCTTCGTCCTCGGGGTCGTAGGTCTCAGTGCCGGCGCCGGTTCGACGGGCCTCGACAGGGTCGTCGCGCACTGGAGCGAAGACGGCGTCGAGCCGTGGCTGCGCTCGCTCCTGCTCTCCCTGCTCGTCGTCGGGGTCCTCGGCAAGTCGGCGCAGTTCCCCTTCCAGGACTGGCTGCCCGACGCGATGGAGGGCCCGACGCCTGCGTCCGCGCTCATCCATGCCGCGACGATGGTCGCGGCCGGCACGGTCGTCCTCGCCCAGCTCTTCGAGGTCCTCGTCCTCGCCGACGGCGCGCGCTGGCTGCTCGGTCTCTCGACGGCCGTGACGATGGTCGGCGCCGCGGTCCTCGCGCTCGGCCAGTCCGACCTCAAACGCCTGCTCGCGTGGTCGACGGTCAGCCAGGTGGCGATCATGCTCTCGGCGCTCGCGACGGCGACCGCGGAGACCGGGGCGGACCCCGCGCTCTTCCACCTCTGGTCGCACGCGATCTTCAAGTCGCTGCTCTTCCTCACCATCGGGTGGCTCTCGGTCGTCGCCGGGTCGACCCTCGCCCGTGCCCTCCGCGGCAGCGCGGCCGTCCATCAGCTCGCCCGCGTCGCCTGGCTCTTCGGCCTGCTCGCCCTCGCCGGCGCCCCCTTCGTCGTCGGCGGGCTCTCCAAGGAGCACGTCATCGCGACCGCCTACGAGGGCGCCATCGGCGCCGGCGGCCCCGGCGTCGTCGTCCTCGCCGCGCTCCTCGTCACCGTCGTCCTCACCGCGGCCTACGCCACCCGCGCCCACCTCGTCGTCACCGCGCCGGTCCCGGTGCCCGAGGCCGTGCAGGACGACCCCCGTATGCCGTTCGCCCCCGTCCTCGCGGCCCTCGCCCTCCTCACCGTGCTCTCGGTCGTCGGCGGGCTCATCCTGCTCACGGGTCTCTTCGACATCCACGGCACCTCGCTCTGGTGGATGGTCCTCACCGCGCTCCTCATCCTCATCGGCGGCGGCATCACCTGGCTGGCCCGGGGGCAGGAGGACCCGCGCGACTCCTTCGTCCGCACCCCGCGCCAGCGCGCGCTCGCCGACGGCGGGCTCGGGTTCGACACGGCATACAGGCGGGGTGTCGCCGAGCCGGTGCTGGGACTGGCCCGGGTCGTCGCCTTCCTCGACCGTGAGGTCGTCGACGGCTACGTCCGGGGCGCGGCGGCCTCGGCCGGCATCGCCGGCTGGCTCACCGAGAGAGGGCACCGGCGCGAGGCGGCCTCGGGCGGGGTCGCGCTCGTCGCGCTCGGGCTGCTCGTCGCGGCCGGGACGGCGGTGCTCGCGTGGCGCTGATCCTCATGCTCCTCGTGCCCGGCGCCGTCGGGCTCTGGCTCGTCACCGGCGGGCGCGCCCTCCCGGCGGCGACCGCGCGGACCGTGGCTCTCGTCGCCTCCGCCGTCGGCGGGCTCGCGGCCGTCACGGCCACGGTGATGCGCCCCGTCGTCGACCGCGCGTGGATTCCCGACCTCGGCGTGCGGTGGCACTTCGAGGTCGACGGTGTGAGCGCCCCTCTCGTCGTCCTCACCGCCGTCATCGGCGTGCTCGTCGTCGCCCACGCCTGGGTCGAGCGGCCTTGGGCCGACGCGCCCGGCAGCGGCAGCGCCGCCACCTACCTCGGCTGCCTCCTGCTCGTCGTCGCCGGCGCCTTCGCCGCGTTCGCCGCTCGCGACGCCGTCCTCTTCTTCCTCGCCTTCGAGGTCGTCCTCGTGCCCATGTGGGTGCTCATCGCGCGCTACGGCGACCCGCACAGCGCGAGGGCCCGCGCCGACGCCTCGGCCCGGTTCATCCTCTACACCGCCGTCGGCTCGACCCTCATGCTCGTCGGCATCCTCGTGCTCGTCACCCGCGCGGGCACCGCCGACCTCGGCGAGCTGCCCTCTGCCGCCGCAGCACTCGGGACCGGCGAGCAGACCCTCGTCGCACTGCTGCTCACGATCGGACTCGCCGTCAAGGTCCCGGTCTTCCCGCTGCACACGTGGCTGCCCGCCGCGCACACGACCGCCCCGACCGCAGGGTCGGTGCTCCTCGCCGCGGTCCTCCTCAAGCTCGGCACCTACGGCCTCGTCCGGCTGCCGCTGGCCAACGTCCCCGACGGGTTCTCCCGCATCGCCCCGGTGCTCGCCATCGCGGGCGTCGTGGGCATCCTCTGGGGTGGCCTCATCTGCCTCGTCGAGCGCGACCTCAAGCGGCTCATCGCCTTCTCGTCGGTCGCGCACATGGGGTTCGTCGTCCTCGGTCTCGCGTCCGGCACCGAGACCGGCGTGCAGGCCGCGCTCATCGGCAACATCGCCCACGGCGTCATCTCGGCCCTGCTCTTCGTCATCGTCGGCGGGCTCAAGCACCGCTGGGGCTCGGTCGACCTCGCGGTCGTCCGGCCCGCGCTGCGCGAGGTGTCGCCGCGCCTCGGGTTCGCGCTCATCCTCGGGCTCGCAGCCGGGCTCGGGCTGCCCGGTCTCGCGGGCTTCTGGGGCGAGCTCGTGGCGCTGCTCGCGGCGTGGAACCCGGCTCAGCACACCGGCATCCTGCGCACCTGCGCCGTCATCGCTGCCGTCGGTGCGGCGCTCGCCGCGGCCTACTCGCTGCGCGTCGCCCGCATCGTCTGGGTGGGGGAGCGGGTCGCCGACGACTCGCGTGGGGCGGCCGTCGCGCAGACCCCCGACGCGCGCTCCGTCGAGCTCGGCGTCATGGCCGTGCTCGGCACCGCCGTCGTCGTCATCGGCGTCGCGCCGTGGGTCGTCTTCTCGGTGACGGCCGACGCCGTGACCGCCCTCGTCGGAGGTGGCCGGTGACCCTCGACATCCGGTGGGTCCTCCTGCTCCCCGCGCTCCTGCCCGTCGCCGCGATGGTCCTCGTCCTGCTCGTCGACGCGATCATGCCCCGGACCCGCCTGGCCGCTCCCGTCCTCGGAGCATCCGGACTCCTCGGCGGCGCGGTCGCGGCCGTCCCCGGCCTCGTCACCAGCGAGCCCCGTCTCACCCTCTGCACCGCCGCCCCCGACGGCCGGTGCATGTGGGACGGCAGCCCGCTCGCGAGCACCCTCCAGGTCGCCGCGCTCCTGGCGACGCTCGCCGTCCTCGCCCTTGTGTCCGTGCGCCGTGCGGGTGTCGTCGAAGTCGTGCTGCTGCTCGCGTCGGCGAGCGGCGCCGCAGCCGTCGTCGCCGCCCGTGACCTCGGCACGTGGCTGGTCACGCTCGAGCTCGCCACCCTGCCCGTCATCGCCCTCGTCGCGTGGCGCGAACGCCGTGCCGCGGCGCACGGCGCCCTCACCCTCCTCACGACCTCGCTCGTCTCCTTCGGGCTCCTCGTCCTCGGCACGGCGCTCTGGGTCACCGCGACCGGCGACCCGACCCTCACCGGCTCGTCGCTCGCCGCGGCGTGGGAGGTCCCCGAGCAGCGCACCCTCGCCGGTCTCGCCACGGTCGTCCTGCTCTCCGGCCTCGCCTTCAAGCTGTCGGCCGTGCCCTTCCACGCGTGGACGCCGACGACCCTCACCTCGGGGCCGCTGCCCATGTCGGCCCTGCTCGCGTCGGCGTCGAAGCTCGCCGCCGTCGGTGCGCTCGTCGTCGTGCTCGCGCCCTACGACGCGGTCGTCGGCCGTTCCCGCGGCCCGCATGTCGTCGTGGCGGCCCTCGTCGTCCTCGTCGTCGCGTCCATGCTCGTCGGCACCGTCATGGCGCTGCGCCAGACCGAGGTCGTGCGCCTCCTCGCGTGGTCGACCGTCGCCCAGGCGGGCTGGATCCTCCTTCCGCTCACCGCTCTCACCGCTGCCGGCCGCCAGGCTGCCGCGGCCTACGCCGTCGTGTATGCCGTCGCCAGCCTCGTCGCGTTCGCCGCGGTCCGCGCCGTCCACGGGTGGCGAGTCGAGGACGGTCGGGAGCTTCCGGCATACCAAGGGTTGTTGCGTCGGGACCCGGTCGCGGGAGGGACGCTCGCGCTCGCGCTGCTCGTCCTCGCCGGGCTGCCCCCGGGAGTCATCGGGCTCGTCGCCAAGGTCGTCGCGCTGCGCCCCGCCGTCTCCGCCGGGCTGTGGCCGGTCGCGGTCGTCGCGGTCGTCGCGGCGGTGCTCGGCATCGCCGTCTACGTGCGCTGGTTCGCGGTGCTCTTCGGTGACCCCGACGGGGCCGCTCCGGCCCGGCCGACCCGACGTCGCGCGAGCATCGCAGTCGCGGTCGCGGGGGCTGCCGTCCTCGTCGTGACGAGCGCGCTTCCGCAGCTGCTCGTCGGGCTCGTGTCATGAAGGTTGTCGCGGAACGTTTCTGCACGGCTCACGCGTTGGAGGAGACATGCACAACCACTTCAACGGCCTGAAGACCGCAGGGCTCTTCGGAGCGATCTTCGGACTGCTGCTGGCGCTCGGCTGGGCCGCGAGCGTTTACTTCAACAACAGCGCGTTCATCCTCGTCTTCGCCCTCATCGGCGTCGCGATGACGTTCTACTCCTACTGGAACAGCGACAAGCTCGCCATCAAGGCGATGCACGCCTTCCCGGTCAGCGAGGCCGAGGCGCCGGCGATGTACCGGATCGTGCGCGAGCTGTCGACGAAGGCCGGTCAGCCGATGCCGCGTCTCTACATCTCGCCGACCGAGGCGCCCAACGCGTTCGCCACCGGCCGCAACCCGCAGAACGCCGCCGTCTGCTGCACGCAGGGGATCCTCCAGCTCCTCGACGAGCGCGAGCTGCGCGGCGTCCTCGGGCACGAGCTCATGCACGTCTACAACCGCGACATCCTCACCGGCTCGGTCGCCGCGGCGATCGCGGGAGTCATCAGCAGCGTCGGACAGATGCTGACGTTCAGCGCGATGTTCGGTGGCGGCAACCGCGACAACGACAACCCCGGTGGCGCGATCGCCGGGCTCGCCATGGCCTTCCTGGCGCCGATCGCCGCGATGTTCATCCAGCTCGCGATCTCGCGCACCCGTGAGTACGACGCCGACGAGGACGGCGCCACCCTCACCGGCGACCCGCTCGCCCTCGCGTCGGCGCTGGCCAAGCTCGAGGCCGGTGTGTCGCGCGCCCCGCTCGCGCCGACCAAGGACCTCGTCAACGCGAGCCACATGATGATCGCCAACCCGTTCCGGGCGCAGGACATCTCGCGGCTCATGGCCACGCACCCGCCGATGGCCGACCGCATCGCCCGCCTCCAGGGCATGGCGACCGGCTACCGCCCGAACTGACCGGGCTCCAGCTCGGCTGACGGCCCGGGTCCGTGCCACGGTGGAAGACGTGGTCCGGACCCGGGCCGTCGTTCGTCGTCAGGAGGCCGTCATGGCGCGCAAGGTCGGATATCTCATCGGAAGCCTGTCCAAGGACTCGATCAACCGCGTGCTGAGCCAGTGCCTCATCGCCGTCGCCCCCGAGGACCTCGAGTTCCACGAGATCCCCATCAAGGACCTGCCGCTCTACAACCGCGACCTCGACGAGAGCTACCCGGCAGAGGCGACCGCCCTCAAGCAGGCGATCGCGGACTCCGACGCGCTGCTCTTCATCACCCCGGAGTACAACCGCTCGATCCCCGGCGCGCTCAAGAACGCCATCGACTGGGCGTCGCGCCCCTGGGGCCAGAACTCGTTCGACCACATCCCCGCCGCCGTCATCGGTGCCTCGGTCGGCGCCATCGGCACGGCCGTCGGGCAGCAGCCGCTGCGCTCGATCCTCAGCTACTGCAACGCCCGCCAGATGACCGCGCCCGAGGGCTACATCCACTTCGACCCCGAGGTCTACCTCGCCAGCGGCGAGGTCACCGACGAGGAGAGCCGCGAGTTCCTCCGGACCTTCATGACCGAGTTCCGCGACCACGTCGAGCGCGTCCTCACCGTCCTGCCGCGCGACTGACCGCGGCCCAGCGGCGCCGGTGTGGTGTGTGACACCATCTCGGCGTGCCATCTCTGACTCGCGACGAAGCCCGGCAGCGGGCGCAGCTCATCACCGTGAACCGCATGGAGGTCGACCTCGACCTCGACCGGGGCGCCGAGCACTTCAGCTCGACGACACGGATCTCGTTCTCCTGCAGTGCTCCCGGGAAGGCCACGTTCCTCGACCTGCGAGCGGTGAGCGTCGAGGCGATCGAGCTCAACGGCACGCGCATCGAGCCCGGTGCGGTCGTCGACGGGCGCCTTCCGCTCGAGGGCCTGGCCGCCGACAACACTGTCGAGGTCACGGCGACGATGGCCTTCTCGCGCGACGGCCAGGGCCTGCACCGCAGCACCGACCCCGCCGACGGCGAGGACTACGTCTACGGGCACCTCTTCCTCGACGCCGCCCCCTCGGTCTTCGCCTGCTTCGACCAGCCGGACCTCAAGGCGCCGTATGCCGTGACCGTCCGCGCGCCGGAGGAGTGGGTCGTCCTCGGCAACGGCCGCGCGACGCGGACCGGGGCCGGGGAGTGGGAGCTGAGCGAGACGCTGCCGCTCGCGACCTACTTCGTCACGGTGTGCGCCGGACCCTACGTCTCGGTGCGCGACGAGCACGACGGCATCCCGCTCGGCATCCACGCCCGCCGGTCGCTGCAGGCCGAGCTCGAGCGCCACGCGCCGCAGATGTTCGAGGTGACGAAGCAGAGCTTCGACCACTTCCACGGCACCTTCGACGTCCGCTACCCGTTCGGCGACTACGACCAGGTCTTCGTCCCCGAGTTCAACGCCGGTGCGATGGAGAACCCGGGCTGCGTCACCTTCCGCGACCCGATGCTCTACCGCGGAGCGGCGACCCGCGAGCAGGTGCTCCAGCGCAGCAACACCATCTCGCACGAGATGGCGCACATGTGGTTCGGCGACCTCGTGACGATGCGGTGGTGGGACGACCTCTGGCTCAACGAGTCGTTCGCCGAGTTCATGGCCTACACCGCGACGTCGCGCGCGACCGAGTTCACCGACAGCTGGGTCGAGTTCGGCATCGTCCGCAAGCAGTGGGGCTATGCCGCCGAGCGCGCCCCGTCGACCCACCCGGTCGCCGGCTCGCCCGCCCCGGACGCCCAGAGTGCCCTCGCCAACTTCGACGGCATCTCCTACGCCAAGGGCGCATCGGTGCTCCGCCAGCTCGTGGCGCACATCGGCGAGGAGGCCTTCAACGCCGGCGTGACGGCATACCTCCGCTCACACGCCCACGGCAACGGCGAGCTGTCGGAGTTCCTCGCGGCGATGGAGCAGGCCGCGGGCGTCGAGCTCGACTCGTGGAGCAAGGCGTGGCTCGAGACCGCGGGCGTCGACGTCCTCGCGCTCGACCGCGAGGGGACGCTGCGACGCACGTCTCCGCTCGAGCACCCGGCCGACCGGCCGCACGCCCTCGACGTCGCCGGCTTCACCGGGGGCGCCGAGGTCTTCCGCACGACGTTCACGCTGGACGGCGACGAGGCCGCGGTCGACGGTGTCGACACGGGCGCCGCACTGCTCGTGCCCAACGCCGGTGACCTCACCTGGGCACAGGTCGACCTCGACGAGGGGACGCTCGCCGCCCTGCCCGTCGAGCTGCCGCTCGTCGAGGACGCGACCGCGCGGACCGTGCTGTGGGGCGGCGTGCTCACCGGTGTGTACCGCGCGACCGTCGACCCGCGGGTGGCGCTCGACGTGTTCACCGCGGTCTGGCCCCGCGAGCCGCATGACGCCCTGATGGCGCGCGTCGCGCTCGCCTTCACCGACCGGATCGTCCCGCAGTTCCTGCCCGAGGCCGACGCGGAGGAGGCGCGTGGCCGCATCGCCCGAGCCGCCCTCACGGCCTTCGGCGAGGCCGAGCCGGGGACGGACCGTGCCCTCGTCGCGGCTCGCGTCCTCGCGGCGACGACCACCGACGAGGACCGGCTCCGCGCATGGGTGTCGGGGCGGTCGCTGCCCGAGGGGCTGGACGGCGATACCGACTTCCGCTGGGCCGTCGTGCAGACGATGGCACGGCTCGGCCTCGCCGACGAAGCGCTCCTCGCCGAGGTCGAGGCGGACGACACGACGCTGTCCGGCCGCCTTGCTGGGCTGCTGGCCCGCGCCGCCCGCCCGGGCGCGGACGACAAGGCGTGGGCGTGGTCCGAGATCACGACGAACCGCGAGCGGTCCAACTACGAGCTCAACGCCCTCGCGACCGGCCTGTGGTCGAGCGGCTCCGTCGACGACCTGCGCCCGTATGCCGGCCGCTACGTCACCGACATCCCTCGCCTCGCCGAGTGGGTCGGGGCGGACGCGCACGACCGGGTCGCGACGCTCGCCTTCCCGTCGCGCGTGGTCGAGCCGGAGACCGTCACGCTGGTGCGTGAGGCGCTCGGGCGTGACGACGTGCCGTCGGGTGTGCGCCGGTCGATGGCCGACGAGCTGAGCAAGCTCGAGGAGGCGCTGGCCTCACGCTCCCGCTGGAGCTGAACGCTCGCCTCATGTGCCTGAACGGCAGCCAGGGTTTCCGGTGGGCACACGAGGCGATGTGTGTCGGGTGTGCCCTCAGAAGCAGAACGCGTCGCCGACCTCGAAGAGGTTCTGCTGGCCCTGTGGCGCGCTGCGCGGGTTCTCGCCTGCCTGGGGGTTGTGTGTGAGGACGGCCATGCAGGCCATCCCGGCATGCTCGGGCGCCGACGGGTTGGGCCGGGGGTCGGCCGACGCAGACGCGGCGACGGCGACTGAGAGCGCGACGGTGGAGAGCAGCGCGACAAGGATCTTCATCGGTTCCTCGCAAGGCGCCGGGACCTGGGCCGTCCAGGGCCCTGCCTCCTGGCAACGTACGCCCGGCCACGTCGTGCGCCCATGGTCCGGATGACCCTGTTCCCGGGCAGACATGCTTCGACTGTCATGGGCCCGTTCCGGGTCGAGTACCCATAGGTGCGTACGAACACCTATAGGTACTCGACCCCGAGGAGCACCATGGCGGGTGCACGGTCCCGACACGGGTGACTCGCGCGACCGGTCATTGCGGCCCGAACCCCGGCTGGGGGTGGTGCGGGTCAGAGTCCGACGCGGGCCATGATCTGGTCGGCGTAGGCGCGCTCACCCGCGGCGTTGGGGTGCACCGGCACGTAGTTGAGCGACCCGGCGAGCGGCTCGACCCAGCGCACCCACGGCAGCTGGTATGCGTCGCGGCCGGCCGAGGGGGTCCACATGTCGACGAAGGTCGCGCCGTTGTCCTTGGCGGCCTGCTCGAGCGCGGCATTGAGGACCTGCTCGATGCCGTTGACGTAGGGCACGTCACCGGCGGCGATCGGGATCGTCGGGTAGCAGCCGACGGTCGGCGGCAGGATCTGCGGGTAGCCCGGCACGACGATCCGCGCCTTCGGAGCCCGGGCCTTGGCGGCGGCGATGGCCGCGCGGACGGCGGGGTAGGTCTTGGTCCGGACGGTGTCGGCGTAGGACGAGCCGTAGGTGTCCTTGCACGGGCTGCCCTGCCCGGCGGTCTGGAGCCCGGCGGCGGTGCACTGCTGGATGATGCTCGTGAAGACGCTCGAGTCGTTGCCACCGATGCCGATGGTGACGAGGCGTGCGTCGGCCGTCACGGCGTCGAGCTGTGGGGCAACGCCGGGGTGCTGCGACTGCGTGAAGTCGGTCGTGTCGGCGCCGCTGCACGTCACGTCGGTGAGCGCGCGGCCGGTGCGCTGGGCGATGAGGTGCGGGTAGTTGACCGCAGCCTGGCTGCACTGCGGGTTGGCCGTCGGGCTGAGCGGCAGGATCCCGGCGCCCGCGGAGAAGCTGTCACCGAGCGCGACGTACGGACCGTCTGCGACCCGTGGCACACCTGCCGCGACCGACCCCGAAGCCGCGAGGGCGGGAGCGGCGACCCCGAGGGCGAGGCTGGTGGCGCTGGCGAGGGCAGCGAGGGCGACGGTGGGGCGGCGGCGCATCGTGAACTCCGTTGTTCGGCGGCTTGGCTACCTCTAGGTAACCACAAATCGGGCTCATCGCCGCAGTCGCGTTGACCACGTCCACCTGCGGGAGCCCGGCCGGGTGGGGTGGCTGCGGCGGTGATCGTCCCCTTGGGCTGGTTCGAGGGCTGGTCCGGCACGGAACGCGTCACGGGGTCAGGCGCCCGTCGATACGGTGAAAATCTGGAGCCGTCGGCAGGGGTTGGCGGCAGCGAGAGGAGTTGGGTGTCATGACCCAGAAGACCCAGGGATCCAGGATGCACCGGACGGTCAGACGAGCAGCACTGGTTGGTGCGGCGTCGGTGCTGAGCATGTCCGCCGCCACGTCAGCGTCGGGAGCGCCGACGACATGGCTGCCGAATGCGACGCTCACCTGCGGCGGAGTGACGTTCGCCCCGGACGAATGGGTGGCCGTGCCTCCGTCGGACTCGTTGTGGATCACCAGCGGTGACCTCGCCGGTCACTACGTGATCCTCGAGGACACCCACTACATGGCCGTCACTCCCGAGGAGGCTGCGCAGGCGGCCACGGGCGACTACAGCGGTCTCCCGCATATCGAGACCAGGAAGTGGGGCATGAAGACAGGCCTCACCGGGCCTGCGTTCACGTGCGACATCTTCTCCCAGTGGGGTGATGGGGGCGAGGGCACCTTCTGGGTCGTCGGCACCGCCACGATTGCTCGGGCCCCCGGATCGAGCCGCTGATCCGAGCGGCTTCCGGAGGGAAGTGTGAGGGTCCGGAGGAAAATGTTCCCTCCGGACCCTCAACGTTCCCCCATGGGGAGCAAAAGCTGGGGCGCGCCTCAGCGGTAGTTCGTGTACTGCAGCGCGACGTCGAGGTCGGCGCCGTTGAGCATGCGCTGCACGGCCTGGAGGTCGTCGCGCGACTTGCTCGACACGCGCAGCTCGTCGCCCTGGATCTGCGACTTCACGCCCTTGGGCCCCTCGTCGCGGATGAGCTTGTTGATCTTCTTCGCGTTCTCGGTCGAGATGCCCTGCTTGAGCGGCACGTCGAGCTTGTACTCCTTGCCCGACAGGCGCGGGCCGGCCTCGGGGACGTCGAGGTGCTTGAGCGAGACCTTGCGCTTGACGAGCCAGGTCTGGACGACGTCGAGGACGGCGAGGCAGCGCTCCTCGGAGTTGGCCTGCATCGAGATGGACTCACCGGACAGCTCGACCTTGGCGCCGACGTTCTTGAAGTCGTAGCGGTTGGCGACCTCCTTGGCCGCAGCGTTGACCGCGTTGGCGATCTCCTGCTTGTCGTAGTTGCTCACGATGTCCATGGAGCTGTCGGCCACGGATCCTCCTCGTTCGGGTGCCCCGAGGGTGTCCCGGGAGCACGGTTTCGTTGTTGCGCGGTTGGCTTGCTATCCTTCCACGCGCACGGCGGGTTGCCCGAGCGGCCAATGGGAGTGGACTGTAAATCCATCGCGAAAGCTACGAAGGTTCGAATCCTTCACCCGCCACCCGTGCACGGAGGGCCCCTGATCGGTATGCCGGTCAGGGGCCTTCGTCGTGCGCGTCACCGCCCGTGCCGGTCGCCGATCGGGTAGGCATGACCTGACGGTGACGTGACGGGACGCGGTGAGGGAGGTGCACATGCCGGTGTGGGCGCAGGCGGGCCTGTGGGGCCTGCTCGCCGGCGGCGCGCTCGTCATCGGCGCCGCCGTGGCGTGGTTCGTCCGGGTGCCGCAGCGCGTCGTCGCGACGATCATGGCGTTCGGCGCCGGGGTGCTCATCTCCGCCCTGTCCTTCGACCTCGTCGACGAGGCAGAGCGGACCGGTGGGCTCGTGCCGACCGCCGGCGGCTTCCTCGCGGGCGCCGTCGTCTACGTCGCCGCCAACGTCCTCCTCGCCCGGCGCGGCGCCCGGCACCGCAAGCGCTCGCACGCGATCCAAGGTTCGGAGGAGCAGACGCCGGGCAGCGGCGCCGCCATCGCCGTCGGAGCCCTCCTCGACGGCATCCCCGAGTCGATCGTCCTCGGGCTGACGCTGCTCACCGGAGAGGGGGTGGGCGTCGCCGTCCTCGTCGCGATCTTCCTGTCCAACCTGCCCGAGGGCCTGTCGAGCGCGGCCGGGATGAAGGCGTCGCACCGCAGCGCCCGCTACGTCTTCGGTGTCTGGGGCGGGATCGCGGTCGCCAGCGGGCTCGCCGGTCTCGTCGGCGTGCTCGCGCTCGAGGGTGCCTCACCGGAGACCGTCGCGGCCATCACCGCGCTCGCGGCCGGGGCCATCCTCGCGATGGTCGCCGACACGATGATCCCCGAGGCCTTCGAGAAGACCCACCTGTATGCCGGCCTCGCCGCGACCGTGGGCTTCCTCTCGGCCTTCGTCCTCAGCCACGCCTGAGCGCGAGTGGGCCGCCCGGACTTGGCGCGGGCCCGGCAGTCGGACCCGGGTCAGGGCACGAGGAGCTGGCGGACCTCGGTCCCGGAGTGCAGCCGGTCGAGCGCGGCGTTGACGTCGTCGAGCGGCACCGAGCGCGAGGTGACGAGCGCGTCCGCGGGCAGCAGCCCCGCGGCATACAGGTCGAAGAGGCGCGGCAGGTCCCGGCGCGGCACTGCCGATCCCATGTAGGAGCCGAGGATGGACTTCTCCTCGCCGACGAGGCTCGCGATGGGGACGTCGACCGTGTGGCGCGGGTGGGGGAGCCCGGCGACGACGACGCGTCCGCCGACGCCGGCGGCAGCATAGGCCGTCGCCAGGGCGGCGGGGTGGCCCGCCGCCTCGATGGCCACTGTGACCCCGCCCCCGCTGAGCTCGCGCACCTCCTCCGCGGCCGACTCACCGGCGAGGACGCCGTGAGTGGCGCCGACGGCGAGAGCCGACGCGAGCTTGGACTCGACGGTGTCGACGGCGATCACGGGATGCGCGCCGGCCAGGGCCGCGGCCATCACGGCGGAGATGCCGACGCCGCCGAGCCCGACGACGGCGACCGAGTCGCCCGGACGGACCGCGGCGGTGTTGAGGACCGCACCCGCGCCGGTGAGCACCGCGCACCCGAAGACCGCGGCGAGCTCGAGCGGCACGTCGTCGGGGACGGGCACGAGCGAACGCGGCGAGACGACGGTGAGCTCGGAGAAGGCCGAGACGCCGAGGTGGTGGTGCAGCTCAGCACCGGACGCGTCGCGGAAGGGGCGGCGGCCGGTGACGAGCCGGGCCTCGCGGTTCGCGGCCTGGGCGTCGGCACACCGGACGGGGTGGCCGGCGGCACACTCGGCGCAGGTGCCGCACGACGGCACGTAGGAGCAGACGACCCGGTCCCCGGGCGCCACGTCGGTGACCCCGGGCCCGACCTCCTCGACGACGCCCGCAGCCTCGTGGCCGAGCACCATCGGCAGCGGCCGAGGACGGTCGCCGTTGACGACGGAGAGGTCGGAGTGGCACAGGCCCGCCGCGGCGATGCGGACGAGGACCTCGCCGGGGCCGGGCCCGTCGATCTCGACCTCCTCGACCGAGAGCGGGGCCGACTCGGCGAAGGGCAGGTCCCCGGTCGACCGGCGCAGCACGGCGGCCCTCGTCGTGGTCGTCATCGGTGCCTTCCGTCTGGTCCATCGGGGTCGGTCGGATGGTGCCCATTGTTCACGCGGCTCCGGTCCGAAGGCTGGGGAGCGCCGAGCCGCGGTTCGGTGGCACAGTGTGCGGATGGCTGACGGTGGGGTCGCGGGTCTGGTGCTCGCGGCGGGGGCGGGGCGGCGCATGGGCGGGCCCAAGGCCCTGCTGCGCCTCTCCCCGTCGGGTCCCTCTCTCGTCGAGACGACGATCGACCGGCTGCACGCGGCGGGTGTGGGCGAGGTCCACGTCGTCGTCGGGTCCGCCGCCGCCAGCGTCACGGTGCATGCCGAGCACGCCGGTGGGGTCGTCGTCGAGGCAACCGACTGGGACGAGGGCATGGGGGCCTCGCTGCGCCGGGGGCTCGAGGTCCTCGACAGCACCGACGCCGAGGCGGTGCTCCTCATGCTCGTCGACCTTCCAGACGTGGGGGCGGACGTGCACGTCCGGATGCTCGCGTCCGCGGACGGCGACCTCGCCGACGTCCTCGTGCGGGCGGCATACGGAGGGGTTCCGGGGCACCCGGTCCTGCTGGGCCGCGAGCACTGGAAGGCGGTGAGCGAGAGCGCCGTCGGCGACCACGGCGCTCGCGACTACCTCGCCTCGCAGCAGCCGCGCCTCGTCGAGTGCGCCGACCTCGCCACGGGGCGCGACATCGACCGGCCCGCTGACGTCTGACCCCGTCCGTGTGACGATGCACGGTATGGACCTCGCCCCCGGGAGCACCGCCACCGCAGCCGACCTGCGCGCCGCGCTCGAGGCCACCGGCTACCTCGTCGACGACGACCTCGCGACGATCGCCTGGCTCGCCACCCGGCTCTCGCGCCCGCTGCTCCTCGAGGGCGAGCCCGGCACCGGCAAGACCGCACTCGCCGAGGCGCTCGCGGCTGCCGCGGGCGTGCCGCTCATCCGGCTCCAGTGCCACGAGGGCATCGACGCGAGCCAGGCGCTCTACGACTGGGACTTCCCCCGCCAGATCCTCCACCTGCGCGCGGTCGAGGCCGTCGACGGCGCCGGGGCCAACGGCACCGGATCGCTCGCCGAGGTCGAGGCGGGTCTCTTCGAGGAGCGCTTCCTCGTCGCCCGCCCCATCCTGCGCGCGCTGCGCGAGGCCCCGGCCGTGCTCCTCGTCGACGAGATCGACCGGGCCGACGACGAGTTCGAGGCGTTCCTCCTCGAGGTCCTCTCGACGTGGCAGGTGAGCATCCCCGAGCTCGGCACGGTGCGCGCCTCGGTGCCGCCGCTCGTCGTCCTCACCTCCAACCGCACCCGCGAGGTCCACGACGCGCTCAAGCGACGCTGCCTCTACCACTGGCTCGAGCACCCCTCTCTCGAGCGCGAGCTCGCCATCGTGCGGTCGCGGGCACCCGAGGTCGCCGAGGCGCTGGCGGCGCAGGTCGTCCGAGCCGTGCACGCCGTCCGCGACGACACCGAGCTCGTCAAGCCGCCCGGCGTCGCCGAGACCCTCGACTGGACCCGCGCCCTGCACGAGCTCGGCGTGCGCGACCTCGACACCGCCTCGGCCGCCGCGTCCCTCGGCGTCGCCGTGAAGTACCGCGAGGACGCCGATCGCGTGCGCGCCTCGCTCGACCGAATCCTCGCCCGGTGACCTCGTGACCACCACCCGCTCGCCGGAAGAGGTGCTCCTCGGCTTCGCGCGCGCCCTGCGCGCCGCCGGCGTCCCCGTCACCGCCGACCGGGAGCGCACCTGGCTGCTCGCCGTCGCCACCGTGGGCCTCGAGGACCGCCCCGCCGTGTATGCCGTCGGGCGAGCCACGCTCTGCGGCTCCCCTGCCGACCTCGAGCGCTACGACCTCGTGTATGCCGTGTGGTTCGGTGCCGAGCGCCCCGCGGCCGCGCGTCGCGCACCCTCGACGCGGCCACCGGCCTCGATGGCCGACCTGCGCGACGGTCGCGACCCTCGGGACGAGCGCGACGACGACGGGCCGGACGAGCTCGACTCCGACGACGTGCGTGCACATGCGAGTGCGACGGAAGTGCTGCGGCACAGGGACATCGCCACGATGTCGGCTCGTGAGCGTGCCGCGCTCGCTCGCATGTTTGCCGCGCTGAGGCCGCAGCCGCCGCGCCGTCGCACCCACCGCTGGACGGCCGCTCCGCGCGGCCGGGTCGACGCCCGCGCCACGATGCGCGAGATGGTCCGGCGCCACGGTGAGCCCGGACCCGTCCGGTGGCGGACCCGGGCCGAGCGCCCCCGCCGGGTCGTCGTCCTCCTCGACGTGTCGGGGTCGATGAGCGCCTACGCCGACTCCCTGCTCCGTCTCGCCCACGCCTGGTGCCGGTCTGCCGGGCCGGTGGAGGTCTTCACCGTCGGCACGCGCCTCACCCACGTCACGGCGGCCCTGCACCAGCGCGACCCCGACCGCGCGCTCGTCGCCGCGGGCCGCACCATCCCCGACTGGTCGGGTGGCACACGGCTCGCCGACGGGCTCAAGGCGTTCCTCGACCTGTGGGGGCGCCGGGGCATGGCGCGCGGCGCCGTCGTCGTCCTCGTGAGCGACGGCTGGGAGCGCGGCGACCCCGAGGGCCTCGCCGAGCAGATGCGGCGGCTGCGCGCGCTCGCGCACCACGTCGTCTGGGCGAACCCGCACCGCGGCCTCGACGCCTACGAGCCGGTGCAGCAGGGCATCGTCGCCGCCCTGCCGCACGTCGACTCCTTCGTCGCGGGCCACTCGATGGCCGCCTTCGCCGACCTCCTGGACGTGGTCGCCGATGCGTGAGGTCCTGCGTGAGCTGCGCGCCTGGTGGGAAGCCGGCGAACCGGTGGCGATGGCCACGGTCGTCGACACCTTCGCGTCGTCGCCCCGCCCGCCTGGTGCGTCGATGCTCGTCGGACCGGACGGCACCGTCGTGGGGTCGGTCTCCGGGGGCTGCGTCGAGGGTGCCGTGCACGAGGTCGGCCAGGACGTGCTCGCCTCTGCCACACCGGAGCTGGCGCACTACGGCGTCTCGGACGAGACGGCATACGGGGTGGGTCTCACGTGCGGGGGCGAGCTCGACGTCTTCGTCGAGAAGGTGACCCCGGAGTCGTTCCCCGAGCTCGGTGAGGTCGCGGACGACATCGAGGCCGGGCGGCCGGTGGCGGTGGCGACCGTCGTCGCGCACCCGGACCCGCAGTGGGTCGGCCGGCGGCTCGTCGTGCGACCCGACTCGGTGTCGGGGAGCCTCGGTCTGGACCGGGCCGACGCCGCCGTCACCGACGACGCCCGCGGCCTGCTCGACCACGGCACGACCGAGACCCTCACCTACGGACCGGAGGGTGAGCGGCGCGGCGAGGGGATGCGGGTCTTCGTCGCGTCCCACGCGCCGCGCCCGCGGATGATCGTCTTCGGCGCCATCGACTTCGCGGCGGCGGTCGCCGAGATGGGCGCCTTCCTCGGGTATGCCGTCACGGTGTGCGACGCGCGTCCGCTCTTCGCGACGCCGGCCCGGCTGCCGGCGGCCGACGAGGTCGTCGTGTCCTGGCCGCACACCTACCTGCGCGACGAGGCCGAGGCCGGGCGGGTGGATGCCCGCACCGTGCTGTGCGTGCTCACCCACGACCCGAAGTTCGACGTCCCGCTCCTCGAGGTCGCACTGCGGCTCCCCGCGGTCGCCTACGTCGGCGCGATGGGCTCACGCCGCACGCACGAGGACCGGATGCGGCACCTGCGCGAGGCGGGGCTCACCGAGGAGGAGCTGTCGCGGCTGTCGTCGCCGATCGGGCTCGACCTCGGCGGCCGGACCCCGCAGGAGACGGCGGTGTCGATCGCGGCCGAGATCGTCGCGCTGAGGTGGGGTGGCGCCGGTGACCGGCTGAGCGCGCGGCAGGGCCCGATCCACCCCTGAGAGGACAGGGCCCTGCCGCCCGCGCGCCGGAGGTCACTCGGTCCGAGGTCGTCGTGACGACGGCCCGGCGACGACGGCGCGACGAGGGCGCGGGGTCAGGCCGCGCGGTCGTAGGCGTCGAGGTCGTGAACGATGCGGCGGACGTCGGCGTCGGAGTCGACGTGGTGACGGAAGTCGTCCGACCACGGGGTGGTCTGCTGGCGACGGTTGCTCCGCTCGAGCGCCCAGACGAAGAGCGCGGCGAGGATGAGCGCGGGAAGGACGGGGAGGAGGTTCTCGATGAATGTGCTCATGGCACGAGTTTGATGCCCGACCACATCCTGCCACGAGTGGCAGAACTGCCCCCCTTGCACAAAATGCTGCCAACCTGTCATCCTGTGCGGATGGCCCTGCGTTCCGTCGCTGTCGTCCTCCAGGATCCCGTCTCGCTCTTCGAGTTCGGGGTGCTCTCGGAGGTTTTCGGCATGGACCGCACCGACGACGGCGTGCCGCCCTTCGACTTCCGGGTCTGCGCCGAGGACCCGAGAACGCCGCTGACGACCGACGTCGGCGTGTCCCTCACCGCGACCCACGGGTTGGAGGCGACCGCGGACGTCGACCTCGTCGCGATCCCGGCCAGCCCCACGGCATACACGCCGTCGGAGGCGGTGAGGCAGGTGGTGCGCGACGCGGTCGACCGCGGCGCCCACGTCCTGTCGGTCTGCTCGGGTGCGTTCACGCTCGCGGCCGCGGGGGTGCTCGACGGGCGCGAATGCACGACGCACTGGCGGCACACCGACCAGCTGGCCGCCGACTACCCGCTCGCCCGGGTCAACCCCGACGTCCTCTATGCGCACGACGGCAACGTCATCACGAGCGCCGGCACGGCCGCCGGCATCGACGCCTGCCTGCACCTCGTGCGCCGCGAGCACGGGGGAGCGGTCGCCAACCTCATCGCCCGCCGGATGGTCGTCTCGCCGCACCGTGACGGCGGGCAGCGGCAGTTCATCGACCGGCCGGTGCCCGTCACCGAGGCCGACAGCCTGGGGCCGGTGCTCCAGTGGATGCTCGAGCACCTCGACGAGGCGCACACGGTGTCGGCCCTGGCCCGTCGGGCGTCGATGTCGTCGCGAACGTTCGCCCGCCGCTTCGTCGCCGAGACGGGCACGACGCCGCACCAGTGGGTCACCGACCAGCGGGTGCTGCGGGCGCGCGAGCTGCTCGAGGAGACCGACCTGTCGATCGAGCAGATCGCGGGTGACGTCGGCTTCGGGTCGGCCGCGTTGCTGCGTCACCACTTCTCGCAGTGCACCGGGCTCACCCCGACCGTCTTCCGGACGCGGCACCGCTCCCCGGCCTGAACCGGGGAGCGGTGCGGCATCTGCTTGCGTCCGCAAATCTGGTTGCCAGAGCGTCATCTCGCCGGACGCAAGAGTCCGACACCTGCTTGCGTCCGCAACCATGGCGCTGTGAGCCACCACAGTTGCGGACGCAAGGGCTGAGAGGTCAGCCGCTCACTTCGGTGCGTTCGGCACGAGGCACATCACCGACGCGGAGCGGTTCCCCGACCCGTCGACGGCCCAGACCTCGGCGTCGCCACGGCCCTTGAGGTTCCACTCGACGTCGCCGCTGCCCGGCTTCTGGCTGGGCCTGGCGCCGTTGGCCTCGACGTACTTGATGTCGGTGCCGACAGCGAACGGTCCCCACGTGGTCGAGCTCCGCGAGTCCTTGACGAAGAGGTCGAGGTCGCCGGCCGGCCACACGTCGTCGGTGGCGACGAGGCGGTAGTGGCCGTCCTGGTTCTGCCCCTGGCCGCCGTTGCCGGGAGCACCCGGGACGTGGCCGCCGGGGTTGGTCGACTCGACGCACCGTGCGACGGGTGGCGTCGTGTCCTGCCACAGCTTCGAGACCGAGCGGGTCGTCTCGTCGCCGTTGATGGTGGCGGTCGCTGAGATGGTGTCGGTGCCGAGCGAGGCCGGCTCCTGCGGGACGGTGTAGGTGAAGGTGACGACTCCCGACGCGTCCGTCTCGCACGAGGCGGGGGCGCAGGTCCCGGCGTCACCGGCATTCGGACCGGCGGAGACCGAGAAGTCCACCGCGTGGCCGCCGAGGTCGGAGGCCGGCCCGGTGACCGTCGCGGTCACGGTGTGCGTGTCGTCGCTGCCGAGCTCGTTGGTCGCCGTCGGCGGCGTGAGCGCGAAGCCGAAGACCGAGAAGCTCTCGCACCGCGTCACCGAGCCCGTCGCCGTCGGGTCGCTCGCCGGGCCGGTGCCCGTCGCCGTCGCGCAGACCTCGTGCAGGCCCGGGGCGAGGTCGGTGCCCGGTGCCGTCCACGTGATGTCCGCGGGCCCTGCGGTCGGCAGCGCGGTGCTCGTCGTCGCGGTCACCGGGGTGCCGTCGAGGGTGACGGTGAGGCCGGTGAGGGTCGTCGCCGTGACGTTCTTGATGACGTTCGGCAGGGCAGCCGGGTTCGGCACCGCGAAGCAGGTCGTCCCGCTGGCCGCCGCCATCTGGGCGAGGGTGCCTGCGGTGCCGCCGCTGCACGAGCTGCCGCCGCCGACGGCGAACGGATAGATCGTCGCTCCGGCCGAGACCGACGCGAGGGCGGTGTTGAACGCCGCGAGCGAGCCGAGGTTCGACACCCCGTCGGAGAGGAAGACGACGTTGACCTGGGTGCCCGAGGCGGCCTGCACGAGCGTGTCCGCGGCCTGGAGCCCGGCGGCGAAGTTCGTGCCGTCGTTGCCGACGGCCTTCGCGGTGAACTGGCCGACCCCTCCGTCGGCCAGGGAGTCCACGACGGTATCGACGTCGGACCCGGCCGGCGAGGTGAAACGCTGGTCACCCGCCACGGACTGCATGTCGGCGGTGACGCCGTTCTCGCCGAACGCTGCGACGCCGCTCTCGAGGGCCGACCCGTCGGTGACGACGAGGTCGTTGAGGCCCTTCACCGCGACCTTCTCGCAGGTGAGGATCGACCGGCTCGCGTCGCACGCCTGGCTCGTGCTGAACGACAGGTCGACGACATAGATCCAGCTCGTGCTCGGCGCGCCGGTGGCGATGCTGGCCGTGCCCGACAGCGGCACGTCGACGGTGCTCGCGCCCTCCGGCACGAGGAACGAGTCGCCGTCGACCGGCGACGTGACCCCCACGGTGAGTGCGGCGCCGTTGGGGAGGCTCCCCGACGACGACCCTGCCACGGCCGTGGGCATGGCGAGAGCGGCGACCGCGAGTGCGGCACCGCCCGTGAGACAGGCGCGTCGGCGCGCCCGAGCTGGTGAGCTCATGATGTTTCCCCTCCTGTGTCGGACGACCGCTGCCCGTCCCCCGACGGGCGGCATCGCGGCCGCTGACGGGAAGGAGGGCCGAACGTCCGCGCAGATACACGCGCCACGGCATCCGACGACGTCGGTATGCCGTTCGCCCATCTTCACGAGATCTCCACAGGTCGCGCCCACGCGCCGCGCAGGAAGGCTCCTACTGTCGGTGCCATGACAGGAACAGGTGCGGGGAGCGGCGGCCAGGCGAAGGCGACCGTGCTCGTCGTCGAGGACGAGCCGACGATCAACCAGGCCGTCACCGACCGCCTGCGCGCCGAGGGCTACGCCGTGCACCAGGCCCACGACGGCCCCGGCGCCGTCGAGGCGTTCGGCGAGTACGCGCCCGACGTCGTCGTCCTCGACGTCATGCTGCCCGGGTTCGACGGGCTCGAGGTGTGCCGTCGCATCCAGGCGATCCGCCCTGTGCCGGTCCTCATGCTCACCGCCCGCGACGACGAGACCGACATCCTCGTCGGGCTCGGCGTCGGTGCCGACGACTACGTCACCAAGCCGTTCCGCATGCGCGAGGTCGTCGCCCGCACCCATGCCCTGCTGCGCCGCGTCGAGCGGGCGGCCGAGCTCGCGTCGGTGCCCGCGCCGACGACCGAGCTCGGTGCCGTGAGCATCGACGGGCCGGCGCGCCGGGTCACCGTCGACGGCACCGAGGTCCACCTCACCCCGCTCGAGTTCGACCTCCTCGCGGCGCTCGCCGCCAACCCGGGCGCGGTGCGTTCGCGCGAGCAGCTCATGAGCGAGGTCTGGGGCTGGTCCGACGCCTCCGGCACCCGCACCCTCGACAGCCACGTGAAGTCGCTGCGCGCCAAGATCGGCGCCACCCGCGTCCGCACCGTCCACGGTGTCGGATACGCCCTGGAGGCGACGTGAACACCGTCGAACCCCTCCAGGGCGTCGGCTCGATCAAGGTCAAGCTCGGCTTCCTCGTCGGTGCCAGCTGTGTCGTCGCCGCGCTCTTCGCCACGATCGGGGACCGCGCGGGGATTCCGTTGTGGCTCACCCTTCCCGTCACCGTCGTGGCCGCGCTCGCGGTCGTGCAGTGGCTTGCCCGGGGGATGACCGCGCCGCTGCGAGAGATGACCTCGGCGGCGAGCCGGATGGCGGCGGGGGACTACGCCCAGCGCGTCTCGACCGCGTCGACCGACGAGGTCGGCCAGCTCGCCCGCGCCTTCAACGCCATGTCGTCGGACCTCGCCTCCGCCGACTCCCAGCGCCGCCAGCTCATCGCCACGGTGTCGCACGAGCTGCGCACGCCGCTCACGGCACAGCGCGCGCTCCTCGAGAACCTCGTCGACGGGGTCGTTCAGCCGGACGATGCAGCGCTCAGGGGTGCGCTGACCCAGTCCGAACGCCTGAGCGACCTCGTCGGCGACCTCCTCGACCTCTCCCGCATCGACGCGGGCGTCGCGCCGCTGCGGCTCGAGGAGGTGGGTGTGGGGGCGTTGCTGCGTGGCGCGGTCGCCGAGGCGGAGCTCGGCTCCCGCACCGTCCGCCACGTATGCCGTGTCGACCCGGGGGACCTCACGGTCACCGCCGACCCGGCGCGCCTCGCGCAGCTCGTCGCCAACCTCCTCGACAACGCCGCTCGGCACAGTCCGCCGGACGGCGAGATCCGGCTCACTGCAACGGCGCTCGATGACGACACCTGGGCGCTCGACGTCGTCGACGACGGCCCCGGCATTCCTGCCGACAAGGCTGCGAGCGTCTTCAGCCGCTACGGCACCGGCGACGACTCCGGCGGTGGCACCGGCCTCGGCCTCGCGATCGCCGCCTGGGTCTGCGAGCTGCACGGCGGCTCCGTCTCCGTCCTTCCCACCCCGCCGGGCGGCAGGGGAGCGCGTCTGCGCGCGGTGCTGCCACGGCATACCCGATCCCGTGTGCGCGATGCGAGCCTGCCGACCGCCCGACCGACCTCGGAGGTCACCATGACGACGACTCCCGCCCAGCCGCCGGCGCAGCCGGCGCGACCCACGCCGCCCCTGGGAGCTGCCACGGGTGCCGCCGGAGGGGCGGCGGGGCGCCCGGCCGGCACGACGGTCGCGAGGCCCGGGCCGCCGCCGTTCACCGACCAGCTCTTCGGCAAGTTCTGGCCGGAGTCCGGTCTCGGGCCGCAGCCGGCCCTGCTCATCGGCGCCCTGCTCATCGGCCTGCTCGCGTCGATCCTGTTGCCGGACAAGCGGATCGGGCTCGCCGCCGGTCTCGTGACGTTCGCAGCGGCGGCGCTCATCCTCTGGCCGTCAGAGAGCCGGCGCAGCCCGTGGAGCATCGCCTGCGTCGCCGTCGGGGTCGGCCTCACCTCGATGACGTTCGTGCGGGCGACCGAGTGGATCGCCGTCCTGTCGGTGCTGCTCGCGGCCCTGCTGCTCGCGGCGACGGTGACCCGCGCGCGCTCGTTCGTCAGCATCCCGCTGTCGGCGGTCTCGTGGGTGCTCGCCGGGCTGCGCGGCCTGCCGTTGCTCGGTCGCACGTTCACCGCGACGAGCCGCACGCCGCTGCTGTGGCCGGTGCTGCGGACCGTCGCGATCGCCGCGGTCGGGCTCGTCCTCTTCGGCGGGCTCTTCGCCTCCGGTGACGCGATCTTCGGGTCGTGGGCGCAGTCGCTCATCCCCGACCTGCGGTGGGACTCGATCATCGCGCGCATCTTCGTCTTCGTCTTCGTCGCGGGGATCGCTCTGGCCGGCGCCTACCTCTCGCTCAACCCGCCGCGCATCGCCGACCTCGACGTGCCGCGTGGTGCGCCGGTGCGCCACCGGTGGGAGTGGCTCGTCCCCCTCGGTGTCGTCATCGCCCTCTTCGCGCTCTTCCTCGTCGCGCAGGCCGCGGCGATGTGGGGCGGGCACGAGTACCTGCGTCGCACGACGGGTCTCTCGTATGCCGAGTACGTCCACCAGGGCTTCGGCCAGCTCACCACCGCGACGTTCCTCACCCTCGTCGTCGTCGGCATCGCGACCCGCAAGGCGTCGCAGGAGACGGCGTCGGACCGGCTGGCGCTGCGGGTCTCGCTGCTCGCGCTGTGCACCCTGACGCTGGCCGTCGTGGCGTCGGCGCTCTACCGCATGTCGCTCTACCAGGAGGCCTACGGCTACACCGTGCTCCGCGTCTTCGTCGACGGCTTCGAGCTCTGGCTGGGCCTGATCGTCGTCTTCATGATGGTCGCCATCGTGCGGCTCAAGGGCACGTGGGTGCCGCGGGCGGCGCTGCTCTCGGGGGCGCTCTTCTTCCTCGGCTTCGGGCTGATGAACCCCGACGCCTGGGTGGCGACCCGCAACATCGAGCGGTTCGCCGCGACGGGCGAGCTCGACACCTACTACCTCGCCGGGCTCGGGGTCGACGCGACGCCGGCGATCCTCGAGGGACTCGACGACAAGCAGGCTGCGTGCGTCGTCACGTGGCACATGGAGAAGAGCGACGACCGCACCGACGACCTGCTCGAGTGGAACCTCGGACGCGACCGGGCCTTCGACGCAGCCAAGCGTCGCGACCTCACGGTCGACCCGACGTTCTGCCGCACCTTCGGCGAGGGCTTCGTCCCCACCGGCACCCGCTCCGAAGTCTTCGACTGACGCTCCGAAGGTGAGGCGACTGACCCGCGACTTATTGCCAGTTCCGGCGGATCCCAGCGAACGCGCGGCGGACGTGTAGGCGCCGGAACTGGCAATAAGTCGTACGGGGGCGGGCGCGGGTCGCACGCTCCGCGTGGGACGGCATACTCGCGGCATGTCCTCCCACGCGCTCGACTCCTCCCACGCGCTCGATCGCACGACGGTGCTCGTCCTCAACGGACCCAACCTCAACCTGCTCGGCGAGCGCGAGCCGGAGATCTACGGCAGCGACACGCTCGCCGACGTCGAGGAGCTGTGTCAGGGTGCGTGTGACGCCGCCGGCCTGACACTCGACTTCCGCCAGACCAACTCGGAGGGCACGCTCATCGACTGGGTCCAGGAGGGACGGCACGGCATCGCAGGCATGGTCGTCAACGCGGCCGGCTACACCCATACGTCGGTCGCGCTGCGCGACGCGCTCTCCGCGGTCACGGTGCCGAAGGTCGAGGTCCACATCAGCGACATCTCGAAGCGCGAGGAGTTCCGGCACTTCTCCTACCTCACCGATGTCACCGACCACCACGTCATCGGCCGCGGGGTGCCGGGCTACGTCGAGGCCATCGTCTGGGTGGCGGCGCGACGGTGACCGACCTCCCGGCCCGGTGGCGCAGCGAGGAATGGCGGGCCGAGCTCGAGGGGTGGCTCGTGCCCGCGATCGAGGCGACGGGGCAGCAGGTCACGGGACCGCTCGTCCAGCAGCGCGTCCGGTTCTGGTCGACGGTGCTCACCGTCGAGACCGACCGCGGCAAGGTCTGGGTCAAGGAGAACGCGCCGTCGCAGGCGTTCGAGGCCGCGCTGGCGCGGGTCGTCGAGGAGATCGTGCCCGGGACCGTCGCGCCGATCGTCGCCGTCGAGCCCGATCGGGGGTGGCTCGCGACTGCCGACCTCGGAGCGCCGATGTGGCACGACGACACGATGCCGCCGCTCGAGAGCTGGGTGGCAACGGCCCGGCAGTACGCGGCGGCGCAGCGGTTGCTCGCCGGCCACGAGGACTGGATGCTGGCGTCCGGTCTCAGCCGCTTCGCCAGCGAGCCTGAGCGCGTCGTCGCGTGGTGCGAGGCGTTGCTGTCGAGCCTCCTCGGCCTGCCCGCGGACGACCCGCGACGTCCCACGACCGACGAGGTGTCGAAGGTCCGGGACGGGCTGGGTCGGGTCGAGGAGGCAGCTGCTGCGCTGGAGGCGAGCGGGCTGCCCCACTCGCTCCAGCACAACGACCTGCACCTGCGGAACGCGTTCCCGCTCGGCGACGGCGCGGCCATCATCGACCTCGGCGACGCCCTGTGGGCGCACCCGCTCACCGTGACCCGGATCCCGCTGTGGATCCTGCGCAGCCGCGGTGACCTGGCACCTGACCATCCTGACCTGCGGGCAGTCGAGGACGCCTTCCTCGAGCCGTGGACCGACGTGGGCGAGGCCGGTGGCGTCGAGTCGTTGCGGGCACTGTTGCCGGCCGCCGACCGGATCTCGTGCCTGCACCGGGCGGAGTCATGGCGGCGGCTCATCGGCGATGTGCCGTTCAGGTGCGTCGACGAGCCCTTCCAGCGCTCGGTCACCGAGTGGCTCGTCGACGCCACGGCGCCCGACCCCTACGCCTCGGCCATCGCCCGCTGACGGTTCGCGCACTCCCCGGGTCGGGGCGGGCAGGCGCCACGTTTGCCCCACGCCGGACCCGCCGGCAGCAGGGGAGACACCCCCCCCAGTTTGAGTGCTGGCAAGGGCCACCAGACAGCTAGGTTGAGCCCACGCTGGACTGTCCAGCGGCAGGGGAGGCAGACATGAAGTACCTCATCATCGGCCTGATCATCGCCATCGCGCTGCTGCTGTTCGTCCTCAGCCGCCGCGGATCACGAGGCCTCAGCCAAGGCTCTCCGGACGCGGCGCCGGGACACCACCACCAGCAGCTCCCGCGTGACGGTGGCATCGGCGGCGGCAGCGTCTGAGTCGGGTTCGCCGACGGCGTCTGGCTCTGCTGTCCACGGCGGCATCACGCCCACGAGCGAGCGGCCGTGCGGCCGCTACTGCTGGGCGACGATCTGCTGCAGCGTCCAGCGGTTGCCGTCGGGGTCGAAGAAGGTGACGAACCGGCCCCACGCCTGCTCGTCGACCTCGCTCGCGTCCACACCGGCCTCGACGAGCGCAGCTCGTGTCGCGTCCGCGTCGTCGATGACGACCTGCACGTTGCGCAGCGACCCCGGCTCGTCCTCGGTGAGCCCCTCACCGAAGGCGATCGAGCACGCCGACCCCGGCGGCGTGACCTGCACGAACCGCAGCCCCTCCTGCACCGTGTAGTCCTGGTCGACGTTCCACTTGAGCTTGCCCTCGTAGAACTCCTTCGCCCGGTCGGCATCCGAGACGGGCACGAAGATGAGCTCGATCCGGTAGTCCATGGCAGTTCCCCTGTCGACGGTCGTCGGACGCCGTCGTCCGAGCCACTGAGGACGACGCTAGACCCGCCCACCGACAGCGGCGCCCCGTGACCGAACACGGCCACCCAAAGGCCCCTCCCACCGGCCCAGACCTTCGTGACTTCCGGGTAGTTAGTAGGACGTCCTACTATTTCTTCATGACACAGACGTCGCCCGAGCTGCACGTGCCCACGAACCCGGTGCGCATCGTCACCGCCTCCAGCCTGTTCGACGGGCACGACGCGTCGATCAACATCATGCGGCGGATCATGCAGAGCCAGGGCGCCGAGGTCATCCACCTCGGCCACAACCGCTCCGTCCAGGAGGTCGTCGACGCGGCGATCGAGGAGGACGTCCAGGGCGTCGCCGTCAGCTCCTACCAGGGCGGCCACGTCGAGTACTTCGAGTACCTCGTCCAGCTCCTCCGCGAGGCCGGCGCCGGCCACGTCAAGGTCGTCGGCGGTGGCGGCGGCGTCATCGTCGCCGACGAGATCGCGCGGCTGCGCGAGGCCGGCGTGACGATCTTCAGCCCCGAGGACGGCCAGCGCCTCGGCCTCGTTGGCATGATCAACACCGTCATCGAGGACTGCGACACCGACCTGTATGCCGTCCGCTCGGCTTCCATCGCCGGCGTCCTGTCGGGTGACCGGGCCGCCGTCGCCCGCGCCATCACCGGCGCCGAGACCCACAAGCTCTCCGACGAGGACCGTGCCGAGCTGACACGCGCCGCCGAGGGCCGTCACGTCCCCGTCCTCGGCATCACCGGCACCGGCGGCTCGGGCAAGTCGAGCCTCACCGACGAGCTCGTCCGCCGCCTGCGCGTCGACCAGCAGGACAAGCTGCGCGTCGCGGTCGTCGCCGTCGACCCCACCCGGCGCAAGGGCGGTGGCGCGCTGCTCGGCGACCGCATCCGGATGAACTCTCTCGACGGCGACCGCATCTTCTTCCGCTCGCTCGCGACCCGCGGCGGCCGTGAGGTGCCCGAAGCGCTCGAGGACGTCATCACGATCCTCAAGGCGGCGGCATACGACCTCATCGTCATCGAGACGCCCGGCATCGGCCAGGGCGACGCGGCGATCGTGCCCTTCGCGGACGTGTCGATGTATGTCATGACGCCCGAGTTCGGGGCGCAGAGCCAGCTCGAGAAGATCGACATGCTCGACTTCGCCGACCTCGTCGCCATCAACAAGTTCGAGCGGCGCGGTGCCATGGACGCGCTGCGCGACGTCGGCCGCCAGCTCGTCCGCAACCGCAACGCCTTCGGCAAGAAGCCCGAGGACATGCCGGTCTTCGGCACCTCCGCTGCGACGTTCAACGACGACGGCGTCACCGCGCTCTACCAGGAGCTGCGGCGCCTGCTGTCCGAGAAGGGCCTCGAGTTCTCCGAGGGCGTCCTGCCTCCCGTCTCTGTGCGGCACTCGTCGGTGCTGCGCCAGATCGTCCCCGCCGCGCGCGTGCGCTACCTCTCGGAGATCTCCGACACCATCCGTGGCTACCACGCACAGACCGAGGCGTATGCCGCCCACGCCCGTCGCGTGCAGCGGCTCGAGTTCGTGGACGACGAGCTCGCTGCGGCCGGTCACGAGGACCACGCGGTCGATGCTCTGCTCGTCGAGGCGCGCAAGGCGCTGCCGACCGAGGTTGGCGAGGCGATCGAGAGGTGGCCGGCGACCGTCGAGGCGTATGCCGGTGACGAGCAGGTCGTGCGGATCCGCGACAAGGAACTGCACACGTCCCTCGTCAAGGAGTCGCTGTCCGGCAACAAGATCCGTCGCGTCTCGGTGCCGTCGTTCGCCGACCACGGCGACCTCGTGTCGTTCCTGCGGCGCGAGAACCTGCCCGGCTTCTTCCCGTTCACCGCGGGCGTGTTCCCGTTCAAGCGCGACAACGAGGACCCGGCGCGCATGTTCGCCGGTGAGGGTGACCCGTTCCGGACGAACCGTCGGTTCAAGCTGCTGTCCGAGGGGCAGCCGGCGACGCGCCTGTCGACGGCGTTCGACTCGGTGACGCTCTATGGCCGCGACCCCGACCCGCGCCCCGACATCTACGGCAAGGTCGGCACCTCCGGTGTCTCGATCGCGACGCTCGACGACATGAAGGCGCTCTACGACGGGTTCGATCTCACGTCGCCGACGACCTCGGTGTCGATGACGATCAACGGCCCGGCGCCGACGATCCTCGCGTTCTTCCTCAACACGGTCATCGACGGCGAGGTGGCGAAGTTCGTCGAGCGCGAGGGGCGCGAGCCCAACGCGGAGGAGGCGGCCGGCATACGGGCGCATGCTCTTGCGTCGGTGCGCGGCACGGTCCAGGCGGACATCCTCAAGGAGGACCAGGGGCAGAACACGTGCCTGTTCTCGACCGAGTTCTCGCTGCGGATGATGGCCGACATCCAGGAGTGGTTCATCGAGCAGCAGGTGCGCAACTTCTACTCGGTGTCGATCTCGGGCTACCACATCGCCGAGGCCGGGGCGAACCCCATCAGCCAGCTCGCGTTCACGCTGGCGAACGGGTTCACGTATGTCGAGGCGTACCTCGCGCGCGGCATGGACATCAACGACTTCGCGCCGAACCTGTCGTTCTTCTTCTCGAACGGCATGGATCCGGAGTACTCGGTCATCGGTCGGGTGGCTCGCCGGATCTGGGCGGTCGCGATGCGCGAGAAGTACGGCGCCAACGAGCGGTCGCAGAAGCTGAAGTACCACGTGCAGACGTCGGGCCGGTCGCTGCACGCGCAGGAGATGGACTTCAACGACATCCGCACGACGCTGCAGGCGCTCATCGCGATCTATGACAACGCGAACTCATTGCACACCAATGCTTTCGACGAGGCGGTGACGACTCCGGGGCCGGACTCGGTGCGTCGGGCGCTGGCGATCCAGATGATCATCAACCGCGAGTGGGGGCTCGCGATGAACGAGAACCCGCTGCAGGGCTCGTACGTCATCGACGAGCTGACCGACATGGTCGAGGCGGCGGTGCTGGCAGAGTTCGACCGGATCTCGGAGCGCGGGGGAGTGCTCGGTGCGATGGAGACGGGCTACCAGCGCGGCAAGATCCAGGACGAGTCGATGCTCTATGAGCACCGCAAGCACGACGGGTCGCTGCCGATCATCGGGGTGAACACCTTCCGCAAGCCCGACGCCGAGGGTGGCACGCCGCAGCACGTCGAGCTGGCTCGCGCGTCCGAGTCCGAGAAGGAGTCCCAGCTGGCCCGGGTCCGGGCGTACCGCGAGGCGCACTCGGTGGAGGCTGAGGAGGCGCTGGGCCGGCTGCGTGAGGCGGCGATGAGCGGCGACAACGTCTTCGCGGTGCTCATGGACGCGGCGCGGGTGTGCACGTTGCAGCAGGTGACGGACGCGTTCTTCGAGGTCGGCGGCCAGTACCGCCGCAACGTCTAGCTCTGAGTTGGCACTCCGGCTTACTAGGCATCCGCGAGTTGGAGGAGTGAGTCGCTACCCGTCCGGCATCTCGCGATCAGTTGACTACCCCCACGTACTGCGCAACGAATGTCGGTCTCCCCTGCTGGGTTCGCGTACATGAGACCTGAAACGCCGCTGATGTCGTCGAAGGTCGACGCAGCTGGTGTTCTCGCCACGACTTCCGCACAGCTGCGTATCCAACGTCTTCGGGCTGGGGGATCCGTGCGGTGGCCAGAACGGCTGTGCCAGTCGCCTCTGCGCACTCGCGAAGCCAGCGCGCCTGAACCATGAGCCGCTCGCTGCCAGGCCAAGCGGGTGGGCGAAACATCTCGTCGAGACAATCAAGGATAACGACGCCGTAGCGATCCCCGATCCATCCGCGTTCGGACATGGTGTGGTCGGGGAGGGGTACCCAGGATGCGACGTCAGGGCGAGACGCGACCTCTTCGCTGAAACCGAGCATCAGGGATCTGTGCCGCAGGAGGGCACGAGTCGGCCAGTTGTCGAGCAGCATCTTCGGGAAGCTCGGTGTCACCGACAGGGGAGTGGCGATCGTCGTAGCCCGCGCCGCCGGGATGGGCGCGCAACCCGGCCGGGAGGGCCGACCGCGCCGTCCAGGCTTCCATCGACTGCGCGAGGCGGGGAGGACTGCCATGAGGTGGTTCTGAGCCGGGCACGTGCGGCGTGTTGAGCACGTTTTCGCAGGTCAAAGGCCTCTTGATCGCGTCCCCGATTAGGTGTATGGCCCCGCACCGCGTAGTGTCATACATGTACCGACGCGATTGCCTTCCAGCGCAGTCGCCGGTGAGGCGCCAATCTGATGAGCGCTTCCCGAGAGTCTAAAAAAGGCCGTCGTGCTTCACCCCAGCACCGGGCTCACAGCCCGTTTGAGGACTCCGTCATGTCGACGACCACCCAGAACCACGACACCACCCGCGACCGCGTCACCACCCGTGACCACGTCAGCGAGACGCGCCCCGCGACCAAGACCACCGAGTTCATGGCCTACCTCGCGACCGTGTTCGCGATCATCGTCACCGCCTTCCTGGTCGGCGACGACGGCGACAACACCGCCGACCCGTTCAGCGCTGAGCACGCCATGCGCTACATCACCTTCCTGACGATCGGCTACATGGTCGCTCGCGGCCTGGCCAAGGCCGGCACGCGCGCTCATCGCGACGACGCCTGACCTTCAGCTCACCAGTGAACGCCCCGTCTCTTCGAGGCGGGGCGTTCGCCTACCCCCACCATTCCGCGTTCCGCGCAGAGGAGAAAGCATGTCGAACGACGCCATCGTCCTGCTCAAGGAAGACCACAAGGAGATCCGCAAGCTGTTCACGGACTTCGAGAACGCCGGCGAGGATGCCAGCAAGACCAAGGCGAAGATCGTCCACCGGATCATCGAGCTGCTGACGGTGCACACCTACATCGAGAACGAGGTGATGTACCCGCGGGTCCGCGCGCTGCTGCCCGACCTGGAGGACGACATCCTCGAGTCGTACGAGGAGCACCACGTCGCCGACGTGCTCGTGATGGAGCTCTACGGCATGGAGCCCGACGCCGAGCGCTTCGACGCCAAGGCCACCGTGCTCATCGAGAACGTCCGCCACCACATCGAGGAGGAGGAGGACGAGTGGTTCCCGAAGGTTCGCGCCGGCCTCGGCCGCAAGGCCCTCCAGGAGATCGGTGAGGAGCTCCTCGTCGCCAAGAAGACGGCGCCGCGCGAGCCCAGCCAGCCGAGCGCCCTCAAGAAGACGATCGACGCCGTCATCTCCTGAGCGAGTTGCCTCATGCACGCAGCCCGGTCGGCCCTCGTGCCGACCGGGCTGTTGCGACACGGGCTGAGAGGCGCAGGTCCGGCACCGCCCACGGGCGCTTCGTGCCCGCCAGTGAGACGCCGTGGATGCGGGCCTGCGAGGTCATGGTCCACGCCGTCGACCTCACGACCGGCGTCACCTTCGACGACCTCCCGGGCGACTTCCTCGAGACGCTCCAGGCCGACACCCCGCAGCACGCGCGGACCCGGCGCGGTGCCCGAGGTGAGCGGACCGCTCCCTGAGGTCACGGCATACCTCGTCGTACGTCGCCCGCCTGACCGACCGCAGCGGCCGCGTCGACGGGGATGGTGCGCGGAGGTCCTCCCCAGCCGGTGCAGGACGGCGTAAGCCGAACCCGCGAGCAACAACCTGACGCACCGACGACGAGCTCCCACGGCTGACTCCTTCCCCCGGTCGAGCCACGCCCCTCATCGTGCGGAGAGGGTCCGGTTTGGCACAGGTTCGGAGGTCCCTCTGATCCGGCTCTTCCATCAGTCTGCGGGAGAGGGTGCTGCTCTGCGGTGGGCGACTGAGTGCCGGCCCTGAGGCAGGCGGCTACCTGCTCGACGTGGAGCTGCCGCTGTCAGCGGACGCACGAGCAGCGGACGACTCGCGACCAGAGCCGTTGGGCATGCCCTGATGATTGACGTGCTCGTGGTCGATGACCAGCACCTTGTCCGCGAGGGAATCGCCCGTTTCCTGCGCGACGTCGATGACATCGAGGTCGTCAGTGAGGCAGCGGACGGCGCATCGGCCGTCGAGCAGGCCCTGCGGACACGGCCGGACGTCGTCCTCATGGACGTGCGCATGTCGGGGATGGACGGGATCGACGCCACTGCCCGGATCGCTCGTAAGCTGCCGTCGACACGCGTGCTTGTGCTCACGACGTTCGACCTGGACGAGTCGGTGCACAACGCCCTTCGCGCTGGTGCGAGCGGCTTCCTGCTCAAGGACACCCCATACGACCAGCTCATCCACGCCATTCGCGTGGTCGCCGCCGGTGACTCGGTCTTGGCGCCGTCGGTGACGCGACGGTTGATCGAGCACTTCACGCCCCACGAGGGCGCCACACCGTCCGATGCTGCTCTCATCGACCGCCTCCCGGAGCGTGAACCTCAAGTCCTCGGCTGCATCGCGCGAGGTATGTCGAACGCCGAGATCGGGGAGGCCATCTTCCTCAGCGAGGCGACAGTGAAGACTCACGTCAGCCGAGTTCTGACCAAGCTCGGCTGCCGCGACCGGGTTCAGGCCGCGATCTTCGCCCTACGGACCGGTGTCGCTCCCCGCGACTGACAGCGCCTGGCCACCGGACCGTCTGCCCACTGCGTCGGGTTGCTTGGCGCTGGGCCAGCCTGGGCCCTGCCCGACGGGCTCGCCCAGGCGGAGCATTGCCGGACCGACCGGGCGCTGCCTTACTGGTCGGATGCGGTCGCGTCCTGTGGCAGGGACGGCGCGGACCTCCTGAGACTCACCCGATGCGTCGCGGACATGTGACACAACGGGTCTAAGTCCAAGGAGGCGATGGCCATGTCACGACGTCGTACCCTCGCAGTTCTCACAGCAGTCGGGGCCCTGCTCGGCGCCCTCGGCACGTCGAGTGCCACCGCCGCCGCTCCACCGTCGACAGACAGCAGCGAGGTCGTCCACTGGAACCAGGTCGCGTCGAGCACGCTCGGGGCGATCCCCGGTCCCGACGGCGGTGCGCCGCCGGCCTTCCAGATCAACATGGGCATGGTGCAGGGCGCCGTCTATGACGCGGTCAACGCCATCGGCCGAGTGACGTACCGCCCCTACAAGCTCGAGACCCGGACGGGAGCGCGAGCCTCCGAGGACGCGGCCACCGCCACCGCGGCATACGACATCCTCACGTGGCTGCTCTCCACGGCACCGGAGCGAGCGCCCTTCCCGACGCGGGCCACGCGTATGGGCACGGTGAACGCGGCCTACGACGCCTCGCTCGACGCCATTCCCAACAACGCGTTCAAGCGTCAGGGTGTGGCCGTCGGCCACGCGGCCGCGGCGGCCATGCGCGCCGCGAGAGAGGGCGACGGTCGCTTCGGACCGTCACCCTGGATGTCGAGTCCCGCTGCGGGACACTGGCAGCCGCTCATTGTCAACGGCGCACCCGCACTCGACCCGACCCCGTGGGCAGGCGACGTCACGCCGTTCATGATGACGAGCCCGTCGCAGTTCCGCTCGGCCCCACCGCCGGCGCTCGGCAGCATGCAGTGGGCCAACGAGTTCAACGAGGTCAAGGCGCTCGGGCGAGCCATTGGCTCCACGCGCACCGATGAGCAGACCTACATCGCGAGGTGGTGGCAGAGCGCGCCGGTCTTCAGCTGGAACGAGGTTGCTCGGCAGCTCATCACCCGAGGCGGCCTCACCGCCGAGGACAGCGCGCGCCTGCTGGCCTTGCAAAACATGGCCGGCGCGGACGCAGCGATCAACTGCTGGAACGACAAGTACCACTTCGACTTCTGGCGGCCATGGAACGCGATCACTGCTGACGCCACCCACGACGACGACAACCCGCTCACGCAGGAGGACCCGACCTGGGCCGCCCTCATCACGGCGCCCTACCCGGAGTGGACCTCGGGGCACAACTGCCTCGACGCCGCCCACGCCCTGGTGCTGCGTGCTTGGTTCGGTGACGACCCCGCCGGCGGACCGTTCCAGATCACGAGCACGGCGACGAACCACGGCGGCGCGGCCGTCCGCACCTTCGACACGTTCACCCAGCCGCTCACCGAGCTCATCGAGGCGCGGATCTGGGCAGGTCTGCACTACCGCAGCGGAGACGTCGCCGGCCAGCTGTTGGGCCGCAGCGTGGCTGGCTACGGCATGGCGCACTACCTCCAGCCCGTGGGATCCGGTGGGTGACCGCCTCTGATCCGTATGCGGGGCGAGGGGGTCCGCGTCGAGCGGGCCCCCTCGTCGTGCTCACCGAGCGTCGGTCGCCGTGGTCTCCGCGAGCTCGTCGCGGCGGCTCAGCCTGTCGACCCGCCGCGCCATCGTCACGAGCCCACCGGTGAGCAGGCCCCAGCCGAGCAGGAGCACGAGCAGGCCCACCACCGCCAGCCCCGGTGGGTCTCCCTCGACCCGGCGACGCAGCTCGGCGGCAAGGATGAGTGCGCCCACCGCGAGGAGCGTCATCCCCCAGCCCACCAGCGCGGCCGAGCGCGTCTCCGTCGCGTCAGAGTTCGCGTCCACGTCGTCCTCCATCCCCAGGAACCAGTGGCGGACACGCTAGCGCGGCACCCACCGTCGAGCGCCCCGATCGGCGAGAGCCGCCGCCGTGTCGCGCGTCAGCCGCCTGTGCGAGCGGCGGTGGCCCTTCGTTCGGCGCGGTGGTGCGTTCCTCCTCTCCGGACGACGACGCTCGCCGCACCGGGCCGGCTGTGGAAGGCGCGCCCACGGCCCCGACCCCACGACCGCCCGCCGGCTGACAGAGTGAGGCAGGTGAGCGAGTGGTTCCTCCCCACGTCGGAGCGGCCGTGGACGGCCGGGAACCTCGTCGTGCCCCGGGTCCACGGAGCCGGCTACTTCGCCCGTCTGCTCGAGCTCGTCGAGGCGACCACCAGCGGAGACCGGATCTTCCTCACCGACTGGCGCGGCGACGCCGACGAGCGCCTCACCGCCGACGGCCCGACCGTCGCCGACCTCCTGAAGTCAGCGGCCCACCGCGGCGTCGAGGTCCGCGCCCTCCTGTGGCGCTCGCACCCCGGCCGGCTCAACAGCGAGGAGAACAACGAGCTCGGTCAGGTCATCAACGAGGCGGGCGGCGAAGCCCTCCTCGACGAGCGGGTACGCCGCGCCGGGTCGCACCACCAGAAGCTCGTCGTCGTCCGCTTCAAGGGCCGGCCGCAGGACGACGTCGCCTTCGTCGGCGGCATCGACCTCTGCCACGGCCGTCGCGACGACGCCGACCACCATGGCGACCCGCAGGCACCGCCGCTCGACGAGCGCTACGGTCCGACCCCGCCCTGGCACGACGCCATGGCCGAGATCCGCGGGCCGGCCGTGGCCGACGTCCTCGAGACGTTCGCCGAGCGCTGGGACGACCCGACCCCGCTCGACCACCGCAACCCCTACCGGGCGGTGCACCACCGCATCGTGCGCATGCCACGTCACCCCGAGCCGCTGCCGCAGCGCTGGGACCCGCCGCCGGAGGCAGGCCCGCACCAGGTCCAGGTGCTGCGGACCTACCCACGCAAGCGGCCGGCATACCCGTTCGCTCCGGAAGGTGAGCGGTCGATCGCGCGCGCCTACACGCGGGCGTTCCAGCGGGCGCGACGGCTCATCTACATCGAGGACCAGTACTTCTGGTCCGACGTCGTCGCCGCGACCCTCGCCGAGGCGCTCCGGCGCGAGCCGGAGCTGCAGGTCATCGGCGTCGTGCCGCGCTACCCGGAGGAGGACAACCGGGTCAGCGGCCCGCCGATGATGTACGCGCAGCGGCTCGCCTGGGACGCGCTGCACGAGGCGGGCGGTGACAGGTTCGCGCTCTTCGACCTCGAGAACGCCGCGGGCACACCGATCTACGTCCACGCCAAGGTCTGCGTCGTCGACGACGAGTGGATGACCATCGGCTCCGACAACCTCAACCGCCGATCCTGGTCGCACGACTCGGAGGTCACCTGCGCCGTGGTCGATGAGGACGGAGAGCTGCCCCGCTCATTGCGGACCTCGCTCTGGGCCGAGCACCTCGGCCTGCCCGACGACGACCCGCGGCTGTCCGACCCCAGCACGGCCATGGAGCTGTGGACAGAGCGCGAGGGCGCCCCCGGCAGCCGCATCCACCGGCACGTCCCGCCCGTCCTGTCGCGGCGCACGCGCGCGTGGGCGCGACCGGCGTACCTCGCGCTCTACGACCCGGACGGCCGGCCGCGCAGACTCCGCGGGACGACCGACTTCTGAGCAGTGCCGGGGGAGGGCGAGCCCACCCGGGCCGTGGGTCCGTGGCACCGACGGTGCCGACGGACCATCGACGCCGCCCCCGCAGCGGGTCGACACTGGACTCCACCTCGACGCTGAGGAGGGTCCGGGGATGAAGGACATTCGATGCATGGTGGGCCGCCACTCCTGGCACCGGGAGGTCAACCCCGGTGTCGGCGGTCGCGACGGGATCCGGGACGTCTGCCAGCGGTGCGGCACGGACAGGAAGACCTACGGGCCGCCGACCTACTCGAAGCGGGGCATCCCCGGCTGAACCGATCCCGTAGGCCGGCCACACGGCATACGCGATCCGTCGCCTTTGGCGACCACCGCGGACCACGACGACTCGAGTCACCCGGGAGGCCGGGTGCCGTGTCTAGAGCTTGGTCATCTTCCGGAACGGCGTGGGGATCCGGACGGTGCTGCTCGTGAAGTCGACCGTGGCGCCGCCGGCGTCGACGCCGATGACGCGCCCGAGACCGTAGGCGTCGTGCAGGACGCGATCGCCGGTGACGAACAGTTCCACCTCCGGCTCCGGGCGGGGAGCGAAGGGGCTGTTGGCGTGACGGGGGCGCGGGTGCGCAGATGACGGAACCATGTTCCCCGAAGTATGCGCCCTCTGGGCGTCCGCGGCGAACCTCGCAGGTCAGGGGTTGACACCGGCCCTCGTCGGGTCGACCTTGAGCATGCCGGCAACGTTGCCGTTGCGGTGTCGGCACTGCACCGGGTCAGACCCGCGCCGGGCGCCGCCCGCCGTCAACAGGAGGAGCGCGTCATGTCCACGTCGATCTTCGTCCGCATCGACTCGATCAAGGGGGAGTCGCGCGAGCGCGGCCACGAGGACGAGATCGAGGCGGTGTCGTGGTCGTGGGGCGTCGCCCAGGCGGCGGGCCCAGTCGGCCCGGGGCGGGGTGGCGGTGCCGGCCGGGTGGGGCGACCGACGTTCTCGGACTTCACCTTCGTGCACGACGTCGACGCTGCGACGCCGCTGCTTCTCAAGGCGTGTGCGACCGGTCAGCACCTGCCCAAGGCGCGGGTCACCGTGCGCAAGGCGGGGCACGGGCAGCACGACTTCCTCGTCATCGAGCTCACCGAGGTGAGCGTGTCGAGTGTCGTCACGAGCATCGGCGCCGAGGCGGACGGGGGTGACGAGGTCGTGGTCCTGTCCTTCGCGAAGGTCGTCCTCGACTACGTCCCTCAGGGAGCGGACGGCCGGCCCCAGCCCGCCATCCGCTTCACCCACGACCTCAGGACGCGCTGAACGGACTGAAGGGGCTGAACGGGCTCACATTGGGCGCGGCCAGCGGTGCGGCCGTCGCCTCGGCGGCAGCGTCTCCAGCCGGACCCGTCGCTCCCGTCCCAGCCGACGACGCCGCGTTCTCCCTCTCGAGGGCGTCGGTGAGCAGCGACACGAGCGCCTCGAGCTGGACGTCCGCCGACGAGCTGACCTCCTCGTCGGACCCGTCGAGCGCCCGGGCGGCGAGGCCGGCCTTGTCGTCAATGAGCTGGGCGAGGCGCGAGTCGATCGTCTGCGCGGCGATGATCCGCCACGCCGTGACCGGCTCGGTCTGGCCGATGCGGTGCACGCGGTCGATCGCCTGCGTCTGCTCGGCCGACGTCCACGAGAGCTCGGCGAGGACGACGTTGGAGGCGACCTGGAGGTTGATCCCGACGCCAGCCGCGGTGAGCGAGCAGACGATGATCTCGACCTCGGGGTCGGTGAGGAAGGCCTCGATGTTCTCCTTGCGCGACTTCGCGCTCTGGTCGCCGCGGATCGACGCGTAGCCGATGCCGCGCTTGGCGAACGTCTCCTCGGCGACGTCCATGACGTCGAGGTGCTTGGCGAAGAAGACGACCTTGCCGACGTTGCGGGCGAGCTGCGCGGCGTAGTCGGAGGCGAGCCCGGCCTTGGCCTGGCCGATCTTGCGCATGAGCGTGAAGACGTTGTCGCCCTTCTCGCCTGAGCCGGTGCCGGTGTTCTTGAGCTCGGCCGCCGCGACACGACGGATGAGCGCGTGGTCGAGACCGTCGCCCTCGTCCTCGCCGTCCGCGCCACCACCGAGACCTGACTCGGCGCGGGTCGACAGCGTGTAGCGGTAGCGCTCGACGAGCCGTGCCGCGAGCTCGGCCTCGGCCGCGCGGATCGACCGCCCCAGGGCGTCGTCGAGCTCGACCGGCAGGTCGGCCACGCGGCGTGCGGGGATGTCGGAGGCGACGTCGACCTTGCGACGGCGCACGATGCCCATGTCGATGACGGTGTTGCGCGCGGAGGTGTAGAAGCCGTGGTCCGACGGCGCGAGGCCCTTCGCCTCGAGCGCCGCCATGAGTGCCGGGCGCGGCTTCTTGTCGTCGATCCACCCGAGGAACTGCCAGATCGCGCGGAAGTCCTCGATGTCGTTGATGAGCGGGGTCCCCGTGAGCGCCATGAAGAGCGCGTTGGGGCTCCACTCGCGGATCCTGTCGGCCAGCGCGAGCACGTGCTGCGAGCGCTGCGAGGTCTTGTTCTTGATGAAGTGCGCCTCGTCGACGACCATCCCGCGGAAGCCGTGGCGGCCGAGCCAGCCGACGTGCCGGTCGAGGATCTCGTAGTTGACGATGACGATGTCGGCGAAGCCGTCGATGCCCTCGCCGTCGCCGTGGATGACGGTCGCGGTACGGCGCGGCGTCCACAGCTCGGCCTCGTGCGCCCAGTTCGCCTTGACGACGTTGGGCACGACGACGAGCAGCGGGAAGGCGTTCGCGGCGTCGGCGGCGAGCAGCGCCTGGGCGGTCTTCCCGAGACCCGGCTCGTCCGCGAGCAGGAAGGTGCGGTGCCCCTCGGCGGCGGCCGCGACGACCTGCCCCTGGTGGTGCATGAGCGCGAGGTCCTTGATGCCGTGGACGACGCTCGACGGCTCGGGGAGCGGCATCGACGTCGCGTCCCCGCCGTACTCGAACGACCGGAAGAGCGGGCTGAGCAGCTCCCAGTTCGCGAGCCGGTTCGTCGTCGGCTTCGGCGTGCGCGCGGCCTCGAAGTCGGGGGCGAGGAAGGGGTTGGCGAGCTGCCGCGCGATGACCGTCTGCGGCACGACGCCCTTGGGCGCCGGGGCCGCCGCCACGGTGTCGTCGGACTCCGCCTCGGGCTCGGGCTCCGGGTCGGGCTCGCGCCCCGCGGCGGCGAGCATGTCGTTGCGCAGGCTCGCCGCGGCCGGCGAGACCGCGGCCCCGTCGGCGAGGAGTGCGAGCAGCGAGGTGTCGCGCGCGGCCGTCTTCGCGAGGATCGTCGCGATCCCGTCGAGCCGCGTCATCATCGCGGTCCGCTCGCCCTCGGAGATCGACGCGTCGGTCTTCACCCGCGCGCGCTCCTCCCGGACCAGCAGGGCCACCACTTGGTATGCCGTGCGCTGGTTGGGGCGGATCTTCCCCCGCTGCGCTGCAGCCTCGACCTGGCGCACGGCCTTGGCGAGCACGGGGATGAGTCCCTCGCCGTCCTGGTGGCGGCGGTCGCGGGACTGGTGACGTGACGCGTTCTGCGTGCCGCCACGGCGTTGAGGTCGCTGGGCCAAGCGAAAAACCTTCTCTGGTCAGGCACGGCATGGGCGCGGAATGCGGCGCCGGACCACCGTGCAGGGGCCACGCACGTTCGGCACCGGATGCACGGCATACGCACGGCATACGGGCGCGAAGGCGAAGGCGTGACGGGGGGAGACCCCGGCCCCTTGTCGCTGATGCGCCACCGTCGAACGACGGGACGCCCCCCTAGGTTACGTCCAACCGGGCCCGGGTGGGTACTACGTGTCCCGCCGGAAGGCTCTCCGGCGCCCACCGCATGGTGGTGTCATGGAGCCAGGAGGCTCGCCGATGACCGGCTACGGGTGGATGTACAGGCTCGGTTTCACGCCGTGGGAGCGCTACGCGACGTCCGCGGCGGGCAGCATCTCCGCGCTCTTCGAGCGAGAGGAGGCCGGCCGGACTCGTCCGCCGGGCCGGGCCCTCGACCTCGGGTGCGGGCGCGGCCTCCACAGCGTGATGCTCGCCGCCCGCGGTTGGGAGGTCGTCGGTATCGACGCGGTCCCCGCCGCGATCCGGTCAGCCACACGAGTCGAAGGCGTCTCGTATGCCGTCGCGGACGTCACGAACCTGCGCACCGAAGCGCTCGGCACGTTCGACCTCTTCCTCGACGTCGGATGCTTCCAGGGACTCGACGTCGAGCAGCGCCTCGCGGAGGGCCGGGGGGTGACCGAGCTGGCGGCGCCCGGGGCGACGCTGCTCATGCTGGCCTTCGGACGCTCGTGGGCGCGGCCGCTCGTGGGTGGCGTCGACAGGGCCGACGTCGAGGACTCGTTCCCGAGGTGGACGGTCGTGTCGGTGGAGCCGGCGCCAACGGCAGGTCTGGGCTGGCCGATGAACCGAACACGACCGAAGTGGTACCGGTTGCGACTCTCGGGGGACGACAATGAGCCGTGACCAAGGACCTGGGCGACGTCGCCTGGCCCGTGTCGACGGCCCGGCTGGTGCTGCGACGGGCCCGCCCGGACGACGCCGAGGCGGTCCGGTCCTACCGCGAGCACCCGACGTCGACCCAGTGGCTCGGCCCGCTGCCGGAGAACTTCACCGAGAGGTTCGTCGCCCCCGAACGCCTCGGGCTCCTCCTCGCGATCGAGCGCGACGGCGAGCTCATCGGCGACGTCATGGTGAGCATCGGACACGCCTGGGGGCCGGCCGCGATGGCCACGCAGGCGCACGGCGTGCAGGCCGAGCTCGGCTGGGCGCTGCGACCCGAGGAGACCGGTCACGGCTACGCGACCGAGGCGGTCGAGGCCGTGCTGCGGATCTGCTTCGAGGACCTCGGGCTGCGACGCGTGACCGCGAGCTGCTTCACGACCAACACGGCGTCGTGGCGGCTCATGGAGCGGCTCGGGATGCGGCGCGAGGCGCACACCGTCGCCGACGGGCTGCACCCGTCGGGGGAGTGGCGCGACGGCTACTCCTACGCCCTGCTCGCCGACGAGTGGCGTCTCCGGAACGGCTGACCCCGGCGCCCCTGCTGTCGATACGCTCGGGTCGTGACTTCCTCCGGCGACTGGCCCACCCTCGACGAGCTGGCGCGGCAGGAGGCGGACGTCGTCCTCCCCGAGCTGACCGAGCGGGTCGCCTGGGACCTCGGTCGGGCCGCGACCGACGCGGCGTGGGCCGAGCAGCTGCCCGTCGTCGTCGGCATCTGGCGCGGCACGCACCAGCTCTTCCACGCCGCCCTCCCCGGCTCGACCGCCGACAACGACGAGTGGCTCCGTCGCAAGGGCCGGGTCGTCACCCGCTTCGAGCACTCCTCGCTCTACATGGGTCAGGTGTGCCGTGACGCCGGGACGACGTTGCAGGGCAAGTTCCTGCTTCCCGAGTCGGAGTACGCCGCCCACGGTGGTGCGGTGCCGCTGCGCGTGGCTTCGGCCGGGGTCGTCGGCTGGATGGGCGTCTCCGGGCTGCCGCAGCGCGACGACCACGCCTTCGTCATCCGGATCCTGCGCGAGCACCTCGCAGCCGCCCGCGACTGAGCTCCCTCGCCCGCGGGGGACCGGCGCGAGCGAGTCACAGGTTCACGAGCCGACCATCCGTGCCTGGCTCGCTCGCCCATGAGTGGCTCGCTCGACGGCGAACGGCTCCGGGGCCGCACCCTGTCGCCCACCTCCTTCGCCTCCCCTCACCTGACGGTTTGGGTCGGTCGCGCGACCGAGTGGCACGATGACGCCCATGCAGATCGCCCAGACCTCCGCCATCGTCACCGGCGGCGCCTCCGGCCTCGGTGCCGCGACGGCCGCCGCCCTCGCCGAGCACGGCGCCTCCGTCTTCGCCCTCGACCTCGGCTCGGCCATCGAGCAGGCCCCGCAGGTCGACGGCGTCACCTACGTCGCCGCCGACGTCACCAACGAGGAGCAGGTGCGCGCCGCCGTCGCCCAGGCCGCCGGCAACCCGGACGCGCCCCTGCGCATCGTCGTCAACTGCGCCGGCATCGGCCCGAGCGCCCGCATCCTCGGCAAGAAGGGCGTGCACGACCTCGGCCTCTACCGCAAGGTCGTCGAGATCAACCTCATCGGCTCGTTCACCGTCCTCGCGCTCGCGTCCGAGGCGATCGCGCAGACCGAGCCCGACGAGCACGGCCAGCGCGGCGTCGTCGTCAACACCGCGAGCATCGCGGCCTTCGACGGCCAGGTCGGCCAGGCGGCATACAGCTCCTCCAAGGGCGGCATCGTCGGCCTCACGCTGCCGGCGGCCCGCGACCTCGCTCAGTACGGCATCCGCGTCTGCACCATCGCCCCCGGCATCGTCGAGACGCCGATGCTCGCGACCGTGTCCGACGAGTTCCGCGCCGGCCTCGCCGCGGGCGTCCCCTTCCCGCAGCGCCTCGCGATGCCGACCGAGTACGCCAAGCTCGCGCTCGCGATCGTCGACAACGACTACCTCAACGGGGAGACCATCCGCATGGACGGCGCCCTCCGCATGGCGCCCCGCTGAGCGCCGACCGACATGCGTCCGTATGCCGTCCGGTGCCGCTGACGTGAGCCTGCACCTCGAGCTGCTGCCGGGCGCCGACTGGTCGGTCTCCGTCGTCGACCTCGGCAGCGGCGAGAAGCTCGCCTCGCACGACCCCGACCGGCTGCTCTCGACGGCGAGCGTCGGCAAGGTCTTCGTCCTCGTCGAGCTCGCCGAGCGGCTGCGCGACGGCAGCCTGACACCCGACCAGCCGCTCGACCGCCGAGCCGTCACTCCCGTCGCCGACTCGGGCCTGTGGCAGCACCTCGCGACCGACGTCCTTCCCCTCGTCGACGTCGCCACCCTCGTCGGGGCCGTGAGCGACAACTGGGCGACGAACGTCCTTCTCGACCTCCTCGGTCTCGACGCCGTGCGCGCCCGCGCTCGCGAGTCGGCGCCGCGCGGCTCCGACCTCGTCGACGTCGTCCGGGGCCTGCGCGGACCCGACGACCCGCCGCACCTCAGCCTCGGCTGCGCCGCCGACCACGTCGAGGTCCTCGCCCGGCTGTGGTCCGAGCGCGACGAGCCCGACTCGGTCGGCCGGCGAGTCCTCGGCTGGCTCGCCCGCGGCACGGACCTGTCGATGGTCGCCTCGGCGTGGCACCAGGACCCCCTCTCGCACGCCGAGGAGCCCGGCCCGGACGCGACGATCCTCACCAACAAGACCGGCACCAACCTCGGCGTCCGTGCCGACGTCGGCATCCTCGACCGCGGAGGGCGAGCCACGGCATACGCCGTCATCGCGAACTGGAGCGAGCACCCTCCGGGCACCGGTCGCGACGACGTCATGGACGCCCTCCGCCGCATCGGCGACGCGCTCCGCACCGCCCTCGGCTGAGCGACCGCGAGGCGTGACAGGCTGGCGGACATGAGCGACCACGGACACTTCGACGACGCCGCCGCCACGTGGGACGACGACCCGGCCAAGGTCGAGCGCGCCCACAACACCGCAGCCCTGCTCGCCGACGCTCTCCCGCTGCGCGGCGACGAGCGCGTCCTCGAGATCGGCGGCGGGACGGGCCGGCTCAGCCTCGCGCTCGCCGACCGCGTCGGGTCGGTCCTCGTCACCGACGCGTCGGAGGGCATGGTCGACGTCGCTCGCGCCAACTTCGAGCGCGCCGGAGTGGGCGATCGCCTCGACGCGCGGCGTCTCGACCTGGTGGCCGACCCGCTGCACGTGGAGCGCTTCGACGGCGCCTGGGCGCAGCTCGCGCTCCACCACGTCGAGGACCTCGACACCCTCCTCGGCCGTGTCCACGAGCTGCTCGTGCCGGGCGGATGGCTCGCCGTCGTCGACCTCGACGACGACCGCGCAGGCGCCTTCCACGCGCACCACGACGACTTCACCGGGCACCACGGGTTCGACCGTGACGCCTTCGCCGAACGGCTGCGGCGCAGCGGCTTTCGCGATGTCACCGTGCGCGACGCGGGCTCGGTCGAGAAGGAGCTCGGCGGCGACCACCAGGGCCGCGGCACCTTCGGCATGTTCCTCGCCGTCGGCCACGCCTGAGGTCGCTCCGTGACCCGCACGCTGCGCGACGACCTCGGCCACGAGGTCGCCCTGCCGACCACCCCCGTATGCCGTGTCGTCTCACTCGTGCCCTCCCTCACCGAGGCGGTGGCCGCGACGGCGCCGGACGCCCTCGTCGGTGCGACCGACTGGTGCACCCACCCGGCCGACCTCGACGTGACGCGGGTGCGTGGCACGAAGAACCCCGACCGTGCCGCCATCGCCGCCCTCCGGCCCGACCTCGTCATCGCCAACAAGGAGGAGAACCGCGAGCTGGACGTGCAGCGGCTGCGCGCGGACGGCATACCGGTGTGGGTCACCGACATCGAGACGGTGCCGCAGGCGCTGGCGTCGATGCGACGGCTGTTCGTCGAGGTGTGCGGATGGGACGCGCCGGAGTGGCTCGCAGAGGCCGACCGGCTGTGGTCGGGACCGGTGCCGGACCCGCACGCCAAGGTCGTCGTGCCGATCTGGCGCGACCCGTGGATGGTCGTCGGCCGGCCGACCTTCACCGCCGACCTGCTCGCGCGGGTCGGGTGCGAGGTGACGACCGCGGGCGAGCCGGGGCGCTACCCCCACGTCGACGTCGACCGGCTCGACGCGTCCGGCGCCGACCTCGTGCTGCTGCCGGACGAGCCCTACGTCTTCAGCGCCGACGACGGGCCGGAGGCGTTCTCGGCAACGCCGACCAAGCTCGTCGACGGCCGCCTGCTCACGTGGTACGGCCCCTCGCTCGTCGAGGCACGGGCCGTCCTGGATCAGTCGGTGTAGAGGACGCGGAAGCGCTCGCAGACGACGGGCATGTCGCGCGCGAAGCCGCGCTCGTGCGATGCCGTCCGGGTGAAGAAGCGCTCGTGAACCTCGCGCCAGTGGGTGAGCGACAGGTCGCCCTCGCCCTCGAGCCGGGCGTGCTCCTCGGTCACCTCGTCGAAGGGGACGACCTCGACCTCGGTCGTCTCGAGCAGGGCGCGCGGGCGACCGGAGCCGTCGAGGACGATGCTGAGCGCGCCCTTCTCGGGCACCGGCTCGTTGTCGGCCTCGTAGTCCCAGAGGGCACTCGCGGTCGCCGTCTTCGTGCCCGCGAGGACGAGGGCGAGGAGCTCGTCGGCCTGCTGCTCGTCGGCGCCGAACGACCACGCAGGTGGCGGCACCGAGTCCAGCGGCGTCGGGCCGAAGTAGGGCGAGGACACGTTGAGCTTGGCGTGCACCCGGGCCAGCTCCCAGAAGGTCGTCACCTGGTCGTCGTCGCTCATGCCGACACCCTAGGTGGACGCTCCGGCGTCCCGGACGGCCGCCGGACGACACTGGCCCCATGACGACGACAGCATCCCCCGGGACGACGCCGTGAGGGCCGTCGTCCACGACACCTTCGGCGGCCCGCTGGAGCTGCGCGACGTGCCCGACCCCGCCTGCCCGAGCGACGGTGTCGTCATCGCGGTGGGTGCGACGGGCGTGTGTCGGTCCGACTGGCACGCGTGGAAGGGCCACGACCCGGTCGACCTGCCGCACGTGCCCGGTCACGAGCTCGCCGGCACGGTCGCCGAGGTCGGGCCGGAGGTCACGCGCTGGCAGGTCGGCGACCGGGTCACCGTGCCCTTCGTCTGCGGCTGCGGCCGGTGCGAGTTCTGCCTCGCCGGCGACGCCCAGGTCTGTCCCGACCAGACGCAGCCCGGCTTCACCGGACCGGGGTCGTTCGCCGAGCGCGTCGCCATCAACGCCGCCGACGCCAACCTCGTCGCCCTGCCCGACGCGGTCGACGTGGTCACGGCCGCGTCGCTGGGGTGCCGGTTCGCCACCGCCTTCCGTGCGGTCGTGGCCCACGGCCGGCTTCAGTCGGGGCAGACGCTCGCGGTCCACGGCTGCGGCGGCGTCGGGCTCTCGGCCGTGATGATCGGCGCGGCGCTGGGTGCCGAGGTCGTCGCCGTCGACGTGTCGCCGGCAGCCCTGGACCGCGCCCGCGAGCTCGGTGCGACCCACCTCGTCGACGCGAGCCGGGACGACGACCCGGCGGCCACGATCCGTGACCTCACCAGTGGCGGAGCGCACGTCTCCCTCGACGCGCTCGGCTCGTCGGCCACGGCGGTGGCCTCGGTCGGCAGCCTCAGGCGCCGGGGGAGGCACATCCAGGTCGGCCTGCTCCTCGGCGACTCCGCGACCCCGCCCCTGCCCATGGGACGCGTCGTCGCGCACGAGCTCGAGGTCTACGGCTCGCACGGCATGGCCGCCCACGAGTACCCCGCGATGCTCGCGCTCGTCGAGGACGGCACGCTGCGACCGGACCTCCTCGTCGGGTCGGTCATCGGCCTCGACGGGGCCGGCGCGGCCCTCGCGGCCATGGACCACCCGGCGACCTCGGCGGGCATGACGGTCGTCGAGATCGGCCGCTGACACCGGCTCGAACCGGTCCTTGCGGGGCCGGATTTCGTTCGCGCGCAGGTGTCCGTGTAGCATCGCCGTCGCACTCAGCCCGGGTCTGACCCGGTGCCTGGTCGGCCCCCTTAGCTCAGTCGGCAGAGCGTTTCCATGGTAAGGAAAAGGTCGTCGGTTCGATTCCGACAGGGGGCTCTGGTCCGGTCCGACACCATCGCGTGACGGGCCACGACCCCCAAGGCGGGGTAGCTCAGCTGGTTAGAGCGCACGACTCATAATCGTGAGGTCGCGGGATCGAGCCCCGCTCCCGCTACTCAAGGCGATTTCGGGGAATACCCGATGTCCCCTATTCTGTTGTGCTGGCGTCGCGCGAACTCGCTTCGTGAGTCGGCGCGACACGACCACCCAGATCACCTTTTTCGAGAGCAGGTTGCCCCGATGGCCAAGGCCACTGACGTCCGCCCCAAGATCACCATGGCGTGCACGGAGTGCAAGGAGCGCAACTACATCACCAAGAAGAACCGTCGGAACGACCCCGACCGTCTCGAGCTGGCGAAGTTCTGCCCCCGCTGCAAGAAGCACACCGAGCACCGCGAGACCCGCTGACCCCAGCGCCTCGACGCGCCGAAGCCGCCCCCACGAGTCGTGGAGGGCGGCTTCGCCGTTCCGGGGCGTCGCACGCGTTGCCTAGAGTGTCCACATGCCCGTGAACGCAGACTTCCAGGGTCGGTCCTACCCACCGAGCGGTCCGTATGCCGTGAGCGCGGCCGAGATCGCCGCCTTCGCCGACGCGGTGGGCTCCGACGACCCCCTGCACCACGACCCCGAGGTCGCGCGGGCGGCGGGCCACGCCGACGTCATCGCCCCCCCGACGTTCGCCGTGACGCTGGCGCAGCGCTGTGACGCGGCCTACGTCCAGGACCCCGACTCGGGCATCGACTACAGCCGCGTCGTCCACGGCGAGCAGAGGTTCGTCCACCACCGGCCCATCACGGCCGGCGACGAGGTGCTCGGCACCCTCACCGTCGACTCCATCCGTTCGGCAGGCGGGCACGCCATGATCACGACCCGCACCGAGCTCACCGTCGAGGGCGAGCCGGTCTGCACCTCGACCTCGACCATCGTCGTGCGAGGAGGGGAGGACGCATGAGCATCCGCACCGCAGCCGAGACCCAGCCCGGCGACACCTTCGGGCCGCAGACCGTGCCCGTCGCCCGCGAGACCCTCGTCGCCTACGCCAACGCGTCCGGTGACCAGAACCCGATCCACCAGGACGAGGCCTTCGCCAGGGGAGTGGGTCTGCCCGACGTCATCGCCCACGGCATGTGGACGATGGGTGCCGCCGGCTCGGCCGTCTCCGCCTGGGCGGGTGGCGCCGACCGTGTCGTCGAGTTCGGCACGCGCTTCACCAAGCCGGTCGTCGTGCCCGCCGCGGGCGCGCACGTCGAGATCACCGGGACGGTCAAGAGCATCGACCCCGAGACCCGGCGCGCCGTCGTCGACATGACCGTGACCTCCGCCGGCGACAAGGTCCTCGGGCGCTGCCTCGCGACCGTGCAGCTCGACTGATGCAGGAGGTCCACGACGCGCCTCTCGCCGACCTGACGACGATGCGGGTGGGCGGGCCCGCACGCCGGCTCGTCGTCGCCGAGACCATCGACGAGGTCGTCGACACCGTCCGCCAGGTCGACGACGCCGACGAGCCGCTGCTCGTCGTCGGTGGCGGGTCCAACCTCGTCATCGCCGACGCCGGCTTCCCCGGCACCGTCCTCAAGGTGGCGACGAGCGGCGTCGAGGTCGAGTCCGACGACTCGTGCGGGGGAGCGATGGTCCGCGTCGCCGCCGGCGAGGGCTGGGACGACCTCGTCGCGCGCGCCGTCGCCGAGGGGTGGTCCGGGATCGAGGCCCTGTCCGGCATACCCGGTTCGACGGGGGCCACCCCGGTCCAGAACGTCGGCGCCTACGGTCAGGAGGTCGCCCATACGATCGCCCGGGTGCGGGTCCTCGACCGCCGCACGCAGGAGGTCCGGACGTTCAGCAACGCGGACTGCGGCTTCACCTACCGGCACTCGGTCTTCAAGGCGACCTCGCAGTACGTCGTCCTTGATGTCACCTTCCAGCTCCGCGTGGCCGACCGCTCCCAGCCGATCGCCTACGCGGACCTGGCCAAGGGGCTGGGCGTCGAGGTCGGTGCGCGGGTGCCGCTCGCCGACGCGCGCGAGGCCGTGCTCGAGCAGCGGCGGCGGCGGGGCATGGTGCTCGACGCCGAGGACCACGACACGTGGAGCTGCGGCTCGTTCTTCACCAACCCGATCATGTCCGCGGCCCGTTTCGACGCGCTCGCTGCGCGGGTCCGCCGCGAGCTCGACGACGACGCCGCCGAGCCACCGCGCTTCGCGGACGCCAGCGGTGACGTCAAGACGAGTGCCGCGTGGCTCATCGACAGGGCCGGCTTCGGCAAGGGCTTCGGTATGCCGGGCCCTGCCGCCCTGTCGACGAAGCACACCCTCGCCGTGACGAACCGCGGTTCGGCCACGGCCGCGGACGTTGCCGCCCTGGCCCGGCAGGTGCGCGACGGTGTCCACGACCGGTTCGGCGTGACGCTCGTCAACGAGCCCGTCTTCGTCGGCCACGAGCTCTGAGGAGGAACTGCGTGAAGACCGTCAACCTCGACGTCCGCACCGGCGGTGAGGACGTCGTCCTCGACCTCACCGACCGCTGCGCCGACTTCGTCCGCGACCTCGGTGATGGCCTGCTCCATGTCTTCGTCCCGCACGCGACCGCGGGCATCGCGATCATCGAGACCGGCGCGGGCTCGGACGACGACCTGCTCGCGGCGCTCGGCGACCTCCTGCCCGCCGACGACCGGTGGCGCCACCGCCACGGCAGCCCCGGCCACGGGCGCTCGCATGTCATGCCGGGCCTGGTGCCGCCCTATGCCAGCGTTCCCGTCGACGGGGGACGCCTCGCGCTCGGCACGTGGCAGAGCATCTGCCTCGTCGACCTCAACGTCGACAACCACGACCGCACCGTCCGGCTGGACTTCCTCGCCGGCTGACGCACGGCGGTTGCTGCACGGCGGCTCCTCCTGGTCCTCCTGACCCAACGACGACGAACGGCTCCGGGGGCACCCGGAGCCGTTCGTCGTCCAGCCGCCGCCAGTCAGGCGGCGCTGCGCAGCTTGAGCGTCACCAACCGCCCGCTCGTGCGCGCGGCCTCGTGCGACTCGGCGAGCTGCTGACGCGCGAGGTCACGCAGCTCGGCCATCTGCGGCGTGACCTCGGCGAGGGTCAGCTCGGTCTCGATGACGTCGAGGTCGAGCCCCCAGACGTCCTCGAGGATCCGACGCAGGTATGCCGTGGCGTGGTCCCAGCCCTCCCGGGGCGTGCCCTCGCCGTAGCCGCCGCCACGGGCGAGGACGAGGAAGGCCGGCTTGCCCTTGACGGTCTCGGTGCCCGGAGCGAACCGCGGGTCGGTGATGACCGTGTCGATCCACGTCTTGAGGTGCTGCGAGACGCCGAAGTTGTAGAGCGACGTGGCGATGACGAGGACGTCGGCGGCGACGACCTCGTCGGCGAGCTCGGACGCGACGGCCTGGGCGGCGCGCTGCTCGTCGGTCCGCTCGTCCTCGGGGGTGAAGCCGGCGAAGGCAGACGTCGCCCACACGTCGCTGGGCACGGGCGAGAGGCCCACGTCCCGGCGGATGACCGTGGTGTCGCTGCCCTCCGCCTCGATGATCGAGGCCTCGAGGGTGTCGGCGACGGCTCGGCTGACCGAGCCCTCGGTGCGGATGCTGGAGTCCAGTCGGAAGATCGTGCTCATGGGGTGCTCCTGGGTCAGGGGGATCAGGTGATCTGGTGAAAAGATAGTATGACAAACAGATCATCTGGCAAATTGATGATCGCCCGGACAGCACTCACCGGTAGACTCGCCTCATGGCCACCACGACCGACGTCCCCGAGCAGACGCCTTCAGGCGCTCTCGGCGGTGTCGGCGGCAGCCGTGTGGACCTCGGCCAGGCCCTGGGCGCGCTGCTGCGCCGCTACCTCCAGAGCGCCCGCGAGGTCGTCGACGCGGTGCCCGGCGGCCCCCGCGGCTTCCAGGTCCTCACGCTCGCGTCCGAGGGCGAGTGCAGCAACCAGGCCACGATCGCCCAGCGGCTCGGCATCGACCGCACCGTCATGACCTATCTCGTCGACGACCTCGAGCGGGCCGGGATGGTGAGCCGACGCCCCGACCCCGCCGACCGGCGCGCGCGGCAGGTCGTCCTCTCGGCCAAGGGCTCGAAGGTCCTGAGCAGCACCTCCGCCCGGATCCGCGAGGTGGAGCGTGACGTCCTCGGAGGGCTCTCGGACGAGGACGCCGACCTCTTCCGCACCCTGCTGGCCCGCGTCACGAGGGACGTCCCGGCCGACCACTCGGCCTGCTCCGGACCCGTTCCCGACTGCTGACCCGCATCTGCTGCGGTCAGGACGACGAGCGCGCACCTCGCGGGGGGAGTGCGTGCAGCACGACGTCCCGCAGCACGCCTTCGCCGACCGTGCACGTGAGGTAGGTGCAGTGCGGCTGCCGTCGCCGGTCGGTGGGTGAGCCGGGGTTGAGCAGGCGCAGACCGTCGTGCCTGGTGTCCCAGGGGATGTGGCTGTGCCCGAAGACGAGGACGTCGAGGTCGGGGTACTCGGCGCGCATCCGCTCCTCGCGACGCTGCTTCGGCCCGGTCTCGTGCACCACGCCCCAGTGCAGGCCACCGAGCTCGACCCGTGCGACCTCGGGCAGGCGCCGTCGCAGCTCGGCGCCGTCGTTGTTGCCCCAGACCCCGACGAGCCGGCTCGCCCGCTCCTCGAGCGCATCGAGCAGGCGGGGAGTCACCCAGTCGCCCGCGTGGATGACGACGTCCGCCTCGTCCACGGCCGACCAGACCTCGGCGGGCAGGTCCCGCGCCCGCACGGGAAGGTGGGTGTCGGCGAGCAGCAGCAGCCGCAGCGCACCCGCGTCGAGCGCCGCGCCCGAAGCCTCAGCCGTCGAGTCCGTCGAGCTCATGCAGCGCCTCCTCCCAGCGGTGCCGCCGCTCGGCGTCGTCCTGGTCCCACCACGGCGTCCCGCGCTCGCCGAGGCCGTGCTTGGCGAGGTCGACCCGTCGACGCGACGCCGCCGGGTCCTCTCCTGCCTGCTTCGCGGTGCGCACGCCCGAACGTCCCCGGCCGAGATGCGTCAGCAGGCGTTCGGCGACGTCCGCGGGCAGGGCCGGGTCCTGGCGCCGCCACCGGCGACCGTCGACGACGAGCCACCGCTCGGCATCGACCTCGGCAGGCAGCTCACCCACGGCTGGGCACCTCGGGATCGGCACCCACCTGCTGCGACACGGCATACGACGGCTGCCGAAGGGAGGTCCACAGGGGTGAGGTCCACGAGCCCATCGGCGCATGACCGACGGGGTCGTGGCGGCGCGTGCAGTCCGAGTCGCTCCACGTGAGGTCGAGGCGGCCCCGCTCGTGCCACGGGTGTCCGGGCGCGGCCACGAGGAGCCGGTAGGCAGTCGGCGGCTCGCCGCCCGGAGCCGCCGGGCCGGCGGGGTCGAGCCTCAGCAGGAGCCTGCCCCGCTCCGTCTCGAGCGGCAGGAGAGTCGTGAGCGGGCCGTGGTCCCATCGCCTCCGCACCGTCAGCACGTGGCGCGTGAGGACGCCTGTCCCCGTCGAGGCGAGGAGCACGTCGCCGGCCGCCGGTCCGGTCAGGCGCACCGCCAGCCCTTCGATGTCCGGCCCCTCGCGCAGTCCGGTGGCACGGGACCAGCGCACGTCGCACGCGTGCGGTCCGGGTTCGTCGAGCAGCACCACGCCGCTGCGTGGACCCGGCTCGACGGTCAGTCGGCCCGAGCCGCAGAACCCCACGGCGTGCAGGGCCCGTGTCCCACGAAGGCGAGCCGTGAGACCGAACGCCCCGGCGAGCACCTGCCCGCCGAGCCACCCCAGGCCCCCGAGGACCGCCGAGGCCCTCGACCCGTCACCGCCAGCTCGTGCCTCCATCACCCCAACCTAGGCGCTGGCCGAGTCCGGTGCGCCGGCCGCGACGGCGTCGTCCGCACCGTCACCCTCGAGCCACGCGTCGATGTCGGCGTATGCCGTCTCGCGCACCTTCTCGGGCGCTCGCGACGCCCGGAGCGACGCCCGGGCGAGGTCGGCGAGCTCGACATCGGAGAACTCGAGCAGCCGCGCCACCTCGTACTGCTCCTGCAGCCTCGACGCGAAGATGAGCGGGTCGTCCGCCCCGAGCGCGACGGTCGCCCCGGCGTCGACGAGCCGGCGCAGGGGCACGTCGTCGATGTCGTCGTAGACCCCGAGCGAGATGTTGCTGCCCGGGCACACCTCGAGCGCCACGCCGTCCTCGACGACCCGGTCGAGGGTGCGCGGGTCCTCGACGCAACGCACACCGTGCCCGAGGCGGTCCGGGCCGAGCGCGGTGAGGGTGCGCTCCACGGCGTCCGGCCCGAGCAGCTCACCCGCGTGGGGAACCAGCGCCAGCCCGGCCCGGCGCGCGATCGAGAAGGCCGGCGCGAAGGCCTCCGTCTCGCCGCGTCGCTCGTCGTTGCTCAGGCCGAAGCCGACGACGGCACCCGGTCCCTCGCCGGCATACCTCGCGGCGAGCCGCGCGAGGGTGCGCGCCTCGAGCTCGTGGCGCATCCGCGACGCCGCGACGATGACGCCGACCTGCGCGGCGCCGGGCTCACGCGAGACCGACGCCGCCTCGTCGAGGACGATCTCGAGCGCGGGCGTGATGCCGCCGACGAAGGGGGCGTAGGACGTCGGGTCGACCTGGAGCTCGAGCCACCGCGACCCCTCGGCGCCGTCGTCGATTGCCGCCTCCCGCACGATGCGCCTCATGTCGGCCTCGCCGCGCACGCAGTGGCGCGCGGCGTCATAGAGGCTCTGGAAGCGGAACCACCCTCGCTCGTCGCGGGTCTCGAACGTCACCGGCCAGTCGGCTCCGAGGGCCGAGGGCAGCCGCAGGCCGTGCATCTCCGACATCTCGCGCACCGTGGTGACGCGCATCGAGCCGGTGAAGTGGAGGTGGAGGTGCGCCTTGGGGAGGGTCGCCGTGTCGCGGACCCGCGAGGTCCCGGAGGGTCGGTCGCTCACTCCTCGACGATGTGCATGGCCGACTCCTCGGCCGACTCGTCCTCGGGGGCGCCGTGGCGGGCGTCGCCACCCTCCTCCGCCACGAGCGTCTTCTCCTCGTCGGGGCCGAGACCCTCGTCCGGAGCAGTGAGGGACCCACCGTCGACGTCCTCGGTGCCGTCGAGCTCACCCGGCTCGCCGAGGAAGTCGTCCTCGGCGGGGATCGCGTCCGGGTCGTCCCCGCCGACGCGCGGCTCGTCGTCGAGCCCGCCTTCGTTGTCGGGGGCGCCGTAGGCCGAGTTGGGGTCCGGCACCTCCTGGTTGATGCGCTGGTCGATCGTCTCGTCCTGTGCCTGCTCCTCGGCCGTCGTGCCCCACTCGGTGTTGCGCGGCTGCAGGTCAGGCGGGGACACCGGCAGGTTGTCGCCCTCGCTCGCGTCGAGCAGGTCGGGCTGGCCGCTGCCGGCGTCGATGTCGTCGTCGAGGCTCATCGAGCCGAGGTCGGTGTCGAAGTTCTCGGTTCCGGGCTGGTCGCTCATGTCCTCACCCTGTCACGCCCGAGAGCTTTTCGGCGGCGGCGAGCAGGACGCACGTCGCGACACCCGCCATCGCGGTCTCGACCTCCTCGAGCACGGGGAAGGACGGCGCGAGCCGGATGTTGCGGTCGCGCGGGTCCTTGCCGTGCGGGAACGACGCCCCGGCCGGCGTGAGCGCGATCCCGGCACCCTTGGCGAGCTCGACGACGCGCGACGCGGTGCCGTCGAGGACGTCGAGGTTGACGAAGTATCCGCCGGTCGGCTTGGACCAGGTCGCGACCTCGCGACCGTCGAGCGCTGACGTGAGCGCGTCGTCGACGGCGGCGAACTTCGGGCCGAGGATCTCGCGGTGCTTGCGCATGTGCTCACGCACGCCGTCCGCCGAGCCGAAGAACTGCGCGTGCCGCAGCTGGTTGACCTTGTCCGGTCCGATGGAGGCGAACTGCTGGTGCCCGAGGTACCAGTCGACGTTGGCCTTCGACGCCGCGAGGAACGCGACGCCGGAGCCGGCGAAGGTGATCTTCGACGTCGACGCGAACATGATCGGCCGGTTCGGGTGCCCCGAGCCCGACGCGAGCGTGATGATGTCGGCGCTCTTGGCCTCGTCCTCGGTGAGGTGGTGGAAGGCATAGGCGTTGTCCCAGAAGATGCGGAAGTCCGGCGCCGCCGTCTCCATCGACGCGAGCTCGCTCGCCACCTCCTGCGAGCAGGTCGAGCCCGACGGGTTGGCGTAGGTCGGCACGATCCACATGCCCTTCACCGACGGGTCCTTCACCAGCTCGCGGACGGCGGCGACGTCCGGGCCGTCCTCGTTCATCGGCACGGTCAGCATCTCGATGCCGTAGGACGCGAGCATCGTGAAGTGGCGGTCGTAGCCCGGCACGGGGCAGACGAACCTCACCGTCTCCTCCTGCGACCACGGACGCGGCGAGTCGGGGCCGCCGTGCAGGAGCAGCTGGACGAGGCAGTCGTGCATCATCGTCAGGCTCGAGTTGCCTCCGGCGACGACCTGCTCGGGTTCGACCCAGAGCAGGTCGGCGAACATTGCGCGCAGCTCGGCGATCCCCGACAGCCCGCCGTAGTTGCGCACGTCGGTCCCGCTCGCGTCCTCGTGCCCGCGCGGGAGCTCGAGCAGCTCGTTGCTGAGGTCGAGCTGGGCGACCGACGGCTTGCCGCGCGTGAGGTCGAGCTTCAGCCCTCGATCCTTCAACGCCTCGTATGCCGTGCGCTGGCTCTCGAGGAACGTCTCGAGCTCGGCGGGGGAGAGGGACGACAGGGCGGCGGCGGTCTGCTCGGTCACGACCGTCATCGTTCCAGACGTCGCCCCGGGGAGGGCAGCCCTCCCCATGGTGCGAGACATGCGGCGTTGCGAGGGTGGTCCCACGCGGGCGAGAGCCGCTCGCCACCAGGGGAGGGAACCCACCATGAAGCTGTCCACCACCCGCCACGGCGCCGCGCTCGCGGTCGCCACGCTGGCCGTCACGGGCGCGATCGGCGCCGTCGGCGCGACGACCGCACCCGCCGCCCAGGCCGCACCCGGCGCGATCCGGGTCATCACCCACAACGTCGAGAAGGAGCAGGGCGCCCTCGACGCCGTCAAGGTGAAGATCGCGGCGACGGACGGGCCCGAGGTCGTCCTGCTGCAAGAGGTCTGCCAGAGCCTCTTCCCACAGATCGACGCGCTGGGCCACGCGAACTTCCGTCCACGCAAGAAGCATCCCAAGTGCGGTGTCGACCAGAAGATCGGTGAGGCCGTGGTCTGGACCGGCGGGAACGCGGCGGGCAAGAACGTCGCAACTCTGGTCAGGGACGACGGCCACCGCTACGGGCTGGCCTGCGTGACCTTCCGCTACGCCGGCCGCTCCACGCGCGCCTGCTCGACCCACCTCGCCGCGGGTCAGGACAAGGACGGCGTGCGCACGAAGATCACCCGAGCCATCAAGGGCAAGAGCACGACGTGGATCGGCAACGGGCACCGTGTGATCGTCGGCGGGGACTTCAACAGCAACCCTCAGGACGGCGCCATGGACCTCATGTACGGCGTGGGTGGCGGCGGCGCCGTCGGTCCGTTCCGCGAGATCCACCAGATGGCCAGCGGCAGTCCGGACCGCACGGGGCTGCCCACGAAGGGTGGTCGCAAGATCGACTACATCTTCGTCTCCGAGCGCGACACCCGGGCATCCGGCGGCACGGAGCAGACGTGCAACGGCGAGAAGCCGGGTGCACCCGAAGGCACCTACGAGGCCAACGCCTGCACCACCTCGGACCACCGGCTCCTCTGGGGCACCGCGAAGCTCAAGGCGCGCGGCTGACCCGGCCCGTCGTCCCCGCCGGGCACCCTCGTTTGCCCGGCGGGGCGTCGGGGGCCCGGGGACACGCCCGCCGACGAAGACACGCCGGTCGCCGGCTGCTCCGGTGGCGGGGCCGCCGTACCTTTGCGACGGTGGACGCGCCGGGGGGCGACGAGCGCTCTCCGCGTCCACACAGGGGAGAAGACATGAAGCAGTCCAAGGTCCGACACGTCGCCGCACTCGCGGCCGCCGCGCTGGTGACCACCGGCGCGGTCGGGGTAGTGGCAGCGACAACGGCCACGCCCGCCGCCGCGGCGGACGCGTCGATCCGCGTCATCACGCACAACACCCAGAAGAAGGTGGGTGCCGTGGACGCCGCGTTCGCGGAGGCGCGGGCGACCACCGGTCCGGAGGTCATCCTGCTGCAGGAGGTCTGCGCGGGCATGGTCGACGGCATCAAGGCCCGGATGGGGACGGCCGTCTACCGGGAGCGCAAGGCGGTCAACACCAACTGTGGCGGAGCCGGGATCGGTGAGATGGCCGTCTGGACAGGAGGGAACGTCCTCGGGACGTCCAAGCACGACCTCGGCGGGCTGCAGACCGGTGGGCACATCTACGGTCTCGCCTGCGTCACCTTCTCCCATGCGGGCCGGGCGACACGCGCCTGCTCGACGCACCTCGCGGCCGGGGGGACGGAGTTCGACCCGGTCCGGCAGGAGACGGCCAGGGCGATCCAGGACAAGTCCAACACCTGGATCGGAGAAGGCAAGCGCGTCATCGTCGGAGGAGACTTCAACAGCCAGCCGGGCGACGCCACGATGAACGCGATGTATGGCGTGGGTCCCCTGTCGGGCGGACCGTTCCGTGAGATCCACCAGACCCGCGGTGCGGACAACCAGGATCGGGGTGGCCTCAACACGTTCTACAGCAAGAAGATCGACTACGTCTTCATCTCCAAGGTGGATGCCTCCTCCTCCGGCGGCACGGAGAACGTCTGCAAGGACTGCACCCCGTCCGACCACCGCGTGCTCTGGGGCTCCCTCCCGCTCAAGGCGCGCGGCTGACCGCTCGACACCCCGCTGCCGGGCGTCCGACGGCGGCCACCAGCGGTTGGTGACCGCCTCACGACGGGGAACGGCGCCCCGGTCCCGACGGTTTCGCGTCGGACCGGGGCGTCCCGTATGCTGTTCCCTCGGTGATCGCACCATGCTTCGGCGTGCCTGCCGTCACCTCCGGAACCACCCTCCCAGCAGGTGCGTTCCTAGGGCAGTGGCTCAATTGGTAGAGCACCGGTCTCCAAAACCGGCGGTTGGGGGTTCGAGTCCCTCCTGCCCTGCACGTTCAGATCATTTCGGAGAAGAGGAACCGTGACGGAAGTGGGCGAGTCCCGCGACTCTCGCCAGGCGAGCAAGCGCGCCGGCAAGGGCGGCAACCCCGTGTCGCGGCTCTTCGGGTCCCTGGGTCTGTTCATCAGCCAGATCCTCGACGAACTGCGCAAGGTCGTCCGGCCGACGCGGTCCGAGCTGTGGAACTACACGCTCGTCGTCATCGTCTTCGTCTCCGTGATGATGGCGCTCGTGTCCGGCCTCGACTTCGGCTTCAGCAAGCTCGTCGGGCTGGTCTTCGGCAACGGGGGCTGAGCCCCCGGGCGCGTCCGCGAGGTCGCACCCGCCACCACGATCAACTCAACGCTGAACAGGAAGTAGGTCCGCAGTGTCCGACCACACGACGTCCCAGGACGCCGAGTCGACCTCCGGCGACCCCGAGACCCTCGCCGTCGACGAGACCGAGAGCGCCGCGCAGCGCGAGTCGCTGACCCTCGGCGACACCGCCCCCGAGTTCCTCGACACGTCGGCCGACCAGCCCGCCGACCTCGACGCCCCCGAGGGCGCCGACGAGGACGAGGACGTGACCGCCGAGTCTGGCGACGCCGACGACACCGACGAGAGCGACGAGTCCGCCGCACCCGCACAGAGCACGCTCGAGGCCGCGACGACCGAGTCCGACGAGGACGGCGACGTCGTCCCCACCGATGTCGACCCGGTCCAGGCGTTCAAGGACGACCTCGCGAGCAAGTTCGGCGACTGGTACGTCATCCACTCCTACGCGGGCTACGAGAACCGCGTGAAGACCAACCTCGAGACCCGGATCCAGTCCCTCAACATGGAGGACTACATCTTCGAGATCGAGGTCCCCATGGAGGAGGTCACCGAGATCAAGAGCGGTCAGCGCAAGCTGGTCCGCCGGGTCCGGATGCCCGGGTACGTCCTCGTCCGCATGGACCTCACCGACGAGTCGTGGGGCGCCGTGCGCCACACGCCCGGTGTCACCGGCTTCGTCGGCAACGCGCACCAGCCGGTGCCGCTGAGCCTCGACGAGGTCTACACGATGATCAAGCCCGCCGAGCTCGAGATGGCGGCGGCCGCGGCCTCCGCCCCGGGCGCGGCCGCCTCCGCCGGTGGCTCGTCCGCCGACGCCCCCGTCGTCGACTTCGAGGTCGGCGAGTCGGTCACCGTCATGGACGGCCCCTTCGAGACCCTGCCGGCGACGATCTCCGAGATCAACGCCGAGAGCCAGAAGCTCAAGGTCCTCGTCTCCATCTTCGGCCGGGAGACCCCGGTCGAGCTGTCGTTCGGCCAGGTCGCCAAGATCTGACGCTCGGCACCCCTGCAACCGGGTCATCGCCCACGGCGTGGGCCCACAACAACAAAAGGAACATCAAGAGCATGCCTCCCAAGAAGAAGGTCTCCGGCTACATCAACCTGCAGATCCAGGCAGGTGCCGCGACCCCGGCTCCCCCCGTCGGCCCCGCGCTCGGTCAGCACGGCGTCAACATCATGGAGTTCGTCAAGGCCTACAACGCTGCGACCGAGCACCAGCGGGGCAACATCATCCCCGTCGTCATCACCGTGTTCGAGGACCGCTCGTTCACGTTCATCACGAAGACGCCGCCGGCCTCCGAGCTCATCAAGAAGGCCGCCGGTGTCCAGAAGGGCTCCGGCGAGCCGCACAAGACCAAGGTCGCGAACCTCACCGTCGACCAGGTCCGCGAGATCGCCGAGCAGAAGATGCCCGACCTCAACGCCAACGACGTCGACGCCGCGATGAAGATCATCGCCGGCACCGCGCGCCAGATGGGCATCACGACCGACCTCTCCTGAGGCGGTCACCACAAGACGTTCCGTATGCCGGCCGCCCACGTGGGCGGCCGGCATACGGGAAGCGCTTCCTCACCTGAGGCAAGCGCGTGGGAGGGCCAGCGCCGGCCCGGACCACGACTCCACCACTGAAACCAGGAGCAGCACATGAAGCGCAGCAAGAGCTACCGCGCCGCCGCCGAGAAGATCGCGGCCGACAAGGTCTACAGCCCGCTCGAGGCCGTCCGCCTCGCCAAGGCCGGCGCCAAGGCCAAGTACGACGAGACGGTCGAGGTCGCCATGCGACTCGGCGTCGACCCGCGCAAGGCCGACCAGATGGTCCGCGGCACGGTCAACCTCCCCAACGGCACGGGCAAGATCGCCCGCGTCCTCGTCTTCGCCAACGGCGACAAGGCCGAGGCCGCCAAGGCTGCCGGCGCCGACTTCGTCGGTTCCGACGACCTCCTCGAGAAGGTCGCCGGCGGCTGGCTCGACTTCGACGCGATCGTCGCCACCCCGGACCTCATGGGCAAGGTCGGTCGTCTCGGCAAGGTCCTCGGCCCGCGTGGCCTCATGCCCAACCCGAAGACCGGCACGGTCACGATGGACACGGCCAAGGCCGTCTCCGACATCAAGGGCGGCAAGATCGAGTTCCGCGTCGACAAGCACGCGAACCTCCACTTCATCATCGGCAAGGCGTCCTTCGACGAGAAGAAGCTCGTCGAGAACTACGCCGCCGCGCTGGAGGAGATCCTCCGTCTCAAGCCGGCCTCCTCGAAGGGCCGCTACATCAGCAAGGCCACGATGTCGACGACGATGGGCCCCGGTGTCCCGCTCGACTTCACCAAGACGCGCAACCTCCTCGAGGAGGACGCCCAGGCCGACGCCTGACCCGTCCCCGCGCACGCGCCAGCGGCCCCCGTTCTCCGGAACGGGGGCCGCTGGCTGTTTTGCCCTGAGCACAAAGCCCCACACGGGGTGCGATGTGACCTTGACTGCTCTCCGTGGCCGCAACTTGTTTCTGAGGTAACCCCGGGGTAACTTCGCCGAAGCCCTGTTGCACCGCCGCCCCGGGCCCACCCGTGGTGGCGTTTCCCTGCCACGCACCACGGGCCGGAAGTGAGGTTGTGACAATGGGTGTCGCCATCGACGTCCAAGGACTGACGAAGTCCTTCGGTTCCCAGCAGATCTGGAACGACGTCACGCTCACCCTCCCCCCGGGCGAGATCTCGGTCATGCTCGGCCCCTCGGGCACGGGCAAGTCGGTCTTCCTCAAGACGCTCGTCGGCCTGCTCAAGCCCGACAAGGGCTCGATCGTCATCAACGGCGACGACCTCGTCACGCTGCGCGAGAACGACCTCTACGAGATCCGCAAGCTCTTCGGCGTCCTCTTCCAGGACGGCGCGCTCTTCGGCTCGATGAGCCTCTACGACAACGTCGCCTTCCCGCTGCGCGAGCACACGAAGAAGTCCGAGAGCGACATCCGCCGGATCGTCCTCGAGAAGATGGACCTCGTCGGCCTCTCCGGCGCCGAGGGCAAGCTCCCCGGCGAGATCTCCGGCGGCATGCGCAAGCGCGCCGGCCTCGCCCGCGCCCTCGTCCTCGACCCCGAGATCCTCCTCATCGATGAGCCCGACTCCGGCCTCGACCCGGTGCGCACGTCCTACATCAACCAGCTCTTCATCGACCTCAACGCGCAGATCGACGCGACCTTCCTCATCGTCACCCACGACATCAACACCGCGCGGACGGTCCCCGACAACATCGGGCTGCTCTACCACCGCCACCTCGCGATGTTCGGGCCGCGCGAGATGCTGCTCAGCTCCGAGGAGCCGGTGGTGCGCCAGTTCCTCAACGCCCAGACCGTCGGCCCCATCGGCATGTCCGAGGAGAAGGACGCCGACGAGCTCGCCGCCGAGTCCGGCCAGGAGCTGCCGCCGCTGCCGCCCATCCCGCTCCAGCTCGGCACGAGCGACGGCTCGCCCCGCCGCGCCGAGAAGCCCGCGGGGCAGTGGTGCCGGGACAACGGGGTCACCCCGCCCCCCGGCTCGTTCCGTTCGGGCAACGCCGGCGTGCCGGGCGTCTCGCAGGTGCCCGAGGGCGAGGTGGTCTCGTGAACCTGCTCGTCTCGCCCCTCAAGCAGGCGGGCGCGTTCTTCGCGATGGCCCTCGACGTCCTGCGGGCGCTGCCCAAGCGGCCGTTCCAGACCAAGGAGTTCATCCAGCAGTGCTGGTTCATCGCGTCGGTGACGATCATCCCCACGGCGCTGGTGTCGATCCCCTTCGGCGCCGTCATCGCCCTCCAGCTCGGCACGCTCACCCGCCAGCTCGGCGCCCAGTCGTTCACCGGAGCGGCGAGCGTCCTCGCGGTCGTGCGTGAGGCGTCACCCATCGTCACGGCCCTGCTCATCGCCGGCGCCGGTGGCTCCGCCATCTGCGCCGACCTCGGCTCGCGCAAGATCCGCGAGGAGATCGACGCGATGGAGGTCCTCGGCATCAACCCGATCCACCGGCTCGTCGTGCCCCGGGTGCTCGCGGCGATGCTCGTCGCGGTCCTGCTCAACGGCCTCGTCTCCGTCGTCGGCGTGGGCGGCGGCTACTTCTTCAACGTCGTCATCCAGGGCGGGACACCGGGTGCCTACCTGTCCTCGTTCACGGCGCTGGCGCAGCTCGCCGACCTGTGGACCTCGGAGATCAAGGCGCTGCTCTTCGGCGCGGTCGCGGCGATCGTCGCGTCCTACAAGGGACTGACGGCCGGGGGAGGACCCAAGGGTGTGGGCGACGCGGTCAACCAGAGCGTCGTCATCACCTTCATGCTCCTCTTCGTCATCAACTTCGTCGTCTCGGCCATCTACTTCCAAGTCGTCCCGCAGAAGGTCTGAGGTGAGCACACGATGAGCCGGACCAAGGAGCTCGCCGCCCGCCCGGGACGGATGCTCGACAGCCTGAGCGACCAGATGCACTTCTACGTACGCTCGATCGCCTGGAGCGGGCGCACCATCCGCCGCTACAAGAAGGAGGTGCTGCGCCTCCTCGCCGAGGTCTCGCTCGGCAGCGGGGCGCTCAGCGTCATCGGCGGCACCGTCGGCGTCCTCACCTTCATGGCGTTCTTCACCGGCAGCCAGGTCGGTCTCCAGGGCTACTCGTCGCTCAACCAGCTCGGCACCGGTGCCTTCGCCGGCTTCCTCGCGGCCTACCTCAACACCCGCGAGATCGCCCCGCTCGTCGCCGGGCTCGCGCTCGCCGCGACCGTCGGCTGCGGCTTCACCGCCCAGCTCGGCGCGATGCGGATCTCCGAGGAGGTCGACGCCCTCGAGGTCATGGGCATCCCCTCACTGCCCTTCCTCGTCACCACCCGCATGATCGCCGGGTTCATCGCGGTCATCCCGCTCTACGTCCTCGGCCTGCTGTCGTCCTACGCCGCGACCCGCTTCATCGTCACCGACTACTTCGGGCAGTCCAAGGGCACCTACGACCACTACTTCCACCTGTTCTTACCGCCGATCGACATCCTCTACTCGTTCCTCAAGGTGCTCGTCTTCGCGGTCATCATCATCCTCATCCACTGCTACTACGGCTACAACGCCAGCGGCGGTCCCGCGGGCGTCGGCGTGGCCGTCGGCAAGGCCGTGCGCACCTCGATCGTCGCCATCAACCTCGTCGACTTCTTCTTCTCGCTCGCGGTGTGGGGCGCGACGACGACCGTGAGGATCGCGGGATAGCCATGGCCACCAGCTCCGCACTCGGACGACTCGGGCACCGCACCTACGGTGTGGCGTTCCTCGTCGTCGTCGCCCTGCTCCTCTCGCTGTCGATCGCCTCGTTCAACAAGGCGTTCGCCGACGTCGTCGAGGTCAAGCTCGAAACCGACCGCATCGGCAGCCAGCTCCAGGAGGCCTCGGACGTCAAGATCCGCGGGCTCATCGTCGGCGAGGTCCGCACGATCGAGCCGCACGGCGACGGTGTCACGCTCCTCCTCGCCCTCAAGCCCGAGATGGTCGAGCTCATCCCGGCGAAGGTGAGCGCCCGGCTCCTGCCCAAGACCCTCTTCGGCGAGCGCTTCGTCGACCTCGTCCCGCCGTCGGGTGACCCCGGCAGGTCGATCCGCGCCGGCGACGTCATCCCCCAGGACCGCACGACGCTCGCGATCGAGCTCGAGGAGGTCTTCGAGAACCTCCTGCCACTGCTGCGCGCCGTCGAGCCCGAGAAGCTCGCCGCCACCCTCAACGCGCTCGCCACCGCCCTCGACGGGCGCGGCACCAAGCTCGGCAAGAACCTCGTCCTCGTCGACCAGTACTTCACCCAGCTCAACCCGCACATGCCGACCATCCAGGCCGACATCTCCGGCCTCGCCGACTTCGCGAGCACGTATGCCGTCGCCGCACCCGAGCTGCTCCGCGCGGCCAAGGCGCTGCTCACGACGAACACGACGATCGTCGAGAAGCAGAAGGAGCTCTCCGGCTTCCTCGCCGGCACCGCCGGGTTCGCCAACACGACCGCCGGCTTCCTCGAGACGAACCAGAACCGGATCATCCAGGTCGGCAGGGTGCAGCGCCCCACCCTCGAGGTGCTCGCCAAGCACTCGCCCATCTACCCCTGCTTCAGCCAGGGGCTCGTCGGCTGGCTGCCGCGCGCCCGCGAGATCTTCCGCGACGGGATGTTCCACATCACCATGGAGCTGCCTCGCCAGCGCGAGGGCTACCGACCGGGGGAGGAGCCGGCCTGGCGCGACAAGCGCGGCCCGGACTGCAAGGGCCTGCCGACGAGGTACGGCAACCAGGACGACCCCCGTGAGGGCTCGAAGTTCAACGACGGCACCGACGGTGCCCCGACCTACGTGAGCCACTCGGCGCTGCCCCAGGCCTTCCTCAGCGCCGACGCCGCAAGCATCCCCACCGTCGACGCCGGCCTCGCCGGGACGGTCGAGGAGCAGCAGCTCGTCGGCGCCCTCGTCGGCGTGCCCGCGGACGAGGACGCCTCGCTCGCCACCCTGCTCGCCGGGCCCATGATGCGGGGGACGGTGGTGAGCCAGTGAAGACCACGCCCAGCCTCGTGAAGTTCATCGTCTTCGCGATCGTCACGATCCTCGCCACCGGCACCCTCGCCGCGACGATCGCCAACATCCAGCCCGGTGACCGCAACACCTTCACCGCCCTCTTCTCCGACGTCACCGGGCTCGCCAAGGGCCACGAGGTCCGCATCGCCGGCGTCCGGGTCGGCACCGTCAAGAGCATCGACGTCGCGTCCGACCGCACCAACGCCGCGGTGGAGTTCGACGTCCTCTCCTCGAGCGTCCTCACCCAGGGCACGGTCGCGACGATCAAGTACCGCAACCTCGTGGGCGAGCGCTACATCGCGCTCACCCAGGGTCCGGGCGACCCCAGCCCGCTCAAGGACGGGGCGAGGATCCCGCTCGAGCGCACCCACCCCGCGCTCGACCTCACCGTCCTCTTCAACGGGTTCAAGCCGCTCTTCGCCGCACTCTCGCCCACGCAGGTCAACGAGCTCTCGGGGCAGATCATCTCCGTGCTCCAGGGCGAGGGCGGCAACATCAACACCCTCCTCGGGCAGACCGCGTCGCTCACGAGCACCCTCGCCGACCGCGACGAGGTCATCGGCCGGGTCATCAGCAACCTCACGACGACGCTGACCACCGTCGAGCAGCACGACGACGCCCTCGGCGAGCTGCTCATCCAGCTCCAGCGCTTCGTCTCCGGGCTCGCGGCCGACCGCAAGGCAATCGGCGAGTCGCTCACCAACATCAACTCGGTGACGGACGAGACCGCGCGGCTCCTCGCCGCAGGCCGTCCGGACATCAAGAACGACATCGCCCAGCTCCGCACGCTGGGAGCGACGCTCAACAAGCCGGCCAACACCGCGGCATACGAGAAGTTCATCACCGGCTCGCCCGAGAAGATCGCCGCGATCACGCGGACGGCCACCTACGGGTCCTGGTTCAACTTCTACCTCTGCCGCTTCGACGCCAAGAACATCGTCCTGCCGACCGGCCCGACGCCCGGGAACCTCGGCTACAACGTCTCGTCAGCGAGGTGCCGATGAGCCGCCCGTTCAGCAGCCGTGACCCGCTCCGCATCGGCATCGCCGGTCTGGGCGCGATCGCCATCGTCCTGCTCGCCGCCTTCAACGCCGCGTCGCTGCCGCTCATCGGCGGTGGTGAGGAGTACGCCGCCTCGTTCACCGAGGCCGGCGGCCTGCGCGACGGGGACGAGGTGAGGATCGCCGGCGTGCGCGTCGGCAAGGTCACCGGCATCCGTCTCGCCGGCAACAAGGTCGACGTCGACTTCAGGATCACCGAGGACGTCGCGTTCGGCCCGGAGACCGGCGCCTCGGTCCGCATGAAGACCCTGCTCGGCCAGAAGTACGTCTCGCTCGAGCCCCGCGGCCGTGGCCAGATGAAGGAGGGGACGACGATCCCCACCTCCCGCACCGTGTCGAGCTACGACATCATCGACGCCTTCTCCGACCTCACGGAGACGACCGAGCGGATCGACACCGACCAGCTCGCCGAGTCGCTCGACACGATGGCCCGCGAGTTCACCGACACCCCGGCCAACGTCACGCTCGCGCTCGACGGCCTGAGCCGCCTGTCGCGCACGGTCGCCAGCCGCGACACCGAGCTCAAGGCGCTGCTCAGGGCCGCGAACTCGGTCTCCGGCACGCTCGCCGACCAGAACAAGGTCATCGAGAAGATCATCGTCGACGCGGACCTGCTCCTCGCCGAGCTCTACGAGCGGCGCGATGCCATCCACACCCTCTTCACGAACACGAGCGCCATGGCCGTGCAGATCACCGGGCTCGTCCGCGACAACCGGGCGCAGCTCGGACCGGCGCTCCAGCAGCTCCGCGGCGTCCTCGCGACCCTGCGCAAGCACGAAGCCGACCTCACCCGCACCATCGACGCGATGCAGCCCTTCACCCGGGTCTTCGCGAGCACGCTGGGCACGGGCCAGTGGTTCGACACCTACATCCAGAACCTCACAGTCCCGGTCGGGGCGGTGGGCCGATGAAGCACGGGACCAAGCCCGTCCTCGGCAAGATCGTCGCGGCCCTCGTCGTCGTCGGCCTCGTCGCCGCTGCCGTGGCGTTCTGGCCGAGCGGCGGCACCAAGACGGTGACCGGTGACTTCAGCCGTGCCGTCGGCCTCTTCCCCGGGTCCGACGTCCGCGTCCTCGGCGTGCGCGTCGGCGAGGTCAAGGCCGTCGAGCCGCGCGGTGAGAGCGTGCGCGTGACCTTCGAGGTCGAGGACGACGTCAAGGTGCCCGCGGACGCCAAGGCCGCGGTCGTCGCGCCGTCGCTCGTGAGCGACCGCTACGTCCAGCTGCTGCCGGCCTACACCACCGGTCCGCAGATGCGCGACGGCGCCCGCATCCCCCGGGAGCGCACGGCCGTCCCCGTCGAGCTCGACCGCGTGTCGCAGAGCCTCGACGACCTCATGGTCGCGCTCGGCCCCGACGGCGCCAACAAGGAGGGTGCGCTCACCCGGGTGCTCGACACCGGCGCCCGCAACCTCAAGGGCAACGGTGAGAACCTCCATGAGATGAACCGCAACCTCTCGCAGGCGGTGCAGACCTTCGCCGAGGGTCGTGGCGACCTCTTCGCCACCGTGAAGAACCTCGAGACCTTCACCGGGATGCTCGCGACCAACGACGCCCAGGTCCGCCGGCTCAACGCCGACCTGTCCAAGGTCTCCGACCAGCTCGACGGCGAGCGCGACGACCTCGAGGCCGCGCTCAAGAACCTCGCCGTCGCCCTCGCCGAGATCTCGACCTTCGTCAAGGACAACCGGGCCGTGCTCACCGAGGACATCGACCAGCTCACGTCGCTGACGACGGCCGTGGCGGCCAAGCGCGACAGCCTCGCCGCGACGCTCGACAACGCGCCGGTGGCCCTCTCCAACCTCCAGCTGGCCTACAACCCGCCGTCGGGAACCCTCGACACGCGCGCCAACATGGAAGGTCTCGACGACCCGGCGCTCATCCTCTGCTCGCTCCTCACCGGTGCGACGGGCACCGGCAACGCCAACCCCAACCTCTGCACGACCCTCCAGAGCATCATCCCCAAGGGCGGGCTGCCCGGCGCCCTCAACCTGCCGGGCCTGTCGGCGATCCCCGCGGCGATGACCCTCGCCGAGGCCGGTGTCGTCGCGCCCCCTTCCGCGCCCGCCGAGGCGGCGCCGGCCAAGGCGTCGTCCACCGAGGTCCTCGTCCGCGGCGCGGACGCGACGCTCGGCGGACTCCTCCCGAAGGACACCCCATGACGTATGCCGTCCGCCCGCCCAGGACGTGGGACCCGCGTTCACGCAGGACCTGGGGCCCCCGCCCGCGCCGCACCGGTGCCCGCCTGCGCGCGGTGGCCGTGGCGGTCTCCGCCGCGCTCGTCCTGTCCGCCTGCCAGGGCGCCTTCGACCTGCCGCTCCCCGGTGGAGCCAAGGGCGACGGGCCGTCGATGAGGGTCCGGGTCGACTTCGCCGACGTCCTCGACCTCGTGCCCAAGTCCGCGGTGAAGATCGACGAGGTCGCCGTCGGCCAGGTCGAGAAGATCGAGCTCAACGGCTGGACCGCGCGGGTGACGCTCACGGTGCCGAAGTCGAGCAAGCTGCCAGACAACGCGATCGCCGAGCTCAAGCAGTCCTCGCTGCTCGGCGAGAAGTACATCGCCCTCTCACCGCCCGCGGGTGGTCGCGCCACCGGAACCCTCTCGGAGGGTGACCTCATCCCGATCGAGCGCACCAACCGCAACCCCGAGGTCGAGGAGGTGCTCTCGGCGATGTCGTTGCTGCTCAACGGTGGTGGCGTCGGGCAGCTCGCGGTCATCGAGCGCGAGCTCAACAACGCGCTGCGGGGCAACACCGACGAGATCAAGCACCTCATCGGCGAGCTCAACACCTTCGTCGGCGGCCTCGAGGACCAGAAGGCCGAGATCGTGCGCGCCATCGACATGGTCGACCTTCTGGCCGCCCGCCTCGCCGCCCAGAAGGACCTCATCGCCCAGACCCTCGAGGAGATCCCCAAGGGGCTCAAGATCCTCGCCGACCAGCGCGTCCAGCTCACCCAGATGCTCCAGGCGCTGAGCCGGCTCGGGGCGGTCGGCACCAAGGTCATCCAGGGGTCCAAGGCGGACCTGCTCGCCAACCTCAAGGCACTCGGGCCGGTGCTCTCGCAGCTCAACAAGGCCGGCGACGCCCTGCCCAAGTCGCTGGAGCTGCTCCTCACCTACCCGTTCCCCGACGCCGCCCTCGGCGCGATCAAGGGCGACTACACCAACCTGTCGGTCACCGCCGACCTCGACCTCAGCGAGCTCAAGATCCTCGACGGCGGCACCGGGCCGACCATCCCCGGCGTGCCGCTGCCGCCGGTCCCGAAGCCGACGGTCCCGATCCCGGTGCCGACCGTGCCGATCCCCGTCCCGAAGCCGACGGTGCCCACGGTGCCGACGACGCCGACGAACCCGCTCTGCCCGCCCCTGTGCGGCAGCGACGCCCCCGGCGACCGGTCGTGGACCTCGCTCTACGGAGGTGGCGCGGCATGATCCGCACGTTCACCAAGGTCCAGCTCGCGGCCTTCACGCTCATCACGATCGTCGCGGTCTCGATCCTGTCGGCCAACTACATCGGGCTCACCGAGCGGCTGCTCGGCGGCGGTCCGGTCTTCAAGGCGTCGTTCGCGCAGTCCGGCGGCATCTTCGTCGGCTCCGAGGTGACCTACCGCGGCGTCAAGGTCGGCCGCGTCACCGGGCTCGAGCTCGAGAAGGACGGGGTCCTCGTCGAGGCCCGGCTCGACCGCGGCACCAAGGTGCCGAAGGACACCAGGGCCGTCGTCGAGAACCGCTCGGCGGTGGGGGAGCAGTACCTCGACCTCCAGCCGCGTTCCTCGGGAGGCCCTGTCCTCGCGACCGGAGACGTCATCCCGCGCAAGGACACGGCATACCCGATCCGCGTCGACGAGCTGCTGCTCCACGTCGACAAGACCGTCCGCTCGGTCGACCAGGACGACCTGCGCACCGTCGTCGACGAGCTCGGCACCGGGTTCGAGGGCGCCGGCCCCGACCTGTCGCGGCTCATCGACAACGGCGACCTGCTCACCCAGGCCGCGATCGACGCGCTCCCGTCGACCGTCCGGCTGCTCCAGCAGAGCAAGACCGTGCTCGACACCCAGCGCGACACGGCGCCACAGATCAAGAACTTCGCGACCGACTTCGCCAACCTCTCCGAGACGCTCCAGAAGTCCGACTCCGACCTGCGGCTCATCCTCGACCGCGGCGTCGTCGCCTCCAAGGAGCTCGAGTCGCTCATCAAGGCCAACGAGGCCGACCTCGCCGTCCTCATCGCCAACTTCATCACCATCGGTCAGGTGACGACCTCGCGCATCGACGGCATCGAGCAGATGTTCGTCACCTACCCCGAGGTCGTCGTCGGCGGTTACACCGTCGTGCCCGGTGACGGCACCGCCCACTTCGGCGTCCAGACGGCGCACGACCCGGTCGTGTGCACCAAGGGCTACGAGGGCACGCGCAGGACCGACCCCAACCAGACCGAGAACCTGCCGCCGCTCAACCGGGCCGCAGGCTGCACCCTGCCCCGCGGGTCGGCCTCCAACGTCCGCGGCGCCCAGAACGCGCCCCGGCCGCGCAGCGGCGTCGCGTCCTCGCACCCGCTCTCGCTCGCCGACCGCATGCTCCCGCTGGGCAACGACGCCGTGGCCGACGGTGTGCCGCAGCTCTCGGCCCCCCTCGCGCCGAGCGGAGGGGCAGCCGGGGCAGACTCCTGGTCGTGGATCATGCAGGAGGCCGCCCGATGACCCGGGTGACGACGACGCGGGCGCTGTGGGCGCTGACCGCGCTGGCGCTCGTCGCCACCGTCGCGCTCGCCGCGACGCGTGGGCGCGCGTGGTGGGATGCCCGCGCCACCGAGCAGGCCCAGAACGACGCGCTCGCCGCCGGTCGCCAGCTCGCCGTGAACTTCGCGACGATCGACTACCGCAAGGTCGACGAGGACACCGGCCGGGTCAAGGCCGGGGCGACGGGGGAGTTCCTCTCGAGCTACACCGCCCAGCTCGCCGACCTCAAGAAGGTCATCGTCGACAACAAGTCGGTGAGCAAGGTCGAGCGCTCCGAGGCCGCGCTCGTCGACGGCGACCGCGACTCCGCGACCGTGATCGTCGGGCTCATCGCGCCGACGAGCAACACCGTCGTGCCGTCGGGGGAGAAGAAGACCTACCGCACCAAGCTCGGGCTGCGGCTGGTGGGGGAGCAGTGGAAGGTGGAGCGCCTTGAGTTCGTCGGCTAACCGTCGCCCCCGCGTCGCCGGGCAGCGCCGCCGTCCGACCCGTCCGGACGGTCCTGGCCTCGACCCCGCGACGACACCGGTCGAGCAGGACGAGTCCGTCGAGACCCCGGAGGACTCCGCCGAGGCGAACGGGCCGCTCGAGGCGCACGAGTCCGTCGCCGCCACATCGCAGGACCTGCCGCAGCGGAAGGGTCGTGACTCCGACACCGACGACGCGGACGAGGTCGCCAGCACCTCCGAGACCGCCGAACCCGCTCGCGGCCGGCGACTCCTCGTCCCCGCCCTCGCGCTCGCGCTCAGCCTCGCCCTCCTCGCGACCGTCCTCCTCGTGACCCGCCACGACCCCGAGCAGCGCAGCCGCGACGCGAGCGCCGCACGGGCAACGGCCCGCTCGACCCTCGAGCAGGTGCTCAGCTACAACCACGAGACGATGACCCAGCAGATCCCGGCCAACCAGGCGCTGCTCACCGGCAGGTTCAAGGACGAGTTCGCGGCGACGATGACGAAGACGATCGTCCCGCTGGCGCAGAAGGACAAGACGGTCGTCAAGGCGCGCGCCTACGAGGTCGGCGTCATGTCGCAGACCGAGGACACGGTCGTCGTCCAGGCCTTCGTCAACCAGGCCCGCACGAGCGACACCCAGAAGGAGCCGTCGATCGACCAGAACCGGGTCATCGCGACGATGACGCACGTCGGCAACCGCTGGCTCGTCTCCGCCCTCAAGGCCTACTGAGCCGCGTCCGGCCGACCGGACGGGTTCGTCGACCCAGCCGGTCCGCGGTTACGGTGGATCGCAACCAACCCCGGAGGGACCCGCACCCCATGAAGATCACCCTGCGCCGCACCGGCGGCGCTGCACTGGCCCTGTCCGGCCTGCTCGCGCTCGGCGCGTGCGGCTCCGACGGCAGCCCCGCGGAGGGCACCGGGACGTCCGGGAAGGCCGACGCCGCCCGGGGCGACACGGTCGACGCCGGTGAGGTCGCCGGGCGGATGGTCACGGCCATGGAGAAGGCCGGCAGCGGCACCATGACGATGAAGACGGGGGAGCAGGAGGCCTACGGCGACTTCGTCTACGTCGACGGCAAGATGCACCAGCACACGACGGTCCCCGTCGAGGGCTCCGAGATGGAGATCATCGCCGTCGGCGACTTCGTCTACCTCAAGGGCCTGCCCGGCCAGTCCAAGCCGTGGGTCAAGATCGACCCGACCTCGAGCGACCCGATCAGCCAGATGTTCAAGGGCATCGTCGAGGGCGGCGTGAGCGACCCGGGCAAGATGGCCACGAACCTCAAGGGCACCCCGGCGACCGTCAAGGCGGAGACGGGCGACACGAAGACCTACGAGTTCACCGTCGACCCGGCCAAGGCGCTCGGGTCCGGTGCGACCCCGCCCGCCGGCACGGGCAAGCTGACGATGACCTATGTCCTCGACAAGCAGGACCGGCCCCTCAAGATCTCCACCGCCACCGGTGGGCAGTCGATCGAGGTCGAATACGTCGGCTGGGGCAAGAAGATCACCATCGACGCCCCACCCGCCGACGAGGTGGGCACGCTGAGCATCCCCTCCGCCGGTTGACCGGCGGGGACGAGTGCGACGGCCCGGCGACCGATTTGGTCGCGGGCCGTCGCCCGTCTACTGTGTCCCTTGACCAAAGACCGCCGGTTGTCCGGTGCACCCGCACCAGACCGAAGGCTCCGCGAGAGCGGGCGACCAGCGCAGGCCGAGATTCACCGCGACAGACGGCGTATGCCGCCTCCTCGCCCATGTGAGCCCCGCGCCCTGCGCCGGGGCTCGATCTGTTTGTCGCGGGTCCTTCCCGGAGGTCGTACCGACGGAAGGAGGCCCGAATGTCTCGTGCAGACAAGTCCGCGGCGATCGCCGAGCTCGCGGAGAAGTTCCGCAGCTCCAACGCCGCTGTTCTCACGGAGTACCGCGGGCTCTCGGTGGCACAGATCACCGAGCTTCGTGGCGCCCTTCGTGGCAACGCGACCTACGCCGTGGTCAAGAACACGCTGACCGAGCTCGCCGCCAAGGAGGCCGGAGTCACGGCCTTCGACGGCCAGCTCGTGGGGCCGTCGGCCATCGCCTTCGTCGAAGGTGACCCGGTCGAGGCAGCCAAGGGTCTGCGTGACTTCGCCAAGGCAAACCCACTCCTCGTGATCAAGGGCGGGCTGCTCGAGGGCAAGGCCCTCAGCGCCGCCGAGATCACGAAGCTCGCGGACCTCGAGTCCCGCGAGGTTCTCCTCGCCAAGCTGGCGGGCGCCATGAACGCCTCGCTCAGCAAGGCCGTCTACCTCTTCGCCGCGCCGCTGTCGCAGACCGCTCGGGTCGTCGACGCGCTGCGCGCCAAGGTCGAGGTCGAGGGGCCGGCTGCCGCCGCCCCCGCGGCCGAGGCCGTCGAGGAGACCCCCGCCGAGACCGCTCCCGCGGCCGAGGCAACCGAAGACGTCGCCACGGGTGGCGACGACGCCTGAGACCCGAGCCCTGCTCGAGTCCCAGGAAAACACCAACCGCCACTCACGGCATACACGAAGTAGAAAGGCAGCCATCATGGCCAAGCTCAGCACCGACGAGCTCCTTGAGGCCTTCAAGGAGATGACCCTCATCGAGCTCTCCGAGTTCGTCAAGCAGTTCGAGGACACCTTCGGCGTCACCGCCGCCGCGCCCGTCGCGGTCGCGGCTGCCGGCGCCCCGGCCGGAGGCGGCGACGCTGCCGGCGCCGCGGAGGAGCAGGACGAGTTCGACGTCGTCCTCACCGCTGCCGGTGACAAGAAGATCGCCGTCATCAAGGAGGTCCGCGCGCTGACCTCCCTCGGTCTCAAGGAGGCCAAGGACCTCGTCGACGGCGCCCCGAAGCCCGTCCTCGAGAAGGTCGACAAGGCCGCGGCCGAGAAGGCCAAGGAGCAGCTCGAGGGCGCCGGCGCCACCGTCGAGCTCAAGTGAGCCGAGCCTCCTAGAGGCTCACGCACTGCGCGAACGGGCGGGGTGGATCCACAGGATCCGCCCCGCCCGTTCCGCACGTCCGGACCCCCGGCGCGGCCCCGACCAGCGCCGACACGCCCGGCGGCCCGCAGGACACGCTTGACGTCCGCGTCCGCGCCAGTCATCCTTGCCGGGTCATACCGCGTGCCTCCCGCATGCGACGGCTGACCGGACCCGCATCCCGCCCGCACGGCGCGATTGGACAGGGTTGGACTGTTGCGCCCTTTTTGTCTAGACTGTTGCTTTGCCCTGCCCATGACCTCCGCCTGCTCTCGTCGAGCGACCTCCGCCGTGTCCCCGCCGCACCCCGGCTCCCGCACGTGCACCTGGTCCTTCGACCGTCGAGATCGGCTCGGGAGCCGTGGGCCTGGCGACCACCGTTGAAAACACATGGCCAGTGGAAGGACCATCCTTGGCTGCCTCGCGCACCGCGTCCAAGACCGTGACCACCGCAATGACGGCTTCGGGCCGTCTCTCGTTCGGCAAGATCCGTGAGCCCCTGGAGGTCCCCGACCTCCTCGCCCTGCAGACCGAGAGCTTCGACTGGCTCCTCGGCAACGAGCGGTGGCAGGAGCGCGTCGCTGAGGCGCTCGAAGCCGGCCGCGACGACGTTCCCGAGCGTTCGGGCCTCGAGGAGATCTTCGAGGAGATCTCTCCCATCGAGGACTTCAGCGGCTCCATGTCGCTCTCGTTCCGCGACCACCGTTTCGAGGACGTCAAGTACTCGATCGAGGACTGCAAGGAGCGCGACCAGACCTACTCCGCGCCCCTGTTCGTCACCGCGGAGTTCATGAACAACACCACCGGTGAGATCAAGAGCCAGACGGTCTTCATGGGCGACTTCCCGCTCATGACCGAGCGTGGCACCTTCATCATCAACGGCACCGAGCGCGTCGTCGTCTCGCAGCTCGTCCGCAGCCCGGGCGTCTACTTCGAGCGCACGCCCGACAAGACGTCCGACAAGGACATCTACACCGCCAAGATCATCCCGAGCCGCGGTGCCTGGCTCGAGTTCGAGATCGACAAGCGCGACATGGTCGGCGTCCGCGTCGACCGCAAGCGCAAGCAGTCGGTCACCGTCCTCCTCAAGGCGCTCGGCATGACCGAGGCGCAGATCCGCGAGGAGTTCGCCGGCTACGAGTCCATCGAGCTCACCCTCGACAAGGACAACACCGAGGGCCAGGACGACGCCCTGCTGGACATCTACCGCAAGCTCCGTCCGGGCGAACCGCCGACCCGTGAGGCCGCGCAGAACCTGCTCGACAACCTCTACTTCAACGGCAAGCGCTACGACCTGGCCAAGGTGGGTCGCTACAAGATCAACAAGAAGCTCGGCCTCGACGGCGAGCTCACCAACTCGACGCTCGCCATCGACGACATCGTCGCGACGATCAAGTACATCGTGGCGCTGCACAACGGTGACGAGACCCTGCCGGGCACCCGCAAGGGCGAGGCCGTCGACATCCGCGTCGAGACCGACGACATCGACCACTTCGGCAACCGTCGCCTCCGCAACGTCGGCGAGCTCATCCAGAACCAGGTCCGCACCGGCCTGTCCCGGATGGAGCGCGTCGTCCGCGAGCGGATGACGACCCAGGACGTCGAGGCGATCACCCCGCAGACCCTGATCAACATCCGCCCCGTGGTGGCGTCGATCAAGGAGTTCTTCGGCACCTCGCAGCTGTCGCAGTTCATGGACCAGAACAACCCGCTCTCGGGGCTGACGCACAAGCGTCGTCTGTCCGCGCTGGGCCCGGGTGGTCTCTCCCGTGACCGCGCCGGCATGGAGGTCCGTGACGTCCACCCGTCGCACTACGGCCGCATGTGCCCGATCGAGACCCCTGAGGGCCCGAACATCGGCCTCATCGGCTCGCTCGCCTCCTACGGCCGCATCAACGCGTTCGGCTTCATCGAGACGCCCTACCGCAAGGTCGTCAAGGGCCGGATCACCGACGAGGTCCACTACCTCTCGGCCGACGAGGAGGACGAGCACGTCATCGCGCAGGCGAACGCGACGCTCGACTCCACGGGTGAGAAGTTCGCCCACGAGCGCGTCCTCGTGCGCGTCAAGGGTGGCGAGGTCGAGTACATCCCGGCCGAGGAGGTCGACTACATCGACGTCTCCGCGCGCCAGATGGTCTCGGCCGCGACCGCGCTCATCCCGTTCCTCGAGCACGACGACGCCAACCGCGCGCTCATGGGCTCCAACATGCAGCGCCAGGCCGTGCCGCTCGTCAAGGCCGAGGCCCCCCTCGTCGGCACCGGCATGGAGTTCCGCGCCGCGGTCGACTCCGGTGACGTCGTCGTGGCCGAGAAGGCCGGTGTCGTGACCGAGGTCTCCGCCGACCTCGTCACGGTCGCCGCCGACGACGGCACGTCGCGCACCTACCGGATCGACAAGTTCACCCGCTCCAACCAGGGCAACAGCTACAACCAGCGCGTTGTCGTGTCCGAGGGTGACCGCGTCGAGAAGGGTGGCCTCATCGCCGACGGTCCCGCGACCGACGGTGGCGAGATGGCGCTCGGCCGCAACCTCCTCGTGGCGTTCATGCCGTGGGAGGGCCACAACTACGAGGACGCGATCATCCTCAGCCAGCGCTTGGTCCAGGACGACGTCCTCTCCTCGATCCACATCGAGGAGCACGAGGTCGACGCCCGCGACACCAAGCTCGGCCCGGAGGAGATCACCCGCGACATCCCCAACGTCTCGGAGGAGGTCCTGGCGGACCTCGACGAGCGCGGGATCATCCGCATCGGCGCCGAGGTCCGCGACGGCGACCTCCTCGTCGGCAAGGTCACGCCCAAGGGTGAGACCGAGCTGACGCCGGAGGAGCGCCTGCTCCGTGCGATCTTCGGTGAGAAGGCCCGCGAGGTGCGCGACACCTCGCTCAAGGTTCCTCACGGTGAGACCGGCACGGTCATCGCGGTCAAGGTCTTCGACAAGGACGACGGCGACGAGCTTCCCCCGGGCGTCAACCAGCTCGTGCGCGTCTACGTCGCCAACAAGCGCAAGATCACCGACGGCGACAAGCTCGCCGGCCGCCACGGCAACAAGGGCGTCATCTCCAAGATCCTCCCGGTCGAGGACATGCCCTTCCTCGAGGACGGCACGCCGGTCGACGTCGTGCTCAACCCGCTCGGTGTCCCCGGTCGAATGAACATCGGCCAGATCCTCGAGCTGCACCTGGGCTGGGCCGCGAGCCGAGGCTGGGAGATCGAGGGCAACCCCGAGTGGGCCGAGCTCATCCCCGCCGACGCCCGCTCCGCCGAGCCCGGCACCCGTGTCGCCTCGCCGGTGTTCGACGGTGTCCGCGAGAACGAGATCGTGGGTCTGCTCGACAGCACCCGCAAGACCCGCGACGACGTGCGCCTCATCGACGGCTCCGGCAAGACGCAGCTCTTCGACGGCCGCTCCGGCGAGCCGTACCCGGACCCGGTGTCGGTCGGCTACATGTACATCCTCAAGCTGCACCACCTCGTGGACGACAAGATCCACGCGCGCAGCACGGGTCCGTACTCGATGATCACCCAGCAGCCGCTCGGCGGTAAGGCCCAGTTCGGTGGCCAGCGCTTCGGTGAGATGGAGGTGTGGGCGCTCGAGGCCTACGGCGCTGCCTACGCGCTGCAGGAGCTCCTCACGATCAAGTCCGACGACGTCAACGGTCGCGTCAAGGTCTACGAGGCGATCGTCAAGGGCGACAACATCCCCGAGCCCGGCATCCCCGAGTCCTTCAAGGTGCTCATCAAGGAGATGCAGAGCCTCTGCCTCAACGTCGAGGTCCTGTCCAGTGACGGCCAGGCCATCGAGATGCGTGAGGCCGAGGAGGACGTCTTCCGCGCTGCGGAGGAGCTCGGCATCGACCTGTCGCGCCGCGAGCCCAGTTCGGTCGAAGAGGTCTGACCCGTATGCCGTGCGCTCACCTCACGCACTCAGCGCCGGGTGAGCGCACGGCATACGCAGCCCGCTTCCGACCCACATTCGAACTTTTTTAGAGACACGAGAGAAGGAACCACGTGCTCGACGTCAACTTCTTCGACGAACTGCGCATTGGCCTCGCCACCGCTGACTCCATCCGCGAGTGGAGCCACGGCGAGGTGAAGAAGCCCGAGACCATCAACTACCGCACCCTCAAGCCCGAGAAGGACGGCCTCTTCTGCGAGAAGATCTTCGGCCCGACCCGGGACTGGGAGTGCGCCTGCGGCAAGTACAAGCGGGTCCGCTTCAAGGGCATCATCTGTGAGCGCTGCGGCGTCGAGGTGACCCGTGCGGCCGTCCGACGTGAGCGGATGGGCCACATCGAGCTCGCCGCCCCCGTCACCCACATCTGGTACTTCAAGGGCGTCCCGTCGCGCCTGGGCTACCTGCTCGACCTCGCGCCGAAGGACCTCGAGAAGGTCATCTACTTCGCCGCCTACATGATCACGAGCGTCGACGAGGACCAGCGTCACGCCGACCTGCCCTCGCTCGAGGCGCAGATCGAGGTCGAGAAGAAGGAGCTCGAGAACCGTCGCGACGCCGACGTCGAGACCCGCGCCAAGCGGCTCGAGGACGACATCGCCGCGCTCGAGGCCGAGGGCGCCAAGTCCGACGCCAAGCGCAAGGTCCGCGACTCCGCCGAGCGCGAGATGAACCAGATCCGCAAGCGCGCGGACGCCCAGGTCGAGCGCCTCGCGCAGGTGTGGGACCGGTTCAAGAACCTCAAGGTCCAGGACCTCGAGGGCGACGAGATCCTCTACCGCGAGATGCGTGACCGCTTCGGGCTCTACTTCGAGGGCGGCATGGGCGCCGCGGCGATCCAGAAGCGCCTCGAGTCCTTCGACCTCGAGGCCGAGGCCGAGCTCCTCCGCGAGATCATCGCCACCGGCAAGGGCCAGAAGAAGACCCGTGCGCTCAAGCGACTCAAGGTCGTCTCCGCGTTCATGACGACGACGAACAAGCCGGCCGGCATGGTCCTCGACGCCGTCCCGGTCATCCCGCCGGACCTGCGCCCGATGGTGCAGCTCGACGGTGGCCGCTTCGCGACGTCGGACCTCAACGACCTCTACCGCCGCGTCATCAACCGCAACAACCGCCTCAAGCGACTGCTCGACCTCGGCGCGCCCGAGATCATCGTCAACAACGAGAAGCGGATGCTGCAGGAGGCCGTCGACAGCCTCTTCGACAACGGCCGTCGTGGTCGCCCGGTCACGGGCCCCGGCAACCGCCCGCTCAAGTCGCTGTCCGACATGCTCAAGGGCAAGCAGGGACGGTTCCGCCAGAACCTCCTCGGCAAGCGCGTCGACTACTCCGGCCGTTCGGTCATCGTCGTCGGCCCGCAGCTCAAGCTGCACCAGTGCGGCCTGCCGAAGCAGATGGCGCTCGAGCTCTTCAAGCCGTTCGTGATGAAGCGCCTCGTCGACCTCGACCACGCGCAGAACATCAAGTCGGCCAAGCGCATGGTCGAGCGTCACCGCTCGGTCGTGTGGGACGTCCTCGAGGAGGTCATCACCGAGCACCCGGTGCTGCTCAACCGCGCACCCACGCTCCACCGCCTCGGCATCCAGGCCTTCGAGCCGCAGCTCGTCGAGGGCAAGGCCATCCAGATCCACCCGCTCGTCTGCACCGCGTTCAACGCGGACTTCGACGGTGACCAGATGGCCGTGCACGTCCCGCTCTCCGCGGAGGCGCAGGCCGAGGCCCGCATCCTCATGCTGTCGAGCAACAACATCCTCAAGCCGGCCGACGGCCGTCCCGTGACCATGCCCACCCAGGACATGATCATCGGCCTCTACCACCTCACCTCCGGTGTCGAGGGCTCGCAGGGCGAGGGTCGCGTCTTCTCGACGGTGTCCGAGGCCCGCATGGCGTTCGACGCGGGCGAGATCCTGCTCGGCACGCCGGTCCGGATCCGCCTCAAGGACGTCGTCCCGTCGCCCGGGACCGAGCTGCCCGAGGGCGTCGAGGTCGACGAGCAGGGCTTCCTCGCCGAGTGGCTGCCCGAGACGACCCTGGGTCGCGCGCTCTTCAACGAGACGCTCCCGGTCGACTACCCGTACGTCAACGACCAGGTCGACAAGAAGCGCCTCTCGACGATCGTCAACGACCTCGCCGAGCGCTACAGCAAGGTGCAGGTCGCGGCCTCGCTCGACGCCCTCAAGGAGTACGGCTTCCACTGGGCCACCCGGTCCGGCATCACGGTCGCCATCTCCGACGTCGTCACGCCTCCGCGCAAGCTCGAGATCCTCGAGGGCTACGAGACCAAGGCGACGAAGGTCCAGACGCAGTACGAGCGTGGTCTCATCACCGACGACGAGCGTCGTCAGGAGCTCATCGAGATCTGGACGCAGGCCACCAACGAGGTCGCCAAGGAGATGGAGGCCAACATCCCGGCCACCAACACCATCTTCCGCATGGTCTCCTCCGGTGCCCGAGGCAACTGGATGCAGCTGCGCCAGATCGCCGGTATGCGTGGCCTGGTGTCCAACCCGAAGGGTGACATCATCCCGCGCCCGATCCGCGCGAACTTCCGCGAGGGCCTGTCCGTGCTCGAGTTCTTCATCTCGACGCACGGCTCGCGCAAGGGTCTGGCCGACACCGCGCTCCGTACGGCGGACTCCGGCTACCTCACGCGTCGTCTCGTCGACGTGTCGCAGGACGTCATCATCCGCGAGGACGACTGTGGCACCGAGCGTGGCCTGCCCATGCCGATCGCCGCGACCGACGAGCGCACGGGCACCCGTGCGGTCCACGACGACGTCGAGACCTCGGTCTACGCCCGCACGCTCGCCGAGGACGTCGTCAAGGACGGCGAGACGCTGGCCGAGGCCGGCATCGACCTCGGTGACATCGTCATCGGCGCGCTCTTCGCGGCCGGTGTCGACAGCGTCAAGGTCCGCTCGGTCCTCACCTGCGACAGCAAGGTCGGCACCTGTGCCGCGTGCTACGGCCGTTCGCTCGCGACCGGCAAGCTCGTCGACATCGGCGAGGCCGTCGGCATCATCGCGGCCCAGTCGATCGGTGAGCCCGGCACCCAGCTGACGATGCGTACCTTCCACACCGGTGGTGTGGCCGGTGACGACATCACGCAGGGTCTGCCCCGTGTCGTCGAGCTCTTCGAGGCGCGCACCCCCAAGGGTGTCGCCCCGATCGCCGAGGCCAGCGGCCGGATCACCATCGAGGAGACCGACAAGGCCCGTCGCATCCTGCTCACGCCGGACGACGGCTCCGAGGAGCACGCCTACCCCGTCACCAAGCGCGCGCGCCTGCTCGTGCAGGACGGCCAGAGCGTCGAGGTCGGCACCCAGCTCACGGTCGGTTCCATCGACCCGAAGCAGGTCCTGCGCATCCTCGGCCCGCGCGCCGTCCAGGTCCACCTGGTCGACGAGGTCCAGCACGTCTACCGCCAGCAGGGTGTGTCGATCCACGACAAGCACATCGAGGTCATCGTCCGGCAGATGCTCCGCCGGATCACGATCATCGAGGCCGGCAACGCGGACCTGCTCCCGGGCATGCTCGCCGAGCGTGGTCGCTTCGAGGACGAGAACCGTCGCGTCGTCGCCGAGGGCGGCACCCCGGCCTCGGGTCGCCCCGAGCTCATGGGTATCACCAAGGCGTCGCTCGCGACCGAGTCGTGGCTGTCCGCGGCCTCGTTCCAGGAGACGACCCGCGTCCTCACCGAGGCCGCCATGGAGGGCAAGTCCGACTCCCTCCTCGGGCTCAAGGAGAACGTCATCCTCGGCAAGCTCATCCCTGCCGGGACCGGGCTGTCGCGCTACCGCAACATCAACGTGGAGCCGACCGAGGAGGCCAAGGCCGCGATGTACTCGATGCCGAGCTACGACGAGTTCGCCTACCCGGCCTTCGGTCCGGGCTCGGGCGAGGCCGTCCGCCTCGACGACACCGAGCTGGGTCTCGACCGCCTCTGAGTCGGGTCCGCTCGAACGCAAGGGCGGGTGTGCCGTGTGGTCCCCACACGGCACACCCGCCCTTCGTCGTCCCACGGCGGCGCTCGTGTGCCCGAGCGGAAGCCGGGCCTTGCGCTCGGGCACACGAGGCGAGGGTGAGAGGGTGTGCGCATGCGTGACGACATGATCATCCGGCGCGAGCGGCCCGAGGACGCCGCGGCGGTCGCGGCGCTCCACGACGACGCGTTCGTGCGCGTCGAGGGGGCGGCCCGCTCGGTCGAGTCGAGCCTCGTCGACGAGCTGCGCGGCGACGGCGACGTCATCGACGAGCTCACCTTCGTCGCCGAGCTCGACGGCGAGGTCGTCGGCCACGTCCTCTGCTCGGCCGCGACGCTGGGGGAGGGGACCTCGGTCGGGCTCGGACCGATCGCCGTCACCCCGCGCCTGCAGCGGCAGGGCATCGGCGCCGCCCTCATGGCGTCGGTCATCGCCTCGGCGGAGCAGCGCGGCGACGCGGCCATCGTCCTGCTCGGCGACCCGGACTACTACGGCCACTTCGGGTTCCGCCCGGCCGCCGAGCTCGGCATCGGCTCGCCCGGCCCGTGGGAGGACCGCTACTTCCAGGTCAAGACGCTGCGCGCCTGGCGGCCCGAGCTCGCCGGCCCGTTCCGCTACGCGCCGGCCTTCGAGCGCCTCGAGGCCTGAGCGCGGCACCCTCCTGGGGGAGGTGTCGGGGATGCGGGCGCACGCCCCTGGCGTTGCCCCGGATCCCCGACGCCCTGAGCACGGGCCACGCACGGCGGAGCCCGCTCGGGACGATTTGGTGGGCACACGGCATACCGGTATCGTGGAGAACCGTGTCTGGCTAGGACCAGAGCACACGTGCCCAGTGCGAGAGCGCAGGGCCGCCCACCTCTCGCCGGGCGCCCCACCCACAGAACGAGTCGACACCGTCGATGCGGCCTGTGACGGGGAGTGCAGGGGAGAGCACCCGGTGCGACACACCCGACCGCGGGGGTCGAGCGCCGGGCATCCAAGGAGTCGCGGCATCCGCCGTGACATCGACCAGACAGACAAAGGATCCAGGTTGCCTACCATCAACCAGCTGGTGCGCAAGGGCCGGCAGGACAAGACCTCGAAGGTCTCCACTCCTGCCCTCAAGGGCTCGCCGCAGCGCCGCGGTGTGTGCACGCGCGTGTACACCACCACCCCCAAGAAGCCGAACTCCGCGCTCCGCAAGGTCGCGCGCGTCAAGCTCACCTCGGGCATCGAGGTCACGGCCTACATCCCCGGTGAGGGCCACAACCTCCAGGAGCACTCGATCGTGCTCGTCCGCGGTGGCCGAGTGAAGGACCTCCCCGGCGTCCGCTACAAGATCATCCGTGGCTCGCTCGACACCCAGGGTGTCAAGAACCGCAAGCAGGCTCGCAGCCGCTACGGCGCCAAGAAGGAGAAGAAGTAATGCCTCGTAAGGGCCCCGCTCCGAAGCGCCCCCTCGTCATCGACCCGGTCTACCAGAGCCCGCTCGTGACCCAGCTCGTCAACAAGATCCTCCTCGACGGCAAGAAGTCCATCGCCGAGACGATCGTCTACGGCGCCCTCGAGGGTGCCCGCGAGAAGACCGGCACCGACCCGGTGCTCCTCCTCAAGCGCGCGCTGGACAACATCAAGCCGACCCTCGAGGTCAAGTCCCGCCGCGTCGGCGGTGCGACCTACCAGGTCCCGATCGAGGTCAAGCCCAACCGCGCCACGACCCTGTCGCTGCGCTGGCTGGTCGGCTACTCGCGTCAGCGTCGTGAGAAGACGATGACCGAGCGGCTCATGAACGAGATCCTCGACGCCTCCAACGGTCTCGGCGCCGCAGTCAAGCGCCGTGAGGACACGCACAAGATGGCCGAGTCCAACCGGGCCTTCGCGCACTACCGCTGGTGACAGCGACCGGTATGCCGTCTGCTCACGCGGGTGGACGGCATACCGGGTCCGCGGTCGAAGAAGGCCGCACACAGCACGACCGCACAGCAGAACTTCCGCAACGAGCGAGATGAGACAACCGCAGTGGCACTCGACGTCCTGACGGACCTGACCAAGGTCCGCAACATCGGCATCATGGCGCACATCGACGCCGGCAAGACGACGACGACGGAGCGCATCCTCTTCTACACCGGCGTCAACCACAAGATCGGCGAGACGCACGACGGCGCCTCGACGACCGACTGGATGGAGCAGGAGAAGGAGCGCGGCATCACGATCACGTCGGCCGCCGTGACCTCCTTCTGGAACAACAACCAGGTCAACATCATCGACACCCCCGGTCACGTCGACTTCACCGTCGAGGTCGAGCGCTCGCTGCGCGTCCTCGACGGCGCCGTCGCCGTCTTCGACGGCAAGGAGGGCGTCGAGCCCCAGTCCGAGACCGTGTGGCGTCAGGCCGACAAGTACGACGTCCCCCGCATCGCGTTCGTCAACAAGATGGACAAGCTGGGCGCGGACTTCTACTTCACCGTCCAGACCATCAAGGACCGTCTCGGCGCCGAGCCGCTCGTCATCCAGCTGCCGATCGGCGCGGAGAACGACTTCATCGGTGTCATCGACCTCGTCGAGATGCGTGCCCTCGTGTGGCCCGGCGACGCCAAGGGTGACGTCACCATGGGCGCCAAGTACGAGGTCCAGGAGATCCCCGCGGACCTCCAGGCCAAGGCCGAGGAGTACCGCCACCACCTCATCGAGCGCGTCGCCGAGTCCGACGACGACCTCATGGAGAAGTACCTCGGTGGCGAGGAGCTCACGGTCGCCGAGATCAAGGCCGGTATCCGCAAGCTCACCGTCACCTCGGAGCTCTACCCGATCCTGTGTGGCTCGGCGTTCAAGAACCGTGGCGTCCAGCCGATGCTCGACGCGGTCGTCGACTACCTCCCGTCCCCGCTCGACGTCCCGCCGATGGTGGGCCACAAGCCGGGCGACGAGGCCGTCGAGATGACCCGCAAGCCGAGCAAGGACGAGCCGTTCTCGGCCCTCGCCTTCAAGGTCGCGGCGCACCCGTTCTTCGGCACCCTCACCTTCATCCGCGTCTACTCCGGTCGCATCGCCGCCGGCTCGCCGGTCGTCAACACGACCAAGGGCCGCAAGGAGCGCGTCGGCAAGCTCTTCCAGATGCACGCCAACAAGGAGAACCCGGTCGAGGAGGCGCTGGCGGGTCACATCTACGCCGCGATCGGCCTCAAGGACACCACCACCGGTGACACCCTGAGCGACCCGGACCACCAGATCGTGCTCGAGTCGATGTCGTTCCCCGACCCGGTCATCCAGGTCGCGATCGAGCCCAAGACCAAGGGTGACCAGGAGAAGCTCTCCACGGCCATCCAGAAGCTCTCGGCCGAGGACCCGACCTTCCAGGTCCACCTCGACGAGGACACCGGCCAGACGATCATCGCCGGCATGGGCGAGCTCCACCTCGACATCCTCGTCGACCGCATGAAGCGCGAGTTCAAGGTCGAGGCCAACGTCGGCAAGCCGCAGGTCGCCTACCGCGAGACCATCCGTCGCACGGTCGAGAAGCACGACTACACCCACAAGAAGCAGACCGGTGGCTCCGGTCAGTTCGCCAAGGTGCAGATCAGCCTCGAGCCCCTCGACACCACCGAGGGCGGCGAGCTCTACGAGTTCGAGAACAAGGTCACCGGTGGTCGCGTCCCGCGCGAGTACATCCCCTCGGTCGACGCCGGTATCCAGGACGCCATGCAGTACGGCGTGCTCGCCGGCTACCCGCTCGTCGGGATCAAGGCCGCGCTGCTCGACGGTGCCTACCACGACGTCGACTCCTCGGAGATGGCGTTCAAGATCGCCGGGTCGATGGCGCTCAAGGAGGCCGTCCGCAAGGCCGACCCCGTGATCCTCGAGCCGATGATGGCCGTCGAGGTGCGGACGCCCGAGGAGTACATGGGCGACGTCATCGGCGACATCAACGCGCGCCGTGGCCACATCCAGGCCATGGAGGACATCAGCGGCGCCAAGGTCGTCAAGGGCCTCGTCCCGCTGTCCGAGATGTTCGGCTACGTCGGCGACCTCCGGTCCAAGACCCAGGGTCGGGCGAACTACTCGATGGAGTTCGACTCCTACGCCGAGGTTCCCAAGTCCGTGGCCGAGGAGATCATCGCCAAGACCCGGGGCGAGTGACCGCTAGACTGGTCGCTGGTCCGGACAACTGAACGACACGGCTTACGGCCCCGGCCGTCCTGCCCGTCGGTCACCATCCAGAACAACCAATCCCAAGTACGACGCCACGTCCCGCCCGGTCGTAAGGCGTAACACCCAAAGAAGAGTCCTGAGGAGGACATCAAGTGGCGAAGGCAAAGTTCGAGCGGACCAAGCCGCACGTCAACATCGGCACCATTGGTCACATCGACCACGGTAAGACGACGCTGACGGCTGCGATCTCCAAGGTCCTGCACGACAAGTACCCGGACCTGAACCCGCAGTTCGCGTTCGACGACATCGACAAGGCGCCCGAGGAGAAGCAGCGCGGTATCACCATCTCCATCGCGCACATCGAGTACCAGACCGAGAAGCGTCACTACGCGCACGTCGACTGCCCCGGTCACGCGGACTACGTCAAGAACATGATCACCGGTGCTGCCCAGATGGACGGTGCGATCCTCGTCGTCGCCGCCACGGACGGCCCCATGCCGCAGACGAAGGAGCACGTCCTCCTGGCCCGCCAGGTCGGCGTCCCCTACATCGTCGTGGCGCTCAACAAGGCCGACATGGTCGACGACGAGGAGATCCTCGAGCTCGTCGAGATGGAGGTCCGTGAGCTCCTGTCCGACTACGAGTTCCCGGGCGACGACCTGCCCGTCGTCAAGGTCTCGGCGCTCAAGGCGCTCGAGGGTGACGCCGAGTGGGGCAACACCGTCCTCGAGCTCATGGACGCGGTCGACGAGTCGATCCCGGAGCCCGAGCGCGACGTCGACAAGCCGTTCCTCATGCCCGTCGAGGACGTCTTCACGATCACCGGTCGTGGCACCGTCGTCACCGGTCGCATCGAGCGCGGCATCCTCAACGTCAACGAGGACATCGAGATCGTCGGCATCCACCCGGGTCCGGCCGCCAAGACCACGGTCACCGGCATCGAGATGTTCCGCAAGCTCCTCGACGAGGGTCGCGCCGGTGAGAACGTCGGCCTCCTTCTTCGTGGCACCAAGCGCGAGGACGTCGAGCGCGGGCAGGTCATCTGCAAGCCGGGCTCGATCACCCCGCACACGAACTTCGAGGCGAACGTCTACATCCTCTCCAAGGACGAGGGCGGCCGTCACACGCCGTTCTACGACAACTACCGCCCGCAGTTCTACTTCCGCACCACGGACGTCACCGGCGTCGTCTCGCTGCCCGAGGGCACCGAGATGGTCATGCCCGGCGACAACACCGAGATGTCGGTCGAGCTCATCCAGCCGATCGCCATGGAGGAGGGCCTCAAGTTCGCCATCCGCGAGGGTGGCCGGACCGTCGGCGCCGGCCGCGTCACCGCGATCACCAAGTGATCTGACGCTGGTCGCGTCGCACTGACGCCCCACGAGAAGGGCCCCGTCTGCTTCGGCAGGCGGGGCCCTTCCGCATCTCCCGCTCGTGGGCCGGCCCGGGACATCCCCGTATGCCGTCCGCGCACCCGCGCGGACCGGGGCGACCTTCGCGCACCCACAGGTTCGTGACAGGTTCGCCATGGTCCGGCCCAAGGCCCGGCACCCAGTGTGGAGGCAGCACGGTCGACCACACCGGGTCGGCTCCGACGAGAGGAACCCCTCATGCCCAGGATCACGACCACCACCGTCCTCGCCGGCGTCGCCGGAGCCGCCGCCGTGACGCTCGCCGGCTTCGGCGCCAACGCCGCACTGGCCGAGAGCACGCCCACCCCCGCGCCGTCCTCGTCGACGTCGACCGAGCAGCCCGGCACCCCCGCAGACGGCCCCGGCCGGGGTGGACGCGGCCACGGCGGCATGAAGGGCGCCGACGGCGCCGCGCTCGCCGAGGCCCTGGCCATCGACGAGGCCAAGGTCGAGGCCGCCATCGAGAAGGTCCGCGAGGCCAACCGCCCGACCGAGAAGCCCGCCGAGGGCACCGCGCCGAGCGAGGTCGACCGCGAGGCCAGGCGGACGGCATACGTCACGGCGCTGGCCAAGGAGCTCGGCATCACCGAGGACGAGCTCACCGCGGCCCTCGAGAAGGTGCGCGACGCGCACCGGGCCGAGCATCGCACCCGGCTGGGGGAGCGGCTCGACGAGGCCGTGACCGCGGGCAAGCTCAGCGCTGCGGACAAGGCGTCGGTCCTCAAGGCGTTCGACGCCGGCGTCCTCGGTGGTGGTGGTCCTCGCTGACGCGGAGACCCACGCACGCCGAGAGCCCTCGCGGGACAGGGAGCCGCGGGGGCTCTCGCGTGTCCGGGGAGGGCTGGACTCAAGGCGCATGCCGTCGCCGGCCCGTGGGTACGGTCGACGCATGGCTCATGAAGGCGCAAGCACGACCAAGGCCCGGACGGCACCCGACGAGAACTCGGACGCGAAGCCCGACTCGCTGGGCGACATCACCAAGCCCTCGTGGAAGTACACGGCGAAAAAGGCCTGGGCGGAGTTCACCGCCGACGGCTGCACCGACCTCGCAGCCGCGCTGACCTACTACTCCGTCCTCTCGCTCTTCCCGGCCCTGCTCGCGCTCGTCTCGCTTCTCGGGGTCTTCGGCCAGGGCGAGAGCACGACGACCGCCCTGCTCGACATGGTGCGCGACCTCGGGCAGGCCAGCGCGGCGGACCAGCTCGAGGGGCCGATCAGCCAGATGACGCAGGCCGACCAGGCGGGTCTCGCCCTCGTCGCCGGCCTGGCCGGAGCCCTCTGGTCGGCGTCGGGCTACGTCGGCGCGTTCGGGCGGGCGATGAACCGGATCTACCAGATCGACGAGGGCCGCCCCTTCTGGAAGCTCCGCCCGGTCCAGCTGCTCATCACGCTCGTCGGCGTCCTCATGGTGGCACTCGTACTCCTGGCGCTCGTCGTCAGCGGGCCGCTCGCCGAGACCGTGGGGGAGACCATCGGACTGGGGGCGACGGCCGTGACCGTCTGGAACATCGCCAAGTGGCCGGTCATCCTGCTCGTCGTCGTGGTGCTCGTCGCCCTGCTCTACTACTCCACCCCCAACGTCAAGCAGCCGACGTTCCGGTGGATCAGCGTCGGGGCGGCGATCGCCATCCTCACGTGGGTGCTCGCGTCGGTGGTCTTCGGGTTCTACGTCGCGAACTTCGGCTCCTACAACAAGACCTACGGCTCCCTGGCGGGGGTCATCGTGTTCCTCCTCTGGCTCTGGATCACCAACCTCGCCCTGCTCTTCGGCGCCGAGGTCGACTCCGAGCTCGAGCGCTCACGCCAGCTCCAGGCCGGCATCGAGGCCGAGGAGACCCTCCAGCTCCCGCCGCGCGACGACACCGCCTCCGAGAAGCGCCGCCGCAAGCACGAGGAACACCTCGAGGAGGGCCGCCGCCTGCGCGAGGAGGCCACGGCGGACGACGACGAGGCGCGGCACGGGGTGACCCGCCGCTGACGGGGGAGCGCCGACGCGCCATCGGCGCCGGTATGCCGTGCGCTCCGGCCTCGATTTGGTAGGTCGCCACCGCCTCTGGCACACTTGTCAGGTTGCTTGGTGCGGGACGCCGTCCCCTCGACCCGGTCGAGGAGACACCGAACCGCCACTGCACGTGACAACGCATCGAACCGGCCACGCCGGGGCGACACACGGCAGGCCAGAGCAGCTCCGGAATCCCGGAGCTTCGATCCATCCGACGGACACACGCAGAACGCGTATGCCGTCGGACCGCGGAGCGGGCGCGACACGCCCGACCTCGGGGGTCGGACTGGGAACCGGCCACAGACAGAAGTAAGAAGACGGCGAGAGAGAGACGGAAGCCAAGATGGCGGGACAGAAGATCCGCATCCGCTTGAAGTCGTATGACCACGAGGTCATCGACAACTCGGCGCGGAAGATCGTCGACACGGTGACCCGTGCCGGCGCGACGGTGGTCGGCCCTGTGCCGCTGCCCACGGAGAAGAACGTCTTCGTGGTCATCCGTTCGCCGCACAAGTACAAGGACAGCCGCGAGCACTTCGAGATGCGCACCCACAAGCGCCTCATCGACATCATCGACCCGACGCCCAAGGCCGTCGACTCGCTGATGCGTCTCGACCTGCCGGCTGACGTCAACATCGAGATCAAGCTCTGAGGGTTGACTGATGACTGACATTGCTACCAAGACCGTGAAGGGCGTGCTGGGCAAGAAGCTCGGCATGACCCAGGTGTGGGACGCCGACAACAAGCTCGTCCCCGTCACCGTCATCGAGGCAGGCCCCTGCGTCGTCACGCAGGTGCGCAACGCCGACACCGATGGCTACAGCGCCGTCCAGATCGCCTTCGGTGCGATCGACCCGCGCAAGGTGACCAAGCCGCTCACCGGCCACTTCGAGAAGGCCGGCGTCACGCCGCGCCGCCACCTCGTCGAGCTCCGCACCGCGGACGCCGCCGAGTACTCGCTGGGCCAGGAGCTCACCGCCGAGACGTTCGAGGCCGGTGCCTCGGTCGACGTCTCCGGCACCACCAAGGGCAAGGGCTTCGCCGGTGTCATGAAGCGTCACGGCTTCCACGGCGTCTCGTCCTCCCACGGTGCACACAAGAACCACCGCAAGCCGGGCTCCATCGGTGGCTGCGCCACCCCGGGTCGTGTCTTCAAGGGCATGCGCATGGCCGGCCGCATGGGTGGCGTGCGCCAGACCACCCAGAACCTCACGATCCACGCCGTGGACGCCGAGAAGGGCCTGCTGCTCGTCAAGGGCGCCGTCCCCGGTCCCCGCGGTTCGGTCGTGCTCGTCCGCAACGCCGTGAAGGGAGCGTGACCCGGATGGCCACCGCCAAGACCGTGAACGCTGACCTGCCCGCCGAGATCTTCGACGTGCAGACCAACGTCCCGCTCATCCACCAGGTCGTCGTCGCCCAGCTCGCCGCCGCGCGCCAGGGCACGCACTCGACCAAGACCCGCGGCGAGATCCGCGGTGGTGGACGCAAGCCGCACCGCCAGAAGGGCACCGGCCGCGCCCGTGCGGGCTCGACCCGCGCGCCGCACTGGACCGGTGGTGGTGTCGTGCACGGGCCGACGCCGCGTGACTACGCGCAGCGCACCCCCAAGAAGATGAAGGCCGCCGCCCTGCGTGGCGCCCTCTCCGACCGCGCCCGCAACGGCCGCATCCACGTCGTCGCCTCGCTCGTCTCGGGTGACGCGCCGTCGACCAAGGACGCCGCCGCGCTGCTCGCCGGCCTCACCGACCGTCCGAACCTGCTCGTCGTCCTCGACCGCAGCGACATCGTGTCGATGAAGTCGGTCCGCAACCTGGACCACGTCCACGTCATCGCGGTCGACCAGCTCAACACCTACGACGTCCTCTGCGCCGACGACGTGGTCTTCACCCAGGCCGCGCTCGACACCTTCGTCGCCGGTCCGGCCGCTGCGGTCAAGCCGCTCGACGCCGCCGTCGTCACGGAGGCGCCCGCCGCCGCGGCTCCGGCCCCGGCCAAGGCCGAGAAGGCTCCGAAGGCGACCAAGGCTGCCAAGGTCGTCGAGACCGAGGCCGCCGAGTCCGACGCGGACGGTGGCTTCGGCCCCGACAGCGCCGCCGCCCTCGAGGACGGCTCCGCTCCCGAAGGCTTCGAGGTCAAGGGCAACAAGGACTCGATGAAGTACCACGTGCCCGGTTCGCGCTGGTACGACAACACCGAGGCCGAGGTGTGGTTCCGCACCGCTGAGGCCGCCAAGGCCGCCGGGTTCGTCCCGGCCGGCGGCGAGGCCGCTCAGCAGGTCTCCGAGGAGGAGGGCAAGTGAGCTCCGCATTCCAGGGGAAGAACCCCCGCGACATCCTGATCGCACCGGTCGTGTCCGAGAAGTCCTACGGGCTGCTCGACGAGGGCAAGTACACCTTCGTGGTCGACCCGCGTTCGAACAAGACCGAGATCAAGATCGCCGTCGAGCAGATCTTCAACGTCAAGGTCGACTCGGTCCACACGCTCAACCGCAAGGGCAAGACGCGCCGCACGCGCTTCGGCCTGGGCAAGCGCAAGGACACCAAGCGCGCGATCGTCACCCTCCGCGAGGGCACGATCGACATCTTCGGCAGCGCCGGCGCCTGAGAGACGACTGAGGAACTTAAGGAAACACGACATGGGTATCCGCAAGTACAAGCCGACGACGCCTGGCCGTCGCGGCTCCAGCGTCGCCGACTTCGTCGAGGTCACGCGCTCCACGCCCGAGAAGTCGCTCGTGCGCCCGCTCACCAAGAGCGGTGGCCGAAACAACAACGGCCGCATCACGACGCGTCACATCGGTGGTGGACACAAGCGCGCCTACCGCCTCATCGACTTCCGTCGCCACGACAAGGACGGCATCCCGGCGAAGGTCGCTCACATCGAGTACGACCCCAACCGCACCGCCCGCATCGCTCTGCTGCACTACGCCGACGGTGAGAAGCGCTACATCCTGGCCCCCAAGGGTCTCGAGCAGGGCGCCAACATCGAGAACGGCCCCGGTGCCGACATCAAGCCCGGCAACAGCCTTCCGCTGCGCAACATCCCGACCGGTACGGTCGTCCACGCCGTCGAGCTCCGCCCCGGTGGCGGCGCGAAGATCGCGCGCTCGGCCGGGGTCCGCGTGCAGCTCGTCGCGAAGGACGGCCCCTACGCCCAGCTGCGTATGCCGTCCGGCGAGATCCGCAACGTCGACGCGCGCTGCCGCGCGACGATCGGCGAGGTCGGCAACGCCGAGCAGTCCAACATCAACTGGGGCAAGGCCGGCCGCATGCGCTGGAAGGGCAAGCGCCCGACCGTCCGTGGTGTCGTCATGAACCCGGTCGACCACCCGCACGGTGGTGGCGAGGGCCGCACCTCCGGTGGTCGCCACCCGGTGAGCCCGTGGGGCAAGCCCGAGGGCCGCACCCGCCGCCCCGGCAAGCCCAGCGACAAGATGATCGTCCGCCGACGCCGCACTGGCAAGAAGCGCTGACAAGGAGCCATTGACACATGCCTCGTAGCTTGAAGAAGGGCCCCTTCATCGACGACCACCTTCAGAAGAAGGTCGACGTCCAGAACGAAGCGGGCACCAAGAACGTCATCAAGACCTGGTCGCGCCGTTCGGTCATCAGCCCGGACATGCTCGGCCACACCCTCGCCGTCCACGACGGCCGCAAGCACGTCCCGGTGTTCGTCACCGAGTCGATGGTCGGCCACAAGCTCGGCGAGTTCGCACCCACGCGCACCTTCAAGGGTCACGTGAAGGACGACAAGAAGGGCCGGCGCCGCTGATGGCCACCAACACCACCACCGAGACCGCTGCGGTCACCCTGGAGGCTCGGGCCCAGGCCCGCCACGTCCGGGTGACCCCGCAGAAGGCGCGTCGAGTCATCGACCTCATCCGCGGCCGCAACGCCAGCGAGGCCATCGCCACGCTGCGCTTCGCCCCGCAGTCGGCGTCCGACCCGATCCTCAAGGTGCTCGAGAGCGCCATCGCCAACGCCCGCGTCAAGGCCGACAAGACGGCCGAGCGCTTCGACGAGCGCGAGCTCGTCATCACGTCGGCGTTCGTCGACGAGGGCGCCACGATGAAGCGTTTCCGTCCGCGCGCACAGGGTCGCGCGTCCCGCATCAACAAGCGCACGAGCCACATCACCGTGGTCGTCGCGCCCAAGCCCAGCAAGGGAGGCAACCGCTAATGGGTCAGAAGGTCAACCCGCACGGCTTCCGTCTGGGTATCACGTCCGAGCACCGCAGCCGCTGGTTCGCTGACTCCACCAAGGAGGGTCAGCGCTACCGCGACTACGTCAAGGAGGACGTCGCCATCCGCAAGCTCATGTCCGAGGGCATGGAGCGCGCGGGCATCTCCAAGGTCGAGATCGAGCGCACCCGCGACCGTGTCCGCGTGGACATCCACACGGCGCGCCCGGGCATCGTCATCGGCCGTCGTGGCGCCGAGGCCGACCGCATCCGCGGCGAGCTCGAGAAGCTCACGGGCAAGCAGGTGCAGCTCAACATCCTCGAGGTCAAGAACCCCGAGACCGACGCGCAGCTCGTCGCCCAGGGCGTCGCCGAGCAGCTCTCTGCTCGCGTCTCCTTCCGTCGCGCCATGCGCAAGAGCATGCAGTCGGCGACCCGCGCCGGTGCCAAGGGCATCCGCGTCCAGGTCTCCGGCCGTCTCGGCGGCGCCGAGATGTCCCGCACCGAGTTCTACCGTGAGGGTCGCGTGCCGCTGCACACCCTCCGCGCGAACATCGACGTGGGCTTCTACGAGGCCCGCACCACCTTCGGCCGCATCGGCGTGAAGGTCTGGATCTACAAGGGTGACCTCACCGCTCGTGAGCTCGCTGCCCAGCAGGCCACCGCGCCTCGCCAGGGCCGTGGCCCGCGTCGTGACGGCGCCGACCGTCCCGCCCGCGCCCGTCGTGGCGACCGTCAGGACGCTGCGCCGGCCACCGAGGCCCCTGCCGCCACCACCCCGGCGGAGAACACCGAGGGAGCGTCCAGCTGATGTTGATTCCCCGTCGCGTCAAGCACCGCAAGCAGCACCACCCGGGTCGCTCGGGCGCTGCCAAGGGTGGAACGTCCATCGCCTTCGGTGACTACGGCCTCCAGGCTCTCGAGCCGGCCTACGTCACCAACCGTCAGATCGAGTCCGCGCGTATCGCGATGACTCGCTACATGAAGCGTGGCGGCAAGGTGTGGATCAACATCTACCCCGACCGCCCGCTGACCAAGAAGCCGGCTGAGACCCGCATGGGTTCCGGCAAGGGTTCACCCGAGTGGTGGATCGCCAACGTCAAGCCCGGACGCATCATGTTCGAGATCTCCGGTGTGTCCGAGGAGGTCGCGCGCGAAGCCATGCGCCTGGCCATGCACAAGCTGCCGATGAAGTGCCGCTTCGTCCAGCGTGAGGGTGGTGACTTCTGATGGCAGTCGGTTCCAAGGACCTGATCTCCAAGGAGCTTCGTGGGTTCGACGACGAGCGTCTCGTCGACGAGCTGCGCAAGGCCAAGGAGGAGCTGTTCAACCTGCGGTTCCAGTCCGCGACCGGTCAGCTCGACAACCACGGCCGTCTGCGCGCCGTCCGCAAGGACATCGCGCGGATCTACACCGAGATGCGTGAGCGCGAGCTCGGCATCGGCTCCGCCCCGGCCGAGTCGGAGGAGAGCAAGTGAGCGACAACGTGAAGGACGAGAACGTGACCACCGGCGAGCAGACCGAGAGCACTCGGAACTACCGCAAGACCCGCCAGGGCTACGTCGTTAGCGACAAGATGGACAAGACCGTCGTCGTCGAGGTCGAGGACCGCGTCAAGCACGCCCTCTACGGCAAGGTCATGCGCCGCTCGGCCAAGATCAAGGCCCACGACGAGGAGAACACCGCCGGCATCGGCGACCGTGTCCTCATCATGGAGACCCGGCCGCTCTCGGCGACGAAGCGCTGGCGCCTCGTCGAGATCCTCGAGAAGGCCAAGTAAAGCTTTGCGGGGGGCTCCGGCCCCCCGCGACCCCCGAAGTTCGGCCAGGCTCTGCCGCCCTCAGGCCAGCAGAGAACCAGCACGACGTATAGGAGACAGATAAGTGATCCAGCAGGAGTCGCGAGTGCGCGTCGCCGACAACACCGGTGCCAAGGAGATCCTGTGCATCCGTGTTCTCGGTGGCTCGGGTCGCCGGTATGCCGGTATTGGCGACACGATCGTCGCCACGGTGAAGGACGCCATCCCCGGTGGCAACGTCAAGAAGGGCGACGTGGTCAAGGCCGTCATCGTCCGCACGAAGAAGGAGCGCCGTCGCGCCGACGGTTCCTACATCAAGTTCGATGAGAACGCCGCAGTGATCCTCAAGACCGACGGTGACCCCCGTGGTACCCGCATCTTCGGCCCGGTGGGCCGCGAGCTTCGCGACAAGAAGTTCATGAAGATCATCTCGCTGGCCCCGGAGGTGCTCTGAGCCATGGCGAAGTTCCGCATCAAGAAGGGTGACACCGTCCAGGTGCTCACCGGCAAGGACAAGGGTTCGACCGGCAAGGTCATCGCGGTCTACCGCGAGAACGACCGCGTCCTCGTCGAGGGCGTCAACCGCGTCACCCGCCACACCAAGGCCGGCCAGACTGCCCGTGGCAGCCAGACCGGTGGCCTCGTCGTGCAGGAGGCGCCGATCCACGTGAGCAACGTGCAGGTCGTCGACCCGTCCGACAAGAAGCCGACCCGTACCAAGACCCGCGTCGAGACCGTCGAGCGTGACGGACGCCAGAAGGCTGTCCGGACCCGCGTCGGCGTGCGCTCGGGCAAGGACCTGTGAGCCTGATGACTGAGACCACCACCGCGGCGAGCCCCCGCCTCAAGCAGCGCTACGCGGACGAGATCCGCGCCGGCCTCCTCGAGCAGTTCGGCTACGCCAACGTCATGCAGGTTCCCGGCGTCGTCAAGGTCGTCGTCAACATGGGTGTCGGCGACGCGGCCAAGGACAGCAAGCTCATCGAGGGCGCGGTCCGCGACCTCACGGCGATCACCGGCCAGAAGCCGGTCGTCACCAAGGCGCGCAAGTCCATCGCCCAGTTCAAGCTGCGTGAGGGCATGCCGATCGGCACGCACACCACGCTGCGCGGCGACCGCATGTGGGAGTTCCTCGACCGCCTCATCGCGGTCGCGCTGCCCCGCATCCGCGACTTCCGCGGCATGAGCCCGAAGCAGTTCGACGGCCGCGGCAACTACACCTTCGGCCTCACGGAGCAGTCGATGTTCCACGAGATCGACCAGGACAAGATCGACCGCGTGCGGGGCATGGACATCACCATCGTCACCACCGCGACGAACGACGACGAGGGACGCGCGCTGCTCAAGGCGCTCGGCTTCCCCTTCAAGGAGAACTGAGATGGCCAAGACCGCTCTTGTCAACAAGGCGAACAAGAAGCCGAAGTTCAAGGTGCGCGGCTACACGCGCTGCCAGCGCTGCGGCCGTCCCCACTCGGTCTACCGCAAGTTCGGCCTGTGCCGGATCTGCCTCCGGGAGATGGCCCACCGCGGCGAGCTCCCCGGCGTGACCAAGTCGTCCTGGTGACGTTGCTCCAGAACTGAACATCCCCGGTATGCCGTGGGGCCTGGCCCCGCGCACACCTCACCGCCGCGACCACGCGGCATACACACAAGACCATCTACATCGAAGGTCAGCCGGAGCTTTGGGCCCCGGATGAAACCACGGTGAGAAGGGCGGAGAAGCCCAATGACAATGACTGACCCGATTGCGGACATGTTGACCCGCGTCCGGAACGCCAACTCGGCGCACAAGGACACGGTCGCCATGCCGTTCAGCAAGCTCAAGTCGCACATCGCGGAGATCCTCGAGGCCGAGGGCTACATCTCCGGTTGGACCGTCGAGGACGCCGAGGTCGGCAAGACCCTGACGATCAACCTCAAGTACGGCCCCAACCGTGAGCGCTCCATCGCGGGTGTGCGCCGCGTGTCCAAGCCCGGACTGCGCGTCTACGCCAAGTCCACCAACCTCCCGAAGGTTCTCGGTGGTCTCGGTGTCGCGATCATCTCGACGTCGTCCGGTCTGCTCACCGACAAGCAGGCCGCCAACAAGGGTGTGGGTGGGGAAGTCCTCGCCTACATCTGGTAAGGGGATCTGACATGTCGCGCATCGGACGTCTTCCGGTTGCCATCCCCTCGGGTGTCGAGATCAACGTCGAGGGCCAGACCGTCAAGGTCAAGGGTCCCAAGGGCGAGCTCGCGCACACCGTGGCCCAGCCGATCAAGGTCGAGAAGACCGACGGCGAGGTCCAGGTGTCCCGGCCCAACGACGAGCGCGAGTCGCGCTCGCTCCACGGCCTGACCCGCTCGCTCATCAACAACATGGTTCTCGGTGTCACCGAGGGCTACGTCAAGAAGCTCGAGATCCACGGCACCGGTTACCGCGTGCAGAACAAGGGCGGTTCGCTCGAGTTCGCGCTCGGCTACTCGCACTCGATCACGGTCGAGCCGCCGCAGGGCATCACCTTCACCGTCGAGAACCCCACCCGGTTCCAGGTCGAGGGCATCGACAAGCAGCTCGTCGGTGAGGTTGCCGCCAACATTCGCAAGCTCCGCAAGCCCGACCCCTACAAGGGTAAGGGCGTGCGCTACGCCGGCGAGCACATCCGCCGCAAGGTCGGAAAGGCTGGTAAGTAAGCCATGGCAATGATCATCAAGCGTGCCAAGGGCAAGGTCGCCGCTCGTGGCCGTCGCCACGCCCGTCTGCGCAAGCAGGTCGCGGGCACGGCTGTCCGCCCCCGTCTGGTCGTGTCGCGCAGCTCGCGCCACGTCTTCGTCCAGGTCGTCGACGACACCGTGGGCAAGACCGTCGCCTCGGCGTCGACCATGGAGGCCGACGTCCGTTCGTTCGACGGTGACAAGACCGCCAAGGCCAAGAAGGTCGGCGAGCTCGTCGCCGAGCGTGCCAAGGCAGCCGGTGTCGAGGCCGTCGTCTTCGACCGTGGTGGCAACAAGTACCACGGTCGTGTCGCGGCCATCGCCGACGGCGCCCGCGAGGGTGGGCTGTCGCTGTGACCCACATGCTCTCCCACACCAGTGTTGAAATGAGGAACATCTGATGCCAGGACCCCAGCGTCGAGGCACCGGTCCCGCGTCCGACAACCGCAGCGACAACCGTGGCGGCGACCGTCGCGGTGGCCGCGGCGACGACCGTCGTGGCGGCGGTCGCGAGGCCGAGAAGAGCCAGTATCTCGAGCGCGTCGTGACCATCAACCGTGTCTCCAAGGTCGTCAAGGGTGGTCGTCGCTTCAGCTTCACCGCTCTCGTCGTCGTCGGTGACGGCGACGGCACCGTGGGCGTCGGCTACGGCAAGGCCAAGGAAGTTCCCGCCGCGATCGCCAAGGGTGTCGAGGAGGCCAAGAAGGAGTTCTTCAAGGTCCCGCGCATCCAGGGCACGATCCCGCACCCCGTCCAGGGTGAGGCCGCTGCCGGTGTCGTCATGCTCCGCCCCGCCAGCCCCGGTACCGGTGTCATCGCCGGTGGCCCGGTGCGTGCGGTCCTGGAGTGCGCCGGCATCCACGACGTGCTGTCCAAGAGCCTCGGCTCGGACAACGCCATCAACATCGTCCACGCGACCGTTCAGGCCCTCAAGGAGCTCGAGCGTCCGGAGTCCGTGGCTGCGCGCCGCGGCCTGCCCGTGGACCACGTCGCCCCCGCCGCGATGCTGCGCGCCCAGGCCGCCGGCATCGCCGAGGCCCGCGACGCCGCGAAGGCAGGTGCGTGATGGCCCGTCTCAAGGTGACCCAGACCCGTTCGGAGATCGGCGGCAAGCAGAACCAGCGTGACACGCTGCGCAGCCTCGGTCTCAAGCGCATCGGCGACGTCGTCGTCAAGGAGGACCGTCCCGAGATCCGCGGGATGGTCAAGACGGTGACGCACCTCGTCGCCGTCGAGGAGGTTGAGTGATCATGGCCGACAAGAAGGCTGACGTGGAGCAGAAGGCAACGGCCCTCAAGGTCCACCACCTGCGTCCGGCCCCCGGAGCCAAGACCGCCAAGACCCGTGTCGGTCGTGGTGAGGGTTCCAAGGGCAAGACCGCAGGTCGCGGTACCAAGGGCTCGAAGGCCCGCTACCAGGTTCCGGAGCGCTTCGAGGGTGGCTCGACCCCCCTCCACATGCGTCTCCCGAAGCTGCGTGGCTTCAAGAACCCGTTCAAGACCGAGTACCAGGTCGTGAACCTCGACAAGCTGTCGTCGCTCTACCCGCAGGGTGGCGACGTCACGGTCGAGGACCTCGTGTCCAAGGGTGCGGTGCGTCGTGGCCACCTCGTCAAGGTGCTCGGCACCGGCGAGATCTCGGTCGCGGTCAACGTCACCGCCGACAAGTTCTCGGCGACCGCCAAGGAGAAGATCGAGGCCGCCGGCGGCTCGACCACCTCGGGCGAGTCCGCCTGACGCTGAACCTGCATGGTTCGTATGCCGCAGGGCGCGGTTCCCGGAGGCGATCTCCGGAACTCGCCTTGCGGCATACGTCGTTCGTCCCCCTGTGAGGGCGGCGGTCGCTGACCGTCCTCCCCACCGGGGTATCTTGTTCGTCGATCACCACGACGGTGTGGCCACAGCCGCACCGCACCGACGCGGCACCTGCCGCCCACCTGGAGGACCTGTGCTCACCGCCTTCGGCCGCGCGTTCAAGACGCCCGACCTGCGCAGGAAGATCCTGTTCACCCTCGCGATCATCGCGATCTACCGGCTCGGCGCCCACGTGCCGACGCCCGGCGTGAGCTACTCGCTCATCCAGGCGTGCCAGAAGGGTGCAGGCGACGCCAACGACCTCTTGGGTCTGGCGAACCTGTTCAGTGGTGGAGCGCTGCTCCAGCTGAGCATCTTCGCGCTCGGGATCATGCCGTACATCACGGCGAGCATCATCATCCAGCTGCTCACGGTCGTCATCCCGAAGTTCGAGGCCCTCAAGAAGGAGGGCCAGGCCGGGCAGTCGAAGATGACGCAGTACACGCGCTATCTCACGATCGCGCTCGCCGTCCTCCAGTCGGCCACGTTCATCACGTTCGCGCAGAACCCCTCGCAGCTGTTCGCCAACCCGGCGTGCACCAACATCCTCACGGACGACTCGGTCGTCACGATCCTCATCATGGTGCTCACGATGACGGCCGGCACCGGCCTCGTCATGTGGCTCGGTGAGCTCGTCACCGACAAGGGTGTCGGCAACGGCATGTCGATCCTCATCTTCACGTCGATCGCCGCGACGTTCCCCGGTGCGCTCTGGGCCATCCAGCAGCGCGAGGGCCGCTGGGACATCTTCCTGGGGATCATCCTCATGGGCTTCGTCATCATCGCGCTCGTCGTCTACGTCGAGCAGAGCCAGCGCCGCATCCCGGTCCAGTACGCCAAGCGGATGGTGGGGCGTCGCGTCTACGGCGGCACCTCGACCTACATCCCGCTCAAGGTCAACATGGCCGGTGTCATCCCCGTCATCTTCGCGAGCTCGCTGCTCGCCCTGCCGACGCTCCTCGCGCAGTTCAACCGCAAGGCCGACGGCTCCAGCCCCGGCTGGGTGCAGTGGATCGACGCCAACTTCGCCGGCGGCGACACGTGGGAGTACGCGCTCACCTACATCCTGCTCATCCTCTTCTTCACGTTCTTCTACGTGTCGATCACGTTCAACCCGACCGAGGTCGCCGACAACATGAAGAAGTACGGCGGCTTCATCCCGGGTATCCGCGCCGGGCGACCCACGGCCGAGTACCTGCAGCACGTCCTCACCCGCATCACCGTCCCGGGTGCGATCTACCTCGCGCTGATCTCGATCATCCCGCTCATCGCCCTCGTGCTCGTCGGGGCCAACCAGAACTTCCCGTTCGGTGGCACGTCGATCCTCATCATCGTCGGCGTCGGTCTCGAGACCGTGAAGCAGATCGAGTCCCAGCTGCAGCAGCGCCACTACGAAGGGTTCCTCAAGTAATGACGTCAACGGGCAGGCGCCTCATCATCCTCGGACCCCCCGGTGCGGGGAAGGGCACCCAGGCCGCGCGCATCGCCGAGCACTACGGGATCCCGGCGATCTCCACCGGCGACATCTTCCGCGCCAACATCAAGAACGGGACCGAGCTGGGCAAGCAGGTCCAGGAGATCACCGCCTCCGGCGGCTACGTCTCCGACGACATCACCAACGCCATCGTCGAGGACCGCCTCAACGAGGACGACGCCCGCGAGGGCTTCCTCCTCGACGGCTACCCCCGCACGACCGGCCAGGTCACCGCGCTCGACTGGATGCTCGGCAAGCACGACCACGGGCTCGACAAGGTCCTCGCCCTCACCGTCGACGAGGACGCCGTCGTCTCGCGGCTGCTCAAGCGGGCCGAGATCGAGGGCCGTGCCGACGACACCGAGGAGGTCATCCGCGAGCGCCAGGCGATCTACCGCCGCGAGACCGCCCCGCTCGTCGAGCTCTACGCCGAGCGCGGCGTCCTCGTCGAGGTCGACGGCCTCGGTGCGGTCGACGAGGTCACCGAGCGGATCATCACCGCCCTCGGCTGACACCCGTCGCAACGACACCGAGGTCCCGCCTGCCACACGGCAGGCGGGACCTCGGCGTTCTGCGTGGACCCGTGGGCAGGGAGGAGCGGGTTCCGGGGGTCGCGAGCCGTGCGTCGCGTCAGAGGACGACGTACCGGCGCCCGTCGAGCAGCTCGCGCACGGCGTCGAGCTGCCCGGCGTGGGTCGCCGTCTCCACGACGACGTGCTGGACGATGCTGCGCACGTCCGCGAAGCGGTCGGCGGGCCAGTCCGGCTCACGGTGCGCCGGTGCCGCGTCGAGGCCCACGCCGTGGAGGATCCGGTCCGAGGCCTCGGCGGCCGACCGGTAGGCGCCGAGCACGTCGTCGGCGGCCTCGTCGTCCCGCACGAGCCAGTCGCCGCGCTCGCCCTCGGGCCACCAGTCCAACGGTTCCCCGGCCACGACGACCTCGAACCAGTAGCGCTCGTCGGACAGCGTGAGGTGGCGCACGAGCCCGAGCGGTGTCCACCCCGACGGCAGGACCGGTCGCCGCAGTGACGCGTCGTCGAGGCCCTCGAGCTGGTCGAGGACGTGGGCCCGCACGCCGTGCAGGGCGCCGAGCAGGGACTCGCGTTCGGACGGCACCAGCCGAGCCTAGGTGCGCCCAGCCGGAGGCGCCCGGCGGAGAACCGGGCGCCGGTCCGGGGAATGGGCGGACGGCATACGGAGTTGGTTGAATCGTGAATCAACTGAGCATCATCGTGTCCAGCACCCGCCCCGGCCGCATCGGCGACAAGGTCACCTCCTGGGTGAGCGAGCAGGCCGACGCAGAGCAGTGGCAGGTGAGGATCCTCGACCTCGCGGAGATCGACCTGCCGTTCTTCGACGAGGAGGACATGCCCAAGAACGGCAACTACGCCAAGCCGCACACGCAGGCCTGGGCCAGCGCGGTCTTCGAGTCCGACGCCATCGTCGTCGTGACGCCGCAGTACAACCGCAGCTTCCCGGCGCCGATCAAGAATGCCGTCGACTACCTCTTCGCCGAGTGGCACTCGAAGCCGATCGGGATCGTCGGCTACGGCTGGAGCGGCGCCGTCGACGCCCGGGCCGACCTCGCGAAGGTGCTCACCCACGTGCAGGCCGACGTCGTCGGTGACCTCGGCCTCACCTTCCCCGAGCAGCTCACGGTCGACGGCTCGGTCGTCGACGCCGGTGACGTCGCGACCGGCGAGCTCCGCCGACTGCTCGCCGACCTGCACGCCAGGGTCGGCGACCTCGCCGACGCCCGTTCCTGACCTCTTCGGACCCATCCGTCACGCGGCTCCCGCACCCCTACGGCGATTCGGGGGAGCGGGAGCCGCGGCGGTAGGTTGCCCTCCATGGGACTGTTCGGACGTGAGCGCATCGAGGCCAAGACACACGAGCAGGTGGTGCTCATGCGCACCGCCGGGCTCCTCGTCGGCCGCACCCTCGAGCTCGTGCGCGACTCCGTCCGCCCGGGCATGACGACCAAGGAGCTCGACGCCCTCGCCGAGGCCCACATCCGCGACGGCGGCGGCACCCCGAGCTTCCTCGGCTACCACGGCTTCACCGGCACCCTCTGCACCTCCGTCAACGAGGAGGTCGTCCACGGCATCCCCGGCTCGCGCGTCCTCGAGGAGGGCGACCTCCTCTCGATCGACTGCGGCGCCATCGTCGAGGGCTGGCACGGCGACGCCGCCATCTCGGTGATCGTCGGCGGCCGCGAGGCCGGGCGGCCGGAGGACCTCGAGCTCATCGACGACACCGAGGCCTCGATGTGGGCCGGCATCGCCGCGCTCGCCGTGGGCTCGAGCCTGTATGCCGTCGGCGCGGCCGTCGAGGACAGCCTCACCGAGGCGGGGGAGCGACGTGGTCGTGAGTACGGCATCGTCGAGGACTACGTCGGACACGGCATCGGCACGTCGATGCACATGGACCCGCAGGTCCCGAACTACCGCGTGAGCGGCCGGGGTCCGGTCGTCGTCGACGCGACGACCGTGGCCATCGAGCCGATGGTCACCCTAGGCGACGAGGCCAACCGGGTCCTCGAGGACGACTGGACGGTCGTGACGAACGACGGGTCGCGCGCTGCCCACTGGGAGAACACCGTCGCAGCGACGTCGAAGGGCCTGTGGGTCCTCACGGCGGTCGACGGGGGCGAGGCCAGGCTGCGCGAGCTCGGCGCCTCCTTCGCGCCGCTCGCCTGAGGCCGCGGAATGCCCTCGTCGAGGAGGCGTTGAACGGGCATGAAGCGCATCGGCTTTCTCTCCTTCGGTCACTGGAACCCGCACCCGCAGTCGGCGGTCCGCACCGCCTCGGACGTGCTGCTCCAGTCGGTCGAGCTCGCGGTCGCTGCTGAGGAGGTCGGCGCCGACGGCGCCTACTTCCGCGTCCACCACTTCGCCCAGCAGCTGGCCTCGCCCTTCCCGCTGCTTGCAGCCGCAGGCGCTCGCACGAGCCGCATCGAGCTCGGCACGGGCGTCATCGACATGCGCTACGAGAACCCGCTCTACATGGCCGAGGACGCCGGCGCCGCCGACCTCCTCGCGGGCGGACGGCTCCAGCTCGGCATCAGCCGGGGGTCGCCCGAGCAGGTCGTGGAGGGCTATCGCCACTTCGGTCACGAGCCGCGCGAGGGCGAGTCCGACGCCGACATGGCGCGACGGCACACGGCGAGGTTCCTCGAGGTCCTCGAGGGTGAGGGCTTCGCGCAGCCGAGCCCGCGGCCGATGTTCCCCAACCCGCCCGGCCTGCTGCGCGTGGAGCCGCACAGCGAGGGTCTGCGCGACCGCATCTGGTGGGGCGCCGGCACGCGCGCGACGGCGCAGTGGACCGCCGCGCAGGGGATGAACCTCATGAGCTCGACGCTCCTCACCGAGGACACCGGCGTGCCCTTCCACCAGCTCCAGGCCGAGCAGATCCAGCTCTTCCGCGAGGGCTGGCGCGAGGCCGGGTGGGAGCGCGAACCGCGGGTGTCCGTGAGCCGGAGCATCTTCCCCCTCGTCAGCGCCGAGGACCACGCCTACTTCGGGGCCGACCGCGCGAGCAGTGACCAGGTGGGGATGATCGACGGCTCGGTCGCGCGCTTCGGCAAGTCGTATGCCGGGGAGCCGGACGACCTCGTCCGCCAGCTCGCCGAGGACGAGGCCATCGCCGCCGCCGACACGCTGCTGCTGACGATCCCGAACATGCTCGGCGTGGACTACAACGTCCACGTCCTCGAGAGCATCCTCACCCATGTCGCCCCTGCCCTCGGGTGGCGCGACTGACGGCTCGGTGAGCACTCAGCCTCGCGGCACGTCGTAGACGAGCGCGACCGCACCGCCCTCGAACGCGCGCTGCTCGCGCAGGTCGAGCCGCGAGGCCCAGCCGTCGGGCAGCCACCGCAGCCCGCCGCCGGCGACGTGCGGCACGACATAGGCGGCGACCTCGTCGACGAGCCCCGCACGCAGGGCGTGCCCGGCGAGGGTCGGGCCGCCGATGCTCACGTCGGTCGGGCTCTCGCGCACGAGGGCGGCGAGACGGTCGAGGTCGAGGCTCGGCCACAGCTCGGTGCGCGGTTCGGCCGGCGCGTCGAGCGTCGTCGAGACCACGACCTTGTCCGCCCGGCGCCACAGGGCGGCGAACTCGTGGTGCTCCGGGGCCGCGTCCGGCTCGTCCTCGGCAGGGGAGTCCTGCCACCAGCGCATGACCTCCCACAGGCCGCGGCCGTAGACGAAGGTTCCGACGTCGCGCTCCCGGTCGTTGACGTAGCCGTGGAGCTCGTCGCTGGGCATGGCCCAGCCGAAGGAGCCGGAGGCGTCGCGGGCGTAGCCGTCGAGCGAGACGATCATCCCGTAGCGCAGGCGCCCCATCACGCGTCCCTGCGCGTGAAGGTGAGGTGGGTGACGCCGCTCGTGGGGGAGGAGACCGCCTCGATGTCGAACTGTGCCTCGACGCCCTCCAGCCCCGTCCAGAGCGACTCACCCCGGCCGAGGACGATCGGCACGACGACGACGTGCATGACGTCGACGAGGCCCGCGGCGAGGAAGTCGCGCACGGTCGAGGGGCCGCCCCCGATCCGGACGTCCTTGTCGCCCGCGGCCTCGCGCGCCAGGCGCAGGGCCTCCTCGGGCGAGGCGTCGACGAAATGGAAGGTCGTGCCTCCAGCCATCTCGATCGACGGGCGGGGGTGGTGGGTGAGCACGAAGACGGGTGTGTGGAAGGGCGGGTCGTCGCCCCACCAGCCCTGCCAGTCCTCGTCGGTCCACTCGCCGGCATACGGCCAGAACTTGCGCCGCCCCATGATCTCGGCGCCCACCGAGCCGTCCCAGCCGCTCGCGCCCATCGCGCCGTCGATGCCGGTCGTGACCCGCTCGCCCCCGGGCTCGCCCGCGAAGAGCCACCGGTGCAGCCGCTCGCCGGCGTGGCCGAACGGTTCGTCGAGCGTCTGTGGCTCGCCGGTGCCGAACCCGTCGAGCGAGACGCTGAAGGCGTTGACGACGACACGTGACATGGGTGCTCCGGGGTCTCGGGTGGTGTCGGTCCGAACCCTCCCCACGCTAGGGGTCGCGGGCCCCCGGGTGTGCTCAAACTCTCGTCCGGCCGTGACGAGCCCGCCGGTAGGGTGACGAGAGGTCCGCAGACCTCACGACGCAGGTGCGGACCTCACGGACCAGCCAAGAGGAGCGGTGGATGACGGTGGCCCCGAAGCGGCCCGCGGCGATGACGCTGGCGGCACACTTCCCGGAGCGCACGCAGGCCGAGTGGCGCGAGCTCGCAGCGGCCGTCGTCAACAAGAGCCGGCCGGAGGGCGAGCAGCTCGACACCGACGCCGCCGTGGAGTCGATGCGCAGCCATCTGCCCGGTGGGCTCGTCGTCGAACCCCTCTACACCCGAGGTGACGTGACCGCGCCGATCGGCGTTCCCGGCGCCATGCCGTTCACCCGGGGTCGTGCCCTGCGTGACGCAGACGTGCCGTGGGACGTCCGCCAGGTCCACGACGATCCCGACGCCGCCGCGACCCGCAAGGCGGTCCTCGCCGACCTCGAGAACGGCGTCACCTCCGTCTGGCTGCACGTCGGCGCCGACGGGCTTGCCCCGGCCGACGTCGCCGAGGCGCTCGCGGACGTGCGACTCGACCTCGCTCCCGTCGTCGTCTCGTCCTGGGACGACCAGAAGGGCGCCGCCGACGCCCTGTATGCCGTTCTCTCGGCCTCCGCTGCCGGCTCCGGCAACCTCGGCCACGACCCGGTCGGCGCCGCGGCCCGCACCGGCAGCGCCCCCGACCTCACGCCGCTCGCCGGCGCCGTGGCGAGGCTGGCGGACCATGGCGAGGTGCGCGCGATTACCGTCGACACCCGCGTCCACGCCGACGCCGGGGCCACCGTGCCCGACGAGCTCGGCCTCGCGCTCGCGACGGGCGTGGCCTACCTGCGCCACCTCGAGGCGGAGGGCGTCGCCGTCGAGGAGGCCTTCCGCCACATCGAGTTCAGGGTGAGCGCCGGCGCCGACCAGTTCCTCACGGCGGCCGCCCTGCGCGCCCTGCGCCGGACATGGGCCCGTGTCGGCGAGAGCATCGCGGTGCCCGAGCCGTCGCGTGGCGCCTTCACCCACGCCGTGACGTCAGGCCGCATGTTCACCCGTGACGACGCGTGGACCAACATCCTGCGCAGCACGCTCGCGACCTTCGGCGCCAGCCTGGGCGGCGCCGACGCCATCACCGTGCTGCCGTTCGACACCGTCTCCGGGCTGCCGACCGCGTTCTCGCGGCGCATCGCCCGCAACACCCAGATCCTGCTCGCCGAGGAGTCCAACGTCGCTCGGGTCACCGACCCCGCCGGCGGTGCGTGGGCCGTCGAGGCGCTCACCGACGAGGTCGCGACCGCTGCGTGGGCGACCTTCCAGGAGGTCGAGCGAGCGGGCGGCATGGTCGACGCGCTCGCGAACGGCCTTGTCGCAGAGCGCATCGCGGCCGCGGTCGCCCAGCGCGACGCCGAGCTGGCGACGCGCGTGCGTCCCATCACCGGGGTGAGCACCTTCCCGCTGGCAGGCGAGAAGCCGCTCGAGCGGCGTGCGCGCCACGAGCTCCCGGTGTCTCCCGAGGCCATCGAGCCCCACCGCGACTCGGCCGTCTTCGAAGCGCTCCGGGACCGCTCGACGGCATACGCGGCTCGTCACGGACATGCCCCACGGGTCGCCGTGCCGCTGCTCGATGTCCCCCGCGCGGGCGACCGGCGCGTCGACGCGGTCAACCTGCTCACCGTCGCCGGCATCGACGCGGTCGACGCGGGCGAGCCGTCGGAGGCCGTGCTCGTGCCGGCCGGCAGGGGCTACGAGGGCGTGACCCCGGGCATGGACGTCGTCGACTTCCTGTCCTCGCTGCTCGACGTGATCGGAGCACCCGGAACCCCACGAAGTTCCTCCTCCCACGCAGAGCGTGGGACCCGCGCTCCGCTCCCCCAGATACTTCGCGAGGACCCCGCATGAGCACCATCCCTGACTTCGGCGAGATCGAGCTCGGCGCTCCGACGGTGAGCACCGAGACCGACGCCGCGGCGTTCGACGAGGGCCAGGTGTGGACGACGCCCGAGCAGATCGAGGTGCCGCCGCTCTACACCGAGGCCGACCTCGAGGGGCTCGACTTCCTCGACACCATCCCGGGTGCCCCGCCCTACCTTCGCGGGCCCTACCCGACGATGTACGTCAACCAGCCGTGGACGATCCGCCAGTACGCCGGCTTCTCGACCGCCGAGGAGTCCAACGCGTTCTACCGGCGCAACCTGGCCGCCGGGCAGAAGGGGCTGAGCGTCGCGTTCGACCTCGCGACCCACCGCGGCTACGACAGCGACCACCCGCGGGTCGAGGGTGACGTCGGCATGGCCGGTGTGGCGATCGACTCGATCTACGACATGCGCACCCTCTTCGACGGCATCCCGCTCGACCAGATGTCGGTGTCGATGACGATGAACGGGGCCGTCATCCCGGTCCTCGCGCTCTTCGTCGTCGCGGCCGAGGAGCAGGGTGTCGCGCCGGAGCAGCTCTCGGGGACCATCCAGAACGACATCCTCAAGGAGTTCATGGTCCGCAACACCTACATCTACCCGCCCGAGCCGTCGATGCGGATCATCAGCGACATCTTCGCGTTCACCTCGGACAAGATGCCGCGGTTCAACTCGATCTCGATCTCGGGCTACCACATGCAGGAGGCCGGGGCGACGCAGGACCTCGAGCTCGCCTACACCCTCGCCGACGGGGTCGAGTACCTCCGCGCGGGCAAGGCGGTCGGGCTCGACGTCGACCGCTTCGCGCCGCGGCTGTCCTTCTTCTGGGCGATCGGCATGAACTTCTTCATGGAGGTCGCCAAGATGCGCGCGGCCCGCCTCCTCTGGGCCCGGCTCGTCGAGGAGCAGGGCGCGAAGAACCCGAAGTCGCTCAGCCTGCGCACCCACTGCCAGACGAGCGGCTGGTCGCTCACGGCGCAGGACGTCTTCAACAACGTCGTCCGCACGTGCATCGAGGCGATGGCGGCCACGCAGGGCCACACGCAGAGCCTGCACACCAACGCCCTCGACGAGGCGATCGCGCTGCCGACCGACTTCAGCGCGCGCATCGCCCGCAACACCCAGCTCGTCATCCAGCAGGAGTCGGGCACGACGCGCACCATCGACCCGTGGGCCGGCTCGGCCTACGTCGAGCGGCTCACCCACGACATCGCCGAGCGCGCGTGGGCGCACATCGAGGAGGTCGAGGCAGCCGGCGGCATGGCCAGGGCCATCGAGGCGGGCATCCCCAAGATGCGCATCGAGGAGGCGGCCGCCCGCACCCAGGCACGCATCGACTCCGGCCAGCAGCCGGTCATCGGCGTCAACCGCTACGTCCCCGACCTCGACGAGGAGATCGAGGTCCTCAAGGTCGACAACGCGGCCGTGCGCGCGAGCCAGGTGGCGAAGCTCGAGCGCCTGCGCGCGGAGCGCGACGACACCGTATGCCGTGCCGCGCTCGAGCGCCTCACCGCGGCTGCCCGGGCCGGCTCGGACGGCAGCCTCGAGACCAACCTGCTCGCCCTCGCCATCGACGCGGCCCGCGCCAAGGCGACCGTCGGCGAGATGTCGCAGGCGATGGAGGAGGCCTTCGGCCGCTACACCGCGCAGATCCGTACGATCGGTGGCGTGTACTCCGACGAGGCCGGCTCCGACGCCAACGTGCGCCGGGCACAGGACCTCGTCGAGGAGTTCGAGGAGGCCGAGGGCCGCCGCCCCCGCATCCTCGTCGCCAAGATGGGCCAGGACGGCCATGACCGCGGCCAGAAGGTCATCGCCACCGCGTTCGCCGACCTCGGCTTCGACGTCGACGTGGGCCCGCTCTTCCAGACGCCGACCGAGGTCGCCCGCCAGGCGGTCGAGTCCGACGTGCACGTCGTCGGCGTCTCGTCGCTCGCCGCCGGTCACCTCACTCTCGTGCCGGCGCTGCGCAAGGAGCTCGACGCGCTGGGTCGCGAGGACCTCATGATCGTCGTCGGCGGTGTCATCCCCACCCAGGACTTCGACGACCTGCGGGCGGCGGGCGCGGACGCGATCTACCCGCCCGGCACCGTCATCGCGTCGGCGGCGATCGACCTCATCGGTGACCTGCGCTCTCGCCTGCACGGCGACGGGGCGAAGGCGTGACCGGACGGCTCGCGCCGACCGGTCGGTGCCTGCGTGAGCAGTCGGGGCTCGCAGTGGCACCGACTCGTCATGCACCCCCCGACTCGTGCCTCCTGCACACCTCAGGGCGCGCGGCGGCGTGACGGACGAGCTGTTCGACGGCATCCGCGCGGGACAGCGCGCTGCCGTCGCCCGTGCCATCACGCTCGTCGAGTCGAGCCGCCCCGACCACCGCGAGAGGGCACGGGCGCTCCTGCGGGAGCTCACGGCATACACGGGGTCCGCGGTCCGCGTCGGGGTCTCCGGCGTGCCGGGAGCCGGCAAGTCGACCTTCGTCAACGCGATGGGGCTGCGGCTCATCGACGCCGGGCACAGGGTCGCCGTCGTGGCGGTCGACCCGAGCTCGCGGCGCACCGGCGGTTCGATCCTCGGCGACCGCACACGGATGGGCGAGCTGGGCGCGAGCGACTCCGCGTTCGTGCGCCCGAGCCCGAGCGGCCGGCATCTCGGGGGAGTGGCGCGCGCAACGCGCGAGTCGATGCTCGTGCTCGAGGCGGCCGGGTTCGACGTCGTCATCGTCGAGACCGTCGGCGTCGGGCAGAACGAGATCGCGGTGTCCGAGATGGTCGACACCTTCCTCCTGCTCACCCTCGCCCGCGCGGGCGACCAGCTCCAGGGGATCAAGCGCGGCATCCTCGAGCTCGCCGACGTCATCGCGGTCAACAAGGCCGACGGCGACGGCGAGAACCCCGCGAAGGCCGCGGCCAAGGACCTCGCCGCCGCGATGCGGCTCATGCTCCCCGGCGCCGACGTGCGTCGTCCGCCGGTGCTCACCTGCTCGGCCCAGACGGGCGCGGGTCTCGACGAGGTCTGGGCGGCGGTGCTCGAGCACCGGGAGCACCTCGAGGCCCAGGGGTCGCTCGAGGCGCGGCGCGCCCAGCAGCAGCAGGACTGGATGTGGGCGCTCGTCGAGTCCCACCTCGAGGAGGCCGTGCGCGTGGCGCCGGCGGTCCGCTCGCAGCGTGCCGAGATCGAGGCAGCCGTGCGGTCCGGCGAGCTCAGCGCCGTCGACGGCGCCGCCCGGATCCTCGACCTCTTCCTCCGGTCACGCGACTGACTGCCCGAACGGGCAGTCAGTCGCGAGGCCTCAGCCGGTGGCGGGGGTGCGCCACCCGCGGGGGGCGATGCCGCGGCGACGGGCCATCCAGAGCAGCACCGCGGTGACGAGCGCGGTGGCGACGACGTTCATCGCCGCCGAGACCGGCGAGCCCTGGGTCTCGCCCGAGATGTAGGACTCCTCGAGGCCGCCGAGCAGGATGCCGGTGACCATGATGAGGACGTTGTTGACGACGTGGAGGACGATGACCGCCTCCAGTCCGCCCGTCCGCCACGCCAGCCAGCAGCCGGCGATGGCGAGCGATCCGAGCTCGACGACGATCCACGGGTCGGCCGAGCCGTGCGCGGCGGCGAAGGTCGCGGTCGACAGCGCGGCGGTCAGCGCGAGGGCCACCAAGGGGGAGCGGACCCACGCGCCGACTCCCTGCACGAGCCCGCCCCGGAAGGCCACCTCCTCGCCGGCCGCCTGCAGGGGAGTGGTGAGCAGGGTGATGGCGAGCAGCGCGCCCCAGCTCTCCGGCCGGTCGAGGACCTCCTGGTCGAAGACGAACCACGTCACGAGCAGGTAGGCCCCCCACAACGGGGTGACGACGAGCAGGCACCAGCCCAGCCAGCCCCACCGGAGCCTGCCGGTGACCGACAGCACCCGCCACGGGCTGCGTCGGAACCCCACCCAGAGCCCGACGAGGGTGGCCGGGACGAGCGCCGCGAGGAGCAGGTTCAGCGACAGGGAGGCCCACGGGTCGAGGGGGTTGAGCATCTCCTCCTCGGACTCGACGAGGAGGAGGGACGGCACCGAGAGCACCGCCGCGCTCACGAGCCACACCCCGACGGCCACCGCCAGGGCGAGGAGCGGCCGCCACCAGCGGTAGCGCGGCCCCCGCATCTGGTGCACGTAGGTGCGCGGCTCCCGCTCGCCCGCCTCGAGCGCCGCGGCCTCGGCAGCCCGTCTCTCGGCGACGAGCCGGTATGCCGCCCGCTGCCGCGCCTGCCCGACGAACCACCCGGGCGGCTCGGTCGGCGAGACGAGGACCGGGGTGCCGGTACCGTGCGCGCCCCAGGCGGCGCGGCGCAGTCCCTCGGCCTCGGGCCCCTGTGGCCAGGCCAGGAACCAGAGCGCGTCGAAGCCGGCGAGGTCGGAGCCGTCGACCCGCCGCGTCGTCAGTGGCGACCACTCGAGGTCGGGAGTCGCCCCCCGGGACAGCGCCCGGGCACGGGCGAGCGACTGCTGGTCCTCGAGGTGGCCGGGGTCACCCACGACGGCGATGCGCACGGTCATGGGCACAGTCTCACCGAGCGTGCTGGGAGGGGCATCGACCCGGGGTCGCGGACGGCATACGACCGTGGTCTGACGGGCAGGCGCCGATTTCGTGCTCGGCGCGGGCTCCCGTAGGATGGAGCGTCGGTCTCGTGTGCTCCCGCACGCGCGGCCACACTCCCATGGTTCCACTGGTGGCCTTCGCGCCGCACCCAGGGTGGGGCCAGCAACGGATTGAGAGGGTATGGCCAAGAAGGACGGCGTCATCGAGATCGAGGGCACCATCGTTGAGGCGCTCCCCAACGCGATGTTCCGCGTGGAGCTCACCAACGGGCACAAGGTGCTCGCCCACATCTCGGGCAAGATGCGCCAGCACTACATCCGGATCCTCCCCGAGGACCGCGTGGTGGTGGAGCTCAGCCCCTACGACCTGACCCGAGGCCGCATCGTCTTCCGCTACCGCTGACCGGGTCCGCCCGCAGCAGCAGCACCCCGCAACACCAGCAAGACCCGGGACAGACGTCCTGGCCCGGGACGGATCGACACGACAGCAAAGGCGACATGAAGGTTCAGCCGAGCGTCAAGAAGATCTGTGACAAGTGCAAGGTGATCCGCCGCAACGGCCGGGTCATGGTCATCTGCGAGAACCCGCGCCACAAGCAGCGCCAAGGCTGAACGCAGACCCATTCCCGCGAGGGAACCCGCACGAGGCACAGCTTCGAGCACACGCAAGAAATCCATGATGAGAACGCAGCGCCCGACCCCCTCGAGCGTCACCTGAAGAGGTGAGCGAGGGACGTCACCCCCGGCCCGGAGGCCGGGGACCGGGAACCACGGACAGCCGTGGAGCAAGCCCGGACCGGCGTTGCACCAGACCTCCGGAAACACAGAACAGGAACCATCACACGATGGCACGTCTCCAAGGAGTCGATCTGCCGCGCGAGAAGCGCGTCGAGATCGCACTGACCTACATCTTCGGTGTGGGCCGCTCCAGCTCGCAGAAGGCCCTCGCCGCCACCGGCGTGGACCCCAACACCCGCGTCAAGGACCTCACCGACGCCGACCTCGTCGCTCTGCGCGACTGGATCGACGAGAACCTCAAGGTCGAGGGTGACCTCCGCCGTGAGGTCCAGGCCGACATCCGCCGCAAGGTCGAGATCGGCTCGTACGAGGGTCTGCGCCACCGTCGCGGCCTCCCCGTCCGCGGTCAGCGGACCAAGACCAACGCGCGCACCCGCAAGGGTCCGAAGCGCACCGTCGCCGGCAAGAAGAAGGTTGGTAAGTAATGCCTCCCAAGGGCCGTATGGCTGCGGGCGCCAAGAAGGTGCGCCGCAAGGAGAAGAAGAACATCGCCGTGGGCCAGGCCCACATCAAGTCGACGTTCAACAACACGATCATCTCGATCACCGACCCCACCGGTGCCGTCATCAGCTGGGCCTCGGCCGGCCAGGTCGGCTTCAAGGGCTCGCGCAAGTCCACCCCGTTCGCCGCGCAGACCGCCGCCGAGGCTGCTGCCCGCCGCGCCATGGACCACGGCATGCGCAAGGTCGACGTCTTCGTCAAGGGTCCCGGCTCCGGCCGCGAGACCGCGATCCGCTCCCTGACCGCTGCCGGTCTCGAGGTCGGCTCGATCCAGGACGTCACGCCCTCGCCGCACAACGGTGTCCGCCCGCCCAAGCGCCGTCGCGTCTGAGCGCCTGAGAAGACGGAGAGAGAAACCACACCATGGCTCGTTACACCGGCCCCATCACGAAGAAGTCGCGTCGCCTCAAGGTCGACCTCGTCGGCGGCGACAAGAACTTCGACCTGCGTCCCTTCCCGCCCGGCCAGCACGGCCGTCGCCGGATGCAGGAGAAGGAGTACCTCACCCAGCTGCAGGAGAAGCAGAAGGCCCGCTTCACCTACGGCGTCATGGAGAAGCAGTTCCGCCGCTACTACAAGGAAGCGGCGAACCGCCCCGGCAAGACCGGTGAGAACATCCTGACGATCCTCGAGTCCCGCCTCGACAACGTCATCTACCGCGCGGGCCTCGCCCGCACCCGTCGTGCCGCCCGTCAGCTCGTGACGCACGGCCACTTCGAGGTCAACGGCAAGCGCGTGGACGTCCCGTCCTACCGCGTCGAGCAGTACGACATCATCACCGTGCGCAAGCAGTCGGCGGAGAAGCTGCCGATCCAGCTCGCCCGCGAGACCTTCGGCGACCGCCCGACCCCGGCCTGGATCCAGGTCGTCCCGGGTTCGCTGCAGATCCTCATCCACTCGCTCCCGGTGCGTGCGCAGATCGACAGCCAGCTCACCGAGCAGCTCATCGTCGAGTTCTACTCCAAGAACTGATCTCAGCCGACTTCTTGCGACTTTCGGCGCGTTCCACCGTCGGCGTGCCGACCGCGGTCTGCGCCGAAAGTCGCAAGAAGTCGGGGCCGTGGGCGCTTCGGTGCATCACGGCATACAGCAAGGTCTGCCCAGCTCACAGACAGAGGTGAGCTGGGCTGTTCGAGCCCTTGTGGCTCGGTCTTCACGAGGCGTCATATAGCGGTCGCCCGTGGGAAGGAAAATCACCGTGCTCATCGCACAGCGTCCACTCCTCTCCGAGGACGTCATCTCCGAGAACCGGAGCCGGTTCGTCATCGAGCCGCTGGAGCCGGGCTTCGGCTACACGCTCGGCAACAGCCTCCGCCGCACCCTGCTCTCGAGCATCCCGGGTGCCGCCGTGACGAGCATCCGCATCGACGGCGTGCTCCACGAGTTCTCCACGATCCCCGGGGTCAAGGAGGACGTCACCGAGATCATCCTCAACATCAAGGGCCTGGTCGTCTCCTCGGAGCACGACGAGCCGGTCGTCATGTACCTGCGCAAGCAGGGTGCGGGCGCCGTCACCGCCGCCGACATCGCGCCGCCGGCCGGTGTCGAGGTCATCAACCCCGACCTGCACATCGCGACGCTCAACGACAAGGGCAGCATCGAGATGGAGCTGACCGTCGAGCGCGGTCGTGGCTACGTCTCCGCCGCCCAGAACAAGTCCGGTGACCAGGAGATCGGCCGCATCCCGGTCGACTCCATCTACAGCCCGGTCCTCAACGTCACCTACAAGGTCGAGCTGACCCGAGTCGAGCAGCGCACCGACTTCAACAGCCTCGTCCTCGACGTCGAGACCAAGCAGGCCGTCTCCCCGCGTGACGCGCTCGCCTCCGCCGGCAAGACCCTCGTCGAGCTCTTCGGCCTCGCCCGTGAGCTCAACGTCGAGGCCGAGGGCATCGACATGGGCCCGTCGCCGACGGACGCCGCGCTCGCCGCGGACCTCGCCCTCCCGATCGAGGACCTCGACCTCACGGTCCGTTCCTACAACTGCCTCAAGCGCGAGGGCATCCACACCGTGGGTGAGCTCGTCGGTCGCAGCGAGGCGGACCTGCTCGACATCCGCAACTTCGGTCAGAAGTCCATCGACGAGGTCAAGGCCAAGCTCCACGGCATGGGCCTGGCGCTCAAGGACAGCCCCGCCGGCTTCGACCCGAGCCAGATCGCTTCCTACGACGACGAGTTCAGCTTCTCCGACGCCGACGACGCCGAGGACGCGTCGTTCGCCGAGGACGAGCAGCTCTGACGCTGACCCACATCAAGGAGTAAAGACATGCCCACCCCCACCAAGGGTCCCCGTCTCGGAGGCGGCCCGGCTCACGAGCGGCTCATCCTGGCCAACCTCGTGACCTCGCTGTTCGAGCACGACTCCATCACGACGACCGAGTCGAAGGCCAAGCGCCTGCGCCCGCTCGCCGAGCGCCTCATCACCTTCGCCAAGCGCGGTGACCTCCACGCCCGTCGCCGGGTCATGACGGTCGTCCGTGACAAGGGCGTCGTGCACCGCCTCTTCGTCGAGGTCGCCCCCGACATGGCCGAGCGCCAGGGTGGCTACACGCGCATCACGAAGATCGGTCCCCGCAAGGGCGACAACGCCCCCATGGCGGTCATCGAGCTCGTCCGCGAGCCCGTCGCCAAGAAGGCCACCGTCAAGGAGGCCGAGGGCGCGACGAAGCGTGCCGCCAAGGAGTCCAAGGCTGCCGACGAGGCCAAGGCCGCCGACGCCGAGGCGACCGACGAGCCGACCGTGGACGAGACGTCGACCGAGGCCAGCGAGAGCGAGGCCACGCAGGCCGAGGCCACGCAGGCCGAGGCCACCGATGCCGAGGGCACCGACGCCGAGGGCACCGAGGCCGCCGAGCAGGACAAGGGCGACAAGGCCTGACCTGCTGCTCCACGGCACACGTGACAGGGCCGGTCACCTCCTCGTGAGGTGACCGGCCCTTCCGTATGCCGTCCGCGGCCTCCGGTGGACCGCTCTCGGTTCGTGTCGGGGCGGGGACCTCCGTAGTCTGGCCGCCATGGACTGGACCGCCTACGACGCTGCCCTCTTCGACCTCGACGGCGTGCTCACCCCGACGGCCGAGGTGCACATGAGGGCGTGGGACGAGATGTTCAACGCCTACCTCGCGTCCAAGGGCATCGAGGAGCCCTACACCGACCAGGACTACTTCGACCACGTCGACGGCCGGCCGCGCTACGACGGCGTCCGCGCGTTCCTCGCCTCGCGCGGCATCGAGCTGCCCGAGGGCGACCCCTCGGACAGCCCGGACGAGGAGACCGTGAGCGGACTCGGCAACCGCAAGAACGACGCCTTCAACGCGGTCCTCGCGCGCGACGGCGTCGAGGCGTATGCCGGCTCGCTGCGGTTGCTCGACGCACTCGCCGAGCGCGGCACGAAGATGGCCGTCGTCTCTTCCTCGAAGAACGCGCCGGCGGTGCTCGAGGCCGCGGGCATCGCGGCCCGCTTCCCGGTCGTCGTGTCCGGCGCGGTCGCGGCCGAGCTGGGGCTGGCGGGCAAGCCGTCGCCCGAGACCTTCCTGCACGCCGCAGGTGAGCTGGGGGTGAGCAAGGAGCGTGCCGTGGTCCTCGAGGACGCGACGTCGGGCGTCAAGGCTGGGCGGGACGGCGACTTCGGCCTCGTCGTCGGCGTCGACCGCGGGGCCGGGGCCGAAGGTCTCACCGCCGCCGGTGCCGACGTCGTCGTGCGCGACCTCGAGGAGCTGCTGCCGTGAGGTTCGACTTCGACGGCACCGACCCGCTCGACCGCGAGCGCTTCCCCGTCGACGAGTGGCGGCTCGTCGAGACGTTCCCGAGCGACAACGACCTCGGGCTCACCGAGACCCTCTTCGCCATCGGCAACGGCTACCTCGGGATGCGCGGCAACCCGCCCGAGGGTCGACCGTCCGCGGCGCACGGCACCTTCGTCAACGGGTTCCACGAGACATGGGACATCCACCACGCCGAGCAGGCCTTCGGCTTCGCGCACACCGGCCAGACGATCGTCAACGTGCCCGACAGCAAGGTCATGAAGCTCTACGTCGACGACGAGCCACTGCTCGTCTCCACCGCCGACCTCGTCGAGTACGAGCGATCGGTCGACTTCCGCGACGGCACGCTGCGCCGTCACCTCGTCTGGCGCACGCCGTCGGGCAAGGTCGTGCAGGTCGACACGACGGCGATGATCTCGTTCGTCGAGCGCCACCTCGCGATCCTCTCGATCGAGGTGACGATGCTCGCGGGCAGCGCCCCGGTCGTCATCTCGAGCCAGATCCTCAACCGGCAGGACGGCGCGGACGAGTACCAGGACCGCGAGGCGATGGCCAAGAAGGAGGGCTGGGACCCGCGCCAGGCCGGCGCCTTCACCTCCCGCGTGCTCGTGCCGCAAGGCGACTGGCACAGCGACCGACGGATGATCCTCGGCTACAAGTGTGCCCGCTCCGGCATGACGCTCGCCGTGGGCGCCGACCACACCATCGAGACCGACAACGTCGTCGAGGAGCTCATCGACACCGAGCCCGACCTCGGCAAGAAGGTCTACCGCGTCGACGCCGCCGAGGGGAGGACGATCCGGGTCACCAAGGCCGTCGCCTACCACTCCTCCCGCGGGGTGCCCACACGTGAGCTCTTCGACCGGTGCCGTCGCACCCTCGACCGGGTCCGACGTGACGGCGTGCAGGTCCAGCGCGACCAGCAGCAGAGCTGGGTGCAGAAGTACTGGGCGAACGCCGACGTCGAGGTCGAGGGCCACCCCGAGGTGCAGCAGGCCGTGCGCTGGAACCTCTTCCAGATCGCGCAGGCCTCGGCGCGCGCCGACCAGCTCGGCGTCGCCGCCAAGGGCGTCACGGGCAGCGGCTACGAGGGCCACTACTTCTGGGACACCGAGATCTACGTGGTCCCCTTCCTCGCCCACACTTTCCCGACTGCCGCGAAGAACCTCCTGCGCTTCCGGGTCAACCTCCTCGAGCACGCCCGCGCCAGGGCGCGCGAGCTCGCCCAGCGCGGTGCGCTCTTCCCGTGGCGGACCATCAACGGGCTCGAGGCGTCGGCCTACTACGCCGCGGGCACCGCGCAGTACCACATCGACGCGGACGTCGCGTATGCCGTGGCGCGCTACTGCGACGCGACCGGCGACAAGGACTTCCTGCGCCGCGACGGGGCGGAGATCCTCGTCGAGACCGCGCGCCTGTGGGCCGACCTCGGCTTCTGGCGGGTCGACGGCGGGCGGACGTTCCATATCCACGGCGTCACCGGGCCGGACGAGTACACGACCGTCGTCAACAACAACCTCTTCACCAACGTCATGGCACGGTTCAACCTCGAGCGGGCGGCCGCGGTCGTGAGGGGCCTGCGCGAGGACGACCCCACGGCATACGCGCTCCTGCGGTCCCGGCTCAACCTCCAGGACGAGGAGGTCGACGAGTGGGAGGACTGCGCCGCCCACATGGCCGTGCCCTTCGACGAGGGCCTGGGCATCCACCCGCAGGACGAGAACTTCCTCGACCGCGAGCTGTGGGACCTCTCGCAGACGCCGCCGGAGAAGCGTCCGCTCCTGCTCAACTACCACCCGCTCGTCATCTACCGGTTCCAGGTGCTCAAGCAGGCCGATGTCGTCCTCGCGATGCTCCTCCAGGGCGACCGCTTCAGCTCGGAGGAGAAGCGGCGCAACTTCGAGTACTACGACCCGATCACCACCGGCGACTCGTCGCTCAGCGCGGTGGTCCAGTCGATCATCGCCGCAGAGGTCGGGCACCACCAGTGGGCGATGCACTACTTCCTGTCGGGCCTGTTCGTCGACCTCGCCGATCTCCACGGCAACACCTCCGACGGGGTGCACATCGCCTCGGCAGGCGGTGTGTGGAACGCGCTCGTCTACGGGTTCGCCGGGATGCGCGACTACGGGCACGGCCTCACCTTCGACCCCCGCCTCCCGAGCGCGTGGCCGAGCCTGCGGTTTCCGCTGCGGGTGCACGACACCCGGCTGCGCGTCGAGCTCGAGCAGGACGCGATCACCTTCACCCTCATCGAGGGCGAGCCGGTCACGGTGTCGGTCCGCGGCGAGAGCCACGAGGTCCGGCCGGACCGGCCCACCCGCGTCCCGCTCGACGGGCAGGGCCCACGCCTCACCCACCTCGTGCCCCGCCAGCCGGCGCCGGTGGTGCGGGCCGACGGCACGGTCATCACCGCAGGCGTGCCGACCGACCCGGAGACCCTCGCGGAGGAAGCGGCCCTGCAGTCCGGTTCGGGTCAGCCGATCTCGACGGTGCCGCCGCAGCGCCAGTAGGTGCCGTCACGGCGGTCGAGGAAACCCTCCTCGACGAGGTAGCGGCGCAGCGCGGCGTGGTCGGGATGGCGCCGCCGGAGGATCTCGTTGACCTGCACCTCCGGATAGATCTCGCCGAGTGCGAAATCCTGCGCGACGAGGTCGAGGACGACGAGCCGCTTCGAGATCTTCGTCGGGATCGACGCGAGCCGTCCGTCCGCCCCGACGAACGCGCGCAGGACCGTGTCGCGCTGGCGGAGGGCGTCGGTCAGGGTGGGGCGGTCCATGCCCGCGAGCCTAGGGAGCGGCAGCGCCTGGCGCGAGCGACTTCCCGCCCGGCTGGGGCCCACCGGTGCAGCCGCCAACGGGTGAGCCACGGCCATCGGGTGGCGGGCGTCAGCCGCAGTGCTCGAAGGGGCTCGTCGAGCACGAAGAAGAGGCCGGCACCACGCCGGGGCCGTCTGGTCACCCTGACGCACCATCGGCGGGATGGCGATGGGGAGTACTCCCCGCGAGGTCGGGCCGAAGGGGCCCGGGACGGCGGTGGCTAGGCTGCGGAGCCATGACGTTGACGCGGGTGCGGATCGACCTCGCCTACGACGGCACCGACTTCTCCGGGTGGGCGGCCCAGCCGGGGCGGCGCACCGTCGAGGGCGAGCTGTCCGCGGCGCTGACGACGCTGCTCCGGGCGCCGGAACCGGTGCGGCTCATCGTCGCCGGGCGCACCGACGCGGGAGTCCACGCGCGCGGCCAGGTCGCGCACGCAGACGTCGACAGCACGGCGTATGCCGGCCTGCCCGGTCGGTCGTCGCGCTCGCCCGAGGAGGCGGCCCGGACCCGGCTCGCAGGCATCCTGCCCGCTGACGTCGTCGTGCGCTCCGTGGCCGTCGCACCGGAGGGTTTCGACGCCCGCTTCTCCGCGTTGCGCCGGCGCTACGCCTACCGGATCTGCGACCGCCCGGGCACACTCGACCCGTTGCGACGGCGCGACACCGTCGTCGTCAGGGACGAGCTCGACGTGGCGGCGATGTCCGACGCGGCGGGGCGGCTCGTCGGTCTCCACGACTTCGCGGCCTTCTGCAAGAGACGCGAGGGTGCGACGACGGTGCGCACGTTGCTCGCCTACTCGTGGAGCCGCGGCGACGACGGTGTCCTCGAGGGCCGCGTCGTCGCGGATGCCTTCTGCCACAGCATGGTTCGTGCGCTCGTCGGAGCGGTCGTCCCCGTCGGGCAGGGTCGGGCGGTGGTCGACTTCCCGCGGGACGTCCTCGGCGCACGGCAGCGCGACCCCCGCGTCGCGGTCATGCCGGCCCACGGCCTCTCGCTCGAGGAGGTCGCCTACCCGGCGGACGACGAGCTGGCCGCGCGCGCCGAGGAGGCGCGCGCCACCCGCACCCTCGAGACCTGACCCGAGTCGCCGTCCCGACGCGGTCCCCAGGTCACTGGCTGATCGTCACGTCCGCGCCCCGCAGATGGGCACGAAAGCCGTCGGCCTGCACCGAGACAGAGGTGAGTGCCATGCCCTCGGGCACCCCCTCGATCGTGTGCCGGATCGTGACGAGCTCGCGCACGATCGACGAGGCCGCGGTGTCGAGCCAGTCGGGTCCGTCGAGGTCGATCGTGCGAGGCTCGATGACGAGCCGGCCTCCCTGAGCCCGGACCGAACCCGTGGCCCGCACCTCGACCTCGCGGCCGAGGACGCTCACCTGCCGACGCATCCCGGCGAGCCCGTCGTCGGCGGCGAAGAGGGTCACGCCCCCACCGATCTGGGCCGCCGCCGTGGCGAACGGGAGCGAGGCGTCGATGTCGAGACGCTGGGCGCGCAACCCGTCCTTGGTCAGGGTCACGCCGGAACCGATCGCGGTGACGTCGGTGAGACCGCCGTGGCCGGTGACCACCTGGCTGCTCGTGAGCCGCACCTCGCCCAGCCACGTCTCACCCCGGGCGAGATCCGCCGGGGCGGTGGGCCGTGGAGAGGCGCTGGCGCTCGGCACGTCGACGTCGGCTCCCGAACCCGGGCTGCCGACGGACCACACGAGGGCCAGCACGGCCACGACGAGGGCGACGAGCATCGTCGTCGCCCCGAGCACGAACTGCTTCACGATCGCCATCCTGCCCTGCGTGCCTGAGCAGACGCTGTGCCGGGAGGGGGAGGAAACCACCCGAACGAGAACTTCATGTAAAACGTTTACGCAGCTAGCCTCCTCCGCAGACCTGTGAGCCGCGCACCAACGAGGGTGACGCGGGACTTCCCCTCGGAGGAGCAACGATGCCCATCCCACGCCGCCTGTATGCCGTCGCCGCCGGGGCCGCGGTCGCCCTGTCCCCGGTCCTCGGGGCCAGCCTCCCCGCCTCGGCCGAGACCGTGTCCGTCGCCCTCGTCGGCTCGCTCCAGGACGAGATCGGCTGCCCCGAGGACTGGAAGCCCGAGTGCGCCGCCTCGGAGCTGACCCGGGTCGGGGACACGACGGCATACACGAAGACGTTCAACCTCCCCAAGGGGACGTACGAGTACAAGATCGCGCTCAACGACTCGTGGGACGCGAACTACGGCGCCGGGGGAGTCTTCAACGGCCCCAACATCCCGCTCGTGCTCGAGGGCCCTGCGACGCTCGAGTTCACCTACGACGACGTGACCCACCTCGTCACGGTGACGCCGAAGAACCTCTCCGGCGGCACGACGGCGGCGGACGCGAAGCTCGCCGGCACGTCGCTGCGCTCGCCGCTGACCCGTGAGCGGTTCTACTTCCTCATGGCCGACCGTTTCGCCAACGGCCGCACCGACAACGACCGCGGCGGACTCACCGGCGGACCGCTCACGACCGGCTTCGACCCGACCCACAAGGGCTTCTACCACGGTGGCGACCTCAAGGGCGTCATGGACAAGCTCGACTACATCAAGGGCATGGGCACGACGGCGATCTGGCTCACGCCGAGCTTCAAGAACAAGCCGGTGCAGGGCAAGCCGGGCGAGGAGAGCGCCGGCTACCACGGCTACTGGATCACCGACTTCACGCAGATCGACCCCCACCTCGGCACCAACGCGGAGATGAAGGCGCTCATCGCGGCGGCGCACAAGAAGGGGATGAAGGTCTTCTTCGACATCATCACCAACCACACCGCCGACGTCATCGACTACGAGGAGGGGCAGTACACCTACCGCTCCAAGAAGAACTACCCCTACGAGGACGCCAGCGGGAAGGCGTTCGACGACCGCGACTACGTCAACAAGGCGTTCCCGGCGATGGACCCGAAGACGTCGTTCCCCTACACGCCGTTCCTCCACCCCGGTGACGAGGACGCCAAGACGCCGGCGTGGCTCAACGACCCGCTGATGTACCACAACCGCGGCGACTCGACCTTCGCCGGCGAGTCCTCGACGTACGGCGACTTCATCGGTCTCGACGACCTCTTCACCGAGCGGCCCGAGGTCGTCGACGGCATGGGCGAGATCTACAAGCAGTGGGTCGACTTCGGCATCGACGGCTTCCGGATCGACACCGTCAAGCACGTCAACCTCGAGTTCTGGCAGAAGTTCATGCCGGACCTGCTCGGCCACGCCGCCAAGACGAACGACGACTTCTTCGCCTTCGGGGAGGTCTACGACGGCAACCCGGCGGTCATGTCGGAGTACACGACCCGCGGCAAGCTCCAGGCCACCCTCGACTTCGGTTTCCAGCAGCAGGGCGTCGACTTCGCCAAGGGCAAGCCCGCGAACGTTCTCGCCGACTTCTTCGGCAAGGACGACTGGTACACCGACGCGGACAGCAACGCCTACCAGCTGCCGACGTTCCTCGGGAACCACGACATGGGACGTGCGGCGATGTTCCTCAAGGACTCCAGCGCCAACGAGGCCGAGCACCTGGCTCGCGTGAAGTTCGCGCAGTCGCTCATGTTCGCGACCCGCGGCAACCCGGTCACCTACTACGGCGACGAGCAGGGCTTCATCGGCACCGGCGGCGACCAGCTCGCCCGCGAGGACATGTTCGCGAGCAAGGTCGACATCTACAACACCGAGGACGTGCTCGCCGGACCCGAGGGCTCGCGCGACCGCTACGCGACGACGCACCCGCTCTACGAGCACCTGCGGGACCTGTCCGCCAAGCGCGCCAAGCACCCCGCGCTCGCGGACGGTGCCCAGGTCCAGCGCTACGCCGCCGACGGCGCGGGCATCTTCGCGGTCTCGCGCATCGACGCGGGCCAGAAGGTCGAGTACGTCGTCGCTGCCAACAACGCGAAGACCGCCTCGAAGGCGACCTTCCCGACGTGGAGCAAGGGCAAGGGCGTCGTCTTCACCCCGGTCTCCGGCACCGACACCGCGGTCAAGCCCGCCGCCGACGGCAAGGTCTCGGTCACCGTCCCGCCGCTCACCGTGAGCGTCTGGCGGGCCAACAAGCCGATCTCCACGACCGGTGCCGCCCCGACGGTCTCGCTCTCGACCGGCGCGGCCCACACGGTGGCCGACCGCGCCGAGATCGCGGCGGACGTCACGGCGAGCACCTTCGGGCAGACGACATTCCTCTACCGCCCGGTCGGCACGACGACGTGGCGTCCGATCGGCACCGACGACAACGCTCCCTTCCGCGTCTTCCACGACGTCTCCGGTATGCCGTTGGGCTCGGTCCTCGAGTACCGCGCCGTCGTGCGCGACGCCGCCGGCCGGGTCGCGGCCAGCGGCTCGTGGGCCTCGGTCGTGGCGCCGAAGAAGGGCGGCTCCACCGAGGGCGAGATCGGCGACCGCCCGGCGACCCAGCCGAGCACGGTCGGCGTCCCCGGCACGCACAACTCCGAGATGGGTTGCCCGAAGGACTGGGACGAGACGTGCGACGCGTCGCAGCTCACGTTCGACGCCAACGACGGCATCTGGAAGAAGGCGTTCACGATCACGCCGGGCCCGTACTCCTACAAGGCCGCGCTCAACAAGGCGTGGACGGAGAACTACGGCGACAAGGGTGAGCGCGACGGTGCCAACATCTCCTACGAGACCGATGGGTCGGTGACGTTCTTCTACGACCCGACGACGCACTGGGCCACCTCGGACGAGCAGACCGAGATCATCACCGCACCGGGCACCTTCCAGAGTGAGCTCGGGTGCGCCGAGGACTGGAGCCCGGCGTGCATGCGCCCGTGGCTGCAGGACAAGGACGGTGACGGCGTCTTCACCTGGGCCACGACGAAGATCCCGGCCGGAACGTGGGAGTTCAAGATCGCCCACGACCGGTCGTGGACCGAGAGCTACGGCTCCGGCGGTTCGCCGAGCGGCGGCAACATCACGGTCACGGTGCCGAGCGACGGGGCGAGGACGAACTTCGTCTACGACTCGGCGACGCACCTCACGACGGTGACGAGCTCGTAGCTCTCAGCCGCCACAGGTACGACTTATTGCCCTTTTGCGCCGCGTTCAGCGATCGGCCCACGTTCACGAGGACGTGCGCAAAAGGGCAATAAGTCGGATCCGGCAGGGAGCTGCGGCGGCGGGCGGCGTTCGCTCAGGCGGGGTGGACGGCATACCGGAGGCGGACGAGGTCCGAGCCCTCCCAGCGGTGCACGTCGAGCAGGCGGAAGCGCGCCGGTGCCGCGCCTTCGAAAGCCGGGACGCCGTCCGTGCCGACGACGCCCGGACCGAAGAGCAGGTGGAGCTCGTCGACGAGCCCGTGGGCGAGCAGGTCGTTCCACAGGACGTGGCTACCGAAGACGACGACGTCACCCCCGCCCTCCTCCTCGCGCATCGCCCGGACGACCTCGTGCGCCTGGGCCCGGGAGACGACGCGCGTCGTCGCGGACCACGGCTCGGTGTCCTCGGCCGTGAGCGTGTCGGAGACGACGACCTTGTCGACGCTCCAGTTGAGGCGGGAGATCTCGCGCTCGAGCTCGGGCTGCTCCGGGTCGTCGCGGACCTCCGGCCAGTAGTCGCGGAAACCCTCGAACGTGGTCCGTCCGAGGAGGACCGTGCCGGCGGTGCGCAGGAGCTCGACGTTGTTGTCGCTGAACCCGTCGTCGAAGGGCATGACCATGACGTCCCCGCCCGGGCCGGTGAAGCGTCCGTCGAGGGAGAGGATCTCGCTGACGACGACCTTGCGCATGACGTGCTCCCTTGTTCGCTGTCGGTATGCCGTCCGGTCGCCCGTGTGCCGGGCTCACCCGGGTGACGGGTCACCCGTGCGTCGGCGTGACCCCTGCATTCTCGACCTCGGCCGCCGTGCCTTCACGTCGACGGGCGGGAAGGAAGCAGACGAACCCGATCGTGCTGAGGACGCCGGCGACGACCATCGCCGTCGAGATCGAGGTCCGCGCGGCGAGGATGCCGAGGAGCGGGCCCACCGCCGCGCCACCGCCCTGCATGACGAGAGAGCTCATCGAGAGCACCGTGGCACGGTTCCTCGACGACGCCTCCCGGTGCAGGAGGCTGACGTAGGCAGGGCTCGCCGCGCCGTGGAGCGTGTAGGTGAAGAGGTAGGCGGCGAGCAGCGCGACCGGCCCGAGCGCGAGGCCCATGACGACGACGCCGAGCCCGTTGACGACGCGGCCGACGATCGCGGCGCGCACGAGTCCGAGGCGGTCGGCCAGCCAGCCGCCGAGCCAGGACCCGAACGAGAAGAGCGCCCAGCCGCCGGCGGCCGCCGGTCCCATCCAGACGCCGGCCTCGACCTCCGAGCCCAGGAGCTCGGCGAGGCGGAGTGGCATGAGGGTCTCGTAGGCCATCATCCCGGTCACCCAGAAGAGCTCGACGAGGACGAGGTAGCGCAGGACGACGTTGGAACCGAGCATCCTCAGCCCGTCGCGGATGACGCCGGGCGTCTCGCGCACCGACGACCCGAGGCGGCTGCGGAGGTGTCCCTCGCTGCGCGGGGTCTCCGAGAGCAGCACGAGGGTGGCGACGAGGTGGACGACGCACAGTGCGACGAAGACCTGGATCGGCAGGAGCAGCGCGCTCGAGTCCTCGAACGGGTGCCACGCGACGAGCGCGCCGGAGACGAGGGCGCCGCCGCCCATTCCCACACCCACGAGGACGCCCTGGATGGACATGGCCTTGTGGACGTCGGCCCCGGGCTCGCGCTCGTGGACCGTGTCGACGTACCACGCCTCGAGGGGGCCGGAGTCGAGCGCGCGGTAGACACCCATGAGCCCGGCGGCGAGGGCGAAGGCCCAGAACGACTGCGCGAAGAGGTAGGCCACGCCCGCGACGATGTTGACGACGCCCGCTGCGAGGAGCACCGGCTTGCGGCCGAGCACGTCGGCGAAGCCGCTCGTCGGCATCTCGAGCAGGAGGACCATGACCCCCTGCGCGGTCATGTAGAGGGTGATCTCCTCGATGGAAAGCCCGCGCTCGCGGGCGACGAGGGTGAAGATGCCGACGACGAAGCCGACGGGGAGCCAGCGCGTCGTCGACAGGAGGTAGAAGACGCGGCGGGCGGCGGTGGGGGAGAGCGTCGTCGTCATGCCTCCGCACCTCGGGGGATGCGGTCGAGGTCGAGCGGATAGGTGACGCTGTAGACGGCGAGCCGGCGGGCGGCGGGGTTGCCCTGGCCGACGCGACGGTAGCGGGCGATGACCTCCTCGATCTCGGCCTTCATCTCCTCGAGCTGGGCCGGGGTGGCGATGACGTAGGAGTCGTTCATGCCCGCGGCGTCACGCCAGGCGGCCGGCCAGGCGGCCTCGACGTCGAGCCACTTCTCGAACTGCTCGGCGAAGTGACGGGTGTAGTCGCGCACGAGCCAGTTGAGCGCAGTCTCGGAGTCCTCGTCGCCGGCGAAGTCGCTCGGCTCGAACTGGTGGCTCTCGGTGGCCGCGCGCCAGAGCCGGCGCTTGCCCTCGCCCTCGCCGGTGTCGGCGACGAGGCCGACCGACTCGAGCTTGCGGAGGTGGTAGCTCGTGGCACCGGAGTTGGTGCCGAGCGCGGTCGCGAGGTCGGTCGCGGTGGCGGGGCCGCCCCGGCGCAGCGTCGAGAGCAGGCGGGAGCGCAGAGGGTGCGCGAGCACCTTGAGCGACGTCGCGTCGAGGCGGATGGCGGTCAGGCCCCCGTCAGCCTGCGGGGAGGTGGAGGTCATGCGTGCACAATACCTCTGCACACTCTGTTTGCACAACTCTTGTGCACCCTCGGTTCGCAGCGGTGTTTGCGCAGGTCAGGTGCCGTCTCCGGCGGTCGTCGGGGGGATTTGGGTGCGGACGGACTTCTCCGTAAACTTGAGGACTGTTGTGCCGTGCGCCCTTTCCGGGGTGGCCCGAGAGGTGGAACCCCTGGCGGGAGCACACGGCATACCCCTGAGGTTGTCGACTCGACTCGAGCGAGACCGCAGGCTTCCCGATCCGACACACACGTTAGGCAACAACCGTGCGTACCTTCTCCCCGAAGCCGGGCGACATCACGCGGCAGTGGCACGTCATCGACGCCACTGACGTCGTGCTCGGTCGTCTCGCGAGCCAGGCCGCGACGCTCCTGCGCGGCAAGCACAAGACGACCTTCGCCCCCCACATGGACATGGGCGACTTCGTCATCATCATCAACGCCGACAAGGTCGCCCTCACGGGCGCCAAGGCGGAGCAGAAGAAGGCCTACCGCCACTCGGGCTTCCCGGGCGGTCTCAAGAGCCGCAGCTACGTCGAGATGCTCGACAAGTTCCCCGAGAAGGCCGTCGAGAAGGCCATCCGCGGCATGCTTCCCCGCACCTCGCTCGGTCGTCAGCAGCTGACCAAGCTCAAGGTCTACTCCGGCTCCGAGCACCCCCACGCTGCCCAGCAGCCCAAGCCCTTCGAGATCACCCAGGTGGCCCAGTGATGACCGAGAACACCAGCATCGACCAGGTCGACGAGTTCGGCACGGACGCCGACGACCAGGAGATCACCGAGTTCACCTCGGAGACCTCGGCCGACGCCACGGTCGGCGGCGAGCCGGCCCGTCGTCCCTCCGCCTCCGCCCCGGGTGCCGCCACGGGTCGCCGCAAGCAGGCCGTGGCCCGCGTGCGCATCGTCCCCGGCACCGGTGAGTGGAAGATCAACGGCCGCACCCTCGAGGCCTACTTCCCCAACAAGGTGCACCAGCAGATCGTCAACGAGCCGCTCAAGGTCCTCGAGCTCGACGGCGCCTACGACGTGCTCGTGCGCGTCCACGGCGGTGGCCCCTCGGGCCAGGCCGGTGCCGTCCGCCTCGGTGTCGCCCGCTCGCTCAACGGCGTCGACGAGGAGCTGAACCGCCCGGCGCTCAAGAAGGCCGGCTTCCTCACCCGTGACGCCCGCGTTCCCGAGCGCAAGAAGGCCGGTCTCAAGAAGGCCCGCAAGGCGCCCCAGTACAGCAAGCGCTGATCCCGCCGGCGCGGTCTCATCCGCGCCGTCGGCGGCAGACGACACGCCGCGTACCCCTTCGGGTGCGCGGCGTGTTCTCTGCTCGGGACCACTTTCCCCGTATGCCGTCCGCTCAGCTACGGGGGTAGGTTGTCTCGTCGGCTCCTTGCGGGGCCGGCACCACGCACCACCTGTGAACCGACGAAAGGCACGGCACACGCATGGCACGACTGTTCGGGACCGACGGCGTCCGGGGGCTCGCCAACGTCGACATCACCGCCGACCTCGCGCTGCAGCTCGCCGTGTCGGCCGCCCACGTGCTCGGCCGCGAGGCCCGCGAGTCGGGCCGCAAGCCCAAGGCCGTCGTGGGCCGCGACCCGCGCGCCTCGGGTGAGTTCCTCGGTGCGGCCGTCGTCGCCGGGCTCGCGTCCGCCGGGGTCGACGTCCACAACGTCGGCGTGCTGCCGACGCCCGCCGTGGCGTTCCTCACGGCCGACATGGACGCCCACTTCGGCGTCATGCTCTCCGCCTCCCACAACGCCATGCCCGACAACGGGATCAAGTTCTTCGCCTCCGGCGGTCACAAGCTGCCCGACGCGGTGGAGGACGAGATCGAGGCGGGTCTCGGCAAGGAATGGGAGCGGCCCACGGGCGCCCAGGTCGGACGGGTCCTCCAGAACCGTGCCGGCCAGGCGCGCTACGTCGCCCACCTGCTGGAGGCCCTTCCCAACCGGCTCGACGGCCTCACCGTCGTCATCGACGGCGCCCACGGGGCCGCCTCGTCGGTCTCGCCCGAGGTCTTCCGCCTCGCCGGCGCCGACGTCATCGAGATCGGCACCGAGCCGGACGGGCTCAACATCAACGACGGCTACGGCTCGACCCACCTCGACCACCTCAAGGCGGCCGTCGTCCGCAAGGGGGCCGACATCGGCATCGCGCACGACGGTGACGCCGACCGGTGCCTCGCCGTCGACGCCGAGGGCAACGAGATCGACGGCGACCAGATCATGGGCATCCTCGCAGTCGACATGAAGTCGCGGGGCGCGCTGCACGACGACACCCTCGTCGCCACGGTCATGAGCAACCTCGGCCTCCTCCAGGCGATGGAGCGCGAGGGCATCAAGGTCAAGCAGACCGGCGTCGGCGACCGCTACGTCCTCGAGGAGATGCGGTCCTCGAACCACACGCTGGGTGGCGAGCAGTCCGGCCACGTCATCCTCCTGGAGCACGGCACGACCGGCGACGGCGTCCTCACCGGCCTCATGCTCGCTGCCCGCATGGTCGCCACCGGCAAGACCATCGCCGAGCTCGGCACGGTCATGACGCGGTTGCCGCAGGTCCTCGTCAACGTCAAGGGCGTCGACAAGGCCCGCGTCGAGACCGACGAGCACGTGCAGGCGGCCGTGGCCGAGGCCGGGCGCGAGCTCGACGGCTCGGGGCGGGTGCTGCTGCGCAAGTCCGGCACCGAGCCGGTCGTGCGCGTCATGGTCGAGGCCGCGACGGCCGACCACGCCCAGGTCGTCGCCGACCGCCTCGTGACGGTCGTCAAGGAGCGCCTCACCCTCTGACCGCCGCCTCATCTTTTGCGCCAGGGGAGGAGACCTTGAGGGTCCGGACGGAAATGTTCCGTCCGGACCCTCAAGGTTTCCGCATGGGGAGCACCAGCTGGGGTCAGCCGATGGCGCCGCCGCCGTAGTGGCCGTGGGTGTCGTGGGGCGGGACGGACCCGTTGCCGTTCGTGTCGTTCTCGTGGCGCCTGCTGTATGCCGCGTCCTCGGCTCCCGGGTCGACGTGCGTCGGGTCGAGCACGCGCTGGAGGAAGACGCGGGTGCGCTCCTCCTGCGGGTCGCCGATGACCTGGCTGGGGGCTCCCTCCTCGACGATGTTGCCGCCGTCCATGAAGATGACGCGGTCGGCGACCTCACGGGCGAAGGCCATCTCGTGGGTGACGACGAACATCGTCATGCCCTCGCTCGCGAGCCGTCGCATGACGGAGAGGACGTCACCGACGAGCTCGGGGTCGAGCGCCGAGGTCGGCTCGTCGAAGAGCATGAGCTGGGGGTCCATCGACAGCGCCCGGGCGATGGCCACGCGCTGCTGCTGACCACCTGAGAGCTGGGCGGGGTAGGCGTCGGCCTTGTCCGACAGCCCGACCTTCTCGAGGTTCTCGCGGGCCTTGGCCTGCGCCTCGGACTTGCTCCGCTTGAGCACCGTCGTCTGGGCGACGGTGCAGTTGTCGAGCACGGAGAGGTGGGGGAAGAGGTTGAACTGCTGGAAGACCATGCCCATGTTGCGGCGGATGGCGTCGATGTCGCAGTCCGGGTCGGTGACCTCGTCGCCGCCGACCTTGATCGAGCCGCTCGTCGGCTCCTCGAGGAGGTTGATGCAGCGCAGGAAGGTCGACTTGCCCGACCCCGACGGGCCGATGACGCAGACGACCTCGCCCTGGTGGATCGTCGTGTTGAGGCCCTGGAGGACGTGGTTGGACCCGAAGGACTTGTGCAGGTCGGTGACCTCGACGACGGGGGCGCCGGACCTGGTGCTGGAGGCGGTCATGCTCAGCGCTCCTTCTTCTGACGGGCTTCCATCCGGCGCACGAGGATGGAGAGGGGCAGGGTGATGAACAGGTAGCAGAGGCCGGCCACCGTCAACGGGGTGAGACCGGCGGTCTGGTTGCCGAGGTCGCGCCCGTACTTGGTCAGCTCGAACCCGCTCGCGGAGATGCCGAGGATGAAGACGAGGGACGAGTCCTTGATGAGGAGGATCAGCTCGTTGGTCAGCGGCGGGATGACGATCCTCAACGCCTGGGGCAGCACGATCTTGCGGGTCGCGATGCCGGCCGTCATGCCGAGCGACCGGGCGGCCTCCACCTGTCCCTTGGAGACGGCTTGGATGCCTGCACGGATCGTCTCGGCCATGTAGGCCGAGGCGACGATGCCGAGACCGAGCCACACCGTCCCGTAGGGGTCGAAGGGAATGATGAGGCCGGGGAAGGCGATCGACAGCGACCCGAAGGCCAGCAGGACCAGGAGCGCCGGCAGGCCCCGGAAGAACTCGATCCAGGCCGTGGCGATCCAGCGGTAGGGCCCGACCGACGACAGCCGCATCAGGGCGAGGACCGTGCCGAGCACGAGCCCGATGACGAAGGCGCCGGCGGTGTAGACCAACGTGTTCTTCACCGCCGTGCCCAGGCCGGACGTGAACGTGAGCTTGATGTCCTCGACGTCGAAGAAGTTCCTCTGGACCTCGCTCCAGTTCACGGTCAGGGCCAGGACCACGACGACGAGACCGAGGATCGCGTACTGGACCCATCGGATGCGTTGGGCGCGCCTGCGTGGGGAGAGCTTCTTCTTCGGCACTGCTTCAGTGGTCGTGCTCAACGGGTCCTCCTGGCGACCGGTGGGTCTGGGCCTGCAACGCGAGAGCGGCGGCCGGTCGAAACCGTACCGCCGCCCCCGACGTCAGTGAAGGGTCACTTGGGGGCGTCGACCCCGAACCACTTCTTGTAGATGGTGTTGTAGGTGCCGTCGGCCTTCGCGGCCTTGATGACCTCGTTGGTGGTCTCGGCGAGCTTCGTGGCGTTGGCGTCGTCCTTCTTGAAGAGCATGCCGTACTGCTCGCCCGTGTCGAACTCCGTGACGACCTCGGTGGTCGGGTTGTCCTTGGCGTAGTCGTAGACGACGCCGTTGTCGTTGATCGCCCCGTCGACGCGGCCGGAGAGCACACCGGCCATCTCGGTGGAGAGGTCGTCGAAGACGACGACCTCGTAGCCGTTGGCGCCCTTGTTCTCCTCGGCGTAGTCCTGGCCGGTCGTGTCGGTCTGGACGCCCAGCTTCTTGCCCTTGAGGCCCGCGAGGTCCTTGATCCCCGAGTCCTTCTTGACGATGAGCGCCTGCGTGGCGTCGAAGTAGGGGTCGGAGAAGAGGACGGCGTTCTTGCGCTCGTCGGTGATCGTCGTGCCGGCGGCCGCCGCGTCGCACTTCTTGGAGGCGAAGACCGCACCGGAGGTGATCTGGTCGAAGGCGATGTCGACGATCTCCTGCTCCACGCCCAGCTTCTTGGCCACGAGGTCCATGAGGTCGACGTCGAAGCCGACGACCTTCGAGCCCTCCTTGAACTGGAACGGCTTGTAGGACAGGTGCGTGCAGACCTTGAGCTTGCCCTCGGTGATCGTGCTGATACCGGAGGAGTTCGTGGCGGCGGCGTCGCCACCGTCGCCCTCGTCGGAACCGCAGGCCGCGAGGCCGAGGACGGAGATGAGGGCCGCGGCGGCGAAGGAACCGACCCGGCGGGTGCGTGAGGTGCTCACGGGGTACTCCTTGTTGACTGTTGGCGTGGGGTCCCACGACCGACTGGCGCCGACCCTACCCAGCGGTGCACGGCATACGCCGTCTTTGTCCGCCGAAGGGCCGAAATCGTGACCTGTGTTGCGACGAGGTGACGCGGCTCAGCCGTGGTGCGCGGCGATGATCCTCGCGTACTCATGGCCGGAGTCCTTGACGGTGCGCTTCTGGGTGTCGTAGTCGACGTGGACGATGCCGAAGCGCTTGCTGTAGCCGAACGCCCACTCGAAGTTGTCCATGAGCGACCACGCGAAGTAGCCGCGGATGTCCGCGCCGTCGTCGATCGCCTGCCGGACCGCGTCGAGGTGCCCGTGGAGGTATGCCGTCCGGTCCGGGTCGTGGACCGCGCCGTCCTCGCTCACCTCGTCGGGCCAGGCCGAGCCGTTCTCGGTGATGTAGATCGGCAGGCCACACTCCTGCGCGGAGCGCACGAGGATGTCGTGGTGGCCCTGGGGCGAGATCTCCCAGCCCATGTCGGTGAGCGGCGGGTGCGGGTCGGTCTCCTCGACACCCTCCCCGCCGGGGAGCGGGTGCACCGCGCCCTCGGTGTGCTTGACCCGGGTGGGGAAGTAGTTGTTGACGCCGAGGTTGTCGAGCGGGGCGCTGATGACCTCGAGGTCCCCGTCGTGGATGTAGGCGTGGTCGGTGATCGCGGCCGTGTTCTCGAGGAGCGACTCGGGGTAGGCGCCGTGGAAGAGCGGCCCGAAGAAGATCCCGTTGAGGGCGTCGTCGGCCCGGCGGACCGCGTCGAGGTCGGCTTCGGTGGGGTTGTCGGGGCCGTAGACCTGCGTCGGGTTGAGCGTGATCGACACCTCCGCGCCCGGGCAGTTCTCGCGGATCACCGGGACCGCCGTGCCGTGGGCGAGCATGAGGTGGTGGGCGGCGACGAGCCCTTCGACCCGGTCGGTGTGCCCCGGGGCGTGGTGGCCGAGCGTGTAGCTGAGCAGCGAGGAGCACCACGGCTCGTTGAGGGTCGTCCAGTTGGTGACGCGGTCACCGAGGTGGCTGACGACGGTCTGGGTGTACTCGGCGAACCAGTCCTTGATGTCACGGTTGAGCCAGCCGCCGCGGTCGTCGAGGACCTGGGGGAGGTCCCAGTGGTAGAGCGTGACGAACGGGCGGATCCCGTTCTCGAGCAGGTCGTCGACGAGGCGTGAGTAGAAGTCGATCCCCGCGGGGTTGACCTCGCCGGTGCCTGTCGGGATGACGCGCGGCCACGCGACGGAGAAGCGGTAGGCATCGAGCCCGAGCTCCTTCATGAGGACGACGTCCTGCGGCATGCGGCGGTAGTGGTCGCAGGCGGGGTCGCCGGTGTCCTTGTTGACGACGTTGCCCTCGACGTCGCAGAAGGTGTCCCAGATGGAGGGACTGCGGCCGTCGGCCTTCGTCGAGCCCTCGATCTGGAAGGACGCGGTCGCGGCGCCCCACAGGAAGCCGTCGGGGAACCTCGTGTCGAACGTCATGGACCCAACCTAGTCCTGTGGCCGTGCGTGGGGCAGGGTGTTCTCATGCCCCACGAAGCCATCACGACCCCCCTCTACGTCACCGCCGCCACGGCCAAGGGTGGCCGCCAGGGACACGTCACGAGCGAGGACGGCGTCATCGACCTCGTCCTCGGCAAGCCGGGGAGCAAGAGCAACCCCAAGGCCAACCCTGAGACCCTCTTCGCCGCCGGCTACGCCGCCTGCTTCGGCAACGCCCTCATCAGCGTCGCGGCGAGCGAGGGCATCGACGTCAGCGAGTCGACGGTGACCGCCAGGGTCACGCTCGCTCGCACCGGCTCGGGCGTCGGGCTCGCCGTGGCCCTCGAAGCCGTCATCCCGGGGGTCGACGAGGACACCGCGCAGGAGCTCGTCACCGCCGCGCACCAGGCCTGCCCCTACTCGAAGGCCACGCGAGGCAACATCGACGTGACCGTCACGAGCCGGGTCGCCTGACCGTGGCAGCCGTGACGATCATCGGCGGGCACGGCAAGGTGGCCCTGCGCGCTTCGCGCCTGCTCGCCGACGCCGGCCACGGCGTGACGTCGTGGGTGCGCAACCCCCATCACGTCGCCGACGTCGAGGCGACTGGTGCCACCGCGGCCGTCCACGACGCCGAGCACATGTCGGCCGAGGAGATGGCGCGGGCGCTGGCGGGCGCCGAGGTGGTCGTCTGGTCGGCAGGGGCCGGCGGTGGTTCGCCGGAGCGGACCCGGGCCGTCGACCACGAGGCCGCCGTCCGCTCGATGGAGGCGGCTGCGACGCTGGGGGACGCGCTCTACGTGATGGTCTCCTACTTCGGCGCGAAGCCGGACCACGGTGTGCCGCAGGACAACCCGTTCTTCGCCTACGCCGAGGCCAAGGCCGCCGCCGACGAGCACCTGCGCGCCTCGAACCTGCGGTGGGTCGTCCTCGGACCGAGCACGCTCACGGACGAGCCGGGAACCGGACGCCTCGACGTCGAGGCCACCGACAGCGGCGAGGTGACTCGCGACGACGTCGCTGCCGTCATCGCGCACGTCGTCGACCACCCGGAGCTCGCGGGCCGCACGATCCGCTTCAACAACGGCGACACGCCCGTCGCCGAGGCGCTGGCGTCGCTCGCCTGATCAGTCGGGGACGACCTCGTCCCCGACGTGCACGACTCCCGTGCCGTCGGGAATGAGCTGCACGGCGAACCAGGTCGCGCCGTCCCACCGTCGGTGCCGGGCCAGCGTGCGGATCGGCTCCTTGCCGGTCTCGAGCGAGCGGAGGTCGATCGTCGTCATGACGCAGCGGTCGACCGGCTTCGCGACGCGGAACGTCACCTCACCGAGGCGCACCGTCGCCCACGAGTCCTCGACGAACGGCTCGAGGTCGCCCTCGATGACGACGTTGGGCCGGAACCGCTCCATCGGCAGCGGGTCGGGGAGGTCCTCGCCCCGCTCGACCGTGGTCTCGGCGATCCAGTCGTTGAGCCGGTCGAGCGAGCTGCGGCTCGCGAGCGTCACCGGATAGCCGTCCGCGTATGCCGTGTGGTCACCGTCCCGGCTGTACGCCGGGTTGAGTGCCCGGGCCGTCGGGTCGACGCACCGCACGAGACGCAGGCCGGGCTGCCCGAGCGCCTCGCTGAGCCACGCGTCAGCCGCAGGGGAGACGAGCGCCCCGGTGAGGTCGTGGCGGTGCAGCCGGACCGGCACCACCTCGGGCGCGACCTGGGCGGCCGGCTCGTCGTCGAGCAGCAGGTCTGGCTGTCCCGGTGCCCGCAGGCGCAGACCGGTCTCGACCTCGGGTGACGTCTCCGCGGTGTCGGCGACGACCGAGAAGAGCCGGTGGAGCTCACGTGCCGACACGAGCCGGGCGTCGGCGTCGACGACCATCCATCGCCGGTCGCCCGCGAACCCGGCGCGCTCGACCGTGGCGGTCCGGACAGGACGGATCGCCCCGCTCTTGAGCGGGTGCACGGCGAGCCCGGTCACGCGAGGTGACGGCACGGCCTACCCCTTCTCGTCGAGCTCAGATGCGCTGCTCGAGCAGGCCGCTGTCGACGTCGTAGAGGAAGCCGCCCACGGCGACGCTGTCGGGGATGAGCGGGTGCGAGCGCACGGCCATGACGTCGGCCTTGAGTGCGGCCTCCTGGTCGGGGACGACGTGGAAGCCGACCCACGACGCGTCGGTGCCGGCCTTCTCGCCGATGACCTCGCGCAGCTCGACCTCGGAGTACTTCGTCATCGCGCAGCGCGTGTGGGGGACGACGAGGATGCGCTGCACGTTGAGCAGGTGCACGCCGAGGACGAGCGCCTCGAGCGCAGCGGAGGTGACGCGGCCACCGGGGTTGCGGAAGATCTTGGCGTCGCCGGGGGAGAGCCCGAGCATGCCGAGCGGGGCGATGCGCGAGTCCATGCACGTGACGATCGCGATGCCGGCGTGGGCGACACCGTCGAAGCCACCGAGGTCGAAGGTCTGCGCGAAGGTGCGGTTGGCCTCGAGGAGGTCGTCGAAAGCGCCTGTCGCAGTGGGGTTCTCGCTCACAGAAGTCCTGCTCTCTTGGGGATGGTCATGGCCAGTGGCTTGGTCACGGAGGCGAAGAAGTCGTTGCCCTTGTCGTCGACGACGATGAAGGCGGGGAAGTCCTCGACCTCGATCTTCCAGATCGCCTCCATGCCGAGCTCGGGGTACTCGAGGACCTCGACGCTCTTGATGCAGTCCTGCGCGAGACGGGCGGCGGGACCGCCGATCGAGCCGAGGTAGAAGCCCCCGTGCGAGGCGCACGCGTCGGTGACCTGCTTGCTCCGGTTGCCCTTGGCGAGCATGACCTTGGAGCCGCCGGCGGCCTGGAACTGCTCGACGTAGGAGTCCATGCGGCCGGCCGTCGTCGGGCCGAAGGACCCGGAAGGCATGCCCGCGGGGGTCTTGGCGGGCCCGGCGTAGTAGACGGGGTGGTCGCGCAGGTAGGCGGGCATCGCCTCGCCTGCGTCGAGGCGCTCCTTGATCTTCGCGTGGGCGATGTCGCGGGCGACGACGAGCGGTCCGGTGAGCGAGAGCCGGGTCTTGACGGGGTGCGTCGTGAGCTCGGCGAGGATCTCGTCCATCGGCCGGTTGAGGTCGATCTCGACGACGGCACCCTGGCCCGTCGACCCGGCGCCGGTGGCTTCGTCGTCGTGGGCGGCGAGCCCTGCGTGCGTGGTGTCGGGCAGGAAGCGTGCCGGGTCGGTCTCGAGCTGCTCGAGAAACACGCCCTCCGGCGTGATCTTGCCGAGCACCTGACGGTCGGCGGAGCACGACACCGCGATCGCGACGGGCAGCGAGGCGCCGTGGCGGGGGAGGCGGACGACACGGACGTCGTGGCAGAAGTACTTGCCGCCGAACTGGGCCCCGATGCCGAACTCCCGGGTGAGCTCGAGCACCCGCCCCTCGAGCTCGACGTCGCGGAAGCCGTGCCCGGTCGCGGGGTCGCCGCTGGTCGGAAGGCTGTCGAGGTACTTCGCGCTCGCGTACTTCGCCGTCTTGAGGGCGAACTCCGCGCTCGTGCCGCCGATGACGACGGCGAGGTGGTAGGGCGGGCAGGCCGCGGTGCCGAGCCCGCGCAGCTTCTCGTCGAGGAAGCGCATCATCGCCGCCTCGTTGAGGACAGCCTTGGTCTCCTGGAAGAGGAAGGACTTGTTGGCGCTGCCGCCCCCCTTGGCCATGAAGAGGAACTTGTATGCCGTCTCGTGCCCCTCCGCGGTGTCGGCGTAGAGCTCGATCTGCGCCGGGAGGTTGGAGCCGGTGTTCTTCTCCTCCCACGTCGTCACGGGCGCCATCTGGGAGTAGCGCAGGTTGAGCGTCGTGTAGGCGTCGTAGATGCCGCGCGAGAGGGCGCGCTCGTCGGCTCCTTGCGTGAGGACGTGCTGGCCACGCTTGCCCATGACGATCGCCGTGCCCGTGTCCTGGCACATCGGCAGGACGCCGCCCGCGGCGATGTTGGCGTTCTTGAGCAGGTCGAGCGCGACGAACTTGTCGTTGTTGCTCGCCTCGGGGTCGTCGAGGATGTTGCGGAGCTGCTGGAGGTGCGCTGGGCGCAGGTAGTGCGCGATGTCGTGCATCGCGGTCTCGCTGAGCAGCCGCAGCGCCTCCGGCGCGACCTGGAGGAACCGGCGTCCCCCGGGACCGTCGAGCACCTCGACCCCCTCCGTCGTGAGCAGCCGGTATGCCGTGTCGTCGGCGCCGACCGGCAGCAGGTCCTCGTAGGCGAAGTCAGCCATGTGTCCTTCAGATCTCCTCGCGGGTGGGGGCGTAGGCGCCCGAGCGGCCGACGGTGACGGCGCTCGTGCCGAGCGCACGCTCGACGGCAGGGGTGACGGCGTCGAGGGTCGCGGCCCGCAGCCGGTCGCGGGCGGTCGCGTCGCCCAGCAGTCCGGCGTCGAGGAGCCCGGACACGAGCCCCGCCATGAAGGAGTCGCCGGCGCCGACGGTGTCGGCGACCCTGTCGACCCGGGCCGGTGCGTCGCCGACCTCGCCGGTCGAGCTCACGCGGTAGGTGACGCCGTCCCCGCCACGGGTGACGACGACGAGGCCCGGTCCCAGCCCGCCCCATGCGGCCATGACTTCGGGAAGGGAGCGGCCGGCATACAGCCACTCGACGTCGTCGGCGCTGGCCTTGACGACGTCGCTCACGGTGATGAGCTCCTCGATCCGCACGCGGACCTCGTCCACGCTTCCCATGATCGTCGGCCGGACGTTGGGGTCGTAGGAGATCGTCGCGTGCTCGCGGGCGTCGGTGAGGGTGCTGGTGATCACCTCGGCGCCGGGCATCAGGGTGGCAGCGATCGACCCGGTGTGGACGTGGCCGAAGCGGCCGAGGTCGTCGACCGGGCGCAGCTCCCAGTGCAGGTCGAAGTCGTACTCCGCCGCTCCCGAGTCGTCGAGCGTGGCCTTGGCGGTGGAGGTCCCGTGACCACCGGCGTCGAGGTTCTCGATGGTGACGCCGTGCTCGGTGATCTGCTCGCGGCAGCGCCGGCCGTGGTCGTCGTCGCCGAGCGTCGTGGCCAGGACGGTCTCGTGGCCGAGTCGGGCGATGCCCATGGCGACGTTGGCAGGGGAGCCGCCGACGTGCTCGGTCACGGCTCCGTCGGGGGTGTGGACGATGTCGACCAGGGTCTCGCCGACGACGAGGACGGGGGTGGGGGAGCCGGCGTCGGTCGTCATGTCAGCCCTCGCTCCGGGGGAGGCCCGCGGTCCGGTCGAGCACGTGGTGGCTCTCGATGACCCGGACGGTGCCGGACTTGCTCCGCATGACGATCGAGTTCGTGATGGCGCGGCCGCGGGAGTAGCGCACGCCCCGGAGAAGCTCACCGTCCGTGATGCCGGTCCCGACGAAGAAGCAGTTGTCGGAGGTGACGAGGTCGTCGGTGCTGAGGACCGCGTCGAGGTCGTGCCCGGCGTCGATCGCCTTCTGGCGCTCGTCGTCGTCCTGGGGCCAGAGCCGGCCCTGGATGACGCCACCCAGGCACTTGATGGCGCAGGCGGTGATGATGCCCTCGGGGGTGCCACCGATGCCGAGCAGCAGGTCGATGCCAGTGGTCTCGCGCGCGGCCGAGATCGCGCCCGCGACGTCACCGTCGGAGATGAGCTTGATACGGGCGCCGGTGTCGCGGACCTCACGGGCGAGGGCCTCGTGGCGGGGGCGGTCGAGCATGACGACGGTGACGTCCTCGGGCCGCTCGTTCTTGACCTTGGCGATGCGGCGGACGTTCTCGGCGGCCGGGAGGCGGATGTCGACGACGTCGGCGACCTCGGGGCCGGCGACGAGCTTGTCCATGTAGAAGACGGCGCTCGGGTCGTACATCGAGCCCCGGTCGCTCACCGCCATGACCGCGATCGCGTTGGGCATGCCCTTGGCAGTGAGCGTCGTGCCGTCGATGGGGTCGACCGCGACGTCGACCTCGGCGCCGGCGCCGTTGCCGACCTGCTCGCCGTTGAAGAGCATGGGGGCGTTGTCCTTCTCGCCCTCGCCGATGACGACGGTCCCGCGCATCTCGACGGTGGAGATGAGGGCGCGCATCGCCTCGACGGCGGCGCCGTCGGCGCGGTTCTTGTCACCCCGCCCGACCCAGCGCCCGCCGGCCATTGCGGCGGCCTCGGTGACCCGGACGAGCTCGAGCGCAAGGTTGCGGTCGGGGACGTTCGCGGAGGGGGCGTCGGGCATGAGCAACCTGTCCTTCGTGACGTGGCACGGCAGTCCGTGAGGGGCGGCCGTGGAGCGGTGGGCCGACTCTATCGCCGACCCGATATGGGGAATCGTGCGGTCATCAGCGACCATGGAGGGGTGAGCCAGACGCCGGCGAAGAGCCACTACGCCTCCGGGTCCGTGCCCAACATGGTGCGGTCCCTCCTCGTCATCGGCGCGCTCATGGCCCTCATCTGGTTCATGACCCCAAGGGTCAACACCCTCGGTGGTCCCGTCGTCGACGTGCACGCCACCGCGGTCGAGGTCGCACAGGAGAGCGGCTGGCCGATCTCGGAGGCGGTCGAGCTGCCGAAGGACTGGAAGACGACGAGCGCGCGCTACGTCCGCGGCACGGACGGGCTCATGACCTGGCACGCGGGCTACCAGGCGCCGTCAGGCAACTACGTCGCGGTCGAGCAGACCCGTGACGCGACCCGGGCCTGGGTCGAGGCGCAGACCAACCGGGCGAGGCGGGTCGGCGAGCTCGAGGCCGCCGGCACCACGTGGGTGAAGTACGAGCGAGGCGGCAAGGTGCAGAACAGCCTCGTCGACCGCCGCACGGGCTCCGGAGAGCTCACCACGCTCCTCACCGGGACCGGGACGTTCGAGGAGCTCGCGTTCGTCGCCGAGCACCTCGGGCCGGTCACGCCCTAGTCACTCGTCGCTGAGCCGCGCCTCGGCGCGGTCGAGCCACTGCGCGCAGTGCGCGGCGAGCACCTCGCCGCGCTGCCACAGACCCATGCTGTCCTCGAGACCGACCTGGCCGTTCTCGAGCCGGGCGACGATGTCGACGAGCTCGTCGCGGGCTGCCTCGTAGCTCATCGCCGCGACGTCGGCGTTGGCCTCGTCGGCGGCAGGTGCGTCGGGAGCGACGTCGGCGGCGCTCGCGGCGTCGTCGCGCTCGGGCTGCGGGGTGTCCTTGGCCATGACGTGCACCCTAACCCTCGGTCCGGACGCCGAAGTCGCCCCGAGCCACGGTGACGTGGAGCAGCTCGTCGACCTCGAGCTCGTGGGGGTCGTGGACGACCGACCCGTCGACGCGCTGGACGATCGCGTAGCCCCGGTCGAGGGTCGACTGCGGTGAGAGGGTGCGGACCTGCGTCCGCAGGTGGCCGATGGCGTCTTGGTGGCGGTGCACCTGGGCCTCGACGCGGTGGCGGGCGCGCGAGCGGAGCGCCGAGACCACGTCGCGCTGCACCCGGACGAACGCGCCGGGGTCGGCGAGCACGGGGCGCGAGCGCAGCTCGACGAGTCGACGCCGCTCGTGGTGGAGCCGGGACTCGAGCGCGCGACGGGACCGGGCCCGCGCCGCGTCGACGGCGTGGTGCTCGCGCTCGGCGTCGGGGACGATCGCCTTGGCCGCGTCGGTGGGGGTCGAGGCCCGGTGGTCGGCGACGAGGTCGAGCAGCGGGGTGTCGACGTCGTGCCCGATGGCACTGACCACCGGGGTCCGCGCGGCGGCGACGGCACGCAGCATCGCCTCGTTGCTGAAGGGGAGAAGGTCCTCGACCCCTCCGCCCCCGCGCGTGATGACGATGACGTCGACGTCCGGTATGCCGTCCAGCTCGTCGAGCGCCCGGGTCACCTCCGTGACCGCGGTCGCGCCCTGGACCGCCACCTGACGGATCTCGAAGCGCGCCGTCGGCCAGCGGCGGCGGGTGTTCTCGACGACGTCCTTCTCGGCAGCGCTCGCCCGGCCGCAGATGAGACCGATGCGACGCGGCAGGAAGGGCAGAGGTCGCTTGCGGTCGGCGTCGAAGAGCCCCTCGCTCGCGAGGTTGCGCTTGAGGTACTCGATGCGGGCGAGCAGCTCACCCACTCCGACGGGGCGGATCTGGCGGCCGTCCATCGTCAGGGTGCCGCGTTGGGTCCAGAACGACGGCTTGGCCTGGACGACGACCCGAAGTCCCTCGTTCACGGGCGCCGCCATGGCGTCGAGGGCGTTGACCTGGATCGAGACCGAGAGCGACATGTCGACGTCCGCGTCGCGCAGGGTGAGGTAGGCCGTGCGGGCCCCCGGCCGCCGGTTGAGCTGGACGACCTGTCCCTCCACCCAGACGACCGACATCTTCTCGACGTAGTCGGCGATCTTCATCGAGAGCAGCCGCACCGGCCACGGCGACTCGGCCGTCGTGTCGGCGGCACGCTCCGGGAGGGACATGCCGCTCAGTCAACACTGCTTCGCCGACACCCTCGTCGATGACGCGCCCCCGCCCTTGCGTCCGGCACGGTGACGGCCTGGCGACCAGAGCTGCGGACGCAAGGGGGCCGAGCGGCATACCGACCTGCTTGCGTCCGGCAGGGTTACGGCCTGGCGACCAGAGCTGCGGACGCAAGGGGAGCGGGCGGCATACAGGGGGGCTTCGAGGCGCGCCCGTACGATGGGAGGCATGACCGCCACGACTGACCAGGCCACCAAGCGCGTCCTCCTCGCCGCGCCCCGCGGCTACTGCGCCGGCGTCGACCGGGCCGTGGTCACGGTCGAGAAGGCGCTCGACCTCTACGGCGCACCGGTCTACGTCCGCAAGGAGATCGTCCACAACAAGCACGTCGTGACGACGCTCGAGAAGCGCGGCGCAATCTTCGTCGAGGAGACCGACGAGGTGCCCGAGGGCGCCACCGTGATCTTCTCGGCGCACGGCGTCGCCCCGGTCGTCCACGAGGAGGCCAGGGCGCTGGGTCTCAAGACGATCGACGCCACCTGCCCCCTCGTCACCAAGGTCCACCGCGAGGCCGTCCGCTTCGCGAGCGACGACTACGACATCCTCCTCATCGGCCACGAGGGCCACGAGGAGGTCGTCGGCACCGCCGGTGAGGCGCCCGAGCACATCACCCTCGTCGACGGACCCGACGACGTCGACAACGTCACCGTCCGCGACCCCGACAAGGTCGTGTGGCTCTCGCAGACCACGCTGTCGGTCGACGAGACCATGGAGACGGTGCGGCGGCTGCGCGAGAAGTTCCCGCAGCTGCAGGACCCGCCCAGCGACGACATCTGCTACGCCACCCAGAACCGCCAGCTCGCGGTGAAGCACATGGCCCCGGACTGCGACCTCATGATCGTCGTCGGCTCGCGCAACTCCTCGAACTCGGTGCGGCTCGTCGAGGTCGCGCTCGAGCACGGTTCCAAGGCCGGCCACCTCGTCGACTACGCCGAGGAGATCGACGACACGTGGCTCGAGGGAGTCCGCACGGTCGGGGTGACCTCGGGTGCGTCCGTGCCGGAGATCCTCGTGCGCGGAGTTCTCGACTACCTCGCGGGTCACGGTTTCGAGGACGTCAAGCCGGTCGTGGCGGCCGAGGAGTCGCTCATGTTCTCGCTGCCCAACGAGATCCGCCGTGACCTCAAGGCCGCCGGCATGTCCGACAAGATGCGCCACGACGGCTCGTTCGCCGAGGCCGGCTCGCTCCACTGACCCCGCCCGACTGACGCGCTGAGGGCGCGGCACCCACAGGGGTGCCGCGCCCTCAGCACGTCTGCAGGGTGCGCTCGGTGCGCGTCAGATGGCGCAGCCGTCCGGACCGCAGGCCGCGTCGTCCTGCGCGCCCGCGGTGCCCGGAGCGCTCACCATCGTCAGCGGGTGGGCCTCGCCCCATGCCTGGTCCAGCACCTGCGTGAAGAGCTCGGTGGGCTGGGCGCCGCTCACGCCGTACTTCTCGTCGACGACGAAGAAGGGCACGCCCGAGATGCCGTACCGCTGGGCCTGGGCGATGTCCTCGCGGACGGACTCGGCGAAGGTGCCGTCGGCGAGCGCGGAGCGGACCTCGTCGGCGTCGAGCCCGATGGACGTCCCGATGCGGACGAGGGTCTCGACGTCGCCGATGTCCTCGCCGTGCTCGAAGTGCGCGGAAAGGAGGGCCTCCTTGGCCTCGTCCTGGCGCCCGCGGCCGGCGGCGAGGTGGATGAGCTCGTGCCCGCGCAGGCTGTTGGCGACGACCAGCGAGTCGAAGTCGTAGGCGAGGCCCTCCCCAGCGGCCACCTCGGTGACGTGCTCGAACATCTGGGCCACCTGCTCGCGCGGCATGCCCTTGCGCGTCGCGAGGTAGTCGAGCTCGGTGCCGTCGTAGTGCTCGGGCAGTGACGGGTCGAGCTGGTAGCTGTGCCACGTCACCTCCACGGACTCCCTGTGCGGAAACCGAGCGAGGGCGCTCTCGAAGCGGCGCTTGCCGATGTAGCACCACGGGCAGGCGATGTCGGACCAGATGTCAACCTTCATGGAAGGTTGAACCGTCAAGGACATGGAACTGTTCCTCAACCCGGGCCGGTATGCCGGCCGCCCACGCAGAGCGTGGGATCCTCGCCCCACCGCTCGGCCGGCCTCAGGACCGCTCGATGAGGGCGGCGAGGCCGTCGAGGGTGCGGGCCAGTCCGAAGGTCCATGCGGCGTCCGCGCTCCAGGCGGAGCCCTGCGCCTCGCCGGCGGCGGCGCCGATGCGGGTCGCGCGCGGGTAGGCCGCCGGGTCGAGCGCTCGCTCGAGGATGGGCTGGTTGGCCGCCCACCACTGCTCGTCGCTCATGGCGCTGTCGGTCGTGGCCCGTCGGGCGTCGTGCGCCGCCCGGGCGTGGGACTGCACGAAGCCGAGCAGGTAGGTGAGGGCCGCGTCGGTGTCGACGTCCGAGAGCCCGCTGCCGTCGAGCGCGGAGAGCTCGTGCTCGTACTTCGCCATGACCCCCGGGCCGAGCGGAGGCCGGCTCAGCGCCGCGACCTCGGTGAGCCATGGATGGGCGGACAGCAGGTCGCGGTTCGACTCGGCGACGGTGGTGAGCCGCCTGCGCCACCGTGCCCGCCCCCACGCAGGACGGGGCATCCGCGCGTAGAGCGCGTCGACCATGAGGTCGAGCAGCTCGGCCTTCCCCGGAACGTAGGTGTAGACCGACATCGCCGAGACCCCGACGCGCTCGGCGACGGCGCGCATCGTCACGGCGCCGAGGGCCTCCTCGTCAGCCAGGGAGAGTGCGGCGTCGACGACCCGGCCCACGGTCAGGGACCGCCCGGGTCCCTTGCGTGGCTGCGCCGACGGGTCGCCCCAGAGCAGGGCGAGGGTCCGGCTGGGCTCGCCGGCGCCGGTGCTGCGGTTCCTCGGAGGCGTCACGGGAACAATCGTGGCACACATGCGTTGTACGACGTACACCGTACTGCGTATATTGAAGTGGACGCAGTGATCGAACGACAGGAGAGCGCCTTGCGCATCACCGACTCCGCCATCTCCCTCAACGTCCCCGACGTGGAGGCCTCCGCCACCTGGGTACGCGAGCACCTGGGCTTCGCCGAGGTGATGGCCGCCGACGGTTTCGCCTCTCTCGCACACGAGGACGCCGGCATGAACCTCATCTACCTTCGCACCGGGCTGCCGACGTTCAAGCCCGCCTCGGCCGCGGGCCGTGCCCACGGCCTGCTCGTGGTCTTCACCGTCGAGGACGTCGACGCCGACTACCGGCGCCTCGTCGACGCCGGCGTCGAGGTCGTCACCCCCATCGAGACCGAGCCGTGGGGGGAGCGCTACTTCCAGATGACCGACCCCAACGGCGTCGTCTACCAGCTCGTCCAGTGGGTCGAGCCGACGGACCCGCAGTACGCCCAGTGAGTCGCCGGCGACGGTGTCGCTGACCCGGCTCGGAGTCAGCCGGCCCGGGTGTCCGCCTCGTCGTCGTGCGACGGGGAGTCGGAGAGCAGCTCGGGTCGGGCGTCCTCGGCGGAGACGGCCTCGAGCAGCTCGACGGCGGTGAGGACGCGTGGCCCGGTCTGGAGCGGCGGCAGCTCGGGGAGGTCGTCGCTGACGAGCTCGAGGTCCTGCATCCGCCGGGCAGTGACGAGGACGCGCGACTCGAGCGCACCGACGAACTGGTTGTAGCTCTCGACCGTCGCGTGCAGCGAGCGCCCCATCTTGGCGGCGTGGGTGCCGAGGGTGGCGAGCCGGCGGTAGAGCTCCTGCCCCAGCGCGAGCAGCTCGCGAGCGCTCGCCGACAGCGCGTCCTGCTGCCAGCCGAAGGCGACGGTCCGCAGCAGGGCCAGCAGGGCGCCGGGGCCGACGAGCACGATCCGCTCGGTCATGGCGCGCTCGTGCAGCCCGGGGTCGGCGGCGAGGGCGGCGGCGAGCATCGCGTCGCTGGGCACGAAGCACACGACCATCTCGGGCGTCGAGTCGAACGCCGCCCAGTAGTCCTTGGCCGCGAGCACCTGCACGTGCTGGCGGAGCGCCCGGGCGTGGTCGCGCAGGAGCTCGGTGCGGTCGTCGTCGCCGAGGTCCTCGGTCTGCGCGTCGAGGAAGGCGGCCATCGGTGCCTTGGCGTCGATGACGAGCGAGCGGTCGCCGGGCAGGCGCACGACGACGTCGGGACGGACCTCGCGGTCGTGACGACCTCGGGCGCGCACCTGCTCCTCGAAGTCGCAGCGCGCGAGCATGCCCGAGGCCTCGAGGACCCGTCGCAGCTGCACCTCGCCCCACGAGCCGCGCACCGACGACGAGCGGAGTGAGCCCGCGAGTGACTGCGTCTGGCGGCCGAGCTGCTGGGCCTCGGACTCGACACGGCCCATGACGGCACGGATCGCACCGAACTGCTCGACCCGGTCGCGCTCGAGCACACCGACCTGGCGCTCGACCCGACCGAGCGCGTCGCGCAGGGGAGCGAGCAGCGAGGCGGTCTCGAGGTCCTCGGCCAGCGAGGCCTCGAGGTCGACGACCCGCTCGCGCAGCAGGTCGCGCTCGGTGGCCACGGAGGCCGCGCGGACGGCATACGACTGCCGAAGGAGCAGCCAGGCCGCCAGGGCACCGAGAACGATGCCGCCCACCAACGCGATCCACGGGTTCATGGGGCACACCGTGCCACGCGGTGCCGACAACGCCTCGCAGGCTAGCCTCGGTGCATGGCCGATGCTGGGGAGACCGACACCGCGACCGAGTCACGCCGCCATGCCGCCATCAACATCCTCAACTCGCGGCTGCCGCGCAAGCGCAACATCGCCCAGGGGCTGCTGCGCAACGAGGACGGCGAGGTGCTCCTGTGCGAGCTCGCCTACAAGGGGGAGTGGGACCTGCCGGGAGGCGTCGTCGACCCTAAGGAGTCCCCGGCCGCGTGCGTCGTGCGCGAGATCAGCGAGGAGCTCGGGGTCGCCGTCGGCGTCGACGGGCTCTCCGCGGTCAACTGGCTGCCGCCGTGGCGGGGCTGGGACGACGCGGTGCTCTTCCTCTTCGACCTGGGCTCGGTCGAGCGCAGCTTCGCCGAGGGGCTCACCCTGCTGCGCCGCGAGATCAGGGCGGTCCACTGGGTCGCACCCGCCGACCTCGCCGATCATGTGGCGCCCTACACCGCGCGGATGCTGGAGCAGGTCCTGGGCGGCGACGCCACGGCATACCCGATCTACCTCGAGAACAGCGAGACGCCCGGCGGCATGGGGTGAGCGGCGGGAGGTTCCTCGCCCTCCTGGCGGGGCTGCTCGGTGTCGCGTTCGTCCTCGTGTGGGTGCTCGTCAGCGTCGCCGCCCTCGTCCACGCCCTCACCAACGAGGACGGCGGGTCGGCGGGCACGTATGCCGGGCTGGCGGTCGCCGGCCTCGCCGTGGGGGCGCTCGCGGTGTGGGGCGTCCGTCGCGTGGTGAGGGCACGCCGGCCGCCCCGGTAGACTCCTGTCCCCGTGGCACTCACCATCGGAATCGTCGGGCTCCCCAACGTCGGCAAGTCGACGATGTTCAACGCCCTGACCAAGAACAACGTCCTCGCCGCGAACTACCCCTTCGCGACCATCGAGCCCAACGTCGGCGTCGTCCCGCTGCCGGACTCGCGCCTCGACCGGCTCGCCGAGATCCACGGCTCCGAGAAGATCCTCCCGGCGACGGTGTCCTTCGTCGACATCGCCGGCATCGTGCGCGGTGCCTCGGAGGGCGAGGGCCTGGGCAACAAGTTCCTCGCCAACATCCGCGAGGCGGATGCCATCTGCCAGGTCGTGCGCGCCTTCGAGGACGGCGACGTCGTCCACGTCGACGGCAGGATCTCGCCCGAGTCCGACATCGAGACCATCCACACCGAGCTCATCCTCGCCGACCTCCAGACCCTCGAGAAGGCCGTCGCGCGCCTCGAGAAGGAGGCTCGCATCAAGAAGGAGAGCAAGCCGCTCCTCGAGAACGCCCTCGCCGCCCAGAAGGTCCTCGAGGAGGGCAGGACCCTGTATGCCGCCGGGCCGGCTGCCGGTGTCGACCTCGCCGAGGCGAAGGCGCTGGGGCTACTCACGACCAAGCCCTTCATCTACGTCTTCAACCTCGACGAGGACCAGCTCACGGACGACAGTCTGCAGTCGTCGCTGCGCTCGCTCGTGGCCCCGGCCGACGCGGTCTTCCTCAACGCCAAGCTCGAGATGGACCTCATGGACATGTCGCCCGAGGACGCCCAGGAGATGCTCGAGGGGTTCGGCGCGACCGAGTCCGGCCTCGACCAGCTCGCGCGCACCGGGTTCCACACGCTGGGGCTGCAGACCTACCTCACGGCGGGTCCCAAGGAGTCGCGCGCGTGGACGATCGGCCAGGGGTGGACCGCACCGCAGGCGGCCGGTGTCATCCACACCGACTTCCAGCGCGGGTTCATCAAGGCCGAGATCGTGTCGTTCTCCGACCTCGATGAGATGGGGACGATGGCCGCGGCCAAGGCCGCCGGCAAGGTCCGCATGGAGGGCAAGGACTACGTCATGCAGGACGGCGACGTCGTGGAGTTCCGCTTCAACGTCTGAACCGTCGGGTTCGGCCGGGAAGGTCCCACAGAACGCGGCATGGAGGTCGCGATCCGTGGGACCTTTCGTATGCCGGTGGGTCGTCTGGCCGAGGAGCCGGCCGGCGGTGACGAGCTGGCGGACGAACGGGTGCGCGTCGACCTTCGCCTGGGGGCGCCGTCCGGCGCCTGGCCGCCCGCGCCCGAAGATGGGCCGAACCGACGGGTCCGGACGGATCTGGTGGCGCCGCAGGGGCCGGGTCTACGGTGAGAGACACCCAGTTTCCGGAACGCACCTCTGGAGGAGCCATGTCCGTCCGCACCACGACCCTCGCCCTGTCGACGGCCGCCCTCGCCGCGGCCACCCTCGTCGTCACTCCGGTCGCCGCCGCCGGTGGGCGACCGCTCACCGTGGAGATGACGGGAGCGGCGGAGCGTCCCGGACCCGGCGACCCCGACGGGTCGGGCACGGCGACGTTCCGCATCAACCCCGGAACCGGCGAGGTCTGCTACACCCTCACCGTCGACGACATCGCACCCGCGACGGCTGCGCACGTCCACGTTGCACCCGAGGCGAGTCCCGGTCCCGTGGTCATCCCACTCACCGCCCCGACGGCCGGAGAGTCCAGCGGGTGCGCGGAGGTGCCGCGTGAGCTGGCCCTGGAGCTCATCCGCAACCCCGAGGACTATTACGTCAACGTCCACAACGCCGAGTTCCCCGCCGGAGCGGTGCGGGGCCAGCTCGGCTGAGCCGGACCCGGAAGGGGCGTGGACGGCATACGGGCGTCTGGGTCAGCGGTTGCGCGGGTGCTGCCTGGCGGTGCGTGACCCCATGTCGCAAGGCTGGCCGACGCCGCCCGCCACCGGCAACCGAGTTGCGGGCGGCGTCAGGAGTCGGTGATCGAGAAGTTCGTGAAGTTCCAGGTGGCGCGCGAGCCGCCCGTGTCGACGATCTCGGCGCCGTAGCAGATCTGGTCGACGGTCGCGCTCGCGGAGACCCGCCCGCGGGCGACGAGGTAGGTGAGCATCGCCTTGATGTCGAGCGTCCCGGATGTGATGCGCGCGCCACCGGACGGGACGAACGCGATGTAGCCGTTGCCGCTCGTGGCGTAGACGTCCCACGTGTAGCCGCTCAGGCTGACGTTGGAGGCGAAACGCGACCCGGCCGGAACCTGGCGGTGGTTATCCGTCCAGATCATCACCTCGTCGTTGGGGATGCCGTTGAGCCAGAGGTCGTAGCCGACGTTGTAGATCCCCCGACCCGGCGGCGTGGCGGCGAACGTCGACGTGAGCCGCGAGAAGCTCGAGATCGTCCGGCCGTGGTAGTCCTTGTGGACGTTCGGGTAGGTCTTGACCTCACCGGAGCCCGAGGCGTTCGAGGCGTATGCCGTGTGGTTCCACGAGCGGTAGCTGCACACCTCGGTCGTCCCGGTCGTCCCCGGGTACTTGCTCGCGTTCCAGAGGTTGTTGTGGACGTAGTAGCCGTTGTCGGTGATGCCGCCGTTGGAGTTGCTCGTCGTGAAGTAGGGATCCGTGCACAGGCTCCCCGGGACCGGCGGCGGCGGTGTGGTCGCCACCTCGTAGCGGAGGTACCACGTGCCGTTGGACGGTCGCCAGACGACGCGGTCGGCCTTGGCGTTGCCGAGGAAGTCACCCGCCTGCGGCACATCGCCGCTGCGGCCCCACGTGACGGTCTGCCCGCCACGGACGAACCAGCCGCCCGTGCTCGGACGCCATGTGGCGAGGCTCGCGATGGCGCCACCGGCGTAGGCGGCGGGGACGGGCCGGTCGCCCTGCCGCCCCCAGACGAGTCCGCCGGCGGCTCCACGGACGAACCACGTGCCGGTCGAGGGCCGGTAGACGGCCACGTCGGCCCTGTGGTCGCCGAGGTAGTTCGCCGGGACGGCGACGTCACCGGACTGGCCCCAGCGGATGGTGCCCAGACCGCGGACGTACCACGTGCCGTTGGAGGGCCGGAAGACCGCGATGTCGGCCCTGCCGTCGCCGGTGTAGTCGGCGGCCACCGGCACGTCACCGGACTGGCCCCACCGGATGGTGGCCCCGCCGCGGAGGTACCACGTGCCGTTGGAGGGCCGGAACGCGGCGATGTCGACCCGTCCGTCGCCGGAGAAGTCGGCGGCGGCGGGCAGGTCACCGCGCACGCCCCACTGGTAGCTGCCGACGCCACGCACGTACCAGATCCCGTTCGAGGGGCGCCACACAGCGAGGTCGCGCCGGGAGTCGCCGGCGAAGTTCGCCGCGACCGGCACGTCGCCGGGCAGTCCCCACTGCACGGAGGCGCCTATGGCCGTGTCAGCCGCCGCTGTCGTCGCTCCTGCGGCTGTCGTCGGCCCCGCGACGGCCGGGGCCGCGACGAGACCACCCCCCGCCACGACGGCTGCACACAGGCCGGCCAGGACGGTTCTGAGTCGCATGAACACCAACACCCAAGGTCGAACGGGTCGGAAACACCACGATGAAACCACGACCCGGGGGATGGCGCAGCATGGTGGAGCGCCGCCCACGGTGCACCCACGGCGCCGGGAACGGGTCGGTCACACGGCGGCGCGCCACTGTGACCTGCGCCACCGCAAACCCCTAGTGTGTCGCGGTGGTGCGCTCAACGGTGCCCGCATCCGAGACGAAAGAGGTCGTTCCCGTGGACGAACACGAGGTCGTGGACCATGACACGGTCCCACCCGCCAACAAGGGGTTGCTCGCCGCGGCCGGGGTGCTCCTGCTCATCCCGATCGTCGCGCTCATGTGGGTCAGCTCCTACAGCAAGGTCGAGCCGAGGCTCTGGGGCTTCCCGTTCTTCATCTGGTACCAGTTCCTCTGGGTGTTCCTCTGCTCGGCGATGACCTGGACCGCCTACCAGCTCGTGCTCCGGGCGCGCCCGCACCGGCCCATGGGTGACGCCCAGCGCCGACCGCGCCGCCAGCACGGCCGTCACGAACGGGGAGCGACGATCGGCGACGCCGGCGACGCCGACCTGCACGACGGCCAGCCCTTCGACTCCGACGGCCGCACCGACGGTCGCACCGACACCGACGGACCCACCGACACCGAGGGAGGCCGGCGATGAGCGGCGTCAACTGGACCGCACTGGTCGTCCTCACCGCACTCTTCCTGCTCGTCACCGTCATGGGCTTCATGGCCACGCGGTGGCGCCGTCCGACGAGCATGGAGTCCCTCGACGAGTGGGGCCTCGGCGGTCGCTCGTTCGGCACGTGGATCACCTGGTTCCTCCTCGGAGGCGACCTCTACACGGCATACACGTTCGTCGCGGTCCCGGCCGCGATGTTCGCGACCGGTGCGGTCACCGGCTTCTTCGCCGTGCCCTACACGATCGTGCTCTACCCGATCATCTTCGTCTTCATGGCGCGGCTGTGGTCGGTGAGCCACCGGCACGGCTACGTCACGCCGGCCGACTTCGTCAAGGGCCGCTACGGCAGCCGTGAGCTCTCGCTCGCCGTCGCCCTCACCGGCTTCCTCGCGACGATGCCCTACATCGCCCTCCAGCTCGTCGGCATCCAGGCCGTGCTCGAGGTCGTCGGCCTCGGCGGTGGCAGCAACATCATCGCCAAGGACGCACCGCTCTTCATCGCCTTCGCCCTGCTCGCGGCCTACACCTACAGCAGCGGCCTGCGCGCCCCGGCGGTCATCGCGTTCGTCAAGGACACGCTCATCTACCTCGTCATCATCGTCGCGATCATCTACCTGCCCACGAAGGTCGGTGGCTGGGAAACGATCTTCGGCGCCGCCGAGCAGAAGATGACGACGGTCAACGAGGCGACGGGCAAGCCGACGGGGACGTTCATCCCCGGCAGCACGCAGATGTGGGCCTACGCGACGCTCGGCCTCGGCTCGGCGCTCGCGCTCTTCATGTACCCCCACTCGATCACGGCGAGCCTGTCGGCGAGCGGCCGCAACGTCATCCGGCGCAACGCCGCGATCCTGCCGGCCTACTCGTTCGTCCTCGGCCTCCTCGCCCTCCTCGGCTGGGTCGCCATCGCGGCGGGCACCAAGCCGATCGGACTCGACGGCAAGCCCAACGCCCAGCTCGTCATCCCGCAGCTCTTCGAGGACATGTTCCCGAGCTGGTTCGCGGGCATCGCGTTCGCCGCCATCGCCATCGGCGCGCTCGTGCCCGCGGCGATCATGTCGATCGCGGCGGCGAACACGTTCACCCGAAACATCTACAAGGAGTGGATCAAGCCGGGGGCCAGCCCGCAGGACGAGGCCAAGGTCTCCAAGCTCGTCTCGCTCGTCGTCAAGGCGTTCGCTCTCGTGTTCGTCCTGCTCCTCGACAAGCAGAACGCGATCAACTTCCAGCTCCTCGGCGGCATCTGGATCCTCCAGACTTTCCCGTCGATCGTCTTCGGGCTCTACACCCGCTGGTTCCACCGGTGGGCGCTGCTCGTCGGTTGGGCAGTCGGCATGGTCTACGGCACCTGGTCCGCCTACAACGTCGTCAACCCAGTGACGGGCGCGCACTTCGGTGGCTCGCTCGCCAACATCCCGGGCATCGCGCAGATGGGCTACATCGCGATGACGGCCTTCGTCATCAACCTCGTCATCGCCGGGGTCCTCAGCGCGGTCCTCAACGCCATGAAGGTGTCGAACGGCCACGACGAGACGATCAAGGGCGACTACTTCGCCGACGCGGGCGACCCGCGCGTCGAGAAGCTCGACGTCGGTCCGCACGAGACCACGGCCAGCCCGTGACCTGACCGGACCCGCGACGAAGGGCGCCACCGCACTCGCGGTGGCGCCCTTCGCCGGTCCCGGGGCGGCATACGGGCAGGATGGGCGATGTGACCCCCACCGCCCCGTCCGCCGCCCTCGTCGAGCTCGCGCACGCCCACGGGGTCGCGACCGACTTCCAGGACTGGCTCGGCCAGCACACCGTCATCTCGGACCGGACCCTGCGCACGGTGCTCGGCGCGCTCGGCGTCGACGTCGGCTCGGACGAGGCGGTCGCGGCCGCGCTGGCGGACGCCGAGAACCGTCCGTGGCGGCGCACCCTGCCACCCACCGTCGTATGCCGTGCCGGCCGGACTCCTTCGGTCCATGCCCACGTGCCCCACGGGAGCGGCGTGCGCCTCACCGTCGAGCTCGAGGACGGGACGACCCGCGACGTGCCGCAGGTGGAGCGCTGGGTCCACCCGCGCGTCGTCGACGGGCGCGAGATCGGCGAGGCGACGTTCGAGCTGCCCGGCGACCTGCCGACGGGGTGGCACCGGATCGTCGCCCACCTCGATGTGCCGGCGGTGGCCGAGGGGACCGACACGGCGACGCTCGTCGTCACGCCGCAGCGGCTCGAGCTGCCGGAGGTGCTCCGCCACGGCGGCGTCACCGGCCTCATGACGCAGATCTACCAGGTCCGGTCCGCCTCCTCGTGGGGCGTGGGCGACCTCGGCGACCTCGGCGACCTCGCGTCGTGGGCGGCGACCGAGCTCGGGGCGGAGTTCGTCCTCATCAACCCGCTGCACGCTGCCGAGCCGGTCGTGCCGATGGAGGCCTCGCCCTACCTGCCGACGACGCGGCGCTTCGTCAACCCGGTCTACCTCCGGGTCGACGACATCCCCGAAGTCGTGCGCCTCGACACCGCCGCCCGCGCCCGCGTCGACGAGCTCGCGGCCTCGGTCCGCGCCCTCGACGCCGCGGACACGATCGACCGCGACGCCGCGTGGACCGCGAAGCGCGAGGCGCTCGGCCTCGTCCACGACCTCGGGCTCGAGGGCCGTCGTGCCCGCGACTTCGAGCGCTTCCGCGAGCGAGAGGGTGAGGGGCTGGCGACCTTCGCGACGTGGTGCGCGCTCGCCGAGCGTCACGGGCTGCCGTGGACGGACTGGCCGGCCGAGCTGCACGACCCGGCGTCGCCGGCGGTGGCCGAGTTCGCCGCGGCGCAGGCCGACCTCGTCGACTTCCACATGTGGCTCCAGTGGCTGCTCGACCGCCAGCTCGGCGAGGTCCAGCGAGAGGCGACGGACGCCGGCATGTCGCTCGGCATCGTGCACGACCTCGCCGTGGGAGTGCACCCCTTCGGCGCCGACGCCTGGGGCCTGGCGGACGCGCTCGCGAGGGGGGTGACGGTCGGGGCGCCCCCGGACCAGTTCAACCAGCTCGGGCAGAACTGGTCGCAGCCGCCGTGGCACCCCGAGCGGCTCGCCGAGCTCGGCTACGCGCCGTTCCGTGACATGGTCCGCACGGTCCTGCGTGACTCCGGCGGGATCCGCGTCGACCACGTCATCGGCCTCTTCCGCCTCTGGTGGATCCCGCAGGGGGAGGGGCTCACGCCCGCCGACGGCACCTACGTCACCTACGACCACGAGGCCCTCATCGGCATCCTCTGCCTCGAGGCCGAGCGTGCCGGCGCGGTGGTCATCGGCGAGGACCTCGGCGTCGTCCCCGCCATCGCCCGCGACTACCTCAGCGAGCGCGGCGTCCTCGGCACGAGCATCATGTGGTTCGAGAACACCGACGGTGCGCCGACGCCCCCCGAGGACTACCGCGAGCTCTGCCTGTCGTCCGTGACGACGCACGACCTGCCGCCGACGGCGGGGTTCCTCGCACTCGAGCACGTCGCGATCCGCGAGCGGCTGGGCCTGCTCACCCGATCGGTCGAGGAGGAGCGGGCCGCCGAGGAGCACTCGGTCGCGAAGGTCCGTGACGCGCTCGTGGCGCGCGGCTGGCTCGATCCCGGAGCCGGCCAGGCGTCCATGGTCGTGGCGATGCACCGCTGGATCGGGCACACTCCCAGCGTGCTGAGGGCGGTCTCGCTCTCTGACGTCGTCGGCGACCGCCGCGCCATCAACCAGCCGGGCACGCAGGACGAGTACCCCAACTGGCGACTCCCGCTCGCCGGCCCCGACGGCCGGCCGGTCTCGCTCGAGGACGTGATGGGGTCGACGCTCGCGGAGCCGCTCTTCCGCGCCACCCGGGGCGACTGAGCCGAAGGGAGCGGGCAACCCCCGAGGAGGGGTCCGCCTCAGCCGAGCCGGCGCGCGAAGGCGTCGGCGACGGCACACCCCGTCGTCCGCAGCGACTCCCGCCGCGACTCCATCGTGCCGAGCCACGTCGTGGGGGAGTCGGGCAGTTCGTGCGGCTCGGGCCGGAAGCCCGTCATCCAGCCCTCGAAGATCTCGGGTGTCGTCTCGGGGTGGAACTGCACGCCCCAGGCCCGCGGCCCGAAGCGGGCGGCCTGGATCGACCCGTCCGGCGCGGTCGCGAGCGAGTGCGCGCCCTCGGGCAGGCGGCTGACGACGTCGCCGTTGTAGTGGACGACGTCGCGTCCACCGAGCCCGGCCAGCAACTCATCGGACTCCCCGGCAGCGGTGAGCGACAACGGAACCAGCCCGCCCGTCCGCCCGCTCGGGTTGAGCACGACCTCACCGCCCAGGGCGACGCCGAGGAGCTGGTGGCCCAGGCAGACGCCGAGCGTCGGTATGCCGTCCGCCACCGCGGCGCGCAGCAGCGCCTTCGTCGGAGCGAGCCATGCGAAGGCGTCGTCGTCGTAGGCGTTCATCGCCCCACCGAGGACGACGAGGGCGTCGTGCCCCACCCGGTCCGGGACGGTGTCGCCGAGGTCGCCGCGCACCGTGTCGACGGCGATGCCGCGCTCGACCCAGCGTTCGGCGAGCCACCCACCCGGTGCCTCGGGCTCGTGCTGGACGACGAGGATGCGCGTCATCCCACCTGTGTCCCGACGAGGAGGCCGATGACGTAGGTGACGCCCATGGCGAGCAGGCCACCGCCGATGTTGCGCCAGACCGCGCGGTCGACGCGGGCGGAGCTGAGCCGGGCGCTCACCCAACCGGTGAGGAGCAGGGCCAGGACGACGGCGACGACGGTCACGGGCACGCGGGCGCTGGGCGCGACCGCGAGGATCGCGATGAGCGGGATGAGCGCGCCGGCGGTGAAGGCGACGAGCGACGCCCAGGCCGCGTGCCACGGCTTGGTCAGGGCCGCGGGGTCGATGCCGAGCTCGGTCTCGGCGTGCGCGGCGAGGGCGTCGTGTGCGGTCAGCTGAACGGCGACGTCGTGCGCGAGCTCGGGGGTGAGGCCCTTGGCCTCGTAGAGCTCGGCGAGCTCCTGGAGCTCGGCCTCGGGCTCCTCCCGCAGCTCGCGGCGCTCCTTGGCGAGCAGGGCCATCTCGGCGTCGCGCTGGGTGCTCACCGAGACGTACTCACCGACCGCCATGCTCATGGCGCCCGCCGCGACGCCCGCGAGGCCCGCGGTGAAGATCGCGCCGCGGTCGGTCGTCGCGGCGGCGACGCCGATGACGAGGCCGGCCGTCGACACGATGCCGTCACCCGCGCCGAGGACGCCGGCGCGCAGCCAGTTGAGCCGCTCACCGAAGGACTGGTCGTGCGGCTCGTCGTGCTCGGCGACGAGGCCGGTCTGCTCAGCCATCGACGGTGACGCCGTGACGGCGCGCGATCTCGGTGATGCGGTGCGCCTGCTCGATGTCGAGCTGCGTGAGGCCGTCGGCGTCGTGGGTCGTGAGCAGCCACGAGGTCGTGCGCCACCGGATGTCGATGTCCGGGTGGTGGTTCATCTCCTCGGCGACCTCGGCCGCCTCGGACACGATCGCGATGGCGGTGGGGAAGTCCGGCGCCTCGATGGTCGCGACGATGGCGTCGCCCTCGCGGGTCCACTGGGGGAGGTCGGCGAGCTGACGCTCGACCTCCTCGTCGGTCAGCTTGCGGCTCATGGTCCCAGCCTGTCCCGGCGGGGCGGGTCCGTCCAGCAAGGCGCACCTATCCGCGGACGGGTGCGGACGGCATACCGGAGCGACGTGTGCGCAACGCGCGAAGGCCGGTCCCGCACGGTGCGGGACCGGCCTTCGCGGCCGGGGTGTCGGCGCTCAGAGGGCCTCGGAGATCGACGCCGGCCCCATGAGGGAGTCGTCGCCGGAGAGGAGGTCGGTGAGGTCGGTCGCCTCGGGGACGACCTCGTGGCGCCTGATCTCGCCCGACTCGATCTGCTCGGTCCAGTGGCAGGCCACCCGGTGACCGGAGCCGACGCCGGGAATGTCCGGCACCCGCAGCACGGGGCGCTCGGTGTCGCACTTGGTCTCCTGCCGCCACGGGCAGCGGGTGTGGAAGCGGCAGCCCGACGGCGGCCGCGACGGCGAGGGGAGGTCGCCGGTGAGCAGGATCTGCTCGCGGCGGTCCTCGACGACCGGGTCCGGCACCGGAACGGCCGACATGAGCGCGCGCGTGTAGGGGTGCAGCGGCTGGGCGTAGAGGTCGTCGGCGTCGGCCTCCTCGGCGAGCGCACCGAGGTACATGACCCCGATCCGGTCGCTGATGTGCCGGACGACGGCGAGGTCGTGGGCGACGACGAGGTAGGTGAGGCCGAACTCCTCCTGGAGGTCCTCGAGGAGGTTGACGACCTGCGCCTGCACCGAGACGTCGAGGGCCGAGACCGGCTCGTCGGCGACGATGAGCTTGGGGTTGACCGACAGCGCGCGGGCGATGCCGATGCGCTGGCGCTGGCCGCCCGAGAACTCGTGCGGGTACTTCGCCAGCGCCGCCTCCGGCAGCCCGACGGCGCCCAGGAGCTCGACGAGCCGCGGCCGCGCCTCCTTGGCGTTCCTGGCGAGCCCGTGCGCCTTCATGCCCTCGAAGAGCAGCGACTCGACCGACTGGCGCGGGTCGAGGCTCGACAGCGGGTCCTGGAAGACCATCTGGATGTCCTGGCGCTTCCTGCGCAGCTCCTCGCCCTTGAGCGAGGCGATGTCGACGCCGTCGAAGGTCACCGTGCCGTCGGTCGGAGGCTCGAGGTTGAGGATCGCCCGCCCGAGCGTCGACTTGCCGCAGCCGGACTCACCGACGAGGCCGTAGGTCTCGCCGCGCCGGATCTGCAGGTCGACACCGTCGACCGCGTAGATGTGGCCGATCGTCTTGTCGAAGATGACGCCCCGCTTGATCGGGAAGTGCACCTTGACGCCCTTGGCGTCGACGAGGACGTCACTGCTGTCGTATGCCGTCCGCCCGCCGTCCGTGGGCTGCGTCGCGTCGGTGGTCGTCTGGCTCATCGGGTGGCCTCCACGGGGTTGAAGCAGCGCAGGGCTCGCTGGTGGTGCTCCTCGAGCTCGGGCATCTTCTGCGTGCAGACCTCGATCGGCTGCGAGCAGCGCGGGGCGAACGCGCAGGCGCTCGTCCACGGCAGGTTGTCCGAGACCGACCCGGGGATCGGCCGCAGACGCTGTCCGCGTGGGGCGTCCATGCGGGGGATCGAGGCGAGCAGACCGTTGGTGTAGGGGTGGCGCGGCTGCGCGAAGAGGTCGTGCCGGTCTCCGCGCTCGACGATGCGACCGCCGTAGAGGACGTTGACCTCGTCGCAGAGACCGGCGACGACACCGAGGTCGTGCGTGATCATGACGAGGGCCGTCCCGGTCTCCTCGACGAGCTCCTTGAGCAGGGCGAGGATCTGGGCCTGGATCGTCACGTCGAGCGCGGTCGTCGGCTCGTCGGCGATGAGCAGCCGCGGCTGGCAGGCCAGGGCGATGGCGATGAGCGCCCGCTGGCGCATGCCGCCGGAGAGCTGGTGCGGGTAGTCCTTGAGCCGCCGGTCCGGGTCGGGGATGCCGACGCGGTCGAGCAGCTCGCGGGCGACCGGGGTGGCCGCCTTGCGCGACATGCCGCGGTGGCGCTCGAGGACCTCGGTGACCTGGAGGCCGATCGGGATGACCGGGTTGAGCGAGGACAGCGGGTCCTGGAAGACCATCGCGATGTCCTTGCCCCGCTTGTCGCGCATCTCCTGGTCGGACAGGTCGAGGAGGTTGGTGCCCTCGTAGTCGACCGTGCCGGTGACCTTGTTGCCCCGCTCCGGCAGCAGGCCCATGATCGCGAGCGACGTGACGGACTTGCCGCAGCCGGACTCGCCGACGAGACCGACGGTCTGGCCGGGGTGGACGTCGAAGGAGACGCCCTGGACGGCCTCGAACGGCTCCTGGCCCTGGCGCTGGAACGTCACCCGCAGGTCACGCACGCGCAGGAGCGGCTCGCTGCCGCCCTCGCGCCAGCGGCGCGCCTTGTCTCGGTCGGCGACGTTGGTCTGGTCGGTGGGGGTCGTGTCCGCGGTGGTGGTCATGCGCGGTTCACCTCCGGCTCTTGGGGTCGAGGGCCTCGCGCAGCGACTCGCCCATGAGGGTGAAGCCGAGCGCGACGACGATGATGCAGATCGCGGGGTAGAACGCGAGGTGCGGGTAGTCCTGGATGCTCCGCTGGGCCTCGCCGAGCATCTGTCCCCACTCCGGCTGACGGTCGTCGGAGTTGCCGAGCCCGAGGAACGAGAGGCCGGCGGCGTCGATGATCGACGTCGCGAGGACGAGGGTCGACTGGACGATGACCGGACCGAGCGAGTTCGGGAGCATGTGCCGGAAGACGATGGCACCCTTCTTCACGCCGAGGGCTCGCGCGGCGAGCACGTGGTCGCTGCTGCGCTGGGCCAGCATCGACCCCCTGAGCAGGCGGGCGAAGATCGGCACCTGCACGGTCGCGATCGCGATGATGAGGGTCCACTGTGACGGCCGCGGCGCCAGGGCTGCGATCGAGACGGCGAGGAGCAGCGAGGGGATCGACAGCATGACGTCGACGACGCGCATGACGAGCGAGTCGACCCACCCTCCGAACGCGCCGGCGAGGGTGCCGAGGGCGATGCCACCGGTGAGCCCGAAGAGGGTGGCGAAGACACCGACGATGAGCGTCTGACGGGCACCGACGAGCAGGCGGGACAGCAGGTCCCGCCCGAACTCGTCGGAGCCCAGGGGGAAGCCGGGCATCGGCCCCGGGATGTTGCCGGGGCTGAGGTTCTCCTTGAGCTCCGGCAGCCGCGCGGACGCATCATGAGGTGCGATCCACGGGGCGATGAGCGCGAGGACGACGAAGACGACGGTGATGGTCGCCCCGAGGAGGAACACGGGGTTGCGTCGCAGCCGCGCCCACGCGCTCGCGATGAGCGAGACGCCACCGGTGTCCTTGACCTTGCCGGCATCCCCGACGTGGACGTCCTTGACGGCGGTGGCGGTGCCGCCGCGACCGGAGGTCTCGGCGAGGGAGTCGATGCGGTCCTTCTTCGCGCTGGGGCGCGGGTCCATGGGGGAGGGGGTCATGGCGGTCACCTCGTCCGGACTCGGGGGTCGATCACGGCGTACATGATGTCGACCAGCAGGTTGACGATGACGTAGACGGCGGCCGCCGCGAGGATGATGACCTGCAGCACGGGGTAGTCGCGGCGGCTGAAGGACAGCGCGAGGGCCTCGCCGATGCCACCCCACGAGAAGACGGCCTCGGTGAGCACGGCGCCACCGAGAAGGGCGCCGATCTGGAGGCCGATCGTCGTCGTCACGGGCAGCATCGCGTTGCGCAGGATGTGGCGGCCACGGATGGTCCGGGCGGTGAGCCCCTTGGACTCGGCCGTGCGGATGTAGTCCTCATCGAGCACCTCGAGCACGGCGGCGCGGGTGATCCGGAAGATCACGGCGAAGGGGATGCTCGCGAGGGCCACGGAGGGCAGGACGAGGTGCTTGAGCGCATCCCACGACGCGTCGAACTCGCGCGTGAGGATGCCGTCGAGGACGAAGAACCCGGTGACCCGGGTCGCGTCGAGGTCACCACTCTGGCGGCCCGAGACGGGCAGCCAGCCGAGCTTGATCGCGAAGACGTACTTGAGCAGGAACGCGAGGAAGAACACGGGGATCGCGACGCCGACGAGGGAGGACACCACCGACGCGTTGTCGAGGAGACTGGCGCGGCGGCGGGCGGCGAAGTAGCCGAGCGGGATCCCGAGCGCGATGGCGATGAGCATCGCGAAGAAGCTCAGCTCGATCGTCGCCGGGAAGCGCTGCAGGAAGATGTCCAGGGCGTCGGCGCCGGGGAGCACGCTCGTCGAGGGGCCGAAGTTGCCCTGCAGCACGCGGCCCACGAACTTGGCGTACTGCACCCAGATGGGCTGGTCGAGGCCGAACTGGGCCTCCATGGCGGCCCGTGAGGCCGGGGTGGCGCGCTCGCCGAGGATCGCCGAGACGGTCCCTCCGGGAAGGGAGCGCAGCCACAGGAACAGCAACAACGACAACACGATGAGCACGCCGACCATCTGCACGAGCCGGCGGACGATGAACCTCAGCACGAGTTCCTCCTTGCATCATGGCGGTGGCCGCCCCGGCGATCCTTCGCCGGGACGGCCACCTCCGTCAACGGTTGCGAGCGGTCAGGCTCACTTGCCGCCGACGGTCACGCCACTGAACTCCTCCGCGGTGAGCGGCGAGGCGACGACGCCCTCGACGCCCTCACCGACGACGAGCGCCGGCGGGGAGTGGCTGATCGCGAGCGCCGGGAGGTACTCCTCCTGGATCTGCTGGTTGATCTTCTCGTACATCGCGGTGCGCTCTGCCTCGTCGACCGTCGAGTCGGCCTTGGCGAGGTCCGCGGCGAGGGTCTTGCCGAACGCCTGCTTCGTGAGGCCGAAGTTGTTGGCGTCGAGGCTGCCGAAGAACGTGCCGATGAAGTTGTGCGCCGAGTCGTAGTCACCCGTCCAGCCGAGGAGGAAGGCGTCGAACGCGTTGGCGTCGACACCGTCGAGGTAGCCACCGTTCCACGGCTTGGTGACCGTGTTGACCTTGATGCCCGCGGCCTCGAGGTCACCCGCCATCGCCTGGTAGAGCTTCTGCGGGTTCGGCATGTAGGGACGCGTGACCTCGGACGGGTACGCGAACGTCAGGGTGAGGCCACCGGCCGCCTGGATCGCAGCCTTCGCCGCGGCGGGGTCGTACGCCACCGGCTGGAGGGACTTGTTGTAGCCGCTCACGGTGTCGGGCATCATCTGCGTTGCGACCTTGGCGCCCTCGGGGAGCTGCGTCTTGACGAGCTCCTCGCGGTTGATGGCCTGGTAGATCGCCTTGCGGACCTTGAGGTCGGTGAGCTTCGGGTTCTTGGTCGGGTTGAGACCGAGGTAGAAGACGTTGAACGCCGGACGGATCTCGACCTTGTTGCCCGCGGACTCGAGGCCCTTCCAGTCGGCCGGGTTCGGGAGGTCGTAGCCGTTGATGCTCTTGGCCTCGAGCTCCTGGCGACGGGTGCTCTCGTCGGGGATGATCTTGAAGACGACCTTGGCGTTCTTCGCCTTCTCGCCCCAGTAGTCGTCGTTGCGGACGAGGGTGACCGTCTTGTTGGCCTCGTCGTACTTCTCGAGCTTGTAGGGGCCCGTGCCCACGCCGGCCTTGGAGTAGGCGGGGTAGACGAAGCCCTCGCCCTGGGCGACGACGTCGTTGGCCTTGCCCGCGTCCATCGCCTTCGGCGACTGCATCGAGAGCGAGTCGAGCGAGAGGAAGGTCGGGAAGCCCGAGGTCGGGCGGGTGACGGAGAGGACCACGGTCTTCTCGTCCTTGGCCTCGCAGCCCTTGTAGAGCGACTCGGCGGCCTTGGCCTTGAAGGCGCCGAAGGTGCCGGCCCAGTACTCGGCGGCGACCTGGCCGGCCGGGTTCTGGTCGAACATGCGCTCGAAGTTCTTGCACACCGCGTCGGCGTTGAAGGGCTCGCCGTCGTGGAACTTCACGCCCTCGCGCAGGGTGAAGGTCCAGTTGGTGCCGGACGCGTCCGGCTCCCACTTCTCGGCGAGCTCGGGCTCGATCTCGGCGCTGCCGGCCTTGATGCCGACGAGACCCTCGAACATCTGGCGGGTCACGCGGAAGGTCTCGCCGTCGGTGGCGTAGAAGGGGTCCATCACCTTGGGGGCGCCGGCGGCGCCGAAGGTGAACGTGGACGAGCCGCCTCCGGAAGTGGAGCCGGAGTCCGACCCGGAGTCGTCACGGTCGGACTGGGCGCAGGCCGTGAGGGCCAGGGCCGCGGCCGTCAGCACGGCGAAGGGAGTCGCCTTGCGCTTGAACGTCATCGATACCTCGCTTGGATGTGCGAACCTCTGGGACCACGGTTGGCCACAAAGGGGTGGAGCGACCATGCAGTCGGGCACGTGCGTCGTGCGTCTCTGCAGCGGACGGGTTGACCCTAGCGACATTCATCCGCGCGACAACCGCACACTGAATTTGTTTATCGGAGTGAGACCCGGACCCGGGAAGGGGTGGCGACGTGCCCGTGGAACAGCCGAGGGAGCTCGTCGAGGTGGTCGCCGCAGCCCTCGTCGACGACCTCGCGAACCCGACCCGGATCCTCGCCGCGCGGCGCACCGAACCGGCCGAGCTCGCCGGGGGCTGGGAGCTGCCCGGCGGCAAGGTCGACCCCGGCGAGACCAGGCTCGAGGCGCTCCACCGCGAGCTGCTCGAGGAGCTCGGCGTCGAGGTCGCCGTGGGGGACCGGGTCGACGGCCCGCTCGAGCGCGGTCGCTGGCCGCTGGGAACGGCATACGCGATGACGGTCCACCTCGCCGAGGTGACGGAGGGCGTGCCCGAGCCGATCGAGGACCACGACGAGCTCCGCTGGCTCGAGCCGCCCGACCTGTATGCCGTGCCGTGGCTTCCCGGGGACCTCCCGATCATCGAGGCGCTGGGGGAGATCCTGGCGGAGTCCCGCCGTTTTCGTCCCTGAGCGAAACCCTGAGAGACTGGGCATCATGCCCATCACTACACGCGACGACATCCGTAACGTCGCCATCGTCGCGCACGTCGACCACGGAAAGACCACGCTGGTCGACAAGATGCTCTGGGAGGCAGGCGCCTTCGCCGAGCGAGCCACCGTCGAGACCACCGGCGAACGCGTCATGGACTCCGGTGACCTCGAGCGCGAGAAGGGCATCACCATCCTCGCGAAGAACACCGCCGTCCACTACGCCGGCAAGGCGGCCACGGACGCGGGTCTCGCCGACGGCCTGACGATCAACATCATCGACACCCCCGGCCACGCCGACTTCGGTGGCGAGGTCGAGCGCGGCCTGTCCATGGTCGACGGCGTCGTCCTCCTCGTCGACGCCTCCGAGGGCCCGCTGCCGCAGACGCGCTTCGTCCTGCGCAAGGCCCTCGCGGCCAAGATGCCGGTCATCCTCTGCATCAACAAGGTCGACCGCCCCGACTCGCGCATCCAGGAGGTCGTCGACGAGGTCTACGAGCTCTTCATCGACCTCGACGCCTCCGAGGACCAGATCGAGTTCCCCATCGTCTACGCGTCGGCGAAGAACGGCCGCGCCTCGCTCGAGCGCCCCGAGAACGGCGGCCTGCCCGGGGGCGAGGACCTCACCGCCCTCTTCGAGACGATCATCTCGACGATCCCGGCCCCGACCTACGACACCGAGGCTCCCCTCCAGGCGCACGTCACCAACCTCGACGCCTCGAACTTCCTCGGCCGTCTCGCCCTCCTGCGCGTCTTCAACGGCGAGATCAAGAAGGGCCAGCAGGTCGCGTGGTGCAAGCACGACGGCACGATCGAGCGCGTCAAGATCACCGAGCTCCTCATGACCGAGGCCCTCGAGCGCAAGCCGCTCGAGGAGGGCAGGTCGGCCCGTCCCGGTGACATCATCGCCATCGCCGGCATCCCCGAGATCATGATCGGCGACACCATCGCCGACGCGGAGAACCCCGTGCCGCTGCCCGTCATCACGGTCGACGAGCCCGCCATCTCGATGACGATCGGCACCAACACGAGCCCCATGGTCGGTCGCGTCCGTGGGTCCAAGGTCACCGCGCGCATGGTCAAGGACCGCCTCGACAAAGAGCTCATCGGCAACGTGTCGCTGCGCATCCTCCCGACCGAGCGTCCCGACGCCTGGGAGGTCCAGGGCCGCGGCGAGCTCGCGCTCGCGATCCTCGTGGAGCAGATGCGGCGCGAGGGCTACGAGCTCACCGTCGGCAAGCCGCAGGTCGTCACCCGCCAGGTCGACGGCAAGCTGCACGAGCCGGTCGAGCGCCTCACCATCGACACCCCCGACGAGTACCTCGGCGCCATCACCCAGCTCCTCGCCGCCCGCAAGGGCCGGATGGAGCAGATGACCAACCACGGCACCGGCTGGGTCCGGATGGAGTTCCTCGTCCCGTCGCGCGGCCTCATCGGCTTCCGCACCGAGTTCCTCACCGAGACCCGAGGCGCCGGCATCGCGCACCACGTCTTCGAGGACTACGAGCCGTGGTTCGGCACGATCACCACCCGCACCTCGGGCTCGCTCGTCGCCGACCGCTCGGGGCCGGTCACCTCCTACGCGATGGTCAACCTCCAGGAGCGCGGCACGCTCTTCGTCGAGCCGTCCACCGAGGTCTACGAGGGCATGATCGTCGGCGAGAACTCCCGCGCCGACGACATGGACGTCAACATCACCAAGGAGAAGAAGCTCACCAACGTGCGCGCCTCCTCGGCCGACAACTTCGAGAAGGTCGTCCCGCCGCGCCGGCTCAGCCTCGAGCAGTCGCTCGAGTTCTGCCGCGAGGACGAGTGCGTCGAGGTCACCCCGGAGGCCGTGCGCATCCGCAAGGTCGAGCTCGACCAGACGGTGCGTGGCCGGACGGCCTCTCGCGCCCGCAAGAACTGAGGCGCTGCACCCCGCGCCGCACCGCACTGAGGAAGTACCCCCGCACGTGAACACCCGAAGCAGCCGGCACCAGTCTCGACGCCAGCCCAGCCACCGCGTCTGGGCGATGCTGGCTGCTCTCGTGGTGGTCCTCGTCTCGGGCATGGCGGGGTGCAGCCTCATCGGTGGCGACGGCGAGGCGGCCGAGACCCCGCAGGTGGCGGCGCGGGACCGCGTCGACGAGCGCGGTGGCACTCTCAAGGCGCTCTCGCTCGGGCCGGTCCTCAGCTGGGACCCGCAGCGGATCAGCGCCCGTGACGACGCCGCCTTCGCCGGCCGGATCTTCCTGCGCACCCTCACCGCCTACCAGCCGAGCACCGACCCGCGGAACCAGTCGCGGCTCGTCGGCGACCTCGCCACCGACACGGGCACGCCCAACAAGGAGCTCACCTCCTGGTCGTTCACCCTCCGTGACGGCATCGCGTGGGAGGACGGCTCGCCGGTGACGTGCGAGGACGTCAAGTACGGCATCTCGCGGACCTTCGCGACGACCGTCATCACCGGCGGCTCGACCGACGCCCTCGCGGTCCTCGCCGTGCCGAAGCAGCCCAACGGCGCCTCGGTCTACGGCGGCCCCTGGGCGACGGGACCGACAGCGGCGGCCGGCGCCGCGGCATACGACAAGGCCGTGGTCTGCCGGGGCACGACGATCACGTTCACGCTGAGCGCACCGGTGAGCGACTTCAACGAGATGGTGAGCCAGCCCGCCTTCGCCCCGGTGAAGAAGTCGGCCGACAAGGGCAAGGACGGCACCTACGTCGCCTTCTCGAGCGGCCCTTACAAGCTGGCCGCCCCGTGGCGCGCCTCCACCGGTGGCTCGTGGGAGCGCAACCCTCACTGGAAGGCGTCGACCGACGAGGTCCGCCGGGCCTACCCCGACCGGATCGAGCACCAGGAGGGGATCGAGACCCAGACGGTCGCGCAGCAGATCATGGCCGACGGCGACGGGGCCAGGAACGCCGTGTCGCTCGGCCCGGCGCCGCAGGCCATCCAGCAGCACATCGTCTCGGTCGACGCCCTCAAGGAGCGGTCGGTGACGGCCGGCACCGGGCTCGTCGACTACCTCGTCCCCAACGTCAAGAGCCAGGTGTTCGCCAAGCCCGAGGCGCGTCAGGCCCTCGCCGTGGCGACGAACCGTCAGGCCTACGTCACCGCACTCGGCGGTTCGACCACGGGCCGCCCGACGACGACCCTCATCCCCGAGTCCCTGCCCGCGCACCACGACGAGGACCCCATCGGCGCGGGGCCGCGCGGTGACGCCGACCGCGCCAAGGTCCTGCTCGGCAAGGCGGGGCTCACCCTGCCGGTGCCGCTGCGGGTCGTCTACCGCTCCAGCCCGGTCGCCGACAAGGCGATGGCCGCGCTCGTCGCGGGGTGGACCGAGGCCGGCTTCGCCCCGACCCTGACGCCGCTCAAGGACGACTACTTCGAGACCATCGGCGCAGCCGCCGCCGCGTCGAGCTACGACGTGTTCTGGTCGAACTGGTCGCCCGCCTGGGCCTCGGCGAGCACGATCCTGCCCGCGCTCTTCGACAGCTCGATCAACCTCACCGCGGCCGGTCCGGGACGTGACTACGGCTCCTTCGCCGACGCGACGGTCAACGCCGAGATCCAGAAGATCGGCACGATCGCGGACCGGAGCAAGCGCGAGCAGGCCTGGGCCGCACTCGATGCGACGCTGCAGGGGCAGGGCGCCTACATCGGCCTGGCCGAGCGGCGGGCGCTCTACATCGCCGGCAGCGACGTCCGGAACCTCTCCGCCAACGAGGTCATCGGCGGCGTCGTCGAGCTCGCGGACATCGCGGTCCGGCAATGACGCGTCTGCTGTTCGTGCACGCCCACCCCGACGACGAGACGTTGGCGACGGGCGTCGCGATCCTGCACCACGTCGAGCGCGGGGACGACGTCCACGTGCTCACGTGCACCCTCGGGGAGGAGGGCGAGGTCATCCCGGCGGAGCTCGCCCACCTCGAAGGCGCCGACGGCGACCCGCTCGCCGAGCACCGGCGCGGTGAGCTGGCCGGCGCGACGTCCACCCTCGGGGTGACCTCCCACCTGCTCGGCGCGGCCGACGCGGGTGGGCGGCCGGCATACCGGGACTCCGGGATGGCGGGCTCGGCGGCCTTCGGGCACGCCCGCGCGTTCGCCGGCGCCGACCTCGATGAGGTCGCCGCGCTGGTCCGCGCGACGGTCGAGACCATCGACCCCGACGTCGTCGTGACCTACGACGCGCAGGGCGGCTACGGCCACCCCGACCACGTCCGTGTGCATGATGCCGTGCGCGCCGCGCTGGCCCAGATGCCCTCGGCCCCACCACTTTTCGTCACCCTGACCCCACGCTCGTGGGCCGTCGAGGACCGTGAGTGGCTCGCCTCGCACCTGCCCTCAGGGACCGGGTATGCCGTCCCGTCACCGAGCGACCCCTACCCCCCGTCGGTGGTCGACGACGATCTCGTGACGCACGCGGTCGTCGACCCGTCCGTCGTCGGGCGGCAGCAGGAGGCTCTCCGCTCGCACGCGACCCAGGTCGTCGTCGGCGAGGGCTGGTTCGCTCTGTCCAACGACATCGCCTCCCGGCTGCCCGGGCGCGAGGGCTACGCGCTGCTCGACCCCGGCACCGGTGTGCTCGTGCCTTCTCCGGCGGCCGGGGACCATAGGCCGGGACTGGTCGAGGGCGACGCATGACGGCGACGGGCGAGGAGGGCGCCGTGGGGGTCGACACCGACGCCTACCGGCACGTCATCGGCCGCCTCGCCAAGGGGGTCGCCGTCGTGACGACGACCGCCTCGGGCCACCACCACGCCATCACCGTGGACTCGGTGACGAGCGTCTCGCTCGATCCCGTCCTGCTGCTCGTCTGCGTCGAGACCGACGCGCGCTTCCACGACGCGGTCCTCGAGCGCGGGGAGTTCGGCGTGAGCGTCCTCGCCGCGTCCCAGCGGGCCGCCGCCGTGTGGTTCTCGACGCCCGGGCGACCCCTCCCGGGGCAGATGGACCGCGTCCCGCACACCCTCACGGCGTCGGGAATCCCTCTCCTCGACGGCGCCCTGTCGACCCTCGAGTGCGTCGTGCGCGACGTGCACCCGGCGGGCGACCACAGCATCATCGTGGGGGAGGTGCGTGCCGCTCGCCTGTCGAGTGACCCCACGCCCGCCCTCGTACACTTCCGCGGACAGTACTCAGCGCTTCCGTGACGCCACCAGCACACGACACCCACCGAGGACACCACCCATGACCAGCGACTTCGACCCCGACACGGGCCAGGCACGACGACGCCGACGCGTCACGATCGCCTCGCTCGTCGGTGCCCTCACGCTGCTCGTGGCGGGATACGTCGGCGCCGCGGCGTGGGCGAGCGGTCGCGTGCCCAGCGACACCACCGTCGGCGGCGTCCAGATCGGCGGGCTCGGCCCGGCGGCGGCACGCGACGCGCTGGCCAAGGGCGTCGAGAAGCGGGCGGCGGCACCCATCGAGCTCACCGCCGGCGAGAAGAAGGCCTCGATCGACCCGAAGGAGGCCGGCCTCACGGTCGACCTCGACGAGTCGGTCGCCGAGCTCACCGGCTTCAGCCTCAACCCGGTCAAGGTCATCGGGCACCTCACCGGCGGCGTCGAGCGCAGCCTCACGACGAAGGTCGACGAGGAGAAGCTCACGGCGGCCGTCGAGAAGGCCGCCGGCGAGCTGGAGGTCGCGCCGAAGGACGGGTCGATCTCGGTCGCGGGTGGCAAGGTCGCCGTCGTCGAACCGGTCAAGGGCCAGAAGGTCGAGGTCGAGCCCACCGTCGAGACCATCGCCTCCGCATGGCCACGCTCCGCGCCCATCGTCGCCCCGGTCGAGGAGTCCTCGCCCAAGGTGACCGCCGAGGAGCTCGAGCGGGTGAGGACCGAGTTCGCCGACAAGGCGATGTCGGGCCCGATCGGCATCAAGGCCGGTGACAAGACGTTCGAGCTGCCGGCCGCCGCGCTCGCCCCGGCCATCAGCTTCCCTGCCGACGCGGAGGGCCGGATCACCCCCACGTTCGACGACAAGCTCGTCATCGAGGCCGTGACGAAGGCGGCCGAGAAGGCCAAGGCCACCGTCGACGCCAAGGACGCCACGGTGACCTTCCGGGACGGGCAGCCCGCCGTCGTGCCGTCGCGCACCGGGGTCGCGCTCGACGCGGCGAAGATCGTCGAGCCGGTCACGGCGGCGCTCACGTCGGAGGAGCGCGCCGCCATCCTGCCCGTGACCGTGGCGCAGCCGAAGTTCACGACCGAGAAGGCACGGGCGACCCTGCCCAAGGGGCAGATCTCGACCTTCACGACCTACTTCAACGCCAACGGCGGTGGTCGCGTGACGAACATCCGGATCGCGGCTCGCACCCTCAACGGCACCTACGTCCCCCCGGGCGGCACGTTCAGCCTCAACGAGGTCCTCGGCCGTCGCACCCCGGACAAGGGCTATGTGAAGGGCGGCGTCATCTCCGAGGGCCGCCTCAGCGAGAACTACGGCGGTGGCATCTCTCAGGTCTCGACCACCCTCTTCAACGCCGCGTTCTTCGCCGGGGTCGAGTTCAAGCAGTACATGGCGCACGGCTTCTACATCTCACGCTACCCCGAGGGTCGCGAGGCGACGATCTCCTACCCCTACCCGGACAACCGCTGGGTCAACACGACCGACGGCGGCATCTACATCCGCGCGAGCTCGTCCGGCGGACAGGTCACGGTGTCGTTCTACGGCACGAAGAAGTGGGACATCTCCTCGACCAAGAGTCCGCGCCGCAACGTCGTCCAGCCGAAGAAGATCACCGACCCGTCGCCGGACTGCATCACCCAGGCGCCGACGCCGGGCTTCGACGTCACCGTGACGCGCATCTTCAAGCAGGGTGGCCGGACCGTCCGGACCCAGGCGTTCAACACGCACTACAACCCCGAGGACGACGTCACCTGCACGCACCCCGACGCGAAGTAGCCGTCCCTCAGCCCCGCGGTGCGGTGAGGTAGACGTAGCTCGAGTGCCGATCGAAACCAAGGCGCTCGTAGAGACGGATGGCGGTCGCGTTGTCCGCCTCCACCTGCAGGTGGATGAGCCGTATGCCGTCCGCCCCCGCCCGCGCGGCGAGCGCGCGCGTGAGCCGGGTCGCCAGCCCGCGCCCGCGCATGGCCGGGTCGGTCCACACGGCCGCGAGCCCGGCCCAGCCGCCGGCGACCGACAGCCGGCCGATGGCCACCGGTCGTGGGTCCCGGGAGCCCGGGGTGTCGAGACCGAGCCGCTGGGCCAGGCCGCCGCCGACGGCGATGCTCGCGAAGAGCTGAGTCGGACTGCCGGTGAGGACCCGGGCGGCGACCTCGCGGTCGAGGGGCCGGGTGAGGGCGTAGGCCTCGAGCCAGTCGTCGCCGAGGTCCATCGTGATGCGGACCTCGGGTTCGGCGCCGGTGCTCCGTGCGGCGGCGTCGGTGGGTCCAGCGGGTGCGGGGACTCCCGCGACGGTCTCCGTGGAGGCGGTGAGGTTGAGCGTGCGGTCGCCGACGGTCCACCCGCGGCCGAGCAGCTCGGCGCCGAGCGGGTCGTCGCCGGGCTCGAAGCCGACCGGCCCGGCGAGCGTCACCTTCGCGGGGAGGCCGCGGACGGCATACCACTCCTCGACGCGGTCGACGGCGTCCGGGAGGGGCAGCCCGGGGCTGCCCACGGGTAGGAGCGAGTTGCCGCGCTGGGTGAAGCCGTGGGAGGCGCGCAGCTCCCACTCGCCGAGGCGCTCGCGCTCGATGGCGCCCCACGCGGGGCCCATGACGCGTTGGAGGTCGGCGACCGAGACGGCGAGGTGCGGTGCGCCGCGACGGCTGGGTCGCGGTGGGACCTCCTTGGCCGCGACGATCCGCTCACGGGGGATGGTGACCTCGCCGTGGCGCGTCGCGACGACCACCTCGGTGTCGGTGCGGGAGACGAGGGTGCCGACGGCATCGGTCATCGACGGGCCTGCGCCCGAACCCTCGCGGGCGGGCTCCAGCCGCGATCTGACGACGACGCGCGCGCCGAGGTGGACGGCGTCGAGAGGGGCGGGCACGACCGGCATACTATGGCGGCATGACGTACGTGATCGCGCAGCCTTGTGTCGACCTCAAGGACAAGGCCTGCATCGAGGAGTGTCCGGTCGACTGCATCTACGAGGGTGAGCGCTCGCTCTACATCCACCCCGACGAGTGCGTCGACTGTGGTGCCTGCGAGCCGGTGTGCCCCGTGGAAGCGATCTACTACGAGGACGACACCCCCGAGCAGTGGGCCGACTACTACAAGGCCAACGTCGAGTTCTTCGACGACCTCGGCAGCCCCGGCGGCGCGGCGAAGATGGGGCTCATCCCCAAGGACCACCCGTTGATCGCGGCGCTGCCGCCGCAGGAACACGACGAGTGACCCTCACGCTTCCTGACTTTCCCTGGGACTCGCTCGCTCCGGTCAAGGAGCGGGCGAGTTCTGTTGCCACGGACGACGGCCTCGGGCTCGTCGACCTCTCCGTCGGCACGCCGGTCGACCCGACGCCGGAGGTCGTCCAGGAGGCGCTGCGCTCGGCGTCGGACGCCCCCGGCTACCCGCAGACGTGGGGCACGCCCGCGCTGCGCGAGGCCGTGGTGAGCTGGTTCGCGACCCGCCGCGGCGTCCCCGACGTGGACCCGGACGGTGTGCTCCCGACCGTCGGGAGCAAGGAGCTCGTCGCGTGGCTGCCCACGCTGCTCGGGCTGGGGGCGGGTGACGTCGTGGGCTTCCCGTCCGCCGCGTACCCGACCTACGACGTCGGAGCCCGCCTCGCGGGTGCGACCCCGAAGGTCGTCGACGGGCTCGCCGCGCTCGGCCCGCTGACGCCCTCGACGACGCCGAAGCTGTTGTGGCTCAACAGCCCTGGCAACCCCACCGGTCAGGTGCTCGGGGTCGAGCACCTCGCCAAGGTCGTCGCCTGGGCCCGCCGCCACGGAGTGGTCGTCGCGAGCGACGAGTGCTACGCCGAGCTCGACTGGCGCACCGACCGGGGTGAGGGCGAGCCGCCGACGACTCCCTCCATCCTCGACCCGCGGGTGACGGGTGGTTCGCACGAGGGGCTGCTCTGCGTCTACTCGCTGTCCAAGCAGTCCAACCTCGCGGGCTACCGCGCAGCCTTCGTCGCCGGTGACCCCGCGCTCGTGGGGCGCCTGCTCGAGGTCCGCAAGCACGCCGGGATGATCGTGCCGTGGCCCGTCCAGGTCGCGCTCACCGCGGCCGTCGGCGACGCGGCGCACGTCGAGGCGCAGAAGGCGGTCTACGCCGCGCGTCGCGCGACGCTCCTCGAGGGGGTGCGGGCATTCGGGCTCGACGTGACCCTCAGCGACGCCGGCCTCTACCTCTGGGCGACGGCGGGCGAGGCCGCCTGGACGACGCTCGACCGGCTCGCCGAGCGCGGCATCCTCGCCGCCCCGGGCACCTTCTACGGCAAGGCGGGCGCGCAGCACGTGCGCATCGCCCTCACCGCCTCCGACGAGCGGATCGCCGCGGCCGCCGCCCGCCTCGCCGCACCGTCCTGAGCAGGCCCCCACGCCTGACCTGGACCCCCCCGGACACCCGTCCGCCCCGTGGGCGCCGGTCCCGGGGCGACCGCGCTTTTCGTCGTCGCGGACGTCTGAGGTAGCGTCACTGGAGCGCGAGCGGCGCCCACTGCGAGCTCGCCCGAGACGTGAGGAACCGAATAGACGATGAGCACCGACGCAGCGGCCGGCGCGACCTTCAAGGTCCGCGACACCGAACTCAGCTTCCCCCTCGTGAAGGCCACCGAGGGCAACAACGGCTACGACATCTCGAAGCTGCTCAAGGAGACCGGGGACACCACCCTCGACATCGGCTTCGTCAACACGGCGTCGTGCAACAGCGCCATCACCTACATCGACGGTGACGCGGGCATCCTGCGCTACCGCGGCTACCCGATCGAGCAGCTCGCCGAGAAGTCGAGCTTCCTCGAGGTCTCCTACCTCCTCGTCTACGGCGAGCTCCCGACCCAGCCCGAGCTCGACGCCTTCACCGAGCGGGTGCGCCAGCACACGATGCTGCACGAGGACCTCAAGGCCTTCTTCAACGGCTTCCCCCGCGACGCGCACCCCATGCCGGTCCTGTCCTCGGCCGTGTCCGCGCTCGGCACCTTCTACCAGGACAGCCTCGACCCGTTCGACAAGGAGCACGTCGAGATCTCGACGATCCGCCTCCTGGCCAAGCTGCCGACGATCGCGGCCTACGCCTACAAGAAGAGCATCGGCCAGCCGTTCCTCTACCCGGACAACCGCCTGTCGCTCCAGGAGAACTTCCTCCGGATGACCTTCGGCGTGCCGGCGACGGACTACGACATCGACCCCGACATGGTCAAGGCCCTCGACCAGCTGCTCATCCTGCACGCCGACCACGAGCAGAACTGCTCGACGTCGACCGTGCGGCTCGTCGGCTCGGCCCACGCCAACCTCTTCAACTCGGTCTCCGCGGGCATCCACGCGCTGTCGGGCCCGCTGCACGGTGGCGCCAACTCGGCCGTGCTCGAGATGCTCGACGGCATCCTCCAGAGCGGCGGCGACGTCGACACCTTCGTCAAGAAGGTGAAGAACAAGGAGGACGGGGTCAAGCTCATGGGCTTCGGCCACCGGGTCTACAAGAACTACGACCCGCGGGCGGCGATCATCAAGAAGACGACCGACACGATCCTCAACAAGGACGGCGTCGGCGACCCGCTGCTCGACATCGCGCTCCAGCTCGAGCAGCGTGCCCTCGAGGACGACTACTTCATCGAGCGCAAGCTCTACCCGAACGTCGACTTCTACACCGGCCTCATCTACAAGGCGATGGGCTTTCCGACGAAGATGTTCACCGTCCTCTTCGCCCTCGGCCGCCTCCCGGGCTGGATCGCCCAGTGGCGCGAGATGATCGAGGACCCGGACACCAAGATCGGCCGCCCGCGCCAGATCTACACCGGCGAGACCGAGCGCGACTACACGGCGATCACGAGCCGCTGACGAGAGCCGGCTCCACGGCATACGGAAGAGCCCCGACCTGCACGACGCAGGTCGGGGCTCTGTGCGTCGTATGCCGTCCGCTCAGCTCCCGTCGCGGCCCGTCTCGTCCTGGAGCCGGTCGATCTGCTCCGAGGCCTGCGCCTTGGTGAGGTCGGCGGGCAGCTCCTCCCCGGCCTCGCGAGCGAGTGTCGAGGTAGCTGCGCTGGGCGCCGGTCATCGGCTCGTCGCCGGTCACCCAGTCGCTGGGGTCCTTCTCGGTCGTCGTGGGGTTCGGGCCGCCGAGGACCTCGCCGTCACGAGCGTCGGTGGCGTCGTCGTTCGAATGTGTGTTCGAGGTCATGCCTCGACGCTACCCCGGATCGGGCTGCCGTGGAGCCGTGGCGTCGGACCGGTGTGCACCACCGTGGTGCCTCAGGTGAGGTGGAGCCGGACCTCCTGGGGGCCCACGGGGGTCTCGGCGGTCTGCCACTCCCACGCCGACGAGTCCCGGCTGCGGGTCCACGACCGGTCGCCGATGGTGACCCCGGTGATCCCCGTGTCGACCGCCTTGGCGACGGACCACGAGGCGATCGACCACGCGATCTGCTCGCTGGGGGCCTGCACGGCGAGCGTGCCCTCGACGGCCTTGGCGCCGAGGGAGTACTCCGCCTCGAGGAGCCGGCCGATGAGTGCGACGTCGGCCTCGCCCTCGGCGCGGTCGAGACGACAGCCGACGCCTCGGGGCGAGTGACCGGCGAGGCTCGACGCGAGGATCCGGCCCTCCTGCTCGTGGTCGGCGTAGGCCTCGGGGTAGGCACTGCGCTGCACCTTCTGCGCTACGACCGTGATCGTGCCGGTCTCCCAGCCGTCGACCTTGACGAGGGCGTCGTAGAACTTGTTGGTCGAGTACTCCGGGTCGAGGATCTGCTCGACCGTGCCCCAGCCCTGGGACGGCCGCTGCTGGAAGAGGCCGACGGAGTCGCGGTCGCCGTAGCGGATGTTGCGCAGCTTCGACTCCTGGATCGCCGTGGCGAGGGCGATGGTCGCCGCCCGGGCCGGAAGGCCGCGGCGCAGGGCGATCGCCGTGATCGTCGCGGCGTTGCTCATCTGCTCGGGGTCGAAGTCGACCGAGGAGCCGGCGGCCGTGGCCTGGCAGCGCGGCCCCAGGACGCTCTCGAAGAGCGACCGTCCGCCGAACCACGCCCCAAGCCCGGCCACGAGGACGAACGTGAGGACGAGCCCGCGCGCGACCCAGCGGCCGGGCCCGCGGCGCGGACGCTCCTCGGCGAGCGCGAAGCCGTTGCGGGACCGTGGCATCAGTCGTTGGCGTGCAGGACGGAGTTGAGCACGATGCCGTGGCCGTCACGCGGGCGCGCCTCGACGGTGCCCGTCACCGAGTTGCGGAGGAAGAGCAGGTTCGACTGGCCGCTGAGCTCCGCCGCCTTGGTGACGGTGCCGTCCGGGAGCGTGACCTTGGTGCCCGCGGTGACGTAGAGGCCGGCCTCGACGACGCAGTCGTCGCCGAGGGCGATGCCCAGCCCGGACTCGGCGCCGAGGAGGCAGCGCTCGCCGATCGCGACGCGCTCGGTGCCGCCACCGGAGAGGGTGCCCATCGTCGAGGCGCCGCCACCGATGTCGGATCCGTCACCGACGACGACGCCCTGCGAGATGCGTCCCTCGACCATCGAGCTGCCGAGCGTGCCGGCGTTGAAGTTGACGAAGCCCTCGTGCATGACGGTCGTGCCGCTCGCGAGGTGGGCGCCGAGGCGCACCCGGTCGGCGTCGGCGATGCGCACGCCCGAGGGCACGACGTAGTCGGTCATCCGCGGGAACTTGTCGATGCCGAAGACCTGGACCGGGCCGCGGGCGAGGAGGGCGAGGCGGGTGGACTCGAACCCCTCGACGGCGCAGGGCCCGTGGTTGGTCCACACGACGTTGGTGAGCACGCCGAAGAGCCCGTCGAGCGAGATCGAGTTGGGCGCGACGAGGCGGTGCGAGAGCAGGTGGAGGCGCAGCCATGCGTCGGCGGTGTCCGCCGGGGCCACGTCGAGGTCGACCTCGACGAGCCGGACCTCGCGCGTGGCGCCGCGGTCCTCGTCGGCGGTGGCGAGCGCGGACAGCCCCTTCGGCTCCTCCGCGCCGGTGGCCTCGCCCAATGCCGGGGCGGGGAACCAGGCGTCGAGGACGGTGTCGCCGTGGAGGGTGAGCAGGCCGTAGCCGTGTGCCGCGCGCGAAGTCATGCGCGCAAGACTAGATGCCGCACCTGCGCGCCGGAGAGCCCGGCGGCCCGTGCCGGCGAGCCCCGGGGGTCGGGGGGAGGGCAAGGCGCAGGTCGGGGCCTGCGACCCGCGCCGCGGAGCCGGACGACGGCCGTGGATAGGGTCGTGCCCATGCCGCTGGACCTCACTGCCGACGTCGTCACCCTCACCGCCGCGATCTGCGACATCGAGTCGGTGAGCCGGGACGAGACCGCCATCGCCGACGCCATCGAGGAGGCGCTCAGCCCGCTGGGTCACCTCACCGTCACCCGCATCGGCAACACCGTCGTCGCCCGCACCGAGCAGGGTCACTCCGAGCGCGTCGTCCTCGCCGGTCACATCGACACCGTGCCGCTCACCGACCCGCCGAACCTGCCGACCCGCCGCCTGCCGGGTGGGGACGGCGAGGGCGAGGTGCTCTGGGGGCGGGGCACGGTCGACATGAAGGGCGGGGTCGCCGTCCAGCTGCGTCTCGCTGCCACGGTGCCCGCCCCGAGCCGCGACGTCACCTTCGTCTTCTACGAGGGCGAGGAGATCGAGAGCGAGTTCAACGGCCTGCTCCACGTCCAGCAGCAGCGGCCCGAGCTCATCGAGGACGCCGACTTCGCCGTCCTACTCGAGCCGACGGGTGCGATCGTCGAGGGCGGGTGCAAGGGCACCCTGCGCGTCGACATCACGACCAAGGGCGCCGCCGCGCACTCGGCCCGGCCGTGGAACGGCCACAACGCCATCCACGATGCGGCCGACGTCCTCAGCCGGCTCACGGCATACGAGCCGAGGACGGTGACCGTCGACGGGCTGGAGTACCGCGAGGCCCTCAACGCCGTGAGCATCACCGGCGGCATCGCGGGCAACGTCATCCCGGACCGGTGCACCGTGTCGGTCAACTACCGCTACGCGCCCGACCTCACCGAGGAGGACGCCGTCGCACACATGCACGAGGTGTTCGACGGGCTCACGTTCGCGGTGACCGACAACGCCGGGGGAGCGCGCCCGGGGCTCGACCTGCCCGCGGCCAAGGCCTTCGTCGACGCCCTCGGGGTCGACGTCATCGCCAAGCAGGGCTGGACCGACGTGGCCCGCTTCCAGGCGATGGGGGTGCCTGCCGTGAACTTCGGTCCGGGGGACCCGAACCTCGCCCACCACGACGAGGAGCGCTGCCCGGTCGACCAGCTTGTGGCGTCGGAGGCCGCGATGCTCAGGTGGCTCGCCTAGGTTGGTCCCGTGAGCGACGCGACCGACGCACAGGAGCACTGGGACGCCACGCAGGACTACGTCAAGGGACCGGTCGTCATGCGCCGGTCCAAGGTCCCGCACGAGACGACCGACCAGCGGCTGCTCGACAGCCGTGGCTCGGCCGACTGGGTGCACACGGACCCGTGGCGGGTGATGCGCATCCAGTCCGAGTTCGTCGAGGGGTTCGGCGCGCTCGCCGAGCTCGGGCCCGCCGTGAGCGTCTTCGGCTCGGCGCGCACCCAGCCGGACGACCCGGTCTACGCCCTCGGTGAGCGGCTCGGCGCCGGGCTCGTCGCCGCCGGCTACGCCGTCATCACCGGCGGCGGCCCGGGGGCGATGGAGGCCGCCAACAAGGGGGCGTGCGAGGCGGGAGGGACCTCGGTCGGGCTCGGCATCGAGCTGCCCTTCGAGACCGGCCTCAACGAGTACGTCGACCTCGGCGTGAACTTCCGCTACTTCTTCGCGCGCAAGACGATGTTCGTCAAGTACGCCCAGGGCTTCGTCGTCCTGCCCGGAGGCTTCGGCACCCTCGACGAGGTCTTCGAGGCGATCACGCTCGTGCAGACCCAGAAGGTGACGTCGTTCCCGATCGTCCTGCTCGGGTCGAGCTACTGGCAGGGGCTGCTCGACTGGCTGCGCGGCTCGGCCCTCGCCGCTGGCACCATCAACGCGGAGGACCTCGACCTCGTCTCGATCACCGACGACGTCGACGAGGCCATCTCGGTCATCGTCGAGTCCGACCGTGCGCTCGCCGGCGACGAGCCCGAGGGCACCGGCACCCACGCCGAGTGAGCGGTCCGGGTCGCCCGCCGGTTCGCCCTCCCGCCTAGGATCGGCGACGTGGAATGGGTCGCCCTGGCACTGCTCGCCGCCGCCGTCGTCGCGGGCACGGTGCTCGTCGCCACGGGGCGGCTCGAGCCGGACCCCCTCAGCGATCCGACGAGTACGCGCCCGCCGCTCGGTCTCCCCGACGAGCCGGGCAGCGAGGACGTCGACCGGCTCCGGCTCGGCACGGCCGTCTACGGCTACGCGGCGGACGACGTCGACACCGCCCTCGAAGCCCGGCGCACCCGCCTCGCCGAGCAGGAGCGCGAGCTGTCCGAGCGACAGGGCGAGCTGGCCGAGCGACAGGGCGAGCTGGCCGAGCGACAGGGCGAGCTCGCCGAGGAGCGCGCCGACGATGCGCCGGATCGCGTGAAGGAGGCCGACCGTGTTCACCCTGACGCGTGAGAGCGACCTGCCCGCCGACGAGCTGTGGGCCCGCGTCGCCGCCCTCTCCGAACACGCGGAGACCGTGCCGCTGACGACGACCCTCGCGGACCCCGGCGAGCCCGCGCTGGGCTGGCGCTTCACCGTGCGCACCGCCGTGGGCCCGTTCCACTTCGACGACCCGATGGTCGTCGAGGCGTGGGATGCGCCGCGGCGCTGGCGGATCCGCAAGACCGGGACCCTCAAGGGGTGGGCCGAGGCGGTCGTGACCCCGTATGCCGGTGGGTCCCGTCTCGCGTGGACCGAGGAGCTCTGGCTCGACGGTGTCCCCGGCGCCCGAACGGTGACGCGTCCGCTCGGTGACGTCTTCGGACGGGTGATCTTCGGCCGGGTCGTGGACCGGCTCGTCGGGGGCGAGCCGTGATCTGGGCGCTCCTGCTGAGCCTGCCCGTCCTCGCCTGTGCCGCAGTGCTCGCTGCCGTGCTGTCCCGGCGCGAGGCGCCGGTGCGGACGGCGACCGGTGAGACCCTGCGGCTGCAGCTCGTCGGCTACCCGACGCGTCGCGTCGACGAGGCCCTCGCCCGGCTCGACGCACAGATCGCCGCCAACGACCTGCGCCTGCGAGGAGAAGGCGCGCCGGTCGAGCTCGGCGCGCATCCGGCATACGACGGCTCGGCAGCGCCGACGCCCGCAGTGCCGGCGTCCGCAGCGACGGCGGCGTCGTCGACCACGGCTGCGGACGCAGCACCCGCCGCGATGGCGGCGTCCTCGACCACCGTTGCGGGCGCAGAGGGTGGGGAGGACCGCTCCCCGCGCATCGAGTGGGGGATGGCCGACCTCGTCGTCGTCGCGGCCTACGTCGGCACGGCCCTGCACGTCCTGTCCAACCTCGTCGGCAAGGTGTCGTCGGGATACCTCTCGCAGGGCGTTCAGGACCACCAGGCGTTCGAGTGGTACTTCGGGGCGTCGGCCCACAACGTCGCGACCTTCTCGAACCCGCTCTTCAGCGACCGCCAGAACTTCCCCGACGGCGTCAACCTCATGGCCAACGCCGCGGTCACCGGGCTGGGGGTGCCGCTCGCACCGCTCACCCTCGCCCTCGGTGCGCACGTGACGTTCTTCGTCGTCGAGCTGCTCGGCCTCGCCGGCACCGCCGCCGCCTGGTACTGGTTCCTGCGCCGCCGTGGCCTCGTGCGCCCCGCCGCCGCCGTCGGCGGATGGCTGACCGGCTTCGCGCCGGCGATGGTCTCGCACGCCAACGGCCACCCGAACTTCGTCTCGCTCTTCCTCCTCCCCGTCATCCTCGACCGTGTCCTGCGGCTCACGGAGCGCGACCGCAAGGTGCGCGACGGTGTCGTCCTCGGGCTCCTCGTCACGTGGCAGATCTTCATCGGCGAGGAGCCGCTGCTCCTCATGGCCATCGGGGTCCTCGTCGTCGGGCTCGTCCTGCTCGTCCACCGGCGCCTCGACCTCGCCCTGATGGCGCCGGGCGTGGCGATCGGCGCCGGCGTCTCCCTCCTCCTCGTCGCGATCCCGCTGTGGTGGCAGTTCGCCGGGCGGCAGAGCTACACCTCGATCTACCACCCGCCCGGAGGCAACGACCTCGCCGCGCTCTGGGGCCGGGCCACCCGCACCATCGGCACGGACCCGTGGGCGTCGGCGGCGCTGTCGATGAACCGCACCGAGGAGAACGCGTTCTTCGGGGTGCCCCTCTGGCTGCTCGCCGGCGTCATCGTCGTCGTCCTCGCCCGCCGGCCGGTCGTGCAGGCGCTCGGCGTCCTCGCGGTGGTGGCCTGCTGGCTCTCGCTGGGGGAGGAGGTGGTCCTGCGCGGCCAGCCGACCGGCATACCGGCTCTGTGGTCACTCTTCGACGAGCTGCCGGTCCTCGAGAACGTCCTGCCCACCCGCTTCGCGATGATCGCCATCCCGGCGCTCGCGGGGCTGCTCGCCATCGCGATCGACGCGGCCTTCCGGTCCTCGCTGCTGCGCGGGCGAGAGGCCGACGAGACGGACGAGACCGACCTCGACGGGGTGCGCGCCTGGCGTGAGCAGACCGCCGGCTGGGTCGCCGTCGCAGTCGCCGCGCTCGCCCTGCTCCCGATCCTGCCGACCCCGCTGGTCGTGGACCCGCGCCCGGCGGTGCCGACGTTCTTCACCGGCGACGCGTGGCGGGACTGGAGCCACGGCGGGTCGATCCTCGCCGTGCCGCCGACCGACATCGTCGACGCGCGCGCGTTCGACTGGCAGCTCGCCGCCGACACCCTCGCGTTCCCCATCGTCGAGGGCTACTTCGTCGGGCCCAACGGGCAGCCGGACCGTGGCGGACAGTACGGCGCGACGAGGCGGCCGTTCTCGTTGTGGCTCTACGACGTCAATGCCGCCAACACGCTCACCGTCGCCACGGACGCCCAGAGGCAGCAGTTCGAGGCCGACCTCGTCGCGTGGCGGACCGACACCGTCGTCCTGCCGATGCGCGAGCAGACCGCCGCCCTGCGCGACTCGCTCGTCACGGTCCTCGGGAGGCCCCAACAGGTCGAGGACGTCTACGTCTGGGACGTCCGGGGCCTGCGGTCGTGACCGCGACCGAGGAGCGCGCGGCCGGGAGCGCCCGGCCGTCGAGGTCGGTGCTCACGGTGGCCGGCCGCCGCCACCTCGGCTCACTCGCCCTGGCGCACCCGGTCCGGGCGGTCCTCCTCGTCTACGCCGCGTCCCGCCTCGTCGTCCTCGGGGCGATGTGGGTCGCGGCGACGTGGTTCCAGAACCCCGCCGGCGTCGGCCACCTCGACCCGGGCGTCGGCGACCTCATCTCGCTGTGGGACGCCGAGTGGTACGAGACCATCGCGACGCAGGGCTACCCCGTGCCGCTGCCGGCCGATCCCGACACGGGCAAGCTCACCTACAGCGCGTGGGCGTTCTACCCCCTCTTCCCCTTCCTCGTGAAGGGCCTCATGGCCCTCGGCCTGCCGTTCACGGCCGCCGCCGTGGGGCTCAACATCGTCCTCGGCGGACTCGGCGCGGTGCTCATCTGGGCCGTCCTGCGCCACGGGCTCCACGCCCAGCCACGGCCGGGGCGCGAGCGACTTGCTCTCGTCGCCGCCGGGCTGTGGTGCTTCTACCCGGCGACCGGGGTCATGCTCAAGCCCTACACCGAGCCGCTCGCGGTCGTCCTCGTGGCCGCCTCGCTGCTCTTCCTCATGAGACGCCGGTATGCCGTCGTCGCAGCCCTCGCGGTGCCACTCGGCTTCACCCGCGGCGTCGCGCCCGCCATCGGCTGCGCCGCCCTCGTCCACCTCCTCGTGCGCATTCGCGAGGAGCGTGCCGCCGGCGTGAGTCCTCTGCGCGGAGCGCGGACGACGGCCGCCCTCATGCTCGTCGTCACCGGTCTGTCCGGCCTCGCATGGCCGGTCGTCGCCGGTGTCGTCAGCGGCATCCCGACCGCGTTCTTCGACGTCCAGGAGGCCTGGGGCCAGAAGCCGGCGACGGGCCCGTTCATCCTCTGGATCCAGTGGGCCTGGGACGCCCGCGGGCTCGCCGGCGTCGCCGTCCTCCTCGCGCTCGCCGGGACCTACGTCGCGCTCATCCTCGGGCGCCACGGACGCTGGCTCCCGGTCGAGGTGCGCGCGTGGGCGGTGGCCTACCCGCTCTACCTCTTCGCGGTCGTGCGCCCGATCACGAGCATGTGGCGGTTCCTGCTGCTCGACTTCCCGATCGCCGCTCTCCTCGCGAGCGTCGCGATGCGGACGTCGACCGGCGAGCGCATCGTCACGCACTGGCGACGCCGGGTGGCGGTGCTCATCGTCCCCGTGGTCCTCGGGCTCGTGTGGTGGACGTGTGCGCTGCTCACCTACAGCCCGTGGGGATCGAGGCCGCCCTGAGTCCGGGAGGGGACCCGATTTCGTCACGCCTGCGTGAGCGGGGATAATGGCAGCGAGACCGGTGCGCGAACGCCGGGACGCGAACACGTGACGCACAGTGCGCTGCGGCAACGAAGGGAACACCCATGGCGGCAATGAAGCCCAGGACGGGCGACGGCCCTCTCGAGGTCACCAAGGAGGGTCGCGGCATCGTGCTCCGCATGCCCCTGGAGGGTGGTGGCCGGCTCGTCGTCGAGATGACCCCGGACGAGGTTCGTGCGCTGGGTCAGGCGATCGAGGACTGCGAGGCGCTGAAGAAGTGACCGTCCGTCGTTGACGTGACGAGAGGGCCCCCACCGCCGTGATGGGGGCCCTCTCGGCGTCGGTAGGGTCGGGCCCGTGCCTGCCGAAGACCTCCTCGCCCCGTCCGTCGCCACCTGGTCCGCGAGCGACGGCCCGCTCGTCGACGTGCTCGCCGACCGAGACCCGGCCGACCTCGCGCTCGTCGTGGGCCTGCTCTCCGGCGACGAGCCCTGGGACGCACCCACCCGCGAGGCGCTCGAGAGCGCGGGCTTCGCCCCGTCCGAGCTCCTCGAGACGCACGAGCCGTCGAGCGACGCCGGAGCCTCCACGATCGTCCGTATGCCGCGTGGCGAGCGGGCCGCCCGCGTCCTGGTCCTCGTCGGGCTGGGTGCGAGCACGCCGGCCGACCTGAGGTCCGCCGGTGCCGCCGCGGGGCGCGCGGTCCGGGGCCGCGACCAGGTCGTCGTGCTCGCGCCGTCCTCCGACGAGACCGGCCACGCCGCGCTCGTCGAGGGAGCGGTCCTCGGTGGGTGGGCGCCGACCCGCTGGACCGGTGGGGAGTGGACCGCCGGCGCCGAGGTGGCCGGTGAGGTCGTCGTCGTCGGTGCCGAGGCCGACGTCGTCGAGCGCGCCGTGCGCCGCGCCGTCGCCACCCTGGTCGCGCGCAACCTGGCCAACACCCCCTCCAACATCAAGAACCCCGCTTGGATGGCCGGGCAGGCGCGGACCGTCGCGAGCCGGGCCGGTCTCGACGTGCGCGTCTGGGACGAGTCGGCCCTGCGCAAGGGCGGGTTCGGCGGGCTGCTCGCCGTCGGTGGCGGCTCGGCCACCCCACCGCGGCTCGTCCAGCTCGGCTGGTCACCCGACGGCGCCGACGCCTCGACGCCCCACGTCGTCCTCGTCGGCAAGGGCATCACCTTCGACTCGGGCGGTCTCCAGGTGAAGCCGGCCGAGGGCATGCTCGCGATGAAGACCGACATGACCGGGTCCGCGATCGTCCTCGCGGTGCTCGCCGCGTGCCGGGACCTCGAGGTGCCGGTGAAGGTGACCGGCCTGCTCGCGCTCGCCGAGAACATGGTCGACGGCGCGGCATACCGGCCCGGCGACGTCGTCACGCACTTCGGGGGACGGACGACCGAGATCGGCAACACCGACGCCGAGGGGCGGATCGTCCTCGCCGACGCCCTCGCCTACGCCGACGCGGAGCTCGACCCCGACGTCGTCGTCGACATCGCCACCCTCACCGGCGCGGCCCGGGTGGCGCTGGCCCGGACGATGGCGCCGGTCTACGCGACCGACGACGACCTGTCGTCCCAGCTCCGCGAGGCCGGTGAGACAGCAGGTGAGACGCTGTGGCCCTTCCCGCTCGTGGCGGCCTACCGTCGGGCACTGGAGTCCGATGTGGCCGACATCAACCACATCGGTCCCTCCGTCGGGGGTGGGTCCATCACGGCGGCGCTGTTCCTGCGGGAGTTCGTGGGGGAGCGTCGCTGGGCCCACCTCGACATCGCCGGCCCCGGCCGCTCCGATGTCGACTCCGGAGTCCACGGCAAGGGTGGGACGGGGTTCGGCACCCGTCTGCTGCTCCGATGGTTGGAAGGTCTGCGATGAACGCCGGATACGGACTGGCAGTGCGCTGGTCGCTCGAGAACGCCCCCGAGGACGCCCCCGCCCGACTGCGCGAGTACGTCGTCGGCACCTCGATCGCGAAGTTCATGTTCCTCGACGGGCTCGCCTTCAAGGTGTGGCGCATGCGCGAGGGCGAGTGGTTCGAGGGGACCTACGTCTTCGACACCGAGCAGGAGCGCAAGGTCTTCCGCGAGGAGTTCGAGGCGACCGCCGGCGAGTCCAAGGGGTCCGAGCTCATCGGCTCGTCACCGACGGTCATCGAGGAGTTCGAGGTCGTCGCCATCGCGGAGGGTCCGGCCGGCTTCCGCCGCGGGGCGGGCCCGCACGTCGACGCCCACGCCTAGACAACGACTTATTGCCAGTTCCAGCGCCGGTCACGGTGGTGAGCCGCTGCTGGGAGGCGCTGGAACTGGCAATCAGTCGTTCAAGGCGCGTTCAGCGCTTGACCGCGACGAACAGGCCGTCACTCACCGGCAGCAGGCTGGGCACGAGGTCCTCGTTGTCGCGCAGCGACTTGCCGAGGTCCCGCAGCGTCGTCGTCTCGGGGTCGCGCGCCGCCGGGTCGGCCACCTTGTCGTGCCAGAGCATGTTGTCGAGGGCGAGCACGCCGCCCTTGCGCAGGAGCCGGATCCCGTGCTCGACGTATGCCGGGTAGCTCGCCTTGTCGGCGTCGATGACGACCATGTCGTAGGCGCCGTCGGTCATGCGGGGAAGGACCTCGGTCGCCCGACCCGTGATGACCCGGGTGCGCTGCGTCGGGTAGCCGGCGGCCGCGTAGGCCTCGCGCGCGGCCCGCTGGTGCTCGGGCGAGATGTCGATGGTCGTGAGCACGCCGTCGTCGGGCATCCCCGCGAGCACCCACAGCCCGGACGTGCCCGCGCCGGTGCCGATCTCGATGACGTGGCGGGCGCCGATGGCGGCGGCGAGCATCCGCAGGGTCGCGCCGGCGCCGGTGCCGACGGGAGTGGCGGCGTCGAAGGCCAGACCGCGCGCGCGGGCCTGCTCCATGGCCTCGGGCTCGGGGACGAAGTCCTCGGCGTACGACCAGCTCGCGGGCTTGAGGGTGCTCATGGAGCGAAACCCTACTCGTGGGACACCCCTGCTCCGGACTCACAGCAGCCGTTCAGGATCCTCCGGAACATTTCCCGGCTCCAGCACGTAGGAATCAGTGCATGGACAGCCACGAGGCGACGGAGCAGGGGACGACGATGACGACGGACGCAGGTGCGGCCACCCTCGAGTGGACGCCGCCGTCGTGGGAGCAGATCGTCGAGGAGCACAGCGCCCGCGTGTACCGGCTCGCCTACCGTCTCACCGGCAACGTCCACGACGCCGAGGACCTCACCCAGGACGTCTTCATCCGGGTCTTCCGCTCGTTGCACACCTACCGTCCGGGCACCTTCGAGGGCTGGTTGCACCGCATCACGACCAACGTCTTCCTCGACAAGATGCGGCGCAAGCAGCGGATCCGCTTCGACGCGCTCTCCGACGAGTCCGCGGCCCGGCTGCCCAGCCGCGAGCTCGGCCCGGAGCAGACCTACGCCGACGCCCACTTCGACGACGACGTCCAGCGCGCGCTCGACTCGCTCGCGCCCGACTTCCGCGCCGCGGTCGTCCTCTGCGACATCGAGGGCCTCTCCTACGAGGAGATCGCCGCCACGCTCGACGTCAAGCTCGGCACCGTCCGCTCGCGCATCCACCGCGGCCGCGCCCAGCTGCGCGAGGCACTCGCCCACCGCGCCCCCGAGGTCCGCGCCACGTCCAGTGGTGCGTCGCTGCGCCCCGGGATCCTCACCCCTGCGCGAGGTGCTGTGTGATCGGCCTGTCGCGACCCTCCCGCTGCCGCCTCGACGAGATCCCCGACTACGTCTCCGGGCACCTCCCGCCGCAGCGCTCCGCCGCCTGGGACCGCCACCTCATCACCTGCGTCAACTGCCAGCACGCCGTCGCCGCGGAGCGCCGGCTGCAGGCGCTGCTCTCCACCGGCTGCCCCTCGATGCCCGGCAGCCTCCACGCCCAGCTCGTCGCCCTCGCCTCGTCGACCGCCGCCCCCGTGGTGGACCGGACGGGCGAGTTCGCACCTCTCGAGATGGTTCCGCCGTCGGCGCCTCCGGCCCACCGGAGCCCCCTGAGGTCCGCGGCCCTCGCGACGGCGGCGGCTGGAGCGACCGCCGCCGTCGCGTGGTCGCTCACCGTCACCGGCACCGGCTCGCTCACGACGTCGGTGACCTCGGTGGGCGGCTCGACCCCCACCGTCCGGCCCGCCTCGGCGGCGCCCAGTGCTCCCTCGAGCTCGCTGCGGACCCGGGCAGTGTCGACGTCGTGGACGGGTGGCAGCTCGATTCGGAACCTCGACCTGTGCGAGGCAGAATCTCGGACATGACCGAGGACAGCGCGCACCGCACCGACGGCGAGTCCCCCGAGGTCGACCCGCAGCACACGACCGAGGTCGACCTGGGGCGGACGCAGGAGATCGGTCCGGCCCCCGGCCAGCAGCCGCTGCTCCCGCCGCGCGAGCCGGAGCCGACGTGGTGGGCCGACGCCACGGCAGCCCAGTCGCAGCCGTCCCCCCAGCCCGCCGGCCCGCAGAGCTGGCAGCAGCCGGGTGGGCAGACGGCATACGACCCGTATGCCGCAACCGGCTCCGCACGACCGTATGCCGGCCCGTCGGCTGCCGCACCCACCCCGCCCTCCCCCTCGTCGGCCTCGAGCGGCACCGGCCGCGGCCCCGGCTGGCTCGCGGTCTTCCTCATCGCCGGCCTCGCCGCGCTCCTCGCGGGTCTCGGCGGCGGGCTCCTCGGTGGGTGGGTCGGCTCGACGGACCGCTTCGACGGCCTCGACATCGGAGGGAGCTCCGACAACGGGTCGGCGCCGAAGCCGGGTGCCGGCGCGACCGCGCGTCCCGAGGGCAGCGTCGCGAACATCGCGGCGGGTGCCACGCCCAGCGTCGTGACGATCCGCGTCGAGGCGACCGGGGGAGACGGCACCGGTTCGGGCTGGGTGCTCGACGGCAAGGGCCACATCGTCACCAACAACCACGTCGTCTCCGCCGCGGCCAACGGGGGCGAGATCACCGTCGTCCTCGCCAACGGTAAGCAGTCCAAGGCGACGATCGTCGGGCGCGACGTGTCCTACGACCTCGCCGTCCTCAAGGTCGATCGCACCGACCTCAAGCCGCTTCCGCTCGGCAACTCGACCGACGTCGTCGTCGGCGACCCGGTCATCGCCGTCGGCGCGCCGCTGGGTCTCGACTCGACGGTGACCACGGGCATCGTCTCGGCGCTCAACCGTCCCGTGACGCCGGGCCAGGCCGACGACCAGTCCTTCATCAACGCCATCCAGACCGACGCGGCGATCAACCCCGGCAACTCGGGGGGGCCGCTCCTCGACATGCAGGGCCGGGTCATCGGGGTCAACACCGCGATCGCCCGTGTCGCCGGGTCGAGCCTCGGTGGGCAGAGCGGCAACATCGGCGTCGGCTTCGCCATCCCCAGCGCGCAGGTCAAGATCACGGTCGACCAGCTCATCCGCACGGGCAAGGCCGAGCACCCCGTCATCGGCGTCGTCCTCGACCGCAGCTACCAGGGCGAAGGCGTCAAGATCGGCGAGGACAGCAGCCAGACGCCGGCGGTCACGCCCGGTGGGCCGGCGGACAAGGCGGGCCTCGAGCCCGGCGACGTCATCACGGCCTTCGAGGGCCGTCCCGTCAGCGACCCGGACGCGCTCGTCGTGGCCATCCGCTCCAAGCCGGTGGGCTCGACGGTCAGCCTGACCGTGGTGCGGGACGGCAAGTCCCGGGATGTCAAGATGGTCCTCCAGGGCAGGAGCGACTGACGCTCGACGGAGCGCACAGGAGGACGAGTGTTCGGCATCAACGGCTGGGAGATCGTGCTCCTCGCCCTCATCGCTGTCTTCGTCCTCGGCCCGGAGCGGCTGCCGGAGTACGCCCAGAAGCTTGCCCAGATGATCCGCAAGGCCAGGGTCATGGCCGAGGGTGCGAAGGGCCAGCTCAAGGACCAGCTCGGCCCGGACTACGAGGACATCAACTGGCGCCAGTACGACCCTCGGCAGTACGACCCTCGCCGGATCGTGCGCGAGGCCCTCGTCGAGCCGCTCGAGGACGCCGCCGCGACGCTCAAGAGCGGCGGGACGAACCCCGACACCGGCGAGGTGTCACCGGACGACGAGTCGGCCTGGCTCGACACCGGCAGCCGCGGCTGGGACCCCTTGCGGCCGACGCCCTACGACGTCGACGCCACCTGAGCGGTCAGCGGCCGGCAGGGGTGAGGCCGAGCGAGCGGCCTGCGAGGCCGCGGGAACGCTGACCGAGCTCGCGCGCGATGCCGCGCAGTGCGACGGCGGCGGGGGAGGTCGGGTCGCCGAGGACGACCGGGCTGCCCTGGTCGGCTCCGATGCGCAGCGACGTGTCGAGCGGGATCTGGCCGAGCAGCGGCACGGGGGCGCCGATGCTGCGGGTGAGCGAGTCGGCGACGACCTGACCGCCGCCGGAGCCGAAGATCTCCTGACGGGTGCCGTCGGGCAGCTCGAGCCACGACATGTTCTCGATGACGCCGGCCACCCGCTGGTGGGTCTGGACGGCGATCGCACCGGCGCGCTCGGCGACCTCGGCCGCCGCCTGCTGCGGAGTGGTGACGACGAGGATCTCGGCGCCGGGGATGAGCTGTGCCACCGAGATGGCGATGTCGCCGGTGCCCGGGGGCAGGTCGAGCAGGAGGACGTCGAGGTCGCCCCAGAAGACGTCGGCGAGGAACTGCTGGAGTGCGCGGTGGAGCATCGGGCCGCGCCACACGACGGGCTGGTTGCCCGGCACGAACATCCCGATGGAGATGACCTTCACGTCGTGGGCGACGGGCGGCAGGATCATCTCGTCGACCTGCGTCGGCTTGTGCTCGACACCGAGCATGCGCGGGATGGAGAAGCCGTAGATGTCGGCGTCGACGACGCCGACCTTGAGCCCCTGCTCGGCGAGCGCTGCGGCGAGGTTCGCCGTCACCGACGACTTGCCGACTCCACCCTTGCCCGAGGCGACGGCATACACGCGGGTGAGGCTGCCGGCCTTCGCGAAGGGGATCTCCTTCTCCGCCGCACCGCCGCGCAGGTTGGTGCGCAGCTCGGCGCGCTGCTCGTCGGACATGACGCCGAGCGTGACGTCGACGGCGCTGACGCCGGGCACCTTGAGCAGGGCCGCAGTGGTGTCCTTGGTGAGGGTGTCCTTGAGCGGGCAGCCGGCGATCGTGAGCAGCACGGTCACCGCGACCCGTCCGGTGTCGTCGCACTCGACGGACTCGACCATGCCGAGCTCGGTGATCGGCTTGCGGATCTCGGGGTCGTTGACGGTGGAGAGAGCGGCGCGCAGGGCCTCGTCGCTCACGGGTGCAGCGGTGTCGGGCATTGCTCCATGCTAGGTCGCGCGGTGCGATCCACCCTCATCGGTCCGGGCGTTGGCACTGTCCGATGCGTCACGGTCGTCGGCGGCCAGCCGCCCGACGACGAGCCCTCGCTCCTCCATCTCGTCGAGGAGGTCGCGCAGCTCCCCACGGACGAAGTCGCGGGTGGCGCTGTCGCGCATCGCGATCCGGAGCGCGGCGACCTCGCGGGTGAGGAACTCGGTGTCGGCGAGGTTGCGCTCGTCGCGGGTGCGGTCCTGCTCGAGGGCCACGCGGTCGCGGTCCGCCTGACGGTTCTGCGCGAGGAGGATGAGGGGCGCGGCATACGAGGCCTGGAGGCTGAGCATGAGCGTGAGGAAGATGAAGGGGTACTCGTCGAAGCGCCAGTCGCGGGGTGCGACGAGGTTCCACAGCACCCAGGCGAGGACGAAGATCGTCATGCCGATGAGGAAGTAGGCCGTCCCCATGTAGCGGGCGAACCGCTCGGAGAGGACGCCGAACGCCTCCTCGGTGAGGGCCTCCGGTCGGCTGATGAACTGGCGCCTCGCCTCGCGCGGCTGGTCGAGGCGAGGCGCGCGGTCGCGGCGCTCAGCCATGCGGGATCACCTCGTGCGAGCCGGTGACCTCGTGGCGGTCCTCGCGCCAGTCGTCGGGCAGCAGGTGGTCGAGGACGTCGTCGACCGTGACGGCGCCCACGAGCAGTCCGTTCTCGTCGACGACGGGCAGCGCGACGAGGTCGTAGGTCGCGAGCATGCGCGTCACCTGGCCGACGCTGGCGTCGGTGGAGACCGGCTCGACGTCCTTGTCGAGGATCGTGCCGATCGCGCCGTGCGGCGGCTCGCGCAGCAGGCGCTGGATGTGGACCATGCCCAGGAACTTGCCGGTGGGCGTCTCGAGCGGCGGGCGGCACACGAAGACCGTGCACGCCATCGTCGTCGAGAGCTCCTGGCGCCGGACGACGGCGAGGGCCTCGGCGATCGAGGCGTCCGGGCCGAGGATGACCGGCTCGGTCGTCATGAGACCACCGGCGGTGTTCTCGTCGTAGGTGAGGAGCCGGCGGAGGTCGGCCGCCTCGTCGGGCTCCATGAGCTCGAGCAGCTCTTCCTGGCGCGCGGTCGGCAGCTCGGCAAGGAGGTCGGCGGCGTCGTCGGGCTCCATCGCCTCGAGGACGTCGGCGATGCGGTCGTTGCCGAGACCGGCGATGATCTCGACCTGCTCCTCCTCGGGAAGCTCCTCGAGGACGTCGGCGAGCTGCTCGTCGGCGAGGGCCGCGGCGACCTCGGCCCGACGCTTGGCGGGCAGGTCGTGGATCGCCTCGGCGAGGTCGGCCGGCTTGAGGTCCTCGTAGTGCTCGAGGAGCCGGGCGGCGCTCTGGACGTCGGCGGTGTCGCGCAGGCCGGCGACGTCCTCGATGGGGACGACGAACGTCTCGCCCCGGCGGCGCCCGAGCCGGGAGAGCGAGCTGCGGGCCGAGGCCCGCCGGACGAACGCGCGGGTCACCGACCAGCTTCGGGCGTGGTTCTGCTCGAGCCCGATGTCCTCAACCGTCGCGTCGACGACCTCGCCGCCCTCGTCGCGCACGCGGACGTGGCGCTCGATGAGCTCGGCGAGGACGAGCGTCTCGTTGGGTCGCTGCTCGAACCGGCGCATGTTGACGAGACCGGTCGTGATGACCTGGCCGCCGTCGACCGACGTCACCCGGGTCATGGGCACGAAGACCCGGCGGCGGCCGGGCACCTCGACGACGAGGCCGATGACCCGCGGTCTCGTGCGCTGCGCGCTGAACGTCACCACGACGTCCCGGACGCGACCCACGGGGTCGCCCAGGGGGTCGAAGACGGCGAGCTCGGCCAGTCGGCCGACGAAGACGCGGGTGCTCGTGCTCACACCGACAGGCTAGTCGGGCCGACCGCGCGCCCCGTGGCGCCGTCCCGCAGCCCGTCGCGCTTTCCCGCTGCGCCTCGTGGAGACGTCCTCAGTCGCGAGCGCGCCCGCGCCAGTGCCACGGCCGCCACCGCGCTGTCGTCCCACGCGCGGGGGTGACGGCCACCCGACCGGCCCCGACGGCATACGAGCCGGGCGACTCGTCGGGACGGCCGTGCGGGGTGATGACGCTGATCGTCGCGCTCTCGCGCCACCGCGCGACGACGTCGCCGGTGGCGTTGAGCCGCTCGGCGCGCAGGACCTCTGCGGCCGCGTCCCACTCGGGTGAGCCGGGCTCGAGCTCGCGGGTCGTCGCGGGCAGAGCGAGGAGGCGGGCGCCGGTGTCCTTGCTGCGCAGGATGACCCGCACCTCCGGCGGCAGGTGCGGCAGGGTCTGCTCGCCGACACCGGAGACGACGTAGGCCGCGGGTCCGGCGCCGCGAGGGTCCTCGTCGTCGTGCCAGACGAACCAGACGGCGTGGGTGCCCCTGTCGGGCACCTCGACCCACATCACGCCCGACTTGCTCGCCGCCTCGGCGAGCAGGCGCGTGACGTTGACGGGGGAGGGTGTCTCCGCGGAGCCGCTCACGGCGTGAACTGTCTCATAACGCCCCGCACCCGCGCACTGCTAGCGTCCGGCACCATGCGCTCACCCAAGGACTTCTTCGGCCCTCTCGCGGTCGGCGCCCCGGCGCCGGTGCGCGAGGTGCCCGCCCGCCCCAGCCGCATGATCCACTTCTTCGACCCGAGCAACGAGAAGATGGCGGCGAAGGTCCCCGCGATGGTGGGCACGGTCGACGTGCTCCTCGGCAACCTCGAGGACGCGGTCAAGGCCGATCGCAAGGAAGCCGCCCGGCAGGGCCTCGTCGACATCGCGAAGAGCACGGACTTCGGCGAGTCCACTCAGCTCTGGACGCGGGTCAACAGCCTCGACAGTCCGTGGGTCCTCGACGACCTCGTCACCCTCGTCACCGAGATCGGCGACCGGCTCGACGTCATCATGGTCCCGAAGGTGCAGGGACCCGAGGACATCCACTACGTCGACCGCCTGCTCGCCCAGCTCGAGGCGCGCGCCGGCCTCACGCGCCCGATCCTCGTCCACGCGATCCTCGAGACGGCCCGGGGCATGGCCAACGTCGAGGCCATCGCCGGCGCCTCGCCGCGGATGCAGGGCATCAGCCTCGGGCCGGCCGACCTCGCCGCCGACCGCCGGATGAAGACGACCCGCGTCGGTGGAGGCCACCCGGGCTACCTCGTGCGCCAGGACCCCGTGGACGGCGACGTCGACGGCCCTCGCGCGACCTACCAGCAGGACCTGTGGCACTACACGATCGCGCGCATGGTCGACGCCTGCGCGATGCACGGGATCTTCCCCTACTACGGGCCCTTCGGCGACATCAAGGACGTCGTCGCCTGCGAGGACCAGTTCCGCAACGCCTTCCTCCTCGGGTGCGTCGGCACGTGGTCGCTGCACCCGGTCCAGATCGACATCGCGAAGCGCGTCTTCAGCCCGTCGGCCGAGGACGTCGCCCACGCCCGCCGCGTCAAGGAGGCGATGGGCGACGGCACCGGCGCCGTCATGCTCGACGGCAAGATGGAGGACGACGCCTCGCTCAAGCAGTGCCTCGTCATCCTCGAGCTCGCCGAGCGCCTCAGCGCCGGCGACCCGGAGCTGGCCAGGCTGTATGCCGTCGACGCGCCTGCCGCGTCGGGCGAGGGTGAGGCGTCCTGATGGGGGAGCAGACGGCATACACGCCTCGTCGGTCGGTCCTCTACATGCCGAGCTCGAACGAGCGCGCCCTCGAGAAGGCGAAGACGCTTCCGGTCGACGCGCTCATCCTCGACCTCGAGGATGCGGTCGGACCCGACCACAAGGACGCAGCGCGCGAGAACGCCTGTGCCGCAGCGACTTCGGGCGACTACGGCGACCGCGAAGTGACCATCCGTGTCAACGGCTCGGGCACGCAGTGGCACGACGCAGACCTCGCGGCAGCGGCTGCCGCCGGCCCCGCCGGCATCGTCGTGCCCAAGGTCGGCTCGGCCGACGAGGTGCGCTCGCTCGTCGCCGCGCTCGAGGCCGCCGGGGCCCCGGAGCACACGAGGCTCTGGGCGATGGTCGAGACGCCCGAGGCGATCCTCAACGTCCGCGAGATCGCGTCCGCGTCGCCGCGGCTCGCCGTCCTCGTCATGGGCACGAACGACCTCGTCAAGGAGCTCCGCGCCGACCACGTCCCCGGCAGGGGCCCGCTCCTCACGGCACTCCAGCTGTCGCTGCTCGCCGCGCGAGAGGCGGGGATCGCGATCCTCGACGGGGTCTACAACGACGTCAAGGACGCTGAGGGGTTCGAGGCCGAGTGCGTCCAGGGACGCGACTTCGGCTTCGACGGCAAGACCCTCATCCATCCCGGCCAGGTCGAGGTCTGCAACGCGACCTTCGCACCGAGCGAGGAGGCCGTCGCGGAGGCGCGCGGCATCCTCGAGGCGTGGGAGGCCGGTGCCGGGAGCGGCGTCGTGACCCACAAGGGGCGGATGGTCGAGAACCTCCACGTCGACGTCGCCCGCCGCGTGCTCGCGACCCACGAGGCCGTCTCGGGTCGCTGAGCCCGGGCCACGACCGTCGTTCGAGAAACCTCGTCGGCCACCCATGGCGCATTCCGGCTCGGGATCGTCATACTGAGTTCGTCGAGGAGCAGGCCTCGCGGTGGAGATGGGGAACGGCCATGGGCACAGACGGTGCGAGGGTGACGCGGCGGGCGCTCGTGATCGGGAGCGGGTCGGCTCCCGTGGCCGAGCTCCTCTCGCACCGCGCGAAGCGCGCCTCCGGCGCAGCCCGGCCCGTTCTCGTGCGGGGCTACACCGGTGCGACGGTTCGGACGGCGCAGGCCCGGCTCAACGCCCTCGGCTACTGGACCGGGACGCCCGACGGCGTCTTCGGGCACGTGACGCAGCAGGCGGTGTGGGCGCTCCAGAAGGCCAACCGCGTGAGCCGCACCGGGCGGATCGGCGGGACCGAGTGGTGGCTGCTCGACCAGGGCCGTCGCCCGGCGCCGCGTGCGACGAGCGGCACGCTCATCGAGGTCGACCTCACCCGCCAGATCCTCATGCTCGTCAGTGGGGGCAAGCTCTACCGCACCCTCAACACCAGCACCGGCAGCGGGGAGCGCTACTACTCCGGCGGCTCGTGGAAGACGGCGCGCACGCCCACCGGCAGCTACTCGATCTACTGGCGCTGGGCGAACGGGTGGCAGACGGGATCGCTCGGCTCGATGTGGCGACCCACCTACTGGCGTGGCGACTTCGCTATCCACGGTTCGCAGTCGATCCCGCCCTACCCCGCCTCGCACGGCTGCTGCCGGGTGAGCACCGCCGCTCAGGACATGATGTGGTCCGCCGGGTGGGTCAGCCTGGGCCGCCGCGTCGTCCTCTACTGACGACGAGCTGACGTCCGGCACGGCCCGCACGGGGCCGCGCCGGGACGTCACCAGGACGAGCCGGCCGCCATCGACGCCGCGTCGCCGAAGACGAGGTCGGCGTCGACATCGAGCCCGCGCCGGACGAACCAGTCGCACATGGTGCGGACGTCGCGCTCGAGGAACTCGAACCCGTGCGGGTTGCCGACGATGTCGACGATCTGCGGCCAGTCGATGACGACGAGCGACTCGTCGCGCACGAGGACGTTGTAGGGCGAGAGGTCACCGTGCGCCCAGCCCTCCTGCGCAAGGGTGAGGACGACGTGACGGAACTGCTCGAAGAGCTCGCCGAGCAGCTCCGGCGACGGCTTCGTCTGCACGAGCCGGGGAGCGGCCGTGCGGTCCGTGCCGGCCTCGGCGACGAACTCCATGAGCATCTCGGCCTCGTCGAGCTGGACGGGGTAGGGGACCGGGAGGCCCAGCTCCCACAGCCGCCCGAGGGCGTCGAACTCGGCGGCCGCCCACTGACCGGCGATCATGGCGCGGCCGAACTCGGTGCGCCGGATCATCGCCCGCATCTCGCGGCTCTTGCGGACCCGACGGCCCTCGAGGTAGCCACTGTCGCGGTGGAAGAGCCGGTTCTCGCTGCCGCGGTAGCGCTTGGCGGCGAGGACCGACTCGACGGCCGGCGTCGACGTGCCGTCGGGCACCCACCGTCGGACGAGGTGGACGTCCGCCTCCTTGCCGGTCTTGAGGACGCCGAGGTCCTCCTCGACGGCACCGAGGGAGGTGATGACCCAGTCGGGTCGGGGTTTCGGCCCGTGCATGGCGCCGTCCCAGGTGGACCAGCGCTCGCCCTCGGGCGGGGCGTCAGGAGAGGTGTTGCTGGCGAACAGCGGCGACTCGGTCGCGGCGTCGGAGAAGTGCAAGGTGGTGCTCCATCGAGAGAAGGGTGTGGGCGCGGTATGGGCCCAGGACAGTCGTGGACATGTCACGCCTCCTTCTCTCGGAGCGTGGTCCTCGCGACCGCGCTCTCTCGGTATGCCGTGTGGCTCGGTCCAGCGTGGCAGGCGCCTGCCCCACCACGCCACCGACTTTTCCGACTTCTTGCGATGTTCAGCGCCGCTCGCTGCCCTCGCATCGCTGAAGATCGCAAGAAGTCGGGGTGGGAGGGATCACGCGCCGAGCGGGTTCAGGGTGAGGTGGGCGGACGGCATACTCGACAAGGTCTTTCCCCCACTCACGAAGGCGGCTTCCACGCATGTCTCGGCTCCAGCGCACCGACGGCCTCACCGACGAGCAGAGCGAGCTCGTCAAGCTCGTCCGGCAGTTCGTGGAGGAGCAGATCATCCCGGTCGCGCAGGACCTCGAGCACGCCGACGAGTACCCGACCGAGATCGTCGAGGGCATGAAGGAGATGGGGATCTTCGGGCTGATGATCCCCGAGGAGTACGGCGGCCTGGGGGAGTCGCTGCTCACCTACGCGCTCTGCGTCGAGGAGATCGCGCGCGGCTGGATGTCGGTGAGCGGCATCATCAACACGCACTTCATCGTCGCCTACATGCTGCTCCAGCACGGGACGGAGGAGCAGAAGCAGCGCTACCTGCCGCGGATGGCGACCGGCGAGGTCCGCGGTGCGTTCTCGATGAGCGAGCCGGGTCTCGGCTCCGACGTCGCCGCGATCAAGTCCAAGGCGGTCGCCGGTGAGGGCGAGGGCGAGGACCAGAAGTGGACCGTCAACGCGCAGAAGATGTGGCTCACCAACGGTGGCTCGTCCAACCTCGTGGCGGTCCTCGTGAAGACCGACCTGGGTGAGAGTGACAGCCCCTACAAGAACATGACGACGTTCCTCGTCGAGAAGGAGCCGGGCTTCGGGCAGACCGCCCAAGGTGTCACCGTGCCGGGCAAGATCGAGAAGATGGGCTACAAGGGCGTCGACACGACCGAGCTCGTCCTCGAGGGGCACGAGACGACGTCGGCGCAGATCCTCGGTGGGGTCCCGGGCAAGGGCTTCTACCAGATGATGGACGGCGTCGAAGTCGGCCGCGTCAACGTCGCCGCCCGGGCGTGCGGGCTGTCGCGTCGCGCCTTCGAGCTCGGCATCGCCTACGCCCAGCAGCGCGAGACGTTCGGGAAGCAGATCGCCCAGCACCAGGCGATCATGTTCCGCCTGGCCGACATGGCGACCAAGGTCGAGGCCGCGCACCAGATGATGGTCAAGGCCGCGCGCATCAAGGACAAGGGCGAGCGCAACGACCTCGAGGCCGGCATGGCGAAGTACCTCGCGGCGGAGTACTGCGCCGACGTCGTCGAGCAGAGCTTCCGGATCCACGGCGGCTACGGCTACTCGAAGGAGTACGAGATCGAGCGCCTCTACCGCGAGGCGCCGATGCTGCTCATCGGTGAGGGCACCGCCGAGATCCAGAAGATGATCATCGGCCGCCGCCTCCTCGAGGAGTACGCGCTCAAGCGCTGAGTCCGTCCTCGCGTCAGCCCCTGCGCCGGTCGCGCCACCGGCGCAGACGCTGACGGGCGGCGTTCACATCCCTGCACCGGTCACCAACGTCTGCGCCGGTCGTGGGACCGACGCACCGCCACGAGGCGAATCCGAGCGGACCGCTGACGTCCCCAGACAGCGGTCGGGAGGAAAAGGAACGCGGACATCATGCCTGCTCGTATGCCGGTCAGCGGGCTCCCAGCCGTCGTCCTGCCGTGAGTGGGAGACTGGGGCCATGAGCACGCAACCGACACGGGGACTCGGGCCTGCGGCGGCCGCGCGGGTCCTGTCCCTCGAGTACCCGATGTCCCTCGGGGTCCACGACACGTACGCCAGCGCCCAGAAGGCTGTCGACTACCTCTCCGACCACCAGTTCCCGGTCGAGGACGTCCTCATCGTGGGCACCGACCTCAAGCAGCTCGAACGCGTCACCGGTCGGCTCACGCGCGGTCGGATCCTCGTCGGCGGACTGCTCTCCGGCGCCTGGCTCGGCCTGCTCATCGGCATGATCTTCGCGCTGTTCGACACGAGCGGCTTTGCCTGGACGTCGGTCCTCGCGACCGTCGTCTTCGGCGCCGTCTTCGGCGCGATCTGGGCGTTCGTCGGCTACTCGATCACCGGTGGCCAGCGCGACTTCACCTCGGTGACGCAGGTCGTCGCGACGAAGTACGAGGTGCTCACCGAGCACAAGCACGCCACCCGCGGTCGCGAGCTCCTCGCCCAGATGGACCCGATGGCCGCCGCCCAGGCCGAGGCCCGTCGGCTCCAGGAGCAGGCTCGCCGCGCCGACCCGACGACCGGGCCCGCCTCGACGAGCTGAACCGCCTCGACGGGCTGAACCGCCTCGACGGGCTGAACCGCCTCGACGAGCTGAACCGTCTCGACCAACCGCGCAGTGGCGGCGCCCGCCCGGGTCTAGCCTGAACGACATGTCTGCGCCAGCGTTCGGCCCTCCGCTCCAGGAGATGCCCGAGGAGTTCTCGTCGGTCCTCTGCGTCGTCGCCCACCCCGACGACATCGAGTACGGCACGGCCGCCGCGGTCGCGAAGTGGACCGAGGCCGGCAAGACCGTCACCTACTTCCTCCTCACCCGGGGTGAGGCGGGCATCGACACCATGGCACCGGACGAGGCGGCGACGGTCCGCGAGGCCGAGGAACGGGCGAGCGCCGCCGTCGTCGGCGTCACCGAGGTCGACTTCGGCACCCACCGCGACGGCGTCGTCGAGTACGGCCTCGACCTGCGCCGCGACATCGCCCGTGAGATCCGCCGGCGTCGTCCGGACCTCGTCATCACCGGCGACTACGGCGACCGGTTCGTCGCCGGCATGCTCAACCAGGCCGACCACCGCGCGGTCGGGCTGGCCACGGTGGACGCGGTCGCGGACGCCGGCAACCGCTGGATCTTCCCCGAGCTCGTCGACGAGGGCTTCGAGCCCTGGAACGTCAAGATCCTCGCCTTCGCCGGACCGTCGAAGCCGACGCACTACGTCGACGTCTCGGACCGCGTCGAGGTGGCGGTCGCCTCGCTCGAGGCGCACACGGCATACAACTCGGCCCTGCCGGAGACCTTCCCGAAGCCGGACGCGCTCGTGCCGATGATCCTCGAGATGGGCGCGCAGGCGGCGCAGGCCGACGGCGTGACCCACGCCCTCGTCCTCGACGTCGTCACCCGCCGCTGACACCCGACTGATTGCCGGTTCCAGCGGCTGCTCGCTGCGCTCGCCGCCGCTGGAACCGGCAATCAGTCGGACAGCGGGCCGGGCGTCAGGAGTTCTCCTCGCGGACCTCGGCGATCCACGCCTCGACGTCGGCGCTGCTGCGCGGCATCGCGGCCGAGAGGTTCTCGTTGCCGTCGGCGGTGATGACGATGTCGTCCTCGATGCGCACGCCGATGCCGCGGAAGCGCTCGGGCACCTTGAGGTCGTCGGCCTTGAAGTAGAGGCCGGGCTCGACCGTGAGGACCATGCCCGGCTGGAGCTCGGCATCCATGTACTCGGCGCGGGTCGCGAGGGCGCAGTCGTGGACGTCGAGACCGAGGTGGTGCGAGGTGCCGTGGACCATCCAGCGGCGGTGGTACTGGCCGTGCTCGGTGTCGAGGGTGTCCTCGACGCTCACGCCCTCGGGCAGCAGCCCCCACGCGTGCAGGTGCTCGGCGATCACCCTGATCGCGGCGGCGTGGATGTCGGAGAACTTCGCTCCCGGCTTCGCGGCGGCGATGCCTGCCTCCTGCGCGGCGTACACGGCGTCGTAGATCTCGCGCTGCGCGTCGGTGAAGGTGCCGCTCACCGGAAGGGTGCGGGTGATGTCGGCGGTGAAGAGCGAGTCGACCTCGACACCGGCGTCGAGCAGGACGAGGTCGCCCTCGGCGACGTCGCCGGTGTTCTTGATCCAGTGCAGCGTGTTGGCGTGGTCGCCCGACGCGGCGATCGAGTCATAGCCGACACCGTTGCCCTGGTGGCGCGCGTGGAGACCGAAGATGCCTTCGATCCAGCGCTCGCCACGGCCGAGCGCGGCAGCGGTCTCGAGCTCGGCGATGACCGCCTCGAAGCCGACGTGCGTCGCGGCGACGGCCTCGCGCATCTGCTCGACCTCCCACTCGTCCTTCGTGAGGCGCAGGACCGAGAGGGCGTGGGCGAGGGCGTCGTCCAGCTCGGCGAGGGTCTCACGCTCGGCGCCGTTCTCGACCCGGGCGTCGTCGAGGCTCGAGGACAGCTCGCGGTCGGCGTCGCGGACGACCCGGACGGTGACCTCTCCGGCGTCCTTGGCGACCGCGGCCTCGAACTCGTCGATGTGGCGTGCGGTGACGCCGAGCTCGAGCTCGATGTCGGCCAGGCTCGGACGGGCGCCGACCCAGAACTCGCCGTAGCGCGCGTCCGCGAAGAACTCGTCGCTGTCCCGCTCTCCGAGCGGGCGGAAGTAGAGGACGGCCTCGTGGCCGTCGGCGGTGGGCTCGAGCACGAGCACGGCGTCCGGCTCGCGGTCGGCGCCGAGACCGGTGAGGTGGGCGAACGCGGTGTGCGGGCGGAAGACGTAGTCGGTGTCGTTGCTGCGGACCTTGAGACCACCCGCGGGCACGACGAGCCGGTCGCCCGGGAAGGCGGCGCTCACGGCCTCGCGCCGTGCGGCGGCATACGGGGCCGCGGGGGACTGACCGGTCGCCTGCGGGCGGCGCTCCGCCCAGTCCTCACGGACGAAGCGACGGAACTCCTCCGTCGTCGGCCGGGCGCGGTTCTCTGCCTGCTTCTGCTCTTCGCTCACCGGCCTATGGTGTCACGCGTGAGCGCCTACGACGGAGCCACCGTGGTCGAGCGGATGCGCAACCACTGGGGCGGGAGCACCGACCACCTCTACGGCGTGCTCGTCCGCGAGCTCGCCGACGACGCCGACCGCGGCGGGGTCGTGAGCGACATCCTTCGTGGGCACGAGGACGCGCCTCCCGGCGACATGCTGCAGCTGCGGCTGCTCGCCGGGATCCACCGCATCGTGCTGCGCGGCGACGCCCCCGGGCTCGCGCCGTTCTACCCGTCCATGGGCGGAACGGCCGACCGGTATGCCGTGTGGCCGGCACTCGAGCCCGTCCTCCGCGGCCACGTCGACGAGCTGCGCGAGGCGCTCGACGTCGCACCGCAGACCAACGAGGTCGGCCGGTCGGTGGCGCTGCTCGCAGGTCTGGCGGAGGCGGCGGGGCGGACCGGGCTGCGGCGTGTGCGTCTGCTCGAGCCGGGGGCGTCGGCGGGGCTCAACCTGCTCGTCGACCGGTTCCGGTTCGTCGGCGACGGCTGGGCGGCCGGCCCTGAGGATGCACACCTCGTGCTCGACCGCTGCGCGGCCCCGGGCTTCGAGCCCCCCGAGGTCGACGTCGTCGAGCGGCGCGGGTGCGACCTCGACCCCTTCGACGCGACGACCGACGAGGGCGGTGCCTACCTCCGCTCGTTCGTCTGGCCGCAGATGCCCGAGCGTGACGGGCGGCTCGTCGCCGCGCTCGCGACCCTGCGCGAGACACCCGTCGTCGTGGACCGGGCGGCTGCTGCCGAGTGGGTGCGCGACCGTCTCGCCGAGCCGGTGGCAGACGGCGTGCTCACCGTGGTGTGGCACTCGATCACCCGGCAGTACTGGCCGCGGGACGAGTACGCCGCGATGCTCGCGGCCATCGACGAGGCCCGACCGCGTATGCCGGTCGTGCGGGTCGCGCTCGAGGACCCGGAGGTGCTGCCCGCAAGCGGGTCGTGGCGGCCGCAGGTCGAGGTCGACGACGACGTCATCGGGTGGTGCACCCACCACGGCCCACCGCTCGAGCTCGCCCCCTGACCCCCACTGGCTGCGACTTCGCAGAGTCGCGTGTGCGGCGAGCCGCCCTGCACAGTCGCAGTCAGTCGTCAGAGGGCGCCGTCGGGGGCGAGGCGGCGGACCTGGTCCGCGCTCTCGTCGTCGGGCATCATCTGGCTCGACATCTCGGCCTCGACCCGGCGGTGGTAGATGTCGATCTCGTTGGCGACGCGCGCGGCGTCCCAGCCGAGGATCGGCGCCGCGAGCGCGGCCGCGTGCGGCGCGGCGCTGAGGCCACGGTCGCGCGCCTCGATCGAGATGCGCGTGCGCCTGGTGAGGATGTCGGTGAGGTGCATCGCGCCCTCGGTCGCCGCCGCGTAGACGACCTCGGCCTTGAGGTGCGTCTCCCCGCCGGGCAGGAGCTCGCCGAGCTCGGGCTGGGCGTTGATGAGGACGAGGATCTCCTTGGTGAGGGTGCCGTAGCGCTCGAGGAGGGTCTCGACGTGCTCCTGGTCGATGCCTGCCGAACGGGCGAGGATCTGCGGGCGCTCGCTGAGCCACTCCCAGCCGACCGCGCCGGCGAGGGGCACCTTGTCGGTGGAGGACTCGGCCACCTCCTCGCCGAGGTCCTTGACGGCCTCGTCGACGGCGTCACGGGCCATGATCCGGTAGGTCGTGTACTTGCCGCCGGCGACGAGCGTGAGGCCGGGAACCGGTGTGGCGACGACGTGCTCGCGTGAGAGCTTGGTGGTCTCGTCGGAGTCGTCGCCCGAGATCAAGGGGCGCAGACCGGCATACACGCCGTCGATGTCGTCCCGCGTGAGGGGAGTGACGAGGACCGAGTTGACCGTCTCGAGGAGGTAGTCGATGTCGGCGGACGTGGCGGCGGGGTGGGCCTTGTCGAGGCTCCAGTCGGTGTCGGTCGTGCCGATGATCCAGTGCTCGTCCCACGGGATGATGAAGAGGACGGACTTCTCGGTGCGCAGGATGACGCCGGTCTCGGACGTGATGCGGTCGCGCGGAACGACGAGGTGGATGCCCTTGCTCGACCGGACCTTGAGGGGGCCGTCGTCGCCGAGCATCGACTGGATCTCGTCGGTCCAGACGCCGGTGGCGGCGACGACCCGCCGGGCCCGGATGTCGAGCTCCTCGCCGGTCTCGTTGTCGCGGGCGCGCACTCCGACGACGCGCTCGCCGTCGTCGGAGCGGAGCAGGCTCACCGCGGCGACTCGGTTGATGACGTGGGCGCCGTGCTGTGCCGCGGTCCGGGCGAGCTCGAGGACGAAGCGGGCGTCGTCGACCTGGGCGTCGTGGTACTGGATCGCGCCGGTGAGCGCGTCGGGTCGCAGGCTCGGCATGAGGCGCAGGGCGGCCTTCTTGCCGAGGTGGCGGTGGCGCGGGAGTCCCGCGGTCTGGCGCACCCCGAAGGCGAGCCCGTCGTAGAGCGCGATGCCGGAGCCGACGTAGAACCGCTCCCACGCGGGCTTGCTCAGGGGATACATGAACGGCACCGGGCGCACGAGGTGCGGTGCGATCGTCGTGAGGAGCAGCCGACGCTCCTGCAGCGCCTCGTGGACGAGGCCGAAGTCGAGCATCTCGAGGTAGCGCAGCCCCCCGTGGATGAGCTTGCTCGAGCGCGAGCTCGTGCCGCTGGCGTAGTCACGGGCCTCGATGAGCCCGGTCGAGAGGCCACGCGTCACCGCGTCGAGCGCCGCACCGCACCCGACGACGCCGCCTCCGACGACGAGGACGTCGAGCTCACCGCCGGAACGGAACCGCTCGAGCGTGAACGTGCGTGCCGCGGGGGAGAGGGTCACCCGCTCGAGCATAGTTGCGCGCTCGCCTACGCTCCTGTCATGCCCGCACCCCGTTCGCCGAGTCGTCCGCTGACCCGGCGGCTCGTGCTCGAGTCCGCGCTCGCGGTTGCGGCCGTGGGTGTCCCAGCGTGGCTGGCGCTCGGGTCGCCGGCGAGTGCCGGTGTGGAGAACGCCATCTCGCGTGGGAGGGCCGGGTCGTCGGCCGGGGCGTCTCGTGCCGCGCCCGTGCCCTCGCTCGACCGCGCCTCCCTCACCGCGGCCCTCGACGCCCACCGCGCCGAGCGGGGCGGGACGATGGGCCTCGTCGTCCACGACCTGCGCACCGGCGGCCGGTTCGCCTGGCGCGAGTTCGAGAACGAGTCGCTGAGCACGATCAAGGTCCTCATCCTGCTCGCCTGCCTCAAGAAGGTGCAGGACGGCGGCGAGCCCTTCACGGACGAGCGGCACTCGCAGGCGCGGCGGATGATCCAGGCGAGCGACAACGCCGCGACCGACGCGCTGCTCGAGTGGGTGACGACGGCCAAGGTGCAGGAGGCCGCCGGGCTCCTCGGTCTCGAGGCGACCACCGTCCGCGGTGGCGGTCCGGCCGGCTCGAAGACGTGGTGGGGCTACAGCACGACCACCCCAGGCGACCTCGTCTCCGTCGTCGACGCCGTCGTCACCGGGACCCCGGTCATCCATGCGGGTCACCGTGCCTACATCCGCCACCTCATGGCCGGTGTCGTGCCGGACCAGCGCTGGGGCGTCGCCGACCCACCCCTGCCGCGGACGGCATACACGGAGACGAAGAACGGCTGGGGGCCACTGCCGGACGGCTACCGGCTCAACTCGATCGGCCGTGTCCTCGGCAACGGCCGCAGTCACACGATGGCCATCCTCACGCGCAGCCCGCAGGGGTTCCGCTACGGCCGCGAGACGATCAACGGTCTGTCGAAGATCGTCTACGACGCCCTCGCGCAGCCGCTCGCCCCGGAGTGATCTACCCGCGTCAGTGGACCTCGACCCAGTCGAGGGTCCGCTCGACCGCCTTCCTCCACCCGGCATACCCGACCTCGCGCTGCTCGTCGGACCACCGAGGCTCCCAACGCTCGGCCTCGGCCCACTTGCTCCGGAGCTCGTCGGTGCCGGACCAGAAACCGGTCGCCAGCCCGGCGGCATACGCGGCTCCGAGCGCCGTCGTCTCGGCCACGACCGGCTTGCTCACCGGCACGCCGAGGATGTCGGCCTGGAGCTGCATGCAGAGCCGGTTGGCGGTGACGCCGCCGTCGACCCTGAGCGTCTCGATGCGCACGCCCGAGTCGGCGGTCATCGCGTCCGCGACGTCGCGGCTCTGGTAGCAGATCGCCTCGAGCGTGGCGCGTGCGAGGTGGGCGTTGGTGTTGAACCGGGACAGCCCGACGATGGCGCCGCGGGCGTCGCTGCGCCAGTAGGGCGCGAAGAGGCCGCTGAACGCCGGCACGAAGTAGACGCCGCCCGTGTCCTCGACCTGCTTCGCGAGGCCCTCGATCTCGGAGGCGCCCGAGATGATGCCGAGCTGGTCGCGCAGCCACTGGACCGCGCTGCCGGTGACGGCGATCGATCCCTCGAGCGCGTAGACCGGTGCGGCAGAACCGAACTGGTAGGCGACCGTCGTGAGCAGGCCGTTCTCGCTGCGGACGAGCTCGGTGCCGGTGTTGAGGAGGAGGAAGTTGCCGGTGCCGTAGGTGTTCTTGGCCTCGCCGGGCTCGAAGCACACCTGACCGACGGTGGCCGCCTGCTGGTCGCCGAGGACGCCGGTGATCGGCACCTTCGCGGTGCCCCGTTCCCCGGACGTCGTCCCGTATGCCGTGGGGTCACTGCTCGCGCAGATCTGCGGCAGCATCGCGCGCGGGACCCCGAAGAACCCGAGCAGCTCGTCGTCCCAGTCGAGCGTCGTGAGGTCCATGAGCATCGTGCGGCTGGCGTTGGTGACGTCGGTGACGTGGATCCCGCCGCGGGGGCCGCCGGTGAGGTTCCAGACCAGCCACGTGTCGAGGGTGCCGAAGAGGGCGTCGCCGCGCTCGGCCGCCTCGCGCACCCCGTCGACGTTCTCGAGGATCCACTGGACCTTGCCGGCGGAGAAGTAGGTCGCCGGGGGCAGCCCGGCCTTGTGGCGGATCGTCCGTCCCCGCTCGTCGGCGTCGAGGGCCTTGGCGATCGAGTCGGTGCGCGTGTCCTGCCACACGATCGCGTTGTGGAACGGACGCCCGGTGCGGCGGTCCCAGACGATCGCGGTCTCGCGCTGGTTGGTGATGCCGATGGCGGCGAGGTCGGTGCCCGACAGTCCCGCCTTCGTCAGCGCGCTGCCGATGACCGTCTGGGTGCGGTCCCAGATCTCGAGCGGGTTGTGCTCGACCCACCCGGCCCGGGGGAGGACCTGTTCGTGCTCGAGCTGGTGGCGCGCGACCTCGGCGCCGTCGTGATCGAAGACCATGAACCGCGTGCTCGTCGTGCCCTGGTCGACCGCCCCGATGAAGTCCGCCATGCCGCCAGAGCCTAGAGCGCCCCGCTGGCGGCACGGCGTCGCGACGTGCGACTGCCGCGGCCGGGCCTGGCATGTGGGCCGACCCCGCGGGGTAGGGCGAGGGGGACCCATGACAGACCGGCCCGAGGGCCGACGGGACGGAGGCCACCATCGCCACGACGACCACCCCCTCCTCGAGAATCCGCGCGACCGTCGAGGAGCACTTCGGGCACCACCGGCTGCGGCCCGGCCAGGAGGACGCGATCGCTGCCCTCCTGGACGGCCATGACGTCCTCCTCGTGTCGCCGACGGGGTCCGGCAAGTCGCTGACCTACCAGGTGGCGGGCCTGCTGTCCGGTGGCCTCACGGTCGTCGTGTCCCCCCTCCTCGCGCTCCAGCAGGACCAGGTCGACGCCTTGACCGAGGTCGGGGTCGGCGCGGCACGGCTCAGCTCGGCGGAGTCGGCGACGGCGTGGGACGAGGCGATGGAGGGGATGCGCAGCGGCGCCATCCGCTTCGTCCTCCTCGGACCGGAGCAGCTGGGGCGCCCGGAGGTCCTCGATGCGCTCGCGGCCCTGACCCCGGCGCTCGTCGCGGTGGACGAGGCGCACTGCGTCTCGACGTGGGGGCACGACTTCCGGCCGGACTACCTGCGCATCGGCGACCTCGTGCAGGAGCTCGGGACACCCCGGGTCGTGGCCATGACGGCCACCGCCGCACTGCCCACGAGGCGCGACATCGTCGAGCGGCTCCACCTGCGGAAGCCTCGCACGGTCGTGACCGGGTTCGAGCGCGACAACATCGCCCTGCACGTGCACCGGTGCCTCGACGAGCGGGACCAGCACGAGCGCGTCCTCGCAGAGGTGGAGGGTCGCCTCGAGGATGCGGGAAGCGGCCTCGTGTACTGCCGCACGCGCAAGGGTGCGGAAGCGTATGCCGCGGAGCTGGCGTCCCGCGGGCACCGGGTGGCCGCCTACCACGCCGGCCTGCGGAAGCGTCGTCGCGAGGAGGTGCAGCGGGCCTTCATGACCGACGAGCTCGACCTCGTCGTGGCGACCTCCGCCTTCGGCATGGGGATCGACAAGCCGGACGTGCGCTTCGTCGTCCACGCCGACGTGCCCGAGTCTCCGGACACCTACCACCAGGAGGTGGGGCGAGCCGGTCGCGACGGTGCTCCGGCCGCGGGCGTGCTCCTCTACCGGCCCGAGGACCTCGCGCTCGGACGTTTCTTCTCGACGCCTGTGCCCGGGCGAGGGGACGTCGTGGCCGTGGCGTCGGCGATGGCGAAGACCGGCAGCAGGGACCCGCGCGAGGTGCGGGAGCGCCTCGACCTCGGCCCTCGCAGGACCGCGCGGCTCGTCAACCTCGTGTCGCTGGCGCTCGAGGCCTCCGGTGGCTCGGGCCTCTCCGCGGAGCAGCTGGCGGACCTGGTCATCGAGCGGGCCGAGGCGCAGCGCCGCCTCGAGCGCTCCCGCGTCGAGATGATGCGCGCCTACGCCGAGACCGACCGGTGCCGCAGCGCCTTCCTGCTCGCCTACTTCGGTGCACCCGTCAGCGGTCGCTGCGGCGTCTGCGACAACTGCGTCGACGGGGTGGCAGCGGACGAGCGACCCGACGGCAGTGCCCGGTTCGCCGTGCAGGCCGCGGTCCGGCACGAGGAGTTCGGTGCAGGCGTGGTCACCGACGTCATGGCGGACCGCCTCACCGTGCTCTTCGACGACGTCGGCTACCGCACCCTCTCGATGGAGGCGGTCGAGGACAACGACCTGCTGGAGCCGGCGTGACCAGCCCGTCGCGCCGGAGTGGGCGATGAGCGCCTCGGTGGCCGCCACGGGCACGTGGACCGACCCGGACGGCATTCGTTCGCCGGCGGGAGAGGTGCACGCCTGGCTGCCCGGCACCAACCAGACCGTGTGCGGCCTCTCGTTGCACCGGTCGCAGCTGCTGCGCTTCCCCCACGTCGACTGGCGCGACGTCCAGCCCGAGACGGGGCGGGACGCCGACCGCGTGGCCGTCGTCTGTGCGCGGTGTGCCGCAGGGATGGGTCGTCGGCGCGACGAACGCCCGTGGCGGCGGACCAACCCCCGCCCCTGAGGAAGCCGACACGGCGATCTCCAGCAGGACGCTGTGAGGGAACGCACGCGGCATACGCGCGACCGGGACGACAGCGGCAGGCGAGGATGGGCGCCATGCAGTTCGGACGCAGCTACGAAGAGTTCGAGGTCGGAGCGACCTACAAGCACTGGCCCGGCAAGACGGTCACCGAGTTCGACGACCACATGTTCTGCCTGCTCACGATGAACCACCACCCGCTCCACCTCGACACCAACTACGCCGAGAAGACCACGCAGTTCGGGCGCAACGTCGTCGTCGGCAACTACGTCTACTCGATCCTGCTCGGCATGAGCGTCCCCGACATCTCGGGCAAGGCGATCGCGAACCTCGAGATCGAGAGCCTGCGCCACGTCGCGCCGACCTTCCACGGCGACACCCTCTACGGCGAGACGCGCGTGCTCGACAAGTGGGAGAGCAGCTCCAAGGACGACCGCGGCGTCGTGCACGTCGAGACGATCGGCTACAACCAGGACGGCAAGGTCGTCTGCATCTTCCGTCGCAAGGTCATGGTGCCCAAGGACAACTACCTCGAGGCCCGCGGCGGCGAGCAGCCCGGCCGCCCGGTCCCGCAGCCCGACAAGAACTGGCCCGGCCCCGAAAACGCCGCGACCGACTGACGGCTCGCGTGCGAGGGTGGCGCGCATGACCTCACGCATCTCGCACACGTCCGTCGACTCCCGTGACGCCCACGCCCAGTCCCACTGGTGGAGCGAGGTGCTCGGCTGGTCCGAGGACCCGCAGGACCCGAACCTCCCGGGTCACGAGGAATGCATGATCTTCAGCCCCGACGGACGCCAGCGCGTGCTCTTCATCGAGGTGCCCGAGGGCAAGACGGTGAAGAACCGCCTCCACTTCGACCTCACCCCGACCGACCGCACGCGTGACGAGGAGGTCGCGCGGCTCCTCGCGCACGGGGCCACCGTGCACGAGGACCTGCGCGACCTCCCCGGCCGCCCTGCCGGGTCGGGCTGGGTGACCATGCTCGACCCGGAGGGCAACGAGTTCTGCGTCCTGCGCAGCGAGTCGGAGCGTCCCGACCCCTACGCGCACCTCGTCGTCTGAGGCCTACTTCACCGCTTCGGTATGCCGTGTGCCCGCCGTGTCGGTCCAGCTCACCGTGGTGACGATGGGGCCCGAGCCGGCGCCGGGTGCCGACGCCTTGGCGAAAGCGACCTCGGCGGTGCCGAGTGAGCGGACGGTGACGTCGGTGGTGCGGGAGGCGTTCGCCCACTCGAGCCTCACGTCTCGCGCGCCCTCCGGCAGGAGCGTCACCGAGCTCCAGGACCACTCGCCACCGTCGGGCTTCTGCCCATAGCCCATCGTCGTGCTCTCGTCAGTGGTGAGAGGGCGAGTCGAGCCGCCGCTGCCGTCGGCCATGAAGACCCCCATGGTCCCGGCCTCACGAGCGAGGAAGAACCGGTCGCCGTCGTTGGTGGGAACACTCGGGAGGAGCTCGCCCCGGGCCGAGCGAACCTCGTCGACGGCGTTGGTCCAGAAGGTGTCGACATAGTTCTCGGTCTGCGCGGGGACTTCGAACCTCAGCGCGATCGCCTGGTAGTCGGTCCCGGGAAGCGGCTTGGTGTCATGTTCGACCCCACCGGTGGTGCCGTCTCTGGTGACGGTCAGGAACTGCTCCGCGTCAGCGGGAGCCGTGCCGAGCATGACGCCGTCGGCGCCGGTCCCGGTGCCCATGGAGACGACGGTCGCGTCGGCGCTCGACCCCGCGAGCTGCTGCCGTGACGTGCCCGAGCCCTTGTAGAACATGACGTTCGGCTGGTCGGCCGGGGCGCCCGGTCGCACCTCGACGGACCAGTCGCCGTCGAACAGGGCGGCGGACACGCGCCGGCCAGCGTCGACGGAGGTCGAAGGTCCGGCTGGCAGCGCCTCCCCGCCGAGGCCGGAGCCAAGGGTGGTGAAGGCGATCGCGGCGGCGGCGACCGCAGCGCCGGCACCCACGCCCGCGCGGCGCAGGTTGCGGCGGCGCAGGCGGCGACGGCCGCCGGTGTGGACGGCGTCCTCGTCGACGGACATGGCCGGGGACGGGGGAGCGGCGAGCAGCTCGAGGATCGGGTCAGACATGACGACCTCCTTCGGGGACGAGCAGGGTGCGGAGACGGGTGAGGCCACGCGAGGTCGAGGACTTCACCGTGCCGGTGCTCACGTCGAGGGCGTCGGCCGTCTCACGCTCGGACAGGCCGATGTGGTGGCGCAGCACGACGCACTGCCGCTCGCGGACCGGCAGCGTGGCGAGCGCCGAGGCGAGCTCGTCGGCGATGGCGACGTGGTCGGAACCGTCGGCCCGCCCGGTGTCGGGAACCTCGTCGGTGAGGCTCTCGCGCCAGCGACGCCGGTGGGAGTCGGTGTGGAGGTTGACGAGGACCCGGCGGGCGTAGTTGTGCGTGCCCCCGTCCTCGATCCGCGGCCAGGCGACGTAGACCCGCTCGAGGGTCTCCTGCACGAGGTCCTCCGCGTTGAGGGCGCCCCCCGTGAGCAGCCACGCCAGCTTGAGCAGCCGGGGCGAGCTCGCCCTGACGAACTCGTCGAACGAGCCGTCCTCACGTCGCTTCACGGCACCTCCTCCACCTCGTCACCGAACCGATCGCCCTTGGTACGCGCCCCCGGTCCGAAAGGTTGTCACGGGCGCGGCACGACCTGTGCATGACAGGCCGCGCCTAGGGTTGGGCGCGTGAGGATCGACCTGCACACGCACTCGACGGCGAGCGACGGGACCCAGAGCCCGACCGAGCTCGTCGAGGAGGCGAAGGCCACGGGTCTGGGGATGGTCGCCCTCACCGACCACGACACGACGTCCGGCTGGGAGGAGGCGGTGGGTGCCGCCGTCCGCACCGGCATCGCTCTCGTGCGCGGCATCGAGATCTCCTGCAGTCGCAACCACCGCAGCATCCACCTCCTCGGCTACCTGCCCAACCCCGACGACCCGCGCCTCGTCGTCGAGCTCGCCCGGGCCCGCGACAGCAGGGTGACCCGGATGGACCGGATGATCGAGCGGATGGCCGCGGACGGCATACCGGTCTCGGTCGAGGAGGTGCGGGCGCAGCTGGCTCCGGGAGCGACGCTCGGCCGACCGCACCTCGCCGACGCCCTCGTCGCCAAGGGGGTCGTCGCCGACAGGGACGAGGCCTTCCGGGACCTGCTGCACGACGGCAGCCGCTACTACGTCGGCCACTATGCGCCCGACCCCGTCGCGGCCATCGCGATCGTGCGGGCGGCCGGGGGCGTGCCCGTGCTCGCGCACCCCTTCGCGATGCGCATGGCGACGGTCTCCGACGAGCTGGTCGAGGAGCTGGCCGCGGCCGGTCTCGCCGGGCTCGAGGCGCACCACCGCGACCACGAGCCCGCCGACGTCGAGCGTGCGGTACGGCTGGCGCGCCGGCACGACCTCGCCGTCACCGGTAGCAGCGACTACCACGGCACCGGCAAGCTCAACCGCCTCGGCGAGCGCACGACGCAGCCCCGCCAGTGGTCACGTATCGTCGAGCAGTCCTCTGGCGTGAAGGTGGTGCAGCCGTGACCGGTCCCTCGGCGGACGAGGCGGGCGACCTCGTCCTCACGCTGTCGTGCCCCGACCGTCCGGGCATCGTCGCCGCGGTGTCGCAGCGGCTGTTCGAGCACCGCGCCAACATCGAGGAGAGCCAGCAGTTCTCGGACCACCGGACGGGGCTCTACTTCATGCGGGTGCGGTTCGCGACGCCGAGCGACGGACCGGACCTCGACGAGTGGCGGAACGAGATCGGTTCTGTCGCAGCCGAGTTCGACATGACGTGGGAACTGCGGCCGGCCGCGGCGGCCTACCGCACGCTCGTCATGGTGAGTCGCTTCGGGCACGTCCTCAACGACCTCCTCTTCCGCTGGAGGTCCGGGCAGGTCAATGCCGACATCGTCGGCATCGTCAGCAACCACACCGACCTCGAGCCGCTCGTCCGTTCCTACGGCATCCCCTTCCACCACGTCCCGGTGACCCGCGAGACCAAGCCGCAGGCAGAGGCAAGGCTGCGCGAGCTCGTCGCCGAGCACGACGTCGAGCTCATCGCCCTCGCGCGCTACATGCAGGTCCTCAGCGACGACCTGTGCCGCGACCTCGGCGGCCGGGTCATCAACATCCACCACTCGTTCCTGCCGAGCTTCAAGGGCGCCAAGCCCTACCACCAGGCCTACGCGCGGGGGGTCAAGGTCATCGGCGCGACGGCGCACTACGTCACCGCCGACCTCGACGAGGGGCCGATCATCGAGCAGGACATCCACCGGGTCGACCACCGCATGCACGCCGACGACCTCGTGGCGGCGGGCGAGGAGGTCGAGTCGCGGGTCTTCGCCCGCGCCGTCCGCTGGCACTGCGAGAGCCGGATCATCCTCAACGGCGACCGCACGGTCGTCTTCAGCTGACCTGTGGAGAGCCTCCTGCCGTTGTCGGCGCGGCTGGCTAGGTTGGCGGCGTGACCGAGGTGACGGCCGGGCGACCGGTGCAGACCGAGCTCGCGGGGATGCCGCCCAGGCTCTACCCCGCGAGCCCGTCCCGCCTGCTCGCCCTCGTCGACTGCCCACGCCGCTACCGGATGCAGTACCTCGACCGGCCGCGCCCTGAGCAGCGACCCCAGCGCGCGCACACGTCGTTCGGCCTCGCCGTGCACAACGCCCTTCGCGACTGGTGGGACCTTCCGCGCGAGCGCCGCACCGCGTCGGCCGGACGCGAGCTCGTCCGCCAGTCGTGGATCGAGACCGGCTTCCGCGACCCCGAGCAGTCGGGGGAGTGGCGCCGGCGCGCGCAGGAGCACGTCATCGCCTACCTCTCGCGCGTCGACCCCGACGACCACCCGACCGGCATCGAACGGACCGTCTCGTTCGTCAGCGGGGACCTGCGGGTCACCGGCCGGATCGACCGGCTCGACGACCGCGACGGCGAGCTCGTCGTCGTCGACTACAAGACGAGCCAGAAGCCGCTCGGCGAGGCGGACGCGCGGACCTCGCTGCCCATGGCCCTGTATGCCGCAGCCGTCTGGAAGATGTTCCGTCGCCCCTGCCTGCGGGTCGAGCTCCACCACGTGCCGACCGGCGAGGTCGTGGCGCACACCCACACGCCCGAGTCGCTGACCCGCAAGGTCGACGAGGCCAAGTCGATCGCGCGCGACGCCCGCCGGGCGGACGCCGACTTCGCCGAACGAGGAGTGGAGTCGACCCTCTTCCCGCCGGTGGTCGGGCCGCTGTGCACCTGGTGCGACTTCCGGGCGCACTGCCCCGAGGGCCAGGCCGCCGGACCCGAGAAGTCGGGCTGGGCCGCCCTCGAGCCGGGCGACGTGCCGCGCGCGGTCGAGGTCGGCTAGCGCTCACCCGACGTCGCCGCTGTGGAGGCGCTACGTTGGTCTGACCAGCACGAACGTCGACGTCGAAGGGGTGCGGGATGGCAGCGAAGGACTCCACCTTCCTCGGCTGGCCCGTGCTGCGCCAGCTCGCCAGTGGCGACCTTCTCGGTCGTGGGGCGGCGGTCACGTCGCGTCGGACCAGGAACATCGAGCCCCGCACCGCGACCGCCGACCGTGTCGTGCAGAGCGTCTGTCCCTACTGCGCGGTGGGCTGCGGCCAGCGGGTCTTCGTCAAGGACGAGAAGGTCGTGCAGATCGAGGGCGACCCGGACTCGCCGGTGAGCCGCGGGCGGCTCTGCCCCAAGGGCGCCGCCAGCGAGCAGCTCGTCAACTCGCCGACCCGTCAGACGCACGTGCTCTATCGCGCGCCGCGAGCCAAGGACTTCCAGCGCATCGAGCTCGACGTCGCCATCGACATGGTGGCCGACCGCTTCCTCGAGGCGCGGAGCAACGGCTGGCAGGAGCTCGACGAGAAGGGGCGCAGGCTGCGACGGACGATGGGCATCGCCTCGCTCGGGGGAGCCACCCTCGACAACGAGGAGAACTACCTCATCAAGAAGCTCTTCACCGCGGCCGGCGCGATCCAGATCGAGAACCAGGCGCGTATTTGACACAGCTCCACGGTTCCCAGTCTGGGGGCCTCGTTCGGACGCGGCGGCGCCACGCAGTCACTGCAGGACATGGCGAACGCCGACTGCATCATCATCCAGGGCTCCAACATGGCCGAGTGCCACCCGGTGGGTTTCCAGTGGGTGTCCGAGGCAAAGGCCCGGGGTGCGCGGGTCATCCACATCGACCCCCGCTTCACGCGGACCTCGGCGATCGCCGACACCCACGTGCCGATCCGCGCCGGCTCGGACGTCGTGCTGCTCGGAGCGCTCATCAACCACGTGCTGTCGAACGACCTGTACTTCCGTGACTACGTCGTCGCCTACACCAACGCCGCGACGCTGGTGAGCGAGGACTTCGCCGACACCGAGGACCTCGACGGCGTCTTCAGCGGCTACGACCCTGCGACGGGCAAGTACGACATGTCCTCGTGGTCCTACGCCGAGCGCGACGGCGACGGCGGCGAGATCGAGGAGCCCGGTGGCGGGCACGAGCACGGCGCCAGCAAGTCGGCTCGCGCAGAACCCCACTCGCTCGGCGCCGCCGGTGCCGCGCTGGAGCACGCGAAGGTCATCCGCGACGAGACCCTCGAGCACCCGCGCACCGTCTTCCAGGTCCTCAGGCGGCACTACTCCCGCTACACGCCCGAGATCGTGCGCGACCTGTGCGGGATCCCCGTCGAGCAGTTCCACGAGATCGCGCGCGCGCTCACCGAGAACTCCGGGCGCGAGCGCACGACGTGCTTCGCCTACGCGCTCGGCTGGACCCAGCACAGCCTCGGTGCCCAGTTCATCCGCACCGCTGCCATCCTCCAGCTGCTCATGGGCAACATGGGTCGTCCCGGCGGCGGCATCATGGCGCTGCGCGGCCACGCGAGCATCCAGGGCTCGACGGACATCCCGACGCTCTTCAACCTCCTGCCGGGCTACCTGCCGATGCCGGTGGCCGGTCAGCACGACAGCCTTGAGGACTACCTCGCCACGATCTCCTCACCGCGGCAGAAGGGCTTCTGGACCAACGCCGACGCCTATACCGCCAACCTCCTCAAGGCCTGGTGGGGTGACGCCGCCACGCCGGAGAGCGACTTCTGCTTCGACTACCTCCCGAAGATCACGGGCGCCCACGGCACCTACCAGACCGCGATGGCGATGATCGACGGCGAGGTCGACGGCTACTTCGTCCTCGGCCAGAACCCGGCGGTCGGCTCGGCCCACGGCAAGATGCAACGTGAGGCGCTGTCGCACCTCAAGTGGATGGTCGTGCGCGACTTCCAGCTCATCGAGACGGCGACCTTCTGGAGGGACGGGCCCGAGGTGGCGTCGGGTGAGACGAGCCCGGAGGACATCGAGACCGAGGTCTTCTTCTTCCCCGCGGCCAACCACGTCGAGAAGTCCGGCACGTTCACCCAGACCCAGAGGATGCTCCAGTGGCACCACCAGGCGGTGCGGCCGGTCGACGACATCCAGAGCGAGCTCGACTTCTTCCACGAGCTCGGCGTCCGCATCCGTGAGCGGCTGAAGGACTCCACGGACGAGCGGGACCGCCCCCTCCTCGACCTCACCTGGGACTACCCGACCGACGAGCACGGCGAGGTCGACGCCGAGGCGGTCCTGCGCGAGATCAACGGTCACCACCTCACCGGCGACAAGGCCGGTCAGCTCCTCGACACCTTCAACGACATGAAGGCCGACGGCTCGACCTCAGGTGGCTGTTGGATCTACACCGGTGTGTATGCCGGTGGGGTCAACCGGTCGGCGAAGCGCGTCCCGGGGCGCGAGCAGGACGAGGTCGCCAAGGACTGGGGCTGGGCGTGGCCGATGAACCGCCGCATCCTCTACAACCGCGCCTCTGCCGACCCCGAGGGCCGGCCGTGGAGCGAGCGCAAGAAGTACGTCTGGTGGGACGAGGCCGAGCGCCGGTGGACCGGCAAGGACGTGCCGGACTTCCCGGTCGACCGCGACCCGTCGTTCCGGCCCGACCCCGAGGTGGGCGGGCCCGCGGCGATCGCCGGCGACGACCCGTTCATCATGCAGGCGGACGGCAAGGGCTGGCTCTATGCACCCAAGGGCATGGTCGACGGGCCGCTGCCCACGCACTACGAGGCGCAGGAGTCGCCGGTCGTCAACGCGCTCTACGCCCAGCAGAGCAACCCGAGCCGGCTGGTCTACCCGCGCAAGGACAACCTGTGGAGCCCTTCGGGGACGGCCCCGGGCTCGGACGTCTACCCCTACGTCTTCACGACCTACCGGCTCACCGAGCACCACACGGCCGGCGGCATGAGCCGGTGGTTGCCCTACCTCTCCGAGCTGCAGCCCGAGATGTTCTGCGAGGTCTCCCCGGAGCTGGCCGAGGAGCGGGGGCTCGTCAACGGTGAGTGGGCGACGCTCGTGTCGGCGCGCAGCGCGATCGAGGCGCGTGTCCTCGTCACCGAGCGGATGACACCGCTCACCGTCAACGGCCACACGGTGCACCAGATCGGCCTGCCCTACCACTGGGGCGTCGGCAAGGACGCCGTCGTCGAGGGCGACGGCGCCAACGACCTCCTCGGCGTCGTCCTCGACCCCAACGTCCAGATCCAGGAGTCCAAGGTGGGCTCGTGCGACATCCGCCCCGGGCGCCGCCCACACGGGGAGGAGCTGCTCCGCCTCGTCGCGGAGTACCAGTCGCGGGCCGGCACGACGGTCGAGACCGGCGCGCAGCAGGCCGACCCGGTGCCGGCCGAGGCGGCGCGGCAGTGGGCCGCCCGGACCAGACCCGACGGAAGCGAAGGTGGGAGCTGATGGGCTACCTCCAGCGGCAGCTGAGTGGGCGCACCGACCCGGCACGGGACGCGGGCTGGGTCGAGCCGCCGAGCCGCAAGGGCTTCTTCACGGACACCTCGATCTGCATCGGCTGCAAGGCCTGCGAGGTGGCGTGCAAGGAGTGGAACGCCGTGCCGCTCGACGGGCTCGCCCTGTCGGCGAACTCCTACGACAACACCGGGGACCTCGGGGCGAGCACGTGGCGCCACGTCGCCTTCGTCGAGCAGGACGCGGAGCGGATCGAGGCCGCGCGCGAGTCCGGACGCCGGCTGGTCTCTCTCGGCATGCCGACCCTCGGGGCTCCCGAGGGGACGCCGGTCGACGCGGCGGTGCCCGGCATACGTGCTGGTGCACCGGCCGGCTACGGCGCGCTTCCCGCACCGCTGGAGGACCACGGGCCCGACCTGCGCGACATGCTCGGCGAGGTCAACGCGGTGGACGGATCGGGTTCTGCCACAGCCGATCTCGGCACGACGGTCGACGGCACACCCATGGTCGGGTCGCTGCCGGAGTTCCGCTGGCTCATGGCCTCCGACGTCTGCAAGCACTGCACCCATGCGGGCTGCCTCGACGTCTGCCCGACCGGTGCGCTCTTCCGCACCGAGCACGGCACCGTCGTCGTCCAGCCCGACGTCTGCAACGGCTGTGGTTACTGCGTGGGGGCCTGCCCGTTCGGGGTCATCGAGCGGCGCTCCGACGCGAGCACGACGGTCCGCAAGGACGGTCACGTGCCCAACGTCGGGGTCGCCCAGAAGTGCACCCTCTGCTACGACCGCCTCCAGCACGACCAGATGCCTGCCTGTGCCCAGACCTGCCCGACGACGTCGATCAAGTTCGGCGACCACGACGAGATGGTGGCGACCGCCCGTGAGCGCGTCGTGGCGCTCCACGAGCAGGGGTTCACGGAGGCCCGCCTCTACGGCGCCAACGAGGACGACGGCGTCGGCGGCACGGGCTCGGTCTTCCTCCTCCTCGACGAGCCGGAGGTCTACGGACTGCCGCCGGACCCCGTCTGCGCGACCTCCCGCCTCCCGGAGATGTTCCGGACCGCCGGGTATGCCGGCCTCGGCATGCTGGGTGCCGCGGCGATCGCCTTCCTCGGGGGCCGCGCGTGACGACGTCGACGTTCGACAGCTACCGCCCGCCCGAGGAGGGCGGTCGGCGCCGCCGCCGCGACACGCTGCGCGACTCCGTCTCGGGAGCGGCCCGGTCCGTGGCCAAGGGCAGCGGGTGGCTCACCGGTGACGGGGGCGGGCGCCGCGAGGCGCAGGCGGTGCCGGACGTCGAGTTCTCCAGCTACTACGGGCGCTCCGTCGTCAAGCCGATGCCGTGGAAGCACGAGATCCCCGCCTACCTCTTCCTGGGCGGCGTGGCGGCCGGCTCGGGCCTGCTCGGGACAGGAGCCGCGGCCACCGGGCTCGACGTCCTGCGCCGCCGCAGCCGGCTCACCGCGATGGCCGCGGTCGCCGCGAGCGGCGGCCTGCTCGTCGCCGACCTGGGCCGCCCGGAGCGCTTCCTCAACATGCTGCGGACGGTCAAGCTCACCTCGCCGATGTCGGTGGGCACGTGGATCTTCTCGGGCTACTCCGCCTTCGCGGGGGTGACGACGGCGGCCGAGGTGGCACGGATGCTCCCGCACCGTCCCGGCGGTCCTGTCGGTGCGGTGCTCCGCCTGCTCGACGCGGTGGAGCTGCCCGGAGCGGCAGGTCAGGCGCTCTTCGCGCCTCCGCTCGCGGCATACACCGCGGTGCTCCTGTCCGACACGTCCACCCCCTTGTGGCACGAGAGCCGACGGAACCTGCCGTTCGTCTTCGTCGGGTCGGCGTGCCTCGCGGCGTCCGGCGTGCAGATGGCGCTCAACCCGGTGTCGCAGACCGGGCCCGCGCGGCGACTGGCCCTCATGGGGGTGGTGACCGACCTCGTCGCGATGCACCGGCTCGAGCAGCGGCTCGACGAGGTGGGCGTCCGGGAGCCGATGGAGACCGGCCACGCCGGCAGGCTGTTGCGGGCCGCCAAGGCCCTGACGGTCGCGGGTGGGATCGGGACCCTGCTCGCAGGCCGGAGCCGCGCCGCCGCCGTCGCCGCGGGTGCCGCGCTCGCGGCCGGCTCGGCACTGACCCGGTTCGGGGTCGTCGATGCGGGTATCGAGTCGGCACGCGACCCCAAGTACACCGTCGAGCCGCAGAAGCGGCGGCTCGAGGAGCGGCGGGCCGCGGGCACCGTCGACGACAGCATCGTCACGGTGAGGTGACGACGACCGGACCGACCGAGGAGGCCGCATGAGCACGACACGCACACGCGAGGACAAGCACGGAGGGGTCGCCACCGACGCGGGCAACAGGTGGGTCGTCCTCGCGGGTGGCGTCCTCGTGCAGTTGGCGATCGGGGCGGTCTATGCCTGGAGCACGTTCAGCAAGGCGATCCAGGCCGACCCGTCGGCGCTCGAGCTCTCGAAGGTCCAGGCCACGATCCCGTTCGAGGTCGCCATCGGCATGATCTTCGTCGGCACCTTCCTCGGTGGACGGATCCAGGACCGCCGTGGGCCCAGGCTCGTCGCCCTCGTGGGCGTGACCATCTACTCGATCGGCATCATGCTCGCCAGCCTCGCGCGCGACGCCGGCGACCTGTGGCTGCTCGTGCTCGGCTACGGCGTGCTCGGCGGCTTCGGCCTCGGGCTCGCCTACATCGTGCCGATCGCCATGCTGCAGAAGTGGTTCCCCGACAAGCGCGGCCTCATCACCGGCATCGCCGTCGGCGGGTTCGGCTTCGGGGCCGTCATCACCTCACCACTGGCACAGCGGATGATCCAGGGCAGCGAGGACTACCAGCGCTACCCGACCAAGGTCTTCCTCTGGCTCGGCCTCGCCTACCTCGTGGCCGGCCTCATCGGCGCCTCGGTCTTCCGCAACCCGCCGGAGGGGTATGCCGTCGCCGGCCCCTCCGCTGCGGGCGCCACGGGCGCTCCGAACGCGAAGAAGGCCAACGCCGCAGGGCGCGACTTCACGCCGCAGGAGGCGCTGAGCACGCCGCAGTGGTACATGCTCATGCTCATCCTCACGATCTCGGTGACGGCGGGCATCTCGCTCATCTCGGTCGCGGCCGGGACCGCCACCGATGTCGCCGGGTTCACCGCCGCGGGGGCCGCCACCCTCGTCGGCATCATGGGTCTCTTCAACGGCGGCGGGCGGATCCTGTGGGCGGCGATCTCCGACCGCATCGGACGCCGCCCCGCCTTCATGGGCATTCTCGCCATCCAGGGTCTGGCCCTCCTCGCCATCCCGCACGCCGGCAGCCAGGCGGTCTTCTACGTCCTCTGCGCGCTCGTCTACACCTGCTACGGCGGTGCGTTCGGCACGATGCCGTCGACGGCCGGTGACTTCTTCGGCGTCAAGCACTCGGGTGCGATCTACGGGCTCATGCTGCTCGGCTGGTCGATCGGTGGTGTCGTCGGTCCGCTGCTCATCTCGTGGCTCATCGGCGAGGACCAGGCCTACACGCTCGGCTTCACCGTCGTCGGCATCATCGCCCTCGTCGGTCTGGTGCTGCCGCTCGTCGCACGGCCACCGAAGCACGCCTGAGGCCGCGCACCGGCGAGACCCCTCCCTCAGTCGCGGACGTCGGCCGGCCCCTCCACCAGCGGGAGGCCGGCCGACCGCCACGCCTCGACGCCACCCACGACGTCGGTCGCGTCGACGCCGAGTCGGCGCAGCGACTCGGCGGCGAGTGACGAGCTGTAGCCCTGCCGGCAGACGACCACCACACGTGCCCCCGGCACGGCCTCGGGGATGCGGTGCGGCGAGGTGGGGTCGAGGCGCCACTCCAGGACGGTGCGGTCGATGACGAGGGCTCCCGGCAGCTCGCCCTGCCGCTCGCGCTGGACCGGCGTCCGGGTGTCGACGAGGAGCGCGCCGTGACGCTGGGCGACGAGTGCCTCGTCGGGGGTGAGCCGTGCGAGGCCCGCCCGCGCGCCGTCGAGGAGGTCGTCGACGCGCGACGCCCTCCGGGGCTCGTCGGGAGTCATCCGACCGCGACGACGACACCCTCGCCGAGCGAGCCGGCGGGGACGGTCTCGCCGATGACCGGGGCTCCGGGGACCTCACCCACGACGAGCAGTCCGCCGGACGTCTGCGCATCGGCGAGCAGGATGAGCTCCTCCTCGGTGACGGAGCGTGTGGCCTCGAGGTGGCGCCGGACCCAGTCCAGGTTGCGGCGTGACCCACCCGGCACGTGGCCCGCCGCGAGCGCCTCACGCGCACCCTCGACGTAGGGGACCGCCGAGGGGTCGACCCTTGCCGCGACGCCGGAGGCGCGCCCCATCTTGAAGAGGTGCCCGAGGAGCCCGAAGCCGGTGACGTCCGTGGCAGCCCGTATGCCGGCCGCCACGGCCGCGCGCGACGCGTCGCGGTTGAGCGTCGTCATGACCGCGACCGCCTCGTCGCTGCGCTCACCGGTCGCCTTGTGCAGGTTGTTGAGCACCCCGAGTCCGAGTGGCTTGGTGAGGCTGATCGGCAGCCCGGGCTCGGCGGCGTCGTTGCGCAGCAGGCGTTCGGGGTCGGCGGTGCCGGTGACGGCCATGCCGTAGATCGGCTCCGGCCCGTCGATGCTGTGACCGCCGATGACGGGGCAGCCGGCCTCGGTCGCGACGTCGAGCCCACCGCGCAGCACCTCGCGCAGGAGCTCCATCGGCAGCCGCTCGCGAGGCCACCCGACGAGGTTGACCGCCATGACGGGGGTTCCCCCCATGGCGTAGACGTCCGACAGGGCGTTGGCTGCGGCGATCCGGCCCCAGTCGTAGGCGTCGTCGACGACAGGCGTGAAGAAGTCGGCCGTCGACAGGACGGCCACGCCGGACTCGATGCGCACGGCTGCCGCGTCGTCGCCGTCGTCGAGGCCGACGAGGACCTCCGCCGTCGATGTGGCGGTGTCGTGGTCGTGCCGGCCGCGCAGACCCGCGACGAGGTCCTCGAGCTCTCCGGCGGGGATCTTGCAGGCACAGCCGCCGCCGCGGGCGAACTGGGTGAGGCGAAGCGGCTCCATCACATCAACCTAGCGACATGTCTAGGCTGGTGTCGGAGGCGTCAGGGTTCCTGGTGGGCCCCCCGGTCTTCAACACCGGTGAGACCGAGCACCTCGGTCTGGCGGGTTCGATTCCCGTCCGTCTCCGCCATCCGTCGAGGGCCAGCCCTCATGCCGAAGGGAACCGCCGGTGAGCCACGACGATCCTCGTCGCAGGATCCCGCGCACCGACGTCCTCCTGGCCGACCCGCGCCTCGCCCACGCGCGGGAGCGGCTCGGCGCGGGCGTCGTGCGTGAGGCCGTCACGGCGGCGCAGGAGCGCGCTCGCCGGGGCGAGCTCGAGCCCGAGGACGTGGCCGCGACCGCGCTCGCAGCCCTGCCCGAACGCGCCTCCTCGATGACCCCGGTACTCAACGCGACCGGCGTCGTCGTGCACACCAACATCGGCCGTGCGCCGCTGTCGACGGCCGCGATCGAGGCCGTCGTCGACGCCGCGGGCTACGTCGACGTCGAGCTCGACCTCACCACCGGTGCACGAAGCCGGCGGGGAGCCGGTGCGCTCGCCGCACTGACGGCCTCCGTCCCGGCCGCCGGTGCCGCGCTCGTCGTCAACAACGGCGCGGCCGCCCTCGTGCTCGCGACCACCGCACTGGCCGCTGGCCGTGAGGTCGTCGTCTCACGCGGGGAGCTCGTCGAGATCGGTGACGGGTTCAGGCTGCCCGACCTCATCGCCTCCACGGGTGCGCGGCTGCGCGAGGTGGGCACGACGAACCGGACCCACCTCCCGGACTACCTCGAGGCCGTCGGGCCGGAGACGGGCTGCATCCTCAAGGTGCACCCGAGCAACTTCCGGGTGGCCGGCTTCGTCTCCTCGGTCGAGGTGTCGGAGCTGCGGGACGTCCGCCGTCCCGACGGCTCCGCCGTCCCGGTCGTCGCCGACATCGGGTCGGGGCTGCTCACACCCGATGCCGCCCTGCCGGGCGAGCCTGACGCGTCGACGTCGCTGACGGACGGCGCCACGCTCGTCACCGCGAGCGGTGACAAGCTCCTCGGTGGCCCGCAGGCCGGAATCGTCGTGGGCGAGGCCGCAACCGTCGAGCGGCTGCGGCGGCACCCGCTCGCTCGTGCGCTCCGGGTCGACAAGCTCACCCTCGCCGCCCTCGAGGCGACCCTGCGTGGACCGGTCCCGCCGGTGACGGCCTTCCTCCACCTCACCGCCGCCGACCTTCGTCCGCGCACCGACCGGCTCGCCGCCGCGCTCGGCAGGGAGGTCGTGCCCGTCGACGGCCGCGTGGGCGGGGGAGGGGCGCCGGGGGTTCCCCTGCCGGGTTGGGCCGTCGAGGTGCCGGTGGCCGTGGTCGAGCGGCTGCGCCGCCCGGCCTCCGGCGCGCACGTCGTCCTCGCGCGGGTCGAGGACGGACGGGGGCTCGTCGACCTCAGGTGCATCCCGCAGGAGCGTGACGCCGACGTGCGCCGGGCGCTGGTCGCGGCGCTCTCGGACCTGGAGGGCTCGTCGCCGTCATGAGGTGGGTGCTCGCCACGGCCGGGCACGTCGACCACGGCAAGTCCACGCTCGTGCACGCCCTGACCGGCCGGAACCCGGACCGGCTGGCCGAGGAGCGGTCACGCGGTCTCACCATCGAGCTCGGCTTCGCCTGGACCACGTTGACGGGCGGGCGCGACGTGGCGTTCGTCGACGTCCCGGGGCACCAGCGCTTCCTCGGCACCATGCTCGCCGGCCTCGGCCCGACGCCTGCCGTGGTCTTCGTCGTCGCGGCAGACCAGGGCTGGCAGGCCCAGAGCGCCGAGCACCTCGCGGCCGTGGAGGCTCTCGGCATCCGTGACGGCGTCCTCGTGGTCACCCGGTGCGACCTCGCGGACCGGGCACGCCGCGCCGACGTCGGGTCCGAGGCGTCCGAGCGGCTGTCGGCGGCCGGCCTCGACGTGCCTGTGGTCCACGTCTCCGCCGTCACGGGGGAGGGCCTGGACACGCTGCGGTCGGCCCTGTCCGACCTCACGGCCAGACTGCCGGAGCCGGACCCTTGTGCGCCCGTGCGGCTCTGGACCGACCGTGCCTTCTCGGTGGCGGGCGCCGGGACCGTCGTCACGGGAACGCTCGGGTCCGGGGCGGTCTCGGTGGGGGACGCCCTCGACCTCGTGGACGGGGGCACCGTGCGCGAGGTCACCGTGAGGGGGCTGCACAGCCAGGACCAGCAGCGGGAGAGCGTCGAACCCGTCTCGCGGGTGGCGGTCAACCTGCGCCGGGTGGACACCGGCGGCGTGTCCCGCTCGGCGGTGCTCGTCACCCCAGGGGCGTTCGCCCTCGCCACGGTCGTCGACGTGGCCGTGGCGCCCGTGCGCGGAGCCCTCACCGGCCGGTCGTCGTCGCGCGCGCACGACCTGCCCGACCGGGCTGTCCTGCACGTCGGCTCGGTGAGCGAGCGCGTGGCCGTGCGGCCTCTCGGAGAGGACCATGCGCGGCTGACGAGCCGGTTCGACCTGCCGTGGCGGGTGGGAGACCGGGCCATCCTGCGCGACCCCTCGAGCCGCGACCTCTGGTCGGTCCAGGTCCTCGACGTCGACCCGTTGCCGCTCGGGCGGCGCGGGGCCGCCGTGGCACGGGGTGACGAGCTCGGCTCCGGGCTCCCCCCTGCCTCCGTGCGCCTCGCGTCCCGCGGAGCGGACCACGCAGCCCTGCTCGACCGGCTCGGCCTGGACGCACCCTCCGAAGCCGTCGTGGTCGGGCGGTGGCGGCTCGACCCCCGCCTTCTCGCCGACCTGCGGAGGCGCCTCGCCGGCGTGGTGGCCGACCACCATGACGATGCACCGCTCAGCGCCGGTCTCACCGTCGTCGAGGCACTCCACCGTCTCGGCCTGCCGGCTCACCTGCGGCCGGCCGAGGACGGTGGCACGCTGAGTGGGTCGCTGGACCCGCTCGCCCACGACCTCGTCGCCCACCTGGCCCGCGAGGCGGGGCTCACCCTCGAGGGCGGCCGACTGCGCGACCCTCGCTCGTCCTCCGACCTCGGGCCGGCCGAGGCCGGGATCGCGGTGGTCGAGGACGACCTGAGGAGAAAGCCGTTCGCGGCCCCCGACCGCGACCGGCTCGCCGAGCTGGGCCTGGGTGCAGCAGCCCTCGCCGCCGCTGCGCGGACCGGCCGCCTGCTCCGGCTCGCCGACGACGTGGTCCTGCTGCCCGACGGCCCGGCCCGTGCGATGCAGCGGCTGAGCGCGCTCGGCCGGCCCTTCACCCTCAGCGAGGCGAGGCAGGCCCTGGAGACCACCCGACGCGTCGCCGTCCCCCTCCTCGAGCACCTCGACGGGCGGGGGTGGACTCGCCGCGTCGACGAGCGTCTGCGGGCCGTCGTGCGGCCGGCCTCCTGACGGGGGCAGTGCCGATGTCCGCGCCGGGTGCAAGGGTGGGGCCATGATCGTCGACCACATCGGAATCACCTGCGCCGACCTCGAGGCCTCCAAGCGCTTCTACGACACCGTGCTCGCGACCTTGGGCCACCGCCGGGTGCTCGACGTCGATGTGGCGGTCGGCTACGGCAGTGACAGCCCCGACTTCTGGATCGCCCAGCCGGAGGTCGAGACGCAGAACCGCGAGTCGCACCTGGCCTTCACCGCCTCTGGGGTGGAGGCGGTCCACGCCTTCCACGCAGCGGCGACGGGGCTCGGCGCCGAGACCCTCCACGAGCCGCGGCTCTGGCCCGAGTACCACCCGGGCTACTACGCCGTCTTCGTGCGCGACCCCGACGGCAACAACGTCGAGGCGGTCTTCCACGGCGCGGCCGGCGAGGCTCCCGCACAGGCCGAGCCCCACGAGGAGGGCTGAGGTGGAGCAGCGCGTCTCCTTCGTCACGCTCGCCGTGCGCGACCTTGCCGCCTCGCACCGGTTCTACGTCGAGGGACTCGGCTGGACTCCCGAGTTCCACGACCCCGACGAGGTGCTCATGTTCCGGGCCGGGCCGCTCACGGTGCTCTCGCTCTGGGACCTTGGGCACTTCGAGGCCGAGGTCGGCGCGAGCGCCCAGTCGGGCCCGGGTGTCGTCCCGATCACCCTGAGCCACAACGTCCACGAGCGAGAGCAGGTCGACGCCGTGCTCGCCGACGCGCGTGCAGCCGGAGCGAGCGAGGTCTCCGACGCGGTCCAGCGCGAGTGGGGTGGCTACACCGGCTACTTCGCCGACCCCGACGGCTTCCGCTGGGAGGTGGCGTGGAACCCCGGCCCGGTCGGCCAGCTGGTCCTGCCACCCGTGGCCGACACCACCTGACGGGGTGCCGACGACGGCGGGCACGGCCTGAGAGACTGGGGCGCGGGTCCCACGCTCTGCGTGGGCCGGCATACCGACTCTTCTCGCTAGGACCCCACGTGCCCCCTCGCAAGCGCGCCACCGGCGCCACGATCCTCGCCGTCGCCAACCAGAAGGGTGGCGTCGCCAAGACCACCTCGGTGGCCTCGCTGGGCGCCGCCTTCGCCGAGCTCGGCAAGCGGGTGCTCCTCGTCGACCTCGACGCGCAGGCCTGCCTGACCTTCAGCCTCGGCGTCGACCCCGACGAGGTCGAGGAGTCGGTGCACCACGTCCTGCTCGGCCAGGTGGAGATCGGCGACGTCGTCGTCGAGTGCGAGGACGGGGTCCACCTCGTGCCGAGCTCGATCGACCTCGCCGGCACCGAGGCGGTGCTCCTCGGACGCCCAGCCCGCGAGTACGTCCTCCAGACCGCGCTCGACCCGGTGCGCAAGGACTACGACGTCATCCTCGTCGACTGCTCGCCGAGCCTGGGCGTGCTGACGCTCAACGCGCTCACCGCGGCGAACGGCCTCATCATCCCGATGCCGTGCGAGATGCTCAGCCACCGCGGCGTCGGCCAGCTCCTCGACACCGTCGCCGACGTCAAGCGTTTCCTCAACAAGAAGCTCGAGGTCGTCGGCATCCTGCCGACCCTCTTCGACGGGCGGAGCAACCACGCGCAGGAGGTGCTCTCCGACGTCGGCGAGCGCTACGGGCTGCCGGTGCTCTCGCCGCCGATCCCTCGCACCGTGCGGTTCGCCGAGGCGCCCGCGGTGGGTCGGTCGATCCTCGCGACGTCGCGGTCCTCCAAGGGCGCGAAGGCCTACCGCGAGGTCGCCGAGGGCCTCCTGTCGCGCCTCTAGTCCACCCCCGGACGCGCGGGCAGGGGCACCCCTCGCGCGGGTTTACGGTGGAGGCATGCCCACCACCACACGAGCCCTGTCAGTCCCCTCCGCCGGCGCTCCCTTCGAGGCCGTCGACCTCGAGCGCCGCGACCTGCGCGACGACGACGTCCGGATCGACATCGCCTTCGCCGGCATCTGCCACAGCGACATCCACACCGTCCGCGACGAGTGGGGCGCCGCGCACTACCCGATCGTCACCGGCCACGAGATCGCCGGCACGGTGAGCGCCGTCGGCGACGGCGTCACCAAGTACAAGGTCGGCGACCGCGTCGGCGTCGGCTGCCTCGTCGACTCCTGCGGCGAGTGCGAGAACTGCAAGAACGGTCAGGAGATGTTCTGCAGCAAGGGCTCGGTCGGCACCTACAACAGCCAGAACTACGACGGCGAGTGGGCGGCCGGCGGCTACAGCCAGCAGATCGTCGTCACCGAGCGCATGGTCCTGAGGATCCCCGAGGGCATCGAGCTCGACGAGGCCGCGCCGCTGCTCTGCGCCGGCATCACGACCTACTCGCCGCTGCGCCGCTGGGGCGCCGGGCCGGGCAAGAAGGTCGCCGTCGTCGGTGTCGGCGGCCTCGGCCACATGGCCGTCAAGCTTGCGGCCGCCATGGGTGCCGAGGTCACCACCCTCTCTCGCTCCTCGGCGAAGGCCGACGACGCCAAGGCGCTCGGTTCGAGCCAGCACATCGCCACGAGCGACGAGGACGCGATGAAGGCGGCCAAGGGCAGCTTCGACCTCATCGTCAACACGGTGAGCGCGGACCTCGACATGGAGACCTACGTCCGCCTGCTCCGGCCCAACGGTGCACTCGTCAACGTCGGCCTGCCGCCGAGCAACTTCTCGGTCCGCCCGGGCAGCCTCATCGGCGGCAACAAGATCCTCACGGGCAGCAACATCGGCGGCATCGGCGAGACCCAGGAGATGCTCGACTTCTGCGCCGAGCACGGCATCGGCGCGACCATCGAGACGCTCGACGCGAGCGACACCACGACGGTCGACACGGCATACGACGAGGTCGTGGCCGGCAAGGTCCGCTATCGCTACGTCATCGACACCTCGACGATCCCGGCCTGACCGCCGAGACACGAAGGCCCGTCCCGCATCGTGCGGGACGGGCCTTCGTCATGCCGGTGCCGTGTGCCGGCCGGCCCGGCTCAGTCGGTCGCGGTCGCCGGCTTGCCCCCGCGGGTGCGGCGACGGCTGCGGTTGCGGCGGGGAGCCGCGGAGCCCTCGGCGCCGGTCTCGCCCGAGGACGCACCGTCGCGGGCGCGGCCACCGTCACGCGACCCACGACCGCGACCGCCGTCGCGCGAGCCGCCGTCGCGACCTCCCTCACGACCGCCGTCACGGCTGCGCGAGCCCTGGCCGGCGGGACGGCGACCACTGGACTTGCCGGTCTCGCCGAGGTCCTCGAGCTCCTCGGCGGCGAGACCCGCGCGGGTCTGCGCCGACTTCGGCAGGCGACCCTTGGCCTCACGCGGGATGTCGAGCTCGGCGTAGAGGTGGTCCGAGGACGAGTAGGTCTCCTCGGGGTCCGGGATGCCGAGGTCGAGGGCCTTGTTGATCATCGTCCAGCGGTGCAGGTCGTCCCAGTCGACGAAGGTCACCGCGATGCCCGTCTGGCCTGCACGGCCGGTGCGGCCGATGCGGTGGACGTAGGTCTTCTCGTCCTCGGGGCACTGGTAGTTGATGACGTGGGTGACGTTCTCGACGTCGATGCCGCGGGCGGCGACGTCGGTGGCGACGAGGACGTCCACCTTGCCCGATCGGAAGGCGCGCAGCGCCTGCTCACGGGCGCCCTGGCCGAGGTCACCGTGGATCGACGCGGCCGCGAAGCCGCGCTCGACGAGGTCGTCGGCGACCTTGGCGGCGGTGCGCTTGGTCCGGCTGAAGACGATGGTGAGGCCGCGGCCGTTGGCCTGGAGGATGCGCGCGAGCATCTCGACCTTGTCCATGGCGTGCGCACGGAAGACGTACTGGCTGATCGCCTTGACCGTCTGCGAGGTGTCGCCCTCGCCTTCCTGCATGGCGCGGATGTGGGTCGGCTGGCTCATGTAGCGGCGGGCGAGCGCGACGACGGCTCCCGGCATGGTCGCCGAGAAGAGCATGGTCTGGCGGGCGGGGGAGGTCATCGCGAGGAGCTTCTCGACGTCGGGCAGGAAGCCGAGGTCGAGCATCTCGTCGGCCTCGTCGAGGACGACGGTCTTGGTGCGCGAGAGGTCGAGGTGGCCCTGCTTGGCCAGGTCGATGAGGCGGCCCGGCGTGCCGACGACGACCTCGACGCCCTTCTGGAGGGCCTCGATCTGCGGCTCGTAGGCGCGGCCGCCGTAGACGGTGAGGACCCTGATGCCGCGCGTCTTGCCGGCCCGCTCGAGGTCGGCGGCGACCTGCACGGCGAGCTCGCGGGTCGGGGCGACGGCGAGGGCCTGCGGCTTGCCCTGGTGGGGGAAGGCGTCCCAGCCGGCGTCGCCGCGGGCGAGGACCTTGTTGAGCAGCGGGATGCCGAACCCGAGCGTCTTGCCGGTGCCGGTCTTGGCCTGGCCGATGATGTCGTGGCCGGAGAGCGCCACGGGCAGGGTCATCGCCTGGATGGGGAACGGCGTGGTGATGCCGTGCGCGGCGAGCGCCGAGACGATGTCGGGGTGGATGTCGAAGTCGGCGAAGGTCTGCTCGACGGCGGTGGCCGCCTTGGTCGCCTCGATGGCGACCTCGTCTGCGATGGCCTCCGCGGAGGCAGCGTCGGCAGGGATGGTCTGGCTGTCGGTCATGGGAGCTCTCTGATCGGCGGCTCTCGGGCAGGAGGCTCGTCGCCGCTGTGGCGGGCCGATCGGAGGTCTTCGGGGAGGGCCCTGCGAACCGGGCCCCACGCACAATGTCGTTCGTGTTCGTCGTGCCGACCGGGCACCGTGGACCTGTCCACCCTACCGTGCGGAGGCGGTCCGCCCGGCCACCGCCGCCTCGCTAGGCTGCCCACCATGGAGACGAACCCGCCCCAGGGACTGGACGACCCGGCATACCGCGCTGCCGTGGTGGACCTGCTCGGGGTGCTCGCCTACGGCGAGCTCACGGCCTGCATCCGGATGGCGGCCGACTCCGACCTCGCGCCGTCGCTGCGGATCAAGGCGCAGATGGCCGGGTTCGCGGCGACGGAGTACCGCCAGTACGAGCTGCTCGTCGAGAGGCTCGCGGAGATCGGGACGGACGCGGAGGAGGCGATGCAGCCGTTCGTCGTTCCCTTCTCGGCCTTCCACGACCGGACCCGGCCCAAGAGCTGGGTCGAGGGCCTCGTCAAGGCCTACGTCGGCGACGGGATCGCCAAGGACTTCTACCGCGAGATGGGCTCGTTCGTCGACGAGCGGACGCGCGACGTCATGGACCACGCCCTCGACGACGCCGGCACGGGCGAGTTCATCGTCGGCGTCGTGCGTGACACCCTCAAGACCGACCCGACGGCCAAGGGCCGCCTCAGCCTCTGGGGCCGGCGACTGCTCGGCGAGGCGCTGAGCCAGGGCCAGTCGGTCGCGGTCGAGCGCGACGCGCTCACCGGTCTGCTCATGGGTGGCGGCGCGGACCTCACCGAGATCGGGCAGATGTTCACCCGGCTCACCGACCGGCACAGTGAGCGCATGGCCCGGCTCGGCCTCACCGCCTGAGCCGGCCGGCATACGCAGGGCCTGTCCGGACGAGAAGGCCCGGCACGAGGAAGGCCCCGCTCCACGAGGAGCGGGGCCTTCGTCGTCGTTCGGGTGTGGAGCGTCAGACCTGCTTCTTGCCGGTGGCCATGCCGTAGCCGACGATGAGCAGGGCGGCGACGACGATGCCGGCGAGGAACGGGATGAACTGGAACCCGCCGTTCTCGTTGTTGTAGCCCAGCTGGTAGACGAGCCACGATGCGATGAGCGAGCCGAGGATTCCGAGGATCACGGTGACGACCACCGAGACGCTCTGCCGTCCGGGCAGGACGAGCCGAGCCAGCGCTCCGATGATGGCACCGACGATGATGGCGCCGATGATGGTTCCGATCACGGGAACCGCTCCTTTCTGGCCCTCTCGGGCGCGAGGTGGGTCGTCTGAGTGACGACCTGACCCTTCGACCCTATGCCACAAGAGGAGGCCCGAGCCGGGAGCGCATCGGCCCTTTTTCCGACCCTGGGGACCGTCATCGAGGCAGGTCAGAGCGGATTTCGCCGGGGTGTGGTCGCTGCGTCCTCAGTCGGCCATGCCGGGGCGGATCTGGCCGAACCCGACGCGGCTCTTCTCGGACTCGCCGACCTGGACCCAGCCGAGCGAACGGCCGGGCACGATGACCTGGCGGCCCTTGGTGTCGGTGAGCCGGAGCACCCCGCCGTCGACGAGCGCGGCGTCGACCGCCTGCGCGACCTCGTCGGCGGACGCGTCGGTCTCGAGTGCGATCTCGCGTGCGACGTTCTGCACGCCGATGTTGACCTCCACGGTCTGATCCCTTCGGTTCGCGGTGGCGCGCGGCGAGGGCCGCACACCGTTTCCGAGGAGGCTAACCCTGCGCCGCGCCGGAACGTTCCCCGCCCACCCGCGGCAGCGAGCCGACACCGCGCCACGCGAGGGCGGTGGCGAGGGCGCTCGCCTCGTCACGGGCGAGGTCGGACTCGGCGGCGAGCCAGTGGCGGGCGGTGATCTGGGCCATCCCTGCGAGGCCGACGCCGAGGAGCATCGCCTGCTCGTCGGGGATGCCGGAGTCCTGGACGATGACGTCGGCGATCGCCTCGGCGCACGACAGCTCGAGGCTGTCGAGCCGGGCGCGCACCTGCGGCACGCTCGTGAGGTCGGACTCGAAGACCATCCGGAAGGCGGCACCCTCGCGCGAGACGAAGTCGTAGTAGGCGCTGATCGTCGCGGCGACCCGCTCCTGGTTGTCCTCGGTGGGACGGGCGAGCGCCTCGCGGACGAGCCGCTCGAGGGTGTCGCAGTGCTGGTCGAGGAGCGCGAGGTAGAGCTCGAGCTTGCCGGGGAAGTGCTGGTAGAGGACGGGCTTCGAGACGCCCGCGTGCTCGGCGATGTCGTCCATGGCGGCCGCGTGGTAGCCCCGCTCGACGAACACGGCCTGGGCCGCGTCGAGCAGCTGGGCGCGACGCTCGGATCGGGGCATCCGCTGGCCGCGGGAAGGGCTCGTGTCCATGACGGTCCTGTCTGCGGGGTCGAACTCGTGTGGTCGTGGTCATGGTACGGAACGGTGAGGGCCCGCACGGGCGAGCGACGTATCGTGGCGGTCGTGGACGCCTTCGGCGCGACAAGCGCCCGTATGCCGGTCGCGCCCCTCGGCGAGGCGCTCTCGCCTCGCGAGCGGACCCGCTTCGCGCGCCACGTCATCCTCCCGGGGGTCGGGGACGAGGGCCAGCGGCGGATGCGCTCGGCCCGGGTGTTCGTCGTCGGGGCAGGGGGCCTCGGCTCGCCGGTCCTGCTCTACCTCGCCGCGGCCGGGGTCGGGCACCTCACCGTCGTCGACGACGACGTCGTCGACGCCACGAACCTCCAGCGCCAGGTCGTCCACGGCGTCGCGGACGTCGGGCGTGGCAAGACCGCCTCCGCAGTGGACGCGCTCGCCCGGCTCGCGCCGGAGGTCGAGGTCCGGCCCGTCGCCGAGCGCCTCACCGCCGCCAACGTCCTCGACCTCGTCGCCGACCACGACGTCGTCGTCGACGGCGCCGACAACTTCCCGACCCGCTACCTCGTCGGTGACGCGTGCGCCCGGCTCGGTGTCCCGCACGTGTGGGGCTCGGTCTACCAGCACGACGCGCAGGTGAGCGTGTGGTGGGCGGGCGTCGGCCCCTGCTACCGCTGCGTCTTCCCGACGCCCCCGCCGCCGGGTGCGGTCCCGTCGTGCTCGACCGGTGGGGTGCTCGGCGCGAGCGTCGGGGCGGTCGGCTCGGTCATGGCCGAGGAGGTCGTCAAGCTCCTCGTCGGTGGTGGGGAGCCACTCATCGGCCGGCTCCTGCTCCACGACGCGTGGCGGCAGGAGTGGAGCACCATCGCCGTGGCGCCGGACCCGCACTGTGTCGTCTGCGGCGCTGACGCGGACGAGCGGGCGCCGCTGGGGATCGACGACGAGGTGCAGCAGGAGGACGGTCCGGCGGCCGTCGAGCGGACCGGGCTGCCGGCGGTCACCGCGAGCGACCTCGCGACCCGTCTGCGTGCGCGCGAGGCCGGCGCCGACGACTTCGTCCTCGTCGACGTGAGGGAGCCGGGGGAGCGCGACGTCGTCGTCATCCCCGGAGCGCTCGCGGTCCCGCTCGGCGAGGTGCGCACCCACGGACGGGAGGCGCTCGGGGAGGTCGCGGACGGCATACCGGTGCTCGTGCACTGCAAGACCGGGGCGCGCTCGGCGGAGGCCGTGGAGCGGCTGCGCGCCGACGGGGTCGACGCGATGGACGTGACCGGAGGGGTCCTCGCGTGGGTGCGCGACGTCGACCCGAGCCAGCCGACCTACTGACCCGACCGGGCCGGGTGGGGTGTCGGTCGGGCGTGATGGGATTCGGGCTGTGCTGACCCTGCGACGAGCCGCGACCACCGAGGTCGTCGTGCCTGCGCTCGACGCGGTCCAGCAGGCCGTCGTCGACTGGCGCGGGACCGGCGTGCTCAGGGTGCTCGGCGCCCCCGGCACGGGCAAGACGACCGTCGCGGTCGAGCTCGTCGCTGCCCAGGTGGCCGACGGGCTGCGACCCGAGCAGTGTCTCGTCCTCGCGGCCTCGAGGCGAGGCGCGGCGAGGCTGCGCGACCGGGTCACCGCGCGGGTGGGCGGGACCTCGACCGAGCCGCTGGCGAGGACCTTCCCGTCGTTCGGTTTCGGTGTGCTGCGCGCTGCGGCGGCGCTCTCGGGTGACGAAGCGCCGCGGCTGCTCAGCGGCCCCGAGCAGGACGTCGTCCTGCGCGAGCTGCTGGCCGGCCACGCGTCGGGCGAGACGCCGGGTCCGCACTGGCCCGAGCGGGTCCGGCTCGCGCTGCCGACCCGCGCCTTCCGGGCCGAGCTGCGCGACCTGCTCATGCGGGCTGTCGAGCTCGGGCTCGGCGCCGACGACCTCGAGCGCCTCGGGCACGAGCACGACCGCGAGGAGTGGGTGGCCGGGGCGGACCTGCTGCGTGAGTACGACGAGGTGACCGCCCTCCTCACTCCCGGAGGCTTCGACCCCGCCCAGATCCTCGGCGCCGCGGCGGGTGCGCTTGCCGGCGACCCCGCACTCGTCGACGCCGTCGCGTCGTCGCTGCGACTCGTCGTCGTCGACGACGCGCAGGAGATGACCCCGGCCGCGCTGCGCCTGCTCGAGGTGCTGCGCCGGGTCGCTCCTGCCGCGGGCGTCGTCCTTCTCGGTGACCCGGACAGCGCCACCCAGACCTTCCGCGGCGGCGACCCGGCACTGCTCGCGCGGGAGTGGGCGGTGCTCGGCGACGGGCCGACGCTCGTGCTCCCGCGCAGCCACCGCCTGCCGGAGCGGCTGCTCCACGTCACCGGTGCGGTCGCGGGTCATGTCGGCGTCCTCGGCGACGTCTCGCACCGCCGCGCCGAACCGGCCGGACCCGGCGGCGACGTCGAGGTCCACCTGCTGCGTTCGGCCAGCCAGGAGGCGGGGTTCGTCGCGGCCCGGCTGCGGGCGGCCCACCTGCTCGACGGGGTGTCGTGGGCCGACATGGCGGTCGTCGTGCGTGGGCAGGCCCGCAGCGCCGCCCTGCGCCGAGCGCTCCAGTCGGCCGGGGTGCCGGTGAGCGCCGCCGAGGCCGAGCTCCCGGTGCGCGACGAGCCGGCCGTGCGCCCGCTCCTCTCGTTGCTCCAGGTCGTCATCGACCTCGGGCTGCGCCGGACGCAAGACGTGCCCGTCGACGTCGCCCTCGACGTCCTCGTGTCGCCGCTGGGTGCGGCGGACCCGGTCGAGCTGCGCCGCCTGCGACGGGCGCTGCGGCGCGACGAGCTCGACTCCGGGGGCTCGCGCACGAGCGACGAGCTCCTCGCGGAGGTGCTCCTGCGACCTGCCGTCCACGACCGGCTCGGGATCGAGGGTCGCTCGGTGCAGCGCGTCGGCCGGATGATCCTCGCGGGTGTCGCCGCGTGCGCCGGGCCGGACGGCTCGTGGGCGCCGGGCGTGAGCGCCGAGGGCATTCTCTGGGCCATGTGGGAGGCCTCCGGCCTTGCCTCGCCATGGCGTGAGTCCGCGCTCGCCGGGGGAGCGGCGGGCGCCCGCGCCGACCGCGACCTCGACGCGGTACTCGCGATCCTGCGCGCCGCCGCGACCTTCGGCGAGCGCCTGCCGGGGTCGTCGCCCGAGGCCTTCCTCGAGCACGTCCTCGGCCAGGACGTGCCCGGTGACACCCTCGCCGCGCGGGCCCCCGCGGGCGACACCGTCTCGCTCCTCACGCCCCAGGCCGCGGCCGGTCGCGAGTGGCCGCTCGTCGTCGTCGCCGGCGTCCAGGAGGGGAGCTGGCCGGACCTCCGGCTGCGCGGGTCCCTCCTGGGGTCGACCGAGCTCGTCGACGTCTGCAGGGGGCGCGCCGGCGGGCACCGTGCAGCCCTCGCCGCCGTGCGTCACGACGAGACCCGGCTCTTCCACGTCGCCGTCTCGCGGGCCACGCGTCGGCTGCTCGTGACGGCCGTCCGGAGCGAGGACGAGCAGCCCTCGCCCTACCTCGACGTCGTCGACCCGCTGCCCGACGAGCTCGAGCGGCGTGAGGTGAGCGACTGGACCCGTCCCATGACGCTGCCCGCGCTCGTGGGCACCCTGCGCCGCGACGTCGTGTCCGACGACCCCGGCCGGCGGGGGGCCGCGATCACCGCGCTCGCCCGCCTCGCCCGCGAAGGCGTCCCCGGTGCCGACCCCGCGACATGGTGGGTGCTGCACGCGCTCTCCGACGATCGTCCGCGCCGGGGCCCCGACGACACCGTGCGGGTGCGACCCTCGACGATCGACGCCTTCGGCACGTGCCAGCTCAAGTGGGCCCTCACGACGGCCGGCGGCGACGGGCCGATGATCGGGCAGCGCGACGTCGGCACGCTCGTCCACGAGATCGCCGCCGAGGGCGACGCGGACGCCGAGACGATGCGCGGGCTGCTCGACGAGCGCTGGTCCCGCCTCGGTCTGCCACCGGGCTGGGCGACCGACCTCAAGAGGCGCGAGGCCGGCCGGATGCTCGACCGGCTCGCCCGCTTCTTCGACGAGAACTCTGCTGCCGGCTGGCGACGGCTCGCCGCCGAGGAGTCGATGCGCGTCGAGCTCGGGCGCGTCCAGCTGCGGGGCAGCGTCGACCGGCTCGACGTCGGCCGGGACGGCGGTGTGCGCGTCATCGACTACAAGACCGGCTCGAGCAAGCCCCGGACCGACGACGTGCCCCGTCACGCCCAGCTCGGCGCCTACCAGCTCGCCGTGACCTCCGGCGCCTTCGGGCACCTCGGCGTCGAGCCGGTGTCCGCCGGCGCGGCCCTCCTGCACCTGGGCAAGGCGGCGAACCAGAAGACGACCATCCAGGTCCAACCGCCGCTCACGCGCGACGAGGACCCGGGGTGGGCGGAGGAGCTCGTCCGCGGGACCGGGGAGGCGATGGCCGGGGCGACGTTCACGGCGACCCCCACCGACGAGGTGTGCCGCACGTGTCCGGTGCGCAGCTCCTGCCCCGCCCAGCCCGAGGGGAGGGCCCTGTGACGCTCGCACCGACGGCCGTCCGCTACTCCGCCGCCGACGTCTCGCGCGCGATCGGGCTGCCGCACCTCCCGACGCCGGAGCAGACAGCCGTCATCGAGGCCCCCCTGCGGCCGCTGCTCGTCATCGCGGGCGCCGGCTCGGGCAAGACCGAGACGATGGCCGCCCGCGTCGTGTGGCTCGTCGCGAACGGGCTCGTCCAGCCCGACGAGGTCCTCGGCCTCACGTTCACCCGCAAGGCGGCGACCGAGCTCGCCGAGCGCATCGGCAACCGTCTCGCGCAGCTCGAGCGGGTCGGTCTCTGGACACCCGCAGCCGAGGACGGCGCCCCCGCGCTCGGTGCCGCGGTCTCGGTCTCGACCTACCACTCGTATGCCGGCCGGCTCGTCCGGGAGCACGGCCTCCGCCTCGGCTACGAGGCCGACACCCGGCTGCTGTCCGAGGCTGCCGCGTGGCAGGCGGCGCACGAGGCCGTGTCCCGCTACGACGGACCCATGGACGGCGTCGAGAAGGCGGAGTCCACCGTCACCGCCGCCGTCGTCGACCTCGCCGGCGAGATGGCCGAGCACCTCCAGACCCCGGCGTCGGTCGCCGCGCACCTCGACGAGGTGATCGCGCATCTCGAGGACATGGAGCGAGGGGACACCCGCAAGAAGGTCCACCCGGCCCGGGGAGAGCTCGACAACCTCAGGCTGCGGCGCGCGGTCGTGCCGATCGTCGAGGACTACGCCCGGCTCAAGCGGAGCCGTGACGCGATGGACTTCGCCGACCAGATGGCGCTCGCAGCCCGTCTCGCGATGACCTTCGACGACATCGGCGCCATCGAGCGTGCCCGTCACCGGGTCGTGCTCCTCGACGAGTTCCAGGACACGTCCGAGGCCCAGCTCGCGCTGCTCAAGGCGCTCTATGCCGCACCCGGCGAGACCTCGGCCGTGACGGCCGTGGGCGACCCGCACCAGTCGATCTACGGCTGGCGTGGGGCGAGCGCGACGACCCTGACGAGGTTCGCGGAGGAGTTCGCGGATCCGGAGCCGGCCCGCCAGTGCGACCTCTCGACGAGCTGGCGCAACGACGCGGCGATCCTCGACGTCGCCAACCACGTCGCGGGCCCGCTGCGTGCGACCTCTCGCGTGCCCGTGGCGCCGCTCGCGGCCCGTCCCGGAGCGGGCGTCGGATCGGTCGAGGCGGCGCGCCTGCTCACCTCCGCCGACGAGGCCGACCACCTCGCGCAGTGGCTCCTTGCACAGCGGGCCCGGGGCCCGGTGAGCGCTGCCGTCCTGTGCCGCAAGCGCGCCGAGTTCGCCACCGTCACCGCAGCCCTCGAGGAGCACGACATCCCGCACGAGGTCGTCGGTCTCGGTGGCCTCCTGCTCACTCCCGAGGTCGAGGACGTGGTCGCGCTGCTCCACGTCGTCCAGGACCCCTCCCGCGGCGACCACCTCGTGCGGCTGCTCTCCGGGCCGATGATGCGGCTCGGCATCGCCGACCTCGACGGCCTCGCCGCCTGGTCGCGTGAGCAGCAGCGACGACGTGGCGGTTCCGTGGCCCGCCACGAGCGCGACCTCGCCCCGGATGCGGCCGACGCACCCAGCATCGTCGAGGCGCTCGACTCCCTTCCTCCGTCGGGCTGGGTGGGAGACGAGGGGGAGCGGCTCTCCGAGGTCGCGAGCGTCCGGCTCGCTGGTCTCGCGGCGACCGTCCAGCGCCTGCGCGGTCTGACGTTCCTGCCGCTCGCCGACCTCGTCCTCGAGGCCGAGAAGGCCCTCGGCCTCGACATCGAGGTGCTGGCGCGGCCCAACTACACGCCGGCGACCGCTCGCGCCCACCTCGACGCCTTCGGTGACGTCGCCGCTCAGTTCTCGAGCAGCGCCGACCGGCCCACGCTCGGTGGCTTCCTCGACTGGGTCAAGGCGGCCATCGACGAGGAGCGCGGGCTCGACCGCGGCTTCGCCGACTCGACCCCCGACGCCGTCCAGGTGATGACGATCCACGCCGCCAAGGGTCTCGAGTGGGATGTCGTCGCGGTGCCCGGCATGGTCGAGAGCACCTTCCCGGCCCACAACCTGCACACGTCCTCCTTCAAGGACGGCACGTGGCGGATCTCGGACCCCAAGGACAAGGGCTGGCTCGCCGGACTCCAGGACGGAGGGCTGCCCTACGACCTGCGCGGGGATCGTGACGGCCTGCCGGACCTCGGCTGGCGCAGCGCCGACGGCTGGGACGAGCTCGCCGGCCGCCTCGAGGACTTCGCGGTCGCCGGCGGACGTCACGCGGTTGCCGAGGAGCGCCGGCTGGCCTACGTCGCCGTGACCCGGGCCCGACACGCGCTCCTGCTCACCTCGAGCGTCTGGGGCCGGCCGAAGACGCCACGCGTGACGTCGCGCTTCCTCGACGATGTCGTCGAGGTCGCGGAGGCGGGCACGGCGGGTGACGGCGTCCGTCGTGGTCCGTGGTCCGAGATGCCCCAGCCGCCCGACGACGGCACGGTGCTCGTCAAGCCCGGGTCCGAGGACGGCTCCGAGTTCCACTGGCCCGTCGACCACCTCGCGCACCGCCGACGCCGCGCCGAGCCTGCGGCGGGAGCGGTCCGCGAGGCCGTCGAGCGGGGGGCCGAGCCGGCCGCCGATGGCCCGTGGGGGCGCGAGCTGCGCGTGCTCCTCGCCGAGCGTGCTGCCCGGGCCGCCCGTCACGGCGACGTCGTCGAGCTCCCGTCGCACCTGTCGACGTCGTCGCTCGTCGCCTTCGCCGCCGATCCCGAGAGATTCGCCTCCGAGCTCCGACGACCCATGCCCTCGGCGCCCGCGCAGGCGGCGCGCCGCGGCACCGCGTTCCACGCCTGGGTCGAGGAGCACTACGCCCGCGCCGCGATCGTCGACATCCTCGAGCTGCCCGGCAGCGCCGACGAGGACCGGCTCGGGGACGACGAGCTTCCGGCCATGCGGGCCCGCTTCCTCGACAGTCCGTGGGCGACCCGTGTGCCGGCGGAGATCGAGACCTCGCTCGAGACCGTCATCGACGGCGTGGCGATCCGCGGCCGCGTCGACGCGGTCTTCCGCGACGTCGAGGGCGCCGAGTGGGTCATCGTCGACTGGAAGACCGGGCGCCGGCCGACCGGCGAGGTGGCGCGGGTCCGTGCGCTCCAGCTCGCGGCCTATCGGATCGCGTGGGCCAGGCTTCGGGGGATCGACCCCGACCGGGTGCGTGGCGCGTTCTACTACGCCGGCACCGGTGAGACGGTCTGGCCGGACCTCGCCGACGAGGCCGGGCTCAGCGCAGTTCTGGAGGCAGTTCCTCGTCAGTGAGGTCGTCGTCGGTCAGGTCGTCGTCGGTGAGGTCCGTGTCGTCGACGGGCCGGGGCGCGGGACGATCGGGGAACGTGCGGGGAGTCCACGCCACGTCGTCCTCCGCGTCCTCGTCGACCGGCTCGGCGACGTCGCCGTCGCCCACCAGCGCGTCGTCGACCGGCTCCGCGGTGTCGTCCCCGTCGTCGTCGGGGCGTCGGGGCTCGACGACCTCGGGACCGTCGGACTCGGGGTCGACGGTCCCGGCAACCTCCGCCTCCGGGTCGTCGGTCCTTTCGTCGTCGGACCGCCCGCGCCCTGTCTCGGTGTCAACCGACGCGGTGTCCACCGACTCGGCGCTGGCCGACGCGGTGTCACCTGTCGGCGGGTCCGTCGGGGGAGCGATGTCGACGTCGTCCTCGTCGTCCTCGTCGTCCACCGCGACGACCGGCGGGGGGATGGTGCGGCTGCGCAGCGCCACGGGGGTGAGGGAACCGCGGTGGTAGTCGTCGCCCGGCGCCTCCGAGTGGACCTCGTCGTCGAGCCGCCGCAGCCGGCCCGAAAGACCCTCGACCGCCGCCGCATCGCCGCGGGCGTCGGCCCGCATGAGCTCGGCGAGGATGCCGAGCTCGGACGCGAGCCGCGCCCGCACGACGAGATTGGGGTCCGGACGCTCGACGCGGGCGTGGGCATAGGCCTCGAGCACGGTCTCGAGAGCTGCGGGGTCGGCCTCGTCGACGAGGGCGGCGAAGTCGTCGGCCGGGTCGGCGACCTTGGCGTCCTCCCAGCCGGTGATCCCGCGGATCCGCCCGGTCGAGGAGTCACTGTCGTCCTCGAAGACGGCGAGAACCTGGTCGCCGGTGAGGTCGCCGTGGATGCAGGTCGGCGCGAACCGCCACAGGGCGACATCCTCGAGCGCGTGCTCCCACCTCGCCAGCAGGGCGGTGGGGACCCGGCCCGACTCGGCCGCGCGGTCCAGCTCGGTGAGGCGCCGCCGCCGGTAGGAGTCGGTGTCGTAGGTCGGCATCCCGGCCTCGTCGAAGAGCCGGACGTCGGTGTTGTGCAGCGCCGCGAGGGCACGGCCCAGCTCGGCCGCCGGACCCGGCCCGGGCGGGAGCTCGTCGAAGGCGAGGTTGTGGCCCGGCAGGTAGGGATAGATCATCGCCCGGCCACCGCCCTTGAGCTCGACGAAGCCCCGAGGTGACGGGATCGTGAACGGCAGCCGGCGGGCGAGCATCTGGAGCAGGGTGACGGTGAGGTCCATGCGGGCACCGGCGGCCTCGCTGCGAGGGGCGCGAACGACCCAGCGGCGGTGCTCGCTGTCCTGCACGAACGCGACGTCGTAGTCCTGGTCCGGGACGCTCGGCAGCGCCTCGACGCTCACCGGGTTCAGGCCCGGCACGCCGGCACTGGCCAGGGCTGCGAGGAAGGTCGGGGTGCGCTCCACCCGTTCACCGTATGCCGTGCGTGCGCTCTAGGGTGGGCAACGTGGCCCGAGCAGCGAGTCTTCCGTCCCTGGCCCTCTCCCGCGGCAGCCTCGAGCGCCGCAGCGACCTCCGCTCCGAATCCGGTCTCCTCGGCGTCCTTCTTGACGACCCGTCGACCCGGGTCGTCGAGCTCGTGGACGGTCGTGCGCTCGTGCGCGAGGACGCGGACGGGCACGTCTCCCTCACCTACCGGTCGCCCGTGCCCGCAGACGCCGAACGGTTTCTCGCCTACCTCGGTCACGACGCAGAGGTGGGCGGGACGGCATACGTGCTCTCGGTCGCCGAGGCGGACGACGCGAGCGGTGACGACTCCCAGCGGCAGGGGCTGCGCAGCGTCGGCGCACAGATGGGCGACCTCGACGCCGGCGTGCTGACGACGGCCACCGGACTCGCGAACTGGCATGCGCGACACCGGTTCTGCCCGCAGTGCGGGGCGCCGACCGAGCCCGCACAGGCCGGCTGGATCCGGGTGTGCCCGAGGGACGGCAGCGAGCACTACCCGCGCACCGACCCCGCCGTCATCATGTCCGTCGTCGACGAGCACGACCGTCTGCTGCTCGCCCGCGGTGTCGGCTTCGCGGCCCAGGGGATGTCGGTGCTGGCCGGGTTCGTCGAGCCGGGGGAGAGCCTCGCCGCCGCCGTCGCCCGCGAGGTCCACGAGGAGGTGGGTGTGCGGGTCACCGACATCACCTACCTCGGCGACCAGCCGTGGCCGTTCCCGTCCTCGCTCATGGTCGGCTTCACCGCGCGTGCCCTCTCGACCGACCTCGTCCTCCAGGAGAGCGAGATCGAGGAGGCACGCTGGTTCGACCGCGACGAGCTGGCCCGCGCCGTCGCCGACGGGTCGCTGCGGATCTCGCGCCGGATCTCCATCGCCCGCCGGCTCATCGAGCACTGGTACGGCGAGGAGATCGACGCCCCCGAGGTGACGATGCGGGGCTGAGGCCCGGCGCGGGCCCGGAGACGCGGGTCCTCAGGCGCCGAGGCGCTGCTTGACCTCGCCGATCGAGGGGTTCGTCGCCGCCGACCCGTCGGGGAAGACGACCGTCGGGACGGTCTGGTTGCCACCGTTGACCTGCATGACGTAGACGGCGGCGTCCTCGTCGCGCTCGATGTCGACGACGTCGTAGGCGATGCCCTCGCGGTCCATCTGCGACGACAGGCGCCGGCAGTAGCCGCACCAGCTCGTCGAGTACATCGTCACGGTTCCCGCGGCGGGGGTCTGGGTGCTCATGGGTCTCCTGTGGAAGGCGTGGACGGACGGTCGGTCCCGACACCTAGGATCGCACCGATGTCCTCCCTGCCCGCATCCCCGTCCGCCGACGCCGTCCTCGACGGCCTCGACCCGGAGCAGCGCGAGGTCGCGGCCAACCCGACCGGCCCGATGGTCGTGCTCGCGGGTGCCGGCACGGGCAAGACCCGCGCGATCACCCACCGCATCGCGTATGCCGTCCTCTCCGGCGCGCAGCAGCCGCAGCGCATGCTCGCGGTCACCTTCACCGCGCGCGCCGCGGGGGAGATGCGCACCCGCCTGCGCGACCTCGGGGTCGGCGGCGTGCAGGCGCGCACGTTCCACGCGGCGGCGCTGCGGCAGCTGCACTACTTCTGGCCGCAGGCCATCGGCGGAGCCGCCCCCGAGGTCATGCCGCACAAGGCGGGTGCCGTGGCCGAGGCCGCGGGCCGGCTGCGGATGCGCTTCGACCGGACGGGGATCCGCGACCTCGCGGCCGAGGTCGAGTGGGCCAAGGTCAGCATGCTCACCTCCGAGACCTACGCGGCGGCGGCCCGCGCCGCGGGCCGAGAGGCCCCCGGTCTCGACCTCACCGCCATGGCCCGCGTTCTCGCCGCCTACGAGGAGGTCAAGGCCGAGCGCGGGGTCATCGACTTCGAGGACGTCCTGCTCGTCCTCGTCGGGATCCTCGAGGAGAACGACACCGTCGCGCGGGCGGTGCGCGAGCAGTACCGCAGCTTCGTCGTCGACGAGTACCAGGACGTCAACGCGCTCCAGCAGCGGCTGCTCGACCTCTGGCTCGCCGAGCGCCACGACATCTGCGTCGTCGGCGACCCGGCCCAAACGATCTACTCCTTCACGGGTGCGTCGCCGGTTCACCTCCTCGGGTTCCGCTCGCGGCACCCGAAGGCGCGCCAGGTCGAGCTCGTCCGCAACTACCGCTCGACGCCCGAGATCGTCGGGCTCGCCAACCTCGTGCTGCGCTCGCCCTCGGGTGGCCGCCGCAGCGGCTCGGTCGTCCTCGAGGCCCAGCGCGATCCGGGTCCCGCGCCGACGCTCGTCAACCACGACGACGACCCCGCCGAGGCGGCAGCCGTCGCCGCGCAGATCGCCGACCTCGTCTCCGGCGGCACGGCACCCGCCGACGTCGCCGTCCTCTTCCGCACCAACGGCCAGTCCGAGGTCATCGAGTCGGCGCTCGCCGAGCGCGGCATCCCCTACCTCGTCCGCGGTGGCGAGCGCTTCTTCCAGCGCAAGGAGGTGCGCGACGCCGTCGTCCTCATCCGCGGCGCCGCCCGCTCCGACGACGGCTCGGTGCCCCTGCCCGAGCTCGTGCGCGACGTCCTCCTCGGGGCCGGCTGGTCGCGCGAGGTCCCTGTCGCCGGGGGAGCGGCGCGCGAGCGGTGGGAGTCGCTCGCAGCCCTCGCCGCGCTCGCCGACGACCTCCACGCGGCCGACCGGGAGGCCCGCCTGCCCGCACTCGTGCGCGAGATCGACGAGCGCATGGCCGCCCAGCACGCGCCGTCGGTGCAGGGCGTCACCCTCGCCTCGCTCCATGCGGCCAAGGGCCTCGAGTGGGGCACGGTCTTCCTCGTCGGCTGCTCCGACGGCTACCTGCCGATCACCATGGCCGACACCCCCGAGGCGATCGAGGAGGAGCGCCGGCTCCTCTACGTCGGTGTCACCCGGGCGCGCGACCGGCTCGTCCTCTCGTGGGCCGGCGCACGCACGCCCGGGGCCCGGGCGACCCGTCGCCCCTCACGGTTCCTCGACGGGACCGCGAGCATCCTCGGTGAGGGTGCCCGCTCCCAGCCCAAGCGCTCCTCGCGCGTCGGCGGATCGGGCGGCTCCGGCAGCAGGGGAGCCAAGGTGGTGCGGCGCAGCACCTGCCGCACCTGTGGCAAGGACCTGGAGTCCGCGGGCGAGCGCACCGTCGGCCGCTGCTCGACGTGCCCGGCGACCTACGACGAGGCCGTGTTCGAGAGCCTGCGCGAGTGGCGGCTGGCGACCGCGCGGGCGGCGAGCGTGCCGGCATACGTCGTCTTCACCGACGCGACGCTCACCGCGATCGCGGAGAAGGCTCCGAGCGACGTGGCCGGTCTCTCGTCGATCAGCGGCGTGGGCCAGCGCAAGCTCGACCTGTACGCCACCCAGGTGCTCGCGATCCTCGGCGGCGCGACACCCGCCGACGTGGTCGAGAACGCAACAAATTTTCCGGACGAGTCCGATTCTGCCGCAACGGAATCCGGCGCCTGAACGGCGTCCTCGGGAAAACACCTCGTTAATTCCGTTGCACGCCCTCCGAGCGCTCCCCTAACCTGATCTCACACAGCACGACGAACGTCGTGCCCAGACAGACCTACTGAGTGAAGGAGGGTTGGCCGCTATGGAGACCACGAAGAGCATCGCGACGGACTACACCGTCCCGTTCCGCACGCGTGAGCGCCAGGGCGCCCTGCCGACCCTCGCGCCCATCGCCGCCTCGGTTCAGGGGACCACTGTGTCCGCTGCCGGCATGGGTGCCCCGCTCGGCGCCGGTGTCCGCGCCGATGCCCCCTTCGGCTTCACCACGGGTGTTCTGTCCGCCTCCTGTCAGGCGTCGCCGCTGTAGCCCACAGCGCGATTGGCCTCCAGGCCGCGGAACCCACCCGGGATCCGCGGCCTTTTTCGTTGTCCGTCGATCCGCAGACCACCACACAACCGACGCAACACAACCCCCACCTCGACCGGGTGGGAGAAGGAGGTGACACCCCGTGCAGCTGACCGACCTCATCGACGCACAGGAGTGCACTGCGAACCTCGGGAACTCCGTGCCCTGTCGCGAGAACGACGCGGAGATCTGGTTCGCCGACACCCCCGCCGGAGTCGAGTTCGCCAAGGCGCTCTGTGCGACCTGCCCCATCAGGGAGGCCTGCCTCGCGGGTGCCCTCACCCGGCAGGAGCCCTGGGGCGTCTGGGGAGGCGAGCTCTTCGAGCAGGGCGTCGTCATCCCCCGCAAGCGGCCCCGCGGCCGCCCGCGCAAGGAGACCGTCGCCGCATGAGCGGCAACCCGCAGCACCCGGTCGACACCGTCGACCGGCCCACGACCGCATGACCACCCACCTGGATCCTTGGAGGAACCATGTACCGCAGGCGAATGCACCAGGTTCGTCGCCAGCTGCACGAGCGCAACGTGCACGAAGCACAGCGCAAGGCGCAGGCCCACCTCGAGCGCGAGCGCATGCTCGCCGAGGTCCGCATGATCGTGCGATGACCGACCAGGATCGGCGCCGCTCCCACGCCGGGGGCGGCGTCGTTCCATGTCCGGACCCGGCCGGCCGGCTCCCACCCACGTCGTATGCCGTCCGCTGACCACGTCCTGAGACGCGCCGCGTCCGTGGTGGACGGGTCGGTGCCGGCGTGGTTCGCTCGTCCCATGTCGTCGACCGCAGCCGCCCGGACCCTCCCGGTGATGCCCGCTGCCGTCATGTGCTGTCGCTGTTGCCGCTGACGCGTTCCCTCGTTCGACACCCGTCACCCGCACCCAGCACCCGGTCGCCCTCGCGCGCGACCCCCGACGACGTTCCCGGAGACTCCCATGACCCTCGTTCGACCCGCGTCGGCCCTGCCCGGCGTCAACACCTTCACCCCCGTCCAGCTGCTGCGCGTCGCGCGGCTCTTCGCTGCCGACCCCGAGCTCCCGGACCTCCTGCCCGAGCGCGCCGAGGACCCCGGTGGCCGCAGGTGGCACCAGCTCGCCGAGACCCACCACCTCCAGCTCTGGGTCATCGAGTGGCCCATCGGTGCCGGCACCGGCTTCCACGACCACGGCGGCTCGCGCGGGGCCTTCACCGTCGTCCGTGGTGCGCTCACCGAGCGCCAGCTCGTGCACGGCGACCTCCACGATCGTGTCCTCGCCGAGGGCGAAGGGCGTGCCTTCGGCCCCAAGCACCTCCACGACGTCACCAACGAGGGGGACGTGACCGCGCTCAGCGTGCACGCCTACTCGCCCCGTCTCGACCAGATGGCGCACTACGACCTCGTCGACGGCGCCCTCGTGCCGTCCGGCGTCGAGCAGCGGGGAGTGGGCTGGTGACGACGTCGCAGCGGGGGACTGGCATCGACGAGCTCCTCGCGCAGGCGCGCAGCCGGCTCGACCGGGTCTCGGCGCGCGACGCCTGGCGCGAGGTCCGCTCCGGCGAGGCCTGGCTCGTCGACATCCGGCCCGCGGCGCAGCGCGCCGAGGAGGGGGAGGTCGCACCGGGCCTCTCGCCGCTCGTCGTCGAGCGCAACGTCCTCGAGTGGCGCTTCGACCCGCGCCAGGAGGTGGCGCTGCCCGGCGTCGACTTCGACACCCGGGTCATCGTCCTCTGCCAGGAGGGCTACACCTCGAGCCTCGCCGCCGACGCCCTCCGCTCACTGGGGCTCGAGCGGGCGACCGACGTCGTGGGCGGGTTCGCCGCGTGGCGCGGTGAGGGCCTGCCGGTCGCCCGCACCACCCACCGGATCGGCGCCTGACGCCCTCGGGCCGGGTCCTAGGCTGGGGCCATGCCCACGCTGACGATCGCCCAGGACCCGGCCGCTGACAAGGTGCTCAGCGAGGACCCGTTCGCGCTCCTCATGGGCATGCTCCTCGACCAGCAGTTCCCGATGGAACGCGCCTTCGCGGGACCCGCGAAGGTGCTCGATAGGTTCGGCACGCTCGACGTCTCCGAGATCGCCGCCGCCGACCCCGAGGAGTTCGCCGACCTCTGCGCGACCCCGCCCGCGGTGCACCGCTACGGCCGGTCGATGGCCGCCCGCATCCAGGCGCTCGCGACCGTGGTCCGCGACGACTACGCCGGGGACGCGAGCGGCATCTGGTCCGACGTGTCGTCCGGCGCCGAGCTCCTGGCCCGGGTCAAGGCGCTCCCCGGCTTCGGCGAGCAGAAGGCCAAGATCTTCGTCGCCCTCCTCGCCAAGCAGCTCGACGTCCGGCCCGAGGGCTGGGAGAAGGCCGCCGGCGCCTACTCCGAGACGGGCAGCTTCCGCTCGGTCGCCGACGTCGTCGACGCCGAGTCGCTGCAGAAGGTGCGCGACTTCAAGAAGTCGGCCAAGGCGGCGGCCAAGGCCGCGAAGGCCTGAGCCGAGCCGGTCCTGCGAACGCGGGCGGCCGGCATACGCGCGTCCTGCAGTCCGGTATGCCGTCCGCTCACCGAGGCGGTGGCAGAGCGTCCTCGTCGATGCCGGGCACGTGCGCGAGGACCATCTCGCGCATGGGCACCGTCCCGCCGACCTGGCAGAGGACGCCGATGCAGCCCAGCCACACCCGGTGGATGAGGAGGTACTCCGGCGGCAGGTTGAAGCGCAGCCCGACGAGGAACTCTTCGCGCCGCGGGTCCTGGATCGTCGCCGAGACCGAGCGCAGCCAGCTGCGGCTGAAGGTGAACGTCTCGTGCTCGAGCGGCTCGACGAAGGTTTGGAGGTAGTGCAGCAGCGCGGTGTCGGAGACCTCCACCCCGGGGCGGATGAAGCCGGCCCGGCGGAGCACCGCCCCGAGCGCTGCCTCGTCGCCGGCGAGCGTGTGGGTGATGAGCTCTCCGAGGGAGTCCGGCATGCCGTTCGGCAGCCGGTTGACCGCGCCGAAGTCGAGGACGCCGAGCCGACCGTCGGGCGTGATGCGGAAGTTGCCGGGGTGCGGGTCGGCGTGCAGGAGGCGCGCCCGGTTGGGGCCACGGAGGAGGAACTCGAGGTAGAGCGAGGCGGCCTGGTCCCGCTCGGCGGGGGTGCCGTCGGCGATGACCTGCGACAGCGGCCGCCCCTCGACCCACTCGGAGACGACGACCCGGGACGAGTGCGCGAGGACGTCGGGGACGAAGGCCTCCTCGTCGTCGCGGAACGCCCGGGCGAACGCCCGCTGGTGGCTCGCCTCGAGGTCGTAGTCGAGCTCCTCGCTCATCCGCTCCTTGACCTCGTCGAGGATGGGGCCCATGGCGATGCCGGGGATCCAGGCCCCGGCCAGCCGGGCCACGCGTGAGAGCTGGTTGATGTCCGAGAGCAGTGCCTCGCCGGCGCCGGGGTACTGGATCTTGACGGCGACGGGGCGACCGTCGCGCCACACGGCCCGATGCACCTGCCCGATCGACGCCGCCGCCACGGGACGGTCCTCGAAGGACTGGAACTTCGAGGTGCGCCAGCGCGGGCCGAGCTGCTCGGCGAGGATCGCGTGGACGCGCTCACCCGGCATCGGGGGAGCGGCGTCCTGGAGCTTGGTGAGGGTGGCGCGATAGGGACCGGCGAGCTCCTCGGGCATCGCGGCCTCCATGACCGAGAGTGCCTGGCCGAACTTCATCGCCCCGCCCTTGAGCTCACCGAGCACCGCGAAGAGCTGCTCGGCCGTGCGCGCCTGGAGCTCGGCCGCGATGGCCTCGGCGGGGGCGCCCCCGACCCGTCGTCCCAGTCCCACGGCCGCCCGGCCGGCGTGCCCCAGCGGCAGGCCGACGAGCTTGGCCGTGCGGGAGAGGGAGCGTCGGGGGATGTCACTCACCCGGCCATTGTGTCGTGACCTCCTGACGCCGGTGCGCGGAGTCCCGAACCCACGCTCGCGCCGGATCGCACGCGCGACCGCGACGGCACGCAGGACGGGCACAGCGGATGTCGCTCCCAGTGCCGATGGGTCACGGTCGGGCCGGCGACCTCGAGCTCGGTCGACACACCCACGAGCCGTGTCGCGCCGGCGACGGCACCGAGGACGACGGTCGCCGTGACCGCGGCGGTGAGGACGCCGAGACCGCCGGGTGGGAGTGCGACGGGATCCAGGGTGAGGCGGCTGCTCGGCAGGGCGCCCACCGCGTCGAGGTCGTGGGCGGTGAGGGCGTGGCAGCGCCAGCACGCACCGCTGCCCGGGGCGACGAGGGGGCCGACCGTGGCGACGTCGCCCTCGCACGTCACCGGCAGGTGCAGGATCCCGGCCCGGTGCCACGGTGCGGTCGCCTCGACGGTCACCGTGCGTCCGGCCACGAGCACGACCGCAGCCGGGCGCTCGCGAGGGCTCGTCGCCATGAGGGCCTCCGCCGCGTCGGCCGCGAACGGCCCGCCGTGCACCCGGGACGCCCCGGTCAGGCGCAGCTGACGGCTGATCTCGTCGGGGAGGCCACCTCGGCCGTCCACGACGATGAGCGGCTGTGGCATCGGGGCCTCCGGATCGTGGGGTCCGGCCAATCTCGCACAGCGCCGGCCCCGGGCCGCTGGGTCATCCACAGGCTTCGGACGTGCTGCGGCCCCCGGTGACGACACCGGGGGCCGCGGGAACGAGAAGGAGGGCGGTCAGGCCTTGCCGAGAATGCGGTTGAGGTTCGTGCCGCACACGGGGCACTTGCCCTTGGCCATCCGGCGTCCGTTGTCGGAGACGACGACGTTGCCCTCGGCCTCGCGCTTCTCCTTGCACTTGACGCAGTAGAACTCGCCCTTGTAGGTCTCGTCAGCCATTGCAACTCCTTGGTCGTGGTGCCGCGGATCAGCGGCGATGACGGTTTCACCCTAGACCGCACGAGCACGCATTCGTGCTGAGCCACGCTCGCCCCACGCGGGCGTGGCGGGGGGTTTGTCGCACGCCGGGTGCCCCATCGGTCCCGGGAGCCACAGGGGCCCCTTGAGCCCCACCTGGAGGTCGTCGGATGCACTCCCGTCCACCCCGGGCGTATGCCGTCTCGCCCCGACGCGAGGGCGCCCCACCGCGCGCCACCCGGGCGTTGTCAGGTCCACGCCCTACCGTGGGGCGCGTGAGCACCGAGGACATCGAGGTCCGGCGCAGCCACCGACGCCGCCGCACGGTGAGCGCGCGCCGTGAGGGCGACCGCGTCGTCGTCCTCATCCCGGCGTCGATGTCGCGTGCCGAGGAGCGCCTCTGGGTGGCCCGCATGGTCGAGCGTCTCGAGGCGGGGGAGCGGCGTCGACGTCCGAGCGACCTCGACCTCATGGCGCGTGCCACCGAGCTCTCCGAGCGCTATCTCGGTGGCCACGCCCGGCCGCGCAGCATCCGGTGGGTCACCAACCAGCGTTCGCGGTGGGGCAGCTGCACGCCGTCCGACGGCTCGATCCGCCTCTCGGACCGTCTCCAGGGGATGCCCGGCTACGTCGTCGACTACGTCATCCTCCACGAGCTCGCACACCTGCTCGTCGCCGGCCACAACCGCGACTTCTGGACGCTGCTGCGCTCCTACCCCAAGCTCGAGCGGGCCCGCGGCTTCCTCGACGGGGTCGCCCTCGCCAAGGGGATCGACGTCTCCGACGAGGACGACGACGTCGAGGGCGCCACCGCCTGACCGCGGCGGCTCAGGTCACCGGCTCAGAGGCCGAGGCTGCGCCGCGTCGCGGCGACGAGGGCGGAGATCTCGTCCCTCGACCCCTTGGGCAACCCGTCCGTGGGCCACCAGGCGACGTCGAGGGACTCGGCGCTCGTCACCGGCACGGCCTCGCGGTCGACGATTGCGGCGAAGCGGACGTCGAGGTGGGAGCGGCACCAGCCGAAGTCGCCGCCCAGCTCGTGGTGGTCGAGCTGCACGACGACGGGGTCCGGGGTCACGTCCGCGATCCCCGACTCCTCCCGCCCCTCGCGGGTCGCGGCGGCGAGCAGGGTCGGGTCGCTCGACTCGAGGTGCCCGCCGAACTGGAACCACTCCCGAGCCCGCCGGTGGTGCGTGAGCAGCACGTGACCGGCATCGGGCGTGATGACGAGGCAGCTCGCGGTGAGGTGGTCACGCACCCCGGCCTTGGCGACCGTGGCCGGCCCTTCCTCGAGATGCGCCAGGTATGCCGTCCGCAACCGTTCCTGCCCCGCGTCCGGAGGCGTCCACGCACCGAGCACGCGGAGGACGTCGGCGTGGAGGTGGGCGAAGTCGCTCGCGACGGCGACGTCCTGCGCGGGCTGGTCCTCCTCGGTCGACAGGCCGCCCGTCATGAGGCGGTGGGGCCACCGGAGCCCCTGCCGGGCTCGTCGCTCCCGGGCCCGTCGCTCCCGGGCCCGTCGCTGGGGTCACCACCGCGGGACTCACCCGGCCCGGTGTCGCCACGCAGCAGGGCGTCGAGCTCGGCGTCGAGGTCGTCGCCGGACGCCTTCTGTCGATCGACGTAGCCGAGAGGGTCGTCGAGGTCGGCGGCGTCCGGTGCGACGTCGGGGTGGGCCCACGCCGCGTCACGGGCCTCGGCACCGCCCGAGGCCTCGAGCGCTGCGAAGAGGTTGGCGGCGTCGCGCAGCCGGCGCGGTCGCAGCTCGAGGCCCACGAGGGCCGCGAAGGTCTTTTCGGCCGGGCCACCGCTGGCGCGCCGGCGACGGATCGCCTCGCCGAGTGCCTCCGCCTGGGGAAGGTGGGGAGAGACCGCGGCGGCGGTGACGACGTCGACCCAGCCCTCGATGAGGGCGAGGAGGGTCTCGAGGCGGGCGAGCGCCGCCTTCTGCGCCGGGGACTGCTGCGGGGCGAAGAGACGGCCGGCGAGTGCCTGCTGCATGGCCTCGGCGTCCGTCGGGTCGATGGAACGCAGGCCCTCCTCGATCGCGTCGGTGTCGATCGTCGTGTCGCGGGCGTAGTCGCGCACGGCGGCGAGGACCTGCGGCCCGAGCCACGGCACGGCGTGGAAGAGACGGGTCCGGGCGGTCTCACGGACGGCAAGGTGGAGGCGGGCCTGCGGCTCGTCGATCCCGAGTCCTTCGGCGAAGGCGGCCACGGCCTGCGGCATGAGGACGACGTCCGGGGCCGGCACGAGGGGGAGCGAGACCTCGCCACCGGTGAGGACCTCGCCGGCGAGGGTGCCGACGGCCTGACCGAGCTGGACCGAGAACATCGACCCCTGCATCCGGCGGAGCATCGGCGCCATCTGGCCCATCATCGCGGCCGGGTTGGTGCCCGGGGGGACGAGGCCCTCGGGCAGCCCGCCTTCGCCGAGGTCACCGAGCTGCTTGGTGAGGGCGGCTCCCATGGCGTCACCCACGCCCACCGCGATGGGGTCCACGAGCTCGCGCCAGACCGGCATCGTCGCCTCGACCCACTCGGCGCGGCTCCAGGCGCGACCGACGAGACCGGAGTGGTCGAGGTCGGTGACGCTGTCGAGCCAGAGGTTGGCGACGTCGACGGCCTGCCGCGCATCGCTCGCCACCTCGCGCGTCACCGAGGGATCGCCCTCGGCCGCGATCGTCTTGCGGGCGATGTCGGTCGCCACGGTGACGTCGACCGAGCCGCTCTCGTCGGCTCCGGCGAACATGGCCTGCACCTGACCGGCGACCATCTGCAGCATCTGCGGGTCGACGTCGGCGAGCCCCATGGACCGCATCATCTCCACCATCTGGGGGTCGAGCTCGCCCCCTCCGGTGAGTCCGCGGAGGACCTGCTCCAGCTCCGGCGGGAGACCCGAGCCCTCGGGGTCGTCGGGGCGGTCGTGCGATTCGGTCAAGGCGGGGCTCCTGGGGCGGCGGTGAGAGGATGTGGTCTCATCAGTACCCAACCACGGATGACCCGGGGATAGTTCCGAGGAGGAGCGCGTGCAGCACGAGGTCAGGAGCGACAGCGCCGCCGTCGGCGTCGTCGCCCTCGCCGAGATCCGCGAGGCCGTGCTGTCCCTCGACGAGGCCGTCGAGAGCGTGCGCCACCCCTCCTGCGGCGGCATCACCGTCTTCCTCGGCGTCGTGCGCGACCACGACCGCGGACAGGAGGTCTCCTCGCTCGACTACTCGGTCCACCCGAGTGCCGCCGGACGCCTGCGCGAGGTCACCGAGACCGTCGCCGCCCGCTCCGATGCGGTCCGGCTGGCTGCGCTGCACCGCAGCGGTCACCTCGAGATCGGCGACGTCGCCGTCGTCGTCGCGGCGGCCGCCGCCCACCGCGACGCGGCCTTCGCCGCCTGCCGCGACCTCATCGACACCCTCAAGGCCGAGGTGCCGATCTGGAAGCACCAGCACCTCGGTGACGGTGGCACCGAGTGGGTCGGCCTTCCGTGAACACCCGCGACCCCGCCGCCCCCGGCGGCGACGCTGCCGCCGCGCCGTCGGACGCCACCCTCGCGCAGACCGACGCCGACCTCGCGCGGCCCGAAGGCGGCCCGCCCCGCCCCTCCCCGTATGCCGTGAGCCGCCGCAGCTCGGGCATGCTCACGACGCTCTTCCTCGCCGTCGTCGTGGGTGCGGCCCTGTCGTGGATCCCCTTGCCCTACGTCATCTTCAAGCCCGGTCCGATCACCAACACCCTCGGCCGGCTCGACGGGAAGCCGATCATCGAGATCAAGGGCGCCCCGGCATACCCCGCGAAGGGGCAGCTCGACTTCACGACGGTCCGTGTCACGGGTGGACCGGGAGTGCGCGTCAACGTCTTCGACCTCGTCGAGGCCGCGATCCGCAAGGACCAGGAGATCTACGACCGCAAGGAGATCTACCCCGAGGAGACGACCCGCGAGGAGATCCAGCAGGAGAACGCCGCCGAGATGGTCGACTCCCAGGAGGTCGCCGCGGCGATCGCGCTGCGGGAGACCGGACGCGCCGTCCCCGAGCGAGTCGTCGTGTCCCAGGTTCCGAAGGGCTCCCCGGCCACCGGTGTCCTCGAGGCGGGGGACCAGCTCGTGACGGTGGCGGGCGCTCCGGCGACCGACTCCGCGGCGGTGCAGAAGGCCGTGCGGGCGACGAAGGCCGGCCAACCGGTGACGGTCGTCCTCGAGCGCAAGGGTGTCGAGAAGACGGTCAGCGTGACGACCCGCGACAACCAGGGAGTCACCGTCATCGGGATCCTCCTGGGGCGCGACTACGAGCTCCCGGTGGACGTGACGATCGCCGCCGGCGACGTCGGTGGGCCGTCGGCCGGCACCATGTTCACCCTCGCGGTCTACGACCTCCTCACCCCCGGTGACCTCACCGGCGGCAAGCGCATCGCCGGCACCGGGACCATGGGGCCGGACGAGGCCGTCGGCCCCATCGGCGGCATCCGGCAGAAGCTCCACGGTGCCCGCGACGGGGGCGCCGACTACTTCCTCGCGCCCGCGGACAACTGCGACGAGGTCGTCGGTCACGTCCCCGAAGGACTCGAGGTCGTCAGGATCGGGTCGTTCGACGACGCGCTCGGCGCGGTCAAGGCGATCGCCGCCGACCAGGTCGACACGCTCCCGCGCTGCTGACCCGGGAAGCGGCGTCAGTCGCTGAACGTCGAGCGGAGCGCGGCCACGAGCCCGGGCGCGATGTCGCTGCCGGTGGCGACCCGGTCGTCGCTGTCGTGCTCGCGCTGGCGCAGGAGGCAGATGCTGCGACCGTCGCGCGTGACGGCGGCCAGGAGGCGCACGTCGCGGCGGTCGGGGTGGGCGGCAAGTGCGGAGACGGCGGCGTCCCGGTCCTCCGGCAGGTCCCGCTCCGCCTCCGGCGGCACGACGAGCCGCTCGACGACGATCGCGCAGCCGATGACCGTCTCGGGCCAGGCGATCCGGCCGAGCAGGCTCTCGATCGACTCGGCCTCGGGCAGGTCCTCCTGCTCGATGGCGGTGAGCGCCCCCTCGACCTGGTCCGAGACCGAGAGACCCGCCGCGAGCTGCGGTTCGCGCGCGACGAGGTCGGCCGTCGACACGAGCGCGAAGAGCCGTGGATGCTGGTCCCACCCACCCGAGGCGACGTGCCGCTCGGTGTCGAGCGCGGCCAGGGAGAGCGGGTCGGTCACGGGGTGCGAGGGGCGGGTCACGGACCCATCGTGCCGCACTCAGACTCGGGAGATAGGTTGGCCCCTCAGCCCGGGCTCGCCCGGGGCGGTCTTCCCGAGCTGGAGTCAACGAGCAGTGAGCCGGCCAGAGTGGTTCGACGGCATCGACCCCGACGATGCAGACAAGCAGGCGGGCGGGTCGGGTCCGCGTGAGCCCGGGGGACCGGCTCGCGGGGCCGGTCCCGGTGGGGGAGCCGGTGGACGCATGCGGCGGCCCGGCGGTCCCGGCGGTCCCGGTATGCCGCCCAGGAGAGGGCCGCTCGGCACCACCCTCTTCATCCTCGCTGGGCTCGCGATCCTCGCGCTCATGGCCGCCGGCGTCCTCACCGACGTGTGGTGGTACGACGCGGTCGGCTTCCGTGACGTCTTCCTGACCCAGCTGGGCACGCGCGTGCTGCTCTTCGTCGCCGCCTTCGTCCTCACCGCCGGCGCCGTCGGGTCGAGCCTCGTCATCGCCTACCGCTCGCGGCCGCGGCGCATCCTGCCCTCCCCGTCGGCGCAGGTCCTCGACCAGTACCGCCAGGTCCTCGACCCGCTGCGCAGGCTCGCGACGATCGTCATCCCCTCGGTGCTCGGGCTCCTCGCCGGCGCCGCCGCGATGGGCGCCTGGCGCACCTTCCTGCTCTGGCGCAACGCCGTGCCGTTCGGCACCAAGGACCCGCAGTTCGGGCTCGACGTCGGCTTCTTCGTCTTCACGCTTCCGTGGCTGCGGTTCCTCGTCAGCTTCTTCACGGTCGTGCTCCTCCTCGCCCTCCTCGCGGCGGCGTTCACCCACTACGTCTACGGCGGACTCCAGCTGCCCGGCCGGGGCGAGACGACCCGCGCGGCGTTCATCCAGATCGCCACCCTCGCCTCGCTGCTCGCCCTCGTGCGCGCCGCCGCCTACTGGCTCGACCGCTACAGCCTCACGACCCACGAGTCCCGGCTCATCACCGGCATCACCTACACCGACGCCAACGCGGTCCTCCCGATCAAGGCCATCCTCGCGGTCGCCACCGTCATGTGTGCCGGCTTCTTCATCGCCTCGATCTGGACCCGGAGCTGGCGCCTGCCGCTCATCGGCGTCGGTCTGCTCACCGTGCTGTCCGTCGTCGCCGGTGGGCTCTACCCCGCCGCCGTGCAGTCGCTCAAGGTCCGCCCGTCGGAGAAGTCCCTCGAGGCGCAGTACATCCAGCGAAACATCGACGCGACCCGCGCCGCCTTCGGCATCGACGGCATCGAGAAGACGCCCTACTCCGCGACGACCGACGCCGAGCCGGGGCAGCTCCGCGAGGACGCCGAGACGATTCCCGGCATCCGCCTCGTCGACCCCAACGTCGTCTCCCCGACCTTCCGCCAGTTCGAGGGACTGCGCCAGTACTACGCCTTCCCCGACATCCTCGACGTCGACCGCTACTCGATCGACGGCAAGAAGAGCGACTCGGTGGTCGCCGTGCGCGAGCTCAACCTCGCGGGCGTCCCCGAGGGGCAGCGCAACTGGCTCAACGACCACACCGTCTACACCCACGGCTTCGGCTTCATCGGCGCGTACGGCAACAAGCGCACGAGCGAGGGCGACCCGCAGTTCTTCTCGAGCGGCTTCTCGACCAAGGGCCCGATGGGTGTCGACTACGAGCCTCGCATCTACTTCGGCGAGGAGTCGCCCCGCTACTCCATCGTCGGCGCGCCCGAGGGCGCCACCCCGCGCGAGTTCGACTACCCGGACGACCGTGGCGCCGGCGGCCAGGCCAACAACACCTACGAGGGCACCGGTGGCGTCGCGATCGGATCCTTCTTCCGCAAGGTCGCGTATGCCGTGAAGTACCGCGAGCCGAAGTTCCTCCTCTCCGACGCGGTCAACGAGGAGTCGCGCCTGCTCGACCACCGCGGGCCCCGGGAGCGCGTCGAGCGTGTCGCGCCATGGCTCACCGTCGACGGCAACGCCTACCCCGCGGTCGTCGACGGGCGGGTCAAATGGATCGTCGACGCCTACACGACGACCGCGCGCTACCCCAACAGCCGGCTCACCGACCTGTCCGAGGCGACGTCCGACTCGGTGAGCGAGCGCTCCTCGAGCGTCGTCGTCGCCGGCTCCGAGCAGGTCAACTACATCCGCAACTCGGTCAAGGCCACGGTCGACGCCTACGACGGCCAGGTCAAGCTCTACGGCTGGGACACGAAGGACCCGATCCTCAAGGCCTGGAGCAAGGCGTTCCCCGACGCCGTGTCCCCGATGTCGGAGATGTCGGCGCAGCTCATGAGCCACGTGCGCTACCCGCAGGACCTCTTCAAGGTCCAGCGTCAGCTGCTGGCGAGCTACCACGTCGCCGACGCCAACTCGTTCTACGGCGGTGGCGACTTCTGGCAGGTCCCGAAGGACCCGACGCACGCGACCCAGGACCAGCCGGTCTACTACCAGTCGCTCGCCATGCCGGACCAGTCCGCACCCGCGTTCTCGCTGACGACGACGTTCATCCCCAGGGGTAGTGGTCGCGAGATCCTGCGCGGCTTCCTCGCCGTCGACTCCGACGCAGGGTCGACTGCGGGCAAGCCGGCTGACGGCTACGGGTCGATGCGGCTCCTCGAGCTGCCACGCAACTCGGCGGTCGACGGCCCCGGTCAGGTCCAGAACCAGATCGAGGTGTCGACGGCCCGGTCGCAGAGCCCGAGCGAGCCGCTCAACCTCAGCCAGTTCATCGCCCAGAACCGGCAGTCGGGCAAGCAGCTGACCTATGGCAACCTGCTCACCCTGCCCGTCGGCGAGGGCCTGCTCTACGTCCAGCCGATGTATGTCCAGGCGTCGCGGGAGGGCGGCTCGTTCCCACAGAACAAGGCGACCGTCGCGGTCTTCGGCAAGCGCATCGCCTGGGGCGAGACCCTCGACCAGGCTCTCGACGGTCTCTTCGGCGGCAACTCCGGTGCGAGCGCCGGCGACAGTGGCACGGATTCGGGCGGCACACCGCCCCCGTCCACCGGCGGGCAGCCTCCGACCCAGACGCCGAGCACCCAGCTCGCCGCGATCATCCGTGAGATCGAGGCGGCGAACGCCGCCGGGCAGGCAGCGCTCAAGAAGGGTGACTTCGCGGCATACGGCGTGGCCCAGAAGCAACTCCAGGACGCGATCGCCCGCGCGGCCGCGATCAGCCCGCAGCTGGCGACGCCGTCCCCGAGCGGCTCGGCGACCCCGACCCCGAGCCCGTCGCCCTCCCCCTGACGGGAACGACGCCCAGCACCAGCGACGTCGGAACCGCCGCGCTCACCACCGGTGGGCGCGGCGGTTCTCGACGGCGAGCAGGCCGATGGCGACGAGCACGCCGATGCCGGTCTCGACGACACGGTCGAGGGCGAGCCCGGTCGCCGGCTGGTCGGAGCCGAGCTGGCCCATGAGCAGCGCCATGGGCGTGATGAAGAGCAGGGCCAGCCCGTAGTTGCGCGCGACGAGCAGCTCGGTGACGACCTGCAGTGCCACGACGACGAGGACGAGCGGGATCGGGTCGAGCTGGAGCAGGAGCAGCGGGATGCTCGTGAGCAGACCGAGCAGCGTCCCGGCGATGCGGTGGCCGGCGCGCAGGGCCTGGTGCGACCGGCCGCGGACGGTGAGGGGCGCGGTCGCCGCGACCATGGCCCACCACGGGTGTCCGATGCCCGCGGCCGTCGCCACCGCACCGGCGACTCCGACGGCGACCATGTGGCGGAGGGACTCGGTGACGTCGGGGCGCCGCGGACTGGGCCGGGGAGGGCGGGGTGTTCGCGCGACCACCGCGCCGACGTTGCCGACAAGGAGGGCGAACGCCGCGCTGGCCGTGCTCACGGCGAGCGCGACGGGGACGTCGCCCCACGTGCCGGGTGCCGCAGCCACCGACCCGACGGCGAAGACGAGGAAGAGCGGGCCAGGTGGGTGCCAGTCGAGGACACTCGACAGCACGGACCCGAGAACCGTGACGAGGACCGTCGCGCCGACGAGCGCCCAAGGGCCGCCGCCGGACGCGGCGACGACGGCTCCCACGACCACGGTCGCGACGAGCGCGGCGCCGGCGGTGCCTTGCATGACGGCGCGCGGGACATGGACGTGGTTGCGGCCGTAGAGCGCGGTGAAGGCGCCGAACACGGCATACACGGCCCACGGCGTGCGGTCGAGGGCAACGACGGCGAGGAGGGGGACGGCGACGCTGAGCCCGGCGCGCAGCGCGACGCGGTGCGACCCGCCCGGTGGCGGTGGGTTGAGACGGAGCAGGTCGCGGATCCCGAAGTCGAGGGTCGGAGGACGCGATCCCGTGCCGTCCCGCCCGGTCCACATGGCCCCATCGTCGCACCCACCTGCCCCGGCCCCGGACGGGGACGGGTGGGTGTGCGGACCCTGCAGCCACGCAGCCGCCGGGCCGGCGCACCCCGATTTGGTCCCTCGGTCGCGGTCACGTAACCTATGGGTACCGAGCGACCGCAAGGTCCTCACTCGACGCGGGGTGGAGCAGCTCGGTAGCTCGCCGGGCTCATAACCCGGAGGTCGCAGGTTCAAATCCTGCCCCCGCTACCACGGAGAACCGACAGGAACCCCGGACCACTGGTCCGGGGTTCCTGCGTTGCCGGGCGTTCCGGCTGGAGGCCTCAGACCCCGGTGCCGGTGCCGCCGGCGCCACCCGTGCGCGGCGGCTCGTCGAGGATGATCGCGTCGTCCACCCGCGTGTCGGGATCGAGGGTGGTCTCGGTGGCGGTCGTCGTCTCCGTCACCGGCGGGTAGACCGTCTCCTCGACGACCTCCGTGCCGGCCCCGGGCGATTCCACCGCGTCGGAGGAACCTTCGGAGCCCGACTTCTTGGCTGCGGCAGCGGCCGCGACGCCGGCGGCGGCGACGGCGGCGGCGCCCGCCACCTTGGCCGTGCCGGACATGCCGGCGTTGCCGCTGTCGCCGTGCGACGTGGCGCTCTCGACCCCCGGTGTGCCGACGGTGCTGCCCTCGACCTCGCCCCGCCAGGCGCCCGTCTCGGACATGCGGCCCTCGATGAAGGTCTTGAAGGACTCCACGTCCTTCTCCGCCTGGCGCTCGATGACGTTGACGGCGTCACCGGCCTTCTCGACGAGGCCCTCCGGCTCGTACTCGAGCTCCAGCGTGACCCGGGTCTGCCCCGCGCCGACGGGGGAGAAGTAGACCGCGCCGGCGTTGGTCGCACCCTGGGTGGCAGCCCAGGCGATCTTCTCGTCCTGACGCTGCTCGAGGATGGTGGCGTCCCACTCGCGCCTGACGCCCGCGATCTCGGCGACCCAGTGCAGACGCTTGTCGTCGAGCTGCTGCACCTCCTGCACGCCGCCCATGAACCTCGGGAACTCCTCGAACTGGGTCCACTGGTTGTAGGCCATCTCGACCGGGACGTCGACAGTGACACTCTTCTCGATCTTGCTCGTCATCGTTCCTCCTTCTGGCGAGGCGCGGTGCGCTCTCGCGGACGGGCTTGTGAGTGACGTCCCTGCCCGCTCAGCGCCGACCCAAACCTTCTCGGCGGCGGAAAAGCCCGGCGACGACGACGCGACGTCCCTGGAACAACCCGGCCTGGCGGACGGTTAGGATGAAGTGAGATGGAGCGGGCCCACGGGCTCGACCAGCGGTCGACAACGGCGGGTCGTCATGGACGGCCCGCCCTTTTTGTCAGTGGCAGGCCGGCCAGCTCACCCGGCCACTCTCGAGGAGGCACAGCATGGCCACGCACAGGGTCGTCGTCATCGGTTCCGGCTTCGGCGGGCTCTTCGGCACGCAGGCACTGCGGCGCCGCAAGGACGTCGAGGTCACTCTCGTCGCCAAGACGACCCACCACCTCTTCCAGCCGCTGCTCTACCAAGTGGCGACCGGCATCCTCTCCGAGGGGGCGATCTCGCCGAGCACGCGCGAGATCCTCGCCCGCCAGAAGAACGCCCGGGTCATCCTCGGCACGGTCGTCGCGATCGACCTCGACGCCAAGACCGTGACGAGCGAGGTGCTCGGACGGGAGACGGTGACGCCCTTCGACACCCTGCTCGTCGCTGCAGGCGCCGGGCAGTCCTACTTCGGCAACGACCACTTCGCCGAGTACGCACCGGGCATGAAGAGCATCGACGACGCCCTGGAGCTGCGCGGCCGCATCTTCGGCTCCTTCGAGTGGGCGGAGCTCGCCACCGCCCCGGCGGAGCGCGACCGCTACCTCACCTTCGTCGTCGTCGGAGCGGGTCCCACCGGCGTGGAGATGGCCGGTCAGATCGCCGAGCTCGCGCACCGCACCCTGAGGCGCGACTTCCGCGCCATCGACACCCGACAGGCCCGCATCGTCCTCCTCGACGCCGCGCCCAAGGTGCTGCCGTCCTTCGGCGACCGGCTCGGCGGCGACGCCCGCGAGCGGCTCACGAAGATGGGAGTCGAGGTCGTGCTCGGCACCAAGGTCGTCGGCGTCGACTCCACCGGCATCGACATCGAGACACCCGAGGGCACCCGCGACCGCATCGAGTCGGCGACCAAGGTCTGGGCCGCCGGGGTCCAGGCCTCCGAGCTCGGCGCGATGCTCGCCGAGCAGTCCGACGCCGAGCTCGACCGCGCCGGACGCGTCAAGGTCAACCCCGACCTCACCCTGCCCGGGCGACCCGACGTCTACGTCGTCGGCGACATGGCCTCCCTCGACAACCTGCCCGGTGTCGCCCAGGTGGCCATCCAAGGGGCGCGCTACGCCGCGAAGCACCTCAAGGCCCGCCTCGACGGCAAGCCGGCGCCGGAGAAGTTCTCCTACTTCGACAAGGGCTCGATGGCCACGATCTCGCGGTTCAGTGCGGTCGCGAGCGTCGGCAAGCTCCGCTTCTCGGGGTTCCTCGCCTGGCTGCTGTGGCTCGCGATCCACATCGTCTACCTCATCGGCTTCAAGCAGCGGATCACGACTCTCCTGCACTGGATGGTGAGCTTCATCGGCCGCGGCCGCTCCGAGCGCACGGTCACCGCGCAGCAGATCCTCGCGCGCAACATCATCCGCAGCATCCCGCCCGAGGACCTGCCCAGGCTGCCCGTGGTCGAGTCCGACCACGCACCGGCTCCCGAGCCGCGCACCGACGATGCGGCCGAGGTCGAGCGCGTCGGCTGAGCGGACGGCATACGGGGCGGTCGGGGCCGCCCCGCTCCGTCACGAGTGTCGGGAGCCCGGCGGCACGTAGGGTGGCGCCATGCCGCTCGACTACCCGGTCCACGAGCGCACCCTGCCCAACGGGCTGCGTGTCGTCGTCTCGCCGGACCCCAGCGTTCCCAACGTCACGGTCAACATCTGGGTGGGCGTCGGCTCGCGCCACGAGTCCCCGGGGCGCACCGGCTTCGCCCACCTCTTCGAGCACCTCATGTTCCAGGGCTCGCGCAACGTCGCGAGCGGGGAGCACTTCGAGGCGCTCATGAGCCAGGGCGGGCGGCTCAACGCGACGACATGGTTCGACCGCACCAACTACTTCGAGACCGTGCCCAAGGGCGCCCTCGAGCTCGCGCTCTGGCTCGAGGCCGACCGCCACGGCCACCTCCTCGACGCCGTGACGCAGGCCAACCTCGACAACCAGCGCGACGTGGTCAAGGAGGAGAAGCGCCAGCGCTACGACAACCAGCCCTACGGCAACGCGCTCATCGACGTCTATGCCGCGACCTTCCCCGAGGGCCACCCCTACCACCACCCGACGATCGGGTCGATGGAGGACCTCGACGCGGCCAGCCTCGAGGACGTCCACGAGTTCTTCCGCCGTCACTACGCGCCCGACAACACCGTGCTCACCCTCTGCGGCGACGTCACCCCAGAGGACGGGTTCGCCCTTGTGGAGCGCTATTTCGGCGCGATCGAGCCGCGCGCGGAGGAGCGCCGCGGCCCGGTCGAGCCGCTCGCACCGCTGGCCGAGCCGGTGCGTGTCGACCGACGGGAGGAGGTCCCCAACGACCGGCTCCACGTCGCCTTCAGGCTGCCCGTGGACGAGACCCCCGAGTTCGACGCGGTGAGCCTCGCGCTCGACGCCCTCGGCGGGCTCGCGTCGTCGCGCCTCGTCCGCCGCCTCGTCCGCAAGGAGCAGAAGGCGCTCGGCGTGCACGCGACGTCGTGGGGCTTCGTCGACGGGGTCTCGCTCGGGTTCTTCGTCCTGGACGTGGCCGACGAGGCCGACACCGAGGAGGTCGAGGCGGTCCTCGTCGAGGAGCTCGAGCGCTTCGCCGTCGAGGGCCCGACCGAGGCCGAGATGGACGCCGCCCTCGCCCAGGCGGAGCGCGCCTGGCTGTCGATGCTCGCGAGCCAGGAGGAGCGGGCCGACGCCCTCTCGCACTACGCCTCGCTCCACGGCGACCCCGGGCTCGTCAACACCCACCTCGACCGGCTGCGCGCGGTGACACCCGAGCAGGTGCGCCAGGCCGCGTCGGTCTGGCTGCGTCCGGAGAGTCGGGCCGTGGTCGCCTACCGCGGCGACGTCGAGACCGAGGAGGTCGCATGAGCACCACAGCCGTGTCTCGCCCCGAGGTCGCGCCGCCCGAGCCGTGGGCCTTTCCTCTCCCCGACGAGTCGGTGACCCAGAACGGCATACGTCTTCTCTCGTATGCCGTCCCCGGCCAGTACGTCGTCTCTTTGCGTCTCGTCGTGCCCCTCTCGCTGACCGACGAGCCGGCCGACCGCGAGGGCGTGGCCGCGATGACTGCCCGGTTGCTCGACGAGGGCACCACCCGGCACTCGAGTGAGGAGTTCGCCGAGCTCATGGAGCGCACCGGCATGGCGCTCGGTGCGTCGGTGACCGACGGTGGCCTCAGTGTCGACGTCGACGTGCCGCAGCGGCTGCTGCCCGAGGCGCTCGACCTCCTGCGTCAGGCGCTGTCCGAACCGGCCTTCCCCGAGGCCGAGGTCCGCCGCATCCTGCGGAGCAGGCTCGCCGAGATCGAGCAGGAGCGCGCCTCCGCGCCGCACCGCGCCGCCCGTGAGCTCGGTGCCACGTTGTGGGCGCCGACCGAGCGCGCGTCGCGCCCAGCTGCCGGCCGTCGGGAGACCATCTCGGCGATGGGCCGCGACGACGTCGTCGACTTCCACCGCCGCCACGTCGGACCACGGGGAGCGACGCTCGTCGTCGCCGGTGACCTCGACGGGGTCGACGTCCCGGCTGTCGTCGGGGCCACGCTGGGGCGGTGGACCAACCCCGACCAAGAGGCAGCGACGCCGCCTCGGCCACCTCGACCCGCAGGGGGAGGCCCCCGCGTCGTCCTCGTGGACCGACCCGGCTCGGTGCAGAGCGAGCTCACCGTCGCGGCCCCCGGACCGGACCGGTCGGTCGCGACCGGCTGGGCGCCCTACCCGGTGCTCAGCTTCGTCGTCGGCGGGTCGCCGAGCGCCCGCGTCGACGCGGTGCTGCGCGAGGACAAGGGCTACACCTACGGCATCCGCTCGGCGTTCCGGCCGAGGGCCCGCGGCGGCTCGTTCGTCACCGCCGGGTCGGTGCGTGCGGACTCGACGGTCGACGCCCTGAGGCTGCTCGTCGAGATCCTCGACCGGGCACGGGAAGGGTTCTCGGAGACCGAGATCCGCGGCGGGGTCGACTACGTCGTCCAGACCGCTCCGGGTCGCTACGCCACCGCCGACGCAGTCGCGGACGAGGCCTCCGCGCTCGCCCTCGAGGGGCTCCCGCTCGACTTCCAGACGACGACGCTGGCGGCGATGCGCGAGCTCGACGGGGAACGGCTGAGGACGGCATACGCGGAGGTCGCGACGGGGGAGTGGGTCGTCGTCGTCGTCGGCGACGCGGCGAGCCTGCGCGAGGGAATCGAGGGGCTGGGCCTCGGGCCGGTGACGGTCGTCCCCAACTGAGCCCCGCGGTGTCGGTCAGAGACCGATGCGGCCGAGCACCTCGTCGTGGAGAAGGCCGTTCGTGGCCACCGCGTTGCCGCCGAAGGGACCGTCCTCGCCCTTGAGCGAGGTGAAGCGGCCGCCCGCCTCGGTGACGATGGGGACGAGTGCGACCATGTCGTGGAGCCCGAGCTCGGGCTCGGCGGCGATGTCGACGGCGCCCTCGGCGAGGAGCATGTAGGACCAGAAGTCGCCGAAGGCGCGCTCGCGCCAGCAGTCGCGGGCGAGGTCGAGGACCGCCTCCTGGCGACCGACGGCCTCCCAGGAGGTCGCGGAGCTGTAGGACAGCGATGCGTCCTCGAGGCGAGACACCTTCGACACCGAGATGCGCGACGCCGAGGTGAGGCTGCGCCCGGCCCAGGCGCCGCTTCCGACGGCCGCCCACCACCGCCGGTTGAGGGCGGGGGCGGCGACGAGCCCGAGGACCGGCTGTCCGTCGTCGATGAGCCCGATGAGGGTCGCCCAGACCGGCACGCCGCGGACGAAGTTGTGTGTGCCGTCGATGGGGTCGATGACCCACTGGCGTGGCCCGTGGCCCGTGGACTCCATCTCCTCGCCGATGACGGCGTCGCGCGGCCGGGTCCGCTTGAGCTGGGAGCGGACGAGCTCCTCAGCGCTGCGGTCGGCGTCGCTGACGAGGGTGAGGTCGGGCTTGGCCTCGACATGGAGGTCCTCGGAACGGAAGCGGGACACCGTCACCCGCTCGACGGCGTCCGCGAGGACATGGGCGAGACGCAGGTCGTCGTCGTAGGTCGGCACGTCCGTCACCGTAGCCCCTCGGGACGGTCACAATCGGGTCTCGGGTCGGTCACGCCCCTCCCGCCCGTCGCCGATCTGGTCTTACATGGGGACCGCGTGCCTTCCAGGGCATGCGGGGGCCCCCCGACCGGGACCGGCTCTCACTTGATGTCCGTTCACTTTCCCTGGGACGGATCGACACGTAGGAGGACATCCATGCGAGGAACCACTCGCACGGTGGCCGTTGCCGGTATCTCGGCAGCAGCACTGCTGCTCGCCGGTTGTGGCGGCGGCAGCGACGAGGGCGGCGAAACGACCGACACCGCGGCCAAGAGCGGCGGCGCCATCACGGTCCGTGGCTGCAACCCCGAGAACCCCCTGATCGCGGGCAACACGTCCGAGACGTGTGGTGGCAACGTTCTCGACGTCGTGACGGCCAAGCTCGTCAAGTACAACGTCGACACCGCCGCCCCCGAGAACGACATCGCTGAGTCGATCGAGACCTCGGACAACCAGACCTTCACGGTCAAGCTCAAGAAGGACTACAAGTTCCACGACGGCACCGTCGTCAAGGCCAAGAACTTCGTCGACGCCTGGAACTACACCGCTTACGGTCCCAACGCCCAGCTCGGCTCCTACTTCTTCGAGCCCATCGAGGGCTACGGCGACCTCCAGTCCGAGGACCCGGACGGCGAGGAGGGCCCGCAGAAGGCTCCCGAGCCCAAGGCCAAGGAGATGACCGGTCTCAAGGTCGTCGACGACACCACCTTCACCATCAAGACCACCGAGAAGGTCTCGAACCTCCCGGTGCGCCTGGGTTACACCGCCTTCGCGCCGCAGCCCGACGCGTTCTTCGCCGACCCCAAGACGTTCGGTGACAAGCCGATCGCGGCCGGCCCCTACAAGGTCGACAGCTGGACCAAGAACGCCGAGATCAAGCTCTCGAAGTTCGCCGACTACAGCGGCGACAAGAAGGGCAACCTCGACAGCATCACGTTCAAGATCTACCAGGACAGCAACGCGGCCTACGCCGACGTCCAGGCCAACCAGCTCGACGTGACCGACGAGGTCCCGGCCAGCGCCCAGATCGACGACAAGTACAAGACCGACCTTCCGGACCGCAACCTCCAGAAGCCGGTCGGCGTCATCCAGACGATCACCACGGCCCCGGCCAAGGTGGACCCGAACTACGGTCCGGAGATCCGCAAGGCCATCTCGATGGCGATCAACCGCGAGGCCATCATCAAGGCCATCTTCAACGGCTCGCGTGAGCCCGCCACCGGCTGGGTCTCCCCGGTCGTCGACGGCTACAAGGCCGACGTCTGTGGCGAGTTCTGCAAGTACGACCCGGCCAAGGCCAAGGAGCAGCTCGCGAAGGCCGGCGGCTTCAAGGGCGGCAAGATGACCCTCTCGTACAACGCTGACGCGTCGCACAAGGAGTGGACCGAGGCCACCTGCAACAGCATCAAGCAGGCTCTCGGTGTCGACTGTGTCGCCACCCCCGTGGTCGACTTCTCCACCTTCCGGACCCAGATCCACGACCGGAAGATGAAGGGCATGTTCCGCACCGGTTGGCAGATGGACTACCCGTCGATCGAGAACTTCCTCGCGCCGCTCTACGGCACGGGCGCCTCGTCCAACGACGGTGACTTCTCCGACCCGGAGTTCGACGCCAAGCTCAAGGAGGCCGCTGCGGCCACCGACGCTGCCGAGGCGAACAAGCTCTACCAGGAGGCCGAGGCCATCATCGCCCGCGACATGGCCACCATCCCGCTGTGGTACTCGACGGCCACCTTCGGCTGGTCCGACAAGGTCACCAACGTCAAGTCCACGCCGTTCGGTGTCCCGGACTACGCGAGCATCTCGCTGAAGTGACCCCCACACGTCGGGTGAGCATCTGACCCGGCAAGAGCAGGCTGTCGGCCTGCCGGCACTCGCCGGCAGGCCGACAGCATGCCGGGGGTACATTTCCCCCTCGGGGCTCCCTGGCCCCACCGGAGCTGTGGGCAACCCTGACCGCTTCTCGGTTCAGGTATGTTGCAGTTCTGGCCGGCTCACAAAGCCAATCCCAACTTCTCGAGATGAGCGCACGCCGTCTCGCCGTGCCCCTCCGCCACCGCGGACTGGGCCGCAGATGACCCAGGAGGTGACATGGGCAAGTACATCGTCAGGCGGCTGTTGCAGATGATCCCAGTGGTGCTGGGAGCAACCTTCATCATCTTCGCCATGGTCTTCGCCCTGCCCGGAGACCCGACCGCAGGCAAGTGTGGTGAGCGTCCCTGCTCGCCGGAGTACGTCGCGAAGTTCCGCGAGGAGCACAACCTCAACGACCCGCTGCCCGTCCAGTACGGCAAGTACCTCGGCAAGTTCGTCCAGGGCGACCTGGGCACGAACTTCTACGGCATCCCCGTCAAGGAGGACCTCGCCCAGCGCTACACCATCACCGGTCGTCTCGCGCTCATGGCGATCGCCTTCGAGGCGGTCATCGGCATCCTCGCCGGTGTGCTGGCCGGTGTGCGCAAGGGGAGGTTCATCGACAACCTCGTCACCGTGAGCACGCTCTTCGTCATCTCGATCCCGGTGTTCGTCATCGGCGTGCTGCTCCAGTACCTCTTCGGCATCAAGTGGGGGATCTTCCCCGCCACCGTGCCGAGCCTGGACGCGCCGACGAGCTCGCTCATCCTGCCGGCGTTCGTCCTCGGCTCCCTCTCCATCGCCTACGTCGCGCGCCTCACGAGGACCAACCTCGTCGAGAACCTGCGCGCCGACTACGTGCGCACCGCCGCCGCGAAGGGCCTCAAGAAGTCCCGGGCCGTCGGCGTGCACACGCTGCGCAACTCGCTCATTCCCGTCGTCACCTTCATCGGTGCCGACTTCGGCGGACTCCTCGGTGGGGCCATCGTGACCGAGCGCATCTTCAACATCCAGGGAGTGGGTGGCTACATCTGGAAGGGCATCAACTCCCGTGACGGTGTCGCCGTCGTCTCCGCGGTGACCGTGCTCGTCATCGTGTACCTGCTCGTCAACCTGCTCGTCGACCTTCTCTACGGCGTGCTCGACCCGAGGATCAGCCATGACTGACTCGCTTGCCGTCAGCGTCCAGCCCACGGCCGGCGACGACGTGGGCGAGGCCCGCTCGCTCGCCCAGGACGCCTGGCGCTCCCTGCGCAAGAACAAGCTGTTCTGGATCTCGGTCTCGCTCATCGCGGTCTTCGTGCTCATGGCCATCTGGCCCTCGCTCTTCACCAGGACCGACCCCGGGTTCGGCGACATCAACAACGTGCGCGCGACCCCCAGCGGCGACGCGTGGTTCGGGACCGACACCCAGGGCTACGACATCTTCGCCCGCACCATCTACGGTGCGCGCGCGTCGATCATCGTCGGCATCCTCACGTCGCTGACCACGCTGCTCGTCGGCGGAGCGATCGGCATCATCGCCGGCTTCTACGGCGGCTGGATCGACGCGGTGGTCTCGCGGATCACCGACATCTTCTTCGCGATCCCGCTGCTCCTCGGCGGCATCCTCTTCATGTCGAGCTTCCCCAACAACCCGCAGTCGACGCCCTACTTCGTCATCGTCGGCAAGGTCGTCCTCACCCTGACGATCTTCGGGTGGCCCTCGATCGCGCGCCTCATGCGCTCGAGCGTGCTCCAGGTCAAGCCCAACGAGTACGTCCTCGCGGCCCGCGCCCTCGGTGCCAGCCCGTGGCGGATCATCCGGTCGCACATCCTCCCCAACGCCCTGGCCCCGGCGATCGTCGTCTCGACGATCAACCTCGGCGCCTACATCGTGGCGGAGGCGACCCTGTCGTTCCTCGGCATCGGCCTCACCCCGCCTGCGATCTCGTGGGGTGTGGCCATCAGCGACGCCCTCGTGGCCGTGCGCACCTACCCGCACATCCTTCTCTTCCCCAGTCTGTTCCTCAGCCTCGCGGTGCTGGCGTTCATCCTGCTCGGCGATGCCGTGCGCGACGCCTTCGACCCGAAGTCTCGATGAGCAGGAAGGCAGCTCAGTGACCACCACCACCAAGTCAGTGGCGCCCGCCTCGGAGTACAAGCCCGGGGCTGACGGACGCCTCCTCCAGGTCGACGACCTCTACGTCGAGTTTCACACAGCCGAAGGCGTCGCGAAGGCGATCAACGGCGTGTCGTTCGACCTGCGCCAGGGCGAGACCCTGGCCATCCTCGGCGAGTCCGGCTCGGGCAAGTCCGTGACCGCGCAGGCGATCATGGGCATCCTCGACATGCCGCCCGCCGTCATCCCGTCCGGCGCCATCCGCTACTGCGGCCAGGACCTCCTGACGATGCCCGACGAGCAGCGTCGCAAGATCCGTGGGCCCGAGATCTCGATGATCTTCCAGGACGCGCTCAGCTCGCTCAACCCGACCTTCCCGGTCGGGTGGCAGATCGGCGAGATGTTCCGCCAGCACCGTGGGATGAACAAGTCCGACGCCTACGCGCAGGCCGTCCGCCTCATGGAGCGCGTCGCCATTCCGGGTGCCAAGGACCGGGTGAAGAACTACCCGCACCAGTTCTCCGGCGGCATGCGCCAGCGCATCATGATCGCGATGGCGATCGCGCTCGACCCTGCGGTCCTCATCGCCGACGAGCCGACCACCGCCCTCGACGTCACCGTCCAGGCTCAGATCATGGCCCTGCTCGCTGAGCTCCAGGAGGAGCGTCAGATGGGCCTCATCCTCATCACGCACGACCTCGGCGTCGTGGCCGACGTCGCCGACCGCGCCTCCGTCATGTATGCCGGTCGCATCGTCGCGCAGGCGGGGATCGAGGACCTCTACGCCCGTCCCGCACACCCCTACACCCGCGGTCTGCTCGAGTCGATCCCGCGCCTCGACCAGAAGGGCCAGACGCTCGCTGCGATCGGTGGCCTTCCGCCGAACCTCACCCGGATCCCCCCGGGCTGCACCTTCAACCCGCGCTGCCGCATGGCGCAGGACATCTGCCGTACCGAGGAGCCCGCCCTGCGCGTCATCGGCAACCAGGAGTCGCGCTGCCACTTCGCCGAGGAGGTCCTCAATGGCTGACGTCATTCTCAAGGCCGACAACCTCTACAAGCACTACCCGATCAAGGGTGGTGTCCTGCGCACGACGACGGGTCACGTCAAGGCCGTCGACGGGGTCTCGTTCGAGCTCCAGCGCGGTGAGACGCTCGGCATCGTGGGCGAGTCCGGCTGTGGCAAGTCGACCCTCGGCCGCGTCCTCATGCGCCTCGAGGAGCCCACGTCGGGCACCGTGAACTTCGACGGTGTCGACATGTACTCCCAGGGTGGCTCGGCGATGCGCAAGCTCCGCCGCGACATCCAGATCGTGTTCCAGGACCCCTACACGTCGCTCAACCCCCGCAAGACGGTCGGCGACATCATCGGGGAGCCCTTCGAGATCCACCCCGACGTCGTGCCGAAGGGCGGCCGCAAGAAGGCCGTCCAGGAGCTGCTCGAGATGGTGGGTCTGAACCCGGAGCACATCAACCGCTACCCGCACCAGTTCTCCGGTGGCCAGCGCCAGCGCATCGGCATCGCCCGCGGCATCGCGCTGCGGCCCAAGGTGCTCATCTGCGACGAGCCGGTCTCCGCGCTCGACGTCTCGGTGCAGGCACAGGTCATCAACCTCATGGAGAAGCTGCAGGACGAGCTCGGCCTCTCCTACATCTTCATCGCGCACGACCTCTCCGTCGTCCGGCACATCTCCGACCGCGTCGGTGTCATGTACCTCGGGCGCATGGTCGAGCTCGGCACCGAGGAGGAGATCTACCAGCGGCCGACGCACCCCTACACGCAGGCGCTGCTCTCCGCCGTCCCGGTCCCGGACCCGACGATGCGCGGCAAGCGTGAGCAGATCGTGCTCAGTGGTGACGTTCCCTCGCCGGCGAACCCGCCGTCGGGCTGCCGCTTCCACACCCGCTGCTTCAAGGCGCAGGACCGCTGCAAGGTCGACGACCCCGAGCTGGTCAACCGTCCCGACGGTGCCGGCGAACACCGCTCGGCGTGCCTGTTCGCCGAACCGCGTGTCATCGTCGAGACCGTCGACGTCTCCGACGTCGAGGTGGACACCCGCTTCGCGACGACCGACGTCGTCGACATCGACGCCTTCGCGGACGACGAGGGTGTCCTGCCGGCCGACGCCACCGCTGTGCAGCAGCGCTCGCAGGTCGTGGGCGAGTCGGAGGGTCCGCTCGACCGGCCCACTGACACCACCCGCCTCGTCGACGACGAGCCGGCCGAGCACCGCGACCCCCGGGTCTGACCGCCCGCCCGCGCGAGCGGGCGCATCGACGACAGGGCCTCGCCGGACATCGTCCGGCGGGGCCCTGTCGTGTGGCGAAGGACTCGCATGAAGGAGCAGCCGGCTCAGTCGCCCTTCTCGGGCGTGCGCGCGCGCAGCAGCCGGCGCAGCGACTCCAGCCGGGAGGCCCCGGCAGGACCGGCGTGTCCCTCGGCGACCCACGCGTCGAGGGCGCACTCCTCCTCGTCGTGGCTGCAGCCGCGTGGGCACTCGTCCGTCCCGGCCTCGAGGTCGGGGAAGTGGGTGATGATGCGCTCTGGCTCGACGTGCGCGAGCCCGAACGAACGGATGCCGGGGGTGTCGATGACCCAGCCGTCGCCTCCGGGCAGCCGGAGCGCGACCGCGGACGTGCTCGTATGCCGTCCGCGCCCGGTGACGTCGTTGACCACCCCGGTGGCGCGGTACGCGTCGGGGACGAGGGCGTTGACGAGGGTGGACTTGCCGACGCCCGAGTGGCCCACGAGGACGCTGACCCGCCCCCGGAGGGCGTCGCGCAGTCCGTCGAGACCGTCGGTGCCGGCGGGGCCCCGCGTCGCCGTCACGACCGCCGGAACCTCGAGCGGGGCATAGCTGCTGAGGAACGGTCCCGGGTCGGCGAGGTCGGCCTTGGTGAGCGCGAGCAGGGGTGACATGCCCGCGTCGTAGGCAGCCACGAGGCAGCGGTCGATGAGGCGTGGGCGAGGCTCCGGGTTGGCCAGGGCCGAGACGACGACGAGCTGGTCGGCGTTGGCCACGATGACCCGCTCGACGGGGTCGGTGTCGTCGGCGGTGCGGCGCAGCAGCGTGCGCCGCGGCTCGACCCGCACTATGCGGGCGAGCGCGTCAGGGCTGCCCGAGACGTCGCCGACGAGGGCGACGTCGTCGCCGACGACGATGCCCTTGCGGCCGAGCTCCCGGGCGCGCATGGCGAGAACGACGCGCTCGTCGTCGTCGGTCCCCATGAGGACGGTGTAGCGCCCGCGGTCGACCGCGGTCACCATGCCGGGGACGGCATCGAGGTGGGCGGGCCGGTCCTTCGAGCGGGGGCGGCTGCCCCTCTTGTTGGGACGGATACGGACGTCCGACTCGTCGTAGTCGCGTGGGGAGCGCGCCATCAGGCGGTGCGCCCCTGGGCCGTGGTCTCGCCGAGCATCGTCGTCCACAGGTCGACGAACGTCGGCAGCGTCTTGGCGACGGTCCCAGGGTCCTCGAGGACGAGGCCCGGCACGGCGAGGCCGAGCACCGCCCCCGCCATGACCATGCGGTGGTCGCCGTAGGTGGACCACCGGGCGGGGGAGAGCGGGCGGGGCGCGATGTGCAGCCCGTCCTCGGTCTCGTCGACCTCGACGCCGAGGGCACCGAGCTCGCGGGCGAGGGCGGCGAGGCGGTCGGTCTCGTGGCCGCGGATGTGGGCGACGCCGCGGATGCGGGTCGGTCCGTCGGCGAGCGCGGCCAAGGCCGCGACGACCGGGGTGAGCTCGCTCGCGTCGTGCAGGTCGAGGTCGACGCCGGTGAAGCCGTCCGCCGCGCTCACGGTGAGCCCGTCACGCGCCAGGACGACGTCGGCGCCCATCTCGTCGAGGATGTCGCGGATGTCGTCGCCGGCCTGGGTCGTGTGTTGCGGCCAACCGGGCACGCGGACGCGGCCGCGGGTGACGAGGGCGGCGGCGAGGAAGGGAGCGGCGTTGGAGAGGTCGGGCTCGACCTGGACGTCGAGGGGGTTGAGCGGCCCCGGCTCCACCCGCCACGTGTCGGGCTCGCCGTCGTCGACGTCGGCACCGACGTCGCGCAGCGCCTCGACCGTCATCTCGATGTGCGGCTGGCTCGGGACCGGCGGTCCCTCGTGGCGGACCGTCACGCCGTGGTCGTAGTGGGCCCCCGACAGGAGCAGGGCCGAGACGAACTGTGAGGAGGCCGACGCGTCGAGGGTCACGCCCCCGCCGCGGACGGAGCCGGTGCCGCGGACCGTGAAGGGGAGGGTGCCACGCCCGTCGTCCTCGACGTCGACGCCGAGGGCGCGCAGGGCTCCGAGGGCCGGGCCCATCGGACGGGTCCGCGCGTGCTCGTCACCGTCGAAGGACACCGCGCCGTCAGCGAGGGCGGCGAGCGGCGGGACGAAGCGCATGACGGTGCCGGCGAGGCCGCAGTCGATGCTGGTGCTCCCCCGGGCGGAGCCGGGGGTGACGAGCCAGTCGCCGTCGTCGACGTCCTCGACCGTGACGCCGAGGGCACGGAGCGCATCGGCCATGAGCAGGGTGTCACGCGATCTCAGAGGCGCTCGCAGCCGCGAGACACCTCCCGCCCGGGCAGCGAGGACGAGGAAGCGGTTGGTCAGCGACTTGCTGCCGGGGAGCGCGACGGTGGCGTCGACCGGACCCTCGGCGGTCGGGCAGGTCCAGTCAGCCGAGGGCATTCTGTGCCTGGGCCGCCTTGAGTCGGGCCTCGCGCCGGGCGGCCCTGGCGGCGTGCCGGGCCTCGCGCTTGGTCGTGTGCACGGTGCGCTGCGCGCTCGCCCCGGCCTTGCGGGCACGGTAGGCGAGGCTCGGCCGTCCGTCGGTGTCGACGGCGGCGAGCAGGAGACCACCGAGGAGGCCGAGGTTCTTGAGGAACTGGACGCGCTGCTGGGCCCGCTTCTGCGGGTCGGACTCGTTCCAGAAGGGGTGCGCCGCGAGGGTCGTCGGCACGAGCGAGCCGGCGAGCACGGTCGACGCGATGCGCGGGACGTGCCCGGTGGCAAGGAGGGCGCCTCCGCCGACCATGGCGACGCCGTTGGCCCGCACGAGGAGCTCGGGGTCGTCGGGCAGCCCCGCCTTCGGCGCCTTCTCGAGCAGCGGCCGGGCGGCCTTGGCCTTGGCCCCGGGGTGCTTGAGCTGGTCGAGCCCACCGACGACGAACATGGCGGCGAGCATGGGACGGGCAACACGACGCACGAGCGACATGCGTCCTCCTCACGGTTCGGGACGGATCTGGACCTGCTCCTACCGTAGTTGGTGCCCTTGCCTCCGTGTCGCTGCGTGTCAGCGCGGCTGCGTAGATTGAGCCGCATGTGCGGGCGCTACGCGGCCACGGCCAACCCAGACGAGCTGACCCTCGAGTTCGAGGTCGACGAGGACCGTACGGCCGACCCCACCCGCAGCGTGCTCGCCAACCCGCAGTCCCCGGCGCCCGGCACGCCCGACCACAACATGGCGCCGACCAAGCAGGCGCCGGTCGTCCTCACCCGCGCGCCGAGGGGGGAGGAGGGTGGCGCCCCCACCCGCCAGCTGCGGCTGCTCACGTGGGGGCTCGTCCCCAGCTGGTCCAAGGACCCGAAGGCGGGTGTCCGGATGATCAATGCCCGCGCCGAGTCGGTCCTCGAGAAGCCCGCCTACGCCAAGGCGGCCGCCCGTCGCCGCTGCCTCGTCCCGGCTCGGGGGTGGTACGAGTGGCAGGTCTCTCCGACCGCGACCGACGCCAAGGGGAAGCCGCTCAAGCAGCCCTTCTTCACCTCGCGCGACGACGGAGCCAGCTGCGCGTTCGCCGGTCTCTACGAGTTCTGGCGCGACCCTGCCGTTGTCGACAGCGACGACCCCGACGCGTGGCTCACGACCTTCACGATCCTCACCACCGAGGCCGAGCCGGGTCTCGACCGGATCCACGACCGCCAGCCGCTGGTCCTCGAGCCCGGGCAGTGGGCGGACTGGCTCGACCCAGAGCTCACCGACCCCGGGCACGTCGCCGACCTCCTGCGTGGTGGGCCGCCCGGACGCTTCACGGCATACCCCGTCTCGCGGGCGGTGAGCAGCAACCGCTCCAACGGTCCGCAGCTGCTCGACCCGCTGCCCGAGTCGGAGCTGCGCGGTGTCGTCGACCCGATGACCGGCGAGATCATCGGTGGGACGGCGTGACCGGCCGACGGCTCGTGGAGGTCGAGACACCCCTCGGCCCCGCGCACGCCCACGTCGAGCGCCCGGTGCGTGCGCTCGGCACGGTCGTCCTCACCCACGGCGCGAGCGGCCGGCTCACCGGCGGTGACCTCCTGGCCGTGCGCGACGGCCTCGTCGGCGCCGGATGGGCGGTCGCCTTCGTCCAGCAGGCGTGGGGCGTCGCAGGACGTCGTATGCCGCCGCGTCCCGTCCCGCAGGACGAGGCCTGGCTGCCGGTGGTCGAGGCGCTGCGCACCGGTCGGGGACGCCTCCCGGGCCCGCTCGTCCTGTCGGGCAAGAGCAACGGCGCCCGGGTCGCGTGCCGGACCGCGTCCGACCTCGCGGCGGACGGCGTGTTGTGCCTGTCGTTCCCGCTCCACCCCCCGGGGCGCCCCGACGTGTCTCGGGCCGGCGAGCTCCGCCTGCCGGTCGCCGCGGGCATCCCGCTCCACGTCGTGCAGGGCGAGAGCGACCCGTTCGGCACCCCAGGGGAGGTGCGCGCGGCGCTCGACGACCCGGCATACGTCACGGCGGTGAAGGGTGAGCACACGATCAGGGCGACGGGTCCGCTCGTCGAGGCTGCCCGCGCGTTCGTCGCGACGGTTCTCTAGCCGGCGCTGAGCATGCCGCCGGCGACCTCCGGTGCACCCGCGTCGTCCGGGTCGTCCTGCGGCTCACGCGCGAGGTGCTCCTCGACCTGGAACCAGTCGGTGCCGGCCCGCTCGGTGATCGTGAGGAGCGTCTTCATCGAGGCGACCTCCTCCACCTGCTCCTTGAGGAACCACAGCATGAACTGCTCGCTGAGGACATCGCCCTCCGCGCGGGCCGCGCGGAAGAGCGCCTCGCACTGCTCGGTGACCTTCTGCTCCTGCGCGTAGGCGAGGGCGATGGGCTCGGACGGCTTGTCGAAGGCGTTGCGGACGGGGTCGACGCCGGGGATCTCGACGCTCCAGTCGCGGTCGAGCATGTAGCGAACCATCATCATCGCGTGGTTGCGTTCCTCGACGCTCTGCGCATAGAAGCGCTCCGCGAGGCGCGGGAGGTCGAGGTCGTCGAACCACACCGCGATGGCGATGTACTGCTGGCTCGCGGTGAACTCGTGTCGGACCTGCTCACCGAGGAGGGTGACGAAGGAGGGCTCGGCTCGCATGCGCATGAGCGAACGGTACCCAAGGGAATGGCGCCGCCGTTACGCCTGTTGAATCGTGCGTCCACGCGCCACTCCAGTGGCGCACCCACGTGTCGAGAGGTCTGCCCGTGCTCGTGCTGCACACGACGTCCCCCGCCGAGACGGGTCTAGGCTGGAGTGCGATGACGACACCACAGACGACATCGGACGACATGACCGTCGACGTCGCGACCGAGACCCCCGCCGAGCGCCAGGCCCGCTTCGAGGCCGAGGCGCTTCCCCTCCTCGACCAGCTCTACGCCGCGGCGCTGCGCACGACGCGCAACCCCGCCGACGCCGAGGACCTCCTCCAGGAGACGTACGCCAAGGCGTTCGCGGCGTTCCACCAGTACAAGCCGGGCACCAACCTGCGCGCCTGGATGTACCGCATCCTCACGAACACCTACATCAACACCTACCGCAAGAAGCAGCGCGAGCCCCAGCAGTCCGACGCCGCCGACGTCGAGGACTACCAGCTCGTGCGCGCCGAGTCGCACACGAGCTCGGGCCTGAAGTCGGCCGAGGCCGAGGCGCTCGACCACCTGCCGGACTCCGAGATCAAGCGGGCCCTGCAGGACCTGCCCGAGGACTTCCGGATGGCGGTCTACCTCGCGGACGTCGAGGGCTTCGCCTACAAGGAGATCGCCGAGATCATGGGTACGCCCATCGGCACCGTGATGTCGCGGCTGCACCGCGGCCGGCGCCAGCTGCGCGAGATGTTGACCGAGTACGCCGCCGAGCGCGGCTTCGGCAAGGAGGTCTCGTCATGAACGAGAGTCACCAGGAGGTCGCGGACCCCGGCCCGACGTCGCACGTCGAGTCGCACGCCGAGTGCTCCGAGGTCCTGCACCGGATCTACGAGTACCTCGACGGCGAGATGCAGCCGTCCGACGTCGCACGGGTCGCGCAGCACCTCGAGGCGTGCGGGCCGTGCCTGAGCGAGCACGACCTCGACCGCGCCGTCAAGGAGGCCGTCCGGCGCTCGAGCGTGAGCGACGCGGCGTGCCCCGACGCGCTGCGCGTGCAGATCCGCCAGCGGATCACGATGGTCCGACTCGAGCTCGACGGCTGAACGGTCGCTGCCGACGGTCCTGCAGGGTCGGTAGCGGAGCGAAGGCTCGGGGGAGTGGCCCGTTCGGGCTGGTCATGCCCCGGGTACGTCGAAGGGGCGACCACCAGGTGGTGGTCGCCCCTTCGACGTCTGCTGCTGTGCTCAGGCGTTGGGCTTGCGGCCGTGGTTGGCCTTGTTGCCCTTGCGCGAGCGGCGCTTGCGGGCGCGCTTGCTCATGGGAGCTCCTCGAGATCGGGGGTGAGGGTGTGACCAGAGAGCCGCGCGGGCCCTCACAAATCACTCGTCTTCTCCATTGTCGCACACGCGACACACGTGGGAGACTAGACTGATATGACTAGCCGGCTTCCCTGGTCGGCTCTCAGAAAGGTCGTCCCATGCGCACTCTCCGTCTCGTCGTCGCGGCCGTCGTCGTCGCCGCCGTCTCCGCCCTTGGCGCCAACGCCGCCCAGGCCGAGGCCGCTCCCTCCCGTGGCACCGTCATCCAGCTCGACGGCTGGCAGTGGTAAGCCACATCCTCCTCGAGTGATGCCGGAGTCCTCGACTCCGTTGCTGGCGCGGTACGGCACGCCGATCTACATCGGCGTGACCGTACTCGGCGCCGTGGGTCTGGCCCTGGTGTGCCACCACCTCTACGGTTGGCCGCCGGACTGGGTCGCGCTCGGCCTGTTGGCGTTCATCGGGGCACTGACCTGGTGGCTGCCGTCGACGTCGAGTGACGGGCTGATCCACTTCACCGCCGACAACGTCGTCGTCCTGGCCGCGATCCCGATCGTGGGCCCGGTCGGCGCCGGTGTCGTCGGGCTTGTCATGGCCGCACTGGCGCGCCGTCGTATCGCCCTGTATCGACGCGTGTTCAACATGGCCATGGCGTCCGCGTCCGCGATGGTCGGAGGCATTGCCTACGACCTCGCGGGCGGGTCGCTGGCCGTGGGTGACCTCCACGGCGTCATGCCGCTCATCCTCCACGTGGGGCTGCCCATCGTGGTGGCGGACGCGGCGAACCTGCTCGCCAACGCCGTCCTCGTCGCGGGCGTCATCCGGCTCTCGGCCGGGGTGCCGTTCCGCCTCCAGCTCCTCGACATGCTCACGAGCTCGGGTCTGACCCAGTTCGCCTACGGTGTCGTCGCGTTCGTCGTCATCGTCATGTGGCTGCCCGGCGACCTCGGTCCGGTCGCCGTCCTCGTCGGGCTCGCCCCGCTGGCCGGTGCCCGCTGGGCGCTGCTCCAGTACGGCGAGGAGCGGGAGGCTCGCGAGCGTGCCCTCGGTGCCCTCGTCGCCGCGATCGAGACGCGGGCTCCCGAGCTCGAGGGCCACAGCGCCCGGGTCTCGGCCATGGCCGCCGGCATGGCCCAGGAACTCGGTCTGCGACCCAAGGAGGTCGCCGACGTGCGCACCGCCGGGCTGCTCCACGACCTCGGCACGGTCGTCGTCGCCCCGGGCCAGGAGGGCACGGACCACGAGCGCAGCGCCGTCCTGCGCGGTGCGGCGATGCTCCAGGACCTGCCCTTCCTCGACGGTGCGTCCGCAGTCCTCGAGCAGGTCGCACACGCCGGGCCACACCAGGCCGCGCCCACGCTCGCAGCCGAGGTCGTGCGGGTCGCGGACGACTTCGACCTCCTCATGCACGGTGACGGGCTCGGCTCGGCCGAGGCGATGGAGCTGCTGCGCGCCCGACCCTCGATGGTCGACGGCGACCGCGTCCTCGCCGCCCTGTCCCGGACCCAGCGCGCCCCCGACGACGGACCGGTGCCCGGTCCCTTGGCGGCGACATGAACCGTCACCGGCTCGAGTTCCTCGTGCTCGGTCTCGGCGCCCTCGCTCTCCTCTGGTCCGTCGCCAGCGCCAGCGACGAGTTCCTCGAGGCGCTCGGGCGGCACACGGCCGTCATCGGGGCGTTCCTCCTCGCGATCACCGTCGGTGAGCTCTTCCGCGTCGGTATGCCGTCCGGCCGGATCGCCGCCCCGGTCGCCACCGGCTCGGGCATCGCCCTCGCCGTCCTCGGACCGGTGTGGGGTCATGACGTCTTCGACGTGCCGGCCGGGGTCGTCACCCTCGTCGTCGCCGCCGGCCTCGGGCTGGCCCAGCTCCTGCGCGCGGCGATGCGCCGTCCGACGCAGTGGTACCTCGTCGCCGCCCGCACCGTCGGGGTTGCCATCACCGCGGCGCTCGTGCGTGTCGGCTTCATCGACGGCGCGGGCGTGTGGGCGTGGCAGCTCGACGACGAGCGGGAGGCGTGGCTCATCGCGGTCGTCATGATGGGCGCCGCCGCCGCCGGCCTCTACGCCGACATCGTCCTCACCGCACTCGTCCAGTCCGAGCGGTGGGAGCTGCCCGCCGCGACGACGTTGCGCGACGAGCTCGGCGAGGCGCAGGCGCTCACCGTCGGTGTCATCGCAGCCGGTCCGCTCGTCGCCTTCCTCGCCCCGGTCATCGGGCTGGCCGCCCTCCCGCTGGGCCTGCTGCCCATGGTCCTCACCTACATCGCCGTGCGTCGCTACGCCGCCAACCGCGCCACCTACCGCCAGACGATCGCCGCCCTCTCGCGCCTCACCGAGGCCGCCGGCTACACGCCGGCGGGACACGCCTCGCGGGTCGCCGCCCGGTCGGTCGCCATCGCCCGCTCGATGGGCCTGCACGCCGACGCGATTCAGCAGCTCGAGTACGCCGCCCTGCTCCACGACCTCGGACAGGTCGGCCTGCGATCGCCGATCCCCGACGGCGCCACGGTCCTGGCCGCGCCCGACGACCAGCGCCGCATCGCCTCCGAGGGTGCGCGCATCGTGCGGCGCACCGAGGTCCTCGACAATGTCGCCGACCTCATGGAGCGGCAGACGACGCCCTTCAGGCACGTGCGCGAGTGGGGCGAGGAGGTCCCGCTCGCGAGCCGGATCATCAAGGTCGCCAACGCCTTCGACGACTTCTCGCACGGCCGGGCCGACGCCCCCTCCGTCGAGGCCGCGCTCGAGCGCATCCACCTCGGGCTCGGCTACGAGTACGACCCCGAGGTCGTCGAGGCCCTCATCCGCACCATCCCCGCACCCAGCGCGCTCAGCCTGCACTGAGCGGACGGCATACGACTGCGTCGGGCGGACGGCATACGGGAGGGCCCCGGCGCGTGGTGCGCCGGGGCCCTCTTCGTGCGTGCCGCCGAAGGGCGTCAGGCCTTCTTGGTCTCCTTGAAGATCGCGTCGATCTCGTCGATCTTGGCGAGGAGCTCGTCGGCCTTGCCGGCGTCGAGCTCACCCTTGGTGCCCGAGGCGCCGGCCAGCTTCGTCGCCTCGTTGAAGAGGGTGTGGAGGTTGGGGTACTTCTCGAAGTGCGGCGCCTTGAAGTAGTCGGTCCACAGGACCCACAGGTGGTGCTTGACGAGCTCCGAGCGCTGCTCCTTGATGAGGATGGCGCGCGTCCGGAAGTCCGGGTCGTCGTTGTCGGCCACCTTGGCGATGATCGCCTTGATCGACTCGGCCTCGATGCGGGCCTGGGCGGGGTCGTAGACGCCGCAGGGCAGGTCGCAGTGGGCGCTGACGTCGGTGACGCTGAAGAGTGCGGGGAAGCGCATGAACGGTCCCTTTCGTTGGGCGGGTGTTCGGCCGCTTCCCAACCTACAACGCGGTGCTCACCTATCGAGCAGGCGTATGCCGTCCGCCCACCCAGCGCGGTCGCGGGCTCAGGCGTGCCCGCACGACCGCGACGACGTCCTCGTCGGCGACGGAGCCGACGTCGAAGGACGTCACGCCCTCGCGCGGGTTGTCGGAGTCGAGCCACCACCGGTGCGGGTCGTCGGGATCGGCGCCCGTGACGCGCTTGACCGACAGCGGGCGGGGACGGCCCTGCGCGTCGTCGGGCAGGCGCACCACGGCGACGTCCCCGGCCGCGACTCCGGCACCCCACAGGGCGAGGAGGAGGTCGCCCTCTCGCAGCGTCGGCTCCATCGAACGGCCGTTCACCCGCACGAGGCGGGGACGGGGGAGACGGGGGCGGGACACGCGCCGATTGTGGCACTGCACACGCGGCGAGCTGCTGTCACGGCGAGGAGGGCCGTGCGAGGATGAGCGGGCGCGGCACACCTCCCGCCCCTCGCCGTCCCGCACCTGGGACGTGGTTCGACCCGCCGGCCCCGCGCCGGTCGTGGTACTTGATCCTCACGTTGGGAGTTCCCTCATGTCCGCGTCCCCGCTGTACCCGAGCTTCGACTTCGAGGGTCCGGTGTTCCGCGCCCACGAGGGCGGCAAGCTCGGCGTACACGCCACGCAGCCGTTGAGGGACAGGGACGACCTGTCGCTGCTCTACACCCCCGGCGTCGCCGACGTGTGCCGCGCCATCGCCGAGGACCCCTCGCTGTCGGCGCGCTACACGGCGCGGCGCAACACCGTCGCCGTCATCACCGACGGCACGGCGGTCCTGGGGCTCGGCGACATCGGGCCGCTGGCCGCGATGCCGGTGATGGAGGGCAAGGCGATCCTCTTCAAGCACTTCGGCGAGATCGACGCCGTGCCCGTGTGCATGGAGACGGGCAGCGTCGACGAGCTCGTCGAGGCCATCGCACGGATCGCCCCGTCCTACGGCGGCATCAACCTCGAGGACATCTCGGCGCCGCGCTGCTTCGAGATCGAGGAGCGGCTCAAGGAGCGCCTCGACATCCCCGTCTTCCACGACGACCAGCACGGCACGGCGATCGTCGTCCTCGCCGGCCTCATCAACGCGGCCAAGGTCGTCGACCGCTCGCTCGCCGACCTGCGGGTCGTCGTCGCGGGAGCCGGTGCGGCCGGTGTGGCGGTGACCGGGCTCCTGCAGCGTGCCGGCGTGCGCGACGTCGTCGTGTGCGACTCGCGCGGCATCATCGCGCCGTCGCGGGCGGACCTCACCGGGCACAAGCACCGGATCGCGGCCTCCACGAACCCGCGCGGTCTCTCGGGTCAGCTGTCGACTGCCCTCGTCGACGCCGACGTCTACATCGGCGTCTCGGGCGGGACCGTGCCGGAGGTCGACGTGGCCCGGATGGCGCCGCGGTCGATCATCTTCGCTCTCGCGAACCCCGACCCGGAAGTCCACCCCGACATCGCGCACCGCCACGCCGCCGTCGTCGCCACCGGACGCTCCGACTTCCCCAACCAGATCAACAACGTCCTCGCCTTCCCCGGGATCTTCCGCGGCGCGCTCGACTCCGGCGCGAGCCAGATCACCGAGGCGATGAAGATCGCCGCGGCCGAGGCCATCGCCGCGATGGTGCCCGAGCCGACCGCGGACGAGATCGTGCCGAGTGTCTTCGCGCCGGGGGTGGCCGACACGGTCGCCGCCGCCGTCGCGCGTCTCGCGCGCGGCTGAGGATGCCCGCGGCGGCCCCTGCCGCTGCTCAGGCGCTGACGGCGTCCGCGATGCTGCGGACGCCGTCGGCGTCGATGCCGCAGCACCCGCCGACGAGCGACGCGCCGCGGTCGCGCCAGCCCTGCAGCGTCGCCAACGGGAAGGTCGACGTGCCGTCGGCGGTCCAGGCCTTCGTGCGGGCGTCGTAGGTCGCGCCCGCGTTGGGGTAGACGACGAAGGGCACGGTCGCGGTGGCCGACTCGAGGAGGGCGTCGACGTGCTGCGGCGCCGTGCAGTTCACGCCGACGGCAACGGCGCCCGGGCCGACGACGGTGGCGGCCTCGGCGAACGGCGCACCACCGGTGACCCGCGCACCCTCGGTTGCGGAGAACGAGACCCAGTAGGGCAGCTCCGGTGCCAGCTCCTCGAGGAGGCCGACGACCACCTCCGCCTCGAGGACCTCGGGGATGGTCTCGACGGCGACGACGTCCGGCTCGGCGGCGACGAGGCGCTCGAGACGCCGCGCATGGAAGTCGCGCAGCCGCGCACGGGTCACGTCGGGGTAGCCGGTGTACTCCGAGCCGTCGGCGAGGTGGGCGCCCCACGGGCCGACCGAAGCCGCGACGAGCGCGCGGTCGCCGGCGGCCTCCCGGGCCAACCGAACGGACGCGTCGAGGTCGGCGTCGCACTGCTCGTCGGTGAGCCCGGCGGCGCGGTAGCCGGCGTGGCTCGCCTGGTAGGAGGCGGTGATGACGACCTGTGCTCCGGCGTCGACGAACCCGCGGTGCGCGGCGACGAGCTCGTCCGGCGCCTCGCGCAGCAGCCGGGCCGACCAGAGCAGGCCGGAGAGGTCGTGTCCACGCGCCTCGAGCGCGGTGGAGAGGCCACCGTCGAGGACGAGCGGACCGGTGGCGAGCTGGTCGGCAATGGTCATCGCCACATCGTCTCACCGGTGGCAGGAGCCTCTGGATAGGGTCGAGCCCATGCTCGCCGCCTACGCCGTGTCGCAGTCCGCCGACGACCCGCTGTCCGGTCTCGAGGTGGGGGAGCGACCCGACCCCGAGCCTCGCGAGGGCTGGACCGTCGTCGATGTGAGGACCAGCGCCCTCAACCACCACGACGTCTGGTCGCTGCGCGGGGTCGGCCTGCCCGCCGACCGCCTGCCCATGGTCCTCGGCTGCGACGGCGCCGGGGTCGACGAGGAGGGCAACGAGGTGCTCGTCCACGCCGTCGTGCCCTCCGACGGGTGGCGCGGCGACGAGACGCTCGACCCGCGCCGGACGCTGCTCTCCGAGCTGCACGACGGCACCCTCGCCACCAAGGTGGCGGTGCCGCGCGCCAACCTCGTCCCCAAGCCGGCCGAGCTCAGCTGGGAGCAGGCAGCGTGCCTCCCGACCGCATGGCTCACGGCATACCGGATGCTCTTCACGAACGCGGGGGTGCAGCCCGGCGCGACGGTCCTCGTCCAGGGAGCGGCCGGCGGTGTCGCGACCGCGCTCGTCCAGCTCGGCGCGGCCGCCGGGCTGCGGATGTGGGTGACGAGCCGTGACGAGGCCAAGGCCGAGCAGGCGGTGGCGCTCGGCGCAGACCGCGCGTTCGGCTCGGGGGAGCGGCTGCCCGACCGCGTCGACGCGGTGATGGAGACGGTCGGCGCCGCGACGTGGTCGCACTCGGTCAACTCGCTGCGCCCCGGCGGGACGATCGTCATCTCGGGAGCGACGTCGGGTGATGCCCCGGCCAAGGCCGAGCTGACGAAGATCTTCTTCAAGCAGCTGCGGGTCGTCGGGTCGACCATGGGCACGCGTGACGAGCTCGAGCGGCTGGCGGCCTTCGTCGTCGCCAGTGGCATCGAGCCACTCGTCGACTCGGTCGTGCCTCTGGCCGACGCGCGCGAGGGCTTCGCCCGGATGGTCGAGGGTCAGGTCACCGGCAAGGTCGTCTTCACGAGCTGAGCCAGTGGCCCGGCGTGCTCAGATCTGGAGCCACTCGTTCCAGCCGTTGTGCAGGACGAGCCAGGCGATGAGCCCGTAGCCGGCCTGCCCCGGGTGGTGGCCGTCACGGCTCGCCGCCAGCTCGGAGCGCCACTGGTCGTGGCCGAGCAGCGGCCGGTAGCAGTCGACGAAGGGCACCGAGCGCCGCGAGCACACGTCGGCCTGCGCCTCGACGAGGATCGCGAGCTTGTCGTTGAACGCCGGGTCGCTGCTCGGCGGCGGGCTGACGACGAACGTCGAGACGCCGTTGCTCGCGGCCTCGTCGAGGATGTTGGCGAGGTTGAGGCGGTGGCGGGCGAGGGTCACGCCGGCGGCGATGTCGTTGGCGCCCACGGAGACGACGAGTCGGCGCTCGCCGCGGTCCTTCCAGCGCGGCGGGCACTCGGTGTGCCAGCGGGTGAGGACGTCACCGCTCGTCTGGCCGCGAACACCGAGGTTGTATGCCGTGAGCTCGAGGTCGGGGTGCGACGTGCGCCCCACGACCCGCGTCACCCAGCCCTGCCCCTTGGGGTCGCCGACACCGGCGACCATCGAGGCGCCCATGAAGACGACGGCGACGTCGCGCGGGCCCTCGGTGGGGACGCTGAACGCGGCGCTCGGGCGGAACTCGAGGTCGGAGCCGTCACCCTCCTCGGGGGCCGTCTGGCCGGGGCCGGTGTGGTCGTTGCTCATCGGTCACTCGTCCTCGTCGTCGAGCCGGGCCAGCCACGTGGCCAGCCGCTCGACGGGGGTCTCGAAGTCGGGGTTGAGGTCGACGAAGGTGCGCAGCTGCTCGGCGAGCCAGGCGAACGTGACCTCCTCGTCGCCTCGCCGCGTCTCGAGCTCCTCGATCCCTCGGTCGGTGAAGTACACGTCGAAACCCTAACGCGCGGCTTGTGTCGTGCCGGGGAGCCTGGAGCGCGTCGCGCCGAATCGGCTCCGCGGCGGCCGTGTCGGTGCCATACTTCGGCTGCTGCCGCGGGGCTCCCGGCACGTCGCACCCGGGGGAAAGATCCACATGCACCGACAGGCTGCCGACGGTCGCCGGCTTCCGCTCGTCACCGCTCTCGTGGTGCTGTTCGCGTTCGCCCTCACCTCGGCGCCGGACGCTCGAGCTGCCGACGAACCCACGGAGTTCGTCGCGAAGTCGTTGACGTGGAGCACGCAGGCCGTGGACGTGACCCATGGACCCGCAACCGTCGTGGTGACGGTCGAGATGCCGCCGGGTCCCCAGAACGCGCCACGTCTGGCCCTGCTGGAGAGCGAGACGTCGACGCAAGCGGTGCAGGTCGATGACACATGGGGGATCGACCCCACTCCGGAGTCGCAGACCTTCACCTTCCAGCTGCAGCAGGGTGCTGCTCCGGGTCGCTGGAAGCTGTCCATGCTCTACGTCCTCGGAACCCCCCCGGAGGTTGTTCCCCCACCCGGGGTGAGCAGGGACCTCGACGTCACCTCGGTGGGCGCCGACGTCGACCCCCCGCGGCTCGTGTCCCTGACCGCTGGGCCCGACGAGGTGAACGTCGCCTACCGCTCCCGAGAGGTGAAGGTGACCGCCACGATCACCGACGCGCATGAGATCGTCGGTGCACGGCTGTTGCTCGCCGGTGCCGGGTCGGTCGACCTCGTCCCCGGCGAGGGCTCGGACGTCTACACCGGCACGTTGACCGTCGCCAAGGGGACCGAACCCGGGTCATGGCCGGTCCGCGTCGCCTCCCTCGTCGACTCGCTCGGGAACCGCATCGGGGAGCCCGACCTCCCTTCACCGGCGACGGTCAGGGTGATCCACGCTCCCGACGTGCCACTGCGTCCACTGTTCAACTCGTTCACGGCACGTGCAAGGGGGGCGCTCACCGTCGAATGGGAGCCCGACTGGCGGGAGACGGGTAGCCCGGTGACCGGCTACCAGGTGACCCTCGTTCCGACGGGTCGCACGGTCACCGTCGGGGCGACGGTTCGGGAGAGCACGTTCACCGGCCTCGGGGACGGCACACGGCACGCGGCGGAGATCCGGGCGTTCAACGCCTTGGGTGCCGGTGACATCGCCCGGATCTACGAGGTGGGGACGTGGGAGCTTCCTCTCGCGCCGACGCAGGTCAGCGCCTCTCCTCGTCGCACCCTGGTCGACCTCTCGTGGAAGCGGCCGGATTTCGTACCCGGCGGCGTGACGTCGTACGTCGTCACCGCCCACCCCGGTGGTCAGAAGCGAACCACGCAGTCGGACGTGCCGTCGCTCGTCTTCGACGGGCTGCCCAGCGGGACGGACCACTCGTTCACCGTGGCGGCCACCAACGGCGTCGGCACGGGACCCTCGTCGTCACCGTCGGCCCCGGTGCGCCTCGTGACCGAGCGCGGCGCCCCGGTCCTCAAGGCCAGCCTGTCGGCGCCCGACATGGCCACCGTGACCTGGGCTCGCCCGAGCGGCTTCGACACGATGACGAGTACGGAGGTGTGCCGTCAGCGCGCCGACGGCACGACGGTCCACTGCGTCACGGCGACGACGAACAGGGCCAGCTTCGGAGCTCTCGTGGCCGGCCGGACCCACGGCTTCCGGGCACGCTCCAGCGAGGGAGGCGTCTGGGGGCCTTGGTCGTCGGTCACGTGGGTGACGACCACCCCGGGCACCGGCGTGGCGTTCACTCCCACCGCCCCACGCCGGATCCTCGACACCCGGACCGGGCTCGGCGCCGTGGCCCGCCCGGTCGGACCGGGGCAGACCCTCGTCGTCGCGGTGCCCGGACTGCCCGCCGGCACGACGTCGGTCACCCTCAACCTCACCGGTCTCGCAGCCACGGCCCCGACGTTCGTGACCGCCCACGCCGCGGGGACCTCGCGTCCCACCGCCTCGCACCTCAACATCGGCCCCACCGAAACCCTGGCCTCGTTCGTCACCGTGCCGGTGAGCGAGGACGGGAAGGTGGCGCTCTACAACAGCAAGGGCACCGTGCACCTGGTCGCCGACCTGGCGGGGCACGTGCACCCGTCGGGGACGTCGACGCTGGTGTCGGAGGCGGGCACCCGCATCCTCGACACGAGGTACGGCACCGGTGCCCCGGACGCTCCGGTGGGCCAGGGGGAGGCCGTGACGCTGTCCGTGCCCAGGCGCCTGGGCCAGGTCCCGACGGCCGCCGTCCTCAACCTCACCGTCACGGGCGCCACCAAGGGCACCTACGTCACGGCATACCCGGCCGGAACGGTCCGCCCGAACGCCTCGAGCGTCAACGTGGCGCAAGGAAGGACGGTGGCGAACCTCGTCGTCGTGCCCCTCGACCCACAGGGTCGGGTCCGGCTCTGGAACGCGCAGGGATCCGTCGAGCTCGTGGCGGACCTCGTGGGCACCTACTCCCTCGACTCCGGAGCCGGCTACGTCCCGGTGGCTCCCACGAGGCTCATGGACACCCGGACCCTCCTCGGAGGATCGGGAGCGATCGGTGCCACCCCGGTGTCTCTCACGCTTCCGAACACCCCCGCAGAGGCCAAGGCGGTGCTCCTGCGAACGACCGTGGTGTCACCCACGGCACGCGGCAACCTCGTCGCCCACCCGGCGATCACCGAGTCCACGGGGTCCGTCCTCAACTTCGTCACCGGGCAGACCGTGGGCAACCACGTCGTCCTGCCCATCCAGAACCTGCCGACCGGTCGCACCGTCCGGTTCGCCATGTCGTCCGGGGTGCAGGGGCACCTGCTCGTGGACGTCGCCGGATACTACGTCCGCTGACGTCCCGCGGGCGCTGACGCGGACCGGCTCCACCCAAGGCACACGAGAAGGCCCCCCGACCGGCACACCGGTTCGGGGGGCCTTCGTCGCGTCGGGTCAGCGGGTGAAGGCCGCCGCGACGAGCTCGGCCTGCTCGGCCTGGTGCTTCTTGGTCGACCCGGTCGCCGGCGATGCGGACGCCTTGCGGGAGAGGACCCGCAACGGACGCTGGATGCCGAGGTCGGCGAGGGCGGTCGGCAGGTTGAGGGCGAGGAACGGCCAGGCGCCCTGGTTCTGCGGCTCGTCCTGCACGACGACGAGCTCGGCCTCGGGGTACTTCTCGAGCTCGGTGGCGAGCTCCTGCGCGGGCAGCGGGTAGTACTGCTCCAGACGCAGGATGGCCGTGCGGGTGTCGCCCCGCTTGGTGCGCTCGGCCTCGAGCTCGTGGACCGCCTTGCCGGCGGCGAGGAGCACGCGGTCCACGGTGCCGCTCGTCGCGCCCTCGCGGTCGGGCAGGACCGGGCGGAACGAGCCGCTCGTGAAGTCGTCCGGCATGCTCGAGGCGGCCTTGAGGCGCAGCATCGACTTCGGGGTGAAGACGATGAGCGGACGGCGGGGGCGGGCGTAGGCCTGGCGGCGCAGCAGGTGGAAGTACGACGCCGGCGTCGACGGGTAGGCCACCGTCATGTTGTCCTCGGCGCACATCTGCAGGAAGCGCTCGATGCGGGCCGACGAGTGGTCCGGGCCCTGGCCCTCGTAGCCGTGGGGGAGGAGCAGGACGACCGAGGAGCGCTGGCCCCACTTCTGCTCCGAGCTGCTGATGAACTCGTCGATGATCGTCTGCGCACCGTTGAAGAAGTCGCCGAACTGCGCCTCCCACAGCACGAGCGCGTCGGGACGCTCGACCGAGTAGCCGTACTCGAAGCCCATCGCGGCGAACTCGGACAGCAGCGAGTCGTAGACCCAGAAGCGGCCCTGGCCCTCGCCGAGGTAGAGCAGCGGCGTCCACTCGAGCGCGGTGTTCTTGTCGATGAGGACGGCGTGGCGCTGCACGAACGTCCCACGACGGCTGTCCTGGCCGGCGAGGCGGACGGGGGTGCCCTCCTTGAGCAGCGAGCCGAAGGCCAGGAGCTCGCCGGTGGCCCAGTCGATGCCGCCCTGGCTGATGCTCGCGACCCGCTTCTCGAGCATCTGCTGGAGCTTCGGGTGCACCGTGAAGCCCTGCGGCGGGTTGGCGAACACCTCGCCGATCGCCTTGAGCTCCTCGGGCGAGATGGCGGTCTCGGTCGCGGACCGGGTCGTCGCGTCGGCGGTCTGCGCGGTCGGCGGCTCGAGACCGGTGTGACCCTCGACGTCGGTGCCGGTGTAGCTGTCGTCGGCGGCGCGGGCGGCCTCGGCGTCGTTGGCCTTGAGCGCCTCCTTCGTCTCGACGAAGACGCGCTCGAGCTGCTGCTGGTAGTCGCGCAGCGCGGCCTCCGCGTCCTCGACCGTGATGTCGCCACGGCCGATGAGGGACTCGGTGTAGAGCTTGCGGACGCTGCGCTTGGCCTCGATGAGGTTGTACATGAGCGGCTGCGTCATCGACGGGTCGTCGCCCTCGTTGTGCCCGCGACGGCGGTAGCAGACCATGTCGACGACGACGTCCTTGGCGAACTCCTTGCGGAACTCGTAGGCGAGCTCGGCGACCCGGACGCAGGCCTCGGGGTCGTCACCGTTGACGTGGAAGATCGGCGCCTGGATCATCCGGGCGACGTCGGTGGAGTACGTCGACGAGCGCGAGGAGCTCGGCGACGTCGTGAAGCCGACCTGGTTGTTGATGACGACGTGCACGGTGCCGCCGGTGCGGTAGCCGCGCAGCTGCGAGAGGTTGAGCGTCTCGGCGACGACGCCCTGACCGGCGAACGCCGCGTCCCCGTGGAGGAGGACGGGCAGGACGGTGAAGTCCTCGCCGGCGAGGTCGAGGCGGTCCTGCTTGGCACGCACGATGCCCTCGAGCACGGGGTTGACGGCCTCGAGGTGCGAGGGGTTGGCGGCGAGGTAGACCTTGGTCGTCGCGCCGCCCTCGGCCGTGAAGGTGCCCTCGGTGCCGAGGTGGTACTTGACGTCACCCGAGCCCTGGACCGACTTCGGGTCCTGCTTGCCCTCGAACTCGCGGAAGATCTGGCCGTAGGACTTGCCCGCGATGTTGGCGAGGACGTTGAGACGGCCGCGGTGCGGCATGCCGATGCAGACCTCGTCGAGGTCGTCCTCGGCGGCACGCGACAGGACGCGGTCGAGGAGGGCGATGACGGACTCGCCACCCTCGAGCGAGAAGCGCTTCTGGCCGACGAACTTCGTCTGGAGGAAGGTCTCGAACGCCTCGGCGGCGTTGAGCTTGCGCAGGATCCGCAGCTGCTCCTCACGGGTCGTCTTGGCGTAGCCGACCTCGATCTTGGACTGGATCCACTCGCGCTGCTCGGGGTCCTGGATGTGCATGTACTCGACGCCGATGCTGCGGCAGTAGCTGTCGCGCAGGATGCCGAGGATCTTGCGGAGCTTGAGGAACGGCTCGCCGCCGAACCCGCCGGTCGCGAAGTAGCGGTCGAGGTCCCACAGGGTGAGGCCGTGGCTCGTGACGTCGAGGTCCTGGTGGCGACGCTGCTTGTACTCGAGCGGGTCGGTGTCGGCCATGAGGTGGCCGCGCACGCGGTAGGCGTGGATGAGCTCCTGGACGCGGGACACCTTGTTGATGTCGTCGTCGTGGGAGGCCGAGATGTCCTTGACCCAGCGCACCGGCTCGTAGGGGATGCGCAGGCTCTCGAAGATCTCGTCGTAGAAGCCGCTGTCACCGAGGAGCAGCTGGTGGACGACGCGCAGGAACTCACCGGACTGGGCGCCCTGGATGATGCGGTGGTCGTAGGTGCTCGTCAGCGTGAGGATCTTGGAGACGGCGTTGCGGTTGAGGGTCTCGTCGCTCGCGCCCTGCCACTCGGCGGGGTAGTCCATCGCGCCGACGCCGATGATCGCGCCCTGCCCGGCCATGAGGCGCGGGACCGAGTGGACGGTGCCGATGCCGCCGGGGTTGGTGAGCGAGATCGACGTGCCCTGGAAGTCCTCGACGGTGAGCTTGCCCCCGCGGGCCTTCTTGACCATCTCCTCGTATGCCGTCCAGAAGTGCGCGAAGTCCATCGTCTCCGCGGCCTTGATGGACGGGACGAGGAGCTGGCGGGTGCCGTCGGGCTTCTCGAGGTCGATGGCGAGGCCGAAGTTCACGTGGGCCGGCGTGATGAGGACGGGCTTGCCCTTGTCGTCGGTGCCGAAGCCGTTGTTCATGGCCGGCATCGCGCCGAGCGCCTTGACGACGGCGAACCCGATGATGTGGGTGAAGCTCACCTTGCCACCGCGCGAACGGGCGAGGTGGTTGTTGATGACGATGCGGTTGTCGACGAGCAGCTTGGCCGGGACGGCGCGGACCGATGTCGCGGTCGGGACGGCGAGCGAGGCCTCCATGTTGGTGACGACGCGGGCGCTCGCGCCGCGGATCGAGGAGGTCTCGGGGGCGTTGACCGCACCGTCGCTCTTCTTCGGGGAGGCGTCGCGCGGCGTGGGGGTCTCCGACCGCGTCCCCGCCTCGGGCGGCGTCTCCGCCTTGGCGGGCGCCACCTCGTCCTCGGCCTTCGGGGCCTCGGCCTTGGGCGTCGCCGCCCTCGGGGCCTCGGCCTTCGGCGTCTCAGCCTTCGGGGCCTCGGCCTTGGGCGTCTCTGCCTTCGGGGCCGCCTGCGTGGAGGCCTTGGCCTGGGGGGCCTGCTGCTTCGGCGCCTCGGCCGTCCCGGACCGGGCCTCGGGCTTCTGCGCCTTCGGCGCGTCAGCCGCCTTGGCGGCTGCGCCGTTGCCCGCGTTGGGGTCGTAGTCCGCGAAGAACTCCCACCACGCCTTGTCGACCGAGTTCTTGTCCTTCTTGTACTGCTCGAAGAGCTCGTCCACCAGCCATTCGTTGGGTCCGAAGGCGGTCAGGGGGTCGCTCGAAGCGGGCTGGTCAGGCACGGCGTATACGCCTCTTTCTGCGGTGTCGACATCGACGTTCACGTGTCCACCCAGCCTATCTCTCCGTCGCTGCCGCGCGAGCGAGGGTCCACCGTCGCGGCGGACCCGTCGTGCGGGCCGCCGCGACGACCAAAGAAGCCGGTATGCCGGGTGGCTCGCACCCGGCATACCGGCCCTCGCGTTCCGTACCCCACCGCGGGGGGAGCCGGCCCCTGAACCCGGCCCACGCTCCCGCGGTGGGGAGGTCCTAGGAGATGTCCTGTCGGACGGTCCGCCACGTGCCGAAGGCGCTGAGCGCCGCGGCGTAGGCCGCGAGGACGAGGGCGGCGGCCCACCAGGCGAGCGGCTGGGCGGCATCGGGGCCGTTCTGCGTGACGCCGTCGACCATGGCGTTCGTCGCCTGGCTGGGGAAGTAGGGGACGACCCCCTTCAGCGCGTCGACGAAGGAGAGGCCGAGGCCGAGCAGCGGCTCGACGATCCAGGCGACACCGACGCCCACGAGGATCGCCGCGACCTGGTTGGGGATGAGGATGCCGACGCCGAGCCCGATGAGCGCCCAGAGGCCGAGCGCGAGCAGGCTGAGGGCGAGGGTGCGCACGACCGAGCCGGACGGGAAGGGGTCGATGTCGCGCAGCGACAGGACGATGGCGCCGACCGACACCGACCCGAGCAGGCTGATGAGGCCGTAGCCCGCACCGATCCCGAGCAGGGCGACGATCTTGGCGCCCATCGCCCGGACCCGCCGCGGAGTCGAGAGGAGCGTGGAGCTGATCGTCTTGTGCCTGTATTCGGCACCGATCTGCAGGATGCCCACGGTGAGGAGGAGCAGGTAGCCGACGCTGAGACCCGCGGTGTAGACGGAGTTGACGATCTGGGTGTCGCTGCCCTGGATCCCGGTGGCTCCGGAGGCCATCGCATCCTCGGAGGTGAAGGCCCACCCGAAGAAGCCGGCGAAGAGGGCACCGGCGACGAAGATGCCGATGGCCATGCCCCACCAGAGGCGGGTCGTGAAGAACTTGAGGAACTCGGACTTGATGGCGGCGCCCATCACTCGTTCGCCCCTTCCTGGCCGGAGACGGCATCGGCCTCGACCGGCGGCGCACCGGCTCCGAGGTTGCGGTTGGTGCCCTCGGTGAGCTCGAAGTAGAGCGCCTCGAGGTCGGCCTTGCGCGGGCGGAGCTCCCAGATGGGGAGCCCGGCGCGAAGGGCGACGTCGCCGACGAGCCGCATGTCGGTCGTCTCGGCGACGAGCTCGCCGTCGCGGCCGGGGACGCTCGTGACGTCGGCGACGCGCAGGGCGCCCGCGAGCTGGTCGGCGTCCGACGTGCGCACGATCGTCGACGGTGCGCCCCGCAGCTGCGCCATCGGGCCGGAACGGACGAGCCGTCCGTTGGCGATGATGACGACGTCGTCGACGGTCTGCTCGACCTCCTGGAGGAGGTGGCTCGACACGAGGATCGTCTTGCCCTGGCTGCTGAGGTGGCGCAGGAAGCCGCGCAGCCAGCGGATGCCCTCGGGGTCGAGGCCGTTGGACGGCTCGTCGAGGATGAGGACGCGCGGGTCGCCGAGCAGGGCCGCGGCGAGGCCGAGGCGCTGGCGCATGCCCATGGAGTACTCGCCGGCGCGCTTGCGCGCGGCGGCGGGGATGCCGGTGAGCTCGAGGAGCTCGTCGACCCTGCTCATCGGCAGGCCGCCCGCGGCGGCGAGGACCCGCAGGTGGTCGCGGCCGCTGCGGCCGGGGTGGAAGTTCGTCGCCTCGAGGGCGGAGCCGACCATCGCCTGCGGGTGCTCGAGGTCGCGGTAGTCGCGCCCGTCGATCGTCGCGGTGCCCGAGGTGGCGTGGACGAGGCCGAGGAGCATGCGCAGCGTCGTCGTCTTGCCGGCGCCGTTGGGGCCGAGGAAGCCGGTGATCCGGCCGGGCTCGACGGTGAAGGAGAGACGGTCGACGGCGGTGAACGAGCCGAAGGTCTTGGTGAGGTCGCGCACCTCGATGGGCGCGCCCGTCGGCGTCGCGGTCGTGCTCATCGAGATCCACCCCCCGTGGTCAGGTGTGAGGCCATGCTCGGAGTCTTCCAGCCTCCCCCGACGTGGGGGTCAACCGCTTGGTGGAGTCGGCGTCCGTCCGGAGGATGATTCGCGTCGTCGGCGGCCGGTGCCGTGGTCGGTGGCCGCCGGCGCGCGCCGGGCCCTGCCTAGGATGACTCCACTATGACCGAGTGGTTGCTCGTCCTCGCCGGCGTCGCGCTGACCCTGGGGACCGCCCTGTTCGTCGCCGCCGAGTTCGCCCTCGTCGCCCTGGACCGCCCGTCGGTCGAGAAGGCCGTCGATCGCGGGGACGGCCGGGCGCGCACGGTGCTCACCTCGCTGCGCCGCCTGTCCACCCAGCTCTCCGCGTCGCAGGTCGGCATCACGCTGACGACCCTCGTCCTCGGCTTCCTCGCCAACCCCTCGATCGGCGCGCTGCTGCGCGGTCCGCTGGAGTCCGCGGGGCTGGGGGAGCCGCTCGCCGCCCGCGTCGCCTCGGTGCTCGCCATGGTCGTCGCGACGGTCTTCTCGATGATCGTCGGCGAGATGGTGCCCAAGACCCTCGCGATCTCGACGCCGCTGTCGACGGCCAAGCTCGTCGCCACGCCGGTCCGGTGGTTCGCCCTGGCCTTCTCTCCGATGATCGCCGTCCTCAACGGCACCGCCAACGCCGCGCTCCGCGCGCTCGGCGTCGAGCCGCAGGAGGAGCTCTCGGCGGCGCGCAGTCCCGCCGAGCTCGCCTCGCTCGTCCGGACATCGGCCGAGGCGGGGACGCTCGACCTCGGCACCGCCCGGCTCGTCACGGCCTCGCTCGGCTTCGGCGCCCAGACCGCCGCCGACGTCATGACCCCGCGCTCGCGGGCCACGGCGATCGACCGGTCGGCCTCGGCCCGCGAGTGCGTCGAGCTCGCCCGTCAGACCGGGCACTCCCGCTTCCCGGTCATCGACGACGACTGGGACGACGTCGACGGCGTCGTCCACGTCAAGAAGGCCATCGCCGTGCCGCACGACCGCCGGGACGACGTGCCGGTGTCCGCGCTGATGACCCCGCCGCTCGTCGTCCCCGAGACGATCCGGCTCGACCCCCTGCTCATCCACCTGCGTGACAGCGGCCAGCAGTTCGCCATCGTCGTGGACGAGTACGGCGGCACGTCCGGCGTCGTCACCCTCGAGGACCTCGTCGAGGAGATCGTCGGCGAGGTGTCCGACGAGCACGACCGCAGCCAGACGACGGGCCGACGGATGACCGACGGCTCGTGGACGGTGCCGGGGCTGTGGCGGCCCGACGAGGTCAAGAGGCGCACGGGGATCGACATCCCGGAGGGGCCGGCATACGAGACCGTCGCCGGCTTCGTCATGTCCGAGCTCGGACGCGTCCCGGCCGTCGGTGAGGTCGTCGAGCTGCCCGGCTGGCGGATCACCGTGGTCGACATGGAGGCCAGGCGCGTCGACCGGCTCCGGATCTCGCCCGTCGAGGAGCCCGCCGCCAACCCGGATCACGACGAGGAAGGGGCGCCCGCATGAGTGCCGGCACGATCCTCGTCACCGTGGTGCTGCTCCTCGCCAACGCGTTCTTCGTCGGCGCGGAGTTCGCAGCGATGTCCGCCCGCCGCAGCCAGCTCGAGCCGCTGGCCGAGGAGGGGAGCCGCGGTGCCCGCGCGGCCCTGGAGGCCATGTCCCGCACCGGGATCCTGCTCGCCACAGCCCAGCTCGGCATCACCGTCTGCTCGGTGCTGCTCGGCGCGGTGTCCGAGGCCGCGCTCCACCACGCCCTCGTCGGGCCGGTCGAGGCGCTCGGGGCACCCGAGGCGGTCGCCGACGTCCTCGCCCTCGTCCTCGCCCTGCTGGTCGTCGTCTTCCTCCACGTCGTCGTCGGCGAGATGATCCCCAAGAACATCTCCATCGCGACGCCGGAGCGGGCGGCGATCGCGCTGGTGCCGGCCCTCGTCGCCGTCTCGCGCGTCGTCAAGCCGGTCATCGCCGCCATGGACTGGGTCTCCAAGCTGCTCGTGCGCGCCCTCGGCGTCGATCCCAAGGACGAGCTCGCCTCCGCGTTCACCGCCGAGGAGGTGGCCCAGATCGTCTCCGAGTCGCACAAGGAGGGGCTCGTCGAGGCGGAGCAGTACGGCCTGCTCGGCGCCGCCCTCGAGTTCAGCGACAAGGACGCCCGCGACGTCGGCGTCCCGGTGGAGGAGCTCGTGACGATCGGGCTCGAGACCACGCCCGACGACATCGAGCGCCTCGTCGCGCGCCACGGGTTCTCGCGCTACCCCATCGCCGACCGCGACGGGACGCTGACCGGCTACCTCCACCTCAAGGACGTCCTCTTCGCCGACGAGGAGGAGCGGCTGCAGCCGGTGCCGGCCAAGCGGGTGCGGCGGATGGCCAACGTCCGCCGCGACGACGAGGTCGAGTCGGTGCTGGCGACGATGCAGCGCACCGGGTCGCACCTCGCGCGGGTCGTCGCCGACGACGGCGAGGTGCTCGGCGTCGTCTTCCTCGAGGACGTCATCGAGGAGCTCGTCGGGGAGGTCACCGACTCCAGCCAGCGCGGCTGAGGCGCCGTGGTCCGATGGCGCGTGCCCCCAGCGGGAGCCGCGCGGTCAGCCACCTCGTCCTCGGCGCCTTGTGCCCGCTCCCGTCACCCTGCTGTGAGCACGGACGACCGAGGGCCTGAAGAGCGCTGTCGCGCTCTTCAGGCCCTCGGTCGTGATGTGCCCCCGCCGGCGCTCTCACTCCGTTCGAGCGCCTGTTGCTTCTGCCGGGGCACGCGAAAGGGCCGGTGAGTCGACGCTCCGCGTCGTTCACCGGCCCAACTGCGCGTGCCCCCGGCAGGATTCGAACCTGCGCTCCCGCCTCCGGAGGGCGGTGCTCTATCCCCTGAGCTACGGGGGCTCACGGTGTCCGAATGATGACGATTCGGCCCGTTACGGGACGCTCAGGGAGGGTAGCAGCCTAGAGTTCCGTTCATGGAATCAGGGCCGACTTCGGTGGCGGTGACGCCACCTCCCCTGGTCCTCGTGTGCGACGACATCGACTCGATCCGCGACATCATCCGGATCAACCTCGAGCTGGAAGGCTTCGACGTCCTCGAGGCGGTCGACGGACACGAGGCGATGAGCCAGCTCATCGACCCGTCGGCCCGTGTCCCCGACGTCATCCTCCTCGACGCGCAGACACCGCGACGTGACGGCTGGTGGGCCATCGCCGCCATCCGGTCGCACCCACGCCTCGTCGACGTGCCGACCGTCCTCGTCACCGCCTCGACCTCGGCGCACGACCGCAGCGAGGCGGCGCTCGCGGGCTTCGACGCCTTCGTCGCCAAACCCTTCGACCCGGTGGAGCTCGTCGAGGTCGTCTCACGGCTCGCGGCCCACGGACGGCCCCCTGCACCGGCCCAATAGACTTCGCGGGTGACTCCCGAAGAACTCTCGTCCGCGATCCGGGCTGCCCTCCTCGAGGCCGTGGCCGCCGGTGACCTCGCCGCCGACGTCCCCGCGGAGGTCCGCGTCGAGCGGCCGCGCAACCGGGACCACGGCGACTGGTCGACCAACATCGCGCTCCAGCTGGCCAAGGCGGCCGGTATGCCGCCCCGCGAGCTCGCAACCTCCCTCGCCTCCCGCCTGGGGCAGGTCCAGGGCATCGCGTCGGTCGACGTCGCGGGTCCGGGGTTCCTCAACATCGCCCTCGACACCGCGAGCGCGGGGGAGCTGGCGCGCAGCATCGTCGAGAGCGGGACGGCATACGGGCACAACGACTCCGAGGCCGGGCACACGATCAACCTCGAGTTCATCTCGGCCAACCCCACCGGGCCGCTGCACATCGGTCACACCCGGTGGGCCGCGCTCGGTGACTCGATGCGCCGGCTGCTCTCGGCATCCGGGGCCGACGTCACCGCCGAGTACTACATCAACGACGCCGGTGCGCAGATGGACAAGTTCGCGCAGAGCGTCCTCGCCGCCGCGAAGGGGCAGCCGACCCCCGAGGGCGGCTACCCGGGTGCCTACATCGCCGACCTCGCCAAGACCGTCCTCGAGCAGCGCCCCGACGTCGTCGCGCTCCCGGAGGACGAGGCGGTCGCCGTCGTGCGCCCCCTGGCCTACCGGGCGCAGCTCGACGAGATCCGCTCGACGCTCGAGCGCTTCGGCGTCTTCTTCGACGTGTGGTTCTCCGAGAACGAGCTGCACGAGGGGGGCGCTGTCGAGAAGGCGGTCGAGCGGCTGCGCCAGCAGGGCCACGTCTACGACGAGGGCGGCGCGGTGTGGCTGCGCACGACCGACTTCACCGACGACAAGGACCGGGTGCTCATCCGGGCCAACGGCGAACCGACCTACTTCGCCGCCGACGCCGCCTACTACCTCAGCAAGAAGGACCGGGGCTTCACCGAGAAGATCTACCTCCTCGGCGCCGACCACCACGGCTACATCAACCGGCTCAAGGCGATCGCGTCCGCCGCGGGTGACGACGCCGAGGTCAACATCGACGTCCGCATCGGCCAGCTCGTCAACCTCAACGGCGCGAAGCTGTCGAAGCGGGCCGGCAACATCATCGAACTCAGCGACCTGCTCGACTGGATCGGCAGCGACGCGGTGCGCTACTCGCTCGCGCGCTACCCGGCCGACAGCCCGCTGTCGCTCGACGGCGAGGACCTGCGCAAGCAGACCAACGACAACCCGGTCTTCTACGTCCAGTACGCCCACGCCCGCACCGCCAATGTCGCGCGGCTCGCGGGCGAGGACGGCGTGCGACGCGAGGACGGCTTCGACCCGTCGCTGCTCGCCGACGCCACCGAGGCGACCCTGCTCGCGACCCTCGGCGACTTCCCGCGGGTCGTCGCCCAGGCCGCGCACCTGCGTGAGCCGCACCGTGTCGCGCGCTACCTCGAGGACCTCGCCGGCCGCTACCACAAGTGGTACGACACCTGCCGGGTCCGGCCGATGAACGCCGAGGAGGAGGTCACCGACCTCCACCGCACCCGGTTGTGGCTCAACGACGCCACCCGCCAGGTGCTCGCCAACGGACTCGACCTGCTCGGCGTCAGCGCGCCCGAGCGCATGTGAGGTCCTGACCGATGCGTTCGCACGAGGCCGGTGCCCTGCACGCCGAGGGCTACGGCGGTCCTCCGCTCTACCTTCCCTATCCCGACGACGTCATGGCGCTCCTCCCGCAGCTGTGGCCGGAGTCGGTCACCCGTGACGCCGAGGGCCGCATCGAGGTCGCAGGGCTCGACGTCGTGAGCATCGCGCGCGAGTTCGGGACCGCGGCATACGTCATCGACGAGGAGGACTTCCGCGCGCGGGCGAGGGCCTTCCGAGACGAGTTCGCGGCGCCCTTCGGTCCGGTGTGCGGCAGGGCCGACGTCTACTACGCCGGCAAGGCGTTCCTGTGCACTGCGGTCGCGCGCTGGGTGGCGGAGGAGGGCCTCTCCCTCGATGTGTGCAGCGGTGGCGAGCTGGCCGTCGCGAGGCGGGCCGGCTTCCCGGCCGAGCGGATCGGCTTCCACGGCAACAACAAGTCGCTGGACGAGATCCGGGCCGCCCTCGACTACGGCGTGGGCCGGATCGTCGTCGACAGCTTCGTCGAGATCGAGCGGGTGGCCGAGATGGCGGCCGAGCTCGGTGTCGTCGCACCCGTGATGATCCGCGTGACCGTCGGTGTCGAGGCCCACACGCACGAGTTCATCGCGACCGGTCACGAGGACCAGAAGTTCGGGTTCAGCCTCACCGGGGGACAGGCGCTGGATGCGGCGCGGGCCGTCCTCGCGTACGACAGCCTCGACCTGCGCGGTCTGCACTCCCACATCGGCAGCCAGATCTTCGACACGGGCGGCTTCGAGATGAGCGCCCGCAGGCTCATCGGCCTGCACGCGCGCATCGCCGACGAGCTCGGGCACCACAGCCCCGAGATCGACCTCGGTGGCGGCTTCGGCATGGCCTACACCTCGCAGCACACGCCGATGAGCCCCGCCGAGCTCGGCGAGCAGCTCGCCGACATCGTCGGGCGCGAGTTCAAGGCGATCGGCGACGGCGACCTCGCGCAGGTGCCGCGGGTGTCGATCGAGCCCGGGCGCGCGATCGTCGGGCCGTCGACGTTCACCCTCTACGAGGTCGGCACGGTCAAGCAGGTCGAGCTCGGCGACACCCACTCGCGCGCCTACGTCTCGGTCGACGGCGGGATGAGCGACAACGTCCGGCCGGCGCTCTACGAGGCCGACTACTCGTGCACCCTGGCCAACCGCAGCTCCGAGGCCGCGCCGATGCTCGCCCGCGTCGTCGGCAAGCACTGCGAGAGCGGTGACATCGTCGTCCAGGACGAGTGGCTCCCGGCCGACACCGGTCCGGGCGACCTCATCGCCGTGCCGGGCACCGGCGCCTACTGCCGTGCCCTGTCGAGCCAGTACAACCACACCCCCCGCCCGCCCGTGCTCGCGGTCCGAGACGGTCAGGCGCGGGTCCTCGTGCGTCGTGAGACGATCGACGACCTGCTGGCCCTCGACGTGGGGAGCAGCTGATGTCGCCCCGGTGCGACGTCGCTGCGACGTGGTCGAGCCCGTGACCACCGAGGAGAAGACCGCCGAGATGGCAGCCACTGCCGACCTGCCCACCCTCAAGGTCGCCCTGCTCGGGTGCGGCGTCGTCGGGTCCGCGGTCGCGACGATGCTCGTCACGAACGCCGAGGACCTCGCGGCGCGCGTGGGCGCCCGTCTCGACCTCATCGGCATCGCCGTCCGCCGCCCGGACCGCCCGCGTCCCGACGTGCCCGTCGACCCCGCGCTCTTCACCTCCGACGCCGACACCCTCGTCCGCAGCGCCGACATCGTCATCGAGGTCATCGGCGGCATCGACCCGGCCCGCGGCCACATCCTCACGGCCATGGAGCACGGCGCCTCGGTCGTCACTGCCAACAAGGCGCTTCTCGCCGAGGACGGTCCGACGCTCTACGCCGCGGCCGCGGAGCACGGCGTCGACCTCTACTACGAGGCCGCCGTCGCCGGTGCGATCCCCATCGTCCGTCCGATGCGGGAGTCGCTCGTCGGCGACGACGTCGTGCGGGTCCTCGGCATCGTCAACGGCACGACGAACTTCGTCCTCGACAAGATGGACTCGACCGGCGCCGGGTTCGCCGAGACGGTCGAGCAGGCCCAGGCGCTCGGCTACGCCGAGGCGGACCCCACCGCCGACGTCGAGGGCTTCGACGCCGCCGCGAAGGCGGCCATCCTCGCCTCGCTGGCGTTCCACACCCGGGTCGCAAGCGCCGACGTGCACCGCGAGGGCATCACCGAGGTGACGGCCGCCGACGTCCAGGCGGCTCGCGACATGGACGCGGTCGTCAAGCTCCTCGCCATCTGCGAGCTCCAGCGCGACGCGTCGGGCACCCCGAACGGCGTCACGGTCCGGGTGCACCCGGCGATGATCGACCGGAGCCACCCCTTGGCGTCGGTGCGCGACGCCTACAACGCCGTCTTCGTCGAGGCCGCGGCCGCCGGCGAGCTCATGTTCTACGGCAAGGGTGCGGGCGGCGAGCCCACGTCCTCGGCCGTCCTCGGTGACGTCGTCGCCGTCGCCCGGCACCGCCTCGCGGGCGGGCACGGGCCGGCCGAGTCGGCCTACGCCGACCTCCCGGTCGTCCCGATGGGCCACGCCGAGACGAGGTACCACATCAGCCTCGCCGTCGCCGACCGTCCGGGCGTCCTCGCCCAGGTCGCCTCGGCCTTCGCCGACCACGACGTCTCCATCGAGACCGTGCGGCAGCGGATCCTCGGCGAGGGCGACGACTCCCGGGCCCAGCTCGTCATCGTCACCCACCGCGCGCCCGACTCCGCCCTCGCGGCGACCGTCGGGGCGCTCGCCGGGCTCGAGACCGTCGACGAGGTCGTCTCGTGGATGCGCGTGGAAGGAGCCTGACGTGGCACACCAGTGGCGCGGAGTGATCCGTGAGTATGCCGACCGCCTGCCGATGCTCGCCGGCTCACCCGTCGTGACCCTCCACGAAGGCGGCACACCGCTCATCCAGGCCGAGCACCTCTCCGAGCTCGTCGGTGCCAACGTGCTCGTCAAGTACGAAGGGCTCAACCCCACGGGGTCCTTCAAGGACCGCGGCATGACGACGGCGATCTCGCACGCCAAGGGTCGCGGTGCCAAGGCCGTCATCTGCGCGAGCACGGGCAACACGAGTGCGAGCGCCGCGGCCTACGCGACGAAGGCCGGCATGACCTGCGCCGTCCTCGTGCCCGAGGGCAAGATCGCCATGGGCAAGCTGAGCCAGGCCATCGCGCACGGTGCCACCCTCATCCAGGTCGACGGCAACTTCGACAGCTGCCTCACCGTCGCGCGCAAGCTCGCCGAGGTCCACCCGGTCGAGCTCGTCAACTCGGTCAACCCGGCCCGCATCGAGGGCCAGAAGACCGCAGCCTTCGAGGTCGTCGACGCGCTCGGCGACGCCCCGGACATCCACGTGCTGCCCGTCGGCAACGCCGGCAACATCACCGCCTACTGGCGCGGCTACACCGAGTACGCCACGGACGCCGAGGGTCTGCCCGCCGTCGCGACGCGCACCCCGCAGATGTGGGGCTTCCAGGCGGCCGGCGCGGCCCCCATCGTCCTCGGCCACCCGGTCGACGACCCCGAGACCATCGCCACCGCCATCCGGATCGGCAACCCCGCCTCGTGGCGCCAGGCCGAGGCCGCGCGCGACGGGTCCGGCGGGCGCATCGAGTCCGTCACCGACGAGCAGATCCTCGCAGCCCACCGGCTCCTGTCCTCGACCGAGGGCATCTTCGTCGAGCCGGGGTCGGCCGCGAGCATCGCCGGGCTCGTGCAGGCGAGCGAGCGCGGCGAGGTCCCCGCCGACGCCACCATCGTCTGCACCGTCACCGGTCACGGCCTCAAGGACCCGCAGTGGGCCCTGCGCACCGCCGACGGCTCGGAGGTCGAGCCCGTGCGGGTCGGCGCCGAGGCGCGCGCGGTGGCCGAGGTCCTAGGCTTCGAGGGCTGACCGTTGGGGGAGTGGCTGCCCGGCCTCACCGTCGCCGTCCGCGTCCCGGCGAGCAGCGCCAACCTCGGACCCGGCTTCGACTCGATCGGTCTGGCTCTCGGGATCTGGGACCGTTGTCGCGCAACGGTTCTCGACGGCCCCGGGCTCGAGATCGTCATCCGTGGCGAAGGTGCCGAGTCCGTCCCCACCGACGCGACGCACCTCGTCCACCGCAGCCTCGTCCACGCCTTCGACGAGCTCGGCGAGACCGCACCTGCCGGGCTGCGGCTCGAGTGCGACAACGCCGTGCCCCATGGTCGCGGCCTCGGCTCGTCGGCCACGGCGATCGTCACGGGCGTCGCCGTCGCGCACGCCCTGCGGGCCCTTCGCGCAGGCCGGCAGGCGAGCGACATCGACCTCGGCGCGGTCAACGACCTCGCCGCCCGGCTCGAGGGTCACCCGGACAACTCGTCGGCGAGCGTCCACGGCGGCGTGACCCTCTCGTGGTCGGACGACCCCGCCGCGGGCACGACGACCCTGTGTCTCACACCCCACCCCGACGTCGTCCCCGTCGTCCTCACCCCCGGGACCCAGCTCTCGACGGCCACGGCTCGTGCCGTCCTCCCGGCGCAGGTGAGGCTGGCCGACGCGGCCGCCAACTCGGCGCGGGCGGCGCTGCTCGTCCACGCGCTCACCTCCGCGCCGCAGCACCTCCTCGCGGGCACCCGCGAGTGGCTGCACCAGGAACCCCGCCGGCCGTCCTACCCCGCGTCGATGGCCCTCGTCGACACGCTTCGGGCCGACGGACACGCCGCCGTCGTCTCCGGCGCGGGTCCGAGCGTCCTCGTCCTCGCGACGGCCGGCACGGCCGACGAGGTGGCGACCTCGGGAGGCGACGGGTGGCGCGTGCTGCTGCCCGGCATACCGGAGCGTGGCGTCGTCGTCGAGAACGCCTGACCTGCGCGTTCCCGTCCTCCCCTCCACGGTGAACCCGTGGTGTTAGTGTGGTGGCGCGGTCGCAGTCGATGCCGGAGGGGGCTTCTCCCCACCGATGCCTACCGAGATCCGCATCCTCCACCCTGGGCCGGTCGTGCCGTGCCACGCGCCGGTGTCGGCAGGCCCCGTGGAACCAGCCGCCAGATCCCTGGCACCCACCTCCGGCCCTCCACGCACCCGTGGCTCGGGCCCATTGACGAGGGGAAGGATCCTTCGTGACAGACACCACCACCCTCGAGGCGTCTTCGGCATCCGGGCAGGGCCCGCGCCGATCGGGCTCGCTGACGGCCATGCGCCTCGCGGAGCTGCAGGGGCTCGCCTCGAGCATGGGCATCTCCGGCACCGCCAAGATGCGCAAGGGCGACCTCGTCGCCGCCATCAAGTCGCGCCAGAACGGCGACAGCGGCCCGGTCGCGACCGCTGCCGAGGCACCGGCGCGCCGCCCGCGGCGCGCGTCCTCCTCGGGACAGGCCGCTCCGAGGACCGAGGCCACCGAGACCGAGACCCCCAGGACCGAGGCCGCTCCCGGCGAGGAGACCGAACGCTCCCGGACGTCCGGCGACGCCGACCGTGGTCGCCGTGAGCCGCGCCAACGCACCGAGCACGCCGAGCAGGATCGCTCGTCCGACGCGCAGGCCGAGGGGCGCGCCGACCGCAACGACCGCGCAGACCGCGCCGATCGCACCGACCGCGCCGACCGCGCAGAGCGCGAGGGCCGCGAGCGTCGTGAGGGTCGCGATGACGGCCGCCCGGAGCAGCAGGAGTCCCGCGACACCCAGCGTGGGCAGCGTGAGCAGCGCGACTCCGACCGTCCTGCCCGCGAGCGTGACGGCGAGCGTGAGCACACCGACCGCACCGACCGCACGGACCGCGGCACCACCTCGCAGAACGACGGCGGCGCCCAGGACGACGACGACGAGGGTGGCCGCAGCGGTCGCCGCCGCCGCAACCGCAACCGCAACCGCGACAAGCGCCGCGGGTCGGTCCAGCCCGGCAGCGAGCCGACGACCGAGAACGAGCCGCAGATCACCGAGGACGACGTCCTCGTGCCCGTGGCCGGCATCCTCGACATCCTCGACAACTACGCGTTCGTGCGGACCTCGGGCTACCTCCCCGGCACCAACGACGTCTACGTCCCGCTCGGCATGGTCAAGCGCAACGGCCTGCGCAAGGGCGACGCCGTCGTCGGCGCGACCAAGGCCCCCCGCGAGGGTGAGGAGGCGCAGCAGCAGAGCGTCGGCTCGCGCAACAACCGCCAGAAGTACACCCCGCTGGCGCGCCTCGACACGATCAACGGCATGAGCTCGGACGACGCCCGCAAGCGCGCCGAGTTCGGCAAGCTCACGCCGCTCTACCCGCAGGACCGCCTGCGACTCGAGACCGACCCGACCAACCTCACGACGCGGATCATCGACCTCGTCGCGCCGATCGGCAAGGGCCAACGAGGCCTCATCGTCGCTCCGGCGAAGGCCGGCAAGACGATGGTCATGCAGGCCATCGCCAACGCGATCACGACGAACAACCCCGAGGTCCACCTCATGGTCGTGCTCGTCGACGAGCGGCCGGAGGAGGTCACCGACATGCAGCGCGCGGTCAAGGGTGAGGTCATCGCCTCGACCTTCGACCGCCCGGCAGAGGACCACACGACCGTCGCCGAGCTCTCCATCGAGCGCGCCAAGCGCCTCGTCGAGATGGGTCACGACGTCGTCGTGCTCCTCGACTCGATCACCAAGCTCGGCCGCGCCTACAACCTCGCCGCCCCGGCGAGCGGTCGCATCCTCTCCGGCGGTGTCGACTCGGCCGCGCTCTACCCGCCGAAGAAGTTCTTCGGCGCGGCGCGCAACATCGAGAACGGCGGCTCGCTCACCATCCTCGCCACCGCGCTCGTCGAGACCGGCTCGCGCATGGACGAGGTGATCTTCGAGGAGTTCAAGGGCACCGGCAACATGGAGCTCAAGCTCGACCGTGGGCTGTCCAACCGCCGCATCTTCCCGGCTGTGGACATCAACAACTCGGGCACCCGTCGCGAGGAGATCCTCCTCGCGCCGGAAGAGCTGAAGATCATGTGGAAGCTCCGCCGCGTCCTCGCCGCGCTCGACAGCCAGCAGGGCATCGAGCTCCTGCTCGACCGGCTGCGCAAGACGAAGACGAACTACGAGTTCCTCAAGCAGGTCCAGCAGACAAGCTCGAACAAGCTCGAGGACGAGAGCGACGACTGAGTCGTCCCGATCCACCGCGAGGCGGTCTCCCACGACGGGAGGCCGCCTCGCGGCATACGGAGGCTGTGACGAACGACGGCGGGTGCCGGCCCAAGCAGAGCATGGGACCCCCGCTCACCTTCCGCCGCGGGCGGGCAGCCTCCGCATGGTCGGGAACGCCGACTCCGTGAAGCCCATCGAGCGGTAGATGACGGCGCCCTCGGTCGTGGCGGCGAGGTCGACGCGGTCCACTCCCGCGTCCTCCTCGAGCCATCGCACGAGCTCGGTCATCACCGCGCGGGCGAAGCCGCGGCCGCGGGCGTGGGGGAGGGTGGCGACGTTGGAGACGAACCCGAGGCGGCCGTGGGGGAGGGTCGGCGCCGGGATGGCCGGCACCAGCTCGGCGAGGCCCCCGGCGAGCACCTGGCCCTCCTCCTCGACGACGAGGACGAGCGTCTGCCGGTCGTCGACCTTCGTGGTGAACCACGCCCGTGCTGCCTCCCGCCACGTCGCGTCGGCGAGGGCGGCCGGCGGCGTGCCCATCGCCTCGAACATGAGCACCCGCAGGCGCAGGAGGTCGTCGAGGTCGTCCGCCGTGGCGCGTCTCGGGCCGGTCATGCGGCGACGCTAGTCGAGGGTGGGTGCGCCCTTCGCGTCCTTTTCGGCGGCCACGTCGCGGCGTCGGCCGTAGCCGGTGGCGACGAGGTTGCCCGGGGCGAGGTTGGAGTGGCGGCGGCCGTAGCCGAAGTAGACGACGAGCCCGAGCGCGAGCCAGGCGAGGAAGCGCAGCCACGTGCCGACCGCGAGGCTCGCCATGAGGCCGACGCAGCTGAGCGCCGAGACGATCGGCAGCAGCGGCACGGCAGGGGTGCGGAACGGGCGGTGCATGCGCGGCTTCGTGCGCCGCAGGACGGCCACGGCGATCGAGACGACGAGGAAGGCGAAGAGCGTCCCGATGCTCACCATCTCGGCCAGCGTGTGGAGAGGCACGAAGGCGGCGAGGGCGCAGACGACGGCGGTGGTGACGACCGTGATCCGCAGCGGGGTGCGGAAGCGGGGCGAGATCGCGCCCACCGAGGGCGGGAGGAGCCCGTCGCGGCACAGCGCGAAGCCGATCCGGCCCATGGCGACGATGTCGACGAGGATCACCGAGCTGAGGCCGGCAACCGCGGCGATGCCGATGAGGATGGACGCCCAGCCCATGCCGACCTGGTCGAAGGCGTCCGAGATGGGCGCGCCCTCGCTGAGACCGGAGTACTTCACCATGCCGGTGATGACGAGGCAGACGGCGAGGTAGAGGAAGGTGCAGATGAGCAGCGTCCCGATGAGCCCGCGGGGCATGTCCCGCGCCGGGTCCTTGGTCTCCTCACCGAGGTTGGCCACGGCCTCGAAGCCGCTGTAGGCGAAGAAGACGATCGCCGCGGCGACGAAGACGCCGGTGACGCCGAACGCCGTCGGCGTCGCGCCCGTGACCCACTGCCAGAAGGGCTGCTCGAGCCCCGTGGTCCGCAGGTCCTCCGACATCGGTTGCGACGGCGGGATGAAGGGGGAGAGGTTGGCGACCTTGACGAAGAAGATCCCGACCACGATGACGAAGACGCAGACCGACACCTTGATGGCGACGAGGGCGTTGGTCACCCACTTCGACTCACGGATGCCGACCGCCGCGACGACGCCGAGGACGAGGGCGATCCCCAGGGCGCCGAGGTTGACGGTCGAGTCCTCGCCGAAGAACGTCGTCGGCAGGTCGAACGCCTCCTGGAGGTAGCCGGACCAGCCGCGTGCGACGACGGCCGCACCGAGCGCGAACTCGAGGACGAGGTCCCACGCGATGATCCACGCGAAGATCTCGCCGATCGTCGTGTAGGCGTAGGTGTAGGAGCTGCCCGCCGTCGGGACGGCTGCCGCCAGCTCGGCGTAGCAGAGCGCCGCGAGCAGGCTGACGACGCCGGCGATGACGAAGGACAGCACGATGCCCGGTCCCGCGTAGTTCTTCGCGCCCGTGCCGGTGAGGGTGAAGATGCCGGTCCCGATGACGATGCCGATGCCGAACCCCATGAGGTCCTTGGCGGTGAGGCTCCTGCGCAGCCCCGCGTGGCCCTCGGGCGAGTCGTCACCCTGGCGCAGGACGGTCTCGACGTCCTTGGTCCGAACGATGCTCGTGTCGCCGGTCTCGCCCATCCCGTCACGGTACGACCGCATCGCCCCGCCCGCCCGTCGGGAGACCGGCCGAGCGGGGAATGCGCGTGCCCATTGCGCCGTTTAGGGGAACGTGTGCCTGCTCTGGCACACTTGTTCGCTGGACCGGTTCACGGCACGAACGCGTTTCCTGAGCATCGCCCTCACGAGCGGATGCAGGCGGGGCGCTCCAGGGTTTGCACCAACGTGGTGGGCCCGCCGACCCGGAGACATCCAAGGAGAAGCATCGTGAAGAAGGACATCCACCCCAACTACGGCGAGACGACCGTCACCTGCACCTGTGGCGCGACGTTCACGACCCGCAGCACGGCCCCCAACGGCGAGATCCACGCCGAGGTCTGCAGCCAGTGCCACCCGTTCTACACGGGCAAGCAGAAGATCCTCGACACCGGTGGTCGCGTGGCTCGCTTCCAGGCGCGCTACGGCAAGAAGGCCGACGCGTAGCACCCCCGATGCGCCGACCCGTCGATCCGAGACCGGATCCGGGTCGGCGCATTCGTGTCTGCACCACCTGACCGCCCGTTCGAGAGGTACCCCGATGTTCGAGTCCGCCGCCGCCCTCGCCCAGGAGCACGCCGACCTCGAGCGCGAGATGGGCGACCCGGCCGTGGCCTCCGACCCGGACCGCCTGCGCGAGGTCAACAAGAGGTATGCCGCGTTGGGACCGACCGTGACGGCATACGGGGAGTGGGTGGCGGCGACCGACGACCTCGAGGCGGCGCGTGAGCTCGCCGCGGAGGACCCGGGGTTCGCCGAGGAGGTCCCGGCGCTCGAGCGGGCCGCCACCGACGCGGCCGACCGGCTCCGCCGCCTGCTCGTCCCGCGCGACCCGGACGACGACCGCGACGTGATCCTCGAGGTCAAAGCGGGGGAGGGCGGTGACGAGTCCGCCCTCTTCGCCGGGGACCTGCTGCGGATGTACCTCCGCTACGCCGAGCAGCGGGGCTGGCGCACCGAGGTCCTCGACGCGACCGAGACCGACCTCGGCGGCTACAAGGACGTCCAGGTGAGCGTCAAGGCGCGCGGCAACCCGCAGCCGGGCGAGGGTCCGTGGGCCCGCCTCAAGTACGAGGGCGGCGTCCACCGCGTCCAGCGCGTGCCCGTCACCGAGACCCAGGGCCGCATCCACACGAGCGCGGCAGGCGTCTGGGTCATGCCCGAGGCCGAGGAGGTCGAGGTGACGATCGACCCGGGCGACCTGCGCATCGACGTCTTCCGCTCGTCCGGCCCGGGTGGGCAGAGCGTCAACACGACCGACTCTGCCGTGCGCATCACGCACCTGCCCACGGGCACCGTCGTCTCGTGCCAGAACGAGAAGTCCCAGCTCCAGAACCGCGAGGCCGCGATGCGCGTCCTGCGCGCGCGCCTGCACCAGATGGCCGTCGACGAGGCGAACGCGGCGAGCGCCGACATCCGCGCGAGCCAGGTCCGCACCGTCGACCGCAGCGAGCGCATCCGCACCTACAACTTCCCCGAGAACCGCATCAGCGACCACCGCACCGGCTTCAAGGCCTACAACCTCGACACCGTGCTCAGCGGCGAGCTCGACGCCGTCGTCGAGTCGGCGATGTCGGCCGACGAGGCCGCACGCCTCGCGGCACTGGGGGAGGGCCCGGCGTGAGCGACCTGCGCGACGCCGTCCGCGCGGCCACCCGGACCCTCGCCGACGCCGGCGTCGGCTCCCCGGACCACGACGCGGTCGCGCTCGCGGCGCACGCCCTCGGCGTCGACGCCGGCGAGGTGAGGCGGCGCATGGTGCTCGGCGGAGACGTGCCCGAGTCGTATGCCGGCCTCGTGGCCGAGCGCGCCCGTCGCGTCCCGCTCCAGCACCTCACCGGCCGCAGCTGGTTCCGCGGGCTGGAGCTCGAGGTGGGCCCGGGCGTCTTCGTGCCGCGGCCGGAGACCGAGGTCGTCGCAGGGTGGGCCGTCGACGCGGCCCGCGCATGCATCGACGCCGGCGTGGAGTTCCCGGTCGTCGTCGACCTCTGCACCGGCTCGGGCGCCATCGCCCTCGCCGTGAAGTCCGAGGTTCCCGAGGCCTGGGTGCTCGCGGTCGAGGTGAGCGACCTCGCCGTGGCCTGGGCGCAGCGCAACCGCGACCGGCTCGGGCTCGACGTCGAGATCGAGCACGCCGACGCCGTCACGGCGCTCCTCGGCCTCACCGACGTCGACGTCGTCGTGTCGAACCCTCCCTACATCCCGACCACGGCCGAGCCGGTCGACCCCGAGGTGCGCGACCACGACCCGCACGTCGCCCTCTACGGCGGCAGCGAGGACGGGCTGGCGATCCCGCGGCTCGTCGCAGCCCGGGCGGCCGGCCTGCTGCGCCCCGGCGGGGTGCTCGTCATGGAGCACGCCGACAGCCAGGGCGAGTCGCTGCCCGCCGCGCTCCGGGCGAGCGGGTCCTGGTCGCACGTCGAGGACCGCGACGACCTCACCGGCCGTCCGCGGGCCACCGTCGCGACGCGCGCCTGAGCGGGCCGACGTGACGAGGCCCTGACAGCGACGAGGCCCTGACAGCACTGTGGCCCCCACCCGGATCGGATGGGGGCCACAGCAGTCGCTCGACCTCGTCAGAGGATGTACATCAGCAGAACGATGATCAGAAGAACACCGACGATCGTCCAGATGAGTCCGGAACCACGCATGCGTTGCACCTCACTTGGATAGACAGGGACGAAACGGTCCGACCCTACGCACACGCGGACCCCGACGACGATTCCGACACTGACCAATTTCGGTCCGTCCCCGCAGGTCAGCCCGCGGCCGGGGTGCCCGCGGTCCCCGACGCAGGGAGGCGGTCCTAGGCTGCTCCCATGAGTCCGGTCTTCGACTGCACGACACCCGAGGGTCGGCAGGACGGCATCGCCAAGGCGAGTGCCGGCATCCGCCTCGGCGACCTCGTCGTCCTGCCCACCGACACGCTCTACGGCATCGGCGCCGACGCCTTCTCGCCCGACGCCGTCCAGCGCCTCCTCGACGCCAAGGGCCGCGGCCGCGAGATGCCGCCCCCGGTGCTCGTCGCGGACGTCCGGACCATCGACGGTCTCGCGACCGACGTGCCGGACTACGCGCGCGCCCTCATCGAGCGCTACTGGCCCGGCCCCCTCACACTCGTCCTCAAGGCGCAGCCGTCCCTCATGTGGGACCTCGGTGACACCGGTGGCACCGTGGCCGTCCGCATGCCCGACCACGAGGTCGCCCTCGACCTGCTCAAGGAGGTCGGCCCGATGGCGGTGAGCAGTGCCAACCGCACCGGCCACCCCGCCTCGCGCACCGTCGTCGACGCCGCCACCCAGCTCGGGGCCTCGGTCGAGTTCTACCTCGACGGGGGGCCGGTGACGGGCGGGCTGCCCTCGACGATCGTCGACTGCACCCACGACGAGCCGACCATCCTGCGGCGCGGCGCGATCGACGCGGACGAGATCCTGGCCCTCGCGGCCGAGCACCTAGAGTCGCCGGCAAACACGTCGGACGACAGGTCGGCAGACACGTCGGCAGACACGTCGGACGACCCCGCACCAGAATCGGACGACACGGCACCAGCACCCGAGGAGAGCAGCAGCGATGAGTGAGACGTTCTACGGTTCCGACTTCGGGGCCCTCGAGGCCTTCGACCCCGAGATCGCCGGGGTCCTCGTCTCCGAGCTCGACCGGCTGCGCGGCGGCCTCCAGCTCATCGCCAGCGAGAACATGTCCTCGCCGGCGGTTCTCACCTCGCTCGGCTCGACGCTGTCGAACAAGTACGCCGAGGGCTACCCGGGGCGCCGCTACTACGGCGGCTGCTCCGAGGTCGACAAGGCCGAGTCACTCGCCATCGAGCGCGCCAAGGCGCTCTTCGAGGCCGACCACGCCAACGTCCAGCCGCACTCGGGCGCGAGCGCCAACCAGGCGGTCTACGGCGCCTTCATGTCGCCCGGCGACACGATCCTCGCGATGAGCCTTCCGCACGGTGGCCACCTCACCCACGGCACGAAGATGTCGTTCTCGGGCAAGTGGTTCAACGCCGTCCACTACGGCGTCGACAAGGACACCGAGGACATCGACTACGACGAGGTCGAGCGCCTCGCCAAGGAGCACCGGCCCAAGGTCATCCTCGCCGGCGGCTCGGCCATCCCGCGCCTCATCGACTTCGAGTTCTTCCGCCGCGTGGCCGACGAGGTCGGTGCGATCTTCTGGGTCGACGCCGCCCACTTCATCGGGCTCGTCGCCGGCAAGGCGATCCCGAGCCCGGTGCCGCACGCCGACGTCGTGAGCTTCACGACGCACAAGGTCCTGCGCGGCCCGCGCTCCGGCGCGATCGTCTGCAAGGAGGAGCACCGCGCGGCGATCGACAAGGCCGTCTTCCCGATGATGCAGGGCGGTCCGCAGATGCACACGATCGCGGCGAAGGCGACGAACTTCAAGGAGTGCGCCACCGCGGAGTACCAGGCCTACGCCAAGCAGGTCATCGCCAATGCCCGGGTCCTCGCCGAGACGCTGGGGGAGAAGGGCATCCGCCCGACGACCGGCGGCACCGACACCCACCTCTCGCTGCACGACCTCCAGCAGGTGCTCGTCACCGGCGCCGACGCCGAGGCGCGCTGCGACGCGGCCGGCATCACCCTCAACAAGAACGCGATCCCCTTCGACCCGCAGAAGCCCAACATCGCCAGCGGCATCCGCGTCGGCACGCCGTGCGTGACGACGCAGGGGATGGGCGAGGACGAGATGCGCACCATCGGCGGCCTCATCGCCCGGGCTGTCGTCGACGGCGACGCCGACCCCGAGCACGCCGTCTCCAAGGAGGTGCGCGCGGAGGTGACCGACCTCGTGACGCGCTTCCCGGCATACGCCCGCTGACCTTCAACTGATTGCCCGTTCCAGCGGGCCCCAGCGCCGGCACACGTCGGCGGTGGCGCTGGAACGGGCAGTCAGTCGGTTTCTGGTCGGTCAGCTGGCGGCGCGGCCGCGGCGGCGGTCACGCCGCTCGTCGTCGGCCCGCTGCTCGGCGGCGTCCTCGGCGGCCTCCCGGGCGAGGGCCGCGGCCTCCTCGGCCGACGGCTGCTGCGACGTGGGCTTCGTGCCCGAGGCGGACAGCACCGTGAGGACGCTGCGAGCGAGCACCTCGAGGTCGAGCAGCGGCCCCATGTGCTTGAGGTAGTAGAAGTCGTAGGAGAGCTTCTCGATCGTCTCCTTCTCCGACGCGGCGTAACCGTGCCGGACCTGCGCCCAGCCGGTGATGCCGGGCCGGACGAGGTGGCGCTGGTCGTAGAAGGGGATCGCCTCGCGGTACTTCTCGACGAAGCTCACCTGCTCCGGGCGCGGGCCGATGAGCGAGAGCTCGCCGCGCAGGACGTTGAAGAACTGCGGCAGCTCGTCGAGCCGGACGCTGCGCAGGAAGTGACCAAGTCGTGTGATGCGCGGGTCGTCGCCGGTCGCCTGGCGGGCTCCATGGGCCTCGGCGTCCGCGCGCATCGTGCGGAACTTGAAGAGCTCGACCATCTCGCCGCGGCGCCCGACCCGCACCTGCCGGAAGATCACGGGGGAGCCGTCGACGACCCGCACGAGGAGCGCGACGACGGCGACGACCGGCAGCCACAGCGGGATCGTGAGGACGACGAGCACGAGGTCGACCGCGTGCTTGACCGGCAGGAACGGCAGCTTGCGCAGCAGCGAGGTCTCGATCTCCCAGCCCTCGGAGAGGTGCCCGAGCGGGACGCGTCCGGTGTGCTCCTCGTAGACGGCGTTGAGCGGGCGGACCTCGCGACCCGCGACCGAGGTCGCCGAGACGTATGCCGTGACTTCGCGTGACCACCGGTCGCTGAGGTCGACGGTGAGGACGGTGTCGGGCGGCGGCGCCGGCAGCGGGCCGTGGGCCTCGGGGTCGATGACGCCGACGACGGTGATGTGGGGGGTCTCGTCGAGCTCGCGGATGATGGCGTCCGCCGACGAGATGACGACGAGCCGCTCGGTCCACGGCCGCAGCCGGAGCACCAGCCGCATGACGAGCACGAGCACGAACCAGATCGCGAGCGTCGTGAAGAGGTGGGGCCGCGAGTAGTAGGGCCGCAGGAGGACGATCATCGCCGTGATGGCGAGGAAGGCGAAGAGGGCGCCCAGCGCGCCGCGCGAGTAGGTCGGCCGCGGCGGGCCCTGCGGCATGACCGCCGCGACGAGCGCATCGCCGAGGACGGCTCCGACGACGGCGATGACGAAGATCTGGCCGAGCCCACGTCCCTGCGTCTGCGCGAGGACGGACTCGCTGAAGGGGTGGTCGTCGAAGCGCAGGAACGCCGCGAGCACGAACGCGACGGCGAGGAGTGCGGCGTCGGCGCAGACCATGCCGACCAGGAGCCGCTGTCTCATGGCGGGAAGTGTATTCGGAGCGCGGGGGAGACTCCGGGACGCCTCGCGCGACAGGGCGTTTGGTCCCGCTCCCGCGCTTGTGATAGTTTTCACAAGCCCCGGAACGACCTCGATGGAGAGCTCCCAGTGACTTCGAACCCCGCGCCCCGGACCCCGGTCCGGATGATGCTGCGAGGTGCTCTCGTCCCCGGGATGGTCGCCCTTCCCGTGCTCGGGGGGACGGCCTGGGCGTATGCCGGCGAGCGGGCCGCGCTGTCGGCCCTCGCGGGTGCCGCGCTCGTCTTCGTCGTCCTCACCGTGGGCCTGCTCGGCATCACCGCCGTCGTCCTCGGCCCGGCCGCCACCTCGATGGCGGGCGCCGGTGTCGTCTACCTCGGGCAGCTCATCCTCGTCGTCGCCGGGGTGCTCGCGCTGCGCGGCGCCGACTGGCTCGACGGCCGCCCGTTCGCGCTCTCGGCGATCGCCCAGACGCTCGTCATGCAGGTCGGTCAGGTGGCCGGCTACGTCCGTGCGCGCCACGAGATCGCGCCCGGCTCTCTCGACCGCGGAGGTGCCTCGTGACCGAGGACCGTGAGCGCCCCGAGGGCGCCGACCGCAGGATCCCCAAGGGCGTCGAGGGGCACGAGCCCTTCGCCACGTGGCACGACGACCCCGAGCTCCCCAGCGCCACCGCACGGGCCGACGCGCTCGGTGCGACCGTCATTGCCTACCTCATCACCGGACCCGCCGTCTTCGGTGCGATCGGGTGGGGAATCGACCGCCTTCTCGGCACCGGATTCGTCGTCGTGCTCGGGATCCTGGCAGGGATGGCCCTGTCGCTGTACACCATCTGGCTCCGGTACGGTACGACGTGACGCCCCTGACCATCGGCCGCCGGCGACTCGCGTTCGAGCCGCGCACGCAGGGTGCCGCCATCACCATGAACGAGGAGAACCACCTGTGATCCTGACTGCGCTCGCTGCAGGGACCACGACCGCCGTCGTCGCCGCCGATGAGGGCGGTGGTGAGTTCCACACCCCGACGCCCGACATCTTCTGGCTCCCCCTCATCGGTGAGGGCGACTGGGCCATCACCGAGCAGATGGTCTGGGGCGGCGTCTCGGTCCTCCTGCTCAGCGTCGTCATGGTGGCCCTGTCGAAGAACGCCGCGGTCGTCCCGTCCAAGGGCCAGTGGTTCATGGAGGGCTTCTACAACTTCGCGCGCAACGGCGTCGCCCGCGACATGATCGGCACCAAGCACTTCCTCAAGTACGTGCCGCTGCTCTTCAGCCTCTTCTCGCTCATCCTCGTCAACAACTGGTTCGGGATCATCCCGCCGGTCATGAACCCGACGATGGGCCGGATCGGCTTCCCGATCGCGCTCGTCATCGTCGTCTACGTGGTCTACCACTGGATCGGCATCAAGAAGATGGGCCTCGGCGGCTACTTCGCGCACATGGTCCCGGACGGCCTGCCCGGCTGGATCAAGCCGTTCATCATGCTGCTCGAGATCATCACGTACTTCATCACCCGGCCGCTCACGCTGGCCCTGCGACTCTTCGGCAACATGTTCGCCGGCCACATGCTCATCGTGCTCTTCGTGAGCGCCGGCGCGTTCTTCCTCACGCAGGGTGTCGTCTTCAAGCTGCTCTCGGTGCCGACCTTCATCATGGCCGCCGTGATGTTCCTCTTCGAGGCGCTCGTGCAGTTCCTGCAGGCCTACGTCTTCACGCTGCTCTCGGCGAGCTACATCGCCGGCGCCCTCGCCGACGACCACTGACGGTCGCCCGGCCCCCCGACTGCTCCACCACAACTTCATAGAACAGAACGCATCACCCCCGATACCTCCGCTCGGCACACCGCCGGATGGACCCCCAGAAACACGAAAGAGGAATCATCGTGGAAGGCAACCTCTCGCTCGTCGGTTACGGCCTCGCGACCATCGGCCCGGCCATCGCCGTCGGCCTGATCTTCGCCGCCTACATCAACGGTGTGGCCCGTCAGCCCGAGGCCCGCAACCTCCTGCAGCCGATCGCCATCCTCGGCTTCGCGCTCGCCGAGGCGCTCGCGATCTTCGGCCTGGTGCTCTACTTCGTCCCCGGCGCCTGACCGACGCCCTAGCGGCGCACCCATCCTCAGATCCGGCACGAAGCACTAGGAGTACCCGTGCAGTTCACCGCCACCGCATCGTCGGTTGTTTCCTTGGCCACGGCCGAGGGCGCCAAGATGCCGCTCATCCCGCACATCCCCGAGCTGATCTTCGGCCTCGTGATGATCGGGATCCTCTACTGGGTGGTGTCGACCAAGGTCGTCCCCAACCTGGAGAAGGCCTACGAGGAGCGCCGCGCCGCCATCGAGGGCGGCATGGAGCAGGCCGAGGAGGCCCAGGCCCAGGCCCAGGCAGCGAAGCAGCAGTACGAAGCCCAGCTGCACGAGGCCCGCACCGAGGCCAACGCCATCCGTGAGGAGGCGCGCGCCGAAGGTGCCTCGATCGTCACCGAGATGCGCGAGAAGGCCCAGGCGGAGGCGAGCCGGATCACCGAGTCGGCCAAGCGTCAGATCGAGGCCGAGCGCCAGCAGGCCGTGGTCTCGCTCCGCTCCGAGGTCGGCACCCTCTCGACGACCCTCGCCAGCCGCATCGTCGGCGAGTCCCTCGAGGACGAGGTCCGCCAGAAGGGCATGATCGACCGCTTCCTCGCGGAGCTCGAGAGCGGCTCGGTCCGCCCCGAGAAGGTCGGCGCCACCGCCCCGGCCGCCGCTCCCGCGGCGGACCAGCCCTCGCAGGGCGAGCTCGACCTCGGCGCCGACGGCTCCGCTGGGCGGGACGCCTGATGGCTGGCTCGTCCCGCGCGGCGCGGGCGGCCGCCGAAACGGCGCTCGCCGGTGCCCTCGAGGGCGTCGACCGTGCCGCCCTGGCCGAGGAGCTCTTCTCGATCGCGGCGACGATCAACGGCAACATCGGCCTGCGCCGCGCGTTCGCCGACCCGTCGCGGGAGGGGTCGGCCAAGCGTGACCTGGCCGAGCGCCTCTTCGGCGGCAAGGTGAGCGAGTCGGCCAACGGCGTGATCGGCGAGGTCGTCGCCCAGCGCTGGTCGTCCGAGGGTGACCTCGCCGACGCCGTCGAGACCCTGGCCGTCCGCGCGCTGCTCGCAAGCGCCGAGAAGGCCGGTCGCATCGACGACGTCGAGAACGAGCTCTTCCGGTTCGAGCGGATCGTCGCGGCGGACACAGGGCTGCGCGACACCCTCTCGAGCCGCAACACCGACGCCGAGGGCAAGGCCGGGGTGGTGCGCCGCCTGCTCGAGGGCAAGGTGGCGCCCGAGACCCTGCGTCTCGCCGAGCAGGCCGTGCGCGTGGACCGGGGCCGTCGCCTCGACCGCGTGCTCGAGTCCTACCTCACGATGGCGGCCGACCGCCGCGAGGAGCTCACCGCCCTCGTCACGGTCGCCGTCGCGCTCGACGAGCGCCAGCAGCAGCGCCTCAAGTCGGCCCTGCGCTCGATCTACGGCAAGCCCGTGACCCTGCAGACGGTGCTCGACCGGAGCGTCGTCGGTGGGATCCGCGTCCAGATCGGTGACGAGGTCGTCGACGGCACGGTCGCGCGCCGTCTCGACACGGTGCGTCGCGACCTCGCCGGCTGACCGGACTCCACGGCACACGCCGTACTGCTCGACCACACCTGAACAAGCACGACGACTGAGACCCACACACTTCGGCCCCACAGGGGGCTGGTAACCGAGGAGAAGAGATCACATGACGGAGCTCTCGATCCGTCCGGAGGAGATCCGGGACGCGCTGGACACCTACGTCCAGTCCTACGAGCCCGGCGCGGCCTCCCGCGAAGAGGTCGGCCGCGTCACCGACGCCGGTGACGGCATCGCCCACGTCGAGGGCCTGCCCTCGGCGATGACCAACGAGCTGCTCGAGTTCGAGGACGGCACGCTGGGCCTGGCGCTCAACCTCGACGTCCACGAGATCGGCGTCGTCATCCTCGGTGACTTCTCCGGGATCGAGGAGGGCCAGCAGGTCAAGCGGACCGGAGAGGTCCTCTCGGTGCCCGTCGGCGACGGCTACCTCGGCCGCGTCGTCAACCCGCTCGGCACCCCGATCGACGGCATGGGCGACATCGCCAGCGACGAGCGCCGTGCGCTCGAGCTGCAGGCGCCCTCGGTCGTCCAGCGCAAGTCGGTCCACGAGCCGCTGCAGACCGGCCTCAAGTCGGTGGACGCCATGACGCCGATCGGGCGTGGCCAGCGTCAGCTCATCATCGGTGACCGCCAGACCGGCAAGACCACCGTCGCGGTCGACACGATCATCAACCAGAAGGAGTTCTGGGAGACCGGCGACCCCAACAAGCAGGTCCGCTGCATCTACGTCGGGATCGGCCAGAAGGGCTCGACCATCGCGTCGGTCCGCGCCACCCTCGAGGAGGCGGGCGCGATGGAGTACACCACCATCGTCGCCGCCCCGGCCTCGGACAGCGCCGGCTTCAAGTACCTCGCGCCCTACACCGGCTCGGCCATCGGCCAGCACTGGATGTACCAGGGCAAGCACGTCCTCATCGTCTTCGACGACCTGTCGAAGCAGGCGGAGGCCTACCGCGCCGTCTCGCTCCTGCTGCGCCGTCCGCCGGGCCGTGAGGCCTACCCGGGCGACGTCTTCTACCTGCACTCCCGCCTGCTCGAGCGTTGCGCCAAGCTGAGCGACGACCTCGGCGCGGGCTCGATGACCGGCCTGCCCATCATCGAGACCAAGGCCGGTGACGTCTCGGCCTACATCCCGACCAACGTCATCTCCATCACCGACGGCCAGATCTACCTCCAGGCCGACCTCTTCAACTCCAACGTCCGCCCCGCGGTCGACGTGGGTGTCTCGGTCTCCCGAGTCGGTGGAGCCGCTCAGACCAAGGCGATGAAGTCGGTCTCCGGTCGTCTCAAGCTCGACCTCGCCCAGTTCCGTGCGCTCGAGGCCTTCGCGATGTTCGCGTCCGACCTCGACCCGGCCTCCAAGGCCCAGCTCGCCAAGGGCGCGCGCCTCGTCGAGCTGCTCAAGCAGCCGCAGTCGGCGCCGTTCCCGGTCGAGGAGCAGGTCGTCTCCGTGTGGGCCGGCACCACCGGTCAGCTCGACGACATCGCCGTCGAGGACATCCGCCGCTTCGAGGCCGACTTCCTCGGCCACCTGCGTCGGAGCAAGGGCGACCTCCTCGCGGCGATCCGCGAGACGGGCAAGTTCGAGGAGTCCACCGAGGAGGCCCTCAAGGCCGAGATCGACTCCTTCAAGAAGGGCTTCGAGCCCTCCAACAAGGAGACCGTCCCGGTGGGCGACGAGGCCGAGAGCGGCGACGACGCCCTCGACTCGGCCCAGGAGCAGATCGTCAAGCAGAAGCGCTGACCCGTATGCCGGGTGGTCACCTCGTGTGACCACCCGGCACGGCAGGCGCGGTCGCCACGGCGGCCGGACGGCATACGAACTTTTCGCAGAGCAGCACCAGAAACCAAGGAAGGCGGAAACCTATGGGAGCGCAGATCCGGGAGTACCGGCAGCGCATCCGCTCCGTCAGCGCGACGAAGAAGATCACGCGGGCCATGGAGCTCATGGCCGCGGCGCGCGTCGTCAAGGCCCAGCAGGCCGTGCGCGAGTCGACCCCCTACGCCCGGGCGATCACGCGTGCGGTGTCGGCGGTCGCGACGTTCTCCAACGAGGAGCACGTCCTCACGACCGAGAAGGAGAAGGTGACCCGCGCGGCGGTCGTCATCATCACCTCCGACCGTGGCCTGGCCGGCGCCTACAGCTCGTCGGTCCTCAAGGAGTCCGAGCGCCTCATCGCCCGCCTGCGCGACGAGGGCAAGGAGGCCGTTCCCTACCTCCTCGGCCGCAAGGCCGTCGGCTACTACACCTTCCGTGGCCGTGAGTTCGCCGCCGACTGGACCGGCGACTCGGAGAAGCCGGCGTTCGAGCGGGCCCGCGAGATCGGGATCCGGCTCGTCGACGACTTCCTCAAGGACACCGAGGCCGAGGGCGGCGTCGACGAGGTGCACATCGTCTACTCGCGCTTCGTCTCCATGGTCACCCAGGAGCCCGAGGTCATCCGCCTCCTGCCCCTCGAGATCGTCGAGGGCACCGAGGCGCCCGCCGAGGGCGAGCTCTTCCCGCTCTACGAGTTCGAGCCCAACGTCGAGGACGTCCTCGACGCCCTGCTCCCGAAGTACGTCAACTCGCGACTGTTCAACGCGATGCTCCAGGCGGCGGCCTCCGAGCTCGCGGCGCGCCAGCGTGCGATGAAGTCCGCGACGGACAACGCCGAGGAGCTCGTCAAGAAGTACACCCGGCTGGCCAACCAGGCCCGCCAGGCGGAGATCACCCAAGAGATCAGCGAAATCGTCGGTGGCGCCAGCGCCCTGGCCGAGAGCAAGTGAGAGAGAAACCCATGACTGCCACTGTCACTGAAGACACTCAGGAGACCCGCGAGGGCGGCATCGGCCGGATCTCGCGGATCATCGGCCCGGTCGTCGACATCGAGTTCCCCGTCGACGCGATGCCGGAGCAGTACAACCTGCTCACGACCACCGTCGAGCTCGGCGGCGAGTCCAAGAACCTCAACCTCGAGGTCGCCCAGCACATCGGCGACAACATGGTCCGCGCCATCTCGCTCCAGCCCACCGACGGCCTGGTGCGCGGCTCGAAGGTGCAGGACACCGGCGGCCCGATCACGGTGCCCGTGGGCGACGTGACCCTCGGCAAGGTCTTCAACGCGACGGGGGAGGTGCTCAACCTCGAGGAGGGCGAGCGCTTCGAGGTCACCGAGCGCTGGGGCATCCACCGCAACGCTCCGGACTTCGACCAGCTCGAGCCGAAGACCCAGATGTTCGAGACCGGCATCAAGATCATCGACCTCATGACCCCCTACGTGCAGGGTGGCAAGATCGGCCTCTTCGGTGGCGCCGGTGTCGGCAAGACCGTCCTCATCCAGGAGATGATCGCCCGCGTCGCCCGCAACCACGGTGGTGTCTCGGTGTTCGCCGGTGTCGGTGAGCGCACCCGCGAGGGCAACGACCTCATGGTGGAGATGGAGGAGGCCGGCGTCCTCGGCCAGACCGCCCTCGTCTTCGGCCAGATGGACGAGCCGCCGGGCACGCGCCTTCGCGTCGCGCTCTCGGCCCTGACCATGGCCGAGTACTTCCGCGACGTCCAGAACCAGGACGTGCTCCTCTTCATCGACAACATCTTCCGCTTCACCCAGGCGGGCTCCGAGGTCTCCACGCTCCTCGGCCGTATGCCGTCCGCGGTGGGCTACCAGCCCACCCTCGCCGACGAGATGGGCGTCCTCCAGGAGCGCATCACCTCGACGCGAGGCAACTCGATCACCTCGATGCAGGCGATCTACGTGCCGGCCGACGACTACACCGACCCGGCCCCGGCCACGACGTTCGCGCACCTCGACGCGACGACGGAGCTCTCGCGCGAGATCGCCTCGCTCGGCATCTACCCGGCCGTCGACCCGCTGACGTCGACCTCGCGCATCCTCGACCGCCGCTACATCGCCGACGACCACTACGACACGGCGGTCCGCATCCGGCAGATCCTCCAGCGCAACAAGGAGCTGCAGGACATCATCGCCATCCTCGGCATCGACGAGCTGTCGGAGGAGGACAAGATCCTCGTCAACCGCGCCCGTCGCATCCAGCGGTTCCTCGGCCAGAACACCTACGTCGCCAAGCAGTTCACCGGCATCGAGGGTTCGACGGTCCCGCTGGCCGAGACGATCGAGGCCTTCACCAAGATCGCGGACGGCGAGTTCGACCACTTCCCGGAGCAGGCGTTCTTCATGTGCGGTGGCCTCGACGACGTCGAGCGTCAGAACGCCGAGATCCAGAAGAACCTCTGAGTCCTCTGGTCCCGCTCCTCGACGGGAGTGCGTGGCTCGCTCGTTCCTCGCGAGCCTGCCACGCACTCCCTTGGTCGTCGCGGGACGTCGTGGTCCGCTCCCTCGTCGCGAGCCTGTCGCCCAGGCCCTGCGGCCCACCGCGTCGGAGGCACTCCTTCGCCGCCGGTAGACTTCATCTCCACACCACTTCCCGGAGGAACACGTGAGCCAGCTGCAGGTCGAACTCGTCGCCGCGGACCGCAAGGTCTGGGAGGGCGAGGCGAGCCAGGTCAGTGCCCGTTCCATCGAGGGCGAGCTCGGCATCATGCCCGGCCACACCCCCATCCTCGGCGTGCTCGTCGAGGGCGAGGTCAGGATCCACGGTGAGGGCGGTGTCCGCTCGGCGAAGATCGACGGCGGCTTCCTCTCCGTCGACCACGACCGCGTGACGATCCTCGCCGAGGCCGTCGACGCCTCCGGCCTCAAGAGCTGACGCAGGGTCCGGTCACGACATGACGCCGATCGTCGCCGTCGAGCTGGTGCTCGCGGTGACGCTCGCCCTCATGGTGGCGTTCATCGTCTACGTCTGGCTACGCCGGAGGTGGATCGCCGGGGGCAAACCCCTCATGCTCTGCGCGATCAGCGCGGGGCAGCACAGCCGGTGGCGCCTCGGCCTGGCGCGGATCTCGGGCGACCGGCTCGACTGGTTCTCGGTCGTCGGTCCGTCCCCACGGCCCGCGCACTCGTGGGTGCGCCACGAGCTCGACCTCGGCGCGCCGCAGCGGCTCGGCGACGCCGTGCCCGGCCTGCCCCCCGACGCGGTCTGCGTCCTCGGGCGATCGACCTCGCACGACTGGGAGCTCGCGATGAGCCCCGCTGCCTACACCGCCGTCCGGGCCTGGCTCGAGAGCTCGCCGCCCGGCTACAACGTCAACGTCGCCTGAGCCTCCCGCCCCACGGCGCGTGACCCGCCCGTCAGTCGTCGTCGTCCATCGGGTGGTCGTCGGCCGGGACTGCCGGGCGCTTGACCGGTGCCTCGGCACGGCCGCCGCCGGGCTGCCAGAGCACGTCGCCACCGGCCCCGAGGTTGGCGACGCGGGCGAGGATGAAGAGCAGGTCCGACAGGCGGTTGAGGTAGGCCGCGGCTGTCGGGTTGACGCCGCCCTCGCCCTTGGCCGTCCCGACGTCGGTGCCGTGGGTCTCGATGGCGGCCCACGTCGCCCGCTCGGCGCGACGGACGACGGTCGTCGCCTGGTGGAGGTGGGCGGCCGCGACGGTGCCGCCGGGGAGGATGAACGACCGCAGCTTCTCGAGCCTGGCGTTCTGGGTGTCGCAGTCGGCCTCGAGCTCGTCGACCCACTCACGCCGGACCCGCAGCGGCGGGTACTCGGGGTTCTCGACGAGCGGGGTCGAGAGGTCGGCGCCGACGTCGAAGAGGTCGTTCTGCACCCGCTTGAGGATGGCCCGGAGGTCGTCGTCGAGGGAGCCGGTCGCGAGGACGACGCCGATGACCGCGTTGGCCTCGTTGACGTCGGCGTAGGCGGCGAGGCGCGGGTCGGTCTTGCGGGTGCGGCTGAAGTCCCCGAGCCCGGTGGTGCCGTCATCGCCGGTCCGGGTGTAGATGCGGGTGAGGTTGACCATGGTCCGAGCCTGCCAGATACCTTGACCGACTCTTTACCGGTGACATGCCCGGGGCGTGGGGAGGGCCGCGTTCAATGGACGCCAGAGGAAAGGGGGGCAACGTGGCCCACCGTCGACACCAGATCGTCACGCTCGACGAGCACCGTGACGCGTCCGGTCACCATGTCTCGCTGCGCGGGCGCCTCGACGTCCACTCTGTCCCCGACCTGCGGATGGTCCTGCACCGGATCGTCGACGACGGCACTGACGACCTCCTGCTCGACCTCGCCGAGTGCGAGATCGGCGACGCCACCGGGTTCGGCGTCATCGTCGAGTGCCTGCGGCGGGCCCGTCGCGGGTCGCGCGCCTTCTGCATCGTCGACGCCGACGACCGCACCCACCGCCTGCTCCGCCGCGCTCGGATGAGCCACGTCGTCGGACACGTCGACCCCGCCCACGCGGCGGTCGCTCCCGCCGCCGGCTGACCCGTCTGCCACGCTGTCGGGGTGACGACACCACCGGCGCCGCCGCCCGCCAGGCTGCTCGGGCTCGACGCCGCCCGTGGCCTCGCCGTCGTCGCGATGGTGGTCGCCCACGCCCTGCCCTTCGTCAGCGACCGCCTGTCCGAGGGCGCGACGTTCCTGCTCCTCCAGGTCAACGACCTCGCCTCGCCGCTCTTCGCCCTCGTCATGGGCGCCGCGGCGGGTCTCGTCCTCCCGGGGCCGTCGGTCGCGCGGGGGCTCGCCCGAGCCGCTGTCCGCGGCGTGGCGCTCGTCGCCCTCGGCGTCGGGCTGGAGCAGCTCGACCACTGGGTCGCGGTCATCCTCCACATCCTCGGGCTGCTCGTCATCGTCGGAACGCCGCTGCTCCTGCTCGGCTCGCGCTGGCTCCTCGGCATCGCGGTCGTCCTGCTCTTCGTCGCCCCGTCGGTCATCGAGGCGGTGACGAAGGTGGCCGGTGGCGAGGCGGGCGGCTCGGCGCCGACGGCCAACTGGGCCGGCAACCCAGTGCTCGAGTGGCTCGTCCTCAACACCCACTACCGGGTGCTCTCACTGCTCCCGCTCTTCCTCGTGGGCGCCGTGCTCGCCCGCCGCGGACTGCGCGACGAGCGCACGTCGTGGTGGTGCCTCATGGGCGGTCTCGCCCTCGTCTGGGCCAGCTTCGCGGCCGAGCTGCTCGGCCACCCCGTCGTCTTCTCCGGCGACCACACGGACCAGCTCCAGGAGAACGGCCTCGCGCTCGCGGCATACGGGCTCGTCATGGCGGTGTGGATCGGTGGCGAGGCGCGGGGAGTGCGGCACGTCGTCCTCGGTCCGCTCGCGGCGGTGGGCACGGTCGCGCTCTCGCTCTACGTCGCCCACGTGGCGCTGCTCGTGCCGGTCATCCCCGCGTTCCCGGACGGCGGCTGGCTGCCGTTCGTCCTCTTCGTCACGGTCAGCGTGGCCGCCGCGTGGGCATGGGCGCAGTTCGTCGGACGAGGTCCGCTGGAGGTGCTCCTCGACGCCGTCTCACCCTCCCGGCGGCCCCTGGTGACCGCCGACACTGCGTGAGGACTCTCACCGCCTGAGACCCTGTCTCGGGTGCTGACCCGCCGGTAGCGTCGCCGGCATGGCCGACGACCGCCCCGCAGCCCCCGACGCCGCCGCTCCCGACGCCGCCGCTCCGGCTCGTCCCGAGCGCGACCGCCCCTGGGTCATGCGCACGTATGCCGGCCACTCCAGCGCCGCCGCGTCGAACGCGCTCTACCGGCGCAACCTCGAGAAGGGCCAGACCGGGCTCTCCGTCGCGTTCGACCTGCCGACGCAGACCGGCTACGACCCCGACCACGTGCTCGCGCGCGGCGAGGTCGGGAAGGTCGGCGTCCCGATCTCGCACATCGGCGACATGCGGGCGCTCTTCGACCAGATCCCGCTCGGTCAGATGAACACGTCGATGACGATCAACGCCACGGCGATGTGGCTGCTCGCGATGTACCAGGTCGCCGCCGAGGAGCAGGCCGAGGCCGCGGGCGAGGACCCGGCGACCGTCGTCAGGGCGCTCGCGGGGACGACCCAGAACGACATCATCAAGGAGTACCTCTCGCGCGGGACCTACGTGTTCGCGCCGGCGCCGTCGCTCCGGCTCATCACCGACATGGTGAGCTACACCGTCGCCGAGATCCCCAAGTGGAACCCCATCAACATCTGCAGCTACCACCTGCAGGAGGCCGGCGCGACGCCCGTGCAGGAGATCGCCTACGCGATGTCGACCGCGATCGCCGTCCTCGACGCGGTGCGTGATGCCGGGCAGGTGCCGCAGGAGCGGTTCGGCGAGGTCGTCGCGCGCATCTCGTTCTTCGTCAACGCCGGGGTCCGCTTCGTCGAGGAGATGTGCAAGATGCGGGCCTTCGTCCAGCTCTGGGACGAGCTCACCCGCGAGCGCTACGGCGTCACCGACGCCAAGCAGCGCCGCTTCCGCTATGGCGTGCAGGTCAACTCGCTCGGGCTCACCGAGGCACAGCCCGAGAACAACGTCCAGCGCATCGTCCTCGAGATGCTCGCCGTCACGCTCTCGAAGGACGCCCGGGCACGCGCCGTCCAGCTGCCGGCGTGGAACGAGGCGCTCGGGCTGCCCCGGCCGTGGGACCAGCAGTGGTCGCTGCGCATGCAGCAGGTCCTCGCCTTCGAGTCCGACCTGCTCGAGTACGACGACCTCTTCACCGGGTCGACCGTCGTCGAGGCCAAGGTCGCCGAGCTCGTCGCCGGGGCCAAGGCCGAGATCGACCGCGTGCAGCAGATGGGCGGCGCGGTCGCCGCCGTCGAGAGCGGCTACATGAAGTCCGCTCTCGTCGCCTCGCACGCACTGCGCCGTCAGCGGATCGAGGCCGGCGAGGACGTCATCGTCGGCGTCAACAGGTTCGAGTCGACCGAGCCCAACCCCCTCACCGCCGACCTCGACACCGCCATCCAGACCGTCGACGCCGGCGTCGAGCAGGCCGCGGCGACCGCGGTCCGCCAGTGGCGTGAGCAGCGCGATGCCGATCCGGCCCGGCGCGAGCGCGCGGCCGCGGCGCTGGCCCGGCTGCGCGAGGTGGCGGCGACCGACGAGAACCTCATGGAGGCCTCGCTCGAGTGCGCCCGCGCCGAGGTGACCACGGGGGAGTGGGCCCAGGCGCTGCGCGACGTCTTCGGCGAGTTCCGTGCGCCCACCGGTGTCACCGGCTCGGTCGGCCTCACCGGCGGTGCGGCGGGCACCGAGCTCGCGGCGGTCCGGACGCGCGTCGCCGAGCTGCGTGACGAGCTCGGCGAGACCCTGCGCGTCCTCGTCGGCAAGCCCGGGCTCGACGGCCACTCCAACGGCGCCGAGCAGATCGCGGTCCGCGCGCGTGACGCCGGCTTCGAGGTGATCTACCAGGGTATCCGGCTCACGCCGGAGCAGATCGTCGCGGCCGCCGTCTCGGAGGACGTCCACCTCGTCGGCATCTCGATCCTCTCGGGATCACACATGGAGCTCGTTCCCGAGGTGCTCGAGCGGCTGCGGGACGCAGGCGCCGGGGACATCCCGGTCATCGTCGGAGGCATCATCCCCGAGTCCGACGCCGCCCGGCTCAAGGCCCTCGGGGTGGCCGAGGTCTTCACCCCGAAGGACTTCGGGCTCAACGACATCATGAGCAGGTTCGTCGACGTCATCCGCGAGTCACGGCATACGGAGACCGCGGAGCCGGCCCCCGTCTGACGACTTCTTGCCAGTTCCAGCGGTTCATCAGGAGCCAGCCGAGCCGCAGGGCGCTGGAACTGGCAATAAGTCGCGCGGGGTGCTGGAACTGGCGATACGTCGCGCGCGGGGTCAGAAGTGGGTCGCGCAGCGCGGCGCCGGACCTCCGTCGACCATGGCGGCGAACCGCTCGAGCGCGTCGGGTGAGCCGGTGACCCGCCCGGCGTCGACGAGGCCCTGGACCCGCACACCCCCGAGGTAGAGCGCACCGAGCGTCTCGATGTCGAGCTCGACGTCGGCCACGGTGTCCTCGGCCGCAGTCACGTCGGCGCGGCCGTCGGCGACCCCGACCGTGAAGAGCCCGTCGGCGTGCCCGAGCGGGTCGCGCACCCGCACCACGAGCACGTCGTCGGCGAACCACGGTCGCGCGGCGAGCGCCGCCGGCACGTCGAGCACCCGGACCCAGACGTGGTCGGGTCGCTGGCGCACCCGCACGACCCGGTGATCCACGAGCGCGAGCGGGAGCGGGTCGAGGTTCGGGGTGTTGGCCACGGCGACCTCGGCGAGGTCGATGTCGGCGACGAACTGCCACAGCGCCAGACGCGCCTGCGGGGTGACGCCGATGAGGTCGCGCACGCGCACCTCGTAGGCGTCGTCGACCTCCTTGACGGCCCAGACGACGAACCCGTCGGGCGCGCCGTCGGCGTCGAGCCGCACGGCGACGCGCTGGGCGCGGTCCTCGTCCTGCTCCTCCCAGTCGTAGCCGCGCAGCCACGTCTCGTAGTAGCCGGGCCGCTCGAGGCTGCCCCGGGTCGCCTCGTGGAAGCGCTCGTATGCCGTCCGCATTGAGTCCCAGCCCGAGCTCGCCTCGACGAGCACGACCCGACCCCCGTCGTCCACCGGGCGGCGCAGCCGGAACTTCGACGAGGTGTCGATGCGCACCGACTGCTCGGTCGTGGCCACGCCGAAGCCGAACCGCTGGTAGATCGAGCCCTCCGACGCCGTGAGGACGGCGACGGCGAGGCCGTCCCGCGCCGCCTCGTCCAGGTGCTCGGTCATGAGCCGGCGCATGAGGCCGCGTCGCCGGTGCGTCGGCGAGACCGTGACGTCGGTGACCATCCGCACGAGGAGCATCGAGGCGCCGGTGTTGAGGTGCTTGTCGAAGTAGCCGAAGGTCGCGACGGGGATGGGCCCGGCGAGCGGGAGGTCCGGCTGCTCCCAGATCCCGCGCAGGACCGCGCCCTCGCCCCGCTGCACGCCGAGCCACTTCTCGAGGTGCTCCTCGCTCGGGGTCTGCTCGTGGAACGAGCGGTGCACCGCCTCGACCCACCCGCGCATCCGCGCGCGGGCGTCCTCGGACTCGTCGTGGAGGTCGAGGGTCGCGACCTCGAGGTCGCCGGTGCTGGTGTCGGAGCTCACGCCGTCAGCCAACCAGCCGGGTCGCTGCGGTGTCGACCGGATTCGGGAGCGGACGGCATACGGGATCGTGGCCGGGGCGACGTGGGAAGGTGGGCGGGTGAGCGACCTGCACTGCCCGGCGACCCTGCTCGTGGCCCGTCACGGGGACGCCGGCTACCCGCACCCCGCCGTGCTCTCCGACGACGGCGGCTGGCTCACCGACACCGGCCGGGCCCAGGTGCTCGAGCTGGCGGGCTCGCTGCGCTCGCGCAACGTCGCGGCGGTCTACACGAGCCGGCTGCAGCGCGCGGTGGAGTCCGGCGTCGTCGCCGCCGAGGCGCTCGGTGTCGGGTCGCGTGTCGTCGACGGGCTCGAGGAGCTCTCCGTCGGCGCGCTCGCGGGCCGCGAGCACGACGACCCCGAGCTGCTCGGGGTCTTCGAGGCGTGGAAGGCCGGTCACCTCGGGACGTTCATCCCGGGCGGCGAGAGCGGCCAGTCCGTCCTCGAGCGCTACCGCGCCGCCATCGAGGAGATCGCCGACCTCCACCGCGGCGAGACGGTGCTCGTCTTCACGCACGGCGGGGTGATGTCCTTCGCGGTCCCGCGCATGGGCCGCAACGTGCGCAGCGACCTCGCTGAGCAGCTCTACCTGCCCAACTGCGCGGTCGCCGAGGTCCTCGTCGACGCGGACGACGTCACCGTCGTCTCGTGGCCGGGCAGCACCGACCGCTCGGTGGTCTGACGAGCGGCTGCGTCAGAAGAGGCGGTGCTCGCTGTTGTCGATGCCCTTGAGGTCGTCGTAGTCGAGCACGACGCACCGGATCCCGCGGTCCTCGGCGAGGGTGCGCGCCTGCGGCTTGATCTGCTGCGCGGCGAAGATGCCGGTCACCGGCGCGAGGTGGGGGTCGCGGTTCATGAGCTCGAGGTAGCGGGTGAGCTGCTCGACGCCGTCGATCTCGCCGCGCCGCTTGATCTCGACGGCGACGGTCGCCCCGCTGGCGTCCTTGCAGAGGATGTCGACCGGGCCGATCGGGGTCATGTACTCGCGACGGGTCAGGGTCCAGCCGTCGCCGAGCGTGGTGATGTGCTCGGCGAGGAGCTTCTGCAGGTGGGCCTCGACGCCGTCCTTGACGAGCCCGGGGTCGACGCCGAGGTCGTGGCTCGTGTCGCTGTGGACCTCGTGCAGGCGCACCCGGAGGCGGTCCTCGGACTTGGCGTGCTGGACGACCCAGACGGCCGTGACCCCGTCGGCGACCTCGGACTCGTCGGGGTCGACCTCGGCCATCGCGCAGGGCGGCGACATCCAGTTGAGCGGCTTGTAGGAGCCGCCGTCGGAGTGGATGAGCACCGAGCCGTCGGCCTTGACCATGAGCAACCGGGTCGCGAGGGGGAGGTGGGCCGTCAGCCGCCCGTCGTAGTCGACACTGCACGTCGCAATCACCACTCGCACCGGGTCACCCTAACGGTCTGCCCTTGCCCCGACCGCCGGGCCGGGCGCAGACTCGTGGTGGAGAGGGAAGTCCCGTGAGCTACCTGCCGCTCTACGTCGCAGCCACCGCCGGCGTCGTCGTCGCCTTCGACGCCGCGTATGCCGTGCTGCGCTACGCGACGACCGGCCACGCCCCGCGTCCCTACGACGCGCTCACCGACCGGTGGGAGGCGTGGCGCGACTCGCGTCTGCCGGCCCCCGAGCCGGTGGAGCCCGACGTCCTCGCCGCCCACCTGCGCCGGCTCTCCGAGCAGCTGCGCACCGTCACCGAGAGCGCGCGACCGGCCAAGGCCCTGCACCAGCGGGCGGCGCTGCTCGCCTACGACGACGGACTGCTGCGCGCCTGCCGCGAGCTCGGGGTGCCCGTGGCCGAGGGCGTGTCGAGCGGGATGAGCGAGCGCGAGCGGTTCGAGACCGAGTCCGCCCTCATGGGCTCCGGCTTCACCTGGTGAGCGGCGGCCCCCACCCACGGTGAGGACTCTCACCCCGGGAGGCGGTCCCCACGGCATACGGGGTCTGGGAGGATTCCGACCATGTCACGCGAGTTCACCAAGGTAGGCGTCATCGGACTGGGCACCATGGGTGCCGGCATCGTGGAGGTGTTCGCGCGCAACGGGATCGACGTCGTCGCGGTCGACGCCGACGAGGCGTCGGTCGAGCGTGGGCGCTCCTTCCTCGCGAAGTCGACCGGTCGCGCGCTCGAGCGCGGCAAGATCGACCAGGCCGCCCACGACGCCCTCCACGGCCACGTGACCTACGCCACCGGGTTCGACGCGCTCGCCGACTGCCAGCTCGTCGTCGAGGCGGTGCCCGAGCACCTCGACCTCAAGAAGGAGATCTTCGCCGAGCTCGACACGATCGTCTCTCCGGACGCCATCCTCGCGACGAACACCTCCTCCCTCCCGGTGACCGAGATCGCCGCCTCGACGGGCAACCCCAAGCGCGTCGTCGGCATGCACTTCTTCAACCCCGCCCCGGTCCTGCAGTTCGTCGAGGTCATCCGCACGGTCATCACCGCCGACGACGTCTTCGAGGACGTCAAGGCGCTCGCCGAGCGGCTCGACAAGAAGCCCGTGGTCGTCGGCGACAAGGCCGGGTTCATCGCCAACGCGCTCCTCTTCGGCTACCTCAACCACGCGGTCTCGATGTTCGAGAGCCGCTACGCCACGCGTGAGGACATCGACGCCGCGATGAAGCTCGGCTGCGGCTACCCGATGGGCCCGCTCGCGCTGCTCGACCTCATCGGTCTCGACACGGCATACGAGATCCTCGACACGATGTACAAGCAGGGGCGCGACCGCCTCCACGCGCCGAGCCCGATCATCAAGCAGATGGTGTCGGCCGGCCTCAAGGGCCGCAAGACGGGACGCGGCTTCTACACGTACGCCGCCGCCGGCTCGCCCGAGGTCGTCCCGGACGCGCACACGCCCGCCCAGGGCCACGCCGAGGGCGTGACGCTGCGCGAGGTGAGCTCGGTCGGCGTCGTCGGCTCGGGCACGATGGCGACGGGGATCATCGAGGTCTTCGCCAAGGCCGGCAAGCAGGTCACCTACGTCGCACGCACCGAGGAGCGGCTCGAGGGTGTCCGCGCGGCGATCGAGCGCTCGCAGGCCCGCGCCGTCGAGAAGGGCCGGGCGACGCAGGAGGAGGCCGACGCCCTCCTCGCGCGGCTCCACCCCACGACGTCGCGCGCCGACCTCGCCGAGGTCGACCTCGTCGTCGAGGCGATCGCCGAGGACCTCGACCTCAAGCAGGAGCTCTTCCGCGACCTCGACAAGGTCTGCAAGCCCGGTGCCATCCTCGCGACGACGACCTCGTCGCTGCCGATCATCGACTGCGCCAAGGTGACCTCGCGCCCCGAGGACGTCATCGGCATGCACTTCTTCAACCCGGCCCAGGTCATGAAGCTCGTCGAGGTCGTCCACACGGTCTCGACCGGCGAGGACGTCGTCGCGACCGTCCAGGAGCTGTGCCGCGAGATCGGCAAGCACCCGGTCACGTGCGGCGACCGCTCCGGATTCATCGTCAACGCGCTGCTCTTCCCCTACCTCAACGACGCCATCAAGATGCTGTCGGCGAACTACGCGAGCGCCGACGACATCGACACGGCCATGAAGACGGGCTGTGGCCTGCCGATGGGTCCGTTCGAGCTGCTCGACGTCGTCGGGCTCGACGTCTCGCTCGCCATCGAGCGCGAGCTCTACACCGAGTTCCGCGAGCCCGGCTACGCGCCGGCGCCGCTGCTGGAGCACCTCGTCACGGCCGGCTACCTCGGCCGCAAGACCGGTCGCGGGTTCCGCACGTACGCCTGACGGCGGGCGCCTCGCGCTTCGAGCCCTCCGCGATCGACCGGACGCCTCACCCCTCGTCGGGTGGGGCGTCCTCGCGTCGGTGCCCTGCCGAGAGCTCCCGGAGCGCGTCGGGGTCGATGCTGTCGCGCGGCGCGACCGCCACGCGGCACGGGGTGAGGGCGGTGAGCGACGCGGTGCGACGACCGGCCTCGAGGACGGCCCGCTCGCCGAGGACAGCACCCGGCCCGATCTCGGCGAGGGTCTCGCCGTCGACGTCGACCGCGAGCATGCCGTCGAGGAGGAGGTAGAGCTCGTCGGCGGCCTCGCCCTGGGTCGTGAGCCGCTCGCCCTCTGCGAGCCTGCGCGTCTGCGGCGTCGTGCCCGAGCGCATGATCCGCACCGACAGCTCGCGCTCGAGCGCGCTCTCGACCTCGCTGACGAACGCGGGGGAGTCGGTGTCACCCCACGGCGTATGCCGTCCGAACGCCTCGGTGCTCCACCGGGGGTAGTCGATCGTCGCCGACTTCGACGTGAGCCGGCCCTCGGCGTCGTAGACCCAGTGCCGGGGGAAGGGGCTCGCGCCCACGAGCTCGATCTCCCGGCGGCCGTCGGCGTGGAGGGTGAGGGCGAGCGTCGTCCACGCGGTGGGGGCGAGGTACTGGACGTAGGGCGGGTGGCTCACCCGGCGCGGAGCCGGCACGCCGGTGCGCCCTCCGGCGGTCTGCTCGAACCGCACCGCCGTGTCGCCGATCCGCTCGGCACGCCGGCGGTCGGGCAGCGCCATCGCGGCGAAGGTGAGGTCCTTGGGACCGAGGCGCACCGTCGTCGAGCCGATCGCGCCGGAGCCCTCGTGGCCGTGGTCGACGACCCGCCCGTCCTCGACCTCGATCCAGGCGCTCAGGCGGTTGCAGAAACGGGCTCGGTCGGCGGCGAGCAGCGAGTCGACGTCATCGAGGTGGTCCGGCGGTGGGGCGTCGTAGTGCGCGAAACCCACCTCGAAGGGGACGCGGTAGACCGACCCCGTCACGGACTCGCTCGGAATCCACGACACCGATGTGACGGTTCCCTCGAGTCGCATCCGGCCTCCACGTCCCACGGACCTCGCCTGTCCGATCACGATACAAAGACCCGGCCGGGCTGTCCGGAGGTCGTGGAAATCCGGCAGACAGTGCCCTGACCAGCGGACATACTGGCGCCATGCCTTCCCTGCCGGGTGGGACCCTCACCCTGCTCTTCAGCGACATCGAGGGGTCGACCTCGATGCTCCAGCGCCTCGGCGCGCGCTGGGGCGAGGCCCTCACGGCGCACCGCGAGATCCTGCGCGCGACCTTCGCCGAGCACGACGGGCTCGAGATGGGCACCGAGGGTGACAGCTTCTTCGTCGTCTTCACCTCGGCCCAGCACGCGGTGCTCGCGGCCGTCCAGGGACAGCGTCGGCTGCTCGAGCACCCGTGGCCCGACGACTCGCCCCTGCGGGTCCGGATGGGGCTGCACACGGGCGAGCCCGAGCGCCACGGCGAGGGCTACATCGGCCTCGACGTCCACCAGGCTGCTCGCATCGCCGCCACCGCGAGCGGGGGACAGGTCGTCCTGTCGGCGGCGACCCAGGCGCTGGCCGCGAACGTCGCCGAGGACATCGCGACGAGGGACCTCGGCCTGCACCGGCTCAAGGACCTGCCGGAGCCGGTGCACCTCTACGAGCTGTCGGCCCCGGGCCTGCCTGGCGACCACCCCCCGTTGCGGAGCCTCGGCACCCAGGCCAACCTGCCGGCATACGCGAGCGAGATCATCGGCCGCGAGCGGGAGGTGGACGACGTCACCGGCCTGCTCGAGGACACGCGGGCCCGGCTCGTCACCCTCACCGGCACCGGCGGCACGGGCAAGACCCGCCTCGCGGTGGCGGTCGCGCGTGACCTCCAGGACCGGTTCCCGCACGAGATCATCTTCGTCCCCCTCCACACGGCCGACCGGGCCGCGCTCATGTGGTCGGGCATCTCCGAGGCCGTCGGCGCACCGGTCGACGCCGAGGTCCTGCCGCACGACCGGGTGAGCCGCTTCCTCGCCGAGCGCACCGCGCTGCTCGTCCTCGACAACCTCGAGCAGATCCCCGAGGCCGCCCAGGTCGTCGCGGACCTCCTTGCCGCGGCCCCCCGGGTGTCGGTGCTCGCGACGTCACGGCGACCGCTGCACCTCGTCGACGAGCACGTCTACCCGGTCGCGGTCCTCGAGGTGCCGACGCCCACCTCGGGGGAGGACGTCGAGGCCGCCCGGACCGGCGCCGTCGAGCTCTTCGAGCAGCGCGCCCGGATGGTGCGGCCGAGCTTCCGGCTCACGCCCGACAACCTCGACACGGTCGTCACGCTCTGCCGGCGCCTCGACGGGCTCCCGCTCGCGATCGAGCTCGCGGCCGCCCGGTCGCAGCTCCTGAGCCCACGCGCGCTGCTCGCGCGCATCGACGACCGACTCGGCGACCGGCTCACCGCCGGGCACCGGTCCTCGCGGCAGCAGACGCTCGCCGCGACGATCGCGTGGAGCTGGGACCTCCTCGACGACGACAGCCAGCGGGCCCTGCGCCGGCTCGGCGTGTTCGCCGGCCGGGTCGGGCTCGACGCGGTGCAGGCGGTCGTCGCCGACGAGGGGGAGGACCCGCTCGACCTCGTCGCGCACCTCGTCGACGTGAGCCTCGCGGAGATCGTCGAAGGACCCGACGGTGAGCCGATGGTGCTCCTCCTCGAGACGATCCGGCGATTCGCGAGGGACCGCCTCGGCGACTCCGGGGAGCGCGACGAGGTCCGGCTCCGTCACGCCCGGTGGTGCCTGCACGTCGCCACCGGGATCAGCGCGCTGCTCACCGGACCCCACCAGATGACCGCCCTCGACCGGATGGAGGCCGTCGAGGAGGACGTCCGGTCGGCGCTCGACTGGTGTCTGGCACCGGGCCGCGTGACGACACCGGAGCGGCGCGACGTCGGACTCGCCCTGCTCGAGCCGATGGACGCCTACTGGTACCGCTTCGGCTACATCGCCGAGGGCCGCGCGTGGCACGACCGCGCCCTCGCCGTCCTCGAGCAGGACGATGACGCCGACCCCGGGAGGCTCGTCGACGCGCTGCACGGCAAGGGGATCCTCGCGGTCCAGCAGAACGACCTGTCCACGGGGTCGCAGGCGCTCGAGAGGGCGCTCGAGCTGGCACACCGGATCGGTGACCGCTTCCGCGAGTCGAGGGAGTCCAACAGCCTCGGGGTGGCCCGCCGTGAGGCCGGGGACACCGAGGGCGCGCGCGAGCTCATCCTGCGCAGCGCCGCCCTCGCGCGCGAGATCGGCGACACCCACCGCGAGGCCATCGCCCTGAGCAACGTCGTCCAGATCCACCTCGACGCGGGCGAGTACGCCGACGCCGTGGTGGCGGCCCGGCGCGCCGTCGAGGCCGACCGTGCCCTCGGCGACCCGTGGGGGGTGGCCATCAACCAGTGCAACCTCATCCCGGCCCTGCTCAACGCGGAGGGGCCGGAGGCCGCGCACCGGCAGTTCGTCGCCGTCGCCCACGAGGCGGTCGCACTCGGTGACGTCGAGCTGTCTCTCGACGTCCTCGACTCCGGCGCGTCCGTGTGGGCCGCGCTGGGCGAGGGGAAGCTCGCGGCCACCCTGCTCGGCGCGTCGGACCGCCAGCGCGCTGTCGCAGGCATCCCACGCGCCGACCCCGACCAGCGTCACCTGGACCGCTTCGTCGCGCCGGCCCGCCAGGCACTCGGGCCGGTCGAGTGGGACCGGGCGCACGCGCGTGGTGCCTCGCTGGGCATCGAGGAGGCGGTGACGGAGGGAGTGGCCCACACGGGGGGTTTCCGCGCGTTCGCCGGAAGTTCGGACAGTTCGTCAATAACGTTCGGCTCCCGACCAATCGATGGGAGATCCTCATGACGAACGACGACGCGATGCTCGCCCAGTGGTGGAACGCGCTGAGCGCCGAGGAGCAGCAGGAGGCCTTCGAGGCCGAGCGCACCGGCCAGCTCACGCCGCACCTGCAGGGTTCGCTCATGGGCGCCGGCATGTTCGGCTTCACGAGCGAGGTCAAGGAGAAGCCCGAGAAGGTGCCCCGCGCGCTGCACGACTTCCTCAAGATGCGGCACTGAGCCCCCCGCGGTCGCCCACCGGCCACGCCACCCGGACGGCCATGGCCGCTCTGGGTAGCCTCCGCGTGTGAGTGCAGCGCAGCGGCTCCCGGACCGGGCCCGTGTCGTCATCGTCGGTGGCGGCGTCATCGGCACCTCGATCGCCTACCACCTGGCGCACGAGGGGGTGACCGACGTCGTCCTCGTCGAGCGCGACCGCCTCACGAGCGGCACGACGTGGCACGCCGCCGGCCTCATGACGTGCTTCGGCACGACGAGCGAGACGCTGACGAACATCCGGCTCCACTCGCGCGAGCTCTTCGCGCGGCTCGAGGCCGAGACGGGTCTGTCGACGGGCTTCCGGCCCGTCGGCGTCATCGAGGCGGTGGGCGACACCGACCGCCTGGAGGAGTACCGCCGCGTCGCGACCTTCCAGCGGCGGCTCGGGCTCGAGGTCGACGAGATCGGCCCGCGCGAGATGGCCGAGCTGTTCCCGCACGCCGACATGGACGGGCTGGTCGCGGGCTTCCACGTGCCCGGCGACGGCCGGGTCAACCCGGTCGACCTCACGATGTCGCTCGCCCGTGGCGCACGCAACCTCGGGGTGCGCATCGTCGAGGGCGTGAGCGTCGGCGACGTCGTCACCCGTGAGGACGGCGCGCTGCCGCGCGTCACGGGCGTGCGCACGAGCGCGGGGGACATCGAGTGCGAGGTCGTCGTCAACTGCACCGGCATGTGGGCCCGCCAGCTGGGTGAGCGGCACGGCGTCGTCATCCCCAACCAGGCCGCCGAGCACTACTACCTCATCACCGACACGATCCCCGGCCTCGACCCCGACGGGCCGATCTTCGAGGACCCCGCCCGCTACGGCTACTACCGCGAGGAGGGCGGCGGCATGATGGTCGGCCTCTTCGAGCCCGAGGCGGCTCCGTGGCGTCTCGACGGCATCCCCGAGGACTTCTCGTTCGGGACCCTGCCACCGGACTGGGAGCGCGTGGCGCCGGCGCTCGAGACCGCGATGTCACGCGTGCCCGTCACGCTCGACGCGGGCGTCCGCACGTTCTTCTGCGGTCCGGAGTCGTTCACCCCCGACCGGCTGCCGGCCGTCGGCGAGGCGCCGGAGCTGCAGGGCTACTTCGTCGCTGCGGGGCTCAACTCGGTCGGGATCCTCAGCAGCGGTGGCCTCGGACGCGTTGTTGCACAGTGGATCTCGAGTGGCCGCCCCGACGTCGACGTCACCGCGATCGACGTCGCGCGCTTCCGGCCCCACCAGCTCCATCGCGACTACCGCCGCGACCGGGTCACCGAGGTCCTCGGCAGGACGTATGCCGCCCACACGCCCGGCGTCGAGCTGCTCACCGGACGCGGCACCTTCGTCTCGCCGGTGCACGACGAGATGGTCGCCGCCGGCGCACGGCTCAAGGACGTCTCCGGCTGGGAGAGCGCCGACTGGTATGCCGGTGACGGCCGCACGCCGCACCTCACCCCCTCGTGGGGTCGCCAGCCGTGGTTCGAGCACTGGGAGGCCGAGCACCGGGCCGTGCGCGAGGCGGTCGGGCTCATCGACATGTCGTTCATGGCGACCTTCCGGGTCACCGGTGACGACGCGGGCGCCGTGCTCGAGCGGGTGAGCGCCGGCCACGTCGACGGCGAGGTCGACCGGATCACCTACACCCAGTGGCTCGGTCCGGACGGCGGCATCGAGGCCGACCTCACCGTGACGAAGCGAGGGGACGAGGACTTCCTCGTCGTCGCGTCGGACACCGCGCACGGGCACACCCTCGCGTGGCTGCGCCGACAGGTCGCCGACGCCGACGTGAGGATCGAGGACGTCACCGAGGCCACCGGGCAGCTCAACGTCCAGGGTCCGCGGTCGCGCGACCTCCTCGCCACCCTCACCGACGCCGACCTCTCGACCGAGGTGTTCCCCTTCCGGACCGCTCGCACCATCACGGTCGCCGGGGTCGAGGTCCTCTGCGTCCGCATCACCTACGTCGGCGAGCTCGGCTACGAGCTGTACCTCCCGCGCGAGCACGCGGCCACGGTCTGGAGGGCGCTGCGCGAGGAGGGCACGGCATACGGGCTCCGGCCGGTCGGTCTGCGCGCGCTCGGCTCGCTGCGCCTCGAGAAGGCCTACCGCGACTACGGGCACGACATCGACAACACCGACACGGTCGGCATGGCCGGGCTCGGGTTCGCGGTCGACCTCGACACCGACTTCGTCGGGCGTGACGCCGTCGTCGCCGAGCGCGAGCAGCCGCGGCACGACAGGCTCGTCCAGGTGCTGCTCACCGACCCGGAGCCGCTGATGTTCGGCGCGGAAGTGTTGCTGCGCAACGGTTCTGCGGTCGGCGACGTGCGGTCGGCGTCCTACGGCTGGACGCTCCGCGGAGCCGTGGGGATCGCAGCCGTCACCGGTGACGGGCCCGTGACCAAGGCGTGGCTCGACGAGGGTGCGTGGGAGGTCGACGTCGCCGGGACCCGTGTGCCCGCGACGGTCTCGCTGCGTCCGCTCTACGACCCGACGAGCGCCCGCGTCCGAGCTTGAGCGAGCGCTTCCGGCGAGCTCCGCGACCGTGTGACGCGGATCTCATTGAACGGTCCAGTAGTCGGGACCTACGTCCCTGATGCGGGACCCCCCGGTCGCGCGACAGTGGTCATGCCGGAAAAGGCACCCACCACACCGGGCACCAGCCCAGAAGGAAGTACCGCCATGCGACGTCGCACACTCGATGCACTGCTCACGACGGGCGGCCTCATCGTCGCCACCGTCCTCCTCGTCGCAGGCGGACTCCTCTCGTGGGCCAACAACTTCGTCGACGACAACGTCCGGACCCAGCTCGCCGCGCAGAACATCTACTTCCCCGACAAGGGCAGCGAGCAGCTCGAGGACCCGGCCGTCAAGCCCTACCTCGAGAAGTACGCCGGCCAGCAGCTCCTCACCGGTGAGCAGGCGAAGGCCTACGCCGACCACTACATCAAGGTCCACCTCGACGCCTCGACCGGTGGCAAGACCTACTCGGAGCTGAGCACCATCTCGCGCGCCAACCCGGACGACGAGAAGGCCGCAGGCCTCGTCCAGCTCGCCTTCCGCGGCGAGACCCTGCGTGGGCTCCTGCTCAACGCCTACGCCTTCGGGACCATGGGCAAGATCGCGATGTACGCCGCCTGGGCCAGCTTCGCCGGTGCCGCCGCGATGATCGTCCTCAGCCTCCTCGGCTTCCTCCACCTCCGCCGGGTCCCGGTCGAGGAGGAGGTCGGCGCCAAGGTCCGCCGCACCCCGGTGGCGGCCACCGCCTGATCGCCTCACGGACAACCGGGACGGTCCCGCAGCCCCAGCTGCGGGACCGTCCTCGTGCGTGCGGGCACCGGGGCGGGACACTGGTGCCATGCCCCGCGCCAACCGCCGCCGCCGCGACGACGTGCCCCTCGCCCTTGGCCGCCTCGGTCGTGGCACGACGACGACCGAGTCGTATGCCGGCCAGCGATGGGCCGTCCGCCGCGTCACCGGGGAGTCCTCCGACCGCACCTACCTGTGCCCCGGGTGCGAGCAGGGCATCCCGCCCGGCGTGCCCCACGTCGTCGCGTGGCCGGAGGAGGGCGTCGGTGGCGTGGGGGACCGCCGCCACTGGCACTCGACGTGCTGGACGGCGCGGGAGCGTCGCAGGCCGCCCGGCGCGTATCGGTGAGCACCCCCTCCCTCCCGTCTAGGCTGCCGGACGTGGAGGCGACGTGAACCTGAGCTGGGGCAAGAACTCCGTCCGCTCGTGGCGGGAGTACCGGCTGCGCCAGCGGGCCGCCCTGCGCGAGAGCAACCGGATCTCCCACGAGGACGAGCACCTCGAGCGCCGGCTGCTCGCCGACCTCCTCGGGACCGACGACCGCGACGAGGCGCAGACGACGGCTGGCGAAGCGGACGCGTCGTCCGGCGGCGCGGCCCCGGCGCCGGCGCCAGCGTCGGCCGGCGCGTCGGCGACCGGCACGACGCAGTTCGGCGAGATGGGCCGGCCGATGAACCGGCAGTCGCCGTTCTACCTCGGCTTCGTCGGGGCGCTCGGCGCCCTCATCGCCATCGGCCTCTGGCACTCGCTCGGCCGGCTCGCCACGACGATCACCATCCTCGTCGTCGCGCTCTTCCTCACCCTGGCGCTCAACCCGATCGTCGAGTGGCTGGGCCGTCGCGGCCTGCGCCGCTCGCTCTCGGTGGCCATCGTCTTCGTCGGCGTCATCGTCGTCTTCGTGCTGCTCGGCCTGCTCGTCTTCCCTCCGGTCATCACCCAAGGCACCCAGCTCGTGCAGGAGGCGCCGAGCTACGTCGACCGCATCCTCAACGCGCGGTGGGTCCAGGAGCTCGACAAGAACTACGACGTCGTCGACAAGATCAGCGAGGAGTTCAACAAGCGCCTCACCGACGAGAACTTCATCGGATCGGTGCTCGGCGGCGTCCTCGGTGCCGGCCGCGCCGTCGTCAACGGCGTCTTCCAGACCTTCACGATCCTCATCCTCACGCTCTACTTCCTCGCGTCGCTGCCGAAGATGAAGCGCGTGGCCTACTCCATGGTCCCCGCGAGCCGCCGCAACCGCGTGGCGCAGCTGAGCGAGGAGGTCATGCGCCGCACCGGCTCCTACGCCATCGGCCAGGTCGCCATCGCCACGGTCAACGCCGTCCTCAGCTACGTCATGATGAGCATCCTCGGCATCCCGTATGCCGCGGTGCTGGCCGTGCTCGTCGGCTTCCTCGGGCTCGTCCCCATGGTCGGTGCCACCCTCGGTGCCACGCTCGTCTGCCTCGTCGCGTTCTTTGACGAGCCCCGGACCGCACTCATCGCCGGCATCTACTACCTCGTCTACCAGCAGGTCGAGAACTACGTCATCGCCCCGCGCATCATGCAGCGCACGGTGTCGGTGCCGGGCGCGGTGACCGTCGTCGCGGCTCTGGCCGGTGGGACGCTGCTCGGCGTGCTCGGTGCGCTGCTCGCCATCCCCGTGGCGGCGGCGTTCCTGCTGCTCGTCGACGAGGTGCTCGTTCCCCGCCAGCGCCACCAGTAGCTCCTGTGGTCGCGTCGCGCCGCTTGCGCCCTTCGTCGGGTGCTAGCGGTGCGCCGGCCCGACTCTCGCAGAGATCTCGCGTTCCCGTTCTCGGCCGGCGCACCGACGCACCCTCCTGAAGGGCGCCACGCTGCGCTTTCGTGCTCGGTCCCGGTCCCAGCGCTTCCGTGGATGCCGATGTGCCCGCCGGGTCTCCGGCGGGCACTTCGGGGTGGGTCGGTGTCAGTGGTCGCGGAAGCGGTTGATCTCCTTCTCGAAGCGGGCGCGCTTCTCGGGGTCGGAGATGCCCAGGCCCTCCTCGGGGGAGAGGGTGAGGACGCCGACCTTGCCCTGGTGGGCGTTCTGGTGGACGTCGAGGGCGGCCTGGCCGACCTCCTCCATCGTGTAGGTCTTCGACAGGGTCGGGTGGATGAGGCCGCGGTCGATGAGGGCGTTGGCCTCCCACGCCTCGCGGTAGTTGGCGAAGTGCGACGAGAGGATGTTCTTGAGGTTCATCCAGAGGTAGCGGTTGTCGTACTCGTGCATGTAGCCCGAGGTCGAGGCGCAGGTGACGATGGTGCCGCCCTTGCGCGCGACGTAGACCGAGGCGCCGAAGGTCTCGCGGCCCGGGTGCTCGAACACGATGTCGACGTCGTGGCCACCGGTGAGCTCGCGGATCTTCTTGCCCAGGCGCTGCCACTCCTTGGGGTCCTGCTGGGTGTTGTCGTCGTTCCAGAAGCGGTAGCCCTCGGCGTTGCGGTCGATGATGAGCTCGGCGCCCATGTCACGGCAGATCTGGGCCTTCTCGGGCGAGGAGACGACACAGATCGGGGTCGCGCCCGCGGCGAGGGCCATCTGGGTGGCGTAGGAGCCGAGGCCGCCGGAGGCGCCCCAGATGAGCACGCGGTCACCGAGCTTGAGGGCGGCGCCGTTCTTGGAGATGAGCTGCCGGTATGCCGTGCTGTTGACGAGGCCGGGCGAGGCCGCCTCCTCCCACGAGAGGTGCGTGGGCTTGGGCATGAGCTGATTGGCCTTGACGATGGCGAGCTCGGCGAGACCGCCGAAGTTCGTCTCGAAGCCCCAGATGCGCTGCTGCGGGTCGAGCATCGTGTCGTTGTGACCGTCGGCGTCCTCGAGCTCGACGCTGAGGCAGTGCGCGACGACCTCCTGGCCGGGCTTCCACTTGCCGACGCCGGGGCCGGTGCGCAGCACGACGCCGGCGAGGTCGGAGCCGACGACGTGGTAGGGCAGGTCGTGGCGCTTGGCGTACTCGGAGGTGCGGCCGTAGCGCTCGAGGAAGCCGAAGGTCGAGACCGGCTCGAAGATCGAGGTCCACACGGTGTTGTAGTTGATCGCGCTCGCCATGACCGCGACGAGTGCCTCACCCGGGGCGAGCTCGGGGACGGGGACGTCATCGACGTGGAGCGACTTGCGCGGGTCCTTGTCGCGCGAGGCGAGCCCCTCGAACATGTCCACCTCGTCCTTGTGGACCGTCACGGCCCGGTAGGTCTGCGGGATGGAGAGGTTCGCGTAGGTCTCCTCGGTGCGGTCCCCGCTGAGGATGGCGTCGCGGATCTGGTCCATGGGTCGTCGTGCTCCTTGAGGTCGGCTTCGCGAACTGGCAATCAGTGGGAGGTGGGGCGCTGGAACGGGCAATCAGTGGGAGGTGGGGCGCTGGAACTGGCAGTCAGTGGGAGGTGGGGCGCTGGAACTGGCAATCAGTGGGAGGTGGGGGCGGGCTGGACGAGCTCGACGAGGATGCCGCCGGCATCCTTGGGGTGGACGAAGTTGACCCGGCTGTCGGAGGTGCCGCGCTTCGGCTCGTCGTAGAGCAGGCGCAGGCCGCGGTCGCGCAGGGTGGCGCTCACCGCGTCGATGTCCTCGACCCGGTAGGCGACCTGCTGGACGCCGGGGCCCGAGCGGTCGAGGAACTTCGCGATCGTCGACTCGGGGGTGAGGGGGGCGAGGAGCTGCACGTGGGAGCCGGAGTCGCCGACGGCCATCATCGCCTCGCGGACGCCCTGCTCCTCGTTGACCTCCTCGTGCGCGAGGGTCATGCCGTAGGTGTCGCGGTAGAACGCGATGGCCTCGTCGAGGTCGCGCACAGCGACGCCGACGTGGTCGATCGCCGTGAAGAGCCCGGCGATCGCCGCGTGCCCGTGTGTCTCGCTCATGGAGGGGAGCCTAGGGAGGCGAGCGCACGGCATACAGGTGTTGCGGGTGTGGTGATGGACACCTACGGGACATCGGTCACAGCGGGGGTGGGGCCGCGAAGCGGCAGGAACTAGCATCGGAGACGAACTGGGCGACCAGCCCGACACCGACGTTGGAGGACCGCAGTGAGCACCGCCTCGACCCCGAACACCGACCCCACTGTCATCGTCGCGGGAGCCCGCACCCCGATGGGACGGATGAGCGGAAGCCTCAAGGGCTTCAGCGGCTCGGACCTCGGCGGCTTCGCCATCAAGGGCGCTCTCGAGAAGTCCGGCGTCAGCCCGGAGGACGTCGACTACGTCATCATGGGCCAGGTCCTCACCGCCGGCGAGGGCCAGATCCCGGCTCGCCAGGCCGCCGTCAAGGCCGGCATCCCGATGAGCGTCCCCGCCCTCACCGTCAACAAGGTCTGCCTCTCCGGTCTCGACGCCATCGCGCTCGCCGACCAGCTCGTGCGCGCGGGCGAGTTCGAGGTCGTCGTCGCCGGTGGCCAGGAGTCGATGACCAACGCTCCGCACCTGCTCCCCAAGAGCCGCGACGGCTACAAGTACGGCGACGTCACCCTGCAGGACTCGATGGCCTTCGACGGCCTCTACGACATCCTCACGAACCAGGCGATGGGCTCGCTCACCGAGGCCAACAACGTCGACGCGAGCGCCTTCACGCGCGAGGAGCAGGACGCCTTCGCCGCGCGCAGCCACCAGAACGCCGCCAAGGCGTGGAAGGACGGCTTCTTCGACGACGAGGTCGTGCCGGTCTCCATCCCGCAGCGCAAGGGCGAGCCGGTCGTGTTCAAGGACGACGAGGGCATCCGCGCCGACACGACGACCGAGTCGCTCTCGAAGCTGCGCCCCGCCTTCGCCAAGGACGGCACCATCACCGCCGGTTCGGCGTCGCAGATCTCCGACGGCGCCTGCGCGGTCGTCGTCATGAGGAAGAGCAAGGCCGAGGAGCTCGGCCTCGAGTGGCTCGCGGAGATCGGCGCCCACGGCGTCGTCGCCGGCCCCGACTCGAGCCTGCAGAGCCAGCCGGCCAACGCCATCCGCAAGGCGTGCGAGCGCGCCGGCATCGACCCCACCTCGCTCGACGTCGTCGAGATCAACGAGGCGTTCGCGGCCGTCGGCCTCGCGTCGGTCAAGGAGCTCGGCCTCGACGCCGACCGGGTCAACCCCAACGGTGGCGCCATCGCCATGGGCCACCCACTCGGCATGTCGGGCGCCCGCGTCGTCCTCACCCTGGCGCTCGAGCTCAAGCGCCGCGGTGGCGGCACCGGCGCCGCGGCCCTCTGCGGCGGCGGCGGCCAGGGCGACGCCCTCCTCCTCACCGTCCCGGCGAGCTGACCCGCCGAGCGAGCCCGACAGCCGGGGGCCGCGCCATCGCGACGCCTCGCACCGTCGACGTCCCCTCCCTCGTGTCCGACGCGAGGGAGGGGCGCTCGCGTGCGGTGGCTCGCCTCATCTCGCTCGTCGAGGACGGGCACCCCGCACTGCCCGAGGTCATGGCGGCACTGGCACCGCACACCGGCCACGCACACGTCGTCGGCCTCACCGGCTCGCCCGGCGTCGGCAAGTCGACGACGACCGCCGCGCTCATCGCGGCGCTGCGCGCGCAGGGCAAGCGGGTGGCCGTCCTCGCGGTCGACCCGTCGTCACCCTTCTCGGGCGGGGCGCTCCTCGGTGACCGCATCCGGATGGAGCAGCACGCCACCGACCCCGGCGTCTTCATCCGGTCGGTCGCCTCGCGAGGGCACCTCGGCGGGCTGTCGTTCGCCACCCCGCAGGCTCTGCGGGTCCTCGACGCCGCCGGCTTCGACGTCGTCCTCCTCGAGACCGTCGGCGTCGGGCAGTCCGAGGTCGAGGTCGCCGCGCGCGCCGACACGACCGTCGTCATCGTCGCCCCGGGCATGGGCGACGGCATCCAGGCCGCCAAGGCCGGGATCCTCGAGATCGGCGACGTGTTCGTCGTCAACAAGGCCGACCGCGACGGCGCCGACGACACCGTCCGCGACCTCCGGCACATGATCCAGCTCGGCAACCGCGAGCGCTCCGTCGACTGGCGGACCCCGGTGGTGAGGACCGTCGCGAGCCGGGCGGACGGCATACCGGATCTCGTGGAAGCGCTTGACGCGCACCGCCGCTGGCTCGAGAAGTCGGGCACGCTCGCGGCCCGGCGCAGCGAGCGGGCGCGGTCCGAGATCGAGGCGATCGCCCTCGCCGAGCTGCGTCGGCGGCTCGGGGGAGAGGGCGGTCTCGTCCCCGAGGAGCTCGCCTCCGCCGTCGCCTCCGGCGAGACCGACGTGTATGCCGCCGCCGAGCACGTCGTCGGACGGGTCACCGGCGAGCCCTCGCCCGCGTAGCGTGGTGCGGGTGACACCTCCCGGCACGCGACCGACCCCCGTCATCCTCGTCCTCGGAGCGGAGTACCGCCAGGCGATGGTCGACGTCCTCACGATGCGCTACGCGGCGGAGTACGAGATCGTCGCGCCGACGTCGATGGAGGAGACCATCGAGGTCCTCACCGAGCTCAAGACCGGCAGTCGTCCGGTGGCGCTCGCGGCGTGCGAGTTCTTCGCCGGCGGCGAGAAGGCGACGCACCTGCTCGCGAAGTTCCAGAAGTTCATGCCGACCGCGCGGCGGCTCGTCTACGTGCCGGTGGAGCGGTTCCGCGGGTCAGTGGCCCAGCTGCGCGAGAGCCTTGCCGAGGGGCGGCTCGACCTCTACCTCATGCTGCCGCAGGGGGTGCGCGACGAGGAGTTCCACACGGCGATCTCGGAGACCCTGTCGGACTGGGCGCAGTCGGTGAGCTTCTCCGAGATCGACGGGACCCGGATCATCGCCGACGGGCCGTCGCCGGACCTCAGCCGGATCCGTGACTTCCTCGACCGGATGGGGCTGCCCAACACCGTGCACGCGCCGGACAGCCCGGCGGGCGTCGCCGCGCTCGCCGCCGCCGGACCCGACGCCGTCATGCCGCTGCTCCAGGCTTCGAACAGCGACGAGATCATCTCGAACCCGTCGAACGCGGACCTGGGCGCCGTGCTCTACGGGCGGCCCACCGACATCGGCGAGGACGCCGTCTGCGACCTCGTCGTCGTCGGCGCCGGTCCCGCGGGCCTCGGTGCCGCCGTCTATGCCGCGTCGGAGGGGCTCGACACCCTCGTCATCGACCAGGGGCCGATCGGGGGCCAAGCGGGCACGAGCTCGATGATCCGCAACTACCTCGGCTTCCCGCGAGGCATCTCCGGGATGCGGCTCGCCCAACGGGCGCGTTCGCAGGCGGTGCGCTTCGGCGCCCGCTTCCTCGCCGGGCACCAGGTGACCGGGCTGCGGATCGGCGAGGGCCCGGACGGCTCGCACGTCGTCGAGCTCGGCGACGACACCGTGCGCGGGCGGACCGTGCTCATCGCGACGGGGGTGGAGTACAGGCGGCTCGGCATCGACGCGCTCGAGGACCTCGTCGGCCGGGGCGTCAACTACGGCGCGGCGGCGAGCACGTCGCGCGAGGTGAAGCACAAGGACGTCTACGTCGTGGGCGGCGGCAACAGCGCCGGGCAGGCGGCGGTGCACCTGTCGCGGTTCGCGCGCAGCGTGACGATCCTCGTCCGCCGCGAAGGGCTCGCGGCGACGATGTCGAGCTACCTCATCCGCGAGATCGAGGGGAACCCGAGGATCACCGTGCGGCCGCGCACCGTCGTCACCGACGGCGGTGGCGAGGGGCGCCTCGAGTGGCTCACCCTCCACGACGTCGACGCCGGCACCGACGAGCGGGTCGAGGCGGCGGGTCTCTACCTCCTCATCGGGGCCGCGCCCATGTGCTCGTGGCTGCCCCCGGACGTCGCCCGCGACGACCTCGGCTTCGTCCTCGCCGGGGCCGACACGCCGTGGCAGTCGTGGCAGGGCGGCCGCCCGCCGGAGCCCTTCGCGACGACCGTGCCCGGGATCTTCGTCGCCGGTGACATCCGCTGCGGGTCGATGAAGCGGGTCGCGTCGGCCAGCGGCGAGGGTGCGGGTGTCGTGCCGCTCGTGCACGCCCACCTGGCGCCGGACGCGGGCTGAGGCGGACGGCATACGGTGGGGTCATGCTCGTCGCCTTCTCCGTGTCCCCGTCCGTCTCCGACGACCAGGGCGGGGTGACCGGACCGGTCGCCGAAGCCGTCCGCATCGTCCGCGAGAGCGGCCTCCCACACCGCACCGACGCCATGTTCACGACGATCGAGGGGGAGTGGGACGAGTGCATGGCCGTCGTCAAGGCCTGCGTCGACGCCCTCGCCGCCCACGGCCCACGCGTCGGTCTCGTCCTCAAGGCCGACATCCGCCCCGGCCGCACCGGTGAGCTCGAGGGCAAGCTCGAGCGGCTCGAGGCGACGATCGCGGAGCAGTCGGCGGAGTCCGGAGCCTGATCTCCGCCCGCTGCGCCAAGAAGTTTCGAAACCGTCACGGTCGACGGAACTCCCTCGTCGACGCCAACCGGCGCGGCTAGCGTGACCGGGTTGGCGTGAGGCCCGGGGACGACGCAGGAGGAGCACCAGGCATGTGGAAGGCGATCCGCTACCGCGGCGGCCAGTCCCTCGTCCTCGTCCTCATCTCCGCACTCGTCGCCACCTGTGCCGCCTTCGCACCACTCTTCTCGCGCTCCATCGACCAGGCCCTCCTGCGCGCGACCCTGGGCCGCCTCGAGCCGGCCGACCTCAAGCTCGGCGTCCTCGCGAGCCGCACCTCCGACCCCCAGCTCGCGGCGAGCGCGGTCGAGGCGGAGATCCCGCGGACGCTCGACCAGTGGTACGAACCCGGCATCGCGATGACGACGGCCAACACCGACGTCGTGCCGACCACGGGCAAGAAGCCCTCGCCGGTGCGGCTCGTCGCACGTGACGAGGTCTGCGACCACCTCACCCTGAGCGAGGGTGCCTGCCCGGGTGGCGCCGAGGACCTGCTCGTGTCGGCCGCGGACGCGAAGGCCTGGGGGTGGAGGCTGGGGACGACCCTCGTCGTCCGCAACAGCGACTCGCAGCCGCAGCCCTTCGTCGTCTCTGGCATCTACACCGCCAAGCCCGACCCGGACTACTGGCTGCGCACCGAGCTCCAGGGCAAGTCGGGCAAGCTCGTCGACTACGGCGACCTCGTCGACGCCGTGGACGACTTCGTCGTGGCACCCGCCGGTCTCGAGCGGGGCTGGGCGGGCGCGCAGCTCTCGGTCGACTACCGGCTGCGGACGTCGACGATCACCCTCGACTCCCTCGCGGCGGCCGGCCGGGCGGTCGACGCCGTGCGCCCGCCGAGCCTGGCCACGGTCGACAGCCCCCTGCCGCGGATCGCCCAGCAGGTCGAGGACGGCAAGGGCCTCGTCCGCCAGCTCGTGCCGCTCCTCATCGCCCAGCTCGTCGCCGTGGCGCTCGCCGTCCTCGTGCTCGTGGCCGGAGCCGCTGTCGCACAGCGCCGTCCGGAGATCGCGGTCGCGCGGCTGCGCGGGCGCAGCCGGGACGCGAGCCGTCGCCTCGTCATCGCCGAGCTCGGTCTCACCGTCCTGCTGGGGCTGCCGCTCGGGGTGGCCCTCGCGGTCGGGCTGAGCGAGCTCGTGCGCCGGCTCGTCCTCCCGCCGGGAGTGCCCTTCGAGCTCGGCTGGCAGGTGCCGCTCGCCGCCGCCGTCGCCGGGCTCGCGTCGCTCGCCGTCGTGTATGCCGCCGCGCGGCCGGTCCTGCGCGAACCCATCGCCTCGCTCCTGCGCAGCGTCCCGCCGGTGACGACCTCGCGGCACCTGCGCGTCGGCGACACGATCCTCGTCGTCCTCGCCGCCGTCGGGGTCCTCGGTATCGTCACGGGCCAGATCACCGGACCGATGGCGATTCTCACCCCGACCCTGCTCGCGCTCGCCGCGGGCGCGCTCCTCGGTGTCGCGGTCGTCGTCCTCGCCACCCGTCTCGGCCGGCGCGCCCTCGGGCACGGCCGCCTGGGGTCGGGACTCGCCGGGCTCGCCATGGGTCGTCGCCCGACAACCCGTCACGTCCTGCTCGTCGTCACGGCGGTCTCGGCCCTCGTCGTCTTCGCCGCGAACGCCGTCGCGGTGGCGGACCGCAACCGGGAGAACCGTGCCAAGGTCACCGTCGGCGCGTTCGCCGCGCTGCGCACCGGTTCCAAGGACCCGACCGCCGTCGCCCGGGTCGTCGACCAGCTGCCGGCGGGCCAGCGGGAGCACGCCATGCCGGTCGGGTTCGTCCAGCTGCGCGACCCCGACGCGACGACGACCCTCGCTGCCCGGCCCGACCAGCTGCGACGCATCGCCTGGGCGCCGCCGGCGCAGGTCGCCCTCGACCTCGACGCGCTCTCGCTGCCCGACCAGGAGCCCGTCCTCCTCGACGGCGACCGGCTCACCGCCCGGGTCGCCTACGACCTCTCGGCCACCGGCTTCGGCTTCGGGCCCGCCCCGCAGGGCATCGACCCGAAGACGTGGGTGCCCGGGGCCGTCGACGCCGCGCCACTCCGGGTCGGGATCACCGTGACGACCCCCGCCGGTGACGTCCTCACCCGGGACATCGCGACCCTGCCGTATGCCGGCCGCGGCACCCGCGCGGTCGACGCACCGATCCTCTGCCCCAACGGATGCCGGCTGCAGTCGGTGTGGGTCCAGCTGGCGCAGGGCCAGCCGCTCGACGCGGTGTCGGGTTCGGTCGACCTCTCCGGCTTCGCTCTCGACGGCCGGTCGCTCGGCATCGACGACCCGTCCGGGTGGCTCAGGCCGCGGGGAGCCGCCGAGTCGCCCAGCGGCGGAGGCGGCACGGTCATCGACCCCGCCACCGGGATGCCGATCGAGGTCGAGGGGCCTGCCGCGGACTCGATCTCGCTCGACAAGGCGCCCACGGGTGGGCTCCGCCTCACCTTCAGCAACACCGGGCGCAACGCGGCGGTGAGCCGGGCGGACGCCCCCGAGGTCGTCCCCGCGCTCCTGTCCGGCCGCATCCCCACGGGCGGGACCGCCGAGAGGTTCGAGATCCAGAGCCTCGCCGGGCGCACGACGCCCGCAACGGCGTCCCAGCGTGTCCCTGCCCTGCCCTTCGTCGGCAACCGTGGCGCGCTCGTCAACCTCGACCTCATGCTGCGACTCGGCGGCAGGCTGCCGGCCTCCGGGTCGATGGAGGTCTGGATCGACGACGCCTTCCCGGGTGGGGTCGCCGGCGCCGAGCGCGCCCTCCGCGACCGGGGTGTCGAGGTCCTCTCGACTCGCTCGCTGCCCGAGAGCAAGCGCCTGCTCGACGAGTCGGCCACGGGGTGGGGGCTCCTGCTCGGCCTCTTCACGGCCCTGCTGTCGCTGCTGCTCGCCGCGGTCATGCTCGTCGTCGTCGCGATGACGACCGGCCGGGTCGTCACCCGCGACATCGCGGCACTGCGCGTTGCCGGTGTCCCGGAACGCGACCTGCGCAGGGCCACGGTGCGTGAGGCCGTCGTGCCGGTGGGGCTCGCGGCGGGCGTCGGGGGTGCCTGCGGTGTGGCCGGCGCGGTGCTCGCGATGCCGCTCATCCCGCTGTTCGACACCCCCGCGCCGGTGCCCGCCCTCGACCTCGCGCCGTCGTGGCTCGTCATGGGTGCCTCGTGGGCCGTGACGGTCGCGGTCCTCGGCGCCGTGGCCGCGCTGCTCGCGCTCAGGGCGTCGAGCCGCGGCGACATCGACCGACTGAGGGAGGCGTGGTGACAGGGCTTCCCGTGCTCACCGCCGGCCTGGTGCACATCTACCGGGCCGAGCACCACGATGTCGCCGCCCTCGCCGGGGTCGACCTCTCCGTCCAGGCGGGGGAGATGCTCGCGCTCCTCGGGCCCTCAGGGGCGGGCAAGTCGACCCTGCTCACGCTCTTCGGTGGGTTGCTGCGCCCCAGCGCCGGCCGGATCCGGATCGGCGACCACGAGCTGTCGCGCATGTCCGAGCCCGACCTCGACGCCCTCCGCGGGCGCGAGGTGGGCATCGTCCTCCAGGGCGCCTCGCGCAACCTCATCCCGCACAAGACGATGCGCGAGAACGTCGCCTTCGCCCAGGGGTCGCGTCGCTCGCGCGGCGACGTCGTGCCGGTGGACGAGGTGCTCGACCTCGTGCGGCTCGGGGACCGCGCCGACCAGCCGCTGTCGTCGCTCACTCCGGGCGAGCTCCAGCGCGGCGCGCTCGCGGTCGCCGTCTCGACGAAGCCCGGCCTGCTCCTCGGCGACGAGCCCACGAGCCAGCTCGACCACGACGCCCGCGACCAGGTCCTCCAGACCCTCGCGGACATCAACGCGACCTGGGGCACGACCGTCATCGTCGTGACCCACGACCCCGAGGTCGCAGCCCGTATGCCGCGCACCGTCACCATCCGCGACGGCCGGGTCGGCGCCGAGGGACGCGAGGGCGAGGAGTTCGCGGTCGTCTCGGCCGACGGCTCCGTGCCGCTGCCACCGCACGTGCTCGCCACCCTCACGCCGGGCACCCTCGTGCGGCTCGTCGAGTCGGAGGCCGGCTGGACCCTCGTGCGCGACGAGATCGACGACATCGACGACATCGACGGGGAGGTGCCCGATGGGCCGGCACTCTGAGCAGCACCGGACGTTCGGGCGCCGCAGCACGGCCGAGTCGTCCGGGGCGTCACGTGCTCCCGAGGGGTTCGTCGACGTGCGCGGCGTCGGGGTGGCCTACGGCGACGTCACCGCGCTGTCGGAGGTGTCGCTCTCGGCGCGCCCGGGCGACTTCCTCGCCGTCACGGGTCACTCCGGGGCCGGCAAGACGAGCCTCATCAACGCCATCGCCGGCATCGTCCCGCTCGCCGCGGGCGAGGTCGACCTGGGCCGTGGCGCCACCCAGCGGCGCGACCCCCGCGCCGTCGCGATCATCCCGCAGGGCAACGGCCTCGCGAGCGTGCTCACGGCATACGAGAACGTCCTCGCCCCGCTCCGCGCGCGAGGTCTCGCGCCCGCCGAGGCGGCCACGCGCGCGGCGGAGGCGCTCGCCGCCGTCGGTCTCGGGGAGTCGGGAACGCACCTCGTCGAGGAGCTGAGCGGCGGCCAGCAGCAGCGGGCCGCGGTCGCCCGGGGGCTGGCCATCGACGCCCCGGTGCTCCTCGCCGACGAGCCGACGAGCGAGCTCGACCACGACAACCGCGAGCGCGTCCTCGACCTCATGCGGGCCCGGGCGGACGCCGGTGCGGTCGTCATCATGGCGACGCACGACCCGGAGGCTGCGGCCCGCGCGGACGCCGTCATCGAGCTCGACGACGGCCGTGTCGTCGGCGGTTGACTCGAACTGACCCGACCTGTCGGACGTGGCCGGCGGCCACGTCCGACAGGAGGTGCGGGTGTCAGCCGAGCCCGATCCTCACGACCTGACCGCCGCCGGGCAGGACGCTGCCGGTGGTGACGAAGGCGTTCGATCCGCGGATCGCCACGCCGTAGGGGGCGAAGAGGCCGGCGGCCACGGTGGCGTGGCTCGAGCCACCCTTGGTGACCTTGGCCAGGCGTCCGATCGGACCGTTGAGGAGGCCGTTCTCGGCGATCTCGACGGCATACAGGCTTCCGTCACCGGCGAACGCGAGCGAGGTGACGTTGGTGAGGCCGGTGGCCCACGTGGTGGGCGCCGAGCCGGGGACGACACGCCAGATCGACGACGAGCCCTTCTCGAACGGGTAGCCGACGAGCTGGCTGACGTACCACGCACCATCCGGACCGCGGACGACGTCCGTCGGCACCGCGTCGGCCGGGAAGCCCGGGAACGGTGCGGCGGGCCCGAAGGCCGGGACCGGCGGCAGCGTCGCGACGGTCGTGTCGTTGGTGCGCACGACCGCGTTGGCGCCGGCGTCGGCGACGACATAGGTGTTGCCCCAGCGTGCGAGGCCGACCGGGTTGCTGTCGAGGTCGGTGCCGTCGGGGTTCTCGGAGGTCTCGTAGGCGACGAGGTCGGCCTCGCTGCGAAGGGTCGTGGATCGCAGGTCGCCGGTGAGCACGTGGCCCAGCCAGGCACCGGCCGGGCCGAGCGCGTCACGGAACTCCGGCGGGGCGCCGAGACCGATGGTGACGGCGAAGCGCGAGTTGCCGGTGAAGGCGATGTCGGACGGACCCGTGGCGTCCTGCTCGTTGGCGACGGAGGGCAGGCCCGTGACGACGCGGCTCACCGAGCCGTTGCCGTTGACCCGGGCGATGCTGCCGGAGGGCCCCACGCAGGACTCGCCGAACTCCGGGTGCACGGCGCAGGCGCCGTCACCGCCGACACCCGCCTCGGCGACGTAGAGCTGGCCACCGGGAGAGAAGGTGAGCTGGCGGGGGCTGTTGAGGCCGGAGGCCACGGGGACGGGGGCGCCGTCGGCGTGAGCAGCCGCGGGGGCGAGGAGGGCGACGGAGGTCGCGAGTGCGGTCCCGATGGCCGCGAAGCCGAGTGTCCTGGACGTCATGGAGGTCTCCGCTCGGATGGGGGGAATGCAGACCCTTGCCAGCATCCTCCGGGCCCTCGGCACCGAGCGGTGAACGACGAAATACGGCCCACCTGGGCCAGTCCTCGCTCCCAGTCGGCAGCGCGTGAGCCCTGGGGTGCCCGGAGCCCGTCAGCTCCGGGACAGGAGAGCCTCGATCTCGGGGTGTGCGCGGCGGTAGCCCTCGAGCAGGGCCCGCGCGGTCGACACCGAGTCGACGAGGGGGTGCAGGGCGAAGGCCTTGAGCGCAGCATCGGGCGAGCCCGTCGTGGCCGCCTCGATGACGAACCGTTCGACGGCCTTGACCTGCTGCATGAGCCCGAGCATGTGACCCTCGACCGGGGGGAGGGTGGCGGCCCGCGGGCCGTCACGGTCGACGACGCACGGGATCTCGACGACCGCACCCTCCGGCAGACCGGGGACCGCGTCTCCTGCGCGCACGTTGAGGATCATCGACGAGCGCTCGCCGCGGCTGATCGCGGCCATGATCGCGAGGGCGACACCTTCGTAGCCACCGCCGGCCACGTCGGCCTCGTCGCGGGCCTCGTCCTCGGCGCGGGCCTCCTGCATGTAGGTCGCGTCGCGCTGCTCGCGCACCCGGTGCCACTCGGCCGACGCCCCCTCCGGATCGGTCGCCACGCTCGCGTAGAAGGCAGCCTGCTGCTCTCGGAGGAACTCGCCACGGGTCTGCGGCGCCGCGGTGATCGCGGACCGGGCCTCGCGGGAGAAGTAGTAGTAGTAGAGGTACTCGTTGGGGATCGCGCCGAGGGCGGCGACCCACTCGGGCCCGAAGAGGCGTCCCTCCTCGAGCGTCTCGAGGGCGGCCGGGTCGGCGAGCAGGCGGGGGAGGTGGTCGGTGCCGTCGACGCGCAGGGCGCGCAGCCAGCCGAGGTGGTTGAGGCCGACGTAGTCGATCTCGGTCCCGGCCGCATCGAGGCCGAGCGCGCCGATCGCCCTGCGCGCCAACGCGATCGGGGAGTCGCAGATGCCGATGACCCGGTCTCCGAGGACGGACTGCATGGCTTCTGTGACGATGCCTGCCGGGTTGGTGAAGTTGATGAACCACGCGTCCGGCGCGACCTCGCGCGTGCGACGGGCGATGTCGAGCGCGACGGGGACGGTGCGCAGCGCGTAGGCGAGGCCGCCGGGCCCGGTCGTCTCCTGGCCGATGACGCCGAGGTCGAGCGCGACCCGCTCGTCACGGGTGCGGCCCTCGAGCCCGCCGACCCGGATGGCCGAGAACACGAAGTCGGCCCCGCGCAGGGCCTCGTCGAGGTCGGTGGTGCTCGTCACCCGTGGCGCATCCGGGTGGCTCGAGCCGAGCTGGTCGAGGACGAGGGTGATCGCGCGCAGGCGCGCCTCGTCGTGGTCGTGGAGCACGACCTCGGTGACCCGACGGTCCGACTCGTCACGGAGCAGCGCCCCGTGCACGAGCGGGACCCGGAAGCCGCCACCGCCGAGGATCGTCAGCCTCACGCGACCTCCACCTCCACGCCGCGCTCGCGGCACTCGTCGAGAATGAGCGGGTCGGCGCCCGCCGAGGTGACGAGGACGTCGACCTGGTCCACCCGGCACACGCGCAGGGTCCCCGACCCCGGGATCTTGTGCCCGTCGGCGACGACGACCACCTCGCGGGCGGCGGCGATGAAGGCCCGCTTCACCGGCACCTCGACGAACGTCGAGTCCATGACCTGGCCGCCGCTCGCGATGCCGCTCGTGCCGATGAAGGCGCGGTCGACGCCGATCTGGTGCACGGCGTCCTCGGTGAGCACGCCGACGAGCGAGTGGTAGGACCGGCGGAGCAACCCGCCGAGGAGAATGAGCTCGACCGCCTCGTCGTCGCGCAGCGCGTCGAGGACGGCGAGGCTGTTGGTGACGACGGTGATCGCGCGCCCACGCAGCTCCTGTGCGAGCCGGGCCGTCGTCGTGCCGATGTCGAGGGCGACGACCTCGCCGTCGAGGACGCGCGCCGCAGCGGCGACGGCGACGCGGGCCTTGGCCTCGGCGTCGGCACGCGCGACGTCGTCGAACGGACGGAGCCGGTCGGGGTCGGAGGACGTCACGGCGGCACCGCCGTGCACCCGGGTGAGGACGCCGGCGCGGTCGAGCTGGTGCAGGTCCCTGCGGATCGTCGAGGGGCTCACGTCGAGCGCGCTCGACAGCTCGCTCACCGACACGGTGCCGCCCTTGCGCACCCGGGCGACGATCTGGCTGTGCCGCTGCACCTTCACATCCGGCAAGGTACCAAGAGTGAGCATTTTCAGCCATGGCTGAGCGGACCGATCCGTGTTCGTGCACGTCGCTCCCGTCGAAAGCGCGCAGAAACGCGCACGCGGGTCTTGCGGAGACGCCGCCCACGGGCCACGATGACGAGGTGCCGGTGGACCAGACGTATGACCCGCTCGCCTCGCTGAGGCGTGCCGACGACCCCGAGGTCGACGTCTTCGTGCAGGGCACGGTCTTCCTCGACATCATCTTCACGGGTCTCTCGGCGATGCCCAAGAGCGGCACCGAGGTGTGGGCGGACGGCATGGGCTCCTGCCCGGGGGGCATCGCCAACCTCGGCGTCGCCGCGGCCCGGCTGGGGCTCAACACCTCCATCGGTGCGGCCTTCGGCGACGACGACTACGGCGAGTTCTGCTGGCGCTCCCTCGAGGAGCAGGAGGGGATCGACCTCTCTCGTTCGCGCCGCTACCCGCACTGGCACACCCCGGTCACCGTGTCGGTCTCGGTGCACGGCGACCGCCGGATGATCACCCACGGGCACTCGGCGCCGGAGACGGCCACCGAGATGATCGGTGCCGTGCCGCGGGCCCGGTCGGTCCTCCTCGACCTCGACGCGGAGCGACCGCTGGGCCAAGGTCACCCCGAGCGCGAGTGGGCCGACGTCGCCGCGGCGGGCGGCGCCCTGCTCTTCGCCGACGTCGGCTGGGACCCGACCGGCGTGTGGTCGCCCCAGGTGCTCACCCAGCTCGAGGAGTGCCACGCCTTCATGCCCAACTCGGTGGAGGCGATGGCCTACACCCGCACCGACTCCGCCCACGACGCGCTCTACGCTCTCGCCGACCTCGTGCCGCTGGCCGTCGTCACCAACGGGCGCGAGGGAGCGGTGGCGATCGACTCCGGGACGGGCGAGGAGGCCGTCGTGCCGGCGCTGCGCGTCGAGGCGATCGACCCGACCGGTGCCGGCGACGTCTTCGACGCCGGGATGCTCGTGGGCACCCTCGCCGGCTGGCCACTGCTCGACCGGATGAACTTCGCGACACTCTGCTCGAGCCTGGCCGTCCAGGAGTTCGGCGGCTCGCTCGCGGCACCGGGCTGGGGCGACATCGCCGACTGGTGGCAGCGCGTGCGCCGCCAGCCGACGTCGAACGCCGCGGCCCGGTCGGTGCAGCGCCGCTTCTCCTTCCTCGACGACCTCGTCGCCGACGTGCCCTCCGGAGCGGTGCGTCGTGCCGCCGCCACGATCGCCAAGCTGTCCGACGCCCAGGCCGCCTCCGAAGCCTCCGGTCAGGGCGTCCGCGCTCCCGCCGAGGCGGCCACCGGCGGCGCCCCGGCCACCGGCGGCGTCCCCGCCCCACCCGAGTCGGGCGCGAGCCCGGCCACCGCCCAGCAGCCCGTCCCCGATGCACCCGTCACCACCCTGCCTCTCAAGGAGACCCCATGAACCGCACCCGCACCACGCTGGTCGCACTCCTCGCCGGCGCCGGCCTGGCGCTGAGCGCCTGTGCCCCGGGCGGGGGGTCCGACGACTCCTCCGACGACGCGGCGTCGCCCACGCCCGGAGCCGTGAAAACCGACGCGGCGAGCCTCGGCGACGTCACGCTCACCGTCTGGGACCAGGAGGTGCGCGGCGGCCAGGAGAAGCAGATGTCGACGCTCAACGCCGAGTTCCAGAAGAAGTACCCCAACATCACGATCAAGCGCGTCTCGCGCTCCTTCGACGACCTCGTCAAGACGCTGCGCCTCGCGCTCACCGGCGCCGACGCCCCAGACGTCGTGCAGGCCAACAACACGCGCTCGCAGATGGGGGAGTTCGTCAAGGCAGGCCAGCTCGTCAACCTCGACCCCTACGCCGCGGCATACGGGTGGGACAAGCGCTACCCACAGTCGGTGCGCAACGTCGCGTCCTACTCGCCCGACGGCAAGACGTTCGGCTCCGGCTCGCTCTTCGGCATGCCGCAGGTCGGCGAGGTCGTCGGCATCTTCTACAACGACGCCAAGCTCAAGACCCTCGGCATCAACCCGCCCAAGACGTGGGCCGACTTCGACGCCGCTCTCGCGACGGCCAAGTCCAAGGGCGAGGTCCCGCTGGTCCTCGGCAACCTCGAGAAGTGGCCCGCCGGGCACGTCTTCGGTGTCGTCCAGGGGCGGTTCACCAAGGCCGAGGACATCCGCAGGCTCGGCTTCGGCCAGCCCGGCGGCAACTGGGTGACCCCGGAGAACACCAAGGCGGCCGAGACCCTCGTCTCCTACGTCGACAAGGGCTACTTCAACTCCGGGTTCAACGGCCAGGACTACGACCCCGCGTGGCAGAACTTCACCAAGGGCCAGGGACTGTTCCTCATCGCCGGCTCGTGGCTGCAGGCCGACCTCTCGGCGGCGATGAAGACGGACGTCAAGTTCATGCTCCCGCCCGCGCCCGAAGCCGGTGGCACCCCGGTGACGACCGGAGGGTCGGGCCTGCCCTTCGCCATCACCGAGAAGGCGAAGAACAAGGACGCCGCCGCGGCCTACATCAACTTCATCACGAGCCCCGAGGCCATGAAGGTACTCGCCGACAACGGCAACCTGCCCGTCGTCGAGACGGCCGAGCAGAAGGCGCCGGACGCGCTCGCCACCGACGTCTTCACCGCCTTCGGCACGGTCTCCGAGAACGACGGGCTCGTGCCCTACCTCGACTGGGCGACGCCGACGATGGGTGACACGCTCGGCGCGACGCTCCAGGACCTCCTCGCCAAGAAGGCCACCCCGGAGAAGGCGCTCGAGACGCTGCAGAAGGACTACGGCGACTTCACCGCCCAGTGATGGGGTCGCGAACCCGCTCGCTCGGACCGCCGGGGGAGCCCCGCCGGATCGGTTACCTCTACGTCCTGCCGGCCCTCCTCGTGTATGCCGTCTTCGCCCTCTACCCGTTGCTGCGGGCCGTCCACCTGTCCCTCTTCGAGTGGGACGGGCTGACGGTCGGCACGTGGGCAGGGCTGTCGAACTACCAGGAGGTCCTCACCGACGAGCGGCTGCGCGCGGGCTTCGTCCACGCGCTCGTGCTCATGGTCTTCTTCGCGGTCGTGCCGCTCGTCATCGGGCTCGTGCTCGCGTCGGTGCTGCACCGCGCGAGCGTGCGCGGGCTCGGGTTCTTCCGGACCGTCGTCTTCCTGCCGCAGGTCGTCGCCATGGTCGTCATCGCCGTGGCGTGGCGGCGGATCTATGCCCCGGACGGGACGATCAACTCGGTGCTCACCGCTGTGGGGCTCGAGTCGTGGACGCGCGGCTGGCTGGGCGAGTATGCCTTCGCCCTGCCCGCCGTCGGGCTCATCGGGACGTGGTTCGAGAGCGGGCTCGTCACCGTGCTGCTCCTCGCCGGGATGGGCCGCATCCCGCGCGAGCTCTACGAGGCGGCGCGCCTCGACGGCGCGGGTGCGGTGCGCGAGTTCTTCACCGTGACGCTGCCGTCGGTGCGCGGCGAGATCGCGGTCGCCCTCACCCTCACCGTCATCGCCGCGCTCAAGACCTTCGACCTCATCTACATGACGACGTCCGGCGGGCCGGGCCACCAGACGACCGTGCCGAGCTACGAGGTCTACCGGCAGGCGTTCGAGATCGGTCAGGTCGGCCTCGCGTGCACGGTGGGCGTCGTCCTCACCGTCATCATCTTCGCGATCAGCTTCGGCATCACCCGCGTCGGCGACAGGGTGGCCGACTGATGCGGGTCTCGACCTCCGAGCGGACGATGAACTACGTCATCCTCGTCGCCTTCGCGGTCTTCGCGATCTGGCCGGTGCTCAGCATCGTCGTGGCCGGGCTGCAGCCGGACGCCGAGGCGCCGGGCGGTCTCGGCAACCTCGCCGAGGCGTGGGAGATCGGGCGGTTCGGCAGCTACCTGCGCACGAGCCTGCTCGTCTCGACCTTCGTCGTTGCCGTGAGCACCGTGCTGTCCGTCCTCTCCGGGTTCGCCCTGGGGACGATGCGCTTCCGCGGCGCCGACGCGCTCTTCTACCTCATGCTCATCGGCATCATGATGCCCGCCGAGGCCATCGTCGTCCCGCTCTTCTTCGACCTGCGCGCGGTCGGGCTCACCGACACCTTCTGGGCCATCGCGCTGCCGCAGGTCGCGCAGTCGGTCGCGTTCGGGACGTTCTGGCTGAGGGCGGCCTTCCGGTCGAGCTCGCGCTCGATCATCGAGGCGGCCCGCCTCGACGGGGCGTCGACGGGGCGGATCCTCTGGCAGGTCCTCGTGCCGCTCGCCCGCCCGGCCATCGTCACCCTGGTCGTCCTCACCTTCATGTGGACGTGGAACGAGTTCCTCATCCCGCTCGTCATGGTGCCGACGAACGAGGCCCTGCGCACCGCACCCCTCGGCCTCGGGTTCTTCTCGGGCCAGTACACCCAGGGCTACGCCCTGCTCGCGGCCGGCGCGACGATCGTCGCCCTGCCCGTCGTCATCGTCTACCTCTTCCTCCAACGGCACTTCATCGCCGGGATGCTCGAGGGGGCGGTCAAGGACTGAGAACCCGCCGCCGCCCCCACAGCGCTCGCGAGGACGACGGCCCCAGGCACGACCGCGCGGGCGCACCCGATGGAGGGAACCCATGTCACACGCACAGCGCCGCAGAGGCGTCGCGACGGCCGTCGCCGTCGTCGCCGCCCTCGCCCTGCCCACCGCCGCCGTCGCGGCGCAGGGCCCGAACCCGCCGGACGCGACGACGTCGTCCGGCCCACCCGCCGACCTCGACGCGATGTTCATCGGCGCGCACCCCGACGACGAGGCGAGCACGCTCTCGACCTTCGGCCAGTGGGGCGCCGACCACGACGTGTCGACCGGTGTCATCACGATCACCCGCGGCGAGGGCGGCGGCAACGCCGTCGGCCTGGAGGAGGGCCCGGCGCTCGGGCTTCTCCGTGAACGCGAGGAGCGGGCGGCCGTCGCGAAGGCGGGCATCACCGATGTCTACAACCTCGACGAGGTCGACTTCTACTACACCGTGAGCGAGCCGCTCACGGCCCAGGTCTGGGGTCACGAGGAGACGCTCGCCAAGACGGTGCGCCTCCTGCGCCAGACCCGGCCCGAGGTGGTCGTGACGATGAACCCGGCGCCGTCGCCGGGCCAGCACGGCAACCACCAGGAGGCGGCGCGCATCGCCGTCGAGGCCTACCACGCGGCCGGTGACCCCTCGCGGTTCCCCGAGCAGATCACGAAGGAGGGTCTGAAGCCCTTCGCGCCGGACCGCATCTGGATGCGCACGGCCAACGGCACGAGTGCCAACGGTCCGGGCTGCGCCAAGGCGTTCGTCCCGGCCGACCCGAGCCAGACCGTGCACGGCGTGTGGTCCGGCACCCCCTCGCCCGACGGCCGCACGTGGGCCGCGGTGGAACGCGACGCCCAGCGTGTCTATGCCTCGCAGGGCTGGGCGGGCTTCCCCGACGTGTCGACGAACCCGGCACAGCTCGGCTGCGACTACCTCACGCTCGTCGACTCGCGGACGCCGCTGCCCCGCTGGGGGACCGACGCGGCCTTCACGAACTCGGCCCCGCTCGAGGGATCGCTCCTGCCCGTCGCCGGCGGGCTGCCGCTCGGCACCGGCATGACGGTCGAGACCGACCGGTTCCGGGTCCAGCCCGGCGCGCCCTTCACCGTGACGGTGAAGGCCTCGTCGCCGGAGGGGTCCGCCCTGGGTGCGGCCACCGCTCGGCTCGCCGTCCCCGACGGCTGGACCGTCTCAGGGAACGGGTCCCTCGGGTCCGTCCCGGCCGGCGCCACCCGCGAGGCCAGCTTCACCGTGACTCCCGCCGCAGGTGCTCCCGTCGGCACGCGCGTGCGGGTGCAGGCCTTCGTCGACGCCGCCGGTGGCACGGGCTACCAGGACGAGCCGGTCCTCGTCAGCGCACCCGTGACCGCCACCCAGCAGCTCCTGCCGCAGGTGGCCCAGTTCCACGAGTGGACCCGCGAGGTGGGTGCCGAGGCGCTCGCCGACATCGTCCGCCCCGTCCTCACGCTCGCCTCCGGGGGCAGCCGGACCGTGGACGTCACCGTGACGAACCACAGCGCCACGGTCCGGTCCGGGACGGTGACCCCGCGCCCGCCGGCAGGCTTCACGATGACGCCGGCGTCGACGGCATACGCCGGTCTGGCTCCGGGCGCCACGACGAAGGTGACCTTCACCGCGACGAACACCGACACCTCGCTCAGGACCTCGGTCGAGGGCGGCACCGGCGGCGACTACCTCTACACGATCGACACGACGAGCGGCGGGGCCACCGGGACGACGCAGCAGGCGTTCGAGCTCGTCCCGACCGCCACCGTCCCGCAGGCGGCCACCGCACCCACCGTGGACGGTGTCGTCTCGGCAGGGGAGTATGCCGGCCCCGTCCTCGACGTCTCGCGTCGCTGGGAGGGTGAGGCCTGCTCGTCGGCCGCCGACTGCTCGGCGACGGCGCAGGTGGCCTGGCGCGACGACACGCTCTTCGTCGCCGTGACCGTCACCGACGACGTCAAGGGAACGCCGCTCGCGACGAGCGACTGCAAGCGGCACTGGCGCACCGACTCGGTCGAGATCGCGATCGACCCGCGCGGGACCTCGGAGAACACCTCGACGACGTTCAAGGCGGCGATCCTGCCGTGGACCACGGAGGGCGGCCCGTGCTACCTCCGCGACGCCGACGCCCACCAGGGTGACGGGCCCACGACGGCTCCGGGCATGAAGGTCGCGTCGAAGGTGTCGCAGCCCTACACCGGCTACGTCGTCGAGACGTCGATCCCGATGTCGCTCCTGCCGAGCGCGGTCGACCCGGCGCACATGGGGCTCAACGTCCTGCCCTACGACTCCGACACCCAGGACAAGACCGGGCAGACGCGCATCGGCTGGTCGGTCTGGGGCGGGGTGCAGGGTGACCCCTACCGCTGGGGCGACGTGCGGCTCGAGGGCTACGTCCCGCCTGCCACGCGCCCGACCACGCCTGCCGACCCGGTCATCCCGACCGAGGCGCTGCAGTCGGTCGACTCGCCGCAGTCGATCGAGCAGGCGGTGCGGACCAATGTCGCGCTCGCCGGACGTCCCTCGTCGAGCGAGGACGAGCTCGCGTGGGCCGACAAGGCCAAGGTGCGCGGCGACTCGGTCGAGCTGCGCCTGCGGGTGCGAGACCCCGGGACGGCGCACATCACCGTCCACGACGCCGAGGGCATCGTCGGTCGCCTCGTCACCGCCGTCGACCGCCCGCGCTCCGGGCTCGTCACCGTCACGGTGCCCCTGACCCGGGCACTCGGCGCGGACGCGTCGGTCCTGTTCGGCTGGGACGACGGTGCGGGAGGGACGTTCTCCTCGGTGGCGACTCCGAACTGAGGTGACGGGCGGCTAGTTTGCTCCTGTGCCCAAGGACCTCAGGCTGCCCTTCGACCCCATCGCGCGTGCCGGTGACCTCTGGCGCGCGCGGTGGGGCGAGGGCAGCCACTCGCGTCCCATGGTCACGGCGACGTCGATCATGCGGGTCCAGCAGCTGCTCATCACCGAGTTCGACGCCATCGCCGGGCGCCACGGCCTGACCTTCGCCCGCTACGAGGCGCTCGTGCTCCTCGCCTTCAGCCGCGAGGGGCGACTGTCGATGGGACGCATCGGCGAGCGGCTCATGGTGCACCCGACGAGCGCGACGAACACGATCCAGCGCCTCGTCGCCCAGGGCTTCGTCGAGCGGGTCCCCAACCCGCAGGACCGTCGCGGCGCCATCGCTGTGATCACCGACACCGGGCGGGCCGCCATGGAGGCGACGACGGCCGACCTCGAGGCGGCCGACTTCGGTCTCGGCATGCTGTCGGCGGAGGAGCAGGACTCGCTGTTCTCCCTGCTCAGGGGCGTGCGCGTGGCCGCCGGCGACTTCGTCGAGGGAGCGGACGAGCGCCCGACCTGACCGGCGGCGGTCACGTCGTGGTGGCCTGCCCGGGCCCGTGGCTGCGGCCCGCGAGGGCCTCGGGGATTTGGCCCGGCGACCGTCGTTTGTCATGGTTGAGGGAAGCCCGTAACCGAAATGAGACATTTCGGTCCGTCCCTGATGCAACCAAAGGACCACGCATGCCCACCCTCGCCAAGCGGGTCACCGGTGGCCTCCTCGCCCTTCTGGGCGTGGTGCTCACCGCTGTCGGCCTCTGGTACGCCCTCCACCTCGGTGGAAGCGGAACCGCGACCTTCAGCGCGCCGGGCTCCGGCACCACGCCGGTGCTCGTCCCCCAGACCGTCCTCAACCGCCTCGACGGCGACGTCACGGTGACCGCCACGCCGCGCAGCGGTGGGACCGTGTGGCTCGCCGCAGCCGCGCCGTCGGACGCCAAGGCCGTGCTGGGCAAGACCGCCCACACGACGGTCACCGGAGTGAGCACCCGCCCGTGGCAGCTCGAGACCGAGGGCATCGGAACCGGTGCCGCGCCGGCGCTCGCGGGCACCGACGTGTGGCGCAACACCGAGACGGGCAACGGCGCGGTGACGATGACCATCGAGCAGGAGAACGCCCCCGAGACCGTCATCGCGCAGGCGACCCGAGGCCAGATCGAGCGGGTCGACGTCACGTGGGAGCGCAAGTCCTGGTTCGTCCAGTCCGTCATCGCCGCCCTCGTCGGCCTGTTCCTCCTCCTCAGCGGTCTCAGCCTGCTCTGGAGCACCCGCCGCAGGCGCACCGCGACGGCGACCACCGAACCGAACCCCACCGCCACGCTGCCCGCGACGCGCGAGGAGGAGACCGCATGAAGCCCCGCATGACCCGCCGCGCGAAGACCACCCCCGTCGTGGTGCTGGCCTCCGCGCTCGCCCTCGCCGGCTGCGGTGTCGGGAACGCCGTCGTCGGCGTCCACGACGCCCCCACGGAGCGCACCGACGTCGCCCCGCTCAACGTCGACGGGGCCGAGAACGTCGCGAGCCGCGTCCTCGACGCCGCCGTCGCCGCTCGCGCGGCCAAGGGCGCCGAGGCCGCCAAGGCCCAGGGCGCCGTGCTCGCCGGCGCCGCGCTGGCGCAGGCGCAGGCCGCGACGAAGCTCGGCACCGTGGCTGCCTCCGACCCGCTGCAGAAGGCCACCGACCCGCAGGTCGTCGCCGTCTCGCAGGGCAAGGCCTGGCCGCGCGCGATCCTCGTCGGCACCCTCGACGAGGCGAGCAAGACCCAGACGCTGCACGTCCTCATGTCGAAGGCGGCCGCCGACCCCTTCAAGATCCATGCCTCGGTCCCGATGCTCGCGGGCACGAGCGTTCCCGCGATGGGCGACCTCGCCGCGGGCGCGCCGCTCGTCAGGCCGGACGACAAGGCCGGCGCACCGATCGCCCCGGCCCAGGCTCTCGCAGCGTATGCCGGTGGGCTGGCGTACCCGAAGCCGGTCGCGAACCCGGCGGTGGCGACCAAGGACGCGTACGCCAACGCGCTGCGCACGTCGGCAGCTGCCCAGGTGAAGTCGCTCGGCAAGCTCGCCGGCTTCACCCAGGCCCACGCTCCCGTCGCGGAGGCGACCATCGCCTTTCGGCTCGCCGGCGGCGGGACCGTGACGTTCGGCCAGCTGACCCGACGCGACGTCATCACGGCGAGCGCTGCCGCCAAGGAGCTCGTCATCCCGGCGACCTACAGCAAGCTCGTCGGCACGACGAAGGCCTCCAAGAACCTCACGATCACGAGCCTCGAGAGCGTCGTCATGGTCGTGCCCGCCAAGGGCGCCGCGACGACCGTCGGGGCGGACGAGCAGATGGTCTCCGCCACGGCCGAGTGACCACGCCCGTCCCTTCCGACCCGACCTCTCGCCCCGGGCGCGAGGTCGGGTCGGCCTTTGAGAGAATCGCTCCCATGAGCAGCACCCCCACCCCTCCCTCGGGCGCGCGAGGCGCCATCGACCTCTCGGCCCTCGGCCGTGGCGCCGCCCCGGCAGGCCAGGCCGGACCGGCCGGACCGGCCGGAAGCGCGCCCGCCGGTGCGTCCGGTTCGCCCGGCGGCCTCGCAGGGTCGGGCGGACCCGCCGGTGGCCCGACACCGACCGGCCTACCCGAGGGGGTGCTCGTCGAGGTCACCGACGCGACCTTCTCCGAGGTGATGAACCGGACCCTCAAGGTCCCGGCCGTCCTCGTCCTGTGGTCCTCGGCCCACGAGCAGACGGTCGGCCTCGCGGAGCGTGTCGCCGCGGCCGCGGCACGGCTCGAGGGACGCGTCTTCGTCGTCTCGGCCGACGTGCAGACCTCGCCGGCGATCCTCCAGGCCTTTCAGCAGGTCATCGTCCAGGCCTTCGGCCAGCTCACCGTCCCGGTGACCTTCGGCCTCCTCCAGGGCCAGCCGGTGCCGCTCTTCCCGGGCATCCCGCCGGACGAGGAGATCGGCCTCGTCCTCGACCAGCTCGTCCAGGCCGCGGTCCAGAACGGCATCACGGGTCGGGTCGACCTCGGTCCGGCAGCGGGCGGTACGGCGGACGACGAGATGGCCCCGCTCCCGCCGCTCCTCCAGGAGGCCTACGACGCGATCGACCGCGGTGACCTCGAGGCCGCGGTCACGGCATACGAGAAGGCCCTCGCGGCCAACCCCAAGGACCACGAGGCGGAGCTCGGTCTCGCCCAGGTGCGGCTCATGCAGCGCACCGACGGCATCGACGCGCAGGCCGTGCGCGCCGCAGCCGCGGCCTCGCCGGAGGACGTCGACGCCCAGATCGCCGTCGCCGACCTCGACGTCCTCGGTGGCCACGTCGCCGACGCCTTCACCCGCCTCATCGACACCGTCAGGGCGACCGAGGGCGACGAGCGCGACCGGGCCCGCACCCACCTCCTCGAGCTGTTCAACGTCGTGGGCAACCACGACGAGCGCGTGCGCAAGGGCCGCACCGCGCTCATGAACGCCCTCTTCTGACGTGCCGCCCAAGCTGCTCGACGACCACGTCCGCTTCCGCTACCCCGCGAGCGACGACGTGGTCGCGGTGATGCTCGACTGCGATCCCGTCATCCCGGGGTCGCGCGAGCTGGCGCTCGTCGACGCGCACTGGGAGCTCGCGCTGCCGCGCCCCGACCTCCAGCGCATCGAGTACCGCTTCACCGTGACCCGTTCGCTCCCCACGGGGATCGGGATGGACACCGTCCTCGACCCGGACAACCCGGTGACCGTCGAGACCGCCTTCGGCTCGCGCTCGGTCATGGAGATGCCGGGGTATGCCGTCCCGTCCTGGCTGACAGCCCCGGCCGTCGCGGGGACCCTCACCCCGATGGCGCTCGAGGGCGAGACCGCCGACGACGTGCCGGTGACGGTGTGGGCGCCGGAGGGGACGGACGGGCAGCCGCTGCCGCTGCTCCTCGTCCACGACGGGCCGGAGTACGACCAGCTCGCGTCGATCGTGCAGTTCTCCGCGGCCAAGATCGCGGCGGGGGAGCTCCCGCCGCACCGGGTCGCCCTGGCCCACCCCGTCCTGCGCGACGCGTGGTACTCCGGCTCGCCGAAGTACCTGCGGACCATCGCGGGGCAGGGCATCGCGCGCCTGCACGAGCACGGGCCGATCGACGGGCCGGTCGTCGTCATGGGCGCGAGCCTCGGCGGGCTCACCGCGCTGCTCGTCGGCCTGCTCGACGTCCCCGAGATCGGCGGCGTCTTCAGCCAGTCCGGCTCGTTCTTCCAGGCCCGGCACGACGGGCAGGAGAGCGACTACAAGTACTTCGGGCGGATCTCGCGCCGTGTGCAGGAGATCATCGACACCCGCGAGGCGGACCGTCCGCTGCGGGTCGGCATGACGTGCGGGGCGCTCGAGGAGAACGCCGCCAACAACCGCGACATGGCCGCGGCCCTGCGCCGAGCCGGTCACGTCGTGACCCACACCGAGGTCGCCGACCTGCACAACTACACGGCGTGGCGCGACGCGCTGGACCCGCACCTCACCCAGGTGTTGCGCGACCTGTGGGGGGACGCGCAAGGATAGGGCGCATGCCGCAGGCCGAGGTCCTCCTCCCCGTGCCGGGCCACGACGCCCGCCTCAGGGTGGTGCGCCACGGCCACTGGGGCCGGCCGCTGCTCGCCTTCCCCAGTGAGGGTGGGGACGCAGGAGACTTCGAGGCCAACGGCATGCTCGACGCCGTGCGGCACCTCGTCGACGCCGGCCGGGTGAGCATCTTCGCCGTGGACTCCATGGACGGCTTCACGTGGTCCGACAACACGGTGCCGACCGACGAGCGGGCTGCCCGGCACGGCGGCTACCAGGCGTGGCTCGACGAGTCGGTGATCCCGTGGATCGCGGGCGAGACCGGCGGGACGCTCGACCTCATCACCTTCGGGGTCTCGCTCGGCGCCTACCACGCCGTCCAGTTCGCGCTCCAGCGCGCCGACGTCGCGACGCTCGCCATGGGCTTCTCCGGCAACTACGACCCGACGACGTGGAACTCGTGGGGCGACCTCGGCGACGCGACCTACTTCGCCAACCCCGCGGCATACGTGCCCAACCTCCACGGTGACCACCTCGAGTGGCTGCGGTCCCGCCTCTCGGTGCTGCTCGTCGTGGGGGAGGGTCCGTTCGAGGTGTCGCCGACGCGGGCGCTGCCGCAGACCCGCGCCTTCGCGGAGGTGTTGGGGGACAAGGGGATCCGCCACGAGCTCGACGTCTGGGGACACGACAGTGCGCACGACTGGCCCTGGTGGCGCCGCCAGCTCGCACACCACCTGCCACGTTTCGTCTGACCCGCCACGCGGCACCCGCCGACACGACCCAGCGCACCGACCGGCCCACCACAGCACCCGACGAAGGGAACGCACATGGCACCGAAGACCGACCACCTCATCGGACTCCTGCTCGGCGCGGAGGACGACTGGCCCACCGCCTTCGAGGCGTTGGCGAGGAGGCTCGGCGTGATCCGGACGGCGGACGGTGCGGACCATCGGGTGAGCTCGGAGCGGCTGACGATCGAGCCGTTCAACCTGCGCGACCGGCCGCGTCACGACCTCGTCATCGACCGGCTCGCGCACTGGTACTACCACCCGCGTGAGTGGCTCAAGAAGGTCTCCCTCATGGACGACGTCTACCTGCTCAACAGCCCCTTCACGTTCCAGTCGATGGAGAAGCACTCCGCCTACTGCGCCCTCATGCGGCTCGGCATGCACGTGCCCGACACCGTGCTCGTGCCCTACAAGAACCCCGTCGACAACGCGCGCTGGGCCTACACGTCGAGTCGCTACAACAAGAGCTTCGACCTCGACGCCATCGCCGACGAGCTCGGCTACCCGATGTTCATGAAGCCCTTCGACGGTGGCGCCTGGCGCGGCGTCTCGATGATCAAGGACCGCGAGGCGCTCCACCACGCCTACGACGACTCGGGAGAGATGCTCATGCACCTCCAGAAGGCCGTCGACGGGTTCGAGGTCTTCGCCCGTGCGCTCACCATCGGGCCCGAGACGATGACGATGAAGTTCCAGCCCGACGAGCCGATGCACAACCGGTATGCCGTCGAGCACGGCTTCCTCGCGGAGGAGACCGGCCGCGAGGCGGTCACCATCGCCCAGACCGTCAACGCCTTCTTCCGGTGGGAGTTCAACTCCTGCGAGATGCTCGTGCGCGACGGCGTCGTCTATCCCATCGACTACGCCAACGCCTGTCCCGACGTCGCCGTGACCTCGCTGCACTACTACTTCCCGTGGGCGATGAAGGCACTGCTGCGCTGGTCGATCTTCTGCACCGTCACCGGCCGCAAGGCACGAACCCAGGTCGACACCGACCCGTGGTTCGCGATTGCGGACGACGAGGGCCTCGACTACTCGGCCAAGCTCACGGCATACCAAGGTCTGGCGGACGACCACTTCGAGACCGAGCGCTACTGGGAGTTCTGCGAGAGGTCGCTGCCGCACGTCGACGAGATGGTGCACGAGTGGGTCGGGTCCGAGGAGTTCCGGACGCTGCTCCAGACGACGATCCACCAGACCTACCCGCCGCACGAGTGGGAGAAGTTCGAGGGCCACTTCGGTGGGCTGCTCGGGATGTGGCTCAGCGACGAGCAGCACCGGCTGGGGTCGCGCGACGACGTCTGAGACCCGCGCCTGGGCTCGCGAGCCCAAGTGCCGCTCCCGAGCCTCGTCAAGGGGGATCACGAGCGGCACGAGGGCTCGCGAGCTCACCGTTCAGGCGGCGGCGAGCAGACCACGGACCCGGGCAGTAAGCGCCTCCGGCCGATCCAGGTCGCGCCACGTGACGCGGACGACCCGGTAGCCGGCCGCCCGCAGACGGTCCTCCCGGCGCTTCTCCTGCATGAGGGCCCGCCTGCCCTCCATCCCGTCGTACTTGACCGCGCCGTCGAACTCGACGACGACGCGCTCGCCGACAAGGAAGTCGACGCGTCCGATGAAGCCGTCGGCGTCGCTGAGGGAGACCTGTGAGCGCACGTCGAACCCCGCCCCGACGAGGATGAGGCGCGTCCGCGTCTCGCCGGGTGACTCGCACGAGGGGTCCACGGCGGCGATGGCGCCGTGCGCATGGCCGGTGCGATAGCGCACCCCGAGCTCGGCCACGCTCTGGGACAGTGCACTGACCGTCGTCATCCCGCGCTGGAGCGCGGCGTCCATGGCGACGACGCCGGCCTCCACGCCGCTGCCGACAGCGGTGAGCACACACGCGTCCGGCACGCTCACGGAGGTGGCCGTGGGGTGGGAGATGAGCGCTCGCTGAGCTGCGGTAGCCACGTGGACGTGGTGTCCGGTGCGACGCTTGCTCGTCCGCACGGCCGCGACGACATCGACGACAGAGGTGTCCACCGCAAACAACGGCAGGCCAAGGAGTGCGAGGGCGGCGTGGTGCGAGGCGAGCCACTGCGGGCGGTCGAGGAGCACCCCGCGGACCGTCAGCTTGTAGCGCTCGTGGGACGGAGCCGCCTCCCACACGGACGACTCGACGAGAAGGCCCGGCCTGATCCGGTGCAGGCCCCCGGAGCGGACCGACGCCTCGAGCACGCCCGGCGTCACGTGGGCCGCAAGGGCGAGGCGCCGTGTGACGAGCCCTCGGTGGTCGCGGGCGAGTCGGGCAAGGGAGCGGGGCAGGTGGCTCATCCGCTCAGGGTGCTCCAGATGCCGCCCGACGCCGCGGGGTTCTCCACAGGCACGCCGGGGGCAACAGGGCTCCCGAGCCCAACGTTTGCTCCCGAGCCTCGTCAACGAGGCTCGGGACGCGCACATGGGCTCGCGAGCCGCGACCTGCAGCGGCGGTCAGGTGCCGAGGGCGGCGCCGACGACCTCCTTGGCCTCGGCCTGGACCTGCGCCAGGTGCTCCTCGCCCCTGAACGACTCGGCGTAGATCTTGTAGACGTCCTCGGTGCCGCTCGGCCGCGCCGCGAACCATGCCGACTCGGTGACGACCTTGAGCCCGCCGATCGCGGCGCCGTTGCCCGGCGCCTCGGTGAGCTTGGCCGTGATGGCCTCTCCCGCAAGGCTTTCGGCGCTCACCGCGTCGGGGGTGAGCGCCCCCAAGCGGGCCTTCTGCTCCCGGTTCGCCGGGGCGTCGATGCGGGCGTATGCCGGTGCGCCGTGCTTCGCGGTGAGCTCGGCGTAGTGCTCGCTCGGGCTCTTGCCGGTCGCCGCGAGGATCTCGGACGCGAGCAGCGCGAGGATGATGCCGTCCTTGTCGGTCGTCCACACCGAGCCGTCCATCCGCAGGAACGACGCGCCCGCCGACTCCTCGCCGCCGAACGGCCCGGAGCCGTCGAGCAGGCCCGGCACGAACCACTTGAACCCGACGGGCACCTCGACGAGCCGCCGACCCAGGTCCTCGGCCACGCGGTCGATCATCGAGCTCGACACGAGCGTCTTGCCGACGAAGCCGTCGTCGCGCCACTGCGGACGGGCGCCGCCGTAGAGGTACTGGATCGCCACGGCGAGGTAGTGGTTGGGGTTCATGAGGCCGGCGTCGGGGGTGACGATGCCGTGGCGGTCGGAGTCGGCGTCGTTGCCGGTCGCGATGTCGTAGTCGTCCTTGCGACCGATGAGCGAGGCCATGGCGCTGGGGGAGGAGCAGTCCATCCGGATCTTGCCGTCCCAGTCGAGCGTCATGAACCGCCACGTCGCGTCGACGAGGGGGTTGACGACGGTGAGGTCGATCCCGTGCCGGTCGGCGATGGCGCCCCAGTAGTCGACGGCCGCGCCACCGAGCGGGTCGGCGCCGATGCGCACGCCCGCCTCCTTGATCCGCGCGAGGTCGACGACCGAGGGCAGGTCGTCGACGTAGGTCCCGAGGAAGTCGTATGCCGTCGCGCCGGCTCGCGCTCGCGAGAACGGGATTCGCTTCACGCCCTCGAGCCCGGCCTTGATGAGCTCGTTGGCGCGGGCGGCGATGGCCTTCGTCGCGTCCGAGTCGGCAGGTCCACCGTGCGGCGGGTTGTACTTGAACCCACCGTCGCTCGGGGGGTTGTGCGACGGCGTGACGACGATGCCGTCCGCGAGACCGGCACCGGACGGCATACGGTCGACGCCGGTGACCTTGCCGCGGTTGGCGACGAGGATCGCGTGCGACACCGCGGGGGTCGGGGTGTAGCGGTCGGCCGAGTCGACGAGCACGGTGACGTCGTTGGCGGCGAGCACCTCGAGGGCCGAGGCCCACGCGGGCTCGGAGAGGCCGTGGGTGTCGCGGCCGAGGAAGAGCGGCCCGTCGAAGCCCTGCTCGCGGCGATAGTCGACGATCGCCTGGGTCGTCGCGAGGATGTGGTCCTCGTTGAACGCCGTGTTGAGCGACGAGCCGCGGTGCCCCGACGTGCCGAAGGCGACCTGCTGGTCGACGTTCTCGGGGTCCGGCTTGAGCGCGTAGTAGGACGTGACGAGGTGCGGCACGTCGACGAGGTCGGAGGGCTGGGCGGGCTGCCCCGCGCGCGACTCGGTCATCGTTCCTGCTCCTCGATCGCCGGGGTGGGGATGGTGACGGTCCGGTGCCGCATCTTCGACGCCGTCCCGGGCGCGGGCACGTCGTCGCGGACCGACTGCTGCGGCGCCGGAGGGCGCGCCGGCGCAGGCTCGGCGACCGGCTCCTCCACCGAGTCGGAGGTGTCCTCGCCGCCCGCCTCGACGACGGGCGCGAGGTAGAGGGCGGTGAGCCCGGCGAGCCGCACGACGACGTGGAAGGGCTGGTTGTTCCACGGCTCCTCGACGGCGTCGAGGACGAGGTCGGCCTGGCTCGGGGTGCCGTGCTGGTCGTAGCCGCTCGTGTCGAGCACGACCCGCCACTGCCCACCCGAGGGCACGCCGACGCGCAGCCACTCCTTGGAGTCACCGCCGAAGTTGACGACGCACGCCACGACGTCGCCACCCTTGCGCGACGGCTCGGCGAAGCGGACGAAGGAGTAGGTGTTGCCGGTGTTGTCGTCGGCGTCGAGCCACTCGAACCCGGCGGGCTGGCTGTCGAGGGCCCAGAGGGCCGGGTGCTCGCGGTAGAGGCGGTTGAGCTCCTTGACGAGGTTGTGCACGCGGTAGTGCGCGGGCTGGTCGAGCAGCCACCAGTCGAGCGACCTCCCGTCGGCCCACTCGCTCGGCTGGGCGAACTCGTTGCCCATGAAGAGGAGCTGCTTGCCCGGGTGTGCCCACATGTAGGCGAGGAAGGCACGCACGGTGGCGAGCTGGTCGGTGCGGTTGCCCGGCGCCTTGTTGACGAGCGAGCCCTTGCCGTGGACGACCTCGTCGTGGCTGATCGGCAGGACGTAGTTCTCGCTGAACGCATACATCAGCGCGAACGTGAGCAGCCCGTGGTGGTGCTGTCGGTTGTAGGGGTTCTCGCCGAGGTAGCGCAGCGAGTCGTTCATCCAGCCCATGTTCCACTTGAGCCCGAAGCCGAGCCCGCCCTCGCTCGTCGCCTTGGTGACACCGGGCCACGAGGTCGACTCCTCGGCGATCGTCACGATGCCGGGGACCCGCTTGTATGCCGTGGCGTTGGTCTCCTGGAGCAGTCCGATCGCCTCGAGGTGCTCACGCCCGCCGTGGACGTTGGGCAGCCACTCGCCGTCCTTGCGCGAGTAGTCGAGGTAGAGCATCGAGGCCACGGCGTCGACCCGCAGGCCGTCGACGTGGAACTCCTCGAGCCAGTAGAGCGCGTTGGCGACGAGGAAGTTGCGGACCTCGAGCCGTCCGAAGTCGAAGATGTGGGTGCCCCAGTCGGGCTGGTCGCCGCGCCGCGGGTCCGGGTGCTCGTAGAGCGGGAGCCCGTCGAACCGGGCCAGCGCCCACTCGTCACGCGGGAAGTGGCCGGGCACCCAGTCGAGGATGACGCCGATCCCCGCCTGGTGCAGGGTGTCGACGAGGAACTTGAAGTCGTCGGGCGTGCCGAAACGCGAGGTCGGGGCGTAGTAGCCGGTCACCTGGTAGCCCCACGACGGCCCGTAGGGGTGCTCCATGACGGGCAGGAACTCGACGTGGGTGAAGCCGAGGTCGACGACGTAGTTGACGAGGTGCTCGGCGAGCTCGCGGTAGGTCAGGCCCTGCCGCCACGAGCCGAGGTGCACCTCGTAGACGCTCATCGGGCCGGTGTGCGGGTTCGACTCGGCGCGCTTGGTCATCCACTCGTCGTCGCGCCAGGTGTGCCGCGCCTCGTCGACGACCGAGCCGGTGCGCGGGGGCTCCTCGGTGCGCCGGGCCATCGGGTCGGCCTTGGTGCGCACGATGTCGTCGGCGCCGCGGATCTCGTACTTGTAGACCGAGCCCTCGCCGACACCCGGCACGAAGAGCTCCCAGACACCGCTGCTGCCGATGAGCCGCATCGGGTGGATCCGGCCGTCCCAGCCGTTGAAGTCGCCGACGACGCGCACCGCCTTGGCCCGCGGCGCCCAGACGGCGAACGACGTTCCGCGCACCGCCCCGAGCGGGCCCGGGTACTCGTGCACCCGGGCGCCGAGCACCGTCCACAGCTGCTCGTGCCGGCCCTCGCCGACGAGGTGCAGGTCGACCTCGCCGAGCGTCGGCGCGAAGCGGTAGGGGTCGTCCTGGACGTGCTCGTAGCCGTCGCCCCAGTCGACGAGCAGCCGGTAGTCCATCGTCTCGGTCGTGCCCGGACGCACGGCCGACCACACGCCCTCGGCCTCGTGCTCGAGCGCCAGCTCCTCGCCGTCGGCGAAGCGCACCCGCACCGACGCAGCCATCGGCCGCATCGCCCGGATGCGCAGGCCGTCGTCCTCGAGATGCTGGCCGAGCAGGTCGTGCGGCTGCTGGTGGCGCCCATGGATGAGCGCGTTGATCGCGCCGCTGACTTCGTGGGCGGGTGTCGGGGTCACGGGGTGTCCTCCTGGGAGTGGGACTGCGGGGCTGCGGCGTGCTGCTGGAACCCGGATGCGAGGCGCTCGATGGCCGCGAGGGGGATGTCGACCCACGCCGGGCGGTTGCGGACCTCGTAGACGACCTCGTACATCGCCTTGTCGAGCTCGAAGGCGGCGAGCAGGGCCGCCCGGTCGCGTGGGTCCTCGCCGGCGGTCGCGGCGTAGCCGTCGAGGAACGCCTGCTGCGCGTCCGTCACCCACTCGCGCGCCGACCCTCCGGTCTCGTGCTCGACAGCGCCACCGGCGTAGTCGAAGCTGCGGAGCATGCCGGCGATGTCGCGGATCCACTGGTCGGGCTGGACGCGCTCGGACAGCGGCCGCAGGGGCTCACCCTCGAAGTCGAGGAGGACCCACCCGCCGTCGGGCGTGTGGAGCACCTGGCCGAGGTGGTAGTCACCGTGGATCCGTTGCAGCGCAGGCCAGCTCGCGCCCTCGGCGGCGTCGAGCACCGACCCGACGGCGCCCTCGAGGTCGTGCAGCGCGCTCACCTCCGCGGCGGCCGCGGCATAGCGCAGCCGCATCCCGCCGAGGATCTCGCGAACGACCTGCGGGTCGGTGGGCGTCGTGCCGAGCGCCTCGGCGAGCGTCGCGTGCACCTCGGCCGTGGCCTCACCGAGCGCACGCGCGGGACCGCTGAAGTCCTCGCCCGAGCGCACGGCCGCGGCGGCCACGCGCCACGCGTCCTCGACCCCCGGCAGGAACTCCTGCGCGAAGGCGAAGTGCCCGTATGCCGTGCGCTCACCCTCCGCGGACGGCTCGCCCGACTCCTCGGGCTCGGGCCACTGCCCGGCGACCGAACCGACGACGGCGGGCACCCGGGTGCAGCCGGCCTCGCGCAGTGCAGACTGGAGCACGACGTCGGGGTTCTCACCGGTGGAGAGCATCCGGAAGACCTTGACGATGACCGGCACGGCGGCACCGTCGGCGTCCTCGCAGTCGAGGATGACCGAGGTGTTGGACTGCTCGCCCGAGAGCACGCGGGAGCCGGTGACGCGCACGTCACGCGACCACGCCGCACCCGGCGTCGCCACGACGGTGTCGTCGAAGGCGTCGCTCGCGGCCGTGGACTCCGCACGCACCCGGCCCTGGACGAGCTCGAGGAGCTGGCCGGCATACACGGGGTCGTGGGGGGCGTCGTAGACCCAGCGCGGTCCGAGGACCGAGTGCTCCATCCTCCCGACGAGGGCGTGCTCGGCTCCCTCGAGCGGCGCGCCGCGGTAGGTGAGCGGCACCTGGTAGACGACCGGCCGGGGTCCGGAGGCGTCGGCGACGACGAGGACCTCGACGCCCACCTCGCCCGCGGGGTCGCCGAGTCTCCACGACGTGAGGCGACGGACGTCGGGGGAGGTGCCCTTGCCGGCATACCAGCGTTGCGAGCCCATCCACGCCTGCACGAGCTCGACCTTGGTCGGCGTGAGGGTGGCGCCCTTGTGGAGCTCAGCCACGGTGCTGCGCCTCCGACCGGCTCTCCTGGCCGACGCGCAGCCAGAAGAAGTCCCGGCTGCCCATCGTGATCGTCACGCGGCCGTCGGCGGCGATCCACGGGAAGTTCGCGCCACCGAAGAGGTCGAAGAGCTCCTTCTCGCCGAGGTGCTCCGGGAGCTGGATCGTCGCCGCCTGCGGCTTGTCCGAGAGGTTGTTGATGCAGAGCACCGTCTCGCCCGGGTGGTCGCGGTCGCCGGACCAGGAGCGGGTGAAGGCGAGGATCGACTCGTTGTCGGTCGGCGTGATGACGAAGTCGCCGAGGCCGAAGGCGGGGTGGAGCCGGCGGACGCCGAGCATGCCGCGCAACCAGTGCAGCAGCGAGTGCCCGGTCGCCATCTGGGCCTCGACGTTGACGCCGTTGTAGTGGTAGACGAGCGAGGAGATGACGGGCAGGTAGAGCTTGCCCGGGTCGGCCGCGGAGAAGCCCGCGTTGCGGTCCGGGGTCCACTGCATCGGCGTGCGCACGGCGTCGCGGTCGTTGAGCCAGATGTTGTCGCCCATGCCGATCTCGTCGCCGTAGTAGAGGCACGGCGAGCCGGGCAGCGACAGCACGAGGGCGTGGATGAGCTCGATCTCGGCGCGGCTGTTGTCGAGCAGGGGAGCGAGTCGGCGCCGGATGCCGACGTTGGCACGCATGCGGGGGTCCGGGGCGTACCAGCCGTACATCGCGGCGCGCTGCTCCGGCGTCACCATCTCGAGGGTGAGCTCGTCGTGGTTGCGCAGGAAGGTGCCCCACTGCGTGCCCTTGGGGATGTCCGGGGTCTCGGCGAGGACGTCGATGATCGGCTGCGCCTTCTGCTCGCGCAGCGAGTAGTAGAGCATCGGCATGACGGGGAAGTGGAAGCACATCTGGCACTCGGGCTCGTCGGCGGTGCCGAAGTAGTCGACGACGTCGGCCGGCGGCTGGTTGGCCTCGGCGAGCAGGATCCGGCCGGGGTACTCCTCGTCGACCATCTTGCGCAGCTTCGCGAGGAACTGGTGCGTCTTGGGGTGGTTCTCGCCGTTGTGACCCTCCTCCTCGTAGAGGTAGGGCACGGCGTCGAGACGGAAGCCGTCGATGCCCATGTCCATCCAGAAGCGGACGACCTCGAACATCGCCTCGTGGACCGCCGGGTTCTCGAAGTTGAGGTCCGGCTGGTGGCTGAAGAAGCGGTGCCAGAAGAACTGGCGCCGGATCGGGTCGAAGGTCCAGTTCGACGTCTCGGTGTCGATGAAGATGATGCGGGCGTCGGTGTACTTGTCGTCGGTGTCGGACCAGACGTAGAAGTCGCCATAGGGGCCCTCGGGGTCGCTGCGCGAGGCCTGGAACCACGGGTGCTGGTCGCTCGTGTGGTTCATGACGAAGTCGGTGATGATCCGGATGCCGCGGGCGTGCGCCTCGGTGATGAGTTGCTGGAACTCGGGCAGCGTGCCGAACTCGGGGAGCACCTGTGTGTAGTCGGCGATGTCGTAGCCGCCGTCGCGCAGGGGACTCGCGTAGAAGGGCGGCAGCCAGAGGCAGTCGATGCCGAGCCACTGCAGGTAGTCGAGCCGGTTGATGACGCCCTGGAAGTCGCCGGCGCCGGACCCGTTGGAGTCACCGAAGGCTCGTACGAGCACCTCGTAGAAGACGGCCGTCTTGAACCACTCGGGGTCGTGCTTGAGCCCCGGCTGGGGAAGTCCGAGTCCTTGCGTCGCCGTCACGTCGTCAGTACCTCTTCAGCTCGATGATGTGGACCGGCTCGTGGTCCGGTCCGAGGTGGACCATGGTCTCGCGGGTGAAGCCCCACCACTGGTCGGTGATGAGGTCGTGCGCCCGGAAGCCCTCGTCGGGGTGGAGCCCCAGCGCGGGCATGTCGAAGACGACGCGGCTCCAGCGGGTGCTGTGCGGGTCGAGGTTGGCGATGACGATGACGACGTCCTCGTGCTCGGGCGCGCCGGTCGTCGGGTCCGCCGGGACGACGCGGCGCTTGCTGAACGCCATGATGTTCTCGTCGTCGACGTGGTGGAAGGTGATGTTGCGCAGCCAGTGCAGCGCCGGGTGGGCGCGCCGGATCTCGTTGAGCCGTCGCAGGTACCACGCGAGGGACTGCCCCTCCCTGGGGCCGCCGGGCTCGTAGTCCTCCCAGTGCCGGTTCTTGTACTGGTACTTCTCGTTGTCGATCTGCTCCTCGGCGCCCGGGCGTGCGACGTGCTCCATGAGCTCGTAGCCGGCGTAGATGCCGTAGGTCGGGACGAGGGTGCCCGCGAGCGCCGCGCGCAGCTTCCACGCCGCGGGCCCGCCGAACTGCATGTAGGGAGTGAGGATGTCGTGCGTCGTCGGCCAGAAGCTCGGTCGCATGTAGTGCGCGGTCTCGGTGGCGAGCTCCTCGACGTACTCCTGCAGCTCGGGCTTGGTGTTGCGCCACGCGTAGTAGGTGTAGCTCTGCTGGAAGCCGACCTTGGCGAGGGTGCGCATCATCGCCGGCTTCGTGAACGCCTCGCTCAGCCAGATGATCTCAGGGTGGTCGCGCGCGACGTCCTGGATGAGCCACTGCCAGAACTCGACCGGCTTCGTGTGCGGGTTGTCGACACGGAAGAGCGTGACGCCGTGGTCGATCCAGACCTGGACCATCCGGCGCATCTCGGCGTAGGCACCCGCGGGGTCGTTGTCGAAGTTGAGCGGGTAGATGTCCTGGTACTTCTTCGGCGGGTTCTCGGCGAAGGCAATGGTCCCGTCCGCACGCGTCGTGAACCACTCCGGGTGCTCCTTGACCCACGGGTGGTCGGGCGAGCACTGGAGCGCGATGTCCATGGCGACCTCGAGCCCGAGACGCCGCGCCTCCGCGACGAAGGCGTCGAAGTCGTCGAACGTGCCGAGGTCGGGGTGGATCGCGTCGTGCCCGCCGTCGGGGGAGCCGATGGCGTAGGGGCTGCCGGGGTCCTCGGGGCCGGCGTCGAGGGTGTTGTTGGGACCCTTCTTCGCCGCCTGGCCGATGGGGTGGATGGGCGTGAGGTAGATGACGTCGAAGCCCATGCCGGCCACCGCCGTGAGTCGCTTGGCCGCCGTGCGCAGCGTGCCTGAGCGCCACTCGTGCGTCGTGTCGTCGTAGACCGCGCCCTCGCTGCGGGGGAAGAACTCGTACCAGGCGCCGGTGAGCGCGAGCTCCCTCTCGACGAGGAGCGGGTATGCCGTGCTCGGGCTCACGAGGTCCCTCACCGGCGTGGTCGTCAGCTCCTCGTGCACGGGTCCGTGGGTCACGGCAGACAGCCGCGCCAGCGGGGGACGGCTGTCGTCGGTGAGGGCCGTGAGCCCGGTGAGGACGATGTCGCGGCCCGCGGGGCTGCGGCCCTCGGACTCGGCGGCCCGCTCGAGGAAGAGCGCGCCCTCCGCGAGCATGAGGCCGGTGTCGACGTCCGCCTGGACCTTGATGGTCGCGTCGTGCTCCCAGGTCCCGAACGGGTCGGACCATCCCTCGACGCGGAACGTCCACATGCCGGGACGATCCGCGGCGACCGTGGCCTCCCAGGCGTTGAGCCCGGGGTTGGTGCAGACCATCGGCGAGACGTGGTCGACGCCGTCCGGGTCGGTGAGGACGACCGACGCGCCGACGGCGTCGTGGCCCTCGCGCAGGACGGTCGCGCTGACGAGGAACTGCTCTCCGACCACGCACTTCGTGGGTCGGGCCCCGCAGTCGACGAGGGGCTCGACGTCGAGGACGGGGATGCGGCCGATGGGGGACTGGGGAGGAGTGCTCAGCGGCGTTGCGGTCACGTGCCGACGCTATCGTCCTCGTGCGGTCGGGGACGAGTTGTGACCGCGGGAGGAACCAGTGGGCGGAAACGTTTCCGCCACGCCGGGGCCTGACCCTAGGATGCACCCTCGTGAAGGCCATCCGTCGCTTCAGCGTCCGCCCCGTCCTGCCCGCCCGCATCGCCCCGCTGGGCGACCTCGCGATGAACCTGCGCTGGAGCTGGCACCCCCCGCTGCGCGACCTCTTCGAGAGCATCGACCCGAAGCGGTGGGCCTCCGTCGGCGCCGACCCGGTGGCGATGCTCTCGGCGACGACCGTCGAGGAGCTCGACGCGCTCGCCGCCGACGACGCCTTCGTCGCCCGCGTGGAGGAGGCGAAGCAGGGCCTCGACCGCTACCTCGGGGAGGACCGGTGGTACCAGCACTGGTCCGCGGAGCAGGGGGACGCCGGCGCGCCGTCGTCGATCGCCTACTTCAGCCCGGAGTACGGCATCGCCGCCGCACTGCCGCAGTACTCCGGCGGTCTCGGCATCCTCGCCGGCGACCACCTCAAGTCCGCCTCCGACATCGGCGTGCCGATCGTCGGCGTGGGCCTGTTCTACAAGACCGGCTACTTCCGCCAGAGCTTCAACCGCGACGGCTGGCAGCAGGAGGACTACCCCGTCCTCGACCCCGACGGCCTCCCGCTCTCGCTGCTGCGCGAGGAGGACGGCACGCCGAGCATCATCGTGCTCCACCTTCCGGGCGGCCGTGAGCTGCGCGCGCAGGTGTGGCGCGCGCAGGTCGGCCGCGTGCCGCTGCTCCTCCTCGACTCCGACGTCACCGGCAACGACGATGCGGCCCGCGCCGTGACCGAGCGCCTCTACGGCGGCGGCGGCGAGCAGCGCCTCCAGCAGGAGATGCTCCTCGGCATCGGCGGCGTCCGCGCCCTGCGCCTGTGGTCGCGCCTCACCGGTGCCCCGACGCCGGACGTCTACCACTCCAACGAGGGCCACGCCGGGTTCCTCGCCATCGAGCGGATCAGCGAGCTCGTCACGAGCGCCGGCCTGTCCTTCGACGAGGCGCTCGAGGCCGTCCGGGCCGCGACCGTCTTCACCACGCACACGCCGGTGCCCGCCGGGATCGACCGGTTCGAGCGCCGCCTCATCGAGATCTACTTCGGCGGCGACCTCGCCCCCGCCGGTGTGCCGCTCGACCGCCTCCTCGCTCTCGGCGCCGAGACCTACGAGGGCGGCGACCCCGCGGTCTTCAACATGGCCGTTCTTGGGCTCCGCATCGCCCAGCGCGCCAACGGTGTCTCGAAGCTCCACGGGGTCGTCAGCCGCGACATGTTCGACGGCCTGTGGCCGGGCTTCGACGCGGACGAGGTGCCGATCACGAGCATCACCAACGGCGTCCATAGCCCGACCTGGGTCGACCGCAAGGTCTTCGAGCTCGCCGACCGGCACTCGGACGCCGTCAACATCGACACGACCGTCCTCGACAGCACCGACTCGTGGAAGGCGATGGCCGACCTCCCGCGCGACGAGGTCTGGGCGACCAAGCGACAGCTGCGCGAGCAGCTCGTCCGTGAGGCCCGGGCCCGCATGCGCGCGTCGTGGGTCAAGCGCGGAGCCTCCTCGGCCGAGCTCCGCTGGACCGACGAGATCCTCGACCCCGACATCCTCACGATCGGCTTCGCCCGCCGCGTGCCGACCTACAAGCGCCTCACGCTCATGCTGCGCGACCCTGCCCGCCTCAAGAAGCTGCTGCTCGACCCCGAGCGCCCCATCCAGATCGTCATCGCGGGCAAGTCGCACCCCGCCGACGAGACCGGCAAGCAGCTCATCCAGCAGATGATCAAGTTCACCGACGACCCCGAGGTGCGTCACCGCATCGCGTTCCTGCCGAACTACGACATCGCGATGGCCCAGCACCTCTACCCGGGTTGCGACGTCTGGCTCAACAACCCGCTGCGTCCCTTCGAGGCGTCGGGCACGTCCGGCATGAAGGCCGCCCTCAACGGCGCCCTCAACCTCTCGATCCTCGACGGCTGGTGGGACGAGTGGTTCGACGGCAACAACGGCTGGGCGATCCCGACCGCCGACGGAGTCGAGGACCCCGACCGCCGCGACGACATCGAGGCGAACGCGCTCTACGACCTCATCGAGAACCAGGTCGCGCCGCGGTTCTACGACGTCGACGAGGACAACCTCCCGCAGAACTGGCTCGCCATGGTCATGCACACCGTGTCGACCCTCGGCCCGAAGGTCCGTGCGAGCCGCATGGTGCGCGAGTACACCGAGCGCCTCTACGTCCCCGCCGCCCGCTCCGGATGGGCGATGCGCGATGGTGACTACGCCGGCGCCCGCGACCTCGCGGCATACGCGACGAAGGTCAAGGAGTCCTGGCCCAAGGTGAGCGTCGACCACGTCGAGTCCACCGGCCTCGGCGACAGCCCCGAGATCGGCGAGACGCTCCACGTCAACGCCTACGTCTCGCTCGACGGGCTCGACCCCGCCGACGTCGAGGTGCAGGTGGCGCACGGCCGCACGAACCACCGCGGCGACGAGCTGCACGACGTGACGACGTTGCCGCTGCAGCACTCCGAGACCTACGAGCAGGGCCGCCACCAGTTCTCCGGCGACCTCGTGCTCAAGACCAGTGGCGCCTTCGGCTACACGGTCCGGGTCGTGCCCAGGCACGCCGGCCTCGCGACGCCCGCGAGCCTCGGCCTGGTCGCCACCGCCTGACGACCCAGCTTTTGCTCCCCATGCGGGAACGTTGAGGGTCCGGAGGGAACATTTCCCTCCGGACCCTCAAACTTTCCTCCGTATGCCGTCCGCCCGCGTCGGACGTGGTCGTCATGTCGGGTCCGAGTGTCTGGCCCCCTGTGCTTCCGAGGGATCAGGGCTCCGCAGCGCATTCGGGCTCTTCAGCGGCGGGACGCGGCGCGGGAGAGTGGCCGTGCACCAGCGCCGAGTCTCGGGTGCGGTGCGGGAGGTGTTTCGTCGTGTCGGAATGGTGGCGCAACGAACGGCGCGAGAACCAGTCGGCGGCTGCCGTGGTCGCGATGGTGGGCGTGACGATGGTGCTGGTCGGGGTGGGAGTCGCGACCATCCTCAGGTTGCGGACCATCCCGGAGGGATCTGCCTTTGATGCTGATCGGGACGACCTCGCCGGTGGGCTGATCGTCGCCGTAGCGGGATGGGCCCTTCTGATGTGCCTCTTGGTGTGGGTCGGCTTCGGGCGGGCGGCAGATCCTGATCGTTACACCAGGGCCATACCACCGCTGGGCTTTCTGGCCCTCGCTGCCATCGGCTTGGCCGGCGCGACCGCGGTGGAAGAGGACTTGTTCGCAGCCATGGTGATAGGTGCCGGGGCGTGGTGCTGGGTGTGGGGCGCATTGCTCGTGCTGGCGTACGAGGGGGACGATGACGTCTTGGAGGGAACCGACCACGGTGACGAGTGGCGTGCCCCGGTGCCGAGGTCGCGCGCCGAGGACCCGCCCAAGGACTCTCAGGCTGGCTCGCCACCCGGGCCGGCGCTCCCGCCCGGTCGCCATCGCAAGGCACCCGGGTGACTCCTCGACGCCGGCGGTGTCAGGGGCCCGGCCCGCACCGATGAATACGTCGTGCAGTCCGCTCACCAGATGAAGCGCGGCAGCATCCAGAGGACGAACCCGAGGACGACGGGGAGGGCCACGGCCGCTGAGCCGTGCTTCTGGACCGGTTCGTGCCCGGTCCAGCCGACCGCACGCCGCATCCGCAGGGCCACGACGACGAGCCCGGCGCCGAGTCCGCCGCCCAGGAGCCCGAGCCCGACCCGTTGGAGCACGCCGTAGGTCCCGGTCCACGTCGTCGCCACCCGCTCGCCGCCGGCCTCGAGACCGACGACGTCGCCATCGGGCTGCGACAGCATGACGCCGCGGGTCACGTCCGCGCTCTGCAACCGCGCCGAGGCGCGATCGGGGAGGGACACCTCCTCGACCCGCCCAGACGCCGGCTCGAGATCCCAGTCGTCACCAGCGTCGCGCCGGGAGAGGTGTGGCCCGTCGACGACGACGTCGGTGCGCACGAGGCACATCCCCCTCGGCTCGCTCCCGCACGCGCGCCCCTCCTCGACGACGCCGGCCCATCGCGCGGCTCCGACGGCGTTGAGAGCCGTCAGCAGCCCCACGATGAGGACGACGACACCGAGCGGCAGCAGCACGAACGGCCGCGCGAAGACCTTGCCCACCGAGCTCCCTTCCGCCAGCCGACCGCCGACCGCCGACCGGTGACCCTCGACCGGCCCCGTCAGCCGAGCTCGTCCAGCGCCTTCTGCGAACCCGGGTGCAGCTCCACCGGGTCGGACTCCTTGGCCGTCGCCGGGTCGAGGTCCTTGGCCGCGGGGTGCACCTTCTCGAGGTCGGCCTTCTTGTCGAAGAGCAGCTTCGTCAGCGCGCACGCGTTGTTCTCGGACATGTCCGACCGGACGAGCAGCACGTTCGGCACGACGACCGTCTTGGCGTCCGCCGGTGTCTTGTAGGTCGCCGCCGGGATGACGTCCTCGGCGTAGACCGGGTTGACCTCCTTGAGCTTCGGCAGCAGGGGAGTGATGTCGACGAACTGGACCTGGTCGCCCATCGCCGTCATGAGGTCGGTGATGCCACCGGTCGGCAGGCCTCCGGACCAGACGAGCCCGTCGATGCTGCCGTCCTTCATGCCGTCGACGGTCTTGGTGAGGTCGAGCCGCTGCGCCTGCACGTCCTTGGCCGGGTCGAGACCCGCTGCCTCGATGAGCCGGTTGGCGATGACCTCGGTGCCCGACTTCGGCGAGCCGGTGGAGATGCGCTTGCCCTTGAAGTCCTCGACCTTGGTGATGCCCGACTTCTTCGACACGACGACCTGCGTGTAGTTCGAGTAGATCCGAGCCAGTGCCTTGACGTCGGCCTTCTTCCCCTCGAACGCCCCCTTGCCGGTCACCGCGTCGGCGGCGGTGTCGGCGAGCGAGAACGCGATGTCGTACTTCTTGTCGACGAGCTGCTGGATGTTCTGCACCGAGGCGCCGGTCTCGGCCGCCGTCGCCTTGAGCTCGGTGTTGGCACTGATGACCTGCGCGAGACCGCCACCGAGCGCGTAGTAGACGCCCGTGCTGTTGCCCGTCGCGATGGTGATCTGGCCGGCGCTCGCGGTGCAGTCGTCGCCGCCGGACCCGCCGCTCGCCGCGGTGTCGCTCGTGCGGTCCTGCTTGCCGCCACAGCCCGCGAGGGCGAGCGCGGTGACGGCGGCCACCGCGACGACGGATGTGCGAACTCGGTTGCGACTCATGCCTTTTCCTCCAGTGTTGTGGTGCTTTCGTCAGCTGTGGGGGTATGCCGTGTGCTCGCCCTGGTGAACCACGCCAGGGCCACTGCGGCGGCGAGGAAGACGAGCCCGACGCCGATCGAGAACGGCTGCAGGTAGAGCAGGAGCGCGGCGGCGGGGACGCAGAGCGCGCGGACGACGGGCCTGACCGGACCGAAGAGCCAGCCGCCGGTGATGACGGCGAGTGCGGCGACGGCGAGCATCGACACGACCGTCGTCCACACGATCGAGAGCGCGTCGCCCTGCATGAGCAGGTGCGAGCCGTTGTCGGTGATGACGAAGGCGAGCGGCGCGAGGAAGGCCGGCAGCGTGTACTTCCACGCGTTCCACATCGTCCTCATCGCGTCACCACCGGTGATCGCGGACGCGGCGACGGCGGCGAGCGCGGTCGGCGGCGACACCTCGGAGAGCACCGCGTAGTAGAAGATGAACATCGCCGTCTCCGGCGCGCTCACCCCGAGCGTCTGCAGCGCTGGGCCGATGACGACCCACGCGATGATGAACGACGCCGTCACCGGCACGGCGAGGCCGAGGACGGCGATCGCGACGGCCGCGAAGACCGCGGTGAGGACGAGCACGCCGGTCTCGTTGCTCGTGAGCGCCTGCGCGGCGGACACGAGCATCGACGCGAGCGACTGGCCGATGCCGGTCTTGACGATGACCGAGGTGATGATGCCGGCCGCGGCGCAGACCGACGCCACGGGCAGGACCGAACGCACACCCATGGCGAGACCGCGATAGAGCTCGACGGCATACGCGCGCAGTGCCTGGGGGAGCGGGAGGCGAGTCGCCTCGGGATCGAGCGGGTCGCGGCCCGACACGAGGCGCTCGACGAGCCCGAAGAGGGCGGCGACGCCCGTTGCGTAGACCACCGCCTTGAAGGGCGGGATACCGAGCGCGAGGAACGCGACGATGACGAAGAGCGAGAGGAAGTGGTAGCCGAAGCGCAGGAGGAGCTGGAGCGCGCTGCGTGTCGCGACGTGCACCTCGCGGGCGCCGAAGCGACGGGCGTCCATCTCGACGGCGAGGACGATGCCGAGGTAGTAGAGCAGCGTCGGGACCGTCGCCCAGAGCAGGACCTGGAGGTAGTTGACGCCGAGGTACTCCGCGATGATGAACGCCGCCGCGCCGAGGGTCGGGGGCGAGAGGATCGCGCCGATGCCGGCCGCGGCGAGCATGCCGCCGGCGGCCTCGCGGGGGTAGCCGGCCCGCTTGAGGATCGGCCACGAGACCGAGCCGAGGCTCACGGCGGTCGCGGTGCCCGAGCCGCTCACGGTGCCGAGGAGGAAGCCGCTCAGCGCGACCGTGCGGCCGGGCGCACTCGAGCTCTTGCGGAAGGCCGCGAACGAGATGTCGATGAAGAAGCGGCTCGCACCGGTCGCCTCGAGGACGGCGCCGTAGATCGTGAAGAGGACGATGTAGGTCGCGGCCACGTCGAGCGGGATGCCGAAGAAGCCGGACGCGTCGTTGTAGAGGCCGTTGATGATGTCGCCGAAGTTCATGCCGGCGTGGCTGATCGACCACGACACGGGCAGGAAGCCGCCGTAGTAGGCGAACGCGAGGAAGACCGCACAGACGATCGGCAGGACGAGCCCGGTCGTGCGGCGGGTGGCCTCGATGACGAGGAGCAGGAGCAGCGTGCCCATCGCGACGTCGACGGCACCGAGCGAGCCCTGCCGGTCGAGGAAGGCGTTGAACCCGCCGCCACCGTCGCCGATCGTCACCGGGAGGACGGGATAGAGGCAGACGAGCAGCGCGAGCGCCGCGAGGGCCCAGTCGAGGATGCCGGGGTTGTCGCTGCCGGGCGCCGGCCGCTCCGGTTGCGTCGTGGTCGCCTCCGTGCCGTCGCGTATGCCGTCCCGCTCGGTCTGCGTCTCGGGCTTGCTCGCGCGTGCGCGTCGGCGGGTGGCGCGGTAGCAGACGAAGACGAGGGGGAGGACGGCGGCGAGGAAGAGGATGAGGTAGTACTGCCCGCCCTGCCGCAGCGGCGAGAACACCTGGTAGAGCACGAACATCGAGACGAGGAAGCAGACGGCGGTGAGGACCTCGTCGAGCCGGGGGGAGAGGCGGCGACCGGGGCGCTCCTCGTCGTACTCGCCGATGAGCCCCTCGACGTCGGTCGTCGACTCGTTGCGGACCTCGCGCAGGCTCGTCGAGGCGGAGTCCGGTGGCCGCGTCCGCTCGACGTCGTCGCCGGACTGCGTGACCTCCGTTGGTCGACCCATGGCCTCAAACCTAGTCAGAGGATGGGCCGTTCGGGCCGGTGACGGGCGGCCCATCTGGCGACGGACGAACGGGGTCCAAGGTCTCTGTTGCCTCGCGTGCCACCGGCCCACGCTGGACGCAGAGGTCGAGGAGGTGCGCGATGAGCTGGGACCTCGGGTTGCAGGGCGTGGGCGTCCTCGTCGCCCTGTCGCTGGCGTTCGGCGCGTTGGCCGGTCTGCTCGTGGGCGACGGTGTCGCCCACCGCCTCGACGCCATGGCCGTGACGGCACTCGCCTGCTTCGCCGTCGGGCTCGTCGTCAGCGAGGTGGTCTTCGGCTGGGCGACCGAGGTCGAGCTCCAGCCCAACGTCGACGGACTGTCGCGTGACGAGGTGCTGCTGTCCGGTGCCGTCACGACGGCTGTCGTCGTGCTCGTCATGCGTCGCCTGTCGCACCGGGGCGCGCCGCGGGCGCGAGGTCGGACGGCAGGCGGACGGCGGGCCTAGGGCGGTGGTCCGGTGGCGGTGACATGGGGGCGCCGCCGCTCGAGTGGCTGGGTTCCGCGAGGCTGGTTACCCTCTGCTCAGGGGTCACGGCGGAGGGGCTGTGGACAACGCCACGGTGTTGACGACGGATCCTGCTTGCATGGTCGGGTCGGCGACGTCGGCGGTCAGGCTCGGAAGTCGTGCGTGAGCCGGGGAGGCGAACGCGCGCAGCACTGGGGAAGGGGGCGCTGTGGACGCCGTGCGCACCGTAGAGGCCGAGGTTCGTGAGCTCATCCGTCGATCAGGCCTCGATCCCGCCCGCGACCCCAAGGCCGTCCAGCGGCTCGTGCGCGAGGCCGTCGCCGACTACGACCAGCGGTCGATGCACGGCGGCATGCCCGTCCTGGCCGACGTCGACAAGGCCGAGAAGTCGGTGTGGGACACCGTCGCCGGGTTCGGACCGCTCCAGCAGTACTTCGACGACCCGACGGTGGAGGAGATCTGGATCAACGAGCCGACCCGCGTCTTCATCGCCCGCGGCGGGGTGCCCGAGCTGACGACGACGCTGCTCACGGCCGACGAGGTGCGCGACCTCGTCGAGCGGATGCTCAAGTCGTCCGGTCGCCGGGTCGACCTCTCCAGCCCCTTCGTCGACGCCGTCCTGCCCGACGGCTCCCGCCTCCACGTCGTCATCCCCGACATCACCCGCGAGCACTGGCACGTCAACGTCCGCAAGTTCATCGTCAAGGCCGACAACCTCGACGACCTCGTTCGGCTCGGCACGCTCACCCGCCAGGCCGCGACCTTCCTCGAAGCCGCCGTCTCCTCCGGTCTCAACATCCTCGTCGCCGGCGGCACCCAGGCCGGCAAGACGACGATGCTCAACTGCCTCGCGGCGGCGATCCCGGCGCGCGAGCGCGTCGTCACCTGCGAGGAGGTCTTCGAGCTCAAGATCCCGCTGCGCGACGTCGCGTCGATGCAGTGCCGTCAGCCCTCGCTCGAGGGCACCGGCGAGGTGCCGCTGCGCCGCCTCGTCAAGGAGGCGCTGCGGATGCGGCCCTCGCGCATCATCGTCGGCGAGGTGCGCCAGGCCGAGAGCCTCGACCTGCTCATCGCCCTCAACTCCGGTCTGCCCGGCATGTGCACGATCCATGCCAACAGCGCTCGTGAGGCCATCACCAAGATGTGCACGCTCCCGCTGCTCGCCGGTGAGAACGTGGGCTCACGGTTCGTCGTCCCGACCGTCGCCGGCTCGATCGACATCGTCGTGCACGCGGCGCTGGAGCGGGACGGCACACGTCGCGTCCGCGAGATCGCGGCCGTCCCCGGCCGGGTCGAGGGCGACGTCGTCGAGATCGCTGACCTCTTCCTCCAGCGCGGTGGCGCGCTCGTTCGCGCCGACGGCTACCCGCCGCACCGCGACCGGTTCGAGCGCGCCGGCTACGACCTCCCCGCGCTGCTCGCGCAGGGGGCGACGTGACGGGGATCGTCGTCGGGTTGCTCTTCGGCACCGGGCTCTTCTGCATCTGGTGGAGCTGCTGGGTGCGCGAGGCCGACCCCGACCGCCAGCCGGAGCCGCCGCTGCTCATCCGCCGGCTCCGTGACGACCTCGTGCAGGCCGGCTACCCGACGATGACGCCCCGCACGCTCCTCGTGGGCTGCTCGCTGGCCTTCCTCCTCGTCCTCCTCTTCGTGTATGCCGTCGTCGGCGTTCCCGCGATCGCGCTCTGCTTCGCGCTCATGGCGGCGTGGGGGCCCTACGCGCTCGTGCGCACGCGTGCCCGGCAGCGGCGCAACCGGCTGCGCGAGCTCTGGCCCGACGCAGTCGACAACATCACCTCGGCCGTGCGGGCCGGCATGTCCCTGCCCGAGGCGGTCTCGCAGCTCGGCATGCGCGGTCCGGAGGAGCTCCGCCCTGCCTTCGCCGCCTTCGCCCAGGACTACCGGATCACCGGCCGCTTCCACGACGGCCTCGACCGTCTCAAGGAGCGGCTCAGCGACCCCGTGGGCGACCGCCTCATCGAGTCGCTGCGGATCGCCCGCGAGGTCGGCGGCAGCGACCTCGGTCGTCTCCTCCGGACCCTGTCGGTCTTCCTCCGTGAGGACTCGCGGACACGGGCCGAGCTCGAGACCCGTCAGTCGTGGACGGTCAATGCCGCCAGACTGGCCGTCGCCGCGCCGTGGATCGTTCTCGCGATGCTCTCGACCCGCCCCGAGTCGGTCCAGGCCTACTCGTCCACGACCGGGGCGCTCGTGCTTCTCTCCGGCGCCGTCGTCACGGGCGTCGCCTACTGGCTCATGGTGCGCATCGGGCGCCTTCCCGAGGACGAGCGGGTCCTGCGATGAGCGACCTCGCCCGCTCCGGTGCCGTCCTGGGGCTGCTCGCCGGCCTTGGTCTGTTGCTCGTCTGGCGCGGGCTGCCACGCCACCGCCGGGCCGGGCTGGCGGACCGTGTCCTGCCCTACCTGCGTGACACGCCACGACCGTCGAACCTCCTCGCGAACGACGGGCCGCCACTGGGCGTCCTCGCCGCGCTCTTCGCACCCGTCGTGGCCGAGCTCGGCCGGCACGTCGAGCGGGTCATGGGCGGCACAGCCTCGGTGCGCCGCCGGCTGCTGCGGTCCGGGCTCTCGCCGGACGTCGACCGCTTCCGCGCGCAGCAGGTGGTCTGGGGCGTGGCCGGCGGCGTCCTCATGCTCGGCTTCGGCACGCTGGCGGCGGTGACCCGGGGCTCGAGCCCCGTCCTCGTCGTCCTCCTCACCGGCATCGGCGTCGTGTCGGGTGTTGCGGGCGCGGACTGGTTCCTCAGCCATCGGGCCAAGAAGCGCGAGCAGCACATGCTCGCCGAGTTCCCGACGGTGGCCGAGCTGCTCGCTCTCGCCGTCGGCGCCGGCGAAGGCGCGGTCGGTGCCCTCGAGCGCGTGTGTCGACTCTCCCGGGGAGCGCTGTCCGACGAGCTGCGCCGGTGCCTCGCCGACGCTCGCGCCGGCGCGAGCCTCCCGGCTGCGCTCCACGGCCTCGCGGACCGCACCGGTCTCATGAGCCTGACCCGTTTCGTCGACGGCATCGTCATCGCCGTCGAGCGGGGCACACCCCTCGCCGACGTCCTGCGCGCGCAGGCCCAGGACGTGCGCGAGGAGGGTCGCCGTCTCGTCATGGAGTCCGGCGGCAAGAAGGAGATCGTGATGATGGTCCCGGTCGTCTTCCTCGTGCTCCCAGTGACGGTCCTCTTCGCCGTCTTCCCCGGCTTCTCGTTCCTCAACTTCTCGATGTGACACCACTGGAAAGGCACGACCATGCACACCCTCACCCGTTCCCTCATCCGGGCGCAGCTCGCTGCCCGGGATCTCCTCGCCGGCTCGGGGCGCCGTCGCGAGCGCGGCGACGTCCCGGGCTGGGTGCTCATCACGCTCATGACCGCCGGGCTCGTCGCCGTCATCTGGACCGTCGCCGAGGACCAGCTGCAGACCCTCTTCCGCGACGCGATGAACCGCGTCCGCCGCTGAGGTGACACGCGCCGCCCCGCGGGGCGAGCGGGGGTCGGCCGTGGCGGAGTTCGTCATGGTCTCGGCACTGGTGGTGTTCCTCTTCATGGCCGTCTTCCAGCTCGGGCTCGTCCTCCACATCCGCAACACCCTCATCTCGTGCGCGAGCGAGGGTGCGCGGCTCGGGGCGCGCGCAGACGCCGATCCGGGGACGGGAGCGGCGCGGGCGCGCGAGCTCATCACGGCGTCGCTCGCCGACGGCTACGCCGACGACGTCACAGTCGGCACCAGCACGGTCGGGGGAGTGCAGGTCGTCGAAGTCCGAGTGCGGGCGCCGTTCCCGGTGCTCGGGCTGCTCGGACCCGACGGCGAGCTCGACGTCACCGGCCGCGCGTTCCTGGAGCGCCAGTGAGCTGGCGTGCGCGTCTGGCTCGGGCTCGTGGAGAGGACGGGAGCGCGATCGTCGAGTTCGTCTTCCTCGGGGTCCTCCTCCTCGTGCCTCTCGTCTACCTCACGATGGCTGTGGCCCGGATCCAGGCCGGTTCGTATGCCGTGACGACCGCCGCGCGTGAGGCCGGTCGCGCGTTCGTCACCGCCGAGGCAGGGCAGGACGCGGCGGCGCGAGCGCGAGCGGCGTCCGAGATCGCCTTCCGCGACCAGGGGTTCGTCGGCGTTGGATCACTCGACATCACATGCTCCGCGTCGCCCTGCCTCACTCCCGACGCCCGCGTCGAGACGACGACCCGGGTCACGGTGCCCCTGCCGCTCGTGCCCGAGCTCGCCCGCGACGTCGTGCCGCTCGAGATCCCGCTCACCGCGAGCCACCTGTCCGTCGTCGACCGGTTCCGGGGTGCGCCGTGAGACGGGCCCGGAGCGTCACGACGTCGGTGCTGGACACACGGCGCTGGCAGCGGCTCGGCGAGGGGCGAGTGGGTGAGGGGATGCAGCGCGACGAGGAGGGCCGCGTCATGCTCCTCATCCTCGTCTTCTCGATGATCTGCACCCTGCTCGTCACGGGCGTCATCGCCGTGACGTCGGTGCACCTGTCCCGCATGCGGCTGCTCGACGTCTCGGACGGGGCGGCGCTCGCGGCCGCGAACGCGCTGGACGACACGGCATACCGGGGTGGTGTGGGTGAGGCGGTCCCGCTGAGCAACGCGACCGTGCAGCAGGCGGCGGCGGACTACGTGTCCCGCCGTCCGCGGCCCGAGACACTGACCGAGTGGGGGCTCGGCAGTGGCACCGGGAGTCCCGACGGGACGAGCGCCGTCGTCAGCATGACGGGGGTCGCCGACGTGCCGTTCGTCGGCTGGCTCCTCGGCGACGGCATCACCATCACGGTCACCTCACGCGCTCGCGCCGACCTCGTGCCGTGAGGGCGACGCGACATGGGCGACACGGGGGAGCGGCGGGTGCGGGCGCTCGAGGTCGTGCACCGCAACAATGAGGCCGTGGACACCGCGCGGACGGCCCGCTCCTGGCACCTCCTCACCGCTGCTGTCGCATGGTTCGCCCTGCTGCTCCAGCTCGTCCTCGTCATCCAGGGCAGCGTGGTGCTCGACGACGCCGCACCGCCGGGGTTGAGCACGCGCCTCATCCGCTACATCTCCTACTTCACGATCCTCACCAACCTGCTCGTCGCCGTGACGACCACGACCCTGGCGCTGCGGCAGGACCGCTTCCCGACGTGGTGGAAGGTGCTGCGGCTCAACGCGATCGTCGGCATCACCGTGACCGGCCTCGTCCACTGGTTCCTCCTGCGCCCGCTGCTCGACCTCGACGGCGCCGACTGGCTCGCCGACAAGCTGCTCCACGTCGTCGTGCCGCTGCTCGCCGTCATCGGCTGGGTCGCCTTCGGCCCGCGGGGGAAGGCGGAGCGTCGGCTGCTCCTCGCCTCGCTCGCCTACCCGGTCGGGTGGCTCGCCTACACGCTGGTCAGGGGAGCCGTGACGGGCTGGTACCCCTACCCGTTCCTCGACGTGGGACTGCACGGCTACGGCGGTGCGCTGGCCGCGTGCGCCGGGGTGGCGGTCCTCTTCGTGGCTCTGACGTGGGGGTTCATCGCGGCGGACGGACGGCTCCCGCGCAGTCGAGGCTGAGGCGAGACTCACCCGAACGGAGGAAACAAAGATGCCTCCGACGGGCTACGGGTATTTCCTGCAATCCGCGGACAGCCCTTCACGCGCAGGAGAACGATCGTCGGTCAGGAGCCTGCCGCACCCAGGCGACGCTCCCGTCACCACGGCGGTGCTCCGAGAAGGGGATCCGTCATGCACCACATCGCCTCGCGCCTGGCCAAGTCTGTCGCGCTCACCGCGGCCCTGGGACTGGCGACCGCGACGACCGCCGCGGCCCACGAGTGCTACAACGCCAGCCGCTCCGACAAGGGCAACGAGATGGCCGGCACGAAGTCCAACACGTGGTTCACCCTCGTCCCCTCCTCGATCATCGCCGAGGAGATCGCCGCGGGCATGTACGACGAGGCCACCGGCGACTGCATCCTCGCCGAGTGGGAGGCCGGCGGCCTGCCGGAGTCCTTCGTCATCAAGGTCGTCGGTGGGAAGGACGGGCTGCTCGCCGGCGGAGTCACCCGTCACGAGCTGCTCCACGACGGCAACGGCATCGACCATGCCTTCGCTGCGTACGGCGACGTCATCGTCGGTGGGTACGTCAGCTGCGGCGTCGAGTTCTGACCGCACCCGCTGAGCCGGCTGCCCCGCCGGTGACGGTTCCGTCGCCGGCGGGGCAGCAGTCGCGCCGGCTCCACGCGGCGGTGGGCGGGCGGCGTGTGGTGAGGGCACGGCATACGGGCACGTAGGCTTGGCTCTCGTGGCCACCGACTTCCAGCAAGAGATCAAGGACCTGCGCACGACGATGACCTCCGTGCGCGAGGTCACCGACCTGAAGGCCCTCGAGGCCCAGATCGCCGACCTCGAGACCCAGGTCGCCGCGCCCGATCTCTGGGACGACCAGGAGAAGGCGCAGGCCGTCACCTCCGCGCTCTCCCGCGCCAAGGCCGAGCACGAGCGGGTCACCGGCATGGATGCCCGCGTCGACGACCTCGAGGCGCTCGTCGAGATGGGCCAGGAGGAGAACGACGCCGAGACCCTCGCCGAGGCCGAGAAGGAGCTCCTCAGCGTGAAGAAGGCCGTGGGCGAGCTCGAGGTGCGCACCCTGCTGTCCGGTGAGTGGGACGAGCGCGAGGCCGTCGTGACGATCCGCGCCGGCGCCGGTGGCGTCGACGCCGCGGACTTCGCCGAGATGCTCATGCGGATGTACCTCCGCTGGGCCGAGCGCCACGGCTACCCGACCAAGGTCATGGACACCTCCTACGCCGAGGAGGCCGGCATCAAGTCGGCGACCTTCGAGGTCAACGTCCCCTATGCCTACGGCAACCTCTCGGTCGAGGGCGGCACCCACCGCCTCGTGCGGATCAGCCCCTTCGACAACCAGGGTCGCCGCCAGACGAGCTTCGCCGCCGTCGAGGTCATCCCCCTCATCGAGCAGACCGACTCCATCGACATCCCCGAGAACGAGCTCAAGATCGACGTCTTCCGCTCATCCGGCCCCGGCGGCCAGTCGGTCAACACGACCGACTCCGCGGTGCGCATGACCCACATCCCCACGGGCACGGTCGTCTCGATGCAGAACGAGAAGTCGCAGATCCAGAACCGCGCCGCCGCGCTGCGCGTCATGCAGTCCCGCCTCCTCCTGCTCAAGCGCGCCGAGGAGGCCGCCGAGCGCAAGGAGCTCGCCGGTGACGTCAAGGCGAGCTGGGGCGACCAGATGCGCTCCTACGTCCTCAACCCCTACCAGATGGTCAAGGACCTGCGGACCGAGTACGAGACGGGCAACCCCACCGCGGTCTTCGACGGCGACATCGACGGCTTCATCGAGGCCGGCATCCGCTGGCAGATCGCCGAGCGCAAGGCCGAGGACTGAGCCCCGTTGCGGGACACCGGCTCTGACGGGAACCACCCATGACGTATGCCGTGGAGCCACCTCCCGGGGGGCCGGTCGACTGGGGTGCGTGGTCGCGTGACCTGGCCGCCACGATCCGGTCGCTCACCGACGGCGACTCCGTGACCGTGACGGTCTCGGAGCACCCTCGGCCGCACCTCGTGCGCAAGGCGAGGTTCTTCGGGGTCATCCCGGCCCGCTACGAGGACATGGCCCCGTGGGTGCGGGTGCGGCGGGACGAGGACCACGCCGTCTGCGAGCTCGTCGGCAGCGAGGAGTTCGGCGGCGACTTCTTCTTCAGCCCCGACGAGGAGTCCACGCTCGTGGGGATCGGGTGGCGCGAGCCCGGACCGATCTCCATGGAGGAGCGGGTCTGGAACCGGTGGTTCCCCGACGACGTGACCCAGACGGCATACCTCTCGAAGGCCGATGCGCAGGCGGCAGCCGACCTCGTGACGCGCACCCTGCGTGACGTCGTCTACGCCGCCGAGGCGTGACCCGAAGGCCGTCCCAAAGGGCCATGACCGGTAGTTGACACCCGCGACACTACTGGGCTGAAACCAGCGAGTTCTGCTGTGCCGCAGTGGAATTCACCTGCCCCGCAGCCCACGCCGGTGAGGGCGCGCGCCGCGCCCGCCCGAAGTCCTTGTCCCCCAGCTGCAGCCGGACCTACGTTGCAGCCAGTCCCACCACAACGATGTGGGGGACGACGAAAGGGGAAGGTATGAACAAGATCCTCCGTCGGTCCGTCTTCGCAGCAACTGCGGGGGCGGCCCTGGCCGGGGCCACCTTGGTCGCGGCGCCGGCACAGGCGTTCACGGCGAGCAGCTCCGTCTACGTCGGTGGCACGAACTACTACGTCAAGGCGTGGTCGTGCAACCTCTACTGGAGCTCGTGCAGCTGGGACGCCGAGACCTCGATGTCGAACTCCAAGAGCTTCGTCCACCGCGGTGACGTCAAGGCCAACGGCATCAGTGTCTCGATCACGATCTCCGCCGACGCGGGTGCCACGATCACCGGCAACTCGACGACGCTGGCGACGGCCAAGGAGTCGGGCTACGGCCGCTACAACTACATGGCCGGCGTGGCCCGCCCCAGCGTGTTCTCGGTCTCGGTCGCGTCGCGTTCGCGCCTCGACACCGCCGCCGCCGACCCCAGCTCCGGCTGGACCACTTGGTGACGATGAGCTCGACACCGGGCCCCCTCCCCGCAATGGAGGGGGCCCGGCCCTCGGCAAGCCTACGGCCGCTCGGCGTCCGTCGGCTCGTCGGAGCCGTCCTCGTGGCGGCCGTCGTGGCCTCGCTCACCGCCTGCCGCTCGGGCTCGGACGACCCCGAAGGTGCGGCAGCGCCCGGCGCCGCCGTCACCGGCGCGTCCTTCCGCTCCTCGAACGGTCTCTACTTCCCGCCCGAGCTCTGGAGCGCCGTGGGGGAGTCCCGCGAGGCCGCAATGCTCCGGGCACTCGCCACCGCACAGGTCGGCGGCACCCTCGACCGCACTCCGTGGGCGGCGAAGGACACCCCCACCCTGCTGGCCGACGAGTCCTCGCCCCTGGAGGCGGCATGGCTCGTGGCGCAGGGCCCCGAACCGGCAGGCGCCGGCTCCGGGGGCGGGTCCACGCCACCGACCGGGTGGGCGGTGGCCATCTCCTCGGGTGACTGGCTGCAGGTGTGGATGGCCGACGACCTCGACCGCGCCCGCGGCGGGCGCGCCGTCCTCTCGGCTGCCGACCGCACCCGCCTCGAGGCCGCCCGCACGGGCTCCGACGCCCTCGGGCAGCACGTGGCGACCGTGGTCCTCGCACGCCGTGACGGCGTTGCGGCCCCGCCGTTGCCCACCCTTCCCGAGCGCGCCCGCACCGACAGCCCACGCGAGGCGGCGCTGCTGCTCATGCTCCGCGGTCTCGGGGGCGAACAGCCCGACGTCCGCAACGCCGGCCTCGTGCCCAGCCTCCTCGCCGCCGCCCGCACGGACGACTGGGTGCTCTACTACCTCACCCGGGCGTATGCCGCCGCCGACCGGGTCGACAGCGCCCGCGCCGTGCTCGCCCGCTTCGACGCTCGGCGGGTCCTGCCGGACGGCTCCGTGCTCGAGGTGCCCGAGTTCAACGGGTCGGTCGGCTCGACCTTCCGCATGGTGCGCTACCACTCCGGACGGCAGGACCTGGACGACTTCCTCGGCAAGGGTGGTCGCGGGGAGCTCGCCCGCACCCTCTCCGGACAGCGCGGGGTCGACGCGCTGCACGCTCTCGCGGTCACCGCCACCCTCGCCCTGCTCGACCCGTCGTCGGTCGCGCCCGCCGAGCGGCGCACGGTGGTCGAGACCGCGGTCACCACCCTCGTGCCCGGGACGGCGCCCATGACGCTCGAGCAGGCCGTGGCGTGGACCCAGCTCGCGGAGTACGCCCGCTCGCTCGACGTGCCGCTGCCCTACCGCGGTCTGGCGCCGTCTGCGGTCCAGCGGTGGCAGGAGGTCAGCCCCGACGTCGCCGCACCGACGCTGGCCCGGTTCCTCCGCGCAAGGGGTGCCGCCGCGAAGGGGGACCCGCAGGCCGAGGCGCTGCTGCCGGTGCTGCGCGCAGCCCTCACCAGCCGTCCGACCGCCCAGATCGAGAGCTCGATCCTCGTCACCGGCTCGCTCGCCCTGCACGCCATCGAGGGCTCGTGGCCGCTCGAGCCCTCCGTCGTCTCGGCCGCCCTCGAAGGTCGGTGGGGCGGTTGCCGCGGTGACTTCGACGGCTACCTTCGCGAGTCCGCGGCCTCGTCGTCGGTGTGCAACGTCGACGACTCGTATGCCGCCCTCGACCTTCCGGACGCGGCCGCCGCAAGCGCGCCCACCGCCCCCACGGCGCCCACCGCGCCCACGGCCCCAACCGCCTCCGCAGCGACAGCCGCTCCCGCCATGGGAAGGGCGGCGTGATGCGCCTCGGCCGGCGCCGCGCCGCCCTGCGCCTCGCGCGCCCGCCCCTCGCCGCCCTGGGCCTCGTCCTCGCACTCGCCGGGTGCGGCTCCGATGCGCCGCCGCCGAAGGTGACCGTCGCCTGCCCACCCGGCACCGTCGAGGTCACCGTGACGAACCGCGCGAGCGAGGTGGAGCGCTACACCGTGCACGTCGCGTTCGAGCGAGCCGGCGACACCGAGCGTGAGGCCTACTCCTCGAACGACGTGGAGCCCGACGCGACGGCAAAGATCACCGACTCCCGGCCCGACGAACCACAGACCTGCTCCATCGAGAGAACCGAGGTGTTCCGATGACCCTCCCTTCCACCCGTGCTCGTCGGGCGCTCCGGACCCTCGGCCTGGCCGCCGGCCTCCTGTCGGTCGTCCTCGGTGCGACGGCGTGCTCGAGCGACGACCCGGCACCCTCCCCGGCGGCGTCCCGCACGACGGACGACGCCGCGGCCAACGACGCCCTCTACACGTGCCTCATGGACGCGGGCTTCGCCGTGACGCGCGGGGTCGGCGGAGCGATCGAGTTCAAGGACCCCGAGGACACCCAGGGGGCGAGCTACACGGCCGCGCGCTCCCAGTGCCTGCGTGACCTCGAGGCCGACGGCACGGTCGTGGCCGCCGCAGGCACCGGCCTCGCGGCGCAGTACGCCGCGATGACGCGCCTGCACGCCTGCCTCACCCGCAAGGGCGTCGCGATGGAGGCGTGGCCGACGGAGGCCGTCTTCGTCGAGAAGGACGGTGCCTTCAACGTGCTGTCGGCAGCCGAGGAGGTCACCATGGAGCGCGCGGCCGGGCTGTGTCCCGACGAGGTCGCGAAACTCGAGGCACAGTGATGCGCGCGTCCGCCCGGTTCGCACGACGACTCGCCGGTGTCGTCGCCCTGCTCGTCATCCCGGGCACGGCCTTCGTCGCCGGCCGCGCGAGCCTCGCCGGGGTCGAGCGGGCCAGCGCGGGCGTCGTCGCCGGTCCGTCCGCCGTCGAGTGGACCGTGAAGCAGGAGCGCGTCGGCCGCACCCTCAAGCTCCCCGCGACGCTGCGCCTCGTCGACGCACCCGGCCCCCTTGTCGGGGTCGCCGGCATGCTCACCGCCCTGCCACCAGCGCAGGGGAGGACCGTCACCTCCGGTGACGTCGTGGCAGCAGTGGACCTGCACCCGGTCGTGGCCGGACAGGGAAGCGTGCCCGCCTTCCGACCGCTCCAGGTCGGGACGGTCGGACCGGACGTGGCCCAGCTGCGTGGCTTCCTCTGCAGCGAGAAGGTGCTGACGTCCTGCGCCGCCAGCCCGACGTTCTCACCTGCGGTGCGCTCCGCCGTCAAGGCCTGGCAGAAGTCGCTGGGAGTTCCACAGACGGGCGTCGTGCAGCCCTCGGACATCATGTGGCTCGCCGAGCTGCCCACGCGGGTGCGGCCGGCCTCGACCGCCGCCGTCGGCAACCGGGTCTCGGCCGACGACCGTCCCGTGCTCACGGCCGGCGGCGCGCCCAGGCTCGAGGTGCGGGTGACGCCGGACCAGGCCGGCCTCGTGCCCCCGGGCGCGCCCCTGACGATGGGCACGGTCACCGGCCGGGTGACGGGTGCCTCGCCGCTCACCTCGTCCGGTCCCGAAGGTGACCAGACCGAGCAGGCCATGGTCCTCGATGTCGCCGGTCCGGACGGCCGGGCCCCGCTGTGCGCACCCTCCGGTCCGTGCGCGACCCTGCTCGGATCGGCCCTGAGCCGCAGCCTCACGGTCGACGTCGCGGTCGTCCCGTCGCGCACAGGCACCGGGGTCCCGGTGCGCGCGGTCCTCACAGGCGCCGACGGCGCGACCTACGTCCGCCTCGCCGACGGGAGTCAGCGCCCGGTGGACGTCGAGGCGACCGCGGGCGGGCTCTCGATCGTGACCGGTCTGCGCGTGGGGGAGCGGATCCTCGTCAACGAGGCTCCCCGTGGCTGAGACCCTCGTCGTGCCGGCCCCGGGCGACACCGTGGCACCACGGGTCGTCGCGGAGCGGCTGACCTACGGCTACCGGCGTGGCCTTACCGTCCTCGACGGCGTCGACCTTGCCCTGCGACCCGGCGAGGTCGTCGCGCTCACCGGACCCTCGGGTCGGGGCAAGAGCACCCTGCTCTACCTCCTCGCAGGACTGCTCAGGCCGTGGTCGGGAGCGGTGCTGCTCGACGGCGTCGACCTCGGCGCACTGGCCGACCCGGAGCGCTCGCTGCTCCGTGCGCGCACGTGCGGGTTCGTCTTCCAGGACGTCGTCCTCGACCCACGTCGCCGCATCCTCGACTCGGTCCTCGAACCGGCCCGGTATGCCGGCCACCCACCGAAGCGGTGGGCGCCGCGTGCGCTCGAGCTCCTCGAGTCGATGGGGGTGGCGCTGCAGGCGGACGCGCGCCCCGGCGAGGTGTCCGGCGGTCAGGCCCAGCGCATCGGGGTCTGCCGGGCGCTTCTCATGGGCCCACGCGTCGTCTTCGCCGACGAGCCGACGGGCAACCTCGACCACGCGTCCGCCGAGGCCGTGCTCGACGCCCTCGACGGCGCCGCCCGTGCCGGCGCCGTCGTCGTCATCGCCACTCACGACGACCGTGTCGTCGAGCGGTGCAGCTCCCGGGTCGTGCTCACGTGAGGCCGTCGGCGGTCGTCGGCGAGGCGTGGTCGAGCGCGCTGGCCTCGCGGGCCTTCTCGCTGCTCTTTGGCGGGCTCGCCGGTGCGGTCGTCCTCGCCGTCGTCCTGCTCACCGCACAGGTCCAGGCCCAGCGGGAGTCGGTGCGGGTGGCCTTCGAGCAGGAGCAGTTCCGCACCGTCGCCCTCGTCGACAACCAGGACAAGGGAGTCCTGCCTCCCGGCATGCCGGTCAGGCTCTCCTCGCTCTCGACGGTGACCCGCGCCTGGTCGTCGTCGGGCGCGTTCGAGGTGAGCAACGGGGATCTGCCCCAGGGCGCGCGGGTGTCGGCGCACATGCTGGACGCCGACTGGAGCCGGCTGCCGATCACCCTCACGAGCGGGCGGTTGCCGCGCGGCGCGGGCGAGGCCGTGGTCGACGACGCCAGTGCCGCGGCCCTGGGCATCGACTCCACCGGGGGCTGGGTGCACGACGACGTGGGACGCGCCTGGAGTGTCGTGGGGTCCTACGCCCCACACCACGGGAGGGCGCCCAGGTCCGTCCTCGTGCCGTGGTCCGGGACGGCCCAGCCCCGGTCCGTCATGGTCGTGGCGGCATCGGCCGCAGACGTCGACGCCACCGTGCGCAGCGCCGCCGGGCTCGCCGACGCCACCGGACCGACCGACCTCACGGTCGAGCGCTCCACCGATGCGGCCCAGATCGGCGGCGAGGTGACCTCGACGGTCGAGGCGTGGGCGGTCGTCATCGTCGCCACCGTCATGGGCGCCGGCGTCCTCGTCCTCGGGCTGCTCTCACTGCTCATGGTGCACAGCCGCCGCCAGGAGTTCGGGCGGCGTCGGGCCCTCGGCGCGGGGCGCGGGGCGATCGTGGGTCTCGTCGTGGCCCAGGGCGTCCTCGTCATCGCGTTCGGTGCGGTCGCCGGTGCCCTCGTCGGGTCGGTCGCGGGGTGGGGGCTCTGGGGGCAGCTCGTCGCCCCATCGCTGCAGGCCGCGCTCGTCGTCGCCACGGTCGCGCTCGGCGTCTCGGCGCAGGTCCCCTCGGCTGTCCTCGCCGGCCTGCGTGACCCGGTTCGCGTCCTGCGAACGGCCTGACCTCACTCGAAGGGGCTGTCGATCCACCCCCGGGCCGCAGCCCGCAGCGCGAGGTCGAAGCGGCTGCGGGCGTCAAGGCTCACCGCGATGCCGGCGACGATGCGGCGGACCGTGCGCGTCGACTGGCCGGTGGCGCGCGCGATGGCCTCGTCCTTGTGGCCGAGAGCGAGCATGTTGAGGATGGCCAGCTCCATCGGCCGCGGGCCGTCGAGCGGCGACGGCGGGACCTTGGCGGTGAGGGGCTGGGAGTCCTTCCAGACGAGCTCGAAGAGGCTGTGGAAGAGGTGGACGATGCTGCTGTGCTCGACGACGACGGCTCCCTCGGCCGCGACGGTCGAGTCGAGCGGGATGACCGCGACCCGCCGGTCGAAGACGAGCAGCCGCGTGGGGAGTGTGGGGCGGGTCCGGATCCGCACGCCCATGGCCACCGAGTCGAGGAGGTGGTGGGCGACGGCGGCGTCACGGTAGAACGCCTCGATGCAGATCATCCGCAGGGTGACGCCGCGGTCGAGCAGCCCCTGGTCGAGCCCTCGCCCCTCGGCGGCCGCCTCGGCCGAGGGCTGGGTCGTCACGAAGGAGCAGACCTCGTCGCGGACGTCCCGGCCCAGCTCGGCCAGGCGCTCCATGACGTGCTCGCGGCGGTGAAGCGTCACGATGCCAGGGCTGTCGAGGTGCAGGCCGGTGCCGCCGAAGACCCCGGACAGGCGGTCGACGAGCAGACGGGTGTCGGCGAGCTCGTCCATGTGGAAGGACGCGAGCTTCTCCCGCTCGGCCAGCAGGCCCCCGAGGGCCGCGCGCGGGTGGATGAGCCGCCAGCCGGGCTCCTCGTCGTCGGACGGGGCGATGACCCCGAGCGTCACGAGGTGGTCGAGGCTCGTGCGGACGACCTTCTCGTCGAGGCCGGAGACGGCGGCGATGCCCGGCGCGTCGAGCCACTGCTGGGCGACGACGGTCTCGAGGACGGCGATGTGGACGTCGCCCCGCTCGTCCCCACGCCCGAACGTCTCTGTCGGCCCCGCCAGCATGCCGACATGCTAGGTGATCGCCGCCCGGGCGCCGTGACGGCGCCCGGGCGGCGGGTCCGGGCGCGTGCGCCCGCGGGGTCAGTGCGGCGTCACCAGCAGACGACGCAGAAGCCGTTGAGCCCGGCCAGGGCGTTCTGCAGCGGGACGACGAGGTCGGTCCAGATGGGTGAGAGGGTGAGGGTGGAGACGAAGGCCATGTCGAGGTTCCCCTTGCAGGTGGTGGTGGTGGTGTGGTGTGCAGCGACAGCGTCACACCTGCCCCAGCCGGGCGCTGACGTTTGGCTGTCCGCTAAGGGCTTGTCCACTTCCGGCAATGGCTACACACAGCAAACCTCCCGAGCCTCGCACCACACATCCGCGTCCGGTGGAGTGGCCTCACGTCACATGGGCACGGGCGACCCGCGCGAGGATGCTGACGCCCATGCGCCCGACAACGACGTCTCCACGCACCCTCCTGGCGGCCGTGGCCGCCCTCGCCACGACCCTGACCTTCACCATCGCCGCACCCGAGGCCTCGGCCGACCGGGCGAGCGACAAGCCGGGTGGTGGCCACTGCGCCCGCCAGTCCAAGATCGCCGTCCCCGGCGCCGAGATGCAGAAGGTCGCCTGCCTCGACGACCTCACGACGGCGAGCACCGTCGCGACCGGCCACAGCAAGGCCGCCGACTTCGCCGGCCTGCACACGCCCGGGACGGTGAACCCGACGGGTGTCCCCGGCATCCAGGTCGACGGCTACTTCCCGGACACCTCGACGACGAACACGAACAACGGCTGGAACCACGACAGCCAGTTCGTCATCCGCATCCCCGACCACTGGAACGGCGGCCTCGTCGTCACCGGCGCACCGGGCAACCGCACCCAGTACGCCAACGACTTCATCTGGTCGGACTGGGTGCTGTCCAAGGGCTACGCGTTCGCGAGCACCGACAAGGGCAACATCGGCCTCAACTTCTTCGATGACGGCTCCACACCGGGCGGCAGTGTGCGCGAGTGGAACGCGCGCGTCACCGAGCTCACCGTCGCGACCAAGAAGGTCCTCCAGCAGGTCCGCGCGAGCAAGCCGAAGCACACGTGGATGGCCGGCATCTCCAACGGCGGCTACCTCGTCCGCTGGCAGCTTGAGAACCGCCCCGACCTCTATGACGGCGGCCTCGACTGGGAGGGCACGCTCTTCCGCGCGGACGGCCCGAACCTGCTCACCTACCTGCCGACGGCCCTCAAGAACTACCCCTCGTATGCCGCGACCGGCAGTCCCGAGGCCCACGCGGCGATGATCGCGGCCGGCTTCGCCCCCGGCAGCGAGTTCCTGTGGCCCTTCCACCACCAGGTCTACTGGGACCTCACGCAGCGGATCTACCGCGAGGAGTTCGACCCGACCTTCGACGGTGACACCAAGGCGGGCACGCCCTACTGCGCCAGCGGCACCTCGCAGTGCGACGCCGACTACGACTACGAGAGCCGCCCGGAGTCGGTCAAGGAGGCCATCCGCTCGGTGGAGCTCACCGGCAGGATCGGCAAGCCGCTCATCACGGTGCACGGTGACATGGACACCCTGCTCCCGATCGGCACCGACTCCGACGTCTACGACGACCTCATCGACGACGCCGGCGCGGGCGACCTGCACCGCTACTACCGCGTCGAGGACGGCACCCACACCGACGCGCTCGTGCCGGCGTTCCCGGACCGCCTCCGTCCGCTCCTGCCGTGCGCCCGGTCGGGCTTCGACGCGCTGACCGCGTGGGTCGAGGACGGCACCACCCCGCCCGCCGACGCCACCGTGGCGCGGCCGACCTCGGGCGACCTGCTCCACACCTGTTCGCTCTGAGACCCCCGAAGACCGACTGATTGCCCTTTTCGTCCCGAACCGGGACCGCGCGCGGACCGCAGCGGCGGACGAAAAGGGCAATCAGTCGCGGGTTGTGGCGCTGGAAGTGGCAATCAGTCGCGGGTTGTGGCGCTGGAAGTGGCAATCAGTCGATGGGCTGCTCGAGACCGAGCGGGTCCTTCTCGTCGTGCTTGGCGACCGTGGTTCGCAGCTCGGTGTGCGGCATGAGCGCGACGGCGACGAGCGTGATGATCGCGACGCCGGCCGCGATGAGGAAGATGAAGCCGGTGCTGTCGCCGTAGGCGTGGCGGACGATCGTGACGACCTGCTCGGGCAGTCCGGTGAGGTCGAGGCTGCCGCCGCCGCTCGTGTCGGCCGGCACAGGGAGCCTGGCCTCTCGCAGGCCGGTGGCGACGTGGTCGCCCACCCGGTTGGCGAGAACCGCGCCGAGGACGGCGATCCCGACGGTGCCGCCGAGCGAGCGGAAGAAGCTCACGACGCCGCTCGCCGCTCCGATGTCGCGCACGTCGACGGTGTTCTGGACGACGAGGACGAGGTTCTGCATGAGCGTGCCCTGACCCAGGCCCATGAGGACCATGTAGGCGGACAGGTGCCAGATCGGCGTCGTGTGGTCGGTGGGCCCCATGAGCGCGAGGCCGGCGATGAGCACGACCGTGCCGATGACCATGTAGGGCTTCCAGATGCCGGTGCGGGTGATGAGCTGCCCCGAGACCGTGGCGCCGACCATGCTGCCGAGGATGAGCGGCAGCATGAGCAGGCCGGCCTCGGTGGGGGAGAAGCCCTGCGCGACCTGGAAGAACTGGCTGAGGAAGACCGAGGTGCCGAACTGCGCGATGCCGACGGCGATGCTGCCGATGATCGCGAGGGTCGTCGTGCGCTCGAGGAGGACCTTCGGCGGGATGAGCGGCTCGGGGTGGCGACGCTCGACCATGACCAGGGCCACGACGGCGAGCGCGGCCGGGACGAGGAACTCGGCGGTCTCGACGGAGACCCAGTCGAAGCTGCGTCCGGCGAACGAGACCCAGACGAGCGGCAGGCTCGCGGCGATCGAGATGAGGACGGCACCCCACCAGTCGATGCGCACCGCGCGGCGCGAGTGCTGGAGGTGGAGGAACCTCTGGAGCATCGCGAGGCCGAGAAGGGAGATCGGCACTGCCGCCCAGAAGCACCAGCGCCAGCCGACGCTGTCGACGAGCAGGCCGCCGAGGAGCGGGCCGGAGACGGTGGCGACGGCCATGACCGCGGCCATGTAACCGCTGTAGCGACCGCGCTCCCTCGGCGGGATGATCGAGCCCATGATGGCCTGGGCGAGCGCCATGAGACCGCCGACGCCGAGGCCCTGGAGCGAGCGGGCGCCCAGCAGCTGCGGCACGTTCTGCGCGAAGCCTGCGGCGAGCGACCCGAGGAGGAAGAGCACGCCCGAGACCTGGACGAGGAGCTTCTTGTCGAAGAGGTCCGAGAGCTTGGACCAGATCGGGCTGGAGACGGTCATCGCCAGCAGGGTCGTCGTCACGACCCAGGTGTAGGAGGTCTGGCTTCCCTGGAGGTCGCCGATGATCGTCGGCAGGGCGGTGCTGACGATCGTCGAGCTCAGCATGGCGACGAAGAGCATGGAGAGCAGACCGGTGAGAACCTCGAGCACCTCCTTGTGGCTGAGGTCCGGTTCCCGGGTGAGGGTGGCGGTGTCGGTCATGCGGGTCCTTGGGTGTCGGTGCGCGAGTGGGTGTCGTCGGGGGAGAGGTCGTCGGTGGTCGTGTCGCCGGGGGAGATGTCGTCGGTGGTCGTGTCGCCGGGGGCCTTCGCGGTCCGGGCCCGCGGTGCGGGGGAGGAGCCGCCGAGCGCGGGGATGATGTGGTCGGTGATCTCGTCGAGGGTGCGGGCGGCGGCAGTCGCGGTCGCCGGGTTCCAGTCGGTGAAGTGCTCGCGCATCCGCTCGACGTAGGCGTGACGCAGCGACGCCAGCCGGGCGCGGCCCTGCGAGGTGAGGGAGACGAGCTCCGCGCGCCCGTCGGCAGGGTCCCGTCGACGCTCGACGAGGCCCTCGGCGGTGAGGGAGACGAGCTGCCGGCTGATGACCGAGGGGCCGACGTGCAGACGCTCGGCGATGAAGCCGGAGCGGGCGTCACCGTGGTCCTCGAGAACCTTGAGGAGCGTGACGTCGGTCGGTGACAGGCCCCCGGGCAGCTGGAGCCAGAGGTGCGACGCGGCCCGCAGGGAGCGGGTGAGCCGGAACAGGCTCGAGGCGAAGAGCTCGAACTCGTCGCCGCCGGGAGATTGCTTGACCATGTCAATCATTGAACTCCCTTTGGTTGCGTCAAGCAACTTGATGCCTCGCCCTGGCGCCCGCCCCTGCCGGCCACACCACGCTGTTGACGCGTCCCACCCGCCCGAAGCGCGTCCACGCGGCGCGCCGCACCGGCACACGCCGTCGCCCCGGAAGGTGCCACGACGGCACAGGTGCGGAACCTATGCTCGGGGCGATCCCACTCCCGAGCCGTGAGGCCTTCCACCAGCGATGATTCGCTTCGACAACGTCACCAAGGTCTATCCGAGGTCGACCCGCCCTGCACTCGCCGACGTCAACGTCAACGTCGAGCGTGGGGAGTTCGTCTTCGTCGTCGGGCCGTCCGGCTCCGGCAAGTCCACGCTGCTGCGCCTCGCGCTGCGCGAGGAGCGCGCGACCTCGGGCACGGTCCTCGTCGCGGGCCAGGACCTCGGGTCGCTCTCGGCCCGCAAGGTCCCGCGCTTCCGCCGCGAGATCGGCGCCGTCTTCCAGGACTTCCGCCTCCTGCCCGGCAAGACCGTCGACCAGAACGTCGCGTTCGCGCTCCAGGTCATCGGCAAGCCGACGTCGGCCATCCGCCAGCTCGTCCCCGAGACCCTCGAGATGGTCGGGCTCGAGGGCAAGGGCAAGCGCCTTCCGCACCAGCTCTCCGGTGGTGAGCAGCAGCGCGTCGCCATCGCCCGCGCCGTCGTCAACAAGCCGCAGATCCTGCTGTGCGACGAGCCGACCGGCAACCTCGACCCCAAGATCAGCCTCGACATCGTCCGCCTGCTCGACCGCATCAACCGCACGGGCACGACCGTCGTCATGGCGACGCACGACGCCGACACCGTCAACCAGCTGCGCCGCCGGGTCGTCCAGCTCGACGAGGGGCAGGTCGTGCGCGACGAGGAGCACGGCACCTACCTCGCCCCGGTCGTCCCCGAGGAACCCCCCGTCGAGGACCCCGACGCCGTCGAGGACGCGGAGGTCGCCGAGGAGATCGGGGACCTCGACCCCGAGCGGTTCGGAGGGGAGGACCGATGAAGGTCGGGTTCATCGCCGGTGAGGTCTGGTCCGGTCTGCGGCGCAACCTGTCGATGGCGCTCTCGGTCATCCTCGTGACGATGGTGTCGATGTTCCTCCTCGGTCTCGGGCTGCTCGCCCAGCGGCAGGCCGACACGATGAAGGGCTACTGGTACGACCGCATCCAGGTCTCGATCTACCTCTGCACCGACAACTCCCTCCAGCCCAACTGCCAGGGCCAGGCGGCGACCGAGGCGCAGGAGCAGAGCATCAAGAGCCAGCTCGAGGCGCTGCCCGAGGTCAAGGCGGTCTTCCAGGAGTCCGAGGAGCAGGCGTTCGAGCGCTTCAAGGAGCAGTTCCGCAACAGCCCCATCACCGGCAACGTCCAGCTCGGCGACATCCCGCAGAGCTTCCGCGTCCAGCTCTCGGACCCGACTAAGTATGCCGTCGTCACGAGCCAGTTCGAACGTGCGCCGGGGGTCGCGAGCGTCCAGGACCAGGAGAAGGTCCTCAAGCGGTTCTTCCAGATCATCAACTGGATCACCGGCTTCTCGGTCTTCCTCGCCGGGCTCATGGTCATCTGCGCGACGCTGCTCATGGCGACGACGATCCGCCAGGCCGCCTTCATCAGGCGGCGCGAGATCGGGATCATGCGCCTCGTCGGCGCCTCCAACTGGACGATCCGTATGCCGTTCATCCTCGAGATGCTCGTCGTCGCCACGCTCGGCGTGGCGCTCGCGGTCGGGATGCTCTGGGTCGGGCTGAGGCTCATCTTCAACGCCGGCTTCAACCAGGTCGTCCTCAACAAGGCGCTCATCGGCGCGGGCGACGTGTGGGCGCTCACCCCGTGGCTCTTCGGCGGGGTCATCACCATCGCCGTGCTCACGAGCGTCGTCACCCTCCGGCGCTACCTCCGCGTCTGAGCCGACACCGCACCGCCACGAAAACCGGCGATTCGCCAGCGGGACGGTGACTAGTCAGCCACCATGGGGGTGGCCCTCGGCGCCATCTGGACGAGCCGCCACCTGAGACCAGGGACAGGACTTTGCCGGGAAATGTTCCCAAACGGAGGTGACTCGTGTTACCAATGGTGACCATGTGGCGAACCCCTGCGCCCCGCACCGCCTCCGCGCGCCGAGTGACCGGCATGTCGGTGGCCCTGCTGGCCTCCCTCGCCCTCGTGGCTCCGGTCTCGGCCCATCCCTCCGGTGACCCGGACCCGTCGAAGCAGAAGCGCAGCGTCGACGCGCAGATCAACCAGCTGCGTGAGGACCTCCACGAGACCAACGCCGACCTCGCCAACGCCTACATCGCGCTGCGCACGACCCAGGCCAAGCTCCCCGGCGCACAGGCCGCGCTCACGCAGGCCCAGGCCGCCGCGTCGCGGGCCGAGGTCGCCAACGCGATGGCGGCGCAGGAGCTCGAGGTCGCCCAGGCCAACGAGACCAAGGCCCAGGACGAGCTCGCGGCGACGAGCAAGGAGATCCGAGACAGTCGTGGCCAGGTGGCCCAGTTCGCCGCTCAGATCTACCAGGAGCAGGGCTTCGGCGAGCTCGACATGGCGATGACGTCGACGACACCGCAGCAGTTCGCCGACCGCATCGCCCTCATCGGCACCGTCATGGACCTCCAGGGCCAGTCGATGGTCAAGCTCGCCACCGCCAAGGCCACGCAGACCGCGCAGGAGGACCACCTCTCCGCGCTGCGGGCCGACAGCGAGAAGGCGAAGCGCAAGGCGGAGGAGACGCTCGCCGCCGCCAACGCCGCGCGTGACAAGGCCACGGCGGCCAAGGCTGCTCTCGACGCCCTCGCCGCGCAGCAGGCCACCCAGGCGGCCGCCGTCAAGGCGCAGTCCGTCGCCGAGAGCGCGCGCCTCGCCGCCGCCCAGGCCGAGTCGGCCCGTCTCAGCGCCGTCATCAAGGCCCGCGCCGCCGCCGCCCTGCGCGCCGCGAAGATCAAGGCCGCCGCCAACGCCAAGGCCAAGGCCGACGCCGCCGCCCGTGCCGCGCGCAACAAGCGCAAGGGAGGCGCCACCGCCGGCTCGGGCAGTTCCGGTGGCTCGAGCGGAGGCTCGACCGGTGGGTCGAACGGCGGGTCGAGCGGTGGGCCGCTGAGCCCGCCGACGACCAAGGGGTGGATCAGCTCCGAGTTCGGCATGCGGTTCCACCCGATCCAGCACTACTGGAAGCTGCACAGCGGCCGCGACTACGCCGCCCCCTGCGGGACACCGATCAAGGCGGCCGCCGCGGGCACCGTCATCGAGGCGGGCTACAACTCCGGTTACGGCTACCGCGTCATCATCGACCACGGTGTCATCGGCGGCGTCCACCTCACGACGACCTACAACCACCTCGAGTCGATCAAGACCCACGGTGGCCGCGTGGGTCGGGGCGCCGTCGTCGGCTACGAGGGCAGCACCGGCAACTCCAACGGCTGCCACCTCCACTTCGAGGTCTACGAGGACGGCAGCTTCGTCGACCCGCGCAACTACCTCTGAGCCACGACCCCTGACCGGGGCCGCGTCCCACGGGGCGCCGTGCAAACAGGCGCGCGTGGACGGCATACGCTGACGTAGCGTGTCGCACGAACTCGAGGAGGTGGGCGCCCATGGCAAAGGCCGGGAGCAAGAAGCAGGAAGATGGGCGCAAGGTCGTCGCCAGCAACCGCAAGGCGCGCCACGACTACCTCATCGAGGACACCTACGAGGCCGGTCTCGTGCTCATGGGCACGGAGGTCAAGGCGTTGCGGATGGGGCGGGCGAGCCTCGTCGACGGCTGGGCGAGCTTCAGCGGCGACGAGCTGTGGCTCGAGGGGGTGCACATCCCGGAGTACGTCTCGGGGACGTGGACCAACCACACGCCGCGCCGCCGCCGCAAGCTGCTGCTCCACCGCAAGGAGCTCACCAAGATCCTGCAGGCGACCCGCGAGAGCGGGCACACGATCGTCCCGCTCCAGCTGTACTTCAAGGACGGCCGGGCCAAGGTCGAGATCGCCGTCGCCAAGGGCAAGAAGGAGTACGACAAGCGCCACGCGCTGCGTGAGCGCCAGGACCGTCGTGAGACCGAGCGGGCGCTCGGCACCTACAGGGGGTAGCCAGTGACCGGTCGGCTTCGGAGCTGGGCGGCGGCACTCGGCGCTGCCGCGTGCCTCGCCATCCCGCTCGGAGCCACCCTCGTCGCACCACCGGCGTCGGCGTCAGCCGCGTCTGCCTCCTCACCCGCGTCGGTCGTCGGCTTCGTCCCGATGGACGACGACGCCGCCGCCTTCAACGTCGCGTATGCCGTCCAGGCGGACGGCTCGATGAAGGTCACCCAGCGCATCCGCTGGGACTTCCCGGACGGTGAGGAGCGGCACGGGATCTACCGCACGATCCAGACCCGGGCCGGCTACCAGGACTCGACGACGCAGTACCGCCACTACGAGCTGTCCGACGTGGAGGTCACCTCCCCGACGGGTGCGCCGACCGACACCGACATCTCGGACTTCGGCGCCTACGAGCAGGTGCGGATCGGCAGCCCCGACGAGACGGTCGAGGGCGTGCACGAGTACGTCCTCACCTACTCGCTCGCCCACGTCGTCAACGACATCGGCGACGGCACCGCCGAGCTCTACTACAACCACATCGACCCCTCGAACGAGTACGCCTACCGCAACGTCAGCGCCGACGTCACCGGACCTGTGCCTGCGACGCAGGTGGCCTGCTACTGGGGCGCGCTCCACGAGGACACGACGTGCACCGGGACCGCGGGCGCCACCTCGCGCTTCACCATCCCCGACATCTCACCCGGCCAGGGTGCGACGATCGTCGTGTCGTGGCCGCGCTCCGCCTTCGGCGACCTCACCCCGGACCTGCGCGAGACCGGAGACGACGGCGCCTACGGCGGCGGCTACGACCCCGGACCCTCGCTCACGCCGCAGCAGTCGAGTGCGCTCGGCGCCGCGCTCGCCGGCGGTGGTGTGCTCCTGCCGCTCCTCGCCGGAGGGCTCATGGGGCTGCTCGTGTGGACCCGTGGTCGGGACGAGGTCTATGCCGGTCTCACGCCGGGCCTGTCGCCGGGCGTGGGCGAGAGTGCCCCGGTGGTGCGCGGCGGCGCGCCGACGGTGGCCGTCCAGTTCAACCCACCGCCCGGAGTCCAGCCCGGCATGGTCGGCACGATCATGGACGAGAAGGCCGACGTCGTCGACGTCACGGCCACGCTCATCGACCTCGCCGTCCGCGGCCACCTCACGATCACCAACGAGGAGCGCGGTCGCTTCCGCAGCGACGACTGGATCCTGCGCCGCCAGACCCCTCCCGTCGGCGCCGCGGCTCTCGCGCCCTACGAGCAGCGGCTGCTCGACGGCATCTTCTCGACGGCCGACGAGACCCGGCTGTCGGCGCTCAAGAACCACTTCTCGAGCACGCTCAAGCAGGTCCAGTCGATGATGTACACCGAGGCCGTCCAGCGGCACTGGTTCCGGCGCTCGCCGGACGCCCAGCGCGCGGGCTGGGTCGGCCTCGGCTTCCTCGTCATGGGGCTCGGCGTCCTCGCACTCTTCTTCGGCACGGGTGCGCTGGGGGCGCTCGGTGGTGGCGCCCTCGTCGCCAAGGGCTGGGTCTTCGGCATCGGCCTCATCGTCGCCGGGCTCATCGTCCAGCTCCTCGGTCGCCGGATGGCCTCCCGCACCGCCGAGGGGAGCGCCGTCCTCGCGCAGTCGCAGGGCTTCGAGCGCTACATCGCGACCGCCGAGGCCAACCAGATCCGGTGGGAGGAGGCGCAAGACGTCTTCTCGCGGTTCCTGCCCTACGCCATCGTCTTCGGCCTCGCCGACCGCTGGGCGACCGTCTTCGAGGAGGTCGCGACCGCCGCGGCCGCCGCGGGCCACGTCATCGCCGCGCCGACCTGGTACGCCGGGCCGATCACGGGATGGAACTTCGGACATGTCGCCTCGAGCATGGACTCCTTCTCGACCCAGGCGGCCGGCACCTTCGTCTCGACGCCGGGCTCGTCCGGCGGCTCGGGCCTCGGTGGCGGCGGCTTCTCGGGCGGGGGCGGCTTCTCCGGCGGCGGTGGCGGCGGGGGCGGCGGCGGGTCCTGGTAGGCGGGCGGACGGCATACGCGGACATTTCGCCACGTCCTAGCACCCGATCGAGGGTCGTCATGTGATGGCCTGAGGGCATGACCAAGAAGATCGCGTTCCTCACCGCACCCGAAGGCATCGAGCGGGTCGAGCTCACCGACCCCTGGGACTCCGTCACCGGCGCCGGCCACTCGGCCACGCTGCTCAGCACCGAGTCCGGCACGGTGCAGACCTTCGACCACCTCGACAAGGCCGAGACCCGGCCGGTCGACGGACTCGTCAAGGACGCGTCGGTCGACGACTACGACGCGCTCGTCCTGCCCGGTGGCGTCGCCAACCCCGACGCGCTGCGGATGGACACCGACGCCGTCGCGTTCATCAAGGCGTTCGTCGAGTCGGGCAAGCCCGTCGCCGCGATCTGCCACGCGCCGTGGACCCTCGTCGAGGCCGGGGTCCTCGAGGGCCGCACCCTCGCCTCGTGGCCGAGCCTGCAGACCGACATCCGCAACGCCGGCGGCACGTGGAAGGACGAGGAGGTCGTCGTCGACGACAACCTCATCACGAGCCGCAACCCCGACGACATCCCCGCCTTCACCAAGGCGCTGCTCGACGCCGTCGGCTGAGCCCCCCCCCGAACGACGAAGGACCGGCCCCCTCCCTGTGGGGGCCGGTCCTCCGTATGCCGTGTGGCGCCTCAGTTCTTGAAGGCGTCCTTGATCTTCTCGCCGGCCTGCTTGACGTCGGCCTTGGACTGGTCCGCGCGACCCTCGGCCTCGAGGCGCTCGTTGTCCGTCGCCTTGCCGGTGGCCTCCTTGGCCTTGCCGCTGGCGTCCTCGGACATGTTGTCGATCTTGTCTCCGATACCCATGGTGAAGCTCCTTGGTGTTGCGGATGAGGGATCTGCATCGACTGGGGGCGCCGCTCCTTGACGCCGGGGATGCTCCTTCACGCTAGCCGATCGAGAGCACCAGAAGGAGATCTCCGCCCTCCACTTGTTGGTGACCGCCGATGGCGAGGCGCTCGACCGTGCCGGAGGAGGGCGCGGTGATGCTGGCCTCCATCTTCATCGCCTCGATCGTCGCGACGACGGCGCCCGCCTCGACCGTGTCTCCCTCGGCGACGTTGGGCGTGACCACGCCGGCGAAGGGCGCGGGAACGTGGGCCGGGTTGCCGGGCTCGGCCTTCTCGGCGGCCTTGACGTCGACCTTGATGGCATTGTCGCGCACCGTGATCGGGCGGAACTGTCCGTTGAGGGTGCACATCACGGTGCGCATGCCCTTGGCGTCGGCCTCACCGATCGAGGAGATGCCCAGGAGGAGCCGCTTGCCGGCCTCGATCTCGACCTCGTACTCGCGGGACTGGTCGAGGCCGTGGAGGAACTCGACCGTGCCGAGCACGGACAGGTCGCCGAAGCGCTCGCGCGAGGAGAGGAAGTCCTTCGTCGGCCCGGGGAAGAGCAGCTCGTTGAGGGTGGCGCGGGGGTGGGCCTCGAGCGCCTGCTCCTGCTCGGAGGTGAGCTCCGTGACGCGCGGCTTGCCCTGGCGGCCCTGGAGCGCCTTGGTGCGGAACGGCTCGGGCCAGCCACCGGGCGGGTCGCCGAGCTCGCCCTCGAGGAAGCCGATGACCGAGTCGGGGATGTCGTAGCGGGTCGGGTTCTCCTCGAAGTCCGCCGGATCGGCTCCAGCGCCGACGAGCGCGAGCGCGAGGTCGCCGACGACCTTGCTGCTCGGGGTCACCTTGACGATGTTGCCGAGGATGCGGTTCGCCGCGGCATAGGTGTCCTCGATGTCCTCGAACCGGTCACCGAGACCGAGGGCGATCGCCTGCTGGCGCAGGTTCGAGAGCTGCCCGCCCGGGATCTCGTGGAAGTAGACACGGCCGGTGGGGGAGGGCAGCCCGGACTCGAAGGGGGCGTAGAGCTGGCGCACCGCCTCCCAGTAGGGCTCGAGCGCGAAGACGTGGTCGATGTCGAGACCGGTCGGGCGGTCGGTGCCGTCGGTGGCGGCGACGAGGGCCGAGAGTGACGGCTGGCTCGTCGTGCCCGCCATCGCGGCGCAGGCCGCGTCGACGGCGTCCACCCCGGCGTCGATGGCGGCGAGCAGGGTGCCGACCTGGCCGCCGGCGGTGTCGTGCGTGTGGAGGTGGACCGGCAGGTCGAACCGCTCGCGCAGCGCCGTGACGAGGGTGCGGGCCGCAGGTGCCCGCAGTAGCCCGGCCATGTCCTTGATGGCGAGGACGTGGGCTCCGGTGCCGACGATCTCCTCGGCGAGACGCAGGTAGTAGTCGAGCGTGTAGAGCTGCTCGCCCGGGTCGCTGAGGTTGCCGGTGTAGCAGAGCGCGACCTCGGCGACCGCCGTGCCGGTGTCGAGCACCGCCTCGACGGCGGGGCGCATCTGGCTCACGTCGTTGAGCGAGTCGAAGATGCGGAAGATGTCGAGCCCCGACCGTGCGGCCTCGTGGACGAACGCGTCGGTGACCTTGGTGGGGTAGGGCGTGTAGCCGACGGTGTTGCGACCGCGCAGGAGCATCTGCAGCGGGATGTTGGGCATCGCCTCGCGCAGCAGTGCGAGCCGCTCCCACGGATCCTCGCTGAGGAAGCGCAGGGCGACGTCGTAGGTCGCGCCGCCCCAGGCCTCCATCGACAGCAGCTCGGGGGTGAGGCGGGAGACGTGCCCGGCGACGTGGAGCAGGTCACGGGTGCGCATCCGGGTGGCGAGCAGCGACTGGTGCGCGTCACGGAAGGTCGTGTCGGTGACGGCGACCCCGGTGCGCTCGCGCAGGCGCCTCGAGAACTCGGCGGGGCCGACCCGCTGGAGCAGGTCCCGTGAGCCGGGCGGCACGGGGGAGTCGAGGTCGAGGACGGGCAGCTTGGCGCGCGGCCGGATGCGGGTGCGCGCCGGGCCGTGCGGCTGGTTGACCGTGACGTCGGCGAGGTAGGTGAGCAGCTTGGTGCCCCGGTCGGCGGGCGTGCGCGCGGTGAGCAGCTCGGGGCGCTCGTCGATGAAGGACGTCGTCGCCCGGCCGGCCTGGAAGACGGGGTCGGCGAGGACGCCCTCGAGGAAGCGGATGTTCGTCGAGACGCCGCGGATCCTGAACTCCGCCAACGCCCTTCGTGCCCGCCGGACCGCCATCGGGAAGTCACGCCCGCGGCAGGTGAGCTTGACGAGCATCGAGTCGAAGTGCGCCGAGACGCGGGCACCGACGAAGACCGTTCCACCGTCGAGCCGCACCCCGCCGCCGCCCGCCGAGCGGTAGACCGTGATGGTGCCGGCGTCGGGGCGGAAGCCGTTGGCGGGGTCCTCGGTGGTGATCCGGCACTGGAGGGCGAAGCCGCGCAGCCGGATGTCCTCCTGGCGCAGGTCGAGGTCGGTGAAGTCCTCGCCCGAGGCGATGCGCATCTGCGAGACGACGAGGTCGACGTCGGTGACCTCCTCGGTCACGGTGTGCTCGACCTGGATGCGCGGGTTCATCTCGATGAAGACGTAGCGACCGTCCTTGCCGAGGAGGAACTCGACGGTGCCGGCGTTGACGTAGCCGATCTCGCGCGCGAACCGCACGGCGTCGGCACACATGCTCTCTCGGGTCTCGGGGTCGAGCCCGGGCGCGGGAGCGATCTCGACGACCTTCTGGTGCCGGCGCTGGACCGAGCAGTCGCGCTCGAAGAGGTGGAGGACGCCCGTCTCGCCGCCGGTGCCGTCGCTGAGGACCTGCACCTCGATGTGCCGCGGGTCGACCACGGCCTCCTCGATGTAGAGGGTCGGGTCGCCGAAGGCGGCGTCGGCCTCGCGCTGGGCCGCCTCGAGCGCCTCACGCAGCGCGGACGGCTCCTCGACCCGGCGCATGCCGCGGCCGCCGCCGCCGGAGACCGCCTTGACGAAGACGGGGAAGCCGATGTCGGCGGCGGCAGCCTCGAGCGCGTCGAGGTCCGTGCCCGCCTCGGACCCGCGGAGCGTCGGCAGCCCGGCGGCGCGGGCGGCGGCGATCGCCTTGGCCTTGTTGCCCGTGAGGTGGAGGACCTCGGCAGGCGGGCCGATGAAGGTGATGCCGTTCGCGGCGCACTCCTCGGCGAGCAGCGGGTTCTCGGAGAGGAAGCCGTAGCCGGGGTAGATCGCGTCGGCGCCGCACTCGACCGCGACGCGCACGATGTTCTCGTGGTCGAGGTAGGCGCGGACCGGGTGGCCCTCCTCGCCGATCTGGTAGGACTCGTCGGCCTTGAGCCGGTGCTCCGAGGTGCGGTCCTCGTGCGGGAAGACCGCGACCGTCTTCGCGCCGAGCTCGGTGGCGGCGCGGAACGCGCGGACGGCGATCTCGCCCCGGTTGGCGACAAGGACCTTGCGGAACACGGCATACCTCCGTCGGAAGGGCGGCTTTCGCGAAAGCGTAGTGACCGACCAGCCCGTGAGACCGTTCGCCCACAGTGCGGACGCTCGTCACCTGCTCGACGCGCGGGATCCGCCGTGGCGCGGGAGGGTGGCCCCATGACCCGTATGCCGTTCACCCGCCTTCTCGTCGCCACCACAGCCGCGCTCGGCGCGGCCCTCGCCGGTCCGGCCGCCGTCACACCGGCCGCCTCCGCCGCCCCCGCCTCCGCCACGTCCGCCTCCTCGATCACCGCCGCCGCGCCGTGGTCGAGCGTGCAGCCGCTCGAACGGGCCCACGCCCACAACGACTACGAGCACGACCGCCCGCTCCTCGACGCGCTCGACCACGGGTTCACCTCGGCCGAGGCCGACGTCTGGCTCGTCGACGGCGAGCTCTACATCGGACACGACGGACCCGACCCCGCCCGCACACTGCGCAGCACCTACCTCGAGCCGCTCGCGCAGCGCTTCCGCGAGAACGGCGGCTCGGTCCACCGTCAGTGGCGCGACACCTTCCGGCTGCTCGTCGACGTCAAGAGCGAGGGCACGGCCGCGTGGCCGGTCATCGAGCGCCAGCTCGCCGACTACCCGCAGCTCTTCACGGCATACCGGCAGGGGAGGGTGCACCAGCGCGCGGTGACTGCCGTCATCTCGGGCAACCGCGACCTCTCCGCGATGCAGGCGGCCACCACGCGGTTCTCCTTCTACGACGGGCGGATGGGCGACCTCGGCGGCCCGCTCGGCGCCGACCTCGTGCCGCTCATCAGCGACAACTGGACCAAGCACTTCACCTGGCTCGGTGTCGGCCCGATGCCGGAGGCCGAGCGCGCCAAGCTGCGGACGATCGTCGCGACCGCCCACGCCCGCGGCCAGCAGATCCGCTTCTGGGCGACACCGGACGCCGCGCTCCCGAACCGCGAGGCCCTGTGGCGCGAGCTCGTCGCAGCCGACGTCGACGTCCTCAACACCGACGACCTCGCCGGCCTCCAGTCCTTCCTCCTCGCGGAGGACCCGGAGGAGAGGGCCGCCGCCTGAGCGGCGGCAGGGCCGGCGCGGCCGAGCCCGCCGATGCTCCCCGAGGGCGCCGTCGTCACGCCGAGGCGGCGTCCTCGAGGATGTCGGGGGCGTGGACGACGACCCAGTCCATGAGCGGCACTAGCAGCGCGGCGAGCTCGCGTCCGCGCTCGGTGAGCGAGTACTCGACGTGCGGCGGGACGACCGGTCGCGCGTCACGCAGGACGAGACCGTCGGCGACGAGGGTCCGCAGGGTCTGCGCGAGCATCTTCTCGCTCACGCCCTCGGCCCGCCGTCGCAGCTCGCTCCAGCGCCGCGCCTCGCCGTCGGAGAGCGAGAGCAGGACGAGCAGCCCCCACTTGCTCATGACGTGGTCGAGCACGGTGCGGCTCGGGCACCCGGCGGCGAAGACGGCGTCGGGGAAGTGGCGCTCCAGCGAGTTGCTCACCTTCATGTAGGTACCTTACTTGAAAGTGGGTACTTCCCGATGGGAAGTATGCCGTGCGGTCCTTCGTTGGTGGGGAGTGTCAGGCACGTCGCCACCTCCTCGAAAGGCCTCCACATGACCTCCATCCTCGTCACCGGCGCCACCGGCCACCTCGGACGGCTCGCCGTCGACGCCCTCCTCGCCCGCGGCGTCGACCCCGCCTCGGTCTCCGCGCTGGTCCGTGACGCCGACCGCGGGCGCGACCTCGCCGACCTCGGCGTCGACGTGCGGGTCGGCAGCTATGACGACCCCGGCTCCCTCGACGTCGCGTTCAAGGGTGTCGAGCGGCTCCTCTTCGTCTCCGGCTCCGAGGTCGGCCGCCGGGTCGAGCAGCACCGCAACGTCGTCGACGCGGCCGTGCGGGCCGGTGTCGGGCTCGTCGCCTACACGAGCATCACGCGGGCGGACACCTCGCCGCTCGGCCTCGCCCCCGAGCACCTGGCGACCGAGGAGGCGCTCGCCGCCTCGGGTCTGCCGCACGTCCTGCTCCGCAACTCCTGGTACGTCGAGAACTACACCGGCCAGGCCGCGCAGCAGCTCGAGCACGGTGTCGTCCTCGGTGCTGCCGGCGAGGGCCGGGTCAGCGCCGCGACCCGCGCCGACTACGCCGAGGCGGCAGCCGTCGCCGTCCTGTCCGACGACCTCGCCGGGCAGGTGTTCGAGCTCGGTGCCGACGAGGCATTCACGCTCGGCGAGTACGCCGCCACCCTCGCTGAGGTGGCGGGTGCACCGGTGGCCTACCGCGACCTGTCGGTCGACGACTACACCGCCGCGCTCGTCGGTGCCGGTCTGCCCGAGGGCTACGCACGGGTGCTCGCCGAGAGCGACGCGCACCTGCGGGACGGCGCGCTCCTCGTCGAGACCGGCGACCTCTCCCGCCTCCTTGGTCGACCGACGACCTCGCTCGACGACGCCGTGCGCAGCGCGCTGCGCTGACGACGAACGGGCGGCCTCCCCGGGACAGGGGAAGGCCGCCCGTCGTCCGTCGTCCGTCGCGCCGGGCACCGGCGCTCGGGTCGAGGCGGAGGTCAGCCGTGCTGGTGCTCCGGCGCCTCGACCGGCTCGCCCCGCTCCGGCAGGTTCTCGACCGGTGCGAGGTCGGTCGAGAGCCACGAGCCGTCGGCCACGGAGCTCAGCAGCGCGTAGCCGGTCGTCTCGGCGGTCTTGGCGATGTAGCCGGCCGACTTCTGGCCGATGTCACCACGCAGCTCGAAGAGGACCGAGGCCGAGCCGAGCAGGGCGTAGGCGTTGCGCGCGATGCCCGGCGTCGTCGTGCTCGGGTAGCGCGTGATGTTGGCGTAGCCCTTGCTCTCGACCGAGTTGAGCATCACGGCGACAGCGCGCTGGGAGTCCTCGACGTCCTGCGTCCACGCGTCGCCGAGCCCGAGGCGTGCCGCCTCCTCGTCGGCGTTGGGCCACATGATCGAGCCGGTGATCATCCGGCCGTCGTCGTCGACGTAGGTGCCCTGGTGGTGGTAGTCGACGACGAGGGCGGGCTGGCGCTCGTCCCAGAGCAGCCGCATCGCGATCGCCTCCGGCACCGGGTTGAGCTCGTCCTCACCCGCGATATAGGGGTGGTCGTAGGCCGACTCCGAGTAGGAGTGGTAGCGGTTGATGTCGTAGCCGCGACCCACTTGGTAGAAGGGGTCGCAGGGTGCCGCCTTGCACCTGGTGTCGAAGTTCTGGCGCCACGGCGTGGTGCGCCCGGCCGTGTCGGTGACGTCCGCGTCGAACCCGTCGACGTTGACGCGCGGCACGATCGTCACCGTGAGCGCGTCACGGATCTCCTGCGAGGCCTTCGACCCGTTGGAGAGCGTGCGGATCAGCGAGAGCATCCCCTCGCTGACGACGAACTCGTCGCCGTGCTGGTTGGCGATGAACATGACGTCCGTCGGGCCGTCGCCGATCGTCACGACCGGGATGTCGCGGCCGGTGTTGCTCTGCAACGGCGCCGGGGAGAGGTCGAAGGCTCCCTTGGCCGAGCCGTCGACCTGGCGCAGGGTCGACCACAGCTGCTCGTAGGAGTGGATGCCGCTCAGGTTCGTCCCGCCCCAGGGCCCGCCCGGTGTCGTGGGTGGTGGGTCGGCCACCGAGGTGGCGGCCGGGGCGGCGGCGAGCGCGCAGGCGGTGAGGCCGACGACGATCGCTGACCTGAGGCGGGACGGATGGCGTGATGACATGGGCTGGTCCTCCGGTCGGACGGATGCCGGACGGGCTCCTCGCCGCAGTTCGGGTGGCGCGCAGCCGCGTCCTGCCTGGTCCCTGGGACGCTAACGAGTTACCCGTGGGTCCGCTCGGCGAGCGGTACCGCGCCCGACGCCCCGCATGCGCGTCGCCCGGGACCGCCCGGGAATTGATTCGGGCCTGTCACACGTTGGCAGGTACAGTTCCAGACACAACTCAACAGCGTGGGATGAGCCCCCTCAGGGGGGTGATCGGTTTCGACATTGGTCGGCGGATCAAGGGAAGCGGGTCGAGGATGCACGGTCATCTCGTCAACGCTCCGTGCAAACCAATAGGTGCCAACTCCAAGCGCACCGACTTCGCCCTCGCCGCCTGAGCGAGCCCGAAGTCCGTTGGTCTGAGCGTGGTCTCGGCTCAGTAACCAGCGTCATCTAGAGACCTTGCTGCGGCTCCCTCGTCGGGGGGAGTCGTGGGACTCCAATCCGACTGGGCCTGTCGGGGAACGTGTGCGCGCGAGCCCCGGGGCCGAGAAAATCCATAGCGCACTGCACCCGGAGAAGCCTTGGTTTCCCGTCAGTGGACGCGGGTTCGATTCCCGCCACCTCCACCACCGAGCTCATCCCACGAGCGACCACACCCGGTCGACCGGTCCGCCGGTCGGCCGGGTGCTCGCGTCTGCCGGCCTCGTCGTGTGTGACGATCTCGTATGCCGTCCGCCCACCTCCCACCGCCCTCGTCGCCTCCCGAGGACGAGCGGATCGGCGACCGCGACCTCGCCGACTGGCGCACCGACGCCGGCCGCCTCGTCGTCCGCGGCGCCGCGCGAGGTGCGACCCTCGTCGCCCATCTGGGTCGCTGGTCGGTCGCCAACCTCGCCCTCGTCCTCACGGTCGGCATCGGGCTGGCCGTTGTCTGGGGCTTCGCGGCGACCTCCGCGGAGGTCTACGAGAACGTCGTCGACCGCGACGGCATCTCCGTCGTCGACCAGCCCGTGCTCGACTGGGCAGTGGCGGCCCGCACGCCGATGTCGGAGCGCCTCGCCACAGACTTCACCGACCTCGGCGGGACCATCGGCATGCCGGTCATCGCCGTCGTCGTCACGGTCGGGCTGGCGCTGCTGTGGCGCGGCTGGACCCCGGTCGTCCTCATGCTCATCGCGACCGGCGGCTCGCTGGCGATGACCCTCACCGGCAAGGACCTCGCCGGCCGCGCCCGGCCCCCGCGGTCGCTCGCCGTGCCGCCCTACGAGACCTCGGCGAGCTTTCCCTCCGGGCACACGCTCAACGCGACCGTGGTCCTGGGGCTCACGGCATACCTGCTCGTCATCTGGCTGCGGAAGAAGCGGTGGCGCACCGTGGTCGTCGTCGTGCTCGGGGCCTTCGTCGTCGCCATGGGTCTCTCACGCGTCTACCTCGGCCACCACTGGCTCACCGACGTCGTCGCGGGGTGGGCGATCGGGCTCGGCTGGCTCGCCTGCGTCGTCACCGGTCACCGCGTGCGCCTCACGCTCGAGCGGAGCCGTCGATCGAGTCGCCCGGGCGGGTGATGCCGGCGATGTCGAGCGCCCAGGCGGCACCGTCGCGGCGGAAGCCGAGCCGCTCGTAGTAGGCGCCGACCATGTCGTCGGGGGTGCGCACCGTGCGCCAGCCGTGGCCGGCGAAGAGCCCGCTGTGGCGCCACACGAACTCGCCGGGCGTGAAGTCGCGGTAGCGCTCGGTGACGTAGTCGAGCTCGATCTGGCCGACGCCGCCACCGGCGTCGCGCACGACGACGACGCCGACCGTCTCGTGGCCGTGGAGGACGAGGTAGGCGTAGCGCGAGGCCGACTCGGTGACCCCGCTGAAGCCGGGGTTGAACTTCGCGATGTCGGCGGCCTGCACGTCGAGGAAGTGCTGGAAGTAGGCGTCGTCCTCCTCGACCTCGATGACGCGGAAGGCGTTCTCGTCGCCCTTCTCGCGGAGCATCTTCGCGATGAACCAGAGGTTGATCGCGGCGAGGACGACGTTCATCGCGACCATCGGCCAGACGCCGATGAGGGCGTTGAAGACGGTGAGGATGACGCAGGCGACGGTGTTGAGGAGGCGCAGCCGCAGAATGCGGGCCTGGAGGAGCGAGAAGACGAGGAGCGCCGAGCCGAACCAGCCGAGGGCGTCGAGCCAGCTCATGCCAGAGCCCAGCGGACGGTCACGGTGCTGCGGATCGCACGGGTGCCCCCCTCGACGGGCATCGCACCGGCGAAGGCGTCGGCCGAGCGGGCCATCATCGGGCGTGGGCCGGGCTCGAGTCCGCCCTCATGGATCGAGATGACCGGGCCGAGCTGGACGCCGGCGAGCCTCGCGAACTGAGTTGCGCGGGCGCGCGCGTCCTCGAAGGCCGCCTCACGCGCCGCCTCGACGGCCTCGGTCGTCTGCTCGGCCGTCATCTCGATGCCGTCGACGGCGAGCGCGTCACCGGCGGCTCCCGCGAGGGCTTGGAGGAGGTCGCCGACCCGGGTCGTGTCCCGGACCGTGAGCGTGAACGCCTGGTATGCCGTGTAGCCGATGACATTGCGGCCGTTCTGGTCGTGACGCGGGTGGATCCCGACGTCCTCGGTCCGACGGTCCCTCGCCTCGACGCCGTGGTCCGCCGCAGCCTGGAGCGCGGCCGCGGTCCGCTCCGACGAGGCCGAGAGCGCGCCCGCCACGTCGCGGGCGTCGCACTGCACCCGAGCCCTCACGATGACGAGGTCGGGCACGACGTGGTGCGCGCCCTGGCCGGTGACTTCGACGTGCTCGCTCATGGGGGCAACTGTAGGTCCGGGACCCGAGCGCAGACGACGACGCGAGGTCGACGCAGACGTGGCGGTCCCGGTCGGCGGGCCGATTCTCGTGAACTCACCGGTAGCAGGTTGAATCTCCCCCATGGCCCTTCCCTCCGCTGCGAACTCCGTCACCGTCCGTCTCGTCGTCCCGGCCCGAGCCACCGCCGTCAGTGAGCTCACCGGGGTCGTGGAGGAGGCAGGGGGAGTCGTCACCGGGCTCGACGTCACCGCCTCGGGCCACGACGCGGTGCGCATCGACGTCACCCTCATGACGCGGGACCCGGAGCACGCCGACGAGATCGTCGAGAAGATGCGCGCGGTCCCCGGGGTCAAGATCGGCAAGGTCTCGGACCGCACCTTCCTCATGCACCTCGGCGGCAAGCTCCAGATCGAGTCGAAGGTCCCGATCCGCAACCGTGACGACCTCTCGCTCATCTACACCCCCGGCGTCGCCCGCGTCTGCATGGCCATCGCGGAGAACCCCGAGGACGCGCGCCGCCTCACGATCAAGCGCAACACCGTCGCCGTCGTCACCGACGGCACGGCGGTGCTCGGGCTCGGTGACATCGGCCCGCTCGCCGCGATGCCGGTCATGGAGGGCAAGGCGGCACTCTTCAAGCGGTTCGCCGACATCGACGCCTTCCCGATCTGCCTCGACACGACCGACACCGAGGAGATCATCACCGCGGTCAAGGCCATCTCGCCGGTCTTCGCCGGCATCAACCTCGAGGACATCTCGGCCCCGCGCTGCTTCGAGATCGAGGCGCGCCTGCGGGCCGAGCTCGACATCCCGGTCTTCCACGACGACCAGCACGGCACCGCCATCGTCGCGCTCGCCGCGATGCGCAACGCGCTCGCCGTCGTCGGCAAGAAGCTCGAGGACGTCAAGCTCGTCATGAGTGGCGCCGGTGCGGCCGGGACGGCCATCCTCAAGCTCATGCTCTTCGCCGGTGCCCGCAACGTCGTCGTCGCCGACATGCACGGTGTCATCCACAAGGGCCGCGAGGACGTGCTCTCCGGCGAGCACCCCAACCACGAGTGGATCGCCGAGCACACCAACCCCGACAACCTCTCGGGCACGCTCGTCGAGGCGCTCGCCGGGGCCGACGTCTTCCTCGGTGTCTCCGCGCCCAACATCCTCACCGGTGACGACATCGCGACGATGGCCGACGACGCCGTCGTCTTCGCCATGGCCAACCCGACCCCGGAGGTCGACCCGGTAGAGGCGGCCAAGCACGCCACCGTCGTCGCCACCGGTCGCTCGGACTTCGCGAACCAGATCAACAACGTCCTCGTCTTCCCCGGCGTCTTCCGCGGCCTGCTCGACTCCGGGTCCAAGGTGCTCACCCCAGAGGTGCTGCTCGCGGCCGCCGAGGCCCTCGCCGGGGTCGTCAAGGAGGACGAGCGCAACGCGACCTACATCATCCCGAGCGTCTTCCACCCGGACGTCGCCGAGGTCGTCGCCGCCGCGGTCGCCAGGGCGGCGACCTCCCAGCCCACGGCGTGACCTCGGGTCGGGCCCGGGACCGGTCACTGCTGCCCGCGGCGGTGGCGGTGATCGTGCAGCTCGCCGTCGTCTATGCGCCGTCGGCAGGGGGAGCGCCGGGCGTGCCACACCTCGACAAGCTCGTCCACGCGTCGGTCTTCGCCCTGCCGGTCCTCCTCGGCCTGCTCGCCCGGCTGCCGCTCGTCCCGGTCGTCGTCGTCATGGCGCTGCACGCACCGGTGAGCGAGGTCCTCCAGGGGACGCTGCTGCCGCAGCGCTCGGGCGACCCGTGGGACGCCGTCGCCGACCTCGTCGGGGTGGCCCTTGGGGCAGTGGTGGCGACCGTGGTGCTGCGCCGGAGTCGAGCCGGCGTCGAGGTCGCCGTCGAGCGCTGAGCCGACTGTCGCGGCAGGTGCCGGCGTCGCCCTCCTGTGGCGCACGAACGGCGCAGACTCCGACCAGCGGCGCTCCCATGAGGGCGCCGCTGAGCACGATCTGCGCCGCGGACCGGCGAGGTCGCGGGCGAACGTCGTGGTCGGGCCGAGCGCGCGCCGCTGCTAAACTCGATCCTTGCGCCACGTCCGGCGCCGCGTTCCAGCCCGTTGAATCTCGTTGACACAGAAGTCGTCGTGGAGGGCCGTAGACGCCACCACCACCGACTCGGATCGAGTGATTCTCCATGCCCAAGAACGCCTCCGGCGGCAAGAAGCCGCGCTGGACCGCCTCCCAGAAGGCGAAGGCCGCGAAGACCAGCGCCACGAAGAAGCCGCACCACCGCGGCCAGCCCGAGGGCCCGCGCACCAAGGCGCCGCGCTCCGAGCGCAGCCCGCGCTGGACCGACGAGGACCGCGCCGAGCGTGGGGCACAGCGTCGCGACCGCCGGGACGACCGCGGCGGCGAGCGTCGCCGCGACGACCGGTCCGAGTCGCGTGGCGGCTACCAGGGTCGGAACGACCGGGGCGAGCGACCGGCATACGGGCAGCGCCGTGACGACCGGTCCGAGTCGCGTGGCGGCTACGACCGTCGCGAGGACCGCGGCGCCTTCCAGGGCCGCAGCGACCGGGGCGACCGACCGGCATACGGGCAGCGCCGTGACGACCGTGGTGAGAGCCGCGGTGGCTACCAGGGCCGCGGCGACCGGGGCGACCGACCGGCACACGGCCAGCGCCGTGACGACCGCGGGAGCCGGCCGGCCTACGGTGAGCGCCGCGACGGTCGGCCCCCGTTCCGCCGTGAGGACGACCGCCCGGCCCGCCGGGTCGCCGACCCCGTGCGGCGTGACCGCCACGAGGGCCGCCACTTCGACGAGCACCGCCACGACCTGCCCGAGCAGCCGCGCACGTTCGAGGAGGCCGAGGCCGAGCGCGCCCAGGCCGACACCTGGGTGAAGTACGAGTCGAAGGCCAAGGGCGGCCCGGCGGCCGTCACCGAGGACAACGGCTTCGCGGCCCTCTCGCTCGACCCACGCCTCGTCGAGCGCCTCGCGCGCGACGGCATCACCGAGCCGTTCCCGATCCAGGCCGCGACGATCCCCGACGCCCTCAGCGGTCGCGACGTCCTCGGCCGCGGCCAGACCGGCTCGGGCAAGACGCTCGCGTTCGGCCTGCCGACGATCACGCGTCTCGCCGACGGCACGAAGCCCGCGAGCAAGCGCCCCCGCTCGCTCATCCTCGTGCCGACCCGCGAGCTCGCCATGCAGGTGAGCGACGCGCTCGAGCCTCTCGTCCACGTCACCGGCCTGCGCCACAAGCTCGTCGCCGGCGGCCTGTCCTACGAGCCGCAGATCAAGGCGCTCGCCAAGGGCCTGGACATCCTCGTCGCCACGCCCGGTCGCCTCGCCGACCTGCACGAGCGCGGTGCGGTCGAGTTCGACGACGTGCAGGTGACGATCCTCGACGAGGCCGACCACATGGCCGAGATGGGCTTCATGGCCGAGGTCACCGAGATCCTCGACCGCATCCCGACCGGCGGCCAGCGCCTCCTCTTCTCGGCGACGCTCGACCGCGGGATCGACCAGCTCGTGGAGCGCTACCTCACCGACCCGGTGACGCACTCGACCGAGGACGCGCAGGCCAGCGTGTCGACGATGAGCCACCACATCATGCTCATCGACCCCAACAACAAGAAGCAGCTCACGGCCGAGCTCGCCGCCCGTGACGGCCGCACCGTCGTCTTCGTGCGCACCCAGCTCGGCGCCGACCGCGTCGCCCGCGAGCTGCGAGAGAAGGGCGTGCTCGCCGCCGCCATCCACGGCGGGCTGTCGCAGAACCTGCGCAACCGCGCGCTCGGCGCGTTCCGTGACGGCTCGCTGCCCGTCCTCGTCGCCACCGACGTCGCCGCCCGCGGCATCCACGTCGACGACATCGGGCTCGTCCTTCAGGCCGATCCGCCCGCCGACCACAAGGACTACCTCCACCGCGCCGGCCGCACCGCGCGGGCGGGGGAGCGAGGCACGGTCGTGACCTTCGCGCTGCCGCACCAGAAGCGGACGATGGCCCGGCTCGCCGAGGCCGCCGGCCTCGACGTCGAGCCGGTCCGGGTCCGCCCGGGCGACGAGCACGTCGCTGCCGCCGGTGGCCGCACGCCGTCGATGGTCGCGGTCCCGGACGAGGTCTGGAAGCCACTGCTCGAGGCCAAGCAGCAGCAGCGCGGCCGCCGTCCCGGTGGGCCGCCGCGCCGGTTCCAGGGCGCGTCCCGCGGCCACCACGGCGCGAGCCGTGGCGGGTCCCGCGGAGGCGACCGCCGCGGACAGGGTGGACGTGCAGAATGGAAGCGTGACCGCTGACCGCACGACGGGGAGGCTCCTCGTCTCGACACCCCAGCTCGACGACGGTGTCTTCCACCGCAGCGTCATCCTCATGCTCCAGCACGACGACAACGGTGCCCAGGGCGTGGTCCTCAACAAGCCCATGGGCGCCGAGGTCGACGCCGTCCTGCCCGGCTGGGGCGAGCACATCGCCTCGCCGCAGACGCTCTTCCAGGGCGGACCGGTCCAGCTCGACTCGGCCCTCGGCCTCGTCATGGTGGGCGACGACGACCTGCCACCCGGCAGCCAGCGGCTCTTCGGGTCGGTCGCGATCATCGACCTCGACACCCCTCCGCTGCTCGTCATGCCCGAGGTGGGCGGGCTGCGGATCTTCGCGGGGTATGCCGGGTGGTCGGCCGGGCAGCTCGAGGGCGAGCTGCGTCGTGGGTCGTGGTTCGTCGTGGACTCGCTCCCGGGGGACCTGCTCACGGCCGACCCCGACCACCTCTGGGCCCAGGTGCTGCTGCGCCAGCGTGACGAGCTGGCGTTCGTGGCCTACTACCCGTCGGACCCCGAGCTCAACTGAGCCCTCTGACACGTGGGCCCGGGCGCTGCGGGGTCTGGGGTTACACGGTCGCGGCACGTAGTCTGGCGGGGTGAGTGACCCGCAGCAGCCCCTCAGTGACCCGAGCTCCCCGCAGCCCGAGCCGTCCGGCCCCTCGACCAGCACGGCGGTCCTCGAGCGCGAGGAGACCGTCCCCCAGGTGCAGGAGCCGGGCGACCACGAGCGCTTCGCGCACTACGTCCGCAAGGAGAAGATCCTCGAGTCCGCGTTGTCGGGAGAGCCGGTGACCGCCCTGTGCGGCAAGGTCTGGATCCCCGGGCGCGACCCGCAGAAGTTCCCGGTGTGCCCCACGTGCAAGGAGATCTACGAAGGGCTGCGCGCGCCCCAGGACGGCGGCGACGACTGACCTCGCCGCGCCGGCGGGAGGGGTCTCGACTCCCGACGGCGCGCATGCGTCACTCGTCCCAGAGGAGCACCTCGAGTGCCGCGACGAGCCTGGCGCGCCGCGGTGCGTCGCTTGACACGAGCTCGAGGAGCCTTTCGTTCCTGCGCGAAAGCTGTCCGAGGAGGGCCTCGGCGGCCTCCTCGTCGCGGACCATCGCCAGGGCCAGCCGGCTTGCGTCGTCCGGAAGTCCCTCGGCGCCGGCAGGAGCCGACGAGGTCCCGGCCAGGGCGGCGAGGAGCAGGAGGAGGCGGCGCTCCGGACGGGTCGCCTTCGGCCACGAGCGAAGCAGGTCGGGGGTCGCCTGCGTCACGGCGCGGCGGCTGGGCTCGTCGTGCGGGCCGGGCCGGTAGCCGCGCGCGGCTGCCAGGTCGGCGCCCGCGCCGGCGAGGAAGAGCGTGTGGAGGAGGTCGAGCCGGCGGCGCGGCGAGAGCCCGGGAGCTGTGGCAAGGCCGGCGAGGCAGGTCATCGCCGGCGCCGTCGACGAGTAGGTGCTGCCCTGGTGGTTGACCGAACCGACGAGCGTGTCGAGGTACCCGGACCACCGCTCGTCGTTGGCGGCGATCCCGGCGAGGACGTCCGGCACGTCCGAGGCGCTGCCGTAGGCGTGCTCCAGCGCCGTCCAGTCCACACCCGGCGACAGGTCGAGCCGCAGCGGCTCACCCGGGTGCCGGGTAGGTCGTCCTCGCCCGGACCGTCGTCGGGAGCTCCCGTGCTGGAAGCGTCGGCGTCGGGCGTGGGCGCGTCCCGCGGTGGCACGCCGTCGAACGCGACGCGTCGACGTTCCTGCACCGTCTGCTCATCGAGCTCGTGGACGAGTCCGACGCGGGTGAAGGTGCGCAGGACGGTGGCGGTGTCGCCACCGCCGCTGCCCGCGCTGCGACCGCCGTGGTCGCGTGCGATCCGGCGCACCGCCACGTCCTCCTGGGCGTGCCACCACCGCTCGTCGTCGTCCGGCAGAGGACCCGTCGACACCGAGCTGACGTCCCAGTGACCCTGCTCCTCGGGCCGGATCGGCGGTCTGCCGAACCACCAGCTCGTCGGGTCCTTCTGTGCCCAGTCCACCTCACGCACCGCCACGAGGGCGTGGCCCCGCTCGGCGAGGGCGTCGGCGACGCGGTCCGCCGAGGCACGGTCGGGAACCGTGACGACGTGGGTCTGGGACGTCGAACCAGGCGTCACGGGCGGACCTCCTCGTCGGCCCCCCGAGGTGCGCGGACGGCATACGGGCACTTTGCCAAACCTTGACCCAGTTCTGGGAGAACGCTGGTTCTCCGGTTCGTTCGGCGCTGGCTAGGTTCGGGGGAACACGGACCTCACAGGTTTCTGTGCACACCGAAAGGGACTCCCATGTCTGTTCGTCCACTGCGCCCCATGGCGCTCCTCGCAGCCTCGGTCCTCGCGGCCGCCGGTATCGGGTTCGGCGCCAGCAGCGCCTCCGCCGTCACGATGGCCGGTGAGCGCAGCGTCGCCGCCGAGTGCGCGACCGACGACCACGCCGGCGAGGCGGTCGCAGGACGTGGCCCGCACGCCAAGGACCCGCACGACGTCTCGCCCGCGCAGGCGAAGGCGATGGAGGCCCAGCTCGACAAGGCCCTCGCCGCGAAGGGCTACACCCGCACCGCCTCGGGCGGCGCGAGGAAGCCGGGCGGCGGTGGCGCCTTCACCCCGGCCACGATCAAGGTGCACTGGCACACGATCACCGACGGCTCCAAGGGCGCGCTGAGCACGTCCGAGATCAACAGCCAGATCACCGTCCTCAACAACGCCTACTCGAGCGCCGGCTTCTCGTTCGTCCTCGCGAGCACGACGACGACGAACAACGCGAGCTGGTACAACCAGCTCGACTACGGCACGAGCGCCGAGCGCGCGATGAAGACCTCGCTGCACACCGGCACCAACGCCGACCTCAACATCTACACCGCGGACCTTGCCGGCGGCCTGCTCGGCTGGGCGACCTTCCCGAAGTCGCGCGTGAGCGACATGGACGGCGTCGTCCTCCTCGACGAGAGCCTGCCCGGCGGCTCGGCCTCGCCCTACAACCAGGGCGACACGGCGACGCACGAGGTCGGCCACTGGCTGAACCTCTACCACACCTTCCAGGGCGGCTGCTCGGACACCGCAGGCGACTACGTCGGCGACACCCCGGCCGAGGCGAGCCCCGCCTCCGGCTGCCCGACCGGCCGCGACACGTGCACCCTTCCCGGCCTCGACCCGATCAAGAACTTCATGGACTACACGACCGACGCGTGCATGGACCACTTCTCCGCCGGCCAGATCGACCGCATGAAGGCCGCCTGGGTCGCCTACCGCGCCTGAGCCGGAAGGCTTCCAGCCCACAGCACTGCCCGACGGGGCCCGCCACGACGAGGTGGCGGGCCCCGTCGTCATGGGGTGCGGGGACACAGCACACGAAGGAGCGTTTCCGGCGCAGGCGGACCCTCGGCATGTCGTCGCGAGAACCCCGTTAACCTTGCCGAGCCGATGAGTACCTCAGCCGCCAGCCACCTCAGTCCCGCCTTCCCGGAGCGGGCCGCGTGGGGTACCGCCTCGAAGCTGCGCGCGTGGCAGCAGGAGGCGCTCACGGCATACCTCGAGTCCGAGAGCAAGGACTTCCTCGCGGTCGCGACGCCGGGCGCCGGCAAGACGACCTACGCGCTGCGGATCGCGACCGAGCTCCTCGAGAGCGGCGAGGTCCGCGCGGTCACGGTCATCGCGCCGACCGAGCACCTCAAGACCCAGTGGTCGGAGGCGGCGGCCCGGGTCGGGATCCAGCTCGACCCGAAGTTCTCCAACTCCACGGCGGTCCACTCGCACGAGTACGACGGCGTGGCCCTGACCTATGCGCAGGTGGCCTCGCGCCCCGACCTGCACCGCCGCCGCACCGAGTCGACGCCGACCCTCGTCATCCTCGACGAGATCCACCACGGCGGTGACTCGCGCAGCTGGGGCGACGCCATCCGCGATGCGTTCACGCCCGCGGTGCGCCGCCTCGCGCTCACCGGCACGCCCTTCCGCTCCGACACGAGCCCGATCCCGTTCGTGCGCTACGAGATGGACGAGGCGGGGATCCTCCGCTCTGCGTCCGACTACACCTACGGGTATGCCGCGGCGTTGCGTGACGCGGTCGTCCGACCGGTGATCTTCCTCGCCTACGGCGGGGCAATGCGGTGGAAGACCAAGGCCGGCGACGAGATCGCCGCGCGTCTTGGCGAGCCGATGACCAAGGACCAGACGGCGCACGCATGGCGCACGGCGCTCGACCCCAAGGGCGAGTGGGTGCCCTCGGTCCTCGCCGCCGCCGACAAGCGGCTCACCGAGGTGCGTCGTCACGTGCCCGACGCCGGCGGCCTCGTCATCTCGACGAACCAGACGACGGCACGTGCCTACGCGCGGATCCTCGAGTCGATCACCGGCGAGAAGACGACCGTCGTCCTCTCCGACGACGCCGGCTCGAGCGCCCGGATCGAGGAGTTCTCGGCCGGCGACTCGCGCTGGATGGTCGCAGTGCGCATGGTGTCCGAGGGCGTCGACGTGCCCCGGCTCTGCGTCGGCGTCTACGCCACCTCGACCTCGACGCCCCTGTTCTTCGCGCAGGCGGTCGGCCGTTTCGTGCGTGCCCGCAAGCGCGGTGAGACGGCGTCGGTCTTCCTCCCCTCGGTGCCGGTCATCCTCGAGCACGCGGCGACGATGGAGGTCGAGCGCGACCACGCGCTCAACCGCAAGAGCGACCCCGAGTCCGAGGCCTCGATGTGGGCCGAGGAGGAGGGCCTCATCGCCGCCGCCAACCGCACCGAGAAGACGATGGGCCTCGAGGAGGAGACGTTCGAGGCGCTCGAGTCCGACGCGCACTTCGACCACGTGCTCTTCGACGCGCAGCAGTTCGGGCTGCACGCCGACGTCGGGTCCGACGAGGAGCAGGACTATCTCGGCCTGCCCGGCCTGCTCGAGCCCGACCAGGTGTCCGCCCTCCTGCACGAGCGGCAGGCGAAGCAGTCGGCCGCACCCGGTCGCAAGCAGCGCACCGCCGAGGCGCCGCTGTCCGCGCACCGTGCGCTCGCGGCCCAGCGCAAGGAGCTCAACAAGCTCGTCGCGGCCTATGCCAAGAAGACCGGCGCGCCCCACGCCAACGTCCACATGGAGCTGCGGCGCGCGTGCGGCGGACCTGAGCTGGCGGCGGCCTCCTCCGAGCAGGTCGCGGCACGCATCGACAAGGTCCGGCTCTGGTTCGTGGGCCGTCGCTAGGTCGCCACGACGACGGGGTAGTCCTCCCCATCGCCCCGGGCCGTTCCATTCCTTAGAGTTCGGGCAGACAGACGCACTGTTTCGCATGCGGGGAGGGATCACCAGTGACGAAGATCGAGGTCGACTACGCCGGGATGCGCAGCCTCAAGGCTGCTGCTGACCTCAACGCCGGCTACCTCGAGGCGGCCCATGCGTTCGTGACCGAGAACTGCGACAACGCTGCGGCGTTCACCGGCTTCCTCGCGCTGTTCAAGGGTCAGTACGAGGAGGCCTACACGACCGCGGAGGGGAGCATGGCGAAGGGCGGAACCAGCGCGAGGGCGATCGCCACGACGATCGCCGACAACCGCAGGCGCTACCGCGAGGACGACGTCAAGGCGTCCACCCTCCTCAAGGGCATCACCATCGACGTCGAGGTGCCACAGATCCCGGGCATGACGCCGGGCACCGAGCCCCTCGTCACCAAGACCGACAAGAACATCTCCAACGGCTCCGGGATCGTGGAGGACCTCGACGAGGGCGTCCGTGACCTCGAGAGGGAGCACGGCATCGGGCCCAAGCATCGCGGTGGCGGTCCGGGCAACCCGCTGCCGATCATCTCGGTCGTCGGTGAGGGCGAGTCCGTGGTGCAGACGATCCAGGACGGTCAGGGCGCGGTCGACGACGAGCGCGACTACGACGACTTCGAGAACGAGAACAAGGGGCTGCGATGACCACCATCACCCTGCAGGACCCGAGGGACCTGCTCGTGGCCGCGTCCGGGGGCGACGCCTACGGCGAGATGATCGAGCAGGCCAAGGGCAACTGCGGCGTCATCCTCCAGGCCATCGACTGGGCGGCCCAGAAGCTCCTGCACTTCTCGCCGATCGAGGTCCTCATGTCGCCGATCGCGGGGGACTTCAACGGCGTCGACCGCCTCAGGACGAACTGGAACAACGTGGGGCTGGCCCTCACGGCAGCGGGCAACAACTACGACACCATCGCCGGCGCGGTCAACGACGCCTGGAAGGCGCCTGCGGCCGAGCGAGCCGAGTCGCGGATGCGCCAGCACGCGGCCGCGCACCGCCGGCAGGGCACCGCCTGCGGGCTCATGAGCCGTCAGCTCGGCAACATGCTCAAGGCCACCGAGCAGGTCGTCAACGCGGCGTGCGGCCTCCTGGGCCTCGTCGAGGAGTGGGTGCTCACGATGAGCATGGCCAAGCTCGCCAAGGAGATCTTCACCGGAGGGGCAGGCGTTCGGCGGGCCATCCGGCTCATCAACCAGGCCATCGACCTCATCAAGGAGCTCACCAAGCTGCTGCCTGCCCTCTCGGCGGCGGCTGCGGCAGTCGCCACGGCGCTGTCGGCGCTCAACGTCATCCTGAGCTTCGCCGCGGCAGCCGACAGCTCGACAGCCGGAGACCACGTCGACGAGACCGCGGACGCGGGGTTCCGGTGACCGACGAGCGCTGGGCCGAGGAGAACACGGTCTTCGAGGCGGAGGCCGCCCTGCGACGCCAGGAGGCCGACATCGACGCCCTGCTGGCCAAGGTGGGCGACGCCCAGGACCTCATCGAGCGTGCGCGTGCGGAGCTCGACGCCGAGGCCGAGGACTCGCGCGCGGACCGCGAGCAGGAGGAGAAGGAGGCCCGCTCGGGTGCTCTCGGACCCGAGCGACGCGAGCTGCAACGACGGCTGGACCGCGACGAGACGACGTGGGCGGCCGTCATGACCGGCCGGGACGACCACCCGACCGCCGTCGCCTACCGCGACCAGGTCGGCGACCGGCTGAGGGCCATCGTCGAGGAGGAGAGCGAGAAGGACCCCGAGCTGCGCGAGGGCCTCGAGCACATGGCCCGCTACTCCCAGCCGGGCGACCCGGAGACGAGGATCCCCGACTGGCCGGCTCCCGAGCCGGCGAGCGACGGGCGGCGGGCTCCCGTCCGCAGCGAGCCGCGTGACGACGAGGGTCAGTCGCCCACGTCGTTCGGGACGTGGTGAGCCCGTGAACGTCCTCGAGGCCAAGATCACCGTCAACCAGATCGCCCTCGTCGTGATCGCGGTCCTCATCGCCGGAGCCTTCACCTACGGCGCCGTCGCGACGGGCACGTGGGCGTGGCTCGTGGCCATCCCCATGAACGTCGTCGGCGCCGCGCTCGTCGTGGCCGGAGGGCTGCGGCGCAGGGCGACCGACGGTCGGCGCGGCATGGCGATCTCGGTGCTGGGCGGACTGTTCGTCGTCGGGTCGATCTGGGCGGCCTTCATGCTGGGGAACGCCTTCCCCGCCTGACCTGTGCGACGGCTACTCTCCGCCGCGCTCGGCTGCCGCGGTGACGAGCGGCCCGGTGCGGTGGTCGAGGTGGGTGACGAGGCACATCGAGGTGTTGGCCCGCAGGACGTGGACGTCGTCGATGATCTCGTCGATGACCCGGCCGAGGTCGGCGTTGTCGCGGGCGACGATCCGGACGATGAGGTCGCCCGCACCCGTCGTCGAGTGGATCTCGAGGACCTCGGGGATCGCCGCGAGGTGGGCGACGACGGGTGCGTGCCCCTGTCGCTGGCGAATCTCGAGGGTGCAGAACGCCGTCACGGGGTAGCCGAGCGCGGCCGGGTCGATCTGCGGTCCCATCGAGGCGATGATGCCCCGGGCCTGGAGCCGGTCGAGCCGGGCCTGGACCGTGCCGCGGGCGACGCCGAGGCGCCGGGAGGCACCCAGCACGCCGACGGACGGGTTCTCGGTGAAGAGGTCGATGAGGCGGGCGTCGAGCGCGTCGATGCCGTCCGGTCGGATCATGGGCACAGTGTCGGCCCCAACCCCCGACAAAGGCAACATCATGCGCAGACTGTGCAGCGCGGCGGCATACCGTTGCACATCCTGCGCGGATCGGACAGCCTGCACGCATGACCGACACGACCACTGCAACGCCGCAGGACAGCCACATCGACCTCACCGCCCAGGAGCGTGAGGCGAACCTCGACATCCACGAGCTCAAGCGCCTCGTGGGCCTGGTCGACTACGACGAGACCAAGGACCCGTTCCCGGTCACCGGCTGGGACGCCATCGTCTTCGTCGTCGGCAACGCGACCCAGGCCGCGCAGTACTACCAGAACGTCTGGGGCATGGAGCTCGTCGGCTACTCGGGGCCGGAGACCGGCAACCGCGACCACAAGGCCTTCGTCCTCAAGTCCGGCTCGATCCGCTTCGTCCTCAAGGGCGCGGTCATGCCCGACAGCCCGCTCATCGCCCACCACGCCAAGCACGGTGACGGTGTCGTCGACATCTCCCTCGAGGTGCCCGACGTCGACAAGTGCATCGCGCAGGCCAAGGCCGCCGGGGCCACCGTCGTGCAGGAGCCCGAGACCTTCTCGGACGAGTTCGGCTCGGTCCGCATCGGCGCCATCGCGACCTACGGCGAGACGCGCCACACGCTCGTGCAGCGCGCCGTCGACGGTCAGACGTATGCCGGCCCCTACCTCCCGGGCTACGTCGAGCGCACCTCCACCTTCGTCAAGCGCGACGGCGCACCGAAGCGTCTCTTCCAGGCGCTCGACCACATCGTCGGCAACGTCGAGCTCGGCAAGATGGACGAGTGGGTCGCGTTCTACAACCGCGTCATGGGCTTCGTCAACATGGCCGAGTTCATCGGTGACGACATCGCCACCGACTACTCCGCGCTCATGTCCAAGGTCGTCGCCAACGGCAACCACCGCGTGAAGTTCCCGCTCAACGAGCCGGCGATCGCCAAGAAGAAGAGCCAGATCGACGAGTACCTCGAGTTCTACAACGGCCCGGGCGCCCAGCACCTCGCGCTCGCGACGAACGACATCCTGCGCACCGTCGACGAGCTCCGCAAGGAAGGCGTCGAGTTCCTCGACACCCCCGACGCCTACTACGACGACCCCGAGATGCGTGCCCGCATCGGCGAGGTCCGCGTCCCGATCGAGGAGCTCAAGAAGCGCAAGATCCTCGTCGACCGCGACGAGGACGGCTACCTCCTCCAGATCTTCACCAAGCCGCTCGGCGACCGCCCGACGGTCTTCTTCGAGATCATCGAGCGCCACGGCTCGCTCGGCTTCGGCAAGGGCAACTTCAAGGCGCTCTTCGAGTCCATCGAGCGCGAGCAGGACAAGCGCGGGAACCTCTGACGGATCGCGCTCCGCGACGGCGGGGTATGCCGGGTGCTCGCCACCCGTGCATGCCCCGCCGTTCGTCGTCCCGCCGTTGGTCCCCGCCTCAGGAGGGTTCGTCGCGACGCAGTCTCAGGGCGAGCAGGCCCGAGAGCAGGAGGGCGATCCCGGCGCCGAGCAGCGCGACGGCGGTGCCGAGCGTGCCCTCGGTCCAGTCGAGCAGCGCCTCGGGGACGGCGACCGTGACGCCGACGACGCCGAGCAGCAGGTAGGGCCAGGCGCGGCGGGTGAGGTGGAGCAGGAAGCCGATGATGCCGACCGCGAAGGTCAGCACGTAGCCGACCCACCGGGTCTGTGAGGCCAGCTGCCCCTGGGCACCTGCGAGGAGGAACCCGACACCGACGAGCCGGCCGGTGAGCACCTCCCGCCAGAGACCGCGCTCGGCGAGGACGAACCAGGCGACGCCCGCGGTGAGGAGGCCGAACCCGACGGGCCGGCCACCGTGGAGGCCGAGCTCCTGCGACAGGAACGGGACCGTGTAGCCGACGCCGACGACGAGCGCGGCGTGCGCGACGAGCGTGGGTGCGAGGAGGTAGGCAGCGGTGCCGAGCACGACGAGCGTCCCGAAGCCGGCGAGGCCGACCCTCGTGCCGTGCTCCATCTCGGTGCCGCTGCGCTGGACCTGCTCGAGGACGGCCACGCCGACCGCCGCGGCGCCGGCGCCCGCCGCGCTGGTCAGGAGCACGCTCACGAGGCGCAGCCGCGACGCGTGACCGCGGGCGCGCAGGGCCTCGAAGCCGCCGACCGGCCGGGCCACACCCCAGCCCGCGAGGGCGACGACGAGGCCGGCGCCCGCGATCATCGCGACCCGCGTTGCCCAGCCGAGGTCGAGCCAGCGCGGGGCGAGGAAGACCGCGACGGCGGCGAGCACGAAGGCGATGCCGACATAGGTCGCGACCTCGCCCAGCCGGCGTCGCAGGGTCGTCGTGGGGTGGGAGCCGAGCTCCGGTGCGAGGACCGTTCCGAGGAGGGCGAGAGCCTCGTCGTGACGGTCGGGGGAGACCAGTCCCGCATCCTCGAGGGCGGTGACGGCCCGGGTCGGGTCGTCGCCCATGGGAGGGACGTGGGGTCGAGGTGCCGTCTGGGTTCTCATGTCCAACCTCCTCGGTTCCACCGTCCCGCGCAGGGGGAGGGGACGACAGGGGCCGAGGTCCCGTTTGATGGGCGATGGCGGCGTGGTCGCGACCGGCCGTCCGAAGTGGTGCCAGAACCGTTGACAGTGACGTCAGAATGGTGTCACCATGACGTCATGGAACTCACCCCCTACGTCGACTCGCTGCAGCGGGAGCTCGCCGTGGCCGCCGCGGCCGGTGGCCCCGAGGCCGAGACGCTTGCCGAGAGGCTCACCGCACCACTCGACGCCGCTGTCCGTCTCACCCTGCAGGAAGCCCTCGTCGACGCTGCCGCCGAGATCACGCTGGCGCTCGCGCCCGGGTCGGTCGACGTGCGCCTGGCCGGCCGCGGTCTCGCCTTCGTCGTGACGCCGCCGGTCGCCGACGCGCCCGCAGTGACGCCATCGGTGACGTCACCCGTGCCCGCCGCCGGCGAGGACGAGGGCGGGACCTCCCGCATCACCTTCCGGCCCTCGGACCGGCTCAAGGCCGACATCGAGGCCGCGGCCGAGCGCGAAGGGCTCTCGGTCAACGCCTACCTCGTCCGGATGCTCACCCTGGCCGTTCGCAGCAGCGGGCCCGCGGCGGGTGTGCCCCATCCCGGCGCTGCGTCCGTCGTCCCTCCCAGGGGCGGTCAGCGGCTGTCCGGCTGGGTCCGGTGACGTCCCCCATGACCACCTCACCTCGCCTCCAGGAGCTCGCCGTAACCACCTTCGACACCCCCGAACCCATCCGCGCCCGCGTCCGCGTGCACGCCGGCGGGATCCGCGTCGTCGCCTCCGACACCGACACCACGGTCGTCACGGTGACGCCGACTCGTCCCGACCGCCCCGGCGACGTCGAGGCCGCCCGGCGCACGACCGTCACCCTCCTCGACGGGGAGCTCGACGTCGTCGCCCCGCGCGACCGCGGCATCGGCGTCGTGTGGCGCCCGTCGTCGGTCGAGGTGCTCGTCGAGCTGCCGACGTTCTCGCACCTCGACGCCGAGACGAGCGCCGGCGACATCGAGTCGACCGGCCGGCTCGGTGAGTGCACGATGCGCACCTCGGCCGGCAACGTCCGAGCCGACGACACTGAGCGGGCGCGTCTGCGCACCTCGGCAGGCAACGTCGACGTCCGACGGGCGAGCATCGAGGCCGACCTCACGACGAGTGCCGGCAACGTCGCCCTCGGTGAGAGCGCGGGACGTGCCGTCCTGCGCACGAGCTCGGGTGACGTCACCGTCCACCGCAGCGGCGGGCGCCTCGACGCGCGGACGGCATACGGGCAGCTGCGGGTCGACTCCGTGAGCGAGGGCGACCTCACGCTCGCGACCGGATACGGATCCATCGACATCGGCGTGCGCGACGGCACGGCCGTCCGGCTCGACGTCACCTCCGACCACGGCCACGTCCGCAGCGAGCTGGCGCCCACGGGCGAGCGGCCCGAGGACGCCGAGCGCTTCGCGACCGTCGGCGCGCGCACGACCTACGGCACCATCACGATCCGGAAGGCACTGTCATGACCTCGGCCATCAGCGTCCGCGACCTGCGCAAGTCCTACGGCGAGCTCGACGTCCTGCGCGGGGTCGACCTCGACGTCGAGCGGGGGAGCATCGTCGCGCTTCTCGGCAGCAACGGCGCCGGCAAGACCACCCTCGTCCGGATCCTGTCGACCCTCGTCGACGCCGACTCGGGCACGGCGAGCGTCGACGGCCTCGACGTCGCGACCCGGGGTGGCGAGGTGCGAGCGGCCATCAGCCTCACCGGCCAGTTCGCCGCCGTCGACGAGATCCTCACCGGGCGCGAGAACCTCGTCCTCGTCGCCCGGCTGAGGCACCTGCCCGAGCCCGGCCGCATCGCCGACGACCTGCTCGACCGCTTCTCGCTCGCGGACGCCGGCGACCGGAGGGTGGCGACCTGGTCGGGCGGCATGAAGCGCCGGCTCGACATCGCGATGAGCCTCATCGGCGACCCTCGGGTGATCTTCCTCGACGAGCCGACGACCGGGCTCGACCCCCAGGCTCGGCTCGAGGTGTGGGCCGCGGTGCGCGAGGTGGCCTCGCAGGGCACGACGGTCCTGCTCACGACGCAGTACCTCGACGAGGCCGAGCAGCTCGCCGACCGGATCGCGATCCTCCACGAGGGGCGGATCATCGTCGACGGGACCCTCGCCGACCTCAAGGACCTGCTGCCACCGGCGGAGGTCGAGTACGTCCAGAAGCAGCCGACCCTCGAGGACGTCTTCCTCGCGGTCGTCGGCGCCTCGGAGAAGGGAGCAGCGTGATGACCACCCACGCCGTCACCGACACCGCCGTCCTGCTGGGTCGCTCGCTGCGCCACATCGCCCGCAGCCCCGACACGATCATCTCCACGCTCGTCATGCCGATCGCAATGATGCTGCTCTTCGTCTACGTCTTCGGCGGGGCCATCCGCTCCGGCACCGACTCCTACGTCGACTACCTCCTGCCGGGGATCCTCGTCCTCACGATCGCGTCGGGCATCTCCTACACCGCGTTCCGGCTCTTCCTCGACATCCAGGGCGGCATCGTCGAGCGCTTCCGGTCGATGCCGATCGCCCGGTCGTCCGTCCTGTGGGCGCACGTGCTCACCTCCGTCGTCGCCAACCTCGCCTCGCTCGTCGTCGTCCTCCTCGTCGGGCTGGCGATGGGCTTCCGTTCCGGTGCCGGCCCGCTCGCGTGGCTCGCCGCCCTCGGCATCCTCCTGCTGCTCACCCTCGCGCTCACCTGGGTGGCCGTGATCCCCGGCCTCACCGCGACGTCGGTCGACGGCGCCAGCGCCTTCGCCTACCCGCTGATCTTCCTGCCGTTCATCAGCTCGGCCTTCGTCCCGACCGACACCATGCCCGGCCCGGTGCGGGCCTTCGCCGAGCACCAGCCGGTGACGACGATCATCGACGTGCTTCGCCGGCTCCTCGCCGAGCAGCCCGTCGGCGGCGACGTCTGGGTCGCGCTCGCGTGGTGCGTCGGCATCCTCGTCGTGGCGTGGGCCGTGGCCGCGCGAACCTACGGGGGGAGCGTCGCCGCCCAGCAGTGAAGGTCGCTCCCGGACGCCGAACGTATGCCGCGCAGCCCGCTGCACGGCATACGCTCGGTCCATGGCATACGAGTACAAGGTCGTGCAGATCCGCGAGGGACTCATCGGCGGCAAGATGTCGGCCGGCAAGCTCGAGTCCGTCCTCAACGAGTGGGCCTCCAAGGGCTGGCAGCTCAAGGCGATCACCTCGGTCGAGGTCAAGGGCCGCATCGGACCCGGCGGGGTCGAGGGCGTGCTCGTCACCTTCGAGCGTCAGGTCGGCTGACGACCGCGCCCCGACCGGTCCTCGTCCTGCCGAGTCCGCTCGTCGGGACGGGCGCGTATGCCGTTCTCGCGGAGGCGTTCCGGCGCCACGGACCCGACACGACGGTCGCCGTGCCACCGCGGGCCGCCCGATCCGGCGGTGATGTCCTCGCGGCCTACCGGGAGGCGTTCGACGCCACCCGTCCCGGGCTCGTCGTCGCCCACAGCAACGCCGGCCTCGTCGCCCCGGCGGTCGCCGGCGGCACCCCGCTCGTCTTCGTCGACGCGGCCCTGCCGCCGGCGTCGGGGGAGTCCCCGATGGCGCCGCCGGCGATGCTCGGCCACCTCGACGCCCTCGTCGGAGACGACGGGCTCCTCCCGCCGTGGACCCGGTGGTGGGGCGAGGACGACGTCGCCCCGCTCTTCCCCGACCGGTCGGCGCGGGCCGGGGTCGAGGCGTCCGAGCCGCGGCTGCCGCTCGGCTACTTCCGGACGACGGTGCCCGTGCCCGAGGGGTGGCAGTCGGGGCCGTGCGCCTACCTCGCCTTCGGCGGGACGTATGCCGTCGAGCTGGCTCGCGCGCGCCGGCTCGCCTGGCCCGTCGCGCAGCTCCAAGGCGCCCTGCACCTGCACTTCCTCCACGACGCCGACGGGGTGGTCGCGAGGGTGCTCGAGCTCGCCTCGGCGCTCGACGGCCACGATGCGGGGGCGTCCGGGCCGGTGTGACATCCTGCGGGCATGAGCACGCCGAGCGGCCCCGGGTGGTACGAGAACCCCGACAACCCCGAGGAGCTGCGCTACTTCGACGGCATCATCTGGACCTCGAACACGACGCCGCTGCGCACCCGTCGTCCGCAGCCGCCGGCAGCCCAACCGCCGGCAGCCCAGCCGGCGCCCGGCCAGCAGCCGCCGACCGGGCAGCAGCCGCCGACCGGGCAGCAGCCGGGAGGGCAGGCTCCCCACCAGCAGCCGCACCAGCCGGGGCCGTGGCAGCAGCCGCAGCCGGGGCAGGGCCCGTGGCAGCACCAGCACCAGGGTCAGGGCCCCGGCCAGCACCCCGGTGCGTACCCGCAGCAGCCCCACCCCTCCCAGGCCGTCCTCGTCGACGTGCCGGGTCAGCCGGTCCTCGCGCCCTACGGGCTGCGGGTCGTCGCCTACCTCGTCGACGCCATCGTCGTGGGCTTCGTGGCCCTCGTCGTCGGCGGCTGGTTCCTGTGGAAGGCGATCGAGCCGATCGTCGACCGGGTCGACTCCGCGATGGCCAGCGGCGACGTGCAGGCGGTGAGTGCCGCCCTCGGTGAGGCGCGCCTCGGATACCTCGCGCTCTTCCTCGGCATCCAGCTCGTCCTCATGCTCGCCTACCACGTCGTCTGCCTCGTCCGCTGGGGCGCGACGCCGGGCAAGCTCCTCGTCGGCATCAGCGTCCGGCGGCTCGACCGGCCCGGGCCGCTCGACGCCGACACCGCCATCCGCCGTACCGGCTTCCAGGCCGTCGCCCAGGCGTTCGGCAACGTCCCCTACCTGTCGCTGCTCGGCACGGTCGCGGTCGTCATGGACCTCGTCTGGCCGATCGCCGACACGCGGCGGCAGGCCCTGCACGACAAGATCGCCGGGACGATCGTCGTCCGGGGCCGCGCCCGGCGCTGACCCCGCCGGTCACGACGTCCGCGACCTCAGCGGGCGGGGCGGACCGTCCCCACGCACTCGCCGAGCGAGATCGTCGAGCCAGCGGGGCCCGGCGCCGTCGCACGCAGGACGACGGTGTCGCCGTCCTCGAGGAACGTGCGCTCCGACCCGTCGTCGAGCGTGACCGGCTCCTGACCGCTCCACGACAGCTCGAGGAACGACCCGCGCTGGTCCTTCTCGGGCCCCGAGATCGTCCCGGACCCGAAGAGGTCGCCGTCGCGCAGCGTCGCGCCGTTGACCGTCATGTGCGCCAGCATCTGCGCCGGCGACCAGTACATCGTCCGGTAGGGCGGCCGCGAGACGACAGTGCCGTTCCACTCGACCTCGTAGGTGATGTCGAGCCCGTATGCCGTTCCGGCGCCGTCCTCGGTCGCCTCGCCCTGGAGGTAGGGCTGGGGAGCGGGATCGGTCTGGCCCGGCAGCGGCACGCGGGCGCTGCGCAGGGCCTCGGTCGTCACGACCCACGGGGAGATCGTCGTCGCGAAGGACTTGCCGAGGAAGGGGCCGAGCGGGACGTACTCCCAGGCCTGGAGGTCTCGCGCGCTCCAGTCGTTGAGGAGCACGACGCCGAAGAGGTGCTCGTCGGCATCCGCAACGGAGACAGGCGAACCCAGCTCGGTCGCGCCACCGATGACGAAGCCGAGCTCGGCCTCGATGTCGAGCCGGACGCTCGGCCCGAAGACGGGCGCGGACTCGGTCGGGGGCTTGCGCTGGCCGCTGGGACGCACGATGTCGGTGCCCGAGACGACGACGGTGCCGGAGCGCCCGTGGTAGCCGATCGGCAGGTGCTTCCAGTTGGGGGTGAGCGGCTCGGAGTCGGGCCGGAAGATCCGGCCGACGTTGCTCGCGTGGTGCTCGCTGGCATAGAAGTCGACGTAGTCGGCGACCTCGATGGGCAGGTGCATCGTCACGGCGTCGAGGGGGAGCAGGTGCGGCTCCACGGCGTCGCGGAGCGAGGGGTTCGTCAGCACCTCGGTGACCCACTCACGGGCCGCGTCCCAGGCGGGGCGTCCCTGCGCGAGGAACGCGTTGAGAGACGGCTGGGCCCACACGGCATACGACTCCATGCCTGCCTGCTCCGCGCACGGGGCGAGGTCGAGGACGAGGTCGCCGACGCGGGTGCCCACCCGTGGGGCCGACCCCTCGGTCGAGAAGACGCCGTAGGGCAGGTTGTGCAGGCCGAAGGGCGAGTCGGCGGGGACGTCGAGCCAGGTCATGAAGGGGTCTCCTCATCGGGGGCGGGCGCGGAGAGGTCGAGCACGCCCAGGTCGTCGAGCTCACCGATCGGGTCGGTGACCTCGCAACAGCCGTATGCCGTGAACAGGCTGCGCACGCGGGCGGCGGCCTCGTCGTCGAGGTCCAGGACGGCCTCGGTCAGGAGGTGCGGATCCCGCTGTGCGAGAAGGGACTCCACGGCGATGAGTGCACCGTCGTGGACTGCGGCGTGCACGGCAAGCAGCACGTTGAGCAGGCCGTGCTGGGGCTCACCGTCGTGCTCGGCGCGCACCGCGTGATGGAGCCCGCCGGTGAGCTTGAAGGGGACACCGAGGCGGGCGCAGTCGTGGAGGAAGGCCCCGAGCTCGGCCTCGTCGGGCCACTCCCACGTCGGCGTCGCGCCGGTGCGGAACTTCGCCTGGACCACGCGTCCGGACTCGTCGACCCCGGCCCGCACGTCGTCGAGGGCGCGGTCACGCTCGGCTCCGCGGGGGATCTCGAGCGTGAGGGGGAGCCCGTCGACGGGCAGGGTGCGCCAGCCGGCGTACCACCCGAGCTCGGCACCGACGATGTCGACGCCGATCTGGTCTCGCAGCCGGGTGACCGCATCGGCGACGGTCCTCGGCTCCACCCCGGGGCGGGCAATGAGCCCGACGGCGAGGGGCGCGTGGTCGCCGGACGCCTCGGCCACGAGCATCTCCACGTCCGCGACCGGCACGAGCAGCGGGCCGACGAGACCGGCATACGGGGCCCTGCGGTGGGCCCGGTGGCGCGCGACGGCGACGTCGAGCGGGGCGTTGCCGGGAGGGAAGACGGCGGCGTCGTCGATGAGCCCTGCGAGCAGGGCGGGGGGCGCCGTTGACATGCCGGACACGCTACTAGGCTGGCGACAGCGACTTCGCGACGCAGCGTCCGACCCGACGCCTCGAGGTCGCGACCCGGGTTTCGACACAGTGAGGTGGAGAGCAGTGGCGCACTACCAGTCGATGGGCAGCATCCCGCCCAAGCGGCACACGCAGCACCGGCGACCGGCATCCAAGGGCATGGGTGGCAAGTCCGCCAAGGGGGAGTTGTACTACGAGGAGCTCATGGGCGAGGAGGGCTTCTCCTCCGACTCGTCGCTGCTCTACCACCGCAACATCCCCTCGACGATCGTCGATGCGCAGGTCTGGGAGGTCGGCGACCTGTCGACGACGCCCAACCACCCGCTCAAGCCGCTCCACCTCCAGCCGCACGCGCTCTTCCCCGACGCGAAGACGATCAAGGCGACCGACGTGGTCACCGGGCGCCGACTGCTCCTGGGCAACGGCGACGTGCGGATCTCGTATGCCGTCGCCGCGGCGCCGAGCCCGTGGTACCGCAACGGCATCGGTGACGAGTGCGTCTACGTCGAGCGCGGTGCGGCACGGGTCGAGACCGTCTTCGGGGCGTTCGACGTCGCGCAGGGCGACTACATCGTCATCCCGCGGGCGACGACGCACCGCTGGCTCCCCATGGCGTCGCGCAAGGAGCCGCTGCGCGCCTACGCGATCGAGGGCAACAGCCACATCGCGCCGCCGAAGCGCTACCTCAGCAAGTACGGCCAGTTCCTCGAGCACAGCCCCTACTGCGAGCGCGACCTGCGACTGCCGCAGGGGCCGCTGCTCGCCGAGGACGTGGGTGAGAAGGCCGACGTCGAGACCGAGGTCTACATCAAGCACCGGGGCTCGGGGCCGGCCAGCTCCGGCGGGATCGTCGGGACGGTCCACACCCTGCCGTTCCACCCGCTCGACGTCGTCGGCTGGGACGGCTGCCTCTACCCCTACGTCTTCAACGTGCGCGACTACGAGCCCATCACCGGCCGCGTCCACCAGCCGCCGCCGGCGCACCAGGTCTTCGAGGGCTGGAACTTCGTCGTCTGCAACTTCGTGCCGCGCAAGGTCGACTACCACCCGCTGTCGATCCCGGTGCCCTACTACCACTCCAACGTCGACTCCGACGAGGTCATGTTCTACGTCGAGGGCGACTACGAGGCGCGCAAGGGCTCGGGCATCGGGCAGGGCTCCATCTCGCTGCACCCGGGCGGCCACGCCCACGGTCCGCAGCCGGGCGCTGCCGAGGCGTCGATCGGTGCGGAGTACTTCGACGAGCTCGCCGTCATGGTCGACACGTTCCGTCCGCTCGACCTCGGTGAGGGCGGGCTGGCGTGCGACGACGGCAGGTACCACCTGTCGTGGAGCAGTGGCCGGGGCGGTCGCAGCGCTGCGGGCGAGGTCCACAGCATCGACTGAGGCTCGGGATGGTGCGCTGATGCCGCGCTGAAACCGGGGTTCGGGACGGTCCCGGGGTCCCGCTGAACCCCCTCGTCCCCGGAGGTCGCCATGTCGCACCCCGAGCCCCGTCGTACCCGTCACGGCCTCGTCGCCGCTCTCGGCGCCACCGCCCTCACGCTCGCTGCTGCCCCGGTGGCCCGAGCAGACCATGGCCCACGACCCGGCCGCAGGGGATCGGGGCGTGGGCCGCGTGCCATTCAGGCCAACGCAAGGCGGTAGCCCCGCTTGACGACCGTCTGCACGAGCCCACGCCCGCCCGCGTCGCGGACCCGGCCGACGGCGACCTCGGCGGCGTGCGGGTCGGTCGAGTCGCCGGGCAGGACGCGCAGGACGTCGGCGCGCGAGACGACCTCACCGCGCGCGCCGACGAGCAGGCGGAGCACCTCGAGCCCGCTCGGGGAGAGCGGCAGGACGTGCCCGTCGAGCAGGGCCACCGTCCGGCGGACCTGGAGGTGGCCGGCCGCGGTGAGGACCGCGCTCGACTGGGCGACCTCGTAGTGGTGCACGAGCCGCCGCACGAGCGCGCCGAGGCGACCGCGGTCGGGCTGGATCGGCTCGATGCCCCTGTCCTGCAGCGGCTTCGCGGTGACCGGGCCGACCGCGGCCGCGACGAGGCAGCCGCTGGCACACCGCGCCCGTATGCCGTCCGCCACCTCCTCGTCGTCGGCCGCCGCGAGCCAGGCCGCGGCCCCGGGGGCCGACGTGAAGACGACGGTGTCGATCTCGCCGGCGGCCGCGTCGCGGACCGACTGGCGCAGCGCCACCGGGTCCGGGGTGGGACCCCACCGGTAGACGACGAGGCTCGTCACCTCCGCCCCGGCCGACGCGAGCTCCGTGTCGAGCCCGTCCGCCCCGGCTCCATGGTGCTGGACGGCGATGCGCAGCCCGGCGACCCCCTCGTCGAGGAGCAGCTCGAGGATCTCGGCCGAGGTCTCGGACTCGGCGACCCAGTCGGCCGTGAGCCCGGCGGCCTGGATGGCGCCGCGGGCCTTTGGACCCCGGGCGACGATGCGGGCCCGGCCGAGGACGTCGAGCAGCTCGTCGGCGTGGCCGGCGGCGTCCGCGGCCTCGATCCACCCGCGCAGGCCGATGCCGGTCGTGACGACGACGACGTCGGGCGGGTCGGCGACGACCTGCTTGGTGGCGAGGACGAGCTCCTCGTCGTGCTCGTGCGGGACGATCGTCAGCGCCGGGGCGTGACGCACGGTCGCGCCGCGCCGGGTGAGCGCCGAGGCGAGCTCGCCGGAGCGACGGTCGGCGGTGACGAGCACGACGCAGCCGGTGAGGACCTGGCTCAGGGTGGGGGTGGCACGGGTGGTGCTCATGCGCCGTCACCGGCCCGCGGGACGAGGAGTCCGGGGTCGGCCACCCGGCCGACGAGGACGACCGCGGGGGCGCGGACGCCGCGCTCGCGCGCGACGTCGACGATTGCGGCCAGCCCCGCCTGCGTCACCCGCTGCCGCTCGGTGGTCGCCTCCTCGATCACCGCGACGGGCAGGTCGTCCGCCGCGCCCCGTGCCCGCAGGGCGGTGACGTGGTCCGCGAGCATCCCGACGCCCATGAGGACGACGAGCGTCGCCTCCTCGCTCGCCACGGACGCGAGGATGTGGGCTTCGAGCGGCTCGTGGCCGGAGACGATGTGGGCCGCCGCGGACGTGCCGCGGTGGGTGAGGGGTATGCCGGCCGCCCCGGGCGCGCTCAGGGCCGAGCTCACGCCCGGGACGACCTCGACGTCGACCCCGGCCTCACGGCAGGCAAGCACCTCTTCGCCGCCGCGCCCGTAGACGAACGGGTCGCCACCCTTGAGCCGGACGACGGTCCGTCCGCTCTGGGCGTGCTGGACGAGGAGGCGGTTGATCTCGTGCTGGGGGACGGGGTGGTGGCCGGCGGTCTTGCCGACGTCGATGATCTCCACGTCCATGGGGAGGGTGCGGAGAAGGCCCGTCGGGCCGAGCCGGTCGGTGACGACGACGTCGGCCTCGGCCAGGGCACGTCGCCCTCGGACGGTGACGAGGTCGTCCGCGCCCGGCCCGCCGCCGACGAGGACGACCCGTCCTCGTGCCCGCGGCGTGCGTCGTCGGGTCCGCAGGTCGAGGTCCGCCGTCTCGAGGTGGGCCGCGAGGGCGTTGCGCACAGAGACGGCGCGTGCCGGGTCGGGCCGTCCGGTCGAGACGACCCCCACGCGCAGTCCGGCATGCTCGGTGGTGGCCGGGTTGCGCGCGGTGCCCTCGCGAGCGGCTCCTGCGCAGACGCTGAAGACGCGCCGGGCGGTGGCTCGGGCGCACAGGGCCCGGTCGACGGCGAGGTCCCCGGTGGCCGCGACGACGAGCCACACGTCGTCCGCGTCGTCCACGGAGACCTCGCGCTGCGACCACTCGACGTGCGGGTCCCGCGTGAGGTCGAGCATGGCCTCGCAGACGATCGGCGTGACGACGTGCACGAGGGCGCCGTCGGCGGCGAGGCCGGCCGCCTTGGTCGCGGCGACCGGTCCGCCCCCGGCCACGAGGACCGGTCGACCCACGAGGTCCACCCCCAGGAGCGTCGTCACGACGGCACCTCCGCCTCGGGTCGGGCGACGTGGACGACGCCGTCGCGGACCACCGTGGCCCACGAGGCCAGCGTTGTCGGCTCGCGTCCGACGGGGTCGAGGCACTCGCCGCTGCGCAGGTCGAAGACCTGCTTGAACATCGGGGACGCCACGGTCGGGGCGTCCCCGCGAGAGCCGACGATCCCCCGCGACATGACGTGGGCGCCGGAGTAGGGGTCGAGCTGCTGGACGGCATACACGCTGTCGTCCACGGTGCGGAAGAGCGCGACCTGGACGCCCGCGACGATCGCGGCAGCGCCCCGCTCGGGCGCGAGGTCGTCGAGGCGGCAGACCGCGACCCACGTCGTGGGAGCGCTGCCGGCCCGCGGCTCGGTGACGTCCACGGTCATCGGCGGACCTCCAGGGTGGTTCCGGCGACGAGCACGCCGCCGGCGCGTTCGTCGGGTGTGGCCGGTCGGGCCTGCCCACGCTCGGCGACGTAGGCGAAGGAGTCGTCGGCGAGGTCGGGTGCGTTGACGAAGGACCCGAACCGGCGCAGCTTCTCGGGGTCGGCGAGGACCGCGGCCCACTCGTCCTCGTAGTCGTCGACGTGCGCGGCCATCGCTGCGTCGAGGTCGGCGGCGATGCCGAGCGAGTCGTCGACGACGACCGCCCGGATGGCGTCGAGCCCGCCCTCGTGGTCCTCGACCCAGGCCGCGGTGCGCTGCAGCCGGTCGGCCGTGCGGACGTAGAAGAGGAGGAACCGGTCGATCGTCCGGACGAGGGTCTCGGTGTCGAGATCCTCGGCGAGGAGCTGCGCGTGGCGGGGCGTGAACCCGCCGTTGCCGCCGACGTAGAGGTTCCAGCCGTTGTCGGTCGCGATGACACCGACGTCCTTGCCGCGGGCCTCCGCGCACTCGCGCGCGCAGCCCGAGACGCCGAGCTTGAGCTTGTGCGGGCTGCGCAGGCCGCGGTAGCGCAGCTCGAGCGCGATTGCGAGCCCGACGGAGTCCTGCACGCCGTAGCGGCACCACGTCGACCCGACGCAGGACTTCACTGTGCGCAGCGACTTGCCGTAGGCGTGACCGGACTCGAACCCGTTGTCCACCAACCGTTTCCAGATCTTGGGCAGCTGCTCGATGCGAGCGCCGAAGAGGTCGATGCGCTGCCCGCCGGTGATCTTCGTGTAGAGGCCGAACTCCTTGGCGACCTCGCCGATGACGATGAGTCCCTCGGGTGTGATCTCGCCACCGGGGATGCGTGGGACGACCGAGTAGGAGCCGTCCTTCTGCAGGTTGGCCATGACATGGTCGTTGGTGTCCTGCAGCGCCGCTCGCTCACCGTCGAGGATGTGACCGGTGCCGAGGGAGGCGAGGATCGAGCCGACGACCGGCTTGCAGATGTCGCACCCCCGGCCGCGTCCGTGCCGGCCGATGATCTCGGTGAACGTGACGAGGCCCTGGACCCGGACGACGTCGAAGAGCTGCGCCCGGGAGAGGTCGAAGTGCTCGCACAGGGCGTTGCCCACCTCGACGCCCGAGCGCTCGAGCTCGGTGGTCACCAGCTTCTTCACGAGCGGGAGGCAGGAGCCGCAGCTCGTGCCCGCCTTCGTGCACGCCTTGACCCCGGTGAGGTCGCTGCAGCCGCCGTCCGTCACCGCGCAGCGGACCTCGCCGGCCGTGACGTTGTTGCACGAGCAGACGATGGCGTCCGCGGGCAGGTCGCCCGCCGGAGCGGGGCCGACACCCTCCGGAAGCAGGTATGCCGCCGGGTCACCTCCCAGTGCCCGGCCCACCATCGGGCGGAGCGCGGCGTAGGCGCCGGCGTCGCCGACGAGGATGCCGCCGCGCAGGGTCCGGGCGTCGTCCGACATGACGAGCTTCTTGTAGACCCCGGCCACCGGGTCGCTGATGACGACCTCGAGTCCGCCGGGCTCCTGCGCGAAGGCGTCACCGAAGCTGGCGACGTCGACGCCGAGGAGCTTGAGCTTGGTCGACAGGTCCGCACCGGGGAAGGTCCCCGCACCGCCGAGGAGCCGGTCGGCGACGACCTCGGCCATCGTGTATCCCGGGGCGACCAGACCGAGGCAGCGACCGTCGATGCAGGCGACCTCTCCGATCGCCCAGACCGCTGGATCCGCTGTGGCACAGGCCTCGTCGACGACGACGCCACCGCGCTCACCGACCTCGAGCCCGCAGGCCCGGGCGAGCTCGTCACGGGGCCGCACCCCGACGGCGAAGACGATGACGTCCACGTCGACCGCGTCGCCGCCGTCGAACTCCATGCGCGAGACGGTGCCGCGGTCGCCGACGACCCGCGAGGTCGCCGTCGACGTGCGCACCGAGACCCCCAGCCCCTCGATGAGCCGCTTGAGCGCCTCACCTCCGCCGTCGTCCACCTGGAGCGGCATGAGCCGGGGTGCGAACTCGACGACGGTCGTGTCGACCTCGAGCGCTCGCAGGGCGCCCGCGGCCTCGAGCCCGAGCAGCCCGCCACCGACGACCGCGCCCCGCACCGGGCGGTCGACCTCTCCACGTCGCCGCTCGACGTGCGCGCGCAGGTCGGCGACATCGTCGATCGTGCGGTAGACGAACGCGCCGCGGAGGTCGTTCCCCGGGACCGGGGGCACGGCGGCATACGAGCCGGTGGCGAGGACGAGCGCGTCGTAGGGGACGACCGCACCGCCGTTCGTCGTCACGGTCCGGGCGTCGCGGTCGATGCTGTCGGCGCGCACCCCGCGACGGAGCGTGACGAGCGAGTCGTCCCACAGGTCCTGGCTCCCGAGGGCGAGGTCCTCGGGGTGCCGTCCGGTGAAGTAGGAGGTGAGGGCGACACGGTCGTAGGGCGCTCGCGGCTCCTCGCCGAGGATCGTGACCGCCCACTGCCCGGACTCGTCGCGGGAGCGGAGGGCATCGACGAGGCGGCGTGCGACCATGCCGCCACCGACGACGACGAGCTGCTTGGGGTGCTGGTGCTGGACCATGTCGACGACGTTAGGAACGCGCGGTTTCGGAACTGTGGTTCAACTGTTTCTCCTGCGTAAAACGGTTCTCACACCGGTCTCCCGGTGACGGTGAGGTCGCGCTCCGCGCCGGCGCTGCCGTGGCGGGCGCCGAGCCGGTCGAGCAGGTCACAGACGTCCTGGGTGCAGCCCCCGCAGCCGGTGGTGGCACGCGTCGCCCGTGCGACGTCAACGACCTCCCGCGCGCCGTCCGCGTGCGCGTGCTCGATGTCGTCGCGCGTCACGCCGTTGCAGCGGCACACTGTCGTGTCGCCGCCGGCTGGGTCTGCGCCGTCCCCCGAGGCGCTCGCGGGCGCGAGGGCCGGGAGGAGGAGATGCGCGGGGTCGCTGGGGACAGGGGTTCCCCTCGTGTAGGTCGCGACGAGGTCGGCGGCGACCGGTCCGGCTCCGACGCACGTCGCACCGACGAGCCGGCCGTCGGCGACGACGACCTCGACGTGCCGGCCGGCCGCCGGGTCCGAGAGGCTGAGCGCCCGGTGGGTGGGCTCGTCCGGGCGCACACCGCCGCAGATCCCCATCGTCACGACGTCGAGGCCGTGGGCCTTGACCCGCACGACGTCGTTCGACCCGGTGGCGCCGACGCGTCGCCGGCCGGTGGTGCCGGTGAGCCGCTCGGCGAGGGCGCGCGACTGCTCCCACCCGTGCACGACGAGCCCCATCGCGCCGTCGGGCGGTTGCGCGCAGTCACCGATCGCGAAGATGCGCGGGTCCACGGTCGTCGACGCGTCGTCGACGAGGACGCCACGCTCGCACGGCAACCCGGACGCGCTCGCGAGGGTGGTGTTGGCGACCGTCCCGGTCGCGAGGAGGAGGAGCTCGGACTCGACGACCTCCCCACCCGTGAGCCGTATGCCGGTGAGTCGCCCGTCCGCGACGATCGCGGCCTCCGCGCCGGTCCCGGTGCGCGGCTCGATGCCGGCGCGGGGCATGACGGAGGCGAGGACCCGGCTCGCCGCACCGTCCAGCTGGCGCTCCATGAGGGCCTCCATGGGATGGACCACGGTGACCGCGCAGCCGCGCTGGGCGAGGCCGCTGGCCGCCTCGATGCCGAGCACGCCGGCGCCGAGGACGACCGCACGCCGCGCGTTGAGGGTGGCCGCGACGACCGCCCTCGAGTCGTCGATCGTGCGCAGCGCGTGCACCCCGAGGGGCAGGTCGCACGAGCCCGTGTCGAGCCCGGCGAGCGGCGGGATCCGCGCGCTCGCACCGGTGGCGAGCACGAGCTGGTCGTAGCGGTGCCGAGTGCCGTCGTCGGTCGTGACGAGGCGGTCCTCCCGGTCGAGGCCGGTGGCCGTGGTGCCGCGGAGCACCGTGAGTCGCGGGTGGTCCGGGGTCGGCAGGGTGAGCGAGGCGAGGTCGTGGCGACCGGCGACGACCTCGCTGAGCAGGACACGGTTGTAGGGCTCGCAGCCCTCTTCCCCGACCACGGTGATGTCGTACTTGCCCGCGGTGTCGCGGGTGAGGAGGTCCTCGACGAAGCGGGACCCGACCATGCCGTTGCCGATGACGACGAGCCTCATGCGGGCACCTCCGCGGTGGTGACGGTGACGGTGGGGACGGGGACGCCGGGGGTGTCGCGGCGCGTCTCCTCGCGGGAGACCGTGACGGCGCAGACCTTGAACTCGGGCATGCCGGAGACCGGGTCGGTGGCGTCGTTTGTCACGGCGTTGACCGACTCCTCGCCGGGCCAGTGGAACGGCATGAAGACCGTGTCCGGACGCACACGGTCGGTGACCCGCGCCGGTGCCGCCACCGTGCCGCGGACGCTCGTGAGCCGCACGAGGTCCCCGCCCGTGATGCCGTGCAGGTCGGCCAGGCGAGGGTGGATCTCGACGAACGCGCTGGGGGAGGCGGTGACGAGCTCATTCACCCGACGGGTCTGTGCGCCGGACTGGTAGTGCTGCAGCACCCGCCCGGTGACGAGGTGCACCGGCGCACCGGCCCGGACGTCCTCGGCCGGGCCGTGGTCGTCGACGGTGACGAACCGGGCCCGACCGTCTGGAGTCGGGAAGTCGTCGAGGAAGAGCCTCGGTGTGCCCGGGTGCGGCGCGCCGTCGGTCACCGGGCACGGCCAGAAGAGATCCGGCTCGGCGTCGAGCCGCGAGTGGCTCAGCCCGCCGTAGTCGGCGCGCCCGCCGGCGCTCGCCCGGGCGAGCTCGTCGAAGACGAGCGCCGCGTCGGTGTCCCAGGTGCCGGGAGCGCCGAGTCGGGTGGCGAGCTCGTGCCACACCTCGAGCTCGGACCGTGGACCCGGGGGAGGGTCGACGGCCTTGCGGCGGCGGAGGACCCGGCCCTCGAGCGAGGTCATCGTGCCCTCCTCCTCGGCCCACTGGAGCACGGGCAGGACGACGTCGGCCCGACGCGCCGTCTCGCTCGGCACGACGTCGCAGACGACGAGCAGGTCGAGGGCGTCGAGCCGGGCGCCGACGTGGCGCGCGTTGGGAGCCGACACCCGCAGGTTGGCACCGTGGACGAGCAGGGCGCGCGGACCGCCCTCGCGGCCCAGCGAGTCGAGGAGCTCGACGGCCGGGCGTCCCCTGCCGGGCAGCGTCGCGGGATCGACGCCCCAGACGCCGGCCACGTGCGCGCGGGCGTCGGGGTCGTCGACCATGCGGTAGCCGGGCAGCTGGTCCGACTTCTGCCCGTGCTCGCGACCACCCTGCCCGTTGCCCTGGCCGGTGACCGCGCCCCAGCCCGAGCCGACCCGGCCGGGCAGACCGAGGGCGAGGGCGAGGTTGATCGCGGCGTTGACGGTGGCGGTGCCCTGGGACGACTGCTCGACGCCGCGTCCCGTGAGGATGTAGGCGCCGGAGCCGCCGCGCGCGGGGCTCGCGTCGGCGAGCAGGCGGGCGGTCTCACGCAGGAGCGTGGCCGGGACGCCGCTCACCTGCTCGACGCGCTCGGGCCACCACGTCGTCGCGAGCCGGCGAGCATCGTCGAGCCCGGTCGTCCGTTCGGACACGTATGCCGTGTCGTCCAGTCCCTCTGCGAGGACCACGTGGAGCAGCCCGAGGAGGACGCACAGGTCGGTGCCCGGCACGGGCTGGAGGTGCAGTCCCTGCCCGTCGTCGGTGAGCGAGACCGTCGCGCTGACGCGCGGGTCGACGACGACGAGCCCTCCCGCGGCCCGGGCCCCCGCGAGGTGGGCGACGGCCGGAGGCATCGTCTCGGCGAGGTTGCTGCCGAGGAGAAGCACCGCCTGTGCCCCACCGAGGTCGGTGAGCGGGAAGGGCATCCCACGGTCGATGCCGAGCGACCGGTTTGCCGCGGCCGCAGCGCTGCTCATGCAGAAGCGCCCGTTGTAGTCGATGTTCGCGGTGCCGAGCGCCACGCGGGCGAACTTGCCGAGCTGGTAGGCCTTCTCGTTCGTCAGCCCACCACCGCCGAAGACGGCGACGGCGTCGGCGCCGTGCTCCGTGCGAATCGTCCGCAGCCGTTCGGCGACGAGGTCGAGGGCGACCTCCCAGGTCGTCTCCGCGAGCTCGCCGTCGGCGCCGCGGACGAGGGGTGCGGTGAGCCGGTCGGGCGTGCGAAGGACCGAGGCGCTCGTCCATCCCTTCTGGCACAGGCCTCCCCGGTTCGTCGGGAACTGGCGGCCCGCGACCTCGACGCCGGTGGGTCCGGACGTGAGGGACTGGGCGCACTGGAGCGCGCAGTAGGGGCAGTGCGTGGCGACGGTGCTCATCCGCGGCTCAGATCGTCTCCGAGGCGAGCGCCGACCCGCGACGCTGGTAGACGGCATACGTCGTCAGGGCCATGACGACGTAGGCGACGACGAAGACGAGGAGCGCGGGCACGAGCGAGCCGTAGGCGTCCTTGGCCATGGCGAATCCGCGGGGGATGAGGAACCCGCCGTAGGCCCCAACCGCGCCGGCGATGCCGATACAGCCCGCAGCCGCCTTGCGCGCCGTGGGCAGCGACGCCGCGTCGACGCCGGCCCGGAAGACGGCCGGGATCATTCGGTAGGTCGCGCCGTTGCCGATCCCGGCCCCGGTGAAGAGGAGGAGAAAGGCGCCGAAGAAGAGCGGGAAGCTGCCGCTGCGCAGCCCCTCGACGGCGGCGAGCGCTCCGGCCGTGAGGACGGCGAACGACGTGACGGTGACCCGGGCCCCGCCGAGCCGGTCGGCGATGACGCCGCCGAGGGGACGGGTCAGGGCGCCGATGAGTGCGCCGAGGAACGCCAGTCCGAGGGGAGCCGTCGGGAACTGGGTCCGCAGCAGCGTCGGGAACGCGCCGGCATACCCGATGAAGGAGCCGAAGGTGCCGATGTAGAGGAACGAGATGACCCACGTGTGCGGGTTGCGGGTGGCGAGGGCGAAGGAGCGGTAGTCCGCCTTGACGCCGTCGAGGTTGTCCATCCAGCGCCACGCGGCGAACGCGGAGAGCAGGATGAGCGGGACGAAGACGAGCCCTGCCCGCTCGAGGTGCACGCCTGCGCCGATCGCGATGATCGCCGGCACGAGCATCTGCACGATGCCGGTGCCGAGGTTGCCGCCGGCGGCGTTGAGCCCGAGCGCCTTGCCCTTCTCCGCCTCCGGGTAGAAGAACGAGATGTTCGTCATCGAGGACGCGAAGTTGCCGCCGCCGAAGCCGGCCATTGCGGCGCAGAGCAGCAGCACCCCGAACGGCGTCTCGGGTCGGGTGACGACGAAGGCGAGGGCCGAGGCAGGCAGGAGGAGGAGCAGCGACGACAGGACCGTCCAGTTGCGGCCTCCGAACGCGGGGACGGCGAACGTGTAGGGGATCCGCAGGGTGGCGCCGACAAGGCTCGGCACCGCGATGAGCCAGAACTGCTGGTCGAGGGTGAGGTCGAAGCCGGCCGCGGGGAGCAGCGGGACGACGACGGACCAGAGCGCCCAGACGCAGAAGCCGAGGAACTCCGCGAAGACGGAGAGCGCGAGGTTCCGACGGGCGACGGAGCGGCCGGTGGCCTGCCAGAAGCCGGGGTCCTCGGGGTCCCAGTGGTCGATCCATCGGCCCCGGCGCGCGGACACGGGTGCGGACGTGTGTGTGGCGGTGGGCGGCGAGGAGGGCGCGACGGGTCCGGCCTCGGTGGCGGGGCTCGCGACGGGGGTGGTGGTCTCCATGCCGCCAGACGTTGCCGACCCGGTGTTTCGGGTCCCGACGGCGAACGTAAACCGTCCGTAACAGTCAGCGCACAGCGGTCGCGGCGGGACTGTGAGACCGGGCGCTCATGATGGGCGCGGGGCCGGCGTGCCCGGGCGTCAGAGGTAGGTCGTGGGGATCGCGGGCTCGCCGCGGCTCAGCTGGTGCGCGGACCGGGGGAGCTCGGCCATCGACGCCTCGTGGCGCTCGCGGGCCGCGGTGAGCGCGACGTGCTCCCCGCCGACGACCTCGCCGTCACGGACGAGGTCGACGAGGAGCGTCCGGTCGTCGCCGTCGTCGGCCGGCGCCTCGCCGATGCCGATGATCTCGGCCTCGGCCGTGCCCCGCTCGTTGCGGCGCCGCAGCGCGAACTTGCGCCCACCCACCGAGGTCTTGTCCTTGCTCGCCTTGGCGACGCCGACCATCTCGCCGGAGTCGTCGGTGCGGGCGACGAGCTTGTAGACCATGCCCGCCGTCGGCGCACCGGACCCGGTGACGAGCTGCGTCCCCACGCCGTAGGCGTCGACCGGCCCGGCCGCGAGCCCGGCGATGGCGAACTCGTCGAGGTCGGAGGTGACGACGATCCGCGTCTTCGTCGCACCGAGGGCGTCGAGCTGCTCGCGGACCTCGCGCGCCTGCACGAGCAGGTCACCGCTGTCGAGCCGCACCGCGCCGAGGTCGGGGCCCGCCACCTCGACGGCGATCTCGACGGCGCGCTGCACGTCGTAGGTGTCGACGAGCAGGGTCGTGCCGACCCCTAGCGCCTCGACCTGGGCCGTGAACGCCTCGCGCTCGTCGTCGTGCAGCAGCGTGAAGGCGTGCGCCGCCGTCCCCGCCGTGGGCACCCCCCAGCGCCGGCCCGCCTCGAGGTTCGAGGTCGTCGCGAACCCCGCGATGTATGCCGCCCGCGCGGCAGCCACCGCGGCCTCCTCGTGGGTGCGCCGCGAGCCCATCTCGATGCACGGCCGGGTGCCCGCCGCGCCGGTCATCCGAGACGCGGCGCTCGCGACGGCGCTGTCGTGGTTGAGGATCGACAGCACGAGGGTCTCGAGGACCACGCCGTGGGCGAAGTCGGACTCGACGACGAGCACGGGCGAGCCGGGGAAGTAGGCCTCTCCCTCGGCGTAGCCCCAGATGTCGCCCTCGAAGCGGTAGCCGGCGAGGAAGTCGAGGGTGTCGGCGTCGACGACGTCGGCTGCGCGGAGGGCGGCGATCTCCTCGTCGCCGAAGCGGAACCGCTCGATCGCCTCGAGGAGACGCCCGGTACCCGCGACGACGCCGTAGCGGCGGCCGTCGGGCAGGCGCCGCGCGAAGGTCTCGAAGACGCACCTCCGGCTCGCGGCGCCCGAGCGCAGCGCGGCCTGCACCATCGTCAGCTCGTAGTGGTCGGTGAGGAGCGCGGCCGACGCGTCGGAGACGGCATACGCCGCGGTGGGCCTGGGTGCGGGGGAGTGGGAGCTCACTCGCGGCAGCCTATTGTGGGAGCCGTGTCCATCGCGCCCGTGCAGGAGGAGGTCGTCTCCTCCGACTCCGTGGTCGAGCCGGACCTCCCGTGGATCACGCTCGTCTGGAACGACCCCGTCAACCTCATGTCCTACGTGACCTGGGTCTTCCAGTCGTACTTCGGCTACGACCGGGCCAAGGCCGAGAAGCTCATGATGGACGTGCACACCAAGGGTCGCGCCGTCGTCTCGCACGGACCGCGCGAGAAGATGGAGATCGACACCGAGGCGTTGCAGGGTTATGGGTTGTGGGCCACCTTCCAGAGGGATGACTGATGGTCGGCACAGAGCGACCCACGCGCACGGTGACGACGACCGGGCAGGAGGCCGACTGATGGCCCGCGCGTTCTCCCGTCGGGGTGGCGGCCGCAAGCCGGTCCACTACACCGCCAAGCTCGACGCCGTCGAGCGGGCCGTCGTCGCCGGGCTCATGGAGCAGGTCCACGACCTCGTCGCACCCGAGTCGCCCGACCCTGAGACCGACGCTGGCGACGGCGTCGGCCACGAGGACCCCTTCGACGCGATCGTCTCGGGCCTCGGCGGCCTCGGCATGGGGGTCTCGGTCTCGGCCGAGGACCAAGAGCCCGACGACCGGCCGGTCCCCGCGGACGCCCGCTCGTTCGGCGACCGCGACCCCGCGCTCGAGCGGCTGCTGCCCGCCGGCAACCGGGCCGACGACCAGGCGTCGGCCGAGTTCCGCCGCCTCACCGAGCACGGCCTGCGGACCCGCAAGGCCCGTCACCTCGCCTCCGCCATCGCTGCCCTGCGGGCACCCGGCACCGGGGTCGACCTCGACGAGCGCACCGCCGTCGACATGGTCGTCGCGCTCACCGACGTCCGGCTCGTGCTCGGCGAGCGCCTCGGCCTGCGCGAGGACTCCGACGTCGACCGGCTCGAGTCCGAGCTCGCCACGATGGACGACGACGACCCCCGCCTGCACGCCATGTCGGTCTACGACTTCCTCACGTGGCTGCAGGAGACGCTCGCCACGGCGATGCTCCCGGGTGACCCCGGCACCGCATAACCTTGCACGGTGGCTGACTCACCCATCGGGATCTTCGACTCGGGCTACGGGGGTCTCACGGTCGCCCGGGCCGTGATCGACCAGCTCCCGCACGAGTCGGTGGCCTACCTCGGAGACACCGCGCGCACCCCTTACGGACCGCGGCCGATCGCCGAGACGCGTGCCTTCGCCCTCGAGTGCCTCGATCGTCTCGTCGACCATGGCGTCAAGGCGCTCGTCATCGCCTGCAACACCGCGAGCGCCGCCGTCCTCCACGACGCACGGGAGCGCTACGACGTGCCGGTCGTGGAGGTCATCCGTCCCGCCGTCCGCCGCGCCGTCGGGGCCACGCGCACCGGGCGCATCGGTGTCATCTCCACCGAGGGCACCCACAAGTCCCGCGCCTACCTCGACGCGTTCGCCGCGGCGCCACAGCTCACGGTGACGAGCGGCGCGGCCCCGCGGTTCGTCGACTTCGTCGAGTCGGGCGTCACCGGGGGCGAGGAGCTCCGTGGGGTCGCCCGTGACTACCTCTCACCCTTCCAGCAGGCCGACGTCGACACGCTCATCCTCGGCTGCACGCACTACCCCCTGCTCGCCGGCGTCATCTCCTACGTCATGGGGCCCGACGTCACCCTCGTCTCGTCGGCGGAGGAGACCGCCAAGGAGCTCTACCGCGTCCTCGCCGACGCCGACCGGCTGCGTCCCGACGACGCGCCGACGCCCCAGCACGGCTTCACGACGACGGGCGACCCGGAGCAGTTCCGGCGGCTCGCCCTGCGTTTCCTCGGCCTCGGGCCCGACGTCGGCCACGTCTTCACCTCGCCCGTCGCGCCTGCCGTCCCCTCGTCGCCGGCGTCGTCCCTCGGCCTCGCCCCGGGGGTGGTCGCGTGAAGGTCACCGTCATCGGGTGCAGCGGCTCCTTCGCCGGCCCGTCGTCCTCCGCGTCGAGCTACCTCGTCACGGTCGAGGACGCCCACCGCACGTGGAACGTCCTGCTCGACCTCGGCTCGGGCTCGCTCGGCCCGCTCCAGCGCCACATCGACCCGCTCACGCTCGACGCCGTCTTCCTCACCCACCTCCACCCCGACCACTGCGCCGATCTCTGCGGCCTCTACGTCGCGCACAACTACGCACCCCAGGGCGCACCCGAGGAGCGGCTGCCCGTGTGGGGACCGAGCGAGACCGGGACCCGCCTCTCGCTCATGTACCACGGGCTCGAGGAGGGCGGCATGGACACGGTCTTCTCCTTCGAGAAGCTCGTCGACCGCGTCGCCGTCGAGGTCGGTCCCCTCACCATCACGCCGTATGCCGTCCACCACCCGGTCGAGGCGTTCGGCTTCCGCGTCGAGGCCGACGGGGCGGTGCTCGCCTACACCGGTGACACCGACACCTGCGACAGCCTGAGCCCGCTCATGACCGGTGCCGACCTCGTCCTCGCCGACTCGGCGTTCGTCGACGGGCGCGACGAGATCCGCGGCATCCACCTCTCCGGCAGCCGCGCGGCACGCGCGGCCGTCGACGCCGGGGGAGTGCAGCGCCTCGTCCTCACCCACATGCCGTCGTGGAACGACCCGGCGCTGTGCCGGTCGCAGGCCGAGCAGCACTGGCCCGGCACCGTCGAGATCGCGGAGGCGGGTGCGGTCTACGACCTCGGCGCAGCCGTGGAGGGTCGCGCCGTCTAGCCTGCAGGGTGTGACTTCGACCCAGACCCGCCACGACGGACGCAGCCCCGAGGACCTCCGAGAGGTCCGCTTCACCCGCAACTGGCTCGACCACGCCGAGGGCAGCGTCCTCGTCGAGTTCGGCAAGACGCGCGTCCTCGTGGCCGCGTCGTTCACCGAGGGTGTGCCGCGTTGGCTCAAGGGTCGCGGCACCGGCTGGGTCACCTCCGAGTACGAGATGCTGCCCCGCTCGACGAACACCCGCTCCGACCGCGAGTCGCGCAAGGGCCGCGTCGGCGGTCGCACCCACGAGATCTCCCGCCTCATCGGCCGTGCGCTGCGCGCCGTCATCGACACCAAGGCGCTTGGCGAGAACACGATCGTCGTCGACTGTGACGTCCTCCAGGCCGACGGCGGCACCCGCACCGCCTCCATCACCGGTGCCTACGTCGCGCTCGTCGACGCCATCGAGGACGCCCGTGCCAAGGGCCTCATCGCCGCGAGCGCGAAGCCGCTCGTCGACTCCATCGCGGCCGTGAGCGTCGGTGTCGTCAAGGGTGTGCCGGTGCTCGACCTCGACTACCCCGAGGACTCGACGGCCGACACCGACATGAACGTCGTCATGACCGGTTCGGGCCGCTTCGTCGAGGTGCAGGGCACCGCCGAGGGCGCCGACGCGGCGTTCGACCGAGAGCGGCTCGACGCCCTTCTCGACCTCGCTGCCGCCGGCTGCGCCCGGCTCACCGAAGCCCAGCAGCAGGCGCTCGCAGAGACGCCGCGGGAGCGCCAGCGGTGACCCGCCTCGTCCTCGCCACCCAGAACGAGCACAAGGTCCACGAGCTGCGCCAGATCCTCGCCGACCTCGCCGAGGAGGTCGGCCTCGAGGTCGTCGGCGCCTCGGACTTCCCCGACGCCCCCGACGTCGTCGAGAGCGAGGTGACCTTCGAGGGCAACGCCCGGCTCAAGGCCGTCGCCGTGGCGAAGGCCACCGGCCTTCCGAGCGTGGCCGACGACTCCGGGCTCGCCGTCGACGTCCTCGGCGGCTCGCCGGGCGTCTTCTCGGCGCGCTGGTCGGGGTCGCACTCCGGCGCCGACGCCACCCGGGCCGAGCGCGACCGCGCCAACCTCGAGCTCCTCCTCGAGCAGATCGGTGACGTCCCCGACGAGCACCGCTCGGCGGCGTTCGTCTGCGCGGCCGTGCTCGCCATGCCCGACGGCTCGGTCGAGGCCGTCGAGGGGCGGGTGTCCGGCACGATCCGTCGAAGCCCGGTGGGGGAGAACGGCTTCGGCTACGACCCGGTCTTCGTGCCCGACGGCGACACCCGTTCACTCGCCGAGTACACCGACGTCGAGAAGAACGCGATCTCGCACCGCGGCCTCGCCTTCCGCGCCATGGTCCCGATCCTCCGCGAGCGCCTCACCCGCTGACCCGAGGTCCGACTGATTGCCCCTGCCAGCGCCGGTCCGCGAACTGGCGCCACTCCCGATGCCGCTGGAAAGGGCAATCAGTCGGCGGGTGGGCGGACGGCATACGCTGTCTGCGCGCGCGAGTGGCGGAACAGGTAGACGCGCCAGATTTAGGTTCTGGTGCCTTCGGGTGTGCGGGTTCGAGTCCCGCCTCGCGCACCGCCCGCTGATAGGTTCGTGACGAGAGCCCGACGACCCCAGGAGACCTGCGTGACCGACCGACTCGAGCCGGGCGATGCCGCACCGGACTTCACCCTGAGCACCGACACCGGCGAGAGCGTCAGCCTCTCGGACCTGCGCGGTGGCAAGGTCATCGTCTACTTCTACCCGGCGGCCATGACTCCCGGGTGCACGAAGCAGGCGTGCGACTTCAGCGAGTCGCTCGAGTCGCTCAAGTCCGATGGCTACACCGTCCTCGGCATCTCGCCCGACAAGCCGGAGAAGCTCGCGAAGTTCCGCGACAAGGAGCACCTGTCGCTCACGCTGCTCTCCGACCCCGACAAGTCGGTCATGACGCAGTGGGGCGCGTTCGGCGAGAAGAAGCTCTATGGCAAGGTCGTCCAGGGCGTGATTCGCTCGACGGTCGTCGTCGACGAGGACGGCAAGGTCGAGCACGCCTGGTACAACGTCAAGGCCACAGGGCACGTCGCCAAGCTGCGGCGCGACCTCGGACTGAGCAAGGACTGATTCGATGACCTCCATCTCCGCCCTCGAGGCCGACATCGCCGAGCGTCGCGTGCGCCTGGCCCGCACCCTCGACGAGATCACCGCCAAGGCCACCCCGTCGGCCATCGCCAAGCGCGAGGTCGAGAAGGCCAAGGCGCGCTTCGCCGACGCCACGACGACCCCCGAGGGGGACCTGCGGGTTGAGCGCGTCGCCGCCGCCGTGGCGGTCGTCGCGGTCATCGTCGCCCTCAAAGTGCTGCGCCGCCGCCGGCGCTGAGCCTCCGCTCTCAGTCCCAGCTCCTCCAGCGCATCATGGGCATGCCCGAGGTGCTCTGACCGAACCAGTCGGCCAGCCACCGGCGCATCGTCACGATCTCGGCCCGTTGCTCGACGACGATCGTGCGTGCCAGGTCGGCGACCTCGTCGTGGGTCACGCCGCGGCTTCCGCGCAGGTGCTGCGACATCATCACGGCCATCATGTGGTGCGGGACCATGTCGTCGAGGAAGGCTCGGTCGAGCGCGTCTCCCTCGAGTCCCCTGAGGTCACGCATCATGGGCACGTATGCCGTGTCCTCACGTTGGTCGGGCCACCACCGCACCAGCCACTCGCGCATCTGCGCGACCTGGGCGGTCTGGCTGCGCATGATCCCGGCGCCGAGCTCGCGCATCTCGGGTCGGCTGGAGCGCGACAGCTCCTTGGCCGCGCGGATCGCCTCCGCGTGGTGCGGGATCATCTCCGCGAGCCAGGCGGGCTCGGACCAGCCCATGGCGGCCGCGGGGTAGTCCTCGCCGCCGCCCGAGCTCATGTGCGACCTCGGGCCCTGCTGCACGACGCAGCCGGACAGGGTGGTGACGAGGGCCAGCACGGCAACGACGAGCGGTGTGCGGAGCCGCATGACGCACCTCCTCAGGAGTTCCTGGTTCCACCGTGCGCCGCGCTCGCCAGCGGCCACAGGGCACTAGGTCCCGGGCAAGCGAGAAGCCCCGCACAGTGACCGTGCGGGGCTTCTCTTCGGTGCGCCATCAGGGACTCGAACCCCGAACCCGCTGATTAAGAGTCAGCTGCTCTGCCAATTGAGCTAATGGCGCGCGAGGAGAGACAGTAGCAGCGGTGGTGCCCGGTTGCGAAATCGAGCCCTCCTCGTCCGGATGCGGGATCAGGTCAGGGGCGCTCACGACCTGAGCGGACGGCATACAGGACCGCGGCGACGGCTGCTGCGAGCCCGGCGACGACGAGGACCCAGACGAGCGCGGAGGAGCCTCCGGAGCCGCTGTCGACGGTGTCGGGGGCGGCGCCGGCCGCGCTCGGCGACGGCGCGGCGGAGGACGCCTCGGGCGACGCAGAGGTCGAGGGCGGGGCGGACGGCGTCGTCGAGGCCGCGGTGGGGGAGGCCACGCCGTCGCCGGTGATGCTGAAGGCGGTGGAGCCGGAGATCGGGTGCGAGTCGGCGCTGACGACGCGGTAGGTGACCTTGTAGGAGCCGGCGGCCAGCGGCTCGGAGACCGGCACGGTGACCGTCGCGCCGCTCGCCGTCGCGTCCTCGGCGACGACGGTGCCCTCGCCGTCGGTGACGCGGACTGTGACGAACTGCGGGTTGACCGACTCGTTGAACGTGAGGACGACCTCGGTGGGGGTCGTCGGCAGCGAGGCGCCGTCCTTCGGCGTGATCGACAGCAGGCGTGAGTGCGCGCTCGCGGGCAGGACCCCGACGACGAGCCCGAGGAGGGCGGTGAGCAGGAGCAGGACGGGTCCGCGGAGGGTGAGGCGCATGGACTCAGTCTCACAAACGGGCCTGAACCCGACGAAGGCCCCTCACACATGACGAAAGCCCCTGCGGCTGCAGGGGCTTTCGACCTTGGGGTGAGCGACGGGGCTTGAACCCGCGACCCCCGCGACCACAACGCGGTGCTCTACCAGCTGAGCTACGCCCACCAAGGGTGACTGCACGGCATACCGGATGCTCCGGCGGCCGAGGCAGCGCGGACTATCGTACCTGCTCTCCGGGGGTGCTCCCGACCACGTCCGCGTCGGCGCCGGACGCCGGGGTCGAGTGGTCGACGACGTGCTCGCTCGCGAGGGCCTTGAGCTCGTCCGAGGCCCGGCCGGGAGGGTCGACGAAGACGGCGCGGCGGTAGTAGCGGAGCTCGGCGATGGACTCGCGGATGTCGGCGAGGGCGCGGTGGCCACCGGACTTCTCGGGAGCGGCGAAGTAGGCGCGGGGATACCAGCGCCGCGACAGCTCCTTGATCGACGAGACGTCGATGATGCGGTAGTGCAGGTGCGCCTCGAGCTCGGGCATGTCCCGGGCGAGGAAGCCGCGGTCGGTGCCGACGGTGTTGCCGCCCAGGGGTGCCTTGCGGGGCTCGGGCACCCACTCGCGGACATAGTCGAGGACCCGCTGCTGTGCCTCCTCCATCGTCACGCCGCCGGCGAGCTCGTCGAGGAGACCCGAGGTGGTGTGCATCTCGCGGACGAAGTCGTTCATCTGCGCGAGGGCCTCGTCGGTGGGACGGATGACGACGTCCACGCCGTCGCCGAGGACGTTGAGCTCGAAGTCGGTGACGAGGGCGGCGACCTCGACCAGCGCGTCGTCCTCGAGGGAGAGCCCCGTCATCTCGCAGTCGATCCAGACGATGCGGTCGGTGAGGGCTCGGTCAGGCGTGGCGGACATGGGGACCAGCCTATGGCGAAGCACTAGGCTCGCTGACCATGAGTCGGGACCACGCCGTCGACGTCCAGAGCCCCGTCCCGCCTTCGCCGGACGGCGTGCGTGGAGCGGGAGCGCACCGTGGTCGCTCGGTCATCCGGCGGTGGGTCATCGGCGGTGTCGCGACCGTCGGGTTCGGTCTCGCGGCGCTCGTCGTCGCCACGGCCATCGGCGCCGCAGCCGGTGTGAGCGCTGCCCTGCTCGGCCTCGTCGCGGCGACGATCCCACTCGGCATCGTCGTCCCGACCTTCATGTGGCTCGACAGGTTCGAGGCCGAGCCGACGCGCTACCTCGTGCGGGCGTTCCTCTGGGGTGCGCTCATCGCCGTCGTCATCGCGATGACCCTCAACACCGCCGGGCAGCTCGTCCTGTGGGGCTCGATCCCCGAGGACGAGTCGCTGGCACTCACCGCGGTCTTTGTCGCACCCTTCGTCGAGGAGGCCGCCAAGGGCGTCTTCGTCCTGCTCGTGTGGCGCCTGGCCAAGCGTGAGTTCGACGGCATCACCGACGGCATGGTCTATGCAGGGGTCACTGCGGCCGGCTTTGCCTTCACCGAGAACATCCAGTACCTCGCCATCGCGTGGGTCGAGCACGGACAGGAGGGGCTCACGGCGACGTTCGTCGGCCGCTGCCTGCTCTCGCCCTTCGCCCACCCGATGTTCACGATCTGCATCGGCATCGGGATCGGGATGGCGGCGATGTCCCGCAAGGGCGCGGTGCGCCTCCTCGCCCCGCTGGGCGGCTACCTCATCGCCGTCGTCGCGCACGCCGTGTGGAACCTCGCCGCCGTGAGCGGGGGAGAGGGCCTCATCGCCGTCTACCTCCTCGTCGAGGTGCCGCTCTTCCTCGCGTTCCTCGGCTTCGTCGTCTGGGTCCGCCGCCGTGAGGGCCGGCTCATCGGCCAGTTCCTCAGCGCCTACGCCGACGCGGGCTGGCTCTCACCGGCCGAGGTGGCGATGCTCTCCTCGATGCCGAGGCGCCGCGAGGCGCGTCAGTGGGCGCGGCTCAACGGCGGCCGGGCCGCGCTGCGGTCGATGGAGGACTTCCAGGACGCGGCGAGCGAGCTCGCCCTGCTGCGCCGCCGGATGCACCACTCCGCCGCGGACGCGCGTGCGCTCACCGAGGAGCGGGAGCTGCTCGCGATCCTCGCGCGCCGCCGCCACGAGTTCGCCGGCCAGGTGCTCTGATGCAGGGGACCCCGCAGCGGATCACGTCGGCCCTGGGGCTGGCTCAGGCGATGGCACCCGAGCTCGTCGAGCTGCGCCGCGAGCTGCACAGGCACCCTGAGCTCGGCAACGACCTGCCCCGCACCCAGCGCACCGTGCTCGACGCGCTCGAGGGCCTCGACCTCGAGATCACGACCGGTCGCGAGGTGAGCAGCGTCGTGGCCGTGCTCCGCGGCCGCGGCGGGTCGCGTCAGCCCGGTGAGGAGCGTCCCGTCGTGCTCCTGCGCGGCGACATGGACGGCCTGCCCGTGACCGAAGTGACCGGGCTCGACTACGCGTCGCAGGAGCCGGGGCTCATGCACGCCTGCGGCCACGACCTCCACACCGCCGGGCTCGTGGGCGCGGCACGCATCCTGCACGAGCTGCGCGACGAGCTCGTCGGCGACGTCGTCCTCATGTTCCAGCCCGGCGAGGAAGGCCCCGGAGGGGCCGAGCCGATGCTGCGCGAAGGACTTCTGGAGGCGGCCGGCCGACGTGTCGACACGGCATACGCGACGCATGTGTATGCCGCGGAGCGGCCTCGCGGGGTGTGGTTCGGACGCCCCGGGCCACAGATGGCCGCGGCCGACGAGGTGCTCATCACGGTCAGGGGGATGGGCGGGCACGGCTCGCAGCCGCACTACGCCCTCGACCCCGTGCCGGTGGCGTGCGAGATCGTGCTCGCGCTGCAGACGATGGTGACGCGCCGGTTCGACGTCTTCGACCCCGTCGTCCTCACCGTCGGCCGGATCGCGTCCGGGACCGTCAACAACGTCATCCCGGACACCGCCGAGATCTCCGCGACGCTGCGGACGTTCTCCGGCGAGCACCGCGAGAAGGCACACGCCGAGATCCGTCGGGTGGCCGAGCACGTCGCCGCCGCGCACGGGCTCGCGTCGAGCGTCGACATCGGTGGCGGCTACCCGGTGACCGTCAACGACCCGGACGAGTTCGCGTTCGCGCGCGACACCGTCGTCGACCTCTTCGGCGAGGACCGCTGGTCCGACATGCCGGAGCCGGAGGCGGGCGCCGAGGACATGGCCTTCGTCCTCGAGGAGGTGCCGGGGGCCTACCTCAACGTCGGCGCCTGCGTCGTCGACGACCACACGACAGCCGAGGACAACCACTCGCCGCGCGCGCTCTACGACGACTCGGTCGTGCCCGACATCGCCGCGCTGCTCGCCGAGCTGGCGCTGCGACGCACGGCGGCCCTGGCCGCCGACTGACGTCGACACGGATGTGGTCCACGCCGGGTGCGGGTGCCAGCCGCGCTGGACGCGGGTGTCAGCCGCGCTGGACGCGGAGGGTGACCGGTGTGCTGGTGAGCACGGCGACGGCGGCCCGGTGGTCGTCGCGGCCGAGGTCGACGTCGCTCACCTGGGTCGGTCCCGGCGGGTGCTCCCTGGCCTTCCACTCGAGGAGGGCGGCAGGGGCGTCCGGCGCCGAGACGACGACCTGGCTGGGGTCGACGACGAGCCCGTGGCCGGTCGCCTTGAGGATCGCCTCCTTGCGGGCCCACAGCAGGGCCCGTGCGGCGAGCAGCCCGTCGCCGTCGAGACCCTCGAGATGTGCGGCCTCGCTCTCGTCGAGGGTCACGCTGCCGAACCCGTCGAAGTCGGCGGACTCGAGGTCCTCGACGTCGATGCCGACCTCGCCGACGCTGGTGACGACCGCGACCGCCATGTGCTCGCCGTAGGAGACCGAGACGTGGAGGTCGCGCATCCCGGAGAGATGGGGCTTGCCGTGGCGGTCCGTGCCGCAGGTGGCGCACCGGCGCTCGAACTGCAGCCGGCGCGGGTCCACCCCGGTCTCGTCGGCGACGAGCCGACGAAGCAGGGCGTGAGCGGTGACGAACGGAAGAGGGTTGGGCCGGCGTCCGGCGCGCTCGAGCTCGGTGGCGTCGAGCAGGTCGCGCAGACGCGGGTCGTCGCTCACCTCTGTGGTGCGGATCACGACGACGGCCATGACCCGATCATGTCACCAGCGGTTCACGGGCCTACCCGGTGCTCCGGTGGGGGCGTAGGTTGCGATCTGTGGAGGAGACCGTGCCCGTGGAGCCGGGGCGCGCCGAGGTCGGTGGCGTCGGCGTCGCGTTCCGCCGGGCCGGCTCGGGGCCGCCGCTCGTGCTCGTCCACGGCGCCGCGCTCGACTCGCGCAGCTGGGGGCCGCAGCTCACCGGTTTGGGCGACGAGCTCACCGTCGTCGCGTGGGACGAACCGGGCGTCGGCCGCTCGTCACCGGTGCCCGAAGGCTTCGACCTCACGGACTTCGCGGACGCGCTCGCCGGCCTGATCGGGCACCTCGGCCTTGGCCCGGTCCACCTCGCCGGCCTGTCGTGGGGCGGGACCGTCGTCCTCGAGTGCTACCGCCGCCACCCCGGTATCGTCGCGTCACTCGTCCTCATGGACACGTATGCCGGGTGGAAGGGCTCGCTTCCCGCGGACGAGGTGCGCCACCGGGTCGACGGCGTGCGCGAGAGCCTCGAGGCGTCGCCGGAGGAGTTCGACCCGACCCTGCCGGGTCTCTTCGCCGGGGAACCGTCTGCCGAGATCGTCGCCCTCATGGCGGAGATGGCGGCCGACGTCCGCCCCGAGACCCTCGCCCTCGAGCTCGGGATCATGGCCGACGCCGACCTCTCCGACGTGCTGCCCACGGTCGGGGTGCCGACGCTGCTCGTCTGGGGTGAGGCGGACGCGCGATCGCCCGTCGACCTCGTGGCACGGCAGTTCGCCGAGGCCATCCCGGGGGCCGAGCTCGCCGTCGTCGAGGGCGCCGGGCACATGTCGAACCTCGAGCAGCCCGAGCGGGTCAACGAGGTGATCCGGGCCTTCGTCCGTCGTCATCGGACCGGCTGAGGCGCCCCCGGCAGGACTCGAACCTGCGACCCAGTCATTAGAAGTGACTCGCTCTATCCGCTGAGCTACGGAGGCCTTTGAGAAGGGACCCTAGTCGGTCGCCGAGGTTGTCGGAGGTCGGTCATACCGTGGCCCCATGGGGGCTCATCACACGAAGGACAAGGGGGACCTCGGCACTGCGAAGGCGCACGCGGACCTCGTCGCGCAGGGCTTCGTCGTGCTGTTCCCGGCCACGGAGCACGCCGAGTTCGACCTCGTGGCCTACCAGCGCTCAGCGTTCCACCGCGTCCAGGTGAAGTACCGGTCGGAGCGTCAAGGGGCGGTGTCGGTTCGGTTCCGTTCGGTCTGGGGGGATCGCCACGGCACTCACACGCGACCGTCCGACAAGTCGCAGGTGGACGTGCTCTGCATCTACTGCCCCGAGACCGACGCCTGTTACTACGTCCGACCGGAGGACCATCTCCAGTCCGTGACCCTGCGGGTGACCTCTTCCCGTAACCGCCAGGTCCACAACGTCCGTCTGGCCGATGGATTCCGGCACTTTCCCGAGATCTCGTCCGCTGGGTGAACTGCAGGTCAGCGCGTCGGCACGTCGGCGCGCAGGTCCGCGCCCTTTCGTTAGGCTGAGGCAGTGACGACATCGGAGGCGACCAGGGCGAGCGAGCTCGTCGAGGCCGTGACCGGGCTCCGGGACGCCGTCGCCGCCTCCTCGCTCCCGCTCCACACCCCGGGCCAGGCCCAGGGGCAGGCCGTGCGACGTGAGCTCATCCACCAGCTCGACGACTACGTCATACCGCGGCTGCGCTCCATCGACGCGCCCCTCCTCGCCGTCGTCGGCGGCTCGACGGGCGCCGGCAAGTCGACCCTCGTCAACTCCATCGTGGGATCCGTCGTCAGCCGCTCCGGCGTGCTCCGACCCACGACGACGAGCCCCGTGCTCGTGCACCACCCCGACGACAAGCGCTGGTTCGCCGACCAGCGCATCCTCCCGACGCTCTCCCGAGTGACCGGCAGCCCCACCGAGGAGACGCAGCCCGGCACCGTCCGCCTCGTCGAGTCGTCGAGCCTGCCACCCGGCATGGCGCTGCTCGACGCGCCCGACATCGACTCGGTGGTCCAGGCCAACCGCGAGCTCGCCAACCAGCTGCTCGCGGCCGCGGACCTCTGGCTCTTCGTCACGACGGCCGCCCGCTACGCCGACGCCGTCCCGTGGGACCTGCTTCGCACCGCGGCCGAGCGCGGCACCTCCGTCGCCATCGTCCTCGACCGCATCGCCCCGGAGTCCGTCGACGAGATCCGGCCGCACCTCGCGGGCATGCTGCGCGAGCAGGGCCTGCCGACCGCGCCGATCTTCACCGTCCCCGAGACCCAGCTGACCCGCGACGGGTCACTCCCGCCCGAGGCGATGGGCCGGCTGCGCGCGTGGCTCGACGCACTCGCCAGCGATGCCCGTGCCCGCGCGGTGGTCGTCAGCCAGACCCTCAAGGGCGCGATGGGGTCGCTGTCGGGCCGGACCGACGCCCTCGTCACCGCCTTGATCGAGCAGGACCGCGCAGCCGAGAACCTCCTGCGGGCCACCGACGAGAGCTACGCCGCCGCGACCCAGGGCGTCAAGGACGGCATGACCGACGGCACACTGCTCCGCGGCGAGGTCCTCGCCCGCTGGCAGGAGTTCGTCGGCACCGGCGAGTTCTTCCGGCAGGTCGAGTCGACGCTGTCGAAGTGGCGCGACCGGGTCACCGCGGCGATCAAGGGCCAGCCGGCCCCGTCCGAGGACCTCGGCGAGGCGCTCCAGTCCGGAGTCGCCAACCTCCTCGTCTCCCACGCGTCCGCCGCCGCTGCCGACAGCGCGCGCGCCTGGCGACGCCTGCCCGGTGGCGAGACCCTCGTAATGTCCTTCCCCGAGCTCGCCAAGCCGTCGCCCGACCTCATTCCGCGCGTCGAGGCGCTCGTGCGCGAGTGGCAGGGCGAGGTCTTCGACATCGTGCGCAGCGAGGGCGGCAACCGGCGGACCAACGCGAGGATCGCGGCATACGGCGTCAACGCCATCGGCCTCTTCCTCATGCTCGTCTCGTTCGCCGCGACGGGTGGCCTCACCGGCGCCGAGGTCGGCATCGCGGGCGGCACGTCGGTGCTCGCCCAACGCGTCCTGGAGGCGATCTTCGGCGACCAGGCCGTCCGCGAGATGGCCGCGAAGGCGCGCAAGAGCCTCCTCGCCCGCGTCGAGGACCTGTATGCCGTGGAGCAGGCCCGCTTCGCCGAGGCCCTCGCGTCGCTGGGCGACGCGACCGGCCAGTCGGCCGCCCTCGACCGTGCCGCGACCAGAGTCCGAGAGGTGGCTGCATGAGCCCGTTGCGCATGGGTAGCGCGAAGGTCGGCAGCGTCACCGCGGAGTCGCTCATGTCTGCCTCCGGGTCGCTCGAGCAGGCGCTCGCGAGCGGTGGTGACGAGCTGCCCGAGGCGCCCTCGACGCGAGCACGCACCGTGGTCGCCAAGGTCGAGAAGCGCACCTCCATCGTCGGGGGGCACACCGTCGTCGCGCTGGCGGGGGCCACCGGCAGCGGCAAGTCCTCCCTCTTCAACGCCCTCGTCGGTGAGGACGTCGCGTCGGTCGGCGCCCGCCGCCCGACGACGTCGAGGCCCACCGCCGCGATCTGGGGCGACGAGTCCGCAGGACCTCTCCTCGACTGGCTCGACGTCTCCACCCGGCACCACGTCGCGGGGGACGTCACGGTCGAAGGGACCGTCGGCTCGCTCGACGGCCTCGTGCTCCTCGACCTGCCGGACTTCGACTCGCGCGTGACCGAGCACCGGGCCGAGGCGGAGCGGGTGCTCGACCTCGTGGACGTCTTCGTCTGGGTGACCGACCCGCAGAAGTACGCCGACGCGCGCCTCCACGACGACTACGTCGCCGCACTCGCGACCCACGACGCCGTGACGGTCGTCGTCCTCAACCAGGTGGACCGTCTCCACGAGGACGACGTCGAGCGCTGCGTCGCCGACCTCAAGCGCCTCATGGCCCGGGACGGGATGCCCGACGCGACCGTCATCCCCACCTCGGCGCGCACCGGCCGGGGGCTCGACGTCCTCGGCCAGCGGCTGAGCAACGCCGTGTCGGGCGCGAACGCCGCCCGCACCCGTCTCGCCGCCGACGTGCGTCAGTCGGCCGCCGCGCTGCGGCCCGGTGTGGCCGACTCCGAGCCCGTGGTGAAGGCCAAGGGCGAAGGTGAGCTCGTCGACGCACTCGCCCGCGCGGCCGGTGTGCCCACCGTCGTCGCCGCGGTCGAGCGCGACTACCGCATGCAGGCGACGAGCCACACGGGGTGGCCGTTCACTCGCTGGGTCCAGCGCTTCAAGCCACGCCCGCTGCGCCGCCTGCGGCTCGACGACGGTCGGGGAGCGGTCACGGTGAGCGACGCCGACGTGCGTTCGGTCCTCGGGCGTTCATCGCTGCCGCCGCCGACTCCCGCTGCCCGCGCCGCCGTCGACCTGGCGACCCGGAGCCTCGCCGACCGTGCGGGCTCGTCGCTGCCGACGCGGTGGGGTGACGCGATCGACGCCGCGGCCGCTCCTCCGGGTCACGCGATGGCCGACGCCCTCGACCAGGCCGTCATCTCCACGTCGCTGCGCTCGCGCACGCCCGTCTGGTGGCGCGTCGTCGGCATCGCACAGGTCGTCCTCGCGCTCACCGCGGTGGCCGGGCTCGTGTGGCTCCTCGTGCTCATGCTGCTCGGCTGGCTCCAGTTCCCGAGCATCGAGACCCCGACGCTGGGACCGCTGCCGTGGCCGTTCGTCCTGCTCGTCGGCGGGGTGCTCGCCGGCCTGCTGCTGGCCCTCGTCTCCCGCTTCCTCGCGGGCATCGGGGCACGTCGGCGCGCCCGCGTCATCGACGGGCGCCTGCGCGGGTCGATCTCGACCGTCGCCGACGAGCGGATCCTCGCGCCAGTCACCGCGATCCTCGAGCGACACCGGGCCACGCGCGAGCACCTCGAGAGCGCTGCCAAGGTCTGACCGGCCCCTCCCGAGCACGGCTGGCCGTCCACAGGCACGTCGCGCGGGCTCCGTCGTCCACAGGTGGCGCCGGGGGGCGTTGCCGGTGTCGGTCGACCCACTGAGGCTGGTCGCAGTGCACCGCACGAGCGGAGCCCGACCAGAAGGGGATCACCCATGCAGGACACCACCGTCACCGTCCACGGACGCCTCGTCGCCGACCCCGAGATCTGCGTGGGCAAGAGCGGCCAGCCCTACGCCCGGTTCCGCATCGCCTCGACGCCCCGGCGACCCGTGCAGGGCCAGCCCGGCGCCTACGAGGACGGCGACACGTCCTTCTTCACCGTCTACGCGTTCCGCAACCTCGGCGCCAACCTCGCCAAGTCGTTCCGACGTGGAGAGCCGGTCATCGTCCACGGCCGCCTGCGCGTGCGTGACTACCAGCGGGACGACAAGTCCTACGGCACCTCGGTCAACATCGACGCCAGCGGCGCCGGCCACGACCTCAGCTGGGGGCAGGCGGCCTACGAGAAGGTCACCAAGCCGTCCTACGGCACCGGCGACCGGATGGACGACGCATTCGACGGTGAGGAGCCCACCGAGGGTCAGGCCGACGGCAGCGGGAGCTTCGGCGATCCGCAGCGCGACGACTACCTCCTGGCCGAGCGACCCACCGACGCCTCGACCGGTCCGCTCGTCGAGGAGCCCGCGGCCTGAGGGGCGCCTGAGGGCGCTCGAGGGGCCAGAACCGATTCGGGGATGGGGCGGGCAGTCGTTAGCCTTGCCCCATGCCCGAGTTCATCTATGTCATGTCGCGCGCCCGCAAGGCCCATGGCGACAAGGTCATCCTCGACGATGTCACCCTGTCGTTCCTGCCCGGCGCCAAGATCGGCGTCGTCGGCCCCAACGGCGCCGGCAAGTCGTCCGTCCTCAAGATCATGGCCGGGCTCGACCAGCCGTCCAACGGCGAGGCGCGCCTGACGCCGGGCTACAGCGTCGGCATCCTCATGCAGGAGCCCGAGCTCAACGAGGAGAAGACGGTCCTCGGCAACGTGGAGGAGGGTGCGGGGGAGATCAAGGCCAAGCTCGACCGCTACAACGCCATCTCCGAGGAGATGGGCGAGCCCGACGCCGACTTCGACGCGCTCATGACCGAGATGGGCAAGCTCCAGGAGGAGATCGACGCGGCCGACGCGTGGGACCTCGACTCCCAGCTCGAGCAGGCGATGGACGCCCTGCGCTGCCCGCCGCCGGACGCCGACGTCACCGTGCTCTCCGGTGGGGAGCGTCGTCGCGTCGCGCTCTGCAAGCTCCTGCTCCAGAAGCCGGACCTGCTTCTCCTCGACGAGCCGACCAACCACCTCGACGCCGAGTCGGTCCTCTGGCTCGAGCAGCACCTCGCGGCCTACCACGGCGCCGTCGTCGCCGTGACGCACGACCGCTACTTCATGGACAACGTCGCGCAGTGGATCCTCGAGCTCGACCGCGGCCGCGCCTACCCCTACGAGGGCAACTACTCGACCTACCTCGAGAAGAAGCAGGCCCGTCTCGAGGTCCAGGGCAAGAAGGACGCCAAGCTCGCCAAGCGCCTCAAGGAGGAGCTCGAGTGGGTCCGCTCCAACGCCAAGGCCCGCCAGACGAAGTCCAAGGCTCGCCTCGCCCGCTACGAGGAGATGGCCGCCGAGGCGGACCGCACCCGCAAGCTTGACTTCGAGGAGATCCAGATCCCGCCGGGCCCGCGCCTCGGCAGCAAGGTCATCGAGGTCAAGGACCTCAAGAAGGGCTTCGGGGACCGCGTCCTCATCGACGGGCTGTCGTTCTCGCTCCCGCGCAACGGCATCGTCGGGGTCATCGGTGCCAACGGCGTCGGCAAGACGACGCTCTTCAAGACGATCGTCGGCCTCGAGCCGGCCGACGGCGGCGTCGTCGACATCGGCGACACCGTGAAGATCTCCTACGTCGACCAGAGCCGCGGCGGCCTCGACCCCAACAAGAACCTCTGGGAGACGGTGTCCGGCGGCCACGACTACATCCAGGTCGGCAACGTCGAGATCCCGTCGCGCGCCTACGTCTCGCAGTTCGGGTTCAAGGGCCCGGACCAGCAGAAGAAGGCCGGCGTCCTCTCCGGTGGCGAGCGCAACCGCCTCAACCTCGCGCTCACCCTCAAGGAGGGCGGCAACCTGCTCCTCCTCGACGAGCCGACCAACGACCTCGACGTCGAGACCCTCAGCTCGCTCGAGAACGCGCTGCTGGAGTTCCCCGGCTGTGCCGTCGTCATCAGCCACGACCGCTGGTTCCTCGACCGGGTCGCGACGCACATCCTCGCCTACGAGGGCACCGAGGAGAACCCGGCGAGCTGGTACTGGTTCGAGGGCAACTTCGAGGCTTACGAGGCCAACAAGATCGAGCGTCTCGGCGAGGAGGCGGCCCGTCCGCACCGCGTCACCTACCGCAAGCTGACCCGCGACTGAGGGTCGCACCCGGAGCCCGGCAGGGGCTCACGCGCGGCGGACGTCCGCGCCGAGGGGGCAGACCGCCACGGGTTCGTAGTGCGGTCTGCCCCTTCCCTCTCCCCGGTGGGAGACGAAGAGGGTGACCTCGTCCGCGGGCCAGGACGGGCCGGCATACGCATCCATGACGCGGAGCCAGTGAGTCGCCTCGAAAGGCCGACGAACGCGCGCGAGGGTGAGGTGCGGGCGGTAGGCGCCGCCGGCCGGTGAGGCCCCGATGCGGCTGCACGCCCGCCGCACGCCGAGGGCCAGCGACTCCAGCCGAGCGAGGCCGTCGGGGGAGTCGGAGCGGACGTCCATCCAGACGACGCGGGCTTGGCTCGGGTCGGGGAACGTGCCGGCGCCATTGAGCCGCAGGGGAATCGGCTCGTGCTCGGCCGCAACCCGGGCCACCTCGTCGCCGACGTCGTCGAGCAGGTGGGTGGACACGTCACCCATGAACGCCAACGTCACGTGCCACAGGTGGGACGGCGTCCAGCGCAGGTCGGAGTGGACGTCGCGCCGCGGCTCGACAAAGCGCTCGAGGTCAGCGTGGGCGTCCGGTGGCGGCACGACAGCGGCGAAGATGCGCACCGCGTCATTGTGCGTGGTCCTGCCGTGGTCGCGATGCACACCGTCCGAGATCGGGTGGCGGACCGGCCTACATGGGGACCTTCGTCGCCGCGACGAAGACCGAGCTGCCGAAGGGCAGGTCGACGCGGCGCCGGAGGAGGGTCTCGTCGACCTTCGTGGCGGCCAGCAGGGCGTGGTGCAGCGGTCGCGGCACCTGGGGCACCTCGACGACGTCGACCGCGCTCGTGTGCTTGCGTTCCTTGAGGCGGCGGGCGAGCCGCTCCGCGAGGAAGCCGGGAAAGACCGACGTGAACCCGTAGGTCGCGCGCTCGACCCGGAATCCCGCGCGTTCGAGCGCGCTCACGGCCCGACGCTTCGTGTAGCGGCGGAAGTGGCCGTTGGCGACGTCGAAGTCGGTCCACGCCCACTGGTAGGCGGGCACCGCCATGAGGAACGTGCCGCCCGGCTGGAGGACCCGAGCCACCTCGGCAAGGGCGTCGGCCTCGGGGTCGCAGTGCTCGATGACGTCGAACGCCGACACCATGTCGAAGCTGCCGTCGGCGAAGGGAAGTGACAGGGCCGACCCGCAGACTCCGTTGCGCCCGAGTCCGCGAGGGTCGATGTCGAGCGAGGCGAGGTGGCGGGTGCCGTCGTGCAGCCAGCTGGCGCTGGGCCCGTCGGCGCTGCCGATGTCCAGCACCGTCGTCCTGCCCTCGGCGAAGGGGTGGAGCGCGGCGTGGAGCAGGTCGGTGCGTGCGACGTACCACCAGTAGTCGGGCTGCGCGATCGACGCCGAGCCTCCGTGTCCTCCTGCGTCGGTCATGGTCGGGAAGCCTAGCGGCGTGCGACCAGCCTCACCGCGAGGTCCCCGTTGGTGCGGGCGATGTCGTCCGGCGTGCGCCGGATCTCGGGGGAGTACCAGCGCGCCACGTCGACCGCCATCGACAGCAGCGCGAGGGCGGTGCTCGGGATGTCGTCGACCTCGAACTCGCCCGAGGTCACTCCGTCGGAGAGCACGCCGCGCACGACCTTGTCGATCTCGCGGCGCAGCGAGAGGACGGCCTCGCGGTGCTCGGGGGTGAGGTGGCGGAACTCGTACTGGACGATCCGGCCGAGCTGGTGGTGCTCGGCATGCCACTTCGAGAAGCCGCCGATGATCGAGCGCAGCGCGTCGGTGGGGGAGTCGGCGGCGCGGGCGGCGGCGACGAGCTGGTCGCGGGCGGTCCGGTGCCCCCGGCTGCTCAGCTCGAAGAGGAGGTCCTCCTTCGAGGTGAAGTGCACGTAGACCCCAGCGGGCGAGAGCCCGGCACGCGAGGCGATGTCGCGGGTGGTCGTCGCGTGGAAACCCTTGTCGGCGAAGGCGTCGGCCGCGGCCATCATGAGCCGCACGGCCGTGGCGCCGGTGGTGTCGCCCGAGTCCTCGAGGGTCGCGAGGATGCTCTGCTCCGACAGTGGAGCGCCTGTGGTGGCCGACATGTTGACAGCATGCCTGACCCGCGTGAGACTAAGCAAGCGCTTAGTCATTCGTGTTCCTGCCGAGGAGAGCCATGCCCCGCAACCTCTACGACGACGACCACCTCGCCTTCCGCGAGTCGGTCCAGGAGTTCGTCGACCGCACCCTCAAGCCGCGTGCCGAGCAGATGCTCGAGGCCAAGAGCATCGACCGCGACATCTGGCTCGAGGCCGGCAAGCAGGGCCTCCTCGGCCTCGACATCCCCGAGGAGTTCGGGGGCGCCGGCGCCGGCGACTACCGCTTCAACGCCATCTCGGCCGAGGTGATCTCCGGCTTCAATGCCGCCACCTCGTCGTGCTTCGGCATCCACAGCGACGTCTGCCCGCCCTACATCGTCGACCTCGGCACCGACGAGCAGAAGCAGCGCTGGCTCCCGCCCATGGCCGCCGGCGAGAAGATCTGCGCCATCGCGATGACCGAGCCCGGTGGCGGATCCGACCTCGCCGCGCTCAAGACGACCGCCGTGCGCGCCGAGGACGGCGACGGCTGGATCCTCAACGGCTCCAAGACCTTCATCACCAACGGCTACCAGGCAGACCTCGTCATCGTCGCCGCCCGCACCGACCCGAGCAAGGGTGCCAAGGGCATCTCGCTGCTCATGGTCGAGGACGGCATGGAGGGCTTCACGCGCGGTCGCAAGCTCGACAAGGTGGGGCAGGAGGAGTCCGACACGGCTGAGCTCTTCTTCGAGGACGTCCGCGTGCCCGCCGAGAACCTCATCGGCGAGGAGGGCATGGGCTTCGTCGCGATGATGCAGCGCCTGCCGCAGGAGCGCGTCGGTGCCGCCGTCTCCAACGTCGCGCACGCCAAGGCGATCCTCGAGGAGACCATCGCCTACGCCAAGGAGCGCAAGGCCTTCGGCCAGCCGATCGGCGCCTTCCAGCACAACAAGTTCAAGATCGCCGAGCTCGTCACCGCGATCGAGGTCGCCGAGGCCTACGTCGACGACTGCGTCGCGGCCCACGCCGAGCACAAGCTCTCGGCCGTCGACGCCGCCAAGGCGAAGTGGTGGAGCGCCCAGGTCCAGAACGACGTCCTCGACGAGTGCGTCCAGCTTCACGGCGGCTACGGCTTCATGAACGAGTACCGCGTGGCCCGCGCCTGGCGCGACGCTCGCGTGACGAAGATCTGGGCCGGCTCGAACGAGATCATGAAGGAGCTCATCGGCCGCGACCTCGGTCTCTGAGCGTTCGGTTCGCGCTTCGCGCCCGTCGAGAGGAGAGAACACGCCGCGTATGCCGTCCGGCTTCCGGCGCGTTCTCTCCTCTCGACCGCTCGTGCTCAGATGATGAACAGCGTGGCCGGGTCGAGGCCGAGCATGGCGGCCACGGCCTGAAGGGTGTCCCTGCGTCGGGGCGTGCGGTAGACGTCCGCGGCGAAGAGCTCCCGCACTCTCCACCCGTGACCCTCGAGCAGATGGCGCCGGCCGGTATCCGTGCTCCGGCGCGCGATGTCGGCGTGGTGGGCGCCCTGGTACTCCGCGATCACCCGTTCGGACCTCCAGACGAGGTCTCCCTCCGCGAGGAACTCACCGGCGTCATCCACGATGACTCCGCCCACCTCCGGCTCGGGGAAGCCGGCGCGGACGAACATGAGCCGGGCCCTCGTCTCCATCGGTGAGCGGACGCGTGGCCTGATCGCGAGAAAGGCCTGCGCCAGCATGACCTTGCCGCGCGGCCGCACTCGACCGTGCAGGGCCGTGTGCAGAGCCCGGGTCCCTGCCGAGGTGTGCGCCCCGGAGCGGACCTGCTGGCCTGAGGCGTTGTCGATCCGGGCGACCGCGGCATCACCCAGCACGACGAGGTCGTCGACGGTGAGTCGCCCACGACGCAGCTCCCCGAGGTCGACCCAGGTGTGTGCGGCGTCGACCACGCGTATGCCGTCGACGACGGTGGTCGACCTGAGCTCCAGTCCGCGGTGGCCGGTGCAGCCGTCGCGGCGGGCCTGGCCGGCGTCGGTCGGGGCGATGACGTGGAGGGCGCCCGTGTCCGCCTGACAGCAAGGCCCGACGACAGTGGGAGGCCCAGCAGCCTCGCTGCGGTGAGGTGCGAGAAGGCGCGGGCGGACGGCATACCGACAGCGAAGGCTGCGGCACGTTCCGCCAGGGTGAGTGGCGGGACGACCACATGAGCGCCTCGGGTGGGATGCTCCAGGCCCATCCGACGCAGCCGTGTGGCAGCGATGCCGAGCTCGCGGGCCCGGGCGGTGCTGAACGGTCCGCCCGCGAGCTCGTCCGGAAGTGGGGTCGCCTGCACATGCCGAGAATGGCCGGACTCGGCGAACTCGCCGCGCGGTCATCCACAGGCGTGGTCGAGAGGAGAGAACACGCCGGGTGTGCCGTTCGGCAACCGGCGTGTTCTCTCCTCTCGACTGGTCCTCAGCGGGCTTCGCCCGTGAGCTCGGCGAGGACGTCGTCGATGGCGTCGTAGCTGCTCTGCAGGCCGTGCTCCATGCCCGAGTCGATGACGGCCTGGACCGTCTCGGGGGAGTCGTAGGTGATGACGGCGCGCAGGGTCGTCCGGCCGTCCTGCTCGGTGTAGGTCGTGTCGATGACCGAGTAGGGGCTCTCGATGTTGTCGAAGCGCTCGGTGTGGACGAGGCGGCCGGGCCGGTCGATCGAGCGGTAGTGGCCGGAGAAGGAGACCTCCTCGCCGGTCGAGTCGGCGCGCTGGGCGAAGTGCCAGGCCCCGCCTTCGCGCAGGTCGACCTCGCAGACGGTCATCTCGCCGTGGCCGGCGCCCCACCACCTGCGGATGTGCTCGGGGTTGGTCATGGCCTCGAAGACGAGGTCGGCGGTGGCCGGGAAGATGCGGGTGATGACCATCTCCGAGCCGGAGGTGGTGATGGTGGCGCGCTCGTGGGCGCCCGTGGCGGCGGTGGTGCTCATGTCGGGTTCTCCTTCGTGGTGCCCTCGGTCGAGGGCTGCTGCTGGATGGAGGCGAGGTAGTCGCCGAGGTGGTCGAGCTGCTGCTCCCAGTGCTTGCGGTAGAGCTCGAGCCACGACGTCGCGTCCTCGAGGGGCGCGACCGAGATGCGGCAGTGGCGCCGCTGCCCATCCCGGCTCTTCGTGACGAGCCCGGCCTTCTCGAGGACCGTGAGGTGCTTCGAGATGGCGGGCAGGGACATGTCGAACGGCTCGGCGAGCTCACCGACCGTGGCGTCCCCGGACGAGAGCCGGGCCAGGATGGCCCGCCTCGTCGGGTCGGCCAGGGCGGCGAACGTGGTGCTGAGCGGATCGGCCATGACACTTAACGTAGCGGTTAATTAACCGATAGGTCAAGAACTACGTCAACCCGGTATGCCGTCCGCCCACAAAGGTGCTCCGCAGGACGACCCGCGGGAAGGGGCTCAGGCGCGGCTAGGGAGCTGGAAGAGCCAGGGCGCGTGCAGCCGTCGACCGAGCCACCACAGGCCGAGCGGTCCGAGGACGCCCACGACTGACCCGACGAGCAGGTGGACCGTGAGGTCCGTGACGTCCGCGACGGTGAGGAGCTTGCGGGCCATGTCGGTGAGGACGATGTGCGCGAGGAAGATCTCGAGCGAGCGCTCACCGAGGAACGCCAGCGGCCGTCCCACTGCTCGCCGGCCGATGCTTCCCGACAGGGCGAAGACGCCGAGGCACAGCGCGACGGAGGTGGGGACGCCCCAGGCGAAGGCCCAGAGAGTGCGCGGCCCCATCCACGACGTCGGCGGCATCGGGTCGGTCGACCAGAGCGCAGCCGCACCGGCGCCGATCCCGACCAGTGCGACCCACCGTGCGCGCGCGGAGCGGGTCAGAGCGGCCACCCGCTCCCGCCCGGCGAGCAGGCCGAACCACACGAACGCGAGCAGTGCGAGGCCCTCCATGAAGACCCACGGACCGGTCCAGCCCCAGGCCAGCAGGGAGACCACGGCGACGACGACCGACGACACGACCGCCCGTGCGCGGCCGCTCCACGGCCTCACGACCGCGCCCGCCACGGTGACGAGGACGAGGAACCCCAGCCACCACAACGGTCCGTCGGCGACGAGCAGGGCGTGCAGCCGGTCGCCGACGAACCCGTCCCAGCGTCCGGCCACGACCTCGGGCTCGACGGCGTCGACGCCCTCCTCCGCTGCCTGGGCCGCCACGTCGGTGAAGCGGCGGGTGACGCCGAAGAGGACGGTCCACACGGCATACAGCCAGGCGAAGAGGCTGACCCGGGAGCGGACATAGGCGCGAGGTCCGTGTTTCTCGACACCCGGTCGGAGGAAGACGCCGAGCAGCACGGCGAAGACCGTGAGGTGCCACGCGTAGAACGCGTCGTCCACCTCGAGGACGGCCGGGGACGTGCGCGGCACGAGGTCCGCCGAGGTCAGTCCGCGCAGGACGTGACCGACGACGATGGCGAGGATCGCGATGCCGCGGGCGACGTCGAAGGCGCGGTCCCGGGCGGGCGCGGCCCCCCGCGCCGGCGCGTCCTCGCGCTCAGTCGAGGGGGCCTCCGGCAACGTAGATCACCTGGCCCGAGACGAAGCCCGCCTCCTCGGAGCAGAGGAACGAGATGGTGGCGGCGATGTCCTCGGGCTGGCCGACGCGCCCGACCGGCGTCTGCTTGGCGGCACCGGCGAGGAAGTCCTCGAAGGACACGCCCATGCGTTCGGCCGTCGCGGCCGTCATGTCGGTCTGGATGAAGCCGGGGGCGACCGCGTTGGCCGTGACGCCGAACCTGCCGAGCTCGATGGCGAGCGTCTTGGTGAAGCCCTGGAGCCCCGCCTTCGCCGCGGAGTAGTTGGCCTGGCCGCGGTTGCCCTGCGCGGACGACGACGAGAGGTTGACGATCCGGCCGTACTTCTCGGCGGTCATGTGGGCCTGGCAGGCCCGGGTCATGAGGAAGGCGCCACGCAGGTGCACCGCCATCACCGAGTCCCAGTCGTCCTCGGTCATGCGGAAGATGAGGTTGTCGCGGATGATGCCCGCGTTGTTGACGAGCACGACCGGGGGGCCCAGCTCGTCGGCGATGCGGGCCACTCCGGCCTCGACCTGCTCCGCGTGCGAGACGTCGATGCCCACGCCGGCGGCCGATCCTCCGGCCTCCCGGATCGAGGCGGCGACCACCTCGCAGGCGGCCTCGTCGAGGTCGGCGACCGCGACGGCATACCCGTCCTTCGCGAGGCGCCGAGCGGTGGCGGCGCCGATCCCGCGAGCGGCTCCGGTGACGACGGCGGTGCGGGTATGGGTCACGTGGGGTCCTTCTGGGTACGGGGAGGTGCGAGGAGTTGGGTAGGTTGGCGTCCTGCGCGAACGATACCCAGCCAAGTTCCACCGGCTTGTCGTCCGCGCCCCGCGGGCCGCCGTCGTCCCGTGAGAGGAAATCGAGCTTGACCCAAACCACGATGTTGGAGGCGGCCTTGGAGATCTGGCCCGGATCGGCGTACCCGCTCGGAGCGACCTATGACGGCAGCGGGGTGAACTTCGCGCTCTTCAGCGAGGTGGCCGAGAACGTCGAGCTGTGTCTCGTCGACGACGACGGCGTCGAGACGCGTATCGACATGCCCGAGGTCGACCACTTCGTGTGGCACGCCTACATCCCCAACCTGCAGCCGGGGCAGCGCTACGGCTACCGCGTGCACGGTCCCTACGCGCCGGAGGAGGGGCACCGCTGCGACCCCAGCAAGCTCCTCCTCGACCCCTACGCGAAGGCGATCGAGGGGCAGGTGAGCAACGACCAGTCGCTCTTCTCCTACGACTTCCTCGACCCGGAGACGCGCAACACCGACGACTCCCTCGGCAAGACGATGCTCAGCGTCGTCATCAACCCGTTCTTCGACTGGGGCCACGACCGCCCGCCGCGCCACGAGTACCACGACACGGTCATCTACGAGGCGCACGTCAAGGGCCTCACGATGACGCACCCGGACCTGCCCGAGGAGATCCGCGGGACCTATGCCGCGATCGGGCACCCGGTCATCATCGAGCACCTCAAGGAGCTCGGCGTCAACGCGATCGAGCTCATGCCGGTGCACCAGTTCGTCCAGGACACCTCGCTCCAGGCCAAGGGCCTGACGAACTACTGGGGCTACAACACCATCGGGTTCCTCGCACCGCACAACGGCTATGCCCAGAGCGAGCGCGGCCAGCAGGTGAGCGAGTTCAAGGCGATGGTCAAGGCGCTGCACGAGGCCGACATCGAGGTCATCCTCGACGTCGTCTACAACCACACCGCCGAGGGCAACGAGTTCGGCCCGACGATCTGCTTCCGCGGCATCGACAACGCGAGCTACTACCGCCTCGTCGACGACGCCAAGCAGCACTACTACGACACGACCGGCACGGGCAACAGCCTGCTCATGCGCAACCCGCACGTGCTCCAGCTCATCATGGACTCGCTGCGCTACTGGGTCACCGAGATGCACGTCGACGGCTTCCGATTCGACCTCGCGGCGACCCTGGCCCGCCAGTTCCACGAGGTCGACAAGCTCTCGGCCTTCTTCGACCTCATCCAGCAGGACCCGGTGATCTCGCAGGTCAAGCTCATCGCCGAGCCCTGGGACGTCGGCGACGGCGGCTACCAGGTCGGCAACTTCCCGCCGCTGTGGACGGAGTGGAACGGCAAGTACCGCGACACCGTCCGCGACTTCTGGCGTGGCGTTCCGGCGACGCTGGGGGAGTTCGCCTCGCGGATCACGGGGTCGAGCGACCTCTACGAGCACAGCGGCCGCAAGCCCATCGCCTCGATCAACTTCATCACGGCCCACGACGGCTTCACCCTGCGCGACCTCGTCTCCTACGACGAGAAGCACAACGAGGCCAACGGCGAGGACGGCAACGACGGCGAGTCGCACAACCGCTCGTGGAACCACGGCGTCGAGGGCCCGACCGACGACCCGGAGATCAAGGCCCTGCGCCTGCGCCAGCTGCGCAACTTCCTCACCACCCTGCTCCTGTCGCAGGGCGTGCCGATGATCAGCCACGGTGACGAGATCGGTCGCACCCAGCAGGGCAACAACAACGTCTACTGCCAGGACAACGAGCTCTCGTGGGTCGACTGGCAGCTGGGGGAGGAGCAGCTGCAGCTCCTCGAGTTCACCAAGGCCGCGGTCCGGCTGCGACGCAACCACCCCGTGTTCCGTCGCCGGCGCTTCTTCGCGGGGTCGGCCGACCACGGCGGCGAGTCGACACTCGGTGACATCTACTGGCTCCAGCCGTCCGGCGAGCCGATGGACGACAGCGGTTGGGACGGTGAGTCCCTCCAGGTCGCCATGTGGCTCAACGGAGGCGCCATCCACGAGCCCGACCCGCGGGGCCAGCCCATCACCGACGACGACTTCCTCGTCCTCTTCAACGCCGACGCGCAGGAGGTGCAGTTCACCCTGCCCGCCTCGAAGTGGGGCGAGCGGTGGCTCACCGAGATCGACACCTGTGCCGACCTCGTCGACCCCGGCTGGCGGGACGCGGGGACCCAGGTGACGGTCGGCCCACGCTCGGTCGTCGTCCTCAGGTGCCCGCGCGAGGAGGTCACGGTGCCGGTGGGTGCCGCGACGTCCGAGCGGACGGTCTGACCCGTATGCCGGTCACTCCCGTCGTCGTCGGACCCTCCGGTCGCGCCGTGCCCACGTCCACCTACCGGCTCCAGGTGCACGGTGGGTTCGGCTTCGACGCGGCGGCGGAGCAGACGGCCTATCTCGCGTCTCTCGGGGTCTCGCACCTCTATCTGTCGCCCATCCTCCAGCCGGCTCCCGGCTCGACCCACGGCTACGACGTCGTGGACCACACCCGCCTCAACGAGGAGGCGGGTGGACGCGAGGCGTTCGACCGGCTCGTCGCGGCTGCCCACGATCACGGGCTCGGGATCCTCGTCGACGTCGTCCCCAACCACATGACGGTGCCGGACGCGACGTGGCGCAACCCGGCGCTGTGGTCACTCCTGCGTGAGGGCCGTGCGTCCGAGGCGGCGCGCTGGTTCGACATCGACTGGGACGCCCAGGAGGGGCGGGTGCTCATGCCCGTCCTCGGCGGGTCCCTCGAGGACGCGCTGTCCGCCGGCGAGCTGTCGGTGGCGCGTGACGGTGGTGCGGGCGGCGGCGAGACCGTGCTGCGCTACTACGACCACGAGTACCCCGTAGCCGTCGGGACGGAGGACCTGCCGCTCGCGGATCTCGTTGCGGCACAGGCCTACCGGCTCACCTTCTGGCGCGACGGCGCGGCTGACCTCAACTACCGGCGCTTCTTCGACGTCACCTCGCTCATGGCCGTCCGGGTCGAGGACCCAGACGTCTTCGAGGCGACGCACCGGCTGCTTCTCGAGCTGTATGCGGAGGGAGCCGTCGACGGGTTCCGGATCGACCACCCGGACGGGCTGGCCGACCCGGGCCGCTACCTCGCGCTGCTCGCGGACGCGACCGGCGACGCGTGGGTCGTCGCCGAGAAGATCCTCGAGGGCGAGGAGCAGCTGCCCGAGTCGTGGCGGTGTGCCGGGACGACGGGCTACGACACGTTGCTCCGGGTCCAGCAGGTGCTCACGTCGGGCGCGGGCGACGAGGTGCTCGACCGGCTCTGGGCCGAGCACGCGCCGCCGGGGCGGGAGGCTCTCGACGACGTCGTCCTCGAGTCGAAGCGGCTCGTCGTCGAGACCGTCCAGGCCGCCGAGGTCAACCGGCTCATGCGGCTGGTGCAGCAGGTGCTGCCCGGTATGGAATCCGCACCGCTGCGGCGTGCCCTCGAGGCGCTGCTCGTCTCGATGGACCGCTACCGCGCCTACCTCGTTCCCGGGGAGCCGAAGGACGAGGACCAGCTCGCGGTGCTCGACGGGGCGGTCTCGCGAGCGCAGAAGCTCCTCGACCCCTCCGACCACGAAGCGCTGACGGTCGTCGACCGTCTCGTGCGTGGCGATCGCCTGGGCGAGTCGCAGGTCGGCACGGAGGCGGCCCAGGTGGAGCTCATGGTGCGCTTCCAGCAGACCTGCGGACCTGTCATGGCCAAGGGCATCGAGGACACCGCCTTCTATCGCTGGGCCCGGATGACGGGTGCCAACGAGGTCGGCGGGCACCCGTCGCACCTGTCGATCGAGCCGGCGGAGTTCCACGCCTTCGAGGCGCGGCAGCTGGCGACGTGGCCCGTGACGATGACGACGCTCACCACGCACGACACGAAGCGCTCCGAGGACGTCCGGGCCCGGCTCATGACCCTCGCCGAGTCGGCGTCCGAGTGGTCGGAGTGGGTGCACGCGGCGTCCGACCTCGCTGCGGCGTCCCGCGGCTCGCTCGTCGACCCGGCCACCGAGTACCTCGTGTGGCAGACAGTCCTCAGTGCGTGGCCGATCACGCCCGACCGGATCGAGGGATACGTCCTCAAGGCGGTCCGCGAGGCCAAGGACCAGACGGCGTGGGTCGACGGCGACGCCGACTACGAGGCCGCAGTCGTGGCGTTCGCTCGGTCCGTCGTGGCCGACGACGCCGTGGCCCGGCACGTCGAGTCGTGGCTGGCCGACCACTCCGCGTCGCAGCGAGCCAACGTCCTCGGTCAGAAGCTGCTCCAGCTCGTGGCGGTCGGGGTGCCCGACGTCTACCAGGGCGCCGAGCTGCAGGCGCTGACGCTCGTCGACCCCGACAACCGCGGTGCCGTCGACTACCCCGAGCGGCGTGCTCGTCTGCAGCGGCTGGACGCCGGGGAGCGACCGAGCGACCTCGACGACGAGAAGCTGCTCGTCACCGCCGCCTCACTGCGACTGCGCCGACAGCTCGCCGAGGTCTTCGTCGGGCCGGAGTCGACCTACGAGGCAGTCGCCACGACGTCGCCGCACGCGCTGGGTCTGGCGCGGGGTGACGCCTCCGGGCCAAAGGTGGTCGCCGTCGTCACCCGCGCGGCTGACCGGCTCGCCGACGCCGGCGGTTTCGGCGATACCACCGTGGCGCTACCCGAGGGCGAGTGGCGGAACCTGTTGTCGCACAGTGGACGTGACGAGTTCGCGGGGGAGGCCCGCCTGGTCGACCTGCTGGCGGACCTGCCCGTCGCACTTCTGGAGAGGCAGCCATGATCGAGGTCTGGGCCCCCGAGGCGAAGCAGGTCGAGCTCCAGCTCGGCGCTCCCGGCGAGGACACGCAGCGCCTGCCGATGGTGCGCGACGACCGCGGCTGGTGGCGCTGGGAGGGGGAGGGGCCGGCATACGACGTCCTCGACTACGCCTTCGTCCTCGATGGCGAGGAGCCCGCGCTGCCCGACCCGCGCAGCGCGTGGCAGCCGCACGGTGTCGACGGGCCGAGCCGGACCTATGACGTGCACGCGCACGAGTGGGCGGACACAGGATGGCGGGGGCCGCGCGACGGCGCCGGGACGCTCGGTGGCGTCGTCTACGAGTGCCACATCGGGACGTTCACCGCCGAGGGCACGTTCGACGCCGCTGTCGAGCGGCTCGACCACCTCGTCGAGCTCGGTGTCGACGTCGTCGAGATCCTGCCCGTCGCCGCGATCCCGGGACGCTGGGGCTGGGGTTACGACGGCGTCGACCTGTATGCCGTCCACGACGCCCTTGGCGGTCCGGCCGCCTTCCAGCGGTTCGTCGACGCGTGCCACGCGCGTGGGCTGGGGGTCTGCCTCGACGTCGTCTACAACCACCTCGGGCCGAGCGGCAACTACCTCGGGCGGTTCGGTCCCTACTTCACCGACTCGCACATGACGCCGTGGGGTCCGGCGGTCAACCTCGACGCCCCCGGCTCCGACGAGGTGCGGGCGTTCATCGTCGAGAATGCGCTGCGCTGGATGCGTGACTTCCACGTCGACGCGCTTCGGCTCGATGCCGTGCACGCGCTCGTCGACGAGGGGGAGCGGCACCTGCTCGCGGAGCTCTCGGATGCCGTGGCTGCGCTGTCGAGCGAGCTCGGACGGCCGCTCGACCTCATCGCCGAGAGCGACCTCAACGACACGGCGATGGTCACGCCCACCGCCGAGGGCGGGTTCGGCATGACGGCACAGTGGGCCGACGACGTGCACCACGGGCTGCACGTCGCACTCACCGGCGAGACCCAGGGCTACTACGAGGACTTCGGCGGCGGCACGCGCACGATGCCCGACGGCGGGCCGCTCGACGTGCTGGCCCACGTGCTCACGCGCGGCTTCCTCCACGAGGGCACGTGGTCGACCTTCCGGGAGCGCGAGTGGGGTCGCCCGGTCGACGTCGACGCGCTCGACGGTCGACGGCTCGTGACCTATCTCCAGACCCACGACCAGGTCGGCAACCGCGCGACGGGCGACCGCATCAGCGCGATGCTCTCGCCCGGACGCGCGGCCATCGGCGCGGCGCTCTACCTGCTCGGGCCGGGGACGCCGATGCTCTTCATGGGCGAGGAGTTCGCGGCGTCGACGCCGTGGCAGTTCTTCACCGACTTCACCGACGAGGGCATGGCCGAGGCGGTCCGGGCCGGGCGGCGGGCGGAGTTCGCGGCCCACGGCTGGTCTGAGTCCGAGGTGCCCGACCCCCAGTCGCGGGCGACGCGGGACGCCAGTGTCCTTCGATGGGACGAGCTGGACTCCGAGCCGCACGCCTCTCTGCTGCAGTGGTACCGCGATCTCATCGCGTTGCGCCGCAGCGTCATCGGCACCTCGGAGACCCGCTTCGTGGACGTGACGTGCCAGGTCGAGGACGGCGGTGACACGTTCGTCATGACCCACCGCGGCATCGAGGTGCGCGCGGACCTGGCCCACGACACGGTGACCGTGACGACGACCGGCGTGGACGGCATACGCGAACCGCTGACCTACCCCTGACGCCACCCGACTTCTTGCGAAAAGCGGACGTTCTCGGCCCGAAACGTGGCCTCAGAACGTCCGCTTTTCGCAATCAGTCGCGGACGCGGAGCATGCCCTCCTGGGCGGTCGAGGCGACGAGGGTGCCGTCGGCCGTGAACATCCGGCCGATGGACAGGCCGCGGCCGCCCTGAGCGGACGGCGACTGCTGGGCGTAGAGCAGCCAGTCGTCCGCGCGAGCCGGGCGGTGGAACCACATGGCGTGGTCGAGGCTCGCGACGTTGAGCCCGCCGCCGACCCATTGGCGGCCGTGCTTGCGCAGGACGGGTTCGAGCAGGGCGTAGTCGGATGCATAGGCGAGGACGGCCGAGTGCAGGAGTGGGTCGTCGGGCAGGCGACCCACGGCGCGGGTCCACACGCTCTGCTGCGCCACCCGCTCGTCGGCGGGCGCGAGGAAGAGCTGGCCCTCGACGTGACGCTGCTCGATGGCCCGGTCGGCGACGTGCTTCGCGCCGGGATGGTCGATGCCGCCGAAGACGTCGCTGAGCGACTGCAGGCCCTCGGGTCCGGGGACGTCGGGCATCTCGTCCTGGTGGTCGAGCCCGTCGGCCGGCTCCTGGAAGGAGCAGCTCATCGAGAGGATCGGCTTGCCGTTCTGGATCGCGTGGGCGCGCCGGGTCGAGAACGACCGGCCGTCACGCATCCGCTCGACCGCGAAGGTGATCGGCTGGGTGTCGTCGCCGGGGCGCATGAAGTAGGCGTGCAGGGAGTGGATCGGGCGCGGAGCCTCGCCCTCGCCGGGGGTGACGGTGCGCCCGCACGCGACCACCCCCTGCGCGAGCACCTGTCCGCCGAAGACGCGACCGTGCGGCATCTTCTGGCTCTGCCCGCGGAAGAGCGTCATCTCCTCGGCGAACGCCAACGGCGACGTCGTGCTGCTCGCCCCGTCGTCGAGGGAGGCGGTGACGCTCATGTCGGCCCGGCCGACCTCCTCGAGGTCGAGGACGGCGAGCAGCTCGGCCAGCGCGGGAGGGGTGTCGGCTGCAGGATCGTTCACAGGCGTCACCCTAACGACGCGGCGGCTGAGGCGATGCCCTGGCTCAGGCGACGAGGGGACCGCGTGGTGGCCGGCGGGTGCCGCGGCGCCGTGCCGACGAGCCGTCGGCGACCGTGGTGAGGGCTCGCGCGAGTCGCTCCACCGCCTCGGTGAGCTCGTCCGGTCCGAGGACGTAGGGCAGGCGGATCCAGCGGTCGAGACCGCCGGCGGCTGCGAACCGCGGACCGTCGGCGAAGAGCAGCCCTTCGTCCTCGGCGGCGAGGGTGACCTCGAGCGCGACCGGCTCGGGCAGCTCGACCCAGAGCGACAACCCGCCCCGCGGGACGACGAACCTCAGTTCCGGGCAGCGGGCGCGCAGGGCCGCGACGAGGGCGTCTCGCGACTCGACGAGGAGCGCTCGACGTTCCTGCGTGATGCCGGGCGAGGCGCGCATGAGGTGGAGCAGGACGAGCTGGTCGATGACGGGGGCGCCGATGTCGAGCGGGACCCGCGCGGCGTGCAGCCGCTCGTGCAGGTGCTCGGGTGCGCGGAGCCAGCCGATCCGCAGGCCGCCCCAGTGCGACTTCGACGCGCTGCCGACCGACACCGTGTCGCGGTGGTGCGCGCCGAAGGGCAGCGGCATCGCGCCCTCGTGGTCGAGCGCGATCTCGACCACGGTCTCGTCGACGATCGCCGTGGTCCGGGTGTGCCGCAACGCCTTTGCCACATCGGCACGCTGCTCGTCGGACATGAGGTTGCCGGTCGGGTTGTGGAAGTCGGGCAGGAGGAAGGCTGCCCGCGCACCCGCCGCGCGGATCGTCGACGTCATCGTCGGGATGTCCCACCCGGTGGGCTCGACGGGCACAGCCGCGATGCGGGCGCGCAGCTGGCGCAACGTCGGGAAGATGTTGGGATAGGTCGGTGTCTCCATGACGACGGTGTCGCCGGGGGACAGCAGCGCCCGCGCGGCGATGGCGGTGCCGACGACGGCGCCGGTCGTCACGAGCACCTCGTCGGCGGTCGTCGGCAGACCGCGCTCGGTGTAGTGCTCGGCGATGGCTCTGCGCAGCTCGGGCACGCCGTCTACGTGGTAGCCGCTGCCCCTGAGGTAGTCCGGCGACGACGCGATCGCCGCCTCCGCCGCCTGGGTCATGCCGGCGGGCGCGCGCTGCGCCGCACACGTGAGGTCGATCGCTCCCTCCGGCACGTGGGGCGACAGGTGCAGGCCCGTGTCACGCCGCACGACGCCCGCGGGCAGGCTCGCGACGCTGCCCGACCCGCGACGCGAGGTGAGGTAGCCGCGCTCGCGGAGCACGGCATACGCACTGCTCACGGTCGTTCGGCTCAACCCGAGGGCGACAGTGAGGTCGCGCTCGCTCGGCAGGCGCGTCCCGACCGCGATGCGGCCGTCCGCGATGAGCAGCCGCAGGGCGTCCGCGACGCCCTGGTATGCCGGCCCCTCACCTCGCGCGGGCCCGATGAGGTCGGCGGCTCGGACGGCGGAGAGGACGGGCGCGGACATGAGGCCACTGTCCCACAAGTGGCCATGGATCGTCAGTCCACTTGTGGGGGAGGATGCGACGCATGAGCCCGATCCAGACCCTTCGCGCGGGTGCCGCCCGCCGCGTCGATCTTGTCCCGATGACCCCGATGGAGCAGCTGCGTGCCGGTCACACCGTGCGCCGCGTGACCCAGCTCCTCGTCGGGCTCTGGCTCTATGGCACGGCGATGGCGATGTTCATCCGGGCCGAGCTCGGGCTCGACCCGTGGGACGTCTTCCACTACGGCGTGCAGGAGAAGGTCGGCTGGAGCTTCGGCACCGTCGTGGTCGTCGTCGGCTTCCTCGTGCTGCTCCTCTGGATCCCGCTGCGGCAGTGGCCGGGGCTCGGCACGGTGATGAACGTCTTCGTCATCGGCATCGCCACCGACGTCATGCTCGCGGTGCTCGAGACCCCGGATGCGCTGTGGGTGCGGTGGGCGTTCCTCCTCGGCGGCATCGCCGTCAACGGGCTCGGTGGGGCGCTCTACATCGGCAGCCAGTACGGCCCCGGCCCGCGCGACGGGCTCATGACCGGACTGGCGCGCCGCACCGGGCTGTCGATCCGGCTCATCCGCACGGCCCTCGAGGTGAGCGTGCTCGCCGTGGGGTGGCTTCTCGGTGGTGTCGTCGGCGTCGGCACGGTGCTCTATGCACTGCTCATCGGCCCAGCGGTCCAGGCGTTCCTGCCGATCGTCACCGTGCGGGTCCATCCGCCGGCGCGGCTCGCGGGCAGGGAGTCGGGGTCAGCCGTCGACGGCGAGCGCGAACGGCAGGACTCCGTCGACCCCCGCTCGGCGGAGCTCGCGACCTGCGACAGTGAGCGTCCAGCGTGAGCTGACGAGGTCGTCGACGAGGAGCACCGGCCCACGCACCCCCGCGAGGGCACCGCGGAGCTCGGGCCCGACGACGAGGCGCTCCCACACGCCGGCGAGCCGGAACGCGCTGTTGCCGCCCGGCTCGCCCGTGGGGCCACCGTGCTCGAGGTCGAGGGTGCCGAGCAGCGGCAGGCGGCCGATCTCCGCGAGGCCGTGCGCGAGCGACTGCACCAGCTGCGGGTGGGACCGCGACGGCACGGCGACGATGCCCGCCGGCCGCTCGCTCCAACCCCACCCGGCGAGGACGCCGACGCAGGCCCTGAGCAGCTCCGGTGAGGCCGGCGCGTCGGCCCGCAGCACCTCGCGCAGCCGTTGCCCCCAGCCGAGGTCGCTGAGCCGGGCGAGGGCGCGCCCCGGCGACAGGGCCTCGTCTGCCGGGATCTTGCCCTTGACCGGCACACCGAGCCGGTCCATGCCAGTGGGCCACTGGGCGCGCGGGTCGAGGTCGACGCCGACGCGGGCCAGGCGCTCGCGGGCGGCGCCGACGACGGTGTCGGGGACGTCGGTGGCGTACCAGGGCCCGGCGCACGTGTCGCACCGCCCGCACGGCTGCGCACTGTCGTCGTCGAGGGTGCGCTGGAGGAAGGCCATGCGGCACTCGCTCGTGCGCTCGTAGTCGAGCATGAGCTGCTGCTCGTCGGTGCGGGACTGTGCGACGCGGGCATAGCGCTCGGCGTCGTAGGTCCACGGCTGCCCGGTCGAGGCCCAGCCGCCCTGGACCCGCGAGACGGCGCCGTCGACGTCGAGCACCTTGAGTAGCAGCTCGAGGCGGGTGCGCCGCACGTCGACGATCGTCTCGATCGCCGCCGTCGACAGCGGCCGCCCGGCCTCGGCGAGGGCCCGCAGCACGGCGTCGGCCTGCTCCTGGCGCGGCATCGAGACCGAGGCGAAGTAGAGCCAGATGTCCTTGTCCTCGGGCCCGGGGAGCAGCAGCACGTCCGCGCGGTCGGTGGCTCGGCCGGCACGTCCGACCTGCTGGTAGTAGGCGACCGGTGATGACGGCGCGCCCAGGTGGACGACGAAGCCGAGGTCGGGCTTGTCGAAGCCCATGCCGAGCGCGGAGGTGGCGACGAGCGCCTTGACGTCGTTGTCCCGCAGCTGGCGCTCGAGGCGCTCGCGGTCGGCGGGGTCGGTGCGGCCGGTGTAGGAGGCGACCCGGTGGCCCGCTTCCGAGAGCGCGGACGCGACCTCCTCTGCCGCGGCGACCGTGAGCGCATAGACGATGCCGCTGCCGGGCAGCTCGTCGAGGTGGGCGAGCAGCCAGCCGAGCCGCTGCTCGGGCGACATCGAGCGCAGCACCCCGAGGCGCAGCGAGTCGCGCGCGAGCCCGCCACGCACCGTGAGCACGTCCCTCCCGCCGACGCCGAGCTGCTCGACGACGTCGGTGACGACGCGCTGGTTGGCGGTCGCCGTCGTCGCGAGGACGGGGATGTCATCGGGCAGGTCGGTGAGCAGGTCGCGGATGCGCCGGTAGTCGGGGCGGAAGTCGTGGCCCCAGTCCGAGACGCAGTGCGCCTCGTCGACGACGAGCAGGCCGCACCGCCGGGCGAGGTCGGGGAGCTGTTCGTCGCGGAACCTGGGGTTGTTGAGCCGCTCCGGGCTGACGAGGAGGACGTCGACGGCGTCGGCGGCCAGGGCGCTGCGCACCTCGTCCCAGTCCTGGGCGTTGGCGGAGTTCATCGTCACCGCGCGTATGCCGGCTCGCTCGGCTGCCGCGATCTGGTCACGCATGAGGGCGAGCAGCGGCGAGATGATGACCGTCGGTCCCGCCCCCTGCGCCCGGCGCAGCGCCGTCGCGACGAAGTAGACCGCGGACTTGCCCCATCCCGTGCGCTGGACGACGAGCACCCGCCGCCGCTCGGACACGAGCGCCGTCACGGCCTCGAGCTGCCCGTCGCGGAAGTCGACGTCGTCCCGGCCGACGAGCCGTCGGAGGGCCGAGCGGGCCTCCTCGACCACATCGGTGGGTGCACCGCTCACGGGCGGTGCGCTGCCGGCATACGTCTCGTTCGTCATGGTGACCCCACCGTAGGCGCGGCGCCCGACAGGGGTCAGGCCCACCCGAGCTCGTCGACCCCACCGGGCACGTCCGCGGTCGGGTCATACGGGGTCCGGGTGAAGCGGAAGGTCGCAAGGTCGAGGTGCGACACCGTGCCGTCCTCGCGGCGGACCACCCGGAGCGGCTCGCCGGTGTAGTAGCCGTCGAGCCCGACCCACTCGTCGCCCGAGACGCGCCGGAACCGGGACCCACGCCCCGCACCGGGCTCGCCGAGGACGAGGTGCTCGCCGACGAACCGTGCGATCTCCACGGCGGGTCCCCAGTGCCAGGTCCCGGCGAGCTCGAGCACGTCGTTGGAGCCGGTCGCGACCCAGGGTGTCACGGGTGCCGGCTCGAGCTCGCGCATCGTGCGGAGCAGCTCGCGCGGCAGCTCCTTGAGCACCTTGCTCGACGTCGTGTTGGTGAAGAGGACGACGCCGTCGCCCGCGGCACCCGGGACGCCGTCACCCCTGCCGCCGCTCTCGTCGAGGTGGACACGCAGGCTCGCGAGGAAGCCGGGCATCGATCCGCCGTGGCCGGCGAACCGCGCGCCGTCGACGTTCCACACCTGCCAGCCGAGGCCGTGCGAGCCGGTCCACGGCTGGCCCGGCTCGTCGACGACGTGGTGCGGCTCGACCATCTCGGCGAGCGTGTCGGACGACAGGAGGTCGTGTGTCTCGCCGCCGAGGAACGCCGCCCACCTCGCGAGGTCGCCGACCGTCGTCCACAGCTGGCCGGCGGGGGCCATCGCACCGGCATCGTGCTCGGGTTCGGGGAGCAGCAGGTCCGCGAAGGGGTGCACCGCAAGTCCCTGCGCCGCAGCGCCGCTCGGCCGCGGGGTGGTCCGCATCATGCCGAGCGGTTCGAGCAGCTCGTCGCGGATGACGTCGAACCACGGGCGCTCGCGGAGAACCTCGACGAGGCGACCAAGGGCGGCATATCCGGTGTTGGAGTAGTGGAACCGGCGACCCGAGCGGAAGCGGGTGCCGACGCCCGACCCGACGAGGTCGTCCCAGCCGGCGCCGGGTGTGCGCTCCCACCAGTCGCCCTGCGTCTCTGCCTGGACGCCCGCGGCGTGGCTGAGAAGCTGCTCGATGCTCACGTCGTCGAGCGCGCTGCCGGGCACGTGGGTGCCGAACCGGTCGGCGAGGTCGAGGCGGCCCTCGTCGCGCAGCCGCATCACGGCGACCGCGACGAAGGTCTTCGTGATCGAGCCCATGCGGAACTGCGTGTCCGCGTCGACCGCTGCGCCGTCCGCACGGCCGTCGACGGTGCCGACGGCGCCGGACCACACGAGCTCGCCTCCGCGGACGAGACCGGCGGCGACGGAGGGCAGCCGGTGGTCGCGCTGGCCGGTGGCGAGGACGTGGTCGAGGCGGGCGTTCGTCGTGGGGGAGATCGGCATCCGTCCACCCTAGGACCGCGGTCGCCGCCGACTCCGCAGGGCTGGGAGACTGGCCGCATGTCCGTGTCCGACCCCGCTTCCACCGCTCGTCCCTACCGCACCGAGGTGCCGCTGCGCTGGTCCGACATGGACGCCTACGGCCACGTCAACAACGTGCAGTACCTCCGGCTCCTCGAGGACGCCCGCGTCATCGGCTTCCGCGAGTGGTTCGGCGAGGAGCGCTCGCTGCTCGACACCGGCGTCATCGTGTCGCGCCACGAGATCGAGTACGTCGCGCCGCTCACGCACCGGCACGCACCCATCGAGGTCGACATGTGGGTCACGCGGGTGCACGGCGCGGGCTTCGACCTCGGCTACACCGTGCGGGACCCTGAGTCGCTCGGCGAACGCGTGTATGCCGTCGCCGAGACCGGGCTCGTCGTCTACGACTTCACGACGTCGCGGCCTCGCCGGCTCAGTCCGGAGGAGCGCGCGGTGCTCGACGAGCACGTCGGTGGACCGGTCGCCTTCCGGTGGTCACGCCGGTGACTGGTTCCGTGGTGTCCGAGCTCGTCCTCGCCGATGCGGAGTCCCTCCAGGACCTCGGCCGGTATGCCGCCCGCGCCCGTGCGCTCGACGCCGACGGTGCCCTGCGGCTCCAGGCCGTGGGGCCTGTCCTCGCGGCATGGGTGTGCGTGCTGCCCGGGTCGGGTCTCATGGGGACCGGGACGACGCTCGGGCTGCGGACGTCGGCGCTCGCTGTGCCGGTCGAGCTCGACGTCGTGGTGCCGCTCGCAGCGGTGAGCGACCGGGTCGCGCGGCCGGGGGAGCGCGCTGTGCTGCCGGTGCCCCCGATGACGATGTCGGCTGCGTGGGCCGCCGTGTCCCCGCCCCGTGCGGGGTGGCAGGTCGTCGGGTCTGTGGGTTCGGAGGCGCTGCAGCTCGTGGCGTCGGGCGGCATCGCCGAGGTCGCCGACGGGACGCCGGAGGGCGCGGGCTCGGCTGCAGTGGCGGCTCTGCGCGAACGGGTGTGGGGGCGGATGGTGCCGCTTGCCTCGACGACTGCTGACCCAGTCGTCGACGTGGCTGGCGACCTGGCGAGGACGAACGGCGACGGCGTGGGCGGGGACAAAGGCCCGGGCGGCCCGACCTATCCGGCGGCGCTCGCGTTCGCTGCCTACGCCCTCGGCTTCCTCACGCTCGGAGGCGAGTCGACGCTCGCGACGAACGGCCGCTGGACCCGACTCACCACTCCGGCCGGTCACGCACTCACCCGCCGCTGACGCCAGAGTCGACATGGGCGGCGTCGATCGCCCGACGCAGTGCGTGCGGGGTCGAGGTGCGGGGTCATGGTCGGTGTCGTCGTTCGTGTTCGCCGGCGGCGGGGCGGTGGTGGTCCGCGTCGGGCGGGGCGTGCTGACGTGTGGCGAGTGCGTCGTCGTAGGAGCCTCTGGTGAGGTCCCAGGTGACGTGCTGTCGGCCGCGGGTGTCGGTGGTGAGGTGTCCGTGGAGGCGTCTGCTGTGGACGGTGGTGTGGTGGCGTGGGCAGAGCAGGGCTGCGTTGGTGAGGTCGGAGGGGCCGCCGTCGGCCCAGTGGGTGAGGTGGTGGGTGTCGGTCCAGGCGGCGGGGGCTTCGCAGCCGGGGTAGGTGCAGTGCCGGTCGCGTAGCCAGAGCCGTTTGATCTGGGCGGGGGTGAAGAGGCGGGTTGCGCGGCCGAGGGTGACGACGTCGCCGGTGGTGTCGAGGACGGTGGGGATGATGGTGGCGTCGCAGGTCCAGCGGCGGACGGTGTCGGGGGTGACGAGGTCGCCGGTGGTGAGCGCGCCGAGCAGGGTTCCGGCGCCGGGGGTGCCGAGCGCTGCCCCGGTCGCCGCGCCGGGCGCGGATCCGGATGCTGTGTTGCTGTGCCCGGTCGGGCAGCTGGTGCCGTCGGCCGCGGAGCCTGACGCGGCACGGACGTCGCCACAGTGGGTCTGATGGGTCTGA
>JAUZVC010000003.1:0-759276 GCA_031844405.1 Rothia sp. ARF10
GTTTCCGCGTGATTTTTGCGAGCGTTATGTCCTGGCTTCTCCGCCACCGGGCGTCGACGAGGCCGGCGGGTGCCACGCCGCCCCGATATCGGATCGTGGACGACGGGTGACGCCGGTTCCGACCCGTCGATAGAGTCCTGACCCAAGGTCATGAGTACCAGCGCATAGCCCCGGCTTGCTGGTCGGCAACCCTCCTCCGCGGTGGGGTGCTCCGGGTGACGACCTGGTCGGTTGCAGCAACGCAGTCGGCAAGCGCGGACTCACGAGCACCTCGAGAGTCCATCGACTCTCCAGGGAGCAGCAGATGTCCATCGCCAGCTCGATTCCGCACACCGTCACCCGTGAGCGCCGCCAGCCGTGGCTGCGTTCCGTGCCGGCCCCGTCCACGCTGTCCCCGGCCGCCCCCGGGACGGCAGTGCCCGAGTCGGCATCTCCCGTGACCGAGGACCGGGAGGACACGGCATACGGGATTGTTCCGGCCGGCCTGCCGGCCGTCGTCGCGGCGCCTCTCGTGCCGACGTGTGACGGCCGCCGCGTCGAGTACGCCAACTTCGACCACGGCGCCTCGACACCGCCACTGGCCCACGTCGTCACTGCGGTGGAGCGCGCGACAGCGACGTACTCCAGCGTCCACCGCGGTCAGGGGTGGACGAGCCAGGTCTCGAGCCACTACTACGAGGCGGCGCGCGACGAGGTGGCCCGCTTCGTCGGTGCCCGCGAGGGCGACGAGGTCGTCTTCACCCGCAACACCACCGACTCGTTCAACCTGCTTGCTCGCGCGCTGCCGCGACGGACCCAGGTCATCGTCTTCGCGACCGAGCACCACGCCACCCTGCTGCCGTGGGAGGACCGGCGGACCACCCGCCTCCCCGTGCCGCTGACCCACAAGGACGCCGAGGCGCTCCTGCGCGAGGCGCTCAAGCGGAGCACGAGCTCGTCGACCCTCGTGGTCCTCAGCGGGGCGTCCAACGTCACCGGTGAGTACTGGCAGGTCGAGCGGCTCGCCGCGGTCGCCCGAGCCCGAGGAGCCCGCGTGGCACTCGACGCCGCGCAGCTCGTCGGTCACCGCCGGGTCGACCTCGAGACCCTCGGCGTCGACTACGTCGCGTTCAGCGGCCACAAGATCTATGCGCCCTACGGCGCCGGCGTGCTCGTCGGTCGCGCCGACTGGCTCGACAAGGCTGCGCCCTACCTCGCCGGAGGTGGCGCCACCGCCGCCGTCGGCGCGCTGTCGACGACGTGGAAGGCCGGCCCCGCCCGGCACGAGGGCGGCACCCCCAACGTCCTCGGCGCGATCGCCCTCGCGGCCGCCTGTGCGACGATCCGCGAGCACCGTGGGGCCATCGAGTCGCACGAGCGCGCCGTCACCGAACGCCTTGTCGGCGGGCTGCGCGCCATCGAGGGCGTCGAGACGTTCAGCATCTTCGGCGACGACGCCGACCGCGCGCCGGTCGTGACGTTCACGGTCGACGGCATCGCGTCGAGCCTGGTGTCCGCGGCACTGTCCGCCGAGCACGGCATCGGTGTGCGTGACGGCAAGTTCTGCGCGCACCTCCTCGTCGACACCCTCCTCTCCGACGAGGAGGCGGAGGTGACGACGGCCGTCCGCGTGAGCGCCGGTCTCGCGACGACGCACGAGCACGTCGAGCGCCTCCTCGCCGCTGTGGCGAGCCTGGCCGCGAACGGGCCGGGGACGGCATACGAGCAGGTGGAGGGGCGCGGCTGGGTCCCGGTGGGGGACCAGCGCGAGGCGCTCGTCGACCTGCCGTGGTGACCGCGTTCCGGCACGGTGCGCCGCGGTCGGCGTCCTGACCACTAGCCTCGGAGCGTGACCACCGCTCTCGTCACCGACTCGACGGCCTACCTGTCCCCGGAGGCCGTGAAGGCGCGCGGGATCGGCGTCGTGCCGCTTCACGTCGTCGTCGGTGGTCAGGAACGCCGCGAGGGTGTCGACGTCGGGCCCGACGAGGTGGCCGAGGCACTGCGCCGGTTCCGGCCGGTGTCGACGAGCCGGCCGTCGCCGCAGGCGTTCCTCGATGTCTACCGCGAGCTCGCCGACACGGGCGCCGACGCCATCGTGTCGGTCCACATCTCCTCCGACATGTCGAGCACCCTCGGCTCGGCGCAGCTCGCCGCGAACCAGTCGCCCGTGCCCGTCACCGTGGTCGACAGCCGCTCGATGGGCATGGCGATGGGGTATGCCGTCCTCGCGGGTGCCGACCTCGCCTCCGGTGGGGCGTCCGCGGAGGAGGTGGCCGACGTCGTGAGGGCTCGGTGCGAGGGAGCCACCGTCGTGTTCTACGTCGACACGCTCGAGCACCTGCGCCGTGGCGGACGGATCGGCAAGGCCAACGCGTTGCTCGGCTCGGCGCTGGCGATCAAGCCGATCCTCGGGCTCGACGACGGGGCGATCGTTCCGCTCGAACGCGTCCGGACGTCCTCGCGGGCCATCGCGCGGCTCGAGGAGCTCGCGGTCGAGGCGGCGACGCGCGCGGGAAAGGTCGACGTCGCCGTGCACCACCTCGACTCGCTCGAACGAGCCGAGAAGCTCGCCGAGCGGCTTCGCTCGCGCATCGACGGGCTCGGTGAGCTCGTCGTCGTCGAGCTCGGCGCGGTCGTCGGGGCGCACGTCGGCCCGGGCACCCTCGCCATCGCGGTGAGCCCGCAGGCCTGACCGGGGCGCCTCGTGAGTCTCCCCGTCCCGGCCCAGGTGCTCCTGGTCCTCGTCGTGGGGACGGTGTGCTTCGCGATCGGGGGCATCAACCCCGCGACCATCGTCGGCCGCCGTCGCGGGGTCGAGGTCTCGAGCGTCGGGTCGGGCAACCCTGGAGCGACGAACCTCGGACGGGTCATCGGGCGCAAGTGGGGGATCGTCGTCGGACTGCTCGACGTGCTCAAGGGGTTCCTGCCGACGTTCGTCGTGCTGCGGACGCTCGGGACGTGGGTGGCGCTCGTCGCGGGGGTGGCGTGCGTGCTCGGACACATCTACAGCCCCTACCTCGGCGGGCGCGGGGGCAAGGGCGTGGCGACATCGCTCGGGGCGATGCTCGCCGTCGTGCCGTGGGTGGCACTGGCCGCACTCGTCGTCTTCATCGTCTGCCTGCCGTTCGTCAAGCGGCTCGGTGACGCGTCGGTCGTCGCGACGACGTTCCTCCTGGGGGCCGGAGTCGTGCTCACCGTGCGCGCCACCAGCGGGGTGGACCGCGGTGTCGGAGTGTGGCTCACGCTCGTGGCCCTGCTCGTCCTTGCCCGCCATCGCCGCAACATCGCGATCTGGGCAGGTCGGCTCGCGGGCTGAGCCATCCACAGCCCGGCGGGTGGACGGCCTCCGTCCACAGGTCGGCGGTTGACGGGTTGGGTCGTGGGCCGGGTCTCCCTAGCGTCGCCGTATGCCGTCCCGCCACCGCCCCGAGGCCGTCTCGCCTCGCGCGCTGGCGAGGGTGCGCTCGGCCGGGCTGACCTCGCGTGGTGGCATGGTCCGCGGTGGCCCGGAAGCAGATGCCGCCCCGGAGGGCGGCGGGAGTGGAGGGGAGCCCGTCGACCATGACGCGACCACCGGGAGGCACCGACCGGTCGAGATCGCCCGGCCGCCGGTCTTCGAGCTGCCGTCGAGCCTGCGCGGCGCGCGGTGGGCACCCAGCCGCTCGGCCGCCGTGGCGGTGCTCGTCGTCATCGTCCTCGTGGTCCTCGTCTTCGGGCTACGGGTCTGGTTCGCGGGCGCCGGTGGCGGCACCCCGGTGGGTGCTCGCGCGGATGCGGACCCGTCCGGCGTGAGCCGCGGGACGTCGACACTGTCGCGCGCGTCCCCGACGGGAGGCGCGACTCCGATGGGCGCCACGGACGCAGGGGCCGCCCGCGCGAGTGCCGGGGCCTCGGCCGTGCTCGTCGTCCACGTGGTCGGGCAGGTGCGCCGTCCCGGCGTCTACCGGATGCCGACGGGCGCGAGGGTCGGTGAGGCCGTCGCGGCGGCCGGGGGAGCGACGCCCACCGCGGACCTCGCGGCGGTCAACCTCGCCCGGGTGCTCGTCGACGGTGAACAGGTGCACGTGCCCCGACCGGGTGAGAGCGTGCCGGCCGCCGGCGCCGCAGGTGGTGGCAACGGCAGCAGCAGTGGTGGGGCTGGCAGCGGTGACGGGTCGGGGGCACCCGGTGGTCCGGGCGGCAAGGTGTCGCTCAACAGTGCCGACCTCGCGGCCCTCGACACCTTGCCGGGTGTGGGTCCCGTCCTCGCGCAGCGCATTCTCGACTGGCGCACCGAGCACGGCAGGTTCACGAGCGTCGAGGAGCTCGGCGAGGTGAGCGGCATCGGTGAGAAGCTGCTCGCGCAGCTGACCCCGAAGGTGACGCTGTGACGGTGCCGTGGCGGGCGTCGACCGGACGCGACGGGCCGCGCGTACCAGCCGTGCCGCCTGTGCCGCTCGGCCGAGGGGGCAGGCCGGACGACCGGGGTCGTGACACCGCGGCGGAGTGGCAGCGCGAGGTCGTGAGGTTCAGCGACCTGCGGATGCTCGTTCCCGCGCTCGTCGCATGGGCCCTGCTCGCCGGGACGCTCGCATGGGGGTCGCCGGGCCGATGGACGCTCACCGCCGCTCTCGTCGTGGCGTCCATGGTGCTGTGCCTGTGGCGCAGGCGCCGGCCCGGCGCCCTGCTCGTCGTGTCGGTCGCGTTGCTGCTCCAGGTCGGGGCCAACGGACAGCACGCGCTGCGTTCCGTCGGCGACCTCGACACGCTCACGGAGGCCAGGGCCGTCGTCACGGTGGAGGTCACCGTCGCCTCCGACCCCTTCACGCCGGCCAGCCGTGCGGGTCGTGAGCCGGTCGTCCTCGCGCGGGCGACGGCATACGAGGTCGAAGGGCGGGGACGGGTGAGCCGGGTCCGCGCCCCGGTGCTGCTGCGGGGCGAGACGGACCTGCTCGAGGTGAGGTGGCACGAGCGCGTCCGCGTGAGCGGACGTCTCGCGCCACCCGAGCCGGGTCGCGGCGAGCTCGCCGTCGTCAGCGTCGTCTCGCACGAGGTCGTTGCTCCTGCGGGCAGGGTGGCGCGGGTCGCGGAGCACCTGCGCGCAGGGCTGCGTCGGTCGGTCGACGGCACGCCCGCCGATGCGCGTGGGCTGCTGCCGGGGCTCGTCATCGGGGACACGAGTCGCACGCCTCCCGACCTCACCGAGGCCATGCAGGCGACCGGGATGACTCACCTCACCGCCGTGTCCGGCTCCAACATCGCCGTCGTCGGCGGGATGGTGCTCGGGCTCTGCGTGCTCGTGGGGGTGCCACGACGGTGCCGGCCGTGGGTGGTGGCGCTCGCGATCGTCGGCTTCGTCGTGCTCGCGCGTCCCGAGCCGAGTGTCGTCCGGGCGGCGGCGATGGGGCTGATCGGGCTCATCGGTGTGAGCCGGTCACGTCGGAGCGCCGGTCTCCCCGTCCTGGCGGGCGCGATCGTCGTCGTCCTCGTCGTCGACCCGTGGATGGCCCGCTCGTTCGGGTTCGCCCTCTCGGCGCTCGCGACGCTGGGGCTGCTGCTCTTCACGCGGCCGTGGGGCGACGCGATCGCCCGCCATCTGCCGGCGAGGCTGGCGTTCCTCGGTCCGGCCGTCGCGATCCCGGTCGCGGCCCAGGCGATGTGTGCTCCGCTCGTCGTGCTGTTGCAGGGGTCGGTGAGTGTCATCGGTGTCCTCGCCAACCTCCTGGCCGCGCCGCTCGTCGCACCCGCGACGGTGGCCGGCGTCATTGCCGCCGTGGTGTCGGTCGTCGCGGACGGACCGGCGCGGCTCGTGGGCTGGCTGGGGGCGGTGCCGACACTCGGCATCGCGCGGGTCGCCCGGGTCACGGCCGAGGTGCCGGGAGGGACGATGCCCTGGCCCGACGGCGGTCGCGGCGCCCTCCTCCTCGCAGCGGTCACGGTGCTCGTCGTCCTCACCGCCCGGTGGCTGGCGCGGTTCGCGCTGCTCCGGCCGGCGGTGGCTCTCGGCGTGGTCGGGGTCCTCGTCGCCGGGGTGCTGCCGACGCGTGTCGTCACGTGGCCACCGACCGGGTGGCGCATCGTCTTCTGCGACGTCGGGCAGGGTGATGCCGCCGTGGTGCGCACCGGTCCCGCTCGAGCCCTCGTCATCGACGCCGGACCGGACCCGCCCGCCGTGGACGGGTGCCTCGACTCGCTCGGGGTCGAGGTCGTCGACGCCGTGGTCCTCACGCACTTCCACGCCGACCACGTCGAGGGCCTGCCGGGCGTGCTCGACGGCCGCCCCGTCGGCCAGGTGCTCACCTCGCCGGTGGCCGAGCCCGCGTGGCAGGTGCGCGAGGTGGAGTCGTGGACGCGGGCGGACGGCATACCGACGGCCGCCTTGGCGGCTGGTGACCGGCTGACGTTCGGGGAGGTGCGCGCGGAGGTGTGGGCGCCGGTCCGGCGGATCGACGCGGGGTCGGTGCCCAACAACGCGAGCGTCGTCCTCGCCGTGCACGTCGGTGAGGTCGACGCGCTCCTCCTCGGCGACGTCGAGCGCGAGGCCGCCCACGACCTCCTGCTGCGGCTGCGGCGCGACGGCTCGATGGCCGGTGCCGCCGAGCGGTTCGACGTCGTCAAGACGCCGCACCACGGCAGCGCGAACCTCGACCCTGGGCTCATGGCGGCCGTGCGTGCCCCGGTCGCGGTGGTGTCGGTGGGGAAGGACAACGACTACGGACACCCGACCGCGGCGCACCTCACGATGCTCGCGCGCAACGGGTATGCCGTCCACCGCACCGACCGCGACGGCCATGTCGCCGTGGTCGAGGACGGCCGCGGGCAGCTCGCCGTGGTCACCGCGCGATGAGGACCGCCGGCGCGCGACGGCTCCTCGGCAGGGGGCGGACCGAGGGGTCAGCGAGAGGCTCGGGAGGGCTTCGCGCTCGAGCTGCGCGCGCTGTCGACGAGGGCGTCGAGCGTGGCCTTGACGGCGGGCACCCGCTGGAGGTCCGGGGTCGTCACCGCGACGATGTGCCGGCGCGACGCCGGGGTCATGGGCAGGGCGACGACGTCCTCGTGGTGGACGGTCTTGAGGATGAGGTCGGGGATCACGGCGACCCCGAGGCCCTCGGCGATGAGACCCATGACCGCGACGTAGTCCTCGGTCTCGTAGGCGATGTCGGGGACGTAGCCCGCGGTGCTCGCGAGCTGGAGCAGGTGGCCGCGGCATCGCGGGCAGCCGGCGATCCACGTCTCGTCCTCGAGCGCGGCCATGTCGGCCTTCTTGGCGCTCGCGAGCTCATGGTCATGGGGCACGGCGAGCAGCACCTCGTCGTCGAGGAGGGGAGTGGTGACGAAGGCGTCGAGGTCCTCCTCACCTCGCCCGAGGTCGGTGCCCTCGTAGACGAACGCGACGGCGAGGTCGCACTCGCCCGCCCGCAGCGCGGCGAGGGACTCGCGCGGCTCGGCCTCGCTGAAGGTGATGGTCACCCCCGGGTGGTCGGCCTTGACCTTGGCGAGGGCCTTGGGCACGAGCGTGGCCGAGGCGCTGGGGAACGCCATGAGCCGGACGCGGCCGGAGCGCAGGCCGGCGATCGCGGCGACCTCCTCCTCGGCGGCGTCGAGGGCCGACAGCACGGGTCCGGCGTGGCGGGCGAGGACGGCACCGGCCTCGGTGAGCCGGACGCTGCGTCCGACCCGCTCGACGAGGGTCGTCCCGGTGCGGGTCTCGAGGCGACGGACCATCTGGGAGATGGCCGGCTGCGAGTAGCCGAGGGAGAGCGCCGCCGCAGTGAAGCTGCCTTCGTCGGCGATGGCGCGCATGACACGGAGACCTGCGGCGTCGATCATGGATCGATGCTATAACACTTGGTTATCGAAACTCCAGTCCTTGCGTCGCGAGGTGATGGTGTATCTCGGCTTGGGAGGCGGCCTCCTTCCTTGCATGAGCACGCACCTCCGCCGTCGGACCGCCCGGCGCTCCCACCACCCCATCGTCGTGTGCGACGCCCTGAGGTGCTGGCGCTGGACCTGCGCGTGCGGCGCCGGCGGGCACGCTGGACGATCGACAGTGGACTGGCGCTCGATGGTGACGTCGGCTCTCGTGCACCAGAGCTGCTGTCCCGGCGAGTGACGGCGGAGGTGAGGATGATGACGCCTCCGGAGTTCCTGAGGAGCGTGCGCACGGCGACCCGAGCTCGGACCCAGGTCCTCGTCGACCACCGTGCTGACGTGTTCCGTGCCGCCACCGGCGACTGGTGCTGGTCCTGCCGGTGCGGAGCCGGCGCCCACGCCGGCAGGACGCACACGGACCACCAGTGGATGTCGGCCGCAGCCGTCCTTCACGAGGCGGCTCACGCCGACGCGTGATCTGTGAGAGGGGGATGGTGGGCCTCCCCCGCATGGGAGGTGGTGCTGCCGTCCTGGGCGTCGGGGTCGGGGCCTAGCCGGCGCGAGGTCCTGTCGGCACGACCTGCCTACGATGAGCCGGTGACAGCCGATGGACCCGTGGCCGCGACGGTCGCCGAGGTGGCGGCGCTGCTGCGCGCCCGCGGACCGGCGCTCGTCCTCACCGGCGCCGGGATGTCGACGGAGAGCGGCATCCCGGACTACCGCGGACCTGACGGCAACCGCCGGGTGACCCCGATGTCGCACCAGGAGTTCACGGCGACGAGCGAGGCGCGACAGCGCTACTGGGCGCGCAGCTTCATCGGCTGGCAGCGGTTCACCGCGGCCGAGCCCAACGCCGGGCACCTCGCCGTCACCGACCTCCAGGCCGCAGGAGCCTTCGGACCCGTCATCACGCAGAACGTCGACGGCCTCCACCAGGAGGCCGGCACGCGCGAGGTCACCGAGCTCCACGGCTCGCTCGCCGAGGTCGTCTGCCTCACGTGCGGCGAGCGGGTGGACCGCGACCTCGTCCAGGCCTTCATGGACGACGCGAACCCCGGCTTCGCCTTCCGGGCCCTCGGGTCGGTCGCCGACGGCTCGCAGGTGAGCAGCCAGATCCGCCCGGACGGCGACATCGTGCTCGCCGACGACGCGGTCCGCTCGTTCCTCGCGCCACGCTGTCTCGTGTGCGGGGAGGACACCCTCAAGCCGGACGTCGTCTTCTTCGGCGGGGCCGTCCCGCGTGACCGCGTGGACCGGTGCTTCGCCCTCACCGACGAGGCGCCGGTGCTCGTCGTCCTCGGCTCCTCGCTCAAGGTGATGAGCGGCTACCGGTTCGTGCGGCGTGCGGCCGCACACGGCATACCGGTGGTCGTCATCACGAGGGGCCCCACGCGAGGTGACGCCGAGACGACGCACCGGATCGATGCGTCGCTCGGCGTCACGTTGACGTCGCTGTCCCGCGAGGTGGGTGAGCGAGCCGACCGGGCGGGCTGAGGGTCAGACGCGGCGCAGGACCGCGGTCACCTTGCCGAGGATGGTCGCGTGGTCGCCGTCGATCGGGTCGAAGGCGGGGTTGTGCGGGAGCAGCCACACCTTGCCGTCCTTGCGCTTGAAGGTCTTGACGGTCGCCTCGTTGTCGAGCATCGCCGCGACGATGTCGCCGTTGTCGGCTGTGGGCTGCTGGCGGACGACGACCCAGTCGCCGTCGCAGATGGCGGCGTCGATCATCGACTCGCCGACGACCTTGAGGAGGAACAGCGAGCCCTCGCCCACGATCTGCTTGGGCAGCGGGAAGACCTCGTCGACGGTCTCCTCGGCGAGGATCGGCACACCGGCCGCGATCTGGCCCAGGACCGGCACGTAGCTCGCCTCGGGCCGGGCGTCGCCGGAGCCGGTCGGATCGAGGTCCGCGTCGACGTCGTCGGGCGTCGCACCGCCGCGATAGCCACGGATGTCGCTCGGGGTGTCGGGGGAGACGACCTCGAGGGCGCGCGGGCGGTTGGGGTCGCGCCGCAGGTAGCCCTTCTTCTCCAGTGCGTTGAGCTGGTGCGACACCGAGCTGGGGGAGGTGAGGCCGACCGCCTGCCCGATCTCGCGCATGCTCGGCGGGTAGCCGCGGCGGTCGACGGAGTTGCGGATGACGTCGAGCACCTTGCGCTGACGCACGGTGAGCGTGCCGTCGCCGGGGTCGCGGTCGGGCAGCTCGTGGACCACGTCGTCGGCGGCCTCGCGGCGCTTGTCGCTCATGCTCGTTCTCCTTGCGAAAGGGCGTTGTCAGTGGTGCCTGATTGGCTTCCTGACATGGCTTCAGCGTACGGAGTTCGAGCAGGTGTTTCAAACACCTGTTCGACGCGTGTCTTGAAGTCCTCGAACATCCGTGCTAGAAATCGTACAGGCGTTCTATCGAACGTCCTTTCGACCCAGGAGGACCCCATGAGTGCAGTCGCCTACGACGACAGGGCAGCCGGGTATGCCGTCCCGCTCCCGACGCGTCGCCCGGAGCGTCCGCGGCTGGTCCTCGTCCCCACCGGTGACGCCGTGCCGCGCACGCCGGCTCCCGCGCTGCGGCTGACCCGCGCGGGCCGGCTGGCCATCACGACGACCGTGCTGCTCGTCGCGCTCGCCGCGGCGTTCGTCGGGCTCACCGGCGGGGCGTCCGCGTCGGGAGCCCCGGTCACCGTCACCGTCGAGCAGGGCCAGACGCTCTCGCAGATCGCCGCCGAGCACATGAGCGACACCTCGCTCGCGACCGCTGTCGCCGAGCTCCAGCTCGCCAACGGCCTGAGCAGCGCCCAGGTGCGCGCCGGCCAGACCGTCGTCATCCCGCAGGACTGACCCGCCGTGCACTGACGACCCACGCACTCCGAGCCGCTTCGACCCCGGCTCGGACCTGAGTCCCAGGGCGAGCTTCGACCCCTCGCCGGCTCAGCACGGAGGGCGCCCCGCCATCTTTCGCGGGGCGCCCTTTGCGTGCCCAGGGTGGGTCCCGGGACACGACCCGAGCGGGCGAGGTTGGCTTCGCCAGCGCACCGCGCCTGCGACTTCTTGCGGGGGAGCGACATCCGGAAGGGCGAAAGGCGGCCCTGGCTGTCGCTCCTGCGCAATAAGTCGGGGCGGGGGACGCTTGGACGGTGCATGACGGAATCCAGTGGTGGGCGCGTGCAGAAGGTCAGGCAGCTTCGGGTGGTCGTCGAGGCCGAGGACTACGACGAGGCGGTGCGGTTCTACCGCGACGTCCTCGGCATGGACGAGATCGCGGCGTTCTCCGAGGGTGGTGACGACCGGGTCGCGATCCTCGAGGCGGGACGCGCGACCTTCGAGATCGCGAGCCTTGCGCACAAGGTCGCGATCGACCGGGTCGAGGCCGCGGGCATTCCCAGCCCGAAGATCCGGATCGCCTTCGAGGTCGACGACTCGGCGAGTGCCACCCGCGCGGCCGCCGAGGCGGGCGCACAGGTCGTCGCCGAGCCCGTCCTCACGCCGTGGATGTCGCTCAACTCGCGCTTGGAAGCGCCGGCGGGCCTCACCGTGACGCTCTTCGAGGAGACCGAGGACTCCCACGAGCGCGCGCAACGCGAGGGGTTCGGGGTCAACGACGCGTGAGCGGGTCGCCCGTCAGGCGATGACGAGCTCGAGCGGGAGCTCGTGGAAGCTCGCGAGGAACGCCGCCGCCTCGGCGACTCCGTCCCGTTCCGGGGGAGTGAGGTCGACCTCGGCCCGGACGGTGACGACGACGCGCTTGGCCTCGACCTTCCGCTTGAACGTCCCGATGTCGCGACCATCGACGACGACGACCCCGCCGCCTGCCTCCGACACGAGCCGGGTCCGGTCGGCGTCGTGGTTGCGGCGGGGAAAGCCAGTGCTCGGGTAGGTCAGCGCCGCCTCGTCGAACGTCGACAGCAGGTATGCCGTGTGCTCGCGTGTCGTGCGCGCCGACACCGACGGGTCGAACCACAACGTCTCGCCCGCGCACTCGACCGCCTCGAGGGGGTGCGACGATCGCAGGCTCGGCGAGGTCGTGAGCTCGGCGGTGGCGGTCCGGATCTCGGTGAGGGTGAGCCCGCTCCAGCGCTGGAGGTCGCGCTCGGACGCCGGTCCGTGCCCGGCGTAGAAGCGGTGTGTCAGCTCGACGGCCGACTGAGCGCGTGGCCACCGGTCCGACGGTGACGGCGGCACGACGTCGTCGACGAGGACGTAGGTGTGCTCCGTCCCTCGCGGCGGCCCCGAGCAGATGACCGACCGCACCTCGGCACAGATGAGCTGGTGGGCCATCGTCTCGCCGGGCCCGGGAAGCCCTCGCTCGGCGAAGACCGGCCCGAGCTCCTTGCGCGTCAGGGCGCGCCCGCCTGCGAGGAGATCGCAGAGAAGGTCGAGCCCGCGCTCGATGACGTCGGGCGTGATGCCGAGCTGTCGCTGGCGAGCGGCATCCGAGGACTCGACCTTGCCGCCGGTGAGTGCCTGGATCCAGCGCAGGTCCTCGGGCGCGACGTGGTGCCACGTCGGCCTCAGGATGTGCGTGCGCACGAAGGCGCCGCTCGCCTGCGCGGCCAGCACGCCGGCATACGTCGTCGTGCGGGACCGCATCGCCAGGGACTGTGCGGCGAGGGGCGCGTCCTGGCTCTGGACGCAGGTGAGCAGGCGCACGACGTCGGCCGGGTCGGACAGGGGTGCCGAGGCGAGTCGCTGGACGGCGAGGCGGCGGCGCAGCACCCAGTCGCGGCTGACGGAGCGGGGCGCGCTCGGGCTCTCGCTGCGAGTCATGGCGACATCCTGTCGTGCAGGGCCGACACGCGCGAGGATGAGGGGATGGAGCAGAGCACCGAGATCGACATCGACGCCCCACCCGCCCGGGTCTGGGAGGTCATGAGCGACGTCGAGCGCTGGCCGGAGTGGACCGAGACGGTCACCTCGGTGACGAGGCTCGATGCGGACAGCCTCGGGGTCGGGTCGCGGGTGCGCGTGGAGCAGCCGAAGCTGCCGCCGACGGAGTACGTCGTCACCGAGCTCGACCCCGGCGCCGGGTTCACGTGGGTGGCGACGGGTCCCGGCGTCCGCACGACCGCCCGGCACCGGATCTCCGCGGCCGGTTCCGGATCGAGGGTGCGCCTGTCGGTCGAGCAGTCCGGCCCGGTCGGGGCCGTCATGGGCCGGCTCTTCTTCAAGCGGCTCACCGACCGCTACCTCGCCACCGAGGCGGCCGGGCTCAAGGCGAGGTGCGAGGGCACGGTCTGACGCCGCGACCCGAGCCGTGGCGCGTTGGCACAGCAGGCGGAACGGCATACGGGATCGCCGGAAGGCTCCCTCAGGTCGTGAGGGTGCGACGCATCGTGAGCCGCGGCATCTTGCTCGCCACCGCGTCGGTCGTGCCGACCACCTCGAAGCCGGCCTTCTCGAACATCGAGCGCGTGCCGACGAAGGCCATCGTGAGGTCCATCCGGCCCTTCGGGTCGACCGGGTGGGCCTCGACCGCCGGCGCGCCCTGCGACCTCGCCCAGTCGACGGCGCCCTCGAGGAGGTGGCCGGTGACGCCGCGCCTGCGGAAGCCGCTGCGGACCACGACGCAGATGATGCTCCAGACGGGGACGTCGTCGGTGGGCGGCATGAGCTTCGAGCGGTCGAGGCGGGTGATCTCCGATCGCGGGCTGATACTGCACCAACCCACGGGCTCGCCGTCGAGGTAGGTGACGACGCCCGGCGGGTGCGTGCGGCGGCCGAGCGCGCGGGCGGCCTGCTCGCGCTGGTCGGCGCCCTCGCCGCCGAGCTCCGTGATCTCTGCGGCTGTGAGCCGGTGGGAGAGGCACCAGCAGTGGGTGGCCCGACGGTTCGGGTTGACGACCGTGGCGAAGTCGTCGAACCGCGACGGTGTCACCGGGTGCGTCTCCCACACGGGCTCGGTCGTCATGAGCGGCATTCTGCACCCGTGGTCGACAGCTCCCGGCGGGCCCGGTCGGCTCAGCTGGGCCGAGGGCTGGCCGGCGAGGTGGCGCCGGGCGAGGCGTCCGCGGAGGGCAGGGCGCTCGGGTCGACGAGGACGAGGTCGACGTCCCACTGGCCGTCGCAGTCCGCAGCCCGCACGAGCGCCTGTCCCGCGGCGTAGTCGCCGGCCGTGAAGAACACCTCTGCCTCGAAGCCCTCATTGTCCATCCCGGCGGGCCGGAACCCGGCGGCCGTCACCGCGTCCTGGATCGCGACGGTGACCTCGTCGATCGGCCGGGTCGTCACGGCGCGGACGTTGACGTGGCCCTGGGTGGACACGACCCGGGTCACCGTGCCGACACCGTCGAGCGACAACCCGTCGGGGAGGAGCTCGAGGTCGCCCGGCGGAGCGGCCGCCGGCACCGGACAGTCGGCACCGTCGGCGTCGGACGAGCATCCGCCGAGGAGGCCCCCGGTGCACAGGAGGACGAGTGCTGGAGCGAGCCGGGCGCGAAGGGAGGGCGGCACGCGGCGAGTCTATGGACACTACCCGCGGGTAGTACCCATGGACCCCTCGCGGTGGTCAGTGCTGAGCACTAGGTTGTCGTCCATCGGTGCCGGCCAATGGGGGTCTGCGCCGGCCTACACGAAGGATCACAGGTGGCACTGCACAAGAAGTGGTGGCCGCTCCTCGCCGCGACCGCACTGGCCCTACCGGTCGGTGCGTCTGCGGTGACGATGGCGGAGGCGGAGTCCGACAACCGCAAGAGCTCGACCAAGAAGCACGCCCGGCCGAGTGCCGACCCGGTGGGCGCCGAGGAGTGGATGTACCTCCAGCGCGCGAACGCCGACGGCTCCATCCCGGACGCCGCCGTGACCGAGGCCATCGCGCAGTCCCGCTCGATGGGCGCTGCGGCGAAGGGCAACCCGAGCACCGACCAGGTGTGGTCGGGCGTCGGCCCGTCGAACATCGGTGGCCGGATTCGCGACATCGCGGCCGACCCGACGACGAAGGACGTCGCCTACATCGCCACGGGCACCGGTGGCCTGTGGCGCACCGCCGACGGCGGCCAGACCTTCCAGACCTCGTGGGACGACCAGCTGCCTCAGTCCATGGGTGCCGTGGCCGTCGACAGTGCCGGCGTCGTCTGGGCCGGTACCGGTGAGCCCGACCACGGTGGTGGCTCGGCCTACTACGGCAAGGGTGTCTACAAGTCCTCCGACGACGGCGCCACGTGGACCAACGTGGGGCTCGAGGACGGTGACACCGTCGGCCAGATCGTCATCGACCCGCGCGACGACGACCGCGTCCTCGTGGCGGTCATGGGTGCGCTGCACGACACCGAGCCGACCCGTGGCCTGTTCCTCACCGAGGACGGCGGCTCGACCTGGGAGCGCGTCATCGTCCCGGACAGTGCCTCGACGGGCGCCATCGACGTGAGCGTCAACAAGGCCAACCCGGACATCATGCTCGCGACGACCTGGGACAAGGTCCGTGACGAGAAGTCGCGCCTGTACGGCCCGCACTCCTACGTCTACCGCTCCACGGACGCCGGTCGCACGTGGACCAAGGTGCACGACGCACCGCTGCCCCAGAGCGAGACCGACCCGGCGCTCCAGACGCCCGACAACCTCGTCGGGCGCATGGGTGTCGACTTCAGTGACTCCGACCCCAACCGCGCCTACCTCATCTCGAGCACGGCCCGTGGCAACTTCAACGGCTTCTTCACGAGCACCGACGCCGGCGCGACCTGGACGGCCGTCGGGCCGACCTCGGGTGGCACCCTGCAGAGCATCAGCGGCGGGTTCGCGTGGTGGTTCGGCAGGGTCTACGTCGACCCGCAGAACCCGCTGCACGTCTTCGTCGCGGGCGTGAGTCTCGCCGAGAGCCTCAACGGTGGTCTCACGTGGACGACCTCCCAGACCCCGCACGCCGACCAGCACGGCCTCGAGTGGGACCCGTTCACGCCCGGCAAGGTCATGCTCGGCAACGACGGCGGCTTCTACTGGTCGATGACCAACGGCGCCGCAAGGGGCCTGTGGCAGAAGACGGCCGACCTGCCGGTGACCCAGTTCTACGAGATGGATGTCTCGCACCAGAACCCGCAGCGCATGAACGCCGGTGCGCAGGACAACGGATCGCTCAAGTCGTGGGGTCTGGACAACTCGACCACGGGTGACTGGTTCGGCTTCGTCGGCGGCGACGGGATGATGAACCGCATCGACCCGACGAACGACCGGAAGTACTACGGCTGCTCGCAGAACGGTGGCTGCCGCGGCTTCGTCGGCACCGACACCGGTCAGTCGAGCTTCAGCATGACGATCCCCGGCCTGCGCAAGAACTGGGTCGCCCCGCTGGAGTTCTCGGCCGACCCCCGCATCATGTTCGGCGCGAGCGAGTACGTCAGCCGCATGAACACCGACGTCGGCCAGCGCCGCTGGGAGAAGATCAGCCCTGACCTCACCGAGGGCACCGAGCCGCGTGCGCCCGGGTTCGGCACCATCACGGCGATCGGCACCACCAAGGCGGACCCGAACCTCGTCTACGCGGGCACGGACTCCGGCCTCATGTGGGTCTCGCGCAACGCGATGGCAGCGGCCGACGCGGTCACCTGGACCAAGCTGGAGAGCCCGAGCTTCCCGGGACGCTGGGTCACGCGGATCACCGTGGACCCGCAGAACCCCAAGGTCGCCTGGGCGAGCTTCTCCGGCTGGCGCGCGGGTGACGCCTACCCGCACCTGCTCATGACCAGGGACGGCGGAGCCACCTGGACCGACATCGTGGGCAAGCGCGTGCCGCAGGCGCCCATCAACGACGTCATCCGCCACCCGAGCAAGGCGAACTGGCTCTTCATCGCCACGGACGTCGGCGTCTACCGCACGACCAACCTCGGCAAGACCTGGGTCAAGGTCGGCGCGAACCTGCCGCTCGTCCCGATCAACGACATCGACCTGCCCGCCGGCAGCGAGACGCTCTACGCCGCCACCTACGGCCGGAGCATCTGGACGACGTCCCTCGCGGACGCCGCCTGACGGTTGGCGACCATCCTGCCGGGAGCATTCTGAGCACCACGACGACAGGTCGGCCACCCCGACGTCCCGCCCTCGGGCGCGGCGTCGGGGTGGCTGCGCTGTGCCTGCTCTTCCTCACACCGCTCGCCGTCATGGTGCTCGGGTCGCTCCAGCGACCGCTGCAGCCGCCACCGGACGGTCTCGACCTCTGGCCCGACCCGGTGACGTGGTCGAACTACGGGGTCGTCGACGAGTTCGTCCCGCTCGCACGGCTCCTGGCCAACTCGATCCTGCTCGTCGCCGTGGCCGTCCCGGTGACGGTCGTCGTGACCTCGATGGCCGGTCTAGCGATCGTGTCCTCACGCGGCCGGGTCCGAACGGCGCTCGTCGGGGTCTCCGTCCTCATGATGCTCGTCCCGGCCTCGGCGCTGTGGGTGCCGCGGGTGGTCGTCCTGCGCCAGCTGGGGCTCACCGACACCCCGGTCACCGTCGCCCTGCTGGCGCTCGCGGGAACCACGCCCTTCTACGTCCTGCTCTTCGCGCTCGCGTACTCGCGCATCCCGACGTCGGTGCTCGAGGCGGCCGAGCTCGAGGGCATGAGCCCGTATGCCGTCTGGCGCCGCGTCGCGCTCCCACTCGCCCGGCCGGCCGTGGTTGCCGTCGCCACGCTGAGCTTCGTGTACTACTGGTCGACGTTCATGGATCCGCTCACCCTCGTCGCGTCCCCGCGACACTGGCCCGCCTCGCTCGGGCTGCGGAACCTCGCCGAGATGGAGGCAGCCCTGTATCCGATCTACCTCGCCGGAGCCGTCATCGTCACGGCGCCCGCGGTCCTCGCCTTCCTCGTGGGCCAACGGGCCTTCTTCGCCTCGGTGGAGCAGCGATGAGCCGACGACACACCCTGCTCGTCGCTCCGGTGCTCGCGAGCATGATGGCCCTGACGGCGTGCGGCTCGTCCGGCCGAACCAGCGGGGGCGGCGCCGCGGAGGAGGGCGGATCCGTCGCCCCGATCGTCTTCCAGGTCAAGGCCGAACCGGAGGAGGCGGCCGTCTACCGCAGTCTCCTCACGGCATACGAGGGCGCCGGTGGTGGGCAGGTCGAGATGGTGGCGGTCGGCCGCAAGGACCACCTCACCCGACTGTCCACGTCGTTCGCGTCGGGGGACGCCCCGGACGTCTTCCTCATCAACTACCGCGAGTACGCCCAGTTCGTGCAGCGCGGCGCCGTCGAGCCGATCGGGCCGCTCCTCAGGGAGCAGGGCGTCAACCGGAGCGCCTACTACGAGGAGCCGCTGCAGGCCTTCACCTACGACGGCGAGCTCCAGTGCATGCCGCAGAACATCTCCTCGCTCGTCCTCTACTGGAACACCGACCTCTTCGAGGCCGCCGGGCTCGAACCCCCGAAGGCGGGGTGGACGTGGGAGGAGTTCACCGCGACCGCGCGTGCCCTGACCAAGGATGGAGTCAAGGGCGTCGGCATCGATCCGTCGATCACGCGGATGGCGCCGCTGGTGTGGAGCGCCGGTGGCGAGATCGTCGACGACCCGGAGAAGCCGACGCGCACGACGCTGCACGAGCCGAAGGCGCGGGCGGCGCTGCAGTCCGTCGTCGACCTCGTCGCCGCCGGGGTCACCCCGTCGAAGGAGGAGATGGCCGCCCAGGGCCTCGAGGAGCAGTTCATGACCGGCAAGGTCGCGATGTTCATGAGCTCGCGGGTCGAGGTGCCCGCGTTGCGGGAGCAGCGTGACCTCGCGTTCGACGTGGCGGCGCTGCCCTCGCTCGGGACGCCGGCCTCGGTGCTGCACTCGGACGCCTACTGCATCGCTTCCACCTCACGCCACAAGGAGGCCGCCGCAGCCTTCATCGCGTATGCCGTGGGGCAACAGGGGCAGACCGTCACCGCCCTCGGTGGACGGACGGTGCCGTCGCTGCGGTCCGTGGCCCAGTCGCCGGCGTTCCTCAGCCCGGAGCGGGCGCCGGCGTCCTCGCAGGTCTTCCTCGACGCCGTGCCCCTGCTCCGGCACACGCCGGTCACGCCGGTGTGGCCCGAGGTCGAGGACGTCGTCGGCACGCAGCTGCAGCGCGCCTTCGAGGACGGCGTGCCGCTCGACGAGGCACTCGCCGAGATCCGACGACAGGCCGACCCACTGCTGCAGAAGGGCTCATGACGCTGCAGGTCGAGGCCGCTCGGCGGGTGTTCCGGCAGCGCGGGCGTGACGATGTCGTGGCCCTCGACGGGGTGGACCTCGACGTCGCCGACGACGAGCTCCTCGTCCTCGTCGGCCGTTCCGGGTCTGGCAAGACGACCCTGCTGCGGGCCGTCGCCGGGCTCGAGACCCTCGACTCCGGCCAGGTCCGTCTCGGGGGCGAGGACGTCACCTCGCTCCCGCCACGCGGGAGAGGAGTCGCACTCGTCTTCCAGGAGGCGGCGCTCTTCCCACATCTGCGGGTGCGCGACAACATCGAGATCGGCGAGCGCGCACGGGGGGCCGGACGCTCGTCCGTGGCGGCACGCACCGACGAAGTCGCCGAGACGCTCGAGGTCGCCCACCTTCTCGACCGCATGCCATCCGCCCTCAGCGGCGGTGAGCGGCAACGGGTCGCGCTGGCGCGAGCGGTCATCCGCTCGCCACGGGTGCTGCTGCTCGACGAGCCGCTCGCCGCCGTCGACGTCGAGCAGCGAGTGCGGATGCGTGGGGTCATCCGTGACGTGCAGCGTCGTCTGCGGGTGCCGATGGTGCACGTCACCCACGACCAGGGGGAGGCGATGGCCCTCGGGGATCGCGTGGCGATGGTCGACCGTGGGCGGGTGCTGCAGTGCGACACCCCCGACGTGCTCTATTCGCGACCGGCGGACGTCGTCGTCGCACGCGGCTTCGGCCCGCTGCCCATGAACCTCGCACCAGCGCGCGACGGCGTCGTCGTCGGTGTGCGACCCGAGCGGCTTCGTCTGGCGAGGTCCGGAAGCGCTGCGGGCAGCGCCACCGACATCGGTGGCGGCAGCGCTGCGACGGGTGCTGCACAGGGCTCGGTGGTCGCGGTCGAGCCCTTGGGCGAGGAGTCGCTGGTCCACCTCGCCGTCGACTCCGACCGCAGGGCGGTCGTCGCGCGGGTGCCGGCAGCGTGGGCTCCGGGCCCCGGCGACAGCGTCCGGGTCACCTGGCGTCCCGAGGACGAGCACCGTTTCGACGCCGACACCGGCGCCCGGCTGGACTGAGGCTGAGGTGAGACGGTCTCCGCTGGCGCTGCCCTACCTTCTGGGGTCGCTCCTTCTCGTCGTCGTCCCGCTCGCGCTCGCACTCCTGCTGGCGTCGACGAGCTATTACGGCTTCCGCGCCCCCGAGTTCACAGGTGGGGAGAACTGGGTGCGGCTCCTGGGTGACGAGAAGTTCTGGGACGCCGTGAGGGTGAGCGCGCTCGTCGCTCTCGTCGTCGTACCGCTGAGGCTCGTCCTCGCGGTGGGGGCAGCGCTGCTGCTCGTCCGCCGTGGAGGCGCAGGGACCGCGGTCGGTCGTGTCGCCGCCTACCTCCCGTCGGTGATCCCCGAGGCGGCGTGGGCCTTGCTCTGGCTGTGGATCCTCAACCCGCTCTACGGGCCGCTCCCCGCGTTGCTCGGCGCTCTCGGGGTGCCGTCGCCGGGGTTCCTCACCGAACCGTGGGGGGCACGGACCGGGCTCGCCCTCGTCATGGCCTTCCAGGTGGGGGAGGCGTTCGTCGTGGCGCTCGCCGCACGCGCCGCGATCCCCGGCCGTCTCTACGAGGCGCTCGCCGTCGAAGGCGGTTCGTCGTGGTTCACCACCCGGCGGCTCACGCTCCCACTCATGGTGCCGCTCCTGCTCGTCCTCGCGGTCAGAGACCTCGTCGTCGTGGTGCAGAACGCCTTCGTGCCGGCGCTGCTCGTCACCGGAGGAGGGCCGGCCAACGCGACGACGACGGCGCCGCTGCACATCTACGTGCGGGCGTTCGAGTACGGCGAGCTCGGCTACGCCTCCACGCTCTCAGTGACCCTGCTCGCGCTCACTGCCGTGGCGGCGGCCATGCCGCTGTGGCTCGCCGCCCGGCTCGCGGGCCGGCAGCGCTCCCGCACCTGACCCGGCTCGGTCCGGCAGAACTCGTCCTCCCGGACTGTTGCCACGAAGGCGTTCTCGCGGTCGACTTGTCCCGTGGGGCCCGCCCACCCGGGGCCGGCCACGGCGACGGAGGTCTGGCATGAGCAGTGAGGTCGACGCACTTCCCGACGACAGCAGGGAGGCCCTCTCCGAGACGGATCCGCCGATGGGCGTGCACGCCACCGCCACCCTCCCGGCGTCGGCCGACGAGGTGTGGCGCCACCTCGTGAGCCCGGAGGGCACCGAGGCCATCCTCGGCGAGGGCGCCCGCCTCGGCAGCAAGGGCGAGCCGTGGAAGGCGGCCGACGGCACCTACGGCGTGGTCCGCAGCTTCCACCCCCTCGAGCAGGTCCGGGTCACGTGGCACCCGCACGAGGACGGCCCCCTCAGCCTGCTCGACGTCCAGCTGCACGCAGACGGTGACGGGACCAAGGTCGACCTCTACCACGAGGGCCACGGCATCGCCGGCGACCCGCGTGGCGACCTCCAGCACTGGGAGGACGCCTTGGGCCGGCTCGCCCGCGGCATGACCGGTTGACACCCGAGGTGGTGCGTCGACGTTGTTGCCGTCGGGAATGCGTTGCTCCATCCTGTAGTTGTGTAATGGTGTAAGCACTGCAAGACGTAGTGCCACAGCAGCAGGAAGGAGACCTGTCATGAGGTCCCACCACCACCCACACGTCGGCAGTGACGACCCCCGTCCCACCGAGCGCGGTGCCCGCCGGGGGATGCCCGGCCGGGGGCCCGGTCGCGGACGCGGTCCCGGCGGCGGCCGCGGCATGGGCCGGCCCGGCGGCTGGCAGCAGGCCGACGTCCCCAGCGCCGACGACGCCCGCGACTGGTTCAGCGGGCGGCTGCCCGACGGCTGGTTCACCGACCTCGAGGTCGACGTCGACCGCGACGAGATCACCGTCATCGGCACCCTCGCCGACGAGAAGGTCGAGGGTGCGGAGGCCGAGGGCCGGATCAGCCGGTGGCGCGCCGACACCAAGGAGGCGCGCATCGCCATCGCCCGCGAGGCCGAGGCTCGCTACGGGCGCAAGGTCTCCTGGGGCGTCCGCCTCGGTGACACGAAGGCCCTCTTCACCCACCTCGCCGCGCCGGTGATGACCCGCCTTCGCCAGCCCGAGCGCCAGGTGCTCGACACCCTCGTCGACGCGGGCGTCGCCCGCTCCCGCAGCGACGCGCTCGCGTGGTCGGTCCGGCTCGTCGGCCAGCACGCCGACGAGTGGCTCGGGCAGCTCCGCGAGGCGATGAGCGAGGTCGACAAGCTCCGCTCACAGGGTCCGAACCTTTGACCCGACCCACACCGAAGGTATGCCGGCCGCTCACCCGAGTGGCCGGCATACCTTCGTTCCCGGGCAGGTGTCGAGGCTCGACACGCCGTCGGTTCGTGGCGACACATGGCGCCCTGGCGCACGGTTGCGGGGCGACACGCGCAGTTCTGCCGAAGGGCTTGCGGCGCGGGTTCCACGAGGCGCATACTTGGCACAACATCTAGTGGTTACACCGATGTAGTTCATCCACATATGGTTCACAGGGGCGGGCCGGTTACCCACACGTTGTCCCCAACCCGTCCCCAGAACCGTCCCCATGGCGCCCACGAGAGGAGCCGGTCCGTGCACTGCCCGTTCTGCCGCCACACCGACTCCCGCGTCATGGACTCCCGGGCCACCGACGACGGCGCGAGCATCCGCCGCCGGCGTCAGTGCCCCGAGTGCGGCAAGCGGTTCACGACCGTCGAGACGGCGGCGCTGTCCGTCGTCAAGAGGTCGGGAGCCACCGAGCCGTTCAGCCGCCCGAAGGTCCTCGTCGGCGTCCGCAAGGCCTGTCAGGGCCGTCCGGTCACCGAGGACCAGCTCGCCCTCCTCGCCCACCAGGTCGAGGAGACGATTCGCGGGCTCGGGCAGGCCGAGGTCGACGCCCACGAGGTCGGCCTCGCCGTCCTCGAGCCGCTGCGGAGCCTGGACGAGGTCGCCTACCTGAGGTTCGCCTCGGTCTACCAGGCGTTCGACAGCCTCGAGGACTTCGAGCAGGCGATCACGCTGCTGCGCGTCGAGCGCGACGCGACGGGGGAGGAGCCGGACCGGGGTATGCCGTCCGCTCCGGAAGGTGCCTCGGTCTCCCCGCCGGACTGACCGGCATACCGAAGAAACGACGCACGAAAAGCAGGACCGCGCCACTGTCAGTGCCCGCGGGTAGAAAAGAACCAGGTCACACGATCGTCCGGCACGTGCCGGGCAGAAGAGGGAGCAGTCATGACCGAGACCGCCGGTGCACGTGCAGGTGCCCGCAAGTCCGCCAAGGGCAAGGGCATTGCCGTCGAGCGGATCTACACCACGCCCGGCGTGCACCCCTATGACGAGGTGACCTGGGAGAAGCGCGACGTCGTCCAGCAGAACTGGAAGACCGGCGAGACGATCTTCGAGCAGCGCGGCGTCGAGTTCCCCGACTTCTGGAGCGTCAACGCCTCCACGATCGTCACGACCAAGTACTTCCGCGGCGCCGTCGGCACGCCCGAGCGCGAGCAGGGCCTCAAGCAGCTCATCGACCGCGTCGTCCTCACCTACGTCAAGGCGGGCAAGGAGCACGGCTACTTCTCCACGCCGGAGGACGCCGAGGTCTTCGAGCACGAGCTGACCTACGCCCTGCTGCACCAGGTCTTCAGTTTCAACTCGCCCGTCTGGTTCAACGTCGGCACCAAGTCGCCGCAGCAGGTCTCGGCCTGCTTCATCCTCTCGGTCGACGACTCGATGGACTCGATCCTCAACTGGTACAAGGAGGAGGGCTTCATCTTCAAGGGCGGCTCGGGCGCGGGCCTGAACCTCTCGCGCATCCGTTCGTCGAAGGAGCTCCTCTCCTCCGGTGGCACGGCCTCCGGCCCGGTCTCGTTCATGCGTGGCGCCGACGCGTCCGCGGGCACGATCAAGTCCGGCGGTGCGACCCGTCGTGCGGCCAAGATGGTCGTCCTCGACGTCGACCACCCGGACATCGAGGAGTTCGTCGAGACGAAGGCGCGCGAGGAGGACAAGATCCGCGCGCTGCGGGACGCCGGCTTCGACATGGACCTCGGCGGCAAGGACATCGTCTCGGTCCAGTACCAGAACGCCAACAACTCGGTCCGCGTCAACGACGAGTTCATGCGTGCGGTCGAGGACGGCACCGAGTTCGGCCTGCGCTCGCGCAAGGACGGCTCGGTCATCGAGACCGTCGACGCCCGCGAGCTCATGGGCAAGATCGCCAAGGCCGCGTGGGAGTGCGCCGACCCGGGCATCCAGTACGACGACACCATCAACGACTGGCACACCAACCCGGAGACCGGCCGCATCACCGCGTCCAACCCCTGCTCCGAGTACATGTCGCTCGACAACTCCTCGTGCAACCTCGCCTCGCTCAACCTGCTCAAGTTCCTCAAGGACGACGACACGTTCGACGTGGAGAAGTTCCAGGCGGTCGCCGAGCTCGTCATCACGGCGATGGACATCTCGATCTGCTTCGCCGACTTCCCGACCGAGCCCATCGGCGAGACGACCCGCAACTACCGCCAGCTCGGCATCGGCTACGCCAACCTCGGCGCGCTCCTCATGGCGACCGGTCACGGCTACGACTCCGACGGTGGCCGCGCGCTCGCCGCGTCGATCACCTCGCTGCTCACCGGTGCCGCCTACAAGCGTTCCGCCGAGCTCGCCGGTGTCGTCGGTGCGTATGCCGGCTACGCCCGCAACGCGGACGCCCACAAGCGGGTCATGCGCAAGCACGCCGCCGCCAACGACGCGGTCCGCACGCTGCACACGATGGACAAGGACATCCACCGCGCCGCGACGAAGGCGTGGGACGCCGTCGTCAAGCTCGGTGAGAAGAACGGCTACCGCAACGCCCAGGCGTCGGTGCTCGCCCCGACGGGCACCATCGGCTTCATGATGGACTGCGACACGACCGGCATCGAGCCGGACTTCTCGCTCGTCAAGTTCAAGAAGCTCGTCGGTGGCGGCTCGATGCAGATCGTCAACCTCACCATCCCGCGGGCCCTGCGCAAGCTCGGCTACACCGAGGAGACGGTCGAGGCGATCGTCGAGTACATCGCCGACAAGGGTCACGTCATCGACGCGCCCGGTCTCAAGACCGAGCACTACGAGATCTTCGACACCGCCATGGGTGCTCGCGCCATCTCCCCGATGGGCCACGTGCGGATGATGGCGGCGACCCAGCCGTTCCTCTCCGGTGCCATCTCCAAGACGGTCAACCTGCCGGAGACGGCCACGGTCGAGGAGATCGAGGACGTCTACATCCAGGGCTGGAAGATGGGCCTCAAGGCGCTCGCGGTCTACCGCGACAACTGCAAGGTCGGCCAGCCCCTCTCCGACGGTGGCTCGACCGCCAAGGACGCGGCGGCGGACAAGGCTGCTGCGGCTGACAGCGCCGGTGAGACCAAGGTCGTCGAGAAGGTCGTCTACCGGCCGACGCGTGAGCGCCTGCCGAAGCGTCGTAGCTCGCAGACCACGTCGTTCGCCATCGGCGGCGCCGAGGGCTACATGACGGCCGGCACCTACGAGGACGGCCGCCTCGGCGAGGTCTTCCTCAAGTTCGGCAAGCAGGGCTCGACCCTCGCCGGTGTCATGGACGCGTTCTCGATCGCGATCTCGGTCGGCCTCCAGTACGGCGTGCCGCTCGAGACCTATGTCGAGAAGTACACGAACATGCGCTTCGAGCCCGCCGGCATGACCGACGACCAGGACATCCGGATGGGTCAGTCGCTCGTCGACTACGTCTTCCGTCGCCTCGCGCTCGACCACCTCGACTTCGAGACCCGGTCGTTCATGGGCATCCACACCGCCGAGGAGCGTCAGCGTCAGCTCGAGACGGGCTCGTACGCGCCGTCGACGGTGGACGACGAGGACGTCGAGGCGCTCGAGGACGAGATCGAGTCGTTCTCTCAGGGTGTCGGTGCGAGCTCGCCGAAGAAGACGGCGCAGGCCGCTCCGAAGACGGCGGGGGAGTCGCCTGCTGTTGACGGCGAGGACCACGCGTCCGAGGTGAAGTTCGGTGCCGGTGCGGCCTCGGCCCGCGAGGTGTCCGGTGACGTGCACAGCTCCGCCGAGCTGCTCGAGAAGTTCCAGGGTGTGTCCGCCGACGCGCCGATGTGCATGACCTGCGGCACGAAGATGCGCCCGGCTGGGTCCTGCTACGTCTGCGAGGGCTGCGGAAGCACCAGCGGCTGCAGCTGATCTAACGTAGCCACACGAGCGGCCCCGAGGACTTCCTCGGGGCCGCTCGTCGTATGCCCAGGTCAACGAATTTGCAGCGGTTGTGGTGGCAGCGGGCGCTGACCGGCGTCGGACGGTCGGTGTCAGAGGGGCTGGCGACCTAGGGTGGGGCTTGTGCATCCCTCTGCTGAACGTGCGTTGGACCTCATCTCCACTACTCGGTCCCCGGCTCAGCTGCTCAAGGCCAGTCAGGGCGCCTGGAACGAGCACGGGTATCCGCTGACGTATGCATGCTTCATGGCGCTCGTGGCCTTCACCGACAACTTCGGCGAGCAGACGGACGGTGACCTGTCGACGGAGGTCACGGTCCCACGCCCGCGGTCTGAGGTCATCCTTCTTGCCGGTCGTCGGCGAGGCGAGGAGTGCCTTGACATGCTCAACGACCTGGTTACGCGCGTGCGTACGGCTGCTCAGCGGCAGACCCAAGAACTGGCATCGGGCCCTTCACTCGAGGACCTAGACAAGAACTACAAAGGCAACGCTGTCTACCTGATGGCCTACATCGTCGGCTCTGGCGTTGAGACCTTGGAAGAGCAGGGTGAGGACGCCGACCGAGTTCTCGAATCGGTCGCGCAGTTCCTGGATCAGCTCTCGAGCTAGGGCAGAACCCTCATCGGCGAACACGCCGCAACGTCGCGCCACGTGGATAGCCACGCCGTGGTGTCTGGCCTGCGCCTCCATGCCGCTACGCAGGTAGTGCCTCGTACACTGCCGGGCGCAGAGTGCAACTCTGCTCGATGCTGCCTCGCAGCTCGTAGAGGCCGCGTCTCGGCTGGTCGAAGTCGAACACCCTATAGAGGTGGAACCGTGTGCTCTCTTCCTTGCTGAATTGCACCTCGTTCCGAGAGATGAGCATCGGCCACTGCGGACCACGGCGCGTGGTCTTGACCTCGATGAACTTCACTTCGCCAGCTTGATCGAAGGACATGACGTCGAACCCCAGGCCGTCTCCCTCATCCTGGCTTGCGTGCCTCACCTGCCTGGCCAGGGTGTCAAGACCCGCCTGCTGCAGTCGAGTCCGCTCAAGTTCGACAACAGCCCGTTCACCTGCCAGCCCAAGGGACCGGTTCGCAGCATCGACTTGCACGAAGTCGACCTTGGTCGCACGTCGCAGGAAGTCGCGATGGGGGCTGAACTCAACGCTGGGAGCGTCGGTGAGGTTCCAGGCGATGTCGGCATGGGTAGTGGGTTCGCGGGTGAAATTCTCTAGCGCCGCAGTCCTAAGATCGGTCCGGCCCTGGACCTGTGCCACGACCGCGTCACGGAGGGATTCTTGAAAGTTGGATGCCGCCTTGTAGCCCCGGACGTACGGATGGCTGAGTTCGATGAGCACGGCCGAGACATTCTGGAACTTGTACTCGACGGACCCCCGTGACCGGCCGGTCTTCTCCCGGACGTCCTCGTTGAATTTGCTCTTGACGAAGGGCTCGCCGCGCAACTCGCGGTCGAGCATGTCGAGGTACGCGGAAACGATCACTTCGTTCTCAAGGGGACTCCACGATTCACCGGCTGCCACGGCGTCACGATAGGCGTCCCAAGGCAGCGTGTCCCGCCTTTGGCCTCGAAGGGCGCTCGACCCTGCCACGATGCCAACGTGAGCGCCCACGGCATACCGGAATCGCCTTCGTTCTCGACCGAGTCGGAGCGGGAGGTGTGGTCCATCGTCCTCGAGAAGGGAGACGAGGACTGGACCGTTCTGGCGAACGTTCGGTTGACGGACGAGAAGAAGGACCACGAGCTGGACCTCATCGTTCTCATGCCCGACGTCGGCATCGTCGTCGTGGAGGTGAAGGGGGGCTCGGTGCACGTCGGCTCCGACGGTCAGTGGCGCCAGTCGTCGCGAGGCGAAGAGAGAGTGATCCACCCGGTCGACCAAGCGCGGGACGGGAAGTACGCGCTGCGTCAGTACATCGAGCGCGACCCACGGTGGCGGGAGTCCAGCAGAGCCCGGCTGCGCTTCGGGCATTCCGTCGTCGTGCCCTACACGGATCTCCCGGCGGACTTCGAGAAGCCCGAGTGCCCGCGCTGGAGCATTCACGACCGCGGTGATCTCAAGGACCTCGTGGGCCGGCTGTGGGACGTGCCGAGGCTCCAAGAGACCGGACATCGGGTTCCCAGCCATGATGACTGCGAGCTCATCGTGCAGATTCTCAAGGGACGTGGTCTGCCGCAGCGCTCCGTCCTCGCGGAAGCGCAGGAGCAGGAGGACCTTGCCGACCGCCTCACTGTTGAACAGGCCACCATTCTCAAGGTCACCAGGCTCATCAACCGCGTCGAGGTGCGAGGTGGAGCAGGAAGCGGCAAGACCCTCCTCGCGATGACGCAGGCCAAGGCGTTGACCCGCGGAGGGCAGGGGGTCAAACCGCAGCGCGTCGCTCTCCTCTGTTACTCCATCGGCCTGGCGACCTGGTTCCAGCGCTACTTCGACGGCCAGAACCGGAAGAACCGCCCCGCCTTCGTCGGGCGATTCGAGGAGTTCGCGTCCTTTCTCGGTGTCGAGGAGTTCGGTACCCGTGATGAACCGGAGTTCTGGGAGGAGCAGCTGCCTCAGCGCATGGCAGAGCTCGTCGATGCGCTGCCCGAGGGCAAGAGGTTCGACGCCATCGTGGTCGACGAGGCCCAGGACTTTGCCGACCTGTGGTGGACGCCGATCGTTCGCTCACTGCGGGATGAGGAACACGGTGGCCTCTTCGTCTACTCGGACGAGAACCAGCGGGTCTTTGCGAGGTTCGGCCGACCGCCGGTTCCGCTGGCACCGTTGATCCTCGACCACAACCTGCGCAACACCCGACAGATTGCGGAGACATTCGGATCGCTCACCCCCACCCGGATGATCGCGCGCGGTGGCGACGGGCCCCAAGTGACCTATCTCCCCTGCACACCCGAAGACGCGATCGAGGTCGCCAGCGACCAGATCGACGTCCTCCTCGAGGAGGGTTGGCGCCCCGAGGACATCTGTCTGTTGACGACAGGTGCCCGGCACGAGGAGCAGGTCAACCTTCAGGACCTGCTGGGACAGGAGGGCTACTGGGACACGTTCTGGGACCGGGACTCCGTGTTCTATGGACACGTCCTCGGGTGCAAGGGCCTGGAGCGCAAGGTCGTGGTGCTGTGCGTCAACGACAAGCGGGCGGGGGAGCGGAGCCGAGAGCGCATCTACGTCGGACTGTCCCGGGCCACGCACAAGCTCGTCGTCGTCGGAGACCCCCGGCTCATCACGGAGATGGGTGGCACTGAGGTCGCGAGGCGACTCGGAATCGGGCACACCTGACGTCGTCGCGTTGTCAGTTGACCTCTGGGTCGCCGCCGACTCCGTTGCCCTATGCCGTAGAGCCGTCAACCGTAGACGGCCTCGACTCTCCTCCGGTGACGGTCGCACAGCGCGAAGACGCTCTGGGATCCGCTGACCTCGCGGACTCCCATCGACCACTGAGCCGAGTCCGTGCAGAACCACGAGCACTGACCGGATGCACCCTGCGTCTCCGGCCTGTGCAGCGTGGGGTCGTGGGGCTTGACCCACAGAACAGCGCGCCCCGACTCCTCTGGCCCACGAGAAAGCGCCGTATAGGTCGGCAGAGCCGTCAACGGGCGCAACCGGATCCGCACGTCGTCTCGCGTCGCCTCGAAGGGCCAGCGCAGGTTTGCCGCCACCAACCACACGATGACCGGTCCGCTCTCGCACATCCGCAGGAGCTCGGCGTACTTCCGACCCCCATTCGTGGCCGCGCCGGCTGCTCCCTCCTCGCTCAGCCGAAGCCACTCACGAAGCAGCTTCTCGACGCTGTCAGAGCCACGGGCCCGGCACTTCGCCTCCATGACGAGGAGGACGCGACCATCCGGGCCATACCCGAGCGCATCGAACTCACCGCGCTCGAAGTCGAGCTCGCTGCTGGGCCATCCGTGCTCGCGCGCGAGCTCGGCAGTGGCGCCCGCCTGAATGACGTATTCGAGGTTGAGTGCCACGCCTGTTCCGCTCTTGCTCAGGAGCGAGTACCTGCCGCCCGCAGGCTTGGGCCTGGTGCAGCTGACGGTGAAGTGACCGGTGTCGTCCGTCGTGACCGAGCCGTCCTTCATGGCACGCAGGAAGGAGTGCGCCTCGTCGTGGAGGAGCCCGCGGCTGGAGACGACGAGGTCGGCGGAATGGACGTCCGGGCGGACGCTGCTGAATGCCTCCGCCCATCCCTTGAGTAGACGTCGCATCTCAGCGACCTCCGCACTCATGGGTCTCTGGTCGGCAATGGCAATGCCGGTGATGTTGGCATCGATCCATCCGCTGTCGACCACCCGCTGCTCGCTCATGTCACACCTTCCGCCGATGGACTCTGACGCATGTCAGCGATCAGTCGTTGCCGACCTCGTCGGGCATGGCGAAGCCGACCGGCTGGGGCGCGTCCCGGTAGGTCCGCATCGACGCAGACATGCTCTCGAACACCGCGGTCTTGCCGCGACCCGTGTTGGCGAACTTCGTCGTCGGGACACCCAGGGCGCTGCCCTGCCACACGGCGTCGTCGGCTCCGAGGAACTGGATCTCCCAGCCGAACTGCTCCTTCTGCACCTTCAGGAGCTCACGCACACGCTCGAGCGGGTACTCGTGTGAGGAGTTCTCCTGCCCGTCGGTCACGACGACGAACAGCACACGCCCGGGCCGGTCGCCCTCGGCCAGAGCCGCCAGGTCCTCGCCGGTGCGCACCACCTCGGCGCCGACCGCGTCGAGCAGGGCGGTCATGCCGCGCGGCTGCAGCTCGTAGGTGAACGCCTCGCCGGACATCCGCTGAACGGTCTCGAAGCGGTCGTCGAACTGCGTCACGGTGACCGTGAGCCTGCCGTCGAGGGCGAACTGCTCAGTGAGCAGCGTGTTGATGCCCGCCTCGGCCTCGACGCGGTCCTGCGCCATGCTGCCCGAACGGTCGACGACGAGCGTCAGGTGTGTGTAGTCGAGATTGGTCATGGCGTCCTCCTGGACTGTCGATCGAGCGAGACCCGGTGCCACCCCGCCGAGCCGAGAACCATTGTGTCGGCGACCACTGACAGCCACCGTCGCTCGCGCGCAGGTGTGGCGCACGCGAATGACCCCTCCCCGACCGCCGCTGAGGGCGGGAACCCGGGTGGACGCGCCCCTGCACACGCCCACCCGAGCGGCCACACGGCATACCGAGAAGGCCTGTCCCTCAGGCGAACTCAGAACATGTCGTTGATGGTGATCCGGTCGTAGCCCTGAGGCTTCTTGTCACCCGAGAGACAGCTGAGAGTGACCGTCTGCCCCGGCAGGATCTGGTCCGAGGTGCAGTCGACCGAGGCGAGGACCTCGGAGCCCTTCATGAACTTGATCTCGACGATGGCCCCGTCGCGGTCGTCGCGGTTGTTGGTCACCTTGAGGTTCTCGACCTCCATGCCGAAGTCGTTGCTCGTGATCTTCCACCCGGCGGCGTAGGCGAACTTGCGGATGTCGAACGCCTTGCCCTCGACGATCGTCACGGGGTTGGCCTCGTTGCCGACGTCGTCCGGGTCGACCTTCGGCGCGGCCGGTGCGGCGGGTGCTGCCGGAGCCGAGCTGGCTGCTCCTGCGGCAGGAGACGACGCGGTCGTCGGCGTGGTCGTCGTCGAGTCCGGGGTGTCCTCGCCGCCGCCGAGCGCGCCTGCGACCGTGCCGAGGACAACCAGTCCGAGGACGCCGGTGACGATCTTGTGCCGCATGAACCAGTTCTGCTGCTTCACCGGCGGTGCCGGCGGGTAGGCCGGCTGCCACTGGCCCTGCTGCGGCTGCTGGGGGTGGTGGCTGGGGTACTCACTCATGTCGTTCTCCCTGTGTCGTGGCCGCCGATCGGCCCGGTTGTCGTGCGGGCAGAGTCCATCGCGTATGCCGGGTGCCGGTCTCCCACATGCCGGCTCGCCTTCCCGAGCCGAACGGGGGAGGTCCGGTATGCCGTGTCCATCCGTTCGGGGGAGGCCCTCTGTCGGAGGTCGGCTCTACGTTGACGCCATGACCGCCGCACCCACCTCCGCGCGTCGCCCCGGCGTCGAGGGGTGGAGTATGCGATTGCGGCGGCCCCAGCTGCGCACCTGGCTGATCTACCTGCCGCTGTGCACGGTGAGCAGCTCATTGGCCTTGGCGTCGTTCGAGTACAGGCGTGGTGGCTACGACGCCGACGGCGTCATGTCGAACCTCGCGCTCGGGATCTGGCTGCTCGCGATGGCCGCAGCGGTGAGCCTGGCGTGGCGCAGGCGCTTTCCTGAGGCCGTCGCTCTGGGGACAGCCCTGGTGACCCTCGTCCTGCCGATCGACCCGGTGGCCGCGCTCATCGCGTTCGGCTCGCTCATGGTGCGTCGGGTGGATCGGGTGACCGTCGCCATCGGAGGTTTGGTCACCGCCGCCACGGCTGCCGCCACGTGGCGTGACTCGCGCGGCACCACGATCGACTCGTCGTTCTGGCAGTTCTTGCGGTCCAACGACAAGAGCGCGACGTTCGACCCTCTTCCTTGGTGGGTCGTGGCGCTGATCACCGTCACCTTGGTGGGTGTCGTGGTGGGCCTCGCGCTGCTGATGCGCAGCCGGGGCTCCCTGACGCAGGCTCAGCTCGTCGTCGAGGAACAGCGCGCGACAGTCGACCACCTCAGCGGCGAGCTCGGACGCCAGGCCGAGCGCGAACGGATCGCACAGGAGGTCCACGACGCGCTCGGGCACCGGCTCTCGTTGCTCTCGCTGCACGCCGGCGCCCTCGAGGTCACGTCGACGGACAACCCGCGCGTTGCCGAGTCTGCAGCCTTGGTGCGGGCCAACGCGCAGCAGTCGATGGCCGACCTGCGTTCACTGCTGGCCATGCTGCGGCAGCCGAGCTCGCCCGACGTCGCGGCGGCAGTGCCCCGGCTCGACGACGTGCCGGCGCTCATCGACGAGACCGTGTCGACGGGGGTGAACATCGTGTCGACCGTGCAGCTCGAGGCTCTGGCGCGACTGGACGACACCACGAGCCGAAGCGCGTTCCGCGTCGTCCAGGAGCTGCTCACGAACGCTCGTCGGCATGCTCCCGGCATCGGTGTGCGCGTGGCCCTTCGAGCGGCTCCCGAGATCGGGGTGGAGATCGTGGTCGGCAACCATCTGCCTCCGCACGTCCCGGTGGAGTTCCGTCCGGGAAGTGGGCTGGACGGCATACGAAACCGGGTCATGGCCCTGGGTGGTGACTTCCGATGCTTCGTCGACGGGCAGCGGGTGTTCAGGGTCGCGGTGAGGTTGCCGTGGGTCTGGGCGGCCGAGATCGGGCCCGTCTGGACGCCGGGGGACGGTCCGACTAGCGGTGGGGTGTCATGACACGGGTGCTGCTCGTCGACGACGACCCCTTGGTGTGCGGTGCGCTCGAGACCCTGCTCGGGTCGACCGGCGACATCCGCGTCGTCGGGAGCGTCCACGACGGTGACCAGGTCATCGATGCGATCCATCGGCACCGGCCCGACATCGTGCTCATGGACGTGCGCATGACACGTCAGGACGGCATCACGACCACGGCGTCCGTGTCGGCGATGGCGGACGCGCCCAAGGTCATCATGCTGACGACGTTCGACCACGACGACGTGATGCTCCGGTCGGTCCACGCGGGTGCGGCCGGGTTCCTGCTCAAGACCGCGAGCCCGCGGGACATCATCAAGCACGTGCGCGATGTCGCGTCGGGGGAGGGTGCCCTGTCCGCCCGCAGTGCACGCCAGCTCGTCGAGCATCTGCAGTCCGACACTGCCCGTGAGCAACGGCGTACTGCTCAGGCCTTGGTGGCGACGCTCACCGCGCGGGAGCGCGACGTGGTGCGCTCTGTCGCCCGCGGCATGACGACGTCCGAGATCGCGGCCGAGCTCTTCCTCGGCGAGGCCACGGTGAAGTCTCACCTCTCGAGCGCACAGCAGAAGCTGGGGGCGCAGAACAGGGTCGGGATCGGCATCCTCGCCGACCGCGCGGGCCTCCTCCAAGACTGAGATCAGGCGCGAAGACCGTCACCCGTCGGACGATTCCTGCATTCACCCCGCGTGCCCAGGCGAGTTCTCATACCCTCCCTTGATGACGAGGCAGCCAGGGGTTGATCAGCACTGATGGCTGTGGGCGGGGGGAGTGCAGAGCGCAAGGCCGAGGAGCTGGCAGCCTCGGGGGACAGGTCTGCGGGCGCGTGGGCCGCCGGCGCAGAGGGCGAGCGCCGGGTTGCTGAGGCTCTGTCTCATCTCCCTGAGTCATGGACCGTCATGCATGACCGGCTCCTGTCGCCCGGTCTGTCCCCTGTCAACCTCGACCACGTCGTCGTCGGTCCCGGGGGTGCCTTCTTCATCGACGCAAAGAACTGGCGCGGCGCGATCACAGCGTGGGAAGGCGGTCTCTACCAACACACGGGCTCCTGCGAGTCCCGCCACACGGAGAGCAGGCACCGAGAGGTCGCGAAGGTGCACGGCATGGCCGCCTTCATGGCGGCCGAGGCCGGGATGCCGGTCACACCCGTCATCTGCCTCGCAGGGCAGAACGAGTCCGGCTTCGCGGAGCCGCAGCTGATCCGCGGCGTGTGGGTCGTTGCCGTGTCGCGGGTCGCGGCGTGGCTCAGGACCCAGCCTGTGACTCTCGAACGTGAGCAGGTGGAGCGGGCGGCGGTGACGCTCCTGACCAGCTTCCCGTCGACGACCACCGACGTGCATCTGCTCGCCGCAATGGGCGCGGCGTCCCGAGCCGCGCATCCGCGGAGACGAGGCCGCCGCCGCGCGCGAGCGGCCACTGCGGCCCGCTCAGCTCCCGACGCTCGTCCGACGCCGGTCCTTCGTCCTCGTCGTCGCCGACGTGTGCTCGGACGCGCGCTCCAGTTGCTGCTCGCCCTGGCATTCCTGGGTTCGGGCTTTGCTCTGATGAAGGCCCTGCCAGGGCTCCTCCTCGACGGCGTGGCCGCGGCGACCTCAGCGACTGCGCCTGCGGCGACACCAAGGGTCTCCGGCACGCCGTCCGCCCCGTCCCCCGAGGGGTCGTCCTCGTCATCCCCTCGCCAGGCACCCTCGACGAGTGCCAAGGCATCGGCTGAGCCTGCGGCACAGCCGGTGAGCCGGTGCTTCGGACTGACCGCGGAGCAGGTGGGGGACATCGTCGGCCAGAGGGTGCATCCGGTGGCCGAGCGTTTCGGATGTTCGTGGGGAACGCGCCTCGACGATCCGAAGACCGTCGTCCTCACGCTGCAGACGCAGGCTGACTACCGCGCGACCGACTTCCAGTTCGTGTCCTCGGCACGTCAGCAGCGTGTCGTCTACGGCGCCGCCTACGACAACGACGACGACCCGGTCACGGCGCTGTGGGTCGCCACAGGGCAGCCGATCGTCGGGAAGGAGAAGGTCGTGGCTGCTCGCACCAACACCCACGTGGTCGTGTCCACCAAGGACCTCAGGACCACGGACGAGAGAGCGAGATGGATGGCGCGTGCGATCGCCATGGCGGTCAACGCGACACCGTGACTCCCGGCCAGATGTTCACGTGCTGCACGACGCGAAGATCTTACGGCGCACGGTCGCTCGAGCCGATGTGCAGCGCTCACCCTGGCGATCGCGTTGTCAGCGGAGGCGGACCGCGATCTCGCCGTTGTCGCGGGACTGCAGCTCGACGACGTCGGCGCGGTCCTCGATGAAGGCCCGGAACGAGGAGTAGCCGAGGGACTTCTCCTTGAACGTCGAGTCCATGCGCAGCATCTGGCTCTTGATCGACGAGTAGAACTGCCACCCGTCGTCGCTCTTCTCCATCCCCACCCGGATCGCCCGGACGAGCAGCTCCGTGGCCTTCTGGTTCGCCTTCTCCGCCGGGGTCGGCGCCTTCTTCTGCGGGGGAGCGGACGCCTCCTTGGAACCCCTCGCCGACGCAGTCTTCTTGGATGCCGTCTTCTTCGCCGCGGCCTTCTTCGTGCCTGCGCCACTCGGCGCGACCGGCTCGCTGAACACCGGCGTGACGAGGGCCGCCGACGCCGGTGCGAACGCGTTGACGCCGGGCAGGTCGTCGTAGTCGCTGAACTCGTCACAGGCAGCGACGAGCGCGCGGCTCGTCGAACCGGTCACCCCGATGCCGACGACGAAGCGACCCATCCGGCGGCAACGCTGGGCGAGGGCGATGTAGTCGGAGTCCCCGCCGACGATGACGACGTGGGTGAGGTCGGCGTGGTCGACGAGGTCGTTGACGGCGTCGATCGACAGCCGGATGTCGGCTCCGTTCTTCGTCCCGGAGGTGGCGAAGAGCTGGACCAGGTCGACCGCTCGGTCGATGAGCTGGGACTTGTAAGCCGCGTTGGCCGGGACCGACCAGTCGGCGTAGGCCCGGGTGAGGGCGACGATGCCGAACGACGACGCGTAGTCGATGATCGCGCCGAGGTCGACGACGGCTTCGGCGAGCCGTCCGGCGGCCACGTGGTCACCGGTGCTCTCGCTCGGGAAGTGGTCGCGCGCGTTGTCACGCCGCCACGACCCGTCACCGTGCAGGTTGTCGTAACGGGAGATGACCATGTTGTCGAAGTCGATGTAGACGGCGACACGGAAGCGCTCTGGCATGGCCCGACCCTACGGGGGATCCGCTGCGCCGGCGTCCAGCCGCCCCGCGTCAACGGTTCAGTCGAGGGATGCGGCGATGGCGGCCGCGATGCGCTCGCCGTGGCCCGCGCGTTCACCATCGACCTGGACGACGAAGCCACCCACGCTGAAGGCGGCAGTCCAGCTCTTCTGTGGCTTGCTGCCGGCGTAGCGCACCTCGTCGCGGATGGCGATGCCACCGTCACCGAGCGACGACCTCTCCACCCCGGTCACGCGCCCGGGGAAGCTCCGGGGCCCTGCCTTGGCCTGGAACGATCCGGAGCAGCGACCCAGCGTCGTCGCGAGTGTGTCGAGGATCGTCGACGTGGCCGCGGAGTCGTCCACAGGGTCCCGGGCGTTGTCGGTGGGCGCTGGCAGCATGATCGGTATGGAGATCTCGTCAGCACTCGCCCTCGGGCGATCCCTGCTGCGCGAGCACGGGCTCGAGCACTGGCGGGTGACGACCGACCACGCCAAAACCCGTGCCGGCGTATGCCGTTTCGGAACCCGCACGATCTCGCTCAGCGGGCCGTTGACGCGCCTCCACGACGAGTCCGAGGTGCGCGACACGTTGCTCCACGAGATTGCCCACGCCCTCGTCGGGCCGGCCCATGGGCACGACGACACCTGGCGCCGCAAGGCCGTGCAGATCGGCTGCAGCGGGCAGCGCACCGTCGACGCGACCTCCCCGCAGGTCGAAGGACCGTGGAAGGGCGAGTGCCCTGGCGGCCACACCTACACGCGGCACCGTCGGCCGCGTCGAGTCCTCAGCTGCCTGACCTGTCACCCAGAGTTCGACGCCGGCTCGATCCTCACCTGGACCTACCGCGGCCGAAGGGTCGACATGGGAGAGGCCTACCGCGAGGAGCTCGACGAGATCATCCGTCGCCATGGCGCTGCGGCGACACGTCGGGCGATGCAGGTGGCGTCTCCGGCAGGGCCCACCACCGCTTTCCCGATCGGCGCCATGGTGCGGATCGTGGCAACCGGCCCACTGCACGGCGTCGTCGGTGAGGTGGAGGCCGCCTTCTCGACGCGGAGCCAGGTGCGCATCGACGACGAGCTGTATGCCGTGCCCAACGAGGTGCTCGAGGTCGCCGACCGCCTCGCGAGCTGACCTCTCGGCCGTCCGACCGAGGGCACCCCTGGGCGTGCGCAGGGAAGTCAGTTCGCCTGCGCCGCAACGTCATTCGTCAGCCCGCGCGGGACCGCTCGGCGGCGGCACGCACGTCGTTCGGGTCGGTCATGGCCCACCGCACAGCGGCGGTCGCCGCGTCACCGAGCGGCCGTGCCACCACGAGCTCGGTCACGGGCAGCCACGGCAGCCGCAAGGGTCGGCGAGCCCACCGCGGCAGCAGCGCGACGGCACCTGCGGCCAGAGCGGCATACCCCGGCTTTGCCGCTATCGGCAGCGGCGGGTGCAGCAACAGGAACCGCGCTGCGTCGCGGGAGGCGGCGGTGGACTCGAGCTCGGGACGGTACGACTCGATGACCGCTGCCAGCTCGGCCGTCGTCAGCGGAAGGTCGACCACGCCGAGGCGACTCGCCACGACCGCGGTCTGCTCGACGTAGCGGTCCGCCTCGTCGGGCGTGAGCGGCTCGGCGGCGTACCGCTGGAAGGCCGTGAGAAAGCTGTCGACCTCGGTGACGTGGACCCACCGGAGCAGGTGTGGGTCGCTCGCGGCATACGGGCGTCCGTCGGGAGCCTTGCCGCGCACCCGTTCGTGGATGGCGCGCACGCGCGCGATCTGGGTCTCGGCATGCTCGATCGTCCCGAAGGTCGTCGTGGCGAGGAACTCGCTCGTGCGCTGGAGCCGGCCCCACGGGTCACCCTTGAAGCCCGAGTGCCCGGCGACGCCGGCCATGGCGAGCGGGTGCAAGGACTGGAGCAGGAGCGCCCGGATCCCACCGGGGAACATGGCCGCGTCGGCGTGCACCCGCCAGATCGGGTCCTCGGGCGTGAACCAGCGCTCGCCCTCGGCGCCCCAGATGACCGCAGCCTTGGCCGCCGCATCGTCGCCGGCAACGCGGGACCGCAGCGCGGTCGCCAGCTGCCGGCGCAGCCGGGCATCCCATCGTGCAGGGGTCGGTTCGGCGGGCACACGGACTCCTCGGTGGCAGGGGCTTGCCACCCTAACGAGCGCACCTGACAGGCGGCTGGACGCGGCCTCGCCCCGTCATTGCCACGGGACGATGGAGCGCCGACCCTCCCACGCACCGTGCTCGGACAGGGGACGGAAGCGCAGGGTCGTGAACTCGCTGTGGAAGTCGCGACGCTCACGCTCGGCCATCGCGCCGGCGTGCCGCCCGTCGACCGCTCGGCCACCGACGGTCCCGCCCGTCGCGCTCACCGTGCCCAAGCGATGGGCGCCGCCCGGCTCACCAGAACCCTGCGCGCGGCCTTCGACCATGTCGCGCATCTCGCCGACCGAGCGCCACACCGACAACGTCGAGAACGTCCGCGGAGGCCGCACCGCCGCCAGGGCCAGTGAGACGCCGGGTGAGTCGCGGACCTGCTGCTCGACCGGCCGACCCCATGCGAAGAACCGGCGCAGCTCGGGCAGGCGCAGGTGCGCGAGCGTGACAGCGACGACGGGTTCGTCGTCGGCCATGGCCGAGGCGTTGAGCGGCAACCGGTGCAACCCCGTGACCGCCCCCCAGCGGCGCACGAAGTCGAGCCGCACGTGCCAGCCCTGCGCCAGGTGTCGACCCAGCGCGTCGCCCTCCAGGTGTGAGTCCAGTGCGGCCTCGGACTCCCACGACGCGAACACGGCGAGCCGGCGCACCTGCAGCCGCTCGAGCGACACCGGCGGCGCACCGAGCGTCATGAGCGACAGGTGCTCGACGTGCTCGAGGCCGGGCACCCCCTCACCGTCTGACGACCCCCGCAGCAAGGCACGAGCAGCGACGGTCACCGGCACGTGGGCGAGGTGGAAGCTGAAGATCCCCATGGTCCCGGCGACGCTACGGCACTGCCGCCGATCTGGTCCCTCGCAGCGCCCCACGCTGTCGGCACCCCTCGCTAGCGTCGGACGCACAGCCCATCGTCGACGGAAGGGTCACCACCGATGAACGCCCAGAGCAACGCCGGCTCCCTCCTGCCTCGCGCCGTCGACCAGACGGCGGCCCTGCTCGACGAGGTGTCGCCGGCCGACCACGACAAGCCGTCGACGTGCAGCGACTGGACCGTCGGCGAGCTCGTCAGGCACGTCGTCGCTTCCCCGCAGAACTTCGTCGACATGTTCTCCGGCAAGGAGGTCGACTGGGCCAACCCACCCGAGCCCGGCGACGACCCGGCAGCCACCTTCCGCACCCGGGCCGAGGGTCTGATCGAGAAGGTCGAGGCCGACGAGTCCGGCGGGTCGTCCTCGGCCGCGCTGCCCGAGTTCGCGGTCCACAGCTGGGACCTCTCGCGGTCGATCGGCAGCTCGACCCCGCTCGACGACGAGGTCGCCGAGCAGGCGCTCGCCTTCATGTCCGACAACCTCACCCCGGAGAACCGGTCGGGCGCGTTCGGACCCGAGGTCGAGGCGCCGGAGGGCGCGTCCGTCCAGGACCGCCTCGCTGCCTTCGCCGGTCGGACCCTCCCGACCTCCTGGACGGAGGCACGCGTGCGCCGCTCTTGACGAGCGGCCGTCGCGAACCCTCAGAGCAGCAGCGTGAGGAACGTGCTGTTCGGGTCCTCGACATAGGACCCGAACGGCGGGCACTCGACGAACCCTGCTCCTCGATAGAGCGAGCGGGCCGGCGCGAAGAACTCCATGCTCCCTGTCTCGAGTGACACCCTCGTGACGCCACGAGCCCGAGCGTCAGCCAGTGCGTGGCGCAGCAGCGACCCACCCACCCCGCGCCCGCGCGACTCCGGTGACGTCCGCATGCTCTTGAGCTCCTCGTGGCCGGGCTCGAGCGGTGCCAGTGCCACCGTCCCCACGAGCCGTCCTTCGTCGCGCGCCACCCACATCCGTATCCCCGGCTGACGCAACCCCTCGACGTCGAGGGCGTGCCGGCTCTCCGGGGGAGCCGTCGGCGCGAGGTCGTCGAGGTGGGCTCGCAGGAAGCCCAGCAGCTCGGGATCGGCGGGGTCGCCGAGGCCGGCGTCGTCGATGGTCAGCACGCCACCATCCAACAGCCGCAGCCCACCGCGGAACCGCAGGGGGTCGAGCGCGACGGGACCGACCGGCATACGCTCACCACCGTGAGCAACGACGTCACCCGCATCGACTACACCGGCACCGGACTCTCCGAGGAGGAGATCGCCCCGACGCCCTGGCAGCAGGCCCGCATCTGGGTCGACGAGGCGGTCGAGCGCTCGCGGGCGCAGGCCGACGTCCCCGAGCCGCACGCCCTCTCGGTCGCCACCGTGGACGCGGACGGCCTGCCCAACGTGCGCACCGTGCTCATGCGCTACTTCGACGAGCGCGGACCCGGCTTCCTCACGAACACCTCGTCGACCAAAGGCGTCGAGCTCGCCGCGACCTCGGCCATCGCCGCCTCGCTCACGTGGCCGTCGATGTTCCGGGCGATCCGCTTCCGCGGGTATGCCGTCCTCCTCGGCCGCGACGAGGTCGCCGACTACTTCGCGAGCCGCCCCTGGGCCTCGCGCATCTCCGCGTGGGCCTCCCGCCAGTCGCAGCCCGTCGCCTCGCGCGCCGAGCTCGAGGAGGCCTACGAGGCGTATGCCGTCCGCTGGCCGGACCGCGGCAACGCGGACGACGTGCCCCTCCCGGACTTCTGGGGCGGCTACCGCATCCTCTGCGACGAGGTGGAGTTCTGGGGCGGACGCACGAACCGGCTCCACGACCGCCTCGTCTTCACCCGCACCGGCGACGGTGACCTCGACACGGCCGACGCGTGGAGCCTGAGCCGTCGCCAGCCCTGAGCTGCCTTCAGCCCTGAGCCTCCGCCAGCCCTGACGCTCACGCACCACCCAGCCGCCGCCCCTGAGGCGTCGTCGGCACCCTCGGCGCGCGGATACGCTGGCCCCGACCCACACACGAAGGAGTGCGCACCACCATGACGCCCCAGCAGACCGGCGCCACCGAGGCGCTGACCAGCGAGCAGCACATCGAGATCACCGAGCGCTACGCGGCGCACAACTACCACCCGCTGCCGGTGGTGCTCGCGAGCGGTGAGGGTGCCTGGGTCACCGACGTCGACGGCAAGCGCTACCTCGACTGCCTCGCCGGCTACTCCGCTCTCAACTTCGGCCACTCGCACCCGCAGCTCGTCGAGCGTGCGCGCCAGCAGCTCGGCACCCTCACGCTGACGAGCCGCGCCTTCTTCAACGACCAGCTCGGCCCGTTCGCGAAGGCCCTCTCCGAGCTCACGGGCAAGGACATGGTCCTGCCGATGAACTCGGGCGCCGAGGCCGTCGAGACGGCGATCAAGGTGAGCCGCCGCTGGGGCTACGAGGTCAAGGGCGTGCCCGAGGACCAGGCCAACATCCTCGTCATGGAGGGCAACTTCCACGGCCGCACGACGACCATCGTCAGCTTCTCGGACGACAAGGTCGCGCACGACAACTACGGCCCCTACACCCCGGGCTTCCGCGCCGTCCGCTACGGCGACATCGACTCGGTGCGCGCCGCGATCGACGAGTTCACCGTGGCCGTCCTCTTCGAGCCGATCCAGGGCGAGGGCGGCGTCGTCGTGCCGCCCGAGGGCTTCCTGCGCGACGTGCGCGAGGTCTGCTCGCAGGAGAACGTCCTCATGGTCGCCGACGAGATCCAGTCCGGCCTCGCCCGCACCGGCACGACGTTCGCGTGTGACCTCGAGGAGGTCGTGCCCGACATGTACATCCTGGGCAAGGCGCTCGGCGGCGGCCTCTACCCGGTCTCCGCCGTCGCGGCGGACAAGGACGTCCTTGGCGTCATCACGCCCGGTTCGCACGGCTCGACCTTCGGCGGCAACCCGCTCGCTGCCGCGATCGGGCACGAGGTATGCCGTCTGCTCGCCACGGGCGAGTACCAGGACCGCGCGCGCCGGCTGGGGGAGCGGCTGCTCGCCGGGCTCGAGCCGCTCGTCGGCCACGGTCTCGACGCGGTGCGCGTCCGAGGGCTGTGGGCCGGCCTCGACGTCACGCCGGGTGGACCCACCGGTCGCGAGCTGTGCGAGCGCCTCATGGAGCGCGGCATCCTCGCCAAGGACACCCACGGCATGACGATCCGTCTCGCCCCGCCCATCGTCATCACCGAGGACGAGGTCGACCAGCTCGTCGCCGCCGTCAAGGACTCGCTCGAGGGCTGACCCTCGCCGACGTCCGCACAGGACGTCCGTGTCCCGACGGGCCCGGCTCGCCTTCCAGGCGGGCCGGGCCCGTCCGGGCTACGGGACGATGTGCTGCTCGGTCAGGCCGAGACGGTCACACCGGTGGCGTCGCCACTGTGCCATCGGACGACCTCGGCGAGCGAGCGTCTCATGTCGGCCGGCAGAAGGGTGGCGCCGACGTGCTGGGCCACCTCCGCGTCCGCTCCGGCCCCGCCGATGGAGAGCGGGTAGTGCCTCGCCAGCACCCTCAGCGCACCGCCGTGCGCCTCGAACACGCGTCGCCGGGTCGCGGCGACGATGACGCCTGACGCCCCGACGACCCGGCACACGTCGGCCAGCCCGGGCAGCGGGGTGTCGGAGCCGAGGAAGCGCGATGGCACCCCGGACCGCACGAGCAGGACGTGGAAGCACAGGAGGCCGAGGTCGTGGCGCTCCCCGGGCGGGCACGCGAGCACGATCGGGTCCGTGGCGGTCGACGCCGCGTCGATGTCGGCGAGAGCCGCCCCGGTGAGCCAGGAGCGCACCACCTGGCTGGCGAAGTGCTCGGATGCGACCGAGCAGTCGCCGCGCTCCCAGGCGCGGCCGACGGCGTTGAGGAACGGCAGGACGACGTCGATGACGGCGACGTTCACGCCGAGGTCTCGTGCCGCGTCGCGGAGGCCCGCGCGCAGGGTGTGCTCGTCCATGGCGTTGGCCGCGGCGAGCATCGCGTCGACAGGCGTCGCCGCGTCGGAAGGTGTGGTCACCCCCGAAGTGTAGGTGCTGCGACGTTCCGACCTGCAGTTATGTCATGACGCGGGTACGTCGTCCACGCGTTGTCGGACGACCGGTGGCAGGCTGACCCCCATGGACATGTCGTCGGACCGCACCCGTCAGGTCGTCGTCACGCTGGCCGAGGTGTTCTGCGTCCTCGGCACCCTCGTCGGCGTCGGGGTCATCGGCACGCGGGTCGAGGAGTCCTCGGGTGGCTCCCTCGCGGCCGACGCCACGCTGCTCGCCCCGGCCGGACCGGCCTTCTCGATCTGGTCGGTCATCTATGCGGGGCTCGCCGCCTACACGGTGTGGCAGTGGCTGCCCGGCCCCGGGCGCAGCGAGCTCGCCCGGCGCACCGGGTGGATGGTCGCCGGGTCGATGGTCCTCAACGCGCTGTGGCTCCTCGTTACCCAGCAGGGCTGGATCTGGCTCAGCGTCCTCGTCATCCTCACCCTGCTGCTCCTGCTCGCCCGGCTCGCGCTCGAGCTCGCCGCCATCGGTGACCACGCCGCCGACCGCGTGGGGACGTGGCTCGTCCGCGGCACCGTCGGCCTTTACCTCGGCTGGGTCGCCGTCGCGACGTTCGCCAACATCGCGGCAGCGCTCGGCAGCACCGGCACCAACGTCACGACGGGGGTTGCCGTCGTGGGCGCCCTCGTGGCGCTCGTTCTCGTCGCGTCGGTCGCCGTCGCGCTCATGCGCGCCGAACCGACCCGTTGGGGTGTCGCAGCCGCCGCGGTCTGGGGGCTCGCGTGGCTGGCCGCCGGGCGTTTCTCGGACGAGCCACGATCGGCACTCGTCGGCACCGGCGCGCTGGTCGCGGCTGCCGCCATCGCCGTCGCGGCGGTGGCCTTCTCGATGTCCCGCCGGACCGAGCCCTCGGTCGACGTGCGGTCACCCACCCGTTCAGCCTGAGGCTGTGGAGTCCGCGCGCGAGGCGTTGAGCGCGATCGCATCGGCCATCTCCGCGCGCCGGCCGCGGGGGAGGTCGTGCCCCATCTCGGGGAAGACGAGGAGTCGCGAGCCGGGGATCGCCCTCGTCGTCGCGACCCCGCCGCTCGGCAGGACCAGACGGTCGCGCAGGCCGTGGATGACGAGCGTCGGCACGGTGATCGTCCGCAGAGCGGCCGTGCGATCGGGGGAGGCGTTGATGGCGTTGAGCTGGCGGTCGCGGCTCACCGAGGTCACCGTCCCTCGCTCTGCGTGAGCCTGGGCGATGAGCCGCATCTCGTCGGCGTCGAAGTCCTTGCCCGCGATGACCCGGAACGCCTCGACGCTCGCCGCGATGGCCTCGTCCCGCGTCGTCGGTGGGTTCGCGCGGATTTGGCGCACCAGCGCCGGCAGGAGCTTCGCGGACGTACGACCGTAGCGACGGTGACCGGTGTTCGACATGATCGAGCACAGCGACCGCACCAGCTCGGGCCGGTCGATGGTCAGCTGCTGGGCGATCATGCCGCCCATCGAGGCCCCGACGACGTGCGCGGACGCGATGCCGAGGTGGGCGAGGAGTCCGGCGGCATCCCCGGCGAGGTCGGCGAGCGTGTAGTCGGCCCGCGCGAGCCGGCGAGCGGCGAGCCCACGCGCGATGTCCTTGCGCGTCGGGGCGGGCGTCTCGGTGAACGACGACAAGCCTTGGTCGCGGTTGTCGTAGCGCACGACGCGGAAACCCCGGTCGACGAGGAGGTCGACGAGGTCCTGTGGCCACGCGACGAGCTGTGCGCCCATCCCCATGATGAGGAGCATCGGGTCGCCGTCGTCGGGTCCGTCGATGACGTACTCGATGCGCACGTCGCCGATCTGTGCCGAGGTCATGCCCTCATCCAACCAAAGCGCCGTCCCTCCGCACCTCCCGCGGGGCGGTCGCACCGGCACCCCCAACTAGGCTGTCCGCCGTGCTCCTCCAGCTCACCCAAGTGCTCGTCGCGGTCGCGGCGCTGCTCACCCTCGTGGCCCTGGGCTACACCCTCCTCGACCGGCTCATCGACAACTGGCTCCTCGGCCTCGTCGCCCTCGTCGAGCTCGGGGTCGTCGTCCAGCTCGTGCGCGGACTCCTCGGCATCCCCGACCTGAGCGAGCACAGGGCGACGTTCACGGCATACCTCGTGACGTTGCCGTTCGTCCTGGCGATCACGACGCTGGGCGCCATCAAGGACAAGACACGGTGGGCCATGGCCTCGATCGCCGTGGGAGCCTTCGCGGTCGTCGTCATGACGCTCCGCCTGCAGCAGATCTGGGACCTCTATGCCTGACGCCACCGACCGCGCGAACGCCACGGACACCGCCGACACCGCCGCCACCGACTCCGGCCGCGGTCCCGGTCGCATCCTCGTCGTCGTCTACGGCGTGCTCGCCCTCGCGGCGACGGGCCGCTCCGTCCTCCAGATCGTCGAGTACTTCGACCGGGCGCCGCTGGCCTACGTGCTCTCCGCACTCGCCGCCGTCATCTACGTCGTCGCGACCGTCGGCATGGCGCGTGGCAACCGTGCGAGCAACCGCGTCGCGCTCGTCGCCTGCACCATCGAGCTCGTCGGGGTGCTCGTCGTGGGCGCCCTCTCGTATGCCGTCCCGAGCGCCTTCCCGGACAAGACCGTGTGGTCCCACTTCGGGTCGGGCTACGGGTTCGTGCCGCTCGTCCTGCCTGTGCTCGGCATCTGGTGGCTCACGCGGGTGCGCAGCCGGAGCGCCTGACGCCGCAGCGCCGGAGGGCTACTTGTCGCTCGACGTCGCCCACAGGTTGATGCCGGCGTCGACGGCGTGCTTGTCGATCTTCGCGAGCTCGTCGGCGGTGAAGTCGAGGTTCTTGACGGCGAGCAGGTTGTCGTCGAGCTGCTCGACGCTCGAGGCGCCGACGAGCACCGACGTCACCCGGTCGTCGCGCAGCAGCCAGGCCAGCGCCATCTGGGCCAGGGTCTGACCGCGCTTCTTGGCCATCGTGTTGAGCGCCCGGACGTGCTTGAGCGACTCCTCCGTGAGCAGGTCGGGCGACAGGCTCTTGCCCTGCGAGGCGCGTGATCCCTGTGGGACGCCCTTGAGGTATTTGCTCGTGAGCATCCCCTGCGCGAGCGGAGAGAACGCGATGCACCCGACGCCGGTCTCGCCGAGCACGTCGAGCAGGTCCTCCTCGACCCAGCGGTTGAGCATCGAGTACGACGGCTGGTGGATGAGCAGGGGAGTGCCGAGCTCGCGCAGGATCTCGACGGCCTCGCGGGTGCGAGGGCCGGAGTACGACGAGATGCCGACGTAGAGCGCCTTGCCCTGTCGCACCAGGGAGTCGAGCGCACCCATCGTCTCCTCGAGCGGCGTCGTCTCGTCGAAGCGGTGCGAGTAGAAGATGTCGACGTAGTCGAGCCCCATGCGCTTCAGGGACTGGTCGGCGCTCGCGAGGATGTACTTGCGGCTGCCGCCGCCCTGGCCGTAGGGACCGGGCCACATGTCGTAGCCGGCCTTGCTGCTGATGACGAGCTCGTCGCGGTAGGGCGTGAAGTCGCGGGCGAAGAGCGTGCCGAAGTTGCGCTCCGCCGAGCCGTAGGGAGGCCCGTAGTTGTTCGCGAGGTCGAAGTGCGTCACGCCGCGGTCGAACGCGCGTCGCAGGATCGCCTGCTGCCGCTCGAGCGGCACGTCGTCACCGAAGTTGTGCCACAGGCCCAGCGAGATGGCGGGCAGGTCGAGACCCGACCGCCCCACCCGGCGGAACGGCATACCCGCTTCATAGCGATCGGCAGCGGCCTTGTACTCGTCGACGTGGAAGGTCATGCGCCCATTCTGCCTGCGTCCACCGTCACGATGCGCTCGTCCACGTCCCGAGACGGCGATGTCGTATGCCGGTCACGCGCGGCTACCGTGGGAGCCAGGTCATGAGTGCCAGCGCGAAGCCCCGGCTTGCTGGCCGGCAACCCTCCAACCGCGGTGGGGTGCCCCGGGTGAGGACCGGGCGCGACGCCGACCGGCGTCGGGCAAGCACGGCACACACAAGGAGCAAGGCCATGGCCGACGACCCCACTTCCGGCACCCCGAACTGGTCCTTCGAGACCCGCCAGATCCATGCCGGGCAGGAGCCCGACGCGGCCACCGGCGCCCGGGCCCTGCCGATCTACCAGACGACCTCCTACGTCTTCAAGGACACCGAGCACGCGGCGAACCTCTTCGCGCTCAAGGAGTTCGGCAACATCTACACGCGGATCATGAACCCGACCCAGGACGCGGTCGAGCAGCGCATCGCCTCGCTCGAGGGTGGCGTCGGCGCCCTCCTCGTGGCGTCGGGACAGGCCGCCGAGACCCTGGCGATCCTCAACGTCGCCGAGGCCGGGGACCACGTCGTCGCCTCGCCCTCGCTCTACGGCGGCACCTACAACCTGCTCAAGCACACGCTGCCGAAGTTCGGCATCCAGGTGACCTTCGTCGACAACCCCGCCGACGCCGAGTCGTGGCGAGCAGCGGTGCAGGACAATACGAAGCTCTTCTTCGGTGAGACGATCAGCAACCCCAAGATCGAGATCCTCGACATCGAGGCGGTGGCGGCCGTCGCCCACGACGCCGGCGTGCCGCTCATCGTCGACAACACGGTCGCGACGCCCTACGTGCTGCGCCCGCTCGAGCACGGCGCCGACATCGTCGTGCACTCGGCGACGAAGTACCTCGGTGGACACGGCACGACGATCGCGGGCGTCATCGTCGACGGCGGCTCGTTCGACTTCGGCAAGGACCCCGAGAAGTTCCCGAACTTCAACACGCCCGAGGAGAGCTACCACGGGCTCGTCTTCGCGCGGGACCTCGGCGTCGGCGGTGCCCTCGGCGCCAACCTCGCCTACATCCTCAAGGCGCGGGTCCAGCTGCTGCGCGACCTCGGTCCGGCGGTCGCGCCGTTCAACGCCTTCCTCATCGCTCAGGGCATCGAGACGCTCAGCCTCCGCATCGACCGGCACCTCGAGAACACGCGCAAGGTCGCGGAGTTCCTCCAGGGCCACGATCAGGTCGAGTCGGTGCGGTGGGCCTCGCTGCCGGGCGACGACTACTACGAGCTAGCGCAGAAGTACACGCCCAAGGGCTCGGGTGCGGTCCTCGCGTTCGAGATCGCCGGTGGAGTCGAGGCCGGGCGGACGTTCGTCGAGTCGCTGCGGCTGCACTCCCACGTCGCCAACCTCGGAGACGTCCGCTCGCTCGCGATCCACCCGGCGACGACGACGCACTCCCAGGGTCCCGACGAGGACCGTCTGGCCGCGGGTGTGACGCCCGGGCTCGTGCGCCTCGCCGTCGGCATCGAGCACATCGACGACATCCTCGCCGACCTCGAGCAGGGCTTCACCGCGGCGAAGGGCGCCTGACCGGCGCGACCCGCAGTCGAGAGGAGACAACACGCCGTATGCCGTGGTGGTCGTGCGGCGGGTCCTCTCCTCTCGACCGGCGCGTCGGGCCCTGTGGACAACTCCACGGTCGATCTGGCGGGTCGCCCTAGCGTCGTCGGCATGACGACGATGCGCATCGAGGCGGAGTGGGTCGCCCAGCTCGGGGTCTCGCTCGCCGACATCGGCGCGCAGCTGGCGGAGGCAGGCGACGGGGACGAGGACGCGGCCGCGTTCGGTCCCGGCGACGCGGCGGCAGCCTTCGACCACCTCATGCAGGGGTGGCGTCGGCAGCGGCTCGCCGTCGTGCAGCAGCTCGCGGACCTCTCGGAGAAGGCCGCGGTCGCCGGCGCCGCCTTCGTCGAGACCGAGGACGCGGTGGGCCGTTCCCTGAGGGGAGGGCCCCGGTGAGCCGGACCCTGCTGCCGCTGCCGGGCCACCCGGAGCGACTGCGGATGCTCGCGGACGCCCTCGCCGGGGGAGCCGCGCGGCTGTCGGCCGTCAACACCGTGCTGCTCGGCCTGCGCGCCGGCGTGCGCTGGGACAGCCCGTCGGGGCACGCCTTCGAGGCCGCCGTCCAAGGGCCGCCACCCGTCATCGCTGCCGTCATCGAGAGGTATGCCGGTGCCTCCCGGGCGCTGCGCACCCTCGCCGACGCGCTCGAGGCAGCCCAGGACGAGGTGACCCGGGCGACGAGCGCGCACGACGAGGCGTGGCACCGGCACGACGTGTTCATGAACCGGCGTGGGTTCGCCGTCGACCCGGTCGAGCAACAGGACCTCGAGCGCGCCATGAACGCCGAGATCGCCGTCATCGATGACGCCGAGCGGCGCCATGCGCGAGCCGTCGAGCACCACCGCGAGGCGGACCGTTCGTGCACACGAGCGCTGCGGGCCCTGGCGCGGGACGGGATCGAGGACACCACGGCATACACGGCGGTCGTCGGGGCGGGGACGATGTCGAAGCCGGTGGCGATGGTCGGCGGGATGCTGCCGGGAAGGCTCAAGCTCGTCGGCGTGGCCGGCGCCGCCACGGGCACGCTGAGCGAGGTCGGCCTCCTCGTCCTCTGGGACGAGGGCTCGTGGAAGCAGGTGGGCAAGAACGCGCTCGTCGCCGTGGGGACGGCGGCGGGCTCGGTCATGGTCGCGGGCTCCGCCCTCGGCGTCAGGGTCGCCGTCGAGCGTGGACAGCGGGTCTTCACCAAGGTGGCCAACCCGTCGACCGGGTCCAGGCTCGGCGCGGGCGCGCGCAGGACCTTCGACGACTGGGTGAACGGCTGGCGGAGGCGGCTGGGTCTGCACGTGCCACCGGCGCCGCCCAGGATCGTCCCGAGACCGGTGCCGCCCTCGGCGACGCTCGGCCAGCGCATCGGCCACCAGGCCCAGCGGGCGGTCGACGACGCCTTCCTCGACGGGTGGCGGGTCGCCAGTGCCTCCGGCCCGCAGGCGCAGCGGATGTTCGTGGCGGGCATGACGCTCAGGCAGGGGCCCAAGGTCGTGCAGAGGGCGGCAGCCACCCACGAGCGGCTCACGACGCCCGCGCCCGGCAACTCGGAGGAGAAGGGAGCACGCCCGACCTATCCTTGACCGCGTGCCCGAGCCCCGTCCCGTCGTCGCCGACCGTGGGCCGGTCGACCCCGAGCGCCTGAGGTATCCCGCACAGCTGCCCGTCGTCGAGCGTCGCGACGACATCCTCGCCGCGATCCGCGACCACCAGGTCGTCGTCATCGCCGGCGAGACCGGGTCCGGCAAGACGACCCAGCTCCCGAAGATGTGCCTCGAGCTCGGCCTCGGCGCCACCGGCCAGATCGGTCACACCCAGCCGCGTCGGATCGCCGCGCGGAGCGTCGCCGAGCGCATCGCCGAGGAGATGGAGGTCGAGCTCGGCGACCTCGTCGGCTACCAGGTGCGCTTCACCGACCACTCGAGCGACCGCACCCGCATCAAGGTCATGACCGACGGCATCCTGCTCGCGGAGATGCAGCGCGATCGCGACCTGCGCCGCTACGACACGATCATCATCGACGAGGCGCACGAGCGCTCGCTCAACATCGACTTCATCCTCGGCTACCTCAAGTCGCTGCTGCCGCGCCGTCCCGACCTCAAGGTCGTCATCACCTCGGCCACCATCGACCCGGCCCGCTTCGCCGAGCACTTCTCCACCGACGCTCGCGGAGCCGTCGTGCGAGAGGTGCCGGTCATCGAGGTGTCGGGGCGGACCTATCCCGTCGAGATCCGCTACCGCCCGCTCGTCGAGCGCGGCGAGGGCGGGCACGTCGTCGAGGAGCGCGACCAGGTCACCGGCGTCGTCGACGCCGTCACCGAGCTGTGGACCGAGACCCCTCCCGGTCACACCGCGACCGACATCCTCGTCTTCTTCTCCGGGGAGCGCGAGATCCGCGACGCGGCCGACGCACTCACCGGCCTGGGCCTGCCGAACACCGAGGTCCTCCCGCTCTACGCCAGGCTCTCGGCGGCCGAGCAGCACCGGGTCTTCACCCGGGGCAAGGGACGCCGGATCATCCTCGCCACCAACGTCGCCGAGACCTCGCTCACCGTGCCGGGCATCGGCTACGTCATCGACACGGGCACCGCCCGCATCTCGCGCTACTCCCAGCGCACCAAGGTCCAGCGGCTGCCGATCGAACCGATCTCGCAGGCCAGTGCGGCCCAGCGGTCCGGTCGCTGCGGCCGCGTCGCCGACGGCATCGCCATCCGGCTCTACTCCGAGGAGGACTTCGAGAGCCGGCCCCAGTTCACCGACCCCGAGATCCAGCGCACGTCGCTCGCGTCCGTCATCCTCCAGATGACCTCGCTGGGGCTCGGCGACGTCGCCCGCTTCCCGTTCGTCGACGCTCCCGACCCGAAGCAGATCGCGGACGGCGTCCGGCTCCTCGAGGAGCTGCGGGCGCTGCGCGAGGGCCAGGGGAGGCGAGGCGAGAAGCGGCTCACGGCATACGGGAAGACGCTCGCCCGACTGCCGCTCGACCCGCGCATGGGACGGATGCTCATCGAGGCGGGTCGGCTCGGGTGCACCAATGAGGTGCTCGTCGTCGTCGCGGCCCTGTCGATCCAGGACCCGCGCGAGCGGCCGGTCGACAAGGAGGCGCAGGCGCAGCAGCAGCACGCGCGCTTCAAGAGCGAGACCTCGGACTTCGCCGGCTTCCACGCCCTGTGGCGCTACCTCAAGGAGCAGCAGAAGGCGTTGTCCTCCAGCGCTTTTCGCCGGATGTGCAAGGCGGAGTTCCTCCACTACCTGCGGATTCGCGAGTGGCAGGACCTGCACCAGCAGCTGCGCAGCGCGTGCAAGCAGGCGCGCATCGACCCCGATCAGAGCTCGGCCGCCAAGGACGGCGAGCCCGACTGGGACGTCGTGCACAAGGCACTCCTCGCCGGGCTCCTCTCGCACGTCGGCGTCCGCGACGAGCAGAAGCGAGAGTATGCCGGTGCGCGCGGTTCGCGGTTCGCGATCAACCCGGGATCGGGACTCTTCAAGAAGCAGCCCGACGTCGTCATGGCCGCCGAGCTCGTCGAGACGACCCGGCTCTGGGCTCGCGTCAACGCCGCCATCGAGCCCGAGTGGGCCGAGGAGGTCGGCGCGCACGTCGTCAAGCGCACCTACTCCGAGCCCCGCTGGTCGAAGTCGCAGGGCAGCGTCATCGCCTCCGAGCGCGTCACCCTCTACGGCGTCCCGCTCGTCGTCGACCGCACCGTGCAGTACGGCCGGATCAACCCGGAGGAGGCGCGTGACCTCTTCATCCGGCACGCGCTCGTCGAGGGCGACTGGGAGACGCACCACAGGTTCTGGAAGACCAACAGCGAACTGCTGCAGCGTCTGTCGGAGCTGGAGGAGCGTGCCCGCCGACGCGACCTCGTCGTCGACGACGAGGTCGTCTTCGAGTTCTACGACGCCCGCATCCCGCCCGACGTCACCTCCAGCCGCCACTTCGACAGGTGGTGGAAGGGCGAGCAGCGGCGCCGGCCCGACCTGCTCACCTTCACCGAGGAGCTGCTCACCCGCGACGATGCCGACGCCGTCTCGGCCGGCGACTACCCGCGCACCTGGCGCCAGGGCGACCTCGAGCTCGACGTCACCTACCAGTTCTCGCCGGGCGAGGCCGCAGACGGCGTGACCGTGCACGTGCCGACCGCGGTCCTCAACCGCGTGGACGCCGTGGGGTTCGACTGGCAGGTGCCGGGGCTGCGCGAGGACCTCGCCGTCGCCCTGCTCAAGTCGCTGCCCAAGGCGACCCGGCGCCACTTCGTGCCGACACCGGACCACGCGCACGCCGCACTGGCCGCCGCCGACCCGGCATCGGGCGCGGCCTTCACCGACGAGCTGGCCCGGGTGCTCCGCGAGCGGACCGGCGTCGCGGTGCCGCCGGGGGAGTGGGACTGGGCCCGCGTCCCCGACCACCTGCGCATCACCTTCTCGGTCGAGGCGCCCGGCGGTCGGGTCGTCGCCCGCGGCAAGGACCTCGACGAGCTGCGCCCGAAGTCCGAGGGCGCGGTGCGCAAGCGCATGGCGCGGGCCGGGGCGTCGATCGAGCGGCGGGGCCTCACGGGCTGGACCGTCGACGACGTGCCCCGCACCTTCGAGGGCCGTTCCGACGGGCACACCGTCCAGGGCTTCCCGGCGCTCGTCGACGAGGGCACGTCGGTGGCGCTGCGCGTGCTCGACCACCAGGGCACGGCGGCCGCCGCCCACCGGCAGGGGGTGCGCCGGCTGCTGCTGCTCAACACGAGCGCCCCGTGGAAGCGGGTCCTCGCCCGCCTCACCAACGCCCAGAAGCTCGCGCTGGGGCAGAACCCGCACGGGTCGGTCCCGGCGCTGCTCGAGGACTGCCTCGCCGCCGCCGTCGACTCGATCGTCGCCGACCACGTCGCCGGGGAGGTGCGCACGCGGGCGGAGTTCGAGACCGCGCTCGCGGCCGTGCGGACCCACGTCGTCACCGGGGTCCTTGTGGTCGTCGAGGCGGTCGAGCCCGTGCTCGCGCTCGCGGGTGACGTGCGGCGCCGGCTCGACGCGATCGGAGCAGGTGCCGGTGCGCGCAGCCTCGCCGCGACGACGGCCGACGTGCGGGCCCAGCTCGACGGGCTCGTCAGGCCGGGCTTCGTCGCCGAGACGGGGCTGGCGCGGCTTCCGCACCTCCAGCGCTACCTCAGGGCGATGCTCCAGCGCCTCGAGCGGGCCGCCACGAACCCGCGCGAGGCCCAGCTGCAGGCGCAGGTCGACTCGGTCGAGACGGCATACGCCGACCTCCTCGACGCGCTCCCGGCGACCGCCGCCCGCGCGCCCGAGGTGACCGACATCGCGTGGATGATCGAGGAGCTGCGCGTGAGCCTCTTCGCTCAGTCTCTGGGAACCGCCCATCCGGTGAGCGAGAAGCGCGTGCGCAACGCCATCGCAGCCGTGACCCCATGAGGGAATCTCCGTGCCCACCGGCACGTTTGACCAGACACGTGACCCCCCTGAGAGGCTGTTCCCGTGCAGAACCCGTCTGACCTCTACCGCTTCGAGATCGACGTCCAGCCGCCGACCCGGCAGCCGGGCGCGCTCATCGTGCTCCTCGGCGCGTTCATCGACGCCGGCAACATCCAGCGCATCCTCGGCACGCATCTCGTCGACACGACGGACGCCGAGGTCGTGGCGACGTTCGACGTCGACGCGCTGCTCGACTACCGCGGGCGGCGCCCGGCGATGGTCTTCGACACCAACCGGTGGGAGAGCTATGCCGACCCGTCGATGGTCCTCTACCGGATGCGCGACCGCGACGGCCAGACCTACTACCTGCTCACCGGTCCCGAGCCGGACTTCCAGTGGGAGCGCACGATCGAGGCGATCCGCCAGCTCATCCAGATCCTCGGGATCACGCTCGTCGTCACGAGCCACGGCATCCCGATGGGCGTGCCGCACACCCGTCCCGTGGGCATGACGGCGCACGCCACCGACCCCCGCCTCGTCGGTGACAAGGAGTCCCCGTTCGGGCAGGTGCAGGTGCCGGCGAGCTTCCCGGCTCTGCTCGAGCTGCGCCTCGGCGAGGCCGGGCGCGACGCGCTCGGGTTCGCGATCCACGTGCCGCAGTACCTCGCGCAGGCGGAGTGGGCCGAGGGTGCCCTTGCCGCGCTCAACGCGATCACCGACGCCACCGGGCTCAACCTGCCGAACGACGAGCTCGTCGCCAAGGCCGGGGTCAACAACCGCGAGATCGCGGCCGAGCTCGCCGACAACGCCGAGGCCGGCCAGATCGTCAACGCGTTGGAGCAGCAGTACGACGCGTTCGTCGAGGGCCAGGAGCGTCCGAGCCTGCTCGCGACCGAGGCCGAGGACCTGCCGTCCGCCGACGAGCTCGGTGCCGACATCGAGGAGTTCCTCCGCAACGTCAGCGACGACTGACCGACGCCCCTCTGCGACTTCTTGCCATTTCCAGCGCGTCCCAGCGCAGGTGCACCGTGCGCGCGACCCGCTGGAAATGGCAAGAAGTCGGGTACCGGGGGACGCGGGGCGCGGGTAGGGCAGTCAGTCCTTGGCGTCGGACCAGCGGGCGATGACCGAGGTGTCGGCGACGAACCGCACCGGCGCACCCGCCGCCCACCGCCGCGAGGCGTCGGCCAGGGCCCGGTCGACGAGCGCCGACACCTCCTCGGCTCGCTCGGCGGGTGCGTGCACGAGCAGCTCGTCGTGCAGGCACAGCACGATCTCGGCGCCCAGCGGCCCGCCGAGCGCACGGACCGTCGCCGCCCACGCCTTGAAGAGCTCGGCCGCGGCCCCCTGGATGATCGCGTTGCGCGCGAACCGTCCTCGCGCCGCGTCGAGCGCCGGGTTCGTGCCCACCGGTGACTGCGCGAGGAAGCGACCCGTCGGGATGAGCCGACCGCCGAAGGTGCGCAGCGGCTCGCCGCGCACGCCGCTGTCGTAGGCGCGGTCGAGCAGCCCCATCGCCACCGGGTAGGCCCGCTCGAGCCCGCGCAGCGCCTCACCCGCGGCGCCGCTGCGCTGGCCGTACATCGCCGCGAGCACCGCCACCTTGGCCACCGGCCGATCGACGCCGAGACGTGACGCCACCGGCGCATAGAGGTCGTCGGCGCGCGTCGCCTCGGCGAAGACCGGGTCGCCCGAGACGACGGCGAGGACCCGCGGCTCGATCTGCCCGAGGTCGGCGCGGACGAGCACGTGCCCGGGGTGCGCGGCCACGCCGGCCCGCAGCGCCGCGGGCAGGTTGTGGAGCCCGTTCTCGGCGGTCATCCGCCCCGCCGCGCCGTCGCAGGCCGACCAGCCGCCGCGGAGCCGGTCGTCGGGGCCCACGCACTCGTCGAGCCAGCGGTAGCCGTAGGTCGTCGCGATCCGCTCCGCCTTGCGCCACGTGAGGAGCGCGTCCACGACGGGGTGGACCTGCCGGTAGGCGTCGAGCACCCACTTGCGCGTGTTGGGCACGTCGACACCGACGCCGGCGAGCATGTCGCGCACCTGCTGGGGGTTGCGCAGGTCGGTCGACTCGCGGCCGGGCACGTGCTGCAGCACCTGTGCGTCGCGCTCGCGTCGCGCCGCGACCGCCGCCTCCTCGGAGGACGCACGCGGACCGGCGAACTCGGCGATGAGCCGTTCGAGGACGACGCGGTCGACGGGCAGGCCGCCTCGTTCGAGCTCGAGGCACAGCAGGGCCGCCGCGGACTCCGAGTGCACCGTCCCCACGATCCGGGGGCCGAGCGACCCGGCACGCTCCCGCTGCCCCACGGCGCACTCGAGCGCCGCCTCGGCCCACCGCAGCAGCCGTTCGTCGGTCTCGAGCCAGCCCGTCGCCGCGTCGACGCGCAGGTGGCCGTCGGGCCGCACCAGGTCGTCGGGCCCCACCTCGTCGCCCGCCGAGAAGTCGAAGAGGTCACCTGCCGACGGAGCCGGCATCGTCGAGACCGGTATGCCGTGTGCCCCCGCCCAGACGCGACCGGGCTCCGCGTCCCACCCGCCGTGGAGGATGCGGTGGGCCTCGGCGAGGTCCCAGGCCCGGGCAACGGGTGAGCCGGCCGCGGCCACCAGCGGGCCGGCATACCGGGCGCTCCACCAGACCCACCGCGGGCGGGACGACGACTCGAGGGCCGCGAGCTCGCGGGTGACGTCAGCGGCCGGTCCGACGGTGCGGACGCCGTCGCCGACGAGCGCGGCACGGCCACCGTGGACCACGGCGGCGACGAGGTCGGCGGAGCCGCCGGCGAAGGCCATGCGCGCAGCCTAGGTGAGGGCCAGGACACCCACTCGCCCGAGCGGCCCACCCGCCTCGACGTGGCAGGATCGGACGGGACAGCAGTCGCGACGGTGCCGGCGCGAGCCGCGCACCACAGGAGGTCATCAGTGGGACTCTTCGGATTCGGCAAGGACGACGCCAAGGACGCCAAGGACCAGATCGCGCAGACGAAGTCCGCGCTCGAGCAGGCCCAGGAGGCACCCAAGGACCAAGGCTTCGTCGGCAACTCCGCCACGAAGATGGTCGAGAACCTCCTCGACACCGGCATCGACGGGAAGGGTCCGTTCGACTCGGCGGCCAAGGTCGCGGCCTCCGCGCTCAGGAAGAACAACGGCAACGCCGAGGCCGCCGTCGACGACATCGTCAAGGGCCACCTCAAGCTCGCCGCGGCCGGCGGGTTCGTCACGAGCCTCGGTGGGTTCATCACCCTCCCGGTCTCGCTGCCGGCCAACGTGCTCGGCTTCTACCTCATCGCCACCCGGATGACGGCGGCCGTCGCGTCCCTGCGCGGGCACGACATCGGCCAGCCGCAGATCCGCACCGCCGTCCTGCTCACCCTCGTGGGCGCCGACGCCGACGACCTCCTCGCGAAGGCGGGGATGGTCGCCCCTGCGGGACGACTCACCAACCTCGCCGCCCAGCGGCTCCCCGGCCCGGCGCTCATGGTCGTCAACAAGGCGATCGGCTTCCGGCTGCTCTCGACGGCCGGCAAGAAGACGTTCTCGCGCTTCGGTCGCAACGTGCCGCTCGTCGGTGGCGTCGTCGGTGCCGGGCTCGACGGGTGGCTGCTCAAGCGCATCTCCGACAACGCGAGGCGCGAGTTCCCGGCGGCGGCGACGCAGATCGCGCAGGCCTGACATGGCGATGGCCTCCAAGGTCACGACGTTCAAGAGCCTCGCGACGGCGATCCGCATCGCCACCCGGCCCGGTGGGCCGTCGATGGTCGAGCGGGCCCAGGCCGTGCCGCGGCTTGTCATGGCGGTGCGCTCGGGCGAGTACACCGGGACGTCCGTCGGCCGCCTCCTCATGATCGCCGGCGCCGCCGGCTACCTCGTCTCCCCGGTGGACCTGCTGCCCGAGGCGCTGCTCGGTGCCTTCGGGCTCGCCGACGACGCGATGGTCGGGTCGTGGCTCGCCGCGCAGCTCGTCACCGAGACCGAGGCATTCCTCGAGTGGGAGCGTTCGACCGGACGTGGGTCCGGGCACGGGGCCGGTCCCAGGACGGCCGCGGACGCGGTCCCGGGCGAGGTCGTCGACGACGCCTCTCGTGGGGGTTCGGTCCCGCCGCGTGCCTGAACGTCGTCCACAGACGTCGCGTATGCCGTCCGCCGTCCACAGCGGTCGAGCCTGACCCTTCCGCGGCGGTCACGGCCTCCCGAGGGTGGGCACATGACCACTGTGAAAGTCTCCACGACCGACGAGATGCTGGCGTTGCTGCCGCACCAGGTCGGCCACCGCATCTCTCGCTCCCTCACCGTCAGCGTCGTCTCCGGCGGCCTGCTCGGGCCGGTGGCCCGGATCGACCTGCCGCCCGAACGGGACGTGCGGCCCACCGCGCGGTTGCTGGTCGAGAGCCTGCTGCGCGTCGGGCCGGAGTCGGCGCTCCTCGTCGGCCACGAGGGTGTGGCCGGCGAGTCCCGGTCCCTGTTGCAGGCCGTCCACCGCGGGCTGCGGTCGGCCGGCGTGGGGATCATCGACCACGTCGTCGTGCGCGACGGCCGGTGGTGGGGCTGGTGCTGCCGACCCGCGGACGCGCTCGACGGCCTCCTGCCGGAGCACGTCGACGGGCATCCCGTACCGGACGACTTCGAGGTGCCGGCGGTCGCCGAGCTCATCGCCCGGGGGAGTGCCCCGCTGGCGAGTCGGGGCCAGGTGGGCGCGCTCGTCGAGGAGGACCCCGCGCTGAGCCACGGGGTCGGCGCCGCGCTCGCGGCCCTCTCGGAGCCGGGAGGAGTGCTTCTGCCGAGAGTCGCCGACGGAGGCGAAACCGAGGAGGACGGGGACGAGTGCGAGGGGGCCTGCCGGTCAGGGTGCGAGTGGTGCGACTCATGGAGCGACGACGAGGAGCTGAACGACGAGGAGCTGAACGACGAGGAGCGGGCCAGGCGGGACGCCGACCTCGACGAGGTAGTGCGTGCGATCGGTGCCCGCATGCGAGAGCTCGGTCGGGTGCCGCACCTCTGGGCGCAGGTCCTCGCCCCGGTCGGGGATCGTGGTGACACGTTCGCGGTGACCGACGAGGACGCCGCCCAGTTGGTCCGGTCCCTCGCCGACAAGCCTTGGCGCGACGCCCTCGTCGCGTGGATGTCGCCCGTGATGTTCCCCCTCGACAAGGTCGACGACGACTCGACGGACCTGTTGCGCCGCAGCGTGACGACGGGCCCGGTGACGACGTCCGAGGAGTCCGAGGTGGTGCTCCGGCGCCTGCTCGCCATGGCGACCCGCGTGCCGGACACCTGGCCCGACGAGGCCGCCGCGCTCTGCACGGTGGCGGGATGCGTGGCGTGGGGAGTCGGCAACGGTTCCACTGCCGGCGACGCCGTCGCCAGGGCGCTGCGCGTCGACCCGGACTACCGTCTGGCGGCCTTCCTCGACCGCATGATCGAGCACCAGATGCGGCCGCGCCAGCGGTGGGGCGAGATCGCCGCCTGACCGGCGCTCTCACGGTGCGGACAACCCTCCCGCAGGGCACGTCGGCGCACCTAGACTCGAGCCCAGGTCAAGAGTCCCAGCGACAAGCCCCGGCTTGCTGGGCGGCAACCCTCCTCGCGGTGGGGTGCCCCGGGTGAGGACACGGCCCGTCGGCATCCGACGGGCAAGCGCGACTCCGAGGAGCACCCCCGATGACGATCACCGACCTCCCGACGGCGTCCTACTGGCGTCCCGGAGACGACCCGGGCGACCGGCGCTTCGTCGACATCGGACCGCTCGACCTCGAACGCGGTGGGTTCCTGCCCGAGGTCACCGTGGCCTACGAGACGTGGGGCAGGCTCAACGCCGCCCGTGACAACGCCGTCCTCGTGGAGCACGCCCTCACCGGCGACTCGCACGTCGAGGGACCGCCCGGGTCGGGCCACCCCACGCCGGGCTGGTGGGACGGCCTCGTCGGACCCGGGCGACCGCTCGACACCGACCGGTTCTTCGTCGTCTCGAGCAACGTCCTCGGAGGCTGCCAGGGGACGACCGGCCCCTCGAGCGACGCCCCGGACGGTCGGGCGTGGGGTGGCCGGTTCCCGGCCGTGACGATCCGCGACCAGGTCGCTGTCGAGGCGCGGCTCTCCGACCACCTCGGCATCGACCGGTGGGCCGGCGTGCTGGGCGGGTCGATGGGCGGCATGCGGGCCATCGAGTGGGCCACGACGCACCCCGAGCGGGTGGCGACGTGCGTCGTGCTCGCGTCGACGGCATACGCGACGGCCGACCAGATCGCGTGGTGCCAGCCGCAGCTGCTGGCGATCCGCAGCGACCCGGCCTTCCACGACGGCGACTACTACGAGCACGGGGTCACCCCGAGCGACGGCCTCGGCATCGCCCGGCGCATCGCGCACATCACCTACCGGCACGAGGGGGAGCTCGCCGAGCGCTTCGGGCGGGACGCGCAGCCGGGGGAGGAGCCGCTCGACCGGGGTGGGCGCTTCGCGGTCGAGTCCTACCTCGACCACCACGCAGGCAAGCTCGGCCGCCGGTTCGACGCCAACTCCTACCTCGTCCTCAGCGAGGCGATGAACAGCCACGACGTGGGGCGCGGACGCGGCGGTGTCGCGGCGGCGCTCGCCGCCTTCGAAGGCCGCCTCGTCGTCGCGGGCGTCGACACCGACCGTCTCTACCCCGAGCGGCTCTCGCACGAGATCGCCGCGCTCCGCCCGGGGACGACCCTGCGACGCATCGGGTCGCGCTTCGGCCACGACGGCTTCCTCATCGAGATCGAGCAGGTCGGCGCGGTCATCCGTGAGGCGTTCGCGACCGTCGACGACTGACCGCTCCCGGTGCCTCCGGCCCGCGCAAGCGCGTCGTCCGGCCTCCGTGTCCTCGGTCACATTCTCCGGTAGCGTCCAGCCAGGAGCCGTCCGGCTCATCCGCAGACCGAAGGAGACACTCGTGGCCATCGTCGTGGGATACATCCCGACCAAGGAAGGCGCCGCGGCCCTGGCCCGCGCCGGCGAGGAAGCACTCCTGCGCAAGACCGACCTCGTCGTCATCAACTCCGGACGTGACGGTTCGGGCGACGACTCCGAGGAGCTGGACCGCCTCGGCGACGAGCTCAAGAGCAAGGGCGTGGGAGTCAAGGTCCGCCAGCTCATCCGGGGCAACGAGCCCGCCGAGGACCTCATCGCCGTCGCCGAGGAGATCGGCGCCGACCTCATCGTCATCGGGCTCCGACGACGCACCCCCGTCGGCAAGCTCATCCTCGGGTCCAACGCGCAGCGCATCCTGCTCGACGCGCCCTGCCCGGTGCTCGCCGTCAAGAGCTGACACCACACGCTCGTGGAATCGCCGCGGAACCCCCGGGAATGGAGAAGGGGGGCCGCGGCGATTTATAATGGTCATGTTCCCTTCGCGCAACGGCCGACCTGCAGCCCCGCGGGTCACGTCTGAAGGGTCCTCGCCCAGACCAGCCGGTCCGTGCTCCGCCCGATCGTGAGCACGATCGCGCTTCCCCGTGACGAAAGGTTGTCGGTGTCGCCTGTGTCCACGAACGCCTCCGAGACGCCCCTGCCCGCCGAGTTCAGCCACCCCGCCCTCCAGGACCTCGTCCGGACGGGCCGCACCACCGGCCAGGTGTCCGGTGAGCAGGTGTCGCAGGCCATCGTGGCCGCCGGCGTCCGGGCCAGCCGGGGACGCATCGTCCTCAAGGCGCTCGCCGGCCAGGGCATCGAGGTCGTCATGACCGCCCCCGACCGGGCCGTCGCAGCCACCAAGGCGACCGCCAAGAAGACGACCTCCGCGACGACGAAGAAGGCCGCCGCCAAGAAGGCGACGACGACGAAGGCCGCACCGGCCAAGAAGGCCGCGCCGGTCAAGAAGACCGCGGCGAAGGCCGACGAGGCCCCCGCCGCGAAGGCCGCGCCCGCCAAGAAGACGGCCAAGGCCGCCACGACGAAGAGGGCCGCCGCGGCCGCCGCCGCCCCGGCGAAGAAGACCGCTGCCAAGGGCCCCGCAGCGAAGAAGGCGGTCGCCAAGAAGACCGCCGCGACCCAGGTCGCCGACGGTGATGACGCCGAGGTCGATGCCGAGGACGCGGACGTCGAGCCCGAGGACGTCGACGAGGCCGAGCTGGCCAAGGTCGCCGCCGAGGTGGGCACCGACACCGCGGCGGACGCCACCGACGACAGCACCGACTCCGAGGACTCCGACGAGTCCGAGGACGGTGACAAGGCCAAGACCGAGGCCGCTCCCGAGAGCGCCGGCGGGTTCGTCCTGCGCGACGACGACGAGGAGGACGCGCCCGTCCAGCAGGTCGTCACCGCCGGCGCGACGGCCGACCCGGTCAAGGACTACCTCAAGCAGATCGGCAAGGTCGCCCTCCTCAACGCCGAGCAGGAGGTCGAGCTCGCCAAGCGCATCGAGGCAGGCCTCTTCGCCGAGGAGCGCCTCAACTCCGGCGACAAGATCGACATGAAGCTCAAGCGCGAGCTCTGGTGGATCGCCCAAGACGGCAAGAACGCCAAGAACCACCTCCTCGAGGCCAACCTGCGTCTCGTCGTCTCGCTGGCGAAGCGCTACACCGGTCGCGGCATGCTCTTCCTCGACCTCATCCAGGAGGGCAACCTCGGCCTCATCCGTGCGGTCGAGAAGTTCGACTACACCAAGGGCTACAAGTTCTCGACCTACGCGACGTGGTGGATCCGTCAGGCCATCACCCGCGCCATGGCCGACCAGGCGCGCACCATCCGCATCCCGGTGCACATGGTCGAGGTCATCAACAAGCTCGCCCGCGTGCAGCGCCAGATGCTCCAGGACCTCGGTCGTGAGCCCACTCCCGAAGAGCTCGCGCTCGAGCTCGACATGACCCCCGAGAAGGTCGTCGAGGTCCAGAAGTACGGCCGCGAACCCATCTCGCTGCACACGCCCCTCGGTGAGGACGGCGACAGCGAGTTCGGTGACCTCATCGAGGACTCCGAGGCCGTCGTGCCCGCCGACGCCGTGAGCTTCACGCTCCTCCAGGAGCAGCTGCACTCGGTCCTCGACACGCTCTCCGAGCGCGAGGCCGGCGTCGTGTCGATGCGGTTCGGCCTCACCGACGGCCAGCCCAAGACGCTCGACGAGATCGGCAAGGTCTACGGTGTGACCCGCGAGCGGATCCGCCAGATCGAGTCCAAGACCATGAGCAAGCTCCGTCACCCGTCCCGCTCGCAGGCCCTGCGCGACTACCTCGACTGAGGCCCGACCAGAACCACCTCGTATGCCGTGCGCCCGCCTCGGGCACACGGCATACGTGCGTCCGGGGGAGCGTTCGACGTGGTGGCGGAGACAAGGGGGCCGACCCGCCCGTGAGGTGCGCGGTCGCTCACGGCGCAGGGGAGTGGACACAGTGGGCTGGCCCGTGCGGCGGTGTTTCCGCAGGTCACGGGTCTGAGGGTGCCGAGTGACCAGGCAGGGGCCACCCCCGTGACCACCTCTGACATGACCCGTCGGGATGAAATCGCGAATGGGAGGCCTTTGGGGCCCTCGGGTTTCGCCGTTTGTCGTATGCCGTGCCCTCGCGACCTGTTCTCTTGGCCTGATCGCTCGACCTTCCCTGCCAGGAGTAGCTCATGTTCTCGTCACCGCTGCGCGCCTTCCCACCCTCCACACAACGGGATCGGAGACGCCTCCCGGCGGTGGTCGTCGCGTCCGCGATGGCCCTCGGCGGTGTCGCGGCGTGGGCCCCGGCAGCGCAGGCGGCGTCCGTGACGAGTGCCGTCTTCTCCGGTGGGGCGGGGACGTACACCGCGGCCAACGGCACGGTCTACGCCAAGCAGGGAGCGGCACTGACCCTGACCGTCAACACCGACGGCAACACCCGCTGCGTCGACGTTATCGACGGCAACGGAGACACCATCGCCACCAAGAGCGGCAGCAACAGTGCCACGTGGACCTTCAGCGGCTCGGCCTACCCGTGGCTCACGGCCGAGGCCGGGAGCGGGATGGTTCAGTACACGACCAAGGCCTGGCGCAACGTCAACGGTCAGGGCAAGTGCGTCGCCAACCAGAACGAGACGTTCGGGGTCCAGGCGGCGTCGTACACGCTCGACAACGCCGCTCCGACTGCGACGGGCGTCGTGTCCCCGGCGCCGAACGGCGCCGGCTGGAACAAGGCGAACGCCACGGTGACGTGGACCGGCGTCGACACCAATGGCTCGGGCGTCAAGGCCGTGACGCCGACCACGGACACCGTCACCTCGGACGGCATCGTCACCAAGACCGCCAGCGTCGTCGACAACGTCGGCAACACCGGCAGCGGCTCGGTCCAGGTGAAGCTCGACAAGACCGCCCCGACGATCGTGGGCAGCCGCACTCCCGCGGCCAACGCCAACGGCTGGAACAACACCGACGTCACCGTCTCCTTCACGCCGGACGACGCCACCTCGGGGGTGAAGACCTCGACCCCGGCGACGACGCTGAGCGCGAGCGGCGCCGACCAGTCGGTCACGGGCACGGTGACCGACAACGCCGACAACACTGCCTCCACCACCGTCAGCGGCATCAGCATCGACAAGGTCGCGCCGACCCTCTCCGGCAAGCCGACCACCGACCCCAACGCGGCCGGCTGGTACAGCGGCGACGTCGCGGTCGCCTGGACCGCGGCCGACGCGCTGAGCGGCACGACGAACCCCGCTGCCACCACGATCACCGGCGAGGGCACGGGTCTCACAGCGACCGCCTCCGTCACCGACCGGGCCGGCAACAGCAGTGGCTCGGTCCAGAGCAGCCCTGCGGTCCGCATCGACCGCACCGCACCGACGACCGCCGTCACCGCGCCGCCCGCGTGGAACAAGAGCGACGTCACCCTCACCCTCGTCGCGAACGACGGCCTGTCGGGTGTGGACCGGACCTTCTACCGCCTCGACGGCGGCGCCCAGACCGCCGGCACCAGCGTCCCCGTGACCGCCGAGGGCGAGCACACCCTGACCTTCTGGAGCACCGACGCAGCCGGCAACACCGAGGCCGCGCGCACGGTTCGCTTCGGCATCGACCGGACCTCGCCCACCATCGGTCACAGCCAGAACCCCGCCGCGAACGGCGACGGCTGGAACAACGAGAACGTCACGGTCACCTTCACGTGCTCCGACGGGCTCTCGGGCGTGAAGAGCTGCACCGGCCCGCAGACCGTCGCCACCGAGGGTCGCGCACAGTCCGTCGTGGGGACGGTCGAGGACAACGCCGGCAACACGGCCACGGACCCGGCCACGGTGAGCATCGACAAGACGAAGCCCGTCATCGCCGTCGACCCCCTGCCGGCGCCGAACGCGGACGGCTGGTACAAGAACGACGTCACGGCGACGTTCACCGCCACCGACGCGCTCTCGGGCGTCAAGACCCAGGACCGCGCGCACACCTTCGGTGAGGGCAAGGCCCAGACCGTGACCGCCACCGCGACCGACACGGCCGGCAACAGCAGCTCGGTGACGACGTCCTCAATCAACGTCGACACCACGGCACCGTCGATCACCGGGACCGTGATCGGCACGCCCAACGCCAACGGGTGGTTCAGCGGCGACGTCATCGTGCGGTGGAACTGCACCGACAACCTCTCCGGTGTCGTGGCCTGCCCGGCCGACAGCGTCGTCACGGGTGAGGGCGGCGATCGTTCCGCGTCCGCCTCGGTGGCCGACCGCGCCGGGCACACGGCGACCGCCACCGTCGACGGCATCCGGATCGACCGCACCGCGCCGAGCACGAGCGCGAGCGGGGTGCCCGGCGGCTGGGTCGACTCCCCGGTGACCGTCGCCCTCTCGGCCGACGACAACCTCTCCGGCGTGGCCGGCACCTACTACATCGTCGACGGCGAGGACACCCCGACCCCGGGTGACACCGTGACCATCGGCGCCCAGGGCGTCCACACCGTCACCTACTGGTCGGTCGACGAGGCCGGGCACCGGGAGGCCGCCAAGAGCTTCACCGTGCGGGTCGACCTCACCGCGCCCGACATCTCCCACAGCCAGGAGCCTGCCGCCAACGGCAACGGGTGGAACAACACCGACGTCGCCGTGAGCTTCTCGTGCGCCGACCAGGTCGACCTCTCCGGCCTCGCGAGCTGCACGCCGCCCCAGAGCCTCACCTCCGAGGGACGGGCGCAGCAGGTCACCGGCACCGCCACCGACCACGCCGGCAACAGCTCGAGCCGCAGGAGGACGGTCAACATCGACAAGACCGCTCCCTCCATCACCGGAGCGCCGGACCGGGCGGCCAACGCCGCCGGTTGGTACAAGGATGACGTGACCGTCTCCTTCGAGGCCAAGGACACCCTGTCGGGGATCGACACCGTCACCGGACCCCAGCCGCTCGGCGAGGGTGCGAACCAGAAGGCCGACGGGACGGCCACGGACAATGCCGGCAACACCGCCTCGACGTCCGTCACCGGCATCAACGTCGACAAGACCAAGCCGAACCTCAGCGCCGCGCCCACCACGGGGCCCAACGAGAACGGTTGGTACAACACGGACGTCACGCTGGACTGGTCCGCGGACGACGTCCTCTCCGGTCTCTCCGGCCCCGCTCCGGGCGACTCGGTGCTGTCCACCGAGGGCGAGGGACAGACCGTCTCCGCCTTCGTGTCCGACAAGGCCGGCAACACCGCCACGGCCACGAGCGCGCCCGTCAAGATCGACAAGACCGCTCCCACCACGGGCGTCTCCGCGCCCAGCGGCTGGGTCAACGACAGCGCGACCGTCACCTTCACCGCTCACGACGCCCTGTCCGGCGTGAGCTCCACGCACTATGTGCTCGACGGTGGAACCGAGGCGATCGGCACCGAGGTCGTCCTCGAGGCCGAGGGCAAGCACACGCTCACCTACTGGTCCGGCGACAAGGCCGGCAACGTGGAGGCGGCGCACACGGTCGAGGTCGACATCGACAAGACCGCCCCGACCATCAGCCACACCCTGGCCCCCGCGCCCAACCGCAACGGCTGGAACAACGGCGACGAGGTCACGGTGACCTTCACCTGTGAGGACCAGGCCGCCCTGTCCGGCATCGCCGGCTGCACCGCGCCCCAGAAGGTCACCACCGAGGGCAAGGACCAGCCGGTCACCGGCACCGCCACGGACAAGGCCGGGAACACGGCCACCGACCGTGCCACGGTGAGCCTGGACCGGACCAAGCCCACCATCACCGGCAGCCGCACCCCGGCAGCCAACGACTTCGGCTGGAACAACACCGACGTCACCGTCCACTTCGAAGGCAAGGACGCCCTGTCCGGCCTGGCCGCCGTCACGGCGGACAAGACCTTCGGCGAGGGCACCGACCAGTCCCTCGAGGGCACCGCAGTGGACGCTGCCGGCAACTCGGCCAACACCACGGTCGGGGGCATCAACGTCGACGAGACCGCACCCACCCTGAGCGGTGCACCCCTCACGGCGGCGAACGCGAACGGTTGGTACAAGGGCGACGTCGTCATCGGCTGGACCGCAGCCGACGACCGCTCCGGTGTCGTCGCCACCCCGGCCTACAGCACGGTCACCGGTGAGGGCGCGAACCTCAAGGACACCGCGACGGTGGCCGACAAGGCCGGCAACAGCACCACTGCCGACAGCGCCACGGTGAAGATCGACCGCACCGCTCCGACCACCGGCGCCGACGCACCGGGCGGCTGGAAGAACACCAGCGTCACGGTGAGCCTGTCGCCTGCAGACGGCCTGTCCGGCGTCGACTCGACCTACTACAGGGTCGGTACTGGTGAGCCGGTCAAGGGCACCTCGCTCACGATCAGCACCCAGGGCGTCCACACCCTGACGTACTGGAGTGTCGACAAGGCCGGCAACGCCGAGGCGGCCCAGACCGCCACGGTGAAGATCGACCTCACCAAGCCGACCATCGGGCACACCATCACCCCCGCGCCCAACGCCAACAAGTGGAACAGGTCCGCGGTCACCGTCGCCTACCAGTGCGATGACGACCTGTCCGGTGTCGCCGTCTGCCCGGACCCGGTCAAGGTGACCACCGACGGCGCGGACCAGGCCGTGCCGGGCACCGCCGTCGACAAGGCCGGCAACAGCCAGTTCGACGACGCGAAGGTCAGCATCGACACGGTCAAGCCGACGATCACCGGCGCGCCCGACCGGGCCGCCAACCCCAACGGCTGGTATGCCGGTGACGTCACCGTCAGCTACACGTGTGACGACGCGCTGTCCGGCATCGCCGACTGCTCCTCCTCGGACACCCTCGGCGAAGGCAAGGCGCAGTCCGCACGCGGCACCGCCTCCGACCTCGCCGGCAACACCCAGGACGTCACCGTCGGCCCGATCAACGTCGACAAGACGGCGCCGACGCTGACCGGTGCCGCCACGAGCCAGCCGAACACGGCCGGCTGGTACAAGGACGACGTCACGGTCAGGTGGACGGCCGGTGACGCGCTCTCGGGCATCGACGGCGCCACACCCGGCGACAGCACGGTCGATGGCGAGGGCACCGACCTCACGGTCGGCACCTCGGTCCGCGATCTCGCCGGCAACGAGACCTCGGCCACGAGCACCCCGGTCAAGATCGACCGGCACGCGCCGACGACCACGGTCTCGAACGTGTCCGGCTGGAGCAACAGCGCCGTCACGGTCACGCTGAAGGCGGGCGACAACCTCTCCGGGGTCGCCACCACGCGCTACCAGCTCGACACGGATCCCGAGCGGAGCGGCACCAGCGTCACCATCGACACCGAGGGCGTGCACACGCTCCAGGTGTGGAGCGTGGACGTCGCCGGCAACGTCGAGGGCCAGAAGAACGTCGAGGTCAGGATCGACAAGACTGCCCCCGGGATCCGCCACACGCAGGCGCCGGCCGCCAACTCGCGCAGCTGGAACAACACCGACGTCACCGTGACGTTCGTGTGCACCGACACCGGCTCCGACACGGGCACGGGCTCGGGCATCGCTTCCTGCACCGCACCACAGACGGTCACCACGGAGGGCGAGAACCAGCCGGTCGTGGGCAAGGCCGTCGACAGGGCCGGCAACAGCTCCACCGACCCGGCCACCGTCAGCATCGACAAGACCGCACCCACCGTCGCCGGCAGCCTCTCGGCCGCCGCCAACGTCCACGGCTGGTTCAACGCGAACGTCACCGCGACGTTCACCTGCGCCGACCAGGACGGACTCTCCGGAGTCCTGTCCTGCCCCGAGCCGACGACGCTCGGCGAGGGCAAGGGCCAAGAGGTCACCGGTGTCGCCACCGACGCTGCCGACAACGTCAGCACCCCGGCGACCGTCAGCGGCATCAACGTCGACAAGACCGACCCGACCCTGAGCGGCGCGGTCACCACGGCGGCGAACAGCAACGGTTGGCACAAGGGCGACGTCACGGTGAAGTGGACCGCGAGCGACGCGCTCTCGGGCCTCGACGGCAGCGTCCCCGCTGACAGCACCGTCACCGGCGAGGGCGACTCGCTCTCCGTCGGGACCTCGGTGAAGGACAAGGCCGGCAACACCAGGGCTGCGACGGTCGGTGGCATCAAGATCGACCGCCACGCCCCGAGCACCCGGGCCACCGCACCCACTGGCTGGCAGAGCAGTGACGTCACCGTGAAGCTGAGCGCGACCGACAACCTCTCCGGGGTCGCCGGCACGCACTACTCGGTCGACGGCGGGGCGCCGAAGTCCGGCACCGACGTCGTCGTGACGGCCGAGGGAACCCACGAGGTCGCCTACTGGAGCGTCGACGAGGCCGGCAACACCGAGACGGCTGCCACCGTCACGGTGCTGGTGGACAAGAGCCTGCCGACGATCACCGGCAAGGCCACGACGAGCCCGAACGCCGCCGGCTGGTACCGCAACCCCGTCACCGTCGAGTTCACCTGCACCGACGCCGTGAGCGGCATCGCCAGCTGCCAGCCGAACGCGACGCTCGCCGCCGAGGGCGCCAACCAGGCTCCCGGCACCGCGGTGGACAAGGCGGGCAACAAGGCCACCACCACGGTGAGCGGGATCAACGTCGACACCGTCGCTCCCGTCGTGACGATCGGCGGCGTGACCAACGGCGCCCAGTACACGATCGGCGCCGTCCCCGCCGCCACGGCGTCGGCCACCGACGCCACGAGCGGCCTCGCCGGCCCGGCGACGGGGACGACGACCGGTGGCACCAACGGCGTCGGCTCGTTCACCTACACGGCGACCGCGACGGACAAGGCCGGCAACTTCGGCACCGCCTCGGTGACCTACACCGTCGTCTACGGCTTCGGGACCACGCTGTTCCTCCAGCCGGTCAACGACACCGCCCACCAGACGGGTGTCTCGACGAGCGTCTTCAACGCCGGCCAGACGATCCCGATGAAGTTCGAGCTGCGCAACGCCTCGGGTCAGGTCATCCAGGCCGGCTCGGCGCCGAAGTGGCTCGCGCCGACCAAGGGCAACGCCACCAACGCCGCGGTCAACGAGGCGGCCTACACGGCCACCCCGACAGTCGGAGGGGTCTACACCCTGAGCGGCAGCCAGTACCAGTACAACTGGAAGACCGAGAAGTCGATGGCCGGCTTCTACTGGCGGGTGGGGGTCACGCTCGACGACGGCAAGACCTACACGGTCAACATCGCCCTCCGCTGACCCGGAGGAGCGAGCGAGGGGCCCCGCACCGACCTCGGTGCGGGGCCCCTCCGCGTGCCACCCCCTGCCGGACGCAGGAGCCCGACCTCACCTCACCGGGACCCCGCTCCCACACCCGTCCCGTATGCCGTCCGCCCACCGGGCGCCGACGGCATACGGGACGTTCGTGGGCGGGAGAGAACCGGATGACGAGGTCAGCGGCGACGCAGGCGGATCCATGCGCGACGCGGCCAGTCGAGCGCCGTGTCCTTGACGTCGTTCCACTGGCGCACCCCGTCCGAGGGGACGAGGTAGGCACGGGCCCGGTCGCTGCGCTGACGGGCCGAGACCGCTGCGCGCCACACCGTCCGGGCGTCCCCGGACACGTCGTCGATCGGCGTGTGCGGCGGGGCGTATCGGGCCCGCTCGACGGTGTCGACGATGCGGCCCATGGCCGCCTTCGAGTCGCCGCTGAGGATCGCGTCGTGGGTGAGCCGCGCCCCGGCCTGCCTCGGCGTGCTGCCGACCGGTGGTGCGATGCCGATGTCGCCGAGCCGTGAGATGAGCGAGGCCCACTCGGCCTCGACCCGCTCGGCGTCGTCGCGTGCGTCGAGGCGCAGGCGACGACGACGCATCCATGCGGCGACCGGGAGGAGGAGCAGGGAGAGGACGATGCCGATGACGACCCCGATGGTCAGCAGGTTGTCGCGCACCCAGCCGAGCGGACCAGCGGTCGCCGTGGGGTCGTCCTGCACGGCACCCTCGTCGCTGTCCGGCCGTTCGCTCAGCGTCGGGGTGGGGGCGGCGGTCGTCGCGCTCGCGGTCGGGCTCGCGGTGGGGGCGGCCTCCGTGGGGATGAGGGAGTACGTCGGCGCCGCACCCGACTGCACACCCGGCGTCGGCTCGAACCGGGTCCAGCCCAGGCGAGGGAACCAGAGCTCGGGCCAGGCGTGCGCGTCGGCCGCGCGGACGGTGTAGCCGCCGTTGGTGAACGATCCGGGCAGGAACCCGATGGCCATCCGCGCCGGGATCCCCTTGAGCCGGGCGGCCATGACGAACGCCGTCGCGAACTGCACGCAGTAGCCGGTGCGCGACACGAGGAAGTTCGACAGCGGGTCCGACATCATCGCGCGGCCGGAGACCGGGTCGGTCGGGGTCGGCAGCTGGAGCGAGTAGGTGTACTGGCTGCTGCGGAAGTGGGCCTGCAACAGGCGCGCCGTCTCGAGCGGCGTGGCGTCCTCCGGCACGACCGAGTCGACGAGCTCGCTCAGGCGCAGGATGCCCTCGCTGTCGAGCTCGGTGAAGATGCCCTGCTCCGCGCCCGGCGGCTCCTCACCGCCGGCGGCGAAGTCCTGCTCGCGCGGCGCGACCTCGGTGTAGGTCGCCGAGTAGTCGCCCCTGCCGCGGTCGACCTCGTAGCCGCCGACGAAGTTGCGCCTGAGCGTCGCGCCGTCGAGGTCGACCGACCGCAGGGGAGTGGGCAGCGCGATCTGTGGTGCCTGGAGCCGGTTCTCGAACACGTCGACCTCGACGTCGGTGCGCTTGACGTCGGGGGCACCGACGACCTGCTCGGTCCCGTTCGGCACGACGGCGTCGGCGTCGAAGCGCGTGCGCCACTCGCCACGGCGGTAGTCGGTGAGGATCGACACCCGCAGCGGCGCCGGCGAGCTCGTCGACGTCGTGTAGCTGATGACCGGCTCCTGTGACTGGCTCTCGAGCGAGTTGCGCAGGTCGATGGTCGTGTTGAGGCGGACCGACCCGCCGCCGCGCCCCTCGTCGGAGCGGCCGAGCCCGTCGGCGAGGTAGGTCGTGGGGAGGTGCGGCACGACGGCGGGCACGAGGACGGCCAGGGCGAGGGCGGCGGCACCGAGCAGCCGGGCCGTGCCCGCGACCCCGAGGACGGGGTCGTTCTCGTTGCCGTCGTGGCTGCGCGGCACCGCCGTGCCCCACCGGCGGACCGAGGCGATGCCCTGCGTCGCGACGAGCGCCATCCAGCAGGCGAACGGCAGGACGAAGTACTTCCAGGACAGACCCTCACCGGAGTTCGTCGCCGAGACGAGGTATGCCGTGAGGAGACCGAGGCCCGCCAGTGCGGGCAGCCGCAGGGTCACCGCGACGGCGTCGGTGGCGAGCGCGGTGATCCCGACGAGCATCGTGATCGCGACGATGACCCCACGTTCGGTCGGGACGGGCACCGAGTAGGCCAGAACGGTCTGCTGCGCCTCGCCGAGGAGGATGCCGAACGTCCGCACGGTGTCGGGTCCGGGGAGGAGACCGTAGTAGAGGTGGCCGCGGCCGTGGATCCATGACACGACGAGGAACCCGACGACGAGCTGGCCGAGGACGACCTGGAGCGCCGACGCCGAGAGCGAGCGCAGCGCGAGGCCGACCCCGGCGAGGACGACGATGACGAGCAGCGTCGGCCGCACCCAGGCGTTGGAGTCGAAGAGGGTGAGCAGCGGGAGGGCGACGGTGAAGCTGGCGAGGGCGGCGAGGAGGGTCTCGACCGGACGGGCGCGGTTCATCGCGCACCGACCAGGCGTCGGGCACCGGCGACCGCCGCCCAGGCGTCGCCGACGGCAAGGTCCGGCGTGACCGGCAGGGCGGCCCATCCCGCACCGGAGAGCGCGGCCGTGGTGGCGCGTGGCTCGAGCGCCCCGCCCCCGGAGTCGCCGCCGCGCCCGAAGGACGGTCCGTCGAGGACGAAGGCGAGACCGGGCCCGCCCGGCTGCCGCAGCGACGACAGCGCCCGGGCCGAGTCGTCGTCGAGCGCGCCGACGACCGCGACGACGAGGCCGCCCTGCGCGGTGGCGCCGCTCGCCGCGTGGAGCATGCTCCCGATGCCGGGCTCGTCGGACGGGGTCGCGCGGGCGAGGGTCTCGAGGGCGACGTCGAGGTCGGAGTCCTCACGCACGCCGGACTCCTGGCCGGGGTCCGGTGTGAGCAGGTGGACGGCGAAGCCGGAGTCGAGGAGGTGGTTGACGGCGGAGGCGGCCATCGTCACGGCCCACTCGAGCGAGCCGCTGGGGCCGCTGCCCCCGTGGGCCCGGGCCCGGGTGTCGAGCAGGACGACCGCCCGACGCTTGGCCGGCCGGTCCTCCTGGCGCACCATGAGCTCGCCGGTGCGGGCGGTCGCCGGCCAGTGGATGCGTCGCAGGTCGTCGCCGTCGCGGTACTCGCGGATCGACTGGTCGTCCTCGCCGTGCAGGGCCACGCGGTGCGGCACGGACCCCTCGGCGCCGAGACCCCGCCCGAGGGCACGGCCGTCGGCGAGGGTGACGATGCGGGGGAGGACGAGCAGCTCGTCGTGGCTGCTGATCGAGGTGTGACGCAGGGTGAGGCCGAAGGGGTCCTGCACGCGCACTCCGAGCGGCCCGAGCCGGTGCGCGCCGCGCGCGTGGGCGCGGACGGCATACTCCACGTGCGTCTCTCCCTGCGAGGGGAGGGAGGGCACGACGAAGCGCGGCCGGTCACCGAGGGAGTAGTCGAGGTGCTCCTCGGCGAGGAGGATCGGCGATCGCGTCGCCGACGGGTTGGTGATGACGACCCGGACGACGGCGGGCTCGTCGATCGTCACGCGGGAGGGTCGGGCCTCGCGGTCGACCTCGAGCAGGAGGTCATGGCGGCGACCCATGAGCCCGGCGAGCAGGGGGAGCGCGCACAGGGCGGTCCCGATCCGGCTCAGGTCGTGCTGGCCCAGGGCCAGGCCGGAGAGGACGAGGACGATCCCCGAGGCGAGGAACGCGGCACCCCTCGTCGTCAGCGACTCACGGAAGCGGCGCATGGGACCTCAGCGGGTGGGTGCGGGCACGCGGACGCGCTGGAGGAGGTCGGCGAGGACGTCCGCCGCGGTCCGGTGCGCGAGCTGGCTCTCGCCGGTGAGCATGAGGCGGTGGGCGAGGACCGGTGTCGTCATCGACTGGACGTCGTCGGGCAGGACGTGGTCCCGGCCGGCGAGCGCGGCGTGGGCCCGGCTCGCACGAAGCAGGTGCAGGCTCGCGCGCGGGGAGGCGCCCAGGCGCAGCGCCGAGCTCGTGCGGGTGGCCTGGGTGACGTCGACGACGTACTGCTTGAGCGCCTGCGACGCGTGGACGCGGCGGACCGACTCGATCATCTGGGTGACCGTCGTCGCGTCGGTGACGGGGCGGAGGTCCTCGAGAGGTGAGCCGGCGCCGTGCTGATCGAGCATGTCGAGCTCGCTGCGGGCGGAGGGGTAGCCCATGGAGATCCGCGCCATGAAGCGGTCGCGCTGTGCCTCGGGCAGCGGGTAGGTGCCCTCCATCTCGATGGGGTTCTGGGTCGCGAGGACCATGAAGGGGCGCGGCAGCGAGTAGGTCGTGCCGTCGACCGTCACCTGCGCCTCCTCCATCGACTCGAGCAGCGCGGACTGGGTCTTGGGCGAGGCACGGTTGATCTCGTCGCCGACGACGACGTTGGCGAAGATCGCGCCCGGCCGGAACTCGAAGTCGCGAACGTCCTGGTTGAACACGCTCACGCCGGTGATGTCGCTCGGCAGCAGGTCGGGGGTGAACTGGACCCGACGCACCGAGGCGTCGATGCAGCGGGCGAGGGTCTTGGCGAGCATCGTCTTGCCGACGCCGGGCACGTCCTCGATGAGGATGTGCCCTTCGGCGAGCAGCGCGATGACGGCGGTCCGCACGGCGGCCGGCTTGCCCTCGATGACGGAGTTCATCGCGTTCTGCAGCGAGCTCGCGACCTGGAGGACCTGGTCGAGCGCGGCGCCCGTCGGTGTGGGCCTCTCGCCGCGGACGGTCTCGTGTGACTGGTGGACCTCGTCGTGTGCCGGCACCGGTGCTCCTGGGATGAGTGCTCCCGAGGCCCTGCGCCACCGGGTCTTCGATCTTGCCCCACATTCCTCCACCGAGGGAGGCCCTCACGCCCGAAAACGCGGTTCACAGCGAACGTGCAGGTGGGAGCGCGGGGGGAGCGGCCGGCATACAGGCGGGTGGATGGGCTTGCCGGGTCCACAACCAGCGGATGAGGGAAAAATCGCCCCACTTTGCACCACCGCATCTGACCTGCGGAAAAAGGGCTCCAACATCTCCATAACAACTTGATTTCAGGTAAGGGTGGAGTAAAGTGGGGGACACCGGAGAGAAGTGTCGCCCACGGGTCGAGTGGATGGGGAGGTGAGCGCGTGTTCCTCGGTACTCACACGCCGCGCCTCGACGACAAGGGCCGGCTCTTCCTCCCCGCCAAGTTCCGCGAGCGCCTCGCGACCGGTCTCGTCGTCACTCGCGGCCAGGAGCGCTGCCTCTACGTCTTCCCCATGGACGAGTTCGTCAAGGTGACCCAGCAGATGCAGGAGGCGCCGACGACCAACCGTGCCGTCCGCGACTACATCCGCGTCTTCCTCTCCGGCGCGAGCGACGAGATCCCCGACAAGCAGGGTCGCGTCACCATCCCCGCGCACCTGCGCCAGTACGCCGGCCTCTCGCGCGACTGCACGGTCATCGGGACCGGGTCGCGCGTCGAGGTCTGGGACACCGACGCGTGGAACGACTACCTCGCCAGCACCGAGCAGGCCTACTCCGAGCAGTCCGAGGAGGTCATCCCCGGACTCATGTGACCTCGCCCCGGCTCCCGGCCTCCAGCCGACCGGCTCCCGACACGACTTCCCCCGTGCCGGGCACCGGACGGATGGGGACCAGGGGCCGGGGACGGGGACACCGCAAGGGATCGACCTCCACCGCCCGCCACCACCCCCACGAGCCACGACGCCGCACTGCCCAGCTGCATCCAGTACTTCGCCACACAGTCACATCAGCCACCCAGCCAGATCCGCCCAGGAGACGAGGAGAGTCCCATGGAGTTCCGGGGAGACGCGCACGAGCGCCACGTTCCCGTGCTCCGTGACCGCATCGTCGAGCTCCTGGCCCCGGCACTCACCTCGCCGGGGTCGGTCCTCGTCGACGGGACGCTCGGCATGGGCGGCCACACGGAGGCGTTCCTCGAGCGCTGCCCGGAGGCCACCGTCATCGGCATCGACCGCGACGAGGAGGCCCTCGCGCTCGCGGGGGAGCGGCTCGCCCGGTTCGGCGACCGCTTCCGCGGCGTGCACGTGGTCTACGACGAGATCGGCGAGGTCGTCGCCGACGCGGGCCTGCGCGAGGTGCAGGCCGTCCTCTTCGACCTCGGCGTCTCCTCGCTCCAGCTCGACGAGGCCGACCGCGGCTTCGCCTACGCACAGGACGCCCCGCTCGACATGCGGATGGACCAGGGCCGCGGCATCACCGCCGCCGAGGTCCTCAACACCTACGCCCCCGGCGAGCTCATCCGGGTCCTGCGGGACTTCGGGGAGGAGCGCTTCGCCAAGCGGATCGTCTCGGCGATCGTGCGCGAGCGCGAGGTCGAGCCGTTCACCCGCTCGGCGCGGCTCGTCGAGCTCCTGCGCGACGCGGTCCCGGCGGCGTCGCAGCGCACCGGTGGCCACCCGGCCAAGCGCACCTTCCAGGCGCTGCGCATCGAGGTCAACGACGAGCTCGGGGCGTGGCAGCGCGCCGTCGCCGGAGCCGTCGACGTCCTCGCCGTCGGCGGCCGGATCGCCGTCCTCTCCTACCACTCGCTCGAGGACCGGATCACCAAGCGCGCCTTCGCCGCCGGTGCCACCTCGACGACACCACCCGGTATGCCGGTCGAGCTCCCGGAGCACGCGGCCTACCTCCGACTGCTGACGCGCGGGGCCGAGGAGCCCGGCGCCGAGGAGCAGTCCACCAACCCACGATCCGCATCGGCGCGGCTGCGGGTCGCAGAACGTACACGCTCTACCAAGGGGGCCCGGCGATGACCTCGACCGCCACCGCACGTCCACTCCACCGCTCACCGGCACGGCCGACGAGGCCGCAACCGCTGCGCGTCGTCCAGCGCGCGCCGCAGCAGGGGCAGCCGTTCTTCGTCGCCGCATGCCTCGCGCTGCTCGTCGCCGGGCTCCTCGGGGTGCTCATGCTCAACACCGCCATGGCCAAGGGCTCCTTCGTCCTCGGTGACCTCCAGGACCAGTCGAACCAGCTCTCCGACGCAGAGGAGGCCTTGAGCCACGCCATCAACGCGCAGAGCGCTCCGGCCGAGCTCGCCCGTCGCGCCCTCGACATGGGCATGGTCCCGTCGGAGACCGCGGCCTTCCTCCGGCTCAGCGATGGCAAGGTCCTCGGCGTGGCGGAGGGGGCCACGGCCCAGAAGGAATTTACGGTGGCCACACAAGGCAGCTCCGCTGCCGCGGCTGCCCGCCCGGCCACGACTCCCCAGACGACGGTCAGGACGGTGGGCACCGTGACGACGACGACGGTGACCACGGTCAAGGGGGCGAACATCGAGGTGACGACGACGAGCGTCGACTCGCGCACCGGTGAGACGCGCACGACCACCGCGACGAGGAAGGCGGCACCCGCCGCCTCTCCTGGTGCGACGCCCGGTGAGTCGGCGACGCCGAGCCCCAACGCCTCCGAGCGGCCCACGGACGAGCCGTCGGCGAGCCCGTCCGACCGCGACTCGGCGGGCCGGCCCTCCACGACGGACCCGTCGGCCCGACCGAGCGCGACGACGACGCCGTGACGCCCCGGACCCCACCTCCGTCCCGCGGCCGCGAGCCGCGCCGGGCCGGTGGGTCGGGCGCGCCACGTCCGGTCGCCGGGGGAGCGGTGCGCCCCACCGGCCGTCCGGCCGCCCGGCCCGCGAAGAAGCGCCAGCCGCCCGCGGCCGGCGCCGCCCGTTCGCAGTCCCCGTCCCCGCGTCCCGCGTCCCGGGCGGGGTCCGCGTCGACCTCCCGGTCACAGGCCGGCACGGCGAAGGCGGCGGCCACGAAGGCGGCGGCCACGAAGGCGGGAGCAGCGAAGCGGACGGCGCAGTCCCGGGCGACCGCCGCGCGCCCGGCCACGTCCCGCGCCGCAGGCTCCCGTTCCGCCACCTCCCGCGCCGGTGCGTCCCGTGCCGGTGCGTCCCGTGCCACCGGCGCACGGGCCACCGGCGCACGTCCCGGGTCGAGAGGTGGACCGCCCCGGCGTCCTCCGGCGCGCCGCATGCCGACCCGTTCGCCGGGAAACCCGCGGCGGCGGATGCGCGGCATGACGGTCGCCGTGCTCTTCGTCTTCAGCATCTTCGCGGCCCAGCTGCTGCGCATCCAGGGCTTCGACTCCTCGGCCGTCGCCGCGCAGGCGCTCGAGCAGCGCACCGAGAAGGTCGTCATCCCGGCGCTGCGCGGCAAGATCGTCTCCTCCGACGGCGTCGTGCTCGCGTCGAGCCGGGCCCGCGAGACCGTCGTCGCGGACCCGACCGCGGTCTGCACCTACAAGCAGAGGAACAAGAAGACCTGCGACCCGGCGACGAGCGCCACCGCCGTCGACCTCGCCGCCACAGCGCTCGCGCCGCTGCTCGGCCGCACGTCGTCGGACCTGCGCGCCAAGCTCGCCGGCTCCGGTCGCTACCAGGTGCTCGACCGGAAGGTGAGCCCCCTGACCTGGCGCAAGATCGCCGACCTCGGGATCCCCGGCATCTACCGAGACTCGGCCGAGGCGGTGCCCGAGCGCGTCTACCCGCAGGGCCCGAACTCCGCCTCGCTCGTCGGCTTCGTCACCAACGACGGAGCGGCCGGCGGCGGCCTCGAGTCGATGATGGACACGGCCCTCAAGGGCACCGCGGGCTACTCGGTCTTCGAGAAGGCGCCGGACGGCTCGAAGATCCCCGGTGGCCGCCAGGGCGGCGTCAAGGCCGACGACGGCCAGGACGTCACGCTCACCGTGAACTCCAACATCCAGTGGTACGCCCAGAACGCCCTCGCCCAGCAGATGGCCAGGATGGGCGCGCAGTCCGGCACGGCCGTCGTCATGAACGCCAAGACGTCGAAGATCCTCGCGCTGGCGTCCTACCCGACCTACGACCCCAACGACATCGGCAGCGCCAAGGGCAGCCTCGTCAACAAGGCGCTCAACGACGTCTTCGAGCCCGGGTCGACGGCCAAGGTCATGACCGTCGCCGCCGCGCTCGAGGAGAAGACGGTGACGCCGGACCAGCCGGTCATCATCCCCAACCGCATGCAGCGCTTCGACGCGAGCTTCAAGGACAGCCACGACCACCCGACGCTCTACCGCACCGTCTCCGGCACCCTCGCCGAGTCGAGCAACATCGGGACGATCCTCATCGGCGAGACACTCGAGTCGAAGAAGCTCGAGGAGTACTACCGCAAGTTCGGTCTCGGCTCGAAGTCGGGCATGGGCTTCCCCGGTGAGTCCGCCGGTCTGCTCGCCCCGGCCGAGAAGTGGAACGGCACCCAGCGCTCGACGGTGATGTTCGGCCAGGGCCTCTCGGTCACCGCGATCCAGGCGGCCTCGGTCTACCAGACGATCGCCAACGGCGGCGTCCGCATGACGCCCTCGCTCGTCGAGGGCACGACCGCCGAGAACGGCACCTTCACCAAGGCCGCGGCCAAGCCGGGCACCCGGGTCGTGTCGCAGGACACCGCCGCCCAGGTCAACGCGATGCTCGAGGGCGTCGTGTCCAAGGAGGGCACGGCGCCACAGGCGCAGATCCCCGGCTACCGCGTCGCCGGCAAGACCGGCACCGCCGACTTCTACGACGCTCGTCTCGGCAAGTACAGCGGCAAGACCGCGAGCTTCATCGGCTATGCGCCGGCCGACGACCCCGAGCTCGTCGTCGCCGTCATCCTGCAGCGCCCGAGCGCGAGCATCTACGGCGGCACGGTCGCGGCGCCCGTCTTCCACGACGTCATGACCTACGCGCTCCAGGAGCTCAAGGTGCCGCCGACGGGGACGACCAAGGAGGCAATCACCCTCTCGGTGACGCCCGAGGAGGCCAAGGCGAACCCCGACACGCTGCGTGACGGGGCACGTCGGGGCTCCAAGTAGTCTGACTGGTCGTGCCCGCACCCCGACCCGCCTCCCGTGACAGAGCGAGCCTTCGTGAGCTCGCGCTGCTCGTCGGCGCATCCCTGGAGAGCTCGGACGACGTCGACGTCACCGGAGTGACCCTCGACTCCCGCGCCGTCCAACCCGGCGACCTGTATGCCGCCCTGCCGGGGGCCCGTGCGCACGGTGCCGACTTCGTCGAGCAGGCGGCGCAGGCCGGCGCGTCCGCGGTCGTCACCGACCCCGACGGCGTCGCCCGGATGCGGGAGGCCGGGGTGTCGCTGCCCGTCGTCGTCGTCGACGACCCCCGTGCCGTGCTCGGTGCCCTCGCCGCCCGGATCTACGACACGACCGACCAGGCCCTGACCATGGTCGGCATCACCGGGACCAACGGCAAGACGACGACGGCCTACCTCGTCGCCAGCGCGCTGGGGGTCCTCGGGCACCGCACGGGCCTCATCGGGACCGTCGAGACGCGGATCGGCGACGAGCACGTCAAGAGCGTCCGCACGACGCCCGAGGCCACAGACCTGCACGCGATCCTCGCGGTCATGGAGGAGCGAGACACCGACACCTGCGTCATGGAGGTGTCGAGCCATGCACTGAGCCAGCACCGGGTCGACGGCGTCGTCTACGACCTCGCCCTCTTCACCAACCTCTCGCAGGACCACCTCGACTTCCATGCCGACATGGAGGACTACTTCGGCGCGAAGGCGCTGCTCTTCACGCCGGAGCACGCGCTGCGCGGCCTCGTCTGCGTCGACGACGTGTGGGGCCTCCGGCTCGTCGAGCGCTCGGGCGTGCCGGTGACGACCCTGACGACGCTGCCCGACCGCGAGGCCGACTGGACCGTCACCGTCGACACCGAGGACCCGTCACGGTTCCTGCTGCGAGGCAAGGGGATCGAGCTCGACCTGCGCTCCGCCCTGCCCGGCGACTTCAACGTGGCCAACACGGCGATGGCGGCCGTCGCGCTGCTCCTGCTCGGCGAGGAGACCGACGCGGTGGGCCGGGCCATCCTCACCGACCCGCACGTCCCCGGGCGGATGGAGCGGGTGGCCTCCCCGGTCGAGGGCGAGGACCTCCTTGCCGTCGTCGACTACGCCCACACCCCCGACGCCGTCGAGGCCGCGCTCGCCGCGCTCCGCCCGACGACGCCCGGAAGGCTCGTCGTGGTCCTCGGTGCCGGCGGCGACCGCGACCGCGGCAAGCGGCACGGCATGGGCCGTGCGGCCGCGGGGATCGCGGATGCGATTGTCGTCACCGACGACAACCCCCGCGGCGAGGACCCCGCCTCGATCCGCGCCGCCGTGCTCGAGGGTGCGCGGTCCGTCGGGTCCGACGCCACGCTCGTGGAGGTCGGCGGGCGCCGCGACGCCATCCGGGAGGCCGTGCGCCTCGCGCGCGAGGGAGGGCCCGGATCCGCCGTCGCCGTCGTCGGCAAGGGCCACGAGACGGGACAGGAGGTCGGGGGAGTCGTCCACCCCTTCGACGACCGCGACGAGCTCCGGACCGCGCTCGACGGCCCCGACGACGGAAGCCTCCGCGGCCCAGCCACCACCGAGACACTCTCCGAGGAGACGTCGTGATCGCCCTGTCGCTCACCGAGATCGAGACCATCACGGGTGGGACGGTCTCGGGGCTCGCCCCCGACGGCGAGGTGCCCGTCGTCACCGGGTCGGTCGTCACCGACTCGCGCGAGGCCGAGCCGGGCAGCCTCTACGTCGCCCGCATCGGTGAGTCGATGGACGGCCACCGCTTCGTCGGCGCCGCCCGCGACAACGGCGCCGTCGCCGCCCTGACGAGCCGGCCCGTCGAGGACCTGCCGTGCGTCGTCGTCGACGACGTCCAGGCCGCCTTCGTCGCCATCTCCCGCGCCGTCCTCGACCGCGCCACCGACCTCACCGTCATCGGCATCACCGGGTCGTCCGGCAAGACGAGCACCAAGGACCTCCTCGGCACGGTGCTCGGCTCCGCCGCCCCGACGATCGCTCCCGTCGGCTCCTACAACTCAGAGGTCGGGGTACCGCTCACCGTCACCCGGGTGACCGACGAGACCCGCTTCCTCGTCGTCGAGATGGGCGCCCGCGGGATCGGGCACATCGACTACCTCACCCGGATCGCGCCGCCGCGCATCGGTGTCGTCCTCAACGTCGGCACCGCCCACGTCGGTGAGTTCGGTTCGCGCGAGGCCATCGGCCGGGCCAAGTCCGAGCTCGTGCAGGCCCTGCCAGGGGACGGCGTGGCCGTCCTCAACGCCGATGACCCCGTCGTCCGCGCCATGGCCGACGTGACTCCAGCCCGCGTCGTCCTCGTCGGCGAGGCGGCGGACGCGACGGTGCGCGCCGAGGACGTCCGGGTCGGCACCGACGGCCGCGCGACCTTCCGCGCCGTGACCCCGGCGGGGCAGGCCGAGGTTGCTCTCAGGCTCGTCGGCCGCCACCACGTCGGCAACGCCCTCGCCGTCCTCGCCGTCGCCCTCGAGTGCGGGCTCGCGCTCGACGAGGCCGCGGCCGCGGTCGCCGGCGCCGGTGTCGTGAGCCGGTGGCGCATGGAGGTCACCGAGCGGGCCGACGGCGTCACCGTCGTCAACGACGCCTACAACGCCAACCCCGACTCGATGCGGGCTGCGCTCGCGGCGCTCGAGGTCATGGGGGAGGGGCGCCGGACCTGGGCCGTCCTGGGCTCGATGCTCGAGCTCGGCGACGAGTCCGACTCCGACCACGCCGAGGTGGGCCAGGAGGCCCAGCGGCGACGGGTCGACGAGCTCGTCGTCGTCGGCGAGACCGCCCGCCCCATGGCCGACATCGCACCCGTCGACGGCACGCGCGTCCGCTGGGTCGAGGACGCCGACGCGGCCGAGGCGCTGCTGCGCGCCGAACTCGTCCCGCCCGACGTCGTGTTGTTCAAGTCGAGCCGCGACGCAGGTCTACGGTGGCTCGGAGACAGACTCACGACCACCGACCCGACCGACGACGAGACCACCCAGGAGGACACCCCGTGAAGGCCGTGCTCGTCGCTGCGGTGGTCAGCCTCGTCGTCGCGCTCTTCGGCACCCCGATGTTCATCAAGGTGCTCGTCAAGCGCGGCTACGGCCAGTTCATCCGCGACGACGGACCCACGTCGCACCACACCAAGCGCGGGACGCCGACGATGGGTGGCGCGGTCATCGTCGCGGCGACCATCACGGCATACGGGATGGCCCATCTCGCGTTCTGGACCGCTCCGAGCTGGAGCGGGGTGCTCGTCCTCTTCCTCATGGCCGGGCTCGGGCTCGTCGGCTTCCTCGACGACTACATCAAGATCAGCAAGCAGCGCAGCCTCGGGCTCCGGTCCAAGCAGAAGCTCTTCGGCCAGGGCCTCGTCGGCGTGGTCTTCGCGATCCTCGCGCTGCAGTTCCCCAACGACCGGGGGCGCACGCCCGCCTCGACGAAGATCTCGTTCGTCCGCGACACCAACCTCGACCTCGCGTTCGCCGGGACGATCGTCGGGGTGCTGCTCTTCATCCTCTTCGCCAACGTCATCATCGCCGGCACGAGCAACGGCGTGAACCTCACCGACGGCCTCGACGGCCTCGCCACCGGCGCCTCGGTGATGACCTTCGCCGCCTACGTCCTCATCGGCATCTGGCAGTTCAACCAGAACTGCCAGACCAACGCCGGCATCAAGTGCTACGAGGTGCGCGACCCGCTCGACCTCGCGATCGTCGCCGCGGCGGCGATGGGCGCCTGCTTCGGCTTCCTCTGGTGGAACGGCTCTCCCGCCAAGATCTTCATGGGCGACACGGGCTCGCTCGCGCTCGGCGGCCTGCTCGCCGGCCTCGCCATCGTCACCCGGACCGAGTTCCTCGTCGTCATCCTCGGCGGCCTCTTCGTCACGATCACGCTCTCGGTCATCATCCAGGTCGCGTCCTTCAAGTCGACCGGCAAGCGCGTCTTCCGGATGGCCCCGCTCCAGCACCACTTCGAGCTGCTCGGCTGGCAGGAGGTCACGATCGTCATCCGCTTCTGGATCATCGCCGGACTCTTCGTGGCCCTCGGGCTCGGCCTCTTCTACGCCGAATGGGTCGTGGGCGCGGCATGAGCGGCTCCATCGACCGTCGGCTCGAGGGGCTCACCTCCCGCGAGGCCGACTGGGCCGGGCTGCGCGTCCTCGTCGCGGGGCTCGGCGTGAGCGGCTTCGCCGCCGCGGACGCCCTGCTCGAGCGGGGCGCACACGTCGTCGTCGTCGAGGGGGCCGAGCGCGACTCCACCCCGGCGATGTCCGAGCGTGCGCGCATCCTCGAGATCCTCGATGCCGAGCTCCGCTTCGGTCCCGACCACGTGACCCGTATGCCGTCCGAGCCCGTCGACCTCGTCGTCACCTCCCCGGGGTGGGCACCGACGCAGCCGCTGCTCGCGGCGGCGGCCGACGCCGGTGTCGCCATCTGGGGCGAGGTCGAGCTCGCCTGGCGCATGCGTCCGCGCGAGGGCGCCGCTCCGTGGCTCACCGTCACCGGCACCAACGGCAAGACGACCACGGTGCAGATGCTCACCTCGATCCTGCGAGCCGCGGGCGAGCGCGCCATCAGCGCAGGCAACGTCGGCACCCCGATCCTCGAGGCGGTCATGGACCCGCAGCCGTTCGACGCGATCGCCGTCGAGCTCTCGAGCTTCCAGCTGCACTGGTCGGACTCGATCCGGCCGCAGGCGTCGGCCTGCCTCAACGTCGCGCCCGACCACGTCGACTGGCACGGCGGCTACGACGCCTACCTCGCCGCCAAGGGCAAGGTCTACGAGGGCACCGAGGTCGCCTGCGTCTACAACGTCGACGACGCGCAGACCGAGCGGCTCGTCGAGGAGGCTGACGTGCAGGAGGGGTGCCGGGCGATCGGCTTCACCCTCGGCACCCCGGCGCCGTCGATGCTCGGCGTCGTCGGGGAGGTCCTCGCCGACCGTGCCTTCGTCGAGCAGCGCCGGCACGCCGCCGCCGAGCTCGCCTCGATCGAGGACCTGCGCGGCGACGCACCGGACGTCCCGCCCCACCTCGTCGCCAACGCCCTCGCGGCGGCCGCGCTCGCCCGGGCCCACGGTGTCGAGCCGGGCGCGGTCCGTGCCGGGCTGCGCGCCTTCAGGCCCGAGGCCCACCGCATCGCCCACGTCGCCACGATCGACGACGTCCGCTTCGTCGACGACTCCAAGGCGACGAACCCGCACGCGGCCGCGGCCTCGCTCACGGCATACGAGCACGTCGTCTGGGTCGCGGGCGGCCTGCTCAAGGGGGCCGAGGTCGACGAGCTCGTGCGCTCGGCGGCCGGCCGCCTGCGGGGCGTGGTGCTCCTCGGCCGCGACCGCGCGGTCATCGCCGAGGCGCTTGCCCGACACGCGCCCGATGTCCCCGTCGTCGACGTCCCCGACACGGACACTGGGACCATGGACCGCGTCGTCAGCGAAGCCGCGTCGCTCGCCCAGCCGGGTGACGTCGTGCTCCTCGCACCGGCCGCCGCGTCCATGGACATGTTCGTCAACTACGGCGCACGTGGAGACGCCTTCGCCGAGGCGGTGCTCCGCCGCGCGGCCCCTGGGGAGTGAGTCAGTGAGCAGCACGACCGGTTCGAGCACGGAGCGCGGCTTCGGCGCCGTGCCCGCGTGGCTCGAGCGACTCGACCGACCGGTGACGACCTACTACGTCCTCGTCGGCGTCACCTCGGTGCTCGTCGGCTTCGGCCTCATCATGGTGCTGTCCGCGTCGACGGTGTCCTCGCTCCAGGCGACCGACTCGGGCTCGGCCTACTCGATCGTCATCAGCCAGATGGTCTTCGCGGTCATCGGCGGCATCGCGCTCCTCATCGCCTCGCGGCTCTCGGTCACGGCGTGGAAGCGGCTCACCCTGCCACTGCTGGGCGCCGGACTCGTGCTCCAGGCGCTCGTCTTCACCCCGCTCGGCGTCGACGTCAAGGGCAACCGCAACTGGCTCGACTTCGGGTTCTTCACCGTCCAGCCCTCCGAGCTGCTCAAGGTGGGTCTCGCGCTGAGCGGCGGACTCATCCTCTCGGCGAAGCGCAGACAGCTCGCCCGGGTCGGTCACGCCCTCGTGCCCTACGTCGCGCCCATCGCGATGCTGGCCATCGGACTCGTCCTGCTCGGCCACGACCTCGGCACGGTGCTCGTCATGTCGGCGGTCGTCGGTGGCGTGCTCTTCACCGCCGGTGTGCCCGGGCGCTGGTTCGCCCTCGCCGCCGGGGCGTTCGCCGCGATCGCCGTGACGTTCGTCCTCACGAGTCCCAACCGGCTCGGGCGCTTCGACGTCTGGCTCGGGCGCGACACCGACCAGTTCGGCGCGGCCCGCCAGTCGATCCACGGCCGCTACGCCCTCGCCGACGGCGGGTGGACCGGCGTCGGGCTCGGTCAGTCGCGCGAGAAGTGGGAGTGGCTCTCCGAGCCCCACAACGACTTCATCTTCGCGATCATCGGCGAGGAGCTGGGCCTGCCGGGCACGATCATGGTCCTGGCGCTCTTCGTCGTCCTCGCGCTGGCCTGCTACCGGCTCGTCATGCGGTCCTCGGACTTCTTCGTCCGCGTCGCCACCGCCGGCATCATGAGCTGGATCATCGTCCAGGCGATGATCAACGTCGGCGCCGTCATCGGGCTGCTCCCGGTCATCGGCGTCCCGTTGCCGCTCGTCTCCTCCGGTGGCAGCTCGCTCGTGACGACGATGCTCGCGCTCGGCATCCTCCTCTCGTTCGCCCGCGCCGAACCCGGCTGCGCGAAGGCGCTCGCCGGTCGTCCCTCGCTGGTCAAGCGCTCGTTCGCCGTCCTGCCGAAGCGGCGGTCGAACCGATGAGCCCGGCGCCCTCCGTCGGCTCGGTGCTGCTCGCGGGCGGCGGCACCGCGGGTCACGTCTCGCCACTCCTCGCCCTCGCCGACTGCCTGCGCCGGCGCGAGCCCGACGTGCACGTCGTCGCGCTCGGCACGGCCGAGGGCCTCGAGGCACGCCTCGTCCCCGCCCGCGGCTACGACCTCGAGGTCGTCCCCAAGGTGCCCATGCCCCGGCGCCCCTCGGCGGACCTGCTCCGCCTCCCGGGCTCCCTGCGCCGGGCCGTGGCAGCCGCCGACGCGGCGATCGCGAGCTCGGGAGCGCGGGTCGTCGTCGGGTTCGGCGGCTACGTCGCGACTCCCGCCTACCTCGCGGCGCGACGACGCGGCATACCCGTCGTCATCCACGAGCAGAACGCCCGCCCCGGCCTGGCCAACAAGCTCGGCGCGCGCTTCGCGAAGCACGTCGCGGTCACCTTCCCCGGCACCCCGCTGCCCAACGCCACCGTGACCGGTATGCCGTTGCGTCGCGAGATCGCGCTCCTCGACCGCCGCGCGAGCAGGGCCGAGGCGCTTGCGGCCTTCGGGCTCGACCCACAGTGGCCGACCGTCCTCGTCACGGGTGGGTCCCTCGGCGCCCAGCGCATCAACGAGGCGTTCCGCACCGCCATGGGCTCCCTGAGGGCCGCCGGGGTCCAGGTCCTCCACGTCACGGGTGTGGGCAAGGAGTTCCCCGTCGACGAGGGCGACGCCGGCGCGCCCTACGTCGTCGTCCCCTACGCCGATCGCATGGAGCTCGCCTACGCCGCGGCCGACGTCGTCGTCGCACGCTCCGGGGCCAACACCGTCTGCGAGCTCACGGCCGTCGGTCTGCCCGCGGCCTACGTCCCCCTGCCCATCGGCAACGGCGAGCAGCGGCTCAACGCGGAGGCGGTCGTCTCCGCCGGTGGCGGGCTGCTCGTCGAGGACGCCGACCTCACCGCGGGCTGGATCGAGTCGACCCTCGTGCCGCTGCTGCGCGACGCGTCACGGCTCAGCGAGATGGCTGCCGCCGCGGCCTCGGTCGGCGAGCGCGACGGCGACGAGCTGCTGGCCGACCTCGTGGCCGACGCCGCCTCCGGGGGGTCGTGACCGTGGCGCGCAACCCCCGGTTCGACTTCACGAGCGAGGTCCCCGGGCTCGAGACGCTGGGCCGGGTCCACCTCATCGCCATCGGCGGCGCAGGCATGTCCGCGGTGGCGCGGATCCTCCTCGCCCGGGGCGTCGAGGTGAGCGGCTCCGACGCCAAGGACAGCCCGGTCCTCGAGACGCTGCGCGGCCTCGGCGCCCGCGTCGTCGTGGGCCACGACCCGGCCAACGTCGAGGGCGCCGACACCGTCGTCATCTCGTCGGCGATCCCCGAGACCAACGTCGAGCTCGCGGCTGCGCGAGCCGCCGGATGCCTCGTCCTGCACCGCTCACAGGGCCTCGCCGCGACGATGAAGGACGCGCGCCCGGCCGCGGTCGCCGGTGCCAACGGCAAGACGACGACGACCTCGATGCTCACCGTCGCCCTCCAGCACGCCGGCCTCGACCCGTCCTTCGCCTCGGGCGGCGAGCTCACCGGTCAGGGCACCAACGCCGAGTGGACCGACGGCGAGGTCTTCGTCGTCGAGGCCGACGAGAGCGACGGGTCGTTCCTCGTGTACCGTCCCGAGGTCGCGGTCGTCACCAACGTCCAGCCCGACCACCTCGACTTCTACGGCACCTTCGAGGCGGTCCAGGAGGCCTACGCCGAGTTCGTCGCCTCGCTGCGTCCCGGCGGCCTCCTCGTCGCGTGCGCCGACGACGCGGGCTCGGCCCGGCTGGCGGCCCGTGCAGCCGCGTCGGGCACGCGGGTGCTCACCTACGGCTTCGCCGACGACGCGGACCTCCGGCTGTCCGAGCACCGCCCCGATCCGGAGGGCATCGGCACGACGACGACGCTGCACCTGCCCGGTGGAGGAGGGGCCACGCTCCGCCTCCGCACGCCCGGCGCTCACAACGCCCTCAACGCGGCGGCAGCGCTGCTCGGCGCGACGGACGGCTTCGGCGCAGACCCGGCGCTCGTCCTCGACGGACTCGCCGGCTTCGAGGGCGCCCGCCGTCGGTTCGAGGTCCGGGGCGAGGTGCGCGGCGTGACCGTCGTCGACGACTACGCGCACAACCCCGGCAAGGTCGCGGCCGTCGTCTCGACCGCCGCCGAGATCGCCACACGCCGCGGCGGTCGCCTCCACGTGGCCTTCCAGCCCCACCTCTACTCACGCACCCGCGACTTCGCCGAGGGCTTCGCTGCCGGTCTCGCGCCGGCTCACACGGTCGCGCTGCTCGACGTCTACGGTGCCCGCGAGCAGCCGATGGAGGGCGTGACGAGCGAGCTCGTGGCCGGGCCCCTGCGCGCTCTGCCCGGGCTCCGGACGGTCACCGTGGGAGGCACCTTCGCGGACGTGGCGTCCGCCATCGCGGCGCAGGCCACCGACGGCGACCTCGTCCTCACCGTGGGTGCGGGCGACGTCACCGAGCTCGCGACCCACGTGCTCTCCGCACTGGGGGAGAGATGAGCGGCGTGGGCGCTCCCACGCGCCACGCACAGGCCGACCCCCGCTTCCGCGAACGTGCCCTCCAGCGCCGTCGCCGACCGTGGCTGCGGGTGCTGTGGACGCTCGTCGCGGTCGTCGTCGTGGCCGGGCTCGCGTGGGTCGTCCTCCTCAGCCCGGTCCTCGCGGTCCGGTCGGTCCAGGTCACGGGTGTCTCCGGCGCCGACAAGGCCGCCGTCGAGGGCCTCGTGCGGGTTCCGGTGGGCACCCCTCTGGCTCGGGTCGACATCGAGGCCGTCGAGGAGCGAGTGCGCTCCCGCAAGACCGTGGCCGAGGTGTCGGTCGAGCGAGGCTGGCCCTCGACGCTGCGGGTGCGGACCGTGTCCCGGGCGCCCGCACTCGTCCTGCGAAACCCTGAGGGTCAACTTGAGGTCGTGGATGCGACGGGGGTCTCCTACGACACCGTGAGGACCCCACCGCCCGGTGTGCCCCTCGTGCGGGCGGCCTCGTCCAAGGGCACGACCAAGGAGGCGCTCGAGGCGGCGCTCTCGATGGTGCAGGTCCTGCCCGCCGACCTCGCCCACCAGGTGTCCGCCATCGAGGTGAGCACCGCCAACCTCGTGTCCTTCACCCTGGGCGGCATCGAGGTCGTGTGGGGCGGGGCCGACGACGCTGCGCGCAAGCTCGCGATCCTGCGTGCGCTCCTCCCGACGAAGCCCGAGGTCATCGACGTGAGCGCCCCGGACACGCCCGTCACCCGAGGTGGTCCGTCGCCGTCAGCCTCACCGTCGCGCTGACCATCCGGCTGCGTGACTCCTGTGGCTGGTGGGGGTGGTGTGACGGTCGTGGCGAGGGTGGGCCAGAATGGTTCCGGACTCGGCGGCGACACGCCCGCGCGCTCGTTGCATGACGCCCTCTCGCCGCCTAGCGTCGCTTCATCGGGTCGTGACCAAACCGTGACTCTTGACTTCACGTCGAGGCTTCGTCGCAGGTGGGCGGGTCGACACCGTCGAACGACAGCATGAACTCAGCACTCTCAGGGAAGGCCCACATCGTGGCAACACCACAGAACTACTTGGCCGTCATCAAGGTCGTCGGCATCGGTGGAGGTGGTGTCAACGCCATCAACCGCATGATCGAGGTCGGGCTCAAGGGTGTCGAGTTCATCGCGATCAACACCGACGCCCAGGCGCTGCTCATGAGCGACGCCGACGTCAAGCTCGACGTCGGCCGCGAGCTGACCCGCGGTCTCGGCGCCGGCGCCGACCCCGAGGTCGGCAAGAAGGCCGCCGAGGACCACGCGGAGGAGATCGAGGAGGTGCTCAAGGGCGCCGACATGGTCTTCGTCACCGCGGGCGAGGGTGGTGGCACCGGCACCGGTGGCGCCCCCGTCGTCGCACGGATCGCCAAGGGCCTCGGCGCCCTGACGATCGGCGTCGTGACCCGCCCGTTCACCTTCGAGGGCCGCCGCCGCGCCAACCAGGCCGAGTCCGGCATCGGCAACCTCCGCGAGGAGGTCGACACCCTCATCGTCATCCCCAACGACCGGCTGCTGTCGATCAGCGACCGCGCGGTCTCGATGCTCGACGCGTTCCGCAGCGCCGACCAGGTCCTGCTCTCGGGTGTCCAGGGCATCACCGACCTCATCACGACTCCGGGCCTGATCAACCTCGACTTCGCCGACGTCAAGTCCGTCATGCAGGGTGCCGGCTCGGCGCTCATGGGCATCGGCTCGGCACGTGGCGAGGACCGTGCGGTCCAGGCCGCCGAGCTCGCGATCTCGAGCCCGCTCCTCGAGGCGAGCATCGACGGCGCGCACGGCGTGCTGCTCTCGATCCAGGGTGGCAGCGACCTCGGTCTCTTCGAGATCAACGAGGCCGCGCGCCTCGTCCAGGAGGCCGCCCACCCCGAGGCCAACATCATCTTCGGCGCGGTCATCGACGACGCCCTCGGTGACGAGGTGCGGGTGACGGTCATCGCGGCCGGGTTCGACGGTGGCACCCCCGCCAAGCGCCCCGACGAGCGGGGCATCGGCAGCATCCAGGGCCCGAGCAAGGCGCAGCAGGCTGCGGCCCAGGCCCAGCCGTCGCAGCCCGCAGCGCCCGCGGCCCCGCGCCCGGCGGTCTCGCAGAACGGTGGCGAGACTTCGCACCGCCCGGCGCAGACCGCGCCGGCCACCCCCGTGGCCCCGCCGGTCTCCGAGCCCGTGCGCCAGCCGGTCGAGGCCTCGGTCTCGGCGCACCGGTCGCACGAGTCGGAGCAGCGCCCGACCCCGCCGCGCACCGTCACCTTCGACGACGGCGACGACCTGGACGTGCCCGATTTCCTGAAGTAGGCCCAGGCTCACGTGAGCACCTGAGCGACGACCCCGAGGGCGACCGGTTCAAACCGGTCGCCCTCGGCGCGTCTACGGTGGAGTCGTGTTCTTCTGGCGCGACGACCTGGGCGGCATCCGCCGTGCGTTCACCGACCGTTCCGGCGGGGTGAGCGAGCCCCCGTATTCCGGCCTCAACCTCGGCGGTCACGTCGGCGACTCCCCGGATGCGGTGCGGGAGAACCGGGCTCGCGTCGCGGGCGAGATCGGCGTCGACCCCGGACGGCTCGTCTTCATGGACCAGTGCCACGGCAGCGACGTCGCCATCGTCACCGAGCGGCCCTCCGGCCCCCTGGCCGTCGACGGTGTCGTCACGGCCGAGGTCGACCTCGCCCTCGCGGTCCTCGTCGCCGACTGCACCCCCGTGCTGCTCTCCGACACGCGTGCCGGAGTCGTGGGGGCGGTGCATGCCGGACGGCCGGGGATGACCAAGGGCGTTGTCGCACAGGCGATCTCGGCCATGCGTGACCTCGGTGCCACCCAGGTGGCCGCGGCCGTCGGCCCGAGCGTGTGCGGGCGCTGCTACGAGGTGCCGGCCGAGATGCGTGACGTCGCCGCCACGGTGAGCCCCGAGGCGAGTGCCGTGTCGTGGACCGGGACGCCGGCGATCGATGTCGCGGCCGGCGTCGTCGCCCAGCTGCGGAAGGCCGGTGTCGACGACCTCACCTGGGTCCCCGGCTGCGCGCGCGAGGACACCTCCCTCTTCTCCTACCGGCGTGACGGCACGACGGGCCGCTTCGCCGGCGTCATCGTCCGGAGCGGCTCGTGACGTCGCGCCGCGACGAGCTCGCGACGCGGCTCGGCGAGGTGCGCACCCGCATCGAGAGGGCCGCCACCGCCGCCGGGCGCGACGCCGGTGAGGTGGAGCTCGTCGTCGTGACGAAGTACTTCCCCGCGAGCGACGTCGACCACCTCGTCGACCTCGAGGTGCGCCACATCGGAGAGAACAAGGACCAGGAGGCCGGGGCCAAGGTCGCCGAGATCGCGCGTCGCGACGAGGTGACCGTCCACTTCATCGGACAGCTCCAGTCCAACAAGGCGGGTCACGTGGCGGCCTACGCCGACGTCGTCCAGTCGGTCGACCGCGCCAAGATCGTCACCGCGCTCGACCGCGGGGCGCAGCGCCACGGACGCCGGCTCGACGTCCTCCTCCAGGTGGCGCTCGACGACGGCGAGGGCAGGGGAGGGGCGCGCCCCGACGACGTGCCCGCCCTCGCGGACCTCGTCGCGGAGGCGGACGCCCTGCGGTTGCGGGGGGTCATGGCCGTCGCGCCGCTCGAGGGCGACCCACGGCGGGCGTTCGCCCGGCTGCACGAGGTCGCGGACGGCATACGGGCAGGTCATCCGGATGCGACGTGGGTCTCGGCCGGGATGAGCGCCGACCTCGAGGACGCCGTGGCCGAAGGTGCGACACACCTGCGTGTCGGAACGGCAATACTCGGAACTCGTCCGTCACTTGGGTAACTTCTTTTCACGTACAACGGTCACCCCGGCCGCCCATTCGCACTAGGAGTACTCATGGCTGGCGCGCTGCGCAAGACGATGGTCTACCTCGGGCTGGCCGAGGACGAAGGCCGTTACTACGACGAGGCCTACGACGAGTACGACGCGGCGGACGACTACGACGCCGAGGAGTCGCGTGAGCCGCGCGAGCGCCAGGCCGAGGTCACCCCGCTGCAGACGCGTCGCAGCGTCGCGCAGGTCGTGCGCACCCCGGAGGCGTCCGGCATCTCGCGGATCACGACGATCCACCCGCGCACCTACAACGAGGCCAAGACGATCGGCGAGAACTTCCGCGAGGGCACGCCGGTCATCATGAACCTCACCGACATGGACGACGCCGACGCCAAGCGCCTCGTCGACTTCGCGGCCGGGCTCGTCTTCGGCCTGCACGGCGCCATCGAGCGCGTCACCGCCAAGGTCTTCCTGCTCTCGCCCTCGACCGTGGAGGTCAACGCCGAGGAGGCTGCGGCCGCGCCCGGTCGCACGCTGTTCAACCAGAGCTGACACCCGGCACATCGCGGTCACAGGCCGTTCACGCAGACTGTCGCCATGAACTCCGTGCGTTCGCTGCTCGCACTCGTCGTGTGGCTCTACCTCCTCGTGGTCTTCGGGCGGCTCATCCTCGACTGGATCCGGGTCTTCGCCCGCGACTGGAGGCCGCGCGGGGTCGTACTCGTCATCGCCGAGGCCGTCTACACCCTGACCGACCCGCCCCTCAACGCCTTGCGCAAGGTCATCCCACCGGTGCGCCTCGGTGGGGCGTCGATCGACCTGGGCTTCCTCGTGCTGGTGCTCGGCCTCTACCTCATTCTCGCGATCCTCTAGGCTGGATCGCCGAACCCCTGGGCTTCCCTGGCACGGGGCACCCATGAACCGATCGACACAGAGGAGTTGACATGGCGTTGTCGCCCGAGGACGTCCTCAACAAGACGTTCACGACCACCCAGTTCCGACGCGGCTACGACGAGCGCGAGGTCGATGACTTCCTCGATGACATCGTCGCCGAGATGCGGCGGATGACCAAGGCCGACGACGAGGTGCGCAAGCAGCTCAACGACTGCCGTCAGGGGCGTGGCCTCGAGCCGGTCACCCAGGCGATGCCGGCTCCGGCCGCACCCGACCGCTCCGCCGAGATCGCCAAGCTGGAGGGCCGCAACACCGAGCTCGAGGCTCGCGTGCGTGAGCTCGAGGAGCTCGAGGGCAAGAACCAGCACGCCCAGGGCCAGACCGAGGACGCGTCGCGCCGCAACAACGAGCTCGAGGCGCGAGTGCGCGAGCTCGAGGAGAAGCTGGCCGAGTCCGAGCGCGAGCTCGCCGACGTCCGCGGCCGCCACGACTCCCTCGTCGGCGAGCGCGATGCGCTCGTGGGTGAGCGCGACTCCCTCCGGGAGGAGCGCGACTCCATCGCCGCCGAGCGCGACCGCCAGCGCGCCGAGTTCGAGGCCGCCTCGGCCAAGAACGAGCAGGAGCGCCAGGCGGTCTACGACAAGGCCAACAGCTCCGCCGACGAGCAGCTCGCCACGCTGCGCGCGCGGGTCGAGGAGGCCGAGCAGGACGCGCAGCGCCGCATCCAGAAGGCCAGGGCCGACGCCGAGCAGGCCGAGTCCGAGGCGCAGGAGCGCGTCTCCAGGGCCGGCGCCCAGGGCCAGGCCCCCGAGGGTGACAACGACGTGGCTGCGCTCGCCGCTCCCGGTGGTGCCGGCGCGGGCTCCGCGGCCGGTGTCCTCGCGCTGGCGCAGCGCCTGCACGACGAGCACGTCTCCGCCGGTGAGACCCGCCGTGACGAGCTGCTGCGTGAGGCCCAGAGCCGCCACGACGAGCTCATCTCGACCGGTGAGTCCAAGCACCACGAGTTCGTCTCGACGGGTCAGGCCCGGCACGACGAGCTCATCAGCACTGCGCAGGCGCGTCACGACGAGCTCATCAGCACTGCCCAGTCCCAGCACGACGAGCTCATCTCGACGGCGCAGCAGCAGCACGACACGATGCTCGCCGAGGCCAACAGCAAGCGTGAGGAGCTCATCACCGAGGCTCGCGAGCGCTCCACGGGCATGGTGCACGAGGCGCAGCAGCGCAAGGCGGCCATCCTTCAGGAGCTGAGCGAGGAGCGGGCCGTGCTCGAGCGCAAGATCGAGCAGCTGCGGGGCTTCGAGCGCGACTACCGCGGTCGCCTCAAGACCTACATCGAGGGTCAGCTCAAGGAGCTCGACCACACGGCGGTCGACGTCGAGGTCGAGGAAGCCGCACAGCAGAACCAGTGACGTCGCGACGTCGCCTCGGATGAAGGGCGCCCGGTCCTGGACCGGGCGCCCTTCGCCGTCCCACCAGCAGGTATGCCGTCCGCCGACGTTGCAGGTCGTCTGGCGTTTTGCGTTGTGAAGGCCATCACGAGGGCTTATCCTCGCCGCACGCGGTCGAGCCCTGCCGGGCCCGACCTTCGTTGACGAGTGAGGACACTCATGGCTGCCAAGCGCGCCCTTTCGGGGGCCACCAAGGCTGGATCCGGCACGACCGCGGCAAAGAAGGCGTCTGCCACGAAGAAGGGGACGGCCACCACGGCGGCGGCCACGAAGACTCCGGCGAAGAAGGCCGCCGCGAAGAAGGCCGCCGCGAAGAAGGCACCGGCGACGAAGGCCGCCGCCACGAAGGCTTCGGCGACGAAGGCCGCCGCGAAGAAGGCACCGGCGACCAAGGCCGCCGCCACGAAGGCTCCGGCGACGAAGGCCGCCGCCACGAAGGCTCCGGCCGCGAAGGCCGCCCAGAAGAAGACCGCGGCCACCAAGGCCCCCGCGAAGAAGGCATCCGCCGTGACTGCTCCCACCAAGGCACCAGCGAAGAAGACCGCGAAGAAGGCCCTCGTCGTCCGTGAGGACGAGTCGCCCTGGACGGCGAAGGAGCTGCGCGACGTCCGGGCCGAGATCGAGGCCAACATCGCCCTGCTGCGCACCGAGCTCGCCCATGCCGAGTCCGAGCTGTCGGACCTGCTGCGCGACTCCGGCGACGGTGCCGGCGACGACCAGGCGGACGCGGGCGCCAAGACCTACGAGCGCGAGCAGGAGATCGCCCTCGCCGACAACGCCCGCGAGATGCTCCACCAGAACGAGCACGCCCTCGAGCGACTCGACGACGGGACCTACGGCGTGTGCGAGTCCTGCGGCCAGCCGATCGGCAAACTTCGCCTCCAGGCCGCTCCTCGTGCGACCCTATGCATGCGATGCAAGACGAAACAGGAACGCCGCTGACCTCCAGCCCCCAGTCCACTCCCGCACCGGCCCCGGAAGATCGCCAGGGCCGGTCGCGGCTGTTTGCGCTCATCCTCGGGGTCGGCGTGCTCACCCTCGTCCTCGACCAGGGCTCCAAGATCTGGGCGCTGGGCGCGCTGGCCCCGGGCCAGCCCCGGGACCTCCTCGGGCCGGTCCTCCGGCTCAACCTCATCCGCAACCCGGGTGCCGCCTTCTCGCTCGGTGACAGCGTCACGTGGCTCCTCACGCTCGTGGCGCTCGGCATCGTCGTGTGGGTCGGGCGTGCGGCGACCCGGGTCGGTCACCGCGGGTGGGCGGTGACGCTCGGCATGCTGCTCGGCGGCGCCATCGGCAACCTCATCGACCGCATCCTGCGGGCACCGGGGTTCGGGCGCGGACACGTCGTCGACTTCATCGACTACGCCGGGCTCTTCATCGGCAACGTCGCGGACATCGCCATCGTCGTCGCGGCGGCCATCGGCGCGGTCCTCGCCCTGCGCGGCATCCCGCTCGAGGGCGTGACCCACGGCCGGCACGAGGCCGGCGAGGAGCACCCCGACTCCGGGGCCGGCGCCGGGAACGCCGATGTCTGACAGCCGCACGATGCTCGTCCCCGACGGCCTGCAGGGGGAGCGCGTCGACGCGGCGATCGCCCGCCTCTTCGGCCTCTCGCGCACCCGCGCCGCGGACCTCGCCTCGGACGGCGGAGTGGCCGTCAACGGCGCCAACGTCGGCAAGTCGCACCGCGTGCACGGCGGCGACATGCTCGAGGTGACGCTGCCCAGCGCCGACCCCAGCCCGACCCTCGAGGTCATCGCCGAGCCCGTGCCGGGGATGGCGATCATCCACGACGACGACGACATCGTCGTCGTCGACAAGCCGGTCGGCGTCGCCGCCCACCCGAGCGTGGGCTGGACCGGCCCGACGGTGCTCGGCGGGCTCAAGGCAGCCGGCTACCGCATCTCGACCAGCGGGGCGAGCGAGCGGCAGGGCATCGTCTCGCGGCTCGACGTCGGCACGTCGGGCCTCATGGTCGTCTGCAAGAGCGAGCGCGGCTACTCGGTGCTCAAGCGGGCGTTCAAGCAGCGGACGGTCGACAAGACCTACCACACGCTCGTGCAGGGTCTCCCGGACCCGCTCGTGGGCACCATCGACGCGCCCATCGGACGCCACCCCGGCCACGACTACAAGTTCGCCGTCATGGAGTCCGGCAAGCCCGCCGTGACCCACTACGAGCTGCTCGAGGCCTTCCGACACGCGAGCCTGCTGGAGATCCACCTCGAGACCGGCCGGACCCACCAGATCCGCGTCCACTTCTCGGCCCTGCGCCACCCCTGCGTCGGAGACCTCACCTACGGCGCGGACCCCGTGCTCGCGAAGCGCCTCGGGCTCGAGAGGCAGTGGCTGCACGCCGTCGGGCTCGGTTTCGAGCACCCCGGGACGGGGGAGTGGGTCACCTTCGAGAGCCGCTACCCGCAGGACCTCCAGGTCGCCCTCGACCGCCTCTGACGCCTCTGCGTATGCCGGAGGTGCCCGTCCCATGGGCCTCTTCCGTCACAGCGTCGCGCGCCTGTCCTGAGTGTCGGGCGGGCGACCTAGGATGATCCACGATGTCGTCGCCCACCTCCTCCCCAGCCCCGGACAGCACGGACAGCTTCGTCCACCTGCACGTCCACACCGAGTACTCCATGCTGGACGGAGCGGCCCGTATCGGGGACCTGTTCACCCGCGCCTCGGAGCTGGGTATGCCGGCCCTCGCCATGACCGACCACGGTTACCTCTACGGCGCGCACGAGTTCTGGCGCAAGGCGCAGGGGACCGGCGTCAAGCCGATCATCGGGCTCGAGGCCTACGTCACTCCGGGCACCCACCGCACCGACAAGACCCGCGTCAAGTGGGGCGACGAACGCACCCGGCCCGGTGACGACGTGTCCGGCTCGGGCGCCTACACGCACATGACGTTGCTGGCCAAGAACAACAACGGCCTGCGCAACCTCTTCCAGATGGACAGCCGGGCCTCGCTCGACCAGGTCTACGCGAAGTGGCCACGCCTCGACCGCGAGCTCATCGACCAGCACGGCCAGGGGCTCATCGCGACGACGGGCTGCCCGTCGAGCGAGATCCAGACCCGGCTGCGGCTCGGGCAGTACGACCTCGCCAAGCAGGCAGCGAGCGACTACCGCGACATCTTCGGCGCCGAGAACTACTTCTGCGAGGTCATGGACCACCAGAACGAGATCGAGCGGCGCACGATCAAGGACCTGCTGCGGCTGGCCAAGGAGCTCGACCTCCCGCTCCTCGCGACCAACGACAGCCACTACACCTACCCCGAGGACTCGCAGGCGCACGGCGCCCTGCTGTGCGTCCAGTCCGGCTCCACCCTCATGGACCCCAACCGGTTCAAGTTCGACGGCGACGGCTACTACCTCAAGACCGCGGCCGAGATGCGGCACACGTGGCGCGAGCTGCCCGAGGCATGTGACAACACTCTCCTCGTCGCGGAGATGTGCGAGGTGTCCTTCACCGAGGGTGAGGGCCGCTACATGCCGAAGTTCCCCTGCCCGCCGGGGGAGAACGAGCAGTCGTGGTTCGTCAAGGAGGTCCAGAGGGGCCTGCACGCGAGGTTCCCGGACGGCATACCGGAGTATGCCCAGAAGCAGGCCGACTTCGAGATCGACGTCATCGTCTCCAAGGGCTACCCCGGCTACTTCCTCGTCGTCGCCGACTTCATCAACTGGGCCAAGGAGAACGGCATCCGGGTCGGCCCGGGTCGTGGCTCGGGCGCCGGCTCGATGTGCGCCTACGCGATGCGGATCACCGACCTCGACCCCATCCCTCACGGACTCATCTTCGAGCGGTTCCTCAACCCCGAGCGCGCGTCGATGCCCGACTTCGACATCGACTTCGACGAGCGCCGGCGCGGCGAGGTCATCCGCTACGTCACCGAGAAGTACGGCTCGGAGCGGGTGGCGCAGATCGTCACCTACGGCACGATCAAGGCCAAGCAGGCGGTCAAGGACTCGGCCCGGGTCATGGGCCACCCGTTCAACGTCGGCGAGCAGCTCACCAAGGCGATGCCACCGGACGTCATGGGCAAGGGCGTGCCGCTGTCGGGGATCTACGACCCCGAGCACCCGCGCTACGGCGAGGGCAAGGAGTTCCGCGAGCTCGTCGAGACCGAGCCGCACTTCAAGGAGATCGTCGAGACCGCCAAGGGCCTCGAGGGGCTCAAGCGGCAGTGGGGCGTGCACGCCGCCGGCGTCATCATGTCGAGCGAGCCGCTCATCGACGTCATCCCGATCATGAAGCGGCTGCAGGACGGCCAGGTCCTCACCCAGTTCGACTACCCGACGTGCGAGACGCTCGGCCTGGTCAAGATGGACTTCCTCGGCCTGCGCAACCTCACGATCCTCGACGACGCGATCGAGAACGTGAAGGCCAACCGGGGCGAGGACCTCGACCTCGACGCCCTGTCCAAGGACATGACCGACAAGGCGACCTACGATCTCCTCGCCCGCGGTGACACCCTCGGCGTCTTCCAGCTCGACGGTGGCGGCATGCGCACGCTGCTCAAGCTCATGCAGCCGGACAACTTCGAGGACATCTCCGCCGCCCTCGCGCTCTACCGACCCGGGCCGATGGGCGTCAACGCGCACACGAACTTCGCGCTGCGCAAGAACGGCAAGCAGGAGCTCACGCCTCTCGACCCCCAGCTCAAGGGCAAGCTCCAGCAGGAGATGATCGACGCCCTCGGGCCGATCCTCGGCACGACCTACGGCCTGGTGATCTACCAGGAGCAGGTCATGGAGATCGCCCAGAAGCTCGCCGGCTACACCCTCGGCAACGCCGACCTCCTCCGCCGGGCCATGGGCAAGAAGAAGAAGGAGGTGCTCGACGCCGAGTACATCCCCTTCTCCACCGGCATGAAGGAGAAGGGCTTCAACGAGGCGTCGATCGCGGCCCTCTGGGGCGTCCTCGTCCCCTTCTCGGACTACGCGTTCAACAAGGCGCACACCGCGGCATACGGGCTCGTCTCCTACTGGACCGCCTACCTCAAGGCCAACTACCCGGCCGAGTACATGGCCGGTCTGCTCACGAGCGTCGGTGACGACAAGGACAAGTCGGCCCTCTACCTCGGCGAGTGCCGCCGGATGGGCATCAAGGTCCTGCCGCCCGACGTCAACGACTCCGTCGCCCGGTTCGCCGCCGTCGGCGCCGACATCCGCTTCGGCATGGCAGCCATCCGCAACGTCGGCCACAACGTCGTCGAGGCGATCATCGCCGCCCGCGAGGAGAAGGGCGCCTTCACCTCGTTCCGCGACTTCCTCTCCAAGTGCCCTGCCGTCGTCTGCAACAAGCGCACCATCGAGTCGCTCATCAAGGGCGGCGCGTTCGACGGGCTGGGGGAGTCGCGCGCCGGGCTGCTGCGGGTCCACGAGGAGTACGTCGACGCCTTCGTCGCGATCAAGCGCCAGGAGGCCATCGGCCAGGACTCGCTCTTCGGTGCCTTCGGCGACGACGACGACTCCGGCGCAGGCGACGCGATGATGGGCCTGACGCCCGTGCCGACGGTCGAGTGGGACAAGTCCACCCTGCTCACCTTCGAGCGCGAGATGCTCGGCCTCTACGTCTCGGACCACCCGCTCTTCGGTGTCGAGCACGTCCTGCAGCAGCACGCCGACACGGCGATCGCGACGCTGAGCGCCGAGGACGGCAAGCCCGAGGGCTCGATGGTCACCGTGGCCGGGCTCATCACCGGCCTCCAGATCAAGCGCACCAAGAAGGGCGACCTCTGGGCCATCGCCACCGTCGAGGACCTCGAGGGCGCCATCGAGTGCCTCTTCTTCCCGAGCGCCTACCTCACGGTCTCGACGATGCTCTCGCAGGACGTCGTCGCCGTCGTCCGGGGCAAGGTCAACCGGCGTGACGACTCGGTGTCGATCTATGCCCAGGAGCTGACCCTGCCCGAGCTCACCGAGGGTCCGCGCGGACCCGTCGTCGTCACCCTCGACACGCTTCGTGCGACGACCGGCCGGATGGAGGAGCTCAAGGGCGTGCTCGCCAACCACCCGGGCACGACCGAGGTCCACCTCAAGCTCACCAAGCCCGGACGGACGACGCTCATCAGGCTCGACGACGCCCTGCGCGTCAACGCGAGCGAGTCCCTCTACGGCGACCTCAAGGTCCTGCTCGGCCCGAGGTGCCTCACCGGTGGCTGAGCCGACACCCGAGCCTTCGTCCGACGCACCTGCAACCGAGAGCGCAACCGTGGCACGCGAGACGACGACCCCTCAGACGCCCCCGGTGGCGGCGAGGCGTGACCACGTGCGCGAGCACCACGGCGACCGGGTCGAGGACCCCTACGAGTGGCTCCGCGACGGTGACGACCCCGAGGTCGTCGCGCTCCTCGAGGCCGAGAACGCCTATGCCGACGCACGCACCGAGCACCTGCAACCGTTGCGCGACAGCATCTTCGGTGAGATCCGGTCGCGAGTGCTCGAGACCGACCTCTCCGTGCCCGTGCGCTCCGGTCCGTGGTGGTACTACTCGCGCACCGTCGAGGGGCAGCAGTACCCCATCCAGGCGCGGGTGCCGTGCACGGACCCCGCCGTCCGGCCGGTCGTCGTGCCCGACCGCGTCCCCGACGGTGAGCAGGTCCTCGTCGACGGCAACGTGGAGGCGGGTGACTCCGAGTTCTTCTCGATCGGCGCCCTCACCGTGAGCCCCGACCACACCCGGCTGGCGCTCGCCACCGACACGACGGGCGACGAGCGCTTCGACCTCGTCATCCGTGACCTCGCGACCGGCGAGACGCTCGACGAGGGCATCACCGACATCGGCTACGGCGTCGAGTTCTCGCTCGACGGCGGCACGGTCTTCTACACCCGGCTCGACGACGCCTGGCGCCCGCACCAGCTGTGGCGCCACCGCGTCGGGGGCGACCCTGCCGACGACGTCCTCGTCCACGAAGAGACCGACGAGCGGTTCTGGATGGGCGTCGGCACGAGCCGCGACGACCGCTGGATCATCTTCTCGCTCGGCTCGAAGACGACCTCCGAGGTGCGCCTCCTCGACGCCGCGACGCCCGAGGCCGACTTCCGCGTGGTGGCCGTCCGCCGCGACGGCGTCGAGTACGACGTCGAGCCCGCCGAGGACCGCCTGCTCATCGTGCACAACACCGACAACCCCGACTCCGACCTCGCGTGGGCCCCGCTCGACGCGACGAGGCACGAGCAGTGGCGGCCGCTGCTGCGCGCGGGCAAGGGCGAGCGGTTCCTCGGCGTCGACGCCTTCGACGACGTCGCCGTGCTCTCGCTGCGCCGCGACGGGCTCACTGCCCTGTCGCTACTCGCGGTCGACCGGTCGGCCGAGTCCGGTTATGCCACACCGGTTCCCGTCGGCTTCGACGAGCCCATCTACTCCGTCGGGCTGGGCGACAACCCCGAGCGTGACCAGTCCGCGCTCCAGGTCGTCTACGAGTCCTTCGTGACCCCGCGGACCGTCCTCGAGCTCGACCTCGCCTCGGGCGCGCGCACCGTCCTCAAGCAGCAGCCGGTCCTCGGCGACGTCGACCTCACCGACTACGTCCAGCGCCGCGAGTGGGCGACAGCGCAGGACGGCACGCAGGTGCCCATCTCGGTCGTGCACCGGGCCGACCTCGCCCCGGACGGGACGCACCCCGGTCTGCTCACGGCATACGGAGCCTACGAGTACTCCAGCGACCCCTACTTCTCGGTCGCGCGGCTCTCGCTGCTCGACCGCGGTGTCGTCCACGCGACCGCCCACGTGCGTGGCGGCGGCGAGATGGGCCGCCACTGGTACGACGACGGCAAGCTCCTCGCCAAGCCGCACACCTTCTCCGACACGGTCGCCTGCGCCGACCGGCTCGTCGAGCTCGGCTGGGTGGCCGGCGACCGGCTCGGTCTCGAGGGGGGTTCTGCCGGAGGGCTCCTCGTCGGGGCGGTCCTCAACCTCGCGCCCGACAGGTTCCGCGTCGCGCACGCCGCGGTGCCCTTCGTCGACGCGCTCACGACGATCCTGCGGCCCGACCTGCCGCTCACCGTGGGGGAGTGGGAGGAGTGGGGCAACCCGCTCGAGGACCCCGAGGTCTATGCCGTGATGAAGGCCTACACCCCCTACGAGAACGTCGCCGCGCGCAGCTACCCCGCGATCCTCGCGACGACGAGCCTGCACGACACGCGGGTCTTCTTCACCGAGGCGGTGAAGTGGGTCTCGCGGCTGCGTGCCACCGTCACCAACGACGAGGCGACCCGCCCGATCCTGCTGCGGACCGAGATGGCGGCGGGACACGGCGGACGCAGCGGGCGCTACGCCGCGTGGGAGCAGGTCGCGTGGGAGTGGGCGTTCGTCCTCGACCAGCTCGGTGCGACCTCACGGCTCCCGCGGGTGCACGAGGACGAGCGGGCAGGCGGTGCGGCCGAGGAGCCGGCTCGAGACCGACCCGAGGTGTAGCCCCGGGAAGCCGCCCGTGCCCCGCGCCCCCACGACGACGAGGTCGGCGGTGTCGGCGGCCTGGATGAGCGCGGCGACCGGAGAGCTGCGCACGACCTCGTGGTGGACCTTGACGGCCGGGTGCTGGGTGCTGCTCGACGCGATCTCGCGACCCACGCGTTGCTCCAGCTCGCTCTCGTATGCCGGCCAGCTCGAGTCCGTGGACAACGTCGGGTCCTCGGGTCCCTTCGCCTCCCAGGCGTGGACGACGACGAGCTCGGCCTCCTGCGAGGCCGCGTAGTCGAAGGCGGCGTGGAGGGCGGCCGATGAGGCGCTCGACCCGTCGACCCCGACGACGACGCGGTGGTGCGGTGGCTCGCTGTGCCCTTCGTGGCCGACGATGACGACGGGGCAGGTGGCGTGCGCGGCGACCTGCTGCGCGACGGCACCGATGGTGGCGCGGCTGAGGAGGCCGTGGCCGACGGCGCCGAGGACGACCATCGCGGCGTCGTGCGAGGCCTTGACGAGGGCGGGGGAGGCGAACCCCGGAGGCAGCGAGGTGGTCACCGTCAGCGAGCTGTCGACCGCGTGGGCCCGGGCGCGTGCGGTCGCGAGCAGGCGCTCGCCCTCCTCCTTGAGCGAGCTCTGGTCGGTGCTGCCGAACCCGAGCATGGGGATGTCCGGTGCGAAGGCGTGGATGAGGTGCAGGGGGGACGACATCCGCGACGCCCGTTCGGCGGCCCACGCGAGGGCCGCCCAGCCGTGCGCCGAGCCGTCGATGCCGACGACGATGCGCGTGCTGGGGGTGGGGGAAGTGATGCCGCTCATGACGCCTCCACGAACTCGGTGGTCAGGCGGCGGGAACCAACCGGTTCGGGGACCCGTGGTCCCGTCGTCGCGGACCTCGTCGGCCCGTACCCTCATTCTGGACCTCGGGGACGTGACTGCGCGGCCTGACTCGCGGATCGGCCGAACGAAGCGAAGGTTGAGGCTGTGGCTTCACTTCATGGATATGAAGACCATGTCTGTATTTCTGACAAATAAAGGTATGCTCTGAACATGTCCGGAGTTCAGCCCTCACCTGTCGTCCTCATCGGTGACATCGTGCAGTCCCGGTCGAGTGCGGACCGCCGCGGGTTGCACCGGGCGCTCGAGGCCGCGCTCGCGGACACCAACGCGCGGGTCGAGCACGTCGAGCCCCTCGAGGTCACGGTGGGCGACGAGTTCCAGGGCGTCTACCCGCACCTCGGTGCCGCGCTGGAGGCGGCGTTGCGCACCCGGGTCGCCCTCCGGCCCCGGTCCGAGACCCGCTACGGGATCGGTCGGGGTGCGACGACGACGCTCGACGCGGAACGCGGGATCAAGGACGGTCCCGCCTGGTGGGCCGCCCGCGAGGCCATCATCGCGGTGGAGGAGGAGGCGAGGCGCGCTGCGCTGGGACACGTGCACACGGCATACCGGCTGGCAGAGGGTGAGCCCGACGACCTCGGGACGTCGGCGGCCGTCGACGCGGCGCTGCACTGTCAGGACCACATGGTTGGCTCGTTGTCGGAGAGGTCGGGACGGTTGTTGAGAGGGCTGCTCGAGGGGATGACGCAGAAGGAGCTGGCGGCGGCGGAGGGGATCACCCCGTCCGCGGTGTCGCAGAGGGTGCGGGCCGACGGCCTCGCCGTCATCCTGCGCTGCCACGAGCTGCTGAGGACGCTGCCGTGACGTGGCTCGCGGTGTGGCTGCTCGGCGTCGGGGTGACCGACCTGCTCCGGGCCGTCGACTCGCGGACCGTCCGTCGTGCTGCTGTCCCCGTGGGCGCCGTGACGGTCGTCGGCCTCGGTGTCCTCGCCGGTCTCACCGGGGTGGCCGATCTCGTCGCGCTCGCCGCCTCGGTCGTCCCGCTCGTCGGGTGGGTCGCACTCTCGGAGCGGTCGCTGCGTCGTGGCGGCGGGCACGCTCAGGCGCTGCTCGTCCTCGGTGGCACCGCCGTGGCGCTCGTCGCGACGTCGGGATTCGCGTCCCCCGCCGACGGACCACTCCGGGACTGGGTCCGGTGGGCCGACCTGCCGCTCGCCGCCGACGGCCCGCTCGAGCACGTGCTGCTCGTCGCCGGGCTCTTCGTGGCCAACCTCGCCACCGGCAACGTCATCGTCCGGCTCGTCCTCGTCAGCGTCGGCGCGATGCGTCCGTCGTCCCGCACGCCTGCCGAGCGAGAGGGCGAGCCGTCCGAGAAACTCAAGGGTGGTCGGCTGCTCGGACCGATGGAGCGGGTCTTCATCCTCGGGCTCGGGCTCGCCGGCCAGGTGACCGCGGCGAGCATCGTCATCGCCGCCAAGGGCCTCATCCGCTTCCCGGAGCTGCAGTCTGCCAAGGACGACGGGACGGTCAAGGGCGACGGGATCGACCAGGTCACCGAGTACTTCCTCGTGGGCAGCTTCGTCAGCTGGCTCGTGGCGCTGGGGTCGCTCGCACTCACCCGATGACGCTGCCGCTGAGGCATGCTGGGGGGACGCCGCGTCGTCGGACGCGGCCCGACGGGAGGACGGACCATGGGTTTCCTCGACAGGCTCCTCGGTCGTGAGCCGCGGATGCAGGACCAGCACGGAGCGCCTGGGTCCGGCGGCGGGTCATGGGGTGCGCAGGGCGGACCGTCCGCGGTTCCCGCTGGCCCCGGATCTGCCGGAGTCGGGCAGCGGTTCCAGGGCTCGGGTGGAGAGCAGGGCGAGGACGCGCGGGCGATCGCGCGCTACCGCTACCTGCTGCGCACCGCGCCTCCCGAGACGCTCGAGCAGGTCCACGCCGAGGCCTTCGCCAAGCTCACCCCAGAGCAGCGGCAGCAGGTCCTCACCGGGCTCTCGCAGGACGCCCCGCAGGGTGAGGCGCCGCGCAGCGCCGAGCCGCAGGACCTCGCCCGGGCGGCGACCCGTGCGGAGATGCGTCAGCCCGGCACGCTCGAGCGCACCTTCGGCGGCCGCGGCGGCATGGGCATGGGGATGGGCATGGGCGGCACGCTCATGGGCTCGATGATGGGCACGATCGCCGGCGTCGTCGTCGGGACCGCCATCGCGGACGCCCTCTTCGACGACTACGGCTCCTCGCCCGAAGCGGCCGAGGCCGGCGAGTCGACCGGTGACGCGGGATCGGACGGCGGGTCCGATGCCGAGGGTGACGCCGGCGGTGGCGCCGGAGATGAGGCCGGCGGGGATGCGGGCGGAGACGCTGGCAGCGACCTCGGCGGCAGTGACTCCGGTGGGAGCGACTTCGGGGGTAGTGAGTTCGGCGGTGGTGACTTCGGTGGCGGCGACTTCGGTGGCGGCGACTTCGGCGGGGGTGACTTCGGCGGGTTCTGACTTCGGCGGGTTCTGAACCCGCGCGTCCGCCGGGGCACCCGAGGCTGCGGCTCCCAGGAAGGTGACGGGACGGCATACGGGGTGGTGCGGCGCCCTGACCGGGTGCGCTGCGGGCGGCGGTCCGGGATGCACTACATTCCGTCCGTGAGTGCTCAGGCCCCTTCCGCTGTCATCCTCGTCCGCGCCGAGCGGTTCCTGCCCAACCCGGCGACCGCTGCCGACAACGCGTTCCAGCGCGATGTGCCGTCGGGGCAGAGCGACGAGGCGGTCTCGGCGACCGCACTGGCCGAGATGGACGCCCTCGCCGATGCCCTGCGTGAGGCCGGCGTGCGGGTGCATGTCTTCGCCGACGAGGACCACACCCGTCCCGACAGCGTCTTCCCCAACAACTGGCTCTCGACGCACGCGGGTGGCTACGTCGCGGTATACCCGATGTATGCCTCGAACCGGCGCCACGAGCGGCGCGCCGACGTCCTGGAGATGCTCAAGTCGGACTACCGGGTCCAGACGATCGTCGACTACTCCGGGCTCGAGCCCGACGGCATCTTCCTCGAGGGGACCGGCGCCATGGTCCTCGACCACGTCTCGCGAGTCGCCTACACCGCACGCAGCCACCGCGCCGACATCGCGGTGCTCGAGCGGTTCTGCACCGACTTCGGCTACGAGCCGATGGCCTTCGACGCCGTCGACTCCGAGGGCGTGCCGGTCTACCACACCAACGTCATCGCCTGCATCGGCACCGACGTCGCGATGATCGCCCTCGAGATGATCCCCGACGAGGTGCGCCGCGAGCAGGTGCGCGAGCGGCTCTCGGTGACCGGCCGCACGGTCGTCGAGCTCACTGAGGACCAGATCCGCGAGTTCGCGGGCAACGCCGTCGAGCTCTGCGGCCGCACGGCCGACGGGAAACGGCGCTACATCATGGCGATGTCGGCCCGCGCGCGGCGCAGCCTCCGGCCCGAGCAGGTGGCCGCGATCGAGGAGTCCTGCGAGATCGTCGCCGTCGACATCCCGACCATCGAGCTCGCCGGCGGGTCGGTGCGCTGCATGATCGCCGGCGTCCACCTCGATCGCCGGCCGACGGCCGAGGCGGAGCCGACCGCGACCGTCGAGGCCATCGACGAGAACGCCGAGACCATCGACGGCCAGGACCTCGTCGACGCCGACGTCGACGCGCACGCCGACGCGCACGCGGACGCCGGCTGAGGTCGGCCCCGGCTCCGGGCCGGGCCAGGCTGGGCTCCCCGGCGCGACCGCGGAGTCAGCGCGAACGCAGCGAGACGTCGTGCTCGCCCGTGGCTCCCTCGATGTCGTCGGCCGCGGTCTCCAGCAGCCGGTCTGCGAGCCGGCGCAGAGCCCGCGCGACAGCGACCTCGTCGCCGATCTCGGGCACGGGGCGGTCGTCGGTGCTGCGATGACTGTGCCCGTGGGCCGTGAGGTGTCGCGGGGAGTCCGCGATGAGGACGACCCGGGCCTCGGCGTCATCGTCGTCACCGAGGATGCTGATCCGCACGGTCCAGTCGCGGGCGTGCAGGTGCACCCCCGACGGGCTGTGCCCGGGCGTCGGCTCGGCAGCCCTCGCGGCAGTGGTGGCAGTGGTGGGAGTGGTGGGAGTGGCCGCCTCGCCGTGGGCCTGGTCGATGCGCAGCACGGAGCCAGGACCGGGATAGAGCAGGCCCTCGTGGCCATCGGTCCACTTCACGAGGTAGGGCGGTTGACCGTCGGCTCCTCGGGTCTCGATCACCTCCCCTTCGCGCAGCGCTCCCTCGATCGTGGGGGTGGCGAGGATGATGTGGTCTCCGGGCAGCGCTCGCATGGCGTCCTCCTTCTCCGTCCGAGACCTCCAGCATCCTCCGTGCACGGGCGCCGCGGGAGGGGTCGAAGGTCCCGTGCGAAGGGCGTCAGCCGCGCGCGGCCCCGGGCGCTCGTGGAGCATTGAGGTCGAACCGGATGCCGGCGACTCGGTTGGCGAAGCACGCCGGCGGCGACGAGCTCGGCGACACCCACCTCGTAGGGCATGGACCTAGGTGCGCCTCGGCCGTGGACGGTGACCCGCATGCTGTCCGACGCCGAGAGCACCGGTCCGGTCCGCGTCACCACGGTTCACTCGACTCCCGGCAGGACATGTTGGGCCATCGCGACGTCGACCGCGCCCACGACCTCGTCGAGGCAGGTGACGTGGCGTCGTGCCCGCAGGCGCGCATGACCGGAACCCGGTCGGCACCCTCAGCGCCGCTCGAGGGCGCCGTCACCGTGCTGGCGCAGTCGAGCCCGGTGTCCTCGCACGCCAGCAGCGCGTCCATGTCGGTGCGCAGCAGCACGGACGGTCCGTGACCGTTGCGCAGGACGCCCACGACGCCGGTGCCGCCGACACCCTCGGAGACGTCGAACCCCTGCTCACGCAGACGACCGGCGACCGCCGCCGCCGTCTCGTGCTCCTGGTGAGGTCCCCAGGCCCTGGGCGGACGGCATACGGAGGAAAGACCGAGGGTCCGGAGGGAAATGTTCCCTCCGGACCCTCAACCTTCCCTCATGGGGAGCAAAAGCTCAGATGTCGAAGTACATCTCGAACTCGTGCGGGTGCGGGCGGAAGCGGATCGGGTCGACCTCGTTCTTGCGCTTCCACTCGATCCAGGTCTCGATGAGGTCCTTGGTGAAGACGTCACCCTCGAGGAGGAACTCGTGGTCGGCCTCGAGCGCGTCGAGGACGGCGGGCAGCGAGCCCGGAACCTGCTCGATGGCCTCGTGCTCCTCCGGCGGCAGCTCGTAGAGGTCCTTGTCGACCGGCTCCGGCGGCTCGATCCGGTTGCGGATGCCGTCGAGGCCCGCCATCATCTGCGCGGCGAACGCGAGGTAGGGGTTGCACGACGGGTCCGGGATGCGGAACTCGATGCGCTTGGCCTTGGGCGAGTCACCGGCGATCGGGATGCGCACGCAGGCGGAACGGTTGCGCGCCGAGTAGACGAGGTTGACCGGGGCCTCGTAGCCCGGGACGAGGCGGTGGTAGGAGTTCACCGTCGGGTTCGTGAACGCGAGGACGGCGGGGGCGTGCTTGAGCAGGCCGCCGATGTACCAGCGCGCGATGTCGGACAGGCCGCCGTAGCCGCGCTCGTCGTAGAAGAGCGGCTCGCCGTCCTTCCAGAGCGACTGGTGGGTGTGCATGCCCGAGCCGTTGTCGCCGAAGATCGGCTTCGGCATGAAGGTCGCGGTCTTGCCGCCGGCCCAGACCGTGTTCTTGACGACGTACTTGAACTTCATCATGTCGTCGCCGGAGGCGAGCAACGTGTCGAACCGGTAGTTGATCTCCTGCTGGCCCGCGGTGCCGACCTCGTGGTGGCTGCGCTCGACCTTGATACCGACCTTGTCGAGGTTGAGGCAGATGTTGTCGCGCATGTCGGCGAAGTGGTCGACCGGAGGGACGGGGAAGTAGCCGCCCTTGTAACGGGTCTTATAGCCCTTGTTGCCGCCCTCCTCCTCGCGACCGGTGTTCCACGCAGCCTCGACGGAGTCGATGAAGTAGTAGCCGGCGTTGGCCTTGGTCTCGAAGCGCACGTCGTCGAAGACGTAGAACTCGGCCTCGGCGCCGAAGTAGGCGGTGTCCGCGATGCCGGTCGAGACGAGGTAGGCCTCGGCCTTGGCGGCGATGTTGCGCGGGTCGCGGCTGTAGGGCTCGTCGGTGAAGGGGTCCACGATCGAGAAGTTCATGATGAGCGTCTTGTGCTCACGGAACGGGTCGAGGTAGGCCGAGGACGGGTCCGGGATGAGCTTCATGTCGGACTCGTGGATGGCCTGGAAGCCGCGGATCGACGAGCCGTCGAAGGCCTGGCCGTTCGTGAAGAAGTCCTCATCGACGGTCTCGGCCGGCACGTTGAAGTGCTGCATGACACCGGGCAGGTCACAGAAGCGGATGTCGACGAACTTGACGTCCTCGTCCTTGATGAACGACAGGACCTCGTCAGCAGAGCTGAACAACGTGGGGCCTCCTAGGCAAAGGGAACGGCGGGCGGTGCCCGGACATGTCGAGAACCCTAGAACCGCGCGGTTTCCCGGCCATGACCCGAATGTTTCACCGGTGTTACACCCTGCCAGACCCCTCGCCGACCCGTCCGAGGCGTCCAGAGTGGTGCCGCATACAGTCCTCGTGTGAGCACCGAACACGAGCCGTCGTATGCCGGCGAGCAGCTCGGCCTGCCGGCCGAGGGACCCGGGTCGATGGCTCCGTTGTGGCGCCGCGCGCTGGGTCTCCTCGTCGACTGGGTGCTCGTCCAGCTGCTCGCACGCTTCGCCTTCGGGGCCGAGCTCGGCGCCGGGGGAGCGCTGGCGTTCGTCCCGCTCGGCCTCCTCGCCGTGCTCGACATCCTCACGGTGACGGCGTTCGCTGCGACCCCCGGCCACGCCCTCATGCGGCTCCAGGTGCTTCAGGTGAAGCCGGGTTCGTTCCCGCTGCAGGTGGTCCTTCGCACGCTGCTGCTCTGTCTCTTCGTCCCCGCCGTACTCAGCGCCCGCGACGGCCGCGGCTTCCACGACGCCCTCGCCGGCACCGTCATCGTCCGCCGCTGACGGGGGGCCTGGCTCAGAGGGTGCGTGACCCCGTGGCGGCGGTGAAGCCGCCGAGCCCGATGTAGGTGAGACCGATGGCGACCTTGCCCTTGGCCGACCTCCTGCCGCCGCGGCGCCGGGCCATCCGGGTCGAGATGGTTCCGGCGAGGGCGCCGTAGCTCGCGTCGAAGACCATGCCGATCGCGACGAAGACCGCACCGAGCACGAGGATCTGAGAAGTCATCGAGCCGCGGGCAGGGTCGAGGAACTGCGGGAAGAAGGCGAGGAAGAACAGCGCCACCTTCGGGTTGGCGATGCCCACGAGGTAGCCCTGGCGCCAGCTCGTCCAGTCGCTCTGCCGCGCCGAGCGCCCCACCGTCGGTGTCTCGACCGGAGCCGTCGCGCCGCGGCTGCGGAGCACCGAGATGCCGAGCCAGACGAGGTAGCCGGCACCGACGTAGCGGACGACCGACAGGGCCAGCGCGGACGTCGCGAGGACGGCGGTCAGCCCGAGGGCGGTGGCCACGACGAACGTCGCGTTCGCGGACTCGACGCCGACGGCCGACATGACACCGACGCGCCGGCCACCCGCTGCACCCCGCGCGACGAGGAAGAGCATGGCCGGGCCGGGGAAGAGGATGAGCAGGACCGACGCGCCGGCGAAGGCGGCGAGGGTGGGAGCGGACGGCATACGGACATGGTGGACCCGACCGGCCCCGGGGGCGAGGGGATTCCGACGGGCGAGCGGGGCCGGACGGCCCCGGCAACGTCACTTGCCGCGCATGGCCTTGCGGTCGACGCGGGCGCGGGCGGGGTCCATGCCGGCAGGGACGCCGGTGCGCAGGCCGCCGAGCGACTTGAGGCGCTTGTTGACGACCGACGCCTCGTCCTTGGTGAGGACCGGGCGCATGCGGGTGAGCTTGGAGCTGATCTTGCTCACCTTGACCTCGTCGTCACCGTCGCCGACGACCCAGAGGTGCACCGGGACGCCGGGGGCGACGCGGTTGACCTTCTTCTCCTCGGCCTTGAGCAGCCTGAGCGCGCGCTGCTTCGGGCCCTCGCCGATGAGGACGACGCCGGGCCGGCCGAGGGCGCGGAAGACCATGGCCGAGCCGGCGAGGTCGCTCGGCTTGGAGGCGCGGTTGGCGTCGACCGCGACGGGCTCGGTTGAGGCGTACCAGCCACGCCGGCCCATGCTCTGGAGCGCGGCACCGGCGGCGCCGGCCTGGCCCTCGAGCATGCCGTACATGGCCTTGTTGCCACGGCGGTTCATGACGAACGTGGCGGCGAGCAGGCCGGCCGGGATCGCGATGAGGATGAGGTAGAAGCGCCACAGCCCACCGAGGAGGAAGCCGATGCCGACGATGACGGCGAACGTCACGACGGCGGCCAGCAGCATGGCCCACCCGATCTTGGGGTCGAGCTGCTTGACGGCGCGGTAGCCCTGGCGGATCTCGGCGAACCGTCCGGGCTTCTTCTCGGCAGTGGTCTCTTTGGCCTTGGCCACGGGGTGCGTGCTCCTGCGTCGGTGGGTCATGCTGTGGTCGTGCTGGTTCAGGCTCGGCGGGCGTCGGCGCGCCGGTGCCAGGGAATCAGGATACGGCTCGCTCGGTGGCTCCGGCACGGGCGACGAGCGACGCGGCCTCCTGCCGGGCGGGGTCACCGGCGGCCTGGGCGAGGTGGGAGAGGTGCTCGGGGATCGGGCGGCCCCACTTCGTCATCGCGGTCGCCCACAGGCGGCCGGCGCGGTAGGACGAGCGGACGAGCGGCCCGGCCATGACGCCCTTGAAGCCCATGTCCTCGGCCACGCTGCTCCAGTGGACGAACTCCTCGGGCTTGACCCACCGGTCGATCGGGTGGTGCAGCTTGGAGGGGCGGAGGTACTGCGTGATCGTGAGGATGTCGCAGCCCGCGTCGTGGAGGTCCGCGATGGCCTGCTCGACCTCGTGGTCCTCCTCGCCCATGCCGAGGATGAGGTTGGACTTGGTGACGAGCTCGGCGTCCCGGGCCATCGAGAGGACCTTGAGCGACTTCTCGTAGGTGAAGGCCGGACGGATCTGGCGGAAGATCCGGGGCACCGTCTCGAGGTTGTGCGCGAAGACCTCGGGACGCGCGTCGAAGACCTGGCCGACGAGCTCGGGCTTGGCGCCGAAGTCGGGCGGGAGGATCTCGACGCCGGTGTTGGGGTTGAGGGCGTGGATCTGGCGGATCGTCTCGGCGTAGAGACCGGCAGCACCGTCGGGCTGGTCGTCGCGGGCGACGCCGGTGACGGTGGAGTAGCGCAGGCCCATCTGCTGGACGGACTCGGCGACGCGACGCGGCTCGTCGAGGTCGAGCGCCGTGGGACGACCGGTGGCGATGTCGCAGAAGTCGCAGCGGCGGGTGCAGACGTCACCGCCGATGAGGAAGGTCGCCTCCTTGTCCTCCCAGCACTCGAAGATGTTGGGACAGCTGGCCTCCTGGCAGACGGTGTGGAGACCCTCCTTCTTCACCATCGAGTGCAGCTGGGTGTACTCCGGGCCCATCTTGGCGGTGGTGCGGATCCACTCAGGCTTGCGCTCGATCGGGGTCTCGGCGTTGCGCGCCTCGACGCGCAGGAGACGACGTCCTTCGGGTGCGACAGTCACGCGCTCCAGAGTACGCCCGGGGTGAGACACCCCCCACATCCGCCCGAGGCGGCGGGCGCCCGAAGGGTGCGCACGGCATACGCCGTCGTGACGCGGGCTCAGCCGAGGACGTCGGTGAGGTGCTTCTCGGCGTAGGGGAGGAGGTCCTGGACGGTGACGGTGCGACCGGCCTCCCGGCTGATCGACGAGACGCCGGCGTCGGCGATGCCGCACGCGATGATGTTGTCGGCCCACGAGAGGTCGGCGTCGCAGTTGAGGGCGAAGCCGTGCATCGTCGTCCGCTTGCTCACCCGTACGCCGATCGCACCGAGCTTGCGGTCGGGCCCGTGGTCGTCGGCGAGCACCCAGACACCGCTGCGGCCCTCGACGCGCACGGTCTCGACGCCGAACTCACGCGTCATCCGCATCATCGCGTCCTCGAGCCGGCGCACGTGCGCGACGACGTCGACCGGCACCTCCGGCAGCCGCACGATGGGGTAGCCGACGAGCTGGCCGGGACCGTGCCACGTGATGAGCCCGCCGCGGTCGACGTCGACGACCGGGGTGCCGTCGAAGGGACGCTGCTCGGGCTGGGTGCGCTTGCCGGCGGTGTAGACCGCCGCGTGCTCGAGCAGCAGCGTCGTGTCGGGCTCGCGCTCCTCGGCGACGGCGGCGTGGACCTCGCGCTGCTTCTCCCAGCCGTCGAGGTAGTCGACGAAGTCGGGGGCGAAGCCGAGGTGCACGAAACGCATGCCCCCACCGTATGCCGTCTGCATGCGTCCCGTCCCGCCTCCCCATGCGGCCGGGCACCTACGCTGAGGTGCGTGACGCATCGCAGGGGAACGCCGGGGGCGCGCCGGCCACGTCGGGTCATCCTGGGGGCGTTCGTCGTCCTCGTCGCGTGGCTGGCGGTGGGAGCCGTCGGCGGACCCGCCACCGGGCGGCTCTCGGAGGTCCAGAAGAACGACAACGCGTCCTTCCTGCCGACCGAGGCTGAGTCGACGCGCGTCCTCGAGGAGGCCGGCCGGTTCAGCGACGAGGACGAGATCCCGCTCTTCCTCGTCGCCGAGGACCGCGACGGCGGCGAGCTCGACGAGCGCGACGCCTTCGCGCTGCTCGAGCTCGGCAAGGAGCTGCCGTCGATCCCGCTCCCGGGCCTCGACCGGACCCTCGGGGACTACCTCGTCGACGGCGCGCGGATCGTGCCGGTCCCGAGCGAGGACCGGAAGGCCGCCCTCGTCATCATCCCGCTCACCGAGGCGGCGGTCTCCGACGTCGTCGACGGTGAGGCGCCCATCGTCGCCGCCGCCGAGGAGGTGCGCACCAAGGCGCGCGTGGCCCTGGGCGGGACCGGCATGACGACGAGTGTCGGCGGACCGGGTGGTCTCGTCGCCGACTTCTCGGCGGCGTTCGCGGGCATCGACGGCGTCCTGCTGCTCGTCGCGCTGGCGGTCGTGCTGGTCATCCTGCTCGTCGTCTACCGCAGCCCGATCCTCCCGATCGCGGTGCTGCTCAGCGCCGTCTTCGGGCTTGCCCTCGCCGTGCTCGTCGTGAGGCCGCTCGCCGAGAACGGCACCATCGAGCTGTCGGGCCAGTCGCAGGGGATCATGTTCATCCTCGTCGTCGGCGCGGCCACCGACTACGCCCTGCTGCTCGTGAGCCGGTTCCGTGAGGAGCTGCACGAGCACGAGAGCACCTGGGTGGCCCTGCGCTGGGCGTGGCGCGGGTCGGTCGAGCCCATCGTCGCCTCGGCCGCGACCGTGATCCTCGGCCTGCTGTGCCTCATGCTCGCGTCGCTGCGCAACACGGCCGGGCTGGGGCCCGTGGGCGCGTTCGGGGTCGGGGGCGCGCTGCTCGCGTCGCTGACGTTCCTGCCCGCGGTGCTCCTGCTCTTCGGGCGCAAGGCGTTCTGGCCGTTCGCTCCCCGCGTCGACCACCACCACGCCGAGGACGCCGTCGGCACCCGCTCGCTCTGGGGTCGGGTCTCCGGTCTCGTGGGCCGCCACCCGCGCCGCACCTGGGTCGTCACCCTCGCGGTGCTGCTCGCCGCTGCCGCCTTCGCGCCGACGTTCAGGGCCGAGGGCGTGACGATCGAGGACACCTTCCTCGTCGCCACCGACTCCGTCGACGCGCAGGAGGCGCTCGAGCGCCACTTCGCGGCCGGCGCCGGCAGCCCCGTGCAGGTCGTCGTCCCCGAGGCTCGCGCCGAGGACGTGCGGTCGGCGCTCGAGGACGACCCGGGCATCGAGTCCGCGTGGATCGGCGTGCAGCCACCCATCCCCGGCCAGCCGGCCCCGGAGGCCGCACCCGTGGACGGCCTCCAGCTCGTCCAGGGAACGGCGACGGGCGCAGCCGACAGCGCCGAGGCCGAGGAGACCGTCCGGCGGCTGCGCGCGTCGCTCGACGACGTCAGCCCGGAGGCGCGCGTGGGCGGCCAGGCGGCGATCAACCTCGACGTGCTCGAGGCGAGCGGGCGCGACCTGCGGGTCATCGTGCCGGCCATCCTCGTCGTCATCTTCCTCGTGCTCTGCGTCCTCCTCCGGTCGCTCGTCGCACCGCTGCTGCTCGTCGTCGCCAACGTCGTGTCGTTCGCGGCGACCATCGGCGTCTCGGCACTCGTCTTCAACCACCTGCTCGGTTTCGGCGGCAGCGACCCGGCGATCCCGCTCTACGGGTTCGTCTTCCTCGTGGCGCTCGGCATCGACTACTCGATCTTCCTCATGACGCGTGTGCGCGAGGAGTCGGTGCACCGAGGGACCCGACCCGGCATCCTCGTCGGTCTCGCGGTCACCGGGGGAGTCATCACGAGCGCGGGCATCGTCCTCGCCGCGACCTTCTCGTCGCTCACCGTGCTGCCGCTCGTCTTCCTCGTGCAGGTCGCGTTCATCGTCGCATTCGGCGTCATCCTCGACACCTTCGTCGTGCGCAGCCTGCTCGTGCCCGCCCTCGCGCACGACATCGGACCGAAGGTGTGGTGGCCGGCCCGGCTGCGCGGCGACCGCGAGTCGAGCCGTGCGGCCGGGCCATCGGTCGAGGCGGGGGAGACCGCTGACACCGTGGCCCACTAGGGTCCGGAGGATGGTGAGAGTCGGCCTCGCAGGCTATGCATCCGCAGGACGGGGCATCCACGCCCCGCTGATCCGTGACGCCGGGCTCGAGCTCGCCGCCGTCGCCACGTCGAACCCCGAGCGCCGCGCGGAGGTGGCTCAGGACTTCCCCGACGCCCTCGTCGTCGACGACCTCGACGCGCTGCTGGCGGTCCAGGGGCTCGACGTCGTCGTCCTCGCGACGCCGAGCGGCAGCCACCTGGAGCACACCCGCAGGGTGCTCGAGGCCGGCATCCCGTGCGTCGTCGACAAGCCGCTCGCCGTCGACGCCGACGGCGCGCTCGAGCTCGTCGACGTCGCCCGCCACGAAGGGGTGGCGCTCACGGTCTTCCAGAACCGGCGCTACGACGCCCAGTTCACGACGCTGGCCACCGTCGTCGCCGACCGGCTTGCGGGGGAGCCGTTCAGGTGCGAGCTGCGCTGGGAGCGGTGGCGCCCGGTCGCCAAGGACCGGTGGCGCGAGAACGCCCCGCCGGCGGAGGGCGGCGGCATCCTGCTCGACCTCCACTCGCACCTCGTCGACATGGCGGTGCAGCTCTTCGGTCCCGTCGAGACGGTCTTCGCGACCGTCGAGTCCCACACGACTCCGGCCGAGGACGACGCCTTCCTCGTATGCCGTCACGTGTCCGGCGTGACGACGCACCTCGGTGCCACGTCGGTCGCGGGGGCCCCGGGCCCGCGGGTGCGCCTGCTCGGTCGCGACGCGGCATACGTCCAGAACGACTTCGAGAGCGATGTCAACGTCTTCCCCGACACCGCGGACGCCGACGACGAGCACTGCGGCTGGCTCTACCGCGCCGACGAGCGCGAGCCGGTGCCGACGACGCCGTCGACGCAGGTCGACTTCTACCGAGCCGTGGGCGCGGCGGTCGGTGCGGACGACGTCCAGGCGGCCATGCCCGTGGACCCGTCCGACGCCGTCCACGTCCTCGCCGTCATCGACGCGGCGCGCACCAGCGCCGCCGACGGACGGGTCGTCGAGGTCGTCACTCCGGGTACCCGGCCCCGCCCCGAGGAGGCATGACGATGTACGACGACCCCAAGGCGGTCCTGGTGCGATACCTCGCGAGGGCACGCGAGGCCGTCCTCTGGAAGCTCGACGGGCTCTCCGAGCACGACGTGCGGCGTCCGCTGACGCCGACCGGCACCAACCTGCTCGGCGTCGTCAAGCACCTCGCCGCGATGGAGGCCGGCTACTTCGGGGACTGCCTCGGCCGGCCGCTCCCGGACCTGCCCGACTGGTACGCCGCCCTCATGGACGACACCCTCGAGGACAACGGTGACATGTGGGCGACCGCCGACGAGTCACGCGAGTCGATCCTGGGTCTCTATGGCAGGGCGTCCGCGCACGCCGACGAGGTGCTTGCCGACCTCGATCTCGACGCCACCGGCACCGTGTCGTGGTGGGGCGAGGGTGGCGAGACGGTGCCCGTGCACGTGCTCCTCGTGCACATGATCGCCGAGACCAACCGGCACGCGGGCCAGATGGACATCGTCCGCGAGCTCGTCGACGGGGCGACCGGGATGCGGGCCGAGGCGCCGAACCTGCCTCAGCAGGACGAGGAGTGGTGGGCGGCCCACCGGCAGCGCCTGCAGGAGACGGCCGACCGGTTCCGCTGAGCCACAGGCCCGGTCAGGGGTTGCGCAGGCGCCGCGGCTCGATGCGCTCCTCGACCGCGCGTCCGTCCTCGAGCCGCACGACATAGGCGCCCTTGCCGTCGCGCTCGGAGACGGCCTCGACGAGCTCGGTGCCGTCGTAGACGAGGCCCACGCCGTCGTCGGTGCAGTGCGTCTCGGGCAGGGTGCCGTCGGCCACGAGCCGGTGGACGAGCGGTCGACGGCGTTCCTCGCTGTCGTAGTGGACGCCGTTGCCCCAGGGCAGCAGGGCGAGCCCGTTGGTGACCGCACGCAGCTCGGGGCCGAAGGAGTCGGTCGTGCCGCCGGCATACCAGCAGATCGACCCGGCCGAGACGCCCGAGAGGACGACGCCGGCCTCCCACGCCGCCCGCATGGCCGGGCCGAGGTCGTGGACGGCCCATACGGCGAGGAGGTTGGCGACGGAGCCGCCGTTGACCCAGACGACGTCCCGCTCGAGCAGGTGCCCGGCGACGTCCTCGACGTTGGGCATCGGGAAGAGGTCGAGCGTCGAGATGTCGAAGCCGGCGACGCGGCCGGCCTGGTGGACATGGTCGTTGAAGTACCGCTGGTCACCGCCGGCCGTCCCCATGAAGGTGACCTTGGGCCGGCCCTCGGCCCCCGAGAGCTCGACCGCGTGGTGGACGAGGGCGTCGAACTCGAGGTACGTGCGGGCCGCCGGGCGGTAGCCACCGGAGGTGGCGAGGATCGTGCGGGTCTGGGCTGGCATCCAGCGACCCTAGCGGCACCTGTGGAAAAGCCGGCGGCCCGTTCCGGCGTCTCGACGACAGTGGCGTGATGGACACCGCGGAGCGCACGACCTCCTCGTATGCCGGCCGCCACCGTTGCGTGGACGCCTCGGCTCCCGCCGTCCCGGGCTATGCGGTGACCGGCCTGCTCGGCAGGGGCGGCTCCGGCGCCGTGTGGGCAGCGACGTCCGAGACCGGCGCCGAGGTCGCGGTGAAGGTCGTGCCGGTCGCCGACCCCGATGCCTCGCTCGTCGAGCTCGCCGTGCTCTCCCGCATCTCCGACCCCCACCTGGTGCGGCTCCACGAGGCACTGGCGCTTCCCACGGGAGAGGTCGCGCTCGTCCTCGACCTCCTGTCCGGGGGCACCGTGGGTTCGTTGGTCCGGACCCGTGGCCACCTGTCGCCGGGCGAGCTCGTCACGGTGCTCAGCCCGGTCGCGTCCACGCTCGCCCGGCTGCACTCCGCGGGCGTCGTGCACGGCGACCTCTCACCCGACAACGTGCTGCTCGACCACGACGGACGGCCTTTCGTCGCCGACCTCGGGGTCGCCGCACTCGTCGGGGGTCGGCCGGACGACGTGTGGGGGACCGAGGGTTTCATCGCCCCGGAGGTGCTCGCCGGTCAGCTGCCGAGCGCGGCCGCCGACGTCCACGCGCTCGGGGCGCTGGCGTGGTTCTGCCTGACGGGTGGTCCGCCCGGCCCCGCCGGGATGCGCGGGCGCCTGGGCGACCACGCACCCGGCGTCCCGGATGCCGTCGTGACCGCGGTCGAGGGGGCGCTCCGCACCTCCGCCGCGGACCGGCCCGACGCGGACGAGCTCGCCCTCGCCCTGTTCGAGAGCGCCCCGGCTCGGCCGCTCGACCTCGCCGATGACGGGGGCGACGACGTCGCCCTGCTCACCCGCCGAATCCGCGCGGCGGCAAGGCCGACCTCCGAGGACGCCGCCGGCGCGGGAGCGCGCTCCGGACGCCGTCTGGGATGGCGCCGGCCCGAGTGGCCCCGGTCGGGACGGCGCAGGTGGGAAGGGCGCCGGATGGAGTGGCGGAGCATCGGACCTTGGGTCGCCGTCGTGGTCGTCATGGCCCTCGCCGGGGGCCTGCTCGCCTGGCACGGTACCCGTGGCGGGGCGGGCGCGACGCCCTCCGCGCAGGCGTCCTCGACGCGAGGCGGGGTGGCGTCCTATGGCCGGCCGGGCGAGGCCGGGGTGTCCACGCAGGCGCCGACCGGGGGCGGAACGGACGCTGGGACAGACGTGCGCACCCACGCCGACGCGCCGAGGAGTGACCCGAAGGGGCTCGCACAGGCGCTCGCCGACGCGCGGGCTGCCGCGTGGTCGTCGGGTGTGGCCGCACGGCTCGTCGAGGTCGACGCGCCACGGTCACCGGCACTCGGCCGCGACACCGAGGTGCTGGCCGGGGTCCAGCGCTCCGGCCAGCGCTACGTCGGCGTGTCGTTCGTCGTGCGCGATGCCCGGCTCGAGTCCGCCTCCGGCGACCGAGTCACCCTCCGAGCCGCGATCGACACCTCGCCCCATGTCGTGCGTGGACCGCGCGGCGACGTCAGCCGTCCGGCCGTCGCCGGGGCACCTGTCCTGCTCGACCTCGTCCGCACAGCCTCAGGATGGCGGGTCGCCGAGGTGAGGGCCGTCGACTAGTCCCGCCGACGAGGAACGGTCGGCGTGGAACCGTCGGCGACGAGCCAGCGCACCGCGTCCGGCAGGGTCGCGTGCTCGTGCTCGAAGCCGCTGCCGAGCAGCCGGCGGGGGAGGGCGCGCTGGCTCGCCAGGATGTCGCTCGCCATCTCGCCGAGGACGACACGCAGGGCGAACGCCGGCGCCGCAAGGACCGTGGGCCGGTGGAGCCGGCGGCCCATCTCGGCGACGATCTCGCGCTGCGGCACCGGCTCCGGGCCGGTGAGGTTGACCGGGCCCTCGAGCCGCTGGTCGAGGACGTGGAGGATGCCGCGGACCTCGTCGGGCAGGGTGATCCAGGGCCAGTAGTGGCGGCCGTTGCCGAGGGGCCCGCCAAGGCCGAGCCTGGTGAGCAGGAGCAGGGGCTTGAAGGCGTCACCCTCCGGGGCGAGGACGATCCCGGTCCGCACGCAGGCGACGGGAGCTCCCGCCGCCCTGGCCGGCTCCGTCGCGCCCTCCCAGGCGCGCACGAGCTCGGCGAGGAACCCCGATCCGCCAGGGCTCTCCTCGGTGAGGACCTCGTCACCGCGATCGCCGTAGTAGCCGACCGCGGATCCGTTGACGAGATGGATCTTCCGGCCGCTGGCCGCGATCGCCTCGGCGAGGGCGGTCGTGCCGTCGGTGCGCGACGAGATGAGGGTCGCCTTGAAGGCCGGCGTCCACCGCTTCTCACCGATGGACGCGCCGGCGAGGTTGACGACGGCGTCGACCCCGTCGAGGACGTCAGGGTCGAGGTGTCGCGAGGACGGGTCCCACTGCACCTCCTCGGGGTGCTCGGAGGGGCGCCGGACGAGCCGGACGACCTCGTCGCCGCGGGCGCGCAGGGAACGACACAGCGCACCCCCGATCAGACCGGACGAGCCGGTGACGGCGATGCGCTGTGTCATGGAGGTCAGAGACCCAGGTCGGCCTCGAAGGCGCCTTCCTCGAGACGTTCCTTGACGGTCGTGAGGAACCGCGCAGCGTCGGCGCCGTCGACGATCCGGTGGTCGTAGGACAGCGCGAGGTAGACCATCGAGCGGATCGCGATCGTCTCGCCGCCGTCGCTGTCCTTGACGACGACCGGGCGCTTGACGACCGCTCCGGTGCCGAGGATGGCGACCTGCGGCTGGTTGATGATCGGCGTGTCGAAGAGCGCGCCTCGCGACCCGGTGTTGGTGATCGTGAAGGTTCCGCCGGCGAGGTCGTCGGGCATGATCTTGTTGGTCCGGGTGCGCTCCGCCAGGTCGGCGATGCTGCGCGAGAGACCGGCGATGTTGAGGTCTCCGGCGTTCTTGACGACGGGCACGATGAGGCCCTTGTCCGTGTCGACCGCCATGCCCACGTTCTCAGTGCCGTGGTAGGTGACGTTGTCGCCCTCGATGCTCGCGTTGACGGTCGGGTGCGCCTTGAGCGCCTCGATGGCGGCGAGGGTGAAGAAGGGCAGGAAGCTGAGCTTGGTGCCCTCGCGACGCAGGAAGTCGGCCTTGGCGCGGTCGCGCAGGCGGGCGATCTTCGTGACGTCGACCTCGACCACGGTGGTGAGCTGCGCAGAGGTCTGGAGCGACTCGACCATCCGCTTGGCGATCATCTTGCGCAGGCGCGTCATCGGCTGCGTCGTGCCACGCAGACTGCTGTCGGCCGAGGCCGGACGGGCGGCCGCCGGGGCGGACGTCGAGGCCGCGGGCGTGGAGGCCGCGGGCGTGGAGGCCGCCGGAGCCTCGGCCGGAGCCTTCGCCGCCTCGACCGCCGCGAGGACGTCCTGCTTGCGGATGCGGCCACCGACGCCGGTGCCCTTGACGTCGGCGAGGTCGATGCCGTTCTCGGAGGCGATCTTGCGCACGAGCGGCGTGACGTAGGCGGAGGCGTCCTGGCTGCTGCCCTCGGACTCCGACTGCTCCGACTGCTGGGTCTGTGCCGGTGCGGGTGCCGCGGCCTGCGCGACCTCGGTCTGAGAGGGGCTCGGCTCGTCGGGGGCGGCCTGCTGCTCGCTCGAGCCGCCCTGCGGCTGCTCCTGCTCGTCCGGCTTCCGGGCGGGTGCCTCGGACTGGGCGGCTTCCGTCGCCTGCTCCGGCTTCTCCTGCTGCTCGGGCTTCTCGGCCTCGGCGGGCTTCTCCTCGGTCGGCTGCTCGGCCGGTGCGGACTCCGCGGCGGGGGCCTCCTGACCGCCGCCGTCGCCGCCACCGACGACCGCGAGGTCGGCGCCGACCGGCACGGTCTCGTCCTCCTGGACGAGGATCTTGCTCAGGGTTCCGGCGACCGGCGAGGGGATCTCCGTGTCGACCTTGTCGGTCGAGACCTCGAGGAGCGGCTCGTCGACGGCGACCTCGTCACCCTCGGCCTTGAGCCAGCGCGTGATCGTGCCCTCGGTGACCGACTCGCCGAGCGCGGGCATCGTCACGGTCGTGCCGCCACCACTGCCGCTGCCACCTGAGGACGACGGTGCGGAGTCGGAGGGGGCCGCCGCCTGCGGCGCGGCAGGCTCCTGCCCGCCCTCGTCACCGGCCTGGGCCACCTCGTCCTGCTGCTGGGGGGAGTCGATCGCGTCGCCGTCGCCCGACTGGCCCGAGGCGTCGTCCGACTCGTCCTGCGCCGGAGCGTCCGAGGACTCCTGGGCGGGCTCGTCGGAGGACTGCTCGGCGGGCGCGCCGGAGTCGCCGCCGGACGCAGCGCCGTCACCGATGACGGCGAGGTCGGCGCCGACGGCGACGGTCTCGTCCTCCTCGGCGAGGATCTCCTGAAGGGTTCCCGCGACGGGCGAGGGGATCTCCGTGTCGACCTTGTCGGTCGAGACCTCGAGCAGGGGCTCGTCCACCTCGACCTGGTCACCGACGTTCTTGAGCCACCGGGTGACGGTGCCCTCGGTCACGGACTCGCCGAGGGCGGGCATGGTCACACGTTCGGACATGGTGTCTGTTCTCCTATCGACGGCGGCGTGCGTCAACTCTAGTTGTGAGCATGCAGGGGTTTGCCGGCGAGCGCCAGATGGGCTTCGCCGAGGGCTTCGTTCTGGGTCGGGTGGGCGTGGATGAGGGGTGCGACGTCCTCGGCGTGGGCCTCCCAGCCGACGATGAGCTGGGCCTCGCCGATCTGCTCGCCCATGCGCGCACCGACCATGTGGACACCGACGACGGGCCCGTCCTTGGTGCGGACGAGCTTGACGAAGCCCTGGGTCTGGAGGATCTGCGACTTGCCGTTGCCACCGAGGTTGTACTCGTAGGTCTCGACCTCGCCGTGGACCTCACGGGCCTGGGCCTCGGTGAGGCCGACCGAGGCGATCTCGGGGTCGCAGTAGGTGACGCGCGGGATGGTGTTCTCGTCGATGACGGCCGGTGCCAGGCCGGCGATGTCCTCGGCGACGAAGATGCCCTGCTGGAAGCCGCGGTGCGCGAGCTGGAGGCCGGGAACGATGTCGCCCACGGCATACACGCCGTCGACGCCGGTACGCAGGCGCTCGTCGGTCGTGACGAAGCCACGGTCGAGGGTGACGCCCGCCTCCTCGTATCCGAGGCCGTCGGTGACCGGGCCGCGCCCGACGGCGACGAGGAGGAGGTCGGCCTCGATGCTCGTGCCGTCCTCGAGCGAGACGGTGACGACGTCTCCGTCCTGGGTGGCGCCGCTGAACTTCACGCCTGTCCTCGCGGTGATCCTGCGCTTGCGGAAGGCGCGCTCGAGGACCTTGGAGACGGCCTCGTCCTCGGCGGCGACGAGCCGGGGGAGGGCTTCGACGACGGTGACCTCGGAGCCGAACGAGCGGAAGACCGACGCGAACTCGACGCCGATGACGCCACCACCGAGGACGACGACGCGGTCGGGCACGTGGTCGAGGCGGAGCGCCTGCTCGCTCGTCATGATGCGGCCGCCGATCTCGAGGCCGGGCAGCGTCCGCGGGTAGGAGCCGGTGGCGAGCACGACGTGCCTGCCGGTGATCCGGCGTCCGTCGACCTCGACGGTCGTGCGGTCGACGAGGCGACCGGCGCCCTCGACGAGCTCGACCTTGTGCGCCTTGGCGAGCCCGAGCAGCCCCTTGTGCAGCCGGGCGATGACGCCGTCCTTGTAGGCGTTGACGCCGGACATGTCGATCGACTCGAGGGTCGTGTTGACGCCGAACTGCGCTCCCTCGCGGGCGGTGTCGGCGACCTCGGCCGCGTGCAGGAGCGCCTTGGTGGGGATGCAGCCGACGTGCAGGCAGGTGCCGCCCAGCTTGCCCTTCTCGACGAGGGCCACCGTGAGGCCGAGCTCGGCGGCGCGGAAGGCGCACGCGTAGCCGCCGCTGCCGCCTCCCAGGATGACGATGTCGTAGCTGTCCTCGGCGGTGGCCGGCATGAAGGCTGCTCCCTTGCGATGGGTCAGGGGGCGCGGGTCGATCGGGTCTCGTCGGTCTCGCGCCGGTTCCGGCCCATCCTGTCACTGCATCGTGGCGACCGTCACAGGAGGTCGCCGCGGCCCCGGGCGACCCCCGTGGGCGGCCCACGCACAGCGTGTGATCCGCGCGCGCCTCCGCGCGTCACAGCCGACCCGCAGCCGCCGCCCAGCCCTCGCCCGTATCGTGTCGCCATGGCGTGGTGGAGGCGACGGAAGCGGGCTGCTCCTGCAGCGGGCGCGGCGGCGCCCTCGAAGGACGACCTCCGCCGGGCCCGCGCCCACTTCTCCGACTTCGCGAAGAGTCGCAGGGGCGTCGAGGCCTTCGTCGAGCCGGCGACCAACGTCACCGCGACGACGGTCATCCTCATCGCCCACGACGGCGAGTGGATGCGTCGGGCGGTGCCGACACGTGAGGACGGCTTCCGCCTCGCCACGGAGCTGCAGCTGCCGACCTACGACGTCAACCAGACCGGCTACCCGCAGCGGATGCGCGACTGGAACTCGCGGCAGCGCCGCGGACAGTAGGCCCCGACAGCGCACCGGTCCGAGGCCGAGGGGCAGGGGTCGAAGGTCGGGCCGACAGGTCGAGGTGGGTGGGTCAGACGCCTCGGGCGCAGGAGGTGTCCGCGAGCCGCGCCAGCCCGCGCCGGTCGCCGTCACCGAGACCGGCCTGACCCTCGTTGGACGGGTGCATGAGCTGGGCGGGGTCGTCGACGTGACCCAGACCGACGAGGTGCACGAGCTCGTGGACGACGATGGCCACGGCGGCCTGCCGGCCACCCGGCTCGCGCAGGATCTCGGTGAACGCCGGACCGTCGAGGTGGACGATCCCCGAGACGTTGCGCAGGTGCCCGGTCGCGTCCGCGACCGACAGCGGGCCGGCGATGCCCGCCGTGGCGCCGTCGAGGCGTGGGTCGCGCGACGGCGTCGTCCAGGCGACGAGCGCGGGGGACCACCGGTCGCCGTAGCGGCCTCGGTCCATGGCGGGACGGCCCTCACGCGCGCGTTCGTCCGTCGGCCCGTCGACGACGACGCGGAGCCCGGCCGCCGGCGCGACGATGCCGATCGCGTCGCGCAGGATCGCGTCGGCGCCCTCCGGTGCGGCCTCGCCGTTGACGACGAGGTGCAGCGGGCGGCACGGGTCGTGGGTCGCGGGGCCGAGGGCGTTCTCGGCCATGAACGTGTAGCCGCCGGACCCGCCGGGCGAGATCGGCAGCGGCACGAGGCGCGAGGGCGCGGCGTCGACCGACGCCGGCGGCCGGGTGTCCGAGGCCGTCAGGAGGGTGGCGACATGGTCGACCTGCTCGGTCGCGGCGGTGCGCATCCACAGCAGTCCCGCTGTCACGGCGAGCGTGACGACAAGGGGCAGGAGCGCGCCGCGACGCCGGCGCGCAGGCGCGGCGACGGCATACGGCGTGGGTTGCCGCCAGGCGGAGGAGCCGAACGGAGGGGAGGCGGCGTCGAGGCGGTCGAGCTCGGCGAGACGGCGCAGCATGTCGCGCCGGCGGCGTCGGGGCCCCAGCGTCACCCGGTCCCACCATGCTCCCGCCGACACCCGCACACCGTCTCATCCCGAGACTCGCCGCGTCCGGCGGTCGGCGATGTGGGGAGCGGAAAACGCCGTGGCAGAGCACGGCGGTGCGTGCGAGAGTGAGGACGACCGCACCACCGACCCAGGAGGCACCGTGTCCGAGTCCAAGAGTCCCCGTCCGACGCCGAGCGAGGACATGAAGAAGAAGTTCCGAGAGGCCCTGGACAAGAAGCACGCACACGGTGGGACCGACGTGTCCGACCACTCCGACCGGTCCAAGGTCGACCACGGGCACGGTCCGGAGACGTCCGGGCGCGAGCAGATGTTCCGCCGCAAGTCCGGCTGACGCAGGGGACCGTTTCCCGCCGTCCCCGCGAAACGGGCCCGGAGCAAGAGAACTGTTCTCTTGCTCCGGGCCCGTTTTCCGGGTGCCCGGGAAAGGTGTCGCGCGTGGGGTCAGGCGGTGTGGGCCTCGATGAGGCGCACGAGGGTTGCGACGCCGTAGCCGGTGCCGCCCTTGGGGATGGCCCCGTCGGCGCCCTTCTCGTTGAACGACGGCCCGGCGATGTCGACGTGCGCCCACGGGATGCCGTCGGCGACGAACTCCTGGAGGAAGAGGCCGGCGGTGAGCATGCCGCCCCAGCGGTCGGCCTTGTGAGCGAGGTCGGCGACGGTCGAGTCGAGGCCGGGGCGCAGCTCGCGCGGCAGCGGCATGGGCCAGGAGTCCTCGCCCGCGGAGGCGCCCGCGTCGACGACGGCGGTGCGGAAGGCGTCGTCGTTGCCCATGACGCCGGCGACGCGGCTGCCGAGCGCGACCATCTGGGCGCCGGTGAGGGTCGCGATGTCGACGATGACGTCGGGCTTGCTCTCGCTCGCGAGGCAGATGCCGTCACCGAGGACCATGCGGCCCTCGGCGTCGGTGTCGATGATCTCGACGGTCGTGCCGTTGCGCATCGTCACGACGTCGCCGGGGCGCTGTGCGGTGCCGCTCGGCATGTTCTCGGCGAGGCAGAGGTATCCGGTGACGGCGACCGGGCCACCGAGCTCCGCGGCGGCGAGGACGGTCGCGGCGACCGCGGCGGCGCCGGCCATGTCGGACTTCATCGTGAGCATGCCCGCGGCCGGCTTGATGCACAGGCCGCCCGAGTCGAAGGTGATGCCCTTGCCGACGAGGGCGACAGAGCCACCCTTCGAGCCGCGGAGACCGCTGGGGGAGTAGGACATCGTCACGATGCGCGGCGGGTTGGCCGAGCCCTGGCCGACGCCGACGATGCCGCCGAAGCCGCCCTTGGCGAGGGCCTTCTCGTCGAGAACGGACACGCTCACCTTGCCCGACGACGCCGACACGGCCGCCTTGACGCGGTCGACGAAGGCTTGCGGCGTGAGGAGGTTCGGCGGGGTGTTGACGAGGTCGCGCGCGAGGTCGCGGGCCGAGCCGATGACGGCGGCGCGATCGACGGCGGCCTTGAGGTTCTTGCCCGAGCCCTGCGTCGACACGACGGAGATCTTGGGGCCGTCGCCCTTCGCGGGGGCCGACGCCTTCTTCGAGCCGCCCGAGCCGCCCGAGCCGGTCGCGCGGGTGGTGGACGCGTCGAAGGTGTAGCAGCCGGCATACGCGCCGTCGGCCACGGCGGCGAGGGACGCCTCGTCGTCGGCAGGGAGCGCGACGGCGACGGAGGCCTTGGTCGCGACCGAGCGCAGCGCGGCCCCGGCGGCGGAGCGCAGGACGTCGGCGGTGACCTCGTCGGCGGGGCCGAGCCCGGTGACGACGACGGCGGTCGCGGACACGTCGGGGACGGCGACGACCCGCACGACCTCACCCGGCTTCGCCTTGGCCTCGAGGTCGGTGAGGACGGCGGCGAGGTGCTTCGCGGCGCCCTTGGGCAGGCCGTGGCCGGGGGCGAGCTCGGCGCCGTTGCCGGAGGAGACGGAGCCGACGACGAGGGCGTCGACCTTGAGGCTCGCGAGGTCACGGGTGGTGAGGTTGAGGCTGGGCACTGCGTCACTCCTGGCGTCGTTGCGGGTGGGCGAGGTCGTCACCCCTTCGCGTGGCACCCTAGCCGCGCCGGTCCTGAAGGCCGCGCGATAGCGTGCCCACATGACCGAACTGCTGCACTCTCCCGTCCACGACCGGCACGTCGCCCTCGGCGCCAAGATGGCCGACTTCGGGGGCTGGGAGATGCCGATCGAGTACCCCGGTGGCGGCGTCGTCGCCGAGCACACAGCGGTCCGCGAGCGGGTCGGTCTCTTCGATGTCAGCCACCTCGGCAAGGCCCGCGTGAGCGGTCGCGCCGGCGACGTCAGCGCAGTCGACTTCGCCAACACGTGCCTCACCAACGACCTGCGCCGCATCGGCCCGGGCCAGGCCCAGTACACGATGTGCTGCCAGGACGACGGCGGCGTGGTCGACGACCTCATCGCCTACGTCCGCAGCGAGGAGGACGTCTTCCTCATCCCCAACGCGGCGAACACGACGGCGGTCGTCGAGATGCTCCGCGCCGCCGCCCCCGAGGGCATCGAGGTCGAGAACCTCCACGACGCGTATGCCGTCTTCGCCGTCCAGGGTCCGCTCAGCGACGAGGTGCTCACCTCCCTCGGGCTGCCTGTCGACCACGACTACATGTCCTTCGTCGAGGCCGAGTGGGAGGGGCGGCCGGTCATCGTCTGCCGCACCGGCTACACCGGGGAGCGCGGCTACGAGCTCGTGCCGACCTGGGCCGCCGCCGGGCCGCTCTGGGATGCCCTCGCGTCGGCCGTCGCCGACCAGGGTGGCAAGCCGGCCGGACTCGGCGCGCGCGACACCCTGCGGACCGAGATGGGCTACCCGCTGCACGGCAACGACCTCAGCACCGAGATCACGCCCGTCATGGCCGGGGCCGCGTGGGCCGTCGGCTGGGACAAGGACGCGTTCTGGGGCAAGGAGGCGCTCACCGAGCAGCGTGCCGCGAAGACGTCGCGGCTCAACCGCGGACTCGTCGTCACCGGCCGTGGCATCCCGCGGGCCCACTGCTCGGTGCTCAAGGACGGCGAGGTCGTCGGCGAGGTGACGTCGGGGACGTTCAGCCCGACCCGCAAGGAGGGCATCGCCCTCGCCCAGCTCGAGCGCTCGGTGTCGGTCGGCGACGAGGTCGTCATCGACGTCCGCGGCCGCGAGGTCCCGGCAACGGTGACCAAGCCGCCCTTCGTCGAGGTCGGTGTCCGCGAGGCCTGAGGCCCCGGACCGACGCGACCATGGACCACACCTACCGCGCCACGCTGTCGTGGGACGGCTCGGAGGGGTCGACCGGTGGCGGCTACACGGCATACAGCAGGAACCACGTCGGCGCGGTGCCGCCGGCGGGGAGCGAGTTCGCGCTGAGCGCGGACCCGCACTTCCGCGGTGACGCGACCCGGGCCAACCCCGAGCAGCTGCTCGTCCTCGCCGCGAGCTCGTGCCAGATGCTGTCGTTCCTCCACGTCGCCGCCACCGCAGGGCTCGACGTCCTCGCCTACGAGGACGACGCCGAGGGGTTCATGCCGGGGCGGGAGCGGCCCATGCGCATCACCCGGATCACGTTGCGTCCCGAGGTCACCGTGGCCGCCGGCAGCGACGTGAGCCGCTTCGACGAGCTCATGCACGAGGCCCACGAGGGTTGCTTCATCGCCAGCTCGCTCACCTCGGAGGTCGTCCTCGAGCCGACCGTCCGGGTGGCCGAGCGCCAGTCCGCAGCAGAGGAGACGACATGACCGAGGCCTGGACCTGGACCTACGAGGACGCCGACGGCGGCGCCGTCACGGGGGAGCCCACGTCGGAGACGGCGTTCCCCACGCAGTCCGACGCCGAGAACTGGTTCGGCGAGGTGTGGCGCGACCTCGCCGACGCGGGTGTGGCCGCCGTGACGCTGCACCGCGACGGCGACAAGGTCTACGGGCCGATGCGTCTCGACGCCTCGGTCTGACCCACCCACCAGGCGGGGCGTCAGGCGGGGTAGTCGCCCCGGGAGACGGCCGGTCGCGGCATGCGCGTGCGGCGCATCTGGAAGGCGCGCATCGCGGTGTAGAAGCCGTCGCCGCGCTGCACGGCGTCCTCGCCGAACTTCGCGGTGAGCTTCTTCCTCACCCGGCGCCACATGAGGAACGTGTCGACGACAGCCGCGGCGATGAGGCCGTAGACGAGCACGAAGACGATGAGCATCGCCCACGGCTGGCGGACGAACGAGAGCGCGAGCACGACGAGCATGACGGGCAGCATGAACTCGGCGATGCCCCAACGGGCGTCGACGTAGTCGCGGATGAAGCGCTTGACCGGGCCCTTGTCGCGCGCGGGCAGGTGCGCCTCGTCGCCGGTGAGCATCGCCTGACGCTGCTTGGCCATCTGCTCGCGGCGCTTGGCGCGGTCCGCGTTGCGCGCCTTCTTGCGGTCGGTCTCGACGAGCGGCCGCCTGCGCGCCGCCTCCTGCTCGCGCCGCTTGGGCGTGGGGCGGTTCTTGGCGCCCTCGCGGGCCGTCACGGCGACCTGCTGCGCGAGCTCTTCGTTGGTGGTCCTGCTGCGTCCGAACACGCGCGAAGTGTATGCCGTCCGGCTGGGTCCTCCTGCCCGCCCACCGCTGAGTAGGGTCGGGAGCGTGACCGATGCGAGCACCACCACCGACCTGCCCGAGCTGTCCTCCCTCCGCGACACCGTCCGCGAGCTCATGCCCGGGCTGCGCAGCGACCTCGAGGCCCTGACCCGCATCCCGAGCGTCTCGCTGCCGGCCTTCGACCAGACCCACGTCGACGCCTCGGCGCTGGCGACGGCCGAGCTGCTGCGCGCCGAGGGGCTCGACGTCGAGATCGTCCGCGAGGGCGGCGCCCCCGCGGTCATCGGGCACATCGACGGACCGGAGGGTGCCCCGACCGTCCTGCTCTATGCCCACCACGACGTGCAGCCCCCCGGTGACGACGCCGACTGGGACAGCGCGCCCTTCGAGCCGACCGAGCGCGCAGGGCGCCTCTACGGTCGCGGCGCGGCCGACGACAAGGCCGGGATCATGGCGCACATCGCCGCCCTGCGCGCCCACAAGGGAGCGCTGCCCGTCGGCGTCACCGTCTTCGTCGAGGGCGAGGAGGAGGTCGGCTCCGACTCGCTCATGACGATCCTCGAGCGCCACGGCGACAAGCTCGCCGCCGATGCCATCGTGCTCGCCGACTCGATGAACTGGGACATCGGCACGCCCGCACTCACGACGACGCTGCGCGGCCTCATCCGTGTCGTCGTCACGGTGTCGACCCTCGACCACGGTGTCCACTCCGGGATGTTCGGCGGTGCCGTCCCCGACGCCATCACCGCCCTCGTCCGGCTCATCTCGACCCTGCACGACGACGAGGGCAACGTCGCCGTGGCCGGGCTCAAGTCCGGTGAGGCCGCCGACCTCGACTTCTCGGAGGAGCGGCTGCGCGAGGAGTCCGGCCTGCTCGACGGTGTCTCGACGATCGGCTCCGGCTCGCTGCTCTCGCGCATGTGGACCAAGCCCTCGCTCACCACGATCGGCATCAACGCGCCGTCGGTCGAGAAGTCGTCCAACACGCTCGTCCCCACGGCCTCGGCCAAGCTCTCGATGCGCATCGCCGCCGACGAGGCGCCGATGGACGCCTTCGCCGCCCTCGAGGAGCACCTGCGCGAGCACGCCCCGTGGGGGGCGAGGGTCGAGGTCACGCTCGACGACCAGGGCGCCGGGTTCGCCGCCGACGCGAGCGGCCCGGTCTACGACGAGGCGCGGGCCGCGTTCGCCGACGCGTGGGGCACCGAACCGGTCGACATCGGCGTCGGTGGCTCTATCCCGTTCGTCGCCGCCTTCGCGGAGCGCTTCCCCGACGCGGCCATCCTCGTGACCGGCGTCGAGGACCCCGACACCCGGGCGCACGGGGCCAACGAGTCGCTCCACCTCGGCGAGTTCGAGAAGGTCTGCGTCGCCGAGGCCGCGCTCTTCGCGCGGCTCGGCGCGATGGGAAGGAGCTGACGATGGGCGAGCACGCGAGCGGATCCCGGCAGGGCACCTACGTCGAGGACGACTACAACCGCGACACGGCATACATCGAGGACCGGATCACGCGCGGAGGTGAGCAGTGGCCCGTCGAGGCGGGGCGCTACCGGCTCGTCGTCGCGCGGGCCTGCCCGTGGGCCAACCGCGCGATCATCGTGCGTCGCCTCCTCGGGCTCGAGGACGCGATCTCGATGGGCATCTGCGGTCCGACGCACGACTCGGACTCGTGGACCTTCGACCTCGACGAGGGAGGGCTCGACCCGGTGCTGCGGATCCCGCGGATCAAGGACGCCTACCTCGCGCGGTTCCCGGACTACCCCAAGGGCATCACGGTGCCGGCGATCGTCGACGTGCCGAGCGGCAAGGTCGTGACCAACGACTTCCCGCAGATCACGCTCGACCTCTCGAGCGAGTGGACCGAGTTCCACCGTGAGGGGGCGCCCGACCTCTACCCCGAGGCACTGCGCGCCGAGATCGACGAGGTCAACCAGCGGGTCTACACCGAGGTCAACAACGGGGTCTACCGGTGCGGCTTCGCGGGCACCCAGAAGTCCTACGACGCTGCCTACGAGCGGCTCTTCACCGCGCTCGACTGGCTCGAGGAGCGGCTGTCGACCCGGCGCTACCTCGTCGGCGAGACGATCACCGAGGCCGACGTGCGGCTCTTCACGACGCTGGCCCGCTTCGACGCGGTCTACCACGGCCACTTCAAGTGCAACCGGAGCAAGCTCACCGAGATGCCGGTCCTGTGGGCGTACGCCCGCGACCTCTTCCAGACGCCGGGGTTCGGCGACACGACCGACTTCACCCACATCAAGAGCCACTACTACGAGGTCCACCGGGACATCAACCCGACCGGCGTCGTGCCGGCCGGGCCGGACCTCTCCGGCTGGGCCACGCCCCACGGGCGCGAGTCCCTGGGTGGGCGCCCCTTCGGCGACGGCACTCCGCCGGGCCCGCCCCCGCAGGGGGAGCGGGTCCCCACGGCGCACAACCCCCACGTCGGCGCGAACGGCCTCATCGAGGTCTGAGCCCTTCACGCCATGAGGCTGCCGTGGGGCTCTCGAGCCCAGTTGCCGCTCCCGAGCCGCAACAACGAGGCTCGGGAGCGGCAAGGCGGCTCGCGAGCCTCGTCGTCGTGAGGAGTCAGTCCTTCGAGGTCTCGCCCGGCAGCGCGAGCATCTGGTCGAGCGCGCGGCGGGCGTCGGCGGCGACCTGCTCGTCGACCCGGATCGGGTTGACGACGCGGCCCTCGACGAGGGACTCGAGCGCCCACACGAGGTGCGGCAGGTCGATCCGGTTCATCGTCGAGCAGTAGCAGACGTTCTTCTCGAGGAAGGCGATCCGCTGCTCGGGGAACATCTGCGCGAGCCGCTGGACGAGGTTGAGCTCGGTCCCGACCGCCCACGCCGTGCCGGGGGGAGCGGCCGCGATGGTGGCGACGATCTTCTCGGTGGAGCCCACCTCGTCGGCGAGCTCGACGACCTCGTGCCGGCACTCGGGGTGGACGATGACCTTGACACCGGGGATCTCGGCCCGGGCCGCGGCGACAGCCTCGGTGGTGAACCGGCCATGCACCGAGCAGTGCCCGCGCCAGAGGATCATCCGCGCCTCGCGCAGCTGCTCGACGGTGAGCCCGCCCATGGGGCGGTGCGGGTCCCACACGACGCAGTCGTCGAGCGACCGGCCGAGGTCGCGTGCCCACGTGTTGCGTCCGAGGTGCTGGTCGGGGAGGAAGAGCACCTTGCCCGTGCCGTCGACGCCGCCGGTTTGGTCGAACGCCCAGGTGAGCGCGGTGCGTGCGTTGGACGAGGTGCAGACCGTGCCGCCGTGGCGACCCGTGAACGCCTTGATCGCCGCGGACGAGTTCATGTAGGTCACCGGGACCGTGTCGTCGGCGACCCCCGCCGCGACGAGCTCGTCCCAGCAGTCCTCGACCTGCGCGATGGCGGCCATGTCGGCCATCGAGCAGCCCGCGGCGAGGTCGGGGAGGATCACCGTCTGCTCGTCGCTCGTGAGGATGTCGGCCGACTCGGCCATGAAGTGGACCCCGCAGAAGACGATCCACGGTGCGTCCGGACGCGCCGCCGCCTCCTTGGCGAGCTTGAAGGAGTCACCCGTGACGTCGGCGAACTCGATGACCTCGTCGCGCTGGTAGTGGTGCCCGAGCACGAACACCTTGTCGCCGAGCGCCTCCTTCGCGGCGCGCGCCCGGGCGACGAGGCCGGGATCGGACGGCGCGGGAAGGTCCCCGGGGCACTCAACGCCCCGTTCGGAGCGCAGGTCGCGTCCCCGGCCGAGGACGAGCAGGGGGAGCGGAGCGGCAGGAGTCGTCGTCACACCACCGATCGTATGCCGGTCGCCCCAGTCCCCCACGCCGGTCCACGGCGTGCGGTGACGCGCCGGTCGCTCCGGTCGCATCGGGCGGTTCCGGAGTCGCGGACCGACCCGATACCGTGCCTCCCGTGCACGTCGTCATCGCCCCGGACTGCTTCACCGGCACCCTGACCGCGACCCAGGCGGCCGAGGCCATGGCCGCCGGGTGGCACGACACCGCCCCGCAGGACGCGCTCACCCTGTTGCCGCTCTCCGACGGTGGCCCGGGGTTCCTCGACGTCCTCGGGCGGGCCCTCGAGGGGGAGACCGTCGCGCTCACGGTGAGCGACCCGCTCGGCCGCGAGGTGCCGGCCGCGGTGCTCGTCGTGGAGAGCGAGGGGAAGCGGACGGCATACGTCGAGTCCGCCCAGGCCGCGGGGCTGCACCTGCTCAACGCCGACGAGCGTGACCCGGCGCTGACGAGCACCTGGGGAGTGGGCCAGCTCCTCCTCGCGGCCCTCGAGGCGAAGCCCGACCGCATCGTCGTCGGCCTGGGCGGCAGCGGCACCAATGACGCCGGAGCAGGCACGCTCTCGGCGCTCGGCGCCGGCCCGGCGGAACAGCTCGCGCGTGGTGGACGGGCCCTCGCCACCGCGCCCGACGACGCCCTGTCCGGGCTGCTCGCGGCGCGGGAGCGCTTCGACGGCGTCGACCTCGTCGTCGCCACCGACGTCGACAACCCGCTCCTCGGCTTCAAGGGCGCGAGCGCGGTCTTCAGCCCGCAGAAGGGGGCGACGCCCGAGGTCGCCCAGGAGCTCGAGGGCGCCCTCGGCCGCTTCACCGAGATCGTCGGCCGCACCCTCGACGCACCGCTCGACCTGCTCACCGGCGCACCGAGGCGGATCGACCGCGAGCCCGGTGCGGGTGCGGCAGGCGGGCTCGGCTACGCCCTCTTCCTCCTCGGAGGCCGGCGGGTGAGCGGCGTCGACCTCGTGCTCGACGCCGTCGGCTTCCGCGAGGTCGTGCGCGGCAGCGACCTCGTCGTCACGGGGGAGGGCACCTTCGACTGGCAGAGCCTGCACGGCAAGGTCGCCGCCGGCGTCGCCGCCGCCGCCCTCGAGGAGGGCCTGCCGAGCGTCGTCCTCGCGGGCCAGGTCCTCGTGGGCCGTCGCGAGACGATGGGGCTGGGCATCAGCGGCACGTATGCCGTCGCCGAGACCCCCGAGGAGGTCGACGCGGCCTTCCTCGACCCGGTGGGGACGCTGCGGGCCCGTGCGGCGCGCGTCGCCAGAACGTGGTCCGCTGGTCGGTGAACCGCCGCGGGCGACGTATCCTGAGGTCTCGCCCGGGAACAGATCGAGGCCGCCCACGGTTGCGACCTCCTGCAGGACCACAGACCACCCGAGCCCCGACGCATTCCAGGAGTCACCCATGAGCGAGCTCGACACCAAGCCCGAGACCACGACCGACGCGGGTACCGAGACCCCGGCGCACGGCGTCCTCCTCACCGACCTCGCGGCCGGCAAGGTCAAGTCCCTCCTCGAGCAGGAGGGTCGCGACGACCTCCGCCTGCGCGTGGGCGTGCAGCCCGGTGGCTGCTCGGGCCTCATCTACCAGCTCTACTTCGACGAGCGCTCCCTCGACGGTGACCTCGTCCGCGACTTCGACGGTGTCGAGGTCGTCGTCGACCGCATGAGCAGCCCCTACCTCGAGGGCGCCACGATCGACTTCTCCGACACCATCGAGAAGCAGGGCTTCACCATCGACAACCCCAACGCGGGCAGCTCCTGCGCCTGCGGCGACTCGTTCAGCTGAGCCGCACCACGGCACACCTCGAAGGGCCCCTCACCATTGCCGGTGAGGGGCCCTTCGACGTATGCCGTCCGCCCGCCGTGGCAGGGGGAGCGCCTCAGCGGTACTCGGGGTTGGGGTGGTCGAAGTCCGTGCCCTCGTCCCACTTCGTGCGCTCGTTGCCGCCGGCGGGGAAGCCGCCGCGCTCCTTGAGCAGCCAGGCGAGGTGCATGAGGTTCCACGTCATGAACGTCGTGTTGCGCTGGGTGAACTCGTTCTCGGGACCGCCGCTGCCCTCGTCGAGGTAGGACGGGCCGGGTCCGGCCTCGCCGATCCAGCCGGCGTCGGCGTTGGGCGGGACCGTGCAGCCGAGGTGCTGGAGGCTGTAGAGGATGTTCGAGGCGCAGTGCTTGATGCCGTCCTCGTTGCCGGTGATGATCGCCCCGCCGACCTTGCCGTAGTAGATGTACTGGCCCTTGTCGTTGTGCATCCCGCTCATGGCGTAGAGGCGCTCGATGACCCGCTTGGTCACACTCGAGTTGTCACCGAGCCAGATGGGTCCGGCGATGACGATGATGTCGCTGGCCTCGACGCGCTTCCAGATCTCGGGCCATGCGTCGGTCTCCCAGCCGTGCTCGGTCATGTCGGGATAGACGCCGGTGGCGATGTCGTGGTCGACCGCGCGCAGCACCTCGACCTCGACCCCGTGCTTCTCCATGATCGCGGTGCTCACGTCGATGAGGCCCTGGGTGTTGCTCGTCTCGGGCGAGCGCTTGAGGGTGCAGTTGAAGACGAAGGCCTTGAGCCCGGTGAAGTCGGCGTCCTGCCAGCGGGGAGTGTCCATGCAGCGCACTCTGCTCGGTCGGACCGACATCGACAAGGGTCCGGCCGGGCCGACCCGGCGAGGGGCGCGCGTCAGACGCGGTCGCCGGTCGCCGCGGGCGCGTGCTGCCCGCGACGCAGCAGCCGCCACGGCTGGGCGACGAGGAGGAGGACGAGGAGCGGCCCGGCGAGGAGCTGCCACAGCGGCGAGATGCTCGCCTCGAGCACCCCGGGGGCGGAGTGGATGGTGAACGTCGTGCCGAACCAGGGGAACGGGCTCACGTCGACCGGCTCCGTCGTGCCGGTGGCGTCGACCGCCTGCACGAGGTTGAGGCTCGTGACCGCCAGCCAGAGGAGGAGGACGAGAAGGGTGCCGGCCGCCCACATGAGCCCCTGCGACCAGCGAGGCCGCGACGGGTCCGTGTCGGTGGCGGCGAACGCGAGCTCCTTGGGCGACCCGATGCCGAAGAGGGCGCGCGTCGTGCCGACCTCGGCACCCGCCTCGGTGAGGTTGGTGCGGAGCTCCCGGCGCAGGTCGCGGCGGCGCGAGCCGCGCACGCCGCGCATCTCGAGCCAGAAGTCGTAGCGCAGGATCGTGGACTCGATCCGGAGTCGGTCGACGAGGTTCATGCGGTCTCCCCTGTGATGAGCGTGGCGGTGGTCGCCGTGTGGACGGACTGGACGAGGTGCTCCCACGCCGTGCGCCGGGCCGCGAGCTCGGCGTGCCCGGCGGGCGTGAGGCGGTAGTACTTGCGGGCCGGACCGGAGTCGCTGCGGACGAGGTGCGACTCGAGCATTCCCGAGGACTCGAGGCGGGTGAGGCCGGGGTAGACGGTCCCTTCGGCGAGGTCGTCGAAGCCGGCGGCCCGCAGCTGCGTGACGAGGCCGTAGCCGTAGTTGTCCCCGGTGGAGAGCACGCTCAGGAGAAGGAGCCCAAGAACTCCCTTGAGCATCTGCGGATCGTGTGAGCCCATGGGTGAACGATGGTTGCCAGTACTGTGCAATGTCAAGTACCTTGCGATGTCCAGTCCCGGGCGGTACACGCGCTGGGAGCGTCGGGTCGACGGTCCGACGACCTGGGCCTCTGCCGGACGGGGTAGGTTGCCGACGTGCGTATCGCAGTCACCGGGTCCATCGCGACCGACCACCTCATGACCTTCCGGGGCCGGTTCGCCGACTCCCTCGTCGTCGAGCAGCTCGACAAGATCTCGGTGTCGTTCCTCGCCGAGTCCCTCGAGATCCGTCGTGGGGGTGTCGCCGGCAACATCTGCTTCGGCATGGCCGCCCTCGGTCAGCGCCCGATGCTCGTCGGCGCGGCGGGCGAGGACTTCGCCGACTACCGCAGCTGGCTGACCCGGCACGGCGTCGACTGCGACCACGTGCACATCTCGGACTCCAAGCACACCGCCCGCTTCGTCTGCACGACAGACGACGACATGGCCCAGATGGCGACCTTCTACGCCGGCGCCATGAGCGAGGCGCGGCTCATCGAGCTCGGCCCCATCGCGGCCAAGGGTCTCGACCTCGTCCTCATCGGCGCCAACGACCCCGAGGCGATGCTGCGCCACACCGACGAGTGCCGCACGCGCGGGCTCACCTTCGTCGCCGACCCGTCGCAGCAGCTCGCCTTCGCCGACGGGCCCTTCATCCGCAAGCTCATCGAGGGCGCGGACTACCTCTTCACCAACGAGTACGAGGCGCACCTCACCGAGCAGAAGACCGGGTGGAGCGAGGCCGACATCGACGCGCAGGTGACGACCCGGGTCATCACCAAGGGCAAGGACGGCGCCGTCATCAAGACCCGCGGCGAGGACCCGATCGAGGTGCCCATCGCCCTCGAGGCGCGTCGTGCCGACCCGACCGGTGTCGGCGACGCCTTCCGGGCCGGCTTCCTCACCGGGCTGTCCGCCGGCCTCGAACACCGTCGCTGCGCCGAGATCGGCTCCCTCCTCGCCACCTACGTCCTCGAGACGGTCGGCACCCAGGAGTACGTCCTCGACAAGTCGGCGTTCCTCGACCGGCTCGCCCAGGCCTACGGTGACGACTCGGCCGCCGACGTCGAGCCGCACATCACCTGCGCGAGGCCCTGAAGCCGCAGTCGTGACCGTCCCCTTCCCGCCGGTCGAGCCACCACCGGGTGAGTGGGCGCTGGGTCGGCTGCGCCCGACCGAGGACGAGGACCTCGTCGCCGCAGGTGCCGACCTCGAGCCCGGGACGTTGCTCGCGGCCTACCGCGCCGGCCTCTTCCCGATGGGCCTCGGCGACCACGGCGCCCGCCCCATCGGCTGGTGGTCGCCCGAGCCGCGCGGCGTCCTCGTGCCCGGGGACTTCCGCGAGAGCCGCTCCCTGCGCAAGGCGCGCTCCCGCTTCGAGGTCCGGGTCGACACGGCCTTCGTCGACGTCATGCGGCGATGCGCCGACCCCGAGCGCGAGGGGCGCTGGATCACCGACGAGATCGTCACGGCATACACCGAGATGCACCACCTCGGGTGGGCGCACAGCGTCGAGACGTGGCTCGGCGACCGCCTCGTGGGCGGCCTCTACGGCATCGCGGTCGGCGGGCTCTTCGCGGGTGAGTCGATGTTCCACCTCGAGCGCGACGCGTCGAAGGTCGCCCTCGCGGCCCTCGTCGACCTCGTGCGGGCCGACGGTGACGCGCGCCGGATCATCGACGTGCAGTGGCGGACCGGTCACCTCGAGCGCCTCGGCGTCGTCGAGTGGCCGCGTCGCCGCTACCTCGAGGCGCTCGCCGTGGCACTCGAGGCGCCGGACCTCCGCTTCGGCTGAGCGGGTCTCACCCCAGGACGACCCTGTATGCCGTGTGCCCACCTCGGCGCTCGAGACTCACCTCGTGCCCGCGCATCCGCGCCCAGGCGGGGATGTCGGACTCGGCCGCCGGGTCGTCGGCGAGCACGAACAGAGATGAGCCCGGCGGCAGGTCGCGGGCGAGGCGGGCGAGGCGGATGACGGGCAGCGGGCACAGGAGACCGCGGGCGTCGAGGTCGGGGTCCTCGCTCACAGGTCGTCGACCCCGAGCCGCGACCGCAGCTCCGCCACCACCGACGGGAGCTCGCGGCAGAGCGCCTCGACGTCGTCGGCACGGTCCGACCGGACGGCGGCCAGGGGCAGGGTGACCCGGACGTTGCCGTGGGTGAGCGCGCCCATCGCGGCAAGGACGTGGCTCGGCTCCAGCCGGCTCGACGTGCAGGCCGAACCCGAGGCCACCTCGATCCCACGCTTGTCGAGCTCGCCGACGATGCTCTCGCCGTCGACGTAGAGCGCACTGAAGGTGACGACGTGCGGGAGCCGGTCGACCGGGTCGCCGGCGACCTCGACGTCGGGCACGGCGGCCGCGGCCGCGCGGATGCGGTCGGTGAGCGCCCTGGCGGCGGTCTCCTCCCCGGGTCGCTCGTGGACGGCGTGCTGCCAGGCCTCGGCCGCGGCGAGCACGAGCGGCACCCACGGGTCCTCGACCTCTCGGCCGTGCTCGGGCTCCCACCGCGGGCCGGGCAGGTCGAAGCGGGTGCCGGTCCGTACGGCGAGGACGCCGACCGGGGGACCGGCCACGGTCGCCGCGTCGCCCGCGAGCACGTCCCACGCCCCCGGGCCCTCGACCCGGCCGAGCGACGCCGTGCCGTCGACGAGCAGCGGAAGCCCGGCTGCACGGCATACGTCATGGAGGGCGGTCACGGGCTGCACGGTCCCCACCTCGCCGTTGGCGTGCTGGACCGCGACGAGGGCCGCGGACCCGGTCGCCAGCACCTCGCGGAGTGTCTCGGGCCAGAGGCGCCCCACGCGGTCGACGGACAGGGGCTCGGCGCCGGGGTCGGCCTCGTGGGCCTCGTGCAGCAGGACCGCCCGGTCGACGGCCGAGGTGAGCACCCGCGAGCCGGCGCGGCGGCGCGCGTGACGGAGCCCGGCCACCCCGGTCCGGAGCGCGTGCGCCCCACTCGGGTGGAAGGAGACCTCGTCGGGGCGCGCGCCGATGGAGGCCGCGACGCTCTCTCGCGCGCGGTCGAGCAGGAGGCGTGCCTGCCGACCGTCACGGTGCAGGCGCCGTGGGTCCGCCCAGCCCGCGTCCAGGGCGGCCAGGAGGGTCTCCCGGGCAGACGGGTGGAGGGGGCTCCGGGTGGCGTCCAGCACGCCTCGACCGTAACGCCCCCCGTCCCGGGCGAGTTCCGCAGCATGCACTACTGTTTGTCGTGTTCCAGCAGACGACGCAGGAGGGTGCCGCGGTGCCTCAGCACGACCAACTCAACCCCCGTTCCCGGGGTCGGCGACTGGCCCTCTGGTCGGTCCTGGCCGTGGGCGCGATGGTGGCGCTCAGCGGGTGCGAGCTGGGGAAGTTCGAGGACGGCTTCCTGCCCCGGGGCGTCACGGAGAACTCCGAGCGCGTGCGCGACCTCTGGGTCGGCGCGTGGATCGCGTGCCTTGCCGTCGGTGTCCTCGTCTGGGGACTCACCGCTTGGTGCGTCGTCGCCTACCGCCGCCGTCGTGACGACAACGAGCTCCCGGTGCAGCTGCGCTACAACGTGCCGCTCGAGATCCTCTACACGATCGTCCCGATCTTCATGGTCGCCGTCTTCTTCTTCTACACCGCCAAGGACCAGACCGCGCTGCTCGACACGAGCGAGGACCCCGCGGTCACCGTCAACGTCGTCGGCAAGCAGTGGTCCTGGGACTTCAACTACGTCGAGGCCGACGTCCACGAGACCGGCACGCAGGCCATTCTCACCGGGGAGCCCGGAGCCGAGGAGACCATCCCGACGCTCTACCTCCCGGTGGGCGAGCGGGTCGAGTTCGTCCTCACCGCCCGCGACGTCATCCACTCCTTCTGGGTGCCGCAGTTCCTCCAGAAGCTCGACATGATCCCGGGCAAGGTCAACAAGTTCCAGGTCGTCCCGACCGAGGAGGGGACCTTCAAGGGCAAGTGCGCCGAGCTCTGCGGCGCCTACCACTCCCAGATGCTGTTCAACGTCAAGGTCGTGCCGCGCGCGGAGTTCGACGCACACATGGACGACCTGAAGTCGCGTGGCCAGACCGGGATGCTCGGCACCGACCTGAACCGTGGCGAGTCGGGCCTCGTGCCCGGCGAGGACGAGCTCCTGCCCGAGGAACTGAGGAACTGAACCGATGAGCGCCGCAACCGAATCCCGCACGATGCTCCGTGAGCGCGAGGCCGTCCGTCACCCGCGCGTCGCCCCCGGTGCGACCGTCGTCAAGTGGATGACGACGACCGACCACAAGGTCATCGGCAACCTCTACTTCATCACCTCGTTCGCGTGGTTCCTCATGGGCGGTCTCATGGCGCTCATCATCCGCGCAGAGCTCATGCAGCCGGGCATGCAGGTCGTGGACAACCCCGACCAGTTCAACCAGCTGTTCACCATGCACGGCACGATCATGCTGCTGCTCTTCGCGACACCGCTCTTCGCGGCCTTCGCGAACGCGCTCATGCCGCTGCAGATCGGTGCGCCGGACGTCTCGTTCCCGCGGCTCAACATGTTCGCCTACTGGCTCTACCTCTTCGGTGGCCTCATCGCCGCGGGTGGGTTCCTCACGCCCGGTGGCGCCGCCGCCTTCGGCTGGTTCGCCTACACGCCGCTGTCGGACGCGTCCTACAGCCCGGGCCTCGGTGGCGACCTCTGGGTCTTCGGCCTCGCCCTCGCCGGCTTCGGCACCATCCTCGGGTCGGTCAACTTCATCACGACGATCCTCACGATGCGTGCTCCCGGCATGACGATGTTCCGGATGCCGATCTTCGTGTGGACCGTGCTCATCACCTCGATCCTCGTCCTGCTCATCTTCCCGGCCCTGGCCGCCGCGCTCTTCGCGCTCGGCGCCGACCGGCGCTTCGGGGCTCACATCTTCGACCCCGACAGCGGGGGAGTGATGCTCTGGCAGCACATCTTCTGGTTCTTCGGCCACCCCGAGGTCTACGTCATCGCGCTGCCGTTCTTCGGGATCATCTCCGAGATCGTCCCGGTGTTCTCGCGCAAGCCGGTCTTCGGCTACAAGACCCTCGTCTACGCGACGATCGCCATCGCGGCGCTGTCGGTCTCCGTCTGGGCGCACCACATGTACGGCACCGGCCAGGTCCTCCTGCCGTTCTTCGCCATCATGACGATGCTCATCGCGGTGCCGACCGGCGTGAAGTTCTTCAACTGGATCGGCACGATGTGGGGCGGCAAGCTCAGCTTCGAGACGCCGATGCTCTGGGCGCTCGGCTTCCTCGTCACCTTCCTCTTCGGCGGCCTCACCGGCGTCATCCTCGCCAGCCCGGCGCTGGACTTCCACCTCACCGACAGCTACTTCGTCGTGGCGCACTTCCACTACGTCGTCTTCGGCACGGTCGTCTTCGCGATGTTCGGCGGGTTCTACTTCTGGTGGCCCAAGCTCACCGGCCGGATGCTCGACGAGAGGCTCGGCAAGGTCCACTTCTGGATGCTCTTCATCGGCTTCCACACGACCTTCCTCATCCAGCACCTCCTCGGCATCTGGGGCATGCCCCGGCGCTACGCCGACTACCTGCCCGAGGACGGCTTCACCCTCGCCAACCAGATCTCGACGACCGGAGCCTTCCTCCTCGGCGCCTCGATGATCCCGTTCGCCTACAACGTGTGGAAGACGTGGCGCCACGCGCCGCTCGTCGAGACCGACGACCCGTGGGGCTACGGCGCCTCGCTCGAGTGGGCGACCTCGTGCCCGCCGCCGCGGCACAACTTCAACTCCATCCCCCGCATCCGCTCCGAGCGCCCCGCGTTCGACCTCAACCACCCGGAGGCCGCCCCGGCCGGCTACGAGCGGAGCGGGCTGGTCAAGGCGCTCGGCCCGGCCGACCTCGGCGACGACGCGATGTCCAACACCAAGCAGCAGGAGCACTGACCCATGGTCGCGATGGAACGGATCGGCTACCTCTTCGGTGGCTTCGCGGCCCTCATGGCGGTCATCTACGGCGTGTGGAACGACTGGTCCGAGCCGGTCGGCGTCACCGGGCTCGTCCTCGGCGCCCTGCTCGGCTTCATGATCGCCGGCTACCTCAACATCACTCGTCGCAAGCTCGAGGGGGTCCCGCCCGAGGACGACCCCCTCGGCGAGATCAGCGACATCGCCGGTGACTACGGTTTCTTCAGCCCGCACAGCTGGCAGCCGCTCTTCCTCGCCGGCGCCTCGGCCCTGATCTTCCTGGGTCTCGCGATCGGTTGGTGGATCGTCGCCCTCGGCGCCGCCCTCGCCATCCCGGCCCTCATCGGTTGGGTCTTCGAGTACTGGCGGGGGCCGCACGCCCTCTGAGCCCTGCTCGGACCTCCACGACGGCCGCGCCGACCCCCACGGGTCGACGCGGCCGTCGTGCAACGCCAGACTGGCCGCCATGACGGACCCAGCGTTCGACGACACACCCTCCGAGCTCGTGCAGGCCATCGAGGGCGCCGCACGGTCGCTGCTCACCTACCTGTCGCCCGACCAGCGCGCGACCGCGATGACGGGGCTGGACGACCCCTCATGGACGCGATGGAGCTACCTGCCCGGGGAGCGCCCCGGCCTGTCGCTCGAGGACGCGACTCCCGAGCTCGTGGAGCGGGTGAGCGCCCTCGTCGCCGCATCGCACTCGCCGCACGGGGCGTCGATCCTGCGCGGCGCGGTCGAGGTCGAGCGGGAGCGGCGCTTCCTCGTGACGGGCGAGGTGCCGTCTGGCGACCGCTACTGGCTGCGGATCCACGGCGAGCCCGGGGTCGACGCGCCGTGGGCCTGGCGGCTCAACGGGCACCACGTGGGCGTGCACGTCGTCGTCGACGGCTCGCGGGTCACCGTCACCCCGCACTTCGTCGGCTCCGAGCCGGCACGCGTGTCGCACGGGGTCGTGGCCGGGCATCGGCTCCTCGGGCCAGAGGAGGACCTCGCCCGTGACCTGCTGGCGGCGTTGCGCCCCGCCCAGCGCGACAGGGCCGTCGCGAGCGGCGTCGCGTTCGCCGACATCCTCAGCGGCATGGACGCGGTCGTCGACCCGAGGGTCCTTCCTCGCGGGATCCGCCGTGACGAGCTAGACCGGGGGCAGCAGGTGGCGCTCGACACGCTCGTGAGGCGCTACCTCGACCGGCTGCCGACGGCATACGCCGACGACTGCTGGGAGCAGACGCTCGACGTGGCGGGGGACTCGATGGAGTTCGTCTGGGCCGGGTCCACGGAAGTCGGCGCGCCGCACTACTACGCGGTGACGAGCCCGCTGCTCCTCGTCGAGTACGACAACACCCAGGACGGCGCCAACCACGCCCACTCCGTGGTCCGGCACCTGCGGGACGACTTCGGCGGCGACAGCCTGCGACGGCACCGGCGCGACGCGCACGCCTGAGCGGACACCTGCGCGGTCACGGAGGTGGTGGTCAGCCCCAGCCGAGCTCGTGCAGGGTGGCGTCGTCGATGCCGAAGTGGTGCGCGATCTCGTGGACGACCGTCACGGCGATCTCGTCGCGCAGGTCGTCGAGGTCGTCACACATGCGGGTCAGCGGGCCGCGGAAGAGCGTGATGCGGTCGGGGAGGTTGCCCAGACCCCACCCGGAGTCGCGCTCGGTGAGCGGGATCCCGTCGTAGACCCCGAGCAGCTCCGGGTCGTCGGCGGGAGGCTCGTCCTCGACGAGGAAGACGACGTTGTCGAGCATGCCCATGAGCTCCTCGGGCACGTCGTCGAGCGCCTCCTCGACGATCGACTCGAACTCCTCCTGGGGCACCGGCTCCACGCGCACCAGCCTGTCATGTGCGCTCTGTGGGCGGAGGCTCGGGTTGGGGTGCGCAGGCACTCGGGACGTGGCCCGCTTGTCTGGGGCCGGAATGGCTGCGGCCTCCCGGACCTGGGTCCGGGAGGCCACACGTGGGTGTGTCCGCGGGCGTTGTGCCCGCGGGACGTCACTCCCTGAGCCGGCTCGCGCTGCCGATGCCGCCACGACCCGCGTCGGCGTCGGCGTCGTCGCCCTGGCCCGTCGGCACGTCGGCTCCGTGGCCACCCTCTCCAGCGCGGCCGTGGTCGCCCTCGATGCCCTCGAAGTCGAAGGGCGCCTCGATCGCCTCGGCCCTCTGACCGTCGTGGTGGGCGGCGGCCAGCTCGGCCGGGGTGACCGGGTTGACCGCGTCCTTGAAGTAGAAGTGCGACAGCTTGGCACGCAGGCGGTCCTTGCGGGCCGCCGGGCGCGCGACACCGTTCTCGTCGTACTCCGGCTCGAGCTGGAGGGGGGCCACCGGCTCGTGCTGGACGAGGATCCAACGGTCGTACTCCGAGATCGGGTCGTGGCGCTCGTGGAACGAGCCGTCCGCACCGCGGATGATGCGGCCCGACTCCCTGGCGTGCAGGGCAAGGTCCCGGTCGCGACGCTGGAGGCTGAGGCAGATCCGCTTCGTGACCCAGAAGGCGAGCGGCGGGAACACGAAGAGCCCGATGCGGAACAGCCAGGTGATGTCGTTGATCGACATGCCCAGCTTGATCGCCATGATGTCGTTGCCCGCCGCGAACATGAAGATCGAGTAGGCGACGATGCCCGCCATGCCGATGCCGGTGCGCGTGGGGTTGTTGCGCGGCCGGTCGAGCAGGTGGTGCTCGCCGGTGTCACCGGTGACCCACCGCTCGACGAACGGGTAGGAGCCCAGCACGATGTAGACGAGCGGCAGGAGCACGAGGGCGCCGAGCGCGATGTTGAGCGACAGCGTGTTGCCGCCGATCTGGAACTCGAGCCAACCGGGGAGCAGGCGAAGCGCGCCGTCGTAGGCGCCCATGTACCAGTCCGGCTGTGATCCGGCGGTGACGGGCGACGGGTCGTAGGGACCGTAGGCCCAGATCGGGTTGATCGTGAAGAGCGCCGAGATGAGCGTGATGACGCCGAAGACGATGAAGAAGAACCCGCCGGCGGTCGCGGCGTAGACCGGCATGACGCGGTGGCCGACGACGTTGTCGTTGGTCCGGCCCGGGCCGGGGTACTGCGTGTGCTTGTGCACGGCGACGAGCACGATGTGCGCGATGAACAGGCCGACGAGGATCGCCGGGATGAGGAGCACGTGCGCGGCATACAGGCGGGGGATGATCGCCTCGCCCGGAAAGGGGCCACCGAAGATCGCGTAGGCGAGGTAGGAGCCGATGACCGGGGCGGTCTGGACGAAGCCCTCCATGGCGCGGATGCCCGTGCCCGAGAGCAGGTCGTCCGGGAGGGAGTATCCGGCGAAGCCCTCGATGGCCGCGAGCAGGGCCAGGACGGTGCCGATGACCCAGTTGAGCTCGCGCGGACGGCGGAAGGCGCCGGTGAAGAAGACCCGGAACATGTGCACCGTCAGGCCGACGAGGAACATGAGCGCGGCCCAGTGGTGGATCTGCCGGATGAGCAACCCGCCCTTGACGTCGAACGAGATGTCGAGCGTCGAGGCGTAGGCCTCCGACATCTGCGTGCCACGCAGCGGGACGTAGGAGCCGTCGTAGACCGTGTGACCGGCACTCGGGACGAACCAGATCGTGAGGAGCGCCCCGGAGAGCAGGCAGATGATGAGCGAGTACATCGCGATCTCGCCGAGCATGAACGACCAGTGGTGCGGGAAGACCTTGCGCAGCAGGTAGTTGATGCCCCGCGCGCCGTTGGTGCGGTCGTCGATCCAGCCGGCGACGCCACCCACCTTGCGGGCGGCGGCACCGGGGCCCGGCTTCACGACCTCGTCACCGTCCCGGAGACGGTCCGCCGGACGGCCGGCGGGGATGCTGTCGGTGCTCATGCGGAACCACGCTCCCAGAAGCTCGGTCCGGTCGCTTCGCGGAACGGACCCTTGGAGATGAGATAGCCCTCATCATCGACGGTGATCGGCAGCTGCGGAAGCGGCCGCTTGGCCGGGCCGAAGATCACCTTGCAGTCCTGCGTCACGTCGAAGGTCGACTGGTGGCACGGGCAGAGCAGGTGGTGCGTCTGCTGCTCGTACAGGCCGACCGGGCATCCGACGTGGGTGCAGATCTTGGAGTACGCGACGATGCCCTGGTGGCCCCAGTCCTTTTCCTTCTGGGACTTGATGTCGTCGGGGTCGAGCCGCATGACGATGACGGCGGCCTTGGCCTTGGCCTCGAGGATGTGCTCCTCGAGGTCGAGCAGGCCCTCCGGCATGACGTGGAAGACGGAGCCGATCGTGACCTCGCTCGCCTTGATGGGCGTGTTCTGGGGATCGCGCATGAGGCGGAGCGGCTCGTTGGGGTAGCTGCCGTCCTCCTCCTTCTCACCGTTCCAGAAGCTCACCGAGAGGTCGTCGCCGGGCATCGGTCCGAGGCCGCCGATGAGGGGCAGGACGACGGGCACCGCGAAGAGCCCGAGGGCGCCGCCGAGGGCGTACTTGATGAGCGGGCGGCGCGACAGCTGCGACTCGCGGTCGCCCTCGGACATGATCTCGACGAACTTCGCCCGGTCGGCGTCGGCGGAGCGCTGCGGGTGGCGGTCCTCGACGGCCTCGTGGTCGTTCATGAGGGTCTTGGCCCACTGGACGGCGCCGAGGCCGATGCCGAGCAGGGACAGCGCCATGCACAGGCCGAGCACGAGGTGGGCAGCGTTCATGCGACCGATGCCGGGGACGAAGACCGTCGACTCGGTGGGAACGAGGAAGTACCCGACGATGAAGCCGAGCGTGCCGAGGATCGACAGGAGGAAGAGGCCGCCGACGATGCGCTCGGCCCGCTTGGCGGCGCCCTCGTCGAGGTCCGCACCGCGCAGCGGGTGCGGAGGGAAGCCCGGGTTCTCGAAGCGGGCGGGGATGCCGCCGTCCCCGATGACGTGCCCCTGGTCGAGGCGAACGGCACCCTTGCCGAACTCACCCGTGTGGGTGACCTCGCCTCCGGTGGGCTGGCTGTCCTGCTCGTTCATCGGTTGATCGATCCTGTCGACGGAGAGTGGGAAGCGGTGGCCGTCATGGCTCAGGCGGACTTCTGTCCGAGCCAGACGGCGGCGGCGACGAGGATGCCCAGGCCGAAGAACCAGGCGAACCAGCCCTCCGACACGGGGCCCAGGGAGCCGAGGGCGTGACCGCCCTGCTGGGGTGCGTCCTCGATGGACTTGAGGAAGGCGATGATGTCGCGCTTGTCCTCGGGGGCGATGTTGCCGTCGTTGAAGACCGGCATGGACTGCGGGCCGGTCTCCATGGCCTCGTAGATGTGCTTGGGCTCGACGCCGTCGAGCGAGGGCGCGTACTTGCCGCGGGTCAGCGCGCCGCCGGAGCCCGCGAAGTTGTGGCACATGGCGCAGTTGACGCGGAAGAGCTCGCCGCCCTTGGCGGGGTCACCCTTGGCGGGGTCGACGTCCTCCTCGGAGGGGACGGCAGGGCCGGGGGCGAGCGAGGCGACGTAGGCGGCGAGCTGGTCGATCTGCTCCTGCGTGAACTGGACAGGCGCGCGGGGGGCCTGCACGGCGGGCTGGCGCATCGGCATGCGGCCGGTGCCCACCTGGAAGTCGACGGCGGCGGCACCCACACCCGCGAGGGCGGGACCGGCGATCCTGTCGTCGTTGCCGCTCGCGCGGCCCTCGGCGTTGACGCCGTGGCACGAGGCGCAGTTGGCCTGGAAGAGCTGCTTGCCGGCGGCGACGTCCTCGGCCGAGCTCGTCTCGGCCTTCGCGGGCTGCGGTGCGACCGCGGCATACGCGAAGCCGGTCACGAGGAGGCCGAGCATGAGCAGGATGGCGATCGCAGCCGGGTGGCGGCGGCGGGCGGCCAGTGCGTTCACGACGTGTGTCCTGTCGGGGTCTCGGGGATGTGCTGTGCGGGGGAGCAGGTCAGGCTAGTGGTCAGCGCGGCCACCTCACTTCAGCAGGTAGATCATCGCGAACAGCGCGATCCACACGACGTCGACGAAGTGCCAGTAGTAGGAGGTCACGACGGCACCCGTCTCCTGGAGGTGGGTGTAGCGGCGGGTCGTGAAGGTGCGCCCGATGATGAGCAGGAAGGCGATGAGGCCACCGGTGACGTGCATGCCGTGGAAGCCGGTGGCGAGGTAGAAGATCGACGCGTAGGAGTCGGTGCTCAGGGTGATGCCCTCGTGGACGAGGTGGGCGTACTCGTAGACCTGGCCGGCGATGAAGATCGAGCCGAAGACGTACGTGAGGACGTACCACTCACGCATGCCCCACTCCTTGACGTTGGCCAGGGTGCCGGTGCGCGCGACCTGCCCGGCCTCGGCCTTCCAGACGCCGAGCTGGCACCACACGGAGGAGATGACGAGGACGACGGTGTTGGCGAACGCGAAGGGCACGTTGAGCTGCGCCGTGCGCTCGTCCCACAGCTCGGGGAGGTGGCCGCGGAGCGAGAAGTAGAACGCGAAGAGCGCCGCGAAGAACATCAGCTCGCTCGCCAGCCAGACCATCGTGCCGACCGCGACCATGTTGGGGCGGGTCGCCGGACCGTAGTCCGGGATGCTGGGAACCGGACCGGACACTCGAGTCGTTGCTTCTGCTGTCGCCACGAGCGCCATTATGGCGTCATTCCCTGACATGCGCTGCACCGACCCCCGGGTTCGGTGGTGTCGGATCGCCAAACGCCCCGTGGCTAGGATGACGCCATGACCTCAGCGCACGCGGCCCCTCACGCGGACTCCGTCGAGAAGGCCGGCACGACCCCCTCCGGCGGTCCCGGTCTCCACCGGGTCTCGGTCCTGCTCTACAGCGACGACATCACGACGCGCGACGCCGTCCGCGCCGCTGCGGGCCGTCGTCCGGCCCGCGACGTCGAGGTCACCCGGTGGCTCGAGTGCGCGACGGCCTTCGCCGTGACCGAGGCCCTCGACGCGGGTGGCTGGGACGTCGTCGTCCTCGACGGCGAGGCGGCCAAGAACGGTGGCCTCGGCCTCTGCCGCGAGCTCAAGAACGAGATCTACGACTGCCCGCCGGTCCTCGTCCTCACCGGGCGCCCGCAGGACGGCTGGCTCGCCGCGTGGTCGCTCGCCGACGACGCCGTGCCGCACCCGCTCGACCCGATCAAGGTCGCCGAGGCGATCGCGGGTCTGGCGCGCCGGCGCGTCTCGGCGAGCTGACGTGTCGGCCACGGTCCCCGCGGGCCCGACGTGGCCCGACCTCCTGACCCGCCTCATGGCCCGCGAGGACCTCTCCCTCGCCGAGTCGCGGTGGGCCATGGACCAGATCATGAGCGGGGAGGCGAGCGTCGCCCAGGTCGCGGGTTTCCTCGTCGCGTTGCGCTCCAAGGTCGAGTCCGTGGCCGAGGTCCGCGGCCTGGCCGACGTCATGCTCGAGCACGCCCGGCGGATCGAGGTCCCGGGCGAGAGCATCGACATCGTCGGCACCGGTGGTGACCGCTTCGGCACCGTCAACATCTCGACGATGTCGTCGGTCGTCATCGCCTCGACCGGCCTGCAGGTCGTCAAACACGGCAACCGCGCGGCGTCGTCGAAGTCCGGCTCGGCCGACGTCCTCGAGAGCCTCGGGGTCAACCTCACGTTGACCCCTGAGCAGGTGCGGCGGGTCGCGCTCGATGCGGGCATCACCTTCTGTTTCGCGCAGACCTTCCACCCGTCGATGAGGTATGCCGGCCCCGCCCGTGCCGAGCTCGGCGTCGCCACCGCGTTCAACCTCCTCGGCCCGCTCACCAACCCCGCCCAGCCGACGTATGCCGCTGTCGGCGTCGCGGACGCGCGTTTCCTCCCGGTCATCGCGGGCGTCTTCGCGGACCGCGGCACCACGGCCGCGGTCTTCCGCGGCGACGAGGGGCTCGACGAGATGTCGATCGCCGGCACGACGACCCTGCTCTGGGTCCGCGACGGTGAGGTCACCGAGGTCACCGTTCACCCGGACGACGTCGGGCTCACGGTCTCGACGATCGACAGCATCAAGGGCGGTCTCGCCGACGAGAACGCCGACGTGGCGCGTCGGGTGCTCGCGGGGGAACCCGGGCCCGCGCGCGACGCCGTCCTCCTCAACGCCGGTACGGCCCTGGCCGTCGCGGCGGGCGCCTCCGGCACGACGGCCGCCGCGGTCCATGAGGCGATCCGGCTCGGCATCGGCGCGGCGGAACGGGCCATCGACTCCGGTGACGCCGCCGCGCAGCTCGACCGCTGGGTGACGGCGAGCCGCGAGGTCGCACAAACCTGAGCCCTGCACATCCCAGCATTTGCTCCCCGTGCGGGAACCTTGAGGGTCCGGAGGGAAAAGAACCCTCCGGACCCTCAAGGTTTGCCCATGGGGAGCAAGAGTTGGGGAGGGCTACTCGAGGCCGAGGCTGAAGGCGGCCTCGAGATCGTGCCTGGAGTAGGTCTGGAAGGCGATGTGCGTCGCCGTGCCGGTGACGCCCTGCACCTTGTTGAGTCGGTCAGCGATGACGCTGGCGAGCTCGTCGTGCTGGCGGACCCGCACCATGGCGATGAGGTCGGCGTCGCCGGCGACCGAGTAGACCTCGCTCACGCCGTCGAGCTCGGCGACCTCCTGGGCCACCTCGGGGATCCGGTCGACGTCGGCGGTGATGAGGACGATTGCGGTGATCACGTCAGGCAGCGTAGCCGGGGTTCACGACGAAGGCCGGCGCGCTCGGTCTCGACCGAGCGCGCCGGCCCCGTGTTCAGCGCTTGCCGCCCTGGGGTGCCGACGCGCGCCAACCCTGCTGGGCGCCCTTGGCGACGCCCTTGAGCCGACGCTTCACCGCGCGCCCGTAGCGCTGGACGAACGGCTGCTCCGCACCTCCGGGTCGGGATGACGACGGTGCGGAGGGCGCCGCCGCGGCACCCACGAGCTTCGAGCCCGGGTACCAGTAGGGCTGCCACTGGGCGTCGCGACCGGCCCGCGGGTCGTCCTTGACCTCGGCGGGCATGTCGCGGACCTTGATGCCCACGGCCTCGAGCTCGGCGATGCTCTCCGGGGTGAGCGGCCGGCGACGCCAGGCCTCGACCATGTAGGTGCGGGTCTTGAGGTAGTCGAGGTAGCGACGGGCGTGCTTGTCGTCGGCGCCGAGGTGGGCGAAGATCGCCATCCGCTCGGCGTGCTCCGGCGCGACCTGGTCGGCCGGGAAGGCGTTCCACTCGTCCGGCTCGGGGAAGCGGGCGTTCGGGTCCTTGAGAAGCGTGCCCGCACCCGAGTGCGTCATCCGCATGCTCCACACGAGCATGTCGCCGGGGTTGTTCTTGACGTAGATCGTCTCGCCGGAGGTCAGGTCGCACTCGAGGTGCGATCCCACCTTGAGGTTGAGCCCACCGCTGTGCGTGACGTGGTCCTGCAGGTAGACACCGAAGCGGAGCTGGGTGTACTGGTCGTCCCAGTCCGGGGCGTCGGGGTCCTGTCGGTCGGTGTTGTCCTTGTGCCAGGCGCGGATCTTGCCGTTGATCGTGGCCGAGCTGTCGCCGCCGTAGATGACGGTGTCGGTGTCGAGCAGCTTCTGGGCCACCCTGGCCATCCGGCCGTCCGTCAGGACGTGCTTGAGCGGGCCCGACATGAGGTCGCCGCCGCCGCCGCGGCCGCAGTGCTCGCTCACCTCGGCGCGCATGCGCTCGACCTCCTCGGGTGTGTAGACGTCGCGGAGGATGGCGTAGCCCTTGGTCCAGAAGTCGTCGACATCCAGCGCGGCCAAGGCCTGCTCGAAGGTGTCGGTGGTGGTGTCGGTCATGGATCTGTCCCTTCTCACGGTGCAACCTGAGTCGAAGGTAACACCGTCGATTCCGTCTCGTCGTCGGCGACGGGCGCCCCCGGCGCGTCAGGCGAAACCCGCCGCCGCCCGACGTGACGCCTCGACGGGCTCGAGCATGTGGCGGACGCCGGTGGCGCCGCCCACCGGGCAGGTCCACTCGCCGTCGATGTCGACGATGCGCACGCCGGGGGCGTCCAGCCACCGCAGGATCCGCTCGCTCTCCTCGGGGGTCGCCGCCGTCGAGGGCGGCAGCGGTGCGGGCACGACCTCGGCGCTGGCGCGCAGGGCGTCGACGTAGGGCATCGGGTCGGCACCGCGGGGTGCGACCGTGCTACCGGCGAGGCGGCCGTGGCGGATGCACATGACCTCCCACCCGCCGGTCTCGCTGCGGCGGGCGGCGACGAGCTCGGCGGTGCGCGCGAGCGGGTCGAGGCGCTGGGCCCTCGAGGCGCCACGCACGAGGCTGATCATCCGGTCCCGGACGACGCCGGCGTCCTCGAACCGCTCCTGCTCGGCGAGGCGGTCCATCCGCCCACGCCACGTCGTCACTGCACGCGACGCGTCACCGGCGAGCAGCTCGACCGCCTCGGCGACGACGGCGGCATAGTCCTCGACGCTCTGGGCGCCGGTGCAGGGAGCCCCGCAGCGGCCCATGTCGGCGAGGGCGCACGCCGACCGCGGCTTGGTGGCCGAGAGCCGCTCGAGGCACTGGCGCAGCGGGACGAGCTCGTGGACACCGGCGACGGCGTCGTCGGCGGACCCGCGTGAGGCGAACGGACCGATGTAGCGGGTGCCGTCGTCGGCGACCTCGCGCACGATCGACAGGCGCGGGAACGGCTCGACGGTGAGCTTGACCCACCAGCTGCGCTCGGGGTGGCGCGAACGGCGGTTGTAGCGCGGCTTGTGCTCGGCGATGAGACGCAGCTCGCGGACCTCGGCCTCCAGCGCCGTCGCGCAGACGATCGGTGTCACCGACTCGGCGATGCGGACCATCTCGGCCATCCGGCGGCGCTGCTCGGAGGCGGTGAAGTAGCTGCGGACGCGGGTGCGGATCGAGACCGACGTGCCCACGTAGAGGACCTTGCCGAAGCCGTCCTTGAAGAGGTAGACCCCGGGTGCCTCGGGAAGGCCGTCGGCGAGGTGGCGCTTGCGTCGGGTGGCCGCGGGCACCTTGGCGGAGTAGGCCTTGAGCTCCTCGAGCGAGTGCACGCCGAGCGACCCGACCCGGGCGATGAGCCCGTGCAGCACGTCGACGGTGGCCTGCGCGTCGTGCAGGGCCCGGTGGTCCGGGGTGGTCGTCGCACCGAAGAGCCGGGCGAGCGAGGCGAGGCGGTGGTTGGGCACCTCGTCGCGCGTCACGAGCTGGCGGGCGAGGTGCACCGTGTCGACGACGGGGAAGCGCGGCCAGTCGCGCTCGGCCTTCGCGCACGCCGCCTTGAGGAAGGAGATGTCGAAGCCCGCGTTGTGGGCGACGAGGACGGAACCGGCGGCGAACTCAAGGAAGGCGACGAGGGCGGGCTCGACCCGGGGGGCGTCGCGCACCATGGCGTCGGTGATGCCGGTGAGGACCGAGATGAACGCGGGGATCGGCTCGCCCGGGTTGACGAAGGTCTGGAACTCGCCGAGCACCTCGCCGCCGCGCACCTTGACGGCGCCGATCTCGGTGATGCCGCACTCGCTCGGGCTGCCGCCGGTGGTCTCGAGGTCGACGACGACGAACGTCACGTCGGACAGAGGGGTGCCCAGGTCGTCGAGCGTGCCCTGGACCATCCGCATGCGAGGGAGGCTAGGCGCGGGGTCCGACAGCAGGGCGGAGGCGGCCCGGCGCGGCGTCCTGCGCGACCTGCGCTCACGGCGATCGACGTGGCGATCGAGGCGGCGCTCGCCACGGCGCCTGCCGCGGTGCCCGGGGGAGCCGAGCCGGAGCGCGACCGCTTCACGGGGGAGGGCTGTCAGTGGGTCCCCCTAGCGTGGTCGTGACCCGAGAAAGAGGTGAGACATGACCCACGACCTGACCCAAGACAGCCTGACCATCGTCTGCTCGCGATGCCCGGTGCGCGACCTCCACTGCGGTGACTGCATGGTCACCGCCCTGCTCGACCCCGACGCGCTGGGCCTGGGGGACGACCTGCCCCTCGACGCCGACGAGCGGGCCGCGGTGACGGCGTGCGTGCGCGCCGGCCTCATCACGGCTGAGTCCGCGGCGACCGTCCGGGCGCAGCGCGCCCCGCTGACCATCGGGCGTGCCGTCGGCTGAGCCACGCCTGACACGATGGGGCGCGTGCCCCCGACCTCCCGGACGACCGGTATGCCGTGCCGCGCCCCGCGCGTCCGCCGCGCGGCAGTCGCCGTGGTCACGGCACTCGCCCTGCCGCTCGTGGCCGCCTGCGACCGGTCCACCCCGGAGCCTTCGGCCGCGCCCACCACAGCAGGTCCGACCGGGCCCGAGACACCCACCGCAGCACCCAGCGGGCCGCCGACGCTCACCGCGTCCCCTCCGGCCGGGGGCGAGCCGTCCATGCCCCTGCCCGGCGCCCGCACCGTCCGCGGCCGGGCCAGCACGGTCACCGGCACCGTCGACGAGGCGACGCTCACGGCATACGCGACGATGGCGGACCGCGCGGTGGCGGAGGTCTCGACACGCTGGACGCGCCCGTGGCCGCGACGGGTCTCGGTCGTCGCGCCGAAGGACGCGACGCAGTTCCGCGAGCAGGTCGGGCGCGCCGACGACCTCAGCCAGGTGGCCGCGATCACCGACGGCCCCATCGGCCCCGACGGACGTGCCACCGGCGACCGCATCGTCCTCAACCCCGACGCCTTCGCACGGCTGACCACGGAGGGCCGGCAGTTCGTCCTCACCCACGAGAGCACCCACGTCGCCGTCCGCTCGTCGCTCGCCGGGATCGCGCCGCTGTGGCTCGTCGAGGGCTACGCCGACCACGTCGGCTACTCCGCGTCCGAGCGCCGCGTCAGCGACCTCGCCGCCCCGCTCCTCGAGAAGGTCGCCGAGGGCGCCGGCCCGAAGCGGCTCCCGACCCAGGGCGACCTCGACCCGGGGCGCGGCGAGATCGCACCCGGCTACCTCGCGTCGTGGCTGGCCGTCGAGCTCATCGCACGCCGGCACGGTGAGCCGGCGCTCCGCCGGTTCTACGAGGCGTCGACGGTCGAGGGATCACCGGCGCAGGCGGACGCGGCCATGGACCGCGCGTTCGCCGACGTCCTCGGCACGACCCGGGCCGCGTTCACGAAGGCGTGGCTCAGCGACCTCGACCGGCTGGCCGCCCCGAAGTGACCGGCGCGGGGACGACCGGCTCGGAGGGGACCGACGCAGCCGCCCGGGCGGGCACGGCGAGCGACATCGCGACGAGGGCGGCACTGAGCCAGAACTGGTTGTAGAACGCCTGCTTGTTGACGAGGTTCGCCACGAGCAGCACGAACGCGAACCACCGCAGCAGCTCGTCGACCTCCGGCCGGCGCCGGGCGACCGCCCACGCGGCGACGCCGAGCGCCCCGAGGACGACGAGGCCGGTCCCCCAGAACGGCAGGGTCACCCCGTGCTCGTTGAGGAAGTAGAGGTACCACGTGTTCGCGAAGCGGATCGGGTGGAAGCCGACGAGCAGCGTGACGGTGTCATGGAGGAACGCCGACGGCGAGGCGAGGAACCACGGCGCGATGAGGACGCCGGTGAGCGCACCCGTCGCCACCGCCCGCCGCGCCCCGAAGGCCGGCCAGAGGAGAAGCAGCGGCAGGAGCAGGGCGAGGTGCTGCTTGCTCGCGCACGCCAGCGCGAGCGGGACGACGGCCCACCACGCATGACCGCGCCGCACGAGGACCGCCCACCAGACGAGGCCCGCGGCGAGCAGCGGCTCGGTCCACGCCTGGTCGACCTGGGTGAGCGTCCCGGGCGCGACGACGAGGGCCACCACCGGCACGGTCGCGCGCAGCGCCGTCGCCCGCGCGCTGCTCGGCGCGTCGCCGTCCACCGGCCGTGCCAGCGCCCAGATGCCGGCGAAGAGGATCACCGACCAGAACGCCAGCGCCCACCGCACGTCCCCGCCGAGCCAGCGACCCGGCGCGAGCAGCACCGTCGTCCACGGCAGGTAGGTGAAGGCGTCCTGGACGCCGGGGGAGTCGGTCCACGTCATGTCGTAGAAGTTCTCGCCGCGCGCGAGCGCGTCGCTCGCCTGCTGCAGCGTCACCCAGACGTCGATCCTCGGCGCCGGGTCACCGATCGTCGCGATCGCGGCGGTGACGACGTGGCCGAGGACCGCCAGCCCGTATGCCGTCCGCGCCCGGACCGCACTCGAACGCGCCAGGAGCGCTGCCGCGCCGATGCCCACGACCGAGAGGGTGGCGAGCGCCGACGTCAGCCACGCGCCGCGCAGGTAGCTGAAGAGCGGCACGGCCCACGTGATCGCCACCGACGCGAGCAGCACGAACGAGACCAGCCACGACGGGACGGACCGGACCTCGGTGCGCCGCCACAGCCAGACGCCGAGCCCGACCGCACCCAGCGTGAGGGTGAGGACGATGGGGACCCGGAAGCGCACGACGCTCCACTGGAGCACCCCGAGGCAGGCGAGCCACAGCACCGCGAGGGCGTAGCCGGCATACGCCGGGAGGAGACCCGAGGGACGAGTCGCGGAAGGGGTGGGGTCAGCCGCCGTAGAGCGCATCGACCTCGTCCGCGAAGTCGCGCATGACGACGTTGCGCTTGAGCTTGAGCGACGGCGTCAGGTGGCCGGACTCCTCGGTGAAGTCGGCCTCGAGCACCGCGAACTTGCGGATCGACTCGGCCTTGGACACCGCCGTGTTGGCCTCGTCGACGGCCTTCTGGAGCTCGGCGAGGACGGTCTCGTCGGTCCGGGCCTTGTCGGCGGTGATGCCCTCGAGCCCGTGGTTGGCGGCCCACATCGGGAGCATCTCCTCGTCGAGCGTGAGCAGCGCGGCGATGAACGGCTTCTGGTCACCGACGACGATGCACTGCGAGACGAGCGGGTGCGCGCGGAGGCGGTCCTCGAGGACGGCGGGGGCGACGTTCTTGCCGCCGGCCGTCACGAGGATCTCCTTCTTGCGCCCGGTGATCCGCAGGTAGCCGTCCTCGTCGAGCTCACCGATGTCGCCGGTGTGGAACCAGCCGTCGCGGATGGCCTCCGCGGTGGCCTCGGGGTTGTTGCGGTAGGCGGCGAAGACGTTGACGCCCTTGACGAGGATCTCGCCGTCCTCGGCGATGCGGACGGTCGTGCCGGGCAGCGGCGGACCGACGGTGCCGACCTTGAGGCGCTCGGGCAGGTTGACCGTGATGGGGGCGGTCGTCTCGGTGAGGCCGTAGCCCTCGAGGATCGTCACCCCGATGCCTCGGAAGAAGTGGCCGAGCCGCGTGCCGAGGGGCGCGCCGCCGGACACGGCGTACTGGACGCGCCCGCCCATGGCGTCGCGGAGCTTGCCGTAGACGAGCTTGTCGAAGAGGGCGTGCTTGGCGCGCAGCCCGAAGCCCACCGATCCCGCCTCCTGCGCCTCGGACCAGGCGATGGCGGTGTCGGCGGCCTTGGCGAAGATGTTGCCCTTGCCGCCGGCGACGGCCTTGGCCTCGGCCGAGTTGTAGACCTTCTCGAAGACGCGGGGCACGGCGAGGATGAACGTCGGCCGGTAGCTCGCGAAGTCGTCGAGCAGGGTCTTGATGTCCGCCGAGTGGGCGAGCTTGGCGCCAGAGGCCACGCAGAGGACCTCGATGAACCGGGCGAAGACGTGCGCGAGCGGCAGGAAGAGCAATGTTGCTGCGCCCTCGCTGCTCACGACGTCCTTGAGCTTCTCGACGGTGTTCTCGGTGAGGTCGAGGAAGTTGCCGTGGGTGAGCTCGACGCCCTTGGGGCGGCCGGTCGTGCCGGAGGTGTAGATGATCGTCGCGGTCGAGCTGCGGTCGATGCCGTCCCGGGCCGCGGCGAGCGCCGCGTCGTCGGTGGAGGCTCCGGACTCTGCGAGGGTGTCGAGGTCGCCGTGGTCGATGACCCAGCTGTGGGCCAGCGAGGGCAGGTTGCCGGAGATGCCGACGAGGGCGCTCTTGTGCTTCTCGGACTCGAGGACGACGCCGACGGCGCCGGAGTCCTTGAGGATCCACTCGACCTGGTCGGGGGAGGAGGTCTCGTAGATCGGGACCGGGACAGCCCCGGCGGTCCAGAGGGCGAAGTCGGTGAGCGTCCACTCGTAGCGGGTGCGGCTCATGATGCCGACGGCGCTGCCCGGGGTGACCCCGGCGGCGAGGAAGCCCTTGGCGAGCGCCTCGACCTGGTCGGCGAAGTCCTTGGCCGAGACGTCGGTCCAGCCCGAACCCGACCGCACGGCGAAGACGGCCTTGCCCGGGCTCTGCTCCCGGTTGCGGGCGGGGAGGTCGGCGAGGCTGCCCTCGGTGGTCACGGGGGCGAGGGCGGGAGTGGACTTCTCGTGCAACGTGCTCTCCTTCGGCCGACCGAACGACGGCATCGTCGCGGTCTGGTCACCAGCGGGTCGTTCGGCGGATGCCAGGTGCCGCCGTGCACCGATCCTAGGGGTAGGCCCCGTTGGGTAGCCTGCGCCCATGACAGAAAGCACGTCGTCCTCGATCACCATCGCCGCCGAGCCGGGCGCCGTGCTCGACGTCATCGCGGACTTCGAGGCGTACCCCGACTGGGCCGAGCAGGTCAAGAGCGTGAGCATCCTCAGCGAGGACGGCGACGGCTGGGCCGACCAGGTCGAGTTCTCCCTCGACGCGGGAGCGGTCAAGGACACCTACGTCCTCGAGTACGACTGGGACGGCATCGCCGAGGACGGCTCCGGCGTCGTCACGTGGCACCTCGTCCGCGCGGGCGTCCTCAAGGCGCTCGACGGCTCCTACACCCTCACCCCCGACGGCGACGGCACGCAGGTCGACTACTCCCTCGCCGTCGACGTCAAGATCCCCATGATCGGGATGCTCAAGCGCAAGGCCGAGAAGCTCATCATCGACACCGCGCTCAAGGAGCTCAAGAAGCGCGTCGAGTCGCTCGCCTGAGCGTGGCGGACATCCCGCGCGTCGTCCTCGTCACCGGCAAGGGCGGCGTCGGCAAGACGACGACGGCCGCGGCGATGGCGGTCGAGTCGGCCCGGGCCGGACGGCGGACCCTCGTCATGTCGACCGACGTCGCCCACAGCCTCGGCGACGCCCTCGACGTCGACCTGCGCACGTCGGCCTGCTGGGAGCAGACCTTGCCGGTCGAGGAGCGTCTCCACGCCCAGGCCGTCGGGGCCCGCACGAGCGTGGCCGCCGACTGGGCGACGCTGCGCGACTACCTCCTCACCGTCCTCGACTCGGTCGGCGTGGACCCGGTCGTCGCCGAGGAGCTCACCGCGCTGCCCGGAGCCGACGAGATCAGCGCCCTGCTCACCCTCGGCCACCACGCGACGAGCGGCGACTGGGACGTCGTCGTCGTCGACTGCGCCCCGACGGCGGAGACGCTGCGACTGCTCGCCCTGCCCGAGGTCCTCGGGTGGCACCTCGACCGGCTGCTCCCCGCCCAGCGCCGCCTGCTCACGGCGATGCGCCCGGCGGCCGCCAGGGCCGCGGGGCTCCCCATGCCCGACGGTGACGTCCTCGACGTCGTCACGACGTGGCGCGAGCACATGGCCGACGTCCGTGCCCTCCTCACCTCCGAGCGCGCGAGCGTCCGCATCGTCCTCACCCCCGAGAACGTCGTCATCGCCGAGGCCCGCCGCATCCTCACCTCGCTGTCACTGCACGGGTATGCCGTCGACGCCGTCGTCGTCAACCGCGTCATCCCCGTCGACGACGACCCGTGGCGCGCCGCGTGGAACGCCGCGCAGGCCGCCGGGATCGAGACGATCACGACGTCCTTCCACGGCACGCCGGTGCTCGTCGCCCCCTACCTCGCCGGTGAGCCCACCGGACCCGAGGCGCTCGCCGACCTCGCGGCCCGGACGTCGGTGATCGACGGCGAGCTCGCACCGCTCGACGCCCCCGTGCGGGTGGGCGGGCTCCGTGTGGAGGCCGACGGTGAGGAGTTCGTCCTCGTCCTGCCCCTTCCGCTCGCGCGCTCGGGGGACGTCGACCTCGCCCGGCGCGGGGACGACCTCGTCGTCGACGTGGGCGGTGTGCGCAGGGTCATCGCGTTGCCCTCGGTGCTGCGACGCTGCATCGTCAAGAATGCTGGGGTGCGCTCCGGAGAGCTCCGGGTGCGCTTCGTCCGTGATGAGGAGGTGTGGCCACGTGGACGCTGACGCGCGACTCGACGCCGCTGTCGGTTCCGTCGCCGAGGAGGCGGCCCGGCTGCTCGAGGCCCTCGGCCGCCCGCAGACCCCCACGGACGACACCGCGGCTACGAGCAACTTCCATCACGGGGAGAGGTCCGCACCCACCGGAGACGAGGACGCGGCCGGTCCGGAGGGGAGCGAGCACGTCCACGTCGCCATGGGGGACGCGCAGTCGTGCACCTGGTGTCCCGTATGCCGGTCGGTCACCGCGCTGCGCTCCGTGAGTCCCGAGACCCTCACCCGGCTCGCCGACCTCGCCACGACGGCGGCGACGCTGCTCGGGGAGCTGGCGACACGGCATACGGAAGGATCGGGCGCCGGGACGGCGTCGCGACCGGCACCGGCGGAGCGCACGCCCCGCACCGAACCCATCGCCGTCGTCGACGAGGAGGACACCCCGTGAGCCTGGCCATCGGGATCGACATCGGCGGCACCAAGGTCGCCGGGGGAGTCGTCGACGAGGACGGGCAGGTCCTCGTCCGTGCCCGCCGCGACACCCCCCACCGGAGCAAGCGGCCGCGCGTCGTCGAGGACACGATCGTCGACGTCGTCGAGGAGCTGCGCGCCCAGCGCCCGGACGTCACCGCGGTCGGCATCGGTGCGGCGGGCTTCGTCGCCGCGGACCGGGCCACGGTCGTCTTCGCGCCGCACCTCTCGTGGCGGCACGAGCCGCTGCGCGACGCACTGAGCAAGCGGATCGACGCGCCGATCCTCGTCGAGAACGACGCCAACGCGGCCTGCTGGGCCGAGTGGCGCTTCGGTGCGGCCCAGGGCGAGTCCGACGTCGTCATGGTCAACCTCGGCACCGGCATCGGCGGCGCGATCCTCATGCACGGCCAGCTCATCCGGGGCCGCTACGGCATCGCCGGCGAGTTCGGGCACATGCAGGTCGTCCCCGAGGGTCAGCGCTGCGAGTGCGGCAACCGCGGCTGCTGGGAGCAGTACGCCTCGGGCAACGCCCTCGTGCGAGAGGCCCGGGCGATGATCCTCGCCAACTCGCCGGTCGCCACCGACCTCGCCGCACGGGTGGACGGCCGGGCCGACGAGCTCACCGGGCCGATCGTCACCGAGGCGGCGCGCGACGGTGACGCGACGGCGACCGAGCTCCTCGCCGAGATCGGGCACTGGCTCGGCATCGGCATCGCCAACCTCGCGGCCGCGTTCGACCCGGGCACGTTCGTCATCGGCGGTGGCGTCTCCGCCGCGGGCGAGCTGCTCCTCGGTCCCGCGCGCGAGAACTTCCGCCGGCGCCTCACCGGGCGCGGCTACCGGCCCGAGGCCCAGGTCGTCGCGGCCCGGCTCGGCAACGAGGCCGGGCTCATCGGCGCCGCCGACCTCGCCCGCAACGAGGCGTCGCCGTGACCCTGCGGGGGGTGCGCGGCGTGCCGGGAGTGCTCGGGGTGCTTGGAGCGCCCGGCGCGTGACGACGATCCGGATCGCGAGCTACAACACCCGCGACTTCCTCGAGGACCCGCATGCCGCGGCGCGCGTCGTGCGGGCCATCGACCCGGACGTGCTCTGCCTGCAGGAGGTGCCGCGCCGGCTGTTCTCCACGCAGCGGGTCGCGAACTTCGCCCGCGACTGCGGGATGTACTGGTCCGGGCGGCACCGCGGCAGCGGCGGCACGACGATCTTCACCTCGCTGCGGGTCGACGTCGTCGAGTCCCGTCACCAGCGCCTCCGGGTCGCCTTCCTCCAGCGGACCCGTGGCTTCGCGCTCGCGCGCGTGGCGGCTCCGGGTCGTGAACCGATCGCCGTGGCGAGCGTGCACCTCAGCCTCGACGCGCGCGAGCGTGCGGCTCACGCGCAGGTCATCCTCCGCGCGGTCAACGTCGGGGGAGAGGTCGTCCTCGCCGGCGACCTCAACGAGGGCGAGTCCGGTCAGGCGTGGCAGGCGTTCGCCGGCGTCATGCGACCGGTCTCGCCGATGACGCCGACCTTCCCGGCCACCCGTCCGCGCAAGGTGCTCGACGTCATCTTCGCCTCGCCGGGGCTGCAGCCCGAGCCGCACGTCGCGCTCGACATCCCCGAGGCCGACCTCGTCGCGGGCAGCGACCACCGGCCGACGTGGGTCGACATCCGGATGGGCGAGCCGACCCAGGCGCAGGATCGGGCCGAGGCGGCGTCCGCCAGGGCGAGCGAGACCGTCACCGAGGAGATGGTGCACGAGGCGGAGGCCGCGGCCGGCGCCGGTTCCGCCCCGACGCCAGTGCAGCCCTCCTCACCGCCCCACGCGGCACCGCCCGCACCGTAGGCGGCGGGGTCACGTCACCTCAGTGGTGCCGTCGAGCGGTCAGACGCGGGCGCCGTTGTCGTCGTCGAAGGGGTCGCGGTCCTTGGGCTGGCGCATGACGAGCAGCCCGAAGCCGCCGACGAAGAGCAGGATGGCGCCGAGGGTCCACCAGCCGCCGTAGAACGGCTCGGACACGATGACCCAGAGCAGGAGCAGCGGTCCGCCGACGAGCCCGAGCAGGGCACCCCAGTAGCCGATGTCCTCGCCGGGCGGCAGCTGCACCGCCGGCGGCTCGAAGTGGTCGTCCTCGTCGTCGACGCTCGGGCCGGCCCGCCACGCCTCGGGCTCCTCGCCCTCGCCGGAGCCGACCTCGCGGGGCCCGACCTCGCGGGGTCCGGCGTCGCGGGACCCGAGGTCACCGGCCGCCGGGCCGTCGGACACCGGGGTGGGCTCGCCCACGGGCGCAGGTGCGTCGGGCTCGCGACGGGAGAGGGCGGCATACGCGCTCGTGATGTCCTGGACCGTCCGAGGCTTCGGGGGCGCGACCGGCGGGGCGGCGGGGTCGGCCGGTGCGGTCGGCGCGTGAGGCGACGGCGACTCCGGCGGAGCGTCCGTCGCCTCGTCCCATCGGGCGACGATCGCGTCGAACTCCGCGTCGATGTCACGGTCGTTCATGGCTGCCTCACGGTGTCTCGGGCGGTCAGGAGAATCGTGCCACGTCACGCGCCGACCGTGACCGGAAACGCCATCGGCAACGCATCCCGGCTCCGCTTTAGTCCGCCGGACGACAGTGGCCTGTGCACTAGAGTCGTCCCGAATCGAATGAAGGGACATTGGTGTTCTACTGGGTGCTCAAGACGGTGTTCCTGGGACCGATCCTGCGGATCCTGTTCCGGCCGTGGGTCGAGGGTGAGGAGAACATCCCCGAGACCGGTGGCGCCATCTTCGCGAGCAACCACCTCTCCTTCTCCGACTCGATCTTCCTGCCGCTCGTGGTGCCGCGCCGGATGACCTTCCTCGCGAAGGCCGACTACTTCACCGGCGTCGGCATCAAGGGCCGCCTCACCGCCGCGTTCTTCAAGGGCGTCGGCCAGGTCCCCGTCGACCGCTCCGGGGGCAAGGCGAGCGAGGCCGCGCTCAGCTCCGGCCTGCGCATCCTGCGCCGTGGCGAGCTGCTCGGCCTCTATCCCGAGGGCACCCGCTCGCCCGACGGCCGCCTCTACAAGGGCAAGACCGGCGTCGCCCGGATGGCGCTCGAGGCCGGTGTCCCCGTCATCCCCGTCGCGATGATCGACACCGACAAGGCGCAGCCGACGGGCAAGGTCATCCCCAAGGTCATGCGTGTCGGCGTCCGCATCGGCAAGCCGCTCGACTTCTCCCGCTACAAGGGGATGGAGGACGACCGCTTCGTCCTGCGCTCGATCACCGACGAGGTGATGTACGCACTCATGGAGCTCTCGGGCCAGGAGTACGTCGACATGTATGCCGGCTCGATGAAGGACCGCATCACCCGCGCCAAGCGGATCCTCCAGCGCGAGCAGGCGGAGGCCGAGAAGCCCGGGCGCGCCGTCGACGAGCTCGAGCGCGAGCTCGACGCCGCCGAGGACAGCGACGGGACCCGGGGTGCCGACGAGCAGCGTGCCGGCTGACCCCGGCCCGCGTCGGGGGGCGCTCTTCGGGGTGACACGCACCTCGGTGCGCACCGGACGTCCCGAGCCGGTCATCGTCGAGGCGTTCTCACGCGGCCTCGACGTATTCCGCCCCGCAGCGGCCCTGTATGCCGGGATCCTCGTCTGGAACCGTCACGAGACGATGCTGCGCCCCTGGGTCGCGTTCACCGTCATCGCGATCCTCATGGGCTTCAGCCTGCTGCTGCTCGTCTTCCGTCGCCGGACGACGTGGCTGCTCGCCGTCGAGGTGGCGCTCGCCGTCGGCGGCATCTTCGCGACGCTGCTCGCCGACCGACCCGAGGACGTCGTCGGCGGCACCCTGACCCTGCCGACCTTCTGGGCGGCCGGGCCCGTGGTGGGAGCAGCAGTCCTCCACGGCCGGCGGGGAGGGCTCGTCGTCGCGGGCATCATCGCGGTCGCCGACCTCATCGAGATCCGCACCCCGAACGGGGGAACGTGGCACAACATCTTCCTGCTTCTCCTCCTCGGCGGACTCATCGGCCTCGCGGTCGACCTCGGCCGTGCGGGTCTCCACCGCTACGAGCAGGTCGTCGCCGAGCGCGAGCGGCTCCGGGAGCGGGAGCGGCTCGCCCGGGTCGTCCACGACGGTGTGCTCCAGACCCTCGCCTTCATCCACCGGCGCGGCGACGAGATGGGCGGCCAGGGTGCCGAGCTCGGTGCGCTCGCCGCCGACCAGGAGCGTGCCCTGCGACGCCTCGTCGCCCAGGACGTCGTCGGACCGCGGCTCGCGGCGACGGTCGAGGGCGAGATCCGTCGTGACCTGCGGATCCTCCTGAGCGCGCACGAGGGGGAGAGGGTGAGCGTCTCGCTCCCCGGCGACCCGGTGCCTCTGGAGCAGGACCGCGCCGAGGAGCTCGACGCCGCCGTCTCCGCCGCCCTCGACAACGTCAGCCGCCACGCGGGCGAGGACGCGCGGGCCTGGCTGCTGCTCGAGGACCACGGCGACACCGTGACGGTCACGGTGCGCGACAACGGGGTCGGCGCCCAGCCCGCCGACCTGCTGTCGGCGTCCGACCGCGGCCGGCTCGGAGTGAGCCAGTCGATCGTCGGCCGCGTGCGCGACCTCGGCGGCAGCACCGACGTCATCACCCGACCCGGCGCCGGCTGCCGGGTCGTCATCACCGTGCCTCGCAAGGAGCCTGCATGAGCGACGAGTCCGCGACCGCCACCGCCGCGTCGGGAGGCGCCCAGCCCGCCGGCGCCCGACGCACGACGGTCCTCGTCGCCGACGACCACCCGCTGTGGCTCGGCGCGCTCGAGCGCGACCTCGCCCAGGCCGGGCTCGAGGTCGTGGCGACCGCCGCCGACGGCCCGTCGACGGTGCGCCGGGCCCGGGCCACCCGCCCCGACGTGCTCGTCCTCGACCTCAACCTTCCCGGGCTGCGGGGCGACGAGGTCTGCCGAGCCCTCGGTGACCTCGAGACCCGGGTGCTCATCCTCTCGGCCAGCGGGGAGCAGATGGACGTGCTCGCCGCGATCAAGGCGGGCGCGACCGGTTACCTCGTGAAGTCCGCCTCCGGCCAGGAGATCGTCGACGCCGTGGCGGCGACCGCCCGCGGCGAAGCCGTCTTCACGCCCGGGCTCGCCGGCCTCGTGCTCGGCGAGTTCCGGCGGATGGCGGCCGGCGGGCCCGAGGAGGAGTCCGCTCCCGCACCCAGCAACCGGCCGATCCCCGAGCTCACCGACCGCGAGACCGAGGTGCTCCGCCTCGTCGCGACGGGCATGTCCTACAAGGAGATCGCCGCCGAGCTCGTGCTCTCGCACCGCACCGTCCAGAACCACGTGCAGAACACCCTCGGCAAGCTCCACCTGCACAACCGGGTCGAGCTCGTCCGCTTCGCCCTCGCCCGGGGTCTCGAGGACGCCTGACCTCCAGCGTCCTCGGAGGTGGTGGCCATGGCGCCGTCACCGCGGACGCGCGCGCGAGGTGAGGGCGCGGGGAGGAGCCGGCTGACCGGCATACGGGCGCCGCAGGCCACCTGACGAGACGCGCCTATCCTTGGTCGCGTGAGCACGACCACCGGCCCTGACCTCAGCACCCTCCTCGAGTCGACGCCCGCCCTGCCCGCTGCGCAGCAGCCGGTGTGGCCGGACGCCTCGGCGCTCGAGACGGCCGTGACCGAGCTCTCGACCTATCCACCGCTCGTCTTCGCCGGCGAGTGCGACGTGCTGCGCGACCGGATGGCCGCCGCCGGACGGGGCGACGCGTTCGTCCTCCAGGGCGGCGACTGCGCCGAGACCTTCGCCGGAGCGACCGCCGACAACATCAAGAACCGGATCAAGACCATCCTCCAGATGGCCGCCGTCCTCACCTACGGCGCGTCGGTCCCGGTCGTCAAGGTGGGGCGCATGGCGGGGCAGTTCGCGAAGCCCCGCTCGAGCAACAGCGAGACCCGCGAGGGCGTCACGCTGCCGGCCTACCGCGGCGACATGGTCAACGACTTCGAGTTCACGCCGGAGGCCCGCCACCCGGACCCGCAGCGGCTCGTGCGCGCCTACCACGCGAGCAGCGCGACGCTGAACCTCGTGCGCGCGTTCACCACCGGCGGCTTCGCCGACCTGCGCCACGTCCACGACTGGAACCGCGGCTTTGTCGCCAACGCCGCCAACCAGCGCTACGAGAAGCTCGCCCGTGACATCGACAAGGCGATGAAGTTCATGGCGGCCTGCGGCGCCGACTTCGAGGCGATGCGCACGACCGAGTTCTTCGCCGCGCACGAGGCGCTCATCCTCGACTACGAGCGCCCGCTCACGCGCGTCGACTCGCGCACCGGTGACCTCTACGACACCTCCGGCCACTTCATCTGGATCGGTGAGCGGACCCGCGACCTCGGCGGCGCCCACCTCGACTTCGTCAGCCGGATCCACAACCCCATCGGCGTCAAGGTCTCGGCGCAGGCCCAGGTCGACGACCTGCTGCGGATCATCGACCTCGTCGACCCGGACCGCACCCCCGGCCGCCTCACCTTCATCACCCGTATGGGTGCCGGCCGGGTCCGCGAGTCGCTCGCGCCCGTCGTCGAGAAGGTCACGGCCAGCGGTGCCGCGGTCACCTGGATCTGCGACCCCATGCACGGCAACACCTTCGAGTCGGCGTCCGGCTACAAGACGCGTGACTTCGAGGACGTCGTCGAGGAGGTGCGGGGCTTCTTCGAGGTCCACCAGGCGCTCGGCACCGTCCCCGGAGGGCTTCACGTCGAGCTCACCGGCAACGACGTCACCGAGTGCCTCGGCGGCTCCGAGAAGATCCTCGACGCCGACCTCAACAAGCGCTACGAGACGGTGTGCGACCCGCGACTCAACCACCAGCAGAGTCTCGAGCTCGCGTTCCTCGTCGCCGAGATGCTCAGCCGCGACTGACGTGGCCTCACCCGAATCCGGTATGCCGCGTCGCTGGGTCGCGGACCTGCTCTCGGACACGCTGACCCAGCCGACACAGGCAATGCGCACCGCGATGGCGGAGGCGCCCGTGGGCGACGACGTCTTCGGCGAGGACCCGACGGTCGCCGCTCTCGAGTCGCGCGTCGCCGAGCTCCTCGGCCACGAGGCCGCGCTCTACACGCCGACAGGGTCGATGGCCAACCAGCTCGGCATGAGGCTGCACGTCGAGGCGGGCGAGGAGGTCATCGCCGACTCGCTCGCTCACGTCCTCCGCGCCGAGCTCGGCGCCGCCGCCGTGCTGTCCGGCATCTCGTCGCGCTCCTGGGCCGCCGACCGCGGGCGGCTCGTCCCCTCAGCGCCGCTCGGCCTCATGAGCACGGGCGCGGGTCCCTACCAGGTCGGCACCGCGCTCATCGTCGTCGAGAACACGCACAACTTCGGCGGGGGCACGGTTCAGCCTCTGGAGGCGATCCGTGAGGTCCGGGCCGCCAGCCGCGAGGCCGGCGTCGCCATGCACCTCGACGGGGCCCGCCTCTGGAATGCGCACGTCGCGACGGGCATACCGCTCGCCGACTACGGCCGCGAGTTCGACACGGTGAGCGTCTGCCTCTCCAAGGGGCTCGGCGCCCCGGTGGGCTCGGTGCTCGTCGGTTCCGCCGAGCGCATGGCGCGGGCGCGCATCTGGCGCAAGCGCTTCGGTGGCGGCATGCGCCAGGTCGGCATCCTCGCGGCCGCAGGTCTGCACGCCCTCGACCACCACGTCGAGCGGCTCGCCGACGACCACGCGCGGGCCGGACGGTTCGCCGCGGCCGTGGGCGAGGTCGCCCCCCACGTCGTCACGCCCGACCGGGTCGAGACCAACATCGTCATGCTCGACCTGTCGCAGACCCGCTGGGCACCTGCCGAGCTCGTCGACGCGGCGGGAGCACGCGGCATACGGACCTATGCCGCCGGGCCGACTGGGGTGCGTCTCGTCTGGCACCTCGACGTCGACGACGCCGGCACCGACGCTGCGTCCGAGGTCTTCACCGACCTGCTCTCTGCCTGAGCTCCCTCTCTGACGTCGCTGGTGTCAGACGTCGTGGTGGAGGATCTCCGCCGGCGGGTCCTCGAGCGCGGACGCGCCGTCGTCGTGCGCCCCCGCCCGAAGCTCGACGAGGTACATCGCCGCGAGGACGAGCCCGCCGCCCACGAGCAGCCGCCACGTCACCGCCTCGTCGCCGAAGAGCACCGCGAAGACCGCGGCGAAGACGGGCTCCATCGCCATGACGACCGCGGCCCGGGTCGCAGTGAGGTGCGCCTGCGCCCACGTCTGGGCGAGCAGGGCGCCTGCCCCCGCGACGACCGACATGTAGAGCAGTGAGACCCACTGCCCACCGTCGCCCGGCAGGGTGAGCCCGTCCGGGACGGCCGCGATGAGGCAGACGACCGCGATGACCGCGGCCTGGACCGTCGAGAGCCCGAGGGCGGTCGAGGCGGTCGACCAGCGGCCGAGGGCGAGGATGTGCAGCGCGTAGACCGCCGCCGACCCGAGGGTGAGCGCCTCGCCGAACCCCATCGCCAGACCCTGCAACGACAGGACCCCGATGCCGACCGTGGCGATGAGCGCCGCGACCCACGCCGCGCGCGGCACGTGGTCTCGCAGGAGCAGCGCGCCGAGGACGGGCGTGAGGACGATGTAGGTCCCCGTGAGGAAGCCCGACACCGACGCCGCCGTGCTCTCGAGGCCCACGGTCTGGAGGAGCTGCGCCACGGCATACAGGACGCCGAGACCGGCACCGAGCGCGAGCTCACGTCGGCTCAGGGCCCGGGTCTGACGCGAGAAGAGCGCGAACATGAGCACCGCCGCGATCCCGAAGCGGACGGCGAGGAAGTCCGCCGACGGCACGTGCTCGACGAGGTCGCGGATGAGGAAGAACGTCGAGCCCCAGACGGCGGTGACGGCGAGCAGGAGCAGGACGGCGAGGCGGGACCGCCCGTCATGGACGGCCGGGGAAGGCGTGGTCACGTCAGACCGTCGTCACGACGATCTCGGAGCCCTTCGGCTGCTGCGACCCCTCCGGCGGGTTGAGCCCTTGGACCGTGCCGAAGTTGATGCCCGGGATGGCCTGGCGCTCACGGACCTTGAAGCCGAGGCCCTCGAGGGTGCCCTTGACCTCGGTGAACTGCTTGCCGATGAGCCCGCCGGGGATCGTGACGAGGACGGGTCCCTTCGAGGTGACGACGGTGACCTTGTCGCCCTTGAAGAGGGTGCCCCCGGCCGGTTCCTGCCGGATGATCGACCCGGCCTTGACGGTGTCGCTGTTCTCCTCGCCCGACACCTCGACGACGAGCCCGGCCTTGCCGAGGGCGGCCCTCGCGTCGTCGAGCGGCTTGCCGGTGAAGTTCTCGACCTTGATGGGCTGGCGGCCCTTGCTCACGGTGAGGGCGACGGTGGTGCCGCGCTTGAGCGACGTCCCGGCCTTGGGGTCGGAGGCGATGACCTGGCCCTCCGGCACCTTCTCGTCGAACTTCTCGGTCACCTCGCCGAGCACGAGGTTGGCGCCGGTGATCCGGTCGGTGGCCTCGGCCAGGCTCGCACCGGCGAGGGTCGGGACGGCATAGCGCTCGGGGCCCTTGGAGACGACGAGGGTCACGGTCGTCCCGCGGCGCACCTCCTGGGCGGCCTTGGGGGAGCTCGAGATGACGACACCCTTGGCGACGGTCTCGCTGAAGCCCTCGCGCCGGGTCGGGTCGAGGTGCGCAGTGCGCAGCGCCGACTCGGCAGCGGCGACGGGCTTGCCGACGACGGCCGGCACGACCGTGGGTGCACCCGGGCCGGCGATGAAGAACCACGCCGTGGCAGACGCGATGGCGGCGGAGACGACGACGAGGATCCACGGCCAGAGGGCGCGGCGCTGTGCACGGGTGACGGGGGAGCGGCGCACGGCCACACCGGCAGTCGCCGGCGGGGCGCCGCGCACCTGGTCGCGAAGCGAGGGCGCGGCCACCGCGTCGTGACGGTCACGGCTCGGGCGGTCGACGGGCAGCGCGGTCGTGCGGGTGACGGTGGCCGCGACGGCGCCCGCCTCCGCTGCGGTGGGCCGGTCGTCGAGCTCGTCCGCGGACAGCTCGCGACGCGCGGTGCGGACGAGGGCGGCGAACGCGGCGGCGTCGGCGGGTCGGCCGTCGGGGTCGCGCGAGGTGGCGGCCGCGACGAGCTCGTCGAGGATCTCGGGCGCGTCCGGGACGCGGCTGCTGAGTCGGGGTGCCCCGGCGTGGACGTGCTGGTAGGCGACGTTGATCGCGGTGTCGCCGTCGAAGGCCTTGGACCCGGTGAGCATCTCGAAGAGGACGAGCCCGGCGGCATAGACGTCGCTGCGGGCGTCGGCGATGCCGCGCTCGACCTGCTCCGGCGAGAGGTAGGAGACGGTGCCGAGGAGCAACCCCGACGACGACGTCACGGTGTGCGAGGTCACCGCGCGGGCCAGGCCGAAGTCGGCGACCTTAACGGCTCCGTCCTCGCGCAGGATGACGTTCTCGGGCTTGACGTCGCGGTGGATGATGCCGGCGCGGTGCGCGGCGGCGAGGGCTTCGAGGACCGGAAGCATGATGTCGAGCGCGGCCCGGGGCGTCAGCGCACCCTCGGCCTGGATGACCTCGCGAAGGGTCTGCCCGGGGACGTACTCCATCGCGAGGAACATGCGCCCGTCGTCCTCGCCCTGGTCGAAGACGGCGACGACGCCGGGGTGCGACAGGCGCGCCGCCGAGCGGGCCTCACGGTGGAACCGCGACCGGAACGCCTCGTCCTGGGCGAGGTGCGGTCGCATGACCTTGAGCGCGACCTCTCGGTCGAGACGGGTGTCCACGGCGAGGTAGACCGACGCCATGCCGCCGTCGGCGAGGCGCTCGAGGACCCGGTACCGGCCGTCGAGGATCTCGCCGACGAGGTCGTCGGTGGGGGCGGTGGACACCCGACGAGTGTACGGACTACCGGACGGCAGCCCGTGGACCCCGGTGCTCGACCCCGCCGGTGTCACATACGGCCCTTGAGTGCCTTGATGTTGGCGACGTAGGTCCTGGTGTCGGCGAACATGCCGCGCGAGCGCACCGAGCCGAGCCCCTGGTAGTAGCCGGCGATGGCCTGGTCCTCGGACGCGGCCATCCGGGTGAGGGCGCGCAGCATGACGACGCCGGCGGTGACGTTGTCCTGCGGGTCGAGCAGGTCGAGCTTGCGCCCGATGAGCGAGGAGGCCCAGTCGCCGCCGGACGGGATGACCTGCATGATGCCGACGGCGTTGGCGACCGACACCTGGCGCTGGTTCCAGCCCGACTCCTGCATCGAGATCGCGAGCGCGAGACGGGGGTCGACGCCATGGCGGCGAGCCGTCTTGACGATGAGCCTCTTGGTCTCGGCGCGGCTCGGCACCGAGCGCTCGGCGAGGATCGCTCGGTTGCGGGCGGCGTTTTCGACGATCCGGTCGGGGTAGGTCCGGCCGGCGAAGGTGTTGGGCAGCCCCGACGGGGTCGTCTTGCGGGCGGCCGAGCCGGGGATGACGAGCCTCTGGCCCGGGTAGATGACGGTGCCGCGCAGCCCGTTGGCCTTGACGAGCGCCGAGACCGAGCGGCCGTACTTCGCGCCGATCCCCAGGAGCGTGTCTCCAGAACGGACCGTGTATGCCGTCCCGCTCGCCTTCGCCGAAGCGCCCGCCGTGCCGCCCGAGGCGGTCGTGAGGCGCAGCTGCTGGCCCGGAAGGATGAACGCGGCTGGCGAGATGCCGCTGGCCTTGGCGATCGCGGGGACGGTCGTGCCGTAGCGGGCGGCGATGCCATAGAGCGTCTCGCCCTCGCGGACCGTGTGCGTCGTCAGGGTGCGCCCGGTGGAGCGCGGCGCCGACTTGCCCGTCGCGGAGGCACCGGCGGGCACCTGGATGGTGTCACCCGCCCAGAGCCGCTTCGCGTCGGTGATGCCGTTCTTCACCGCGATCGTGCGCGGGCTCGTGCGGAAGGTCGCCGCGAGACCGATGAGGGTGTCGCCGCTGCGCACCGTGTAGGTCGTCCACGCGTCCGGCGTGGGGGAGGGGTGCGTGACCGCGTGCGCCGGGAGCACCGCGGTCGGGGGCACGGTCGCCGGGGGGAGGGCAATGACCATGGAGGCCGTCCTTTCCGAGACGACGCGCTGGACGCCGTGTTGTCTGTGTGACTCCTGTGGCAGGCGATGCAAGAGTAGCCGCTGTGACCAGACGGCGCGAGACTTGTGGCACGCTGACCCCGTGAGTGACCAGGAGACCCCACTCGAGACCCTCGTCGGCGAGTGGCTGACCGTGCCCGACATCGCCGAGCGCCTCGGAGTCCGCTTGGCCGACGTGCGCCGCCTCATCGACGACGGCGACGTGCTCGCAGCCCGGGTCGGCGAGCGCAAGGTCGTCGCCGTCCCGGAGAAGTTCTTCGACGACGAGGGCGTGCTGCACTCGCTCAAGGGGACGTTCACCGTCCTCGCCGACGGCGGCATGAGCCACGACGAGATCCTGCGCTGGCTCTTCACGCCCGACCCGACCCTTCCCGTCGAGGGCGCCCCGATCGACTCCCTGCGCGGCGGGTTCAAGACCGAGGTGCGCCGGCGGGCCATGGAGCTCGCCTTCTAGTCCTCCTCGTATGCCGTGTGGCCGGCTTTTCGTCGTCGCGCGGCAGTCTGGGTTCGCCGCAGTCCATCCGACGCTCGCGCGCTACGCGCACTCACGTCTCCCGCCAGACCCAGCCAGCGGCGAACCCAGACCACCGCGCTCCTTGGGTCGCGCTCCTCACCCTTGCTCGTCGGGCTTTGCGGCTCACTGCTTCGGGGGTGAGGTGGGGGGAGCTGTCGCTCGGAGGGCGACTGCACGGCATACGGGCTCGGGAGCCGGGTTGCGGTTCGCGAGCCTGAATGAAGAGGCTCGGGAGGTGGAAGGGGGCTCGCGAGCCCGGTGTTCGGTGACGGGGCAGCGGCAGGTGAGGGGCTCGGTGCGTCCGAGGCTGCCTGATGAGGTGCCCGAAGGCAGAGGTGCGGTGGCGGCGGGTCGCCGGGTCAGGCGGTGCGGGCGGTGCTGATCTCGACGAGGTCGTCGAGGACCTTCGCGGCCTCGGGGGTGAGGCCGGTGGCGGAGGCGAGCGAGGCGCGGGCGCTGTCGGCGAGCTCGGCGATCTCGCGTTCGACGGCGTCGACGGCGCCGGAGGCGGTGATGACACCACGGAGGTCGTCGACGGTCGCGGGGTCGAGGTCGGGGGCGCCGAGGTGGCGGCGCAGCAGGTCGCGACCGACGTCGTCGGCGCCGCTGAGGGTGTGGGCGATGAGGACGGTGCGCTTGCCCTCGCGCAGGTCGTCGCCGGCGGGCTTGCCGGTCGACTCGGGGTCGCCGAAGACGCCGAGCAGGTCGTCGCGCAGCTGGAACGCGTGACCGAGGGCGAGACCGTAGGACGAGAGGTGGGCGAGGTCGGGCTCGGGGAGGCCGCCGGCGGTCGCACCGATGAGGAGCGGGTGCTCGACGGTGTACTTGGCGCTCTTGTAGCGGATGACGCGCTGGGCGCGCTCGACCCGCTCGGCCGACGGGAGGTCGTCCCAGGGGCGGACCGAGTCGACGACGTCGAGGAACTGGCCGGCCATGAGCTGGGTCCGCATGCGGTCGAAGACCTCGCGCCCGCGCGCGAGGTCCTCCTGGGGCAGCCCGCACGTGGCGACGAGCTCGTCGGTCCACGTGAGGCAGAGGTTGCCCGCGAGGATGGCGCCCGCGATCCCGAAGCGGGCGTCGTCGCCGCCCCAGCCGCGCTGGGAGTGGACGGCCGCGAGCGCGCGGTGGGCGGCCGGCATACCTCGGCGGGTGTCGGAGTCGTCCATGACGTCGTCGTGGATGAGCGCGGCGGCCTGGAAGAACTCCATCGCCGTCGCGAGGCGCACGAGGGCGTCGGAGTCCGGGCGGCCGGCGGCGCGGTGTCCCCAGTAGAGGAAGGCGGCGCGCAGCCGCTTGCCCCCGGCGAGGAGCGAGCCGATGCGGTCGAGCAGGTCGGTGACGTCGGGGCCGAGCTCGGCGAGGACGGACTCCTGCGTGCGCAGCTCCTGGTCGATGCAGGTCTGCACGCGAGCGCGCAGGTCCATCTCGTCCAACGGGCTGGTCACGGACTGCTCCTCGGGTCTCACGATCGGTGAGCCACGAGCCTACGGCCTGCCCGCTCGACTACTCTCACCCGCATGGCACCCCGCTCCATCCCCGCACTGCTGGCCAGCGCGCGGCCCTCGGTGAGCTTCGAGTTCTTCCCGCCCAAGGACGACGCGTCCGAGGCGGCGCTCTGGGATGCCATCCGTCGGCTCGAGCGCGTGCGACCCGACTTCGTCTCGGTGACCTACGGCGCCGGCGGCACGACCCAGGACCGCACCGTGCGCGTCACCGAGCGCATCGCCCGCGAGACGACGCTCACCCCGCTCGCCCACCTCACCTGCGTCGGGGCGTCCGTGGCGGACATCCGCCGGGTCGTCGGCCAGTACGCCGCGGCCGGGGTCCGCAACATCCTCGCGCTGCGGGGCGACCCGCCGGGTGACCCGGGCGGCGAGTGGGTCGCCCACCCCGAAGGGCTCAACCACGCGACCGACCTCGTCGCCCTCATCCGCACGCTCGGCGACTTCACCATCGGTGTCGCCGCGTTCCCCGACGTGCACCCCGCCTCGCCCGACCTCGACCACGACGTCGAGGTCATGGTCCGCAAGGCCGACGCGGGCGCGAGCTTCGCCATCACGCAGATGGTCTTCGACGCCGACACCTACCTGCGGCTGCGCGACCGGGTCGCCGAGCGCCGCGACCTGCCGATCACGCCGGGGCTCATGCCGGTGACGAACCTCAAGCAGATCACCCGCATGTCCCAGCTCATGGGGACGCCGCTTCCCCGCCCGGTCGTCGACCGGCTCGAGGCCGTGGCCGGTGACGCAGACGCCGTGCGCGCGGTCGGAGTCGAGATCGCGACCGGGCTCGCGCAGCGGATGCTCGCCGAGGGCGCGCCGGGGCTGCACTTCATCACGATGAACCGCTCGACGGCGACGCTCGAGGTCCACGAGAACCTCGGTCTGTCGACCGGCGCCCGCTGACCTTCGCTCCGAGTCGGCGGCCGGGTCGGGTCCGCGGTGCCGGGTCCGCGGGCGGGTCCTGCGTTCGAGAACGCGACTGAGTACGTCGGGCGTGCAGATCTGAGTATTCGTACGCATCCCGCCCGCCATCCGTTCGGGGGAGAGTTGCCGTGCGGCCGCGTGGCCGGGACGGTGAGGGTGGAGGGGCGCTCGCCATCCCGGACACGCGGCCGTCTCACGTTCGGTCGTGTCCCGGGGTGCGTCGGTCACGCCGTCGGTGTCAGTCGACCTCGACCGCCTTGCCGGCGGTGATGCGGAGCAGCTCGTCGTAGGTCGTGCGGAAGACCGAGTGGCTGTGCCCGGCCGCCGCCCACACGTGCTCGAAGCTGCCGAGGGTGACGTCGACGACGGTGCGCAGGGGAGTGGGGTGCCCGACGGGAGCGACTCCGCCGATGGCGAACCCGGTCCACTCACGGACCTCCTCGGGCGTGGCCTTGTCGACGGCCGCGAGGTCGAGCAACCCGGCGATGCGGTCCTGGTCGACGCGGTGGCCGCCCGAGGCGAGGACGAGGAGCGGCTCGGTCGTGCCATCGTGGCGACGGCCCGCGAAGACGAGCGAGTTGGCGATCTCGGCCGGGGTGACGCCGAGCGCGTCGGCGGCGGCGCGGGCCGTGCGGACGGCGTCGGGCAGATAGCGCACGACCGGCCGGATGTGGTGTGCCGCAAGGGTCTCGAGCACGACGACGACCGACGGGTGAGCGCTGAGGTCGCGCTCCGACACGGGGTCTCCGGGCTCGGTCATGGCGTCAGCGTAGGGGGTTGAGCCCCCGCGTCCGGCGGTTGTACAGTGGACGAGTCGAACAGATGTTCGATCAACGGAGTCACCGCTCCGACCCATCCATCCTGCCTGAGGAGGCCATGTCGTGGTGCGCCGGTACGAAGAGCCCGTCGAGGTGCGTGTCGAGGCGCCCGCGCCCACCGCCGAGGGCGCGCTCGCCCTCCGCCCCCGGCCGCGAGCGTTCGTCTGGCGTGGCCGCATCCTCGTCGTCCGCGCGGTCCTCGACGACTGGAGCGAGCGCCGCTCCTGGTGGCGCGACCTCGGGGACCTCGGGGAGCGTCCCGAGCGCCACGTCTGGCGCGTCGAGGCCGGGTCCGCCGCGGGCACCGGGGTCTACGACCTCGCCTCCGACGCCGCCGACGGCTGCAGCGACCCGTGGGTCCTGCTCCGGGCCCAGGACTGACCGCCATGGCCGCCGGCCCCGCCCTCGCCCTCCTCGAGCAGTCCCGTCAGTGCCTCGCGCAGGCGTATGCCGCCGAGCTGGCCACCGCCCGCTTCGTCGCCTCCCAGGACGCCGCGATGCGGGCCGCGGCCGCCCTCGTCGCACAACAGGGCCGCCGTGGGCCCCAGGACCTCTGGCCGCTCCTCGCGCGCCACACGCCCGAGCTCGGCGAGTGGGCCGACTTCTTCGCGCTCGCGGCCGTCCACCGCCAGGAGGTCGAGTCGCACGCGCGGCGGGTCTCGGTGCGCGAGGCCGACGACCTGCTCCGCTCCGCCGAGACCTTCCTCGGTCTCGTCACCTCAGCCCTCGGTATGCCGTCCGGCGAGCCGGTCGGCCACCGTCTCGTCGCCGCCCGCGAGACCGCCTAGCCCCGGCAACGTCCGGCAACCCGACGGCATACCCACCGAAGTGCCGGACGCAAGCGGAAGAGCACTGACAACGTCCGGCAATCCGACGGCATACCCACCGAAGTGCCGGACGCAACGAGAACCGAGAGAGTCATGAACCCCGACTTCGTCCACCTCCACGTCGCCTCGGGCTTCTCGATGCGGTTCGGGGCCTCGACGCCCGAGGACCTCGTCGAGCGGGCGGCGGAGCACGGTCAGCCGGCGCTCGCGCTCACCGACCGCGACGGCCTCTATGGCGCGGTGCGGTTCGCCATGGCGTGCGGGCAGGCCGGCATCGCCCCGGTGCTCGGGGTCGACCTCGCCGTCGGGGAGGAGCCGGTGCCGGGACGCCGTGAGCCCAGGGTCCGCACCCCCGTGCGGGGTGGCGCCGTCGTCGACCCACGGCTGCCGCGCGTCACCGTCCTCGCCCGGGGAGGGGGCGCGGGCACCGGGCGCGGGCTCGGGTGGGCCGCGCTGTGCCGGCTCGTCACCGACACCCACCTGCGCGGTGAGCGCGGCACCCCGGTGACGCTGCCCGAGCTCGTCGCCCGCTGGTGCCGCGGGGGAGAGCGGCGCGAGGAGTGGGAGCGCCACCCCGAGCCGAGCCGGCTGCGGGTCCTGCTCGGGCCCGACTCCGACGTCGGCCGGGCCGTCCTCGCCCGGCGCACGAGCGAGGCCCGGGCCCGGCTCGAGGCGTGGCGCCGCCTCCTGCCCCCGGAGGCGCTCGCGGTCGAGATCGTCATGGGCGGCGGGCCCGAGGGCGCGCCCGGGTCGCGCAACCACGCCCGCCGGATGCTCGGGCTCGCCGACGAGGCCCGGGTCCCGGCCGTGCTCACCGCGGCGGTCCGGCACGCCGACCGCGACGGCGTCCGCACCGTCGACGTCCTCGATGCCGCTCGCCGGCTCGTCGTCCTCGACTCGCGCCACCTCGACCGGGTCACCGACGCCGGGCACCTCGCGAGCAGCGAGGAGATGTGGGCCCGCGCCCTCGAGGTGGCCGGCGACGCCGGACGCGCCGCCCAGCTCGTCGGTGCCACCCTCGCCCTCGGCGACGAGTGCGTCCTGGACTCCCGGGCCGACCTCGGCATCGGTGCGGTCCACCTGCCCGAGCCCGGGATCCTCGGGATCGACCCCGGGGTCGACCCGCACCGGGTCCTCACCGAGCGGTGCCACGCCGCGGTCGCGACCCGGTTCCCCGCGCAGGGCGAGGCGGCACGGCATACGGTCCTGTCCCGGCTCGACGACGAGCTGCGCGTCATCGCCGAGCTCGGCTACCCGACCTACTTCCTCACCGTCGCCGAGGTCACCGACCTCATCAGGGAGCGCGGGGTGCGGGTCGCGGCGCGGGGGTCGGGCGCCGGGTCGCTCGTCAACTACCTCCTCGGCATCAGCGGCGTCGACCCGATCCGGCACGACCTGCTCATGGAGCGGTTCTGCTCGCCGCTGCGGGCCGAGCTGCCCGACATCGACGTCGACGTGGAGTCGGCCCGCCGGACCGAGATCTACGAGGCGGTCCTCGACCGCTTCGGCGGCGACCGGGTGACGTGCGTGTCGATGATGGACACCTACAAGGTGCGCCACGCCATCCGCGACGTCGGTGCCGCCCTCGGCATGCCGCCCATCGAGGTCGACGAGATCGCCAAGGCGTTCCCGCACATCCGCGCCAAGGACGCCCGCAGCGCGATCGCCGACCTGCCCGAGCTGCGCTCGCGTGGGCTCGACGCGCCCCGGCTCGACACCTTCTTCGAGCTCGTCGAGCGGCTCGACGGGCTGCCGCGGCACATCGCGCTGCACCCGTGCGGTGTCGTCCTGTCCAACACCGGCCTGCTCGACCGCACCCCGGTCGAGGCGAGCTGGCTGGGCTTCCCGATGAGCCAGTTCGACAAGGACGACGTCGAGACGCTCGGGCTGCTCAAGCTCGACGTCCTCGGCATCCGCATGCAGTCCGCGATGGCGCACGCCGTCGCCGAGGTGCGCCGGGTCGACGGGGTCGAGGTGGACCTCGACGACGAGACGCAGGTGCCGCTCGACGACGAGGCGACCTTCCGGCTCATCCGCACCGCCCACACCCTCGGCTGCTTCCAGATCGAGAGCCCGGGGCAGCGCGAGCTCATCGGCAAGTTCGGCCCTGAGCGCTTCGGCGACCTCATCATCGACATCTCGCTCTTCCGCCCCGGCCCGGTGAAGTCCGACATGATCACGCCGTTCCTCGAGAGCCGGCACGGCTGGAGCAAGCGACAGATCCTCCACCCGACGCTCGAGCCGGCCCTCGCCGAGACCGAGGGCGTCGTCGTCTTCCACGAGCAGGTGCTGCGGATCGTCGCCGAGACGACCGGCGTCACCCTCGCCCAGGCCGACGAGGTGCGCCGGACGATGGGCACCCCGAAGGGGCAGGAGGAGATCGAGGCGTGGTGGCGACCGGCAGCCCGGGCCCGTGGCTACGCCCCCGAGGACGTCGACCACATCTGGGCGGTGCTCAGGTCGTTCGCGTCGTTCGGCTTCTGCAAGGCGCATGCCGCCGCCTTCGCGCTGCCGACCTACCACTCGGCGTGGCTCAAGACCCACCACCCGGCGGCGTTCCTCGCCGGCGTGCTCACCCACGACCCGGGGATGTATCCCAAGCGGCTCATCCTCGACGACGCCCGCTCGCTCGGCATCGCCGTCCTCGGGCTCGACGTCAACGGCTCCGGCGACACCTACCGGATCGAGCGCCTCGAGGGTGGCGGCGACCGGTCGTTCACGCCGGTGCACCCCGACCTGCCCGACGCGAGCGACTACGGCATCCGGCTCTCGCTCACCGACGTCAAGGGCATCAGCGAGGCCGAGGTCGCGAGCATCGTCGCCGGACAGCCCTACTCGGACCTCGGCGACTTCTGGTCCCGGGCCACGGTGAGCCGTCCCGTCGTCGAGCGGCTCGTGCTCGCCGGGGCGTTCGACGCCATGCACGGCATCGGTGCCACCGGCTCGGGCCTGGGCCGGCGCGGCCGGATCACCCGGCGCGACCTCCTGCTCCACGTCGGTGAGCTCGACCGGTGGGAGCGGGCGACCCGGAGCGGCCGGGCGGGGCGCGCGGGTGCCTCGAGGCGCGCGGTCGGGGGCGGACGGCATACGCCTCCACCGGCCATCGGGGGCACCGAGGTGCGCGAACGCGCGGCGGCCCAGTCGCAGGCGGCCAGGCCGGTCGTCGCGGCCGCGGACCAGTCGGTCCAGCTCACCCTCGACCTCGGCGACCGGCCCGAGCTCACCCCCGGCACCGGGCTGCCCGAGATGACCGGCACCGAGCGGGTCCGGGCCGAGCTCGACGTCCTCGGGCTCGACGCCTCGGCCCACGTCGTCGAGTTCTACGGACCGATGCTCGACGCGCTCGGTGTCGTCCGCAGCCGCGACCTGCTGGGGGCCCGCAGCCGCAGCGAGGTGTGGATCGCCGGCGTCAAGGTCGCGACCCAGACCCCGCCGATCCGCTCGGGTCGCCGCGTCGTCTTCCTCACCCTCGACGACGCGACCGGTCCGGTCGACGCGACCTTCTTCGAGGACGTCCAGGGCCCGTATGCCGCCACGGTCTTCCACTCGTGGCTCCTCCTCGTGCGTGGCGTCGTCCGCCGCACCGGGCCGCGTGGGATCTCGGTGCGGGCGACGGGCGCGTGGGAGCTCGCCGGGCTGTGGGACGCGTGGCGCGACGGAGGGCACGACGCCGTCGTGCGCGCGCTCGAGGCCGCCGACGCCGAGGCCCTCGCGCGGGCCGAGGCGGGGGAGCGCGAGGCCGACACCGGTGGCCGGCGCCGGGTCCTCGTGCACGCGTCGGGGTTCCGGCAGTCGCCCTACGCCGACATCAAGCCGGCCGGGTCGCCGACGAGCGACGGGCACCGGGTCGCGTCGGTCGTCGTGCCCGAGCACGGCACGCCGACGCGCAAGCTGTGGCACTCCAGCCCCGGCAGCTCGGGCCACTGATGACACCTCGTCGCGCCGACCCCGTCCCGCTCTCCGAGCGGCTCTTCGACATCCGCACCATCTACCACGAGCCCGGCATCGAGCGCTTCGAGAGAGCCCGGGAGGTCCTCGACCGGCACCCCGACGCCGAGCGGGTCGTCGTGCCGTCCCACACCGCCATCCCAGGGCTCTACGGCAACGAGGGCAACGTCGAGGACTGGGTCCGGACCAAGCGCGAGGTGCTCGTCCTCGCTGAGAAGAAGTCCCTCGCCGCCCGGCCCAACGGGCGGTCGAGCGACTGGATCGCGCCGTCGACCGCGAACGGCTGCGCCATGTCCTGCTCCTACTGCTACGTACCCCGGCGCAAGGGATTCGCCAACCCGGTGACGGTCTTCGCCAACATCGACCGCATCGTCGGCTACCTCGAGCGCCACGCGGCACGTCAGGGGCCCAAGACCGAGCCCAACCAGTGCGACCCGACGCACTGGGTCTACGACATCGGCGAGAACAGCGACTGCTCCGCCGACGCGCTGCTCTCGGACAACGTCTCCGATCTCATCGACCTCTTCGGGCGGCTGCCGAACGCGAAGGCGAGCTTCGCCACCAAGCTCGTCAACCGGGAGCTCCTCGACCTCGACCCGAGGGGTGGAACGCGCGTGCGGCTCAGTCTCATGCCCGAGGCGATGTCCCGGGTCGTCGACGTGCGCACCTCGAAGGTCTCCGAGCGGATCGCCGCGATCGACGCGTTCGTCGAGGCCGGATACGAGGTGCACCTCAACCTGAGCCCGGTGATCGTGCACGAGCGCTGGCTGGAGGAGTGGGGGCACCTGCTCGACCAGGTGGCCGAGGGGACGAGCCCCCCGACCCGAGCCCAGCTCGCGGCCGAGATTATCTTCCTCACCCACAACGAGTCCCTGCACGAGGTGAACCTCGGCTGGCACCCCCGCGGGGAGGAGCTGCTCTGGCGACCCGACCTCCAGGAGGTGAAGCGGAGCCAGAGCGGTCAGGTCAACGTCCGCTACCGCAGCGGGTGGAAGGGCAGGTGGGTGGCTCAGCTCGAGGATCTCGTCGCCGCCAGGCTTCCCGGATGTCGCGTCCGCTACGCCTTCTGACACGGCTTCCCACGACCCAGCGTGGGCTCCCGGGAGTGGTCAGGAATCGAGAAGCGCGGTCCCCGTGACCGAACCTACGGTGAGTCCATGACGACGAAGAGCAGCACGAGGACCACGACCACGAAGGCCACCAAGGCCCCTGCCTCGAAGGCGACGAAGGTGAGCTCCGGCGGCTTCAGCGCCGACGAGCGGGCCGCGATGAAGGAACGCGCCAAGGAGCTCCGGGCCGAGGCCAAGGGCGCCAAGGACCGGGCCAAGGGCGAGGCCGACCTGCGCGCCAAGATCGACGAGATGCCCGAGGCCGACAAGGTGCTCGCCGAGGCGATCCACGCCATCGTCAGCGAGCACGCCCCCGGGCTCCTGCCCAGGACCTGGTACGGCATGCCGGCCTACGCCGACGCGGACGGCAAGGCGGTCCTCTTCTTCAAGGCGGCCTCGAAGTTCGGCTCGCGCTACGCCGAGCTCGGCTTCAACGAGCAGGCACACCTCGACGACGGGACGATGTGGCCGGTCGTCTACGCCATCACGACGTTGACCAAGGCCGACGAGAAGCTCATCGCGACACTCGTGAGGAAGGCCGTGGGCTGAGCGGAGCTGTCGGTCACGGCAACTACGCTTGCAGGATGACCGAGGACGCGACGACCGCACGCCGCACCGGTGTCTCGACCTCGCCCCGGACCGCCGCCATGTGGGCCGCCGTCGACGAGGTCGTGCGCGAGCGCGGCGCCGAGCTCGGCCGCCCGCTGCGGGTCGTCGACCTCGGGGGCGGCACCGGCGGGCTCGCGGTCCCGCTGGCCGTGGCCGGGCACGACGTCACCGTCGTCGACCCCAGTCCCGACGCCCTCGCCTCACTGCGGCGCCGTGCCGCCGAGGCCCAGGCGTCCTCGCGGGTCAGCGCCGTCCAGGGCGACGCCGAGACCCTCGAGTCGCTCGTCGGGCGCGACCGCCCCGACCTCGTCCTCTGCCACGCCACGCTCGAGTACGTCGACGACCCCGGGGCGACCCTCCGCCTCATCGCGGGTGTCCTCGCGCCGGGCGGCATCCTCAGCCTCGTCGTGCCGCAGCGCTCGGCCGCCGTCCTCGCCCGCGCCATCGCCGGCCAGTTCGCTCAGGCCCGCGCCGCCCTCGACCGCCCCGACGGGCGCTGGGGCGACGCCGACCCGGTGCCGCGACGCTTCGACCGCAGCGCGGTCCTCGACCTCCTCGAGTCCGCCGGCCTCACGCCGACGGTCGCGCACGGCATACGGATCTTCAGCGACCTCGTGCCGTCCGCGCTCGTCGACTCCGACGCCGACCGCGCGGCCCTGCTCGACCTCGAGCGGGCGGTCGTGGCCCACCCCGAGTTCGCCGTCCTGGCCGACCTCGGCACGTCCCTGCACGTCATCGCCGCGCGCACCTGAGGCGGCCGTGAGCCGTCGGCAGTTCAGCCTTCCCGAGCGCTCGTCGAGCGAGCCGCCGGACGACACCGGGTGCACGGTCCTGCACGTCGACATGGACGCGTTCTATGCCTCGGCGACCCTGCTCTCGCACCCCGAGCTCGTCGGGACGCCGGTCATCATCGGCGGCGGCAATCGCGGCGTCGTGCTGTCGGCGACCTACGAGGCACGACGCTTCGGGGTCGCCTCGGCGATGCCGATGACCCGCGCCCGCCGCCTGTGCCCGCAGGCGACCGTCCTCGCTCCCGACCACCGCCTGTATGCCGCGATCTCGGCCGCGGTCATGGAGACCTTCCGTGCCGTGACCCCCGAGATCGAGCCGCTCTCGCTCGACGAGGCGTTCCTCGACGTGTCGGGCGCCGTCCGCCGGCTCGGGTCGCCGGCGACCATCGGGGCGCGCATCCGCGACACCGTCCACGACGAGCAGGGCATCACCTGCTCGGTCGGCGTCGCGTCGACGAAGTTCGTCGCCAAGATCGCCTCCGGCCTGGCCAAGCCCGACGGCATGGTCGTCGTGCCCCGCGACGAGGTCATCCCGTTCGTGCAGCAGCTCCCGGTCGGCGCACTGTGGGGCGTGGGGGAGAAGACCGAGGAGCAGCTGCTCCGGCTCGGGCTGCGCACGGTCGCCGACATCGCGCACACGCCGCTGCCCACGCTCGTGCGCGGTTTGGGCGACGCCACGGGCCACCACCTCCACGAGCTCGCATGGGGCCGCGACCCGCGCCCGGTGCAGCGCGAGAGCCGCGAGAAGAGCATCGGGGCCGACGAGACGTTCGAGTACGACATCGACGACCCCCGTGAGATCCACCGCCACCTGCTCAAGCTCAGCGACAAGGTGGCGGCGCGGCTGCGGGCGGCCCGGATGACGGGGCGGACGGTATCGATCAAGGTGCGGTTCTCGGACTTCACGACGATCACCCGGGCGCGCACGCTGCGCGAGCCGACCGACACGAGCCGCGAGATCTACGAGACGGCGACCTCGCTCTTCGACGCCCTCGGGCTCCAGCGGGCCCGGATCCGGCTCGTCGGGGTCCGGCTCGAGAAGCTCGTCGGGGTCGAGGCCGCGCCGATCCAGGGGATGCTCGGCGAGGCCGACCACGGCTGGCGAGACGCCGACCGGGCCGTCGACCGGGCCAGCGCGCGCTTCGGCGCGGGGTCCGTGCGACCGGCCAGCCTGCTCGGTCGTGGCCGATCTTCCACGCGCGGCGATCGCGACCTATCCTGAGATGACCAGCACGGATGCTGGAGAAGCAACGAAACCGCAGCGCCGATCGTTGTCCTTGGTGGAAGATCGTCACTGAGGCCGCAGATCACGCGCCGCACACCCTGGAGGACGCCGTGCCGCTTTCGGAGCACGAGCAGAGGATGCTCGAGCAGTTGGAGCAGGCCCTCGCTGCCGAGGACCCGAAGTTCGCCTCGAGCATGGAAGGGTCCCGCCGGGGTGGACCGACCCGATTGCGATGGGTCATCGCGGTCGTCGGCGTGCTCGGTGGGCTCGGGCTCGTCCTCGTGGGCATCAACACGACGATGTGGGTCGGCGCGGCCGGCTTCGCGGTGATGGTCGCCGCGGTCGCCTTCGCACTCCACCCCCCGCGCCGCGGTGGCGGCGGCAAGCTCGCGGTCGTGCGCGACGACGGCACCACCGGCCCGGCGAGCTCCGGGCGCAAGCAGAAGAGCGGCTCGGGGTTCATGGACAAGCTGGACGACCGCTGGGACCGCCGCGGCCGCGACGGTTGGAGCTGACCACCCGCTCCGACCTGCACGTCCTGCGACAAGGGGACGCATCCGGCTCGTTCCGAGCCGTGGATGCGTCCCCTTTACGCAAGACGTCGGGAGAGGCCGGGGTCAGGTGGCCAGGACGCCGACAACCCAGGTCGTCGCGATCGCCAGCCCGGCGCACAGCTCGATGCCCATGCTCAGCGCGATGGCCTTGAGCGCGTGCTTGGTGCGCGTCCACGCCTGGGCGCGGTCGCGGCTGCGCCCGTGCTCGACGAGGTAGATGCCGAGGACGAACCCGACGAAGAAGCCGATGACCGGGATGACGAACATCCCGACGATGCCGAGGAGCACCGCGAGCAGCAACGTCGAGGTCCTGACCCCCTGCTGACGGAGCCGTCGCCCCGGGATGAGGAACTGCACGGCCACGCCGGCGAGGTAGATCGCCAGGCAGACGAAGAAGAAGGTCCAGGCGGTGGCGCCGCCGGTCTCGTAGGCCCAGAGGAGCACCCCGAGCACGGCGACGAGCAGGCCGGGGATGACCGGAACGACGATGCCGACGATCCCCACGAGAATGAGGATCGCCGGCACCCAGACGTCGGTGCCCTCCGGCAGGAGGTTCACGCGGTCGAGGTCAGACGTCGATGTCCGCGACGGTGGGCGGCTCCGTGAGTCGGTCGCTCTCGTCGACGATCTCCGCGTGGTCGCGGAGCTTGGGCAGGTGCTCGCGCCCGTGGTGGGCGCAGAAGAGCAGCTCACCGCCGACGTGGAGCGTGGCGCGAACATAGGCCTGGGCACCACAGCGGTCGCAGCGGTCCGCGGCGGTCAGGGTGGGTGCCAGTGCGGTCGTCACATCGGCCTCCTCGGCTGATCTCGTCAGTGGGCCCACGCGGTTGCGTGGGCGTCAAGCGTTGCAACAGTCAAACACGCCGGACTCTTCCCGCGTGGGAGGCGCCCGTGATGTGACCGTTCCGATGCCACAACGGAATCTTCGCCGACGGGTCCGACAGCGCGCCTCGCCGGGGCCGTCGGAGCCCGGGGCTAGCCTGAGGCGACGCCCGGCGGGCGGACGGCATACGGTCACCGTCGACGCCCGGGGCACCCTCCGGCAACCGCCACGCACGACCCGATAGGAACGCATGAGCCCCGCCTCCACCGCCAAGAAGGCCGCGACGACCAAGTCGTCGTCCGACTACAGCGCGCACCACCTGCAGGTCCTCGAAGGGCTCGAGGCGGTCCGCAAGCGGCCGGGCATGTACATCGGGTCCACCGACAGCCGTGGGCTCATGCACTGCCTCTGGGAGATCATCGACAACGCCGTGGACGAGGCGCTCGGCGGCCACGGTGACCGGATCGAGGTCATCCTCCACAAGGACGGGTCCGTCGAGGTCCGTGACGAGGCCCGTGGCATCCCGGTCGACATCGAGCCGCGCACCGGCCTCACCGGCGTCGAGGTCGTCTTCACCAAGCTCCACGCCGGCGGCAAGTTCGGTGGTGGCTCCTACACCGCCTCGGGCGGTCTCCACGGTGTCGGCGCGTCCGTCGTCAACGCCCTCTCGGCCCGGCTCGACGTCGAGGTGGACCGCGGGGGCAAGACCTACGCGATGAGCTTCCGGCGCGGTGAGCCCGGCTACTTCCCCGACGTCGCGACCCACGACAAGAGCCCCGACCACGAGTTCACCCCCTACGAGCGCAGCAGCGAGCTCGCCGTCATCGGCAAGGCCAAGCGGGGCGCGACGGGCACCCGGATCCGCTACTGGGCCGACCCGCAGATCTTCCTCAAGGACGCCGAGTTCGACTACCAGCAGCTCGTGGCGCGCGCCCGGCAGACCTCGTTCCTCGTGCCCGGCCTCACCCTCGTCATCCGCGACGAGCGCGGCCTGCCGGGCACCGCGGGGGAGCTGGGTCCGCACGAGGAGGTCTTCGTCCATGACGGAGGCATCAGCGAGTTCGCCGAGTTCCTCGCGCCCGACCCGTCGGTCACCGACGTCTGGCGGCTCCAGGGAACGGGCAGCTTCACCGAGACCGTGCCGGTGCTCGACTCCAAGGGCCACATGACCCCGCAGGACGTCGACCGCGAGTGCGAGGTCGACATCGCGGTGCGCTGGGGCACCGGCTATGACGCCAAGGTGAGCTCGTTCGTCAACATCATCGCGACCCCCAAGGGCGGCACGCACCTCGCCGGCTTCGAGCAGGCGCTGCTCAAGGTCTTCCGCAAGCAGCTCGAAGTCAACGCCCGTCGGCTCAAGGTCGGGAGCGACAAGGTCGACAAGGACGACATCCTCGCGGGGCTCACCGCCGTCGTCACGGTCCGGCTGGCCGAGCCGCAGTTCGAGGGCCAGACCAAGGAGGTGCTCGGGACCAACGCCGTGCGCGCCATCGTCGCCAAGGTCGTCGAGAAGGAGCTCACCTCCGTCCTCACCTCGACCAAGCGCGGCGAGAAGCAGCAGGCCGCGACGCTGCTCGAGAAGGTCACCGCCGAGATGAAGTCGCGGATCAGCGCGCGCCTGCACAAGGAGACTCAGCGCAAGAAGAACGCGCTCGAGACCTCGTCGCTGCCGGCCAAGCTCGCCGACTGCCGCAGCAACGACGTCGAGCGCACCGAGCTCTTCATCGTCGAGGGCGACAGCGCCCTCGGCACGGCCAAGCTCGCCCGCGACTCCGACGTCCAGGCCCTGCTGCCGATCCGCGGCAAGATCCTCAACGTCCAGAAGGCCTCGCTCACCGACATGCTCGGCAACGCCGAGTGCGCGGCGATCATCCAGGTCATCGGCGCCGGGTCCGGCCGCACCTTCGACGTCGACGCCGCCCGCTACGGCAAGGTCATCATCATGACCGACGCCGACGTCGACGGCGCCCACATCCGCACGCTGCTGCTCACGCTCTTCTTCCGCTACATGCGCCCGCTCGTCGAGGCCGGCAAGGTCTATGCCGCCGTCCCGCCGCTGCACCGCATCGAGGTCGCCGGAGCAGGCGCCCGCAAGAGCGAGCTCATCTACACCTACTCCGAGGGCGAGATGCGTCGGACAGTCGCCTCGCTGACCAAGCGCGGCCGCACCATCAAGCAGCCGATGCAGCGCTACAAGGGCCTCGGCGAGATGGACGCCGACCAGCTCGCGGAGACGACGATGGACCCGCACCACCGCACCCTGCGCAAGGTCACCATGGCCGATGCCGAGAACGCCGAGCGCATCTTCGAGCTCCTCATGGGCAACGAGGTGGCTCCCCGGCGCGACTTCATCGTGCAGGGTTCGGCCAAGCTCGACCGGGAGCGCATCGACGCCTGACGACCACCCGGGCTCACGGGATCGGCCCCGCCGAGGTGGCCGACGGCGCTGACCGGGGCACCCGGCATACCGGCGCGTCTGTCGTTGCCCTGAGCCGTGATGTGGGACACAGTGGGCCGATACAGGCGTCGGCACACCGGGGCCCTGATAGAGGAGGGCAACGATGAGCGGGACCACCGATGATCGCGGCAGGACCGGTGTCGTCGACGCACCGGCGGGGAACCAACCCGAGCTCAAGCGGGTCATGGGGCCGAAGCTCCTGCTCCTCTTCATCGTCGGTGACATCCTCGGCACCGGCGTCTACGCGCTCACGGGCTCGGTCGCCGGCGAGGTCGGCGGCGCGGCCTGGGCGCCGTTCCTCGCGGCGTTCGTCGTCGCGACGATCACCGCGTTCTCCTACCTCGAGCTCGTGACGAAGTACCCGCAGGCGGCCGGCGCCGCGCTCTACACGCACAAGGCGTTCGGGATCCACTTCTTCACGTTCATCGTCTGCTTCGCGGTCATGTGCTCGGGCATCACGTCCGCGTCGACCGCCTCCAACGCCTTCGCGGGCTTCCTGCGCGACGGCTTCGGCCTCAAGGAGCAGTGGCCGGCCGGTTCGACGCCGCTGCTGCTCATCGCGCTCGGCTTCATGGCCCTCGTCGCCGCCATCAACTTCCGCGGCGTCGGCGAGAGCGTCAAGGCCAACGTCGTGCTCACCCTCGTGGAGCTCTCCGGTCTGCTCCTCGTCATCTTCATCGGCCTGTATGCCGTCACCGAGGGCAAGGCGGACTTCTCCCGGACCGTGGTCTTCGAGTCCCCGAGCGACAAGAGCGCCTTCTTCGCGGTGACGGCGGCGACCTCGCTCGCGTTCTTCGCGATGGTCGGCTTCGAGGACTCGGTCAACATGGCCGAGGAGACCAAGGACCCCGAGAAGACCTTCCCGCGGATCATGCTCACCGGCCTCGGGATCACCGGCCTCATCTACGTCCTCGTGTCGATCACCGCGGTGGCCCTGGTGCCCGTCGGCACGCTCTCGAACCCCGACGAGGGGTCGGCCCTCACGCAGGTCGTCGCGGCGGGCGCGCCGGACTTCCCCTTCGACAAGGTCTTCCCGTTCATCGGCATGTTCGCCGTCGCCAACTCCGCGCTCATCAACATGCTCATGGCGAGCCGGCTGCTCTACGGCATGGCCAAGCAGGAGGTCCTGCCGCCCTTCCTCGGCAAGGTCCACCCCGGTCGTCGCACGCCGTGGGCGGCCATCCTCTTCACGACGGCGATCGCCTTCGGCCTCATCATCTACGTCGTCCGGGCCAACGCCAGCGAGGAGGGGGCGAGCACGGTGGCGCTCCTCGGTGGCACGACCGCGCTGCTCCTGCTCTGCGTCTTCACGGTCGTCAACATCGCCGTGCTCGTCCTGCGACGTGACTCCGTCTCGCACGGGCACTTCCGCGCGCCGAGCGTCCTGCCCTACCTCGGCGCCGCGCTGTGCGCCTTCCTCGCCGGGCCGTGGGCTCGCAGCGAGGAACAGCAGGAGCAGTACAAGATCGCCGGCGGGCTGCTCGCCGTCGGTGTCGTGCTCTGGGCGCTCACCTGGATCGTCAACCGGTTCTTCTTCGCCAAGAAGACCTACATGCGCGACCCCGAGGAGCTCGACGACCCGGACCACGTGCACCACACCTGAGCCAATCCGCCCTCGTGCCCGTCGTGCCCTGCACGGCGGGCACGACGGCGTGTGCGAGGAGGTCCGGACAGAGGCGAGGTCGGGTGGTCGCGCACGGACCGGCTGGCCCCGACGGACCGGTCGCTCAGGACCCGGCGGGCGGGGGAGGAGCGGTGCTGTGTCGCACGACGAGCTCGGTGTCGACGACGACCTCGGTCTCGGTCCCGTCCGGGGTGTCGACCCCGAGCGCACGGAGAAGGATCTCGGCCGCCTGGCGTCCCTGCGCGGCGACGTCCTGACGCACGGTCGTCAGCCCCAGGACGTTGCTCAGGGCGTGGTCGTCGATGCCGATGACCGACAGGTCCTCGGGGATGCGCAGGCCCTCGGCACGGGCCGCGGCCAGGACGCCGATCGCCATCTCGTCCGACGCGGCCGCGACGGCCGTCGGGCGCTCCGGCGCGGCGAGGAGGGTGCGGGTGTCGTGGGCCGCGCTGTCGGCGGTCCAGTCGGAGCCGAGGATCCACTGCTTCTGCTCGGCGAGGCCGTGGACGCGCATGACGTCGCGGAACGCGTCGAGACGCGCCTGAGGCGTCTGGATGTGCGCGACGTTGGACGGGACGGCGCCGACATAGGCGATGCGCTCGTGACCGAGCGAGACGAGGTGCTCTGTGGCGAGCCGCATCGCCTGCGCGTCGTCGATGCGGACGTTGGGCCGGCCGGCGACCGGGGTGCCGATCGCGACGAGCGGCAGGCCGAGCCGGTCGACGAGCTCGAGCTCCTCGTCGGTCATGGGCAGGTTGAGGGTGATGACGCCGTCGACCCGCTTCCACAGCATGTTCTGGGAGAGCGGCAGGCGCCGGTCGTAGGACTCGTCCTCGAGGTCGAAGAGGAGCACGTGGTGGCCGTGGCGACGCAGCGTCTTCTCGATGGCGCTCACGAGCGTGGCGAAGAACCACCGGGTGAGGAAGGGCGCGACGACGCCGACGACCTGGGTGCGACCGGAGGCGAGCGAGGTGGCCGTCGGGCTCGCGACGTAGTCGAGCTCGGTGGCGACCTTGAAGACCCGTTCGCGAGTGCGTGGGCTCACGCGGTCGAGTCCGCGGAGCGCGCGGGAGACCGTGGCCACGGAGACCCCGGCCTCCCGCGCGACATCCGTGATGGTGCTCATCCGCCGCCGGCGGTCGGGAGCGGGCATCGGTCAGCCCTTCAGACCACCAGCGAGCAGGCCGCGGACGAAGAAGCGCTGCAACGCGAGGAACACGACGACCGGGACGATCATCGAGATGAACGCACCTGCGGAGAGCAGGTACCACGCACTGCCACGCGTGCCCGCGAGCTCGGCGACGCGAACGGTGATCGGCGCGACCTCGGGCGTGCCGCCGATGAAGATGAGCGAGACGAGCAGGTCGTTCCAGACCCAGAGGAACTGGAAGATCCCGAACGCCGCGATCGCCGGCGTGAGCAGCGGCAGGAGGATCTTGAAGAAGATCGTCACGTGACCGGCGCCGTCGACCCTGGCCGCCTCCATGAGCTCGCCCGGGAGCTCGCGCATGAAGTTGTGGATGAGGAACGTCGCGAGCGGCAACGCGAAGATCGTGTGCGATATCCACACCGACCAGTACGAGTTCCCGAGCCCGAGCTTGTTCGTGTAGATGTCGAGCAGCGGGATGAGCGCGATCTGGAGCGGCACGATCTGGAGCGCGAAGACGGCCACGAAGAGCGCGTTCCGCCCGGGGAAGGGCACCCACGCGAACGCGTAGGCCGCGAGCGACGCGAGGAAGATCGGCAGCATGACCGCCGGGATCGTGATGACGATCGTGTTGACGAAGTACTGGGTGAAGCTCGCGGAGCTGCCGGGCTCGAGGGCCTGGCGGTAGTTCTCGAGGGTGAACGCTCCCGGGTTCGCGAACGCGTTCCACCACCCGTCGCGGTTGATGTCGCGCTGAGAGCGGAACGACGTGACGAGGAGGCCGACCGTCGGCGTCGTCCACAGCACCGCGATGATGACGGCGACGAGGCTGGCCCAGCGCGAGTTGAGGGCGCTGGCTGCGTCGCCCGTGGCGGACCGCTTGGCCTTCTTGACCTTGGTGGCGGGTGCGACGACCTCGTCGGAGACCGACTCGGGCGTGGCCGCCGGTTGCAGGGTGCTCACGGCTCAGGCCTCCTTGCGCATCTGGACGATGTTGTAGGTGACGATCGGGATGACGAGGACGAAGAGCAGCACGGCCATGGCGGCGCCGAGCCCGGGGGCGTCGTAGCGGAAGCTCTGGTTGTAGAACTCGTTGGCCACGACCGAGGTGTCGAACTGCCCGGCCGTCATGGTCCGGACGATGTCGAAGACCTTGAGCGTGCCGATGCCGATCGTCGTGAGGACGACGACGAGGGCGGCGCGGATGCTCGGCAGGGTGATGTAGCGGAACATCCGGAAGCCGTAGACGCCGTCGAGGTGGGCCGCCTCGATGATGTCGTCGGGGATGGCCTTGATGGCCGCGGACAGGATCGTCATGGCGAAGCCCGCCTGGATCCACACCATGACGAGGATGAGCATGAGCGTGTTGAGCGGAGCGTCGAGCAGGAACTGCCGCGTCTCGAACCCGAACATCTTGAGGATCTGGTTGAGCAGACCGATCTGGGGACGGTCGGTCTGCTTGTACTGGTAGACGAACTTCCAGATGATGCTCGCGCCGACCATGGAGATCGCCATCGGCAGGAAGATGAGGGCCTTGGCGAAGGCCTCGCCGCGAGCGCGGTCGATGAGGATGGCGTAGAGGAGCCCGATCGCGGTCGCGAGGAAGGGCACGAGGATGACCCAGAGCGCGGTGTTGCGCAGGACCGTGATGAGCTCGGGCTGGCTGAACATCGCCGAGTAGTTGGCGAACGAGAAGTCACCCTCGCCGGTCTTGCCGCGCAGCGACTGCAGGATGGTGAGGATCGCCGGGTACATCAGGCCGATGGCGAGGAGCAGGATGGCCGGGCCCGCGAAGAGGGCGCCCTGGACCTTCTCGCCCGAGCGGCCCTTGAACAGCGACGCGAGGAACAGGACGAGGCCGAAGATCGCGGCGAAGAACGCGATCGCGAAAAACATGAGCACGAACTTGCCCGCCGTGCTCTCGGCGCGCAGCAAAGGCTCGGGAATTGCGGACGGCGCGGCGCTCAGCAGGCTCGCGACCATGACTCCACCTCCGGATGTGAGGGAGCAGCAAGAGGGAAGCCGGGGTGGGGTGGACCCCACCCCACCCCGGCGTGGACCCGATCAGCAGATCAGGTCAGGACTTCGGCCAACTGTTCTCGATGAAGTCGAGGGTCGCCTTGTCGTCCTGGCCGGTGATCCAGTTGACCATGCCCTTCCAGAAGGTGCCTGCGCCGACGGCGCCGGGCATGAGGTCGGAGCCGTCGAACCGGAAGGTCGCGCTCTTGTCCGTGAGGGTCTTCGCGGACAGGTTGTCGATCGGGTTCTTGAGCAGCTCCGGGTCGACGTTGACGTTCGCCGTGAGGCAGCCACCGGTGCCACAGGTCTTGGCGCGCTCGACGGCCCACTCGGTCGAGGAGAGGTAGGTCTGGAACGCCTTGACCTCGGGGGCGTCGCGGAACGCCGCGGTCACCTCACCGGCGCCGAGCACCGGCTTCGTGGTCTCGTCCTTGGCCGGCAGGTAGAAGGCCCAGACGTCACCGTCCTCGGCGACGTTGGTGCCCTCGGGGAAGTTCGCCGAGTAGAACGAGGCCTGACGGTGCATGAAGCAGGTGCCGTCGAGGATCGGCAGGCCGGCGTCCTGGAAGGAGGTCGACGCGATCGTCTTCACGTCACCCTGACCGCCGTTGACGTACTTCGGGTTCTTGAGGATCTTGCCGACCTCGGCGAGCGCCGTGGCGACGGCCGGGTCGTTGAACGGGATCTCGTGGTTGACCCACTTGTCGTAGGTCTCCGGGCCGGCCGTGCGGAGCATGACGTCCTCGACCCAGTCGGTGGCCGGCCAGCCGGTGGCGTCACCGGACTCGATGCCGGCACACCACGGCTTGGCGTCGGGGTTGTCGGTCGCGATCTTGTCGGTGAGCGTGAGGAGCTCGTCCCACGTCTTGGGGACCTCGTAGCCCTTGTCCTTGAACGCGGTGGGGGAGTACCACACGTAGGACTTGACGTTGGCGCCGAGCGGGGCGGCGTAGAACTTGCCGTCGACGGTGCCGTAGGTCTTCCAGTCGGGCATGTTCTTGTCGACGTTGGCCTCGGTCTCCGGCGGCGCCGGGATGACCTTGCCGGTCGCCACGAGCGTCTTGAGGAGGCCGGGCTGCGGGAGGTAGGCGATGTCGGGGGCGTTGCCACCCTTGACGCGCACGGAGATCTGGGCCTCCATCTCGCGCGAGCCCTCGTACTTGACCTTGACGCCGGTGCATTCCTCGAACGGCTTGTAGGACGCGATGTGCGGCCCGTCCTCGGGGGCGACGATCGTCGTGTAGACCGACACCTCCTTGCCCTTGAGGTCGCCGAACTTCTCGTAGGGCGCGCAGTCGATCTTCGTGGCTGCCGAGTCCGAGCCGGCGTCGTCGCCGCCGTCGTCGGACCCGCCGCAGGCGGCCAGTCCGAGGGAGACCGCCGCGAGGGTCGCGAGGACCTTCGCCGAGCGGCGCTGTGCGTTGTGGGCCATTGCCCGCCTCCATCTGTTGCAGGGGACGTGCCGCGGCCATTTCCCGACCTCGGCACTGAGGGTGATCCGTCTCGCAGTGTAAAAGCGGTTACATACGCTCGTCAGCAGTTCTTCGAGATTGTCCGGTCACGATCCCGTAACACGCGCCGCGAGCGTGCGGGAAGGCGACGGCATACGAGCGCCGTATGCCGTTGCGCCGAGGACCGTGGGACCTGCGCCCGGTCAGGCCGGCGGCGCGCCGATACCGGTGATGACCGAGGAGCCCTGGACCCCGGAGCCGTCGCGGCGGCCGGTGGCCTCGGGAAGCTCGATGGCGACGCCGCCGGCTCCACTGGCCCGGGCCGGGGTGGCGCCCACCCAGGCGAGGACGAGGGTGTCCTCGCCCTTGAGGAAGCGGTGGGCCCGGACGCCGCCGGTGCCGCGGCCCTTGGCCGGGTACTCGGCGTAGGGCGTGACCTTGATCGCGCCGGGCTGCGTGCCGGGCAGTGCGTCGGCGGAGCCCGACGCCGTGACGACGACGGCCTCGCGGCCCGGGTCGACGACCCCGAAGAAGGCGACGCGCTGGCCCGAGGCGAGCCTCACGCCCGCCATGCCGCCGGCGGTGCGCCCCTGAGGCCGGACCGAGGAGGCGGGGAAGCGGAGCAGCTGGGCGTCGGAGGTGACGAAGACGAGGTCCTCGTCGCCGGTGACGACCTGGCCCACGCCGACGACGGAGTCGCCGTCCTTGAGGGAGACGACCTCCCAGTCGTGGGCCTTGGGCTGGTCGGCGGTGACGCGCTTGACGACGCCCTGTGCGGTGCCGAGGGCGAGCCCGGGGCCGTCGGGGTCGAGCGAGACGATGCCGACCGGCTCCTCGCCGCGCGGGAGGTCGACGTAGGCAGCCAGCGGTGCCCCGCCCGAGAGCGAGGGCGCGCCGCCCAACGGGGGCAGCGCCGGCAGCTCGAGCGCGCTGATCCGGATCATCCGGCCACGGCTCGTCACGAGGCCGACCTCGCCGCGCGCCGTCGTGCGGACGGCGCCGACCACGGCGTCGTGCTTGGCGCGGGGACCGTCGGCGGGGATCGGCTCGGCGTTCGAGGTGCGGGCGAGCAGGCCGGTCGAGGAGAGGAGGACGAAGCAGGGGTCGTCGCTCACCTCGAGAGGGGTCGAGGCGCTCACCGGGTTGCCGGCGGACTCGAGGAGGACGGTGCGGCGGGGAGTGCCGTACTTCTTGGCGACCTCGGCGAGCTCGCTCGAGACGGTGCGGTGGAGCAGCTTCTCGTCGCCGAGGATCGCCTCGAGCTCCTCGATCTGCTTCTGGAGCTCGTCACGGCGCTGCTCGAGCTCGAGGCGCGAGAACTTCGTGAGGCGGCGCAGCTGGAGGTCGAGGATGTGGTTGGCCTGGACCTCGCTGAGGTCGAAGACGTCCATGAGCCGTGACCTGGCGGTCGCGGTGTCCTCGCTGCTGCGGATGAGCTGGATGACCTCGTCGATGTCGAGGATCGCGATGAGCAGGCCCTCGACGAGGTGGAGCTGGTCCTTGGCCTTGCCGAGGCGGAACTCGGTGCGGCGGCGGACCACCTCGATGCGGAACTCGACGTAGTGGCGCAGGAGGTCCTTGAGCCCGAGGGTCTGCGGCTGCCCGTCGACGAGCGCGACGTTGTTGATGCCGAAGGAGTCCTCCATCGGCGTGAGCTTGTAGAGCTGCTCGAGGACGGCCTCGGGGTTGAAGCCGTTCTTGACCTCGATGACGAGCCGGAGGCCGTGCTTGCGGTCGGTGAGGTCCTTGACGTCGCTGATGCCCTGGAGCTTCTTGCCCTGGACGAGGGTCTTCATCCGCTCGATGACCTTCTCGGGGCCGACGAGGTAGGGCAGCTCGGTGACGACGATGCCCGACTTGCGCGGGGTGATCTTCTCGATGCGCGCGGTCGCGCGGGTGCGGAACGTGCCCTTGCCGGTGAGGTAGGCGTCGCGGATGCCGTCGAGCCCGACGATTCGGCCGCCGAGCGGCAGGTCGGGGCCGGGGACGAACTTCATGAGGTCGTCGAGGCTGCAGTCGGGATGGGCGATGAGGTGGCGGGCCGCGCCGATGACCTCGACGAGGTTGTGCGGCGGCATGTTGGTCGCGAACCCGACGGCGATGCCGCTCACGCCGTTGACGAGGAGGTTGGGGTAGGCCGCGGGAAGCACGCCGGGCTGGAGCAGCTGGTCGTCGTAGTTGGGGACGAAGTCGACGGTGTCCTCGTCGAGGCTCGCCGTCATCGTCAGCGCCGCCGGGGCGAGCCGGGCCTCGGTGTAGCGGGATGCGGCCGGGCCGTCGTCGAGGGAGCCGAAGTTGCCGTGGCCGTCGACGAGGGGCAGCCGCATCGTGAACGGCTGCGCCATGCGGACGAGGGCGTCGTAGATCGCGGTGTCGCCGTGCGGGTGGTACTTGCCCATGACGTCGCCGACGACGCGCGAGGACTTCACGTGGCCACGGTCGGGGCGCAGCCCCATCTCGCTCATCGAGTAGAGGATGCGGCGCTGCACCGGCTTGAGGCCGTCACGCACGTCCGGCAGGGCGCGCGAGTGGATGACCGACACGGAGTACTCGAGGAAGGCGTTCTGCATCTCGAGCCCGACGTCGATGTCGACGATGTTCTCGGCGATCTCTTCGGGCGGTGTCGTCGTGCGCTTGGCCATGGAGGTCGGGCTTGCCTTCGGTCGGGTGGTCCCACGACGGGTCGTGGGGCGATCACTCCATCTTCACTCAGCCGTCCGACGGCGCGGTCGCCGACTCGCCGAACCGCCCGACGTGCAGCACGTCACCGAGCGGGCGCCGCCCCCGCGCGAGCGAGGGGCTGCGCACGCGTTCGGCCTCGTGACCCAAGGCGACGACGCCGACGACACGGCGGTCGGGCGGGACGGCATACGCGTCCTTGACGGCGTCGTGACGCGCCGCCGGGACGCCGAAGAAGAGCCCGCCGAGGCCGGCGTCGACGACGCCGAGGAGGAGGATCATCGCGGCCATCGCCGTGTCGGTGTCCCAGTAGGGGATGGGCCAGCGGTCGAGCGAGCGGTCGGTCCAGCCCTTGTCGGGCTCCGCATAGCGGTCGAGGTATGCCGTGGGGTCGGCGAGCATGAGCAGCAGCACCGGCGCTGCGGAGACACCGCGCAGCCACGCGTCGGGCTCGCGGTCGGTCTCGCGGGTCACCTCCCAGAATCGCGCGCGGTCGGCGGGGTCGACGAGGGCCAGGACGTCCCAGCCCTGCGTGTGGCCGGCGCTCGGGGCGCGCTGGGCGAGCCGGACGAGGCCGACGACCGTGTCGAGCGGGACCGGCCGGTCGGGGTCGAACCGGCGCACCATCCGACGGCGCGACACCGCGTCGAGAAGTTCCATGCCTCCCATGGTCTCGTGCCACCATGACGGGCATGACCCTGGACGTCGAGCTCCCTCCGGGCTACCCGGTGCAGTGGGAGGCCGACGTCGTCCTGCGCGACGGCAGCGTGGCCCACCTGCGACCGATCCGGCCGAGCGACGAGGCAGCGATCCACGAGTTCCACTCGCGCCAGTCGGAGGAGTCGATCTACCTCCGCTTCTTCGCGCCCCTCAAGCGGCTGTCCGACAAGGACGTCCACCGGTTCACGCACGTCGACTACCAGGACCGGGTGGCCCTCGTCCTCACGCTGCGCGACGACATCATCGGCATCGGGCGCTACGACCGCATCGGCCCCAACACGGCAGAGGTCGCGTTCAACGTCAGCGACCACTACCAGGGTCGCGGTGTGGGGTCGGTCCTGCTCGAGCACCTCGCCGCCATCGCGCAGGAGTTCGGCATCACCCGCTTCACCGCGGAGGTGCTGCCGCAGAACCGCAAGATGCTCACGGTCTTCTCCGAGGCCGGCTACGAGGTGAGCCGCAAGGTCGAGGACGGCATCGTCGCCCTCCACTTCGACATCGAGCCCACCGACCGGTCCAAGGCCGTCACGATGTCGCGCGAGCACCGCGCCGAGGCGATCAGCGTGAGCCGGATCCTGCGTCCGCGCAGGGTCGCGGTCATCGGCGCCGGCCGGTCCGAGACGTCGATGGGCCACCACTTCCTCAAGAACCTCCTCGACGCCGGCTTCACCGGTGAGGTGCACCCGGTCAACGCCAAGGCGAGGAAGATCCTCGGCCGCCGGACCTATGACACGATCGGCGACGTCCCGGGCCCGGTCGACCTCGCGGTCGTCGCCGTGCCCGCCGAGAAGGTCCTCAAGGTCGTCGACGACTGCGCGGCGGCCGGTGTCGGCTCGCTGCTCGTCGTCAGCTCGGGCTTCGGTGAGGGCGGGGGAGAGGGGGACGAGCTCCAGGCCGAGCTCGTCCGCCGGGTCCGGGGCTCGGGGATGCGGATCGTCGGCCCCAACTCCTTCGGGCTCATCAACACCGACCGGGAGATCTCGCTCAACGCGTCGCTCTCACCGGTGATGCCGCCGCCAGGTCACCTGGGGCTCTTCGCCCAGTCGGGCGCGCTCGGCATCGCCGTGCTGGCCTCGGCCGCCCGCCGCAACCTCGGCATCTCCGTCTTCGCCTCGGCCGGCAACCGCGTCGACGTCTCGGGCAACGACCTCATGCAGTACTGGATCGACGACGACGGCACGCATGCCGTGGGGCTCTACCTCGAGTCGATGGGCAACCCGCGGAAGTTCTCGCGGATCGCCCGCAACCTCGGGCTCATCAAGCCGGTCATCGTCGTCCAGTCCGGTGTGTCGTCCTACGGCGTCCCGCCGGGTCACCGGGTCCGCACGACGAAGGTGCGGCCGGCAGTCTTCTCCGCGATGCTCCGCCAGGCCGGGACCATCCGGGTCTCCAACGTCCACCAGATGTTCGACGTCGCCCAGCTCCTCGTGCACCAGCCGCTGCCGTCCGGGCGGCGGGTCGCGGTCGTCGGCAACTCCTCCGCCCTCGGGGCACTGTCGGCCGGGGCCGTCGCCGGGCGCGGGCTCACGGTGACCCACGGCCCGGTCAACCTGCCCTCGGAGGCGAGCGCGGAGGAGTTCCGCGAGGCGCTGGCCCGCGCGTTCGACGACCCCGACGTCGACTCGGTGCTCACGTGCTTCATCCCGCCGATCGTCGCCCACGACGAGGACGTCACCGAGGCGGTGCGCCGGGCTGCCCGCGGCTCGGACAAGACGTGCGTCGCGACCTTCCTCGGCATGCGTGGCGTCGACTCGTCGACGTCGATGGACGAGGGCGGCGACACCGGCCAGGCCATCCCGATCTACGCCATGCCCGAGGACGCGGCCTACGCGCTCGCCAAGGCGACGAAGTACGCGGAGTGGCGCAACAAGGACCACGGCGTGCCCGTGGCGCCCGCCGGCATCAACCGCCGCGTCGCGGAGGACGTCGTGCACACCGTGCTCTCGGTGAGCCCCGAGGGGCGCAGGCTCGACGCCGACGAGACCGCAGCGCTGCTCGCGGCATACGGGATCGAGGTGTGGCCCTCGAGGCGGGTCACGACGGTCGACGAGGCCGTCGCGGCGGCCGACGCGATCGGCTACCCGGTCGTCCTCAAGTCGACCGCTCCGATGCTCCGGCACCAGGGCGGCGTCACAGGGGTGCGGGTCGACCTCGGGTCCGAGCACGCCGTGCGTGAGGCGTGGGCGTCGCTGCACGAGCGGCTCTCCCCGCTGGCCGCCGGGCAGCTCGAGGTCCAGAGGATGGCGACGCCCGGCGTCGCGTGCGTCGTCACCGCCGACGAGGACGCGCTCTTCGGGCCGGTCGTGAGCTTCGGCGTCTCCGGTCTGCCGACCGAGCTGCTCGACGACATCGCCCACCGGATCCCACCGCTCACCGATGTCGCGGTCTCCGAGCTCATCTCCTCGGTCAAGGCCGCGCCGGTGCTCCACGGACACCGGGGGTCGACCCCGGTGCACCGGGCCGCGCTCGCGGACCTCATCGCGCGCGTGTCGGTCATCAGCGACGACATGCCCGAGGTCGTCTCGCTCAAGCTCAACCCGGTCAACGCCCACCCCGGCGGGGTCGAGGTGCTCGGCGCCGAGGTCACCGTCGCCCCCGTCGCGCGGCGCGCCGACCCCGGGCGGCGCTCGCTCACCTGAGGCCGTCGACGGCGGGGACCTCCCGACCGGTGCGGCAGAATGGGACGCATGAAGCGCTCGTTCGACGTCCCGACCCTTCCGGGAGACCTCACCGACGCGATCGAACGGGCCGGCTACTACCCCGCGCTCGTCGCCGACGTCGTCTCGGCCGCGCTGGCCGGTGAGGCCGTGCGCTCGCACCTCGTGCACCTCGAGACGACCTTCGACCGCGACGTCATCCGGCGCCACGTCACCGTGCTCGTCCTCACCTCGACCCGCCTCGTCATCGCGCACGCCGACGACCACGCCGACGAGGCCGCGGGCGCTGCCGAGCAGGAGGTCGCGACCGCGACGACCGAGAGCGTGCCCCTGTCCGCCGTCCGCGGCGTCATGCTCACCCATGTCGTCGCCGACCCGCAGAACTACGTGCCGGGCTCGCTCGGCCGCGAGCTCACCCTCACCCTCGGGTGGGGCGCCGTGAGCCGCGTCGACCTGCTTCCCGCGACGTGCGGGGAGCCCGGGTGCGACGCCGACCACGGCTACGACGGCACGATCTCGAGCGACGACCTCGCCCTCCGGGTGTCGGCGACCGCAGACGGCGACCCGGCCCTCGAGCAGGCCATCGCCTTCGCGCACGCCCTCTCCGCCTCGCTCGGCGAGTGACCTCGCCGGTGCCCGGCCCCGCTCCCGCCCCGGCCTACGCCGAGGGCGGACTCGGCGACGTCCTGCCGTCCGTCGTCGCGGCCCTGGGTGTGACCGGCGCACCCGTCGCGCCCGGTGCGTCCGGCCCCTCTGTCGCGCCCACGGCCCGCTGGGAGCTGCCTCCAGCACGCAGCGCCGTTGTCGTCCTCGTCGACGGGCTCGGCCACGACCTCCTGCGACGACGCGGCGGGCACGCGCCCTGGCTGCGCTCGCACTTCTCCGGCGCGCGACGCATCGCCTCGGGCTTCCCGTCGACGACGCCGGTCTCGATGGGCTCGTTCGGCACCGGGCTCGCTCCCGGATCGCACGGCCTCGTCGGGTTCGAGGTGCTCGTCCCGGGGGAGGACCGCCTCCTCAACGAGCTGTCGTGGGAGGACGGCCCGGTGCCCGAGCGGTGGCAGCCGCGGGCGACGTGGTTCGAGACGGCCGCGGCCGCCGGGATCGACGTCGTCCGCATCGGTCCCGGCTTCTTCGACGGCTCCGGACTCACCCGGGCCGCACTGCGAGGTGGCCGGTTCGTCGCCGCCCAGGACCTCGACGCCCGGGTCGAGGCGACGCTCGCCCACGCGCGCTCGCGCGGCCGGACCCTCACCTACCTCTACTGGGGCGACCTCGACAAGGTCGGGCACGTGCACGGCTGCGAGTCGTGGCAGTGGGGCGACGAGCTCGAGACGATCGACCGCGCCCTCGCGCGGCTCGCCGACGGGCTGCCCGACGACTGCTCCCTGACGATCACCGCCGACCACGGGATGGTCGACGTGCCGATGGCCAACCGCCTCGACCTCGCCCACGACGCCGAGCTCGCCGAGGGGGTGCGGCACTCGGGCGGCGAGCCGCGCGCGCCCCAGCTCTACTGCGAGCCCGGCGCCGCCGACGACGTCCTCACGACGTGGCGCTCCCGGGTCGGCGACCTCGCCTGGGTGCTCTCGCGCGACGAGGCCGTGTCGGGTGGCCTCTTCGGAACGGTGCACGCCGAGCACCTTCCCCGCATCGGTGATGTCGTCGTCGCGATGAAGGGCCCGCACGCCATCGTCGACTCGCGCCACCACCGCCCGGAGCTGCTCGCTCTCGTCGGTCTCCACGGCTCGCTCACCGACGACGAGGTGCCCGTGCCGATGTTCCACGTCGCGGCCCGCGCGACATAGGGTGTCGCCTCGTGGCTGAGCTCGTGTTCTTCTCCGGGACGATGGACTGCGGCAAGTCGACCCTTGCCCTCCAGATGGACCACAACCACAGGGCTCGCTCGCGAGAGGGCCTCATCTTCACCAAGCTCGACCGCATGGGCGAGTCGGTGCTCAGCTCCCGGCTCGGGCTGTCGACCCAGGCCCACGAGGTCGACGACGACCTCGACTTCTGGGACGTCGTCGTCGAGCACCTCACCCGGGGACAGCGGGCCGACTACCTCATCTGCGACGAGGCGCAGTTCTACACCGCCGCCCAGATCGAGCAGCTCGCCCGGATCGTCGACGAGCTCGGCATCGACGTCAACTGCTTCGGCATCACTGCGGACTTCCGCACCGAGCTCTTCCCCGGGTCCAAGCGTCTCTTCGAGCTCGCCGACCGGGTCCAGGTGCTCCAGGTCGCTGCGCTGTGCTGGTGCGGTGGGCGCGCGACCCACAACGCGCGCATCATCGACGGCGTCATGGTCGTCGAGGGCGAGCAGGTCGTCGTCGGCGACACCGCGGCGGCCACCGACGCGCTCGTCGAGTACGAGGTGCTCTGCCGACGCCACTACATGCGCCGGATGAGCAGCCACGCAGCCCGTCAGGCCTCGGCCACGCCCGACGTGCTGCCGTTCGACCTCGACGTCTGCCCCGTCCCGCCCCAGGGCTGACGCTTTCCAGCCCGTATGCCGTCCGCTCACCGGGCGTCTTCGCGGGCCCGGCCCAAGGGGGAGCGAGTTGGTGTCGGTTCGTCGCTGGCTGGGTCTGGCGGGAGCGCGGAGTGCGCTCAGCGCGCGACGTGCGGATGGAACTGCGGCGAACCGACGCCTACTCGCGACCCATGGAAGGTGACGCGGTCACCCACGTCCGGCGATGGAAGGGTCAGGAGCTGCTGGCTCCGCGGCCTCCGCCGAACATGATGTCGTCCCAGCTGGGGACGCTCTTGCGGCCGTTGCGGCGGCCCGAGGTCTTGCGGGCAGGAGCAGGGTCAGGGGCCGGCGCGGGCTTCGGATCCTCGACCTCGGCCTCCACGGGGGTCGGCTCGTCAGCCGGCTCGTCCTCGGGCGCGATGTCGTCGAGGTTGCCGGCGTCCTCGTGCTGGTCCGGGGTGGCGGACTCGTCCGCGCGCTCGTCGAGGTGGGCGGCGACGGGGTGCTTGCCGCGAGCGGCCGGAGGCTCGGGTGCGTCGGCGGGGTCGAGGGCGAGCTCCTCGAGGGGGAGGGCGTCGTCGCGGGGTGACTCCTCGCCCGGGGTGTGGGTCGGTGCAGGGCGACCGCGCCCACGTCCACGGCGCGAGCGGTGCGACTGCTCACGCATCGCGGCCATGAGGTCGATGGGCTCCTGCGAACCCGGGCGGCGCGTGGGGCGGGCCTCCTCGACACCACCCTCGGCCTCGACGTCGAAGACCGCGCTCGTCGCGTTGGCGGTCGTGGCCACGTGGGGCGTGGGGATAGCGGAGTCGCCGCGCGACTCCTCGCTGAGCCAGCGGGCCTCGTCGTTCGTGGCGAGGAGTGACTTGAGGCGGGGGTCGAAGGTCCACGCCGCCGTGCGCTCGCGCCCACCGGCGGGGAACGTGGCCGTCACGGTCCAGCGGCCGTCGTCGAGGCGGGAGGAGTCCCAGCGGACGAGCTCGCCGGCGACGCCGCGGCCCTTGAACCGCTCCTCGGCGCGGGATCCGAGGGTCTGCTCGGTCACGGTGCCCGCGCTCGGGCCCGACACGACGCGGGTCGTGCCGACGACGCAGGCCCGGGCCTGGTTGGCGACGTACTCGCGCTCGGCGAGGACGGGTCCCTCGAAGCGCTGGACCTTCTGCACGGTCCAGCCCGCGCGGTCGGCGACCTCCTCGGTCGACAGGCCGGCGCGGATGAGCGCCTGCACGTCGCGCGGGCGCAGCCCGCCGTCGATCTCGATCTGCAGCTGGCCGAGGCGAGGACGGTCGCGACGGGCGGCAGCGCGCATCGCCTCGTCGAGGGGCGCCCGGTAGCGCTGGCCCTCGACGTCGGAGAGAAGGACGTGCTCGCCGTCCTCGTGGACGCCGATGAGACGAAGGTCCTTCATCTGAACTCCCGGGCCGTGGACTGGACACCTCGACTGTGCCACCTCGGGCCCCCGTGACAAAGCAGCCCACGCCGGGGGTGATCGCCGATCCCATGCTCGTTAGGTTGTCGTCATGGCCATCCCGACCGACGACGACGCCCTCGCCCCCTACGACGCAGTCCTCCTGCTCTCCTTCGGTGGGCCCGAGGCGCCCGAGGAGGTCATGCCGTTCCTGCGCCGGGTGACGGCCGGACGCGACATCCCCGAGGAGCGGCTCGAGGAGGTCGCGACCCACTACCACCACTTCGGCGGCCGCAGCCCCATCAACGACCAGAACCGCGCGCTGCTCGAGGCGCTGCAGACGGAGATCGCCACCCGCGGCTCGCGCATCCCGGTGCTCTGGGGCAACCGCAACAGCGACCCCTTCGTCGTCGACACCCTCCGCGCGGCCCGCGCCGAGGGCCTGCTGCACCTCTGCACGGTGGTCACCTCGGCCTACTCGTCCTACTCAGGCTGCCGCCAGTACCGCGAGGACCTCGCCGCGGCCACCGAGGAGCTCGGCGTCGCCGCGGCCGACCTCGTCATCGACAAGATCCGCCCCTACGCCCTGCACCCGGGGTTCGTCGCGGTCAACACCGAGCACCTCGTCGCCACGGTCGAGGGCCTGGACGACCTCGACCCGGCGACGACCCGGTTGCTCTTCGTCACGCACTCGGTGCCCGAGGCGATGGACGACACCTCAGGTCCGGGGGACGGCGACGGCAACCTCTATGTCGAGCAGCACCTGCGCACCGCCTCCCTCGTCACGCAGGGCCTGGCCGAGCGCACCGGGGTCACCCTCGAGCAGGAGCTCGTCTTCTGCTCGAGGTCCGGCAGCCCGCGCACGCCGTGGCTCGAGCCCGACGTCAACGACCGCATCGAGGAGCTCGCCGGCGAGGGGGTGCGCACCGTCGTCCTCGCGCCGATCGGCTTCGTCTCGGACCACATGGAGGTCGTCAACGACCTCGACCTCGAGGCGCGCGAGACCGCGGAGCGGGTCGGTGTGCGGTTCGCCCGCGTCCCCACCGCCGGGACGCACCCGCTCTTCGTCGAGGCACTCGTCGACCTCGTCGCCGAGCGCGCCGCCGAGACACGGGACGAGGTCGTCATCCCCGCCCAGGCCGACGCCGGGGACGTGCGCCCCTCGGTCTGCGCCAGTGGGTGCTGCCCCAACCTCCGTGCGGCCAAGCCGGCACTGTGCGGGCGTGACTGACATGGACCTGTCTCTCCCCGACGACACCCTCGCCGCGGCGCTCGAGGCCCTGGCCGCCGACGTCGCCCGCTCGGCCGGCCGGCTCGTCGTCGACGAGCGCCCCGACGCCGTCGAGGTCGCCGCGACCAAGTCCAGCGCCACCGACGTCGTCACCGCCATGGACCAGGCCTCCCAGGACCACCTCCTCTCGCGCCTGCGCGAGGCGCGACCCGACGACGCCGTCATGGGCGAGGAGGACGGGGGAGCCGCGGGCACGTCCGGCATCACGTGGGTCGTCGACCCGATCGACGGCACCGTCAACTACCTCTACGGCATCCCCGCGTATGCCGTCTCGGTCGCCGCCGTCGTCGGCGACCCGACCGTGCACGGCGGGTGGCGCCCGTTCGCCGCCGCGGTCTACAACCCCGTCACCGACGAGCTCTACCGCGCCCGTGCCGGCGCCGGAGCCTTCCTCGTCGTCGGTGACGAGCAGAGGCCGCTGGTGCCCACCTCGTGCGACTCGCTGGGGCAGGCGCTCGTCGCGACCGGCTTCGGGTATGCCGCGGAGCGCCGGAAGCGGCAGGGTCGCCTCCTGCTCGACGTCCTGCCGCAGGTACGCGACATCCGAAGGGCCGGCAGCGCCGCGCTCGACCTCTGTGCCGTCGCGGCCGGCCGGGTCGACGCCTACTACGAGACCGGCCTCAACCCCTGGGACCTCGCCGGTGGGTGGCTCGTGGCGCAGGAGGCCGGTGCCGTCGTCGGCGGGATCGACGGCCCCGGCGAGGCACTCACGTGGGCCTGCGCGCCCGGTCTGCGGACGATCTTCGGTGAAGTCGTCGAAGTCGGCACCCGAAGCCACCTCGAGGGCTAGTGTCGGCCCCGCTGTAGCGGTATCGGCAGCGATGGTGCACAATCGCCGCTCGCACGGGCACAAAAACGACCGTCCGTGCGTTGACTGGGCGAAGCAGGGACGGCAGGGACCGGGGAACGACTCCGACACCCGCCCCATGGACATGGGAAGGAGCGCAATGGCGACCGACTACGACGCGCCACGCAAGACCGACGACGAGCTGTCCGAGGACTCCATCGAGGAGCTGAAGACCCGTCGCAACGACAAGCGGTCCTCCAGCGTCGACGTCGACGAGACCGAGCAGGCCGAGGGCTTCGAGCTCCCGGGCGCTGACCTCTCGGGCGAGGAGATGTCGGTGCGGGTCATCCCGCGCCAGGCCGACGAGTTCACGTGCTCGAGGTGCTTCCTCGTGCACCACCGCAGCCAGCTGGCCTCCGAGAAGAACGGCCAGATGGTCTGCAGCGAGTGCGCAGCCTGAGCACCGGTGACGGCGGTCCGCAAGGGCCGCTCGGCGAGATAGGGTCAGTCCCCGTGACTGGCCCTTCTCGCATTCCGGTCGCCTTCCGGCGGCTCGTCCCGGAGGCCCGCGTCCCGGCATACGCGTCCGAGGGGGACGCCGGCGCCGACCTCACGGCAGTGACCGAGGTGACCCTCGCCCCGGGTGAGCGCGCTCTCGTCCCGACCGGGATCGCCGTTGCGCTCCCTCCGGGCACCGTCGGCCTCGTCCACCCGCGCTCCGGTCTCGCCGCGCGGCACGGGATCACGGTCGTCAACGCCCCCGGCACGGTCGACTCCGGCTACCGGGGCGAGATCCTCGTCAACCTCGTCAACCTCGACCCGCGCGAGGCGTTCACCGTCTCCGTGGGTGACCGGATCGCGCAGCTCGTCGTCCAGGAGTACGCGCACGCCGAGTTCTCGGAGGCCGACTCGCTCCCGGGCAGCGTCCGGGGGGACACTGGACATGGATCCACCGGGGGATTCGGCACGACACCCCCACCCAACCTCGAGGAAGTGACCACGCAGTGAGCATCTTTCGCCGGCGCAAGGCCGACGCGGAGACCGCAGCAGACACCGGCACCGACACGGAGCTCGACGCCGTCGACGGTGCCGAGGACGTCGACACCGACGACGCGCCCGAGGTGACACCCGACGCGCCCGTCGACCGGAGCGCCGGACCCTTCGACGCCACCGAGGTCGAGGACGACGACGGCCGGCTCGACCTCGGCGCGCTGCGCATCCGCGGCGCCGAGGGCATGGAGCTCCGCCTCGAGATCGACCAGGAGCAGCAGCACGTCATCGCCGCGACGGCGGTGCTCGGTGAGTCCGCCCTGCAGATGCAGGCCTTCGCCGCCCCCCGCTCCGGCGGTGTGTGGGCCGACATCCGCGCCGAGATCGCCGCCGCCATCGAGACCCAGGGCGGCACGGCCGACCTCGAGGACGGACCGTTCGGCACCGAGCTGCGCACCCGCATGCCCAGCGCCGGCCCGGACGGCCGCACCGTCTTCGCCCCGGCACGCTTCCTCGGTGTCGACGGTCCGCGCTGGTTCCTGCGCGGCGTCGTCTCCGGACGCGGTGCCATCGACGACGACGCGGCCGCCCCCCTGCTCGACGTCTTCCGCGAGACCGTCGTCGTGCGCGGCAGCGACCCCATGGCTCCGCGCGAGCTGCTGCCGCTGCGCCTCCCGCAGGAGGAGGCCACCCCGATGCCCGACGTCCCCGGCACCGAGGGCCCGACCTCGACCGACGAGCTCAACCCCTTCGAGCGCGGACCAGAGATCACCGAGGTGAGGTGATGGGCCTCAAGGAGCGCATCCGCGACCTCGCCCGCACCGAGTCCCAGCTCGAGGCGGCCGAGATCCGCGAGCGCACCCTGTCCGACCCCGGCGCGGCCGTGGCCTGCGCGGGCGAGCTCGTCGAGCGCCGCCCCGCGACGGTGGCCGGCTGCATCCGGTGCATCACCATCCCGCCCCGCCAGAGCGTCCCGGTCCTCGTCGCCGAGCTCTTCGACGGCGAGCGCTCGGTCAACCTCGTCTGGGTGGGCCGGCGCCACATCGCGGGCATCGACCCCGGCGTCTTCCTCACCGCCCAGGGCCGGATCGCCAAGGTCAAGGGGCAGCCGACGATCTTCAACCCGACCTACCAGATCGTCCCGACCACGTGAGCCGCGACGCGACCCCCGAGGTGACGCCGACCGACCGCGCGACGGCGGAGACGGTCGAGGAGCTCATCCGCCACCGTCTCTCGCACGCGCTCGGCGGCTGGCGAGGGTCCATCGAGACCGCGCTCCCGACCGTCGCCTTCATCGCGATGTGGAGCTGGCGCCAGGACCTCAGGCTCGCCGTCTGGTCGGCCGTCGGCGTCGCCGTGGTCCTCGCCGTCGCACGCATCGTCCAACGCTCCAGCCTCCAGCACGTCCTCGGCGCCGTCTTCGCGACCGCCATCGCGGCGTTCTTCGCGATGCGCAGCGGCAAGGCCGAGGACGCCTTCCTGCCCGGCATGCTGCTCTCGGGCGCCTACCTCGTCGGCACCGTCGTCTCGATCCTCGCGCGCTGGCCCGTCGTCGGCTTCCTCGTCGGCGCCGGCGACCCGCGGGCGGCGGAGGACCCCTTCGCGTGGCGCCGCGACGCCGGCATGGTCCGGGTCTGCTCGCGCCTGACCTGGGTCCTCGTCGCGCTGTATGCCGTGCGCCTCTCGATCCAGGTCCCGCTCTACCTCGCCGCCCAGGTCGAGGCGCTCGGAGTCGCCAAGATCGTCCTCGGCTGGCCGCTCTGGATCGCCGGCGTCGCCGTCATGGGCTGGCTGCTCATGCGGGGGAGCACCCCGCAGGAGGTCGTGGCTCCCGACACCGAGCCCGCGTCCGACTGAGCCCCCCCGGACCCCGGTCCAGTGATTGCCAGTTTCAGCGCCCTCGGCGGAACGGCTCGCCGTCCTTCGACCCGCTGAAACTGGCAATCAGTGGCGAGTCAGTCGTCGATCTCGCGCTTCTGGCGAGTGCCGGGGCTGAGCATCGACTCGAGGTCGGACTCACCCTCGGTCGTCGTGATGAAGAGCAGCTCGTCGAGCGGCTCGAGGGCGTCGTCCCGGCTCGGCGCGATGGGGTGGCCGCCGCGGATGATGCCCGTGAGCACCGTGTCGGGAGGGAAGGCGATGTCACCGACGCGCGTGCCGGCATACGGGCTTCCGGCGGGCAGGGTCATCTCGACCATCGCGGCGTGACCCTGCTGGAACTCGAAGATCCGCACGAGGTCGCCGACGGAGACGGCCTCCTCGATGAGGGCCGTCATGAGACGTGGGGTCGAGACGGCGACGTCGACGCCCCAGGCCTCGTCGAACATCCACTCGTTCTTAGGGTTGTTGACGCGTGCCACGGTGCGCGGGACACCGAACTCGGTCTTGGCGAGGAGCGAGACGACGAGGTTGGCCTTGTCGTCACCGGTCGCGGCGACGACCACGTCGCAGTCGGCGACACCGGCCTCGGTGAGGGCGGAGAGCTCGCAGGCGTCGGCCTGCAGCCACGCGGCATCGGGCACCTTGGCGACCCGCTCGCCGTCGGCCTCGCGGTCGATGAGGAGGAGCTGGTGTCCGTTGCGGATGAGCTCGCGGGCGATGGAGCGACCCACGCTCCCGGCCCCGGCGATGACGACGCGCATGTGCTGGTCCTTGGGTGTCGTGAGGTCAGTGCGCCGGGGGAGCGGCGTCGAGGGTCCGCTCGGCCTCGGCGAGGCGAGCGCGGTCGAGCGAGAAGTGAAGGAGGTCGCCGTCCTGGTAGACGGTCTCGGCGCTCGGGAGCATGCCCTCGCCGAGCCGGCTGACGTAGGCGACGCGCCCACCCACGACGGACTCGAGCTCGAAGATGCGGCGCCCGACCCACGCCGAGTTGACCGGCATCTCGGCGATGACGATCCGGCCGCTGGGGTCGGTGTACTCCGGCACGTGCCCCTGGGGAAGGAGGCGGCGCAGGACCTGGTCGCTCGTCCACTTGACCGTGGCGACCGTGGGGATGCCGAGGCGCTGGTAGATCTCGGCGCGTCCGGGGTCGTAGATGCGGGCGACGACGTTCTCGACGCCGAACTTCTCGCGCGCGACCCGGGCGGCGAGGATGTTGGAGTTGTCGCCGCTGGACACGGCCGCGAAGGCGTATGCGTCGGAGATGCCGGCCTGGCGCAGCGTGTCGCGGTCGAAGCCGACCCCGACGACCCGTCGCCCCTCGAAGGAGGCGCCGAGCCTGCGGAACGCCGTCTCGTCCTGGTCGATGATGGCGACCTCGTGGCCGGCTCGCTCGAGAGCCCTGGCCAGAGACGCACCGACACGGCCGCAGCCCATGATGACGAAATGCACGATCCGACGCTACACCGGCTCGTGCGTGCCGCGAGCACCCTCGCGGATGCATAGAGTGGCGCCGTGACTTCCTCTGGTCGCGTGGTCAAACGCGTCATCCTCGGCAGGGCCATGCGCTCGGACCGCCTGGGCGAGACCCTCCTCCCCAAGCGCCTCGCCCTCCCCGTCTTCGCCAGTGACGCGCTGTCGTCGGTGGCCTATGCACCGGACGAGATCCTGCTGACGCTCGGCCTCGCCGGAGGTGCCCTCGCCGCGACGCACTCGTGGGAGATCGCCCTCGCCGTCGTCCTCGTCATGGCCGTCGTCGTCATGAGCTACCGGCAGAACGTGCACGCCTATCCCTCGGGTGGCGGCGACTACGAGGTGGCCAGCGTCAACCTCGGGCCGAAGGCCGGGCTCACCGTCGGCAGCGCGCTGCTCGTCGACTACGTCCTCACCGTCGCGGTCTCCGTCTCGGCCGGCATCCAGAACGCCGCGTCGGCCTTCACGTTCCTGCGTGGCCACGAGGTCGCCGCCGCGGTGACCCTCGTCGTGCTCCTCACCGGGATGAACCTGCGCGGCGTGCGCGAGTCCGGCAAGGCCTTCGCCGTCCCGACCTACCTCTTCATGCTCACCGTCATCGGCATGGCGGTCGTCGGCTTCTTCCGCGAGGCGGCCGGCACCCTCCCCGAGGCCGAGAGCGCGAGCCTGGAGCTGGCCCCCGAGCCCGGGATGGGCGCGTTGGGCTCGGCCGCGATGGCGTTCCTCCTGCTGAGGGCGTTCTCGTCGGGCTGCGCGGCCCTGACCGGCGTCGAGGCGATCTCCAACGGCGTGCCCGCCTTCCAGAAGCCCAAGAGCCGCAACGCCGCGACCACCCTGCTCCTCATGGGCGGCATCGCCATCACCATGCTCGTGTCGATGATCGCCCTGGCTCGGTGGACCGACGTCAAGATCGCCGAGGACCCCGAGACCCAGCTGCTGAGGAACGGCGTGCCGGTGGGGGACTCCTACGTCCAGGACACGGTCATGGGCCAGGTCTCCAAGGCGGTTTTCGACGGGTTCCACCCGGGAGTCGTGCTCGTCTCCGTCGTCACCGGCCTCATCCTCTTCCTCGCGGCCAACACCGCGTTCAACGGCTTCCCCGTCCTCGGCTCGATCCTCGCGCGTGACGGCTTCCTCCCGCGCCAGCTCCACACCCGCGGCGACCGGCTCGCGTTCTCCAACGGCATCCTCATCCTCGCCGGAGCGGCTGCCGCCCTCATCGCGCTCTACGACGCGCAGGTCACCAAGCTCATCCAGCTCTACATCGTGGGCGTCTTTGTGTCGTTCACCCTGAGCCAGATCGGCATGATCCGGCACTGGAACCGACACCTGGCCGTCGAGCGCAATGCCCAGGTCCGCGCCCGGATGCACCGCAGCCGGATCATCAACGCCGTCGGCGCCGGCATGTCGGGGCTCGTCCTGCTCGTCGTCCTGGCGACGAAGTTCCTTCACGGTGCCGGTTATGCCATCGCGGCCATGGCCGTCCTCTTCGTCCTCATGATGCGCATCAAGCGCCACTACGACCGGGTGCGCGCCGAGCTCCGGGTCGACGAGTCCGACACCCGTCACCAGCTGCTGCCCTCGCGGGTGCACGCCATCGTTCTCGTCTCCAAGATCCACAAGCCGACCCTGCGAGCCCTCGCCTACGCGCGGGCGACCAGACCCTCGGTGCTCGAGGCGCTCACCGTCGACGTCGAGCCCGAGGAGACGAAGTCCCTCCAGGCCGAGTGGGACCGACGCCAGATCCCCGTGCCGCTCAAGGCGCTCGACAGCCCCTACCGCGAGGTGACCCGTCCCGTCGTCGACTACGTCAAGTCGATCCGGTCGGGCAACCCGCGCGACATCGTCGTCGTCTACATCCCGGAGTACGTCCTCGGCCACTGGTGGGAGCAGGCCCTGCACAACCAGAGTGCGCTCCGGCTCAAGGGCCGGCTCCTCTTCACCCCGGGTGTCATGGTGTCGAGTGTGCCTTGGCAGCTCGCCTCCTCGGCCGGCATGGAGGAGCGCCTCGACGGCCCGGTCGCGGGCGACGTCCGGCGCGGCGAGGGATGAGCGAGACGCGCGAGCCCGTGCCCGCCGACGACCTCACCGTCGGCGCCGAGGTCGAGGTCGAGGCGGGGTCCATCGCCCACGGCGGCTTCGTCGTCGCCCGCCACGAGGGCCGCGTGCTCTTCGTCCGGCACGCGATCCCGGGGGAGCGGGTGCGCGTCCGCATCACCGAGGGCGGCCCCGGCGACCGCTTCCTGCGGGCCGACGCCGTCGAGGTGCTCGACGCCTCACCCGAGCGCGTGACGCCTCCCTGCCCGTATGCCGGCCCCGGACTCTGCGGCGGCTGCGACTTCCAGCACGTCGCCCTCCCCGAGCAGCGCCGCCTCAAGGCGGCGGTCGTCGAGGAGCAGCTGCGACGGCTCGCCCACGTCGACCGTGAGGTCGTCGTCGAGCCGGTGCCCGGCGACGCGGACGGTCTGCGCTGGCGCACCCGGACCGAGTTCGCGGTCGACAGCGCGGGGCGGGCGGGCATGCGACGTCACCGCAGCCACGACGTGCTGCCGGTCGTCGACTGCCTCATCGCGGGCGGGCGGGTCATCGGAACCGGTGTGCTGCAGGGGAACTGGGCCGGGGAGAAGGTCGTCGACGTCGTCGCGCCGTCTGAGGGTCCGGCGGTCGTCGTGCGCGTGCCGTCAGATGAGACCGACGTGCCCGTCGTCACCGAGAGGATTGCGGCACAGGCCCTCTCGCGTCAGTTCGACGTGAGCGCGCGTGGTTTCTGGCAGGTCCACCCCGGCGCGGGGACGACCTTCGTCGATGCCGTCGTGGACGGTCTCCGCCCGCGCGAGGGCGAGCGGTGTCTCGACCTCTATGCCGGCGTCGGTGTCTTCGCGTCCGCCTTGGCCGCGGCCGTCGGCCCCACCGGCCAGGTGGTCGCGGTCGAGTCCGACGCCATCGCCGTCGCGCAGGCCCGGATCAACGTCGAGCCCACGCCGTGGGTCCACTACGTCCAGGGCCGCGTCGACCACGTCTTCGGCGTCGAGTCCACCGGCCGCGTCGCGGGGTCCCGCCGGGGCCGCCGACGCGGTGCCCCGCGCCGACCGCACAGCGACCTGCCACCCTCGGCCGACGTCGTCGTCCTCGACCCACCACGCACCGGTGCGGGCAAGGCGGTCATCGACGCCGTCGTCGCGCTGTCGCCGCGGGCTCTCGCCTACGTCGCCTGTGACCCGGCAGCGATGGCTCGGGACACGGCATACCTTCTCGAGCGCGGCTACGCGCTCACCTCGCTCCGCGCCTTCGACGCCTTCCCGATGACACACCACGTCGAGTGCGTCGCGATCTTCGAGCGGCACGCGGGGTGAGCGCCGACGCGGCGTTCCGCGTCCTCGACGCAGGGACCCGCGCGTTCTGGCGCACGGTCGGCCGCCGCGTCGACCTCGAGGGCGAGCACGCATGGCTGCGCGCCCCGGCCGCCGAGGCCAGGGTCATCGGGCCGTCGTGGCTCGACGCCGCAGCGGCGGCCGTCGGCGGAAGCGTCGAGCGCGGCGGGGACCGCGGGCTCGTGCCCGACCTCTCGGTGCTCGACGGGCCCGGGATCGACGCGAGCACCCTCGACCCACAGGTCCGTGACTTCTACGAGCACACCGACCGATGGACCATGGACGCGTGGTCGAGCTGGTCGCCGCTCTTCCAGCCCGGAGGGATGCTCGTCGAGCACCTCTTCGGCCGCCGGCTCCAGCAGCTGGCCCTTCCGGTGCAGCCGCTCGACGTGAGCCACGGCATCGACAGCGAGATCGTCGGGATCGTCGACGGGCAGGGCCGCCAGGTCGCGGCCGCGTGGCTGCGCCGGCTCCGCCGGACCGGCCAGTTCCTCTTCAGCGGTGCGTATGCCGTCCGCTCCCTTCCCGGTGCCGACCGGCCGAGTGTGCACGTCACCTTCCCGCTCGAGAAGGGCAACGTCCAGGTGTTCCTGCGCCCCGAGATCCGTCCCGACGGGGCCCTCGTGCTGTCGTCGGCGAGCCGGGCGTTCGGGGGAGACGGCGCCTATGTCGTCGTCCACGGCCCGGCCGGACGGGCCTGGGCGTCACGCACGCCGATCTCCGAGGAGTTCGTCGTCCACGTCGACGACGCGGGCGAGCTGCGCACCGACCACGAGCTGTGGGTGGGGCACGCCCGCGCCCTGAGGCTGCACTACCGGATGACCCGGTCCCGCGGCTGACGCGGGCAGCGCGACAGAACGAGGGCAGTCCGGTCGAACCGGGCCGTTGTGCTGCCGTTCGGCGACCCAAGGTCTTTCACAGGCTTTTCCCACCTCCGGGTGGCCTTTTCTCGCGCACTCTTGAGGGGTGGGTGCAGTCCACCCCTGCCGCGTGCCCCCACCTCGCGCACCTCTCTCCCCTGGAGGACCCCTTGAGCGACCACACCGACTCCATGCGCGGGAGCGCGCCCTCGGGTCCGGACGAGCAGGCGAGACGGCCCCGCAGGGGTGCGGCCGACCTCGAGCGCACTCTCTTCGAGGTCAAGAAGGTCGTCGTCGGCCAGGACCGCATGGTCGAGCGGATGCTCGTCGGCCTCCTCGCGCGCGGGCACGTCCTGCTCGAAGGTGTGCCCGGAGTCGCCAAGACGCTCGCCGTCCGCACGCTCGCCGACACGATCGGCGGGACCTTCGCCCGGCTCCAGTTCACCCCCGACCTCATGCCGGGCGACATCACGGGCACGCGGGTGTGGCGGCCGTCGACCGACGCGTTCGACACGGAGCGCGGGCCGATCTTCGCCAACCTCGTCCTCGCCGACGAGATCAACCGGGCGCCGGCCAAGGTCCAGTCGGCGCTGCTCGAGGCCATGGCCGAACGCCAGGTGACGATCGGCGGGACGACGTTCCCACTGCCGCGGCCGTTCCTCGTCCTCGCCACGCAGAACCCGATCGAGTCCGAGGGCGTCTACCAGCTCCCGGAGGCCCAGCGGGACCGCTTCCTGCTCAAGGTCGACGTCGACTACCCGAGCGACGTCGAGGAGCTGACGATCCTCCAGCGAATGAGCGTCGACCCGCCCCGGGCCCAGCTCACCCTCGAGCTGGAGGAGGTCGAGGAGCTGCAGCACACGACCGACCGGGTCTTCGTCCACCACGCCGTCGCGCAGTACGCCGTGGCCCTCGTCGTCGCGACCCGCGAGCCGCACCGCTTCGGCCTCGGTCACCTCGACGGCGTCGTCGACTTCGGGGTCAGCCCGCGGGCGACGCTCGGCCTCGTGGCCGCCGGCCGGGCGCTCGCCCTCCTGCGCGGCCGGGACTACGTCCTGCCGGGCGACATCTCCGACATCGCGCCCGACGTCATGTCGCACCGCATCGTGCTGTCCTTCGAGGCCGTCGCCGACGGGGTCGACCCGCGGTCGGTCGTCGGCGCCGTCCTGGCGGCCGTGCCCGTGCCCGAGGTGGCGCCGGGCCAGCACGACCGGGCGCCCTCTCACGACCATGCGAGGACGGGACCCCCCGGCCATGTCTGAGCCACTGCGCGACCTCCCGCGGGACGGGGACCGGGCCTTCCGGTCCCTCGACCTCGTCGTGCGCCGCCGCCTCAACGGCCTTCTCCAGGGCGACCGCTCGGGCATGCGGCTGGGTGCGGGGTCAGAGCCCGAGGAGGTCGTGCGCTACCGCCCCGGCGAGGACGACGTGCGCCGGATGGACTGGAACGTCACCGCGCGCACCGGCGACCCGCACGTCTGGCGTCCGCTGGCCGAGCACGAGCTCGACACCTGGGTCCTCGTCGACGAGACGCCGAGCATGGACTTCGGGACCGCGCTGTCCGAGAAGCGGGACGTCGCCGCCCTCGTCGCCGCGTCCGTCGGCCTGCTCACGGACGGGCCGGGCAACCGCGTCGGCGTGGCCCACCTCACGCCCAAGGGGCTCGAGTGGGACGCGCCCCTGCCGGGTCGGGTGAGCGCCCGCCGCACCCTGCGCTCGGTCGCCGGCGCGGCACGCGCCGAACGTCAGGTCGACCCGACGACGCTCGGCGAGGCCGTCGGCGCGCTCGAACGGCGCCACCGGCGGCCGGGGCTGCGCGTCGTCGTGAGCGACTTCGTCGACCCGGAGGGGGCGCACGAGCGGCCGTTCGCATGGGAGGCGGCGCTGCGACGTCTGGCGGCGAGGCACGACGTCGTCGTCATCGAGGTGCTCGACCCCCGCGAGCTCGAGCTGCCCGACCTCGGCCTCGTCGTCCTGCGCGACCCGGAGTCGGGACGCGCGCGCGAGGTGCACACGAGCCCCACCATCCGGCGCCGCTACGCCGAGCTGGCCGCCACCCACCGGGCCGCCGTCGCCGACGCCGTCCGGGCCGCCGGAGCCGGGCACGTCGTCGTGCGCACCGACTCGGACTGGGTCCGCGACCTCGCCCGCTACATCCTGACGCGGCGGCGCACGCGACGGGTCGACCGGAGGGTGCGCTGATGGACCTCCTCGCCCCGCTCTGGCTCCTGCTGCTCCTTCCCCTCCTCGCGCTCGCCGTCACCTACGTCGTGCTCCAGCGCCGACGCCGCCGGTATGCCGTCCGCTTCGCCTCACTGCCGCTCCTCGAGAAGGTGGCTCCCGAGCAACCCGGCTGGCGCCGGCACGCGCCCGCCGCCGCGTTCGTCCTTGCGCTCGCCGCCCTCGCCCTCGCCGCGGCCCGGCCCGTCATCGACGTCCGGGTGCCGCACGAGCGGGCCACCCTCATCGTCGCGATCGACGTGTCGCGCTCGATGCAGGCCACCGACGTCGAGCCCTCGCGGATGGAGGCCGCCCGTCAGGCGGCGGCAGCGTTCATCGAGAGCCTGCCCGAGACGTTCAACGTCGGGCTCGTGACCTTCTCGGGAGCGACCTCGGTCGTCGCCACGCCGACGACCGACCACAAGGCGGTGGCGGCAGCTCTCGAAGGCCTGCCGATGGCCAACAGCACCGCGATCGGCGAAGCCGTCTTCACCTCGCTCGACCAGGTCGCGGCCATGGCAAGGGGCGAGGAGGACGTCGAGGTCCCGGCGCGCATCGTCCTCCTCTCCGACGGCACGAACACGTCCGGGCGCAGCCCCGACGAGGCTGCCGTCGCGGCCACCGAGGCGGCGGTTCCCGTGTCGACGATCGCCTACGGCACCCAGGACGGGACGGTCGAGATCCAGGGCAACATCATTCCCGTCCCGGTCGACGTCGAGGCGCTCGCGGCGCTCGCCGAGGACACGGGCGGTCAGGCCTACACCGCGGAGAGCGGTGACGAGCTGGCAGAGGTCTACGACGACATCGGGTCCTCGATCGGCTGGCGCACCGAGCCCCGCGAGATCACCCCCTACCTGTCGGCCGCCGGGTTCCTCCTCGGCCTCGCCGCCGGGGCCATGTCGCTGCGCTGGTTCGCGCGGCTCCCGTGAGCGGTCCTCGAGCCACAGAGAGGCGATGGCAGCGATGACGCACCCGCCGACGACTCCTCCACCCGAACGGTGGGACCCACTTCCGCCCCCGTCGCCCGAGGCCCCACCGCCCTACTCCTCCCCGTATGCACCGCCCTACGCGCCGTCGGCACCGTCGGACGGCTGGCGCGGTCTGGGGGAGCCGGCCGGGCCGGACTTCCTTCGCCGCGCCCTGCCCTCTCCGGTGCGACCCGGGCCGAGCGAGCCACTCGACGTCATCACGGAGGCTGTCGACCGCGAGCGCCGCGCCACGAGGTTGCCGACCCTCCTCCTGGCAGCGGCACTGAGCGGGGGAGTCGCGGGGGCGGGCGCCGCCCTCGTCCTGGGTCCGGACGAGGCGCCGTCCCGGTCGCGGATCGCCGTCGAGCCCCCGGCCTCACGCGCCCCGGCGTCGGCCGGTGGCACCGAGGAGGCCGCGGCCCAGGCGATCCTGCCCAGCGTCGTCCAGGTGCGGGCCGGGAGCGCGACCGGGTCGGGCTTCGTGCTCGACGACCGCGGACACGTCATGACCAACCACCACGTCATCGACGACGCCACGTCCGTGACGCTGCAGCTCGCGGACGGGCGGCTCGTCGACGCGCGGGTCATGGGGAGCAGCGAGGCGGACGACATCGCGATCCTCGAGACCGACCCCGAAGGGCTCGAACCGGCGAGGATCGGGCGGTCGGGGTCGTTGCGGATCGGTCAGCCCGTCATCGCAGTCGGCTCGCCGCTCGGTCTCGTCGGCACGGTGACCGGCGGCATCATCAGTGCCGTCGACCGGGACGCCCGGCTGGGCGGGGGAGCGAGCCAGCGGGTCATCCAGACCGACGCCTCGATCAACCCCGGCAACTCGGGCGGCCCGCTCGTCAGCCTCGACGGCCAGGTGGTCGGCGTCAACACCGCTATCGCGACGGTGGGCGGCCGGGCCGCCGGCTCGATCGGCATCGGCTTCGCCGTCCCCATCGACCGGGCGGTCGACGTGGCCGAGGACATCATCGGGTGAGCGCACGGCATACCGGCATGTGAGCGGACGGCGCACGCACGCGGGAGCGGACGGCATACCGGCGTCTGCGAGGCGTGTCGCGCGCCAGGCGGCCGTCGCTTCTGTTCCACCGTCCGCACCGGCGTGGGAAGGTTGGACACGACGACCTCCGGCCTAGTATCTTGACGTCAAGATAAATCAGGTGGACCGACACACGCGATGACGCGCGGAAGGAGCAGGCTCGTGACGAGCACTGACAGCTTCAAGGCACACGGCGAACTCCAGGTGGGCGACAAGGCCTACGACATCTACCGCCTGTCGGCGGTCGAGGGCAGCGAGACGCTTCCCTACAGCCTCAAGGTTCTCCTCGAGAACCTCCTGCGCACCGAGGACGGCGCCAACATCACGGCCGACCACATCCGCGCGCTCGGCGGCTGGGACGAGAACGCCCAGCCCGACACCGAGATCCAGTTCACGCCGGGCCGCGTCATCATGCAGGACTTCACCGGTGTGCCCTGCGTCGTCGACCTCGCGACCATGCGTGAAGCCGTCGCCGACCTCGGTGGCAACCCCGAGAAGATCAACCCGCTCGCGCCCGCCGAGCTCGTCATCGACCACTCGGTCATCATCGACGTCTTCGGCCGCTCCGACGCGTTCGAGCGCAACGTCGAGATCGAGTACGAGCGCAACAACGAGCGCTACAAGTTCCTCCGCTGGGGCCAGACCGCGTTCGACGACTTCAAGGTCGTCCCCCCGGGCACGGGCATCGTCCACCAGGTCAACATCGAGCACCTCGCCCGCACGGTGATGACCCGCGAGGTCGACGGCCGCACGGTCGCCTACCCCGACACCTGCGTCGGCACCGACAGCCACACGACGATGGTCAACGGCCTCGGTGTCCTCGGCTGGGGCGTCGGCGGCATCGAGGCCGAGGCGGCCATGCTCGGCCAGCCGGTCTCGATGCTCATCCCGCGCGTCGTCGGCTTCAAGCTCTCCGGCGAGATCCCCCAGGGTGCGACCGCGACCGACGTCGTCCTCACGATCACCGAGATGCTGCGCGACCACGGCGTCGTCGGCAAGTTCGTGGAGTTCTACGGCGAGGGCGTGTCCGCGGTCCCGCTCGCCAACCGCGCGACGATCGGCAACATGAGCCCGGAGTTCGGGTCGACCTGCGCGATCTTCCCGATCGACGACGTCACCCTCGAGTACCTCCGCCTCACCGGCCGCTCCGAGGAGTCGGTGGCCCTCGTCGAGGCCTACGCCAAGGAGCAGGGCCTGTGGCTCAACGCCGGCCCGGACCAGCCCGAGGCCCGCTACTCCGAGCGGCTCGAGCTCGACCTCTCGAGCGTCGTGCCCTCGATCGCCGGCCCGAAGCGCCCGCAGGACCGCATCGCGCTCACCGACGCCAAGGAGTCCTTCCGCAAGGTGCTGCCCACCTACGTCTCGCACCACGAGGGTGACGACGGCACGGCGAGCTCGTTCCCGGCGAGCGACCCGACGCCCCAGGGCTCGCCCGACGGCCAGAACGGCGGCGACAAGCCGGCCGACGAGGGCAGCGGCGGCGACCGCCCGACCCGCAAGGTCCCGATCACGATCAACGGGCAGGCCACCGAGGTCGACCACGGCATTGTCGCCATCGCCTCGATCACGTCGTGCACCAACACCTCGAACCCGTCGGTGATGATGGCGGCCGCGATGCTCGCCAAGAACGCCGTCGAGCGCGGTCTGACCGTGGCTCCCTGGGTCAAGACGTCGATGGCTCCCGGCTCCAAGGTTGTCACGGGCTACTACGAGAAGGCCGGCATGTGGCCCTACCTCGAGAAGCTCGGCTTCCACCTCGTCGGCTACGGCTGCACGACGTGCATCGGCAACTCGGGCCCGATCATCGACGAGGTGAGCAAGGCGGTCAACGACAACGACCTCGCCGTCGTCTCGGTCCTCTCGGGCAACCGCAACTTCGAGGGCCGCATCAACCCCGACGTCAAGATGAACTACCTCGCGTCGCCGCCGCTCGTCATCGCCTACGCCCTCGCCGGGACGATGGACTTTGACTTCGACACCGACTCGCTCGGCACCGACACCGACGGCAACGAGGTCTTCCTCAAGGACATCTGGCCGAGCCCGAGCGACGTCGAGGCCACCATCGCCGGTGCGATCAGCCAGAAGCTCTTCACCGACGACTACGCCGACGTCTTCGCCGGCGACGAGCGCTGGCAGGGCCTGCCCACCCCCGAGGGCAACACCTTCGACTGGGACGCCGACTCGACCTACGTCCGCAAGCCCCCGTACTTCGACGGCATGCAGATGGAGACGACGCCGGTCACCGACATCGAGGGCGCCCGCGTCCTCGCCAAGCTCGGCGACTCGGTGACCACCGACCACATCAGCCCGGCCGGTGCCATCAAGACCGACAGTCCCGCAGGCAAGTACCTCGCCGACCACGGCGTCGAGCGCAAGGACTTCAACTCCTACGGCTCGCGTCGCGGCAACCACGAGGTCATGATCCGCGGCACCTTCGCCAACATTCGCCTCAAGAACCTCCTGCTCGACGGGGTCGAGGGCGGCTTCACCCGCGACTTCACCCAAGGCGGCGAGCAGAGCACGATCTTCGACGCCTCGGCGAACTACCAGGCGCAGGGGACGCCCCTCGTCATCCTCGCGGGCAAGGAGTACGGCTCCGGCTCGTCGCGCGACTGGGCGGCCAAGGGCACCGCGCTCCTCGGCGTTCGCGCCGTCATCACCGAGAGCTACGAGCGCATCCACCGCTCCAACCTCATCGGCATGGGTGTCCTCCCGCTGCAGTTCCCGGAGGGCCAGAACGCCGAGTCGCTCGGACTCGATGGCACCGAGACCTTCTCGATCACCGGTGTCACCGAGCTCAACGAGGGCCGCACGCCGAGGACGGTCAAGGTCGTCGCCACCAAGGAGGGTGGCGAGGACGTCTCGTTCGACGCCGTCCTGCGCATCGACACCCCCGGTGAGGCCGACTACTACCGCAACGGTGGCATCCTCCAGTACGTCCTCCGCTCGCTCGTGAAGTAGTCCCGGCCACGGTCGGAGACGACGACGCCGGTATGCCGTGAGCCCACGGCATACCGGCGTCTCTCGTGCGCCGCTGGTCGCCTTGCCACAGAAACTTCTGAAAAACCACCCGTTCTGGGGGTGTTTTCTGCCCCTGACCTGCGGTTCGGTGGGATCAGCGGTCCTATACTAGTTCGCGTGGGGGGTGTGAACCGATGACGTTGTGGTCCCGGTATGTCAGTCCGGTCCGGTTCGTGCTCTGCGCCGTCTTCATGGGGCTCGCATTCATCCTCGCCTCGTGGACGTCGGCCCAGGCCGACGACAGGGGACTGCTCTCATCGGTGACCGAGTCGGTTCCCGAGGTGGGGCAGGTTGTCGAGAAGGCGACCAAGGGCGTCGTCTCGACGTCCGCGGCCGTTCCCGTCGCCGAGCTGGAGCCCGTGGTGGCGCCAGTCGTCGCCGAGGTGGCGAAGGTCGTCGAGAAGCCCGTGGCTGCGGTCGACCGGACGACTGACGATGCCGTCAAGAAGACGTCGAAGACGTTGTCCGACACCGCTGTTCGCGTCACCGAGACCACTGTTCGCGTCACCGACACCGTGAAGGACGTCGTGCCGGTCAGTGCGGCTGTCGTCGACCCGGTCGTCGATGTCGTCGAGGTGGTCGTACCCGAGGCGCGCGTCGACGAGCCGGCTCCGCTCCCGGACGTGCCGTTCCTCCCGGACGTGCCGGTGGCCGATGACGAGGTCGGCGCCGTCGAGCCGGAGGGCTCGGGGGCGAGCTCCTCGGAGCCCGCGGCGGCTGCTGCTGGTGGGGCGTCCCCGTCCCAGGTGTCCGCATCTGATGTGTCGACCACCTCGACGGTTCCGGCGGTGTCCGCGTCGGACGAGATGCGTTCTGCCGCAGCCGTTGGGGCCACCTCGGCTGTGCACGGCGTCAAGGTGAGCGCCGCGCGTGCGACCGGCTCGCCGGCCGAGCGGCTGCCCGGGGGCGCGCCTGCGGGTCCGCTCGCGGTGACTGGTGGGTCCGCGCCTTCGTCGGGAGGGGGCTCCTCCTCCGGCGCCCCGGACGCCGGCGTGACGCCTTCGTCGTTCGAGCTGCCGCTGCTCGTCGCTTTCGCTGTGTCGAGTGAGCAGTCCTGCCGCGCTCCGGGTCCGTGTGCCGACCCGGGCTCCCGACCTGGTTGATGCCGCTCCGGCGCCGCTCTTCGGCGCCGTCCGAGCAGTGCCCGCGGCTGCGGGCGTCCAACGCATCAACTTCGAAAGGAACGACCATGCATGCATCCATGAGACGGGGGCTCCAGATCGCCCTCGTGGTCGGTGGAGGAGTGCTCTTCTCCGCACAAGCGCAGGCAGACGACACGACGGGGTCGCAGAGTCTGATCGGCGGCAACCAGGTCGCGGCACCCGTGTCGGTGCCGGTGACGGTGAGCGGCACCTCGGTGTCCGTGCTCGGCGACTCGTCGTCGTCGGGCTCGTCCGCCGGCTCGACGTCAGGTGGTGGTGACGCTGCCTCGTCGACGTCGGGTGAGGACTCGGCGGCTGGTGGGAACCAGGCGACTGCACCGGTGTCGGTGCCGGTGACGGTGAGCGGCAACTCCGTGTCCGTGATCGGCGACTCGTCGTCCTCCGGTTCGGAGGCGACCTCGTCGTCGAGTGGTGGCGGTGACGCCGCCTCGTCGACGTCGGGTGAGGACTCGGCGGCTGGTGGGAACCAGGCGACTGCACCGGTGTCGGTGCCGGTGACGGTGAGCGGCAACTCCGTGTCCGTGCTCGGCGACTCGTCGTCGTCGGGTTCGGAGGGAGCGTCGGCTACAGGTGGCGCTGACGATGGTTCGACCGGGGGTGAGACCTCGGGTGAGGACTCGGCTGTCGGTGGCAACCAGGTGACCGCTCCGGTGGCTGCTCCGGTGACGGCCGGCGGCAATGCCGTCTCGGTCATTGGTGACTCGTCGACCTCGGGCTCGGACACGTCCGCACCCGCAGCGGGTGGCACGAGCGGTGGTGCGACCGCGGGTGAGACCTCGGGTGAGGACTCGGCTGCAGGTGGCAACCAGGTGACCGCTCCCGTGGCTGCTCCGGTGACCGTCGGCGGCAATGCCGTCTCGGTCATCGGTGACTCGTCGACCTCGGGTTCGGACACGTCCGCACCCGCAGCGGGTGGCGGAACCTCCGGGGAGCCGGGCACCTCTGGTGACGAATCGGTGGGTGGCGGCAACCAGGTCGTCGTGCCGATCACGACTCCGGTCGTCGTGGGTGGCAACTCGGTGACCGTCGTCGGGGACGCGTCGACCGAGGGTTCGACCACCCCGAACACCCCGACGGACCCGGGCACTCCGACCGATCCGACGGACCCGGGCACTCCGACCGTTCCGGGAACCCCTTCCGAGCCGACGGACCCGGGGAACCCGACCGAGCCGACGGACCCGGGGAACCCGACCGAGCCGACGGACCCGGGGAACCCGACCGAGCCGACGGACCCGGGCAGCCCGACCGATCCCTCGGACCCGGCCGACCCGGCGAACCCCGCCGGTGACCGTGACGAGGCCCAGGGCCCGAGCCGCAGCAGCGGCCCGACTCGGGCGTCGCTCGCGGCCGTCGCGGCCGATGGTGCGATGGGTGAGCTCGCCCAGACGGGGGCCGACGTCACCGTTCTCGTCGGGTCCGCCCTCGCCCTCCTCCTGCTCGGCGGCCTTCTCACCGGCGCCTCCCGCCGCCGGCTCGCGGAGGTGGCTCAAGGCTGACTCGAGCGGCGGCTCGGCCGGGGTCGCGTCCACGTGGCGCGCACCCCGGCCCGGCCGCGCCCCCGCTCGGCCCCGGATCGGATGAGGACGGAACGCCTCCGAGCCGCGCGTCCTCGCCCATGGTGGACCGTGGGACGCGTCGGCGCGGACAGCGATGCCGGTGCGTCACACGGAAGGTGGCGCACCGGCATACGGGCTGCTTGTCCTCGGGCGCGGGGCGGTCAGCCCTTGACCCCGCCCTCGTTGGCGCCGGAGGTGAAGCGGCGCTGGAAGAGGAAGAACAGGATCGCGACCGGGATGGTCGTGAGGAGGGCGGCGCCGAGCTTGAGCGGGTACTGCGTGCCCGCGCTCAGCTCGCCGCTCGCCAGGCTCGCGAGACCCGTGACGAGCGTGCGCTTCTCCACCCCCTGGGTGGTGACGAGGAAGTGCGTGAACTCGTTCCACGACCCCTGGAACGACAGGATCGTCAACGTGATGAGCGCCGGCTTGGCCATGGGGAGGACCACGGACCAGAACGTGCGGAACACACCCGCCCCGTCAATCCTCGCCGCCTCCTCGATCGACACCGGCACGGAGTCGAAGAACTGCTTCATGATGAAGACGCCGGCGGCGTCGACGACGAGCGGCAGAATCATCGCCGTGTAGGTGTCGTAGTTCCCGAGGTAGTTGACCATGAGGAACTTCGGGATGAGCAGGGCGACTCCGGGGACGCTCATGACGGCCAGGACCGTGGCGAAGAGGAACCCGCGGCCGCGGAACCTCAGGCGCGACAAGGCGTAGCCGGCGAGACTGTCGAGGAAGACCCGGGCCACGGTGACCACGGTCGCCACGAGGAACGAGTTGGACGTCCAGCGCATGATCGGGACGCCGGCACCGCCCTCGAGACCGAAGATCCGTTTCCACGCCGAGAGGTCGAGCGGGTTGGGCACGAGGCTCAGCGGGCTGTCCGTGGCGCCGGCGTTCGACTTGAGGGACGTGGCGATCTGGATGAAGAACGGGTAGATGAAGATGACCGCGAAGAGGATGAGCAGGGCGTAGAAGGTCAGCATCTTCCACGTGGGGGTGCGGGTGCTCATGATGCGGCTCCTCGGTCGGCGCCGACCCGTGCGGCAGTCGTGGGTGTGGTGCCGCGACGACGTCGGGGTGTCGCGTCCCTGTCCCGCAGGAGCCACCGCTGCACCGAGGTGAGCGTGATGATGAGCGCGAAGACGATGAACGAGATCGCCGCACCCGTGCCGTAGTCGAGGCTGGTGAACGACTGCTTGTAGGACAGGAACGCCGGGGTGAGCGTCGTGTTGGCCGGCGCGCCCTTGCCCATGACGTAGATCTGGTCGAAGACCTGCCACGTGCCGATGAGGCCGAGGGTGGTCACGAGGAAGAACGCGGGCTTGAGCATCGGCATCGTGACGAACCGGAGCTTCTGCCACGCCGACACGCCGTCAAGCATCGCGGCCTCCTCGACCTCCACGGGCACGTCCTGCAGGGCTGCGAGGAACATGAGCATGAACGTGCCGGTCGTGGTCCAGACGACGAGGATGATGACGACGCACATCGCGACCGAGGGACCGGAGAGCCAGTCCCAGAGACTGCGACCGAACACCTCCGACTGGGCGAACCCGGGGGAGCCGTCGACGCCGACTCCACCGGCGAGGATGTGGAACAGGCCTCGCGAGTCGCTGAACCACGCGGGACCGTCGACACCGAGCTTGCCCAGGACGGCGTTGACCGCACCCGAGTTCGCGAAGAGGAAGATGAAGACCACCGAGATCGCGATCGAGCTCGTCACGGACGGGAAGTAGAAGGCGGTCCGGAAGAACCCCTTGCCCTTGAGGAACCTGTTGTTGACGACGAGGGCCAGCAGGAACGACAGGGCGGTCTGCAGGGGGACGACGAAGAGCACGAACCAGAAGTTGTTGCCGATGCTCTGCATGAAGTTCTGGCGCTCGAGCCCGTCCTGCGTGAACAGGGCCGAGTAGTTGTCGAGGCCGACGAAGGTGGCGTTCTCACCACCCACGAACGGGGAGCCGTTGCCGTTCCACGTCGTCAGGCTGACGTAGAACGCCATGAGCACCGGGATGAGCAGGAAGACACCCAGGATGACGATCATGGGCGCGGTGAACAGCCAGCCGGCGACCGCGTCGCCGCGTCGGGTGCCGCCGCCCCGCCTGCGGCCGGGGCCGGGGGCCACCCGCCCGCGGCCGGGAGCCACCCGTCCGTGGACGGGCCTGGTCTCTGTCGACACGGTCAGTTGCCGCCGAGGGCGGACTCGCCGTTCTTCTGCAGGGTCGCGAGGATCGTCTTCGGGTCCTTGGACTTCAGCTGCTCGAGGTCGGTGTTGAACGCCGACATCACCGGGTCGAAGCCGGGGGCGTTGACCGGGCCCTGGCCGTACTCGCCGCCCGCGGCGAAGGCGGCGTCGTCCGGGAACTGCTGGGTGTACTGCTCGGCGCCCTCCTTGGTGGACGGCATGACGCCGAAGGCCTTGGCGAACGCCATCTGCTGCGTCGTCGACGTCAGGGTCTTGACGAGGTCGACGGCGGCGGCCTGGGACTTGGACTTGGCAGCGATGCCCCAGCAGTTGCTGAAGAGGAGCGTGCCCTTGCCGGCCGGTCCCTCCGGCAGCTCGACGACCTTGGCCTTGATGTCCGGGAAGTCGTTGGTGAGGGCCCCGCGGATCCAGTTGCCCTCGATCGTCATGGCCGCGACGCCCTTGCCCAGGGCCTCACCACCCCATCCGGAGTCGACCTCCTTCGCGTACTTCATCGCACCCGACTTGAGCAGCTTCTGGGCCTGCGTGAGACCGGCGAGGTTCTCGGGTGAGTCCGCCGTGACCTCCGTGCCGTCCTCGTTGACGACCCAGCCGCCGGCCTGCCTCATGAAGACGCCGAGGCGGGCCCACTCGCCGCTCACGACGAGCCCCGTGACCTTGCCGCTGGTGAGCTTGGTGGCTGCGGCCTCGAGGCCGGCCCAGTCCTTCGGGATGTCGGCGTCGGTGAGTCCGGCCTTGGTCCAGAGGTCGGTGTTGATGACGAGGGCCAGGGTCGAGAAGTCCTTCGGGGCGCACTGGAGCTTGCCGTCGTAGGTGTAGGTCTTGACAAGGCTGTCGAGGAAGCCGGCGTCCTGGACCTGGTCGCCGTAGGCGAAGAGGTTGCCGGCCTTGGCGAAGTCACCGATCCGGGCGGCGTCCGCGTAGAAGATGTCCGGAGGCGTCCCGCCGGCGAAGCCCTGGCCCAGCTGCTGGTTGAGGTCCGAGGCGACGACGACCTCGGCGGTGTTGCCGGTCTTCTTCGACCACGCGTCGGCGGCCGACTTCACCGCGGCGGTCTCGGCATCGCCGGAGGTGCCGATGAGGATCTGCAGCTTGGACGGTCCGGTGGACTGCTGCGGGGCCGAGGACTCCTCCTCGAAGCCTCCACCTCCGCATGCGGCGAGCGAGAGGACCACGCCTGCGGCGCAGGCGACGACGGCGCGGGAGCGACGAGCGCGAGGGGTGTGCATGACTTCTCCTGGGGGTGGGGTGGCGGGGCTGGTGATGCGATGGAGCGGTGCTGCGGGCGGGCGGGCGGTGGTGCTGCGTCAGGGTTCCGAGCTGGACCGGGGGACGAGGGTGGGGGTGAGCATGGTCCCCGTGGGGTGCTCGCGGCCCGAGGTCAGCTGTTCGTGGACCTGGGTGAGGAGCTCGTCGGCGATGTCCCTGAACGGCTGGGCCACGCTGGTCAGGTCGTGGGCGAGCGCGGACTGGGAGCCGTCGAAGCCGACGATGCCCACGTCGCGACCGGGTGCGAGCCCGCGCGCGAGAAGCACCTGGTGCACGGCGATCGCGAGCAGGTCGGAGGCGCAGACGATGGCACCACCACGCCCGACCGCGTCGACCAGCGGGCCGGCCGCCTCGATCGCCTCGGGGAGGCGCTGCTCGGTGGTCGCCTGGAGAGTGGCGTCCGCACGGTCGTGCCGGCTCGTGGCGTCTACCCAGCCCTGGTGGCGCTCGTCGCCGACGAGGGAGCCGGTGGGCCAGCCGAGGTATCCGATGGGGCCGTACCCCCGCGCCACCAGGTGCTCCACGGCGGCGTCGGTGCCTGCGCGACCGTCGACGTCGGCCCAGGCGGTGAACGACGGGTCGTCCCAGACCCTGCCGAACGACGCGAACGGGATCCCCTGCTCGGCCAGCCACGCGGGACGCGGGTCGCCGTGATGGGTGTCCATGATGACGAAGGCGTCGACGAGCCTGCTGCGCCACATCTCGCGGTACTGCTCGAGGGTGGGACCTCCCCGGTCCGACCCGAACGTCACGATGTGGCAGTCGTGGCTCGGGGCACGGATGGTGAGCGAGACGAGGAAGGGGGCGAGCGCGTCGCTCAGGACCTCGGCGCCCTGGCCGGTGAGCTCCATGCCCACCGCGCCGGCCCGTCGCTGTTGCAGGGAGCTGGCCGCCGTCGAGGGGGAGTAGCCCAGCCGGTCGATCTCGGCGCGGACCCGGGCGAGGGTGTCGGCGCGCACCCGCTCGGGGTGCTTGAGCGCGTTCGAGACGGTCTGGCGCGACACCCCGGCGGCGACCGCGACGTCGTTGACGGTCGCACGCGAGCGGGCGGACGACGGTGTCGCCATGACGGACCTCCTCGACGGTGAGAAGCGGGTGAGCGACCGGGCCCGGTTTCGAGCTGTGCTCGAATTTGAACCTTCAAATCGCTATAGTGCCTACTGTGACGTGGAGCACGATTCGCTGTCAAGTGACCGAGTGCGTCGATCGTGGCGCCGACGAGGAAGGACGACGATGACGCGCTACGTGCAGCCTTGGCTCCACGAGCTCGAGATCGCGGTGCGGGGGAACGTCACCAGCGTCTCGGACCGGCGCGGTGACATGGGGGCCGCCGGGACGGGGCTCTTCGTGGACGACCGGCGGGTCCTCTCGGTGTGGGATGTGCGGGTCGACCGGGAGCGACCGGACTGGCTCGCCGCCGCGAGCTCCGGCCCCACGACCACGGTCTCCACCCTCCTGCGTTCGCTCGGCGACCCGGGGGCGGACCCGACGGTCGAGCTCGTCCGCGAGCGCGTCCTCGTCGACGGTGGGATGCACGAGACCCTGCGCGTCACCTCGCACGCCGCGGAGCCCGTCGAGCTCGAGGTCGCGATCCGGCTCGGAGGTGACGGCGCGGACGTGGCGACGGTCAAGGGCGGCGCGTCCGGCACCGTGCTCGTGCCCCAGCTCTCGGCTCACACCGCGACGTGGGAGGACGAGCGTCACGCGACGACGTTCACCGCCGACGACGGAACGGCCTCCCGCGCCGACGGGACGACGGAGTGGGTCTGGTCGACGACGGTCGTGCCGGGCGGCACGAGCACCCTCAGGACCAGCGTCATGACCGAGCGCAGGGGCGAGCGTGTCTTCGCCACCGACGCCGGCTGGGACGCGATCTCCTGGGACTCCGTCACGGTGGAGTCGGTCGACCCTCGTCCCGGTCGGCTCATGGCGCAGTCCGTCGCCGACCTGCGCGGCCTCCTGCTCACCGATCCCGAGTCGCCGCAGGACGTCTTCGCCGCGGCCGGGACCCCGTGGTACCTCACGCTCTTCGGCCGCGACTCACTGTGGGCGGCCCGGCTCATGCTGCCTTTCGGCACGGACCTCGCCCGCGGCACGCTCCGCTCACTTGCCCGCCGGCAGGGCACCGCGACCGACTCCGTCACCGCCTCGGCGCCGGGCAAGATCCTCCACGAGGTGCGACGCAGCACCTACGTCGACCCCGTGACGGGGATGAGACTGCCGCCGGTCTACTACGGCTCGGTCGACGCCACGCCACTCTGGGTCAGGCTGCTCCACGACGCCTGGCGGTGGGGACTCGACGAGCAGGTGGTCCGCGAGCTCGAGCCGACCCTGCGGCGTGCCCTCGCGTGGATGCGCACCGAGCTCGAGGGCGGCGACGGGCTGCTGCGCTACGTCGACGAGAGCGGCTCGGGACTCGCGAACCAGGGCTGGAAGGACTCGGGCGACTCGATGCGCCGCAGCGACGGCACGATCGCCGACGCGCCCATCGCCCTCGTGGAGACCCAGGCGTATGCCGTCGCCGCGGCTCGCGGAGCGGCCGACCTCCTTGAGACCGTCCTGGGGGAGTCCGGCGACGACTGGCGGGCGTGGGCCGACGACCTCGCAGCGACCGTGCGTGAGCGGTTCTGGGTCGACTCGCCGACGGTGCCCCACCTGTCGATGGCGATCGCCGGCGACGGCCGGCCCGTCGACGGCGTCGGCAGCAACATGGGTCACGTCCTCGGGACCGGCGTGCTCAGCGCGGCGGAGGCACGGCGCACGGCCCACGCGCTGACGTCTCCCGACATGCTCGGTCCGGCAGGGGTGCGCACCCTCTCGCGGGACAACCCGGCATACAACCCGGTCGGCTACCACACGGGGTCGGTCTGGACGCACGACAACGCCATCGCGGCCCTCGGCCTGGCCGAGGAGGGGTTCGGTGACCAGGCGGCACGCGTGCTCTCCGCGCTGGTCGAGGTCGGTTCCTGGACCGGCAACCGGTGGCCCGAGCTGTTCGGAGGGGAGCTCCTCATGGGACGACCCCTGCCCTATCCCGCCTCGTGCCGCCCGCAGGCGTGGGCGGCCGCCTCGGCCGGTGCCCTCGTCGAGGTGGTTCTCGGGCTCGGCGCCGACGCACCGAACCGGACTCTCAGGCTTTCGCCGATCAACCCCGCCCCCTTCGGCGCGATGACGGTGCGGGGACTCAGGGTCGGCGACGTCGAGGTGTCGGTCTCGGTCGACGGCGACGGGCAGGTCCTCGACGTGGACGCTCCCGGTGTCGAGGTCGAGGTCGGCTGAGTGACGCCAGGTCGCACCGACGGCATACTGGGGCGATGGTGCGGGTCCTCGCCATAGCCGACGAGGTGGACCACTCCCTCGTGGGGGAGCGGCTCACCCGGATGCGGCCCGACCTCGTCGTCAGCGCGGGTGACCTGCCCTGGGACTACATCGAGTCCGTGGCCTCGGCCGTCGACGTCCCCGTCGTCTTCGTGCCGGGCAACCACGACCCCGAGGTGGCGAGCCGCAAGGTGTCGCGCGCAGGGCTGCACCTCGATGCCGGAATGCCCTGTCCCGCACCGCGACCCGTTGGTGCGGTCAACGCCGACGGCGTCGTCGTCGAGGCGGCCGGACTCCGCATTGCCGGCCTCGGCGGGTGCGTGAGGTACAGGCAGGGTCCGAACATGTACTCACAGCGCGAGTACCAGTTGCGGGCTCGACGCCTCTCGTGGCGCGCCCGCGGTGGTTGGTCACCGGCGCGTCGGCTCCCCACTGTCGACATCCTGCTCACCCACGCGCCACCCCTCGGCCTCGGTGACGAGGACGACGGTCCGCACGTCGGCATCGCTGCGCTGCACGGACTCCTCGAGAGGCTCCGCCCGACGTGGTTGCTGCACGGGCACATCCATCCGCACGGACAGCCCCGGCCGGACCGGCAGGTGGGTGCCACGACGATCCGCAACGTCGTCCCCGTGCGGCTCTTCGAGATCGAGCGAGGCGACTGACCGTGGTGTCCGACACCGGGTTCCCGCGAGCCGACGCGGAGGCTGACTTCCTCAAGGTCCGCCGGCAGCAGCGCATGTCCGGCCTCGCGCGCAGGATGCGCGGGGACGAGGGGCGGGTCCTGGCGCTCGACGAGGTGCTCAGGGCGGTCGGCAACCGTGGCGAGCAGTCGCTCGGTGTCCAGAGCATCCCGGTCGAACGCATCGTCGGGTCGGTCGACAAGGTGCGCGAGTTCGACCCGAGCTTTCGGCCCACCTCCGGGCGCAACCGGGCCCGGTGGGAGCGCCTCGCCGAAGCAGTGCGCCGGGGACAGCCCATCCCGCCGATCGACGTCTACCAGGTCGGCGACATGTACTTCGTCCGCGACGGGCACCACCGCGTCTCGGTCGTCCGCGCGCTCGGCGACTCGCTCATCGAGGCCGACGTCACCCGCATCCGCACGACGCTCGACCCGGCCGGCATACGCGACCGCGGCGACCTGCGCGGCAAGGCGATGCGCAAGCTCTTCCTCGAACGCGTGCCGCTCGACAGGCTCGCGCGGGCCGAGGTGAAGTGCAAGGACCCGGCGAACTACCCGCTGCTCGCGGAGATGGTCGAGGCCTGGGCGGCGCGGCTCATGTTCCGCGAGGGTGTGCTCCTCACCGCGTCGCACGCGGCGTCGCGGTGGTATGCCGAGGAGTTCTCGATGGTCATGGAGCTCGCGCGCGGCGGGTTCGTCGAGGAGGGGGAGGCCGAGGGCGATGCCTACGTGCGGCTCGCGGGCACCCGCTACCAGCTCTTCGGCGAGCATGTCTGGTCCGAGGAGGTCTTCGAGGAGATCGCGCGGGCACGCCAGAAGAGCAAGTGAGCGCAGGCCGTCACGCACGGTGGCGGGGCCACCGACCTCGGGCCTCGTGCCTCGTGCCGCCGAAGCGGAAGCCATAGGAGGAGCGGGAGCAGGAACGGGCTCAGGTCAGGCGCGCGACTCCTCGGCTCCCGTCTTCTCGCGCTCGACACCCTCGAGGAGGTTCTCGCCGCTCTTGGCGTCGAAGATCTGCATCTGCGACGTGTCGTACCAGAGCTCGGCGTCCTCGCCCTGCCTCGTCCGCGCCGCCGGGTCCAGCCGTGCGGTGACCGAGGTGCCGTCGCCGCCGGACATGTCGTTGCCCGCGTCCGCGGCGAGGTCGTCGAGGTCGGCCGAGTGGGCATGCTCACCGCGGACGGTGAAGTAGGCGTAGATGTCCGAGCCCATGGCCTCGACGATGTCGACCGGCGCCGTGAACCGGGCGCCTCCCTTGGCCTCGGGCACGAGGCGTGCGTCCTCGAAGTGCTCGGGACGGATGCCGACGATGACGTCCTTGCCGCTCGCGTTCGCGCCCTCGAGGGCCTGCCGCAGCTGGTCGGGAAGCTGGGCGTCGCCGAGCGCGGTGACGATCTTGCCGCCACCCTCGAGGCGGCCGGGCAGGAAGTTCATCGACGGGCTGCCGATGAAGCCGGCGACGAAGAGGTTCGTCGGGTGCTCGTAGAGCTCGGTGGGGGAGCCGACCTGCTGGACGACGCCGCCGCGCATGACGACGACGCGGTCGCCGAGCGTCATCGCCTCGGTCTGGTCGTGCGTGACGTAGATCGTCGTCGTGCCGAGGTTCTTCTGGATCCGGGACACCTGGGTGCGCATCTGGACCCGAAGCTTCGCGTCGAGGTTGGAGAGCGGCTCGTCCATGAGGAACGCCTTGGGGGAGCGGACGATCGCCCGGCCCATCGCGACACGCTGCCGCTGACCACCGGAGAGGTTCGAGGGACGGCGGTCGAGGTGCTGCCCGAGCTCGAGCATCTCGGCGGCCTCGCCCACTTTCTTGGCGATCGTCGCCTTGTCGACACCGGCGAGCTTGAGCGGGAAGCCCATGTTCTCGCCCACCGTCATGTGCGGGTAGAGGGCGTAGGACTGGAACACCATCGCGATGTCGCGGTCCTTGGGGGCCTTGTCGTTGACGACCTCACCGTCGATGAGGAGGCGGCCCTGGGTGATGTCCTCCAGCCCGGCGACCATGTTGAGGGTCGTCGACTTCCCGCACCCCGAGGGCCCGACAAGGATGATGAACTCGCCGTCGGCGATCTCGAGGTTGAAGTTGTCGACGGCCAGCGCCCCGTCCGGATAGCGCTTGACGACGTTGTCGAGGACGATCTCTGCCATGACTGCTCCTTGGGTCTCGAACTCGGTCGCTGTCAGCCCTTGACGGCGCCGGACGTCAGTCCGGCCACGATCCGTCGCTGGAAGAGCAGCACGAAGATGACGATGGGGATGGTGATGACGACCGCGGCCGCGGCGATGGGCCCGGTGGGCTTCTCGAACGTCGTGGCGCCGGTGAAGTAGGACATCGCCGCCGGGACGGTGCGAGACGCCGATGTCGACGTCAGCGAGATCGCGAAGAGGAAGTCGTTCCAGCAGCCGATGAAGACGAGGATGGCCGTCGTGAAGACGCCGGGCATCGCGAGCGGGGTGATGACCTGTCGGAACGCCTGGTAGGGCGTCGCGCCGTCCATCTTCGCCGCCTTCTCCAGCTCCCACGGGATCTCCCTGAAGAACGCCGACAGGGTGTAGATCGCGAGCGGGAGGGCGAAGGTGATGTAGGGGATGATGAGGCCGGCCCAGGTGTCGAAGAGACCCAGCGTCGTCTCGATCTTGAACAGCGGTGTGACGAGCGCTATCTGCGGGAACATCGAGATGAGCAGCGACATGGCGACGATGGCCTTCTTGCCCGGGAAGTCGAGCCGGGCGATGGCGTAGGCGGCCATGGTGCCGAAGACGATCGCCACGAAGGTCGCGATGAGGCAGATGCCGATCGAGTTGATGAGCGCCCGCGTGAAGTCGGGGTTGTCGAAGATCTGCTGGTAGCTCGCCCACGACGGCGAGACGGGCAGGAACTTGCCGTCGTTGAGGGTCGCCGAGTCCTTGAGCGACAGCGAGACGATCCAGATGACCGGGACGAACGCGTAGATGAGGACGAGGACGTTGACCATCGTCCACGTGAGCTTCCGCCGAGGTGTCTCCTGCTCCATGTCAGCGCCTTCCGCCGTCGTCGGACCCCGGTGCCGCGGCGCCGAAGAGCTTGATGAAGATGAACGCGATGATGGCGATGGACAGGAAGATCAGGACGGCCATCGTCGACCCGATGCCGAGGTTGAGGCCCCGGATGAGGTTGTTGTAGCCGACCATCGACACCGACGCCGTCTCGTTCGCGCCGCCGGTGAGCACGAAGATGTTGTCGAAGATCCGGAACGCGTCGAGCGTGCGGAAGAGCAGCGCCACGAGGATCGACGGCTTGATGAGGGGCACGGTGATCTGCCAGAACCGCTGCCACGCCGACCCGCCGTCCATCGCCGCCGCCTTGTGCAGGTCCTCCGGGACGAGCGCGAGGCCGGCCATGAGGAGCAGGGCCATGAAGGGAACGGTCTTCCACACCTCGGCGAGGATGATGATCGCGATCGAGGACCACTTGCCGGTGAGCGGCGCGTTGTCGCCGGCGAGCCAGCCGAGGTCCTGGGTCCACGCGAACCGCCACGAGAAGGCGGCCACGACGGTGACGATCGCGTAGGGCACGAGCGCCGACGTCCGCACGAGCCCGCGTCCGACGATCGTGCGGTGCATGACGATCGCCAGCAGCATGCCGAAGACGAGCTCAAGCGCGGCGCTGATGACCGTGATGAGCATCGTGATCCCGAACGCCTGCCACCAGATCGAGCTGGACAGCACGGTCACGTAGTTCTCGAGGCCGACGAACTCGTTGGCGTCCGGGGTGCGCAGGTCGGCCCGGTTGAGCGAGAGCCAGAACGCGTAGATGATCGGGTATGCCGTCACGGCCAGCATGATGACGACGGCCGGGGCGACGAGCTTGAGGCCGAGGTTGCGCTCGGCCCGCTTGCCCTCGCTGAACCGCTTCCGGGCGATCTCCGTGCCCTCGTCGGGCCCGGTGCCGGAGCCCTTGGTCTCGTCCTCGATGACGCGGGCGCCCGCGGCCTCCGCCGCGGCCGAACCAGTGCTGCTCACGGCAGGATCCCCTTTCCTTCGAGGGTCTGCGCGATGAGGTCACGCAGCTCTGACGTGGAGGACTCCGGGTCGATCGAGCTCGGCGGCGACAGGTTCGTCGACACGAGCGTCGAGATGTTCTGGTAGAGCGGGGTCCTCGGACGCGGGACGGCGTTCTTGAGCTCCTCGAGCATGACGTCGCCCATGGGGTACTGCTCGCGGAACTCGGCGTTGTCCGTGTAGATCTTCTCGAGCACTGGCGCGTCACCGGCGTCGATGGCGGCCTTGACCTGGTGCTCTTCCTTGCGAAGGCACATCGCCGCCTCGTAGGTCTCCTCCGGGTGCTTGCTGTAGGTGCTCACCGCGTAGTTCATGCCACCGAGGGTGACCTTGGGCGGCTCGCCCGCCTTGACGGTCGGGAACGTCGTGTAGCCCAGGTCGCCCGCGACCTCGGGGTTGGCCTCCCGCATCGCGGAGAGGACGTAGGGCCAGTTGAGCGCGAACGCCGAGCGCCCGGCCTGGAGGTCGGCGAAGACCTCGGGCTCCTGGGCGTTGGAGAGCGAGTCGCTCACGAGACCCGACGTCGCGAGCTTCTTGAGCAGGCCGAGGCCCTGCACGGCCTTGTCGTCGAGGGTGACCTTGGTGCTGTCCTCGTTGACGAACGTGCCGCCGTAGGCGTTGAGGACGTTGTTGACGTTGACGACGTAGCCCTCGTACTGCGCGGCGGTGAACCCGATCTGGAAGGGCTTGCCCTCGTCCTTGAGCTTCTTGGCCTGCTCCATGAGCTGGTCCCACGTCTCCGGGGGTTCGGGCACGAGGCTCTTGCGGTACCAGAGGATCTGGACGTTCGTCGTGCGCGGGATCGCGTAGAGCTTGTCCTTCCAGGTCGCCGTGTCGACCGGCGGCTGGAGGACGCCCTCGACGGCCGCCGACTTCTGCTCACCCGTGAGCTCGCGGATCCAGCCGGCCTCGGCGAACTCGGCCGTCCACGTGACGTCCATGCCGAGCAGGTCCATGCTGTCGTCCTTGGCGGCGAGGCGCCGGACGAACTGCTCGCGCTGGCCGTCGGCGTCGCTGGGCAGCAGGTTGCCGACGATCGTGTACCTGCCCCCCGCCTCCTTGTTGCAGGCGTCGATGAGCTCGTTGAACTTCACCGCGGACGCGCCGCCGTAGAGGTTGATGACCGTGCCGTCCGGCCCACCTCCACACGCCGCGGTCAGGCCTGCCGTGAGCGCGATGACCCCGGCGCTCGCGGTCATTCGTCGGGTCCGGCGAGGCCGGCGCGGGATGGTCCTGGACATTCGGTCCTCCTCGATCACGACACTGTGATCTGGGTCTCACCCAATACCTTCTCGGAAGGTAGCGCAACCGCTCGTCCGGTGGGGTCTCAGCCTTTGGCGAGGTCCACGACGTCGCCGACGACGACGACCGCCGGCGACTCGACGCGGCGGAAGAGCGCCGTGTCGGCGATGTCGTCGAGCCTCCCGAAGGTCACCCGTTGGTCGGGCAGGAAGCCGCGCTCGACGATCGCCACCGGGCAGTCGGCGCGTCGTCCGGCCGCCATGAGACGGGTCGCGCTGTCGCGCAGTGTCGAGACGCCCATGAGGAGGACGAGCGTGTGGTCGCTGCCCGGCGGGAGCGACGGGATCTGCTCGTGCCCGGAGACGACGGTGAACGCCTTGGCCACCCCGCGGTGGGTCAGCGGGATCCCGGCGGCTGCGGGCACGGCGACCGCGCTCGTCACCCCGGGGACCACCTCGACCGGTATGCCGTGTGCCTCGCAGGCGAGGCGTTCCTCACCTCCGCGACCGAGGACGTAGGGGTCGCCGCCCTTGAGCCGCACGACGCCGTGGCCACGGCTCGCCTCCTCGACGAGGATCTCGTTGATTCGGTCCTGGGGGACGGGGTGGTGGCCGGGGGTCTTGCCCACGTCGATGACCCGCACCGACTCGGGGAGGCGCGAGACGACGGCGCGTGGGGCGAGCCGGTCGACGACGACGACGTCGGCGGTGGCCAGCAGCTCGTGACCACGACTGGTGAGCAGGCCGTCCGAGCCGGGCCCGCCGCCGACGAGGGCGACCCACCCCTGCTCGCGCCGGCGCGCGGGGCGCAGGTCCAGCGCCCCGGTGTGCAGGGCGAGGTCGATCGAGTCGCGCACCCTGGCCGAGCGCTCGTCGTCCTCGGTGTGGACGGCAACGGTCACCGCACCGTCGGGGGTCGCGACCCGGGTGAGGGCGGGGATGCTCGCCGCGCTCGTCCGCGCGTCGTCCGCGTCGACACACCAGAGCCGCAGCGTGTCGGCCGCGGCTCGGACCGCGGTGTCGGTCGCGGGGTCGCCGGTGGCGGTGTGCACGAGCCACGCGCCGTCGAGGTCGGCCGGCCCGGCCCAGTCGCGCCGCACCCAGGTGGTGCGACCGGGATGCGCCTCGAGCAGCTCGGAGACCTCCTCGCAGACCCACGGGGAGACGACCCGGACGTCGGCTCCCTCGTCGAGGAACGTCCGCAGGCGCTCACCCGTGACGGGGCCGCCGCCGAGGGCGACGACGAGCCGTCCGCCGAGGTCGAGGACGACGGGGAGCGCGCCCCTCAGATGTCCCACGGCTCGTCCCCCTCGGGTCGGGTCGGCGCGTCCGCGGCGGTGGGCAGCGTGGCGCCGACCATGCCCGCGGCTACCGTCCGGCCGTCGTGGGCGTCGATGAGGAGGAAGGAGCCGCCGCGCCGTGACGTCGAGTAGTTCTCGACCGGCACCGGGCTCGCGAGACGCAGGCGGACGAGCCCGATGTCATTGAGCGACAACGTCTCCGCGGCAACGGAGTGCAGGCCGTCGAGGTCGAGTGCTCCCTCGATGGCGCGCACCGCGGTCTGCACGGTGCGCGAGCCGTGCTTGAGCAGCAGCCGCTGGCCGGAGCGCAGTGGCGCGTCACCGAGCCAGCAGACGACGGCCTCGATGTCCTGGGTGGGTTCAGGGGCGTCGGCCAAGGAGGCGATGACGTCGCCGCGGGAGATGTCGATGTCGTCGGCGAGCCGCAGGGTCACCGACTGCGGCGCGAACGCCTCGTCGAGCGAGCGCTCGGCGAGGTCGATGCCGATGACCCGCGACCGCGTCCCGGACGGCAGGGCGACGACCTCGTCGCCGACCCGGACGACGCCCGAGGCGACGTGACCGGCATACCCCCGGTAGTCGCGGTGGGCGGCGTCGCGCGCCGCGCCCTGTGGGCGGATGACGAGCTGCACGGGGAGGCGGAAGGCCTCGTGCTCGGGGTCGTCGGCGGGCGGCAGGTCCTCGAGCAGCTCGAGGAGGCTGGGGCCGGCATACCAGGGGGTGCGTGTGGAGCGCTCGGCGATGTTGTCGCCGTCGAGGGCGCTCACCGGGATGGCCGTCGCGTCCTCGACGCCGAGCTCCCGGGCGACGGCCTGCACCTCGGCGTTGACCCGCTCAAAGACCTCCTGCGAGAAGTCGACGAGGTCGATCTTGTTGACGGCGACGACGACGTGCGGCACCCGCAGGAGCGCCGTGACCGCGAGGTGCCGGCGGGTCTGCTCGAGGACCCCACGGCGGGCGTCGACGAGGAGGACGACGACGTCGGCGGTCGAGCTGCCGGTGACGGTGTTGCGGGTGTACTGCACGTGGCCGGGGCAGTCGGCGAGCACGAAGCTGCGGCGGGCGGTCGCGAAGTAGCGGTAGGCGACGTCGATGGTGATGCCCTGCTCGCGCTCGGCGCGCAGGCCGTCGGTGAGGAGGGCGAGGTCGGCGGCGGTGAGCCCGCGGTCGCGCGAGACCCGCTCGACGGCCGCGAGCTGGTCGGAGAGCACCGACTTGGTGTCGTGGAGGAGGCGTCCGACGAGGGTCGACTTGCCGTCGTCGACCGAGCCGGCGGTCGCGAGGCGGAGCAGGGTGCCGGTCCGGGGCAGGACGTCGTGGTTCGGCATCAGAAATAGCCTTCCTTCTTGCGGTCCTCCATGGCGGCCTCGGAGATCCGGTCGTCGGCGCGCGTGGCGCCGCGCTCGGTGAGGGTCGAGGCGGCGACCTCGACGACGATGTCGGCGTTGGTGCGCGCGGGCGACTCGACGGCGCCGGTGCACGACATGTCGCCCACGGTGCGGTAGCGCACGACGCGGCTCTCCACGTGCTCGCCCTCGCGAGGCTGCGAGTGCGGTCCGACGGCGAGCCACATGCCGTCGCGGGAGAAGACCTCGCGCTCGTGGGCGTAGTAGAGGGAGGCGAGCGGGATGTCCTCGCGCTCGATGTAGCGCCAGACGTCGAGCTCGGTCCAGTTGCTGATGGGGAAGACGCGCACGTGCTCGCCGGGCCGGTGACGGGGGTTGTAGAGGTTCCACAGCTCGGGCCGCTGGTTCTTCGGGTCCCACTGGCCGAACTCGTCGCGCAGCGAGACGACCCGCTCCTTGGCGCGGGCCTTCTCCTCGTCGCGGCGGCCTCCGCCGAAGACGCCGTCGAAGCGGTGCTCGTTGATGGCGTCGAGGAGCGGCACCGTCTGGAGGGCGTTGCGCAGGCCGTCGGCGCGCTCGCGCAGGCGGCCGTCGTCGACGTAGTCCTGGACGCGCGCGACTTCGAGCCGCAGACCCAGCCGCTCGACGGTCTCGTCGCGGTAGTCGAGCACCTCGGGGAAGTTGTGCCCGGTGTCGACGTGGAGGACGGGGAAGGGGATCGGTGCCGGCCAGAACGCCTTCGCCGCGAGGTGCAGCATGACGACCGAGTCCTTGCCGCCGCTGAAGAGCAGCACGGGCCGCTCGAGCTCGCCGACGACCTCGCGGATGATGAGGATCGCCTCGGCCTCGAGCGCGTCGAGCTGGTCGAGGACGTGCGCTTCGGACGCCGCACCGGCGGCGGCGAAGGGGTCGGACACGGTGGCTGCGCTCATGTGTGGATCCCGCATTCGGTCTTGGCGAGGCCGGACCAGCGTCCGGCTCGGGCGTCCTCACCCGGGGCAACCCGGCGGGTGCAGGGCTCGCACCCGATCGACGGGTAGCCGTCGAACATGAGGAGGTTGACGGGCACGGAGTGCTCCGTGGCGTATGCCGTGACGTCGTCGAGCGACCACGTCACCAGGGGGTTGACCTTGACGAGCCCGTGCTTCTCGTCGAAGGTCACGAGCGGCGTGTTGGTCCGGGTCGGGGCCTCGTCGCGGCGGACGCCGGTGACCCAGGCCTCGTAGCCGGCGAGGGTCCGGGCGAGCGGCTCCATCTTGCGCATCGCGCAGCACAGTGCCGGGTCGCGGTCGTGGAGGCGTGGTCCGAACTTCGCATCCTGCTCGGCGACGGTGAGCTCGGGCAGGACGTCGACGACGGTGACGTCGAGCTCGTCCGCGACCCGCGCGCGGGTGCCGAGGGTGTCGGCGAAGTGGTAGCCGGTCTCGAGGAAGAGCACGTCGACACCGGGCGCGTGCTGCGAGACCAGGTGTGGCAGAACGCCTTCGGCCATCGAGCAGGCGACGGCGAGGGTGCCGGGGAAGGTCTTGGCCGCCCAGCGGGCGACGGCCACGGCGTCGGTGTCGTCGAGCAGTGCGCCCTCGGCGGCGAGGGCCCGCAGCTCCGCCTCGCTGCGCTTGGTGCCGGTGCCGGTGGCGGTCGTCATGTCAGCTCCTCCTCGTCGGCGCGGTGGGCCCAGGCGGCGAAGGACTCGCCCTCGGCGCGCTGGTCGACGAAGCGCCGGACGAGGCGCTCGACGTAGTCGGTGAGGTCGGTCGCCGGGACCTTGAGGCCACGGACGGTGCGCCCGAGCCCGGCCTCGTCGCGCTCGGGGGAGGCGAGGCCGCCGCCGAGGTGCACCTGGAAGCCGGGGACGCTCTCGCCTGCGTCGTCGGTCGTGATGAGGCCCTTGAGCCCGATGTCGGCGGTCTGGATGCGGGCGCACGAGTTCGGGCACCCGTTGACGTGCAGCGCGATCGGCTGGTCGAGCTCGACACCGGCGAGGCGCTCCTCGAGCGCGGCGATGACGGCGGTCGCCGTGTCCTTGGTGTCGACGATGGCGAGCTTGCAGTACTCGATGCCGGTGCACGCCATGGTCGAGCGGCGGAACGGGCTCGGTGTCGCGCTGAGGCCCAGGTCGGCGAGCCCGGCCACGAGCTCGTCGACCCCCTCGCCCGGCACGCCGAGGACGACGAGCTTCTGGTGGGCCGTGAGGCGCACGCCGTCACCGCCGACCCGCTCGACGAGGTCGCCGAGCCTGGTGAGGATCGTGCCGCTGACCCGGCCCACGGTGGGCGCGGCGCCGACGTAGAACCGGCCGTCCTTCTGGGGGTGCACGCCGACGTGGTCGCCGGGGCCCCTGGCCGGGGCCGGCGCGGGGCCGTCCGGCAGCGCCCGGCCGAGGTACTCGGTCTCGAGGACCTCCCGGAACTTCACCGGACCCCACTCCGCGAGGAGGAACTTGAGGCGGGCCTTCGTGCGCATCCTGCGGTAGCCGTAGTCGCGGAAGATCGAGATGACGCCGTGCCACACGTCCGGCGCATCGGCCTCGGAGACGAACACCCCGAGCCGCTCGGCGAGGCGCGGAGCCGTCGAGAGGGCGCCACCGACCCAGAGGTCGTAGCCGGGGCCGAGCTCGGGGTGGACGACGCCGACGAGCGAGACGTCGTTGATCTCGTGGACGACGTCGAGGCTCGGGTGCCCGGTGATCGCGGTCTTGAACTTGCGAGGGAGGTTGGACAGCTCGGTGTCACCCAGCCAGCGCGAGGTGATCTCGCGGATGACCGGTGTCGGGTCGATGATCTCGTCCGCTGCGACGCCGGCGACCGGGCTGCCGAGGAACCCGCGAGGCGTGTCGCCGCAGGCCTCGGTCGTCTGCAGCCCGACGGCCTCGAGCCGGCGCCAGATCTCCGGGACGTCCTCGATGGCGACCCAGTGGTACTGGATGTTCTGGCGGTCGCTGATGTCGGCGCTCTCGCGGGCGAAGTCGGTGGAGATGCCGCCGAGGACGCGCAGCTGCGCGGGAGAGAGGAGCTGGCCGTCGGTGCGGACCCGCAGCATGAAGTACGAGTCCTCGAGCTCGTGCGGCTCGAGCTGTGCGGTGCGGCCGCCGTCGATGCCGGGCTTGCGCTGGGTGTAGAGGCCCCACCAGCGGAAGCGGCCGTGGAGGTCGTCGCCGGGGATGGAGTCGAACCCCTCGCGCGCGTAGGTCGTCTCGATCCGCTCGCGGACGTTGAGCCCGTTGTCCTCGGCCTTGAACGCCTCGTTGGGGTTGAGCGGCTCGCGACCGTCGACGGCCCACTGGCCGTTGGACCGGCCGGTGCGCGGCGGTCGCAGCGTGCGGCCGGAGGCGACGCTCGTCATGGGGTCCTCGATCCGTGATAGGTGCTGAATGCTGATCGAAAGCATAAGAGCGAGTTATGGCATCTCGAGAGGGTGGTCCACGATGTGACCGCGCCGAGACGGGCGTGTGTCGTCCTCCATGCGAGGTACCATCGAACACATGTTCGACCCCTCGGCGCCGCCCCCGCTGCGGCGCTCGGCGAGCCCGGGGGCGCCCGGTGGGTCGCGCCGGCCGGGACCGCCGGGCTGGCCCGACCGCGTGCCGCCGCCCGAGGCGCCGGGCTGGCAGGTCCCGGCCGTCGGCTGGCTGCTCGACCACTGCCCGTCGGACTACCGCATGTATGCCGTGTGGCGCCGTCACCCGGTCGCCCTCGCCTGGGTGACCACGCACCACCTCGACGCCCAGCTGGGAGCGATGCGGACGGCATACAGGGGGCTTCGGGTCGACCTCGCGGAGCACGTCGAGCCCGAAGGGGTGGCCGCCTCCCTGGCTGCCCTCGAGGCGGAGGGGGCGCGGCTGCTCGCCGCTCGTCGAGCGGCCGGGTTGCTCCTCGAGGCGATGCGGGGGCACACGTTCGTGCCGCGTCTCTGACGGTCGCTTGACCGAGGTATACGTTGAGTAAGAAGTTGCTCAAGTTCCTTCCGTGGCGACATCGGGAGCGGTTGTGATGAAGGAGTCGCGCCGACCGCGCGACGTCTCTCGACACGACAAGGAAGTCCCCATGCGTCGATCGCTCTCCGCCCTCGCCTGCCTCGCCGCGGGCTCGGCCGTGCTGGCCACCGCCGTCCCGGCGACGGCCCGCCCCGCCGACCCCATCGGTCCGCTCCGCCGGCTCGACGTCGCCTCGGTCGGTGCGAGCGCCGAGCAGGCCCTGCGCTCCGCGCCGGGTCTCGTGCGGCTCGCGGCCGGCGAGGACCTCGTGGCGACGTCGGCGCTCGGTGAGGCGTCCGGAGAGCGGCACGTCCGGATGAACCGGACCTACCGCGGCCTCCCGGTCCTCGGCGGGGACCTCGTCGCGCACCTCGGCGCCGACGGTGGCGTCGACTCGGTGAGCCAGACGCTCACGAGGCCGCTGAGCCTCGGCACCTCGCCCGCGATCTCGGCGGCGAAGGCGCGGTCCGCGGCGGCCCCGACCCTCCCCGAGGGCGTCTCCCTCGACACGACGGCGCCCACCCTCGCCGTCGACGCCGTCGCGGGCACGCCGCGGCTGGTGTGGGACGTGCGCGCCAGTGGTGTCCGCGAGAGCGGCACTCCGAGCCGGCTGCACACGTGGGTCGACGCAACCACCGGCACCGTCGTCGGGTCGGCCGACGAGATCCACGAGGCCGACGGCAGCGGCGCGTCGCTCTACAGCGGCACGGTGACGGTCCAGACGACGCTGTCCGGCTCGACCTACCAGCTGAAGGACGCGACCCGCGGCAGCTCACAGGTGACCGACATGGGCAACAAGACCGACAGCGCGTTCTGCACGGTCTTCGGGGTCGGTTGCTCGACCGGGACCCTCTTCACCGACGCCGACAACGTCTGGGGCAACGGCACCAACGCCGACCGGCAGAGTGCAGCCGTCGACGCGGCATACGGGCAGGCCCGCACGTGGGACTACTTCAAGAACGCGCACGGCCGCAACGGCATCTGGAACACCGGGCAGGGCTCGCCGAGCCGCGTCCACTACGGCTCCAACTACGTCAACGCCTTCTGGGACGGCAAGCAGATGACCTACGGCGACGGCGACGGCAGCTCGTTCGGCCCGCTCGTCTCGCTCGACGTCGCCGGGCACGAGATGAGCCACGGCGTGACCGAGAACTCGGCGAACCTCACGTACTCCGGCGAGTCCGGCGGCCTCAACGAGTCGACGAGCGACATCTTCGGCTCGATGGTCGAGTTCAGCGCCGACAACCCGAACGACCCGGGCGACTACCTCATCGGCGAGGAGTTCGACCTCGCCGAGGGCCTGGGCTTCCGCCGCATGGACAACCCGAGCAGCGACGGCAAGTCGGTCAACTGCTGGAGCTCGTCGGTGGGCAACCTCGACGTCCACTACTCCTCGGGCGTCGGCAACCACTTCTTCTACCTGCTCGCCGAGGGCTCGGGCGCCAAGACGTTCGGCGGCCAGGCGCACAGCTCGACGACGTGCAACGGCTCGACGCTTCCCGGTATCGGGCGGGACGCCGCAGCGAGGATCTGGTACCGCGCGCTCACCGTCTACATGACCTCCTCGACGAACTACGCCGGGGCGCGCACCGCCACGGTCAAGGCGGCCGGCGACCTCTACGGCGCCACGTCGTCGCAGGCCGCCGCGGTCGCCCAGACCTGGGACGCGGTCTCGGTGAAGTAGGACCGGCGGGGCGATCACGGGCTCCACACCCTTCCCGCACGTCGGGGTGAGGTGTGGGGCCCGTGAACGTTTCGTGCAGGGGCGGGCGCGAGCCCGGTGGGGGAGCAGTGCCGTGCCGGAGAGCACCTAGACTTCTGCGGATGGACATCGGCACCGAGAGGGAGAGCGCGTGAGCGTGTTGGAGCGCATCCAGGGACCTGACGACCTCAAGGCCCTGACCCGACCTGAGCTGGAGACGCTGGCCGGCGAGATCCGGACCTTCCTCGTCGACGAGGTCTCCCGCACCGGCGGCCACCTCGGCCCCAACCTCGGCGTCGTCGAGCTGACGATCGCGATCCACCGGGTCTTCGACAGCCCGCGTGACGCCGTCGTCTTCGACACCGGCCACCAGTCCTACGTCCACAAGCTCCTCACCGGACGCCACGACTTCTCGGGGCTGCGCAAGCAGGGCGGGCTCTCGGGCTACCCCAGCCGCAGCGAGTCCGAGCACGACGTCGTCGAGAGCTCGCACGCGTCGAGCTCGCTGTCGTGGGCGCACGGCATCGCGGCCGGCCGCGTGGTCACGGGTGCCCGCGACCGGCACACCGTCGCGGTCATCGGCGACGGCGCCCTCACCGGCGGCATGGCCTGGGAGGCGATCAACAACATCGCCGCCGAGCGCGACCTTCCCCTCGTCATCGTCGTCAACGACAACGAGCGCTCCTACGCGCCGACCCGCGGCGGCCTCGCCGACCACCTCGCGACCCTGCGCACGACCCGCGGCTACGAGCGCTTCCTCGACTGGGGCAAGTCGACGCTGCACCGCACGCCCATCGTCGGCGGCGCGATGTACGAGACGCTCCACGGCGTCAAGAAAGGCCTCAAGGACATCGTCGCGCCGCAGGGCCTCTTCGAGGACCTCGGGCTCAAGTACATCGGGCCGGTCGACGGCCACGACGAGGCTGCGCTCGAGCAGGCGCTCCGCCGGGCTCGCGCCTATGGCGGGCCGGTGCTCGTCCACGTCATCACCCAGAAGGGCAAGGGCTACGACCCGGCCGTCAACGACGAGAGCGACCAGTTCCACGCCGTCGGTGTCATCAACCCCGAGACCGGCCTCCCGCTCGAGATCTCCGGCCGCAGCTGGACCGACGAGTTCAGCGACGCCCTCGTCGAGCTCGGCGAGGAGCGCGAGGACGTCGTCGCCATCACGGCGGCGATGATGATCCCCGTCGGGCTCGATGCGTTCGCGAAGCGTTTCCCGGAGCGCACGTTCGACGTCGGCATCGCCGAGCAGCACGCGACGACGATGGCCGCCGGACTCTCGTATGCCGGCCTCCACCCCGTCGTGGCGATCTATGCGACCTTCCTCAACCGGGCCTTCGACCAGCTCCTCATGGACTGTGCGCTGCATCGCGCGGGGGTGACGTTCGTCCTCGACCGGTCGGGCATCACCGGTCCGGACGGTGCGTCGCACCACGGCATGTGGGACATGTCAATCGTCGGTGTCGTCCCGGGCCTGCACCTCGCCGCGCCGCGCGACGGCGCCCAGATCCCTCTCGCGCTGCGCACGGCGGTCGACATCTCCGACGCCCCGTCGGTCATCCGCTTCCCCAAGGGGTCCGCGGGCGACCCGATCGAGGCCGTGCGGTCGGTGTCCGGCGTCGACGTCCTGGCCGAGCCCGACGAGGGCGACGTCGACCTGCTGCTCGTCGGTGTCGGGTCGATGGCGGCGACGGCGCTGACGGTCGCCGACAAGCTCTCGGCCGAAGGCCTGCGGGTCCGTGTCGTCGACCCGGTGTGGGCGCTGCCGGTCAACCCGGTGCTCGCCGAGCTGGCGGGCTCGGCCGGTCGGGTCGCCGTCGTCGAGGACAACTCGGTGTCCGGTGGAGTCGGGTCGCACGTCGTGCAGGCGTTGCGGGACAGCGGTTCCGATGTGCCGGTCGACCTCTTCGGACTGCCACGCGAGTTCCTCGACCACGGCTCCCGTGGCCAGGTCCTCGACCGCGTCGGCCTCACGCCCGAGGCCATCTCCACCAAGCTCCTCGGCACCCTGCACTGATCAGCCCCGCGGGACGGGTGCCCGCAGTCCGGCGGTGATGTCGAGGCTGACGTCGAAGCCGTCGTGGTCCATCCGACGACGAACATCTCGTCCAAGCGACCTGCAGCAACGTCAAACCACGCCGCGACGAACGCCTCGAAGTCACCCTCAATGGTCTCGATGTCGCGCATCCGTCCTCCTCCCGCTCACCCAAGAGGAGTGGCTGGACGACCCGGAATGTTGTCACGACCTTCGCGCGCCACGGTCGATCCGGGCGTTCTTCCATCCCACGCCCAGAACAGGCCGAGCCGGGCTGCGAAGGCTCCCATGGCGAGGGTGTAGAGCCACGCACTGTCCTGGTCCGGGTCGTCGGCGAACCACGCCAGCGTCGGGTCGCTCGGGTCGTACTTGACGGTGACGGTGCTGCCCGGCGCCAGGTCCATCTGTGGGCTCGCCCCTTCGACGAGCTCCGCCTGCGCCACCTGTCCGCTCTCGGTGAGGAAGGTGGCCCGGAGCGAGTCATCGCCCTGCACGAGCGTCGCCGTCGTCGTGACGGCGTTGAAGGTAGCGGCCGCCAGCACGGGCGTCAGCAAGAACCACATGAAGGCGGTGACGCCGAAGAGCACGAGCGTCGCCACGTTCGCGAAGTGGAATCGCCTGTACCACGGTGCGCGTGGAACTCCCGGAGATGGGGCGGAGTCCACGCTGTGCCGTCGCAGACGCCAACCGAAGCGCCGAGACGGTGGGTTTCTGCGGTGCTTCGCGGACGTGTACTCAGCCATGTCGAGCGGGGCCCTTGGCTACGGCCTGATGACGAAGCGCGCCTGCACCGTCCAGCCGGCGCCCGAGGCGTCGGTCATCGTGAGGCTGTAGACGTAGCGGCCCACGAGATCGCTCCCGGGCGGCCCGAAGTCCTGGCTGGTGACGACGAAGATCGGGAAGTGGCTGTGGCCGTCCACGGCGAAGGTCGGGTCGATGTCGGTGGTGAGCGGCGGCACGTCGAAGTTCGTGAGGAACGGGTCGAACGCCTGGCCATTGCGTGTGGCCACACCCTCGACGTGGATGGGGAAGGTCTCGTTGGTGATGACCGGGCCCGAGGTGAAGTCCGGCGACGAGCCCACGGTTCCCGGATCGGGGACCACCATGCACACGAGGAAGACTCCGTTGCCGTCCGAGAACTCCGAGCCCGCGAATGCGTGGCCCGAACGGAAGCCCTGGGATTGGACGCCGTTCCTCAGCTCTCTGTCGTACGGAGGCTGGTGTGCGGCCCCCGGACCAATCGCGAGCTGGGGCAGCCGCGGGACGTGGTTCGGCGGCGGCAGCAGCCGGCCCACGGTCTCGAAGGCCTCCGCGTAGCCGGTCTCCGCAGTGCCGATCGGTGCGGAGAAGAGGTGGCAGTCGACAGGCCGCCACGACGCGTCGTTGATCTGCTCGAGCTGGATGCCGCCGCTCGCCGCGCTGCCGGCCGGGACCGTCCCAAGGAGAGCCGGGAGTGCCAGTGCGCTGACGATCGCTGCGAGCCTCAACCAGGAAGTCTTCATGACGGCTCCTCACCACATCGAGTTCTGGGCGCCGTCCTTCTCACGCGCATCAGTCGTCGAGGTGGGTGTCCATCGCCCGGGAGCGTGCCGGGAAGGTCTCCAGACGCCATGTCGAGTCTTCTCTCGGGCTCTCCACGGGGTCCATGAGCAGCCGGGGTGGTTCGCTCCCGCCCGTGTGGGCCCGTCCGCGCCGGCCCACGTCCAAAGGGCCATGGACAACCTCCGGGGGTCCATGCTGACCTGCTGGGATGGACGTGCTCGTGGTGGGTGCGAACGGACAGCTCGGCGCCGCCTGCTGCCGCGCGCTGCTGGAGAGGGGCCACACGGTGCGGGGGTCCGTGAGGTCGTTGGAGCGCGCCGTCGACCTCACGGGAGTGGAGCTCAAGGTGGCGGACCTGGCGCGTGCACCCGACTTCGACGACCTCCTCTCGGGGATGGACGCCGTCGTCCTCACCGCCAACACCGCGGTCCCACGAGCCGGCGACGACGTCGAACGCTTCACCGATGGCGAGCACCGGCTCATCGACGCGGCCGGGCGACACGGGATCGGCCGCATCGTCCTGCCGTCCATCCCGGAGACCGACGTGGACGCCGACGTGCCCATCGTCGCCGAGCGGCGTCAGCTGGAGCAGCACGCCCTCGAGTCGGTCCCCGGATCGGTCGTCCTGAGGCTTCCGCCCTTCATGGAGGTCTGGCTGGCGCTCGTGGGTTCGGAGGTGCCGCTGCGCGGTGAACCGCATGCGACGATCGGCCGGCCCTCGCCCTTCCTGCGGACCTTCAGGCGGCTGACCGGCTCGCTGGTCGAAAGACGCGGAGTCATGCTCGTGCCGGGGCCGACCCGCCACCGGCAGGCGTTCATCGCCGTGCGCGACGCGGCCACCGCCTGCGCGCGAGCCGTCGAGCGGGCCGATGTGGCGGGCCGGGTCATCGACGTGGCCGGGCCCGAGGTCCTCACCTGGAACGAGGTGGCGCGCACCTATTCGGACGTGCTTGGACGCCCGGTCCGGGCGGTGTCGGCTCCGGTGCCCGTATTCGCAGCGCTGGCGGCCCTGCTCCGCAAGGTCGCCGGCGTCCCGGCAAGGACCATGGCGCTCAACCGCTTCGTCGGCTCGTCGGAGTCGGCCTGGCCCCGGCCGGGTGGTGGACTGGTCGACGCAGGGGAGATGACCACCGTCGCGGTGTTCCTGCGCAGCAAGATGGCGCTGCCCCCGCGCCCGCCGACCGTGGTCTGAGCCGGAGGCATAGGCGGCTAGTCGAGCCACACCCGCAGGGCGCTCGCGTTCGCGACGTAGGCCACGAGCAGGACCACGGACACCGTGACCGTGCTGCGGTGCAGCCACCGGACTCGGCTCGACAGGTCCGGTTCCCGGGCCCAGAGCGCTCTCACGCTCGCGAACGCCGCCAGACCCGCGCCCACCGGGCCGAGGAACGCACCGACGAGGAACCCGACCTGCCAGAGCCCCTCGAACGCGACGGGGACCTCGAGGGCCTCCACCCGGACCGGCACCGCGACGAAGGTGAGGAAGGCGAGGCCGCAGGCCACGGCCACGGCGCAGCCCAGGGCCGCGTCGTGCTCCGCCTGTCGCGACGTCGACACCCGTGCGCTCGCCATGCCGCCAGCGTGGCAGCCCGGGCCGCGCCTGACCAGCCCCGAGCCCCACCTGACCGGCCCTCGGCCGCACGGCCGCCCCTCTGGCGGAGGTCAGGGGTGGTCGCCGGAGATGCTCACGACCTCGCGTCCGTGCGGTCCGGCTTCCTGCTCGGACAGCTGGACGCGCAGTGCGCGGGCGAGGCCGATGAGCGCCAGGTTGACGAGCACGGCGAGGTAGCCGAGGAACTGGGCGTCGAGCAGCTGGAAGAACTGCACGACCAACAGGTCGAGGAGCAGGGCCACCTCGAAGATGCGCAGGGACTCCTGTCGCCGGCCCCGAGCCCATGTGGTCAGCCCCAGGAGGCCGACGACCACGGCGACGCCGGCGCACGCGAGGTAGACGACGTTGCGTGCCGAAGGGACGGCGAGCACGAGCCGCGCCGGATGCACCAGGGATCCCGCGAGGAACACGGCGAAGAGGGCCACGGAGGCCCGACGTACGGCCCGCGCCCGGGGAAGGTTGACGATGACCGAGCGACCCGCGAGGTAGGTCCGCGCCGGCCACGAACGCCGGACCGGGTGCGGAGGCACGTCCTCGAGCACGTCGGTCAGCAGGCGCACCGTGTGGTCGGTCTGGTCCGCCCTGCGGAGCAGGGAGAGTGCGCGCTCCCGCTCGAGCTCGTCCATGTCGTGGGCTGCCGCCTCCTTGAGCAGGTCCACGGCGTTGACGACGAGCTCGACGTGGCTCAGGGGCTTGCGGTGAACGAGCAGCTCGACGACGAGGCCGAGCGTCACGAACGTGCCGTAGATGATGGCGGGGACCGGCTCGAAGAAGTAGTTGTTGTCGCCGGTGACGAACTTGCCGACCTCGTCGATGAACAGCCCGAACCCGATCCCGCCGAGGGCCGCCGCGACCGTGTGCGCCGTCCTGCTGATGAAGAGCAGCAGCACGAGGACGGCCCCGAGCATCCCGAGCCCGCCCCAGAGCAGGTGAGCCAGGTGAAGGCCGCCACCGCCGAGCTGCGGGTAGCCGGCCAGCTCGAGGTAGATCCGCGTGACCGCGATCGAGAGCACGGCGCTGACGACGAAGAGCTCGAACCGGTCGCCGCCATCGGCGTCGCGCAGGGGGAGCCGCGAATGACCGGGCGGGGGACCACTCATCCGGCCCATCCTAGGTCGCCCACGTATCCGCCGACGGGGGGCTCGTGGGCGTAGCGTCCTGTGACATGGACGGTGAGAAGGGCTCGACCGAGCTCGACGTGGACGAGATCCGGCACGGCTTGCAGACCGACGGCATCATCGCCTGCCGTGGGGCGTTCGACCCGGCTTGGGTGCAGCAGGTCCGTGAGGACATCGACGCAGCCTTCGAGGAGGCGAGGTCCCGTGAGGGAGGCGCCGTGGGCCGTGGCCCGAACCGGTGGTACGTCGAGATCCACCCCGAGGCGCTGCGCGGCTTCGTCGACCTCGTCGACCATCCGTGGGTGAGGACGGTCTGTGAGACCGTCCTCGGCCCGGAGTACCGGATCGTCGAGGTCGGGTTCGACACGCCGTTCCCGGGCGCGACGTTGCAGCCGTGGCACCGTGACTTCCCAAGCCCGCCCGAGACCAAGGACGGCGGCCGGCTCACCTCGCTGGCCTTCAACCTCACCACCGTGGACACGACGGACGAGATGGGCCCGTTCGAGATCGCACCCGGGACGCAGTGGGACCGGGGAGACGACTTCGACCACGAGCAGTTCCCGCCCACGTCCGCGTACGACCGCTATGAGCGGCTGGCCCAGCGGAAGTACCCCAAGGTGGGCGACATCTCCGCCCGCTCGGCCCTGACGGTCCACCGCGGGACACCCAACACCTCGACCGTCGCCCGTCCGGTCCTCGTCCTGGGGGTCGACGCGCCGGGCGCCGGCAACGACGCCCACCACGACCTCGCCGTGACGACCGGCTACTGGGAGGGCCTGCCGCAGCGCGTGCGGGACCACCTCTCGTGCCCCGTCGTCGACGAGCTCTCGCCCATCACCCAGAAGCACGACATCGAGGGACTCGTCATGGGCTGATGCCGGTCCGGGTCCCGCCCTCGACCTGGCTGGCGTCCACACACTGGTCCGCCGCGGATGTGGGTCCGCAGCCCATGAGCGGGTGGTGGGCGGACGGCATACGGTGCTCGTCCGGGGGCGGCGACCAGCGGCCCGCATGCGCGGAGGTGAGCCAGTGAGAGTCGTCCCGGCCTTCACGGTGGAGGTGGACACCGGCACCCTCGCGGTCCACGACCTCACTCCCGGCACCACCCGCGCCGACGTCCCGGTCGTCCTCGCGCTGCACGGCATCACCGCCAACGGACTCGCCTGGCAGGCCCTCGCCGACGAGCTCGTCCGACGCCACGGGGTCGGGGGAGTGCGTGTCCTCGCGCCGGACCTGCGCGGCCGGGGCGCGAGCCGCGGCGTGCCCGGCCCCTACGGCATCGCGACCCACGCCGCCGACACCTCGGCGATCGCCTCCGCCTTCGGCGGCCACCCCGTCCTCGTCGGCCACTCGATGGGGGCGTTCGTCGCCGCCTCGGCCGCTGCCAAGGACCCCGACCGCTATCGCGCGCTCGTCCTCGTCGACGGGGGACTGGGCTTCCCCGTCCCGGCCGGCCGTGACGTCGACGACACACTCTCGGCCGTCATCGGTCCGGCGATGACCCGGCTGTCGATGGTCTTCGACTCACCCGACGACCACTTGGCGTTCTGGCGGCGTCACCCGGCCGTCGGTCCGCTCCTCGCAGGGCCGGGGGGTCTGTGGCTGCGCCGCTACCTCGACCACGACCTCGTGGAGGCGCCGGACGGCTGGCGGTCGAGCTGCGTGCTCGAGGCGGTCCGCGCCGACGGGCGTGACGTCCTCGTCGACCCCGACACCCTCGCAGCGGCCTCCCGAGCGGTCGAGGCAGGTGTCCCCACCGAGCTGCTCTGGGCCCGACGCGGCCTGCTCGACGAGCCGCAGGGCCTCTACGACGAGGACCGGTTGCGCGCCCTCGCCCTGCCGGAGGCGCTGCACACGACCGAGGTCCCCGACACGAACCACTACTCGATCATCCTCGAACCCGCGGCGATCCAGCGGCTCGCGGACGCCGTCGACGCTCAGCTCGCGACGAGGTGACGCAGCCGGAGCGCCAGCTGGAGCTCGAGCGCGCGGTCCGGTGACTGCCAGCCGTCGCCGACGAGACGAGTGATCCGCTCGAGCCGCTGGGCGACCGTGTTGGTGTGGACGTGCAGGCTCGTCGCCGCGTGCCGCGGGCTCGACCCCGCAAGGAAGTAGGCCTCGAGCGTGCCCACGAGGTCGGTGCCCCGCGCCTCGTCGTAGTCGACGAGGGACCCGAGGACGGAGTCGACGTATGCCGTCACCTCCGGTCGTGTGCCCACGATGAGTCCCGCGAACCCCAGCTCCGCGGCGGAGGCGCCGTCGCCACGTCGACCGAGTGCGACGAGGGCCTCGGCGGTGCGCAGCGCCTCGGTGTGGGCGGCGGCGAGGTCGGCAGTGAGGGTCGGGCGTGACTCGTCCACGGGTCCCGCGGCACCCACCGTGACGCAGTGGCTCCGTGAGAGGCGGGTGGCGAGATCGGCTGCGAGAGAACCGGGTTCGCCTCCGGGCACGAGGGTCACGACGTGCCCGTCGACCTCGCCGACGAGCGCCTGTCCGCCGAGTGCTGCGTTGACGGCGAGGACGAGCGAGCGGACGCTGCCGCCGTCGTCGCGACGGACTGCGAGGAGGCAGGTCGGCTCGCGCAGGTCGAGACCGAGCGACCGGGCAGCGGGCACGAGCGCCGCCGCGTCGCCGTGTCCGCCGACGAGCCCGGCGACGACGTCGGTGCGCTGCTGCTGGCGGGCCTCGGCGCGGTTGCGCTCACCGAGGAGGACGAGCGCGGTGACGACGGCGGCGCGCTCGACGGTGCGCTCGTCGGACTCGTCCATCGTCGCGACGTCGCCGATGGCGAGGTAGCCGATGGCCTCACCGGTCGCGGTGATGCCGATGGCCCACATGTCGTCGTCGTCGAGGCGAGTGAGGCGCACTCCGTCTGCGCGCTGGACGACGTCGGCGGCAAGGGCGTGCAGCGCGTCGCCGCTGGGCGGGTCGTCGCCGGCGACGCTGCGTGGGACGCCCTCGTCGTCGAGCAGGAGAGCCCAGCCGCCGAGGAGCCGGCTGAGCGAGTCGGTGAGGTCGTCGACGCCTCCGCCCTCGAGGACGATCTCGGCGAACCGGTCGTGGGCGGCCGCCGCGCGCTCGATGCCGGCGGCGTAGCGGCTCACGCTCTCGGTGGCCTCGGACAGGGCGGCGAGGGTGCGGGCCGACTCCTCGGCCGCGCGGACCTGGACGATGGTCACCGCCGCGAGGGCTGCGAGCGAGCCGAGGAGGGCGACCTCGTCGTGGGTGAAGGGTCGCGGCGTGCGGTTCGAGGCGAAGAGGACGCCGACGAACTCGTCCTTGACGATGAGAGGGGTCCCGCAGATCGCGACGAGGCCCTCGTCGCCGACGGCGCCGTCGATCGAGGTCGTGTGGTTGAAGCGGGCGTCCTCGAAGTAGTCGGCCGTCCAGTAGGGCTTGCGCGACTGGGCGACGAGGCCGCCGAGCCCGGCGCCGAAGTCGAGGCGCACGACCTGGAACTTCGCCGAGACCGAGCCCGCCGTGGCCCGCATGTAGGTGTCCTCGTTCACGGGGTCGTAGAGCGTGAGGTAGGCGACGTCGGTGCCCATGAGGGCGCGGGCCCGGCGGACGATCGCGTCGAGCACGACGGACGGGTCGCTCATCGAGGCGAGCTCGCCGGCGGTGTCGACGAGGGCGGCGAGCTGCTGCTCGCGGCGGCGCTGGACGTCGAAGGCTCCGGCGATGCGCAGCGCGAGGTCGCGGGCGTGCGGGTCCACGTCGAGTGCCGCGAGGTCGGCGGCCGAGGCCCCGGAGGCGAGCAGCTCGAGCAGGCGCGTCCCTGCATCCACGTCGTCGTGCATGTCGCCGATCCTAGGGGCCTCCCGCGCGGCACGCATGGGTCGTCGCGCCATGAGCCGGGCGAGACAGTGGTGGGGGACACCATGAGCGCCGTCGAGAGCCCGTCCTAGGGTGAGCCCTCACCGACCGCGGAGCTCCCGCGGTGCGGAGCACAAGGAGGTGCAGGTGAGTCCGAGCGCATCGACGTCCACGTCCACGACGACGGCGTCCGCGTCCAGTCCCGGGACGACCATGCTGCAGACGGTCGGCCTGACGAAGGACTTCCGCGGGTTCACCGCCGTCAACTCGGTCGACCTCGACGTCGCCGAGGGCACGATCCACGCCCTCGTCGGCCCCAACGGCGCCGGCAAGACGACCCTCTTCAACCTCCTCACCGGCTTCCTGGCCCCCACGTCGGGCCAGATCCTCCTGCGCGGGACCGACATCGCCGGCAAGCAGCCGGAGCAGATCGCCCACATGGGCGTCGCCCGCTCCTTCCAGATCACGAGCCTCTTCGAGCAGATGACGCTGCTCGAGCACCTCGAGCTGGCCCTGGCCTCGCCGACCGGGCTCGGCTACCGCTTCTGGTCCTCGCGCAAGCAGCTGGGCCGCTTCAAGGCGCGGGGCATGGAGCTGCTGGAGGAGGTGGGCCTGGCCGACCGCAGCGGCGTCACCGCCGGGTCGCTCGCCTACGGCCAGAAGCGGGCCCTCGAGATCTCGCTGGCCCTCGCCAACGACCCGGCGCTGCTCCTCCTCGACGAGCCGACCGCCGGCATGGGCCTCGAGGACGTCGACCGCACCATCGCCCTCGTCAAGAAGGCGTCGAAGGGCCGCACGGTCGTCTTCGTCGACCACAACATGCACGTCGTCGGGTCGCTCGCCGACCGCGTCACGGTGCTCCAGTCCGGCGAGGTGCTCGCCGAGGGGACCTACGACCAGGTGAGGAACGACGAGCGGGTCATCACGGCGTACCTCGGAGACACGGGAGGCGAGCATGGCTGAGCCGGCCACGACCACCAGGGCCGATCAGGCCCGGACCACGACTCCGCTCCTCACGGTCGACAAGCTCTCCGCCTTCCACGGCGAGGCGCAGGCGCTGCGCGAGGTCTCGCTCGACGTCGTCCCCGGCGAGGTCGTCACGCTCGTCGGCCGCAACGGCGCCGGCAAGACGACGCTGCTCCGCTCGATTATGGGCCTGCACCGCAACGTGCGCGGCTCGGTGACCCTCGACGGGAAGGTCCTCGACGGCCGGTCCGCCGACAAGCGGGCCCGCGCCGGGCTCGGGTGGGTGCCCGACGACCGCGGCATCTACGCGACGCTCACCGTCGCCGAGAACCTCAGCCTCCCGCCCGTCGTCGACAAGGACGCGGCGTGGAGCCTCGACCGGATCTACGAGCACTTCCCGGTGCTGCGCGAGCGCCGCGACTTCCCGGGGACCAAGCTCTCCGGCGGTGAGCAGCAGATGCTCGCCATGGCGCGACCGCTGCGCGCCGGGTCGCGGCTCCTGCTCCTCGACGAGCCGAGCGAGGGACTCGCCCCCGTCATCGTCGACAAGATCGGCGAGATCATCCGCGACATCAAGAGCCAGGGCGTCGCGGTCCTGCTCGTCGAGCAGAACGTGAGGTTCGCGGGCACCGTGGCCGACCGCCACAACCTGCTCGCCCAGGGGGAGATCGTCGAGAGCCTCCCCAACGAGGAGTTCCGCTCCCGCACCACGGAGCTGCTCCAGCACCTCGGCATGTAGGTCCGAGTCCGCGCACCTGCGCACACCCGCGCCGCCGCATCCCTCGCGACGGACCGCACCCCACGACAACCGCACGACACAACAGACCGCCGGGCACGGCATACACACCCCAGGAGGGGCACATGCGACACACCAAGATGACGACGCTCGCGGCGATGGTGGCCGGCTCCGGTCTCCTGCTCTCCGCATGCGGCAGCGCCGGCGGCGGCCCGTCCTCGGGCGGCGGCAAGATCAGCGACGACAAGATCGTGCTCGCGGTCCTCAACGACCAGTCGGGCGTCTACAAGGACCTCTCCGGCCCCAACTCGGTCGAGGCCGTGAAGATGGCGGTCGAGGACTGGAAGGCCAAGCACAAGGACGACGCGGTCTCCAAGAACATCGAGGTCGTCACCGCCGACCACCAGAACAAGCCCGACATCGCCAACACCAAGGCGCAGGAGCTCTACGACCGGCAGAAGGCCGACATCATCCTCGACGTCCCGACCTCGTCGGCTGCCCTTGCGGTCGCGACGCAGGCCAAGACGAAGAAGAAGGTCTACATCAACATCGGCGCCGGCACGACCGCGCTCACCGGTGCGCAGTGCAACAAGTACACGTTCCACTGGGCCTACGACACCTACATGCTCGCCAAGGGCACCGGTGGCACGCTCACGAAGAACGGCGGCTCCAAGTGGAACGTCGTCTACCCCGACTACGCCTTCGGCCAAGACATGACGAAGTCCTTCGAGGCGCAGGTCACCGGCGCCGGCGGCACCGTCGGCCAGAAGGTCCCGACGCCGTTCCCCAACGACAACTTCGCGACCTACATCACCAAGGCCGCGGCCGACAAGCCCGACGTCATCGGCACCATGCACGCCGGTGGTGACCTCATCAACTTCGTCAAGCAGTACAACCAGGCGGGCATCAGCGACCAGATCAAGCTCGCCGTGGGCCTGATGTTCATCACCGACATCCACAGCCTCGGTGCCGACCAGTTCAAGGGCGTGACGTTCACCGACGCGTGGTACTGGAACTTCGACGAGCAGAACCGCGAGTGGGCCGACAAGTTCCAGGAGAAGACCAAGACCCGCCCGTCGTTCGCGCACGCCGCGAACTACTCGGCGGCCTTCAACTACCTCGAGGCCGTCCAGGAGGCCGGCAGCGACACCGGCGACGACGTCGTCGCCAAGCTCGAGGGCAAGAAGATCAACGACGTGTTCCTCCGCAACGGCGAGGTCCGCAAGGGCGACCACCGCGTCATCCACGACGTCTACCTCGCCGAGGTCAAGCCGCAGTCCGAGGTCAAGGAGGAGTGGGACTACGAGAAGATCGTCGCCACCATCCCCGCCGCCGAGGCCTTCAAGCCGGAGGCCGAGTCCGGCTGCTCCATGTGAGCGACCGACTCCACCGGAACTCCTAGAGGTCATCAGAGGTAGGCGATGAGCGCATTCATCCAGTACACCCTGCAGGGTCTGGCGACGGGCGGGTTCTACGCCCTCGCCGCCCTCGGGCTGGCCGTCATCTTCGGCGTCATGGGGGTGGTCAACTTCAGCCACGGCGCCATGTACATGCTCGGTGCCGTCGGCTCGGCCGTCCTGCTCGACGTGCTCGACGTGCCGTTCTGGGGTGCGCTCGTCATCGTCCCGGTCCTGCTGTTCCTCTTCGGCATCCTCGTCGAGCGCCTGCTCGTCCGGTGGCTCCTCGGGCTCGACCCGCTCTACAACTTCCTCCTCACGTTCGGTCTCACGCTGCTCATCGTCGACCTCGTCAAGCGCCGCTACGGCGTCTCGGGGCTGCCGTACGAGCTGCCTGCCGGGCTCGAGGGGCGGGTGAGCGTGGGCGGGTTGAGCCTGTCGAGCTACCAGCTGTTCGCGGCGTTCTTCTCGGTGGCGCTCTGCCTCGCCGTGTGGATGCTGCTCACGAAGACGCGGATCGGCATGATCGTGCGCGCCTCGACCGAGGACGCCGAGCGCACCCGCGCCCTCGGCATCAACGTCGGGCGCTGGGTCACGCCGGTCTTCGGCTTCGGAATCGCCCTGGCCGGTGTGGCAGGTGTCCTCGCGGCCCCGTTCCGCGCCATCACCGCCGACATGGGCAGCAACTTCATCATCATCCTGTTCGCCGTCGTCGTCATCGGCGGGCTCGGCTCGATCCTCGGCGCGGTGGTCGCCGGGTTCCTCGTCGGGCTCGTCGAGGCGTACGGCCAGGCCTACGCGCCGTCGTTCGCGCAGGTCCTCATCTTCGTCCTCATGGCAGCGGTCGTCCTCGTCCGCCCGGCGGGACTCTTCGGTCGCGAGGAGGCCTCATGAGCGCCCAGCTCACCGAGACGACGCGGGTCGAGACCGCGGCGTCGTCCGCACCCGAGCGCAAGGTCAACCCCTTCCTGCGGGCCGGCCTGCTCCTGCTTGCGCTGCTCGTCGTGCTCGCCCTGCCCTGGTACATCTACCCGCCGGTCGCGATGGACATCCTCGCGTGGGGTCTGTTCGCCATCTCGATCGACCTGCTCCTCGGCTTCACCGGCCTGCTGAGCTTCGGCCACGCGGCGTTCTGGGGCACGTCGGCCTACGTCACCGGCATCATCGCCATCCGCAGCGGGCTGCCGTTCCCGGTCGCCGTGCTCGGCGGCGCCGTCGTCGCGATGCTCCTCGCGGTCCCGACCGGCTACCTCGCGGTGCGCCGCACCGGGATCTACTTCGCCATGGTGACGCTGGCCTTCGCGCAGATGCTCTTCTTCATCGCCAACCAGGCCCGCGACCTCACCGGTGGCGAGAACGGCCTCCAGGGCATCCCGAAGTCGTTCTTCGGCATCGAGCTCGTCGAGACCGACCCGTTCTACTTCTACTACGCCGCGCTGCCGCTCATCCTCATCGGGGCGTTCGCCGCCTGGCGCACGGTGTCGTCGCCCTTCGGCCGCGTCCTGCTCGCCATCCGCGACAACCCTGCTCGCGCCCGAGCGCTCGGCTACGACGTCGAGCGCTACAAGATCATGGTCTTCGTCATCTCGGCGGGCATCGCGGGTCTCGCCGGCGGCGTCTTCTCGGTCAGCCACGGGTTCGCCTCGCTCCAGGAGCTGATTTGGACGACGTCGGGCAAGGTCGTGCTCATCACCGTCCTCGGCGGCATCGGCACGCTCTGGGGTGGACCGCTCGGTGCCGCCGTCGTCGTCATCCTCGAGGACCAGCTCGCGTCGTCGGGCTTCAACGGCATCGGCATCATCACCGGCACGATCTTCGTCCTCATCGTCCTGCTCTTCCGCAAGGGCATCTGGGGCACGGGCGCCGACCTTCTCGCCAAGGTGCGCAACCGCGGGGCCTCGTCCAGGGCCGGGCGACGCGATGCTTGACGGCCGCACCGCTCTCGTCACCGGCGCCGGCAGCGGCATCGGCGCGGCAGTGGTCGAGCGCCTGGCCGCCTCCGGGGCGCGGGTCCACGCCGTCGACATCGACGCCGAGGGCCTCGACAAGCTCGTCGCCCGCGTGGGCGAGGACCGTGTCACGCCGTGGGTCGTCGACCTCTCCGACCTCGACGCCCACGACGCCCTGCCCACCGACGTCGACGTCCTCGTCAACAACGCCGGCATCCAGCACGTCGCCCCCGTCCACGAGTTCCCGGTCGACGAGTTCGAGCGGATCCACCGGATCATGCTGCTCTCGCCCTTCCGGCTCGTGCGTGCCTGCCTCCCACACATGTATGCCGGCGGCTGGGGTCGCGTCGTCAACGTCTCGTCCGTGCACGGGCTGAGAGCGAGTGCCTTCAAGTCCGCCTACGTCACGGCCAAGCACGGGCTCGAGGGGCTGAGCAAGGTCGTCGCGCTCGAGTCCGGCGACAAGGGCGTGACGAGCAACTGCATCAACCCGGCCTACGTCCGCACCCCGCTCGTCGAGAAGCAGGTCGCCGACCAGGCTGCGGCGCACGGCATCCCCGAGTCCGACGTGCTCGAGAAGATCATGCTCACGCCGGTCGCGGTCAAGAGGCTCATCGAGCCGGTCGAGGTCGCCGACCTCGTGGCGTTCCTCTGCGGTCCGTCGTCGGACTCGATCTCCGGCTCGTCGTTCACGATGGATGGTGGCTGGACCGCTCACTGAGCGCCCTGCAGCGGCTCCCGTGGAACGTCGCGCGGAGGTACGTGTTCGCCGCAGTCCGCACCGGGGTCGCGCGCATGTGCCTGTTCGCCGCAGTCCATCCGACGCTCGCGCGCTGCGCGCACTCGCGTCTCCCGCCAGTCCCAGCCAGCGGCGAACAGGCACATCCGCGCTCCGGACCCGCTCACCTTCGGCGTCCCTCGCCCTCGTTCAGCGCTTGGTCGAGACCGTCACGGTGAACTTGCTGGTGCGGTGGACCTGCTCGGTGGGGCCGACGGTCTTGGTGAGGAGCTGTCGGTAGGGGAGGTGGGAGTTCCAGACGGTCCAGAGCTCGCCGCCGGGGGCGAGGGCGCGGGCGGCGTCGGCGAAGAGGCGCTCGGCGAGCCCGGTGTGGACAGTGGCGCCGATGTGGAAGGGCGGGTTGAGGACGACGAGGTCCACGGAAGCGTCGGCCACCGTCTCGAGCGAGTCGGCTCGGGTAACGGTGACGCGGTTGCCGACGCCGTTGGCCTCGGCGGTGGCGACGGTCGAGGCCACGGCGGCGGCGGACTGGTCGGTGGCGAGCACGTGGAGGGCGGGGCGGGCCAGGGCCAGTGCAGCGGCGACGACGCCGCTGCCGCACGCCAGGTCGACGGCGCGCTCGGCCTGGCGCATCGACGGGATAGCGTCGAGGAGCAGCCTGGTGCCGATGTCGATGGAGGTGCCGGCGAAGACTCCACCGTGGGCAACGACGGTGAGCCCGACGTCGTCGTGACGCTCACGTCGCGGCCAGGTCGGGAGGACGCCGTCGCGCGGCGACGACGCGTGCAGCACACGTGACTTCTGGCGGGCGAGGCTGACGGAGATGTCCGAGAAGGACTGTGCGAGAACGTCGTTCATCGAGCGCGACATGTGCTTGACCCGTCCGCCGGCGACGACGCGCACCTCCGGTCGGGCGTGGGCGGCGACGAGCCGGGCGACCTCGTCGAGGGCGTCGAGGGACCGTGGCAGCTGGAGCAGGACGAGCCGCGCGCCGTCGACGAGTGACGCGTCGAGCGGGTGGTGCGTGAACGGCATACGGGAGCCGTCGCGTCCGAGACCACGTCGGGTCGCATTCGCGACGAGCGCACGCTCACCGAGGACGCCGTCCTGGTGCACGCGCACGCCCGATGCGCCACGCGAGAGCGCACCGAGGGTGAGGGCGCCGTGGCGGTCACCGGCGACGACGACGTCACCGTCGCCGGTCGGCAACGGACCGGCCTCGTCGAGGACGAGCCGGTCCGTCGCGTCCCAGGCCTGGAGGTTCGGCGCCTCGACGTCGGGCCAGCGGCGCAGGTCGGACCAGTCGGGCTGGTCGTGATCGCCGGACAGGTCGGGCAGGTCGGTCACCGCCGCGTCAGATGTCGCGGAAGATCTCGATGGTGGCGCCGAGGGCGTTGAGGCGCTCGGCGAGGTCCTCGTAGCCACGGTTGATGACGTAGACGTTGCGCAGCACCGACGTGCCGTTGGCGGCGAGCATCGCGAGGAGCACGACGACGCCCGGGCGCAGCGCCGGCGGGCACATGACCTCGGCCGGGCGCCACTTGGCGGTGCGGCCGGTGATCATGACGCGGTGCGGGTCGAGGAGCTGGACCTGCGCGCCGACCTTGGTGAGCTCGGTGAGGTAGATGGCGCGGTTCTCGTAGACCCAGTCGTGGATCATCGTCGTGCCCTCGGCGCACGCCGCGATGAGGGCGAAGAACGGCAGGTTGTCGATGTTGAGGCCGGGGAACGGCATCGGCGCGATCTTGTCGATCGGGGCCGTGAGCGTGCTCGGGAGGATCGTGATGTCGGCCAGGCGGGTGTGGCCGTTCTTGGCGAGGTACTCCTCGGACATGTCGTACTCGAGGCCCATCTGCTCGAGCGTCGCGAGCTCGATCTCGAGGAACTCGATCGGGGCGCGCTCGATGGTGATCGAGGACTCCGTGACGACGGCCGCGGCGATGAGGCTCATCGCCTCGATCGGGTCCTCGCTGGGGGAGTAGTCGACGTCCACGTCGATCGACTCGCGACCGGTGACGGTGAGCGTCGTCGTGCCGATGCCCTGCACGTCGACGCCGAGGCGCTGCAGGAAGAAGCACACGTCCTGGACCATGTAGTTGGACGACGCGTTGCGGATGACGGTGGTGCCGGGGTGCAGGGCCGCCGCGAAGAGGGCGTTCTCGGTGACGGTGTCGCCGCGCTCGGTGAGGACGATGGCCTTGCCGGGCCGGGTGTTCTTGTCGACCTTGGCCTCGTAGAAGCCGTGGGTGGCGGTGACGTCGAGGCCGAAGGACTGCAGCGCCGTGAGGTGCGGCTCGACGGTGCGCGTGCCGAGGTCGCAGCCGCCGGCGTAGGGGAGCGAGAACGTGTCGAACTGGTGGAGCAGCGGGCCGAGGAACATGATGACGGTGCGGGTGCGGCGGGCGGCCGCCACGTCGATCGAGGCGAGGTCGAGGGTCGCCGGCGGGATGATCTCGAGGTCGCTCGTGCCCTCGAGCCAGCGCACCTTGACGCCCATCGAGGTGAGCACCTCGATGATCCGGTTGACCTCCTCGATGCGGGCGAGGTTGCGCAGCGTCGTGCGGCCCTTGTTGAGCAGGGCGGCGCAGAGCAGGCCGACCGCGGCGTTCTTGCTGGTCTTGACGGGGATCGAGCCGGACAGCTTGGCGCCGCCGACGATCCGCAGGTGCTGGGGGCCGCTGTGGCCGAGGGAGACGAACTCGCTGCCGAGGGTCTCGCCGACGCGGGCGAGCATCTCGAGGCTGAGGTTCTGTCGTCCCTGTTCGATGCGCGCGACGGCGCTCTGGCTGGTGCCGAGCTTCTCGGCGAGCTCGTGCTGGGTCAGGCCCTGGTGGCGGCGAGCGTCCCGGATGAGGGTGCCGATCCGGGTGAGGTAGCTGGACTCAGTCATGCGTTCCAGCGTATGTCATATGTGAGATAACGCAAGCCGGCGTGCCCCGGCCGGGTGGGCGGACGGCATACCCGCAGATGCGGTATGCCGTCCGCCCATCTCGTGCGCTCAGGCCGGGACGCTCGCCACGCCGGGCGGCAGGAAGCGACGCCCGAGAACCTTCTCGGAGACGCCCTCGCGGTCGAGGAGCGGGGTGAGGCCGCCGTTCCAGAACTGGAAGCCGGCGCCGGTGATGAGCGCGAGGTCGATGTCCATCGGAGCCTGCGCCACGCCCTCGGAGAGCATGAGCCCGACCTCCTCGGCGAGCACCGAGAGCACCCGCTCGCGGACCTCCGCCACGTCGAGCGGCACCGGGTTCTCGGGGGTGACCTGCGCCGCCTCGACCTCGGGATCGACGACGGGGCGGCCGTCGACCATCTGGTAGTAGCCGGGCTTCTTCATCTCGACGATCTTCCTGAGGTTCGGCGAGACGTGGAACCGGTCGCCGAACGCACGGTGCAGCGTCTCGCTGTTGTGCAGCGCGATCGCCGGCCCGACGAGCCCGAGCAGGACGAAGGGCGGCATCGGCGCGAGACCGGCGACCGCCTTCTCGGCGACGGCGACGGGGGTGCCCTCGTCGACGATGCGGCTGAACTCGCCCATGAAGCGGCCCAGGAGACGGTTGACGATGAAGGACGCCGAGTCCTTGACGAGGATCGTCGTCTTCTTCAGGCCCTTGCCGGTGGCGAAGGCGGTGGCCAGCGCCGCGTCGTCGGTCTGCTCGCCGGGGATGATCTCGAGCAGCGGCATGACGGCGACGGGGTTGAAGAAGTGCAGCCCGACGACGCGCTCGGGGTGCTGCAGGTCGGCGGCCATCTCGGTGATCGACAGCGAGCTCGTGTTGGAGGCGAGGACGCACTCGGGGGACACGACGGCCTCGACCTCGGCCCAGACCTGCTTCTTGACCGACATCTCCTCGAAGACCGCCTCGATGACGAGGTCGGCGTCGGCGAAGCCCTCCTTGGAGGTCGAGCCGGTGACGAGGCCGGTGAGGTGGTTGGCCCGGTCGCGGCCGATCTTGCCGGCCTCGAGGGACTTCGTGATCTCGCCGTGGACCCAGGCGACACCCTTGTCGACCCGCTCCTGGTCGAGGTCGGTCATGACGACCGGCACCTTGAGGTTGCGCGCGAAGAGCAGGGCGAGCTGGCTGGCCATGAGGCCGGCGCCGACGACGCCGACCTTGGTGACCTTGCGGGCGAGGGCCTTGTCCGGGGCGCCGGCGGGGCGCTTGGCGCGCTTCTGGACGAGGTCGAACGCATAGAGCCCGGCGCGGAGCTCGTCGGCCATGAGGAGGTCGGCCAGCGCCTCGTCCTCGGCGGCGAACGCCTCGTCGCGGGTGGCGGTGCGGGCGGCCTCGACGAGCGCGAGGGCGCGCAGCGGGCCGGGGGAGCGGCCCGCGGTCTTGGCCATGACGAGGCCCTTGGCGGCCTTGAGTGCGGCGGCCCACTCGGTCTCGTCGCGCGAGACCTCCGACCGCTCGACGGTGGTCTCGCCCGAGAGGACGCGGGCGGCCCACGCGATGGACTCCTCGAGGAAGTCGGCGGGCTCCAGGAGCACGTCGCCGAGTCCGAGCTTCGCGGCGGCGGGGCCGCTCAGCATGCGGTTGGTGTTCATCGGGTTCTCGATGATGACCTTGAGCGCGTTCGCAGGCCCGACGAGGTTGGGCAGCAGGAAGCACCCGCCCCAGCCGGGGACGAGCCCGAGGAAGGTCTCCGGCAGCGCGATCGCGGGGACGCCGGCGCTGATGGCGCGGTAGTCGCACGACAGCGCCACCTCGACGCCGCCACCCATGGCGGCGCCGTTGACGAACGCGAAGGTCGGCACGGGCAGGTCCATGATCGCGGCGAACGCGGCGTGGCCGGCGCGGGCGATCTCGAGGGCCTGCTCCCGGCTGCTCACGGTGGGGACGCCGCTGAGGTCGGCACCGACCGCGAAGATGAACGGCTTGCCGGTGATGCCGACCGCCCGGATCTCGCCGGCCTCGGCGCGACCGCGCAGGGCGTCGACCGCCTGGTGGAGCTCGGCGATGCCTTCCGGCCCGAAGGTGTTGGGCTTGGTGTGGTCGAAGCCGTTGTCGAGGGTGATGAGTGCGAGCGTCCCGGCGTCGCCGGGGAGGGCGACGTCCTGGACGAGGGCGTGGGTGACGACCTCCCCTCGAGGGGTGCGGTCCGCGCCTCCGTCCGCGGTGTCACGCTGGGACGCGTCGGGCTGGGTGTCGCCTCGTGGGGTGGTCTCACCCGTGGCCGGGTCGGTCGTCGAGGCGGTCGTGGTGGTGTCGGCCATGTCAGGCGCCCTTCTCGTCGTCGCGGCCGTAGTCGGCGTGGTGCGGGTTCTCCCAGATGACCGAGCCGCCCATGCCGATGCCGATGCACATCGCGGTGAGGCCGTAGCGGACCTCCGGGTGTTCCTCGAACTGGCGGGCGAGCTGGGTCATGAGCCGCACGCCCGAGGAGGCGAGCGGGTGGCCGGTGGCGATGGCGCCGCCGTACTCGTTGACGCGCGGGTCGTCGTCGGCGATGCCGAAGTGGTCGAGGAAGGCGAGCACCTGGACGGCGAACGCCTCGTTGAGCTCGAAGAGCCCGATGTCCTCGATGGTCAGCCCGGCCTTGGCGAGCGCCTTCTCGGTCGCGGGGACCGGGCCGATGCCCATGACCTCGGGCTCGACGCCGACGAAGCCGAACGACACGAGCCGCATCTTCACCGGCAGCCCGAGCTCCTCGGCGGCCTGCTCCGAGGCGAGGAGGCACGCGGTCGCGCCGTCGTTGAGGCCGGCGGCGTTGCCCGCGGTCACCGAGCCGTGCGGTCGGAACGGCGTGCGCAGCCCGGCGAGCTCCTCCATCGTCGTACCCGGGCGCGGCGGCTCGTCCTTCGTGGCGAGGCCGGAGCCGCGCTCTGAGTGGCGGGTGGCCATGGGGACGAGGTCGGGTTGGATCTTGCCGGCCTCGTAGGCCTTCGCGAGCTTGGTCTGGCTCGCGACGGCATACGCGTCCGAGCGCTCCTTGGTGAGCTGCGGGAAGCGGTCGTGGAGGTTCTCGGCGGTGTTGCCCATCGAGAGCGCCGACTGGTCGACGAGCTTCTCGGCGAGGAGCCGCGGGTTGGGGTCGATGCCCTCGCCCATGGGGTGACGGCCCATGTGCTCGACCCCGCCGGCGATGGCGATGTCGTAGGCACCGAAGCCGATCGAGCTCGCGACGTTGGTCACGGCGGTCATCGCGCCCGCGCACATGCGGTCGACGGAGTAGCCCGGCGTCGTGTTGGGCAGTCCTGAGAGCAGGGCGGCGAGGCGCCCGAGGGTGAGGCCCTGGTCGCCGGTCTGGGTGGTCGCGGCGATGGCGACCTCCTCCACCCGGTCCTTGGGGAGCTGCGGGTTGCGCCTGAGCAGCTCGCGGATGCAGCGGATGACGAGGTCGTCGGCGCGGGTCTGGGCATACATGCCCTTCTCGCCGGCCTTGCCGAACGGTGTGCGCACGCCGTCGACGAAGACGACCTCATTCAGGGTGCGGGGCACGGTGGAGCCTCTCTGGTCGGAGTGTGGTGCGCCGCTCAGGCTACTAAGCGCCCGCTTAGTCGGGTATGCCGGTCGGCCGTGAGAGCCGTCACCTCACCCGGGCGTGGGTCTCGGCCGTCGGTGCGGCCGGGCGTGACCGTGCCAAGCAGGAGGAAGGGGTCCCGAACAGGAGAAGAGTTCCGTTGCTCAGGACCCCTTTTCCGGGGACGGCGAGAAAGGGCCCCCGAGCAAGGGAACAGTTCCGTTGCTCAGGACCCCTTTTCCGGGGACGGCGGGAAACGGTCCCGCGCTGGTCGGTCAGGCGTCGGGGTGGGCCTCGAAGGCCCGCGCGAGCATCGGCGCGACGATGTCGGCCTGCCACTGGCGCACCCCGAGGTCCCTCAGCCCGGCGGTGAAGCCCTCGATGTCCCGCGTCACCGGCGGTCGCCACACGACGCGGCGCAGCGGGTCGGGGGAGCAGACGTTCTCGACGGGGATCTCGTGCTGTTGGGCGAACGCGGTGAGCTCTGCGCGGGCGTCCGCGAGCCGGGCCGCGGCCACCGGGTCCTTGTCGGCCCAGGAGCGGGCCGGCGGAGGGCCGTCCGAGCGCAGGGTTCGCTGCGGCAGGTCGGCCTCGTCGATGGCATTGGCGCGTTTGACGGCCGCGACCCACTGCCGGCCGTAGCGAGCGATCGCGCGGTGACCGCCGGGCAGGTCCGACGTCGACGTCGGCGCCGCCGTCGCGATGGAGACGAGCCCGGCGTCCGGGAGGATACGTCCGGGTGAGGTGTCACGCTCCTGGGCGATGTCGTCGCGGGTGAGCCAGAGCTCGCGCAGGACGGCGATGCCGCGGCGGCTGCGGATCGTGTTCATGCCGCTCGTGCGGCGCCACGGGTCGACCTTCTCGGCCGGTGCCCAGGAGAGCAGGGCCTCGAACTCCTGGCGGGCCCACTCGGACTTGTCCTGCCGGGCGAGGTCGACGCCCATGAGGTTGCGCAGCTCGGTGAGGACCTCGACGTCGAGCGCGGCGTAGCGCAGCCACGGCTCGGGCAGCGGCCGCGTCGACCAGTCGACCGCCGAGTGCTCCTTGGCGAGCGCGAGCCCGAGGTAGTGCTCGACGACGGCGGCGAGTCCGACCCGGGGCAGGCCGAGCAGACGGGCGGCGAGCTCGGTGTCGAAGAGCTGGCGCGGGCGCAGGCCCACCTCGGCGAGGCAGGCGAGGTCCTGGGTGGCGGCGTGCAGGATCCACTCGGCACGGCCGATGGCGTCGTCGAGGGGGCCGAGGTCCGGGCAGGCGATGGGGTCGATGAGCCAGGTTCCCGAACCCTCGCGGCGGACCTGGACGAGGTAGGCGCGTTGGCCGTAGCGGTAGCCGGAGGCGCGCTCGGCGTCGACGGCGACAGGTCCCTCACCGGCGGCGATCGCGTCGGCCGCCTCGGTGAGCCCGCGCTCGGAGTCGACGACGTGGGGCACGCCCTCGGAGGGCTCGTCGAGCGGGATGGGGGTCGGCGACTGCTCGGCGTCGGGGGTGTCGATGGTGTCGGAGCTCATCTCAGCGACGCGGCCCCGGGAGGGCGACGACGCCCTCTGGCAGCGGGGGCAGCCCCGCGATCGTGCAGAGGAGGTCGGACCAGGCGAGAAGATGGGTGCCGGCGTCGGGGCCGATGGGCGTCCACGACGCGCGCACCTCCATCTCGACGCTCGCAGGACGGTCGGCGAGCCCGGCGAAGCTCTGGCTCACGACGCGGGTCACGGTGCCCGCCTCGGCCGTGGCCGAGACGCCGCGACCGGCGAGGGCGTCGACGAGCCAGGTCCAGCCCACCTCACCGAGAAGGGGGTCGGCGGCGAGCTCGGGCTCGAGCTCGGCGCGCGCGAAGGTCACCGCCCGCCACTCGCCGCCCCACGGCTCGGGGGCGGACGGGTCGTGCAGGAGGACGAACCGTCCGGACGCGAGCTCCTCGTCGTCACCCGCGGAGCCGAGGACGTCGGCGGTGAGCGCGACGGCATACGGAGCGATGCGCTGGGGAGCGGGCACCTCGGTGATGCGGACCTCGGGACGCAGGCGGACGTGCCTCAGGGCCTCGAGCGCCGCGGTGAACTCCGGGGACTCGCGGCCGGGAAGGGAGCGTGTTGCCACTCGACGAGGGTATGCCGGTACGCGCGTTTCGGGGGGATCCGCCGCGCCGGAGGGGCTTAGGCTGCGGGCGTGCTCTCCCTCCTCGCGCTCGCCTCGTCGGCGGTGTGGGGGACCTCGGACTTCTTCGGCGGTCTCGTCGCCAAGCGGCTGCCGGCCATCGCCGTCGTCGGCGTGACGCAGGGCCTGGCCTTCGTCCTGCTCAGCACCATCGTCCTCGTGCGGTTGGCCCTCGGGCACCCGCCGGAGTGGGGCTTGTGGGTGGGCTGGGCCATGCTCGCGGGTGTCGCCGGGGCCAGCGGGCTCGTCGCGTTCTACACCGCGCTCGCCAGCGGGACGATGGGCGTCGTCGCGCCCATCGCGTCGATGGGTGTCGTCGTGCCGGTCGCACTCGGCGTCGCCAGCGGCGAGACCCCGAGTGCCTGGGTGTGGGTCGGGATCCTCGTCGCGGTCGCCGGCATCGTGCTGGCCTCGGGACCTGAGCTCTCGGGCGCGGTGTCGCCGCGGCCGGTGCTGCTCGCCGGGTGCGCGGCCCTGTGCTTCGGGATGGCGCTCTTCTCCCTCGACCGGGCGGCGCGCGACTCCCTGCTCATGGCGCTCTGGGGCATGAGGGCGACGTCGGTGACGCTCTTCGTCGTCGTCGCGCTCGTGCTGCGGTCGGTGGGGGGCACGTCCCGCCGGGACCTCCCGCAGCTCGTGCTCATCGGGTGGGCCGACCTGCTCGCCAACGCGCTCTTCGCGACCGCGTCCTCGCGGGGGCAGGTGAGCATCGCGGCGGTGCTCGGCTCGCTCTACCCCGTCGCGACGATCCTGCTCGCCCGGCTCGTGCTCGGCGAGCGGCTGCGCCGGGTGCAGCAGGTCGGCGTGCTCTGCGCGCTCGCCGGGGCAGCGGTCATCTCCCTCTGACGGGGTTCAGGGCGGCAGTGCCGCGAATGAGAGGATTCGGCGGTGATCGCCGACAGCCCGCTCGTCCTCGCCGCCACCCGTCGACCCGTGCCGCACACGCCCGTGTGGTTCATGCGCCAGGCGGGCCGGTCGCTGCCGGAGTACCGCGAGCTCCGCGAGGGCACGGCCATGCTCGAGGCGTGCCGGACCCCCGACCTTGTCACCGAGATCACCCTCCAGCCCGTCCGTCGCCACAAGGTCGACGCCGCGATCTTCTTCAGCGACATCGTCGTGCCGCTGGCCGCCGTCGGCGTCGACCTCGACATCGTGCCCGGCACCGGCCCGGTCGTCCCGGCGCCGTTCCGCACCCGGGCCGACCTCGACCGGCTGCCCGACCTCACGCCCGACGCGATCCCGGACATCTCCGAGTCGGTGCAGCGCCTCGTCGCCGAGCTGGGTTCCACGCCGCTCATCGGCTTCGCCGGTGCGCCCTTCACCCTCGCGTCCTACCTCGTCGAGGGCGGCCCGTCCCGCACCCACGAGCACACCAAGGCGCTCATGCACGGCGACCCGCAGCTGTGGAGCGACCTCTGCGAGCGGCTGGCCCAGATCTCCGGCGCCTTCCTTCGTGTCCAGGTCGAGGCAGGGGCCAGCGCGGTCCAGCTCTTCGACTCGTGGGTGGGAGCGCTCTCGCGAGCCGACTACACGGCATACGTGCAGAGGCACTCGGCCACGGCGCTCGGTGCGGTGGCCGACCTCGGTGTGCCACGGATCCACTTCGGCGTCGGCACCGGCGAGCTGCTCGACCTCATGGGCGAGGCGGGCGCCGACGTCGTGGGGGTCGACTACCGGGTCTCCCTCACCGACGCGGTCGCGCGCCTCGGGACCTCGTATGCCGTGCAGGGCAACCTCGACCCGGCCCTCCTCGGTGCCCCGTGGGACGTGCTCGAGGAGCGGGTCCGAGCCATTGTCGACGAGGGTCGCGAGGCGCCCGGTCACATCTTCAACCTGGGCCACGGCGTCCCGCCGCACACCGACCCCGACGTCCTCACGAGGATCGTCGAGGTCGTGCACGAGCACTCAGCCCGCTGAGGGCGGCACCGGTCCGGACGGCCCGGCCGGACCTGCGGGCACGACCTGCGGGACAAGCGGCGCGGCACCGTGGCGGCGTCGACGCAGCCACCACACGACGGGCGCGAGGACGAGCCCGATCGCGACCGCGAAGGGCAGCACGGCCCCGACGACCGTGGCGAGGACCGCGGCCGACGTGACGAACGCCTTCCACCCGGACTTCAGGCCCGAGAGGAAGCCGCCCGCGGCGACCGGCTCGTAGTCGTCGGTCGAGAGCGTGACCGAGACCGGCGACATCGAGACCGAGTCCTTGAGGCTGTCGAGCTGCGCGGTGAGCGCGTCGAGCTCGGCCTGGCGCTGCGAGAGCTCGTTCTCGAGCGCGACGAGGTCGTTGACGTTGGACGCGCGCGAGAGCAGGTCGCGGATCCGGGCCACGCTGGCGGTCATCGACGTCACGCGGGCCTGGGTGTCGACGTAGGTCCCGGTGACGTCCTCGCTCGAGCTGTTGCGGAACTGCACCTCGCCGACCTTGGCGATGAGCTCGATCGTCGCGTCGAGCCGATCGGCGGGGACGCTGATCGTCACCGTGCCGGACGTGTCGCGACCGCGCTCGCCCGAGTAGAGCTCCTCGCCCACGACGACCCCACCCTGCCGCGCCGCGATCGAGCGGACCTGCGAGGCCGCGTCGGGCAGCGCCTCGACCTTGAGCTGGAGGTGGGCGCGCCGCACGAGCTTCTGGCCGGCGCTGGCCCGGGCGGACTCGGGGGAGACCGCGCCGACCGCGCGGTCACCGTCGACGGCTCCGCCCTTCGCCGGCGGCTCGGCGACCGAGTCCTGCTGGGACGACCCGCCGGACGCGGCGCCCGAGTCGGCGCCCGACTCGTCGCCGCCCCCACCGCTGCAGGCGGCGAGCGACCCGGTGACGAGGAGCCCGGCGAGCACCGCCGTGGCGAGGCGACGGCCGTGCCGCCGGGTGGGACGCAAGCCGTGGGTGCTCATGACGCTCTCCATCTCTCCGGGCGCGCCCACCCCCCTGCGGTGGGCCTGTCGATGGTGAGACTCCTCCGACCCGGTCACCGGTTCCACACACTCGGGTCACGATGCGGTGACGGCCTCTGAGAGAGTGGCGAGGTGACCGCCGAGCGCCGCGACCCCTCGTCCCGAACCGTCGTCGTCATCGGCGGGGGAGTCGCCGGGCTCACCGCCGCGCGAGACCTGCTGGTGGCCCGCCCGGCGACGCGGGTTCTCGTCCTCGACGCCTCCGACCGCGTCGGCGGCAAGCTCCGCCGCGAGCCGGTCGGGGGCCTCCTCGTCGACGTCGGGGCCGAGTCGATGCTCGCCGTCCGGCCCGAGGCCGTGGCGCTCCTGGACGAGGTCGCCGACCCCGCCGACGTCGTCGCGCCGTCGACGACGTCGGCTCGCGTCTGGTCGCGCGGGGGGCTGCACCCGTTGCCGCGCACCCGGATCGGGATCCCCTTCGCCGACTCCGACGTGACCGGGCTCCTCACCGAGGCCGAGGCGGCGCGGATGCACGCGGAGTCGCGGGCACCCGAGGTCGGCAGCGACGTCTCGGTGGGCGACTACGTCGCCGGCCGCCTCGGCGACGCCGTCGTCGACCGCCTCGTCGAGCCGCTCCTCGGCGGTGTGTATGCCGGCCGGTCCCGTGAGCTGTCGCTCCGCGCGACGATGCCGGCCGTCTTTGCGACGGCCAAGGAGGGCGGGTCGCTGCTGGCCTCACCCCCGGTCGACCCGCAGGTGGGGCAGGCGCGTCCGGCGTTCGTCGGGCTGCGCGGCGGCGTGGGCCGCCTGCCCGAGCTGCTTGCCGACGACGTCGTCGGTCGCGGGGGAGTCGTCGAGACCGGTGTCATCGCCCGGGGCGTCGAGCGGACGTCGTCGGGATGGGCGGTGCTCACCGGCCCGACGACGCGGCCGCGCCTCGTCGAGGCCGACGCGGTGGTCGTCGCCGTGCCGCCCGTCGCCGCCGCGAGGCTGCTCCGTCCGCACGCCCCGAGTGCCGCCGACGAGCTCGGCGCGGTCGAGGTGGCCTCCGTCGGGGTCATCACGCTCGCCCTCCCTGCCGAGCAGGTCGCGACGTGGGCCGGATCAGGTTTCCTCGTGCCGCCGGTCGACGGCCGGGGCATCAAGGCCAGCACCTTCAGCTCGGCCAAGTGGGGGTGGCTCGCCGCGGACGGGGGCGGCACGGCATACGTGCGTGCGTCCGTGGGGCGCGCGGGCGAGAACGCGACGCTTCAGCGCGACGACACCGACCTCGTCGCCCTCGCGGCGGTCGAGATCGCCGAGGCGGTCGGCTCGGGGCCGCTGCGAGTGCTCGACAGCCACGTGCAGCGCTGGGGCGGCGGGCTGCCGCAGTACGCCGTCGGGCACGTGGACCGCATCGAGCGGGTGCGTGCCGACGTGGCGCGGGTCCCCGGTCTCGCCGTGGCGGGAGCGGCCTACGACGGCGTCGGCATCCCGGCTGTCATCGGGTCGGCGCACCTCGCCGCCGACGTCGTCCTGACCCACCTCCGGGCGCTCGGGGACCACGCGGGAGAATGAGCGCATGAGCATCCCGTCCGGTCGACCGGCCCCGAGCAAGCCCACGCCCGCGCGCATGCGCGAGATCAACGAGACGATCCGCTACACGATGTGGTCGGTCTTCGAGGTCACCGAGCGGCTCGGCGACGGGGACCGAGCGGCGATGGCCGCCGAGGTCGAGGAGCTCGTCGCGGAGCTGGAGTCGCGCGACGTCGTCGTCCGCGGGTTCTACGACGTCGCCGGGCTGCGCGGGGACGCCGACCTCATGGTGTGGTGGCACGCCGAGCGCATCGAGGACCTCCAGGACGCCTACCACCGTCTGCTGCAGACCTCGTTCGGCGCGCACCTGTCGTCGGTCTGGTCGAACGCGGCGCTGCACCGGCCGGCGGAGTTCAACAAGAGCCACATCCCGGCGTTCCTTGCCGGTGAGGAGCCGCGCGACTACGTCTGCGTCTATCCCTTCGTGCGGTCCTACGAGTGGTACCTCCTCGAGGACGCCGAGCGGCGCGACATGCTGCGCGAGCACGGGCAGATGGCTCGCGACTACCCCGACGTCCGGGCCAACACCATCGCCTCGTTCGCCCTCGGCGACTACGAGTGGGTTCTGGCCTTCGAGGCCGACGAGCTGCACCGGATCGTCGACCTCATGCGCGAGCTGCGTGCGTCGCGGGCCCGGATGCACGTGCGCGAGGAGGTGCCGTTCTTCACCGGCCCGCGCGTCGAGGTCGCCGACCTCATCTCCCGCCAGCGCTGACGTCCTTGGCGGGGACCGTTTCCCGCCGTCCCCGGAAAACGGTTCCCGAGCAAGGGAACTGTTCTCCTGCTCGGGGACCGTTTCTCTTGTGCGGGTCCTGCCCGGGTCCTGCTCGGGTCCTGCACGGCACCTGTCCACAGGGCCGACCACGTGGAGCTTCCGTCCACAGGAAGGGCAGGCGAACCTGTCGAACCCCAGGTGGGTCCGGTGAGGCTGCCCGGATGAGTCTTCAGGAGATCGCGCGGTTCGCCGCCGCCCAGCGGGGCATGTTCACGACGCAGCAGGCGAACGCCGCCGGGGTGGGCCGCAAGGCCTTGCGCCAGGCCGTCCGCTCCGGGGCGGTGCGCCATCCGGCGCGTGGCCTGTATGCCGTGGCGGCCCTTGTCCAACCGGGTGCCGCAGCGTGGCAAGGGCACATGGCCGCCGGCGCCCAGCTGCTCTATGAGGATGCCGTGCTGACCGGCGTGACGGCCGTGCTGGCTCATGGGCTGCCGGTGTGGGGATTCGCGCTGGACCAGCCCGAGCTGCTGCGTCCCGTGGACCGTCAGGCTGGACCCAAGCCCTTTCGGGTCCGGCCGCTGCGCACCGACGCGGTGGAGGGACCTTGGGGTCCGAGTGTGCCGCTCGCGGAGGCGTTGGTGCAGCTGTGCATGGACCACGGCATCGTCCAAGGGGTCGTCTCGGCCGACGCCGCACTGCATCGCGGCCTGGTCTCGAAGGAGGAGCTCGATGCCGCCGTCGATGCCGTCGCCACGTGGTCGCGCTCGCACCGGCCCCGCTCGATGATGACGCACGTCGACGCCAAGGCCGAGTCCGTCGCGGAGAGCCGCGCGCGTGTGGAGTTCGCGTCACACGGCATACAGGTCGTGTCGCAGTTCGTCGTGCGCCGAGCCGACGGCTCCGTGATCGGACGCGCGGATTTTCGTGTCAAGGGGACGAATTTGCTCATCGAGATCGACGGGAGGATGAAGTACGCCGAGGGAGACCCGGCCGTGCTCTGGGGTGAGAAGCGGCGCGAGGACGACATGCGGGCTGAGGGCTGGCTGTTCGTTCGTGCGACGTGGTTCGACCTCGACGTCCCGGGTCGGGCCTCGGCGAAGGTCCGTCGTGCTCTGTTGGCGGACAGCGCCTGACTCGCCGCGCAAGGGAAACGGGCCCGGAGCAAGAGATCAGTTCTCTTGCTCCGGGCCCGTTTAGCGGGGACGGAGTAAAACGGTCCCCCTGCGGCCCGACGTCAGGCGGTGGGGGCCTCGCCGGCCGGGCGGAGGGTGAGGGCGATGCTGTTCATGCAGAACCGCTGGTCGGTCGGGGTGTCGTAGCCCTCGCCCTCGAAGACGTGCCCGAGGTGGCTGCCGCAGGAGGCGCAGCGGACCTCGGTGCGCGGGCGGCCCGGAAGCGAGCTGTCCTCGAGGTACTCGACCGAGTCGCCGGCGAGGGGGGAGTAGAAGGACGGCCAGCCGCAGTGGCTGTCGAACTTGGTGTCGGAGGTGAAGAGCTCGGCACCACAGGCGCGACAGGAGTAGACGCCCTCGGTCTTGGCGTCGGTGTACTCGCCCGTGTAGGGACGCTCGGTGCCCGCCTGGCGGAGGACGGCGTACTCCTCCGGGCTCAGCTCGGAGCGCCACTCCTCGTCGGACTTGGTGACGGCATACGTGCGGTTCGAAGGCTCCATGTCATGAGCAAACCACGAGACCCCCGGGAACGTTCCCGGGGGTCTCGTGGCCCATGCGTAGGTCGAGGTGACGTCAGGCCGCGCTCACACGGCCGTCGGTCGGGTCGGCGGCGTGGTCAGCGGCGACCCGCGACGTCGAGGCCGATGAGCAGCGGGTCGTGGTCGGAGGACGACCACGGCTGCGTCGTGTAGAAGTCCGTGACGTTGTAGTTGCGACGCGAGTACTGCATCGCCACCGACTCGTCACCGTTGATGTCCCAGATGCCGGCACCGGTGACCATCGAGAGGGCCTTGGCGTTGGCGAAGCCGTGGTCGAGCGAGCCGAGACGGCCGTCGAACTGGTAGCTCGCCGCCCCGGCGTCGAAGCGCTCGGCGAGGTTGGTGAAGCCACCCGCCTCGATCTCGCGCACCGGGTCCTCCTTGGAGTAGGCGTTGAAGTCACCGACGAGGAAGACGGCCTCGTCCGCGAACTGGGTGTTCGCCCATGTCCGCAGCGCCTTGGCCTGCTCAACGCGCGTCGGGTTCGCGTTGCCCTGGCCGGTGCCGTCGTCCACGCCCGAGCCCTTGGACTTGAAGTGGTTGGCGATGACGACGAACGGGTTGCCGGCATTGAGCTTCTTGAACTTCTGCGCCAGCGGGTAGCGCGCGTTGGCGAAGGCGTCGTCGAGGAGGATCTGCGAGGCCCCGAGCGGCTGCACCCGGTCCTTCCTGTAGATGAAGGCCGTGCGGATGACGTCCTCGTTGCTCGGGATGACGGTCGGCGAGGCGACGTGAGCCCACGTGCCGCCGGCCTCGTTGAGCGCCCTGACGAGCGTGGCGAGCGCCTTGTCACGCGGCTGGCCGGGCAGGTAGGAGATCTGCGACGAGGTCTCGATCTCCTCGAGGGAGACGACGTCGGCGCCGAGGCCGTTGATCGCCGTGACGATCTTGGCCTCCTGGTCCTCGAAGGCGTTCGCCGTCCATGCTCCGCGGACCTCGCAGAAGTTCGTCGTGACGGGGGTGCCGTCGCGGTCCGCGTAGTACGGGCAGTTCTTGAAGGTGTCCTCGGTCTCGCCGAGGTCGGTGAAGTAGTTGAGGACGTTGAACGTGGCGATCTTGAGGTTGCCGCCCACGGCCGGGGCGGTGGTCTCACGGTCGTTCTCGGTGCTCACCGGGTCGTCCGAGTCGGTGGCGCCGACGACCTGACCGGTGGGCTGGTAGTTCCACTGGAAGCGGTAGTCGAGGATGACCGGCTTGCTGAACGTCACCTGCGACCCGGTCCGCATCGGCTCCTCCTGCGAGAGGTAGGGCAGCGGCGAGTCCTGCGCGATCTCGTTGCGGATGTAGTCCCAGCTCGAACCGTCGTCGAGGGTGACGTACTTCTTCTTGTTCTCCGCCTCGTATGCCGTGGCGGCGGCACCCGGGAGGACGACGTCGGTCGCGGTGCGCAGCGGCTCGTCGCCCACCGCGAGGCCGACCTGGCCGTACTGGTTGAGCTGGTAGTTGTTCGTGATCGTGTAGGTGCCCTGCGGCTGCACGAGCATGCCCTCGTACTGCTCCTTCTCGGCGTCGGTGGCCGGGAGGGTGGCGAGCGGCGTCGGCGTCACGGGGGCGCAGTCGCTCGCAGCGGTGAGGGTCGGCTTGGTGAGCTCGGTGAGGGTGCTGAACTCGGTGACGGTGGCCGTGACGTCGAGGCACTGGCCGATGGTGGCGTCGGTCGTGCCGAAGACGAAGATGCCGTCGGAGGCGCCCGGGGTGGCGTCGGTCGTGCCACCGGTGCCCGGGGTCTGCAGGTAGAAGCCGTTGAACCCGCCGGTGGGGTAGACGGCCGTGACGACGCCCTTGGCGCGGACCTGCTTGCCCTGCATCGGCGAGGCCGCGCCGGTGCCCTGGATCTCGGCGATGGTCGCCGCGGTCGGGGTCGGCTCGGGGTCGGGCTCCGTGCCGCCGCCGCCGGAGGCCTGGGGCGTCGGCGCGCCCACCGTGAAGTCGGCGGCGTTGTTGTCGGTGTCGGTGAAGGTGGCGTTGCGGGCAGCCGAGGTCGAGTTCGACAGCGAGCGGGTCGCGGTGCCCTCGTAGAGGTTGGCGGTGCCGAAGCCGATCCGGTCGACGAGTGCGCCGCTCGGGTCGAAGAGGTCGACGCGGCCGTTGGTGGCGCTCATGCTGAGGTTGCCGGTGGCGTCGGGCTCGGGCAGTGCGGCGCCGGCGCCGGCGCCCGCACCCTGCTTGATGAGGAAGGTCTTGCCCGCAGCGATGCTGCCGGACAGGGTCGTGGAGCCACCGGTGCCGCCGGAGGCGGAGAAGTACTCGACCTTCCAGCCGGCGAGGCTCACGGCCGAGGTCGAGCGGTTGCCCAGCTCGATGAAGTCGTTCTGGAACGGCGCGCCGGAGTTGCCGCCGCCGCCGTAGACCTCGGAGATGAGGACGGTGGTGGACACGGCGGAGGCCGGTGCGGCGGTGAGCAGCGCGGTGGCGCCGGCGAGCGGGAGGGCGACGAGCGGCGCGGCGACGGCGGCGCACGTTCGGCGGGTGAGAGCGGACATGTGCAGGCCCTTCGGGTGATCAGGGAGGAGTCCCGGGGAGAGACCCCCAAGACCGTATGCCGTTTGCACACTTTTGTCTGTAGTGCTGGGCAAGCATTCGGCAAACTTCTCGCGCCGGGACGGTGCCGGCGGTCGTGGCCAGGCGTCTGCCCCGGTCAGCCGGGTCCTCATCGGTTCGGCTCCGGTGTCGTGGCGCGTCACTAGGGTGTGGCCATGACGGGTGCGACGACGCTGGAGATCGACGGACCGGACGGCACGCGTGAGGTGCGTCTGTCCAGCCCTGACCGGCTCATGTGGCCCGGTGAGGGGATCACCAAGGGCGACCTCGCGGCATACGTGATCGCGGTGGGGGAGCCGCTCGTGCGCGCGATCGGGGACCGTCCGGTGACGCTCCAGCGCTTTCCCGAGGGGATCGAGGGCGAGGAGTTCTACCAGAAGAACCCGCCCAAGGGCATGCCCGACTGGATCCGCACCGTGCCCTGCCGCTACCCGTCCGGGCGGCGCCACGACCAGCTCGTCGTCGACGAGGTGGCGGCGGCCGTGTGGGCGGTGCAGATGAACACTGTGACCTTCCACCCGTGGCCGGTGCGCACTGCCGACAACGACAACCCCGACGAGCTGCGCATCGACCTCGACCCGCAGCCGGGCCGCTCGTTCGAGGACGCCGTCGAGGCGGCGCTCGCCCTGCGCGAGCTGCTCACCGAGCTCGGCCTCACCGGCTGGGCCAAGACGTCGGGCAACCGCGGCGTGCACGTCTTCGCCCGGGTGAGGCCCACCCACGAGTTCCTCGACGTGCGGCACGGCGTCATCGGGATCGCGCGCGAGCTCGAGCGCCGCCTGCCCGACCTCGTGACGACGAGCTGGTGGAAGGAGGAGCGCGGGGAGCGCGTCTTCGTCGACTTCAACCAGGCCTGCCGCGACCGCACCATCGCCTCGGCCTACAGCCCTCGACCACTGCCGGGCGCGCCGGTGTCGATGCCCGTTTCGTGGGACGAGCTGCCCTCGGTGACACCGAGCGACTTCACCGTGCTCACGGTGCCCGAAATCCTCGCCGAGAGTGGTGACGCCTGGGAGCGGATGGGTGACGCGGTCGGCGACATCGCGCCGGCCCTCGCGCTCTGGGACGCCGACGTCGAGCGCGGGCTGGGCGAGCTCAACTTCCCTCCTGACTACCCGAAGATGCCGGGCGAGCCACCGCGGGTGCAGCCGAGCAAACGCCGGGCCGACCGCGCCGACGAGGACTACATGAAGCCCAAGGCCGAGCGCGACGCGGACCTGCGCGAGCAGTGGGGGATGCCGGTCGTGCCGCCGATCCCGCCGATGCTCGCCAAGCCGAGCAAGAAGCTCGTCGAGGGCAACGTGAGCTATGAGCCCAAGTGGGACGGGTTCCGGTCCATCATCTACCGCTCCGGCGACCGCGTCGAGATCGGCAGCCGCAACGAGAAGCCGATGACCCGCTACTTCCCCGACGTCGTCGAGGCCGTGCTCGCCAACTTCCCCGACAAGTGTGTCGTCGACGGCGAGATCATCGTCGTCCGGCCGGGCGAGGACCGGCTCGACTTCGACCTGCTCCAGCAGCGCATCCATCCCGCGGCCTCGCGCGTCAAGAGGCTCGCCGCCGAGACTCCGGCGAGCTTCGTCGCGTTCGACCTGCTGGCGCTGGGGGAGCGGGACCTCATGGGAGAGCCCTTCGAGGTGCGCCGGGCCGAGCTCGAGAAGGCGTTCGCCGGCGTCATGGCGCCGATCCACCTCACCCGGGCCACCCGCGACCCGGACGAGGCGCGCGAGTGGTTCGAGCAGTTCGAGGGGGCCGGGCTCGACGGCGTCATGGTCAAGCCGCTGGACGGGACCTACGAGCCCGACAAGCGGACGATGCACAAGTTCAAGCACGAGCGCACGGCCGACTGCGTCGTCGCCGGCTACCGCACGCACAAGAGCGGCGACGACCTCATCGGCTCGCTGCTCCTCGGTCTCTACGACGACGAGGGCACCCTCGCGAGCGTCGGGGTCATCGGCGCCTTCCCGATGGCGCGGCGCAGGGAGCTCTTCGACGAGCTGCAGCCGCTCGTCACGGACTTCGACGAGCATCCGTGGGCGTGGGCCAAGCAGGAGGAGGGCACCCGCACCCCGCAGAACGCCGCCCAGTCGCGGTGGGCCGCGGGCAAGGACCTGTCCTTCACACCGCTGCGCCCCGAGCGCGTCGTCGAGGTCCGCTACGACCACATGGAAGGGGTGCGGTTCCGCCACACGGTGCAGTTCGTCCGGTGGCGCGAGGACCGCGAGCCCCAGTCCTGCACCTACGCCCAGCTCGAGGAACCGGTGTCCTACGACCTCGCCGACGTGCTCGATGGCTGAGTCGCGCGCCCTCCGTCGCGCAGCGGTCGCTGCGGCGGCCGTGGGGGCGACGACGACGATCGCGAGCGCGGCCGGCTCGCTGGCCGCCGCGGCATACTTCGCCCGTCGCGTGCTCACGCCCGAGCGGCAGCGGCCGGACGACACCGAGATCCTGGAGGTCCGCGACGGCCGCGTGCTGCTCTCGGCGACCGACGAGACCGTCGTCCCGGGGCGCTACGGGCTGTGGCTCGACGGTGGCGACGGTCACGCGCGCATCGGTGACATCACCGCCACCGACGCTGCGGCGGGCACGGTCGAGCGCGAGGTCCACGGCACCGACCACGGCGAACTGCGACCGGGCGGTGCCCGCTTCGACGGCTACTACTGGGCGGGCACGCCCGAGCAGGCGCTCGGCCTGCGCACCGAGCCCGTCGACTTCCCCGGAGAGCTCGGCCGGATGCCGGCCTGGCTCGTCCCTTCCCCGGAGGGCCGGGGCACGAGGTGGGCGGTGTGCGTCCACGGACGCGGCGCCCCGCGCCAGGAGACCCTGAGGGCGCTGCCCGCGCTGCACGCCGCTGGGTTGACCTCGCTCGTCCCGACCTACCGCAACGACGAGGACGTGCCCGCGGGCCCCGACGGCCGCTACAACCTCGGCCTCTCGGAGTGGCGCGACCTCGAGGCGGCGGTGGAGTATGCCGTCCGGTCCGGCGCGGAGGAGGTCGTCCTCGTGGGCTGGTCGATGGGCGGGGCGATCGTGCTCCAGTTCCTCGACCGCTCGCCGATGGCCGACGTCGTCTCGCGCATCGTCCTCGACGGTCCGGTCATCGACTGGGGCGACGTCCTCGACCACCACGCCCGGCTGCACCGGCTGCCCAAGGGGGTCGGCACGCTGTCGCGCTCGATGATGGGCCGCAGGTGGGGCAAGCGCTTCGTCGGGGTGCACGAGTCGGTCGACGTCGCGCGCACCGACTGGGTGAGCCGGGCCGGGGAGCTGCGTCACCCGATGCTCGTCGTCCACTCGGCCGAGGACGAGTTCGTGCCGGTCGGTCCGTCGCGGGCGCTCGCCCAGCACCGGCCGGACCTCGTGACCTACGAGGAGTGGCAGCTCGCCCGCCACTGCAAGGAGTGGAACACCGACCCGCAGCGGTGGGAGCGCGTCGTCGGCGACTTCGTCCGCTGAGGCAGGGTCGACGCGCTCCGGCGTGTCGGGAATAGCCACGCGACGGACCCGGTTGCCGCCCCTGTGTGCACTCCGACGATGACTCCTGCCCTCTGGCGGCGTCTGCACGTGGACCTGAGGCTGGACGCCAGCGACCGCTGTCGCGGCTGACCGCCTCCGACCCCTTCCACGTCCGTCAGTTCCCTCCCTGAGGAGCCCGTCATGTCCAGCACCACCCCTGATCCCGCCGCGCCCGCGGCAACGACCGGCGCCCCCCCGCGACGGCGCGTCCCCTTCTGGGCCCAGGTCTTCGTCGGCCTCGTGGCCGGCGTCGTCCTCGGGCTCGTCGCCCGCTCATTCGACCAGGCCTGGCTCGCCGAGACGCTCAAGACCGTCGGCGGCATCTTCGTCCAGCTGCTCAAGGTCATCGTCGTCCCGCTCGTCCTCACCGCGATCATCGTCTCGATCGCCAACCTCCGTCAGGTGACCAACGCCGCGCGGCTCGCCGGCGAGACCCTGGTCTGGTTCGCCGTCACCGCAGCGGCCTCCGTCGTCGTCGGCATCACCCTCGGGCTCGTCACGAACCCGGGTGCGAACGCGACGCTCGACACGACCGCCGGCGAGGCCCCGAGCAAGACCGGCAGCTGGCTCGACTTCCTCACCTCGATCGTGCCGGGCAACTTCCTCGGGCTCGAGGTCTCGACGTCGGCGGAGGAAGGTGGCGCGCTCAGCTCGAGCCCGTCGTTCAACATCCTCCAGCTCGTCATCCTCGGCATCGCCATCGGCGCGGCCGCCCTCGCCGTGGGCGCCAAGGCCGACCCCTTCGTCGAGCTGACCCGCAGCGCGCTCGAGATCTTCAGCAAGCTCGTCTGGTGGGTCATCAAGCTCTCGCCCGTCGGCACCGCCGCGCTCATCGGCTCGGCCGTCGCCAACTACGGCTGGGACCTGCTCGGCCCGCTCGCGATCTTCACCGCGGACGTCTACCTCGGCTGCGCCATCGTGCTGCTCGTCATCTACCCGCTCGTGGCGCGCGCCAACGGCCTCAACCCGGTCCGCTTCTTCGCCGGAGCCTGGCCCGCGATCCAGTTCGCGTTCGTGTCGCGCAGCTCGATCGGGACCCTGCCGCTCACCCAGCGCGTCGTCACCCACAACCTCGGCGTCTCCCGTGACTACGCCTCGTTCGCCGTGCCGATCGGCGCGACGACCAAGATGGACGGCTGTGCCGCGATCTACCCGGCGCTGGCGGCGATCACCGTCGCCCAGCTCTTCGGCGTCGACCTCGGCATCACCGACTACCTGCTCATCGCGTTCGTCTCGATCGTCGGGTCCGCGGCCACGGCCGGGCTCACCGGCGCGGTCGTCATGCTCACGCTGACGCTCTCGACGCTCGGCCTGCCGCTCGAGGGCGTCGGCCTGCTGCTCGCGATCGACCCGATCATCGACATGATCCGCACCGCGACCAACGTGGCGGGTCAGGCCCTCGTGCCCACGGTCGTCGCCAAGCGCAACGGCCTGCTCGACCAGTCCGTCTACGACGCCAACACCTTCGGCGGCGCGGACCGGCGCCTCGAGCTCGACGAGGACGAGGCGACGCCGCTGTCGGCGACCGATGCCACCCGCACCGAGGACGCCCGCGTGGCGGTCTCCGCGTGAGCCCCGCAGGACCGCGGCTGTCGCTGCTCGACCTCGCCACGGTGGGTCGTGACCAGCCCATCGGCGAGGCCCTCGAGGCAAGCACGGTGCTGGCGCAGAAGGCCGACACGCTCGGAGGCTTCGAGCGGCTCTGGTTCGCCGAGCACCACAACATGCCCTCGATCGCGTCTGCGGCGACCGCGGTCCTGCTGGCGCACGTCGCCGCCCGGACCGACCGCCTCCGCGTCGGTTCGGGCGGCGTCATGCTGCCCAACCACTCGCCACTCGTCATCGCCGAGCAGTTCGGCACCCTCGCCGAGCTGCACCCGGGCCGGATCGACCTCGGGCTCGGTCGCGCACCCGGCACGGACCAGGTGACGATGCGTGCGCTGCGCGCGGACCCTCGGGCGTCGGACCGCTTCCCCGACGACGTCCTCGAGCTCCAGGGCTACCTCTCCGACGAGAGCCTCGTGCCCACGATCAACGCCATCCCGGGCCGGGGGACCAAGGTGCCGCTCTACATCCTCGGGAGCTCGCTCTTCGGCGCCCAGCTCGCGGCGCGTCTCGGCCTGCCCTACGCCTTCGCGAGCCACTTCGCCCCGGACGCGCTCGCGCAGGCCATCGAGGTCTACCGCCGGGAGTTCCGCCCGTCGGAGCAGCTCGCCGAGCCTTATGCCATTGCGGCTCTCAATGTCGTCGTCGCCGACGAGCAGGAGCACGCCGAGGCCCTGGCCGCCTCGGTGCTCCGCTCACGCGTGCGCTCGCTCGCCTCGCGCGTCCCTGCGTATGCCGGCCGGCTCGACGACGCGGCCGTCGACGAGCTCATGGGCTCGCCCGTCGCGGCGCAGGCGCGGCACATGATGACCTACTCCGCCGTCGGCGACATCGACGCGGTGCGCGACTACCTCGGCCGCTTCGCCGAGCACGCCCACGCCGACGAGCTCATGGTCACCAACGCGGCTCCGGGCCTCGACAACCGCCTCCGGGCCCTCGAGCTGCTCGCCTCGGGCTGACCCGCTCGCCCTCTCGGCCAGGGGCCCGCTCAGCGGGCGACGCGCCACAGCCCGAGGAGGGTGCCGTCCTCCTCGAGCAGGTGCTGGAGCTCGGCGTCCAGCCCCGACGGACCGCCGAGCCCGGCGCCGGCGACGACGCGGGTGTGGTCGCCACCGACGATGCGCGGTGCGAACGTCAGCGCCACCTCGTCGACGAGCCCGGCGTCGAGCAGGTCGTGGAAGAGGCTCGGACCGCCCTCGGTGAGGACCGACGGCATACCGGCTTCGCGGAGGCGGGCCACGACGGCGGCGAGGTCGACACTCTCCTCGCCGAGAACCCAGACGTCGTCAGCCGCGTCGCGTCCCGACGCGGCGCAGGTGACGAGGACGACCTCGCCGTCTCCGGAGGCGAGCGACTCCGGAAGCCGGCCGCGTCCGCTCACGACGAAGATCGGTGTGGAACCGGGCCGGTAGCCCTCCGCACGTGCCGTGCCCGCGCCGACGAGGACGCAGTCGGCGAGCTCGCGCTGGAGGTGGAAGACGCGGCCGTCGGGCTCGGTGTTGATGGAGCCGCTGCGCCCGTCTCCACCGACGCCGGAGCCGTCGAGCGTCGAGACGAAGTTCGCTCGGACGCCGCCGTCGTCGGGCCACGCGTAGAGCCGGGCGAGGCCGTCGTCGTCGACGGGAGGGGGCACGTCGCCGGCCGAGCCGGTCTCGAGGAGGAGGCGCACGCCGGAAGTCTGTCACCCCGCGACGCCCCCACGCCGGGGTCGGCGGCTGACAGGATGCGGGGATGGCGAAGAGCGCGACGACGTCCACGGCATACAGCGACGCCCTGAGGGCGGGGGAGGGCTTCGACCTCGCGGCCCTCGACCCGCGCGCGACACCGGGTTTCGACGGCGACAAGGCCGCGGGTGAGGCCGCGCTGGCCGGTCTCGGGGAGCGGCTCGCCGAGCTCCAGGAGCGGCTCTATGCCGAGTCGCGCGGGGGCGGCACCCGCTCGGTCCTGCTCCTCATCCAGGGCATGGACACCTCGGGCAAGGGCGGGATCATGCGCCACGTCGTCGGGGCGTTCGACCCGCAGGGCGTCGAGATCACGTCCTTCAAGGCGCCGACCGACGAGGAGAAGAAGCACCCGTTCCTGTGGCGCATCCGCAAGGCGCTGCCGGTCCCCGGCGACATCGGCGTCTTCGACCGCTCGCACTACGAGGACGTCCTGATCGTGCGGGTCCACGACCTCGTGCCGCAGAGCCAGTGGTCGCGCCGCTATGCCCAGATCAACGACTTCGAGGCCACGGTCGCCGAGTCCGGGACGACGATCATCAAGGTCATGCTCCACATCTCGAGCGACGAGCAGAAGGAGCGGCTCGCGGAGCGGCTGGAACGACCGGACAAGCACTGGAAGTTCAACCCGGGCGACCTCGACGAGCGGGCGCACTGGGCGGACTACCAGGAGGCCTACCAAGCCGCCATCGAGAGGTGCTCGACCGAGGTCGCGCCGTGGTTCGTCGTCCCCGCCGACCGCAAGTGGTACGCCCGCCTCGCCGTGACGAACCTCGTCCTCGAGCACCTCGAGGCACTCGACCCGCAGTGGCCGAAGGCCGACTTCGACGTCGAGGCGGAGAAGCGGCGGCTCTCGCTCATGCCATGAGCCGGGTCGTGCCGCAACCGCTGGGCCGCACCTGTCCGGTGCACCTGCATCGGCGGACAGACCTGGCTGCCCGTCTTGCCCGACGCTCGCGACCTGGTCGACAGTCCGTGGTGACAACGTTGTCAACACGGGAGAGTCATGACCACGAAACGCTCGCTGAGAGGGGTCGTCGCCGGTGCCGCCGCGGCCCTGCTGACCGTCCTCGCCGCCCCGACCACGTGGGCAGGTGACCCCGCGGACTACCCGGAGTTCCCCTACCCGGTGACGAGGTACGACGAGCCCAACCGGGGCCAGTTCCACTTCAGCTCGCGAGGTGGCTGGCTCAACGACGTCAACGCCCCGATCTACTACCGCGGCACGTGGCACCTCTTCTACCAGCACAACCCGCACGGCCTCGAGTGGAACACGATGCACTGGGGCCATGCGACGAGCACCGACCTCGTGCGCTGGCGCCAGGAGCCGATCGCCCTCGAGCCCGGCGTCCACCCGGGAACGCTCTTCTCCGGCGGCGGGATCGTCGACTCCGGAAACGTCACGGGCCTCAAGGAGGGCGATGACGACCCGATCGTCGTCTTCAGCAACACCGACGGCGTGTCGATCTACTACAGCGTCGATGGCGCGAAGACCTTCCGCGCCTACAAGGCGGGCGAGAAGGTCGTCACCATGGGCGGCGAGAGCCGCGACCCCCAGGTCGTCTGGGACGCCGCGTCGAAGGCGTGGGTCATGACCGTGTGGTCCAACGACGGCGGCAACGGCGTGAACTTCTACCGCTCGACCAACCTCCTCGACTGGCAGTTCACGAGCCGGTATGCCGCGGACTGGCTCTTCGAGTGCCCGCAGCTCCAGCCGATGACCGTCGCGAGCACCGGTGAGACGAAGTGGGTGCTCAACGATGCGAGCATGCAGTACGTCGTCGGCGACTTCCGCGACGGTGCCTTCACGACGACCTGGCAGCAGCCCCAGTGGCTCAACACCGGTGAGAGCGGCGCGGGCGGGCAATACTACGCGGGCCTCAACTTCCAGCACGCACCGAACGGCCGGGTCGTCTCGATGGCCTGGCAGGGCGGCAACCGCGGCTCTGTGTGGACCGGCAACTTCACCTTCCCCGTCGAGCACTCGCTCGTCGCCACGGCCGAGGGTGAACGGCTGCGGAGCACCCCGGTTGACGAGCTGTCCACCCTCGTCTCGAGCGAGCGGACGTGGGGCAACCAGGTCCTGCAGCCCAAGGGCGTCGCCTCGCTCCTCGACGGCGTCCGTCTCGACACCGCGGACCTCGAGACCGTCGTCGACCTGCGTCGCACGACAGCGAAGAAGCTCACCTTCCGGCTGCACACGAACCCCGACGGCTGGGCCGACCGCGAGGTCGTCTACGACATCGCCGCCGGGACACTCGACGGACGCCCGCTGCCGCCCCGCGCTGACGGCACGGTGCAGATCAGGATGCTCGTCGACCGCGGCCAGCTCGAGATCTACGGGAACGACGGCGCCTACTACCGCAGCCTCAACGTCGCCTTCGACTCGCTGCCCGGCGGTGACGGCGTGGGCCTCGTCGCGGACGGCAAGGTCGCGCTGAGGTCGACGGCGTTCCGATCCCTCTCCTCGTCGTGGGTTCGCGGCGAGACGCGGTTCGCGACGAACATCACCGAGCCCTGGTACACCGTGAGCGGCATGTGGCGGGATGCGTCGGCCGGCAAGGAGGGGTCGAGCTCCGGCGACGGCTTCTATCTGTCGACCCGGACCGGCAGCGACTTCGTCTACGAGGGCGACGTGCAGGTGGTCTCGGGCACCGCGGCGGCCCTGACGTTCCGCTCCAACCAGGACGCGTCCCGGCACTACACGGTCAACATCGATGTCGACGCGCAGGTCGTCAAGCTGTGGCGGCCCGGTCGTGACATCGCCTCGTTCCGCACGACGCTCGAGCGCGGCAGGTTCCACCACCTCAGGGTGAAGGCCGAAGGCTCACGGTTCCAGGTGTGGCTGGACGGGTCGGCGGAGCCGGTGATCGACGCGACCGACGACACGATCGCCTCGGGACAGTTCGGGGTCAACATGTTCCGCGGCGTCGCGCTCGTCAACAACGCGAACGTGTCGCCCCTGCCCTGAGCGGGGACCCGTGCCGCCGGGCGGCTCGCTCCACCGGGCGAGCCGCCCGTCGGGAAACGACTCAGGCGAAGGTGCGGTCGAGGATGCTCGTCACCTCCGCCGTGCCGACGTCGTCGAGCGAGCCGAACGTGCCGCCGTGTCCGCCCGGCTCCAGCCTGGACGCGACGAAGGCCTCGGACACAGCGGCGGGGGAGTGCTGCGTGAGCAGCGCCGCCTGGAGCGTCACGGCGAGATGCCCGACGATGCGGCGGGCCTGCCACGCACCGCCCTCGCCCGCGGCAGCCGCCACGAGCGCGGGCACGTCGTCGATGGCGCGGTCGAGGCGGCGGTCGTGCCCGCGGGCGGCGGAGAGCTCCTTGTCGAGGGCGGCGACCGTGGCCGGATCGCGCGTCACCGCCCGGAGGACGTCGAGTGCGCCGACGTTGCCCGACCCCTCCCAGATGGAGTTGAGCGGCGCCTCGCGGTAGAGCCGGGCGAGGCCGTTCTCCTCGACGTAGCCGGCACCCCCGAGGCATTCGAGAGCCTCGGCCACCACGACCGGCGTGCGCTTGCACACCCAGAACTTGCCGAGAGCCACACCGATCCGAGCCAGCTCGCCCTCGCCGGCATCGACGGCGTGCGCCATCCGCAGGCCGAGCAGCTCGGCGGCCTCGACCTCGAGCGCGAGGTCGGCGAGGACGTTGCGCATGAGCGGCTGCTCGACGAGGAGGGCGCCGAACGCCGACCGGTGCCGGGCGTGGTGGACGGCCCGCACGACCGACTCGCGCATCGTCGCGGTCGAGCCGAGGACGCAGTCGAGCCGGGTCGAGGACACCATGTCGATGATGGTCCGGATCCCGCGGCCCTCGTCGCCGACCCGCACCGCCCAGGCCTCGTCGAGCTCGACCTCGGACGAGGCGTTCGAGCGGTTGCCGAGCTTGTCCTTGAGCCGCTGGAGCCTCAGGCCGTTGCGCGTGCCGTCGTCGAGCACCCGGGGCACGAGGAAGCACGTGACGCCCGCCGGTGTCGTCGCCAGGACGAGGAAGACGTCGCTCATCGGCGCCGAGAAGAACCACTTGTGCCCGGTGAGGCGGTAGGTCTCGCCACCCTCGACCGGCCCGTCCGGCACCGGGACGGCCCGGGTGACGTTGGCGCGCACGTCGGAGCCGCCCTGCTTCTCGGTCATCCCCATGCCCGCGATCGCCGAGCGCCGCTCCCCGAACGGCCGCAGCACCGGGTCGTAGTCGCGCGAGGCGAGCAGCGGGACCCAGCGGTCTGCGAGGGAGGGCGCGGAGCGCAGGGCCGGCGCCGCGGCATACGTCATCGAGACGGGGCAGAGGTGGCCCGCCTCGGCACGTGACCACGTGACGAAGCCGACGGCCCGGCGCAGGTGTGCCCCGCTGCCCGGCGGCCGGGTCCACGCCTCGGCGGTGAGGCCGTGGCCGGCGGCGACGCGCATGAGGTCGTGGTAGCTGCGCGTGTAGTCGACCTCGTCGACCCGGCGCCCGGTGCGGTCGTGGGTGCGCAGGCGCGGGGTGTCGCGGTGGGCATCGTCGGCCCACGCCTGCACCTCGGCGCTCCCGGCGAGCACACCGAGCTCGGTGAGACCGGCGACGTCGGCGGCGTCGCCCCACCGCTGCACCGCCTCGACGGCGACGGCATCGGTCGAGAAGAGGTCGTGCCCGGTGAAGTCCGGCACCTGGTTGACGACGTCGGGGGTCTGCACGGCCCGAACGCTAGCCCGACCTCCCGTCAGGGGAGCGAGATGTGACCCGCTCGTGTCCGCCGGCGCACCGTGTCACCGGCTGTCCGTGCAGGCGGGGCGGCTAGCGTGATCGGGTGACCGATGCGAAGCGACGCCTGCGGCGGTGGCTGGCACGCTTCCCTGCCCTCGAGGCGCTGGCCCGCCTCACGGTGGAGACGATCCGTGTCTGCCTGCGCTACCGCGTCACCGGGCTGGCCTCCGAGGCCGGCTTCTTCGCGCTGCTCTCGCTGCCGCCGCTCGTCCTCGGGCTCTTCGGTGGCGTCGGCTACGTGGGTCGTTGGCTGGGCACCGGGACCGTCGAGACCGTGCGTGTGGCGATCACGGAGTATGCCGGCCGCTTCCTCACCACGGACGTGATCTCCTCGACACTCACGCCGACGGTCGACGACGTCTTCACGTCGGGACGGTTCGACCTCATCTCGGTCGGCTTCGTGCTCTCGCTGTGGTCGGGCTCCCGCGCGCTCAACGTCCTCGTCGACACCGTCTCGATCATGTACGGCCAGTCCGGCGTGCGAGGCATCGTGCCGACCCGGCTGCTCAGCTTCTCGCTCTACGTCGTCGCCCTGCTCGTGGGGATCATCACCATTCCGCTCGTGCTCATCGGGCCGACGCTGCTCGGTCAGTTCCTCCCCGAGCGGCTCGACGTCCTCACGCTGCTCTACTGGCCCGTGGTCTCACTGCTCGTCATCGCGACCTTCACCAGCCTCTACCACGTGTCCACGCCGGTGCGGAGCCCGTGGACGCACGACGTGCCCGGCGCGGTCCTCACCCTCCTCATCTGGGTCGTCGCGTCGTTCGTCGTGCGTGGCTCGATCGCCGCCTCGCTCGACGGCACCTCGATCTACGGGCCGCTCAGCGCCCCGATCGTGCTGCTCATCTGGCTCTACATGCTCGCCATCGCCGTGCTCATCGGTGCCGCCCTCAACGCCGCCATCCGCAACCTCTGGCCGACGGCGGACGAGCGTGGCCTGCGCGAGCGGGTCGTGGGCCGGCTGCGTCGCCGGAAGGGTCGCACCGCGTCGGCCACGCCCGTGGCCGGTGGTGCGGGGGAGGGCCTCGACGAGGACGGCCGGCCCACCGACGGTGACGTCGAGGACGACCTGGAGCTGGACGGCATACGGGAGGCTGCGAGGCGTCCGCTCACCCCGATCAACGACGACGAGACCCTCGTCATCCCCCGGATCAGGGTGGGCTCCGGGCGGTGACCGAGCCGGTTTTGAGTTCGCCCTCGGAATCAGTTAAGTTTCTCTCCGCACGCAGGAAGGAAACTTCGAGCGTCGCGCGGATGTAGCTCAGTTGGTAGAGCGCAACCTTGCCAAGGTTGAGGTCGCCGGTTCGAACCCGGTCATCCGCTCGGAGGGTTAGCCACCCCTCAATGGTGGAGTGGCCGAGAGGCGAGGCAGCGGCCTGCAAAGCCGTTTACACGGGTTCAAATCCCGTCTCCACCTCGAGTAGTACCCCTCACGGGCGATTGGCGCAGTGGTAGCGCGCTTCCTTGACACGGAAGAGGTCACTGGTTCAAACCCAGTATCGCCCACCAGAGAGACGAAGGCCCCGGACCGCACTGCGGACCGGGGCCTTCGTCGTCTGCCGTGCCGCGTCAGCGGGTGTCGCTGTCGTCGACGTCGTTCGCGGCGACCGCGGCCCGGCCGGCTTCGAGGCGGGCGACGGGGACGCGAGGCGCGGAGCACGACACGTAGTCCAGGCCCACCCGGTCGAAGAAGGCGATCGACGACGGGTCGCCTGCGTGCTCGCCGCACACGCCGAGCCCCAGGTCCGGCCGGGCGGCGCGACCCCGGCCGGCCGCCGCCTCGACGAGCTCGCCGACGCCGGTCTCGTCGAGCGAGACGAACGGGTCGTGGGCGAGCACCCCCGACGTGAGGTAGGCCGTGAGGAAGCCGGTCTGGCCGTCGTCGCGCGAGACGCCCCACGTCGTCTGGGTGAGGTCGTTGGTGCCGAACGAGAAGAAGTCCGCGTGCTCGGCGAGGTGGGCAGCGGTGAGGGCTGCGCGCGGGAGCTCGATCATCACCCCGACAGGGATGTGCAGGGTCGACGTCCTCGTGCCACGGGTCCGCGCGATGCACTGCTCGACGCGGCCCCGCGCCGCCCTCAGCTCGGCCGCGTCGGCAACGAGCGGCACCATGATCTCCGGACGGGGGTTCAGGCCCTCGCGGACGAGGGCGTCCGCGGCGTTCACCAGGGCGCGGACGTGGACGTCGACGAGCTCGGGGAAGACGGTGAGCAGGCGGACGCCGCGCAGTCCGAGCATGGGGTTGACCTGCTGCCAGGACCGCACCGCCTGCAGCCTGGTCGTCAACGCGGGGTCGACGTCACCCTCGAGCGCCTCCAGCCGGGCCACCTCGGTCGCCAGGCCCTCGACGCCGGGCAGGAACTCGTGCAGCGGCGGGTCGAGCAGCCGGACGACGACGGGAAGCGAGTCCATGGCGCGGAGCAGTCCGGTGAAGTCCTCGGTCGCGAGCCGCTCCATCTCGGCGAGGGTCGCGACCCGGTTCTCGCCGAGGACGAAGCGCTCGACGAGCACCCTCCGCTCGCCGAGCAGCGTGTGCTCGGTCCGGCAGAGGCCGATGCCCTGCGCCCCGAGCCGGCGGGCGCGGCGGGCGTCGGCCGGCATGTCGGCGTTGGCGAGCACGCCGAGCCGACGGCGGGCGTCGGCGTGCCCGAGCAGCGAGCGCACGGCTCGCACGACGGGCTGGACGGTGTCGTCGAGCGGTTCGTCGGACTCCAGGGCCTGTGCCACCTCGCTGGGCCGGACGTCGAGCGCGCCGGCGAAGACCCGTCCCGTCGTCCCGTCGACCGACAGCAGGTCGCCCTCCCCGACGACCGTGCCGTCGGAGGTGCGTGCTGTTCGCGCCGCCGGGTCCACGGCGAGGTCCGACACCCCGGTGACGCAGGTGCGACCGAACCCGCGGGCGACGACGGCGGCGTGCGAGGCCAGACCGCCGCGCGCGGTGACCACGGCAGCCGACGCGAGGATGCCGTCGACGTCCTCGGCGCTCGTCTCCGTGCGCACGAGGACGACCGCCGTTCCCGCGGCGGCGAGACGCACCGCGTCGGCCGGCTCGAAGACCACCTCGCCCACCGCCGCCCCCGGGCTCGCCGGCAGCCCCTCGGCCAGCAGCCGGCTGTCGGGGGTCTGCGCGAACTGCGGGTGCATGAGCGACTCGAGCTGGGGGCCGCTGACCCGCAGCAGGGCCTCGTCCCGGCTGATGAGCCCTTCCTCCGCCATCTCGTGGGCGAGCACGAAGGCCGCGGCCGGGCTCCGCTTGCCCACGCGGGTCTGCAGCACCCAGAGCCTGCCGTCCTCGACGGTGAACTCGACGTCGCACAGGTCGCGGTAGTGGTGCTCGAGGGTGTCCAGGTGCCCCAGGAGCTCCTCGTATGCCGTGGGCTCGAGGTCGCCGAGATCGGCGAGGCTGACCGTGGCCCGGCTACCGTTGACGACGTCCTCGCCCTGCGCGTTCTGGAGGTAGTCGCCGTAGGGCACGGCCTCTCCCGTCGCGGGGTCCCGCGTGAAGCAGACCCCGCTGCCTGAACGTGGGCCGGTGTTGCCGTAGACCATCTCCATGACGTTGACGGCCGTGCCGAGGTCGGCCGCGATCCCCTCGTGGGCCCGGTAGACGTTGGCGCGCGGACTGTTCCACGAAGCGAAGACCGCCTCGATGGACCGGTCCAGCTGCACGCGCGGATCCTGGGGGAGGTCCTCGCCGGTCCGCTCCCGGAGCACGGTGCGGAACTCGCTCACCAGTGCCTTGAGCTCCGGCACGTCGAGCCGTGACTCGTCCCGCCCGGTGGGTCCGGTGACAGCCTCGGCCGCCTTGTCGAAGGCTGCCGGGTCGATGCCGAGCACCGTCCGGCCGTACATGAGGCACAGCCGCCGGTAGCAGTCCCACGCGAAGCGCTCACCACCGCGGGCGACCAGTCCCGGCAACGACGCGTCCGTCAGCCCGACGTCGAGGACGGTCTCCATCATCCCGGGCATCGAGAACCTCGCGCCCGAGCGGACCGAGACGAGGAGGGGGTCGTGGGCATCCCCGAGGCGCCGTCCGCTCTCGTGCTCCAGGCGGGTCAGGGCGGAGGTCACGAGTCCCGGAAGAGCCGTCGGGATCCGGCCCTGTGAGAGGTACTCGCGGCAGGCCTCGGTCGTGATCGTGAACCCCGCGGGGACGGGGAGACCCATCCGGGTCATCTCCGCGAGGTTCGCGCCCTTGCCGCCGAGGAGGTCGGCCATCGAGCGGTCGCCCTCGGCGAAGGACATGAGCAAAGGTGCCTGGGGGGTCATGGTGCTCCTCTCGCAGGGCGGGCGCTCGTGGGTGCGGGCGCTCCGTTCTCCGTCACGAGCCTCGCCGCCGGCCCACCACAAGGTCAGGGCCCAAGGTCCCGGGCGTGGGCACCCGGTGACGGGCACCGTGGAGGTGGTCGCACCGGGCGACCGGCATGAGGACGGGTGGTGAGCCGAGTGGCCGAGCAGCAGCTGGTCGATGTCGTCGTGGTGGGGGCCGACGGCTCCTGGCAGAGTCAACGCGCGGTCGAGGCCGCGGCTCGCGAGGCGCGCCTGCGCGGCCGGCCGCTGGCGGTCCTCACCCTCGCGCGCGCCCGTCCGATGGGGTCGACCCTCTCGGCCCAGGTCGAGGCCGAGCGACAGGCGCTCTCGTATGCCGTGGCGATCGCCGCGCGTGCCCGCGACGTCGCTGAGCGCACCTGCCCGGACGTCGTCGTGGAGACGGTCGTCGCGGCGTCGGTCGCCGATCCCGAGGTCGAGCGGCTCGCCGACCGTGCCGGGCTGCTCGTTCTCGGTGGACACGGAAGCGGAGGCGAGGTCGCGTTCTCGATCGGGTCGACGAGCGGTGACCTGGCTCGTCGCTTCCGGGTTCCCATCCTCCTGCCGCAGGCGCAGGTGCACGTCGCGGGGGCCGGCGCGGCCGGATCGCCGGTCCGGGAGAAGAGCCGGCACGGGGAGCCGGCTCCTCATGAGCCGGAGGTCCTCGTCGGCCTGAACCGTGGCGGTGACTCGGTCGACATGCTGCTGCTGGCTGTGGCGGAGGCGGGGCTGCGAGGGGCCGCCCTGAGGGTGGTGCGTGCCCTGCCCGCCACCAGCCCAGCGTCGGACCTGCAGGGCGAGGTCCACAGGGTGTGGGCTGCTCTGCGTCCGCTGCTCGCGTCGTCGTCGGTCCCTTGTCGCGTCGAGGTGGTGCACGGCGACCCCGTGGGCTCGCTGCGGGACCGGTGCCGTCCGGGCGACCTCGTCGTCGTCGGAACACGTGGCGGCGGCACCCTGGCAGGGCTCGTCGACGGTTCGGTGGCCCGACGGGTCCTCGACGGTCTCGCGTGCGACACCCTCGTCGTCCCGCACCGGGCCCCGGTCGACGCGGGTTCTGCGCCACCGGTGGCGGCGCCGGCCCACCAGGCGTGACACCGGTTCCTGCCGGTCTGCCGGCGGTTTCGTGACGTGGGACCAACGGCCCCTGTGCTCGACGAGGTCGCCCGCGATCCTGAGGGGGAGAGGAGATGGTCGAGATGTCGGACACGACGCGAGCACGGCCGGACGGCCCCCGCAACGACGAGGAGGAGCTGAGGGAACGAGCCCTTCAGCGACTCAAGGACAAGCGTGGTCTCATGGCGCACGTCCTCGCCTACGCCATGGTCAACCTCCTGCTCGTCGCGGTGTGGTTCGCGACGGGTGCGGACTTCTTCTGGCCGATCTTCCCGCTCTTCGGGTGGGGGATCGGGCTGGCGTTCCACACGTGGGACGTTCTGTGGCCCGAGCCGGGTCCGGAGCGGGTCGAGGCCGAGATGGAGCGCCTGCGCAGGCGACGCCACACCTCCGGTCGACCCGCCTGACCGGGATCACTCCGCGATGTGGCGCACACGTAGCCTGTGCGCCATGACGAACCGTGACCGGGTCAGCGTCGAACGCTTCGTGCCTGCTCCGGCGGACGTGATCTTCGACCTCCTCGTGGACCCCGCCCGGCACCTCGACATCGACGGGTCCGGCACCGTCCGCCGCGCCCGCTCGGGAGGACGGCGGCTGAAGCTCGGCGACTCCTTCGGCATGGACATGAAGCTCGGTGCGAGGTACTCGACGCGCAACGAAGTCGTCGACCTCGTCGAGGACAGGCGCATCGCGTGGCGCACCCTCGCGCCCTTCCCGCTCTCTCTGCTCTTCACCGGCCGGACGTGGCGCTACGAGCTCGAGCCCGTCGAGGGAGGAACGCTCGTGCGCGAGACCTGGGACATCGGCACCGAGGCGTGGCCGGGCCGCCCGGCGGTCCGGCGCATGGCGGCGACGACGCGCCGCAACATGGAGCGGACGCTCGAACGCATCGAGGAGCTCGTCGCCGACTGAGGTTCCGCGAGGCCGGTGCGGGGTCACGGTGCGACCCCTACGATCGGTCCATGTCGCCGCGTGAGCGATCCGCACGGTCCCTGAGCACGGAGGTCTACGAGGCCGAGATGTTGCGCCTCCAGGCCGAGCTGGTCAAGGTGCAGGAGTGGGTCAAGGCGGAGAGGCAGCGGGTCGTCGTGGTCTTCGAGGGCCGTGACGCGGCCGGCAAGGGCGGCACGATCAAGCGGGTCACCGAGTACCTCAGCCCCCGCAGCGCACGGATCGTGGCCCTGCCGGCACCGACCGAACGCGAGCAGACCCAGTGGTTCTTCCAGCGCTATGTCGAGCACCTCCCGGCGGCCGGTGAGATCACGCTCTTCGACCGCTCCTGGTACAACCGCGCCGGCGTCGAACGGGTCATGGGCTACTGCACGCCGCACGAGTACCGGCGTTTCCTGCACCAGTGCCCGATCTTCGAGCGGCTCCTCGTCGAGGACGGCATCCTGCTGCGCAAGTACTGGTTCTCGGTGAGCGACGCCGAGCAGCAACGACGCTTCAAAGCCAGGCTCAGTGACCCGATGAGGCAGTGGAAGCTCTCGCCGATGGACCTGGAGTCGATCACGCGGTGGGAGGACTACTCACGCGCCAAGGACGAGATGATGGTGCACACGGACATCGCGGAGGCGCCGTGGTACGTCGTCGAGTCGGACTCGAAGAAGCGGGCGCGGCTCAACATGGTCGCCCACCTGCTCTCGACCATCCCCTATGTCGACGTGCCCCCTCCGGCGCTCGTGCTGCCCACCCGTCCCGCGCCGCGCGGCTACGAGCGCCCTCCGCGTGAGCACACGACCTACGTGCCCGACCACAGCGCGAGCCTGGGCTGAGGTCGGGGTCAGGGAGGCCTGAGGTCCCACCGTCGGGGAGGAGCAGCAATCTTGACTTGTTCCAGAAAGTGCGTGATGCTGCTGGCGTGACGACGGACCCGAGGAGCGAGCTGCAGCAGGCCTCGCTGCGCGTGACCCGTCCCCGTCTCGCGGTCCTCGAGGTGCTGGGCGACGAGCCGCACCTCGACACCGACACGATCATCGGCCGCGTCCGCGAGAAGCACGGTGCGGTGTCGCACCAGGCCGTCTACGACGTCCTCAGGGCCCTCACCGCCGCCGGGCTCGTGCGCCGGATCCAGCCAGCCGGCTCGAACGCCCGCTACGAGGCGCGTGTCGGCGACAACCACCACCACGCCGTATGCCGTTCGTGCGGCGACATCGTCGACGTCGAGTGCTCCGTCGGCCACGCCCCCTGCCTCACCGCCCCCGGTGACCATGGTTTCGTGGTCGACGAGGCCGAGGTCGTCTACTGGGGCCTGTGCAGCGACTGCGCCGCCGCGGCCACCTGACCCTCGTGCCGGTCGTCGTCCGACCGGCACGCCCGACCCGTTCCACCGACCGACCAGACCCACCGAAGTGACAAGCCGGAAGGAAGCACGATGACCGACAGCCAGGCCGACCCGACCCCCGAGAGCCCCCAGGGGGTGGACCGGAAGGCCGAGGGCGGATGCCCCGTGATGCACGACTCCGTCACCGCTCAGGGCAGTGAGAGCGAGAACCCGGCGATCGACTCGCCGACCCCGAAGACCGGCGGTCGTCCGCACGGCATCAAGGACTGGTGGCCCAACCAGCTCGACCTGTCGGTGCTGCACGCCCACTCGTCCAAGGGCAACCCGCTCGCTCCCGACTTCGACTACGCCAAGGCGGTCTCGACCCTCGACGTCGAGGCGGTCAAGCGCGACATCACCGAGGTGCTGCACACCTCCCAGGACTGGTGGCCCGCCGACTTCGGCCACTACGGCGGCCTCATGATCCGCATGAGCTGGCACGCCGCGGGCACCTACCGCATCTACGACGGCCGCGGCGGCGCAGGCGACGGCGGCCAGCGCTTCGCCCCGCTCAACAGCTGGCCCGACAACGCCAACCTCGACAAGGCCCGTCGTCTGCTGTGGCCGGTCAAGCAGAAGTACGGCCAGCAGATCTCGTGGGCCGACCTGCTCGTCCTCGCCGGCAACGTCGCGCTCGAGGACATGGGCTTCGAGACCTTCGGCTTCGCCTTCGGTCGCGAGGACGTCTGGGAGCCCGAGGAGATCTTCTGGGGTCCGGAGGACACGTGGCTCGGCGACGAGCGCTACTCCGGTGAGCGCGAGCTCGAGGAGCAGCTCGGTGCCGTCCAGATGGGCCTCATCTACGTCAACCCCGAGGGCCCCAACGGCAACCCGGACCCGCTGGCCTCGGCCCGCGACATCCGCGACACCTTCGCCCGCATGGCGATGAACGACGAGGAGACCGTCGCCCTCATCGCCGGTGGGCACACCTTCGGCAAGACCCACGGCAAGGGCGACTCGGACCTCATCGGTCCCGAGCCCGAGGGCGCCCCGCTCGAGGAGCAGGGCCTGGGCTGGCGCAGCAGCGCCGGCACCGGCAAGGGCCCCGACGCCATGACGTCGGGCCTCGAGGTGACGTGGACCGACCGTCCGACGCAGTGGAGCAACCGCTTCTTCGAGATCCTCTTCGGCTACGAGTGGGAGCTGAGCGAGAGCCCGGCCGGCGCCAAGCAGTGGGTCGCCAGGACCGAGGACCGGATCATCCCGGACGCCTTCGACCCCGAGACCAAGCACCGTCCGACGATGCTCACCTCCGACCTCGCGCTCCGCTTCGACCCGGAGTACGAGAAGATCTCGCGCCGCTTCCTCGAGAACCCCGAGGAGTTCCGCCTCGCCTTCGCCAAGGCCTGGTACAAGCTGCTCCACCGCGACATGGGCCCGGTCTCTCGCTACCTCGGCCCGTGGGTCGCAGAGCCCCAGCTGTGGCAGGACCCCGTGCCCGCCGTCGAGGGCGACCTCGTCGGTGACGCGGACGTCGCCGCGCTCAAGGACGCCGTGCTCGGCGCCGGCATCGACCCCGCCGACCTCGTCTGGACGGCGTGGGCGTCGGCCGCGAGCTTCCGCACCACCGACAAGCGCGGTGGCGCCAACGGTGCGCGGATCAACCTCGAGCCGCAGCGCGGCTGGGCCGCGAACGACCCGGCGCGGCTCGCGCCGGTTCTCGACGCCCTCGAGGGCGTCCGTTCGGAGTTCAACGGCCGCGGCGGCGCACAGGTCTCGCTCGCCGACCTCATCGTGCTCGCCGGCTCGGCCGCGGTCGAGAAGGCCGCGAAGGACGCGGGTGTCGAGGTCACCGTGCCGTTCCACGCCGGTCGCACCGACGCGACGCAGGAGCAGACCGACGTCGAGTCCTTCCGGGTGCTCGAGCCGCGGGCCGACGGCTTCCGCAACTACATCCGCGAGGGCGAGAAGCTCCAGCCCGAGGTGCTCCTCCTCGACCGCGCCTACATGCTCGGTCTCACCGCGCCCGAGATGACCGTGCTCGTCGGCGGCCTCCGGGCCCTCGGCAACAACCACGGTGGCGTCGCACACGGCGTCCTCACCGACAGGCCCGGCGTGCTCAGCAACGACTTCTTCCGCAACCTGCTCGCCCCGGGCACGCAGTGGAAGGCGTCGCAGGACGCGGAGAACGTCTACGAGATCCGCGACCTCGCCACCGGTGAGGTCCGCTGGACCGCGACCGCCGTCGACCTCGTCTTCGGTTCGAACTCGCAGCTGCGTGCGCTCGCCGAGGTCTACGCCAGCGACGATGCGCGCGAGAAGTTCGTGCACGACTTCGTCACCGCGTGGGTCAAGGTCATGGACGCCGACCGCTTCGACCTGGACTGAGCGGCTCCGCCACCTGTCCTGACGGGTGACGGGCAGAGGGGGACGGTCCTTCGGGGCCGTCCCCCTCTCCGTCCGTTCGGGCCTCGCTCGAGACCGTGTCCGCGCCGCTCGGGTCGCTGGTTGCGAGGGCCGGGAGGTCGCGACGCGCGAGCCACGCGAGCAGCGCACCGGCGGGGACGGCATACAGCCAGAAGCCCCAGCCGAAGAGCAGCAGCAGCGCGTGGAAGGCGAGCACCCCGACCCAACCGACGCGCGACGCGCGTCGGCCCGCGAGCAGCAGCGCCCCGAGGGTCGCCTCGCCGAGGGCGAGGAGGTAGATCCACGGTCGCGGGTGGGCCATGACGATGTCGGCCCAGCCGGAGCGGACGAAGCCGAAAAGCCCCTGCTCGGCGAAGCCCTCGTAGACCGTGGGGTCGGCCGAGACGAGGCCGACGTGGCTGCCCGCGGCGACGAGGTAGAGCCCGCCGACGACGGTCGTCGCGCGCGGCGGTCGGTGCAGCCGCCACTGCAGGTCCGTGCTCATCGGGCGTCATTCCTCCTGCTGCTCCCAGCCCGACGTGAGCCCGCGCCGGCCGGTCCGCCGAAGAAGATCGAGACCCCGAGCATGAAGCCGAAGTCGTACCACCCTCCGGAGTTGCGCACCTCGTAGATCCCGACGTCGTCGCGGAAGAGCGAGACGAGGAAGGTCACCGGGCTGATGAGCCCGTGCCAGAGACCCGGCCAGAAGCCGGGCTGCCCCGAGGCCGTGCCCGCGCTCTCGTTGCCCGATGCGGCGCACGCCGCGAGGACGAGGAGCACCGCGGCTCCGGTGGCGACTGTTCTCAAGTGTCGTGTCATCGTCCACCTCCGACCCCATCGCACCGCGCGGCGGGTGGATGCGTCAGGGGAGAAGGTCCCGCGTCGACCGACGCGAGTCGGGCCGAAACGGGACCGCCCCCGGACGGGACGGTCCCCGGCGCGCACTGCGCCGGGGACCGTTGGGCTGGCCGCGTGCTGAGGGGGTCTCAGCCGTCGTGGCTGTGTGCCATGCCACCGTCCTCCTCGGCGAAGGTGCCCTCCGGTCCGGCGGGCGCCGGCAGGGTGAAGGCCGGTCCGGGGACCTTCTTGCCGGGCACGCCGTTGACCGACTCCGTGGAGTAGGCGAAGGTCAGCATCGCGAACGCGATGAGGTCGCTGTTGACCTCGAGCGCGTGCATGCTGTTGTTCGCGATCGTGTCACAGGCCTCGTGGTAGCACGGGTCGAACTGCTCACCCGCGGTGCCGCCCCAGATGGCCTCCTGCTCCTCGGTCTTGACGACCTCGGCGCCGGTGAAGAGCCCACTGGACGGGATGCCGGCGAGGATGAACGCCTCGTAGTCGCTGCGACCCGAGAACTCGGTGTCCTCGTAGGGCTCGCCGATCTTCGTGTAGTAGGCCTCGTAGACGTCCTCGATGGCGGCTGACCCGTCGGGGACCGGGACCGGTGCCTCGAACGTCGACTCGTCGGCGTCGTAGACCATGAAGATGTAGTTGGGCGAGCCGACCATGTCGTAGTTCATGTAGAGGGCGATCCGGTCGCGTTCGGCGGCCGAGAGCCCTGCGACGTAGTCGGCGGACCCGACGAGGCCCTGCTCCTCCGCGGCCCACCAGCCGAACCGGATGGTGTTCTCGGGCGTGAGGTTGGCCATCATGAGCGCGGTCTCGAGCAGCGCAGCGGACCCGGAGCCGTTGTCGTTGATCCCGGGGCCCTCGATGACGCTGTCGAGGTGGGCTCCGGCCATGACGACGTTGTCCGTGTTCTTGCCCGGCAGCTCGGCGATGACGTTGTAGTCACTGCGTGTCTCCGCCGGGAGGACCTGCACGTATGCCGTCGAGCCCGGAGCGGAGAGCGCGACGCCGTCCGCGAAGCTCGCGCCCACCACGGGGATGCCGTGGGTGACCGGACCGGGTGCCCCGGGGATCGGCTCGTCGATGCTCGTCCCGTCGGCGACGATGAGCGCCTCGCGGTCGGGCGTGTTGCCCTGGTTCATGATGATGATGGCCTCGGCGCCGGCCTGCTCGGCGTACCAGGCCTTCGTTCCGAAGAAGCACGTGCCGCGTTGGACCAGCGCGATGTCGTTGTCGCCGCTCCAGTCCTTGCCGGCGAAGTCGGCCGCCTCGCAGCCGCTCGTGGAGGCGCGCGGCGGGGCGAGGTTGAGGTCCACCGGGATGACGTTGCCCTCGACCTCGCCCGAGCCGCTGCCGGTGAAGACGCCGGTCTCGTACTCGGCCTGGACCTGGGTGAGCTGGCGCAGCACGGCGGGGAAGTTGAAGGTGATGTCGACCGGGTCGAGGGTGACCTGGTAGCCGGCGTCGCGCAGCAGCCCGGCGACGTAGTCGACGCTGTCGTCGTAGCCGTCGGTACCCGCGGCGCGAGTGCCGGGGTAGACCGGGTCGGTGCTGTTGTCGGCGATCTTCTGCAGCGCCTCCTGGTGGGCCCGCACGCCGTCGACGGTGACGCACTCGAGGAGCTTCTGGTAGGTGTTGTTGGCCCGGTCGGCGCAGGCGTCGGCTGACGGTGCCGCGGTCGCGACCTGCGGGAAGAGGGCTGTCGTGAGCGCGACGGCGGCGGCCAGCGCGGTCAGCCGCAGAGCGCTCGTGGGTGCTCGATGGGTCTGCGTTCTCGTCATGATCATCCACTCCGTTGTGGGTCGGCGATGGCCGACGCTGATCCTCTTGACGCTAGGGCAGCCCCGAGGGCCCCGGCAATGGTCAGTCGGGCCATCCGGAGGGGTGGGACCCGGGCGTGCGTCGGGGCACCCGCGGGTCGCTCAGGTGCTGAAACCGCCCTCGGCCCGGCCCTGCACGATGTCGTAGTGGCGCACGGTGTCGAAGCCGGAGCGGTAGCCGCTGTCGACATCGTCCGCCACCACCGGGTCGGCACCGTCCCACTCGTCGTAGCCCTCGAGAAGTCCGGCGGACTCGCTCTCGTGCACGACCGAGGTCGCGAGCCGGTCGAGGACGTCGGAGGGCAGGTGGGCGATGACCGAGCCGGCCCGACGCCGCTCGCCGAGCACCAACAGGCGTGAGATCTCGTCGGCCCGGTCCACCCCGAGGCGGGCACCCGACATGAGCTGGGTCTGGATCGTCGTGAGCAGGACCTGCCGGTCACCGGCGTCGAGCGCGCCGACGCCCGCACGGTGGACGTCCTTGAGGGCGTCCTCGCCGGCGGTCCTCAGCACGTAGCGATAGCTGCGGGCGAGTGCACTCTCCTCGTGCGGGACCGGCGCCTCGTCGTGATGCCGACGGGTCCACATGTGGCGAGGCTAGACCCGGCCGGGGAGGCCGAGAAGGACCCGATCGGGCTCGCCCCTGGGCTCTCGATGCCACCCGACGGTCGTGGGCCCTTCGTCCCGTGACGGCGCGCCCGCGCTGGAGGACCGTGGTGCCATGAGCACCGTCGCCCCTCCCTCCGACCTGGCCATCGCCCGTGCCGCGCACCTCGACCCGATCGACACGGTCGCGCGCGCGGCCGGCATCCCTCTCGAGCGGCTGGAGCCCTACGGGCGGCACGTCGCCAAGGTCCACCTGGCGGCCGAGCAGGACCTCGCCGGGCTCCCGCGAGCCCGCTACGTCGTCGTCACCGCCATCACACCGACCCCGCTGGGGGAGGGCAAGACGACGACGGCCGTCGGTCTCGCACAGGGGCTTGCGCAGCTGGGGCACCGGGCGACGCTCGCGCTGCGGCAGCCGTCGATGGGTCCGACGTTCGGGGTCAAGGGCGGGGCGGCGGGAGCCGGGTTCAGCCAGGTGCTGCCGATGGAGACGCTCAACCTCCACCTCACCGGCGACTTCCACGCGGTGACGGCGGCGCACAACCTCCTCGCCGCGATGCTCGACAGCCACCTGCACCACGGCAACGAGCTCGACATCGACGTCCGCAGCATCTCGTGGCGCCGTGTCCTCGACGTCAACGACCGGGCCCTGCGCGGCATCGTCGAGGGCCTCGGCGCACGGATCGACGGAGTGCCCCGGCAGTCCGGGTTCGACATCACGGCGGCGAGCGAGGTCATGGCGGTGCTCGCGCTGTCGACCTCGCTCGCGGACCTTCGCGAGCGGCTCGGACGGATCGTCGTCGGCTTCACGACCGGCGGCCGTCCGGTGACCGCCGAGGACCTGCGTGCGGCCGGCGCCATGGCCGTCATCCTCAAGGACGCCCTCATGCCCAACCTGCTCCAGACGACCGAGAACACTCCCGTCCTCGTCCACACCGGACCGTTCGGCAACATCGCGACGGGCAACTCGTCGGTCGTCGCCGACCGCATCGGCATCCACACGGGTGACTTCCTGCTCACCGAGGCCGGATTCGGGTCCGACATGGGCGCCGAGCGCTTCGTCAACCTCAAGTGCCGGGTGTCGGGGCTCGCCCCGGACGCGGCCGTCCTCGTCGCGACCGTCCGCTCGCTCAAGGCGCACTCTGGCCGCTTCGCGGTCGCAGCCGGCCGGCCGTTGCCCGCGGAGATGCTCGACGAGGATCCGGACGCGGTGCGGGCCGGGACTGCCAACCTGCGCCGCCACATCGAGATCGTCCGGGGCTTCGGGATCCCACCCGTCGTCGCGGTCAACGCCTTCCCGACCGACCACGACTCCGAGCTCGCGGTCATCGCCGAGGCTGCCGAGCAGGAGGGCGCACGGGTCGCGGTCTCGACGCATGTCCTCGACGGCGGCAAGGGCGCGACCGACCTCGCCGCCGTCGTCGTCAGCGCCTGCGACGACACGCACGCGCTGCGGCCCACCTACGACCTCGACGCCCCGCTGCGTCGCAAGATCGAGGCGGTGGCGACCGACGTCTACGGCGCCGAGGGCGTCGACCTGTCGGACGTCGCGGCGCGCGACCTCGCGCGGTTCGAGGTCCTCGGCTACGGCGCCTTCCCCGTCGTCATCGCCAAGACCCACTTGTCGATCTCGTCCGACCCCACGCTGCGCGGTGACCCGCGCGGGTGGCGGATGCCGGTGCGCGAGGTCCGCGTGGCCGCCGGGGCGGGCTACGTCTACGCCATCAGCGGCGAGATGCGCACGATGCCCGGCCTGCCCCGCCACCCCGCCGCCGCCTCGATCGACCTCGACCCCGACGGCAACGTCGTCGGTCTCTTCTGAGCCGTCGTGCGCGCCACCGACGTCCTGGGCGACCGTGCGCGTCTGCGCGGTGACGTCGTCGCCGGGGTCACCGTGGCGGCCTACCTCGTCCCGCAGGTCATGGCGTATGCCGGCGTCGCCGGTCTGCCGCCCGTCGCCGGTCTGTGGGCGGCCGGGACCGCGATCGTCGTGTATGCCGTCCTCGGCTCGTCCAGGCTGCTCTCGGTCGGGCCCGAGTCGACGACTGCGCTCATGACCGCGGTGGCCCTCGGCGGTCTCGCCGGCGGCGACCCTGAGCGCTATGCCGCGCTGGCCGCGGGGCTGGCGGTCCTCGTCGGCGGCTTCTGCCTGCTCGCGTGGGCGCTGCGGCTCGGCTTCCTCGCGGAGCTGCTGTCGCGGCCGGTGCTCGTCGGCTACATGGCGGGGGTGGCGACCCTCATGGTGGTGAGCCAGCTGGGGAAGGTGACCGGTCTCGAGGTGACGGGCGGGAGCACGGTGGCGCAGGTGTCGTCGGTGGTCGAGCAGATCGGCGACGTCCACCGGCCCACCGTCCTCGTGGCCGCCTCGGTGCTGGCCTTCCTGCTCGTCGTCACGCGGTTCGCGCCCCGGCTCCCGGTGCCGCTGCTCGGCGTGCTCGCCTCCGCGGCCGCGGTGATGCTCCTGTCGCTCGACACCCGGGGGGTCGCGGTCGTCGGTCCGGTGCCGCGCGAGCTGCCCGTCCCGACGGTCCCCGATGTCGGTCTCGCCGATCTCAGGGCCATGCTGCCCGCGGCGCTGGGCATCGCGGTCGTGGCCTACACCGACAACATCCTCACCGGAAGGGCGTTCGAGCCGCGCCACGAGAACGGGCTCGACGCCAAGCAGGAGCTGCTCGCCCTCGGCGTCACGAACGTGGCGGTGGGCGCGACCCAGGGCTTCCCGGTGAGCAGCAGCGGCAGCCGGACCGCCATCGTGGACGCGAGCGGCGGTCGCAGCCAGGTGAACGCCCTCGTCGCGCTGGCCACCGTGGTCCTCGCCGTGCTCGTCGCCAACCCCGTCCTCGCTCGGTTCCCGACGGCGGCGCTCGGGGCGCTGGTGGTCTTCGCAGCCATCCGGCTCGTCGACGTCGCCGAGTTCCGGCGGATCTTCGCCTTCCGGCGCACCGAGGGCGTGCTCGCCGTCGGGACGACCGCGTCGGTGCTCGTGCTCGGCATCCTGCCCGGAGTGCTCGTGGCGATCGTCCTGTCCTTGCTCGACCTGCTGCACCGGGTGTCGCGCCCGCACGACGGCATCCTCGGCCATGTCCCCGGCGTCGCCGGGATGCACGACGTCGACGACTACCCCTCTGCCAGACCGGTTCCGGGGCTCGTCGTCTACCGCTACGACTCGCCGCTCTTCTTCGCCAACGCCCACGACTTCGTCACCCGCGCGCTCCGGGCCGTCGACGAGGCGCCGACCCCGGCGAGGTGGCTGCTGCTCAACATGGAGGCCAACGTCACCGTCGACCTCACCGCCTCGGACACCTTGGAGACGCTGCGCCGCGAGGTCGAGCGCCGCGGTGTCGTCCTCGCGCTGAGCCGGGTGAAGCAGGAGCTGCACGACGACCTGCGCCGTTCCGGCTTCGTCGACCGGGTGGGGGAGGACCGCATCTTCATGACCCTCCCGTATGCCGTGCAGGGCTACGCGGACTGGTCGGCGCGGGCGAACGGCTCGGCGTCCTGAGAACAAGGGTCAGCGGACGATCCACGTCGCCAGCTGGAAGTAGACCGCGACGGTGATGATGTCCTGGACGACCGTCGCGAGTGGCCCCGAGCCGAACGCCGGGTCGGTGCCGAGCCGGTGGAAGACCCACGGCAGGGCCATGGCGACGACGGTGGCGATGACCGACGCGACGAGGATGGCCAGGGCGACGGTGACCGCCACACCGGAGTCGCGCCAGATGGCGGCCACGACCCCGAGCGCGATGACGCCGAGAAGGGCGCCGAGCAGGGCGCCGGTGAGGGCCTCCCGGCGCACGACCCGGCGGATGCCGACCCCGAGCGAGAGGCCGCGGATGACGAGGGCCTCGGTCTGCGTGCCGACGGCGTCGGCGAGGTAGACGACCCCGGGCAGGAACGAGGCGACGAGGACGTTGACGCGCAGGGTCTCCTCGAAGCCGCCCACGACACCGGCGGCGAGCAGGGCGCCCAGCAGTCCGACGACGAGCCACGGCAGGCGGTGGCGCAACCGCCGTGCGACCGGCTCGAGGCTCGTCGAGCGCGCGGCCGCGGCGGTGCCACCGAAACCACCGAGGCGGGCGAGGTCCTCGTCGTGCTCGGAGTGCACGAGGGCGAGCAGCGTCTGCGAGGGGATGAGCCCGAGGAACCGGCCCCGCTCGTCGACGACGGCCACCGTCGACCAGCCTGCCTCGACCGCCTGCCACGCGGCGGGCTCACGGTCGGTCGTCGGTGACACGGTCGGGGGGTTCGCCTCCATGACGTCGGCGACCACGGACGAGGGGCCGGCCGCGACGAGGGCGCCGGTGCTCGCGACTCCGACGAGGCGCTCGGCGTCGAAGACGGCGACGTACTCGGCACGTGCCACCGGGTCGCCCCGGAGCCGGGCGAGCAGGTCGTCGACCCGCTCGCCCGGCGTCGTGCGCGGCACGGCGAGCGTCGCGTGGCGCAGCGCCGGCCGGGCTGGGTGCGTCCTCCGCCGCGAGGACGCGGTCCGGTCCACCTGTCGGAACCCGTCGGTCGTGGTCCGTACCCCGGTCAGTGGGTGAGGACGACCTTGAGGGCCCGGGTGTCGGCCGCCGCGGAGAAGACCTCGTAGGCCTTCTCGAACTCGTCCATCGTGAAGCGGTGGGTGACGAACCGCGCGAGGTCGACCTGGTGGCCGGCGACGAGCCGGAGGAGCGTCGGCGTGGAGAAGGTGTCCACCAGACCGGTCGTGATCGTCACGTCCTTGATCCAGAGGTCCTCGAGGTGGAGCACCGCGGGGGAGCCGTGGACACCGACGTTGGCGACCGTGCCGCCCGGCCGGACGAGGGCGCAGCACTGCTCGAAGGACTCCGGGACGCCGACCGCCTCGACGGCGGTGTCGGCGCCGAGGCCGTCGGTCAGCGACCGGACGACCTCCAGCGCGTCCTCGCGCGAGGGGTTGACCGTGACGTCGGCCCCGAACTGCTTGGCGGCCTCCAACCGGGAGTCGGCGAGGTCGACGGCGACGATGTGCGCCGGGCTGAAGAGCCGTGCGCCCATGATGACCGACAGCCCGATCGGCCCGGCGCCGACGACGACGACGGTGTCGCCGGGGGAGACGCGGCCGTTGAGGACGCCGACCTCGTAGCCGGTCGGACCGATGTCCGCGAGCATGAGGACCTCCTCGTCGCTCACGCCGTCGGGGATCGGATGGGTCGAGGTGTCGGCGAAGGGCACGCGCACCAGCTCGGCCTGGGTGCCGTCCACGAGGTGGCCGAGGATCCAGCCGCCACCGCCGAGGCACTGCCCGTAGCGGCCCTCGCGGCAGAAGCGGCACGACCCGCAGGACGAGATGCACGAGACGAGCACGCGGTCGCCGGGCCTCACCCGGGTCACGGCGGACCCGACCTCGAGGACCGTTCCCACGGCCTCGTGGCCGAGGATGCGACCGTCGGTGACGGCGGGCACGTCACCCTTGAGGATGTGCAGGTCGGTGCCGCAGATGGTCACGGCGTCGACCCTGACGACGGCGTCGGTGTCGTCGGTGATCGTGGGGTCCGGGACGTCCTCCCAAGCCTTCTGTCCGGGGCCGTGGTAGACGAGTGCCTTCATGGTCGAGCTCCTTCCGGGGGGTGCGGCAGGGTGCCGCACCCCCAGTCCACGGAGTCGTCGACCGGCCCGGCAGGGCCGGAGGTCCCGGTCCCGCGGGTGGCTCAGCGAGCGGAGGCCGGCGGCCCAGCCGCAGGGAGGAAGGTCGAGACCTTGGGAGTCGCACCGTCGTCACCCCAGGTGAGCGCGGCGGCATACATGACCCTCCGCTTGCCCGGGTCGGTGACCAGGCCCTCGTAGGGGCAGGGCTCGTCGGTCGGGCCGCAGACCCAGCCGTGCAGCACCATGCGGCTCGGGATGTCCTCACCGACGACGAGGTCGGCGCCGCCTGGCCCGCAGATCCCGGTGCTCGCCTGGTCGAGGAGCACATGCTCCTCCTTTTCGGTCCACGACCACTTGTCGTCGGAGCGCAGCCAGACCGTGCTGTAGCGACACTGGTCGTACCAGTTGGCGGCGGCGAAGAGGACGTAGTGGTCGCCGCGCTGGACCATGACGGGGTTCTCGATGCTGTCCGAGTGGCGCAGCAGCTCACGGCTCGGGGGCCCGCTCACGTGGAGGCCGTCCGCGGTGAGACCCACCATCCGGAGGGTGCCCGGCGTCTTCTGCGTCTTGTAGAGGAGGTAGCGGCTGCCGTCCGAGGCCTGGAAGGGCGAGGGGTCGATGACACCCGAGGTCTGGTCAGGCCGGTCGACGACCGGGTCCTCGCCTCCGAGGATGGGGCAGATGAGGGGAGTGGCGGCCGGCTCGTAGGGACCGGCGACGTTCTCCGAGATCGCGGTGCCGATGCACCGCTGACCCGCGAACCCCTTGGCCCTGGCGGAGTAGTAGAGGACCCACCCCGCCGACGTCCTCACGGCGTCGGGTGCCCACACGGCGCCGGTGCCGTTGGCCCAGGCGCCCCAGCGGGCCAGGGCGTCGGGCAGCGACGTCCACGGGCCCTGGACGTTGTCGGCGCTGGCCACGCTGCCGAGCCCACCCGTCGAGAACGTGTAGTACCTCCCGTCGCTCTCGACGAGTCCCGGGTCGGCGGCGGCGTCGCGGCCGGGGGAGTAGACGGGCTCCGGTGCGGGTCGCGCACTCGCCGTGGCCAGACCCGCGGCCGGGACCGACCCGGTGAGGACCAGTGCCGCAGCGACGACGAGTCCTCTCAGTGCCCTGTTGTGCCTTGCCCCCATGACGCCCTCCATCTGACTTGGTTAGTTTTGAGACGAAACTAACGTAGCGGGCCGGAGGCAGGTCTGTCCCGCCGAGACGCGGGTCAGTTCTGGGCGAGCACCAGCTCGCCGACCTCGCCCTCGAGGACCAGCCGTGCCATGGGTCGAAGGCGGGAGTCGGTGACGAGCACGTCGACCTCGCGCAGGGCCGCGACCGAGTGCAGGCTCACCGTCTGCCAGCGGCTCGACTCGACGGCGCACAGCACCCGCTCGCCCACGGACATGAGGGCCCTCTCGGCCTCGGCCTCGGCGCGGCTGGGCGCCGTGACGCCTGCTTGCTCGTCGGCACCGCGCGCGCCGAGGATCGACCAGGCGGCCTCGATCCCGACGAGGCTCGCCGCGAGGACGGGTCCGACGAGGGATCCGCCGCGGGTGCGGCGACCACCCGTGAGCACCACTGTGACGTGGTCGCCCCCCGAGGCCTGGAGCGCCTCGGCCGCGGGCAACGAGTTCGTGACGACGGTGAGCCGCTCCATGGTCGCCAGGGCCATGGCGACGTCGACGGCCATCGGCCCGCCGGTGAGCGCCACCGTGGAGCCCGGCTCGACCCGAGCCGCGACCTCGGCGCCGATGGCGGCGCGGGCGTCGGCCTCCGGTCCTCGCGCCGGACCGTCCGGCAGGCGAGGGGAGGTGGCGTGCGGCAAGCCGACGTCCACGCTCGTTGCGCCGCCGTGCACCCGCGCGACAAGGCCCTGCTCGGCCAGTGTCGCGATGTCGCGCCGGACGGTCATGTCCGAGACGGCGAGCTCCTCGACGAGGTCGGACACGCGCACGCTGCCGGCGTGACGGACCCGGCGGAGGATGCGCTCCTGGCGCTCGGTGGCGAACACCGCCCCAGCGTGTCGGCCGGTCGGGTGGCTGTCAACACGGGCAACCCGTAAGTTCACGTCAGGAACTATCTCTCCACCCGGGGTGGACGTCGAGACCCACCGACGACCAGACCGACCACGACGAGACCGACCAAGACGAGACCGGAGACGCAGGACGTGGACCGACAGCCCAACATCGTTCTCCTCATGACCGACCAGCACCGCGCGGACCTCACCGCAGGGTCGGGCTTCGTCCTCGACACCATGCCGTGCATCGACGCGGTCGCGGCCGGGGGAGTGCGCTTCCCCAAGGCCTACACGACGGCGCCCGCCTGCGTCCCGGCGAGGACGAGCCTGCTCACCGGTCGTTACCCGAGCGCGCACCGGGTCCGGCAGAACTGGACCGGCGATCACGTCGCACGCGGCGACGACCTCCTCGACGTGCTCCGCGCGGCCGGCTACTCGCTCCACTTCACGGGCAAGCCGCACATGTACCGCGGGGCCGACGACTTCGACACGTGGTGCGGCCCCTTCATGCACACCTCCGCGCCGCCCGGCACGCGCGAGGACGAGGAGTTCGGCCGTTGGCTCGTCGGCCTCGACCACGGGCCGAGTGCCGAGCCGACGCCCTTCCCCGTCGAGCGGCAGTACGCGTCGCGGATCGTCGACGGCGCGATCTCGGCGCTGGAGTCCCGCGACGCCGATCGGCCCTTCTTCAGCTGGCTCTCGTTCCCGGAGCCGCACAACCCCTACCAGGCTCCCGAGCCCTACTTCTCGATGTTCGACCCCGACGAGCTCCCGGACCGGGGCGCCGGACCGGAGGGCGCCCGAGGCAAGGGCGATGCGTGGCGGTGGCTCCAGGACGTCGTCGAGGCGAAGCGACCGGGCCACGACGAGGCGTGGCGGCGCTACCGGGCGACCTACTGCGGGATGCTCCGGATGGTCGACGACCAGGTGCGCCGCTACCTCGACCACCTCGACGGTGCGGGGCTGCTCGAGGACACGGTCGTCGTCTTCGTCAGCGACCACGGCGACTACGTCGGCGACTACGGCCTCCAGCGCAAGGGGGCCGGCATGCCCGAGGTCCTCATGCGGGTCCCCTTCGTCGTCCGCGGTCCGGGCGTGCGCCCACGAGTCGACGAGGACGCCCATGTCAGCCTCGCGGACCTGCTCCCGACGGTCTGCGACCTCGTCGGCCAGCCGATCCCCCTCGGTGTGCAGGGTCGGAGCCTCTGGCCTCTCCTCACCGGAGAGGGGTTCTCCGAGGCGGACTTCTCGAGTGCCTACGCCGAGAGGGGCTTCGGTGGCCTTCCGTATGCCGTCTCCGACCGTCCGCCGTTGCACTTCGCCTACGAAGGCACGACCTACGACGAGCTCAACACGGTGACGCAGAGCGGGTCGAGCGCCATGTTGCGGCGTGGCCGGTGGAAGCTCGTCTACGACGTCACCGGCACCGGCGAGCTCCACGACCTCGAGTCGGACCCGATGGAGCTCACCGACCTCTGGGACGACCCCGCGTGCACGCAGGTGCGCGCCGAGATGGTCGAGACGCTGCTGTGGTGGAGGCTGCGGGTGTCGGACGACCTCCCGCAGGGTCGCTACACGACCCGACAGGCGCCCCACGGGTGGGTGCGGGCCGCCACCGGGCGGGGCGCCGAGGAGGTCAGCTCCGCCCGAATCCGGTGAAGGCTGCGGGGTCGCGGTAGAACGCGTCGAGGAAGAGCGCGGCCGACGAGAACATCACCGCGTGCGGGCCGAAGGACGTCGTCCGCACGAGGTTCTCCACCGGGATGGCGAGCGGACGCCGTACACCGTCGGAGACGGCCCTGCGGATGTCGTCGAGGTAGGTGGAGCCGAGGATCACGCCACCGCCGAGGACGACGACGTGGGGGTCGAGCACCTCGACGAGGAGGGCCACGGCCGCGCCCACGAGCTCGGCGCGTCGCCTGAGCAGCCGGTCGGCCGCGGCGTCGCCCGCCTCGGCGAGCTCGTGGAGGCGCTCGAGGTCCTCGTCCGGGCCGAGCAGGCCCTTGGCACGTGCCTCCTCCACGATGACGACGTCGCTGGCCGACGCCGCCAGGCAGTCGTCCCGGCCACACTCGCAGCGCCGCCGCGTCCGCACCCGTGTCGGCAGGTGGTCGAGGTAGCCGGCGGCGGCCGACGGCCCCAGCAGCGGCTTGCCGTCCACGAGGAGGGCGGCGCCGACGACGTTGCCGACGAAGACATGGAGCATCGAGGGGACCGCGCCCCCTGCGCTGAACCACGACTCGGCGAGGGGGAGGGCGCGCATCGTGCTGTCGAGGACGACGGGCAGGCCCGCGCCGGCCTCGAGCGCGTCGCGCAGGGCGACCTCGCTCCAGCCGAGGGAGGGGTGCTCGGGGACCACCCCGGTCGCAGGGTCGACCATCCCGCTGATGCTCGCACCGACCCCGAGGACGGACCCGGCCGGCTGGGCGTCGACGAGAGCACGCAGGGCCTTGACGGCCTGACGGATGATGCTCTCGGGTCGACGGCTGCGGTGGGTGAGCCGCCGCTCCTCGACGATCCCGCCGGCGAGGTCGACGAGGCCCACGGTGGTGCGCAGCAGGCCGATGTGAACGCCGGCGGTGCGCAGGTGGCGACGGTCGATGGCCACGGGCACGCGAGGGCGACCCGGCAGCCGTCGGCTCTCCTCGCTGGGCTGCTCGTGGACGATCCGTGCGGTGAGCAGCTCCGCCGTCAGCTTGGTCACCGTCCCCGGCGCGAGACCCGTGATCCGCGCGAGGTCCGCGCGTGGCGTGGGGCCGTGGGACTGGAGGGTGTGGAGCAGCACCGAGAGGTTGCGCCGGCGCAGGTCGGGGGGCTGAGCGGCGAGCCTGGGCAGGCTCGTCATGAGGGGAACCCCGCCGTCCGAACCGCACTCCACGTCGTCGCCACCGCACCGTCCTCGTCGCTCGACCGCCTGTGGGCCTCAGGATAGGGCGTCGGGCGGCCCGTCCGTCCGGAGGTGGAGCCGCGCGCGTCCCGAGGCGCGGGGCCGCCTCGGGTTGACAGGGTGAACGATGTGCACTCACATTGATTCGGAAAGAAATTTATTCACCGAGCCAAGGGGCTGTCCGTCGTGCAGGTCGATCGTCGCTCGTTCCTCACCCTGTCGGGATCGGTGCTCGCCGCGGGGATCGCGTCGGGCTGCAGCACCGCACCGGACTCGACCGGTGCGGGAGGTCCTCGCTCGGCCGGCACCGCGAAGGGGCTGTCGTTCTGGTCCCACTCGCCGAACCTCGAGCCGCTCAACAAGCGGATGATCGCCGCCTTCGCCAAGGCCGACGGAGGCGTGCCCGTCGAGTACTCCTACCACGAGACCGCCAAGATGGGGCAGGCCCTCCAGCTCGCCAAGCAGAGCAAGCAGCTGCCGGACGTGACGACCAACGTCGGGCTGTCGCTGCCCGCGCCGGCCCTCGTGCGCGAAGGCTGGTTCCAGCCCGTCCAGCTCACTGACGAGGCCAAGGCCTACCTCGACGAGCACGTCGAGCTCGTCGAGGGGATCCACGTCTTCGACGGCAAGGTCTACACCTTCCCGGGCTTCAGCACGAAGCAGTACTTCACCGTCAACTGGTTCAACACCGAGCTCGTCGAGCGGGCCGGCCTCGACCCCGACGAGCCGCCCGAGACCTACGACGAGTTCCGCGAGGCGTGCCGGGCGGTGCAGCGGTCGAAGGACGGCGTGAGTGCCTGGGTCGCCAACCTCGGGCAGCCCGGACGTCTGGGGGAGCAGGTCCACTTCCTCGCGCAGGCGGCCGGCTTCGAGGGGGAGAACGGCTTCGAGTACCGCACCGGCAGGGCCGCCTTCGACAGCGACCCCTACGTCACGGCCATCGAGTTCCTCCTGTCCCTGCAGAAGGACAAGCTGCTCATGCCCGGGTCGACGAGCCTCATCGACAACCAGGCACGGAGCCGTTGGGCGGCGGGGGCAGCCGGCTACTTCTTCGACGGCCCGTGGTGCCCCGGCGTCGTCAAGAGCGACCTCGCCGCCTTCTCCGACAAGGTCGGCGCGGGTCCGATGATCCGCCCGGACAGCGGCACGCCGGTCTCGGTCTACCGGGGACCCCAGGCCGGCTCCGCCTGGGTCACGGCCACGTCGGGCAATCCCGAGGCGGCGGGTCGCTTCCTGTCGACCTTCGCCTCGGACACCTACGCCGAGGGCATCGCAGAGGGCATGGGACAGCCACCCGCCGACCTCGGTGCCGTCGACCGGGTCGACGTCCACCCGGCATACAAGAAGGCGATGGAGTGGTTCGCGCGCGACTGTTTCGTGGGGCCGGTGCCGGTGGGCAAGAACCCCGAGACGGCCAAGGTGCTCGCCGAGGAGAAGGACATCGCACCCGGGCTTCCGGAGATCGTGCAGGGCGCCTTCAGCGGGGATGTCACCGACGTCCGCAAGGCACTGCGCACCTACACCGGCAAGCGCGCGGCCGAGCGGGAGCGCGCCATGAAGGTCGCGGTGTCGGAGGGCGCCGAGGTCACCGCCGAGGACTTCGCCTTCCCGGACTGGAAGCCCCGCACCGACTACACCTACGCCTGACCGCGGCGGCTCAGGCGGACCGCGCGCAGCGGAAGCCGAGGTTGCCGCCGGAGCTGTCCGGCGTGTTGGAGCTGCGGGCGGCGACGCGGTAGCGGTTGCAGTAGGAGTCGTGGCACAGGTAGGACCCGCCACGCATGACACGGGCGGACCCGTGCGCCGGTCCGTGTGGCGAGCGTCCGGAACGCGACGCGAGATCGGCCGGGCTGAACCAGTCCTCGCACCACTCCCAGACGTTGCCCGCCATGTTGTGCAGGCCGAAGCCGTTCGCAGCGAAGGCCGACACGGGCGCGGTGCCGGCATACCCGTCCTCTCGCGAGTTGTTCACGGGGAAGCGGCCCTGCCAGATGTTGCATCGGTGTTCGCCGTCCGGGGTGAGCTCGTCGCCCCACGGGTAGCGCGCCTGGTCCAGCCCGCCACGCGCCGCGTGCTCCCACTCGGCCTCGGTGGGGAGCCGCTTGCCGGCCCACCGGGCGTAGGCGACGGCGTCGTTCCACGACACGTGGACGACTGGGTGGTCCATCCGGTCCGAGAGGTCGCTGCCCGGCCCTTCGGGCGCGCGCCACGTCGCGCCCTCGACGCCGGCCCACCACGGCGTCTGTGGCACCCGCTGCGCCGTGCGTCGCACGGCAGCCGGCAGGAAGCCGGCGAAGACGAACGACCAGCCGATCGTCTCCGACTCGGTGACGTATGCCGTCTCACCCACGAAGCGTGCGAAGTCGGCGTTGCTCACGGCGCACCGGTCGAGCCAGAACGGGTCGAGGGTGACCTCGCGGACGGGCCCCTCGCCGTCGGCAGGGAACCCGTCGCGGTCGTCCGTGCCCATCCGGAACGTCCCGCCGTCGAGCCTCACCATGCCCCCGGTCGATGCCGCCCGTGAGGTCCCCGCCAGTGGTGTCAGGACCACGGGAGTGGTCGTGGTGGAGCCGCGGGACGGTGCGCAGCAGGCGTGACCGTCGGAGGTCTCGTCCGGGTCGCGCGTCGTCATTCGCTGCCGCCGGAGGACTCCCGCACGACGAGCTCGTGCGGGATGACGACGGCATCGGCACGGTGGCTCGCCGTGCCCTCGAGCCGCGAGACGAGGCGGTCGATGGCTGCGTCGGCGATGCCCTGCTTGTCGGGGCGCACGGACGAGAGCGTGGGGTTGGAGTAGGACGCCTCCTCGACGTCGTCGAAGCCGACGACCGCGATGTCGTCGGGCACCCGGACTCCGCGCCGGCGCAGCGCGTGCATGGCACCGAAGGCGATGGCGTCGTTGAAGCAGAAGAGTGCGTCGGGCGGACGCGGGAGGTCGAGGAGCCGGTCAGCAGCCTCGGCACCGCTCATCCGGAGGAGCCGCCCCGTGGGCACGACGAGGGCGGAGTCCTCGAGACCCGCGTCCGCCAGGGCCGCGCGGTAGCCGCGCAGGCGCACCGATCCCGTGCCGGTCGAGACGTCGAGCGGGGCCCCGACCGCCGCGATCCTGCGGCGCCCCAGGCTCACGAGGTGCTCGGTGGCCTCCCGGGCGGCGACGACGTTGTCGATGACGACGTGGTCGACCGAGGAGGGCGCGTCGCGCTCGCCGAGGAGCACCATCGGCGTGCTCCCGGAGGCGGCCGAGATCTCGGTGGGGGTCATCGTGAGCGGGCTGAAGACGAGGCCGTCGATGACGTGGTCGCGCAGCCCGGCGGCGATGCGCTGCTCTCGCTCGAGGAGGCCGTCGGTCTGGTCGATGAGGATCGTGAAGCCGCGCCGCTCGGCGGCGACCGTGACGAGGGTGGCGAGCTCGGCGAAGTAGGCGGCCGCGAGGTTCGGGACCGCGAAGGCGATGATCCCGGTGCGACCGGTGCGCAGCGTGCGCGCCGTGCTGTTGGGGACGTAGCCGAGGTCCTCGACGGCCTGCTGGACACGCGTGCGCATCTCCGGGGAGACGTGGATGTAGCCGTTGATGACGTTGGAGACCGTCTTCGTGGAGACGCCGGCTCGGCGGGCGACGTCGACCATGCGGGGCCGCACCGTGGGCCACCTCCGTCCGCGCGTCATGGGCCGTGGCGTCGGCCGTGGGGTCGGCCGTGCCGGCCGCGCCTCATGCTGGCACCGGCCCGCTCGAGAGTCAAACATGATCCAACAAGACCTCGCGAGGTGCTCGCGGAGGCACGCGGACGGCATACCGGCTTCCCGCGTGCGAAAAGCGTTGCCACGGGCCGCGTTCGGCGCATGTCGGAAGTTTCCGTCAAAAACAAAATGGCCCGCGAAGAGTCTTTACTTCGATGTGTACATCGGTGTAGAAACGGTGCAACCCATGACGACAGGTGCCGTGGGCAGACCGTGAGGTAGGTGTCCGGTGGGAGCCGAGATGGTGCACACAACCCGACGACAGATGCTGCGTGGGGCCGGGCTGTTCGCCGGTGTCCTCACCCTGGCCGCGTGCGACACCGCGCCCCCGGAGGGGGCGACAGGTGGCGCGGGCGGGGCATCGGGGTCCACCGGGCCGCTCGCGTGGTGGGACCAGTTCAACCCGCTCCAGGACCTCCACAAGAAGACCTTCGCGGCGTTCTCCAAGGAGGGCGGCCCGCAGGTCCAGTACACCGTCTACAACCCCGCCGACCAGGGCAAGGCGCTCCAGCTCGCCTTCAGCAGCAAGCAGATGCCGGACGTCTTCACGCTCGCGGGCATCGACGTGCCGCCGTCGGTCCTGCTCGAGCAGGGCTGGTTCGCGCCGCTCACCAACCAGGAGGCCATCACGGCCGCGGTGCCCGAGGGCTCGCTCGTGCCCGGAATCCACCTCTTCGACGGCAAGCTCTACTCGTTCTCGATCTTCAGCTTCCGCCAGTACGAGACGCTGTTGTGGGGCAACAAGCAGCTCCAAGAGAAGGCCGGACTCGATCCCGCGCAGCTGCCGGCCTCGTGGGACGACATGCGCGCGGCCGCCAAGAAGATGACCGACGCCGGGGGCTCGGGCATCATCCTCCCGCTCAAGTTCGCCCAGCGGATGGGCACCTTCGTCCACGAGCTCGCGCAGACGGCGGGCTTCCCCGGCTCGCGGCTCGGCGGGACCGACGGCATCGACCTGCGCACGGGTGAGTACCGCTTCCACGACGACGCCTTCGTCGAGTCGATCGACTTCCTGCGTTCGTTCCAGCAGGACGGCACACTGTTCAAGGCGAGCACCTCGCTCGACGCCCGCTCGGGCCGAGCCCGGTGGGCGGCCGGTGGCTCCGGCTACTTCCTCGACGGGCCGTGGAACGCCGGTGTCGTCTCGGGCGACTTCAAGGCGATGCTCCCGAACCTCACCGTGGGGTCGATCCCGACTCCGAACGGCGACAAGCCCGTCCTGACCAGGCCTCCGATCGGTGGCACCTTCTGGGTGTCGAAGCAGTCGAAGCAGGTCGACAAGGCGTCGGCGCTCCTCGAGGACTTCCTCGGCAAGGACTACCAGACCGCCCTTGCCGTGGCGATGGACCAGCCGCCGCTCGACCTCGACGCGGTCGCCGACTCCGACGCTCACGAGACCTACAAGCAGGCGATCGAGAAGTTCAAGGCCGAGGTCTTCCTCGGCCCGACGCCGCAGGCTCGCGAGGGCGTCACCGCGGTCGAGGCCGCGATGCCGCCGTCCGAGCCCGGTCTCGGCGGAATCGTCCAAGGTGTCTTCAGCGGTCAGGTCAAGGACGTGCGCGGTGCCCTGCGCAAGCTGAGCGACGAGCGCACCAAGGCACGCGAGGCGGCGATCAAGAAGGTCGGGGGGCCGGCGACGGTGGAGGCGTGGGCCTTCCCGGACTGGAAGCCCGGTGAGGACTTCGGTCCGGAGCGCTACCTCACGTGAGCGCCACGACTCAGGTCCGGCGGGGCGGAGGGGCCCCGTCGAACCTGCGCCGGCGGTGGCACGACTCGTTCTGGCCGTGGGTCTTCCTCACCCCGACGGTGGTCCTCTTCGGTCTCTACACCCTCTGGCCCGTCGTGGCCTCGTGGTGGTACTCGCTGCTCTCGTGGAGCGGGTTCGAGGCCGAGAAGACCTTCGTCGGGCTCCAGAACTACCGCGACGTGCTCGCCGACCCGCTCTTCTGGAACTCGTTCAAGGTGACGATGCTCTTCATGGTCGTCACGGTGCCCCTGCGGGTGGGCCTCGGGCTGCTCATCGCGCTGCTGCTCAACCACCCGAAGCTGCCGCTGCAACGGCTCTTCAGGACGGCGTTCTTCCTGCCGGTCGTCACGACGACCGCCATCGTCGGCGTCGTCATGCAGTTCATCTTCGACCCGGCGAGCGGCCCGGTGAACCTCGGCCTCCAGCAGGTCGGGCTCGACGGCGGGGTCGACTTCCTCGGCTCGTCGAGCACCGCGCTGTGGACCGTCATGGGCGTCCACACGTGGAAGTGGGTCGGCGTCACGATGATCTACTGGCTCGCCGCGCTCCAGACCGTCCCGCGCGACGTCCTCGAGGCGGCCCAGGTCGACGGTGCCTCGCAGTGGCGCACGTTCCGCCACGTCACGCTCCCGCTGCTCGTCCCGTTCCTCGTCATCATCACGCTGCTCACGGTCGAGCAGAACCTCCAGATCTTCGACCTCATGCTCACGATGACCGGCGGCGGACCGTACTACTCGACCGAGGTGATCGAGATCTACATCTACCGGTGGGCGTTCGCGGCCACGATCCCGCAGCTCGGCTTCGCATCGGCGGCCGCCGTCGTGCTCGGCCTCGTGCTGCTCCTCGTCGGAGTGGGCCAGCTCCTCGGCATCCGGGCCGCGCGTCGCATGGCGGGAGCCGGGTCGTGACCGCCCTCGACGTCCGGAGCGACAGCCGGACCGAACCCGGCGGCGAGGGCCCGCCGAGGAGGCGTCGGTCGATCGACCGCGCCCGGCTGCGGCGCAAGGCGCCGATGTGGGCGCTCACCGCGGGGCTGCTCGTCTTCGCCGGGTTCTGGGTCTACCCGTTCGTCTGGGTTCTCTCCGCCTCGCTCAAGGACCAGCTCGAGGTCTTCACCGCGGGCCTCGGCCTCATGCCCGACAAGGTCATCTGGGAGAACTACCAGCGCGCCTGGGTCGACGCCAGCTTCAGCACCTACATGCTCAACACGCTCATCGTCACCGTGATGACCGTCATCCTCGTCGTCATCCGGTGCGCGATGGCCGGCTACGTCCTCGCCCGCTACCAGTTCATCGGGCGCAAGGTCGTCGTCGGTGTGCTCGTCGCGACCCTCTTCGTGCCCGCCGGCTACACGATCATCCCGGTCGTCGAGGTGACCCAGCGGCTCGGCCTGCTCAACTCGCTCACCGGCATGATCATCGCCTTGGCCGGCGGTGGTCACGTCGCCGCGGTCCTGCTCTACATGGGCTACTTCCGGGGCATCCCACGCGAGCTCGAGGAGGCGGCGGTCATCGACGGCGCCGGGTTCCTCACGATCTTCTTCCGCGTCATGATGCCGCTGGCCGGTCCCGTCACGGCGACCGTCGTCGTGCTCACGTTCCTCGCGACGTGGAACGCGTTCTTCCTGCCCCTCGTCTTCACGTTCAGCCGGCCCGACCTGCGCACGCTGAGCGTCGGCATGCAGGCCTTCGTCGGCGAGAACTCCGTCGACTGGCCGGGCATGGCGGCGGCGGCGACGCTCTCGCTGCTTCCGATCGTCATCCTCTTCGTCGTCCTCCAGAAGTACTTCTTCGAGGGCATTGCCGGGGCGGTGAAGTCGTGACGACGCCGCCCAACGTCCTCATGCTCTGCACCGACCAGCAGCGTTTCGACGCGCTCGGCGCCGCGGGCAACCCACACATCCGCACGCCGAACCTCGACCGCCTCGCCGACGAGGGCGTGCTCTTCGAGAGCTGCTACGTCCAGAACCCGGTGTGCTCGCCCTCGCGGGCCAGCCTCATGACCGGGCGCTATGTCCCGAACCACGGCCTGCACGCCAACGGCGTCGACCTCGCCCCGGGCACCGAGCTCTTCACCAAGCGACTCGCCGACAGCGGCTACGACTGCGGGCTCGTCGGCAAGCTCCACCTGGCGTCGTGCCACGGCGGCCGGCTCGAACCGAGGGTCGACGACGGCTTCCGCGTCTTCCGGTGGGCCCACGACCCCTACCCCGGGTCGTCCGAGAACGCCTACCACCGCTGGCTCCGGGCCAGCCACCCCGAGCTCCTCGAGGCAGCGCTGCGCGGCGACGACGGCGACCCGACCTGGGACACCATGCCGACCGAGGCCCACTACAGCCGGTGGATCGGCGACGAGACCATCGACTTCCTCACGACGTCGCGGCAGAAGGACAAGCCGTTCTTCTTCGTGGCCAACTTCTTCGACCCCCACCACGGATTCGGGGCGCCGCAGGAGTACGTCGACCTCTACGACCCCGCGTCGCTCCCGCGACCGGTGACGACCGAGGACGAGCTCTCCTCGAAGCCGCCGATCTTCGAGGACGCCTCCAAGAAGTCGTATGCCGGCCACGCCCGCGGCTTCGTCGAGTACACCGAGGACGAGCTCCAGGAGGTCAGGGCCGCCTACTACGCGATGGTCACCCTCGTCGACGCCGAGGTCGGACGCATCCTCGACGCCCTCGACGCCGAGGGGCTCGCCGACGACACGATCGTCGTCTTCACGAGCGACCACGGGGAGATGCTCGGCGACCACCGCCTCATGCTCAAGGGCCCGTTCATGTACGACTGCGCGGTCCGCGTGCCGCTGATCGTCCGTTGGCCCGGGCACGTCCGGCCGGGACGCCGATCCGAGCTCGTCCAGTGGGTGGATCTCGCGCCGACGTTCCTCGACGCCGCGGGGGTCGAGGCGCCCTCGACCTTCCAGGGCGCGAGCCTCCTGCCGCTGATGGCCGGGGACGGCGGCGGCTGGCGGGACTGGGCGCTGTGCCAGTACCGCGACAGCGGGCACTCCTACGACCCGCCGGTGCACGTGACGATGCTGCGGCACGACCGCTGGAAGCTCGTCGTCCACCACGGCGGCCCGGCGAGCGCCCGGGACCGCGCCGGCGAGCTCTACGACCTCGACGCCGACCCGCAGGAGCTGACGAACCTCTGGGCGGACGCCGACCACGCCGGCACCCGCGCCGACCTCCAGTCCCTCCTCCTCGATGTCCTCGTGGCGACGGAGGACCGCAGCCGAGCGCGGCTGGCACACTGGTGAGTGGTCGCGTGAGCCCTGCACCACCCACGCCCGACGGGCATCTCGAGACGAAGGTGAGACCGACGTGACCGACGTCAGCAGCGAACAGACCCAGGCCGAGCTGACCTACCCCCGGCCGCAGCTCGTGCGCGACCGCTGGCAGGACCTCTGCGGGGAGTGGGACTTCGCCTTCGACGACGACGACCTCGGCCTGCGTGACGGCTGGATGTCGGACGGTGGTGCCTTCGACCGGCGGATCCTCGTGCCCTACCCGCCCGAGTCGAAGCTGTCGGGCATCCACGACACCTCACCGCACGCGGTGGTCTGGTACCGCCTCCGGGTCGCTCTCGACCGTCCGGCCGAGGGGGAGCGGCTCGTGCTCCACTTCGGCGCGGTCGACCACAGCGCACGGGTGTGGCTCAACGGGAACCTCCTCGGGTCGCACGAGGGCGGGCACACACCGTTCTCGTTCGACGCCACCGAGTCGCTCGTCGAGGGTGAGCAGGTCATCGTCGTCCGGGCGGAGGACCACGCCGACGACGTGACCCAGCCCCGCGGCAAGCAGGACTGGCTCGCGGAGCCGCACGGCATCTGGTACCACCGCACGACCGGCATCTGGCAGCCCGTGTGGAGCGAGGCTGTCCCCCGGGCGCACATCGACGCGCTGCACTGGACCCCCGACGTCGTGGGAGCCAGGGTCCGGGTCGAGGCCACGCTCTCGCAGCTCCCGGCGACCGGCGGCAGCCTCCGGGTCCGGCTCCGCCTCGGCGACGAGCTGCTCGCCGAGCAGGAGGTGCGCCTGCTCGACCGCCACGTCGCCTTCGACGTCGCCCTGCCCGCTGCCCGCCACGGTCAGTATCTCGGACGGCTCCTCTGGACCCCGGCGAACCCGAACCTCGTCGACGCCGTGGTCGAGGTCGTCGAGGACGGGCGCGCGGTCGACACGGTCGGCTCCTACTTCGGCTTCCGCAGCGTCGGCGTCGAGGACGGCCGCTTCGTCCTCAACGGCCAGCCGTGCTTCCTCCGGCTCGCGCTCGAGCAGGGCTACTGGCCCGAGTCCCACCTCGCCGCGCCCAGCGCGGAGGCGCTCAGGCGCGAGGTGGAGCTCGTCAAGGAGCTCGGGTTCAACGGCATACGGATCCACCAGAAGGTCGAGGACCCGCGCTTCCTCGCCTGGTGCGACCGCCTCGGCCTGCTCGTCTGGGGTGAGATGCCCAGCGCCTTCGAGTTCGCGCCGCGTGCGGTCGAGCGGGTGACGCGCGAGTGGCTCGAGGTCGTGCGACGCGACCGGAGCCACCCGTGTGTCGTCACGTGGGTGCCGCTCAACGAGAGCTGGGGCGTCTGGGACATCGGCGAGGTCGAGGAGCAGCGCCACTACGCGACCGCGCTCTACCACCTCACCAAGGCGCTCGACGGGACCCGGCCGGTCATCTCCAACGACGGCTGGGAGCACACCGAGAGCGACATCTGGGGCGTCCACGACTACGCCGCGCACGGCCCGTCGCTCGCCGCCCGCTACGACGGGCCCGAGAACGTCCGGCGGGTCCTCTCCGACCGTCGCCCGGGACGCAAGCGGGTCGTCCTCGGCGACCCCGTCGACCGCGGGCAACCCGTCGTCCTCACCGAGTTCGGTGGCCTCAGCTACACCCCGAGCGAGGGCGAGAAGTGGTTCGGCTACGCCACCGTCGGCTCGGTCGAGGAGCTCGAGGAGCGCCTGCGTGAGCTCGTCTGGGCGATCCTGGACAGCAGCGAGCTCGCGGGGTTCTGCTACACCCAGCTCACCGACACCGAGCAGGAGAGCAACGGCCTGCTCACCGAGGACCGTCGGCCCAAGCTCCCGGTGGAGGTCATCAGGGAGATCCTCACCCGTCCCGCGCGGGCCATCCCGCCGGAGGAGATCGACGCGAGCCGGCGAGCAGCCGCGCGCGCCAGCCTCGGTCTCATGCCACCGGTGGAGTAGGGGGCGGCGCGGGCCGGGCCGCCCGGCGCAGGTGGGCGGACGGCATACAGCGCGCTCGGCGTGGAAGCCGGACGGCCCCGCGACCGAACGCATACGATCGCTGCGTGACTGGTTCTGCACAGCCGGAGCGGCCACCGACGGGCGCGGTCGCCCCGGACGGGGGACAGCGCTGGCCCCTGTCGTCCCTCGAGCTCGACGACCTCGTCGAGGAGCTGCGGGCGCGAGCCGACAGCGCCCGCGTCTCGCAGGAGCGGCTCGGGTCCCTCCTCGACGCGGTCCTCGCCGTGAGCTCGGACCTCGAGCTCGCCGAGGTGCTCCGCCGCATCGTCGTCGCCGCGTGCGAGCTCGTCGACGCCACCTACGGCGCCTTGGGCGTCCTGGGGCCGAGTGGCGAGGAGCTCGTCGAGTTCGTCACCCACGGCGTCACCGAGGAGCAGCGCGCCGCGATCGGACCCCTGCCTCGTGGGCACGGCCTGCTCGGCATGGTCATCGCCAGCCCCCGGGCCCAGCGGGTACCCAACATCGGGCAGCACCCGGACTCCTACGGCTTCCCGCCCAACCACCCGCCGATGACGAGCTTCCTCGGTGCGCCGGTGCGGATCCGCGACCAGGTCTTCGGCAACCTCTACCTCACCGACAAGCGGTCGGCGCCGGAGTTCAGCAGTGACGACGAGGCCGTCCTCTCCGCCCTCGCGGCCGCGGCCGGCGTGGCGATCGAGAACGCGCGCCTCTATGAGCGCGCGCGGACGCAGCGCCTCTGGGGCGAGGTGCTCAGCGACGCGACCCAGGCGCTCCTCGAGGGCGCCGCGCAGGAGGCGGTCCTCGCCGACGTCACGGACGCCGTATGCCGTCTCGCGCGTGCCGATGCCTGCTTCGTCGCGCTGCGGCAGGGCTCCGACGTCGTCGTCGCGGCCTCGTCGGGCGAGGGTGAGCCGGTGGAGGCGCCCGGCGAGGTCCTCCGCGAACCGAGGATCCGCGCGGCCATGCTCGGGCCGGCGCAGACCGAGGCCGCCGCCCAGGGCGGGACGCGGGCCCTGCTCCCGATCGCACTGGGCGAGAGCCCCCTCGGCGTCCTCGTCGCCGACTGGGTGCGGGAGGAGCCGACCGACCACGTGCCCCACCTCGAGCTCCTCGGCCGCAGCCTCGCGGTGTCGCTCGGTGCGGCGAGTGCCCGGGCCGACCGCGCACGCTCCGAGCTCCTCGAGGACCGCGACCGTATCGCGCGGGACATGCACGACAACGTCATCCAACGTCTCTTCGCGACAGGGATGTCGCTGCAGTCGGCGGCGCCGATGAGCGCGCCGGAGGTGCGGGCCAAGCTCGACCGGGCCGTCGACGAGCTCGACGCCGCCATCAGCGACATCCGGCACACGATCTTCGCCCTCCACCGGGTTCCCGGTGGGCGCCCGCTGAGCGCTGAGATCGCGACGGTGTGCGGCGACGCCGCCGTCACCCTCGGGTTCTCGCCAGAGCTGCGGATGTCCGGGCCGCTCGCCGACGTCCCCGAGGACGTCGCCGCGGAGCTCCTCGCCGTCGTGCGCGAGGCGCTGAGCAACGTCGCCCGTCACGCGGCCGCCTCCGCGGTCAACGTCGTCGTCGAGGTGGGCGACGACGTGAGCGTCGTCGTCACCGACGACGGACGGGGGCTGCCCGAGGGCGTCTCCCGCTCGGGGCTCGGCAACCTCGCCCGGCGAGCCGAGGGACGCGGCGGCTCCTTCTCGGTCGAGCCGGGCGACGGTGCCGGCACCCGAGTGCACTGGCGAGTGCCGCTGGCGGCCGACGACCGGCCCGGGACCTAGGGCCCTGTCGGGAGGGTGCGCGCGACCGCAGGCTGGCCCCATGGCTGATCTGCAGACCGACCCAGGCGTCCTCCCACCACCGACGGACGTGCACGGCGCCACGACGGGCACCGTCGTCGTCGGCTACGACGCGACCCCGGAGGCCGGTCTCGCGCTGAGCTGGGCGGCGGACTGGGCCGAGCTGCACCGGAGCCGGCTCATGGTCGCGTGCGCGGTCGACCCCGTCCTGTCAGCGGGCCCGAGGTCCGCCGCAGGGCCCGACGTCCTCACGTTGCGGCGAGCCGTCGACCGGGTCGCCGCCCAGGGGGTCGAGCTGGTGCGTCCGGCCCACCCGGGTCTCGACGTGCGCAGCATCGGTGCCGTGGGGCACCCCTCGGCCGAGCTCGTCGCCCTCTCGGGCGACGCGGAGCTCGTCGTCGTCGGCCGGCGGACGCGACTGGAGAACCCCGCTGCCAGCGTGGGCTCGGTGTCCTTCGCCCTGAGCGCCCACGCCCGGTGCCCCGTCGTCGTCGTCCAGGGCCAGCGCCGGCCGGGGCAGGGGCGACCGGTCGTCGTGGGGGTCGACGCCTCCCGACCCTCGATGCGGGCCGTGGCCTTCGCGGCGGAGGCAGCCGCCGCCGCCCGCACCGACCTCGTGCTCGTCTCGGCGTGGTCCGGTCGTGACGTCGTGCCGTGGCTGGACGAGCTCTGGGGTGGCCTCGGCCACGGCCCCGCTCGTGTCGAGGCCGAGCTCGAGCGTGCGACCTGGGCGGTCGACGAGGCGGAGCGGTTCGTGCGGCAGTCCCACCCCGGCATACGGACGACACGGCGCACCCCTCGGGGACACGAGACCGACGCGCTCCTCGCCGAGTCGCGGGACGCCGACCTCCTCGTCGTCGGTGCCCGCGGTGGGGGCGGCTTCGCCGGGCTGCTGCTCGGCTCGGTGAGCAGGGGAGTCCTCCGACGGGCCGACCTTCCGGTGGCGGTCGTCAGGAGCGGTGCACTCTGACTCGTGGCGTCCTACGATGACGCCAACAGCGAGGAGAGGTGTCGATGATCCGGGTCTACCTGTTGGACGACCACGAGGTCGTGCGTCGTGGTCTGCGCGAGCTGCTCGAGGTCGAGGAGGACCTCGACGTCGTCGGCGAGTCGTCCACGGCGGCCGAGGCGACGCGGAGGATCCCGGCCTTGCGCCCCGACGTCATGGTGCTCGACGCACGCCTGCCGGACGGCTCCGGCATCGACGTGTGCCGCGACGTCCGCTCGGTGGACCCGTCGGTCGCGGGCATCATCCTCACGTCCTTCGACGACGACGACGCGCTCCGGGCCGCGGTCATGGCGGGCGCCTCGGGCTACCTCCTCAAGGACATCCGTGGCACCCAGCTCGTCGACTCGATCCGCCGGGTCGCGTCGGGGGAGTCGCTGCTCGACGACGGCGTCGTCGCGCGGCTGCGCAAGCAGTGGGGGCACGACGTCGAGGACCCGCGGCTGGCCGAGCTGTCGCCGCAGGAGCGGCGGATCCTCGAGCACATCGCCGAGGGGCTCACCAACCGGCAGATCGGCGAGACGATGTCGCTCGCCGAGAAGACGGTGAAGAACTACGTGACGTCCGTGCTCGCCAAGATGGGGATGGAGCGCCGGACCCAGGCGGCCATCTACGTGACGAAGCACGGATCGCAAGGTTCCTGAGGCGGGCTCACCGGCGGCCCTGGGCGGGCCAGCGGAGCCGCGGGACCAAGGGCCCTGTGGCGGCGCAGCGGGGGTCACCACGCTGGAGGTGCAGGAGACCGCACCAGCGCAGGAGGAACCATGAGCACCGAGACCGCCCGCCCCGTCGTCGTCGGCTTCGACGACTCGCCCGACGGAGACATCGCCCTCGAGTGGGCCGTCCGGGAGGCGGACCGCCTGGGCCGGCCGCTCAAGGTCGTCGTCGCGCGCGGGATGCTCTGGGCGACGTCCCCGGGGTTCGGCCCGTCCGCTCCATGGCCGGAGGACCTCGACAGCGAGGTCGTCGACCGGGCTCGCGCCCGCGTCGCGGCCCTCTCGTCGCAGTGCGAGGTCATCACCGAGTCGGTGGTCGGTACGCCCGCGGCGACCCTCGTGAACGCGTCCGAGGACGCCGAGCTCGTGGTCGTCGGACGTCACCGCCACAGCGTGCTCGGTGAGCTCGTCTCGGGCTCGACGTCCAGCCAGGTCGCCGCTCACGCACGGTGCCCGGTCGTCATCGCGGACCGCCCCGGGCCGATCGACCCCCACGCGCCCGTCGTCGTCGCCGTCGACGGCTCGCCGGCCAACGAGGCGGCCCTCGCCTTCGCCGTCGAGCGCGCAGCCGCCCTGTCGGCGCCGCTCGTCGCCGTGCACGCGTGGACGCTCGACGTGCCCGACGCCTTCGACACGGCGTGGCTCAGCCCGGAGCACATCGTCGAGCTCGAGCGGCACCACCAGAAGGTGCTCGACGACACCGTCGCGCCGTGGGCGGCCAAGCACCCGGAGGTCGAGGTCACCAAGGTGCTGCGCCGCAACCTGCCCGTCGAGGCGGTCCTCGCCCGGGCAGAGGGCGCGCAGCTCGTCGTCGTCGGCAGCCGCGGGCACGGCGGGTTCGTCGGCCTGCTCATCGGCTCGGTGAGCCAGGGCCTCATCCACCGCGACCGTCCGTGCCCGCTCGTCGTCGTGCACGGAGCCAAGGAGCAGTCATGACCGCCACCGACGCCAACGGCTCCATGACCGACCACACCGGACTGAGGGTCATGGGCACGGACGAGTGCCTCGAGCGCCTCGGCGGCGCGGTCATCGGCCGGGTGGCCTTCGTCCACGACGGCGAGATCGTGCTCCTGCCGGTCCACCACGTCCTGCACGGCACCGACGTCTGCTTCCGCACGAGCGGCAGCAGCAAGATCGAGGCCGCAGCCGACCACGACCCGATGAGCTACGAGGTCGACGACTACGACGTGTCGACGCGGGCCGGGTGGAGCGTCACGGTCACGGGCATCGCGTCGGTGGTCTACGACGCCGATCTCGAGGCCGCGCTGGAGGCCGACGACCGCATGCCCTGGACGGTGGGTGACCCGTCGACCTCGGTCTGGATCCGGATCCGCCCCGACGCCATCACCGGCCGGGAGCTGCTCCCCGCCTGACGGTGGAGCGACGGCGTCCGGCTCGTCCGGTCCGGGGCCACGGTCTCACCCGAGCCGGACGCTCCGGACGCCGGGGACGGTCGCCACGACGGCCACGGCCGCGTCGTCGAGCCCGTCCTCCGTGGGCGTGAGCGTGACGTGCCCGGACTGCACGAGGAAGGCGCGCACCGGCAGCCCTGCCGATGTGAAGGCCCGCCCCACGGCGTCGGTGAGCGCGGCGTTCGACACGGACAGGGCGCGCAGGATGTCACTGCGGCTCACGACGCCCACGAGGCGGTCGTCCTCGACGACGGGCAGGCTCTTGAACCCCGTCCGCGAGAAGAGGGCAGCGACCTCGGCGACGTCGTCGGTCGGGGCGACGCACTGCGGGTCGCGCGTCATGACGTCGGCGAGGGTGCGTGACGGCGCGTTCGCCGCCGCCGTCGACCACAGGTGGGCTCGTGGGTCGCGGGGCAGGGGCTCACGCAGGACGTCGGCCTCGGACACGATGCCCACGCAGCGACCGGCGTCGTCGACCACCGGGACCGCGCTGATGCCCGAGCGACCGAGGAGCTCGACGGCGTCGTCCAGGGTGGCGTCGCGCGACAGCGACTTCGCGGGAGAGGTCATGACCTCGGAGACGAGCATCTGGGCCTTCTTCCTGTCAGCGGGTGCTGCCGTGGGCGGGTGTGCCCAGCCTGCTGGGTTCACACCTGCCGGGACAAGGCCCGTCGGCCCGTCCGGCGCGGAGCGCCACGGTCGCGGCCGAGACCGAAAACCTCGGCTTCCTCCCACAGCTCGTCGCGCACAGACGGGTAGGCCGCGTCGTCGATGAGGTGGCGTGCCTGGGCCTGCGCGTCCCACCCGGTGATCTCGGCGGTGCCCTGCTCGGTGACGACCGCGGTGTGCTGGAACGACGTCACCGGTCCCTCGAGCAGCCCGACGATGGACGACACGTCCGCCCGGGGGTGCCACGACAGCAGGGCCATGAGTGACTGCCCACCCACCGAGTCCATCGCGCCGGTGACGAAGTCACACTGCCCGCCGAAGCCCGAGTGCAGTCGCGAGCCGACGTGGGTCGCGTTGGCCTGGTCGTAGAGGTCGACGGCGAGCGCGGTGTTGATGCTCGTCATCCCCGGGTTCGCCGCGATCCGGCCGGGGTCGTTGACGGTGTCGGTGCGCAGCATGCGCACTCGCGGGTTCTCGTGGAGCCAGGCCATGAGCCGCGGGCTGCCGGCGGCGAAGGACGCGACGACGGGCCGGTCGGGGTCGAGGGTACCGGCGTCGGCGAGGTCGAGGACGCCGTCTGAGACCATCTCGCTCCAGATGCCGAGCCGCCGCAGCGACGTGAGCCGCGGCACGACGGCGTCGGGGATCACGCCGATGCCGAGCTGGAGGGTCGCGCCCGAGCCCACCCGCGCGGCGACGTGCGCACCGATGCGCTCGACGCCCGGAGAGGGCGCACGACTCGCGTGCAGGGCGACGGTGGGCGCGGGCACGTCGACGACGAGATCGAGGTCGTGGGCGGCGAGCTCTGCGTCGCCGAACGTGAAGGGCACGTCGTCGCGCGACTCGGCCACGACGAGACCGCCGGCGGCACGGCATACGTCGATGGCGGCCGGGAGGATGTTGACCTCGGCGCCGAGCGACACCGACCCGGCACCCCGGGGCGCCGAGACGGTGACGAGGACGACGTCGGGCACGAAGCTCCACCGCAGCAGGGTGGGCACGTGCGACAGTCGCGCGGGCAGGTAGGACAGGCCCGGCGCGCCGCGCATGCCGGGTCCGACGAACGGCGTGACGTAGGTGATGCCGGGGCGGGAGGGGATGCCGTGGGGCGCGTTGAGCATGAAGAGCTCGACCTCGTCGACGCTCTCATCCAGCACCCGCAGCAGCGTCCAGGGCACGGAGGCGTTGCCCCCGGCGACGACGCGCAGGGGCCGGTCGTGGCGGCGGGCGGCGAGCCCCAGGGCGGTCGCGACCGCCGCGGTCGTCGACGCCGTCACGATCGCCGGACCCCGCCCTGGACCCGGATCCGGCGTCCGGTGACGGTGTCGGGCAGCAGCCTCATGAGGTGCGGCTTCGACCCCTCGGCCCACGGCATGAGTGGCAGCGACATCACGGCGATCGAGTCGTCGACGTCGCGCACCTCGACGGCCTTCCCGCGGGCGACGACGCTCCAGGCCTCGGCCCGGTCGAGGTCGTAGCCGTCGACCTCGAAGGCGACCGGGCGGTTGCGCGCCGCCTCGTACTTCGTGCCGCCGGCGGTGCGCAGCACGATCGTCCCGTGGTCGATGGTGTAGTTGACCGGGAAGATGTCCGGGGCGCCTTCGTGGACCACGGCCAGCCGGCCGATGACCGCCTGCCGCAGCAGGTCCCACGACTCCTCCGTCGTCAGCGCGCGCGTCCCACCCTCAGGCAGGGGGGTCGGGTCGGGTCGGGTGTCCGTGTCCATGGCCTCATCGTTCCGGGGCGACGGGGCCGGACACAGGGTCCTAGGTCCCGTCGAGCCTGCTGCGGACGAGGAGTGGCACGAGAAGCCAGTTGACGAGGAAGAGCAGGAGCGCGAGCCCCGCCGCGACGATCGCGGCCCCGCCACCGACGACGACGTCGAAGATGAGCCAGGTCACGGTGACGATGGTCGCGGCGAGGGCGACCAGTCCCGCCTGTGCCGAGGCGTCGGCGAGCCGGACGAGCTCCTGCTTGGCCCGCATGCGGAAGAGCAGCCGGTGTGCGCTCACGGGAGCCACGAGGAGAGTCGTCGCGAGGACCGCCGTCGCGAGGGCGACGAGGTATGCCGTCCGTTGAGCGTCCGTGAGGTCGTCGAACCGCTGCTGGAACGGGATCGTCAGGAGGAAGCCGGCGAGGATCTGGACGCCCGTCTGGGTGACCCTCAGCTCCTGCAGCAGCTCGTCCCAGTTGCGGTCGAAGCGCTCGGTCGCGGTCTCGTCGCGCTCGGAGTCGCGGGGGGTGGCGTCCATGGACCGAAGGTACCCAGCATGGCGGCCCTCACACCGTCGTGCGCTCGGGCTACTGCGTCGCGGCCGCGTCCGTGGGCCGCGTGAGTTCCCATGGGTGTGGTGTCCGCGTTGGCGACGGTTCAGCCGACGCGCTGGACGAGCATGGCGACGCCCTGCCCGCCGCCGACGGCAATGGCGGCCAGACCGAGTTCGGGTCCGTCACGACGCACCATCTGGCTGAAGAGCCGCACCGCGAGCACCGCTCCCGACGCGCCCCAGGGGTGACCGAGGGCGAGGGCGCCGCCCTGGACGCACACCCGCTCCTCGTCGAGCCCGAGCTCGTCGCAGCACGCGAGGACCTGGGCCGCGAACGCCTCGTTGACCTCGATGACGCCGATGTCGTCGAGCGTGATCCCGTTGCGTTGCAGGAGCGCTCGCACGGCGGGCACGGGTCCGACGCCCGGTAGGTTGGGGTCGACACCGACCGTCGCCCAGTCGAGACAGGCCAGACCCGGTATGCCGTCCGCCCGCCTGCGTGCCTCGCTCACCACGGCGACCGCGGCCGCGCCGTCGTTGATGCCGCAGGCGTTGCCGGCGGTGACGGTGCCGCCGTCGATGAAGGCAGCAGGGAGGCGGGAGAGGGTGCTCGCCCGGAGGTTGTCGCGCACCCGTTCGTCGTGGTCGAGCCGTGGGAGGGGGACGAGCTCGTCGTCGAAGGCCCCCCGAGCGCGAGCTGCAGCCGCGCGCGCGTGGGAGCGGACGGCATACGCGTCCTGTCGTTCGCGGGTGATGCCCCAGCGTGCGGCGACGGCGTCGGCGGCCGCGCCCATGTCCGGGTCACCGATGTGGGCCGGGGAGAACGGTGCTCGCGTGTAGCGCTGCGGCTCGACGCCGTCGCGCGGTGGCCAGAGGCGCCACGGTGCGGTGCTCGCGCTCTCGACACCGCCGGCGAAGGCGGTCTCAGCGGCGCCGGAGCGCACGAACGCCGCGGCGGTCGTGATCGCGGCGAGCCCGCTGCCGCACTGGAGGTCGACGGTGAGGGCGGGGACGTCCGTGCCGAGGCCGGCCGCGAGGGCACTGACACGGGCGATGTTGCCGCCGGCGCCCATGCAGTTGCCGAGGACGACGTGGTCCGGCGCCCGGAGGTCGGTGTCCGCGGTGAGGGCCGCGAGCACCGGGGCTGCGAGACCGGTCGTGTCGACGTCGCGGAGTGCAAGACCGGCCGTGCCGATCGGGGTGCGGCGCGCGGCGACGATGACGGGGGTGTCGTCGCTCACGTCGTGACCTCCGCCCTGGTGGAGAGGAGACGGGCGCGCACCTGGGCGCGGTCGACCTTGCCGGCTGCGGTGAGGGGAAGGTCGCGCCAGACGTGCCAGCGTCGTGGCAGCTGGGTGCGGTCGAGCAGGCGGGCGGCCGCCTCGCGCAGGCCTGTCAGCTCGGGGTTGTGCGGTTCGGAGTCGGCGGGGTCGAGGATGTCTGCGCTGGGGCCGGCTGCGTCGACGTTCACGGGGGCGAGGTCCGTGCCGGCGACAAGGACGGCTTCGACGACCTCGCCGAGGTCGGGGTGCGGGGTGCCGACGACCGCGACCGCGGTGACGCCCGGCAGTGACAGCAGCGCCGCCTCGACGTCGGCGCAGACGACGGTGACGCCGCCCGTGCTGACGACGTCGTCACCGCGACCGAGGACGACGAGCCCGGACGTCGTGTCCCACCGGCCGAGGTCGCCGACGGTGGAGAAGCCCTCCTCGTCGCGGAGCAGAGGGCCGGACTGTCCAGCCGCATAGCCGTCGGCGAGCCAAGGGCTGCGCGCCCAGATGACGCCGTCGCGGAGCTCGACGTCGACCTCGGGGAAGGGCTCGAGCCGCGGTCCCACACGCATGGCGACGAAGCTCAGCTCGGCGGCACCGTAGTAGTCGACGACCTGTATGCCCGCCGCCTGCGCTCGGAGTCGCGTGGACTCGGGGAGGGAGGCGCCGGCGCAGACGACCGTCCGCAGCCGGCCGGTGCCGCGGTCGAGGAGGGTCGCGAGCATGGCCGGGGTGAGGTGGGCGGCGGTGCAGGTCGTCGTTGCGTTGACGGCTGAGGCAGGACTCCAGCGGTCGAGGGCGACGACGTCGGCGCCGACGTGGGCTGCGTGGGCGTGTGCGAAGGCGAACATCGACCCGCTCGGCGGCGCCGGCACGAGGACCGTGTCGTCGGCCGTGATCCCGGTCAGCCGGCTCACGTGGTCGAAGCTGCCCTCCCAGGACACCAGCGACCGCACGACGGTGCGGGCGACGGCGCTGGTGCCCGACGTCGTGAGCTCCAGCCACGCGCGCCCGTCCCGCTCACGAAGCAGGCCCATCGTCCGCAGGGCCTCGCGGGCCGCCGTGTCACGCACGGCGCCACGGTCTCACATCCGGTGGTGCTCGACGTAGCCGTCGGATGCCCCCGAGACGGCGGCCTGAGGGGGTCGTTCCTCAGAATGGTGGCGACGGTGGGTCCGGCCTCGGGGCTTCCGGAGGGACGGTGCTGACCTCCACGACCGCCTTCCAGGGTCCGAAGTGGCACTCGACCGTGCCGACGCCGGCCGAGTGAGGTGGAGCGGGCGCCCGCTCGCCCGACACGACGGGGACCGAGGCGACCTCGAGGAGCCGGGCGAGCGTCAGCTCGGCCAAGGAGTGCGGCGATGCCGGCGGAGTCGACAGCAACCCGGCGAGGGTCGTCGGTGTCATGGGGGAGGCCGGGCTGGACAGGGACGCGGGATCGCGATGGTCAGTCGGCGCGCCGTTGTCGGTATGTGAGGCGTGCTCAGTGCCAGCGTGGCTGCGGTCGTCGTCGATGCGTGGGCGGACGTCGTCGTGGTGGACGCGGTCGAGGTGGTCGACGGGTGCGGTGGTGGTGTGGCGGCCGGTGGGGTCGGTCCAGTGCACGACTCCGTCGGGGTCGAGTCGGATGGTCCAGCCGGGCCGTTGTTTGACGCGGTGGTGGCGTCGGCAGAGGCAGATGAGGTTGGTGGCGGTGGTGGGTCCGGTGGGCCAGGCAATCACGTGGTCGAGGTCGCAGGAGCGGGCGGCGACGCGGCAGCCGGGGAAGCGGCAGTGTCCGTCGCGCAGGCGGATGAGGCGTTGCAGTGCGGGGGAGGGGCGGTAGCGCTCCGCGACCTCGTCCTTCGGCGCGTCCTGACGTGTCGCGCGTCTCTGGCGGTTGGCGGGGGCAAGGGACTTCGGCACGTACCCGGAGAGGAGGGCGCCGGTGTCGGGGTGGCAGGTGAGGGTGGTCGAGTCGGTCAGGTGCACGTTCGCGGGAAGCCGGTCGAGGTCGACGGTGGTGGTGCCGGGCCGGTTGAGCCCGCCGAGCTCGACGACCCCACGGACGGCGCGCTCGGCCAGCCCCGCCCGGTGGCTCTTCGCCGACTCGGAGGTCGCGCTTGCGGTGGTGGCTGTGTCGGGTGTGGCGGGGTGGGTGGCGTGGAGGTGGATGGTGACGTCGGCCTGGCCGAGGATGAGCTGCTGCAGCGCGTCGACGCGGGCCTGGTCGAGGGTCAGCTCCGGGGCTGCGCGCTGGAGATCACGGGCGAGGGAGTCCACGGCCTGCCACATGACCAGGGACTGTTCGACCGGGACGAGTCCGTGCCACTGGTCCGCGGCCTCGGAGATGACGCGCCGGGTCAGGCACCGATCCTTCACGGCCTGCTTCTTGCGTGCGGCGGCGACGTCGGGGGCGTGGCGGGTCACGAGCCGGCGGGTGCGTGAGGCCAGCGGTCCGGCGGTCTCGTCCCACCCCCGTGTCGGGCACGCCGGTTCGCCGGCGGCATCGGTGCTGTCAGCATCGACGTCGTCACCGTGACCGTCACAGTCGTCGGCTCGGTCGTGGTCGGCGCTGGCGTCGGTGGTCTTCCATGGTGCTGGTTCGGTGGCGCGGGTGACGAGACGTTCGACGATCGTGGCGGCGGTGTCGTCGTCGCAGTCCCGCACCTCGCGGGTGACGAGGTGGGCGCGGAACTGGTCGAGGGCGCCCGAGCCCATCGCGTCGACCAGCTGTGGGGTGACGGTCACCTGGTGCACGGCGTCCTCGACCCGGTTCGCGGCGACCGGGACCGAGACCCCGAGCCGGTCAGCGACGAGGGAGGCGGTGTCGTCGGCGACGAACCCGAGCCCGTGCCGCTTCCACCTCCACCCGGCGGGGTGCTCGTCGTCGCGGACCTCCTCGTGGGCGGCGAGGTGGGCCATCGCGTGGGCCTGGATCCCGCCGCAGATGTTGACGACCTGCTGCGCCTGCTCGATCGTCGACAGCAGCGTGTCCGCGTCGAGCAGTCCTGCCGGCTCCCACACCCCGGCGACCGACGCCGCGGAGGACGCGGTGACAGGCGCGGCAAGGGCGGCATAGAGCCCCGCCACCGCCGTCGACACCGCCCCCAGGTTCATGGTTCGATTGTACTCGAACAGACGTTCGAAACCAAGACTCTATCCACACGAATGACACTGCGGGACAGCCGGATTGGTTCTGGGGACCTCCAGCGAAGGCTGGCTGCAAGGTTCACGCCAAGGTCCGTGGTTCGGTGCGCTCCGGGTCGTCACCGGCTCCCGTCGTATGGCCCTACGATCGACGCCGTGGCGTGGGCGAGGTTCAGCTCCCTGGACGGGAGTGTCATCGAGGCGACCGGCGCCGAAGCCGTCACCTCGGACATCGACGACCTCACCTCGGGATTCTGGGCGGTCGTCATCACCTTCGAGGGCCGGCTCACCGCGGTGCGCATGGCATCGGTCGGCCACCACGCGTCGCCCACCAGGGTTTCGGCCTGGACGGGGGTGCAGGGCGACTGGACCACGAGCCTCGACGACACGGCATACGTCGATGGGGTCGAGGAGATCCGCGAACGGATCGCGCGCGGCACGGTCTACCAGGTCAACCTCTGCCGAGTCCTCAGCCGCTCCATCGACGCGGAGACGTCCATCCGCGCGCTGGGAGATGTTCTCGCACAGGGCAACCCGGCTCCCTACGCCGCGACCATCGACATCCCCGAGGCCGGCCTGGAGGTCGCGTGCGCCTCTCCGGAGGCCTACCTGACGCGTCGCGGTGGCACCGTGACGTCGAGCCCGATCAAGGGAACCGCACCGACGCCGGAGAGCATGCTGCCCAAGGACTACGCCGAGAACGTCATGATCGTCGACCTCGTCCGCAACGACCTCCAGCACGTATGCCGTCCCGGCACCGTCCGCGTCGACCACCTGTGCCGTCTCGAGGAGCACCCCGGTCTCGTCCACCTCGTCTCGGACGTCTCGGGGGAGCTGCGCGAGGGCGCGACGTGGCGCGACCTGCTCGACGCGTCGTTCCCGCCCGGTTCCGTGTCCGGCACCCCGAAGCACACGGCTCTGCGGGCCATCGCCGACCTCGAGCCGGTCGCCCGAGGTCCCTACTGCGGAGCCGTCGGCTGGGTCGACGCCGACCGCGACGAGGCGCTGCTCGCGGTCGGCATCAGGACCTTCTGGATCGATGAGGAGTCCTCCGGGGAGCGGGTGCTGCGGTTCGGGACCGGCGCGGGCATCACGTGGGGCTCGGACGCCCACGGTGAGCTTCGCGAGACAGAGCTCAAGGCCAGGCACCTCATGGCACTGGCCCGTGGCCAGGTCGCGGGGCATCCAGGTTCCTGACCATCGCGGACGTCTCACATCGGGATGTCACTCGTGGGCGCACCGGAGCACATCTGAGATGCTCGACCCATGAGCGATATCCAGGTGTGGGTCAACGGCCGGATCGTGGGAGCGGACGAGCCGTCGGTGCGTGCGCTCGACCACGGGGTGACGGTGGGGGACGGCGCGTTCGAGACGTGCAAGATCGTGAACGGCGAAGCGTTCGCCATGACCCGGCACCTGCGCCGGCTGGGGCGCACGCTGTCTGGGCTGGGGCTGCCCCCGATCGACGACGCGCTCGTGCGCGAGGGGGTCAAGGAAGTGCTCGCCACCGGCGACCAGATCGCCTTCGGCCGCGTGCGCATCACCGTCACCGGGGGAGCGGGACCGCTCAGCTCGGACCGTCACGACTCGCCGCCGACCGTCATCATCGCGTCGACACCGTCGAAGCCGCACGACCCGTCGGCAGCTGTCGTCACCGTGCCGTGGGTGCGCAACGAGCGTGCTGCGACCGCCGGCCTCAAGACGACGTCCTACGCCGAGAACGTCATCGCCATCACGCACGCGAACTCGCGTGGTGCCGCCGAGGCGCTGCTCGCCAACACGCGCGGCGAGCTCTGCGAGGGCACGGCGTCCAACGTCTTCGTCGTCACCGACGGTGTCCTGCGCACGCCGCCGCTGGAGAGTGGCTGCCTCGCCGGCATCACCCGCGAGCTCGCCATCGAGTGGTGCCGCGACGCCGGGATCGAGGTCGTCGAGGAGACGATGCCGTTCGACGTGCTCGACACCGCGGACGAGGTCGTCATCACGAACTCGTCCCGTGACGTGCAGGGCGTCCACCTCGTCGACGACCGCCGTCTCGACGCGCCCGGTCCGGTCACCCGTCGCGCAGTGGAGATCTGGCGGACCGCGGAGGCGGACCTCGGGATGGACCCGTGAGCCGAGAGGACCACCACGTCTTCGTCGAGTCAGACGAGGACGACTGGGCCTGGCGACGACGGGTCCGCGCGAACCCGAGGACGGCCCGGATCTATCGGATCGGTGTCTTCGTCCTCGGTCTCGTCGTGGTCGTCGTCGGACTGCTGCTCATCCCGTTCCCCGGGCCCGGCTGGCTCATCGTCATCGGTGGGCTCGCGATCTGGGCGACCGAGTTCGAGCGGGCCCAGCGTGTGCTCGAGTTCGTCAAGGCGAAGGTGCGGGCGTGGGAGCAGTGGGTCAAGCGCCAGAACCCGTTCGTCAAGCTCTTGGCGGGGCTGGCCGGCCTCGCCTTCGTCGCTGCGGTGCTCTGGGTGACCTTCCACTTCTCGGGGATCCCCGGATTCTTCCCGGACGGGCTCGAGAACTGGATGCGCACGACCGCAAGGATCTGACTCCGGGCCGCAGGGTGGGGCTGCGGTGGCGGCGCCGACGCCTCGGGCGGCCCCCGATTTCGTCCACGGGAAAGGCGGCGGGTATCCTCGTCCAGCCCGCTCCGCAGTGGGCGCCGGACGTGTAGCTCAGCTGGTTAGAGCGCTCGCTTCACACGCGAGAGGTCAGGGGTTCGAGTCCCTTCACGTCCACCTCGCAGGCTCGCTGTCCGCGGTGGGGCCCGCCTTCACGTCCACCTCGCAGGCTCGGTGTCCGTGATGGGGCCCGCCTTCACGTCCACCTCGAACTGCACACGCCTCCTACTCCCGGCAAGTGACGAGACGGACGCACACATCCGGCGTAACGTGCGGCTCATGGAGCGCACTCTCCCCGACGCCGCTGCACGCACCACCGGGGAGCAGCGTCTGCTCGACAGCTTCGCCGCGATCCCTCCGGGCGAGCGCGTCCGCCTCGCGAAGCGCACGTCCAACCTCTTCCGCGAGCGCTCCAGCACCCGCACGCCTGGCCTCGACACGACCGGCCTCACCGGTGTCCGCGTCGTCGACGCGGGCGCGCGCACCGCCGAGGTCGACGGCATGTGCACCTACGAGGACCTCGTCGCCGCCACGCTCCCGCACGGGCTCATGCCGCTCGTCGTGCCCCAGCTGCGGACCATCACGCTCGGGGGAGCCGTCACGGGACTCGGCATCGAGTCCTCGTCGTTCCGCAACGGCCTGCCTCACGAGTCCGTCCTCGAGATGGACATCCTCACGGGCACGGGCGAGATCGTCACCGCGACCCCCGACAACGAGCACGCCGACCTCTTCGGTGGCTTCCCCAACTCCTACGGCTCACTCGGCTACGCCACGCGGCTGCTCATCGAGCTCGAGCCGGTGATCGGCCATGTCGCCCTGCGGCACATCCGCTTCCACGACCTCGACAGCCTCTGCGCCGCGATCGGCGAGGTCGTCGCGAGCCGCGAGCACGACGGCGAGCCGGTCGACTTCGTCGACGGCGTCGTCTTCTCGCGCGACGAGGCCTACCTCACCGTCGCGCGCCATACCGACGAGCTCGGTCCGACGAGTGACTACACCGGGCAGGAGGTCTTCTACCGCTCGCTCCAGCACGAGGGCCCCGAACCCCGTCGCGACCTCCTCACCACTCACGACTACCTCTGGCGCTGGGACACCGACTGGTTCTGGTGCTCGCGCGCGTTCGGCGCCCAGAACCCGCGGGTGCGCCGCCTGTGGCCGAGCCGTTGGCGCCGGTCGAGCGTCTACTGGAAGCTCGTCGCCCTCGACCGCCGCCTCCGCGTCTCCGACCGCATGGAGGCCCGCAAGGGCAACCCGCCGCGAGAGCGCGTCGTCCAGGACGTCGAGATCCCGCTCGCCCGCACGGCGGAGTTCCTCGACTGGTTCCTCGACACCGTCCCCATCGAGCCGATCTGGCTGTGCCCGTTGCGACTTCGCGGCGACCGCTCGTGGGACCTCTACCCGCTCGAGCCGGGAGAGACCTACGTCAACGTCGGCTTCTGGTCGAGTGTCCCGGGCGGCGAGCCCGGCGCCACCAACCGCGCCATCGAGCACAAGGTCGGCGACCTCGACGGCCACAAGTCCCTCTACTCCGAGTCCTTCTACACCCGCGAGGAGTTCGACACGCTCTACGGCGGCGACGCGTATGCCGTCCTCAAGGCGAAGCACGACCCCTCCGGCCGGTTCCCTCACCTCTACGACAAGGCGGTGCGACACGCATGACCAGCACGACCCGTGAGACCAGGACGATCGCCGACCTCGTGGACGAGGTCGTGGTGGGGCCGCTCCCGGTGCGGATCACGGCATACGACGGGTCCAAGACCGGACCGGACAGCGCGCAGCGCAGTCTCCACATCGGCACCCCGCGGGCCGTCTCCTACCTCGCGACCGCTCCGGGGGACCTCGGCATGGCCCGGGCCTACACGACCGGTGGCCTCGTCGTCGAGGGCGTGCACCCGGGCAACCCCTACGACGCCCTCGTCGACCTCGAGGAGCTCCACTTCCGGCGCCCCGACCCGCGCCTCGTCGTCGACCTCGCGCGGGTGCTCGGCGTGCGCGGGCTGACCCCGCCGCCCCCACCGGCGCAGGAGGCCCTGCCGCGCTGGCGGCGCGTCACCGAGGGCCTGCGGCACTCCTTCACGCGCGACCGCGAGGCGATCTCCCACCACTACGACGTCTCGAACCGCTTCTACGAGCACATCCTCGGTCCGACGATGACCTACACCTGTGCGGTCTTCCCCGACCGAGACGCCGGCCTCGACGCCGCTCAGGAGAACAAGTACCGCCTCGTCTTCGACAAGCTCGCGCTCAAGCCGGGTGACCGGCTCCTCGACATCGGCTGCGGCTGGGGAGGGATGGTCCGCTACGCCGCGCGGCGGGGCGTGCACGCGCTCGGGGTCACCCTCTCCAAGGAGCAGGCGTCGTGGGCGCAGGCGGCCATCGAGCGCGAGGGGCTGACCGCCCTTGCGAGCGTGCGGCACGACGACTACCGCAACGTCACGGAGAGCGGCTTCGACGCCATCTCGTCGATCGGCATCACCGAGCACATCGGGGTGCGTAACTACCCGGCCTACTTCCGGTGGATGCTCGCCCACGTCAAGAAGGGCGGGCTGGTCCTCAACCACAGCATCACCCGGCCCGACAACCGGCCGAGGAGCACCGGCGCCTTCATCGACCGCTACATCTTCCCCGACGGCGAGCTCACCGGGTCCGGACGGATCATCACGACGATGCAGGACAACGGCTTCGAGGTGCTGCACGAGGAGAACCTGCGCGAGCACTACGCCCTCACCCTCACCGGGTGGAGCGACAACCTCGTCGAGAACTGGAACGCCTGCGTCGCCGAGGTCGGCGAGGCCACCGCCAAAGTGTGGGGCCTCTACCTCGCCGGCTGCCGTCGCGGCTTCGAGCGCAACGTCGTCCAGCTCCACCAGGTGCTCGCGACCAAGCTCGACGAGTCGCGGCTGCCACGCGTGCCCCTGCGGCCGTGGTGGGCGGCCTGACCGACAGCGCGCTGCGAGTAGCGTCTGGACGCATGGGACACCACGGAGAGATGTCATGAGCGTCGTCATCGTCGGTGCCGGCCTCGCGGGCGCCAAGGTGGCCGAGACGCTGCGCGAGCGCGGGTTCGACGGCGAGATCACCCTGCTCGGCTCCGAGGAGCACCTGCCCTACGAGCGTCCGCCGCTGAGCAAGGCCGTCCTCCTGGGTGAGAAGGAGCCGGACTCCGCCACGGTCCACGACGAGGCGTGGTGGCGCGAGCACGACGTCGACGTCCGCACCGGCGTCGAGGTCCAGTCGGTCGACCTCGACGGGCATCGCGTCACGACGAGCGCGGGCGAGCTGCCCTACGAGTGGCTCGTTCTCGCGACAGGCTCGGAGCCCCGCCGGCTGCGGTTGGCCGAGGAAGCCGGACGACCCGTCCACTACCTCCGGACGGTCGAGGACTCGCTCGCGCTGCGCACGGCGCTCACCGAGGGCGCCAGGGTCGCGATCGTCGGTGCCGGCTGGATCGGGCTCGAGGTCGCGGCCGCTGCGCGGTTCGCCGGTGCCGAGGTCACGGTGTTCGAGACCGCCGAGCTGCCCCTGCTCGCCGTCCTCGGGCCCGAGGTCGCTCAGCACTTCGCCGACCTCCACCGGTCGCACGGTGTCGACCTGCGTCTCGGCACGGAAGTCAGCGCCGAGGTCCTTGCGGACGCCGACCTCGTCGTCGTCGGCATCGGCGCCGCGCCCCGCACCGCTCTCGCCGAGGCCGCCGGTCTGGACGTCGACGGAGGAGTCCTCGTCGACGAGCTCCTGCGCACGTCCGACGACCACGTCCTCGCCATCGGTGACATCGCGAGCGAGCAGCACCCCGTGCTCGGCCGCCGCGTGCGGGTCGAGCACTGGGACAACGCGATCGGGCAGGGCAAGGCCGCGGCGGCGACGATCCTCGGCGCCGCGGAGCCCTACGACCGGATGCCCTACTTCTTCACCGACCAGTACGACCTCGGCATGGAGTACTGGGGCCACGTCGGACCCGACGGCTACGACCGGGTCGTCACCCGCGGCGACTTCAGCGGACCGTTCCGGGCCTGGTGGGTGCGGGACGACACGGTCGTCGCGGCGATGCAGGCCAACGACTGGGACGCCTCCGACGAGATGCGCGCAAGCCTCGGCCAGCCGCCGCCGGAGGCCTGACCCGCTGGCCGATGTATCTGGGCGCCCGGGATCTGCTCCTTCTCCGTGACTCGGTCGCGGGGGCGGCCGGGCAGATCCCAGAAGGGCAGAGTCACCATGCACCAGCTCAGCAGCAGAACCCGCCGGGTCGTCACCCTCGGCGCACTCGCGACGCTCCTCGTCGCCGGCGGGGCCGCCGCCCAGTCGACGTCCTCACCGAACCCCGCCCCGAGCGGCAGCCTCGGCCCGTCCAAGTCCATCGTGCTGCCCGGCTCGCCCGGTTCGGACTTCGTCTTCCACGCCGTCGCACCGTGTCGCATCCTCGACACCCGCTACGGTGGCGGCTCGCTCCAGAACGCGACACGCACGTTCAGTGCCAGGACCGGCCTCGCCGCCCAGGGCGGCAACGCCTCCGGCTGCGGCATCCCGACCAACGCCGAAGCGGTCCAGGTCAACCTCGGTGCGGTGCCGGTCATCGCCGGCGGCTACGTCCAGGGCTGGGAGACGGGGCAGCCGCTGCCCCTCGCCTCGCTGCTCAACTTCGGCGGCTCGGCCATCGCCAACATGGTGACGCTGCCGGTCAACGGCTCGGAGCAGTTCAACCTCAGGGTCACCGGCAAGGCCAACGTCTTCGCCGACGTCGCCGGCTACTACACCAAGCCCGCCTACGTCGCGGTCTCGCCGAGCGGCGCGATCTACGACGGCATCGCCTCCGGCGTCGTGTCGGTCACGAAGACGAGCACCGGCAACTACGACGTCGTCTTCGACCGCAACGTCTCGAAGTGCTCGCCGACCGCGAGCAGCATCATCTGGGCCTCGAACACCGACCCCTCGCCCGACAATTCCGCCTCCTACGGTGGCAACAAGGTCAAGGTCGGCATCACCAACAGCTCGAACACCTTCGTCGACGACTACTTCTACCTCAGCCTCACCTGCTGACCGAGAAGCACCCGGACGGCCCGTGCGCGACCGCGCACGGGCCGTTCCGTGCTCTCAGGCCGCGGCGTGGTCCCGGGCAAGGAGCCACACGGCATACTCCGCGTTCGGCGGGTGGAGCTCGTAGCTGCCGGCGAGGAGGTCGACGCGCAGGCCACACGCCTCGACGTCACTGCGGAACTCCTCGGGCGCGTAGGCGCGGCTTCCCGCCGGCCCGGCCGTGAGGTGGAAGCCGACGAGGATGCGCCCGCCCGGAGCCAGCAGGTTGCGCAGCGCCGACAGCGCACGCCGCTCGGTCCCCTCGGCGAGCAGGATGAAGACGTTGCCGACGGCAACGACGAGGTCGTATGCCGTGGGGCGGCCGTGTGCCTCCAGCACCTCGGGCGTCGTCTCGAGGATGTCGAGGGGCAGCAGCCCGATGCCGGGATAGGTGCGCTCGGCCTGCTCGACGAGCGCGACGTCCGGCTCGACGCCGGTGACGTCGTGCCCACGGGTGCGCAGCGCGACCGTGACCCGGCCCATGCCGGCACCTGCGTCGAGGATGCGAGCTTCGCGCGGCACGAGGGCATCCGCGAGACGCGCCTCGCCGTCGACGTCCTCACCACGAGCGACGAGGTCGGCGAACCGACTCCCGTAGCCGTGGCTCTCGGGCCCGGCGAGCGCCCACCGGGTCGGCGGGACCTCGCTCACGCGCTCGCCGCGGCGGTCGCCGGGGTCCCCGTCCCCCGAGGCTCGGTCCCGAGGGGCGCGGTCGGCAGCGGCTCGAGCAGTCCGGGAGCGCCCAGCCAGGCGTCGGGGATCGCGAAGGCGTCGACCAACGTCCGTGCATGCGGCGCGAGGTCCTTGCACAGCACGCCGACGTCGTGGATGACCGATTTCGAGTGCACCGGCGTGAGCCGGCCGTGCTCGAGGTACCACGCCCGGTGCTGCTCGATCGTCGAGAGCGCGAAGAGGTCGGTGACGTCGTCGAGCAGCTCCTTGACCGGACCCTCCTCACACCGTTCGACCGCGGCGCAGAGGGCCTCGAGGAGGACCCGGTCGATGTGCGCCTCGGCGGCGGTGAGCAGGTGGTCCTGCGCGTTGTTGTAGATCCGGAAGGCATCGGCCGGCTCGGCCTTGGCCGCCTTCGAAAGCCGCAGTGCCACGCCCTCGAGGAGGTGCTTCTCACGGTCGACGAAGAGGGCGACCTGACGGCCCCGGTGGCGCTCGGCGCCGTCCTCGTCGCTGCTCGGCGCCCTCGACATGAGCTTGGAGATGAGCCCCGCCGCGGGCGTCTTCTCGAGGATCGACGACGCGGTGAAGCGCGAGGCGAAGGCGATCATCGCCAGCGGCGAGTTGTCCTCGAACGTCTCCTGGAACTCGGTGAGCAGCCCCTTGGCGACGAGCTGGAGCAGCACGGTGTTGTCGCCCTCGAAGGTCGTGAAGACGTCCGTGTCCGCCTTGAGGGTCGTGAGGCGGTTCTCCGCCATGTAGCCGGCCCCGCCGCACGCCTCGCGACACATCTGGATCGTGTCGGTCGCGTGCCGCGTGGCTGCGACCTTGATGCCGGCGGCCCGTGCCTCGAGCTCGCGCTGTCGCTCCTCGGGGGCGGTGCCGTCGTGGTCGGCGACCTCGTGCATCATCTCGACGAGCTCGTTCTGGGCGAGCATGAGCGCATAGCTGCGGGCGATGGCCGGCAGGAGCTTGCGCTGGTGCGCCCGGTAGCTCATGAGAGTGAGCTCCTCGTCGGACCCCGGCGCGGCGAACTGCCGCCGGTGCAGGGCGTAGCGGGTCGCGAGGGTGAGTGCCGAGCGGGTCGCCGCGCCGGCGCCACCGGCCACCGACACCCGGCCGCGCACGAGGGTCCCGAGCATGGTGAAGAAGCGCCGCGAGGCGTTGTCGATGGGCGACGTGTAGGTGCCGTCGGCCGCGATGTCGCCGTAGCGGTTGAGCAAGTTCCACCGCGGGACGCGCACGTGATCGAACGACAGCGTCCCGTTGTCCACCCCGGGCAGCCCGCCCTTGGCGCCGTCGTCGCCGATCGTCACACCGGGCATCGGCCTGCCGCTCGTGTCGCGGATCGGCACGAGGACGCAGTGCACGCCGTGCGACTCCCCGTCACCGGTGACGAGCTGGGCGAACACCGCGGCCATGCGACCGTCGCGCGCGGCGTTGCCGATGTAGTTCTTCTCGGCGCCGGGGGTCGGGGAGTGGATGACGAGCTCGTCGGTGGTCGGGTCGTGCGTGGCCGTCGTCTCGAGGTGCTGGACGTTGGAGCCGTGACCGCTCTCGGTCATCGCGAAGCACCCCAGGAGCGTCCCGTCGAGCATTCCCGGCACGTATGCCGCGTGGTGCCGCCGGGTGCCCAGGTTGGCGAGCGCCCCACCGAAGAGGCCGAACTGGACCCCGGCCTTGACGAGGAGCGAGAGGTCGCCGTGGCCGAGCATCTCGAAGGCGGTGACCGAGGCGCCGAAGTCGCCGGTGCCGCCCATGCCCTTGGCCAGGCCCGCCGAGGCGAAGTCCTCGTTGGTCAGGGCGAGCAGCTGCCGCGTGGTGAAGGAGCGGTGCTCCTCCATCGACAGCGGTTCGGCAGGGGGAGCGAAGCGGGAGACGTCGTCGTGGGCGCGCAGGCGTCGCCGTACGTCACCCCAGCGTCCGTCGAGGATGCGGGTCAGCTCGGGGGCCAGGTCGTCCACGGTCACTCCTTGTCGTCGGTCGCGAGCTCGGCCGGCCACGCCGACGAGAGCCCGCCCCAGATGAGCTCGGTGAGGTGCTCGTTGAGCGTCTCACGCGAGGTGCCTGATGCCGCCGCGCCGGAGCGCAGCCACTCGTCGCCCGCGGCCCGCACCATGCCGACCACGGCGTGTCCCCACGTCTCGGCGGGCTCGCTGCCGCGGCCGGCGCCGGCGAGGGCGGTCGCGATGAGCGACCCGATCTGCACGCCCATCGCGCGGCTCACCGTCGAGGCGAGGTCGATGGTCTCGGTCCGCTCGGACGGGGGCACGAGCGGCGCGGCGACGATGAAGCGGTAGACCTCGGGGTCGTTCTCGACGAGCGAGAGGTAGGCGTCGACGGCCGCACCGAGGAGCGCGCGGGGCTCGGCCGACCGCCGGGACATCGCACCCACGGCACCGAGGTCGCCGACGGCCCTGGTGATGTCGCGCAGGATGATCCGGTTGACCCGTTCCGCCACCGCCGAGTAGAGCCCGGCGCGGTCGGTGAAGTGCCGGTAGAAGACGGTCTTCGACGTGCCCGCGCTCGAGGCGATGTCGTCCATGCCGACTCCCGCACCACGGGCGCGGATCGCGCGCAGCGTCGCCTCGACGAGCTCGGTGCGACGACGGGCGCGGTGGCTCTCCCACCTGCTGCTCCGGCCGTCGACGACCTCGTCGCGACGCGGGTCCGTGGTGCTGGTCACAAGATCGGACCGTAGCAGGTGCGGAGCGGTACCTGCTACCGTCAGTACCGGATATGTGGCGCGTCCCACGCGGCCCACGACGTCCTTCCTCCGACAGATCCAGGAGTTCCCGGTGTCACCTACGAGTCCCCGCCGCGCCGCCGTCCTCGGCGGCAACCGCATCCCCTTCGCGCGGCAGTTCGGCCCCTACGCGGGCGCCTCCAACCAGGACATGTTCACGGCCGCCCTCGAGGGTCTCGTCGCCCGCTACGGCCTCGGTGGCGAGCGCCTCGGTGAGGTCGTCGGTGGCGCAGTCATCAAGCACAGCCGAGACTTCAACCTGACGCGCGAAGCGGTCCTCGGGTCGAGCCTCGCCCCCCAGACGACGGCATACGACGTCCAGCAGGCGTGCGGCACCGGTCTCGAGAACGCCATCCTCGTGTCCAACAAGATCAAGCTCGGCCAGATCGAGTCCGGCATCGCCGGTGGCGTCGACACCGCCTCGGACGCGCCGATCATGGTGACCGAGAAGCTGCGTCGCAAGCTGCTGCGCGTCAACCGCGCGAAGTCGACCGCCGACATGGCGAGGAGGCTGCTGGCGATCCGCCCCACCGACCTCGGCATCGAAACCCCGGCCAACACCGAGCCGCGCACCGGGCTCTCGATGGGCGAGCACATGGCGATCACCGCCAAGAAGTGGGGGATCACCCGCGAGGCGCAGGACGAGCTGGCCGCCGCGAGCCACCAGAACCTCGCCGCGGCATACGACCGCGGCTTCTTCGACGACCTCATGACGTCCTACCTCGGCCTCGCCAAGGACCAGAACCTGCGGCCCGACTCCAGCGTCGAGAAGCTCGCCAAGCTCAAGCCGGTCTTCGGCAAGGGCGAGGGCGCGACGATGACGGCCGGCAACTCGACGCCGCTCACCGACGGCGCCTCGGCCGTCCTCCTCGGCAGCGAGGAGTGGGCGGCCGAGCACAACATCCCGGTCCAGGCGTGGTTCGTCGACGGCGAGGTCGCCGCGGTCGACTACGTCCACGGCGACGAGGGTCTCCTCATGGCGCCCGCGTATGCCGTGCCGCGCCTCCTCGCGCGCCAGGGCCTCTCGCTCCAGGACTTCGACTACTACGAGATCCACGAGGCCTTCGCGTCCACGGTGCTCTCGACGCTCAAGGCGTGGGAGGACGAGGACTTCTGCACCGAGCGCCTCGGCCTCGAGAAGCCGCTGGGGTCGATCGACCGCAGCAGGCTCAACGTCAACGGCTCGTCGCTCGCCGCGGGCCACCCGTTCGCGGCCACGGGTGGCCGCATCGTCGCCTCCCTCGCCAAGATGCTGCACGAGAAGGGTCCGGGCAGCCGCGGCCTCATCTCGATCTGCGCCGCCGGCGGCCAGGGCGTCGTCGCGATCCTCGAAGGAGCCTGAGCCATGGCGTTCAACTACGGACAGTTCGTCAGCAGTGGCGTCGGCAAGCAGCTGGCCACGACGCTCGGCCTGCCCCGCCCCTCGCGGCTGCGCCGCCACACGCTCGGTGGCTCGCTGGTCCCCGGCGAGGTCCTCGTCGCCGGGCACGGTGACGCCCCCGTCGCCGAGCGGGTGCGCCACCTCCTCGCCGACGCCGGTGTCACGGTGGCCTCGCAGCCCTCGACCTCGGTCGCCGGGGTCGTGCTCGACCTCACCGCCATCGAGTCGCCCGCCGACCTCGAGACCCTGCGCGCGGTCGTCGGACCGGCGCTCAGGACGCTCGCACCCACGGGCCGGGTCATCGTCATCGGTCGCCCGCCCGAGTCCGCGACGTCGGTCGCGCAGGCTGCCGCGCGCCGGGCCGTCGAGGGCATCGTGCGCTCGGTGGGCAAGGAGATGCGCGGCGGCGGCACGGCCAACACCGTGCTCGTGGCCGAGGACGCCGACGCCGGTGTCGACGCGACCATCCGCTTCCTGCTGTCGGGACGCTCGGCCTACGTGTCGGGGCAGGTCTTCCACGTCACCGCACCGGTCGGCGAGCTCGTGGCCCCCGCCGACTGGGACCAGCCGCTCGCCGGCAAGGTCGCGGTCGTCACCGGGGCCGCACGCGGCATCGGCGCGGCCATCGCCGAGACCCTCGCGCGCGACGGTGCGACGATCCTTGCGGTCGACGTCCCCGCCGCCGGCGGCCCGCTCGCCGAGGTCGCCAACCGCGTGGGCGGCACGGCGCTCCAGCTCGACGTCACCGCCGAGGACGCTGGCGCCCGGATCGTCGAGCACGCCCAGGCCCGCCACGGTGGGTTCGACATCGTCGTGCACAACGCCGGCATCACCCGCGACAAGCTGCTCGCCAACATGGACGCCGACCGCTGGGACTCCGTCCTCCAGGTGAACCTGCTGTCGATCCTGCGGATGAACGAGTCGCTCGTGCCGGCGATCAACGACGGCGGGCACATCGTCAACGTCTCCTCGACGTCCGGTGTCGCGGGCAACCGCGGTCAGAGCAACTACGCGGCCACCAAGGCCGGCGTCATCGGCATGACGGCGGCCCTCGCCGCCGACAAGCGCGTCCTCGACAAGGGCATCACCGTCAACGCCGTCGCCCCCGGCTTCATCGAGACCGAGATGACGGCCAAGGTGCCGCTCGCCACCCGCGAGGTCGGCCGGCTCATGAACTCGCTGTCGCAGGGCGGCCAGCCCGTCGACGTGGCCGAGACGATCGGCTACTTCGCGTGGGACGCCAACCGCGGCGTCAGCGGCACGACGGTGCGCGTCTGCGGCCAGATGCTCATGGGCGCCTGATGGGCCAGCAGGAGACGTTCGACTCCGCCCCCACGCTCGCCAAGGTCTTCGTGCGGGCCGCAGTGGCCGGCAAGAAGTCGGGGTCGACGCTCCCCGCGAGCGAGCTCGTGCTCAAGGGACATGCCGTCGACCGCGAGCACCTGCTCGACTACCAGCGGCTCTGCGGCTTCGGCGTCGACGACGTCCTGCCGCACACCTACCCGCACGTCCTCGGGTTCCCGCTGCAGGCCGAGCTCATGGCGCGCAAGGCCTTCCCGCTGCCGCTCGTCGGGCTCGTCCACGTCGAGAACGCCATCACCGTCCGGCGGACCCTCACCGCCGATGACGTCCTCGACGTCGCGGTGCACGCGGAGGACCTGCGCGACCACCCCAGGGGCCGGCAGGTCGACCTCGTCACCGAGGTGAGTGTCGACGGCGAGTCCGTCTGGAGCGGCCGGTCGACCTACCTCGCCCGCGGCCGGGGCAACCCGGACGCCGAGCGAGGCACGGAGGCGCCGCCCATCCCGGCCGGTGTCGCCGCCGCGCGCTGGCGCCTGCCGGGCGACCTCGGACGCCGGTATGCCGCCGTCTCGGGTGACGTCAACCCCATCCACATGCACCCGCTCACCGCGAAGGCGATGGGCTTCCCCAGGGCCATCGCGCACGGGATGTGGACCTCGGCCCGTGTGCTCGCTGCGCTCGGCCGGTCGGTCAACGGCCCGAGCACGTCGCACGTGTGGTTCCGCAAGCCGGTGCTGCTGCCCGGGTCGGTCGACCTCGTCGTCGACCGCTCCGCGTCACCCGTCGTCGCCGGGCTGCGGTCGACCCGGAAGCCCGAGACCGAGCACCTCGTCCTCACCCTCAGTCACTCGGGGTGAAGCCGAAGACCCGTCCGTAGAAGGCGAGCTCGCGGCTCAGCGAGTCCTCGATCGCCGACGCCGCGCGGAAGCCGTGGCCCTCGTCGGGATAGAGGACGAGGTCGACGTCCTGCCCGGCGGCCCGCATCGCAGCAGCCATCGACTCGGCCTGCGCAGGCGGGACGACCTCGTCGATGCCCCCCTGGAGCAGCAGCACGGCGCCGTGCACCAAGTCGAGGTGGTGGATCGGCGAGCGGTCGACGTAGGTCTCCTTCGCCTCGGGGTAGGGGCCGACCATCTGGTCGAGGTAGCGCGACTCGAACTTGTGCGTGTCGGTCGCGAGCGCCTCGAGGTCGGCCACGCCGAAGTAGCTCGTGCCGGCAGCGAAGGCGTCGCTCGTCGTGAGCGCCCTCAGGACGGCATACCCTCCGGCGCTGCCACCGCGGATGGCGAGCCGCGCGCCGTCGACGAGTCCCGCCTCGGCGAGCGAGCGGGCGCCGGTGATGATGTCGTCGTTGTCGATGACGCCCCACCGCCCGCGGAGCCGGTTGCGGTAGGCACGGCCGTAGCCGGTGCTCCCGGAGTGGTTGACGTCGAGCACGGCGAAGCCGCGCGTCGTCCAGAAGGCGCGTCCCAGCTGGAGCGCGGCCTCCGTCCGCGCCGTAGGCCCACCGTGCGCGAGCACGAGCAGCGGCGGCAGCTCGCCCTCGGGTCCGGTCGCGTCCGGCGACGCCGGTGGGAGGAAGACGCCGTGCGCCTCGAGCCCCTCGCTGTTGGTCCAGGTCCACGGCTGCGCCGTGCTCGCGTATGCCGGGTCGAGACCCTCGTCGCGGCTGCGCCTCAGCGGCGTCCATGGTCCTTCGACCGGGCCGCGCACGATGACGGGCAGCTCCGACAGGGTGCCCACGCGGAATGCCACCTCCTCACCCGTGGCCTGGAGGTGGTCGAACTGGACGCCGTCGACGTCGAGCTCCGTGATGCCGCCCGACCCGGGGTCGAGGACGCCGAGGTGGCCGGTCTCGTCGGCCCACCAGTGGACGAGGGCACGTCCGTCGTCGAGGAGTGCGACGTCGCTCATGCCGAGCACCCACTGCGGCGTCATGAGGTCGGCCTCGACCGAGTGCAGGGTCTTGGTTCCGGAACCGGTGTGCCGCTTGAGGTTCCACCACCCGGAGTCGTCGGACGCGAACCAGAGCGAGCCGTCCTGAGCGAAGACCGGCTGGCCGACGGACACCTCGTCGTCGCCGGCCACGACCGACCAGTCGAGGGGGCCATCCTCCGTGAGGGTCGCGCGTCGCAGCGTCGTCGTGTCCCACGGCATGTTCGGGTGGTCCCACGTCACGACCGCGACCTGGCTGCCGTCGGCGGAGAGGGCCGCGCGCGAGACGAAGTCGGTGCCTTCCCAGAGCACCCGCCCGCCGTCGGCGTTGTCGCCGTCGAGGGTGAGCCGCACGAGGGTGTTGACGGGTTCACCGTCGCCGGAGTGGTCCTCGCGCACGGCGAGCACGAACCCGTCGCCGAGCACGAGGCCGCCGTAGCGGAACCCTCCTTCGGGGGTGATGGCGCGCAGCTCGCCGTCCTCGACGACGTGGACGCGCAGGTCCGGGATCGTGGCGACGACGACGACACCGGACCGGACGGCATACGCGCCGCCGCCGTACTCGTGCACGCGGGACCGCACGTTGACGCCCTCGCCCACGACGTCCTCGACCTCGCCGGTCGCCCCGACGTGCCGGACGAGCGCGACGCGGCCGGCCTCCCACGGGCGCGACTCGAGCCAGTAGGTGTCGGCGCCGTCGACGCGGACCTCGTCGAGGGTGCGGGTGGCCGCGGTGAGCGCGGACGGGGAGAGGGGGGACGGCCAGGAGCCGTGGGGCAGGACGGTCATGCGGCCAAACTAACCGGCCGTGGCAGACCGTCGTCGGGACCCGCGCCGGGTCAGGGGCGGAAGTACCCGGCGAGGTCGGCGATGAGGTGGGTGCTGCCGCTGGCGTTCCAGAAGCTCACGCGGCCCCTGGTGCCCACCTTGACGGTGACGAGGTTGGCGTCGGTGGCACCCCGGGCGAGGTTGAGGTTGGAGACGTTGGGTCGGGTGCTCCCCGTCGGCCAGGCGGTGACGTAGGTCGATGCGGTGGGTCCGGTGCCGGTGAGGTTGAGGGTGACCGCGGTGGCATCGGCGGGGATGCCCGGGACGGTGAGGGTCACCACCGCCCCCGGCCCGACCGGCGCTCTTGGAGCGCCGGTGCCGATGCGGGTGTCGAGGACCCGGTGCGGTGAGCCGGGATAGTAGGCCGCGGAGGCCGAGGGGGAGTAGTGGCCGGCGAGGTCGGCGATGAGGTGGGTGCTGCCCGCGGCGTTCCAGAAGCTCACCCTCCCGCCTGAGCCGACCTTGACGGTGACGAGGTTGGCGTCGGTGGCGCCCCGGGCGAGGTTGAGGTTGGACGCGTTCGGCCGCGTCGTGTCGGCCGGCCAGGCGGTGACCCAGGTCGAGGCGGTGGGCGCTGTGCCGGTGAGGTTGAGGGTCACCGCGGTCGTGTCGGCGGGCAGGCCCGGGACGGTGAGGGTGACGAGCTCTCCGGGGCCCACCGGTGCCTGAGGAACCCCGGTGCCGGTGCGGGTGTCGAGGACCCGGTTCGGTGAGCCCGGGCTGTAGGCCGCGGAGCCGGAGGGGGAGTAGTGGCCGGCGACGTCGGCGACGAGGTGGGTGCTGCCCGAGGCGTTCCAGAAGCTCACCCGGCCGCCCGAGCCGACCATGACGGTGACGAGGTTGGCGTCAGTGGCGCCTTTGGCGAGGTTGAGGTTGGAGGCGTTCGGCCGGGTGGTGCCGGTCGGCCAGGCGGTGACGTAGGTCGAGGCCGTGGGCGCGGTCCCGGTGAGGTTGAGCGTGACCGCGGTGGCGTCGGCGGGCAGGCCGGGGATCGTGAGGGTGACCGTGGCCCCCGGGCCGACCGGCGCCTTCGGGACCCCGGTGCCGGTGCGGGTGTCGAGGACCCGCGAAGGATCGCGTGCGACGAAGCGTCCCGGGGGCGCGGTGCCGGTGAGCGTGGCACTCATCGTCGGCGCGCACCCGCCGGTCGCCGTCATCGCGGCCGGGGTCGGCGTGCCGTCGTTGAGCCGGGTGCTCGGCGTCGTCGCCGAGCTGAGCCTCGTCTGGCCGAGGACTCCGTGCCACGCGTCATCCTCCCCGCCCCGGTAGCCGGGGAAGTCGAGACCCTCGAACCCGTCGGCCTCGACGACGTCGACGAGGCGGTTGCCGTCCACCGAGTTGTCCGGCTGCCTCTCGTTGACGTGGTAGACGACGAGCCCGCACCCGGGCAGGGCGATGTCGGCACCGGTCCGCTGCCGGTTCTCGACGAGGAAGTACTCGCCCCGGCCCGAGCCGGTCCACGAGTACTCCGGTCCGTCGGGGTCGGGCAGCAGGCGGTAGACGCTCGTCCCGGTCGAGGCCTGCTCGAGGTTCACGGACCGAGTGCCCACCACCTCGATGGGGTCGACCCACCCCTGGACGCTCCGGCTCCACGCGTCGGGCAGGGTCGGGGCGTCACCCGCGAGCACGCTGCTGGGCTTGGTGCCCCAGCTGCCCGCGGCCATGAGACTCCACTCGCCGACCCCTGCCGACGACTGGTCGATGTCGTAGAGGTCGGGCCAGCCGAGGTCGTGGCCGAGCTCGTGCGCCATGATCCCGATGGTCGCCGGGTGGGCCTCCGCCGGGACGCTCTTCTCGCAGTGGGACTCACCGAACTGCGTGTAGCCCTCGCTGCCGACCACCTTGCCGTCGACTGTCGGTGCGCCGGACCCGATCGCCCACTGGTGGCCCCAGACGTTCGGGGTGCACGAGTCGGTCCCGCCGTACGAGCCCTCGTAGCCGGCGGCGATGACCGTGACATGGAGCTCGTCCGGCTCGATGACGCCCGAGCCGTCGGTGTCGTAGGCGGAGAAGTCGACGAAGGGGTCGGCCTTCTTGATCGCCTCGGCTGTCACCGTCCACGCACGACCGTCGACGTTGTCGAAGTAGTTGGGGTGGTTCATCGGCAGGGTGACCCACCCCACGACCCCGTCGTTCGCGGTCCCCGACGACTCGGTTGCGGGGGTGAGGTCGAGTGCGTTGGCGCTGGCCGTGCGATAGAACGAGCGGACGCTGTCCGTGGCGCCGAAGAACCTCGCGCTCCACTGCGCGGGCGTGGAACCGACCGTCGACCGGTTGAGGAACTGGGCGAGGATGACGAGCGTCCGCTGAGCCCCCGCGGAGCCCATGCGCGGCAGCGCGCCTTCCGGTGCGTCGACCCTGTCCTTCACTGGTCGGAGCCCCTTCGCCACCGACGGTGCCACCGCGCTCCGGGTGACGCGCGATCCCGACGGGGCCGGCTGCCCGGCGTGGTCGAGCCGAGTGGCGAAGCGCCACGTGCCGGCCGTGTCGCGGGCGACAGCGGCGTCGCCCACCGTCCACCAGTGCCGTGCCGCGTCGCCGCGCTGACGTGCGGTGAACGTCGTGCCGTCGGGCTGGACGAGGGTCTGCGGGGCAGGGTTGACGGGAGCGCCCCGGACCTCACGGACCTGTCGGCCCGTGTCGAACCGTCGGGCGTCGACGTGTGTGGACGCCGTGCTGGGTGCCGTGGGCGCCCCGACGGGCTCCTGCGCCGTCGCCACCGCGGAAGGGACGCCGACGAGGACGGCCACCGCCGTCGCCACGAACGAGCCACGCCACGTCAGAGCCATCGTCATCACCTCGGGACCTGCGACGGCACGGCCCGGTGGCCACGCGTCGCCCCCGGATTCTGCCACCGCGCCGACGACGACTCGCCGTGGTGGGGAAAGTGCGGAGAACTCAGATGCGGTGGTGCACCCACACGCCCGGCTCGACGTAGACCGCATGGTCGTGCTCGACGCTCACGTGCACCGGGTTGAGCGCGAAGGGGACCTCGACGTCGCCGGACCGATCGAACGGCAGCCCGGTCCAGCCACGCCACTCGGCGAGGGTCCCGGAGATCGTCATCGCACGCGGGCAGACCTTGACGACCTCGCCACCGACCCGGACGTGCAGCCGCAGCCACGGGTCCTCCGGCAGCCCGTCCTCGCGCAGCCGGGTGACGTAGTCGGTCATCGGCAGGTGCGGGTGGAGGTGCTTGGAACTCGGCCGCACAGGCGCGACGAGGTCGTGGAACCCGTGGCGCGCGGCGTTCCGGCGCTTGTGCTCGAGCATGACCGAGGCGAGCCCGGTGCCCTGGAGGTCCTTGCGGATCGCGACCTCGAGCGCGGACACGTGCGTCGGCGCGCGCCCTGCCACCTCGTCGTACCACGCCCACGTGATGACGCCGTCCCACCCGTCGTCGGGCAGCTCGCTGCGCCCGAGGTCCTTCCCCATCGCGAACGGGATCGAGTGCGACTTCGCGACGAGCCGCCCCGGGTCCGCCGCGTCCCACGCGACGAGGGTCCACGCGGCGAACGTCGTCGCGGCCCGCGAGTAGTACTGGTCGCTCACCGGGTCCCACTTCATGAACTCCGGCCACGGGTCGTCGAACTCCCGCAGCAGCGGAGCGAGGTCCGGGCGGTCGGCGAGGCTGGCGACGACGAGCTCCATGCCCGAACGGTAGGGCGGCACGGCTCCCTGCCGCACGCCTATTTCGGGTTCGGCTCAGGCGTCGTCGACGGCCATCTCGCCCAGCTCGGACCACTCGGTCCCCGGCACGGTGGCGTTGACGATGCGCGGCGTCGCGGCGAGGTGCGGCGGCAGGTGGCGCTGGGCCGCACGGAAGTGGTCCGAGCCGACGTGCGCCGCCCCGGCCTCGTCGTCGCGGAACGCCTCGACGAGGACGTACTCGTTGGGGTCGTCGAGGCTGCGCGACCAGTCGAACCACAGGCACCCGGGCTCGGCGCGGGTCGCCTCGGTGAACTCGCGCGAGATCTCGGGCCAGCGGTCGGCGTGCTCGGGACGGACGAGGAAGCGGGCGGTGATGAAGATCAAGAGGGCTCCTTCGGGTGGCGTGTTGCGGTGTCGTCGAGGCGGGTTCGACCCTAGCCACAGCGTCGGAACTGCGTCGCACCCCTCCTACGGCGGCGGATAGCATCGGTATGCCGTGTCGGGACGTCCGCGCACGGCATACCTTCCGCAGTTCCCACCCCAGGAGAAGCCTGTGTCATCCCAGATCAGCGTCCACGTCGCCGGAGACGAGCGATCGGTGGACCCGGGGACGACGGCGGGCGACCTCTTCGAGGGCCGGCGCGACGTGCTCGTGGCTCGGGTCGGTGGCGAGCTGCGGGACCTCGCGCACGTCCTCGCCGACGGCGACGTCGTCGAGCCGGTGACCGCGCAGGAGCAGGACGGGCTCGACGTGCTGCGGCACAGCGCCGCCCACGTCCTCGCCCAGGCGGTGCAGCAGGTGAACCCCGACGCCAAGCTCGGCATCGGTCCGCCGGTGCGCGACGGTTTCTACTACGACTTCGACGTCGCCGAGCCGTTCACCCCCGAGGACCTCAAGGCGCTCGAGAAGGTCATGCAGAAGATCGTCAACGAGGGCCAGACCTTCGTGCGGCGCGAGATCAGCGACGACGACGCGCTCGTCGAGCTCAAGGACGAGCCCTACAAGTGCGAGCTCATCGGGCTCAAGGGCGGCTCCGCGGGCGACAAGGCCGAAGGCGCCGACGTCGAGGTCGGTGGCGCGCAGCTCACGATCTACGACAACGTCCGCCGTGACGGCACCCGCGCGTGGGGCGACCTGTGCCGCGGCCCCCACGTGCCCACCACCAAGGTGCTCGGCAACGCGTTCAAGGTCATGCGCAGCGCAGCCGCCTACTGGCGCGGGTCCGAGAAGAACCCGCAGCTCCAGCGCATCTACGGCACCGCGTGGCCGACCAAGGACGACCTCAAGGCCTACCTCGACCGCCTCGCCGAGGCCGAGAAGCGCGACCACCGCAAGCTCGGCGCCGAGCTCGACCTCTTCAGCTTCCCTGACGAGATCGGCTCGGGCATGGCCGTGTTCCACCCCAAGGGCGGCGTCATCAAGCGCGAGATGGAGGACTACGTCCGCCGTCGCCACATCGAGGAGGGCTTCGACTACGTCGGCACCCCCCACATCAGCAAGGACGGGCTGTTCCACACCTCGGGGCACCTGCCCTACTACGCGGACACGATGTTCCCGCCGATGGAGCTCGAGCACGCCGAGTACCGCCTCAAGGCGATGAACTGCCCGATGCACAACCTCATCTTCCGGTCGCGCGGGCGCTCCTACCGCGAGCTGCCGCTGCGCTTCTTCGAGTTCGGGTCGGTCTACCGCTACGAGAAGTCCGGCGTCGTCCACGGCCTCACCCGCGTGCGGGCGATGACCCAGGACGACTCGCACTCCTACGTCACCCCGGAGCAGGCGCCGGCCGAGGTCGAGCACCTCCTCGACTTCGTCACCGGGCTGCTCAAGGACTTCGGCCTCGACGACTACTACTTCGAGCTGTCCACCCGCGACGAGGACGGCGAGAAGGCGGACAAGTTCATCGGCTCGGCCGAGCAGTGGGAGACCGCCACCCGCGTCCTCGAGGAGACCGCCGGCAAGTACGGCGTCGACCTCGTGCCCGACCCCGGCGGCGCCGCGTTCTACGGCCCGAAGATCTCGGTGCAGGCGCGCGACGCCATCGGCCGCACCTGGCAGATGTCGACGATCCAGTACGACTTCAACCAGCCCGAGCGGTTCGGCCTCGAGTACCAGGCGTCCGACGGCTCGCGCCAGCAGCCGGTGATGATCCACTCGGCGAAGTTCGGGTCGATCGAGCGCTTCATCGGCGTCCTCGTCGAGCACTACGCCGGCGCGTTCCCGGTGTGGCTCAGCCCGGTCCAGGTTCTCGGGGTACCCGTCGCCGACGAGTACAACGACTACCTCTGGGACGTCCTGTCGCAGATGAAGGCCAAGGGCATCCGGATCGAGCTGGACGAGAGCGACGACCGCTTCCCCAAGAAGATCCGCAACGCGAGCAAGTCGAAGGTGCCGTTCATCCTCATCGCCGGCGAGGAGGACCGGGCGGCGGGAGCCGTCTCGTTCCGCTACCGCGACGGCTCGCAGAAGAACGGCGTGCCGGTCGCGGACGCCATCGCCGAGGTGCTCGCGGCCGTCGAGTCGCGCGCCCAGGTCTGACCCGGGAGCCGGTGAGGTGGGTCGAGTGCAGGACGCCGCGATCCGCCTCGCCGAGCCCCGTGACGCGTTCGCGGTCGCGGCCCTGACCCTCCAGGACGACCGCGAGTGCGGTGCCGTCGTCGAGCCGGGCTTCCTCGACCGCCACGCCGACGCGTGGCTCGCCGACCGGGCGAGGGTGACGTTCCTCGCCGAAGCGGCCGACGGCCGTCCCCTCGGGGTGGTCACGGCCGCCGTCGTGACGACCCTGCCGAGCTCCCGCCGTCCGGTGTCCCGGTGGCTGCATGTCTCGCTGCTCTTCGTCACCGCCGACGCCCGCGGGGCAGGGCTCGGCGCCCGACTCCTCGGAACGCTGCAGGAGTGGTGCGTCGCCAACGGGGTGAGCCGGGTGCAGCTCAACGCCGCACCGAGGGCCCGAAGCCTCTACGAGCGCGCCGGCTTCGCCCCGCCGGGGAAGGACCGGCTCGAGTGGCGCATCGAGCGCGACCGGCGGTGACGGCATACGGGCTCAGGCAAGGCACACGCCGGTCGCGCCGGCCGGTCGGCGCCCACGGTCCCGTGTCTAGGATCGGTGCATGACGGACGAGCGGCCCGGCGACGGCATCCCGACCGAGGCCGACCACGGGCTCGTCGGTGTACCGGACGGCTTCGACCGCCTCTGGACGCCCCACCGCATGGCCTACATCACGGGCGAGCGGCCCTCGAAGGAGGCCGGCGACGGCTGTCCCTTCTGCTCCGCCCCGGAGCGCGACGACGAGGACGGGCTCATCGTCCACCGCGGCGAGCACTGCTACGTCGTCATGAACCTCTTCCCCTACAACCCCGGTCACGTCCTCGTCTGCCCCTACCGCCACGTCTCCCTCTACGTCGACCTCACCGACGACGAGACGACCGAGTTCACCCGGCTCACCAAGTCGGCCGTGCGCGCGCTCGAGGCGTCGTCGGGTCCGCAGGGGTTCAACATCGGCATGAACCAGGGCGCGGTCGCGGGCGCCGGGGTCGCCGCGCACCTGCACCAGCACATCGTCCCGCGGTGGGGCGGCGACATGAACTTCCTGCCCGTCGTCGGCCAGACCAAGGCCCTGCCCGTCCTGCTCGAGGACGCGCGCTCCCGACTCGCGGCGGCCTGGCCGGGGGAGTGAGCGGCGCCCACTAGGCTGACGCCACCATGCTCAACAAGTACGCGCGCCCCTTCTTCACGAAGCTCTTCACGCCGCTCGCCTCGCTGCTCGTCCGCCTCGGGGTGAGCCCCGACGTCGTGACGATCGTGGGCACCCTCGGCGTGAGCCTGGGCGCGCTCGTGTTCTATCCCCGCGGGGAGTTCCTCGTCGGGACCCTCGTCATCACGGCCTTCGTCTTCTCCGACACCGTCGACGGGATCATGGCGCGCGGCTCGGGGCGATCGAGCACGTGGGGCGCGTTCCTCGACTCGACGCTCGACCGCGTCGCCGACGCCTCGGTCTTCGGCGGGCTCGTCCTCTTCTACGCCGGCGGCCAGCTGCTCCGGCCGGGCGGCGCCCTCGAGGTGCGCGCGGGCATCATGGCCGCGCTCGCCCTCGCCTGCCTCATCCTCGGGATGGTCGTGTCCTACGCCAAGGCCCGCGCCGAGGGCCTGGGCATGACCGCCAACGTCGGCATCGCCGAGCGGGCCGAGCGGCTCGTCGCGGTCCTCGTGACGACCGGTCTCGTCGGCTGGTTCCTCCCCGAGGTCTTCCTCACCGTCGTGCTGGCGCTGCTCGCCCTCGCGAGCTTCATCACCGTCGTGCAGCGGATGCTCGAGGTCCGCCGGCAGGCGCTCGACGTCGCGTGACCGCGTTCCCCGCAGCCGTGGTCTCCCGGGCCACCGACGCCGTCACCGTGGCCGGCTTCCGGGTCGGCTGGTCCCTCATCCGTCGTATGCCGGAGCGCACGGCATACGCGCTCTTCGACCGGATCGCGGACCTCGCCGTCGCCCGCGGAGGTGCGGCACGGATGCGGGCCAACTACGCGACGGTCCGGCCCGAGCTCGGCGAGGGTGAGCTCGACGCGCTCGTGCGCGAGGGCATGAGGGCCTACATGCGCTACTACTGCGAGGCCTTCCGGCTGCCGGTGCTCACGCCCGACGAGCTCGCCACGCGGGTGCGCGTCGAAGGTGACGGTCCGGTCCGCGAGGTGCTCGGCGACGGCGGGTCCGTCGTGTGCTTCCTCGGCCACCTCGGCAACTGGGACCTCGCCGGGGCCTGGGGAGCGGTGCACCTCGGGCCGGTGACGACCGTGGCCGAACGGCTCGAGCCCGAGGAGGTCTTCGAGGAGTTCCTCGCCTTCCGCACCGGCCTCGGCATGACGATCCACCCGCTCACCGGCGGCCCGGCCCCGTTCCCGCTGCTGCGCGACGCCGCCCGCGAGCGCGGCCTCATCCCGCTCCTCGCCGACCGCGACCTGTCCCGCGACGGCGTGGAGGTCGACTTCTGCGGGGAGCCCGCCCGCATGGCGGCCGGCCCGGCCGCGCTGGCCCTGGCCGGACGCCGCCCGCTGCACCCCGTGTCGATCCGGCACGAGCGGCGGGGGAGCGGCTGGGGGATCGTCATCACCTTCCACGAGCCGGTGGCCGTCCCGACCTCGGGCACGACGCGCGAGAAGGTCGCCGCGATGACGCAGGCCTGCGCCGACGCCCTCGGCGGGACCGTGCGCACCCACACCGCCGACTGGCACATGCTCCAGGCCGTGTTCACCAAGGACCTCGACCCCGAGCGCCTCGCCCGGGCGGGTGCGTCATGAGGATCGGGATCGTCTGCCCCTACGCCTTCGACGTCCCGGGTGGCGTGCAGTTCCACGTGCGCGACCTCGCCGAGTTCTTCCTCGCCGAGGGCCACGAGGTGCGCGTCCTCGCACCGGTCGACGACCCTGAAGCCGAGCTGCCGGCATACGTCACGTCGTGCGGGCGCGCGGTTCCGGTGCGCTACAACGGGTCCGTCGCGCGCCTCACGTTCGGGCCGGTGACGTCGTCGCGGGTGAGCCGTTGGCTCGAGGACGGCGACTTCGACGTCCTCCACCTGCACGAGCCGATCACGCCGAGCGCGTCGCTCATGGCGCTGTGGGCCTCGACCGAGCCGGTGGTGGCGACCTTCCACACGTCCAACCTGCGCTCCCGCGCGATGCACGCGGCCAACCCGCTGCTGCGGCCCTCGACCGAGAAGATCCGGGCCCGCATCGCCGTGTCGGAGGAGGCGCGACGCACCGTCCGGCGCCACCTCGGTGGCGACGCCTACATCATTCCCAACGGCGTCGACACGAGCCGCTTCCGCCCCGACGGCGGCACGACGCGCTGGTCGGGGACGCCGGAGCGGCCGGTCCTCGCCTTCTTAGGCCGGATCGACGAGCCACGCAAGGGCCTCGCCGTCATCCTCGCCGCGATGCCCGGAATCCTCGACGCCCTGCCCGGGGTGCGGCTCGTCGTGGCCGGCCCCGGTGACGTCGAGGAGATCTCCGCGGGCCTCGACCCACGCGTGCGCGAGGCGACGGAGTTCCTCGGCGCAGTGTCCGAGGAGGACAAGGTCGCGCTGCTGCGCTCCGCGGACCTCTACGTCGCCCCGCACACCGGGGGAGAGAGCTTCGGCATCGTGCTCGTCGAGGCGATGGCCGCGGGCGCGCCCGTCCTCGCGAGCGACCTCGAGGCGTTCACGGCCGTGCTCGGCGACGGTCCGGCGGGGCGGACCTTCGCCAACGGCGACAGCGCGGCGCTCGCCGAGGCCGTCGTCGAGCTCGTCGGCCACCCCGAGGAGCGAGATCGGCTGCGCGAGCTCGGGCTGCGGCGGGCCCGGTCGTTCGACTGGAACGTCGTGGCCCAGCGGGTCATGGCCGTCTACGAGACCGTCATCGAGGGCGCCGACCACTCCCCGGTGGAGTCCGCGTTGCGGTCGGGGCTGCTGGGCCGCCTGCGCTGGCCGACGAGAGGTGAAGCCTGATGACCGACATCGACGTCCTCCAGGTCGCGACGATCGTCGCGCTCGTCCTCCTCGCGGTGGCGTGGTACCTCTCCTACTCGGCGTCGCGTCTCGACCGACTGCACGCCAAGGTCGAGGGGGCAGTCTCGGCGCTCGACGCCCAGCTCGTGCGCCGGGCGGAGGCGACCCTCGAGCTCGCGACGAGCGGGGCGGTGGACCCCGCGACGTCACTGCTCCTCGCCGACGCTGCGAGCGAGGCCCTCGAGCGGCACACGCACCACCCACTGAGCCACGACCTGCTCGACGGACAGACCTTCGCCGGCCGCGAGGGCACCGAGACCAACCTCACCGAGGCCCTGCGCGCCGTGCTCGTCGAGGACACCGTGCAGAGCCTGCGCAGCGACCCCGACAGCCCCGGAGCGCTCGCCCTGGCACGGGTCGAGTCGACCGCGCTGCGGGTCCAGCTCGCCCGCCGCTTCCACAACGACGCCGTCCGCGAGGTGCGGCGCGTCCGGGCCAAGGGCGCGGTCCGGGTCTTCCGTCTCGCGGGCCACGCAGCCCTCCCGCACGCCGTCGACTTCGACGACGAGCTTCCCCCTTCGGTGGTCGACTGACGCGGTCCTACACTTGCGCGCATGAGTGAGAACAGCGCCGTCGACAAGAGCGCAGCCGCAGGGCCCACGACCACCTCCCACACCGGCACGACCCGGGTCAAGCGCGGCATGGCCGAGATGCTCAAGGGCGGCGTCATCATGGACGTCGTCAACGCCGAGCAGGCCAAGATCGCCGAGGACGCCGGCGCCGTCGCCGTCATGGCCCTCGAGCGGGTCCCGGCCGACATCCGCGCCCAGGGTGGCGTGTCCCGCATGTCGGACCCCGACATGATCGACGGCATCATCGAGGCCGTCTCGATCCCCGTCATGGCCAAGGCCCGCATCGGCCACTTCGTCGAGGCGCAGGTCCTCCAGTCCCTCGGGGTGGACTACATCGACGAGTCCGAGGTCCTCACCCCGGCCGACTACGCCAACCACATCGACAAGTGGCAGTTCACCGTCCCCTTCGTCTGCGGTGCGACCAACCTCGGCGAGGCCCTGCGCCGCATCACCGAAGGTGCGGCGATGATCCGCTCCAAGGGCGAGGCCGGCACCGGCGACGTCTCCAACGCCACGACCCACATGCGCAAGATCCGCGCCGAGATCCTCCGCCTTCACGGCCTTCCCGAGGACGAGCTCTATGTCGCGGCCAAGGAGCTCCAGGCCCCGTTCGACCTCGTCAAGGAGGTCGCGCAGGCGGGCAAGCTCCCCGTCGTCCTCTTCACCGCCGGTGGCATCGCCACCCCGGCCGACGCGGCGATGATGATGCAGCTCGGCGCCGAGGGTGTCTTCGTCGGCTCCGGCATCTTCAAGTCCGGCAACCCGGCCCAGCGCGCCGAGGCCATCGTCAAGGCGACGACCTTCCACGACGACCCCGACGTCATCGCCAAGGTGTCGCGCGGCCTCGGTGAGGCCATGGTCGGCATCAACGTCGACGAGATCCCCGAGCCGCACCGGCTCGCCGAGCGCGGCTGGTGACCGCGAGCGGCCTGCAGCGGGCCGCCGTTCCCGCGTCGCCACCCGTCGACCGCCGTCGCCGTCCCGCTCCGGGACGCGGCGGCGGTCGCTCGTTCCCGGTGTCGACCAAACGCCGGAGCCAGGGGCCGGCGCGCCGCTAGCCTCTGGCCATGACGACGATCGGCGGCGGCTTCGACGGGTCCCTGGTGCCGCACCCGGCCGAGTGGCTCTTCGGCGGCTTCGGCCTCTTCGGGTCGTTGCTGCCCGTCCTCGTCGGCCTCGGGCTGCTCGCCCTCTACGTCCGCTCACGGCAGCCCCGGGTTCCGCTGACGACCGCGCCGGCGGCATGGGCCGCGGGCCGATCGCCATCGCCCATGGGTGTGAACCCTGTCGGGCAGTGGAACGCCAGGGTCACCCCGCAGGGCTATCGCGAACAGGACGGCGAAAGCGGGGTCGTGCGCCTCGAGAACGGCTGGTTCGGCTTCCATGTGGCCGGAGTCGTGACGCCGACGTGGATCGTCCCGGTGACCCACCTGCGGGCCGGGCTGCACAGCGTCTTCTCGCAGGCCGAGGTGTGGATCGAGTCCGAGCAGACCGGGCGGCTCAACCTCACGGTGAGCCACGAGCCGATCGTCATCCCGATCGGCAGCTCCCTCGCCAACGCCGGGCAGCGGCGTCACGCCGACGAGCTGCTCTGGCTGCTCCACAAGGCGGGCGCCACCATCGACCCCGGCTGAGGCGGCCGCGGCCCTGCGTCAGTGGGGGATGCGGTGCGAGTGCGTGTAGACGCTCATCCGCCGCCCGCGGGCGAACGCCACGAGGGTGACGCCCAGCCGGTCGGCCGCCTCGATGGCGAGGGACGACGGCGCCGACACGCACGCGAGCACGGACACCCCGGACACCGCGGCCTTCTGCACGATCTCGAAGCTGGCCCGACTCGACACGACGAGGAGAGCACCCTGCGTGGGCAGGTCGGTGACGAGCGCGCCGCCGAGCACCTTGTCGACGGCGTTGTGCCGGCCGATGTCCTCGCGCACGAGCGCCAGGCCCCCTCGGTCGGAGTCGACGACGAGCCCGGCACCGTGCGCCCCGCCGGTCTTCGCGAAGACCGGCTGCCGCGACCGCAGCTCCTCGAGCCCCGAGGCCACCGTCGCCGCCTCCCACACGACCTCGGGGGGCCGGGTACCCACGACGGCGTCCACCGCGTCGACCGCCGTGGTGCCGCACAGTCCGCACCCGCCGAGCGAGGCGAGGTTGCGCGTGGACGTCGCGGCGAGCACGTCGCCACGGTCCGGGACCTCGAGGTTGACGACGTTGAGCGTGTCGAGGTCGGAGCAGAACCGCGCCGAGACGACGTCCTCTCGCCGGGAGACGACCCCCTCGGCGCGCAGGAGCCCATGGGCGAGGTCCACGTCGTGACCCGGCGTACGCATCGTCACCGTGAAGGTCTCGCCGTTGACCCGCACCTCCAGCGGCTCCTCGCCGGCGACGGTGTCGATCGACCGGGTGACCTCGCCGTCGAGGTCGATCCGCACGACCTTGTGGCGTGACGTGACGCGGCCCATCAGCGCACCGCCGCGGAGCGGGTGACGGCTGAGAAGTCCATGCGGTCCATCATCCCTCTCTCAGGTCACCGCCGCACGCGTCGCGAACTCGGCCCGCTCGAACTCGCGGCCGTCGAGCACGTCGCGCAGGTGCACCGCCGCGGCGAGCACGTCCCCGTGCGAGAGGTAGAGCGGGGCGAACCCGAGCCGCACGATGTCCGGTTCGCGGAAGTCGCCGATGACGCCGCGCGCGATGAGCGCCTGCACCACGGCATACGCGTCGGGGTGCCGGAGGCTGACCTGCGAGCCGCGTCGCGCGTCGTCTGCCGGCGTGACGACCGGCAGGTCGACCCCGAGCTCGCCGAGGCACTCCACGAAGAAGGAGGTGAGCGAGAGCGAGCGCCGCCTCACCTCCGCGACGTCCAACCCGTCGTATGCCGTGAGAGCACCTTCCAGCGCGGCGATCCCGAGCACCGGAGGAGTCCCGACCCGGGCCCGGGTGATGCCCTCGGCAGCGACGTGGTCCGGAGACATCGCGAAGGGGGACGCGTGGCCGTTCCAGCCGAGGATCGGGTTGGTGAAGTGAGCGAGGTGCTCGGGCGCCACGAAGATGAAGGCGGGGGCACCGGGTCCGCCGCTGAGGTACTTGTAGCCGCAGCCGACGGCGAAGTCCGCGCCGCCCGCAGTGAGCCCGACCTCGACGACACCCGCGGAGTGGCAGAGGTCCCAGCACGAGAGGGCGCCGGCGTCGTGCGCAGCGGTTGTGATGGCGGCGAGGTCCCACAGCTCACCCGTGCGGTAGTCGACCTGCGAGTAGGACGCGAGCGCGACGTCGTCGGAGCCCTCGAGCCGCGCCACCGCGTCGCCGGGGGAGACGAGCTCGAGAGTGAGGCCGAGCTGCTCACAGACCCCACGGGTCACGTGGACGTCGGTGGGGAAGGAGTCGGGGTCGGTGAGGACGACCCGCCGGCCCGGGCGCATCCGGGCCGCGGCGTGCACCGCCTTGTAGAGGCTCACGGTCGTCGAGTCGCCGACGACGACGGTGCCGGCGGGAGCGCCGACGAGCTCGGCGATGCGGTCACCCACGCGCTCCGGGGCCGTCCACCACTGTGAGTCGTTCCAGGCCCGGATGAGCTGCTCGCCCCACTGGCGCTCGACCGCGTCGCGCGTCGCCTCGCGGGCGGCGACGGAGAGGGCGCCGAGCGAGTTGCCGTCGAGGTAGACGACCCCGTCCGGGATGACGAAGGCGTCGCGGCGGTCGGTCGACGCGTGCTCGACGTCGAGGGTGCGGGCCCTCTCGGCGAGCGGCGCGGTGGTGTCGTCGGTCATGACCCGACCCTCTCATCCTCGAGCAGCATGAACGCCAGGTCGGGCCGGTGGTCGGGGAGCCACGGAGGGCGGGCCGTCCCGACCGTGCGCCACCCCCGGCGGCGGTAGAACGCACCGGCGCTCGTGTCCTCGCCGACGACGTCGAGCATCGGGGTGAGGCCCCGCCGCCGGATCTCGTCGAGGGCGGTGTCGAGGAGGTGGCCACCGATGCCCGAGCCGTGGCGGTCGAGCGCGACGAAGAGGACCGACACCTCGGCCAGCCCGTCGGCCGGAAGCCCGGTCGCAGCCACCCACTCCTCGCCCATGCGCCCGACGGAGAGGTCGGTGACCGACACGTGGCCGACGACGACCGTGTCCTCGACCGCGACCCACGAGGCGAGCTCGCCGGGGCGCACGACGAACTCCTCGGGTGGGAAGGGCAGCGGCCAGCGCTGCGGGTAGGACGTCGCAGCCTGCTGGTCACCCAGCAGAGCGACGAGGGCGGGCAGGTCGTCGGGCCGGCGGGCACGGATCGTCACGGGCACGGAGGTCACGCTAGGCGTGGACCGGAGCGGCAAGGGCACCGGGTCGACGCGGGTCGTGACCGAACCGTGACCGAGGCGAGGACGGAGTTATGTGTCGCAGGTCACAGAGTGGGTAGGAGAACGCCGCCCGGAAGCCGTGCCGGGCGGATTCGCCGACAAAGGAGTCGCACATGTCCCCGTCCGACCTGTCCCGAGACATTCCCCGCCGCCTGCTGCTCGGCGGCATCGGGGCCCTGGGCGCCAGCGCGGCGCTCTCGGCCTGCGGCGGGTCCAGCACGCCCCCCGGCACCGCACCCTCGACGGGCTCGTTCGGTGAGGGCGAGAAGTACGACGGGCCACAGGTCAAGCTCGCCTTCTGGAACGGCTTCACCGGTGGTGACGGACCGTTCATGAAGCAGATGGTCGACGCCTTCAACAAGGAGAACCCCAAGGCGCAGGTCGCGATGAACACGCTGCAGTGGGGCGACTTCTACCCCAAGGTGCCCACTGCGGTCGCCTCCGGTGCCGGCCCCGACGTGGCGATCATGCACATCGACCAGCTGGCCACCAACGCCGCGCGTCGGGTCATCGTCCCGCTCGACGAGGTCGCGTCCGGGCTCAAGCTCGAGGAGAGCGACTTCCAGGAGGTGGTGTGGAACGCCGGCGAGTACAAGGACAAGCGCTACGGGATCCCGCTCGACATCCACCCGCTGGGCTTCTACGCCAACAAGGCCCTCATGGAGAAGGCGGGGATCACCGAGATCCCGACCGACCGCGAGGGCTTCGAGGCGGCCGTCACCGAGCTCAAGGGCAAGGGGGGCGTCGCCAACCCGTTCTGGGTCACCGCCACCTGGCCGGCACACCTCATCTTCACGTCGCTCATCGCCCAGTTCGGCGGGAGCATCTACGACGAGGAGGGCGCCAAGGCGACCTTCAACTCCGACGCCGGCGTCGAGGCCCTCCAGTGGATGACGAAGTTCATCTCGGACGGGTCCAGTCCCAAGAACGTCTCCAACGACGCGCAGGCGGTCGCCTTCCGCCAGCAGCGCAACGCCCTGACCTTCGACGGCATCTGGATGATGAATGAGTGGGCCAAGGTCTCGGGCCTGCAGTGGGAGGCGGCCAAGTTCCCGACGATCGGCGACAAGCCCGCGGTCTGGGCCAGCTCGCACAACTTCGTCGTCACGAGCCAGGCGGCCAAGGACCCCAACAAGCTGGCCGCCTCGCGCGCCTTCATCTCCTACATCTCCGGCAAGTCGATCGAGTGGGCGAAGTCGGGGCAGGTCCCGGCGCGCAAGAGCGTGCGCGACTCCGCGGAGTTCAAGGCGCTCAAGGTGCAGGCGACCCTCGCCGAGCAGCTGCCCGACGTGCAGTTCCCGCCGTCGGTGCCGGGCATCGGCGACGTCACCACGCCGACCTACGAGACGGCGGTCAACGAGGTCGTCCTCGGCAAGAAGCAGGCCAAGGCGGCGCTCGACGAGGCGGCCAAGAAGGCCGACTCGCTGCTCGAGGCCAACCGGTCGAAGTACCAGTCCTGATATGGCCACGGTGACGCCCGTCGCCGCGTCGGAACGCTCGAAGGACCGACGACCGGAGGGCCGGACCAAGGCACCGAGCGCCGACCCTGCTGTCATGCGGGCCGGCACCGGGACCGCGCTGCTCTTCCTTGGGCCCTACCTCGTGCTCTTCGGGGTGTTCGTCCTGGCGCCGATCGTCTACGGCCTCTGGATCAGCCTTCACCAGTGGGACTTCCTGCTCCCGGGCAAGCCCTTCGTGGGGCTGCGCAACTACGTGGACCTTTTCACCGGGGGGTCGACCACCTCGGGTCCGTTCTGGAACTCGATGCGGGCCACCGGGATCTTCACGCTGCTCAGCGTCCCGCTGCTCATCGTCCTGCCGCTGGCGCTGGCGGTGGCGCTCAACAAGAAGTTCCGCGGACGCAACATCGTGCGGGCCATCTTCTTCGCGCCCTACGTCCTCGGCGTGGCGGTCATCGGTCTGCTCTGGCGCTACCTGCTCGACCCCAACGTCGGCGTCGTCAACTACTACCTCGACCAGCTCGGCATCGACCGCATCCCGTTCACCACGGCGACGCCGTGGGTCTGGCTGGCCCTCGTCGTGCCGACGATCTGGTGGACGGCCGGCTACAACATGGTCATCTTCCTCGCGGGTCTGCAGGACATCTCGGCCGACCTCTACGAGGCGGCCGAGCTCGACGGCGCCAGTGCGTGGCAGCGCTTCCGCCACGTCACCCTGCCGGGGCTCAGGCCGGTCATGGTCTTCGTCCTCACCATCACCATCCTCGCCAGTGCCAACGTCTTCGGCCAGCCGTACCTCATCACCCAGGGTCAGCCGGGCGAGGAGACGAGGTCGGCCATCATGCAGATCGGTGAGGAGGGCCTGCGCCAGTTCAACATGGGCAGCGCATCCGCGATGAGCACGATCCTCACGCTCACGCTGCTCCTCGTCAGCGCCCTCAGCCTGTCGTTCCTGCGGGAGCGCACCCCGAAGGAGGTGACCCGATGACCGCAGCCATCGTGGTCGAGGACGACCGGCCGGACGCGGAGGGTCGCCGGCCCGACGACGACGGCACCGCCCGCCGCCCCTGGCGCGCGGTGTTCCTCGCGCTCCTCGGACTGCTCTTCCTCACGCCGCTGCTCTGGATGGTCTCCACGTCGCTCAAGTCGACGGCTGAGGTGTCCCGGGCCGACCTCAACTTCATCCCGGGCGAGGTCAGCAGCGAGGGCTACCAGAAGATCCTCGACGCGCCGCAGACGCCCGTGGCCACCTGGTTCCTCAACTCGATGCTGGCGGCCACGGGACAGACGCTCCTCGTCCTCGTCGTCGCGACGATGGCGGCCTACGCCCTGGCCCGGCTCTCGTTCCCCGGCAAGCGGATCATCACGGGCGTCGTCCTCGCGACCCTCTTCGTGCCGCCCATCTCGCTGCTCATCCCGAACTACGTCATCGTGTCGAAGTTCGGGTGGCTCGACAGCCTGGCAGCGGTCATCGTCCCCGGTGCGGCCGGAGCCTTCGGGGTCTTCTTCATGCGGCAGTTCTTCCTCGGCCTGCCCATCGAGCTCGAGGAGGCGGCGCTGCTCGACGGCGCCAGCCGCTTCAAGATCTTCCTCACCGTCATCGTGCCGCTCTCGCGGCCGGCCCTCGCCACGCTCGCGCTGCTCACGTTCCTCGCCAACTGGAACGACTTCCTCTGGCCGCTCTACGTCCTCTTCAGTCCCGAACGGCTGACGATCCAGCCAGGACTGTCGACGCTGCAGAGCGCCTACACGACGGACTACGCCACCATCCTCGCCGGAGGAGTCATCGCGAGCATCCCTGTCCTGCTCCTCTTCCTCATCAGCCAGCGGTTCGTCATCGAGGGCATCGCCCGCGGTGGCGTGAAGGGCTGAGCCATCGACGCCCCGCCCACCACCGACGCCCACACCGGCGCGCCGACCGACCCGGCGCCGCCGCTGTGGGACGGCTACTGCGCCGACCCGTTCGTCCTGCAGGACCACGACGGTCGCTTCGTCATGTTCGGGACGACACCGGTGCCGCTGCCCGAAGGTCGCGCCTTCCAGGTGCTCGTGAGCGATGACCTCGACCACTGGGAGGACGCCGGCGGTGCGCTCGTCCCGCTGCCGGACGCCCCCGACGGAACGGAGTACTGGGCTCCCGAGGTCGCTCGTGCCGACGGCCGCTACTGGATGTACTACTCCGTCGGCGTGGGGGACGTCGGCCACCGTCTCCGTGTCGCCACGTCGGAGACGTCGACCGGCCCGTACGAGGACCTCGGGATCGTCCTCACCCCGGACCTTCCCTTCGCGATCGACCCCTCGCCCTACCGCGACCCGTCGGGGCAGTGGTGGCTCTTCTACGCCACCGACCTCGTCGAGGGCGACCGTCCCGGGACGGTGCTCGCGGTGCAGCGGCTCGTCGACATGACCCGGCTCGGCGGCGAGCCCGTCGTCATCCTGCGTGCGACCGGCGACTGGCAGCGCTTCGAGGCCGACCGCGAGATCCACGGCGGGGTCCACGACTGGCACACGCTCGAGGGCGCGACCGTGGTCGACCAGGAGGGCGGCTGTCTCCTGCTCTACTCCGGGGGCAACTGGCAGACCCCCGGCTACGGCGTGGCCGTGGCGACCGCGCCCGGCCCCCTGGGCCCGTGGCACGAGGACCCCGACCGCGGCCCCGTCGTCACGAGCGCCTCGACCGGCCTCATCGGCCCCGGTCACTGCAGCGTCCTCACCGACGACGACGGCGCACGGCACCTCTTCCTCCACGCATGGGACCCGGAGCGGCGACGACGTCGTCCGCACCGGTTCGAGCTGCACATCGACGGCGAGCACGTCACCGCGCGCCCGCCCACCCCCTGAAGGCCCGTACGACCCGACGAAGGACACGGCCATGACCGACAGCACCCAGCCCGAGCCGCCACCCACGACGTCCGCCCGCCGGCGCCGTCGCCGGTGGTCCGCGGCGTCCGCGCTCCTCACGACGGCCGCGCTGCTCGCCGTCAGCACAGGCGCCACCGCCGCCAGCGCCGCGGCCCCGGCGGCCGCCCCGAAGCCCGTGACGACGACCTACGAGAACCCGCTCGCACCGGTGGTCCCGGGCGACGGCACCGTCGACAGCTGCGCCGACCCCATGGTCATCCAGGGACAGGACGGCGAGACGATCGACGGCAAGCAGGTCTGGTACATGTACTGCACGACCGACCCGCTCAACGACGAGGACGTCGACGCCGACGGGAACCCGGTCTTCCACCGCATCCCGATGAACGTCTCGACCGACCTCGTCAACTGGACCTACGTCGGCGACGCGTTCCCACTCGACGGCGGTGACCTCCCGGCGTGGATCGACCCCACCGCTGCCTTCTGGGCTCCCGACGTCGTCTACTCCAGCGCGACCGACAGGTACTACCTCTTCACCACGGTCACCGAGACCACGGCCGCCGGCGGCGGGTCGGACACCTGCCGTGGCGACAGCGCCATCGGCGTCGCCGTGGCCGACAGCCCGACCGGTCCGTGGGAGTGGGCCGACGAGCCGGTCGTGGCCCCACGCCGCGACCCCAACGGCGGCGAGTGCTCCTACTTCTGGACCTTCGACCCCGACGTCCTCGGTGACACCGTCACCGACGAGGGCATCCTCTACTACGGCTCCTACTACGGCGGCGTCTTCGCCACGGCCGTCGACTTCACCGAGGCGGGAGTGACGGCCGCGACGGAGACGACCGCCGACGACACCCGCATCGCGATCGGCAACCGCTACGAGGGCACCAACGTCGTCTACAAGGACGGCTGGTACTACCTCTTCGCCTCGGCGACCAACTGCTGCAACGGTGCGCTCACCGGCTACAGCGTCTTCGTCGGCCGGTCCACCAGCCCGTTCGGGCCCTTCGTCGACAAGGAGGGCAACTCCTTCCTCGACGCCAACGTCGGTGGCACGCCGTTCCTCACCATGAACGGCAACCGCTGGATCGGCACCGGGCACAACTCGGTCTTCGTCGACGAGGGCGGGCAGTGGTGGACCGTCTACCACGCGGTCGACCAGGCTGACCCGTTCTACGCCTTCCAGACCGGCTTCACGAAACGACCGGCCCTGCTCGACCCGGTCGACTGGGTGGACGGCTGGCCCGTGGTCAACGGCGGCTACATGGCCTCCGACACCAGGATGCCGGCACCTGCCGCGCAGCCGGGCGAGCGGACCCGCTACCGCCCCAAGCTCCTCAAGCCCGACACGGTCAACCGTCTTCGCGACCACGACGAGTTCTCGGGCAGCACGCTCGACGGGGACTGGTCCTGGGCGGAGGGACGGGTCGGCGACGCCACCGTCACCGACGGTGTCCTGCGATGGGAGGTCGAGCACACCGACCTCTACGTCGACAGCAACACCGCCTCCGTGCTCGTGCGCGACGCCCCCTCGGGCGACTACGTGGTCGAGACGAAGGTGCGCCTCGAGGGACTGCCGGACGAGGGCTGCTGCTTCAACTACGCCCAGGCAGGGCTGGTCGTCTACGAGGACGACGACAACTTCGTCAAGCTCACCAGTGCCTCGATCTGGGAGACCCGCCAGACGGAGTTCGCCAAGGAGCTCAGCCCGGTGCCCGAGGGGTGGAGCCGCTACGGCAACACCGTCGTCGGTCCGCCCGGTGACGACTGGACCTACCTCCGCATCGTCGTCGAGCGCCTCACCGGAGCCGAGCAGGCGGCCGCGGGCGGCGACACCGAGCGCTACACGGCATACACGAGCCAGGACGGCACCACGTGGGTGCGCGGCGGCACGTGGACCCACAGCCTCGGCGAGGACGCACTCATCGGTCTCGTGTCGATGGGTGCCACCGACCAGGTGACGTCACCGATCACGGCGGAGTTCGACTACGTGCGGGTCTACGGCCTCAAGGGAACCGCTCGACCGCAGCCCTGAGCGCGCACCGGCGTCCGCCGTCTCCTCAGTGGAGGAAGCGGCGGACGTCGATGTGCTCGTGGCCCTCGTGGATGTGCTCGACCATGCGCTCGCGTACGGACGCGTCGAGGTCGATGCCGACCTCGGCCAACGCCGAGTCGAGCTCCTCGCGCACGGTCCCCTCGGTCGCGCCCTCCTGCCAGGAGAGCACCCGGTCCAGAACCGCCTGCAGGGCCTCGACCCGCGCCTCCTCGGTCTCCGCCGCCTGATCGTTGCCGTTCGCCGGTGTCGTCATCGCTCCACCCTAGGCGGCCGCTCCAGCCCTGTGCCGGTGAGCGTGAGGGGGCACCGCACGGACTGCGTCACACCGAGGTGCGTCAGGCGCCGTCGGCGAGCATCTGCGCGAGCTTGCGCTTGGGCACGCCGCCGAACTTCTCACGGACGCGGAGCACGTGGTTGCGGGCCGTGCCGATGGAGATGTGCAGCTCGTCCGCGATCTCCTGCGCCGTGTAGCCCTGCGCCGCAAGGGTCGCGACCTCGCGCTCACGGGTCGTGAGGCCGGCAGTGGCCACGAGCCGCTGGCTGGCCGGGACGGACGGCAGGTCGTGGCCCCGGTGCAGGCTCCGGTCGCGCAGCACGGCCGCCATGGACCGCTCGGCGCCATGGGCCTGGAACAGGTCGATGGCGCGCCGCCGCAGCGCGTTGCCGGTCGCCGTGTCCGGCGCGACCCCGGCGGCCGCGTGCAGCAGCCGGCCGACCGTCACCGGCTCGGGCAGGGCCGCGAACCGCTCCGCGGCCTCGAGAAGCAGCCCATGGCCCGCGGAGCCGCGGACGAGCCCCTCGACGGCGAGCCGCACGGCGGTGCCCCGGGGGTTGGTCGGCCACAGCGGCGCCATCCTCCCCAGCGCCGCCCTGGCGCCCTCTGAATCCTCCTGCGCCATGACGAGGACGAGGTCCTCCCACCCGAAGCGCACTCCCATCCCGGCGGCCGTGTCGAGTGCCTTGTCGACGTCGCGCAGGGGGGACGGCTCCCGTCGCGCGATCCTGTGGGCGGCGCGCACGGACAGCGCCAGCCAGAGCATCTGCTCGTCGAACTCGATGTGCCCGAGCGAGTCGTCGAGGACCTTGGGGTCGGGTCGGCCCTCGCGCTCCAGGGCCACGGCTCCCAGCACGATGCCGGCCATCCCCGTCGCCATCTGGGGCCGCCCGGCCCGCGCCGACCTCGCCGACGCCATCGCGGCGTCGAGGTCGCCGGTGCGCCACTGGACCAGGGCTTCGACGGCCGCGAACTTGCGCGCCCACGTCGTGCCGTGGGCGAGCAGCTTGCCCTCGCGGGCGACGCGCCCGGCCAGGGCGTAGTCGCCGTGCCCGTATGCCGTGTGCGCCCAGTTGAACTGGTTGAGGCTGGCGATCTCGGCCGTCACCGCATCGGGGCTCGACGGGAGGACCTCGGCGGCGTCGCGCCAGTGCTCCAGCGCTTCGGGACGGTCGAGGTAGGTCTCGCAGCCGGCCAGCCGGCCGGCACAGAACGCGATGGCCCAGGGGTCCTTCGTGCGTCGCGCGAGGGCGAGACCCTCCCTGCCGACCGTCACGCGGTAGTCCCCGCTCAGCCCGTCCTCCCGGGGCCAGCACAGCTCACCCAGCGTCACGGCCTGGCCGCGGATGTCGCCTGCCAGCCGGAACTCCGACAGCGCGCGCATGAGGATGTCCGGAGTCTCGGCAGCCGTCCCCGCCCGGCCGCGGGTGAAGAGCAGTGCCCCGCGCGCGTCCGGGGAGGCCACCTGCTCGGCCAAGGTCTCGAGGAAGGGGTGGGCGTCGATGAGCTCACTGCCCCACGCGCTCACGACGACCGCGAGCTCGCCGATGGCGACGCGGTCGTCGTCCCGGGCGTCGGCGGGCAGGGCCGCAGCGGTCCGGACGAGCAGGTCGAGGGCGGCCCGGGTCTCACCGCGCAGGCCCAGTCCCTCGGCCTCGCGCAGGACCGGGCGCAGGGCGGGGGAGACGGTGCCGGCGAACGAGGCCAAGGCCGAACGGGACGAGACCCGCCTGCGGCCCGTCGGCGCGGACTGCCGACGTGGAGCAAGGGGGGTCTGAGCGGCCATGTGACGAGGATATAGGCAGTTTTGACAGGTCCGCGCCGGCCTGTGGAGGGCGTTTGCTTGTCCTCTGGCACGCACCCCCTGACGTGCCACGTCTGTGGAGGATGTCCATGCGATCCATGACCTCGAGGGCCGTGGCCCTCTCGACCGCCGCCGTGGTGGTCGCCGCGTTCGCCGCAACAGGCCAGGCGTCGGCGTCGACCCCCGGGAACACCACCCTGGAACCACCGTCGAGCGGCAGCACGAGCCGGGTGACCTGGACCGGCGGCCCCTACACCGGCGCCGTGCTGGCGCCGGAGTCCTGCACGGCCACGACGTGCGACTCGCACACCGTGGACCTCAGGATCCCGGCGGACCACTGGGACTCGCACGAGGGTGGGGTGGAGGTCGCGATCAGCTGGGCCTCGGCCTCCGACGACTACGACCTCTACGTCGACGACGCCTCCGGGCGCCAGATCGGCTCCAGCGCCGCCGGCAACACGACGAGCGAGTCGGTCGACCTGGGCACCCTCGCGCCCGGCTCCTACACGGTCCGGGTCGTCCCCTACGCCACCGCCGGCTCGAGCTACACCGGGACCGCGACCCTCGAGGCTACGGCGCTTCCGACGGGCATGAAGTACCCGGAGTCCCGCAAGGCGGTCGAGGACGAGCTCGTCGTCGACTACCCGCTCAACGTCGTGTTCGTCGGCCGGCGCCCGACCGCCGCCGAGGTCGCCGAGCTCAAGCACTGGACTCCCGCGAAGTACCGCCCGACGGTGTCGACGAAGACGTCCGCCTCGGGGGAGCTGACCCAGGTCGGCGCGGGGCTGCTCAACTGGAACAAGGACCACTTCGAGGGCACCCCCTACTTCCAGGGCATCACCTACAACTACAAGATCAACGTGCTCGCGGCCTCCGACGACTACGCCAAGGCGCTGTTCCAGGTCGCCGAGAACGCCACGGCCAAGGCCCAGACCTACCACGCCGGTGCCGCGAGTGCCCGCACCGCGAACCAGGTCAAGTACGACGCCGCCTTCGGCGCCCACCGGGTCACCGCCAAGGGCGGCGACCCGGCATACAAGGTCACCGACCCGGCGAAGACCGACCTCGTCGACGCCTACGCCGTGGAGGACTGGATCTTCCAGAGCCGCTACGACGCGAAGTGGGCGTGCGCCTTCACCAACCTCGAGACCGGCGCGTGCTCGAACCCCTCGGTCGTCAACCCGGACAAGGGCGCCTACCACGACCCGTACTACGACAAGAACGGACTCAACCTCGACCGGATGCCGCAGGGCCCGAATCAGGGGTCGTCGTTCTTCTTCCTCGACACGTTCACGCCCGACTACGCCAAGGACTACTTCCGTCCGAACGCCTACCACACCTACGGCACCGACAAGGTCATCGACGGCGGCATCGTCCCCAAGCCCGTCGAGGACGGCGGCTCGTGGCGGATCACCGACCCCGACACCGGCGACTGGGACGGCATCGACTACGCCCGCACGTGGGGTGGCCGCTACCGCTTCCACTTCATCGACCTGGGCGCGGCCCCCAACGACTTCGAGGCGGCCACCTGGGCCGGGCGTGGGCTGGGCATGTCGAGCGACTACCCGCACGGCGACCCGCCGGTGTGGCAGTACGCGTCCGACCCGCTGTGGAAGCAGCAGGGCGACACCTGCGCGACCGACGGCACCCCCGTCGCAGGGATGGACCTGCCGTACAACAACAACACCCCGTGCCGCATGATGCCGCGCCTCGCGCGCGACATCGCCTACGGCCTCTTCTTCCGCTCGACGGCAGGGTTCCTCTACCGGCCGATCCCGCGCGGTGACACCTACTGGCTCGCGGTCTCGAACTGGACCGACTTCTACTCACGCCCGCAGTGGGTCAACGGCCAGCTCACCAACGCGCCGTACTACGGCACCTGGTGGACCGACATGGACAAGCTCTACAAGATCGGCGACGTCTCCGGCGGCACCAAGCAGGACGACACCCTGCGCTGGCTGTCCTCGGCGACCCCCTACGCCCGGTGGGTCGGCCGCAAGAACGAGACGATCCCGCTCTACGACCCCACGAACAACCAGCCCACGGGCGAGGTGCTCGACACCTCTCCCAAGTACGCCGACCTGCCGGCCCCCTCGCACCACGTCCAGACCAAGGACGGTGCCACCCGGGTGCCCGAGCCGCTCCACGACGGGCACGACCACCACGCCCACTACGGCGACAAGAGCGTCAACCTCACCGCCGTCCAGGAGGCCCTCGAGAAGGCCAAGGCCACGGGCTCGGGCCTCGGCCCCGGCTACGACGGTGCGGTCTCGCACGAGTCGTTCCGCGACTTCATCGACGCCCACCCCGACGGGATCGCGGACCAGGTCGAGGGCGTCAACACGATCCCCGCGATCAACGTCGTCTTCGAGAAGGCCTTCACCTGGGCCCTTCCGGCGATCGTCGGCGGCATCGCCGTCGGCACCGCGGACGGCGAGGCCTGGGGTGTCATGAACAACGTCAACGACCGCTTCAAGTCGAGCGCGTCGCACTACCCGGGTGTCCAGCCCGGTGACGCCCCCGGCTCCAAGCGCTCGATGACCGACACCTCGCTCCCGACGCAGGACAGCGGCGGTGGGTTCAGCTACACCATCGAGCACGAGGCCGCCCACAACCTCGGCCTCAGCCACCCGCACGACGGCTCCTACGGCGTCGACCGGTGCCCCGCGGGACACCCGCAGGCCGGGCAGTGGGAGTGCTACTGGCAGGGCCTGGGCTGGATGTACGACGTCTCGGCCGCGCCGACGACGTACGCGATGTCCTACCGCCCCTACGAGGTCGAGGACCAGGACCAGCTCCAGCGAGGACACACCGCCGAGTACCTCATCGGCGCCCAGGACGCGCTGCGCGAGCGCCTCTCCGACGAGGCGGCCGCCGGCCGCACCGCACCCTCGGACGGCTGGACCGCCGACTTCTCCCGGATGAAGCAGTGGCGCACGCAGGCCGGTGAGCTCTTCCGCAAGGGTGACTACCTGCACTCCGAGTACGCCGCCCGAAACGCGGCCCTCGCGGCCCGGGGCGTGCCGCAGACCGCGGCCAACACCTCGGCTCCCAAGCTCCTCGAGGCCGGCCAGGTGTTCTACTTCACCGTCAACCCGCAGGGCGACGGCCGACCGGCGGCCGTCGCGAACCTCAAGCCGACCTCGGTCACCGCGGCTCAGCCGGAGCGCAAGCAGACCACGCTGTCGGTGGCGGTGACCAACGCCGGCGACGCCGCGGCTGCCGGGGTGGTCGTCGAGCTCTTCGACGGGTCGACCTCCCTCGGGCGGACCGCACCGGTCGATCTCGCCGCCGGCGCCAGCACCACGGTCACCAAGGTGTGGGACACCAAGGGCGTCCAGGGCGACCGTGCGCTGCGCGTCGTCGTCGACCCGGCCAACGCCGTCAAGGAGTCGAGCGAGACCGACAACGCGCTGACCCGCACGGTGACGATCCGGGGCAACCGGGTGGTCAACGGGTCCTACGAGGCGTCGGCGAACGACACGTCGCCCGATGGCTGGACCTCGTCGGGTTCGACGACGTACGACGACACCGGCGCCCACGCCACCGACGGCCAGTCGGCGGTCGGCCTCACCGGCGGACTCACCGGCGGCAGCTGGTCGAGTGCTCCGGTGGACGTCGCCGCCGGGTCGACGTACTCCCTGGCCATGTCCGCCACGGGTGCCGCGCCGGCGCTCTCGGCGACGTTCCTCGACAGCACGGGCAAGGTCGTGAGCAAGATCGCGGCGGTCGACGTGGTGGTGAGCAAGATCGACGAGTCGGTGAGCAAGATCGACCAGTCGGTGAGCAAGATCAGCAGTGGTGCGGTAAGCAAGATCAGCGGTTCCCTGACAGTCCCTGCAGGCGCATCGCGGGTCGTGCTCACGGCCACGGCCCCGGCCACCCTGCCGGCCGGGTCGACCATCTGGGTCGACGACGTGTGGCTCTGGTGAGACCCGCGGCGTCCTGACCCCGATGGCGCCAAGCCCACGGGACCAGCGGTGTCCTCCACCCCGCCGGTCCCGTGGGCTCTGGTGCGTCCCGGCGACATAGGGTCCTGCTGTGGCCACGCATCCCACCATCGGAGTCCTCGCCGTCCAGGGTGACGTGCGCGAGCACGTCCGCGCGCTCGAGTCGGCGGGCGCGACGGCGGTCCCCGTCCGGCGCCCGGGCGAGGTCGAGGTTCTCGACGGCCTCGTCATCCCCGGCGGGGAGTCGACGACGATGGACAAGCTCTGCCGGATCTTCGAGCTGCGCGACCCGCTCGTCGAGCGGCTGCGTGCCGGGCTTCCGGCCTACGGCTCGTGCGCCGGCATGATCATGCTCGCCGACCGCATCCTCGACGGCCACCGCGACCAGCAGACCCTCGGCGGTCTCGACATCACCGTGCGCCGCAACGCCTTCGGTCGCCAGGTCGACTCCTTCGAGGAGGACCTGCGCATCCGCGAGCTCGGACCCGAGCCGGTGCGCGCGGTCTTCATCCGCGCCCCGTGGGTCGAGGAGGTGGGGGAGGGCGTGCAGGTCCTCGCGAGCGTCCACGTCGGGGGAGCCGACCACCCGGTCGCCGTGCGCGAGGGCAACGTCCTCGCCACGAGCTTCCACCCCGAGGTCACCGGTGACCACCGCTTCCACCAGCTCTTCGTCGACGTCGTCCGCCACGCCTGACCCTCCGGCGTGCGTCCGGCAGGGCGGTGGGTATGCCGTCACCTCGCCGGACGTTGCAGCTCACGCGGACGGGAGCGGACGGCATACGACATAGGATCGACGCCGGACCTGCACGTTGACAGCACGAGGAGACACCTTGTCCGGCCACTCCAAATGGGCGACCACGAAGCACAAGAAGGCCGCCATCGACGCCAAGCGCGGCAAGCTCTTCGCGAAGCTCATCAAGAACATCGAGGTCGCGGCCCGCACCGGCGGCGGCGACCCGACCGGCAACCCCACGCTCTACGACGCCATCCAGAAGGCGAAGAAGAGCTCGGTGCCCAACAACAACATCGACAACGCGGTCAAGCGCGGCTCCGGTGCGACTGCCGGCGGCGCCGACTGGGAGACGATCACCTACGAGGGCTACGCGCCCGGCGGTGTCGCCATCCTCATCGAGTGCCTCACCGACAACCGCAACCGCGCCGCCGCCGAGGTCCGCACCGCGCTCACCCGCAACGGCGGCCAGCTCGGTGACCCGGGCTCGGTGGCCTACGTCTTCGACCGCAAGGGCGTCGTCGTCGTGCCCAAGGGCGACAAGACCGAGGACGACATCCTCGAGGTCGTCCTCGAGGCCGGCGCCGACGAGGTCAACGACCTCGGCGAGTCCTTCGAGATCATCTCCGAGGCGACCGACTTCGTCGCGGTCCGCAAGGCGGTCCAGGACGCCGGCATCGACTACGACTCGGCCGAGGCCTCGTGGGTGCCCAACCTCCAGGTCCCGCTCGACCTCGAGGGCGCGAAGAAGATGATCCGCGTCATCGAGGCGCTCGAGGACTCCGACGACGTCCAGGACGTCTTCGCCAACGGCGACATCCCCGACGACGTCCTCGCCCAGCTCGACGCCGAGGACTGAGCGACCGCGTGTTGCTGCGCGCCGCCTTCCCACACGCTGTGTAGCGTGGCACCGAACACCTGTTCGGTTCTCTCGGAAGGCGGCGCGCGTGCGCGTTCTCGGCATGGATCCCGGCCTCACCCGGTGCGGTCTCGGGGTCGTCGACGGCCGCGCCGGGCGGGCGTCGATGGTCGCCGTCGGCGTGGTCCGCACCCCTTCCGGCGCCGAGCCGTCGCAGCGCCTCATGTTCCTCGAGCGTGAGCTCGAGGGCTGGCTCGACCGCTTCGAGCCCGACGTGCTCGCGGTCGAGCGGGTCTTCGCCGACACCAACGTCACCCAGGTCATGAACACCGCCCACGCCACCGCCATCGCCCTGCTCACCGCAGGCAAGCGCGACATCCCCGTCGTCTTCCACACCCCGACCGAGGTCAAGGCCTCGGTCACCGGCTCCGGCCGCGCCGACAAGGCGCAGGTGACGACGATGGTGACCCGGATCCTCAAGCTCGCCGCGCCCCCGCGCCCGGCCGACGCCGCCGACGCGCTGGCCCTCGCGATCTGCCACCTGTGGCGTGGCGCCGCGACCGCGCGCCTCGACGCCCTCGCCAAGGCGGGCGCCCGATGATCTCGTCGCTCTCCGGTCGCGTGGGCCACGTCGGCCTCGACCGCCTCGTCGTCGAGGTCGGGGGAGTGGGCATGCTGGTCCACACCACCCCACGCACGGCCGCCGACCTCCGCACCGGCTCCGAGGTCACCGTCTCGACGACGCTCGTGGTCCGCGAGGACTCGCTCACCCTCTTCGGCTTCGGGTCGGCGGGGGAGCGCGACATGTTCGAGACCGTCCAGACCGTCTCCGGCGTCGGCCCGCGGCTCGCCCTCGCGATGCTCTCGGTCCTCACACCCGACGAGGTCCGCGCGGCCCTGACGACCGGTGACGTCGCGGCCCTGACCAAGATCCCCGGCGTGGGCAAGAAGAGCGCCGAGCGCCTCGTCCTCGAGCTCAAGGACAAGGTCGGTATGCCGTCCGCCCCCGCGGGCGGTGACGTCACCGCCGCGGCCGCGCCCTCCGGCGACGCCCGCCGCGACCAGGTCGCCGAGGCCCTCGTCGGTCTCGGCTGGTCCTCGAAGCAGGCCACCGACGCGGTGTCGACCGTGTCGTCGTCGGCCGACCCCGACGCCTCCGTCGCGGCGCTGCTGCGCATGGCGCTGCGGGAGCTCGGGCGATGAGCGGGCCGGTGATACGACGCACCGCGACGAGCGAGGACGACCTGGGCGGCTCGACGCGTGGCTTCCGCTCCGACATCGTCGAGGCCGACGGCAGCGACGACGGCGCATGGCGCGCCGACGACGGGTCGCTCGACGCGACCGCCCGGATCGTCGACGCCGGAGCCGACTCCGACGACGAGCGCGTCGTCGAGGCGGCCCTGCGACCCAAGCGGCTGGCCGAGTTCCCGGGGCAGACGCGGGTGCGGGACCAGCTCTCGCTCGTCCTCGAGGCGGCCCGGCGCCGGGGGAGCGTGCCCGACCACATCCTCCTGTCCGGTCCTCCCGGCCTCGGCAAGACGACGCTCGCGCTCATCGTCGCCGCCGAGCTCGAGCGCCCGATCCGGATCACGTCCGGGCCGGCGATCCAGCACGCCGGTGACCTCGCCGCCGTCCTGTCCTCGCTCGACGAGGGGGAGGTGCTCTTTCTCGACGAGATCCACCGCATGTCGCGCTCGGCCGAGGAGATGCTCTACCTCGCGATGGAGGACTTCCGCGTCGACGTCATCGTCGGCAAGGGCCCGGGAGCGACGGCGATCCCTCTCGAGCTGCCGCCGTTCACCGTCGTCGGGGCGACGACGCGGTCGGGATTGCTGCCCGCGCCGCTGCGCGACCGGTTCGGCTTCACCGGACACCTCGACTACTACGACGCCGCCGACCTCACGACGATCCTGCGCCGATCCGCCGGGCTGCTCGACGTCGACGCCGACGAGTCCGGCATCTCCGAGATCGCCGGCCGGTCCCGTGGCACACCACGCATCGCCAACCGGCTCCTGCGCCGCGTGCGCGACTGGGCCCAGGTCCACGGGTCCGGACACGTCGACCTCGAGGCGGCCCACGAGGCGCTCAGCCTCTTCGACGTCGACGACGCGGGCCTCGACCGCCTCGACCGCGCCGTGCTCGACGCGCTGTGCCGCCGTTTCGGTGGCGGTCCCGTGGGGCTGTCCACCCTCGCCATCGCCGTGGGCGAGGAGTCCGACACCGTCGAGACCGTCGCCGAGCCCTACCTCGTGCGCGAGGGGTTCATGGTGCGCACTCCCCGCGGCCGCGCGGCCTCACCGAAGGCGTGGACGCACCTCGGGCTCACCCCACCACGCGACGTCGCGACCCAGGACGTCCTGCCGCTGGCCGACGGCCCGGGCCGCCTCGGCGGCTGAACGCAGGGCAGGCGGACAGCAGGCGGACGGCACGGCGACCGTGGGCGGACGGCATACGAGGTTGCGGTTCGGACACGACCTGGGGAGGGCACTCGACCGGGGAGTGGCGCGTTGGCGAGAGTGACCACGTCACCTATGCTGGCTCGACGGCCCGGCGTCGACCGGGCCGCTGACGCGCCCGGCCCCATGCGGGTGCGCACACCCCACTCGAAGGACTTCTCATGAACTCCGGTGCCGGCCTCGGCAACCTGCTCGTGCTCGCCCTGCCCCTGTTGCTGCTGGCGTTCCTCATGTTCACCCAGCGCAAGCGGGGTCGTGAGGTCCAGGCCTTCCAGTCGGGCCTCGGCGTCGGCGACGCGATCGTCCTCACCTCGGGCCTCTACGGCACGGTCGTCGCGCTCGACGACACGGTCGCGACCCTCGAGATCGCCCCGGGCGTGCAGGTGCGCGTCGACCGCCGCGCCGTCGGCATGATGCAGCCGGGCGCCGAGCGGCCCGCCGGCACCGACGACGGCCCGCGCCCCGACCCGACCCCCGAGGTGGGCTGACATGGCACGGATGAGCCACGCGACCTTCGCGCGCCGCGCCCTCGCCGGCATGGCGGTCCTCACGATCGCCCTCATGGGCCTGCTCTTCGGGGCAAACCAGTTCAGCAACGGGTCCTATGCCCCCAAGCTCGGCCTCGACCTCGAGGGCGGGACGCAGATCATCCTCCAGCCGCGGCTCACCGGCGACAAGACGGTGTCCTCGGAGCAGATCGCCCAGGCGCGCGACATCATCGTCCAGCGCGTCGACGCCGGCGGTGTGGCCGGCGCCGAGGTGACGACCCAGGGCGGCCGCAACATCGTCGTGTCGATGCCCGGCACCCCCGACAAGAGCACCGAGGACGCGATCCGTCGCTCCAGCCAGCTCCAGTTCCGCCCGGTGCTCGCGATCGCCGCGGGCTCGCCCCAGCCGGAGCCCTCGGCCTCGCCGAGCGGCTCGGCCAGCCCGAGCCCGAGCGGCTCCGCGGTTCCGGTGCCCAGCGCGTCGCCATCGCCCAGCGCCCCCGTCGCCAGCCCGGCGCCGTCGTCGACCAACAACTCCGCGGTGCCCGGCGCCTTCGCGGCCGAGCCCAGCCCGTCGGCCTCGCCCTCCGGGTCGGCCCCGGCCAGCCCTTCGCCGAGTCCCAGCGCCTCGCCGAGCCCGAGCGCGTCCGGTGGCGCCGCCGGCGCCAAGGACCCGCTGAGCCTCGACCAGATCACGCCCGAGCTCACCGCGGCCTTCACCGCGCTCGACTGCTCGAAGGACGGCGCGCTCGACGACCTCGTCGACGACGACACCAAGCCGCTCGTCACCTGTGACGCGGACGGCACCGCCAAGTACATCCTCGGCCCGGTCGTGGTCTCCGGCGACAAGATCTCCGACGCCAGCGCCGGCTACCAGGTCGGCCAGAACGGCCAGCAGACCAGCGTCGTCGAGATCCAGCTCAGCCTCAACGGCGAGGGCGCCAAGCAGTACGCCGACATCTCCCGCAAGATGGTGCCGCTCCAGCAGCCGCAGAACCAGCTCGCGGCCACCCTCGACTCCCGCGTCATCGTCGCCCCCAGCTTCAACGAGGCGATCCCCAACGGCAAGGCGAGCATCACCGGCGGCTTCGGCATCGAGGAGGCCCGCGACCTCGCCCAGCAGCTCAAGTTCGGCGCCCTGCCGATCTCCTTCGACCTGCAGACCCGTGAGCAGATCAGCCCCACCCTCGGCAGCGAGCAGCTCCGCTACGGCTTCTACGCCGGCCTCGTCGGCCTGCTCCTCGTGACGATCTACTCGCTGCTCCAGTACCGCGTGCTCGGCTTCGTCACGATCGCCTCGATCCTCGCGGCGGGTGTCCTCACCTACCTCGCGATCACGATCCTCGGCTGGTCGCACAACTACCGCCTCGACATGGCCGGCGTCACCGGCCTCATCGTCGCCATCGGCTTCACCGCGGACTCGTTCATCGTCTACTTCGAGCGCATCCGCGACGAGCTGCGCGAGGGACGCTCGCTCGAGAGCGCCGTCGCCACCGGTTGGGACCGCGCCAAGCGCACGATCCTCATCGCCGACGGTGTCAACTTCCTCGCGGCGATCGTCCTCTACGTCCTCGCGAGCTCGAGCGTGCGCGGCTTCGCGTTCACCCTCGGCCTCACGACCCTGCTCGACCTCCTCATCGTCTTCCTCTTCACGCACCCGCTCGTCACCCTGCTCGCCCGCCGGAAGTTCTTCCGCGGCGGACACCCGATGTCGGGTCTCGACCCGGACAAGCTCGGCGCCGTGAAGAAGACCTCGTATGCCGGCCGTGGCCGGTTCACGACGAACCCGCCCCGCGTCGCGGCGCACGAAGGGAGCCGGTCGTGATCATCACCCCACGAAGTTCGCCCACGCAGAACGTGGGACCCGCGCTCCTGCGGCCCATGCAGAGCATGGGACCCGCCTCCGATACTTTGCGAGGACCCCGATGATCAACTTCTCCGACCTCGGCAACGACCTCTACACCGGCAAGAAGTCGATCCCGGTCGTCCCCAAGAGGCGGTCGTTCTACATCGCCTCGCTCGTCCTCATGGCGATCGCGGTCGCGGGCCTGGGCATCAACAAGCTCAACCTCGGCCTCGAGTTCAGCGGTGGCTCCGAGTTCCGCGTCACGAGCACCTCGGTGCCCGCCGACTACGAGTCGATGGCGCGCGAGGCCCTCGGCGCGGCCGACGACTCCCAGGGCGTGCGCGTCTCGAAGCTGGGTACCGGCACCGTCAGGGTCCAGACCGAGCGGCTCGACGACGCCGAGAGCGCCGAGGTGCGCACCCAGCTCGCCGAGACGTTCTCCGTCGGCGAGGACAAGGTCAGCGCGACGTTCATCGGCCCCTCGTGGGGTGACTCGGTCACCAAGCAGGCGCTGCGCGCGCTCATCATCTTCCTCCTGCTCGTCGCGGCGGTCCTCGCCGTCTACTTCCGCAACTGGAAGATGGCGGCGGCGGCGCTCATCGCGCTCGTGCACGACCTCGTCATCACCGTCGGCATCTACTCGTTCAGCAAGTTCGAGGTCTCGCCCGCGACGATGATCGGCTTCCTCACCGTCCTCGGCTACTCGATCTACGACACCGTCGTCGTCTTCGACAAGGTGCGCGAGAACACCAACGAGGCGTTCGCCAACGGGCGCATGACGTTCGCCAAGGCGGCCAACCTCGCCGTCAACCAGACGCTCGTCCGGTCGATCAACACGACCGCCATCGGTGTCCTGCCGATCCTCGCGGTCCTCGTCGTCGGCGCGCTCTTCCTCGGCCCGGGTACGTTGCTCGACCTCGCGCTCGTCCTCTTCATCGGCATCCTCGTCGGCGCCTACTCGTCGATCTTCCTCGCGACCCCGCTCCTCGTGAGCCTGCGCCGCAAGGACGCCGCCGTCGTCGAGCTCGACAAGCGCGCCGCTCGCTCGGAGGCCAAGCGCGTCAGGGAGCGCGCCGCGACACCGGTCGGCGCCGGCGCGACGCAGGGCGGGGGGATCGCCGTCGCGGAGGCCGACGGCCACGGTGCCACCGACTCGATCCCGAGGGCGAGCGACGAGGAGTCGGCGACGATCACCGGCCGCCAGGTGCACAAGTACGCTCAGTCGGGTCCGCGCAACCAGCCCAGGCGCGCACCCAAGTCGCGTCGCAAGTGACCCCATGACCGACCCGGGCGCGATCAGCGACCTCGTCGAGAGCCGGCTGCGGGACGTCGCCGACTTCCCGAAGCCGGGGGTCGTCTTCAAGGACATCACCCCGCTCCTCGGTGACCCCGAGGCGTTCGGCGAGGTGGTCCGCGCGCTGGCGGCACGGCATACGGCTTCGGGCGCACGTCTTGACTCGGTGGCGGGCGTCGAGGCGCGCGGGTTCATCATCGGAGCCGCGCTGGCCCACGAGCTCGGCGTCGGGTTCGTGCCCGTGCGCAAGGCCGGCAAGCTGCCGGGCGAGACCGTGCAGCGCACCTACGACCTCGAGTACGGCTCGGCGACGATCGAGGTGCACGCCGACGCCGTCGAGCCGGGGGAGCGGGTGCTGCTCGTGGACGACGTCCTCGCCACCGGCGGCACCGCCATCGCCGCCTGGGACCTTCTCGACGACTGCGGTGCGGAGGTCGTCGAGTTCGCGACGGTCGTCGAGCTGGCCTTCCTCGGCGGGCGCGAGGCGATGGGCGCGCGCCCGGTGCACTCCCTGCATGTCGTGGGCGGCGACGGGGACGCCTAGACTCCGTTCATGGCAGAGGAGACCACGCCGATCCCGGTGCGCAGTGGGGCAGCAGGCTCCAACCGCGCCCGCGCGCGTGCCCGCCTCGCCCGCTTCGGGTCGTCGCGCCCCTCCGCCCACCCGGTCCTCGAGCCGCTGCTCACGACGGTCCGGCTGACGCATCCCAAGGCGGACGTCTCGGTCATCGAGCGCGCCTACGAGGTCGCCGAGCGCGCGCACGAGGGCCAGATGCGCAAGAGCGGCGACGCCTACATCACGCATCCCCTCGCGGTGACGACGATCCTCGCCGAGCTCGGCATGACCCCGCCGACACTGGCGGCCGCCCTTCTGCACGACACCGTCGAGGACACCGACTACGGCCTCGACCAGCTCGAGAAGGACTTCGGCGCCGAGATCGCCATGCTCGTCGACGGCGTGACCAAGCTCGACAAGGTCACCTACGGCCAGGCGGCGCAGTCCGAGACCGTGCGCAAGATGGTCGTCGCCATGGCGCGCGACATCCGCGTGCTCGTCATCAAGCTCGCCGACCGCCTCCACAACGCCCGCACCTGGCGCTACGTGTCGAAGGAGTCGGCGCAGCGCAAGGCCCGCGAGACCCTCGAGATCTACGCCCCGCTGGCGCACCGCCTGGGCATGAACACGATCAAGTGGGAGCTCGAGGACCTCTCGTTCCAGACCCTCTACCCCAAGGTCTACGACGAGATCGTCCGGCTCGTCGCCGAACGCGCGCCGGCGCGCGAGGAGTACCTCGCGACCGTGCGCGACAGCGTCGAGTCGGACCTGCGCGCGGCACGCATCAAGGCCACCGTCACCGGCCGGCCGAAGCACTACTACTCCGTCTACCAGAAGATGATCGTCGGGGGCCGCGACTTCGAGCAGATCTACGACCTCGTCGCCGTCCGCGTCCTCGTCGACACGGTGCGCGACTGCTACGCCGCACTCGGGGCGATGCACGCCCGCTGGACGCCGGTGCCCGGCCGGTTCAAGGACTACATCGCGACGCCGAAGTTCAACATGTACCAGTCGCTGCACACGACGGTCATCGGTCCCGAGGGCAAGCCGGTCGAGATCCAGATCCGCACCCACACGATGCACCGCCGCGCCGAGTACGGCGTCGCCGCCCACTGGAAGTACAAGGAGAAGGGGCCGGCCGGCGCCGACCAGCCGTCGACGAGCCACACCGGCGCCAACGACATGGCGTGGCTGCGCCAGCTCCTCGACTGGCAGAAGGAGACCGCCGACCCCGGCGAGTTCCTCGAGTCGCTGCGGTTCGAGATCAACGCCAGCGAGGTCTACGTCTTCACGCCAAAGGGCCAGCTCGTCGGCCTCCCCGCCGGGTCCACGCCCGTCGACTTCGCGTATGCCGTGCACACCGAGGTCGGCCACCACACCATCGGTGCCAAGGTCAACGGCCGCCTCGTGCCGCTCGAGTCCCGCCTCGACAACGGCGACACCGTGGACATCCTCACGTCCAAGGCCGACGGCGCCGGACCGTCCCGCGACTGGCTCACGTTCGTCAAGTCGGCCCGGGCGCGCAACAAGATCCGGCACTGGTTCACCCGCGAGCGTCGCGAGGAGATGATCGACCAGGGCAAGGAGGCGCTCGTCAAGGCGATGCGCAAGCGAAGCCTGCCGCTCGCGCGCCTGTCGTCGGTCGAGTCACTCACCGGCGTGGCCGAGGAGCTGCGGCTCAGCGGCATCGACGGGCTCTACGCCGCGATCGGTGAGGGCCATGTGAGCGCCCAGCACGTCGTCGCCCGGCTCGTCGCCGCCCAGGGCGGCGAGGAGGCCAGCGACGACCTCGCCGAGATGACGATGCCCCGCCCGGTGTCGCAGCGCCGCCGTCGCGCGGGCGACCCCGGTGTCGTCGTCAAGGGCATGTCCGACGTCTGGGTCAAGCTCGCCCGCTGCTGCACCCCGGTCCCGGGCGACGACATCCTCGGCTTCGTCACCCGCGGCATGGGAGTGTCCGTGCACCGGCGCGACTGCACCAACGCCTCCTCGCTGCTCAGCCAGCAGGACAAGATCATCGACGTCGAGTGGGCGCCCACCGCCAACAGCGTCTTCCTCGTCCAGCTCCAGGTCGAGGCGCTCGACCGGTCCGCCCTGCTCTCCGACGTCACGCGCGTGCTGTCCGAGAGCGGGGTCAACATCCTCAGCGCCTCCGTGCAGACCTCACGCGACCGCGTGGCCGGGCTCAAGTTCACCTTCGAGATGGGCGACCCCAGCCACCTCGACCACGTCATCAAGGCGGTGCGCAACGTCGGAGGAGTCTTCGACGCCTACCGCATCACCCAGACGTAGCCTCGCTCGCGCCTCGTTCGTTGTCGCCTCGGCTCACGTAGCGTCGCGCACCTCCGCGAGGGTCGCGCGCAGGTCCGTGGGCGACGAGATCCATCCGCCGCTCGCGCGCTGCGCGCACTCCCGGCTCCCGCCAGACCCAGCCATCGCCGCCCACGGACCCGCGCGCTCCCGATGAGTCGCCTTGGGCGCCCCTCAAGTAGGCCATGCCGCGCTCCCGAGAGGTCAGCGCTTCCCCTCGGATACGGAAGCCGGGCGGCCGGCGTAGGAGTGATGAGGGTCTTCGGTCGGCGCTGGCTGGGCCTGGCGGGAGACGTGAGTGCGCTCTGCGCGCGAGCGTCGGATGGATGCGTCGTCCGAAGACCCTCAGCGCGACGTGCGAGGCGTGAGCAAGGGGCGGAGAGGCGAACCGCGCGGGCGCGTCAGGAACCGAACTCGGAGTTGGCGGCTTCGGCTTGGGCGAGCCAGGCCTGCTGCGACTCGAGCTTGGCGGTGAGGTCCTTGACCTTGCGGTCGTTGCCGGAGGCGGTGGCCTTGGCGAGGTCGGCCTCGAGCGACTCGATCGAGCTGCGCAGCTGGGTGACGAGGGAGTTGGCGCGGGCGGCGACCTCGGGGTTGGAGGACTTCCACTTCTGGTCCTCCTGCTCCCGCACGGCCGTCTCGATCCGGCGGATGGCCTTCTCGGTCCGGTCGATGTCGGCGCGAGGCACCTTGCCCGCGGCGTCCCACTTGTCCTGGATGACGCGCAGCTGGGCCTTGGCCTTCTCGAGGTCGGTGACGGGCAGGATCTGCTCGGCCTCCTTGAGCAGCTCCTCCTTGACGGCGAGGTTGGCGCGGTACTCCTCGTCCTCGGCGGCGGCGACCTCGTCCTTGGCGTTGAAGAACGCGTCCTGCGCGGTCTTGAAGCGCTCCCACAGGGCGTCGTCCTCGGCGCGCGAGGCACGGCCGGCCTGACGCCACTGGTCCATGAGGTTCTTGAACGCGCGAGCGGTCGGGCCCCAGTCCTTGCTCGTGGCGAGGGCCTCGGCCTCCTTGACGAGGGCCTCCTTGGTGCCGCGGGCCTCGGCGCGCGAGGAGTCGAGCTGTGCGAAGTAGGTCCGGCGGCCCTTGTCGAAGTGGTTGCGGGCATGGCTGAAGCGCTGCCACAGGGCGTTCTCGGTGGGCTTGTCGAGCTTGGCGCCGCTGCGCTGGTGCTGCTTCCACTGGTCGAGGAGGGCGCGCATCCGCTCACCACTCTGCTTCCACTGCGTCTGCTCGGGGTCCTGGCCCGAGATGGCCTCGGCCTCGGAGACGATCGCCTCGCGCTCGGCGGCCGCCGCGGCACGCGCCTCGGCGCGAGCCGCCTGCTCCGTCTCGCGCTTGGTGACGAGGCCGGCCTCGACGGCGGCGACGCGGGCGTCGAGCGCGGCGAGGTCGCCGACGACGTGGGCCTCGGCGAGGTGCTCCTTGAGCGTGCTGAGGCCGTCGCCGACCTCCTTCGCCGAGACGTCGGGGTTGGCGAGCCGCTGCTCGAGCAGCTCGGCGGAGGCGGCGATCTCGTCGTACTTGCGGGCGAAGTACTGGAGCGCCTCGTCGGGCGTCGCCCCGGGGTAGGAGCCGACCTCGCGCTCCTCCTCGCCGACGGTGACGAAGACGTGGCCCTCGTCGTCGACGCGGCCGAAGCGCGCGGACTCCGAGTGCTCGTGGACGACCGGCGCCACCGGCGGCGTGGGTCGCGCGGCCATCCGCGACGCGAGCGCCGCGGGGGAGGGCACGGCCGGCTTCGGTGCAGCAGGTGCGGGAGCCGCGGGAGCGGGGGTGGCGGGCGTCGGCATCGACGTGGCGGGCTCGGGTTCCACCGCGGGCGCCTGCCCCGCAGAAGTGCTCTCCTCGGCGGAGGCGAGAGTCCCGGTGGCCTGTGGCTCGGAGGTCTCGGGCTCCTCGGCCGGAGCGGTCTCTGCGGCCGGGGCGGTGTCGGCGGCCGGGGCGGTGTCGGCGGCCGGGGCGGTCTCTGCGGCGGGGGCGGTCTCCTCGGCCGGTGCGGGTGCCTCGACGGCCTCGGGCTCTGCTGCAGTGCCGGCCTGCTCGGGCTCCGGCGTCGTCACCTCCGCCGTGGCGTCGGGCGTGGCCGCGGGGGCCTGCTCCTCCACGGGTGCGTCCGCGGGGGTAGTGCTCGTCGTCTCGTCGCTCACGGCTATGCCTTCTTCTCAGTCACCGCAACCCGAAGGATGCTGATGGGTGCGTTGGGGGCACCGATGGTCTCCGACTCGCCGCCGGGCTGGACACCCGCTGCGGCGACCTTGTCGACGATATCCAAACCCTTGGTGATCGTGCCGAAGATCGTGTATCCGTTCGGGTCCGGCAGGCTCGTCTCGCCGTTGACGAGGAAGAACTGGCCGCCGTTGCCCTTGACCGGGTCCTGCGTCCGCGCCATGGCGACGGTGCCTCGCGGGTACTTCCCGTCCTTGGGTGCGTTCTCGACGCCGAAGCCGTAGCCCGGGGTGCCCGTGCCGGTACCCGTCGGGTCGCCGCACTGGAGGAGCTTGAACCCCTCGCCGATGCCGAGCCGCTGGCACGGGGACTTGAGCCAGTAGTCCGCCCGGGCGAGCTGGATGAAGGACGCGACGGCCTGCGGCGCCTTCGCACCGTCGAGGTCGAGCACGATGTCGCCGCAGTTCGTCGTGAGCGTCGCCGTCCACGTCGTCGCCTTGGCGGTCGCCTTGTCGGGCAGCTCGAGCTTGGCGGCGGTGCCGAGCGGGGCGGGCGGCTGCTCGCAGCCCGCGGCGGTCGTCGACGGCGTGGCCGCCTCCTTCTCCTCCGGCTTGAGCGCGACGGCGAGTCCGCCGACGAGCGCGGCCACGACGGCAACGGTCGCGACGATCGCCGCGACCCGCTTCGTCCGGTCGCGCCGCTCGGCCTTCGCCGCCAGCGTTGCCTGCTGCTTCTGCCACCTGCGCCGGGCCCGGTCGCGCTCCTGCTTCTTCGTCACCCGGCGCAGTCTAGGGAGCCGGTATGCCGTGTGCTCACCCGACTAGGGTTCTCCGGTGTGTTGACCATCGCCTTCCCCGCCGCGGCCTTCGGCACCAACTGCTACGTCCTCGCTCCCGGTGAGGGGGAGGAGTGCGTCGTCGTCGACCCCGGCATCGGGATCGAGGAGACCCTGCGCGAGGTCCTCACGCAGCACCGGCTCAAGCCGACCGCGGTCCTGCTCACCCACGGCCACATCGACCACGTCTACTCGGTGACGCCGGTCTGCGGGGGCGACACGGCGGCATACATCCACTCGGACGACCGCTACCGGCTCGTCGACCCGCTCGGGTCGGCGAGCCCCGGCATCGTCGGGATGCTCGAGCAGCAGTTCGGCTCCCGGGCGACGTGGAGGGAGCCGAGCACCGTCGTCGAGGTGACCGACCGGCAGGCGCTCACCCTCGCCGGGCTCGACCTCGAGGTGCTCCACGCTCCAGGGCACACCGAGGGCTCGGTGATGTTCGGGTTCGAGGACCTGCCCGAGGGCGTGCGTGCCCCCGAGGAGCTCGACCGCACGATGATCAGCGGGGACGTGCTCTTCGCCGGATCCATCGGCCGCACCGACCTTCCGGGTGGGGACGGCGCTGCGATGCAGCGATCGCTTCGTGACGTCGTCCTGCCGCTCGCCGACTCCACGCTCGTCCTTCCCGGCCACGGCCCGGCGACGACGATGCGCCGCGAACGGGGCACCAACCCGTACCTGCAAGGATTGACCGCGTGAAGGTCACCAAGCTGAGCGGTTTCCCCGAGTACCTCCCCGCCGAGCGGATCGTCGAGCAGCATTTCCTCGACGTCATCCGTGAGACGTTCGAGCTGCACGGGTTCACCTCGCTCGAGACGCGCGCGGTGGAGCCGGTCGAGCGGCTGCTCGGCAAGGGCGGTGACGCCGACAAGGAGATCTACGGCGTCACCCGGCTCGCCGACGCCGCGGGGGAGCGCTCCTCGCGAGAGCCCGAGCTGGGCCTGCACTTCGACCTCACCGTGCCCTTCGCCCGCTTCGTCCTCGAGAACGCGGGCCGGCTCGCCTTTCCCTACCGCCGCTACCAGATCCAGAAGGTGTGGCGGGGCGAGCGGCCCCAGGAGGGGCGCTACCGCGAGTTCACGCAGGCCGACATCGACGTCGTCGACGTCGGCGAGCTCGCGCCGCACTTCGAGGCCGAGATGCCGCTCGTCGTCGCCGAGGTGTTCCGCCGGCTGCCGATCGGCCGGATGACGATCCAGGTCAACAACCGCAAGATCCCCGAGGGCTTCTACCGGGGCATCGGGATCGGCACCGACGACGTCTCGCAGATCCAGGACACCCTGCGCATCGTCGACAAGCTCGACAAGATCGGGCCTGACAAGGTCAAGGCGCTGCTCGTCGAGGCGGGCCGCACCGAGGAGCAGGCCGACCAGTGCCTGGCGCTGGCCGGGATCCGCACCGAGGACCTCGCCTTCGTCGACCACGTCCGTGCCCTCGGCGTCGAGCACCCCGTCCTCGACGAGGGGCTCGACGCCCTCGCCGCCGTCATCCGCGCAGGACTCGACTCCGCCCCGGGTGCGCTCGTCGCCGACCTCAAGATCGCCCGCGGGCTCGACTACTACACCGGCACCGTCTACGAGACGCAGCTCGAGGGGCACGAGTCGTGGGGCTCGTTCTGCTCCGGCGGCCGCTACGACGCCCTCGCGAGCGACGGGAAGACGACCTACCCGGGTGTCGGCATCTCCATCGGCGTCTCGCGCCTGCTCGGCCTCCTGCTGTCCAAGGGCCTCGTCACGGCCTCGCGCTCGACGCCCGCCGCCGTGCTCGTCGCTGTCGTCGAGGAGGAGAGCCGGGCCGAGTCCGCGGCCGTCGCCGCGGCGTTGCGGGCCCGCGGCATCCCGTGCGAGGTCGCGCCGACCGCGGCGAAGTTCGGCAAGCAGATCCGCTACGCCGACCGCCGCGGGATCCCGTTCGTGTGGTTCCCCGGGTCGGGCGACGTCGAGCACCAGGTCAAGGACATCCGCTCGGGGGAGCAGGTCGACGCCGACCCGGCCGCGTGGGAGCCCCGGGCCGAGGACCTCAGGCCGCTCGTGGCGGCCGCAGCCCCGAGTCCCTGAGCTCGAGCAGGGCCAGCGCCCTGATGGTCTCGCGGTCCCCACGCCGCCACGCCCCGCTGGGGTCGCCCGACACCCTGGCGAGCGCCGCCATCGGCTGGTTCGCCATGGCGCGAAGGGCGAAGAGGTCGAGGTCCTCGTCGGCGTCGACGAACCGCTGCGCCGCCGAGGCCCGTCTGACGAAGCGGACGCGGGCGATGGCCCACCAGAGGGTGACGACGAGGATCGGCACGAGCGCCGTCGTCCACCCGAGGAGCAGGGCGAACCGCTCCACCGCGCTCACGAGGTCGGCTCCCGCCCGCTCGATGTCGGTGCCGGCCCCGGCGGCGGAGCGGAAGGGGCCGGCGATGCGGTCGTCGAGCACCGGGAGGTCGTCCACCCCGTCGCCCGCCGCGGTGAGCTTCTCGCGGAAGCCGGCGCCGGCCCCCTGAAGCCGCCGCCCGGGCTCGGCGAGCTCCATCGTCACGTCGTGGACGCGCCGTCCGACCTCCGCCCAGAGCACCACCCAGGCGAGCACTCCGAGGTCGGCGAGGATCTGGAGCAGGCGGCGACCGGGCAGGTCTGCATAGAGCTTCACGGGTTCTACACTCGCACTGCGGCACATCCACCGCGACCACGACGAAGGAGTCATCGGTGCGCATCGGCATCCCCAGCGAAGTCAAGAACAACGAGTTCCGGGTCGGCATCACGCCGGTCGGTGTGCACGAGCTCGTGACCCACGGTCACGAGGTGCTCATCCAGAAGGGCGCCGGTCTCGGCTCCTCCATCCCGGACGAGGAGTTCGTCTCGCAGGGTGCGCGGATCCTCGACGACGCCGACGACGTCTGGGGCGAGGCCGAGATGGTCATGAAGGTCAAGGAGCCGATCGCCGAGGAGTACCACCGCCTCCGCGAGGACCTCACGCTCTTCACCTACCTCCACCTCGCCGCCGACGAGCCGCTGACCAAGGAGCTCGTCGCCAGGCGCACCACGTCGATCGCCTACGAGACCGTCCAGCTGCCCTCGGGCGCGCTGCCCCTGCTCTACCCGATGTCCGAGGTCGCGGGATGCCTCGCGCCCCAGGTCGGCGCCTACTCGCTCACCAAGCCGCGGGGTGGTCGCGGGGTCCTCATGGGCGGCGTCGGCGGCGTGGCCAACGCCAAGGTCGTCATCATCGGCGCTGGCGTCTCCGGCCAGAATGCCGCCAACATCGCCCTCGGCATGGGCGCCGACGTGACCCTCCTCGACACCGACCTCGACAAGCTCCGGATGAGCTTCTGGCGCTATAACAACCGCGTCCACGGGCTCGCCTCCTCCACCCTGGCGATCCGCCAGCAGGTCATGGAGGCCGACATGGTCATCGGCGCCGTCCTCGTGCCCGGTGCCAAGGCCCCGAAGCTCGTCTCGAACGAGCTCGTCTCGCAGATGAAGCCCGGCTCCGTGCTCGTCGACATCGCCGTCGACCAGGGCGGCTGCTTCGAGGACACGCGGCCGACGACCCACGCCGACCCGACCTACGAGGTCCACAACTCGGTCTTCTACTGCGTCGCCAACATGCCCGGTGCCGTCCCCAACACCTCGACGTGGGCGCTCACCAACGCCACCCTCCCGTATGCCGTCCGCCTCGCGAACCGCGGGTGGCTGGAGGCATCGCGCAACGACCCCGGTCTCGGGCTCGGCATCAACACGCACGCCGGCGACGTCGTCTGCGGACCCGTCGCGGAGGCCCACGGCATGGAGCACCGCGACCTCGCCGAGGTCCTCGCCTGAGCTCGGTCGAGCGCGCCGCTCGCTCCTGGCTGACGCACCTCGACGTGGAGCGGGGTGTGTCGGCCAACACGCTCAAGGCCTACCGGCGCGACCTCGGCAGGTGGACGGCATACCTCTCCTCGATCGGGGTCGACGACCCGGCGTCGGTGAGCGAGCGGCAGGTGAGCGAGTTCCTCGCGCGGCTGCGCGAGGGCGACGACGAGCACCCGCCGCTCGCCGCGACGTCCGCGGCGCGCACCCTCGTCGCCGTCCGTGGGCTGCACCGCTTCCTCGCCCTCGAGGGGGAGATGGACGCGGACCCGACGGCCGCCGTCAGCCCTCCGCCGGCACCCTCACGGCTGCCCAAGGCGATCAGCGTCGGCGAGGTCGAGCGCCTGCTCGAGGCCGCGTCGGTCGGCGACACGCCGGCCTCACTGCGTGACCGTGCACTCCTCGAGGTCCTCTACGGCACCGGCGCCCGCATCTCCGAGGCCGTCGGGCTCGACATCGACGACGTCGACATGGACGCCGGCGTCGTCCGGCTCGAGGGCAAGGGCGGCAAGCAACGGCTCGTGCCCCTCGGGTCCTACGCCAAGGCGGCGCTCACGGCATACCTGGTCCGAGGGAGGGGCACGTTCGCGGCGAAGGGCCGCGGGACGCCGGCGATCTTCCTCAACCAGCGCGGGTCACGGCTGTCCCGCCAGAGCGCGTGGGCGGTCCTGCGGGCCGCGGCCGAACGGGCGCAGCTTCGTGGGCACATCTCGCCGCACACCCTGCGGCACTCCTTCGCGACGCACCTGCTGGAGGGTGGTGCGGACGTGCGTGTCGTGCAGGAGCTCCTCGGCCACGCGTCGGTGACGACGACGCAGGTCTACACGCTCGTCACGGTGCAGCAGCTGCGCGAGGTCTATGCACAGAGCCACCCGCGTGCGCGCTGATAGTGTCGTGGCGATCAGCGGGATGCTGACCGCGTGCACGCCAGTTCCGGGAGAGAGATGGATTCGTCAGACATCGACGCCGTGGTGACCTCAATGCAGACGTCGGACGACCTCGGGACCTCGACCCACGGCGCCGACGGTCACCTGCCCGGGACCGAGCCACCCGCGGGGCAGCCGGGTCCGACCGGCCGTCCGCTGCCGACCTTCCCCGAGCCGCCGCCGCTGGCGAGCCACGGGCCGGCACGGGTCATCGCGATGTGCAACCAGAAGGGCGGCGTCGGCAAGACGACGACGACCATCAACCTCGGGGCCGCGCTCGCCGAGGTCGGCCGCCGTGTCCTCCTCGTCGACTTCGACCCCCAGGGCGCCCTGTCGGTGGGCCTCGGCATCCCGGCGCACCAGCTCGACGTCACCGTCTACAACCTGCTCACCGAGCGCGGCCACGACGTCCGTGACGTCATCCAGCGCACCAAGGTCGAGGGTCTCGACGTCATCCCGGCCAACATCGACCTCTCGGCCGCCGAGGTCCAGCTCGTCGGCGAGGTCGCCCGCGAGCAGATCCTCGCCCGGGTCCTGCGCCCCGTCCTCGACGACTACGACGTCGTCCTCATCGACTGCCAGCCGTCGCTCGGCCTGCTCACGGTCAACGCGCTCACCGCGGCCCACGGCGTGCTCATCCCGCTCGAGTGCGAGTTCTTCGCCATGCGCGGTGTCGCGCTGCTCGTCGAGACGATCGAGAAGATCACCGACCGGCTCAACCCACGCCTCCAGGTCGACGGCATCCTCGCGACGATGTACGACGGCCGCACCCTTCACTCCAAGGAGGTCGTCGCGAGCGTCGTCGAGCACTTCGGCGAGCGGGTCTTCCACACGGTCATCAGCCGGACGGTGAAGTTCCCCGACGCGACGCTGGCCGCCGAGCCGATCACGACCTACGACTCCACCCACAAGGGCGCTGGCGCCTACCGCCAGCTCGCGAGAGAGCTCATCGCCCGTGGCGGAGCAGCCTGACACTCTGGCCGAGGCACCCGGCGGCGTCCTGACGCGGCGGGCGGCGACGACGGCCTTCGAGGTCCACCTCGACGTCTTCTCGGGGCCGTTCGACCTCCTCCTCGGCCTCATCTCGAAGCACAAGCTCGACATCACCGAGATCGCCCTCGCGCAGGTCACCGACGAGTTCATCGCGCACATCAAGGCCGAGCAGGCGAAGGGCGGCGACTCCTGGGACCTCTCGCAGGCCTCGGAGTTCCTCCTCGTCGCGGCCACCCTGCTCGACATCAAGGCTGCCCGCCTCCTGCCCCAGGTCGGGCCGGAGGACGAGGACGACCTCGCCCTCATCGAGGCGCGCGACCTGCTCTTCGCACGACTGCTCCAGTACCGCGCGTTCAAGGACATCGCGCGCACCTTCGACGAGCGGATGGCGACGGCCGCGCGGATGACCGCGCGTCAGGCGGGGATCGAGCCGCAGTTCGCCAGGCTCCTGCCCGAGCTCGTCATGACGGTGACGCCCGAGCAGCTCGCGATGATCGCCGCCGGCGCGCTCACGCCGAAGCCGGTGGACACGGTCGGGCTCGGCCACCTGCACGCGCCGGCGGTCAGCGTCCGCGAGCAGGCGACGATCATCGGCGAGCGGCTGCGGCGCGAGGGTGTGGCGTCGTTCCGCGCGCTCGTGCGCGACGCGGACAGCACGCTCGTCATCGTCGCCCGCTTCCTCGCCCTGCTCGAGCTCTTCCGCGAGTCCGCCATCACCTTCGAGCAGGCCGAGGCGCTCGGCGAGCTCACCGTCCGCTGGACCGGGTCGATGGAGGGTGACATCGACGTCGACGACGAGTTCGACGACGCGACCCCCACAGAGGACCTCGCTTCATCCGCGGACACGGCCCCGGCGGGGGCCACAGCCCCGGCGGACGACGTCCCGGCGGACGGTGCCGACGGCGGCAGCGACGACGACACCGACTCCGGTCCTGCCCCCGAGGCGACCGACACCGATCAGCGAGAGGCTGACCATGAGTGACACCGACCTGACCGACACGACCACGGACGACGTCCGCGACGAGGGCGTCGTCGACGAGGTGCCGCCGGACCAGCTCGCCTTCGACGTGGGCGACTTTCCGGGCGGGCTGCGCGGCGCGGTCGAGGCGGTCCTCATGGTCGTCGACGAGCCGGTCACCGAGCTGGCCCTCGCCTCCGCGCTCGAGGTCCCCGTGCCCGACGTCGAGGCCGCCCTCGCCGAGCTCGAGGAGGGGTACGCCGCGCAGCAGCGAGGTTTCTGCCTCCGCAACGTCGGTGGCGGGTGGCGCGTCTACAGCCGTCCCGAGTACGCCCCGGTCGTGAGCAAGTTCCTCCTCGACGGCCAGCAGGCCCGGCTCACCCAGGCCTCGCTCGAGACGCTCGCCGTCATCGCCTACCGCCAGCCTGTCTCGCGCTCCCGCGTCGCTGCCGTCCGCGGCGTCAACGTCGACGGCGTCATCCGCACCCTGCTCACGCGCGGTCTCATCGAGGAGGTGGGCACCGACGAGGAGTCGACCGCCCACCTCTACGGGACGACCGCCACCTTCCTCGAGCGGCTCGGCCTGCAGTCGCTCGACGACCTGCCAGCCCTTGCTCCCTACCTTCCGGAGGTCGACGTGCTCGACGAGATCGCAGAGAGCGGCCGGTCATGACCCCGCCGCAGAACCGACGCGGCGGACCCGCGAAGAAGCCGTCCGGCGGCCGTGGCCGCGGTGCCGGCCAGAGTGGCGCACGCGGCGCGTCCGGCGGGCCACGCGGTGCAGGTGCAGGTGCCGGTGGCGGCGGTCGTCCCCGCGGCGTCGGCACGACGAAGAAGAGCCAGCCGACGGCGATGCCCGACCGGCCGCGGTCCAAGCCGGTCGACGTCCACGACCCGGACGGCATACGGCTCCAGAAGCTGCTCGCCTCGGCAGGCGTAGGGTCGCGGCGGGTGTGCGAGCAGCTCATCGCCGACGGCCGGGTCGAGGTCGACGGGCAGGTCGTCACCGAGCTCGGCGTGCGCATCAACGCCGACCAGGTCGTCCACGTCGACGGCGTGCGCGTCACGCTCGACGAGTCGCGGGTCTACCTCGCGTTCAACAAGCCGCTCAACGTCGTCACGTCGATGAACGACGAGCTCGGCCGGATCGACATCGGCGACTACTTCGGCGACCGCAAGGAGCGGCTCTTCCACGTCGGCCGCCTCGACGCCGACACCGAAGGACTGCTCATCCTCACCAACGACGGCGACCTGGCCCACCGGCTCCAGCACCCGAAGTACGGCGTGCTCAAGACTTACCTCGCCCAGATCCGCGGACCCGTCCCGCGTGACCTCGGCAAGCGGCTGCGCGAGGGCATCGAGCTCGAGGACGGACCCGTGCAGGTGGACTCGTTCCGCGTCGTCGACAGCCAGCCCGGCAAGGCGATCGTCGAGGTGATCCTCCACGAGGGCCGGAAGCACATCGTCCGTCGGATGCTCGCCGAGGCGGGCCACCCCGTGCTGTCGCTCGTGCGCACCCAGGTCGGCCCGATCCGTCTCGGCGACACCAAGCCCGGCAAGTTCCGCCGGCTCACCAAGGGCGAGGTCGGCGAGCTCTACTCGGCGGCGGGGATGTGAGCGAGGCGCCCGCCCCGCCGCGCGTTCACGTCGTCGGCACCGGCCTCATCGGCACGAGCCTCGGCCTCGCGCTGACGCGTGCCGGCGGGTCCGTGACCCTCGAGGACATCTCCACCACCAACGCCGCCCTCGCCCGCGACCTCGGCGCGGGCGAGACGACCTCCGTGGCGGGGGGCGCGCACGGTGGCGAGCAGCCGGAGCTCGTCGTCGTCGCGACGCCACCGGACGTCACGGCGACGTGCGTCGCGTCCGCCCTGGAGCGCTTCCCGGACGCCGTCGTCACCGACGTCGCCTCCGTCAAGGTCGCGGTCATCGACGCGCTGCGCGAGCGTGGCGCCGACCTCACCCGCTTCTGCGGTTCGCACCCCATGGCAGGCCGCGAGCGCAGCGGCGCGGTGGCGGGTCGGCACGACCTCTTCCACGGGCGCGCCTGGGTCCTCACCCCGACCTCCGAGACGAGCGCGGCCGCCCTCGAGCTCGTGCGCGCGGTCGCCACGAGTGCCGGCGCCGCCGTCGTCACCCTCGACCCCGCCGACCACGACGCCGCCGTGGCCTCGGTCTCGCACGTCCCCCAGCTCGTCGCGAGCCTCGTCGCCGCGCGGCTCGAGCACCTCGCCGACTCCTCGGTGGCGCTCGCAGGACAGGGACTGCGCGACGTCACGCGGATCGCGGCGAGCGACCCGCACCTGTGGACCCAGATCCTCTCCGGCAACGCGCACGCCGTGCGTGACGTGCTTGCCTCGCTCGCGACCGACCTCGACGGCGTCATCGGCGCGCTCGACGCCCTCGGCAGCGACGCCGACGCGCCGGGCGCCCGGGGCACCCTCGCCCGGGCCATCGCCGCGGGCAACGCCGGCCACGCGCGCATCCCCGGCAAGCACGGAGCCGCGCCGACGGCATACACGACCGTCCGGGTCCTCATCCCGGACGAGCCGGGACAGCTCGGCCGCCTCTTCGCCGACGTCGGCGAGATCGGGACCAACATCGAGGAGTTCCACCTCGACCACGGCCTCGGGCAGGCGTTCGGGCTCGCCGAGGTCGACGTCGTGCCGGGAGCCGCGGCGTCGCTGTCGGAAGGCCTGGAGCAGCGCGGCTGGCGCCTGCACGGGTGAGCCTCGCCCGGTGCGGCACCACGACCGCCACCGCCTAGGCTGACCGCCATGACGAGCGACTCCGCCCCGCTGACCATCGCCATCGACGGACCGTCCGGATCCGGCAAGTCGAGCGTCTCCAGGGCCGTGGCCGCGCGCCTCGGCATCGGCTACCTCGACACCGGAGCGATGTACCGCGCACTCACGTGGTGGTGCCTCGACCAAGGTGTCGACCTCGCCGACGAAGCCGCCGTCGTCGTCGCCGCAGAGGCCCTGCCCCTCGAGCTCTCGACCGACCCCGAGGACCAGCGGGTCGTCGTCGGTGGCGCCGACGTCACCGCCGACATCCGCTCGACCGCGATCAGCTCCGAGGTCTCGAAGGTGGCGACGAACACCGGGGTGCGCCCGATCCTCCAGCAGGCGCAGCGCGACCGCATGGCCGACATCGCCGAGACGACCGGCGGCGTCGTCGCCGAGGGGCGCGACATCACGACCGTCGTCGCACCGGACGCCCTCGTGCGGCTGCTGCTCACCGCGAGCGAGGAGGCCCGGCTGCGCCGGCGCTCGGCCGAGGTCCACGGCGCCGTCGACGAGGAGGCGATCGCCGCCACCCGCGACCAGGTCCTGCGCCGTGACCGTGACGACTCCGCCGTCTCGCAGTTCACGGTGGCGGCCGACGGCGTCGTCACGGTCGACACCTCCAACCTCGACTTCGACGAGAGCGTCGAGGCCGTGCTCGCCGTCGTCGCCTCGCTCGCCGGTCACTCCCGCGACTGAGCCTCGGGGGGCCTGTCGCACCACGGACGCAGTCGCGCCGCAGCGATTCCGCAGCGAGGCCGCAGCGGCGGGACGCAACCTGCTCGGGCGACCCGACCAGCGGGTCCCGACCCAGGAGGCGCCATGTCCACCCTCACCCGCCGCACCACGGCCGCGGCCGCACTCTGCGTCCTCACCGTGGGACTGCTCGGTGCCACCGCCACGACCGCGACGGCCGGCAGCGCCGCGCTGGCCGACCCGCAGCGGGTCCGTGTCGTCACCGTCAACGTCGACTTCGGCGCGCCGGCGAGCACCGTGCGCGACGACTTCGCCCGCTACAGCCGCTTCGCCGACATCGTCATGCTCCAGGAGGCGCGTGACGTGCGCCTGGCCGACCTCGTCGACACGAGCACGTGGATCGTCCGCCAGGACACCTCCTCGGAGTCCACCCGCGGCAGCGCCCTCGCCATCCGCCGCACGGCCGTGCGCGCCACCAACGGCGTGACGGACTTCCGGCTCGTCAAGGGCACCGACGGCGGCCCCTGCCCCGACGGCGGCATCCAGACCCGGTGGATCGCCGTCGCGGACGTCCACCTCGCCAACGGCGCGACCCTCGTCGCGGCCTCGCTGCACATGCCGCCTCCGCGCTGCGCGACCGGACCCGGGAGCCTGTATGCCGACATGGCCGACAACGTCGTGGCCCTCTCGAACCGCCACCCGTCGCGGCTGCTCATCGGCGGCGACTGGAACAAGGTCGTCAATGACGACCCCAACGACATCTCGGCCCGCGCGGACGGGCGGATCGTCCCGCGCGGCATCGGGATCGACGGGTTCTACAAGCCCCGAGGGCTCGCCAACGAGCCGCTGACGACCCTCGGCGACATCTACGGCCACCACGAGCCGGTCCAGATGGCCGTCTCGGTGCCCGCCTCGTTCTGAGCCGCGTGTCGCGGGCGGTGGACTATCGTTCCGGCGCGTGACGCACGAGCGCCCGGACCCCGCGCCGTGGCGGGCGACCGTCGGCCGCCACGTCGGGCGCCTCCTCGTCACGAGCCTGTATGCCGCGCGGGCCGCGGGCGCCGAACGGGTCCCCGCGTCCGGTCCGGTCATCCTCGCGGCGAACCACACGGGCTACCTCGACGGCGCCGTCGTCCTCGCCCTCGCCCCTCGCCCGGCCCACTTCCTCGTCCTCGCCTCGACCTTCGAGCTCGGCGTGGGACCGCTGCTCCACCTCACCGGGCAGATCCCGCTCCACCAGGGCCGGGGCGACCGGGTGGCCCTGACGTCGGCCCTCGGGGTGCTCGAGCGTGGGGGAGTGGTGGGCATCTTCCCCGAGGGTGGCCGCGGCAGGGGCGACCTCGAGAAGGCGAAGAAGGGAGTCGCCTGGCTCGCCCTCCAGGGGCACGCGACCGTCATCCCGGTGGCCTGCCTCGGGACGCGTGCCACCGGGGCCCTCGCGTCGTCGTGGCCACGACTGCGCAGCCGCCTCGTCGTCGACTTCGGGAAGCCGGTCGCGCTCACGAGGGCGGCCGGCATACCGGGTCGGGAGCGGCTCGAGCGGGCGGCGGAGGAGATCCGGGTCTCGCTCGCCGGGCACGTCCGCGAGGCGAGCGAGCGGCACGGCATCGAGCTGCCGAGCGACGTGCCACCCGACGTCCGGGGCTGAGCGGACCGAGCACAGTGCGGCCTCTGGGAGAATGGTGCGCATGAACACCCCCGAGACCGACGAGACCGTGACCTCAGACGGGTCACTGGACGAGTCCGTCACGCATGCCCTGCGTGCTGGCCTGGACGACTTCGAGCTGAGCGACGAGGACCTCGCGCTCGTCGACCGGGGCGACGACGCGGTGGGCGAGGACGCCGACGAGGTCGCGGTTCCGGTCGTCGCCGTCGTCGGCCGCCCCAACGTCGGCAAGTCGACCCTCGTCAACCGCATCATCGGCCGCCGTGAGGCCGTCGTCGAGGACGTGCCCGGCGTGACCCGGGACCGCGTCGCCTACGACGCCGAGTGGTCGGGCCGACGCTTCACTCTCGTCGACACCGGTGGCTGGGCGATCGACGCCAAGGGCATCCACCTGCGCGTCGCCGAGCAGGCCGAGATCGCGGTGGAGCTCGCCGACGCCGTGCTCTTCGTCGTCGACGCCGTCGTCGGTGCGACCGACGACGACGAGGCGGTCGTCAAGCTGCTGCGCCGGGCCGGCAAGCCCGTCGTCCTCGTCGCCAACAAGGTCGACGACCAGCGCACCGAGGCCGACGCCGCCGCGCTGTGGAACCTCGGCCTCGGCCAGCCGTGGCCGGTGTCCGCCCTGCACGGCCGGGGGAGCGGTGACGTGCTCGACGCGATCCTCGACGTGCTGCCCGAGAAGTCGGCCGTCGCGGCCTACCAGCGCGGCGGGCCCCGTCGCGTTGCCCTCCTCGGCCGCCCCAACGTCGGCAAGTCCTCGCTCCTCAACCGGCTCGCCGGCACGGACCGCGTCGTCGTCGACGACGTCGCCGGCACGACCCGCGACCCGGTCGACGAGCTCATCGAGCTCGGTGGCACGACGTGGCGCTTCGTCGACACGGCGGGCATCCGTCGCCGGGTCCACCAGACCCGCGGTGCCGACTTCTACGCGTCCCTGCGCACCCAGACCGCGCTCGAGAAGGCCGAGGTCGCCGTCGTCCTCATCGACGCGTCGGTCCCGATCACCGAGCAGGACATCCGTGTCGTCCAGCAGGTCGTCGACTCGGGCCGCGCCCTCGTCATCGCCTACAACAAGTGGGACCTCACCGACGAGGAGCGCCGTCACTTCCTCGAGCGTGAGATCGAGCGCGAGCTCGTCCAGATCCCGTGGGCGCCGCGCGTCAACGTCTCGGCGTCGACGGGGCGTCACATGGACCGCCTCGTGCCGGCGCTCGACACCGCGCTGGACTCGTGGGACACGCGCATCCCGACGGGCCGGCTCAACGCCTTCCTCGGCGAGGTCGTCGCGGGCCACCCGCACCCGGTCCGGGGTGGCAAGCAGCCCCGCATCCTCTTCGCGACGCAGGCGTCGACCCGGCCGCCCCGGTTCGTCCTCTTCGCGTCGGGCTTCATCGAGGCCGGCTACCGCCGCTTCGTCGAGCGCCGGCTGCGCGAGGAGTTCGGCTTCGAGGGAACGCCCATCGAGGTGTCGGTGAGGGTGCGCGAGAAGCGCTCGCGCCGCTGACGTCCTCGCGTCGGCGAGGCGGGCCGGGCACGCGTCGGTGCACCGGGCCGGTCGGTCCCGACCGGTGAGGACTGGTCCGGACAGGCCACCCCGATTCGGCCTGTCACGAGAAACTGACTAGTTCAGGGCTATAGGGTGGTGACCCGACGAGAGGGGTTCGTGTGCCACCGACACCGGTGCAAGTGGTCGTCGCCGACGATGATGACGACATCCGGGACTTGGTCGAGCTCAAGCTCACCCAGTCCGGTTACGAAGTGCGCGCCACCAGCAACGGTGTGGAGGCGCTCGAGGACATCCGTCGCGACCCGCCCCAGCTCGCCGTGCTCGACGTCATGATGCCCGGACTCTCCGGCATCGACGCCCTGCGTGAGATCCGCTCGGACGAGGCGCTCAAGGATGTCCGCGTCGTCCTGCTCACGGCGAGGTCGCGCGACACCGACGTCGACATGGGCTTCTCGACGGGCGCCGACGACTACCTCATCAAGCCGTTCAGTCCGCGCGAGCTCGTCCACCGGGTCGCTGCGCTCCTCGCCCGCACTCGGTGATCGACGAGCAGCCGATCGGGCAGGGCTTCCTCGACCAGGTGCTGGTCGGGGTCATCGTCTTCTGCGTCGTCCTGGCCGTGGTCGTCATCGTCAGCCGTGTGCGCATCGCTCGACGGGCGGAGAAGAGCCGGCAGCGGCTGGCGCCGCTGCGTGCCGACCTGCTCGCGGTCGCTGCGGGAGAGGACGAGGACGGAACCTCGAGACGCCGACTCGTGCAGGACCGCACCGCGGGTCCCGATCTCGACAAGGCCGTCGTCGATCTGCTCACCAAGGTCCGCGGGGGACCGGCGGACGACCTCGTCGAGGTGCTCCGTGAGCGCCAGGGCGTCGCTCGGGCGCTCCACTCGCTCGGCGCCGCCTCCAGCGTCCGACGGGCACGCGCGACCCGGATCCTCGGCCTGCTCCGCGACCCGTCGCACACCAGCGACCTGCTGCGCATGCTCGACGACCGGTCGGGCGAGGTGCGCATCGTCGCGGCCCGGGCCATCGGTGCGCTCGGTCCGAGCGCGGGCTCGTCCGCGGCTGGTGCCGTCCTGCGTGCAGTGCGCAGCCGGCGGTCCGCACCGGGTGTCCCGGCGACCGTCGCACTGAGCACGCTGACCCAGCTCGGCGTCGAGGCCGAGGCCGCGGTCTTCGCCGGTCTCGACGACGACGACCCCGGCGTGCGCAACGTCGCCGCCGCCGTCGCCGGTCACAACCTCTTCGTCGCCACGGGGTCGCGTCTCGCGCAGATGGCCGCGAGCGACCCCGACCACACCGTGAGGGTCAGCGCGACGGAGGCGCTCGGAGCCGTCGGCCGTCCCACCGACGTCCAGGTCATCGTGGGCCTGCTCGCTCCCGACGAGCCCGCCGTGGTGCGCCGTGCGGCGGCCCGCGCCCTCGGCGAGCTCGGTGGTGACGTCGCGGTCGCCGGCCTGGTCTCCGTGCTGGGCGACGACGACCGCTTCCTCGCGACGAGCGCCGCCACGGCCCTGGCGGAGACCGAGGTCGGTCGGCGCGCGCTGCGCGACCTCGCCTCCGACGACTCCGTCGAGCCGAAAGCGCTCTCCGCCGTGACGGGGATGCTGCAGATGCTCGACCTGCGGGCAAGCGACAGGGGGTTCGCATGAGCGTCGACGGGATCATCCCCGGGCTGCGCGAGATCGTCATCGACCTGCTGGCGGCCGTCCAGTGGCCCGTGCTCATCTACTTCGTCCTCATCAACACCTCCTACCTCATCTTCATCGCCCTCGCCGCCTGGGACTTCGTCCACCACCTGCGGCGGGTCGAGCAGACCGGGCGCCAGGAACGGGTGGCGAGCGAGTTCGTCCCCCCGGTCACCCTCGTCGTGCCGATGTACAACGAGGCGGCCGGAATCGTGCAGTCGATCCAGTCGCTGCTCTCGCTGCGCTATCCGCAGCACGAGGTCGTCGGAGTCGACGACGGCAGCACCGACGAGACCTTCGAGCGGCTCAGGGAGGCGTTCGACCTCGTGGAGGTCGACCGGGAGATCCCACGCGAGCTCCCGGTCAAGGCCGAGGTGCTCTCGATCCACGTGCCGCGCAACGGCCGCACGCCCCTGACGATCATCCGCAAGACGAACTCGGGACGCTCCGACGCCGTCAACGTCGGCATCAACGCCGCGTCGGGCGAGCTGTGCGTGTTCGTCGACGCCGACTCGATCCTCGACCCCGACGCCCTCATCACCGTGACCGTGCCCTTCGCCGACGACCCCACACGGATGGTGGCCACCGGCGGTGTCATCCGTGCCGCCAACGGCAGCCGCGTCGTCGCAGGGCGCCTCGTCGAACCCCGGATGCCGCGCCAGCTGCTGCCACGCATCCAGGTCGTCGAGTACCTCCGGGCCTTCCTCATCGGCCGCGCCGGGTGGTCCCGCCTCGGGGCCCTGGTCCTCATCTCCGGGGCGTTCGGCGTCTTCCGGCGCGACATCCTCGTCGAGGTCGGCGGGCTCGACACCGACAGCATCGGCGAGGACTTCGAGGTCCTCATGCGGGTGCACCAGCACCTTCAGCGCCAGGGCCGCGACTACCGCGTGAAGTTCGTCGGCGAGCCGGTCTGCTGGACCGAGGTCCCCTCGACCGCCAAGGTGTTGCAGAAGCAGCGTGCCCGCTGGCATCGCGGCCTCTGGGAGACGTTGTGGAAGTACAAGCACATGATGCTCAACCCTCGCTACGGCAAGGTCGGCATGCTCGCGATGCCGTACTACTGGCTCTTCGAGCTCATCGCGCCGCTGCTCGAGTTCGTCGGGCTGCTCCTCGTCGTCCTCGGCCTCGCCCTCGACGTCATCAACGTGCCCTTCGCGATCCTCTTCATGCTCATCGCCTACGGCTATGCGATTCTCGTGACCCTCGCGGCCATGACGCTCGAGGAGATGACCTTCCGCAAGTACGCCCGCTGGCGTGATCTCGGAACCATGCTCATGGCCGCCATCGCCGAGAACATCGGCTACCGACAGCTCACCGCGTGGTGGCGCCTTCAGGGGTGGTGGGCGAGCCTGCGGGGTCGCAAGCAGGTGTGGGGCACGATGACGCGCGTCGGTCTCGGCGAGGAGACGAAGCCGTGAACTTCATCAACGACGTCACGGTGACCCGGCGGCTGAGCCGGCTGGTCTTCCTCCTCGTCGGACTCATGCTCACAGCCATGATGGTGGGTTCCGTGGCGGTGCTCGGCGCCTACCGGCAGGTCGACCGCCTCGCCACCGTCCTCGGGCCGGCCGCCGACGCGAACTCGATGCTGCTCCAGACGCTCACCGACGCAGAGACCGGCCTGCGCGCCTACGACGCCTCGCAGGATGCGGTTCTCCTCCAGCCCTACAACGGGGCGCACCAGCGAGCGGACGCCTACGAGTCGCAGCTGCGCTCGGCACTGGGTCCCGAAAGCGCCCGGTGGTCCGAGTCCCTCGACGAGCAGGCGGAGTGGATCGAGGCGTGGTGGCGGTACGCCGAGGACAGTCGATCCCGCCTCGAGGCAGGCGGCAACCTCGACCTCATGACCGGAAAGCAGCTCTTCGACCGCGTGCGTGAGGCCAACGGCAGGCTCGCCAAGGAGCTGCGTGACGAGCGGGTCGAGACCCGCAAGGCGTCCACCGGCCAGCTTCGCGAGGCGCTCATCCTCCTCGTCGGCGGTGGCCTTCTCGCGTCGGTGCTCGCCCTGTATGCCGGGTGGCGCATCGCGAGGTCGCTCACCGGGTCGATCGACGCCCTTCGACACGTCGTCCACCTCCAGCGGCTCGGAGACCGTGCCGCTCGTGCGGACGAGACCGACGGTCCCCTGGACGTGCGCGGCCTGGCCGCAGACTTCAACCACCTCACCGAGACCACTCGCCGGCTCGAGGAGGACCAGCGCGAGGCGATCCGGATGCGTGAGGTCACGCTCGAGCTCGCGACCACGCTCCGCGGCAGGGTGTCCGCGGGTGACGCCCTGGCCCTGACGGTCCGGTGCCTCGGCGAGGCCACGGGCACCGTCGCCGCGATCTTCACCACCGACTCGACCTCGCGGACCGAGGCGGGCAGGTGGGGGCTGGCCGCGTGCTGGCCCGAGGGCGCCATCGACGAGGCCCGGGTCGTGCTCGAGGTGCCCGTCTCCCGCGACAGCATCACGCGGGGGCTGTGGCTGTCCGGCAGGCTGCTCGAGACCTCGGACTTCGTCAACGACGACCTCCGGCGCTGGCCCTTCTTCCGCAGCATCGCCGAGCAGGTGCCCATGGGGGCGCTGCTCGGGACCCCTCTCGGTGTCGGCGACGGCGTCATCGGGGCAATGCTGCTCGTCGCGCCAGAGCCGCGGGAGTGGAGCGCACACGAGCGGACCGCGCTGCAGCAGGCCACCGCACACGCGGCTCGGGCGTTCCTCGCCGAGGAGCGGCAGCAGCAGCAGGCCGAGCACGTGGCCCGGCTGGAGTCCCTCGACCGGCAGAAGGACGAGTTCGTGGGCACGGTGAGCCACGAGCTGCGCACTCCGCTGACGTCGATCGCCGGCTACCTCGAGATGCTCGCGGACGGCGACCTCGGCGACGTGGCACCGGCGCAGCAGAAGGCCCTCGCCGTCATCGACCGCAACACGGTGCGGCTGCGCGGCCTCATCGAGGACGTCCTGGTCCTCAACCGGATCGAGACCCGCGGGCTCGACCCGAGCTTCCTCCCCGTCGACCTCGGCACCCTCGTATGCGACGTGGCCCAGGACCTCCAGCCGCAGGCCTCGGCCAGCGACATCCGGATCGACGTCCTCGACGTCCCTCAGCCGTGCATCGTGTCCGGTGACTCGCTCCAGCTCGGCCGCGCCCTCACCAACGTCATCGGCAACGCCGTGAAGTTCTCGCGCGCCGGCGGGGTCGTGACCGTGACGGCCGTCCTCGAGGCGACCCGGGTGCGCGTCCAGTGCCGTGACGAGGGGATCGGCATCCCCGAGGCGGACATGGAGCGGATGTTCTCCCGGTTCTTCCGCGCGAGCAACGCCACCGAGCAGGCGATCCCGGGCACCGGTCTCGGGCTGGCCATCGTCAAGGCGATCGTCGAGGCCCACCACGGCGAGCTGGAGCTCCACTCCGTCGAGGGGGAGGGGACGAGCGTCGTCCTCGTGCTTCCTCTCGCCGAGGTCGACCCGGACCTCGATCACGACGCCCGGCTCGACGTGGAGCCCGAGGCCGTCGTCGACGCGTGAGGCGACCCCTCGGGACGCGCGGTTACGATCGGGCCGTGCCGATGCCCCGTTCGCCACGCCGGGCCGTCACCGCGGCCCTCCTCGCGGCGACGGTGGGTCTCGCGGGTGCGTGCACGACGTCGTCCCCGCGAGAGTCGACGGGGGCCAAGGAACCCGGAGGCGACGAGCGGCCTCCGCGCGCCAAGGTTCTCACCCTCGAGGACCTGGCCCCGGGGCTGCGCCCCGCCAAGCCGCGCTTCTTCAACCCGACGCCCCCGGTGCGCACGCCCGGTCCGGCCCTGTCGCTCTCACTCCAGACGAGCGCGAAGCCGGGCGGCGCGAGGTTCGACCCCGCGAACGTCGGGTTGTCGTTCGAGGCGAGCGACCTCGCCGACCCGCGTTGGGACCCGGACGAGAGCTACCTCGACGAGCTCGTCGGTGCACTCGACCGTCCCTCGCTGCGCTTCGGCGGGAACTCGATCGACCGCAGGGTGTGGTGGACCTCGAGCGGCGAGCCGGCGCCGTCGTGGGCCCAGGTCACGCTCACCCCCGACGACTTCGCCCGCCTCGCCACCTTCGCGACGAAGGTCGACGCCACCGTCACCCTCGTCGCCGACCTCGGCCACGACGACCCCGCGCGCGGTGCCGACTACGTCCTGCACGCACGCCGGGCGCTCGGCGCGCGGCTCGTGGCCGTGTCGGTGGGCAACGAGCCCAACGGTTTCGCCCTCGCGTCCCAGCCGCAGTACCGGACGCGCAAGGGGACCTACACCCCGGCCGACTACGTCGCCGAGCTCCGCCCCTACGTCAAGGCGATCCACGCCCGGGTGCCCGGTCTGCCGATCATCGGTCCGGGGACCTTCGACGCGCCCTGGTGGCGAGCCTTCGGGGACGCGAGGATCCCGAACACGGCAGCGATGGCGGCGCACTGGTACCCCCTCTGGTCGTGCGACGGGTCCGGTGAACGGCGGGCGGCGCCAACGGTGGACAACCTCGTCTCGCCGTGGCTGCACGGGCGCGTCGACGAGATCCTCGGGATGGGTCTGCAGACGGCCTCGCGCTACCGCCTGCCCCTGTGGCTCGAGGAGGCGGGCCCGACCTCGTGCGTCGGCACCAACGAGACTTCCCGCACCCACGCCCAGGCGCTGTGGACAGCGGACTTCACCCTGCACACGGCGGCACTCGGCGTCCGCAGGCTCAACTACCACGGCATGATCGACGCCTGCCGGGGCGGGGCGCCGATGAGCCCGCTGTGCGACACGGGCGAGCTGGGGGAGCGCACCCCGCGTCTCCGTGGCCAGTCCAACTACCTCGCCATGCTGCAGCTCGCCGAGGTCCGGCAGGGGACGATCCGGCAGGTCCCCGTCGCCGGGGCGCCCCGGGTCCATGCCTACGCCGTCGAGGACGGCACCGGCGCGACGCTCGTCGTCGTCAACATGAACGACCCCGCCAAGGTCGGGCCGTCGCCGCTCACGCTCGCGCTGCCGAAGGGTCTCACCGCGTCCCGCGCCTCGGTGTTGTGGGCCGACAGCCTCGACGTCCGCAACGGGAGCAAGCTCACCCCCCTGTCGCGGCTCGCCGCGTTGCCCAAGTCCGTCAACGCCGGCAGTGTGCTGGCGATCCGGCTCGACCGCGCCTGAGCCGAGGCCGCGGCCCGAGCCGGCGGCGGCCCGACCCGGCCGCGCCCGGCAGGAGTTGCCGGACAGGACGAAGGGCCCCTGCCGGTGATCCGGCAGGGGCCCTTCGTGTTCCGTGGTCTCCCAGGGGAGCTGGTCGGGCTGACAGGATTTGAACCTGCGACCCCTTGACCCCCAGTCAAGTGCGCTACCAAGCTGCGCCACAGCCCGTGGCTCGCTCCCGCGTTGCCGCGCGAGCGAACGAAACCATATCCCATGCCTCTCGCCCTGACCGAATCGGTTCCGGCGAGCGGCCCTTCGGTCAGTAGTCGTGGCGTCTCCGGAGCTCGAAGGGGCGTCCGTCGGGGTCACCGAGCAGCCGCTGCGGCACCTCGAGGACCCGCCGGGGCCACCGCCCGATGTCCGGTTCCTTGACGGGTCGGAGCCGACCGGGCGGGCGGGTTCCGCGCATCCCACCGTCGCGCCACTCCTGGAGCCTTGCACCTGCCTCGGCGTAGGCCGCGAACATCCCGGCTGCCGACACGCAGTCGCCCATCGCCGCCTCGTGCTCCTCGTCGGTCAGAGGCCGGTCGAGGTGCTCGGCGGCGAGCCGCAGCCGCAGCGACCGGGCGAACGGCGAGTGGTCGGTCCCCGCGTCGTCGACGACGAGGGCGGCGAGCTCGGAGTCGTGGCTCCACGAACGGCGGTTGACGTTGTCGGAGCCGATCGTCGCGTACCAGTCGTCGATGACGACGACCTTGGCGTGGACGTAGACCGGCCAGCCCGTGTGGTTCTCGAGCCCGTATGCCGCGAAGCGGTCCGGTGCCGCCTCGGTGAGCTGCTTGATCGCCTCGAACCTGCCCTCGAGCTGGAGCAGCTCGGCCATGCCGCTGAGGTCGGGGCGATGGGGGAGCACGGCGATGAGGTGGAGGTCGGGGTTGGCCGAGAGCGCCTCGGCCAACGCGAGGCTCACGGTCGAGGACCAGAGGTACTGCTCCTCGAGGTAGATGAGGTGGCGCGCCTGCCCGATCGCCTTGAGGTGGGCCCGCGCGATCGACCGCTCGCCCTTCGGCGCGAACGGGTAGGCACGCCGAAGGTGGCGGTGAGGGTAGGTGCGGAGCACCTGGACGACGTGCGTGCCTCCCTCGACCGGCGGCGGTGCGGGCAGGCGCTCCGGCAGCGGGGTCGGCTCGTGCCTGACCTTGCTCAGGCGGTCGCGCACCCGTGAGTGCCACGCCGGCGTGAGCGGGGACGGGTCGTCCCACCGCTCGCGGAAGACGGTCTCGACGTCGGCGACCGCCGGACCGGTGATGGCGCACTGGACGTCGTGCCACCCCGGACTGGGGCCGTACTCGTCCGCGAGCGCCTGCTGCTGCGGGTCGCCCCGGTGGACGGAGTCGTCACGACGTGAGTGCGCGACGTCGATCCCACCGACGAAGGCGATGTCGCGCGAGGGGTCGTCGACATGGCGCACCACGACGAACTTCTGGTGGTGCGAGCCACCACGGCGCACCCGCATGTCGAGCAGGACCTCCGCGTGCTCGTCGTCCTCGTCGGCCAGCTCCTCGGCGACCTCGCGGTTGTCCTCGGCAGAGAAGTCGAGCTGCTCGGTGTGCGAGCGCCAGATGAGGCCGCGGACCTGCACGCCCCGGTTCTCGGCGCGGTCGAGCACCTCGAGCAGCGTGCTCGACGGGTCGTCGGTGAGCTGCTGGTCCCCGTCGACCCGCCACCCGGCGAAGAGGACGAGGTCCCCCTGGCGGGTCGCCTCGATGGTGTGGAACAGCTCCTCGAAGTAGCTCGCCCCGTCGACGAGCGGACGCACCGAGTTGCCGGTCGACCACGCCTGCTCACCCGGGTGCAGCTCGTCGATGGTCGTGTGGGGGTTGCCGCGCTCGCTCGCGGTGAGGAGCCACCGGGTCACGTCGGAGCCGGGTCCGTCGGTCACGACAGCGCTCCGACCATCCGGTCGACGGCCTCGGTGAGGATCGCTCGGGAGGTGGCGAGGTTGACGCGCACGAACCCACGGCCGCTCCCGCCGAACGACGGACCCGAGGAGAACGCCACCTGGCCGCGCTCCCGGAAGACCGCCGCCGGGTCGTCCCCGAGCCCCAGCTGCCGGCAGTCGAGCCACGCGAGGTAGGTCGCCGCGGGGACGGCATACCGGATCTGCGGGAGCCGCTCGGCGAGGAGGCGCGCGAGCAGCGCGCGGTTCGCGTCGATCTCCGCGGTGACCGTCGCGAGCCACTCGCGACCCTGCGTCCACGCGGCGATGCCGGCGATCTGCCCGATGTGGCTGGCGCCGTGCGAGTGGACCTCGTGCAGCGTCGCTCCCGGCGGCGCCTCCTCCCCGGTGACGACGACGGCTGCCTTGAGGCCCGCGAGGTTCCACGCCTTCGACGCCGACAGCAGACTCACCCCGCGCTCGCCGCCGGCCACCGTGAGGTAGGGCGTGAACGCGCCGTCGTGGACGATCGGCGCGTGGATCTCGTCGGCGACGACGGTCACTCCGTGGCGCTCGGCGATCGCCGCGAGGGTCTCGAGCTCCTCGCGGGTGTGGAGCGTGCCGGTCGGGTTCTGGGGGTTGCAGAGCAGGTATGCCGTTCGCTCGCCTCCCGCTCGCGCCTCACCGAACGTCCGGTCGAGCGCCTCGGGGTCGAGTCGCCCGGCCGGGGTCAGGGGAGCGTCGACGACACGGCGCCCGGTCATGTCGATGAAGTCGAAGAAGGCGTTGTAGACCGGTGACGACACGACGACTGGTCCGCCGGGGTCGGTGAGACCACGCAGGAGCTCGGACACGCCGATCATGACGTCGGCGACCGGCGAGGTGCGGCGCCTGTCGACCGACCACGCCCACGTGTCGGAGGCGTAGTCCGCCGCGGCCTCGACGAACCCGTCGCCGAGCGGGTAGCCCGTGTCGCCACGACGCATCGCGGCGTCGACGGCCTCGACGACGGGCAGGCACGGCTCGGCGTCCATCTCGGCGACCCAGAGGGGGAGCACGTCGTCGGGGTAGGCCCCCCACTTCACACCGGTGCGCCGCGGTCGCCAGGTGGTCGCGTCGCCCGTCAGGAGAGTGGAACTCATGACCTGACTGTAGACACGACGACATAGGGTGAGGCCATGACTGCCGGTGAGAGCGTGCGGGGGACCGACAGCGCGCCCGTCGACCGCGTCCTCACCGTCCCCAACGCCCTCTCGGCACTGCGACTGCTCGGCGTCCCGGCGTTCATCTGGGCGATCGCCACGGAGCACGACGTGACCGCGCTCGTCATCCTCATGGCGTCCGGCGTCACCGACTACCTCGACGGCAAGATCGCCCGTCGCTACGGCCTCGTGTCGCGTGTCGGGCAGCTCCTCGACCCCATCGCCGACCGCCTCTACATCGTGACGACGCTCCTCGGGCTCGCCTGGCGCGACATCATTCCGTGGTGGCTCGTCGCCGTCCTCTTCGCGCGTGAGGCGTTCATGGGAGTCGTCGTGCTCATCGCCCACCGCTACGGCTGGACCGGGCTGCCCGTCCACTTCATCGGCAAGGCTGCGACGTTCAACCTTCTCTACGCCTTCCCGGCCCTGCTCATGGCCGAGGGCGACGGCTGGCTCGCGACCTTCATGCGTCCCGTCGGGTGGGGCTTCGCGTGGTGGGGCACCGTCCTCTACTGGGTCGCCGGAATCCTGTATGCCGTGCAGCTGAGCCGCCTCGTCGCGCAGCGGAGGGCGTCGTGAGCCACGCGTCGATCCCGCCGGCGGAGCGACGGTCGCGCCGACCCGACGCGTCGATGACGCTCATCACCTCGATGCTCGAGAGACCACTCGACCCCGGGTACGCCGCGGCCGCCGAACGTCGTGAGAAGGCCGGACTCTCCCGTTCCACGAGCCTGCGCTCGCCGAAGCTCGTCGTCTTCCTCGTCGTCATCGGTGCGCTCGTCGGCATCGCCGCCATGCAGCTGCGGGGGACCGAGACGACCAAGCAGCGCACCAAGTCCAGCCTCATCGAGCGGATCGAGCGCCAGCAGAGGGCCGTCGACGCGCAGGCCGCGCAGGCCGGTGCCCTGCGCTCCGAGATCGCCGCCCTCGACGCCGAGACCCTGCGCGACGTCAGTGAGGAGCTGGCCCAGGAGGTGCAACGGCTCGCGCTCGTCGCGGGCGCGGTGCCGGTGCGCGGCCCTGGCTTCGTCGTCACGGTCGACGACGCTCCGAGCAGCGCAGACGAGGGCACGAACTCCGACCCGCGGGGCGACAGCGGGTCCACCGACGGCAAGGTCATCGCGCGCGACCTCCAGCTGGTCACCAACAGCCTGTGGGAGGCCGGGGCCGAGGCCGTCTCGGTCAACGGGCAGCGCCTCACCACGACGGCCGCGATCCGCTTCGCCGGTGAGGCGATCCTCGTCGACTACCGCCCGCTCAAGCGCCCCTACGTCATCACCGCGATCGGCGACCCGGGCTCGCTGCCCGCGACCTTCGCCGACGGCAGCGGCGGGACCTACCTCTCGACGCTCAAGAACTCGTTCGGCATCCGGGTGAGCACGGTCGTGCGCAAGGAGGTCACGGTTCCGGCATCGGCGACACTCGGCACCCGGTCCGCGACCCCCGCGGATAGGCTCGGCGGCGCAGCTCAGCCCTCGTCCGAAGGAGAACCCTCGTGATTCCCGCCCTGGGCCTCGTCATCGGCATCGTCGTCGGCGTGCTGCTGCAGCCCGAGGTGCCGCTGTGGCTCCAGCCCTACCTGCCCATCGCGGTCATCGCCGCCCTCGACGCCGTCTTCGGCGCCGTGCGGGCGGTGCTGGACGGCATCTTCAACGACAAGGTCTTCGTCGTCTCCTTCCTGTCCAACGTCGTCGTTGCGGCCTTCATCGTCTTCCTCGGTGACCAGCTCGGCGTCGGCAGCCAGCTGTCGACCGGCGTCGTCGTCGTTCTCGGCGTACGGATCTTCTCCAACGTGGCCTCGATCCGTCGCCACCTCTTCAACGCGTGAGCCGACCGTCATGAGTGCCAAGAAGAAGAAGAACCGGGGCAAGGCGCGCCCCGGAGGCCCACCGCGGCAGGGGCCGGTCGTCGGTGCGCCGGCGCCCGAGGCCGTCGGGGGACAGGCCGACGATGTCGTGGAGCCGGACGCGGAGTCCGCTGTTCCCGAGGATAAGGTCGAGAGCGTCACGGCCGACGAGCGTGAGCCCGTCGCCGCCGAGACCGCCGTCGAGCCCGGCCCGGCCACGGACGCCACCGTCGAGGAGTCGGAACCGGTCGCTGGCGAGCCCGACGAGATCGCGCATTCTCCCGTGCCTGAGCGGGAGGCGGCGCCGGCCACCGCCGAGGTCGAGCCGGCATACGAGCCGGTCTCCGACACCGAGGAGCCCCATCCGACATCCGAGCCGGTCGAAAGCGCGTCCGTCGACGACCTGCGGCCCTACCCCGGCACGCCCGGCCCCGCCGACAGCTCCGAGCGTGCCTGGCGCCGCCTCGGGCTCGCGGCGCGTCCACGACCGACCAAGGCCAACGTCCTCGCGACGCTGCTCGCCATCGGGCTCGGGTTCGCGATCGCGGCGCAGGTCCGGCAGACCTCGATCGAGGGCCTCGAGGACCTGCGCGAGGACGAGCTCATCCGCATCCTCGACACCGTCGACCAGGACGGCACCCGACTCGCCGAGGAGATCCAGACGCTGCGCTTCTCGCGCGACCGGCTGCAGAGCGACACGACGAGCCTCACCGAGTCGCGCAGCGCGGCCCAGCAGCGCCTCGACTCGCTCGCCATCCTCACCGGCACCGCCCCCGCCAGGGGGCCCGGCATCGTCCTCACGATCCGCGACCCCGAGTTCGGCGTCACCGCGCCGATGCTCCTCGACACCCTCCAGGAGCTGCGCGACGCCGGCGCCGAGGCCGTCGAGATCAACGACGTCCGGATCGTCGCCAACACCTACTTCACGGACGGCGAGGGCGGCATCGCCATCTCCGGCAAGGACGTGTCGGCCCCCTACGTCATCACCGCGATCGGTGACGGCTCGACGCTGGCGTCCGCCATGGAGATCCCCGGCGGGGTCACCAACACGGTCCGCAGCGTCGGTGGCGAGGCCAGCATCGAGACCAAGGACGAGGTCACGGTGTCCGCGTTGCAGAGCGTTTCCGAGCCTCAGTACGCTCGACCCATCCCCAGCCCCACGAAGTCCTGAACGGACCAGAAGGAGTTCACCGATGAGCGACCTCGAGTACCCCAGCGACCTGCGCTACACCGCCGAGCACGAGTGGGTCCGCGCTGCTGAGGGTGACACCGTCCGCATCGGCATCACGTCGTTCGCGCAGGACGCTCTCGGGGACGTCGTCTACGTGAGCCTCCCGGGCGTCGGGGACACCGTGGCCGTGGGCGATGCGTGCGGAGAGGTCGAGTCGACGAAGTCGGTGAGCGACCTCTACGCCCCGCTCGCGGGAGAGGTCACCGCCGTCAACGAGGCGCTCGACGCCTCGCCGGAGCTCGTCAACTCCGACCCCTACGGTGAGGGCTGGATGTACGAGATGCGTCCGAGCGACGCCAGCGCGGTCGACGGCCTCCTCGACGTCGAGGCCTACCAGCAACAGCTCAGCTGATTCCCAGCCCGCCCGGGGCCGTTTGCCTAGTCATCCCTCGAGTGGTCATCTAGGGTGAAGTCTCCAGAGACCCGAGACGAGGAGCCGCACCGATGAGTGACCAGAGTCGCGACACCCCTGCGCGCGAGCCGGAGTCGTCGACGACGATGCAGTTCCAGGCGGTGCCGGGGCTCGAGCAGTCCGACATCGTCCACGAGAGCGAGCACGTCCTCACGCGTGCCGACCAGGCGACCGTCGAGGCGCTGCGACCCGGGACGGCGCTGCTCGTCGTGCTGCGCGGACCCAACACCGGTGCCAGGTTCCTCCTCGACGACGACGTCGTCACCTCGGGCCGTCACCCGGAGAGCGACATCTTCCTCGACGACGTCACGGTCTCGCGCCAGCACGCGACGTTCGAGCGCACGGACGGCCACTTCGTCGTCAAGGACGCCGGTTCGCTCAACGGCACCTACGTCAACCGCGAGCGGATCGACGAGTCGACGCTCCAGACGGGCGACGAGGTGCAGATCGGGAAGTACCGGCTCGTCTTCTATGCCGCCAAACAGGGCTGATCGGCCGCTGACGATCGGGAAGGTCCTCGACGCCCTGCGCGAGGAGTTCCCCCAGATCAGCATCTCCAAGATCCGCTTCCTCGAGTCGGAGGGTCTCGTCGAGCCCACCCGCACTCCCGCCGGCTACCGCACGTATGCCGTGTCGGACGTCGAGCGGCTGCGCTATGTCCTGCGTGCTCAGCGCGACCGCTTCTGGCCGCTCAAGGTCATCCGCGAGTCGCTCGACGCGATCGACCGAGGGCTCGAGCCGGCTCCCGAGGCCGACGCACGGCCGCGGCCGCCAGAGCCCGCGTCCGACCCGGACGTGCCGGACGTCCGCGAGCTGCGGCGCACCCAGGAGGTCCGGCTCACGCGTGACGAGATCGCGGCCGCGACCGGGCTCGACGCCGACCTCATCGCCTCGCTCGAGGGGTTCGGACTCCTGCGGCCCGACGACGCCGGCCACTACTCCGCCACCGACCTCCAGGCGGCGCACGCGGCAGCCGGCCTCGCGGCATACGGGATCGAGGCCCGGCACCTGCGTCCGTTCCGCACGGCCGCCGACCGCGAGGTGGGCCTGGTCGAGCAGGCGATGAGCACGCGCCGGGCCGGCGGGCGGGGCGAGGACGAGGCACAGGTCGCGCGTCTGTGCCTCCAGCTCCACGCCGCGCTGGTCAAAGGTGGTCTGGCCCGTCCCTGACGACGTACGGTGGAGCAGTGAAGCCACTGGACGTTCTCGGGGTCCGTGTCGAGATGCCGACGAACCAGCCCATCGTCCTCCTGCGTGAGCGCGACGGAAGCCGCTACCTGCCCATCTGGGTGGGCGCCGCCGAGGCCGCGGCCATCGCCTACGCCCAGCAGGGCGTGGTCCCGCCGCGCCCGCTCACGCACGACCTCCTCAAGAACGTGCTCACCGACCTGGGCCACTCGATCGACCGGGTCCGGATCACCTCGCTCGAGGAGGGCGTCTTCCACGCCGTGCTCGAGATCGACGGTGGCGAGGCGGGCGGAGGGGCGAGCATCGACTCGCGCTCCTCGGACGCGATCGCCCTCGCGCTGCGGGCCGGCGTCGAGATCGTCACCTCCGAGGAGCTCCTCGACGAGGCCGGCGTGGCCATGGCGGGGGAGCAGGAGGACGACGAGGTCGAGAAGTTCAAGGAGTTCCTCGACCACGTGTCCGCCGACGACTTCGACACCGGAGACCAACCGTCGAGTTGAGGGTGAGTGTTACTGAAGTGACACACGACACGCGTGTTGTCAGGGTCGAGTGGTAGTTGACCGGGGGTTCCGCGAGCCCTAGCGTCGCCCTCAGAGAACGACGACCATGTAGTTACAGCGCATTCGTGGACAGCAGGAGGACGGCGTGAACGCCATCGAAGAGAACCCCAAGGGGCATGTGCCGGTCGCGGCGCAGGGCCTGCTGTTCACCCACGACCTGCCCGAGCTCGACGAGGAGATGGGCTACCGCGGCCCGACCGCGTGCAAGGCTGCCGGCATCACCTACCGCCAGCTCGACTACTGGGCCCGCACCTCGCTCGTCGAGCCGTCGGTGCGCGGCGCCGCCGGTTCCGGGTCGCAGCGCCTCTACGGCTTCCGCGACATCCTCGCGCTCAAGATCGTCAAGCGGCTCCTCGACACCGGAGTCTCGCTCCAGCAGATCCGCGGCGCCGTCCAGGTGCTGCGCGACCGCGGGGTCGACGACCTCGCCCAGATCACCCTCATGAGCGACGGCGCCTCGGTCTACGAGTGCACGTCCAACGAGGAGGTCATCGACCTGCTCCAGGGCGGTCAGGGCGTCTTCGGCATCGCCGTCGGCAAGGTGTGGCGCGAGGTCGAGGGCGACCTCTCGCACCTGCCGAGCGAGCGTCCGAGCGACGAGGCCCCCGCCGCCCACCCGGGCGACGAGCTCAGCGCCCGTCGCGCCGCGCGCCTCGCCTGAGCGCGGCTCCACTCGCACACGGTGCGTGCCCTCCGGGGCACGCACCGTTTTTGTTACCCTGAGCGGGCCGCACACACCGAGCGGGAGAGTCCTCGGCCCGACAGGGACCGGGGCGCCGAAGGGGCAAACTCCCCGGAACCTCTCAGGCGCAAAGGACCGCTCGGATCAGGCACCTCTGGAGCGGCACACCCGTGACAGATGGGGAGGCCCGTGCCCGTCCCGTGCGCCAGGAGCCTCACCTCATGACCGACACCACGCTGAGCCCGACCGACCTGCCCGCCTTCGCCGGACGCCACATCGGTCCCGACGACGAGGCCGTGGCGGAGATGCTCGCGGCGATCGGCCGCTCGAGCCTCGACGACCTCACCGCGACCGCCGTGCCCGACGCGATCCGGGCGACCCGGGGCATGGACATCACGCCCGCCGAGTCCGAGGCCGCCGTCGTCAAGGAGCTGCGGAGCCTCGCGGCGCGCAACTCGGTCCTCACGTCGATGATCGGCCTCGGCTACTACGGCACGGTCGTGCCCCCGGTCATCCAGCGCAACGTCCTCGAGAACCCCGCCTGGTACACGGCATACACGCCCTACCAGCCCGAGATCTCGCAGGGGCGCCTCGAGGCGCTCCTCAACTTCCAGACCGTCGTCAGCGACCTCACCGGGCTGACGACCTCCGGCGCCTCGCTCCTGGACGAGGCCACCGCGGCCGCCGAGGCGATGACGCTCATGCGCCGCTCCAGCAAGGCCGCCTCTGACGCGGTGCTCCTCGTGGACGAGGCGGTCTTCCCGCAGACGCTCGCCGTCATGCGGACCCGCGCGCTCCCGCTCGGCATCGAGCTCGTGGTCGCCGACCTGTCGGGGGTCGCCACCGCCGAGGCCATCAGCGAGGCGGCCGGCGGTCGCGCGGTCTTCGGCGTCATCGTCCAGTACCCCGACCTGCACGGTCGGCTTCTCGACCACCGTGGTCTCGCGACGGCCGCGCACGAGGCGGGCGCCCTCGTCACCGCCGCCGCCGACCTCATGGCGCTCACCCTCGCCGTCGCGCCGGGGGAGTGGGGCGCCGACATCGCCGTCGGGACGACGCAGCGGTTCGGCGTGCCGATGGCCTTCGGTGGACCGCACGCCGGCTACATGTCGGTGCGCGCCGGGCTCGAGCGGACCCTGCCCGGCCGCCTCGTCGGCGTCTCTGTCGACGCGACCGGCGCCCCGGCATACCGACTCGCCCTGCAGACCCGCGAGCAGCACATCCGCCGCGAGAAGGCGACCTCCAACATCTGCACCGCGCAGGTCCTCCTCGCCGTCATGGCGAGCATGTATGCCGTCTACCACGGCCCCCGAGGGCTGCGCGCCATCGCGCTGCGCATCCACGCCCACGCCGAGGCCCTCGCGGCCGCGCTGACCGAGGGCGGGGTCGTCGTCGCCGAGGGTGCGCGCTTCGACACGCTCTCGGTCACCGTGCCCGGCAAGGCTGACGAGGTCGTCGCGGCCGCGCTGGCCGAGGGCACGAACCTCTGGCGCCGCGACGCCGACACCGTCATCGTGTCGGTCGACGAGACGACCGACCTCGGCGACATCGCCGGCGTGGCCCGTGCCTTCGGCGTCGCCGAGCCGACGCAGGTCGACATCGTCGAGCCCGGCTGGGGCGAGGCGCTGGACCGCACCTCGGACTACCTCACGCACCCGGTGTTCTCGAGCCACCACAGCGAGACCGCGATGCTGCGCTACCTGCGCCGGCTCTCGGACCGCGACTTCGCGCTCGACCGCGGCATGATCCCGCTCGGCTCGTGCACGATGAAGCTCAACGCGACGACCGAGATGCTCGCCATCACCTGGCCCGAGTTCGCCAACCTCCACCCGTTCGCCCCACTCGACCAGACCGAGGGGATCCGCACCCTCGTCGACCAGCTCGAGCAGTGGCTCTGCGAGATCACCGGCTACGACGCCGTCTCGCTCCAGCCGAACGCCGGGTCGCAGGGCGAGTTCGCCGGCCTGCTTGCCATCGCGGCCTACCACCGCTCGCGCGGCGACGCCGAGCGCAACATCTGCCTCATCCCCGCGAGCGCCCACGGCACCAATGCCGCCAGCGCCGTCATGGCCGGCATGAAGGTCGTCGTCGTCAAGACCGACACGATCACCGGCAACGTCGACATGGACGACCTCAAGGCGAAGGTCGAGGAGCACCGCGACGACCTCGCCGCGATCATGGTGACCTACCCGTCGACCCACGGCGTCTTCGAGGACACCATCAAGGACCTGTGTGCGATGGTCCACGACGCCGGCGGCCAGGTCTACGTCGACGGCGCCAACCTCAACGCGCTCGTCGGGCTCGCCCAGCCCGGCCGCTTCGGTGCCGACGTGTCGCACCTCAACCTGCACAAGACCTTCTGCATCCCTCACGGTGGGGGTGGCCCGGGAGTCGGCCCGGTGGCGCTGCGTGAGCACCTCGCGCCGTTCCTGCCGAACCACCCGCTCGACCCCGAGGCCGGACCGGAGACCGGAGTCGGTCCAGTGTCGGCGGCGCCCTACGGCTCGGCCGGGATCCTCCCGATCTCGTGGGCCTACGTGCGCCTCATGGGTGCGGCGGGTCTGCAGCGCGCCACCGAGGTCGCCGTCCTCAACGCGAACTACGTCGCCGCGCGCCTGCGCGACTCCTACCCGGTGCTCTACTCCGGCGAGGACGGCCTCGTCGCCCACGAGTGCATCCTCGACGTGCGCCCGCTGACCAAGGCCACGGGTGTGACGGTCGACGACATCGCCAAGCGCCTCATCGACTACGGCTTCCACGCGCCGACCATGTCGTTCCCTGTCGCGGGCACGCTCATGGTCGAGCCGACGGAGAGCGAGGACAAGACCGAGCTGGACCGCTTCTGCGACGCGATGATCGCGATCCGCACCGAGATCGACGCTGCCGGCTCGGCCGGAAACGCCGACGCGAGCGTCCTGCGCGGGGCGCCTCACACAGCGCTCTCGCTCGCGGGGGAGTGGGACGTCGAGTACTCGCGCGAGGAGGCGGCCTTCCCCAAGGGGGTCGACCCGCTCGCGAAGTACTGGCCCCCGGTGCGCCGCATCGACGGCGCCTACGGCGACCGTCACCTCGTCTGCTCGTGCCCGCCGCCCGAGGCGTTCGAGGACTGAGCGACACCCGTATGCCGTGACGCCGCGCCGCGTGGTCCTCCGACCGCGCGGCGCGGCTGTCTCGTCCTCTGGCGCTCATGACGAAGCGCCGTGCTGCCGGCCGGCGAGGCCCGGCCGTGGGAGCGGCCGCTTACCTGGCGGCTCCCGAGCGCCTCCGTCGACGGCGCCCCGCCCTCGGTCAGGCTGCGCTCTCGGCGCCGGGGGCGGACACCGCGACGGTGCTGCCGCTCGCCGTCTTGCGCACGACGAGCTGGCTCGTGATCCGGCTGCGCAGCTCGCCGACGTGCGAGACCACGCCGACGGCCCGTCCTCCTTCACGGAGCGAGTCGAGGACGGTGATGACCTGCTCGAGGCTCTCGTCGTCGAGGGTGCCGAACCCCTCGTCCACGAAGAGGGTCCCGAGGTCGAAGCCACCGGACTCCTCACGCACCGCGTCGGCGAGGCCGAGCGCCAGGGCGAGCGAGGCCATGAAGGCCTCCCCGCCGGAGAGCGTCGACGTCTCGCGGGTCACGCCGGTCCACTGGTCGAGGACGCGCAGCCCGAGCCCGCTGCGTGCGCCGCGTGCCGCGAGCCGGTCGGAGTGCTCGAGCCGGTAGCGTCCGTCGCCCATGACGCGCAGCCGCTCGTTGGCCAGCTGCGCCACCTTCTCGAGCCGCGCGGCGAGGACGTAGGAGGTGAGGCGCATCCTCAGGGTGTTGTTGACGCCACCGCCGGCAAAGGTGTCAGCCAGGTCCTTGACCCGGTGGTGGCGCTCGAGCACGGGTCCGGCGGCGTCGAGGCCGGCGGTGAGGCTCGCCCGCACCGACGCGAAGGACTTCGCGGCGGAGGTCACCCCGGTCTGGAGCGCCTGGGCCTCGAGCAGCGCCGTGCGGGCGTGCTGTGCGGCTGCGACGACGAGGTCGAGGTCGGGCCCGGGTGCGGCCTCAGCCGCCTGCACGTCCGGGTCGTCCAGGACGGCCCGGGCGGCCGACCGGGCGCGGTCGTGGTCGCGGACCCGGTCACCGAGGCGCTCGAGGACGGACGGGGCGACGAGCGCGCGTCGGGCGTCCTCCACGGACTCGAAGCCGGCCTCGATGGCGGCGGCGGTGGCGGCCCCCACGGCCTCCTCGTGGCGCGCGACGGCCGTGGTGTGGCGTTCGACGGCCTCGGCCCAGGCCGTGACCTCGTCGACGAGCCGGCGGTGACGCTGCGCGGTCACCTCGGCCGGCGGCGCCTCACCCGGGGCGTCCGATTCCCGGGTTGCCACGTGCGGGTGGCTCATGCACGGGCAGGCGGCGTGCGACTGGGTGAGCTGCGACATCGCGGCGTCGTCGGCCGCTTGTGCCTTGGTCGCCTGCTCGACGAGGGTCGTCGCCTGGGCGAGCGCGCGGCCGGCTGCGGCGACGGCCTCGTCGATCCGGGCGACCTCGGCCCGAGCGGCGGTGAGGGCGCGCTCGTGCCGTGCCCGTGCGCCGGCTGCCCGACGGAGGTCGTCCCGCCGCTGGTCGGCCGATGCGACCATCTCCGCCTCGGCCTCGAGGTCGAGCTCACGGGGCGACTCGATGCCGAGGGTCTCGAGTGCGTCGGCGAGGAGGGCTCGAGCGCTGGCGGCCGCGGACTCCGCCCGCTGGTGCTTGGCGACGAGGGTCGAGTGACGGAGGCGAGCCGCCTCGAGCTCCTCCGCGGTGACGCGGGCTGAGCCGGTCGCCGGGGCCGGGTGGTCGTGCGACCCGCAGACGGGGCACGAGTCCCCGTCGACCAGCCCCTCCGCGAGCTCCGCGGCCATCTGCTCGAGGCGTCGGGCGACGAGGTCCTGCTCGGCGTCGCGGGCGTCCTGGGCTGCCGTGCGCGCGCCGGCCGCAGCCTCGACGAGCCGAGCGACGGTCGCCTCGTCGGCGACGACCCGCTCCGCCAGGCGCAGCCGCCGTCGTGCGTCGTCGGCCGCGGCCACCGCACCATCGAGGGCTGCCGAGGCCTCGACGGCAGCGGCGAGCTCGGTCTCCGCCTCGGCGGCCCGGGCCCGGGCCGCCGTCCGGTCCGCATCCGCCGTCCCGAGGACCCCGCCGGCGTGCTCGACGGCATGCTGCTGCTCGCGCGCGAGGTCGGCCCGCTCGACCGTCCGGCGCTCGAGCCGGACGAGCTCTCGCAGCGTGTCGTCGTGGGCGACGAGCTCGGCCAGCACGATGGCCGGGTCGGTGGCCCCGGCGACGCGGGACCGCACCCGTGCCGTGGTCTGCTCGGCGAGGGCCGCCAGCCGCTGGGCGTCGGCCTCGGCGCGAAGCACGGCCTCGAGGTGACCCCGCACGCCCGCTGCCCGGCGTCCTTCGTCGTGGGCGGTCCGCACGGCGGCGATGTCGTCGTCCGCCGCGTCGAGGTCGGCGAGGGCGGTGCGCGCGACCGCGGCACGCGACCGCAGGGCGACGAGGGCACGGGCCCGCTCGGCGGCGCGCGCCGCGAGGGACTCCTCGCTCACCGCGACGTCGAGCGCGACCATGGCCTCGGAGAGCCGGGCGTCGAGCTCGGCACCGATCGCGTCGAGCCGGGCCCGGATGGCATCGGGGGAGTCGTCGACGGCCTGGGGACCAGCACTGCCTGCGACGGTCGCCTCTGCGGTCGTCCCGCCCGCCATGGGGGTGTCCTCCGCGAGGTCGTCGCCCCCTGCCACGCCGTCGTTCTCGGCGAAGCCGCTGGCTGCGACGACGTCGGCCAGCCGGGCGAGGTCGGTGTCGATGCCGGCGCGGACGGCGGCCACGGCGGCCTCGCTCGCCCGGCGCTGGTCGACCAGCCACTCCTCGACGTCGGCGAAGCGGGTGATGTCGAAGAGCTTCTCGAGCAGGGCCCGGCGCTCGTCGTCCTTGGCGGTGAGGAAGGCGGCGAACTCGCCCTGGGGGAGCATCGCGACCTTGGCGAACTGCTCCTTGCCGAGCCCGAGGACGTCGTGGATGACCTCGGCGGCCTCGTCGTTGCGGGTCGAGAGAACACGCCAGCCCTCGCCCTCCTGCTCGGAGAGGCTCACCGTCGCCGGGCTCTCGATCGTGCCCGTGCCGCGCTTCTTGGGGCGGACGTGCGCGGGCTTGCGGGTGAGCCTGAACCGCCGGGTGCCGCAGGTGAACTCGAGCTCGACCGACGGTGTCGCCGTCGGCGCGGCGTGGTCGCTGACGATGCCGCGACGGTCGCGCACCCCGGGCACGTCGGCGAAGAGGGCGAAGCAGATGGCGTCGAGCAGGCTCGTCTTGCCCGCGCCGGTGGGACCGTGGATGAGGAAGAGGCCGGAGGCGGTGAGGGCGTCGAAGTCGACGGTGACCTCGTCGGGGAACGGGCCGAAGGCGGTGGCCCGCAGCCGGTGGATCCTCATGCGGCGCCGCTGCGTCGCGCGGGCCGGGTGGCGACCTCGCCGTCGGAGCCGGCGCGCCGCAGCCGGGCACCCTCGACCGCCTCCTCGAGGAGGGCTCGCTCGTCGTCGTCGGCCGCGTGGCCGCCACGGACGTGGCCGAGGAAGTCGCAGCAGACGGCGAGGTCGGAGCGCTCGGTGAGCGAGCCGGCATACGCGCTCATCGTCGTGACCTCGCCGGTGGGGGCGAAGCGCAGGTCGAGGGTGTGCGGGAACCGGGCGCGCAGCCGCTCCATGGCGCCGAGCGGGCGGACGGGGTCGGTGAGCGTCACCTGGCACCAAGCCGACTCGGCGGACGCGTGGCGGCGGTCGGTGAGGAGGTCGTCGAGTGTGCCGCGCAGCAGCGCGAGCGGCCGCTCCACCGGGGCCGCGACGAAGTCGACGGCAGGGTCGCCGCCCGAGAGGTCGACGAGCCAGGAGCCCTTGGTGTGGGTCGCCTCGCTGAAGGACATCGCGACCGGGGAGCCGGAGTAGCGCTGGCCCTCGGCGACCTCCTGCCGTCCGTGGAGGTGGCCGAGCGCGGCGTAGTCGACGCCGTCGAAGACCTCGGGTGGCACGGCGGCGACGCCGCCGACGGCGATGTCGCGCTCGGACTCGCTCGTCGCCCCGCCGGTGACGAAGGCGTGGGCCATGACGACCGTCCGCTCGTGTCGACTCTCCGCGAGGGAGGACCTCACCCTGGCCATGGCGGCGCGCAGCACCCCGGCGTGCGTGCGCTCGGAGGCCCCGAGGGGTCCGGCGGTCAGCGAGGGCTCGAGGTAGGGGAGCGGGTGCACGGCGACGTCCCCGACCATGACGGGGCGGCCGACGTCGTGGAGGCTCGTGCGGATGTGCAGCCCGGACCGCTCGAGGAGGCGCGAGGCGAAGCCGAGCCGGATCGCGGAGTCGTGGTTGCCGCTCGAGAGCACGACGACGGCGCCCGCGTCGATGAGCCGCTCGACCGCGTCGGACAGCAGCGCCACCGTGTCGGGTGCGGGGAGAGCGCGGTCGTAGACGTCGCCCGACACGAGGACGGCGTCGACCGACTCGGAGCGCACGACCTCGACGAGGGAGTCGAGGAAGGCCGACTGGGCGGCATGCAGCCCCACCTGGTGGAACGCCCGTCCCAGGTGCCAGTCGGAGGTGTGGATCATGCGCACGACACCGAGGCTAGGTCCGGCCACCGACAGGGTCCGTGACCGAAACGCGGATTCCCGGCGCTTCCCCTCGCACCCTGTGCTCGGATGGTGATTGAGTTGGCCAACGAGCCCGACTGGACGGCTGGAACCGGAGGTGATGGGCGTGGGAGCAGAGGTCAGCGCACAGAGCTACACGCGCGAGGAGCGCCAGCGCTACCGCGAGAAGGTGCGTCAGAACCTCGACGTGTTCGAGCGGATGTTGACCCAGGACCAGTTCGAGTTCGAGCGGCCGATGACCGGGCTCGAGATCGAGCTCAACCTCGTCAACAACGACTACGAGCCGCACTTCGCCAACGACGAGGTGCTCCGGGCCATCGCCGACCCGGGCTACCAGACCGAGCTCGCCCGCTACAACATCGAGCTCAACGTGCCGCCGCGCCCGCTGCCCGGTGACTCGGCCCTCGAGCTGGAGCAGGACCTGAGGACGTCGCTCAACGACGCGGACGCCAAGGCTCGGGAGGTGGGCTCGCGGCTCGTCACCATCGGCATCCTGCCGACGATCATGCCCGAGCACTACGAGGGCGAGTGGATCAGCGACAACAACCGCTACACCGCCCTCAACGACTCCATCTTCATCGCCCGCGGCGAGGACATCTACCTCGACATCCACGGACCGCAGGGGGAGCGGGTCGCCACCTACTGCAACTCGATCGCGCCGGAGTCGGCGTGCACGAGCGTCCAGCTCCACCTGCAGGTCACCCCGGGGGACTTCGCCGACCACTGGAACGCCGCGCAGGCACTGTGCCCGGTGCAGGTGGCGCTCGCGGCGAACTCGCCGTTCTTCTTCGGCCAGCGGCTCCACGCCGAGACCCGGATCGAGCTCTTCAAGCAGGCCACCGACACCCGGCCCATCGAGCTCAAGAACCAGGGGGTGCGCCCGCGCGTCTTCTTCGGGGAGCGGTGGATCACGAGCATCTTCGACCTCTTCGAGGAGAACTCGCGCTACTTCCCGGCGCTGCTCGCCGAGACCACCGACGAGGACCCGATGGCCCGTCTCGAGGCCGGGGAGGCGCCCGAGCTCGCCGAGCTCCGCCTGCACAACGGCACGGTCTACCGGTGGAACCGCCCGATCTACGACATCGTGAACGGACGCCCGCACCTGCGCGTCGAGAACCGGGTCCTCCCCGCCGGCCCGACGATCGCCGACACCCTGGCCAACGCCGCCTTCTACTACGGCGCCATCCGCAAGCTCGCCGGCACCGAGCGCCCCGTGTGGACGAAGATGAGCTTCGCCGCGTGCGAGGAGAACTTCCACCGCGGCGCCCGCGACGGCATCGACTCCCGCCTCTACTGGCCCGGGTTCGGCGAGGTCGGCGCGGACGAGCTCGTCCTGCGCCACCTGCTGCCGCTGGCCCACGAGGGCCTCGAGGAGTGGGGCGTCTCGCAGGCCGTGCGCGACCGCTTCCTCGGGATCATCGAGGCGCGCTGCCAGGCCGGCGTCAACGGCGCGACGTGGCAGACCGAGGCAGTGCGGCGCTTCGAGGAGAAGGGGAGTGACCGGCGCCGGGCGCTGCACCAGATGCTCGAGCTCTACGTCGAGCACATGAGCACCAACGAGCCCGTGCACACCTGGTCCCTGCCCTGATCGGCTGACCGCCGGGCCCGCGGCGCCCGTGGCGCCCGCGTCAGCCCAGGCTGTTCCACATCTTCACCGCGGGCTGCTCGCGCTCGTACTCGAGGACGCTCACCGAGCCGGCGTCGAGGAGCAGCTTGGCCGCGAAGCGCGGCTGCTCGCGCAGGAACACCGTCGCGAGGATGCGCAGCGCGTGCCCGTGCCCGAAGAGGAGGACGTCGCGCGTCGCCAGCACCGGCGCCGCGCGGAGCAGCACCCGCGACGCCCGCGCGGCGACCTCCTCGACCGTCTCACCCGGGGTGTCGCCCGGGACGACGCCGTCCTCGAAGACCGCCCAGTCGTAGCCGAGCTCGGCCCGGATCTCCTTCGTCGTGCGCCCCTCGTAGCCGCCGTAGTCCCACTCCACGAGGTGCGGGTCGACCTCCGCGCCGGCGAACCCGGCGATCTCCGCGGTGCGCCGTGCGCGCTGCATGGGCGAGGTGAGGACGAGTCCCACGTCGAACCCCGACAGCCGCTGTGGCAGGGTCGCCGCGTCGGCCTCGCCCTGCTCGGTGAGCTGGATGTCGGTCGTCCCGGTGTGCTGACCCGACTCGCTCCACTCCGTCTTGCCGTGGCGAACGAGGACGAGTCGTCCCTCGGGGACAGCGGGTGCGCCGGTCATGGTCGTCACTCTGGCAGGATCCCCGTATGCCGCGCCACCTCGCCTTCCTGCGCGCCGTCAACCTCGGCCCGCACCACAGGGTGCCGATGGCCGAGCTGCGCGAGAGGCTCGCCGACGCCGGTTTCACCGACGTCGCCACCCACATCCAGACCGGCAACATCGCCCTCACGTCGACGCTGCGCTCGCAGGCCAAGGTCGAAGCGGCCATCGAGGACCTGCTGCGGGAGTGGCGAGGGTTCGAGGTGCCGACGATGGTCCGCTCGCCGACCGAGCTCGCGGACCTCCGCGCCGCCGTCGAGAAGGTGCCGCGGCTCGTCGGGCAGGGAGCCCGCCGCTACGTCGCCTTCGCCAAGGGTGAGGTGGGCAAGGACGCCGCGGAGGCGCTCACGGCATACGAGGAGTCGCCCGAGCGTTGCCGGGTCGTGGGGCGCGACCTCCTGCTCGAGTACGACACGACGTTCGACAAGGTCCGGCTCACCGGATCCCGGCTCGAGAAGCTGGCCGGTACCCCGGTGACGACGCGCGACCTCAAGGTCGTGCGCGCGATCGACGAGAAATGGAGCACCAGATGACGCAGACCCGGACGAGCGCGGAGCCCGAGACCGGCGGCACCGGCCCGGGGTTCCGCTCGGTGTCGATGACCCGGACCGCCCACGGCGAGCTCGACGTGACCAACGTGCGCGGCGGCACCCTCCACATCGGCACGGGGGAGACCGACGACTTCACGCCCGTCGAGCTGCTGCTCACGGCGATCGCCGGGTGCAGCGCGGTCGACGTCGACTTCATCACGGCCAAGCGCGCCGAGCCGACCGAGTTCACCGTGACCAGTTCCGGCACCAAGGTCCGCGACGAGCAGGGCAACCACATCGAGGACATCGAGGTGACCTTCCGCGTCCGCTTCCCCGACGGCGCCGACGGCGACCGCGCTCGGGAGATGCTGCCGCGGGCCATCGCCCAGTCGCACGACCGGCTGTGCAGCGTCTCGCGCACCGTCCAGATCGGCACACCCGTGACGATGCGGGAGGACTGAGCGGTGGCGCGCTACCTCGACGTCCACCCCGTCGACCCCCAGCCCCGCTCGATCCGGCAGGCCGTCGAGACCCTGCGCGACGGCGGGCTGATCGCCTACCCGACCGACTCCGGCTACGCCCTCGGCGCCGCGCTCGGCAACCAGTCCGCCAAGGACCGCATCCGCGACATCCGGCGGCTCGACGACAAGCACCACTACACGCTCGTCTGCGCGGACTTCGCCCAGCTCGGGCACTTCGTCCACGTCGACAACGCGGTCTTCCGGGCCGTCAAGGCCTCGACGCCGGGCCCCTACACCTTCATCCTCCCAGCCACGGGCGAGGTCCCGCGCAAGCTGCTCCACCCCAAGAAGCGGACCGTCGGCGTGCGGATCCCCGAGCACCCCGTCGTGCGCGCGCTGCTCGCCGAGCTGGGAGAGCCGATGCTCACGTCCACCCTCATCCTCCCGGGCGAGACCGAGCCGATGACCGACGGCTGGCAGGTCAAGGAGGAGCTCGACCACGTCGTCGACGTCGTCATCGACTCGGGGGAGTGCGGCAGCGAGCCGACGACCGTCGTCGACCTCTCCGGCGACGTACCCGAGGTCGTCCGGCGGGGAGCCGGCGACCCGAGCCGCTTCGAGGCGTGACGCCGGGACGGGACGCCGACGGCGGCGCGGGCTTCCCCGAGATCGTCCTGGAGGCGATGACCCGCCACGGCGTCGTCCCGCCCCGTGGCCACGTCACGCTCGAGCACGACGAGGCGTTGCTCAGCCACCACCCGGACGAGCCCGACCGGCCCTTCGTCGTGCACTGGACCCGGTCCGAGCGGGAGCCCGCCGACGTCCTCGCCGACCTCACGGCATACCTCCGGGCGCGCGGAGCGCGCAGCGCGGAGTGGTGGTTTCGCGACGACTCGACCCCGGACGGTCTCGAGGAGCTCGTCGTGGCCGCCGGCGCGACGACGGTCGAGGACCAGGTGTGCGTCGCGAGGGCCGTCGAGGGGTCCGTCCCGCCGATCGCCCCCGGCGTGCGGGTCACTCTCGTCCGCGACGCGGAAGGGCTCGAGGCGGTCGTCCGGATCGGCGCCGAGGTCTTCGGCCACCCCGTGCCGCCCGACCCGGGCGCGCATCTCGCGGAGGTGCTCGACGACCTCGACGCGGCGCGGCGCGCATGGGTCATCGGCTGGGTCGACGGCGAGCCGGTGGGCTGCGCGAGCGTCGGGTTCGAGTGGCAGGTGGCGCCGCTCGTCGGCGCGGCGGTGCTCCCACACGCGCGTAGGCGAGGCGTGTATGCCGCGATGCTCGCCGCCCGTCTCGACCTCGCCGCGACCGCCCGGTGCCACACCGCCATCACCAAGGCGCGGCGCACGGCATCGCTGCCGCTGCTGCTGCGGGAGGGCTTCGTCCCCATCGGGACCGAGCGCGCCCACCTTCTGCCGATCTGTTCCTGACCCACGTCCGGTCCGGACGCACGTCACCCCCACCGGCTCGGAGCCCCTGGACGCCGGTGGGGGTGACGCGGCCTGCTCGGGAGGAAATCGAGCAGGCTGTTCTCAGCTGCCGTAGAGCGCCCGCACTCCCTGGCGGTCGCTGTCGGTCATGCTGAGGTCATCGGACGAGCCGTTGCACTGGGGGTAGTGCATGATCGACGCGCTGTCGTAGGGCGTGAGCGGCCGCCAGTTGTTGTCCTCGAAGCAGGTGCCGGCCTCGGGGCGGGTGTGCTCGTGGCGGAAGCCGAGGGTGTGGCCGAGCTCGTGCGCCATGATGTTGGACGGGGTCCATGAGCCGCTGTTGTAGAGCGAGGCGGCGTTGACGAGGACGTTGCGGCCCGACTTCGCGGTGCTCGGGAAGAAGGCGCGCGCGATGTACTGGGTCGTCTTCGTCGGCTCGACGGAGAAGAGCACCGAGGTGTTGCGCGTGTTGCAGTTGCCGTCCTGGGTCGTCACATGCGTGTAGTTGACCTTGCTCGTCGCCGCCTCCCACTGTCCGACACCGGCGGTCATCGCCGAGACGACACGGCTGTAGTCGGCGCCGAACTTCGTCGACACGCAGTAGGTGAGGTTGAGGGCCTGGCTCGCCGACCACTTGTCGTCGCGGCCGCTCACCGTGTTGACGATGAGGCCGTCCTCGTGGGTCTTCTGCGGACCGACGAGCGCGTCGTAGAACTGGCGCAGCTTGCCGTCGGTGTCGACAGGCTCGTCACCGTTGACGATGTACTTGCGGTCGAGGTCCTGGAACGTGGAGGCCTTGAACTCGCCGTAGGTGGGCGCCTGGCCCTCGGCTGCCGTGGCCTGGCCGGCGAACATGGCGCCGCCGGTGAGGGCGGTCGCGGCGAGGACGGCGAAGGTGCGACTGGTCGTCGACATGTGTACTCCTGGTGGCAGGGAAAGCCGCGGGAAGCGGCCGTTCGCCAACGTAAGGATGTGCAGGTCAACGCCGGGTTCCCCACCGGTCAAGAGTTGGTATGCCGGGTCAAGAGTTCCTCGACCGGCCCACCTCGTGCGGACGGCTCACCGCGAGCGGTCGGCTCAGTCGGCGCGGTCGGCGCGGTCGGCTCAGTCGGCGCGGTCGGCCGGGAGCGGTCGCGCGGTGAGCACGAAGACCCGGATGCGCCGGCTGTCACCGATGCGCTCGCGGTAGTGCGCGTAGCCGACGTAGAACCGGCTCGCGAGGGCGAACACCTCGTCGGCCTCGGCGGGCGTCGCCGGGCGGGCCAGGGCCGGCAGCTCCCGGTCCCCGAACGAGACGGTGCACTCCGGGGTCGTCTCGAGGTTGAGCGCCCACGCGGGCGTCGTGGACTGGCCGAAGTTCGTGCCGAGGAGGGCGAGGTCGTCGCCGAAGGGAATGGCGATGAGGTGGCTCGTGCGAGCGACGCCGGAGCGTCGCCCCGTCGTCGTCAGGGTGAGCACGGACAGGCCGGTGGCGAGGCTCGCGGCGCTGTGCCGCCCGTCCGTCCTCCGAACCACGAGGCCGTCGGCGTGGCGGAGCGTGCGGGAAAGGGCGGCGGCTCCGTGGCGCGAGCCGGCGAGGCGCCGGAGCCCGCGCTGGAGGACGGTGCCCGGCGCGTGCGCGTAGCCCAGGGCGCGGGCGAGGGAGTCGTCGCTCATCGGCACAGCCTCCCGCACCGGTCAGCCTCCTGCCTGCCGGGGGAGCCGGACACGGACGACCGTCTCCCCGGGACGGGACTCGAAGGCGATGTCACCGCCGTGGTTGTCGACGACGATGCGGCGGGAGATGTCGAGACCGAGCCCTGTGCCCTTGCCGACGTCCTTGGTCGTGAAGAAGGGGTCGAACGCGTGGGCGGCCACCTCGTCGGTGAGCCCCGAGCCGGTGTCGGCGATCTCCACGACGACCGAGTGCTCGTCGGCGGACGTGCGCACCCACAGGGTCCCCGAGCCGTCCATGGCGTCGACCGCGTTGTCGATGAGGTTGGTCCAGACCTGGTTGAGCTCGCCGGGCGCGGCCATGACGGCCGGCACGTCGCTTCCGTAGTCGCGGTGCACGGTCACGCCTTCGCGCAGCTTGTGCCCGAGGATCATGAGGGTGCTCTCGAGGCCGTCCTTGACCTGCACCTCCTGCACCGTCGCCCGGTCGAGCTGCGAGTAGGACTTCACCGCGGAGACGAGGTCGGACACCCGGCGGGTGGCGTCCTGCGCCTCGGCGATGAGCGACGTGGTCGTCACTGCGCTTGCCACCCAGTCGAGGCCGTCCTGGAGGACACCGTGGCCACCGAGGGCGGCCTCGGCGCGCTCGCACCACGCGAGGTCGGCCCCGGCCCCGGCGAGCACGGGGGCGAGGATCCAGTCGCGGTCGATGCCGCGCTCGGAGAGCCAGTCGGTGAGCTCGTCCTCGCGTTCGCCGAGCTCGACCCCGGTCGGTGCGTCGGCGTCGTCGAGGGCGCGCCGCAGGCCGTCGAGTGCGACGAAGTCGGCCGCGGTGATGGAGTGCAGCGCGAGCCGGTGCAGCGAGTCGAGGAGGTTGTCGCAGCTCGTCTGGAGCGCCCCCACGGAGCGCACCGCTGCCGACGCGGGGTTGTTGATCTCGTGGGCGAGGCCCGCGGCCAGGGTGCCGAGGGAGACGAGTGCCTCGCGCTGGCGGGCGTTGTGCTCGATGCGCCGTGCGGTGCTGATGAGTCCACGGAGCAGGTGGACGGCGAAGGGGAACCACACCTCGCCGTGCTCGCCGAGGCTCGTCGACGACAGGCGGAAGAGGCGGGTGGCGTCGACGACCCGACCGCTGCCCATGTAGACGCCGTGCTCGTCCCACGCGCGGAACCCGCCGGCCCACTGGCCGCGCTGCGACATCGTGGCCATGACCGTCTCCTCGTGACCGATGCGTCGGACGAGGTCGACCTTGCCGTCGAGGAGCAGCCACCAGTCGTCGGCCGGGCGGCCCTCGTCGAAGAGCGTGGTGCCCGGCGCGAAGACCATCTCCTCGCCGGCAAGGGCCAGCTCGAGCAGCTGCTCGTCGGTGAAGCCGGCGAAGAGCGGCAGGGCACGGAGCTCGTCGGCGAGCATCAGACGGTCGCCAGGTAGCGGTGTACGAGGTGGACGGCCATGGCTCCCTCGCCGACCGCCGACGCCACCCGTTTCATGCTGTCGAGGCGCACGTCGCCGGCGGCGAAGACACCGGGCACGCTGGTCTCGAGGGCGAGTGGGCTGCGTTCGAGCGGCCAGCCGACGTCGGCCGGCACGGGCAGCTCCGGGCCGGTGAGGACGAACCCTCGGGTGTCGCGCGCGATCGCCGTCCCGAGCCAGTCGGTGCGGGGCGCTGCGCCGATGAACACGAAGACCCAGCTGGTCTCGACCTGCTCCTCCGCACCGGTCGTCCGGTCGGCCAGGGTGATGGTCCGGAGGTGGTCGTCGCCGCTCGCCCCGACGATCTCGGTGCGCAGCCGGACCTCGACGTTGGGAGCCTCGCGCAGGCGGGTCACGAGGTACTGCGACATCGACGCCTCGAGGGTGGCGCCGCGCACGAGCAGGACGACCCGGCGCGCGTGCCTGGCGAAGTTGAGCGCGGCCTGGCCGGCGGAGTTGGCGGCGCCGACGAGGTAGACGTCCTCGCCGGCCGTCTGGCTCGCCTCACCGGCGGTCGCGCCGTAGTAGAGCCCGCGGCCGACGTGGTCGTCGAGACCCGGCGCGTCGATCCGGCGGTAGGAGACGCCGCTCGCTACGAGGACGGCGCGCGCCTCGATGTCGCTCGACCCGTCGAGCAGCACGGCGTGCACGGGTCCTCGGGTCTCGAACCCGACGACGTCACGGGCGAGCACCATCTCTGCACCGAAGCGGGCCGCCTGGGCGACCGCCCGGTGGGCGAGGTCGGCGCCGGAGAGCCCCTTGGGGAAACCGAGGTAGTTCTCGATCGAGGCGCTGAGCCCGGCCTGCCCGCCGGGGGCGTCTCGCTCGACGACGACGGTCTGAAGCCCTTCCGACGCGGCATACACCGCTGCGGCGAGACCCGCGGGTCCGGCCCCGACGATGCAGAGGTCGTAGAGCGGCTGGCGGGCGCGGGTCCGCAGCCCGAGGGCGTCGGCGAGCTCGCGCGTGCGGGGCGACCAGAGCGACGCCCCGTCGGGGAGGGTGACGAGCGGGAGCTCGCCGTCGCCTGCCACGTCGACCAGCCTCTCGGCCTCATCGCTCTGGCCGACCTCGAGCCAGCGGTAGGGCACGTGGTTGTGCGCGAGGAACGACTTCACCGCCTGGGTCGACTCCGACCAGCGGTGCCCGACGACGCGTACCTCGGAGTCACGGTCAGGATGCGCGTGCCGCCAGTCGCCGAGCAGCCCGTCGAGCACCGGATAGAGCTTCTCGTCGGGCGGGTCCCACGGCTTCATGAGGTAGTAGTCGAGGTCGATGTCGTTGATCGCCGCGATCGCGACATCTGTGTCCGCGTATGCCGTGAGGAGCACGAGCTTGCAGTCCGGAAACCGTGCGCGCACCTCACCGAGGACCTCGATGCCCGTCATGCCGGGCATGCGCTGGTCCGAGACGACGGCAGCGACTGGCCGGTCCTTGAGCAGCAGGTCGGCGAGGATCTCGAGGGCCTCGGCGCCGGAGGTCGCCCTGAGCACCCGGTAGTCGTGCCCGTAGCGCGCACGGAGGTCGCGCACGACGGCGCCGACGACCGCCACGTCGTCGTCGACGGCGAGGATCGAGGGCTTCGCCATGGGTCCTCCTGGCCGGGGATGGCACAGATGCAGCCAGTATTCACGCCGCGGCGGACCGGCGTCCCGTCATTGGCGAGAAGAGGCTGCGACGGTGCGGGAGAGGACCCACGCGTGCTTGCCGACCTGGCGGACCGGCGCGAACCCCAGGTCCTCGAAGAGCTCGAGGCGGCCGGACCGGACGCGGTCCACCTTCGCCTCGCGGTGGCTCGCGACGTCGTCACCGCGGTCGAGGTGGAAGCCGATGCACCAGCAGCCGCCGAAGATCCCGTTGTTGCGCTCCACGAGGTCGGCGAAGCCGTCCCACGTGTCGGGTCCGAGGGCAACGACCGTGTAGCCCATACGCTTGACGACATGGCCGACCTCACCGACCCGTGTCCCAACTGCGGGCAGCTCATGCGTTGGGAGACGTCGCACGAACGCTGCGACGGGTGCGGCTGGATCCGCCCCTGCTGCGAGGGCGCGCCCTGCCCGGTCCCGTGACGTCGCCGGCGCCCGTAGGGCTGGCGGTCGAGCAGTGGGCGGTCCTGGAGGCCTGGCTGCCCGGCCTCCGGGTCGAGAGCGACCACGGCTGGGGGCTCACCTCGACCGTCGTCCTCGAGGTCGTCCACGACGGTCGCCGACTCGTCGTCAAGGCGGCCGACCCGCGGGACGGGCATTTCCCGCGTGAGGCGCGCGCCCATCGGTCCTGGCTGGGTCCCTGGGTCGAGGCCGGGCGCGCGCCGCGCCTGCTCCATCTGGACGAGGACGCCCGCGTCCTCGTCACGGAGTTCGTCCCCGGCGATCTCGTCCTCGGCGGTCCGCACGAGCTCGACCCGGACGTCCATCGGCAGGCCGGGGCGCTGCTGGCGGTCCTGCACGGGCAGGACGCGGTCGTCGACGACACCTACTGGGCGGGCGAGCAGGAGACGACGCTGGCGTGGCTCGACCGGCCGCACCGCATCGCACCGGACATCGCTGCGCGGGTCCGGGACGTCGTCGAGAGGTGGGACCTTCCGCCTGCGGTGCTCGTGCCGACGCACGGTGACTGGCAGCCACGCAACTGGGTCCTCGACCCCGGGGGAGCGGTGCACGCGATCGACTTCGGACGGGCCGACCTCCGACCCGCCGCCACCGACCTCGCCCGGCTCACGGCCCAGCAGTTCCGAACCCGTCCCGAACTCGAACATGCGTTCGTCTCCGGCTACGGGTCGGACCCGCGCGAGCCCGGGGCGTGGAGGCGGCATCTGCTGCGCGAGGCCGTGTCGACCGCCGCGTGGGCGCACCAGGTGGGGGACGAGCCCTTCGAGAGGCAGGGTCTGCGGATGGTCGACGAGGCACTGGCCCGGGTGGGGGTGGCGTGATGGCGCCACAGGGGAGTGGCGACGAGCAGGACGCGGCGACGGTCGAGGTGAGCGCGCTCGCCATCAACGTCACGGTGCCCGAGGACCTGAGGTGGCACGACTCCCGGCGGGGTGAGGAGTTCGAGCTCACTTCGCTCAACATCCGGTTGCTCCCGGACGGTCACGTCGCGGCCAGGGCCTACGGCCGGCCGGTCGCCGGCGGGCGTGGCGGCTACACGTCGTTCCGCGTGCCGGACCGGCCCGAGCTCGCGGCGCTCGTCGACGCGGCGGCGACGCGTGCGGCGGCGATGTGGTCGGCACACCGGGGGCTGGGCTGAGCCGCGCAACCTCTCAAGGAGGCGTCGGAGCGACCCGGTCGAGGAGGCGCACCGCGTCCCAGGGGGCGCGACCGTCGATGTCGTTGTCGAAGTAGACGTAGGAGTCCTCGCCGGACGACTCCCAGCCCGTGAGTCGCTCGGCCCAGGTGTCGAGAGTCGAGTCGCTGTAGCCCCCGGCGTACAGGCGTTCCTCGCCGTGGAGGCGGACGTAGTGGAAGTCTGCCGTGCCGTCGCCCATCTCCGGGAAGCGGCCGGCGGTGTCGGCGTGGACGAGCGCGACACCGTGCTCCGAGAGCAGCGAGCGCGCGGCCGGGGTGTCCCACGACGGATGGCGGGGCTCGACGGCATACCGGACCGGCCGGTCCACCTCGGTCGTCGTCCAGGCGCGGTCGGTGGCCACCCGCTCGTCGTGGCGGGCCGCCAGGTCGGCCGCGGCCGACGTCGTCCGGGGGAGCAGGCCGAGGAACGCCGCGACGGTCTCGCGGTCGAAGGCGAGGCGCTCGGGCAGCTGCCAGAGCAACGGGCCGAGGGCCGGCCCGAGGGCGAGGGGTCCCGAGGCGAAGAAGTTCGCGAGCGGCTGCCCGACGTCACGCAGCGCCTTCATGTGCGTGACGTAGCGGCTGCCCTTGACGGCGAAGACGAAGTCGTCGGGCACCGCAGCACGCCAGCGCTGGTAGGACGTCGGTCGCTGCAGCGAGTAGAACGACCCGTTGATCTCGACGCTCGACATGCGTGACGCGACGTGGCTCAGCTCGTCGCGCTGACGCAGTCCGCCGGGATAGAAGTCGCCACGCCATCCGGCATAGCGCCAGCCGGACACCCCGATGCGGATCACCTGTCGAACGTATCGCGGGGGAGGTCGTAAAGGCCGCCCTCCGCTCCGCTACTTGACATAATGTCGATTATCGGCGTTATGTGACGGTTCCGGAGGAGCGGCGGTTCCGGCTGCGGGCCCGCGCCTTGATCGCCGTGATGACCTCGGTCTTCGCGTCGGCATAGGCGTTCATGTCGGACCAGTCGCGTGCGACGAGGTCGCGCTTGGTCTCCTCGTAGAGACGCCGGTCGTCCGCGTCGACGCGCAGGTGGTCGCGCAGCACCAGGTAGTCGTCGGCCACCGGGTCGCCCTCCTCGAGGATGTGCACGTGCACGTCGCGCTCCGGCGTCCGCACGAGCCGGTGTCCGGGCTCACGCACCCGCAGGACGTAGCCGGCCGCGACGAGCGCGTCGACGTAGTCCTCGTCGGCGGTGATGTCGGGCACCGTCACGAGGACGTCGAGGATCGGCTTGGCCGCCAGGCCCGGCACCGACGTCGAACCGATGTGCTCGAGCCGCCGCGCCGTGGTGCCCAACGCTCCACGGATGCGCGCCGCGTGCTCGGCGAACCACGCCGCCCATGCCGGGTCGGGCTCGACGAGGTGGAGCTCGCGCTTCTCGACGCCACCGACGAGCTCGAGGTCCGTGACGTCGGCTCGGCGACGCGTTCCCGTTCGTTGCGTCTCGTCCACGCGCGTCACCCTAGTCCCGCCGCCGTGACGCGCCTCATGGCGCTCAGGCGCCGAAGACCGACCAGCAGATGTCGTCGCGCCGCACCATGTCCTCGAGGACGAGGTCGCGCACCGGCGCCGGGAGCCGGTCGCGTTGCCACGCGAGCTCACGCCTGCCGAGGACGATGCCGTCGTGCCCGGCGGCCGTCGCGCGCACCGCCCTGATCGCGTAGGCCGCGGCGCCCAAGTCGTGCTCGGCGACGTGCGGCACGCAGGCCGCCTGACCCGCCGCGTATGCCGCGTGGCGCGCCGGCCCGAGGAGGTCGCGTGCCGCTCCCATCGCGTGTCCTCCGGCCGCTCGTGAGGCCATCATGCCGAGGTCGCCTCTGGTCCAGGCACGCACGGACTCCACGGCCGTTCGCGGTCGTGGGTCATCGGGGCGCTCGGCCTCGACGAGGTGCAGGACGTGTTCGGCACAGTCAGCCGCCCACAGCGCGAGCAGCCTGTGGTCGTCGTCGGTGAGCGTCCCGCCACGGCGGACCGTCACGAGCCGCGGGTCCCGGACCTTCGGCAGGATCAACCTCGTCTCCCGTGGTCTCGCACGCGTCGCACCCTAGTCGCGGGTGTGCCGGGCTGCCGGGGCGCCGCGGTGGCGCGCGAAATCCCGTTGCTCCCCGTGGAGACGCCTCCCTACGGTGGCCGGATGGCGACGTCACGGTTCCACGGCATCAGCATCGAGTGCTCCGACCCCGTCCTCGTCGGCCGCTTCTGGGCCGGCGTGCTGGGCTGGCAGCTTCTCGAACAGGCGTCCGAGGAGGTGGTCGCACTCCCCCACGACGGCACCGCCTACCGCCTCACCCTGCGCCGTGCGGACACCCCGAAGCTCGACCAGAACCGGATCCACTTCGACCTCACGAGCCGGTCCGGGACCGACATGATGGCGACGGTCGACCGGGCCCTGGCGCTCGGCGGCCGGCACATCGACATCGGGCAGACGGCCGAGGACGGCCACGTCGTCCTCGCCGATCCCGAGGGCAACGAGCTGTGCGTCATCGAGCCGGGCAACACGTTCCTCGCCGACACCGGCGCCATCGGAGGCATCAACTGCGACGGGTCGCACGCCCTCGGGGTCTTCTGGAGCAAGGCCCTCGGGTGGCCGCTCGTGTGGGACCAGGACGAGGAGACTGCGATCCAGTCACCGAGCGGCGGCTCGAAGATCACGTGGAGCGGACCACCGCTCATGCCCCGCCTCGGGCGCGACCGCTTCCACCTCGAGGTCGCGACGCCGTCGACGGACGACCTGGAGCCGGAGGTGCGTCGACTGGTCGGACTCGGGGCCACCGAGCATCCCGGGGCGCGAACCGACGGCCTGAGGGTGCTCATCGACCCCGACGGCAACGAGTTCCGGGTCCTCGTGGCCTGAGCCCCGCTGCCCCGCTCCCCCGCTCCCCCGCCGCCCCGGTCGACACCCGAGAGCACTCGTCCTCACGACGCCTGGTTGATCCTCACGTGGTTGCCGGCGGGGTCGCGGAACGCGCAGTCGCGCACACCCCAGGGCTGGTCGGTCGGCTCCTGGGTGACCTCGGCCCCGCTGGCCTGCACGGCGTCGAACGTGCCCTCGAGATCGGGCGTCGACAGGACGATCGTCGCGTAGGTGCCCTTGGCCATCATCTCGGCGATGGTGTTGCGCTCGTCGTCGGTGATGCCGGGGTCCGCAGCGGGCGGGGTGAGGACGATGGACGGCGTCGGTCTGCCGGCCGGGGCGACGGTGATCCAGCGCATGGCGCCCTGGCCCACGTCGGCGAGCACCTCGAAGCCGAGCGTGTCGCGGTAGAACGCCAGGGAGGCCTCCGGGTCGGTGTGCGGGAGGAACGTGTGGTGGATGGTGATGTCCATGGCGCTGACGCTAGTTCGGCGGGAGCGGCGGCGCTTCTCGATTCCTGACCGGTCTCGTCACGGCCTTGGTGACGCACGAGGGCAGCTCGGCGTCGCGGTCCTCCGCCAGCCGGCGGTAGGCGCTCGGGGACATGCCCACGAGCTCCGAGAAGCGCGTGCTGAACGTGCCCAGCGACGAGAACCCCACGGTGAAGCAAACCTCGGTGACGTTGAGGTCGCCGCGGCGGAAGAGCGCCATCGCCCGCTCGATCCGCCGTGTCATGAGATAGCTGTAGGGCGACTCGCCATACGCCGCGCGGAACGAGCGGCTCAGGTGACCCGACGACATGTGGACGTCGCGGGCGAGCGCCTCGACGTCGAGCGGCCGGTCGAACTCGCGGTCCATCCGGTCGCGCACCCGGCGCAGGAGGCTGAGGTCGCGGAGCCGGTCCTCACGCTGACGGTCCTCGCGGTGCGAATCGTCCCGCCGGCGCTCCTCGCGTCCTCGGTCCCGCGTGGGTGCATCGCTCACGACACGATCTTGCACCGTCTCCCCTCCCCCGCGTCGGACGCGGCGATAGCCTCCGCGTGTGGAGACCGCCCGCCTCGCTCGCACGCAGGACGAGTTCCACTCTGCGGCAGCTCTGTTCGCTGACTTCCAGCGCGAGTACGACGATCCCGTCCCCGACGTCGACACCATGGCCGCCCACCTCGCGCGCCTCGTCGACGGCGGCGACACGAGCGTGCTCCTCGCAGGCCACCCGGCCGTGGGGCTCGCCATCGTCCGGTTCCGGACCGCGACGTGGGCGGACACCACCGAGGCCTACCTCGCCGAGCTCTACGTGGCCCCCGAGTCGCGCGGCCGAGGGCTGGGCCGGCGCTTCCTCACGGACGTCCTCGACCACTGCCGGGCCCGCGGGGCGACCTACGCCGACCTCAACACCTCCGAGGACGACGAGGCGGCACGTCATCTCTACGAGTCCCTCGGGTTCGACTGCCACGAGGGCCGTGGCGAGGGACCCCTCGCGGTCTACTACGAGAAGGATCTCTGAACAGGCCTGTCGCACAGCAGGTTTGCCGCCCGCTCCGCCGTGTGAGACCCTCGAGTCAGAGCCTCGACTGCAGGCTCCCGGACGAGGGGCGCCGTACCCGGCACGCGACAAGACGGCCCGCAGGAGCGCTCGTCATGTCATGGATCGTCCTCGTCCTCTCCGGGATCCTCGAGGCCGTCTGGGCCACCGCCCTCGGCCGTTCCGAGGGGTTCAGCCGCCTCGGCCCCACGCTGGTCTTCGGCGGAGCGCTCGTCCTCAGCATGGGCGGCCTCGCCTGGGCGATGCGCGACCTCCCGGTCGGGACGGCGTATGCCGTGTGGGTCGGCATCGGCGCGGTCGGCACCGTCGGCTGGGCCATGGCCACCGGCACGGAGCCGGCCTCGCTCGTGAGGATCCTCCTCGTCGCGATGATCGTCGCCGGTGTCGTCGGGCTCAAGGTCACCCACTGACGGGCGCTCAGCCGCGGTGTCGCGTCAGCTTCGCCACCTCCACCTCGTAGCGGCTCGCCGCGCCACCGGGCGTCCTGAAGAACCTCCGCCTCAGCGCGCCGACGACGTGCACCCGGTCCCCGTCGGACATCCGCTGCGCGGCTCGCCGGGCCGACCGTGACCAGCACGCGAGGTCGATCGTGTCGACCGGCCCACCGGCGGGCCGGGGCACGACGACCCGCAGCGTCACGAGGTCGTCCCCACTCGGCAGGACCCGCGCGTCCGGCTTCCCGCTCACCCTCCCGACGAGCTCCACACTGTTCACCGCGTCCTCCGACGCCGCCTCCACCTGTGCCGCCATGCCCACTCCCGTCCGGTCGTCCGTCGCTGTCGAGCAGCCAGCGTCCGAGACGACGCGCTGCGAGAACAGCCCCGACGGTCGCCCCTGTGGACGGCGCGGGCGCCACACCCTCCCTGTGGACAGCGGACGGCCCCGGGACCACGAAGGGTCCCGGGGCCGTCCCGGTCTCAGTTGCTGGGGGCGCAGAAGGACTTGCCAGCGCACATCGCGAGCGGCTCGCCCTGCGCGCCCTGGGCGCCGATGATGCCGACGGCAGCCATGACGGCGAGACCAACGAGGTAACGACGGGTGGTGCGCATGGTGTCTCCTTTGACGGTGGTCGGCCCGGTCAGGTGAGCCCGGGCCGGCGAGGTGTCCGCGGTGTCTCCCGCGGGTGGTGCGGGAGGTCTCCCGCGCCGTCCAGCCAACCCGCCTCCCGGCCGTGACGCTCGGCGCCTGCAGCAAGCTGCAGTGGGGATGCAGGCCGCCGAGGGTCGTGGCAGGGGTCTCACTGGAGGGTCAGCGCATACACCTCGAACCGCGGGTCGTTGGGCAGCGTGACCGACCGCAGCTGCTTGCCGGACTCGGTCGCACCCGAGGCGGCGAACAGCTGGACCGGGGGCCCGTCGACGCCCTGTCCCGCACGGATCCGGTGGTCCATGGCGAGCGCGACGGTGTTGCCGTTGCGTCCGCTGCCGGCAGCCCAGTCCGTGAGGGCGAAGGGCACGTCGGCCACCGACCCGTCGGTGTAGGTCACCCGCAGAGCCGTCGTGACGTCACCGCCGTGCGAGGCGCCGATGACCCGCAGGGCACTCCTGGTCCCGGTCGGCACGAGGAGCGTCTGTCCCCGGGCCTCCACGAAGTTCGCGGCGGTCCCGGCAGGCGACGGGACGGCATACGTCACGCCCTGGTGCTGCCACGACCCGCCTGCCGGGAGCAGCGCGGCGTCGTAGCTCCAGCCGCCGCCGTCGAAGTTGCCCTCGGTCGACGCCGAGACGGTGGCCGTGCCGTCGTGGTTGCGCTCGCCGGCGAGGTCGACGGCGCAGGGCGAAGCAGCACCCGCACCGCCGGCACACGTGAGCGGCACCTGGAAGCGCACCGGCAGCGTCCGCACGACGTCCGGGACGCCCGGGGCGGACGCGGTGACGACGACCTCGTGCGAGCCGGTCGCGCCCTCGGGCACGGTGAGGGTCACCGGCACCGAAACCGACGCGGGCACCCCGTTGCTCTTGAGGACGGTGTCGGTCGACGCGGGGCTCGCCTTCCACCCCTCGGGGACGGCGACGCCGACCCGCACCGGCAGGCTCTTCTGCGCCTGGCCGAGGAGGTCGACGACGAACCTGCCGGTCGTGTCGCCCGTGGCGAGCACGAGCGGGCTGGGCTTGACCGACATGCTCATCGACACCGCCTTCGAGCCCTTCGACGTCGACACCGACGGCGGGACGTCCGAGGGCAGGGTGCCCCACGAGCTCGGCGAGGAGCCGACGACGTGGGTGAGCGAGCCGCCGGAGCGCAGGTCGTCCCAGCGCACCCAGCTCTTCGTCGAGCGCGAGCCGTTGACCGTGAGCGACTGGACGTAGGGCCGGTCGTCCGAGACGCCGGGCGCCGTGATCGTCAGCGTGCCGCCCTGGCGCGCCGACCCGGTCTCCGGGCGGCCGACGGTGATGTCGGTCCGCTCGAACTGCGGGCTCGAGACGACGAAGTAGTTCGCGCCGCTCATCGGCGGGTGCAGGCCCCACGAGGACATGACGTACCAGGCCGACATCGTGCCGAGGTCGTCGTTGCCGGTCATGCCGTCCGGTCCGGGGTTGAACAGCGTGTATGCCGCCCGCGCCACGGTCGCGGTCTTGCTCGGCTCCCGGACCCACGCGTACATGTAGGGCGCGAGCAGGTCGGGCTCGTTGTTCGGGTTGTAGGTGGGCTTGCTGTAGTAGGCGTAGGTCGCCTCGATCCAGTCGGTGCGCACCGTCTTCTCCGGGTCGACGAGCAGCTTGTCGTAGGCGAAGAACTCGTCGAGCCGCTCGGCCGTCTTCTCACGGCCACCCATGATCCGGACGAGGTCCGCCGGGTCCTGGGGCACGAGCCACTGGTACTGGTAGGCGCCGCCCTCGTGGAAGGCGTGCGACGCGGCCACCGGCTCGTAGGGGTCGAGCCAGGTGCCGTCCTCGAGCCGCGGGCGGAACGTGCCCGTCGTCGAGTCGTAGAGGTTGCGGTAGCTGCGACCACGCTCGTCGAACATCGCCGCGTCAGCGGTCTTGCCGAGCGCCTTGGCCATGATCGCCAGCGAGGCGTCGGCGGCGGCGTACTCGAGCGTGGCGGAGGCGGGGTGGACGCAGTCGTTGTCGCCGCCCTTGTGGTCGCAGTCGGTGCCGAGCTCGAGCCCGAACGGGATGTAGCCGAGCTTCTCGTAGTAGTGCTGACCGCTGCGGCCGTTGTAGGGGCTGTCCTTCGGGGGACGTTCGGTGGCGTTCTGGCGCAGGAGCGCGTAGGCCTCGGCCTCGTGGCCGGCGAGGAAGCCCTTCGACCAGCCCTCGACGAGGAACGGGGTCACCGGGTCACCGGTCATGATGTTGGTCTCGCTGTTCGCAAGCGCCCAGCGCGGCAGCCAACCGCCCTCGCGCCCGATGGCGAGCACGGACAGGTAGGAGTCGCGCGCGACGTCCGGAGCGAGGATCTCGAGCAGCTGGTTCTGCGGACGGTAGGTGTCCCACAGAGAGAAGTTCTGGCGGGCGGTCCAGCCGTCGGAGGTGTGCACCTTGCCGTCCCAGCCGAAGTACTTGCCGTCCACGTCCTCGGCCAGGTTCGGGTGGAGCAGCGCGTGGTAGAGCGCGGTGTAGTAGGCCGTCCGTCGCTCCGTGGACCCGCCGGTGATGCGCGCCTTGCCGAGCTCGCTCTCCCAGCGCTGGGTCAGCGCCGTCCGCGTGGCGTCGAAGTCGAAGGAGTCCTTCGTCTCGGCGGCGAGGTTCGCGCGGGCGCCCTCGACCCCGGTGTAGCTCAGCCCGACCTTGAGGGTGGCGCTCGTCGTGCCCTCGGGCATCGTCACCCAGGCGCCGTTGGCGCCGCGGCTCGTCGAGGCGTCGCGGGACCCCGGCGTGCGGGTCGAGCCCGACCAGGTGCCGAACGACGCGAACGGCTTCTCGAACTGCGCCGAGAAGTAGATCGTGTGCTCGTCCTTGCCGGCACAGAAGTTGCCGTTGTGGATCCGGCCCTCGATGGTCCGGTCGCCGACGACGTGGATCTCGGAGTCGAAGACGGTGCTGTTGGCCTTGGCCGTGTTGAACAGGACGTTGGCCTGCTTCCCCGCCGGGAAGGTGTAGCGCTGCCACCCCGTCCGGTCGGTTGCCGTGAGCTCGGCGTCGACGTCGTACTTCGTGAGCCCGACGCGGTAGTAGCCCGGCGTCGCCTCCTCGTCGTCGTGGGTGAACCCGCTCCGGTATGCCGTGGGGTCGGTCGTCGTGACCGCCCCCGTCGTCGGCATGACCGGCAGCTCGCCGACGACAGGGCAGCCGACACCGGACAGGTGGGTCTGGCTGAACCCGTGGATGAAGGACTGCGAGTAGTCGTAGCCTCCCTCTCCCCCGGTGTCCGGGCTGACCTGCACCATGCCGAACGGGGCGCTGGCCCCGGGGAAGGTGTTGCCGTTGTCCTGGGTGCCGACGAAGGGGTTGACCTCGGAGGTGAGGGTGGTGGCGGCCGACGCCGCCGGCGCCGGGCCGGCGCCGACGGCGGGCGCCGCGAGCGCGAGCGCTGCCGCGGTGGCGACGAGCGGGGTCGATCTGGGCAGACGGAGAGGCATGACTTGCTCCTAGTGAAGCGACGGTGGTCCACGAGCTCTTTTCACCCTCCCGGTGCCGGGGCACCCCGGCAACAGGACGACCGCGCCTTGTCCGGTGGGCAGCCGCCACCGGACAAAGCGGCGCTCCGGCCCCTTGAGCGCGGTGGGCGTGACGCTTCGTCTCGCCGCACACCACCCATGTGAACCGGGCCTTCGGGCAGTCCTGTCCCAGCAGCCCCACCTGCCCCGCGCACGGGTTGGGCCGACCCCGATCGCCTGACACCACCATGGGGCTCCTCTAGGGTGGAGCGGAGGAAAGCCGGGTCGGGAGACCCGGACGGCGCAGGGGCCGGCGACTCGCGGGCCCCGGGAAGTGACTCCACCATGCAACGCACGAGACTGTCGCGGTTCGCGACAGGCGCGGCTGCCACGGCAGCCCTCGTCGCGATGGGCATGGGGGTCGCCACGGCCGAGCCGACCGTCCCGACCGTCCCGACCGAGCCGACTGCCGTCGCCGAGACGTCGGAGCCCACGGCCACGCCGACCCCGACGCCGACTCCTCCGCCGGACACGCCGACGCCAACGCCCACGACGACGACGCCGGCGCCGACCACACCGCCGCCCACCCCCACGCCGCGCCCGACATCGAGCACGCGGCCGACGGCCTCCCCGATCCCGACGCCCACCCCCCGGCTGCCGTGGGAGCCGCCGCCCCCCGGGGAGTCGCACGACGGCCCCCGGTCCTTCGACCCCGACGTCACGCTGAGCACGACCGAGCTGGCCAACCAGGTCGCCGCGGCGGAGCAGATCTGGGCACAGATCACCGCGTCCAACACCGGCCTCGCCGTCGCCCTCAAGGAGCTCCAGGGCCTCGCGGCGCAGTCCAACACCCTTCTGGAGTCGCTGACGACCGCGCGCACGACCGAGGCCGCGGCGACGGCCGCCGCCGCCCAGGCCAAGGTGGAGCTCGGCGTCCTCCAGGGCCGTCTCGACCGCGCACGCGCCATCGTGCGCGAGTGGGCGTTCCAGGCCTACTCCGAGGGGGGCAGCAACGGTGAGCTGCTCTCGGTGCTCGACGCCATGAGGGCGGAGGAGGCGGAGGTCGGCGACCCGCTCGGCGACCTGTCCTACCTCACCGACCAGCGGGTTCGCGCCGTCGACGAGGTACGCACGCTCACCGCCCGCCAGAACCACCTCACCGAGGTGCGGGCCGAGGCGCAGAAGGCGGCCACCGACGCGGCCGCGACGATCGTGCGCGAGAAGGCTGCTCTCGACACGCTCGTCAAGACCCAGCAGGCCAAGCTCGCCGTGCTCCAGAAGTCGCACTCCGCCGACGTCGCCAAGGCCGGTCCCATCGCCGCCTACCTCGCCGGCATCCAGACTCCTGCGGCGAAGGCCGCCTACGCCAAGCTCGTCGACGTCCTCGGCTCCGCCATCACGACGTCTGGGATCGGCAAGCCCTGCACGACGGCCTCGACGAGCTACCCCAACGGGCTCTTCCCGACGAGCGCGCTGTGCCCCCTCTGGCAGGCACCCGGCGAGATGCTCTCGCCGCGCGCGGCGGCCTCCTTCAACGCCATGAGCCAGGCCTACGCCCGGCAGACCGGCAGCCCGATCTGCGTCACCGACTCCTACCGTTCGCTGAGCCAGCAGTACGTCACCAAGGCCAAGCGCGGCCGGTTCGCCGCCCGCCCCGGCACGAGCCGCCACGGCCTCGGCATGGCCCTCGACCTCTGCGGTGGCATCAACAACTTCGGCTCCCCGGCGCACCTCTGGATGAAGCAGAACGCCCCTCTCTACGGCTGGTTCCACCCGAGCTGGGCGGGCCCCGGCGGGGCCACCCCGGAGCCGTGGCACTGGGAGTTCGCGGGCTGACGCCGACACGCTGCGTTGAGTAGGCGTACTCGCCCTCGCGCGCTCCCCCGTGTGCCACAGTTCGGCTCATGACGACGCAGTCAGCCGACACCGCCATCGACGAGTACGCGGACACCGCCCGCTACCAGCGGCCCTGGTACTGGTACGACTGGGCGAACTCGGCGTTCGTGACGACGACGGCGACCGTCCTCTTCGGCCCCTACCTCACCGCGATCGCGACCGAGGCGGCGTGCCCGGGTCTGCCCGACGGCGCCGACTGCACCACCGACCTCAGCGTCCTCGGGCTGCCGATCGACCCGGGCTCGCTCCACCCCTACACCGTCGGCTTCTCGACCTTCGTCGGCGCGCTGCTGCTCATCTTCGTCGGGGCCATCGCCGACCGGACGAAGCGTCCCGCGCGGCTCATGGCCCTCTTCGCCGGCATCGGCGCCACTGCCGCCTCGCTCATGTTCTTCGTCGAGGGCACCAACTGGCAGCTGGGCGTCCTCCTGCTCATGGTCGCGAGCATCGCCCTCGGCGCCTCGCTCGTCGTCTACGACGCCATCCTCGTGCGCATCGCTCACCCCGACGACCGCGACAAGGTGTCCTCGCGCGGCTGGGCCCTGGGCTACCTCGGCGGCGGCCTCCTGCTCGCCGTGAACTTCCTCATGCTGAGCAACGAGGACACCTTCGGCGGCACCGGGCAGACGGTCCGCATCAGCATGCTCATGGCCGGCCTGTGGTGGGGACTGTTCACCCTCATCCCGGTCCTCGGCATGTGGCAGATGCGCGGTGTCGAGAAGCCGGTCGTCGCCGCCAAGGCGGGCGTCGTCGGCGGCACCCTGCGCCAGCTGTCCGACACCTTCCGGCACCTCCTGGGCCTGCGGCAGACGCTGCTCTTCCTCGTGGCCTACATGTTCTTCAACGACGGCATCCAGACCGTCATCGGCCAGTCGAGCCTCTACGGCACGGCGGAGCTCGGCTTCTCCGAGACGACGATGCTCACCCTCTTCCTCATGGTCCAGTTCGTCGCGTTCGGCGGCGCCCTCGTCTTCGGTCGCATCGCCCGCCGGCTCGGCGCGTGGCGGACGGTCCTCGGCGGGATCGTCATGTGGGTCCTCGTCATCGTCGCGGCGTTCTTCGTTCCCGAGAAGGCGCTCGCCGCGCTCTTCGCGCTCGGCGTCGGCATCGGCCTCGTCATGGGTGGCACCCAGGCGCTGAGCCGCTCGATGTACTCGCAGCTCGTCCCCCGTGACCGCGAGGCCGAGTTCTTCAGCCTCTACCAGGCGCTCGAGCGCGGCACGAGCTGGTTCGGCGCCGTGATCTTCGGTCTCGTGCACCAGCTCACCGACTCCTACCGGCCGGCGATCCTCGCGCTCATCGTCTTCTTCGTTCTCGGAGGCGTGCTGCTCTCGAAGGTCGACATGAGGCGCGGCATCCGCGAGGCGGGCAACGAGGTGCCAGCAGTCCTCTGAATCCGCTAGACTGATATGTCGCGCCGTCACGGCGCGTGCAGTCACACGGGGGAAACGAGCCCTGCCAGGCAGGCGGTGACGTCGGTCGCTGCCTTCGGAACAACGAGTGTTCCTCATCCGTTTCACCCTGTGACACCCGGCGCACGGACCCTTCCGCCGGGATCCACGACTTCGTTGGGAGTTACCCCATGGCAGAACGCAGCCTGCGCGGCAGCCGACTCGGCGCCCTCAGCATGGAGACGGACGAGAACGTCGTTCCGAGCGAGCGACAGATCACGACCTACCTGTGCCCGCAGGGCCACAAGATCGAGCTTCCGTTCTCGATCGAGGCCGAGATCCCGTCGGTCTGGGAGTGCCGCTGCGGTGAGGAGGCCAAGCTCCAGGGCGGCGGCCCCGAGCCCGAGGCCAAGCCGGTCAAGCACGTCCGCACGCACTGGGACATGCTGCTCGAGCGCCGCTCCATCCCCGAGCTCGAGGAGCTCCTCGAGGAGCGCCTCACCCTTCTGCGCGCGTCGCGCGGCGAGAAGCCGGGCAAGAAGAAGTCCGCCTGACGCGGTTCTTCCCCCACAGACGCCGTATGCCGTGTGCCCGCTTGGGCACACGGCATACGTGCGTCTGTGACTACTTCACCTCGGAGCGGGTGACGAACCGCAGGCCGACGAGTGCCGGCAGGACGAGCCAGAGCAGGACCGTGACACCGACCTGGGCCCACTGTTCGCCGACGGGCGGGCCTTCGAAGAGGAACGACCGGGCGAGCTCGGCGTCCACCCAGGGCCGCACGTCGGCGAACTCCGGCTCGTTGGCCGCGAGGATCCCGAAGAGGGTCGGCACGACGAGGGTGAGCACGAAGTAGGTGACGAGCGCGGCCGCCGAGCTGCGGATGAGCATCCCCAGCATCGTCCCCGTGAGCAGGCACAGCAGGCTGCCGACGACGATCGTGCCGAACTGCGCGACCGAGACGTCCCAGACGAGGTCGGTCCCCGTGACCGCCGTGCCGACGACGTTGCCCAGGACGCCGACGACGAGCGCCACGAGCATCGCCGCGATGCCGACGACGACCGAGGAGATCGTCTTCGCGAGCAGCACCCTGCCCCGGTGGGGAACGAGCGTGAACGTCGTGAGACCGGTGCGCTGGCTCCACTCGCCGGTGATCGCGAGGATCGCGATGATCGGCAGGACGATCGTCATCGGGAAGCCGATGGCGGCCGCGAAGGTGTTGTGCGTGAGCTGCTCGTCGGGCGCGAAGAGGATCGTCCCCACGGTCGCGAGGACGCCCACGATGACGAGGCTGGCGAGGAGCCAGAACCCCGAACGCGTGTCGAACATCTTGCGCAGCTCGACCCGGACGACACGCGTCAGGGGGACCGGAGCCACGCGGTCCACCGCCGCGGCGGGGACGGTGCTGGTGAGGGTGGTCATGCCACTGCCCTTTCTCGTCGGTTCTCACGGGTGGTGTTCGCGGTGAGCTCGAGGAACATGTCCTCCAGCCCGCTCTCGGCCGCGCGGAGCTCGGTGAGCACGACGCCGTGGTGGGCGGCGACCCGACCCACCTCCGCGGGCTCGGCGGTCGTGACGACGGAGCCGTCGTCGGCGACGGACGCGTCGTGGCCCGCGGCGTGCAGCGCCAGCACGAGCACGTGGACGCGGGTGGCCCGGACCGTGCTGCCCTCGCCGCGCAGGAGGTCCACCTTGGCGCCCTGGCAGACGATGCGGCCCTGGCCGATCATGACGATGTCGTCGGCGATGACCTCGACCTCGCGCAGGAGGTGCGAGGAGAGCAGCACCGTGCCGCCACGGTCGGCGAAGTCGCGCAGCAGGTCTCGCATCCAGCGGATGCCTGCCGGGTCGAGCCCGTTGGCCGGCTCGTCGAGGACGAGGATGCCGGGGTTGCCCACGAGGGCGGTGGCGATGCCGAGCCGCTGGCGCATGCCGAGCGAGTAGGTGCCGACCCTGCGGTCAGCCTCCGCCGGCGTGAGGCTGACGAGGTCGAGCATCTCGGCGACCCTGCGGGACGGCACGCCCATCGTCTGCTGAGCGATCGTGAGGATCTCGCGCCCGGTCCGGCCGGCGTGCTGGGCCGACGCGTCGAGCATGACGCCGACCTCGACGCCGGGGTTCGGCAGGTCGGCGAACCGGCGCCCGGCGATCGTGGCGCTGCCTGTCGTCGGCTTCGTGAGACCGACGAGCATCCGCAGCGTCGTCGACTTGCCGGCGCCGTTGGGTCCGAGGAAGCCGGTGACCCGGCCCGCGCTGGCGACGAAGCCGATGTGGTCGACCGCGACGGTCGAGCCGTAGGTCCTGGAGAGGTTGTCGATGACGATCATCGCCGTCCCTTTCGTGTGGGGTGTGGGATGCCTTCGACGGTAGGAACCGCGGCGCCCGGGCGCGTCGTCGAGACGTCGTGTCCTCTCTACGACCAACCGACGACAGCCGCTGGTCCTCCCGGAGGACGTCGGTCAGGGCCTCTCGAAGAGACCGCTCTGGTAGGCCAGGACGATCGCCTGGGCGCGGTCGCGCAGACCGAGCTTCTGGAGCAGCCGGGTCACGTGCGTCTTCACGGTGGTGTCGCTGATGAAGAGCTCGCGTCCGATCTCGGCGTTGGACAGCCCCCGGGTGAGGAGCTCGTAGACCTCCAGCTCGCGGGCGGTGAGGTCAGCCACGCCTGCGGGCGCGCTCCGGTGGCGCTCGGCGGCGAAGTGCCTGATGACCCGACGGGTCACGGTCGGCGACAGCAGCGCCTCGCCGGCGGCGACCGTGCGGACCGCGGCGAGCAGCTGCTCGGGCGGGTCGTCCTTGAGCACGAACCCGCTCGCTCCCGCCCGTAGCGCCTCGAAGACGTACTCGTCGAGGTCGAAGGTCGTGAGGATGAGGACCTTGGCGGCGGTGCCGGTCGCGAGGATCCGGCGGGTGGCCTCGAGCCCGTCGAGCTCCGGCATCCGGATGTCCATGAGGATGACGTCGGGTTCGAGCCGTGCTGCGTGGGCGACCGCCTCGCGCCCGTTGCCGGCCTCGGCCACGACCTCGATGTCGGGCTCGTCGGCGAGCAGCAGCCGGAAGCCGGCACGCACCATCGACTGGTCGTCCACGACGAGCACCCTGATGCTCATGGCCGGTCGTCCGGCCTCGGGAGGCGTGCGCGGACGAGGAACCCACCGCCCGGTGCAGGGCCTGCGCTCATCTCCCCGCCGAAGAGCTTGACGCGCTCTCGGATCCCCACGAGCCCGTGACCCTGCCCGTCGGCACCGTCCGGGTCGGGCCGGCCGTGGTCGCGGACCTCCAGCCGCAGCGCGTCATCCCCGTAGTCGAGGGTGACCTCGGCGGTCCCGGCACCGGAGTGGCGCAGGCTGTTGGTGAGGCTCTCCTGGAGGATCCGGTAGGCGGACAGGTCGAGTCCCGGTGGCAGTGCCCCCGGCTCCCCCACGACCTCGAGCCGCACGTCCAGCCCTGCGGCCCCGACGTCACTGATGAGCCGGTCGAGGTCGCCGAGGCCCGGGTGCGGGGTGAGCGCCACCTCGTCCCCCTCCTCCCGCATGGCCTGGAGGAGCCGGCGCATCTCGGCGAGGGCGGTCCGTCCCGCCTCCTCGACGTTGCGCAGTGCCTCGCGCTCGGCGGTGGCGGTCTCCGGCAGCCGGTGGCGGACCGCGCCCACCTGCAGGACGATGACGCTCACCGCGTGGGCGACGATGTCGTGGAGCTCGCGGGCGATCCGTCCCCGCTCCTCCGCGACGGCGACGCGAGCGGCCGCCTCACGCTCTCGCTCGGCGCGCAGGGCCCGCTCCTCGGCGTCCCTCGTGCGCGCGTTGCGTTCGCGCAGCGCCCACCCGACGATCCAGCCGATCGCGAAGAGCGCGGGCACGGAGACGAGGTCGTCGGTGGACGAGTCCGGGCCGTTGCGCACCACCGTGAGGCTGCCCGCCAGCACGACGACGAGCCCCGCCCTGGCGAGCGCGGCCTGCGGGTGCGCACCCAGCAGCACGGCGGCGCCCATGCCGGCGACGAGGATGCCGGGCCCGTTGACGATGAGCTGGCCGTCGAGGAACGAGAGCGCCGGGCAGACGACCCAGGTCGCCGCGGGCGCGGCGAAGGGGAACCGTCGCCGGGCGAGGAGGACGAGCACGGCCGCGGTGATGCCGACGAGCCCGATGGCGAAGCGAGGGCCGCTCGGGTGCTCGAGGTCGTCGCGCAGGACCGTCGCGACGGCGGTGACCGCCGCCGTGACGACGACCAGCAGGTCGAGGCCATGGCGCTGGATGGCGAGGCGAGCGCGGCCCACACCTCACGGTAGGACCGGGGCACCTCCCGCGGAGTCCATCCAAAGGAGGACCAGCCCGATGGGAGGAGTCAGGGGGAGGTCAGTCGACGACCTCGCCGCGGATCGTCCCCTGCGGCCCGTTGCTCCCCGGACCACGGCCGGGGAACGGCACCGCCACGAGGACACGGCTGGCGACGAAGGCCTCGAGCAACCGGCGCGCGAAGACGCGGGTGAAGGGCAGGACGAAGAAGAGGCCGATGACGTCGCTCACGAAGCCCGGCAGGAGCAGGAACGCACCGCCGATGAGGACGAGGGCGTTGTCCGCGATCTCGCGGCTCGGCATCCGCCCCGTGCGTGACGCCTCGCGCAGGGCCTTCCAGGTGCGCGACCCCTCCCGGCGCATGAGCCACGTCCCGAAGAGGGTGAGCGCGAGCAGGGCGAGGATCGTCCAGCCGATGCCGATGGCCTTGCCCACGAGGACGAGGACCGTGATCTCGACGATCGGGGCCAGGACGAGCCCGACGAGGACGAAGGTCAGCCAGCGGGGCCGCCGCTGACGTCGCGCGTAGGGGGTGGAGCCGATCGGGTGGTTCACAACCTGTGCCAACGAGCGCGACCGGCGAGCCGTTCCCTCAGCTGGTCGCTCCGGCGCTGGACGCCCCACACGGTGATGCGGGCGAGCGACTCGCGGACGATGTCCTGGTCCATCTTGGAGTCACCGATCTCGCGCTCGACGAAGGTGATCGGGACCTCGACCACGGTGAGGCCGGCGAGGACGGCCCGGCGGGTGAGGTCGACCTGGAAGCAGTAGCCCGCGGACTCGACGTTGTGCAGGTCGAGCCGGCGCAGCGCCTCGGCGCGGTAGACCCGGTAGCCCGCGGTGGCGTCGTTGACGTCCATCCCGAGCAGGACGCGGGTGTAGATGTTGCCGCCGACGCTGAGCACCTTGCGGTGGGTCGGCCAGTTGACGACCTCGCCGCCCTTGACCCAGCGCGACCCGATGACGAGGTCGGCCTCGCGGGCGGCCTCGAGCAGCCGGTGCAGGTCCTCGGGACGGTGCGACCCGTCGGCGTCCATCTCGACGACGGCGTCATAGCCCTGTCGCAGCGCCCACCCGAAGCCGTGGAGGTAGGCCGCCCCGAGCCCTTCCTTGCCGGCGCGGTGCAGGACGTGGACCTGGTCGTCGGCAGCGGCGAGCTCGTCGGCCACCTCACCGGTGCCGTCGGGCGAGCTGTCGTCGAGGACGCAGACGTCGACCTCGGGGACCGCCCGGCGGACGCGCTCGACGATGAGCGGGAGGTTCTCGCGCTCGTTGTAGGTCGGGATGAGCACGACGACGCGCTCGAGGGTGGGACGCTCAGTCAACGACAGTCCTTCGGGGTCGCGCCGGTTCGGGTCGTCCGACCCTAACCCCTCGGCCGCAGGCGACCGCGTAGCCCAGCAGCACGAGCAGCGCCCCGCTGGCGAGCCACTCGGGCCAGGGGCCGAGGGTGTCGGAGAGGGTGCGGTCGGTGCGGATGGCGGCCGAGCCGATGCGCTGCTCGGCGGTGAAGAGGCCGGTCTTGCCGCTCACCGAGCCGTCGGGCGCGATGAAGCCCGAGACGCCGACCGTGGAGACGTGTGCGACCGACCGCCCGTGCTCGATGGCCCGGATCCGCGAGATCGCGAACTGCTGCTCGGACTCGGCGGTGTAGCCGAAGGTCGCGTTGTTGGTCTGGACGAGGATGAGTCCGGCGTCCTTGCCGGGCTGGGTCACGGACTCGCGCATGAGCCCGTCGTAGGCGACCTCGAAGCAGATCGTCGGGAGCGCCCAGTAGGCGCCCGAGGCGGCGTCCACCCGGAAGGCGCCGAGCTCCGTGCCCTTGGCGAAGTCCTTGGTGACGAGGTCGACCTTGTCGCTGAAGGTGCGGAAGAACGAGCGGTAGGGGATGTACTCGGCGAACGGCACGGGGTGGTTCTTGACGTAGCGCTCGGGCTCCCCTCCCCCGGGGCGGTAGAGCAGGGAGACGTTGGAGACGTCGGGCTGCGGCTCCTGGAGGACGGCGCCGACGATGACGGGCACGCCGACGGCGGAGACCGCACGCTGGACCTGGGCACCGGCGTCGGGGTTGCGGATCGGGTCGATGTCGGAGGAGTTCTCGGGCCAGACGACGAGGCTGAGCGGCTCGGGAACGCGCTCCCCCAGGTCGCCGGACTGCACGCGGTCCGCGACGAGCTCCGTGCCGCGCACGTGGTTGTCGAGGACGGCGCGGCGCTCGGCGTTGAAGTCCAGGCCCGGGCGCGGCACGTTGCCCTGCACCATGGCCACGGTGACGCGCCGGCCGTCCACCGGAGGGTTCAGAAGTCCGGCGAACACCACCCACACGATCGTGGTCGCGGCGACGCCGAGCGCCTGGAGGCGATGGCGACGGACGAGGTCGAGGGCCATGAGGAGCTGCGTCCCCACGATGGCGACGGCGAACGTGACACCCGGCGCACCGAACATCTGAGCAATGTTGGCGAGCGGGCTGTCGGCCTGGCTGAACGCGAGCCTCGCCCACGGGAAGCCGCCGAACGGAGTCGTCCCGCGCGCCAGCTCCTGCGCCACCCACGCGAAGGGAATGACGGCATACACGGAGTCGCCCCAGCGCGGGCGCAAGCGGGCGCCGACGAAGCCGACCACGGCGCACATCGCGCCGAAGTAGAGGGCCTCGAGGGTGGCAAGGGCGAACCACGGGACCTTGCCGACGTAGATCCCCGACCACGACAGCACCGGCACGAAGAACGCCCACCCGGCGAGCATCCCAAGGACGAAGCCGCGACGTCCGCCGACATCGGTCGTCACCGCACCGAGCAGCGCGACGGCCACGGGTGCGAGCCACCAGAGGTCGTGCGTGGGGAACGCCAGCCAGAGCAGGACCCCGGAGACGACCGCGAGGAGGGCGCGGACGGCATACGGGACTCTCGGCGGCACGGAGCCACCGTAGGTCACCGGCATCAGCGCGGTGGCACCACCACGACACCGCGCGCCGTCGTCGCGACGACGGGCGGGTCGAGGACGTCGGCGGCGGACTCGCCGCGCTCGGGGTTGCCCCGGGCGACGACGCGCACGGCGAACTCCATCTCGCGACTGCGGGTGCCGACCCGGACGAGCGTGGCCTCGATCTCGATGCAGTCGCCGGCGCGCACGGGAGCGAGGAACTGGACGTCGCTGTAGGACGCGAAGAGCCCCTCGTCGCCGTCGGTGACGATGCACATCTCGGTGGCGACGTCACCGAAGGCGGCGAGCGAGTAGGCGCCGTCGACGAGGTTGCCGGCGTAGTGCGCGTGGCTGTAGGGGACGTAGCGGCGGTGGGTGACCGTGCGCCCCACGGTGGCTTCGCTCATGCTGCTCATGCTCCCTTGCTCTGGTCGGCGGCGGCGCGAGGCGCGACGAGGGCGTGGACGAGGTAGCTCGCGACCTCTCCGGGGGTCGTCCCGCGGCCGAAGATGCGGTCGACGCCGAGGGCGCCGGCCGACCCCTCCTCGAACCGCGGTCCGCCGACGACGAGGTGCGGCACCTTGCCGGACGGGAACGCCTCGCGGAAGGCCGCCGACATCGCCGTCGTGTTGTGGATGTGCGCGTCGCGCTGGGTGACGACCTGGCTGACGAGGACGGCGTCGGCCTTCTCGGCGCGGGCGCGCTCGACGAGGTCGGGGATGAGGACCTGGGCGCCGAGGTTCACGACCTTGATCTCGCGGTGGTACTCGAGGCCCTTCTCCCCCGCGAAGCCCTTGATGTTGAGGATGGCGTCGATGCCGACGGTGTGGGCGTCGGTGCCGATGCACGCGCCGACGACGACGAGCTTGCGGCGCAGGTGGCGCTTGATCGCGGTGTTGATCTCCTTGCCCGAGAGCAGCGGGAACTCACGCTCGACGACCTCGACGAGACCGGGCTCGACGAGGTGCTTCACCGGCCCGTAGACGACGAAGAAGGTGAAGCCGTCGCCGATCGCCTTTGCGTGGACGACGAGAGCCGGCTCGATGCCCATCCTGGTGGCCAGCTGCAGGGCGGCACCCTCGGCCCGCTTGCCGTTCGGCATCGGCAGCGTGAAGGACACCTGCACCATGCCGTCGCCGGTCTGGTCGCCGTAGGGGCGGATGACCTGCGGGATCTCGGCGACGTCGGCGTCGCGGGTCGAGGCGCTCATCGGGTGCTTCCCGTCTCGAGGAGGGTGATGGCGGGGTTGTCGTAGCCGTCGGCGCGCTCGACGACCCCGTCGAGGCCCTTGCCGGCCGTCGCCGGGCGCTTCATCTCGCCGAAGGTGCCGTCGGCGATGGCCTCGAGCAGCGGCGCCTTCCCGGGTTCGTCGGCGATCTGCTGGAGCAGGTCGATCGCCTCACCGAGCACCTGGCGGGCCCGGGTCTGGATGAACCCGTCGCGCGGCGGGTGGAAGTCCTCGGTGAGCCCGCCGGCCGCGCCCAGGACGTAGCGGACGTTCTGGAGGGCGATGTCGCGGTCGGAGATCCACGGGGTGACGACGGCCTCGGTCATCATCCCGACGAGCAGGATGCCCTGCCCGGTGAGGGCGCCGACGAGGTTGAAGAACCCGTCGAGGAGGTTGCCGCGGAAGACGTCGCCGGTCATGTGCTTCGTCGGCGGCATCCACTTGAGCGGCGCGTCGGGGAAGAGCGTGCGGGCGAGCAGCGCGTGGGCGAGCTCCAGCCGGAAGCTGTCGTGCAGGTCGGGGTTGATCTCGAAGGCATGCCCGAGGCCGAGCTGCCAGTCCTCGAGACCGGCCTCCTTGGCGAAGTACTCGTTGAGCAGCTGGCTCACGGTGACGGTGTGCGCGGCCTCGACGGCGTCGCTCGTCGTGAGGTAGTTGTCCTCGCCGGTGTTGATGATGATGCCGGCGCGCGCGTGGATCTGGCGGCTGAACCGCTGGTCGACGAAGGTGCGGATCGGGTTGATGTCGCGGAAGAGGATGCCGTACATCGAGTCGTTGAGCATCATGTCGAGCCGCTCGAGCCCGGCGAGCGTCGCGATCTCGGGCATGCACAGCCCGCTCGCGTAGTTGGTGAGCCGGATGTAGCGGCCCACCTCCTTGCTCGTCTCGTCGAGCGCCGCCCGCATGAGGCGGAAGTTCTCCTGCGTGGCGTAGGTGCCGGCATACCCCTCGCGGGTGGCGCCCTCGGGGACGTAGTCGAGGAGCGACTGCCCCGTGGAACGGATGACGGCGATGACGTCGGCGCCCTCGCGCGCGGCGGCCTGCGCCTGCGGGATGTCCTCGTAGATGTCGCCGGTCGCGACGATGAGGTAGATCCACGGGCGCTGCGCGGGGTCACCGTGGCGCTTGACCAGCCGCTCTCGTGCGGCGCGCTGCCGGTCGATCTGCCGTATGCCGGCCGCCACCGCCGTGCGTGACTGCTTCGCCGCCGCCGTGGCGTCCTTGCCCTCGGGGACCCGGAAGTCGACCGACCGGCTGCTCGCCTTCTGCGCGAGGGTGAGCAGGTCGGGTGCCTGGCCGCGCCGCAGGGCGTCCCAGACCGGAAGGGTCACGCCGTGCTCGAGGCCCACGCCCTCGCGGACGGCGTCGACGAGGTGGTTGACCCACGGCACCCGCTCGTGGTCGGCGCCGGAGAGGCCGGCGAGGCGCAGCGTCGCCCGCTCGACCGAGACGGTCGTGTGCCGGTTGGCGATCCTGACGACGGGCTTCCCGACGGAGCGGGCGAGCGAGCGGGCCCGCCGGACGTCGGCCCGGTCGAGCTCGAGGAGGGGGCGGGGACGTGAAGACACGACGGCACACTATCAACGGCGCCGGTGATTCTTCTGCAGGAGCGGCCCGTGCCCGCAAGATCGTCACGACCGAGCCGCGCGACGTCGAAAACCCGTTGCCGGGACCGACCGACGTCGACAGGGTGGGGCGCATGACGTTCGACCTCACCCGCCTCGACTCCCTCACCCAGGACGAGCTCTGGGACGAGGCCGCCGCCGGCAGCTACGACACCCCCGGCGAGGGCATGTCGTCACCCGAGGTCCTCGACCCGACGGTCGACAGGCTCGTCGAGCTCGCCGCCGGGGGCCCGGCCCTCGAGCTCGCGATCGGCACCGGTCGGGTCGCGATCCCGCTCGCCCGTCGCGGCGTCCCCGTTACCGGCATCGAGCTGAGCCGGCCGATGCTCGACCAGCTCGCGCGCACCGAAGGCTCCGATGCGGTCACCGCCGTCCACGGGGACATGGCGACGACCCGGGTCGGCGGGAGGTTCTCGCTCGTCTACCTCGTCTTCAACACCATCGCGAACCTCCTCACGCAGGAGGCGCAGGTCGAGTGCTTCCGCAACGCGGCGGCGCACCTCTCCCCCGGCGGCCGCTTCGTCATCGAGCTCTGGGTGCCGGACCTGCGGGGAGTCTCACCCACCGCCCCGGCGCAGGTGTTCGCAGTGGAGGACGGCTACCTCGGCCTCGACGCCATCGACACCGCGACCCAGCGCCTCATGTCGCACCACGTGCGGTTCGACCCGGGCGCTCGCGGGCCCCAGCGGCGCGAGGCGCGCATCGGCTTCACCCCGCACCGCTACGTCTGGCCGTCCGAGCTCGACCTCATGGCGCGCCTGGCGGGGATGGAGCTCGAGTCGCGGCACGCGGACTGGACCGGGACGCCGTTCACGTCGCAGTCCCGGTCGCACGTCTCGGTCTACCGGCTGCCCTGAGCGTCGAGGACGTCGAGGCACGCACGGGCGATCTCGAGCTCCTCGTCGGTGGGCACGACCCAGACCGGGATGCGGCTCGAGGGCGTCGTCACGAGGCGCTCGGGCTCGCCGTCGTCGTTGGCGTCCTCGTCGAGCTCGACGCCGAGGATCCCGAGCCCGCCGAGGACCTCGGCACGCACGAGGCTGCTGTTCTCGCCGATGCCGCCGGTGAAGGCGATGGCGTCCACGCGACCGAGCAGGACGGCATACGCACCGACGTACTTCCGGAGGCGGTGGACCATGACGTCGACCGCGAGCGCGGCGTCCTCGTCGCCCGCCTCCCGGCGGGACTCGACCTCGCGCAGGTCGGAGACGCCGGCGAGGCCGAGCAGCCCGCTCTCCTTGTTGAGGGCGGTGTCGTATGCCGTCCCGTCCAGTCCCGCGACCCGCTCCAGGTAGGCGCCCAGAGCCGGGTCGACATCGCCCGATCGCGTGCCCATGACGAGTCCCTCGAGCGGCGACAGCCCCATCGAGGTGTCGATGCTCCGGCCCTCGCGGACGGCGCAGGCGCTGGCCCCGTTGCCGAGGTGGAGGACGATGACGTTGCACTCCTCCGGCGTGCCGCCGACCAGGTGGGCCGTGCGCCGAGAGACGTAGCGGTGCGACGTCCCGTGGAAGCCGTAGCGACGGACGCGGTGGCGCTCGCGCCACTCCCGCGGGACGGCATAGGTGTGGGCGGCGGGCGGCAGGCTCTGGTGGAATGCGGTGTCGAAGACCGCGACCTGGGGCACGTCGGGGAAGGCCTCGCGCGCGCTGCGGATGCCCTCGAGGTTCGCCGGGTTGTGAAGCGGAGCGAGCGGCACGAGGTCCTCGACAGCGGCGAGGACGTCGTCGTCGACGAGGACCGGCTCGGTTAAGTCGGGACCGCCGTGAACGACCCGGTGACCCACGGCGACGAGGCCGACGCCGGCGAGGTCGGGACCGTGCTCACGAAGGGCCTGACGGGCCGCGTCCAGTGCCTCGGCATGGTCCTTGCAGGCGACCTCCTGCTCGGAGGTCTCGCCGTCGCGGGTGTGCCTGAGCCGACCGGTGCCACCGATCCGCTCGACGATGCCCTCGGCCGTCGTCTCCCCCGACTCGGCGTCGAGGACGGAGTACTTGAGCGAGGACGAGCCGGCGTTGACGACGAGGACAGGGCGCGGCGGCATCAGGCGCCCGCCTGGATCGCGGTGATGGCGACCGTGTTGACGATGTCGCGCACGAGGGCGCCGCGGGACAGGTCGTTGACGGGCCGGTTGAGGCCTTGGAGCACGGGGCCGATGGCGACGGCCGAGGCGCTGCGCTGGACCGCCTTGTAGGTGTTGTTGCCGGTGTTGAGGTCGGGGAAGACGAGGACGGTCGCCCGTCCCGCGACCGGGCTGTCCTTGAGCTTGGTCGCGGCGACGTGCGGGTCGACCGCGGCGTCGTACTGGATCGGCCCCTCGACGAGCAGCCCGGGCGCGCGCTCGTGGACCAGCGCCGTCGCCGCCCGCACCTTGTCGACGTCGGCGCCGCTGCCGGACTCGCCCGTCGAGTAGGACAGCATCGCCACCCTCGGCTCGATGCCGAAGCGCTGGGCGGTGCGGGCGGAGGAGATCGCGATGTCGGCTAGCTGCTCGGCGCTCGGGTCGGGGTTGACGGCGCAGTCGCCGTAGACGAGCACCCGGTCGGCGAGGCACATGAGGAAGACGCTCGACACGACGGACACGTCGGGGGCAGTGCGGACGATCTCGAGCGCGGGCCGGATCGTGTGCGCGGTCGTGGTGATGCACCCCGACACCATCCCGTCGGCGAGCCCCTCGTGGACGAGCATCGTGCCGAAGTAGGACGGGTCGAGCACCCTGTCGCGGGCCTGCTCGAGGGTGACGCCCTTGTGCTCGCGCAGCCGGGCGTAGGTCGCCGCGAACCGCTCGCGCAGCGGGCTCGTCGCCGGGTCGACGACCTCGGCGCGGGAGACGTCGACGCCGAGGCGCTCCGCGTGGGTGGCGATCGTCTCGGGGTCCCCGAGGAGGGTGAGCCGGGCCAGCCCGCGGGCGAGCACCGTGTCTGCGGCGAGGAGGATCCGGTCCTCGGCCCCCTCGGGCAGGACGATGTGGCTGTCCGCAGCGCGGGCCGCCTCGACGAGCCGGTGCTCGAACATGAGCGGCGTGACGACGCCCCCGCCGCTCTCACCCGGGCCGGTGACGAGGGGGCCCAGGACCTCCTGTGCGTCGAGGCCCTGCTCGACGAGGGCGACGGCGGCGGCGAGCTTGCGGCCCGAGTCCGGGGTGAGCCGGCCGCGGGCTGCGCCGAGGCGGCTCGCCGTCGCCATCGTCCCGCCGTCCGTGGCGATGACGGGCAGGACGACGTCGAGGCCCTCGATGAGCCGCTCGACCTGCGGGGGCAGCGGGAACCCGCCGTTGAGGACGATGCCCGACAGCGTGGGGAAGGTCTTGGAGCGGTGCGCGAGCAGGACGCCGATGACGACGTCCTCGCGGTCCCCCGGCACGATGACGACGCCGCCCTCGATGAGCCGGTCGAGGACGTGCGGCATCGTCATGGCCGCGACGACGAGACCCATGCACTCGCGGTCGAGCCGGGCAGGATCGCCGTGGACGAGCCGGCCGCCGCAGGCCTCCATGAGGTCGCCGACGGTCGGGGCCCGCAGCAGCGGGGTCTCGGGCAGGACGTGCACCGGCACGCCCACCCGCGCGGCCAACCGCTCCCGGGTCGCGTCGAGGAGGCCCGGCGCCACCTGGTTGGCGGCGACGCCGGTGACGTGCGCGTGGACGCCGCGGGCGGCGGCGACCGCCATCTCCGCCGTCGTCGCCACCTCGGCCGGGTCGTGGTCGCCGGCCGGGACGACGAGGAGGAGGCGCGAGCCGAGGTTGGCCGCGATGGCAGCGTTGACCGAGAACTCGGTGGGCGCCGCGACGTCGGTGAAGTCCGAGCCGACGACGAGGACGACGTCGTGGTCGTGCGCGACGTCGTGGAACCGGTCGACGATGACGCCCATGGCCCGCTCCGGCGAGGCATGGAGCTCGTCGTAGGTGACGCCGCAGGCCCGGTCCTCGGTGAGGGTCCCCGGGAGCTGCGAGAGCAGCGCGCGCACGAGCTCGTCGGGAGCGCCGGCGCGCACGATGGGCCGGAAGACACCGACCCGGCCGGCGCGGCGGGCGAGCTGGTCGAGCAGTCCCACCGCGACCGCCGACTTGCCCGACTGTGCCTCCGTGCCCGCGATGTAGATGCTCGTCACCACACCGCCGAAACTACCCTGCTAGTCCTCCAGACGGCCCTCGAACAGGGCGCGCACGGACGGCGTGCCGCGCAGCAGGTCGAGCGCGTAGGCCGCGTGCCCCGGGACGTAGCCGTTGCCGACGAGCATCGTGACGTCCGCGGCGAGCCCTTCGGCGCCGAGCGCGGCTGCGGCGAAGTTCGTCGCCATCGAGAAGAAGATCACCGTGCCGCCCTCGGCCGTGGCGAGGATGGCCGGCTGCTCACAGCCGGTGACGTCGACGCAGACGACGGTGAGGTCGGCGGGTCCACCGACCCCGGCGAGGGCCTCGCTGAGACCCAGGGGGCTGCGGGCGTCGGCGACGACGACGTGGGTCGCCAGGTCGGTCCCCTCGAGCAGGGCCGCCTCGGTGGCGTCGCGCACGACGGCCACGCGACGGGTCGCCCCGGCGTCGGCGGCAGCGGCGAGCGAGAGCGAACCGGACTTGCCGGCGCCACCGAGGACGACGACCGAAGGGCCGGCATCGCCGGGCGTTGCAGTGTCGGCAGGTGCGTCGGCGCCGGAAGGCGCGCGGCCGGCATACGAGTGGATGGTCCGGGCGACGAGCGCAGGCGCGCCGCAGACGTCCAGAACCATGAGCGCGAGCTCCGGCGACAGGTCCTCGGGGAGCGTCGCCGCGATCGAGCGCCCGAAGAGGACCGCGTGGCCGGCTGCCGGGACTCGCTCCCCCAGACCGTCCCAGCGCTCGAGCCCGTCGGTGATCGCGAGCGGGGTGAGCGAGAGCGAGACGAGGGTCGCCACGCGGTCACCGACGGCCAGGCCCAGCGGCGACTCGGGACCGACCTCGGCCACGGTGCCGATGAGCATGCCGCCGCTGCCGGTGACGGGGTTCTGCATCTTGCCGCGCGTGCGCACGATCTCGAGGACCTCTGCGCGGATCGCGTCGCCGTCGCCGGAGTGCTTGTCGTGGAGCTGGCGGAAGGAGGCGGCGTCGAGGTTGAGCGTCTCGACGTCGATGCGGACCTCGTCGTCCCAGATCTCCGGGCTCGCGTCGAGGACGCGGGCGGCCTGGGGCAGCGACTCCCCTGCGGGCTCCAGGACCCGGTGGACCCCGAGCGGCGACGACGTGGTGGTGCGGGACGAGACCGTGGCAGGCACGCAAGTTCTCCTGTCTGGCGACACGCAGCAAGAAATATTGCGGCATGAATGTGACGAGCGAGTGATCTGTCCGTATCCTCGCAGACATGACGACGAACATCGAGCAGCCCTACGTCTACCGGCGCAAGGAGCTCGTCGAGCCCGACTGGACCCGCTTCCCGGGGTGGCGCGACGTCACCGCGGCCGACTGGGCCAGCGCCCAGTGGCAGCGCGCCCACTGCGTCAAGAACGTCGGCCAGCTGCGCGACCTCATGGGCGACCTCCTCACCGAGGACTTCTACGCCGACCTCGAGCGCGACCAGGCCGAGCGGGCGACGATGTCGATGCTCGTCCCGCCGCAGATGCTCAACACGATGGTGAGCGAGACGACGTGGGCGGACGGCTCGATGCCCGCTGCCGGCGCCGCCTTCACCGAGGCGTTCCTCGCCGACCCGGTGCGCCGCTACATGCTCCCCGTCTTCAGTGACCGTCGCACCGACTGGGCCTCGCACCCGTTCGCCGCGCGCGACAGCCTCCACGAGCACGACATGTGGGCGGTCGAGGGCCTGACCCACCGCTACCCGACCAAGGTCCTCGCCGAGATGCTGCCGACCTGCCCGCAGTACTGCGGCCACTGCACGCGCATGGACCTCGTCGGCAACTCGACGCCGCAGATAGTCAAGCTCAAGCTCGCCGGCAAGCCGGTCGACCGCCACGCCGCGATGCTCGACTACCTCCAGCGGACCCCGCAGGTGCGTGACGTCGTCGTCTCCGGTGGCGACGTCGCCAACATGCCGTGGAAGAACCTCGAGGGGTTCCTCGACAAGCTGCTGCGGATCGACAACATCCGCGACATCCGCCTCGCGACCAAGGCGCTCATGGGGCTGCCGCAGCACTGGCTCCAGGACGACGTCGTCGAGGGCGTCGCCCGCGTGTCGGCACTCGCCCGCTCGCGCGGTGTCTCGCTCGCGATCCACACGCACGTCAACCACGCGAACTCGGTGACGCCGCTCGTCGCCGAGGCGGCGAAGGCGATGCTCCAGGCCGGCGTGCGCGACGTCCGCAACCAGGGCGTCCTCATGCGCGGGGTCAACGACTCGAGCGAGGACCTGCTCGACCTCTGCTTCGCCCTCCAGGACGAGGCGATGATCACGCCCTACTACTTCTACATGTGCGACATGATCCCGTTCTCGGAGCACTGGCGGCTCGCGCTGCACGAGGCGCAGCACCTCCAGCACTCGATCATGGGCTACCTCCCTGGCTTCGCGACTCCGCGCATCGTCTGCGACGTGCCGTTCGTCGGCAAGCGCTGGGTGCACCAGGTCGACAGTTACGACCGCGACAAGGGCATGTCCTTCTGGCGCAAGAACTACCGCACCTCGATCGAGGGAGAGGACGCGCAGGCGCTCTCGCGCGAGTACGTCTACTACGACCCGATCTACACCCTCCCCGAGGCCGGTCAGGAGTGGTGGCGCTCGAACACCGACGTCGACGAGGTGCACGCGGCGGCCCTCGCCGGTGCCGGTGCGAGCCGCGACGCCTCCGCGCGCGACCTCGACTGAGCCTCCGCCGGCCGGCCAGCGACGGGCCCTGACCTCATCGAGGTCGGGGCCCGTCGGTCGTCGTGAGCGAACCGCCGGGAATGCGCGGGTCGGCGGTGCCGTTCTCCACCTCTCGACAGCCGTTCCCTGCGAGAGGTCCCCGATGAGCACGACCACCACCCCGACCAGCACGGGCGGGCACGTCGAGCCGGGACCGACGACGGACACCGGCGCGTCCCCTCGGCGCGAGGGTGGGCGCGGGCGTCTGCGCCGGGGGCCGGGGTTCGTCCTCGCCCTCACCGTCGTGGTCGCGATGATGGTCGGAGCGAGCGCCCCGTCGCCGTTCTATCCCGTGCTCCAGCAGGAGATCGGCTTCTCCGCCGGCACGATGACGACGATCTTCAGCGTCTACGCCCTCGCCCTGCTCGCCACGCTGCTCGTCACCGGCTCGCTCTCGGACCACGTCGGCCGCCGACCGGTCCTCGCCGTGGGCTTCGCCGTCCTCGCCGCGAGCATGGTCGGCTTCTGGCACTCCGACGGCGTCGCGCTGCTCCTCGTCTCCCGGGTCGTGCAGGGCGTGGCCGCGGGCCTGCTGCTCTCGACGATGACGGCCGCGGTCACCGACCTCGAGCCCCGGTCGCGCCCCGGCCTCGCCGCGACCCTCAACAGCGTGACCCCGCTCTTCGGGCTCGCCGCCGGAGCGCTCGTCGCCGGTGCGGTCCTCGACGCCCAGCCCGCGAATGCGCTACCTCTCGTCTTCGCGACGCTCACGGCCGTGTATGCCGTCCTCGCCGTCGCGGCGCTCGCGCTCCCCGAGACCTCGCCCCGTCACGACGGGTGGGCCGGTTCGCTGCGTCCCCGGGTCGGCATCCCGGTGCCCGCCCGCGCCGCCTTCCGCCGGAGCGCCCCCGCCCTCTTCGCCGGATGGGCCACCGGTGGCCTCTACCTGTCGCTCGGCGCGCCGATCGTCGGCCAGCTGCTCGGTGGTGGCTCCCACCTGGCCCAGGGGTCGGTCGTCGCGGTCCTCACCGGCACCGGGTCGCTCAGCTGCTACCTCTGGCGCAACCGCTCCCCGCGTGAGGTGACGATCTACGGCACGACGATGCTCGCGCTCGGAACCGTGCTCACGCTCGTCGCGTTGCACGCCGCCTCGCTGACGGGGTTCCTCCTCGCCGCGGTCGTGGCCGGGTCGGGCTTCGGGACGTCGTTCCTCGGCATCATGCGGTCGATCACGCCGACCGTGGGCCCCGACCAGCGCGGTGAGCTCTTCTCGAGCGTCTTCGTCGTCAGCTACCTCGCGTTCGGTCTGCCCGCCGTGGCCGCCGGTTTCGCGGCACCCGAGCTCGGTCTCGAGACCACGGCCACGACCTACGGCGTCGTCGTCGCGGTGCTCTCGGGCTCGGCCGCGCTCGTGCGCACCTTCACGACGCGCGAGTGAGCGACCGGCATACCCTCGCGTCATGGGACGCAAGGACCGCGGTGGCTCGGTCGGCACGCCGGCGACGGTCGCGCTGACGAAGACGAAGATCCCGTATGCCGTCCGCGCCTACGAGCACGACCCCGCGGCCGAGTCCTACGGGCTGGAGGCGGCACAGGCCCTCGGCGTCGAGCCGGCGCGGGTATTCAAGACGCTGCTCGTCGACACCGGCGGCGGGCTCGCCGTCGGCATCGTGCCGGTCGACGCGACGCTCGACCTCAAAACGGTCGCGACCGCGCTCGGCGTCAAGAAGGTGGGCATGGCCGACCCGGCGGCGGCGGAGCGCAGCTCGGGCTACGTCGTCGGCGGCATCTCCCCGATCGGCCAGAAGCGCGCCCTGCCGACCGTGCTCGACGACTCCGCGTCGTCCCACGAGAGCGTGCTCGTGTCGGGTGGGCGGCGCGGGCTCGACCTCGAGCTGAGCCCCGACGACCTCGTCCGGGCCACGGGCGCGACCCTGGCGCCGATCGCCCGACGCGCGTCGTGACAGGGTTGCACCCATGATCGAGATCCTCAGCCCGGCCGAGGTGGCCCGGGCCCGCGTCACCGGCGCGCTCGTCGGCGACATCCTCCAGTCGATGCGGGAGCGCGCGGTCCCCGGGACGAACCTGCTCGAGATCGACGCCTGGACCAAGGAGATGATCAGCGAGGCCGGGGCCGAGTCCTGCTACGTCGACTACGAGCCGTCGTTCGGTCGTGGGCCCTTCGGGCACTACATCTGCACGTCGGTCAACGACGCCGTGCTCCACGGGCTCCCCCACGACTACGCCCTCGCTGACGGCGACGTGCTGACGCTCGACCTCGCCGTGCTCAAGGGGGGTGTGGCCGCCGACGCGGCGGTGACGTTCGTCGTCGGCGACGCTCCGCAGCCCGAGGGCGAGGCCCTCATCGCCGCCACCCGGCGGGCGCTCGACGCCGGGATCGCTGCAGCCCGGCCGGACGCCAAGATCGGCGACATCTCGCACGCCATCGGGACCGTGCTCGGCGACGCCGGCTACTCGGTCAACACCCAGTTCGGCGGGCACGGCATCGGCTCGACGATGCACCAGGACCCGCACGTCTCCAACACCGGGCGACCGGGGCGCGGATTCCGGCTACGCCCGGGGCTGCTGCTCGCGCTCGAGCCGTGGGTCATGGCCGACACCGCCGAGCTCCTCACCGACGCCGACGGATGGACGCTCCGGAGTGCGACCGGGTGCCTCACCGCGCACACCGAGCACACGGTGGCCATCACCGAGGACGGCGCGGAGATCCTCACCCTGCCCACGAGACGCTGAGTCGGGTGCGGGTCCGGCGCTGAGCGCCCGACGTCGGCGCTAGGACGCGATGCGCAGGTGGTCGGGCAGCTCGCGCACGGCGCCGGGCGTCACGACGTAGGTCGCGAGCAGGTCGACGCCCACCTCGCGACAGCCGTCGACGAGGACCTGGTGACAGGCACGGTCGGCGTCGGTGAAGAGCGCGGAGCCGCTGCGGCCGAGTGCGACGACGAGGGCGGGTGGCCGCAGCTCCGCGACGACCCTGCTGACGACGAGGTCGAGGTGCTCGGCGGTCGGGCTGCCCATCTCGCCGATGACGACCGGGCTCTCGACGCGGTGGCCCTCGTCGAGGAGGAGCAGCATGACGCAGCCGGACTCACGGTCGGCATGCGTGACGAAGAGGTCGACGGCGTCGGCCCGCAGCTGGGGGTCGTCGAGGGCGAGCTCACGGAGGTTGGGCGGCAGGTTCTCGAAGGTCATGCGCCGATGCTGCCCGGATCGCCGCGAAGCGCTGCGGACTTTTCCACAGGGACCGGCGGGCCTACTCCCAGGGGGTGGAGAGGACGACCGTCGTGCGGGTCGAGACGTTGGCCTTGGACCGGATCGTCGCGAGCAGCTCCTCGAGCTCGAGCGGCGTGGCGACCCGGACCTTGAGCACGTAGTTCATGTCGCCGGCCACCGAGTGGCACTCCTCGACGGCGGGGACGTCGCGCAGCCGGTCCGGGATGTCGTCCGGCGCGGCGGGGTCGAGCGGGGTGATCGAGATGAATGCGGTCATCGCGACACCGATCGCGGCGTGGTCGACCCGGGCCGTGTATCCCTTGATGACCCCCCGCTGCTCGAGGCGGCGCACCCGCTGGTGGACCGCGGACGTCGACATGCCGAGCGCCCGTCCGAGGTCGGTGTAGCTCATCCGGCCGTCGGTCGAGAGCTGGTCGACGATCTTGCGGTCCAGGTCCTCCACGCTGCCAACCCTAGTTCCACAGGGCACGATGGCTGGCATGACCACACCGACGAGCACGGCCGAGGCGCCCGCGAGGTCGAGGAGGCCACGGGGGTCGCTCGTCGTCCTCGCCACCCTCGTCCTCCTGTGGGTGGTGTGGAGCGCCGCCTGGCTCGTCGCTCCCGACCGCAACCCGGGCGGGCAGTGCGAAGGGCTGGGCTTCGGCTGCACCCTCACCCCGCACGACGCCGTCGTCTTCGTCGGCATCATCCTCGTCGCGCCCCTGACCGCCCTCGTCCTCGCCGTCACCCTCGTCGTCCGGCTCGTCCGGATCAGCCGCGGCTCACCGCGGACCGTGTGGGACGTCGTCGTGGGCGTGCTCCTCCTGCTGGCGTTCGGCGTGTGGCTCACCGGCACGGTGGCCGGCGCGATCTGACGCCGGGGCCGGTCCGACCGCCTGACTAGGCTGCCGCCATGACGACGGACCGGCTGCTGCTCCTCGACTCCGCCTCGCTCTACTTCCGGGCGTTCTACGGCGTGCCCGACCAGCGCACCTCCCCCGACGAGCACCCCACCAACGCGCTGCGCGGCTTCCTCGACATGATCGCCACCCTCGTCACGGCCCACCAGCCGTCGCACCTCGTGGCCTGCTGGGACAACGACTGGCGCCCGCAGTTCCGCGTCGACCTCATCCCGAGCTACAAGGCGCACCGCGTCGCGGGGGTGGGCGCCGATGCCCCCGCCGCCGCGACCGATGTCCCCGACCAGGCCCACCCCGCCTCTGACGACACCGCCGCCGAGGAGGTGCCCGACGACCTCGCGCCGCAGGTGCCGCTCATCGCCGACGCGCTCGCGGCGTTCGGCATCGCCCGCCTCGGCGCCGACGGCTTCGAGGCCGACGACGTCATCGGCACCCTCGTCGAGCGCCACCGGGGATCGATGCCCATCGACGTCGTCACCGGCGACCGCGACCTCCTCCAGCTCATCGATGACGACAACGCCGTTCGCGTCCTCTACACCGGCAAGGGCGGCGTCCGCGAGCCCGACCTCGGCACGCAGGCCTACCTCGAGGAGAGGTATGCCGTGTCGTCCGGTGACGCCTACGCGGACATGTCGATCCTCCGGGGCGACACGAGTGACGGCCTTCCCGGGGTCAAGGGCATCGGTGACAAGACCGCCGCCCAGCTCATCGCGACCTACGGGAGCCTCGACGGCCTGCGCAAGGCTCTCGCCGACGAGGACCCGGCCATCAAGGGTGCTCGCCGGACCAACCTCGAGGCGGCGACGGCATACCTCGACGTCGCACCGCGGGTGGTGCGCGTCGCGCGGGACGCCCCGGTCGCGGACGTCGACACGGCTTTGCCCACGTCGGTCGCCGACACCCGGCTGCTCAGCGAGCTGGCGTCGACCTACGGCATCACGAACCCGATCAACCGCGTGCTCTCCGCTCTGCAGATCCCCTGAGCCGCAGGGGTTCTCAGTCGAGGCGGTCAGCGGCGACGACCCCGCGCATCATGCCGTCGATCGCCTTGCGCGCCGTCCGGCGCAGCTCGCCGTCGGAGGCCGCGTCTGCGACCTGGCCGAGGAGGTCGACGATCTGCTTGCACCGGCGGACGAAGTCACCGGCGGCCATGTCCTGGCCGCGCAGGACGGTGTCGAGCGACTCGCCGCTCGCCCAGCGGTGCACCATCCACGCCATGCCACCGTCGGGCGCCTCGGTCGTCTCGAGCCCGTGCCGCTCCTCGAGGTCGTCGAGCTCGCTCCAGAGTCGCTGCATCTCGGTGACGGCGGCCGAGACGTCGTCGTTGGGCATGCGCGGTGAGGGGTCCACCTGCTCGCGACGCGGCTCGTGGACGAGGGTGGAGACCACGGCCGCGAGACCGGGTGCGTCGAGGCGCTTCCACACGTCGCGGCGCAGGCACTCGGCGGCGAGGAGGTCGCGCTCGGTGTAGAGGCGGCGCAGCCGCTCGCCGCGGTCCGTGACGGCAGAGTCCTCGTCGAGGTAGCCGAGCTCGCGCAGGACGACGCAGATGCGGTCGAAGGTGCGGGCCACGCTGTTGGTGCGGCCCTCGACCTTGCGCTGGAGGCCGGACGTCTCGCGCTTGAGGCGGTGCCACCGCTCGGCCCAGCGGGCGTGGTCCTCGCGCTCGGGGCACTGGTGGCACGGGTGCGCCTTGAGCTCGGCGCGCAGGTGGGCGAGCCGGTCGTTCTCCTCGGCGGCCTCGCGTCCGCCCCGCTTGGCGGACTTCGGCGGCAGGTCGTGAGGCACGGCGATGCGCATCGTCGTCGCGAGGTCGCGGCGGGACTTGGGCGACTTCGGGTTGAAGTGCTTGGGCACGGTGATCCTGGTCGCGGCCTCGACCGGCTCCGGCACGTCCGTGAGGGTGAGCCGGCGGAACTGGCGGTCCTCGGTGACGACCCCCGGGCCGCTCGGCGTCCCCTTGCCCGACCTGGCCGACTGGACGACGACGGCCCACCCGGCGCGGCGGCCGGCCGGCACCTTGACGACGTCGCCCACCTTGAGGTTCTCGAGGCTGAGGGCGGCCTCGGCGCGACGGCTCGCGGAGCGCTGCTTCGCGCCGTCCTTCTCCATGTCCGCGATGGCGCGGCGCAGTTCGGCGTACTCGCGGAAGTCGCCGAGGTGGCAGTGCATCGCCTCGGCGTAGCCGTCGAGCGCCTCCTCGTTGCGGCGCACCTTCGTCGCGAGTCCCACGACGGCGCGGTCGGCCTGGAACTGCGCGAACGACGTCTCGAGGATGTCGCGGGCGACCTCCCGGCCGACCTGCGCCACGAGGTTGACCGCCATGTTGTAGGTCGGGCGGAAGCTCGAGCGCAGCGGGTAGGTGCGGGTCGAGGCGAGACCGCCGACGGCGATCGGGTCGAGACCGCGGCTCCACTGCACGACCGCGTGGCCCTCGAAGTCGATGCCGCGGCGGCCCGCACGGCCGGTGAGCTGGGTGTACTCCGCCGGGGTGACGTCGACGTGGGCCTCGCCGTTGAACTTGACGAGCTTCTCGAGGACGACCGTGCGCGCCGGCATGTTGATGCCGAGCGCGAGGGTCTCGGTGGCGAAGACCGCGCGGATGCGGCCGGCGGTGAAGAGCTCCTCGACGATCTCGCGGAAGAGCGGCAGCATTCCGGCGTGGTGGCAGGCGAAGCCCCGCGAGAGCCCCTCGACGAAGTCGAAGTAGCCGAGGACGCCGAGGTCCTCGTCGGCGAGCGAGCCCATCCGCTCCTCGACGTGCCGGCGGATCCGCTCTCCCTCGCGCTGCGGGACGAGACGGGTGTCGGCGGAGAGCAGCTGGCCGACGGCGGCCTCGCAGCCCATCCGGCTGAAGATGAAGGTGATGGCGGGCAGCAGCCCGTCACGGTCGAGCTGGGCGATGACCTCGGCGCGGGTCGCTCCCCCACCAGGGCGCCCGCCCCGGACGAACCCGCGGTCGTCACGGCCGCGACCGCCCGAGCCGCCGTTGCCACCGGACCCGCCATGACCGCCGTGGCCGGAGAACCCACCCGAAGCACCCCGTCGACCCTGTCCGCGTCCGCCCTGCCCGCGACCCTGGCCACCGGGTCCGCGCCCAGGACCACGGCCGCGCTCCCGCCCGAGGTCCCCGCGGCCGGAGTCGAGGTGGCGGGTGCTCCCCCGCACCCAGCCGTCGTCGGCCCGGCGCTGCTCGGCACCGCGGATCGCCTGGACGAGCTCGGGGTTGACCCGTGGAGTCGAGCCGTCCTCGCGTGGCTCGGCGGTCTCGTCGACGAAGAGGTCGAACATCGAGGTGCCGACGAGCATGTGCTGCCACAGCGGCACCGGACGGTGCTCGGAGACGACGACGGCGTGGTTGCCGCGCACCTCGGCGAGCCAGTCGCCGAACTCCTCGGCGTTGCTCACGGTGGCCGAGAGCGAGACGACCTGCACCGACTCGGGCAGGTGGATGATGACCTCCTCCCAGACGGCACCACGGAAACGGTCCGCGAGGTAGTGGACCTCGTCCATGACGACGAAACCCAGACCCCGGAGGGTGGACGAGCCGGCATACATCATGTTGCGGAGCACCTCGGTCGTCATGACGACGACGGGAGCCTCACCGTTGACCGACGCGTCGCCGGTGAGGAGGCCGACCTTATCGGGTCCGTGGGCCGCGACGAGGTCGTGGTACTTCTGGTTCGACAGCGCCTTGATCGGCGTCGTGTAGAACGCCTTGCGGCCGGTCGCCAGGGCGAGGTGGACGGCGAACTCGCCGACGATCGTCTTGCCGGCACCCGTCGGCGCCGCGACGAGGACTCCCTGCCCGGCCTCGACGGCCCGGCACCCCTCGAGCTGGAACTCGTCGAGGTCGAAGCCCTGCGAGGCCACGAAGGTCGCGAGGTGCGAGGACGGCTCCGCAGTGGGCTCGCTCATGCGGTCAGGCTACGTCAGGACGGTCACCGCTCCGGGGACGACCTCGCATTCGAGTGGCAGCGGTTCGAACCGTTCGCCGTCGGCGTAGGACACGATGCCCCTCGCCTCGAGCCGCACTCGACGCCCGGTGAGGATCTCGACGGCCGGGTGGCTGACGTGTGCGCCCTTGAAGACCCTGGGGAAGACCTTGAGCAGCGTGGGGATCGAGACCTCGTGGAGGATGAGGACGTCGACGAGCCCGTCGTCGTAGGACGCGCTCGGGACGACCTTCATGCCTCCCCCGTATGCCGGCCCGTTGGCGACCGCGACAAGCATCGCCTTGGTCTCGTGCCGGGTGCCGTCGATCTCGACGACGTAGGGAATCGGCCTGAAGACGCCGAGCTCGCGCGCGATGGCGAGGTTGTAGCGCATCTGGCCCTTGGGCCACCGCCACCCGTTGGCCCGCTCGTTGACGACGGCGTCGAAGCCGGCGGCCAGGACACCCACGAACCAGCGCGGGTTGCCGTGCGGGTCGAGGACGCGGACGGCGTCGATGCGCCGGGTCGCCCCGTGCACGATCCGCTCCACCGCCTTGGCGGCGTCCCGCACCGGCAGTCCCAGCTCACGAGCGTTGTCGTTGCCCGTGCCCGCGGCGATGATGCCGAGCGGCACGTCCGTGCCGGCGACGAGGTTGACGCCCAGGTGGACCATGCCGTCGCCACCGGCCACGACGAGGACGTCGACCGACCGGGCCTCGATGGCGGCCCGGGCACGCTGGACGGCGTGCGCGCCGTCCATGGCCGAGAGGTCGACGACCTCGTGCCCGACGACGGTGAGCAGCGACGCGGCCTCCCGCCCGATCCGGGCACCGGTGTTCTTGCCGGCCGTCGGGTTGATGACGAGGCCGACGCGCAGGTGCGCGCTCACAGCGTCGAGGCCTCGTCGTCCGACGTCTGCAGCCAGTCGGGCCGCTCCTGCTCACGGCGCCGGTCGAGCAGGCGCGCGATGCCGTAGGCGACGAAGTAGAGGACGACGAGCGGGGTCGCCAGCAGGAGCATCGTGTAGGGGTCAGGCGTCGGCGTCGCGATCGCGGCGAAGAGCACGATGAGCACCACCGCCGGGCGCCAGCCCTTGAGCATGACGTGCGACGGCAGGACCTTGGCGACGTTGAGCGCGACGAGGACGACCGGGAAGAGGAAGGCGATCCCGAAGACGAGGATGAAGCGTGTGACGAACGAGAAGTAGAGCGCCGCCTCGGGCAGGTTGGCCGCTCCCTCGGGCGTGAACCCGAGGAGGATCTCGACCGCCTTGGGCAGGGTGACGTAGCCGAACCAGCAGCCGCCGAGGAAGAGCGGGACGATCGCCGCGATGAACATCAGCGAGATCCGCTTCTCCTTCTTCGTCAGCCCGGGGACGATGAAGGCCCACGCCTGCCAGAGCCACATGGGCGCCGACATGATCGTCCCAGCCCAGATGGCCAGGCTGAGGCGCTGCGAGAAGGCGGCCGTGAGTCCGGCGTAGTTGAGGTCGATGAGCGACCCCTCACCCCGCTGCTCGGCAATCGTCGCGATGGGGCGGGTGAGGTGCTCGTAGATGATGTCGAAGAGGTACCACCCGACGACCGAGCATGCGATGAGGGCCGCGGCGGCGATGAAGAGCCGTCGCCGGAACTCGCGCAGGTGGTCGCCCAGCGACATCCTGCCCTCGGGGTCGCGCCGGCGCCGTCGGGGCAGCCGAGGGCGACCGGGTCTTGCAACTCGGGCCATGTGGGGTGGGCGGGTCAGGCGGTGGTGCCGGAGGTGGGGCCGGACGTGTTGTCGGTCCGCGGCGCGTTCTCGTCCACGGCGGAGGTGCGCCTCGCCGCGTCGACGTCGGCCTCGCGGTGCACGGTCTCACCGGTGACGGTCTCGGACTTCTTGTCCTTGCCGTCGTTCTTCATCTCGTCGACCTCGGACTTGAAGACGCGGGCCGAGCGTCCGAGGCTGCGCGCCGCGTCGGGCAGGCGCTTCCAGCCGAAGATGACGATGAGCAGGACCGCGATGATGATGATCTCGGGGGCGCCGAGTCGGCCACCAAACATGAGTTGCCTTCTTCCGGTGAGGGTCGTGGTCAGTCTACGTCGTGGGTCTGTGGAGCCAGGGCCGCCGAGGCCCTCGCGGCGATGCGTTCCCTGAGATCCTCCGGCGAGGTGACGAGCACGTGCCCGCCCATGCGGAGGACGAGCCGCTCGAGCCACGCCGTGTCGGCGGTGCGCAGCGTGATCGTGCGGGAGCCGTCGGGCTCGTCGGTCGTGGACTCGACGGGGTAGTAGTCGCTCACCCACAGCGCGCCCGGCTGCAGGCGCAGGGTGACGAGGAGGTCGGACTCGGTGGGGCTGAAGATGCTCTCGCCGAGCTCGCGCGGCCTGGCCTCCTCCGGCGGCGTGCCGTCCACGTCGAGGACGTGGAGGGCCTCGACCCGGTCGAGCCGGAACATCCGGACGCCGACGGCGCGGTGGCACCAGCCCTCGAGGTACCAGTGGCCCTCGGCCGCGATGACCCGCATCGGGTCGACGTCGCGCTCGGTCGACTCGTCGCGACCGGGGACGTGGTAGGTGAGATGGAGGCGACGATGCTTCTCGACGCCTTCTCGCGCCCGGGCGAGAACCCCGGGGTCGACGGCGTCGCTGAGGTCGACCGAGACCCGCGACGCCGGCTCCGCGGCGGCACCGGCCGCCGCCTCCAGCTTGGCCAGGGCCCGCTCGATGGCATCGCGCTCGGTGAGCCCCGGCACGTCGAGGAGGGTGCGCAGCCCGACGATGAGCGTCACCGCCTCGTCCACCCCGAGCCGCAGCGGGCGCGAGATCGTGTCGGCGTTGCCGACGAAGACCCGGCCACCCTCCCAGTCGGCCTCGATGAGCTCGTCGGGCATCTGGCCGTAGCCGCAGAGGAAGAGCAGGTTGAGGTCGGACTCGAGCTGGTCGACGCTCACGCCGAGCCCGGCCGCCGCCTCCTCGAGCTCGATGCCCTGCCGGTTGACGAGCCACGGCACCATCGTGAGGAGCCGGGTCAGGCGGTTCGTCGCTGTCTCGGTCGCCATCAGGCACCTGCCTCGTGGACGGCGAGCACGGCCCGGAGCTGGCTGCGGACGCGCTCGGCGAGCTCGTCGGGCTCGAGCACCTGCACGTCGTCGCCGTGACCGGCCACCTCGGCGGCGAACCCGTCGACGTCGTGGAAGTCGAGGGTGAGCTCGGACCAGCCGCCGTCGGTCTCCGTCGTCGACGTCGCACGGCGGCGGAGGCTGTGCCCGGCACCGGGACGCACGAGCAGGCGCGCGGCACGGGCATCCCCCCGTGGCGCGGAGCTCTCGACGAGGACCCGGGCCTCGAAGCCGTCGGGCACCTCGAACGAGCCGGCGCGACCCGCGGTGCGGACCGTGCCGTCGATGCGCGAGAGCCGGAAGACGCGGGTGTCGTCGCGGTCGAGGTCGTGGCCGGCGAGGTACCAGCGGCCGTGCCACTGGACGAGCGACCACGGCTGGACGGTGCGTACCTGCGCCTCTGCGCGCTCGGGTCGCCGGTAGCCGAAGGTGATGGGCGTCCGGCTGAGGACCGCGTCCTTGACGGCGTCGAAGGCCGGCTCGGTGGTGCGCAGGCGCGGCTCGATGCCGATGAGGGCGGCGTCGTCACGCTCGACACCGGCGGCGCGCAGCTTGCGCAGCGCCTGGGCGGCCGGCCCCGCCATCGAGGCCTGGGCCCAGCTGCGGCTCGCGAGACCGAGGACCGCGAGCTCGTCGGGCTCGAACTCGATGTCGGGCAGGGCGTAGTCGCGCTGGTGGATCCGGTAGCCCGGCTCGTCCTCGTGGAGGACGTCGATCTCCTCGGTGACGAGCGGGACGCCGAGCGCACGGAGCTCGTCCTTGTCCCGCTCGAACATCCGGTCGAAGGCCTCGGTCGACGCCGTCTCGCCGTACTGCGGCACGAGGCCGCGGATCTGGGCCTTGGCGAGCGGGCGGCGCGTGTAGAGGAGGACGAGCACGAGGTTGAGCAGCCGCTCGGTCTTGGCCGCGGGCCCCTGCGCTGCGCTCATGATGTCCGACGGTAGTCGATACCCTGCCTCCCGTGATGCAGTGGCGCGAGGGCGTGGTCGTCCGACAGATCCGCGAGTGGCCCGGAGCGGTGGAGTATGCCGTGACGCTCGCTCCCCGGACCGACGCGCCGACCGAGGTGCGCGCCCTCGCCTACACGGCGATGGTGGGCCGACCCGAGGTCGGCGACCGGGTCGTCCTCAACGCCTCGGCCCTGCTCAAGGGGCTCGGCACCGGCGGGCTCGCCTTCGTCGTCGCCGTCCCCGACCGGCTGCCGGCCGACGCCCCCGACTCCCCCGGGCACATCGTCAAGGCGCGCTACACCCCCCAGCAGCAGATGTTCCTCGCGGTCGACGAGCAGGACAGCCCGCACCACCACGTCCTGCGCGACGCCGAGTCGGTCGACGGCATGCCGGTCGTCGTCGCCGACCTGCACTCGGCCCTGCCTGCCGTCGTCGCCGGCGTGCGCACGGTCGCCCCCGACGCGCGGGTCGCCTACGTCATGACCGACGGCGGCGCGCTCCCCCTCGCCTTCTCGCGCGCGGTCGCGGGGCTCAAGGAGGCCGGCTGGCTCGCCGCGACGGTCACCGTCGGACAGGCCTTCGGCGGCGACCACGAGGCGGTCTCGCTCCACAGCGGCCTGCTCGCCGCCCGTCACGTCGCGAGGGCCGACGTCACCGTCGTGACCCAGGGGCCGGGCAACGTCGGCACGGGCACGCGCTGGGGCTACTCCGGGGTGGCCGCAGCCGACGCCCTCCACGCGACCACGGTCCTCGGGGGCACGCCCATCGCGGCGCTGCGCGTCTCGGGAGCCGACCCGCGGCCGAGGCACCGCGGGATCTCGCACCACAGCACGACGGCATACGGGGATGCGCTCTTCTCGCCCGCGGTCGTGCCGGTCCCTGCGGGCGGGGGCGAGCTCGCCGCGCTCGTGCGTTCGCAGGCCGCGACGCTGGCCGAACGCAGCCGTGCCGACCTCGAGGTCGTCGAGGTCGGCACGGAGGGACTGCTGGAGGCGCTGCGCTCGTCCCCGGTGCGGCTGTCGACGATGGGGCGGGGCCTCGAGGAGGACCTCGCCGCCTTCGTCGTCAGCGCCGTCGCCGGGGTCTGCGCGGCGCAGCGGGTCAGCGGACGCTGACGAGGTCCACGACGAAGATGAGGCTCTCGCCGGGCTTGATGACGGCACCGGCGCCCCGCTCGCCGTAGGCGAGGTCGCTCGGGATGAGCAGGCGGCGACGGCCGCCCTCCTTCATCCCGACGATGCCCTCGTCCCAACCGCGGATGACCTGGCCGACGCCGAGACGGAAGTCGAGCGGCTCGCCGCGGTTCCACGAGGCGTCGAACTCCTCGCCGGTCGAGTGGGCGACACCGACGTAGTGGGCCGAGACGGTCGAGCCGACGGTGGCCTCGGCGCCGTCACCGACGGTGACGTCCTCGATGACGAGCTCGGTGGGAGCCTCGTCGCCTTGGAAGTCGATCTCCGGCTTGGTGGTCGTGGGGTCGAAGCCCATGGTGGGTCCTTTCGAGGGGTGGCGAGGGGTGGGTCGGGCGCCGGTGCGACCGAGGGGTCAGACGGCGCCGAGGATGTCGACGACGAAGACCATGGTGTCGGTGCCCTTGATCTCGCCCTGGCCCTGGGCGCCGTAGCCGTCGGCGGGCGGGACGACGAGGAGCAGGCGGCTGCCGACGGTCTGGCCGACGATGGCCTTGTCCCAGCCGGGGACGACGGCACCGACACCGATGGCGGTCGGGTAGCCGGTCGCGTTCGAGTCGAAGACCTTGCCGTCGCGCCACAGGGCGCCGGTGTAGGCGACCTTGATCGTCTGGCCCTTGGCGACCTTGTCGCCCTTGCCCGTGACGAGCGGCTGGTTGACGAGCGTCGTGGGGGCGGTGGTCTTGGGCATGGTGATGGTCGCGGCCTTGCCCGGGTTCATCTTCACGGTCGGGAGCCCGGCCTTGGGTGCGACGGCAGCCCCCTCGGCCTCCTTGAGCGGCGTGGAGACCTTGACGACGTCGACGACGAAGAGGATGGGGTCCTCGGGCTTGAGGCCGAGGTTGGTGTTGCCCTGCGGGCCGTAGACGTCCGAGGTCGGGGCGCCGATGAGCAGCCGCGAGCCGGGCTTGGAGCCGGGGAGCTGCGAGGTGAAGAGCGGCAGCATCTGCTGGTCGGTGAGGTCGATGCCGAGGGTCTGGCCCTCCTTCCACGTGCTCGTGACGACCTTGCCGTCGGTGCCGTTGACGATCTGGGCCTTGATCGAGACCATGTCGGTCTTCGCGGCGGCCTGGCCCTCGCCCTCGGTGACGACGCGCTTGGTCTCACCGGTGAGCTTGAGGGGCTTGGGGGCGACCGTGACGGTCGGCTCCTTGGCGGGGTCGGAGCCCTCGACCTTGACCTGGGCGAGCGGGCCGGAGTCGGCCTCGGAGCCGCCGGAGCCGGAGGACTCGCCGCAGCCGACGAGGGCGACGGCGCCCAAGGTCAGGGCAGCGACGAAGGGGGTGAAGCGTGCGCGGGACACAGCGAAGTACCTCGGATCGAACAGGGGGTGGGATCGCCCCACCATAACCACACGACCTGTCACATCCCTGAGATGAGCCGCTCCACCCGGGGGTCCTCGTTGCGGAAGGGGTCCTTGCACAGGACCGTGCGCTGGGCCTGGTCGTTGAGCTTGAGGTGGACCCAGTCGACGGTGAAGTCGCGCCGGTGCTCCTGCGCCGCGCGGATGAAGTCGCCGCGCAGCTTCGCCCGGGTCGTCTGCGGCGGCCTGACCTTGGCCTCGAAGATCTCGGGGTCGGTGACGGCGCGGGCCGCCCTCCCCCGCGCCTGGAGCAGGTAGAACAGCCCGCGGTGACGGGTGATGTCGTGGTAGGCGAGGTCGATCTGCGCGAGCCGGGGGTGCTCGAGGTCCAGGCCGTGCCGTGTGGCGTAGTCGTCGAGCAGGCGGTATTTGATCATCCAGTCGATCTCGGTGTCGACGGCTGCGTGGTTGCCGGTCTCGATCGCGTCGAGGGTGCGCTCCCACAGGTCGAGGACGGTCTTGTGGTCGGGGTCGCGCGCCCCCTCCCTGTCGACGTATGCCGTCGCGGCGGTGAGGTACTCGCGCTGGAGGTCGAGAGCGCTCAGCTCGCGGCCGTTGGCGAGGCGGACGAGCCGCCGGCCCGTCATGTCGTGGCTGATCTCGCGGATCGCCCGGATCGGGTTCTCGAGGGTGAGGTCCCGCATGACGACGCCGTCCTCGATCATGCGGAGCACGAGGTCGCACGACCCGACCTTGAGCATCGTCGTCGTCTCGCTCATGTTGGAGTCGCCCACGATGACGTGGAGACGGCGGTACTGCTCGGCGTCGGCATGCGGCTCGTCGCGGGTGTTGATGATCGGGCGGCTGCGGGTCGTCGCCGAGGAGACGCCCTCCCAGATGTGGTCGGCCCGCTGGCTCACGGCATACTCCACGCCCTTCGAGGTGCGCACGAGCTTGCCTGCGCCGCAGGTGATCTGGCGGCTGATGAGGAACGGCAGCAGGGTGTCGGAGAACACCTGGAAGTCGCCGCCGCGGCCGACGAGGTAGTTCTCGTGGCAGCCGTAGGAGTTGCCGGCGGAGTCGGTGTTGTTCTTGAAGACGTAGATCTCGCCGGTGACGCCGTCCTCGCGCAGCCGGGCCTGCGCGTCGGCGACGAGCCCCTCGACGACCCGCTCCCCCGCCCGGTCGTGCGCGACGAGCTGGCGCAGCGAGTCGCACTCGGCGGTGGCGTACTCCGGGTGGCTGCCGACGTCGAGGTAGAGCCGGGAGCCGTTGGCGAGGAAGACGTTGCTCGAGCGTCCCCAGGCGACGACCTTGCGGAAGAGGTAGCGGGCGACCTCGTCGGGCGTGAGCGTGCGCTGGCCCTCGGACGAGGCGGTGATGCCGTACTCGTTCTCGATCCCGAAGATCCGTCGCTCCATGACGTCACCCTAGTCTCGGCGGCAGCGGGTGAGGGCGGGTCGCCGCCCTCTCCGGTCCAGCATCCGGGACGGCGGTACCAGCATTCGGCACCTAACGGCATGTTTGGTTTTCGACAACGATGTGTTATCGATGAGAGGACCCCACATGGCCACGCTGCGACTCGGCGACACCGCCCCCGACTTCACCGCAGAGACGACCGAGGGTGAGATCAGCTTCCACGACTGGAAGGGCGACGGCTGGGCCGTCCTCTTCAGCCACCCGGCCGACTTCACGCCCGTGTGCACCACCGAGCTCGGTCGCGTCGCCGCGCTCAAGGACGAGTGGGCCGACCGCAACGCTAAGGTCCTCGCCGTCTCGGTCGACGCCATCGACGACCACGAGGCGTGGAAGAAGGACATCGAGGAGGTCGGCGGCTCGGCCGTGACCTACCCCATCGTCGCCGACAAGGACCGCAAGGTGGCCGAGCTCTACGACATGATCCACCCCGGCGAGGGCGACACCTCGAGCGTCCGCTCGGTCTTCCTCATCGACCCCAAGGGCAAGGTCCGCCTCACCCTCACCTACCCCAAGAGCGCCGGCCGCAACTTCGACGAGGTGCTCCGCGCCCTCGACGCCCTGCAGGTCAACGACGCCGGACCTTTCTCGACGCCGGCGGACTGGAAGCAGGGAGAGCGCGTCATCGTCGCCCCGACCGTCTCCACGGTCGAGGCCCGCGAGCGGTTCGCGGACGTCGAGGAGGTCAAGCCCTACCTCCGCTACGCCGCCGCACCCTCCGCCTGACACGACGACCGACGGATGCCGTGGGGTCCCGGTCGACGGGACCTCACGGCATACGTTGGTGTCCATGACCGACATCAGCCTCGACGTCCCCGCAGACCTGCTCCTGCCCGAGTCCGGCACCGGACCGGGCATCGTGCTCTTCCAGGAGATCTTCGGCGTCACCGACTACATCCGCTCGCGGGCGCAGGACCTCGCCGACCTCGGCTACGTCGTCCTCGTCCCGCACCTCTACGGACGGCTCGGCGACCCCGTCGTCGAGGAGGGCGGCGAGGGGCTGCCCCGCGCGATGGCGCTGCTCGAGGAGCTCGACTGGCAGCAGGCCGTCGAGGACGGTGTCGCGGCCGTCGCCGCGCTGCGCGAGCACCCGGCCGTCGAGGGCGGGGTGGGCGTCCTCGGGTTCTGCTTCGGTGGCGGGATGGCCTTCAACGTCACCGCGGTGGCCCGGCCCGCCCCCGACGCGCTCGTGAGCTACTACGGCTCGGCGCTCCCGAACCTTCTCGGGCTGGCCCCCGACGTCACGACTCCGAGCCTGCACCACTTCGGCGACAGCGACGCCTACCTGTCGCTCGCCACGGTCCGCGACATCCAGCGTGCCGTCACCGAGGGGCACGACGACGTGACGGTCCGTGTTCACCCGGGCGGCGACCACGCGTTCGACAACCCGTCGCCGATGTTCCACCACGCCGAGGCCTCGGCGGCGGCGTGGGAGGAGACGACGCGCTGGCTCGCGTCGCACCTGCCCGTGGGCGCGCCCGCGACCAGGCGCTGACCCGGGCCCGACGCCGACAGATCAGTCGGCGACAGCTCAGTCGGCGTCGGGTCAGTCGGCGTCCGTTCAGTCGGCGTCGGGGGTCGGCTCGTCCCCGTGACGCTGGGTCTGCGGGTTGCTCGCCGCCTGCCGCGGGGTGTCGTGGTCGACCGGGGGCACGTCGTCGGTGGGGTCGTCGTCCGAGAGCAGCTGGCCCAGCAGGTCGCCGTTGATCCTGCGGAAGGTCCGCCGGGTGCGCGTACGGTCGAGGACGGCCACTTCGAGCTGGTCGGCGCCGAGGTCGCGGTCGGGGCCGCCCGCAGGGTCGTGCGCAAGTCCGTCGACGGCGAGCCGCAGCGCCTGGGCGAGCGTGAGGCCGGGCTGCCACCGCTCGGTGAGCCGCTCCTCGATCTGGTCGGAGGCGCCGCCCATCGCGACGAGCCCGTGCTCGTCGGCGACCGAGCCGTCGTAGGTGAGGCGGTAGATCTGGTCACTCGAGGCGTCCCGTCCGACCTCGGCCACGACGATCTCGACCTCGTAGGGCTTCGACTCCTGCGTGAAGACGGTGCCGAGGGTCTGCGCGTAGGCGTTGGCGAGCCCCCGGGCCGTGACGTCGCTGCGGTCGTAGGAGTAGCCGCGCAGGTCGGCGTAGCGGACGCCGGCGACCCGGAGGTTCTCGAACTCGTTGTACTTGCCGACCGCCGCGAAGGCGATGCGGTCATAGATCTCGCCGATCTTGTGCAGGCTGCGCGACGGGTTCTCGGCGACGAACGCGATGCCGTGGTCGTAGCCGAGGACGATCACGGAGCGACCGCGGGCGATGCCCTTGCGGGCGAAGTCCGCCCGGTCCTTCATGAGCTGCTCGGGCGAGACGTAGAACGGCATACCGGCTGTCATGACGCACTCCCATCACGGCGGCCGCCGGCGTTGCCCCGCCGGTGCTCGATGATCGCGTCCACGACGGGGGCGACCGCGTCGTCGGGGACGAAGCGCGCGCCCTCGCCGGTGACGAGCGCGACCGTGGGCCAGATGCGCCGGCCGACGTCGGGCCCTCCCGTGGCCGAGTCGTCGTCCGCGGCGTCCCACAGCGCCTCGACGGCCACCCGGACCGCCTCGTCGCTGCTCATGCCGGGGCGGTAGAGCTTCTTCATGGCGCCGCGGGCGAAGAGCGAGCCCGACCCGACGCTGTGGTGGTCGTGCTCCTCGTAGCAGCCGCCCGTGACGTCGTAGCTGAAGATCCGGCCGAGCGACGACTGGTGGTCGTAGCCCGCGAAGACCGGCACGACACTGAGGCCCTGCATCGCCATCCCGAGGTTGCCGCGGATCATCGAGGCGAGGCGGTTGGCCTTGCCCTCGAGGGACATGAGCGTGCCCTCGATCTTCTCGTAGTGCTCGAGCTCGACCTGGAAGAGGCGGACGAGCTCGATCGCGAGGCCCGCGGTGCCGGCGATGCCGACGACGGAGAACTCGTCTGTCGCGAACACCTTCTCCATGTCGCGGTTGGCGATGATGTTGCCCATCGTCGCGCGCCGGTCACCGGCCATGAGCACGCCGTCGGCGAAGGTCAGGGTGACGATCGTCGTGCCATGGGGCGCGTCGATGGTCGCGCCCGGCGGCAGGCCGCGCCGTGAGGGGATGAGGCTCGGCTCGTGCTCGGCGACGAAGTCCGTGAACGACGACGAACCGGTGCGCAGGTATGCCGCGGGGAGACGTCCGCCGTCGGGCACCGGGGTCACTGGCCGCCCTTCTGGACGAACCCGCGCACGAACTCCTCGGCGTTGGTCTCGAGGACGCCGTCGATCTCGTCGAGGATGTCGTCGATGTCGGTGTCGGCGGCCTGCGCCTGGGGCGCCGCGGGCTCGGGGGCGTCGTCCGGACCGTCGTCGCGTCGCCCGGGCTTGATCTGTTCCTGGCCGGCCATCGGGTCCTCCTCGTGTCGCCGCCGCACCCTCGCGGGTGCCTGTGCGTCCGAGCCTAGTCGGAGGGTCCGTCGGCGACGGCGAGCGACGCGAGCAGTGACCGGATGTCGGGCGCTCCCTCGATGAGGTCGCCGACCGCGGCGCGCGTCCCACGGAGGGGTTCGAGGATGGGGATCCGCTGCAGCGACCTCTCCCCCGGCACCTCGACGACGACCGAGTCCCACGAGGCCGCGACGACGGCGTCGGGGAACCTGCGCAGACACTCCCCGCGGAACCAGGCCCGTGTGTCCTCGGGCGCATGGTCCATCGCGCGCGCGGCCTCCTCGTCCGACACGAGCACGTCGACGCGGCCGGTGGCGGCGAGCCGGTGAGCGAGGCCGCGGTCGGCGCGCACGTCGGACCACTGGATGTCGACGGCGCGGAGGCGGGGGTCGCCCCAGCCGAGCGAGTCGCGCTCGCGGTAGCCCTCGAGAACGGACAGCTTCGCGACCCAGTCGACCCACCGTCGGGCGTCCATCGGGTCGCCCTCGAGCGCCGTGAGGACGCGGTCCCACCACGTGAGGACCTCGGTCGTCTCGGCGTCGACGTCGCTCCCCCACTTCTGCTCGACGTAGGCCGACGTGAGCTCGTGGTAGGTCCGGAGCAGCTCGACGGGACGGATGGAGCGCCCGTCGGCGAGGTCGATCGTCGACTGCAGCGACGGGTCGTGGCTCACCGCCTGGAGGGTGCGCACCGGGGCGAGGACCGACAGGTCCTGGGTGAACGCGTCGTCCTCGATCATCGCGAGCACGAGCGAGGTGGAGCCCATCTTGAGCAGGTTGGCCACGTCGCAGTGGTTGGCGTCGCCGAGGATCACGTGGAGGCGACGGTAGAGGTCGGCGACGGCGTGCGGCTCGTCACGGGTGTTGATGATCGGCCGCTTGAGGGTCGTCTCGAGCCCGACCTCCGTCTCGAAGAAGTCGCTGCGCTGCGCGAGCTGGTAGCCGGGTGTGCGCGAGTCGACCCCGATGCCGACGCGTCCCGAGCCGCACATCACCTGGCGCACGACGAAGAAGGGCGTGAGCTGGGAGATGATCCGCGCGAACGGCGTGCGCCGCGACATGAGGTAGTTCTCGTGCGTGCCGTAGGAGGCGCCCTTGCCGTCGGTGTTGTTCTTGTAGAGGTTGACCCCGGGCGGGACCGTCGCGAGCCGCTGCACGGCCTCCCGCATGACCAGCTCGCCGGCCTTGTCCCAGACGACGGCGTCGCGCGGCGTCGTCACCTCGGGCGAGGAGTACTCCGGGTGTGCGTGGTCGACGTAGAGGCGGGCGCCGTTGGTGAGGACGACGTTGGCCATCGTCGGGTCCTCGACGTCGGTGAGCTGGCTCGGGTGCGCCGCCCCGCGTCCCATGTCGAACCCACGGGCGTCGCGCAGCGGCGCCTCGTCCGCGTAGTCCCATGAGGCCTGCGCAGGACGGATGCCCCGGCTCGCGGCATACGTCGTCACGACGTCGCCGGAGAGCACCATCGGGTTGGCGCCGGGGGCACCGGGGACCGAGATGCCGTACTCGGTCTCGATGCCCATGACCCGTCGGACCGTCATGAACCCATCCCAGCGACACCGAATCCGGACATGGCCCAAGCCAACCACGAGCACGGCATACTCCCGGCATGCGCTCGTACCGCGGGATGTCCCCGCTCACCACCGCGACCGTCGCCCTCATCGACCGGATGCGGGTGCCCGTCGAGGAGATGACCGAGGAGCAGCGCCACGAGGCACGCGGCGCGACCTACCCGACGAAGCCCCCGCACTCGTGGGTGACGGGCGTCGCCGACCCGGCCGTCGGCATCACCTTCGGGACGGCGCCGGCGCGCGACGGCTACGAGATCCCGCTGCGGATCTACCGGCCCCGCGCGATCCGCGACGCCCAGGACGACGTGCCCGTCATCGTGTGGTTCCACGGCGGCGGCTGGGTGCTCGGCAACGTCGTCAACTACGACCCGATCTGCACCCACCTCGCGACCGAGGTCGGCGCCGTCGTCGTCAGCGTCGACTACCGCCTCGCCCCCGAGCACCCGGCGCCGACGGCCGTGCACGACGCCGTCGACGCGACGACGTGGGTCGCCGCCCAGTCCGACGTGCTGCGGGCCGACGCGCACCGCCTGGCCGTCGCCGGCGACTCGGCGGGCGGCAACCTCGCGGCCGTCGTGGCACAGGTCGTCGCGTCCACCGGCGCCGAGTGGGTCAGGCACCAGGCGCTGCTCTACCCCGCGACCGACCTCACCATGGCGTCGCCGTCGATCGACGAGCACCCCAACGCCCCCATCCTCACCCGCGACTCGATCCTCGCCTTCCGAGACCACTACTGCCCGGACCGCGACTACGAGAACCCGCTCCTGTCACCGCTCTTCGGGGCGTTGGAAGGCCTGCCGCCCGCGCTCATCCAGACCGCGGACCTCGACCCGATCCGGGACGACGGTGCCCGGTATGCCGTCGCGTTGCGCGAGGCGGGCGTCGACGTCCGGCTCACGAACTATCTTCGGGTCCCGCACGGGTTCGCGAGCTTCCCCGGGGCCGCGGCGGCGGGTGCCCAGCACCGCTGGGAGCTCGTCAGTGAACTGCGGCGTCACCTGACCTGACCTCTGGCCTAGGGTCGGACCATGCGAGAGATCGTCGTCTTCTCCGGTAGTGCACACCCGGCCCTCGCCGCGGCGATCTGCGACCAGCTCGGGGTGCCGCTCTCGCCCAGCGACATCAAGCGCTTCAGCAACGACTGCCTCCAGGCCCAGCTGCTCGCCAACTGCCGGCAGCGCGACGTCTACATCGTCCAGCCGCTCGTGCCGCCCACGCAGGAGCACCTCATGGAGCTGCTCCTCATGATCGACGCGGCTCGGGGTGCGTCGGCGGCGCAGATCACGGCGGTCATCCCGCACTTCGCCTACGCCCGCTCGGACAAGAAGGATGCGTCGCGCATCTCGCTCGGCGGCCGGCTCGTCGCCGACCTCATCTCGACCGCGGGCGCCCATCGGGTCCTGACGATGAACCTCCACGCGCCGCAGGTCCACGGCTTCTTCTCGGTGCCGGTCGACCACCTCACGGCGCTCGGAGTGCTCGCCGACCACTTCCGCGGGACCGACCTCACCGACTCGGTCGTCGTCTCCCCCGACCTCGGCAACGCCAAGGAGGCGACGCAGTTCTCGCGGCTGCTCGGCCTGCCCGTCGCCGCCGGCAGCAAGAAGCGCGAGAGCGACGACAAGGTCGTCATCGACTCGATCGTCGGCGACGTCCGCGGCAAGCGGGCCATCGTGCTCGACGACGAGATCGCGACGGGCGGCTCCATCATCGAGCTGCTCGACCGGCTGTCCGACTTCGGCGTCACCGAGGCGGCGGTCGCCTGCACGCACGGGCTCTTCGCGGGCCGTGCTGTCGAGCGGCTGCGCAACCACCCGATGGTGAGCCAGGTCGTCACGACCGACACCGTTCCCGCGCCCGGCGGCTGGCCCGAGCTTCAGGTGCGCACCGTCTCCGGTCTCTTCGCGGAGGCGATCACGCGGATCCACGAGGGCGAGTCCGTGAGCATCCTCTTCGACGGCGTCGACCCGACTCACGCGCCGCCGCAGGGGTCGCTCTTCGACAAGGTCGGGAGCTGACGTGGCGCGACTGGTCGCACCGCTGCTCGACCTGCTCGCCGTCCTCGTCTTCGCCCTCGTCGGGCGTCGCTCGCACGCGCACGGCATCACGCTCGGCGGCGTGCTCGAGACGGCGGCGCCGTTCCTCTGCGGGACGGCGGCGGGCTGGCTGCTCGCCTCGCTCACGCTCGACTCGTCGCCACGGTCGTGGCAGTTCGGCGCGGTCGTCGTGGCGGCGACGGTCGTCATCGGGATGCTGCTGCGCCGGCTCGCCACGGCGGGCACGGCCCCGTCCTTCGTGGTCGTCGCCACACTCTTCCTCGCCGCCACGATGCTCGGCTGGCGCCTCCTCGCCCGCTGGATCTCCTAGCCCGCCCCCTCTCCCGCCTCCCTCCCGCTTTCCCGCCTCCCGCCTCCCGCAACTGATTGCCCCACCGCGAGGGGCATGAACTCGGCGTGGGGCAATCAGTTGCGGTGAGGCGGGCGACTGGTGGCGCCACGTCGGGGGCGGTCCAGCTCATCCACAGGCCGTCACGGTGGACGGAACCATCCACAGGTGATGGCGTTGGTGCTGTCCCGGACCGGGACCACTCTGGTCGCCTCGGCCGATGGACCATCACGCTTCGGCCTTCGCCTCCCTCCCCCAGCCGTTCAGCCGGGCCGAGATCCTGCTCACCGGCGTGTCCGAATGGACCCTTCGCAGGGCAGCCGCCTCCGGCTTCCTCATCACCCTCGCCAAGGGACTGTATGCCGTCCGCGAACCCTGGCTGGCCCAGAGCCAGTGGGCCCGCCACCGACACAAGGCAGTCGCTGCTGCACGCCTCACCCCGGACGCCATCGTGAGCCACGCGAGTGGCGCGGCGCTGCTGGGACTGCCGCACCCGGCATACGCACCCGAGAAGGTCGCCATGACGGTGCTGGACGACGTGCGCACCAGCCGACAGGACACCTGGCGTCGGTTCCATCGAGGGCGCACGCCACCCGAGCATGTCGTCATCCGCCATGGCGTGCCCGGATTCGTCGCTTCGCGGGTCGTCATCGACAGTGGGCGGGAGGTGCATGGACGCGATGCCCTCGCGATCGCGGACGGGGCGATTCGCGCAGGTCTGGTGTGTCGGGACGAGCTGCTCGACATGCGCTCCCACCAGCGACACTGGCCCGGCGTCGCAGCGACCAACGACGTCCTGCTGTTGGCGGACGGCCGACGCGAGAACTGGCTGGAGTCGGCGTCCGCGTGGTCGATGAGGCGGTGGGGTCTGCCCGTGGGCGCGCCGCAGGTCAACGTGTTCACCACGGACGGCGAGTTCGTCGGGCGCCCGGACGTCCTCTGGCAGGCTCAGGGTCTCGTCGGCGAGGCCGACGGGATCGACAAGTACCTCCTGAACGGGGCCACCGACCGGGAGGTCCGCGCGCAGCTCCAGCGGGAGGCCGTGCGCGAGACAGGGTTCACGGACCTGGGCCTGCAGGTGATCCGGTGGACACCGCGCGAGTCGATTCTCGGGGAGGCCATCCACACGAGGTTCACCCGGAACGCCGACTCGACGCGAAGCGCCAAGGTCCGGGCAGTGTTCCGGTGCTCGTGCTGCAACCACCCGCTCGAGGAGTGCCTCGTCGAGGCGGAGCTCCTCGAGTGGCGTGGCCGCGTGGCGCGAATGCTCGAGCGGCGCATCTGGTGAGGGCCGGCGCTGACGCCACTCGAACGGAGGAGGGCAGGTGCGTCGGGGCTTCGAGCCCACGGTGGGCGACGACCTCCCGCCCCTGCCCCAACTGATTGCCCGACGGCGAGGTCCTCAGGCCTCGCCGTCGGGCAATCAGTTGCCGGCCGGACCTCGCGGTGGGGCAATCAGTTGCGGGCCGGGCCTCGCGGTGGGGCAATCAGTTGCGGGCCGGGTCTCGCGGTGGGGCAATCAGTTGCGTGGGGTGGGGCGGAGGGAGGGTCAGAGGTACTGGCCGGTGTTGGCGATGGTGGAGATGGAGCGGCCGGGCTCGTTGCCCTCCTTGGTCTTGATGAGGGTGCGGATGTAGACGATCCGCTCCCCCTTCTTGCCGGAGATCCGCGCCCAGTCGTCCGGGTTCGTCGTGTTGGGCAGGTCCTCGTTCTCCTTGAACTCGTCGACGACGCTCTGGAGGAGGTGGTCGACGCGCAGGCCCCGCTGGCCGGTCGTGAGGAAGTCCTTGATCGCCATCTTCTTGGCCCGGTCGACGATGTTCTGGATCATCGCGCCGCTGTTGAAGTCCTTGAAGTAGAGGACCTCCTTGTCGCCGCCGGCGTAGGTCACCTCGAGGAACTCGTTCTCCTCGTCCTCGGTGTACATCCGCGTGACGACCGCGTGGGTCATCGCCTCGACGGTCGCCTCCGGGGAGCCGCCGTTCTCCGCGAGGTCGTCGGCGTGCAGCGGCAGGTCGGCGGTGAGGTACTTGCTGAAGATCTCGGTCGCACTCTGCGCGTCGGGCCGCTCGATCTTGATCTTCACGTCGAGCCGGCCCGGCCGCAGGATCGCGGGGTCGATCATGTCCTCGCGGTTGCTGGCGCCGATGACGATGACGTTCTCGAGCCCCTCGACGCCGTCGATCTCGCTGAGCAGCTGGGGCACGATCGTCGTCTCGACGTCGCTCGAGACGCCGGAGCCACGGGTCCGGAACAACGAGTCCATCTCGTCGAAGAAGACGACGACCGGGAAGCCCTCGGACGACTTCTCGCGGGCCCGCTGGAAGATGACGCGGATGTGCCGCTCGGTCTCACCGACGTACTTGTTGAGGAGCTCCGGGCCCTTGATGTTGAGGAAGTAGCTCGCCCCGGGGTCGCGCCCCTCCTTCTCGGCGATCTTGCGCGACAGGGACGCGGCGACAGCCTTGGCGATCATCGTCTTGCCGCAGCCGGGAGGGCCGTAGAGGAGCACGCCCTTCGGCGGCTTGAGGTGGTGCTCGGTGAAGAGGTCGGGGTGCAGGTAGGGCAGCTCGACGGCGTCGCGGATGAGCTCGATCTGGCTGCCCAGGCCGCCGATGTCGTCGTAGGCGATGTCGGGAACCTCCTCGAGGACGAGGTCGGCGACCTCGGCCTTGGGGATCTGCTCGTAGACGAACGCGCTGCGCGGCTCGAGGAGCAGGGCGTCGCCGACGCGGAGCTTGACGTCGCCCAGGGAGGCGGCCACCCGGCATACGCGCTCCTCGTCGGCACGCGAGAGGACGAGGACGCGGTCGTCGTCGAGGATCTCCTTGAGGAGGACGACCTCACCGGCGCGCTCGTAGCCGTGCACGGCGACGACGTTCATCGCCTCGTTGAGCATGACCTCGCGGCCGACCTCGATCTGGCCGGGCTCGATCGTGGGACTCACCGCGACATGCATCTTGCGGCCGCCGGTGAGGACGTCGACGGTCTTGTCGTCAAACGTCTCGACGACGACGCCGTAGCCGGACGGGGGCTGGCCGAGCCGGTCGACCTCGGACTTGAGGGTGACGATCTGCTCGCGGGCGTCGCGCAGCGTGCGGACGAGGCGTTCGTTCTGGGCCGAGACGGTGTTGACCTGGGAGCGCAGGTCGGCGACCTGTCCCTCGAGGCGGCGTGTGGCGTCGCGGTCGGACGGAGGGGGGAACTCGGTCATCGTGGCCTCCTCGGCTCGGCGTGCACCTCCACGCTAACCCGTGACGCTGCGCCGAACCTTCCTGACTCGCTTGTCGGACGGGACACGTTCTCCGATGGCCTCGGGGGTCCACTCCTCGGCGGTCGCGCCGGGGGTCGTCTCGGTGGTCGTGCCGTCGGCGTCCTCGGACCCCTCGTAGCCCTTGCCGGGCCGGCGCTTGCGCAGCGGCGGGGTGACGCCGGGCGCCAGCCGGCGGGTCGTGATGAGGAACCCGGTGTGGCCGTGCATGCGGTGCTGGGGGCGGACGGCGAGGCCCTCGAGGTGCCAGCCTCGCACGAGCGACTCCCACGCCGACGGCTCCGTCCACTCCCCCGCGTCGCGCATGGCCTCGGCGACCTTGGACAGCTGGGTGGCGGTCGCGACGTAGCAGATGAGGACACCGCCGGGGGCGAGAGCGCGGCCGACGACGTCGAGGCAGTCCCATGGCGCGAGCATGTCGAGGACGACGCGGTCGACGGTGCCGGGCTCGACATGCTCGGGCAGCGCCTCGACGAGGTCCCCCACGGTCACGGTCCACGCAGGGTGGTCCTCGCCGAAGTAGGCGCGGGCGTTGGCCCTGGCGATGTCGGCGAAGTCCTCGCGCCGCTCGAAGGAGTGCAGCCGCCCGGACTCCCCCACCGCGCGCAGCAGCGACATCGACAGGGCGCCCGAGCCCACGCCGGCCTCGACGACGACGGCCCCGGGGAAGATGTCGGCCATCGTCACGATCTGGCCGGCGTCCTTGGGGTAGACGACGGCGGCGCCGCGCGGCATCGACATGACGTAGTCGGCGAGCAGCGGCCGCAGCGCGAGGTACTCGAAACCGGCGGTGTTCGTCACGGTCGAGCCGTCGGGGGCGCCGATGAGGTCGTCGTGCTGGAGGTAGCCACGGTGGGTGTGGAACTGCTTGCCCGGCGCGAGGGTGATGGTGTGGAGGCGGCCCTTGGCATCCGTGAGCTGCACCCGCTCGCCTTCGGCAAAGGGTCCACGTCGAAGGTCGGCACCGGTCGCACTCATGAGGCGGGAGTCTAGTTGCCCTCGATGACCCGGTTGACCGCCTCGACGGTGACGACGCCGAGGACCCGTCCGTCCTCGACCGCGACGACGACGGTGCTCTGCGCCTCCTGGATCGCGGTGACGACGGCGGTGAGGTCGTCGCCGCTGCGGGTGTGTGCGACCCAGCCCTCGGGCTGGACCCGGGCGAGCGCGGACACCGGCGTCGTCGACCACCGCTCGCGCGGCACCGACGCCGCGTCCTGCGCCCACACGAGTGCCGTCGGTCGGCCGGTGGCGTCGACGACGACGGCCTGTCCGGCCGTGGCGGCTGCCGCGGCCAGGGGGTCCTCGGCGCGCAGCACGGGCAGCGCCATGACGACCTGCGCGACCGTGCCGCGCGCGAGCATCTGCCGCGCCTGACCGGTGCGGATCGCGGCCGTGGCCCCCTGCCACATGAAGAAGCCGATGAGCGCCATCCACACGATCGACGTCAACGACGGCTGCTGCCCCGCGAGCAGCGGCCGCACGACGAACCAGAGGACCACACCCACGGTGACGGCGCGCCCGGTCCACCCCGCCGCGATGAGGCCCTTCTCGCGTCGACCGGTGAGCCGCCACACGAGGGCGTCGACGAGCTGGCCACCGTCGAGCGGGAGCCCCGGGAGCAGGTTGAAGACCGCGAGCAGAACGTTGACGAACGCCACCCCGAAGAGCACGCGCTCGGGCACCTCCGACGTCACCGCGAGCGACGCGAACCACGCGACCCCACCGAGCACGAGGTTGGCGAGCGGTCCGACGACCGCGATGAGCGCGGCCTTCCCGGGCGTCGAGAGACGAGGGTCGTATGCCGTGTGCCCACCCCAGAGGTCGGCCACCACCCGGTGGACCGGGAGCCCCACAGCCACGGCGGTCGCCGCGTGCGCGCCTTCGTGGACGAGCACGGAGACGAGGAGCGAGACGGCATACGCGATGCCGACGACGTAGGCGACGCCGCCCAGCTCGGGTGCCCCCGAGCCGACGATGAAGGTGATGAACGCCGCGAGGAGGAGCCAGCTGGCGCCGATCTCGACCGGCACACCGCCCACGCGGGCGATGACGAGGCCCGAGGACCGGGTCTCAGCAGGTGCGGCCATGGGCGCGACCCTACAAGGGGCACGGCATACTCGACCGGTGAGCACCTCCACCGCGACGACCCAGACCGACACCGCGACCGACGCTGCGACCGACCACCGTCCCGACGCGACGGCGGACCTCTCGGCGGCGATGTCGGAGCGCGTCCTCGTCCTCGACGGTGCGATGGGCACGATGATCCAGCGCGAAGGCCTCTCCGAGGAGGACTACCGCGGCGAGCGGTTCGCGGACTGGCCGAGCGACCTGCGCGGCAACAACGACCTGCTCAGCCTCACCCAGCCGTCCATCATCGAGGGCATCCACCGCGCCTACCTCGAGGCGGGCGCCGACCTCGTCGAGACCAACACCTTCAACGCGCAGCGCATCTCCCTCGGCGACTACGACATGGCCGACCTCGCCTACGAGATGAACCGCGAGGCGGCGCGGCTCGCCCGCAAGGCGTGCGACGCCGTTGCCGAGGAGACCGGTCGCCCGCGCTGGGTCATGGGCGCGCTCGGCCCGACGACACGCACCGCGTCGATCTCCCCCGACGTCAACGACCCGGGCGCCCGCAACATCACCTTCGACGAGCTCGTCGAGGCCTATCTCGAGCAGGCGCGCGGGCTCGTCGACGGCGGCGCCGACGCCCTGCTCGTCGAGACGATCTTCGACACCCTCAACGCCAAGGCCGCGATCTTCGCGCTCGAGACCCTCTTCGACGAGCTCGGCCGTCGTTGGCCGGTCCTCATCTCCGGCACGATCACCGACGCGTCGGGCCGCACCCTCTCGGGCCAGGTCACGGAGGCGTTCTGGAACTCGGTGCGCCACGCCCGACCGCTCGTCGTCGGGCTCAACTGCGCCCTCGGCGCCGACGAGCTGCGCCCCTACATCGCCGAGCTGTCGCGGATCGCCGACTGCTTCGTGTCGGCCTACCCCAACGCCGGCCTCCCCAACGCGTTCGGCGAGTACGACGAGACCCCGGACCAGATGTCCTCCGTCGTCGGCGAGTTCGCGTCGAGCGGCCTCGTCAACATCCTCGGTGGCTGCTGCGGCACGACGCCGGAGCACATCGGCGCCATCGCCGACGCGGCCTCCAAGGGCACGCCCCGCACCCCCGCCGAGGTGCCCGGTGCGCTGCGGCTGAGCGGCCTCGAGCCGCTCACCGTCGAGGAGGACTCGCTCTTCGTCAACGTCGGCGAGCGCACCAACATCACCGGCTCGGCACGGTTCCGCCGCCTCATCAAGGAGGAGGACTACCCCACCGCCCTGTCCGTCGCCCGCCAGCAGGTCGAGGCCGGCGCCCAGGTCATCGACATCAACATGGACGAGGGGATGATCGACGGCGTCGCCGCGATGGACCGCTTCGTCAAGCTCGTCGCGAGCGAGCCCGACATCTGCCGCGTGCCGCTCATGATCGACTCGAGCAAGTGGGAGGTCATCGAGACCGGCCTCAAGTGCTCGCAGGGCAAGGCGATCGTCAACTCGATCTCGATGAAGGAGGGCGTCGAGCCCTTCCTCGAGCAGGCCCGCCTCTGCCGCAAGTACGGCGCGGCCGTCGTCGTCATGGCCTTCGACGAGGAGGGCCAGGCCGACTCGCTCGAGCGCCGCAAGGAGATCTGCCAGCGCGCCTACGACCTGCTGACCCAGGAGGTCGGCATGGACCCGCACGACATCATCTTCGACCCCAACATCTTCGCGGTGGCGACGGGCATCGAGGAGCACGCGGCATACGGCACCGACTTCATCGAGGCGACCCGGTGGATCAAGCAGAACCTGCCGGGCGCGCTCGTCTCCGGTGGCGTGTCCAACGTGTCGTTCTCCTTCCGCGGCAACAACCCCGTCCGCGAGGCGATCCACGCCGTCTTCCTCTACCACGCCATCGCCGCCGGCATGGACATGGGGATCGTCAACGCCGGGGCGCTCGTCGTCCTCGACGAGGTCGACCCCGAGCTGCGCGAGCGGATCGAGGACGTCGTCCTCAACCGCCGACCCGACTCCACCGAGCGGCTCCTCGAGATCGCCGACCGGTTCAACACCGCCGGCGAGGCCGCTCCTGAGGTGGCCCAGTCGGAGTGGCGGGGCCAGCCGGTGCGCGACCGGATCACGCACTCCCTCGTCAAGGGCATCGACGACTTCGTCGTCGATGACACCGAGGAACTGAGGCAGGAGATCGAGGCCGCAGGCGGCAAGCCCATCGAGGTCATCGAGGGTCCGCTCATGGACGGGATGGGTGTCGTCGGCGACCTCTTCGGCGCCGGCAAGATGTTCCTGCCCCAGGTCGTGAAGTCGGCCCGCGTCATGAAGAAGGCCGTCGCCCACCTCATCCCCTACATCGAGGCGGAGAAGCAGAAGTCCGGCGTCGCCACGCAGAACAGCAAGGGCCTTATCGTCATGGCCACCGTGAAGGGCGACGTCCACGACATCGGCAAGAACATCGTCGGGGTCGTCCTCCAGTGCAACAACTACGACGTCATCGACCTCGGCGTCATGGTCCCGGCCCAGAAGATCCTCGACACGGCCAAGGAGAAGGGCGCCGACGTCATCGGCCTCTCCGGGCTCATCACCCCCTCGCTCGACGAGATGGTGCGCGTGGCCGGTGAGATGGAGCGCCAAGGGTTCGACATCCCGCTGCTCATCGGCGGCGCCACGACGTCGCGTGCGCACACCGCGGTCAAGGTGGACGGCCAGTACGCCGGGCCCGTCGTGTGGGTCAAGGACGCCTCACGCTCGGTGACCGTCGTGAGCCAGCTGCTCTCCGACGCCCAGCGCGAGCCCTACCTGGCCACCGTCAAGGCCGACTACGACTCGATGCGGGCGCGGCACGCGGCCAAGGGCACGGAGCGTCCCCTCGTCTCCATCGACGCCGCCCGCAAGGCGCGCACCCCGGTGGACTGGACGGCATACCGGCCGTTCCGTCCGCACCTGCTCGCCCAGCAGAGCAAGGACGTGTGGTCGGGCCGCACCGACACGCACTGGCACCGGGCGGCCGCGCAGTTCACCCGGGTCTTCGCCGACTACCCGATCGAGGAGCTGCGGCGCTACATCGACTGGACGCCGTTCTTCCAGACCTGGGAGATGAAGGGGCGCTACCCCGACATCCTGTCGAACCCCGCCACCGGTGAGGCCGCCCGCCGCCTCTTCGACGACGCCAACGCGATGCTCGACCGGATCATCGAGGGCAAGTGGCTCACCGCCAGCGGCGTCGTCGGCCTCTTCCCGGCCAACGCCGTCGGCGACGACATCGAGGTCTACGCCGACGAGTCGCGCGAGACCGTGCTCACGACGATCCACGGGCTGCGCCAGCAGGGCCAGCACCGCGAGGGCGTCCCCAACCGGTGCCTGTCCGACTTCGTCGCGCCCAAGGAGACCGGGATCCGCGACCACGTCGGAGCCTTCGCCGTCACGGCCGGTCTCGGCTCCCACGACCGCATCATGGCGTTCAAGGAGGAGCTCGACGACTACAGCGCGATCCTCCTCGAGGCGCTGGCCGACCGGCTCGCCGAGGCGTTCGCCGAGCGGATGCACGAGCGCGTCCGTCGCGAGCTCTGGGGCCACGCGGCGTCCGAGCACCTCACCAACGAGGACCTCATCGCCGAGAAGTACACCGGCATCCGTCCCGCCCCCGGCTACCCCGCCTGCCCGGACCACACGGAGAAGGAGACGATCTTCTCGCTGCTCCAGGCGCGCGAGCGGGTCGGCATGGACCTCACGGAGTCGATGGCGATGACGCCGGGCGCGTCGGTGAGCGGCTGGTACTTCGCGCACCCGCAGAGCCAGTACTTCGTCGTCGGCCGCCTCGGCCGCGACCAGGTCGAGGACTACGCCGAGCGCAAGGGCTGGAGCCTCGCCGAGGCGGAGCGCTGGCTCGCGCCGAACCTCGGCTACCAGCCCGAGGACTGACCCCAGCCCGTATGCCGTCCCGGCACCTCGCCGGGGCGGCTCGCGGACCTCGGCGCGCCGCTCAGGCCTCGACGTCGTCGAGCTCGGCGATGACCTCCTCGAGGAGGCGGGCCAGCTCACCGCGCTCCTCGGCGTCGAGCCCGCGCAGCACGTCGCTCTCGACGACGTCGGACTCGCGGATGGACGAGGTGAAGAGCTCCCAGCCGTCGGCGGTGAGCGAGACGAGGGTTCGGGTGCGGTTCTCGGCGTCCGGCCGGCGGGCGACGAGGCCCCGCTGGACCATCTTGTCGAGACGGTGGGTCATCGACGACGGCGCAACGCTCGTCAGCTCCGCGAGCTGGCTCGGGGTGAGGCAGTCCTCACCGGCTCGCGCGAGCGAGGCGACGACGGCCCACTCCCCCTGGGTGAGGTCGAGGTCGGCGAGCTGCCGGGCGTACCACTGGTCGAGCTTCTTCGTCACGCCGTAGAGAGCCGTGATGACGCGCTGCACGGACTCCTCTCCACCGGCGGCGACATAGGCCGCGACGGCGTCGCGGTGCTGCTGCGCTGCGGACCTCGGTCGTCGGGGCATATCCCGATTGTCGCACGCGTTCTTCGAATGCTAACCTTTCGAAATCGAACGTTCGGGTTCGAACTCTTCGGCATCGAAGCCGATGGAAGGTCCCGGTCCGGTGCGGTCGGGGTCTGTCTCCTGCCACACACCGGAAAGGTGGAACTTCGTCGTGCGCGCCAAGCTGCTCGTCCTCGCCTCGTCCATCGGCATGCTCGGGTGGGGTGCCGTCCTGCCCTTCCAGTACGCCTATGCCGCCGACACCCGAGGGTGGGGGGCGTTGGCCGCGGCCGCCGCGTCGTCGCTGTTCTCGGTCGGGGCGCTCGTGGCGGCCCCGGTCGCGGGACGGCTGAGCGACCGGTTCGACCCGGTGGCGGTCGCCGTGCTGGCGCAGCTCCTCGGCGCGCTGGGCGTGGGCGCCCTCGTCCTCGCCGACTCCCCCTCGGCCTTCCTCGCGGGGATGTTCGTCTTCGGGCTCGGCCTCACCGCCGCCGTCCCGGCCAAGCAGGTCCTCGTGCTCCGCTGGGTCGACAGCGCGGACCGACGCAAGGTCTTCGCCTACAAGTTCACCGGTGAGGCCCTCGGCATGGCGGCCGGCGCCTACATCGCCGGGCACCTCGTCGACCTGCGCCAGCCGCAGGGTCTCGACGTCGGGTTCCTCACGGCCTCCGCCGGGTTCGTCATCTCCTCGCTCCTCATCGGCCTCGCCGGACGCGGGGCGGGCATCCACCCGGGCGCCGACCTCGTCACCGACGTGTCCGCGCCGTCGAGCCCGCGGGAGTCGCTGCGCCTCATCTTCGCGAACCCGGCGCTGCGGTGGACCGCCGTCGTCACCGTGACCCTCGCGCTCGGGTTCTACGCGCAGTTCGAGTCCGGTCTCCCGGCCTACGGCCTCACCGTGCTCGACATCGACACGGCCGCCATCGGCACCGCCGCGGCCGTCAACGCGGTCGTCATCGTCGCGCTGCAGGTCCTCGTCGTCCGGCTCACCGCCCACCGCAGCGCGCCCACGCTGCTCATGGCCGTCGGCGCGATCTGGGTGCTGTCCTGGCTCGTCCTGTCGTCGGCCCAGTTCGCGCCCGGTGTCGCCTCGGCGATGTTCGTCACGACCTTCGGAATCTTCGCCGTCGGCGAGACGATGTACAGCCCCGTCCTCAACCCGCTCACCGCGTCGCTGGCCCCGGCCGGCATGGTCGGCCAGACGCTCGGCATCTTCGGAGCCCTCCAGACGACCTTCTCGGCCGTCGGCCCGCTCGTCGCAGGTGCCCTGCTCGGTGCGGGTTTCGCGAACGGCTTCCTCGGGCTGCACCTCGCGATCAGCCTCCTCGCCGTGTATGCGGCGTGGCGCCTGCGTGGGGCGATGCGGCGCGCCGCCGCCCAGCAGGTCCCCGGCACGAGGTCCGGCTCCGACGAGGCGGTCCTCGCCGCCTGACACCGGCCGCCGCTTGCGTCCGCAAATGTGGTGGCCAGGCCGTCATCGTGCCGGACGCAACGGGTATGCCGTCCGTCCGCCGCCGCTTGCGTCCGCAACTGTGGTCGCCAGGCCGGCATCCTGCCGGACGCAAGGGCGCACGGCCGGTGAGGTGCGTCGGGGTGTCGGCGGGACGGCATACGGTGTGGTCCATGGTTCCCGCCCTGTCCCCGAGCCGCGCAGCGGACTTCAAGCAGTGCCCGCTGCTCTTCCGGTTCCGGACGATCGACAAGCTCGACGGGCCCCCCTCGCCCGCCGCGGCCCGCGGGACCCTGGTCCACGAGGTGCTCGAGCACCTCTTCGAGCTGCCGGCCGCCGAGCGCACACCCGAGGCCGCGCTCGCCCTGCTCCAGCCGCGGTGGGCCAGCCTCGTCGAGGAGCGGCCTGAGCTCGCGACGATGATCGAGGACGACGAGACGCTCGACGAGGACGGGTGGTTCGCGGCCGCCGGTGCGCTCGTCGAGCGGTGGTTCACCCTCGAGAACCCGCAGTGGCTCGAGCCCGCCGAGCGCGAGCTCTACGTCGAGACCGAGGTCGAGGGCCTCACCCTGCGCGGCTACGTCGACCGCCTCGACATCGCGCCCGACGGCGCCATGCGGGTCGTCGACTACAAGACCGGCCGCTCGCCGCGCGAGGCGTTCGAGGGCAAGGCGCTCTTCCAGATGAAGTTCTACGCGCTCGTGCTCTGGCGCCAGCGCGGCGTCATCCCTAAGCAGCTCCAGCTCGTCTACCTCGGCAACGGCGAGATCGTCCGCTACGAGCCCGACGAGCACGACCTGCTCGGTCTAGAGCGCAACGTCCAGGCGGTGTGGCAGGCGATCGTCCGGGCCAGCGAGACCGGCGACTGGCGGCCGCGCACGTCACGGCTGTGCGACTGGTGCGACTTCAAGGAGCTGTGCCCCGAGTGGGGCGGCACTCCCCCGCCGCTACCCTCCGACGCCGGTCGTCTCGTCCTCGACCCGCGCGTCACGGGCGAGGCACTCGTCGGCGACGACTGAGACGAGGTCCGCCGGGGTCAGCCCACGCAGGCTGGGCAGCTGCACGGCCCCGCGCGTGAGCGGCACGGGCACGACGTGCGGCACCGCGATCGTCGGCACTCCCGCGGCGACGGCCGAGCGGACGCCGGTCGGCGAGTCCTCGATCGCGATGCAGTCGCGAGCGTCGACCCCGAGCATGCGCGCCGCCGCGTGGTAGGGCTCCGGGTGCGGCTTGCCGTGCTCGACCTCGTCCCCCGTGACGATGGCGGCGAAGGTGTCGTCCGGGAGTGCCTCGACGACAGCGCCGGCGAGCGAGCGCCACGACATCGTCACGAGCGCGTTGGGCACGCCCACCTCGAGCAGCGCGGCGAGGAGCTCCCGGGCACCGGGCCGCCACGGCACGTGCTCGCGCACCTGAGCGGTGACGCGGACGAGGAGCTCCTCGATGATCCGCTCCGGCTCCCACGTGATCGGGGAGTTGTCGCGGATGAACTCGGCGCTCACCATGAGGTCGTTGCCGACGAGCTGGTGGGCGAACTCGTCGGACCAGACGCCCCCGTGCTCCTCGACGATGGCGTGCTCCGCCGCGATCCAGTAGGGCTCGGTGTCGACGAGGGTCCCGTCCATGTCCCAGAGAACTGCGGCAGGCAACGTCATGCGTGGAGTCTACGAATAGGGTGGAGGCGTACCCACGAGGAGGATGCGTTGATCGAGCTCGACGACCTGCCCGACCTGGAGAACGCCGTGATGATCGCGGCCTTCGAGGGCTGGAACGACGCCGGCGAGGCGGCCACCGGTGTCATCGAGCACCTCGCCGAGCTGTGGGGTGCCGAGCCGGTCGCCGCGCTCGACCCCGAGGACTACTACGACTTCCAGGTCAACCGGCCGCGGGTCGTCGTCGAGAACGGCCGCCGGCGGATCAGCTGGCGGACGACGCGCATCCTCGTCGCGACCGACACGCCCATCGGCCGCGACGTCGTCCTCGTCCAGGGCGTCGAGCCGTCCTTCCGCTGGCGCGCCTTCGCGATCGAGCTCATGGAGCTCGCGCAGGCCGCCGACGTCACGACCGTCATCACGCTGGGCGCCCTGCTCGCCGACGTCGCGCACACCCGGCCGATCCAGGTGACGGCCACGTCCGACAACGAGGACACGCGCCACCGCCACGACATCGGGTCGAGCACGTATGAGGGCCCCACCGGCATCGTCGGCGTCCTCGCCGACGCCGCGGTGCAGGTCGGGGTCAGCTCGATCTCGATCTGGGCCGCCGTGCCGCACTACGCCCACCACACGCCCTCCCCCAAGGCGACCCGCGCCATCGTGTCGTGCCTCGAGGACATCCTCGACGCGCCGATCCAGCACGGCAGCCTCGACGAGGACGCCCGCGCCTGGGAGAACGGGCTCGACGCACTCGCGTCCGAGGACGCCGAGGTGGCCGAGTACGTCGAGTCCCTCGAGGACGCTCAGGACACTGCCGAGCTCCCCGAGGCGAGCGGCGACGCCATCGCCAAGGAGTTCGAGCGCTACCTCCGCAAGCGCGGCACCGAGGACTGAGCCGCCGGCCGAGCTGCCGGCCGAGGTGCCGGCACGGCCTCAGACGCGGACGCCGAGGAGGGCGTCGAGGGCGCGCGCGAGCACGCCCGGCGCCCCGGCGTCGTCACCCCCGAGGGTCAGGGTGTGCTCGACCCACGCGTCGACCGCGGCGAGGGCGGCCGGCGCGTCGAGGTCGTCGGCCAGCGCCGCCCGCACTGCCGCCACGGCGTGGTCAGACGACCCGGCGGTGTTGACCGAGAGGGCCTCACGCCAGCGTGCGAGCCGGGCCTGCGCGGCGCGCAGCAGCTCGTCGGTGTAGTCCCAGTCGCTGCGGTAGTGCTGGGAGAGGAGGACGAGCCGGATCGCCATCGGGTCCACGCCGTCCTCCCGCAGCCGGGAGACGAGCACGAGGTTGCCGCGGGACTTGCTCATCTTGTGCCCGTCGAGCCCGACCATGCCGGCGTGGGCGTGGATGGCGGCGTAGTCGTGGACACCGACCGCGCTCGCCTGCGCCACCGTCATCTCGTGGTGCGGGAAGATGAGGTCCGACCCGCCGCCGTTGACGTCCATCGGCACACCGAGGCGGTCGAGCGCAATGGCCGTGCACTCGACGTGCCACCCCGGGCGCCCCGCGGGCAGCCCCTCGAACTCCCACGACGGCTCGCCTTCGCGGGCCGCACGCCAGAGCAGCGGGTCGAGGGCGTTGCGCTTGCCCGGGCGGTCGGGGTCGCCGCCGCGCTCGGCGAAGACCTCGAGCATCTGCTCCCGCGTCCAGCCGGAGACCGAGCCGAAGTCGCGCACCTGCGCGAGGTCGACGTAGAGGTCCGGTCCGGTCGCCTCGTCGGACGCCACCTCGTATGCCGTCCCGCTCTCGACCGTGCGCCGCACGAGGGCCGCGATGGTCGGCATCGCCTCGACGACGCCGACGTAGTCCTGCGGCGGGATGACCTGGAGCGCGGTCATGTCCTCGCGGAAGAGGTCGCCCTCGGCGGCCGCGAGGTCGCGCCAGTCGATGCCGTCACGCTCGGCCCGCTCGAGCAGCGGGTCGTCGACGTCGGTGACGTTCTGCGTGTAGTGCACGTCGTGCCCGTTGTCTCGCAGGACCCGGCCGACGAGGTCGAAGGCGACATAGGTCGCGGCGTGGCCCAGGTGGGTGGCGTCGTAGGGGGTGATGCCGCAGACGTAGAGGCGGGCCACCGGCCCGGGAGCGACCTCGCGCAGCTCCCCCGAGCTCGTGTCGTGGAGCCGGAGCGGCTCTCCGTGTCCGGGAATGGCGGGCAGGAACGGGGTGGGCCACGAGATCACGGGGGAAGCCTACGGCGGCCGCTCACATCGCCGGCCACGGGATGGCCGGCCAGCCGGGGGTGGGGAGCGGGTGGAGCCCGGTGGCCAGCAGCCGCTCGGCCCGTCGGCGCAGCGCGTCGACCTCGTCGGCGGTGAGGTGCTCGGTGAGCTCGGCACGCAGGGTGCCCTCGGCGAGGGCCTCCCGCACGCGCTCCACTCGCTCGAGGTCCGCGGGGTCGCACGGCTCTCCCGCCCAGCCCCACAGGACCGTGCGCAGCTTCGGCTCGACCCCGAGGCTCACGCCGTGGTCGACGCCCCACAGCCCGCCCCCGACGACGAGCAGGTGCCCGCCCTTGCGGTCGGAGTTGTTGATGAGCGCGTCGAAGACCGCTGCCGTGCGCAGGCGGGCGTCGTCCGCGTGGGCGACGACGACCTCCTCACCGTCGGGCGTCTCCCCCCTCAGCACCTCGCGCCAGCCCTCGGGCACGGCGTCGGGAGGGAGGACGTCGACGACGAGGTCGGGGGCGACGTCTGGTCGGCCCATCCACTCCTGCGTCGACGCGGTCCCCCACGGCCCGTCGTGCAGGACGGTCGTGGGGACGACGCCGAAGCGCCCGGCCTCGCTGACGACGTATGCCGCCCGCTCCCGTCCCGCGAGGGTGCCGTCGGGGTAGTCCCAGAGCGGCCGCTCGAGGGCGACCGGCTTGTGGATGGCGAGCCGGGACTCCCCGTCGAGGCTGACGCGCACGAGGACGGCGCCGTTGGACGAGTCGACGATCCGGCCCAGGAGCTCGACCTCGCCCTCGGCGAGCAGGTGCTCGACGTCGGCGGCCACGGCCCTAGCGCTTGTAGCCGTTGGCCCGGGGGCAGATGTGCCCCTCGGCGTCGAGGGGCTGCCCGCAGAAGGGGCAGGGAGGTCGACCTGCGGCGACGATCGCCTGGCAGCGGCGGGCGAAGGCGCGCGCCGTGGTGGCGTCGAGGACGACCCGCACGCTGTCCGAGGGAGACTCCTCCTCCGGGTCGCGGTCGTGACACTCGATGACGACGGCCGAGCGGCCCTCGTCCCAGGCGAGGCTCACGGTGTCGACCCGGAACTCGTCCTCGATCGGCGTCTCGAGGGCGTCGGTGTCGACGTGGTGCTCGGCCACGGCGTCCGAGCCCTCAGGGCTGCCCACGGAGTCGAGGAGGTCGACGATGCGGTCCGCGAGGATGCCCACCTGGACCTTCTCGATCGACACCGACACGAGCCGGCCCTGGCCGCGCGCCTGGAGGAAGAAGGTGCGGCCTCCGGGTGGACCGACGGTGCCGGCGACGAACCGCTCCGGCGGGTCGAAGTCACTGAACGCCATGCGCGCAGACTAACCCGAGAAGCCCCAGGGCATCTCGAGGCGGTGGGTCCGCAACAGGTCGGCGTCGCCCAGCAGGTCCTTGGTGCCACCGTCGGCGGCGACGACCCCGTCGGAGAGCACGACGGCACGCTCGCAGAGCTGCAGGGCGAGGGGCAGGTCGTGGGTGACCATGAGCACGGTGACCTCGAGCGACTCGACGAGCTCGACGAGCTCACGGCGTGAGGCGGGGTCGAGGTTCGACGACGGCTCGTCGAGGACGAGGATCTCGGGCTCCATTGCGAGGACCGTGGCGATGGCCACCCGGCGCCGCTGGCCGAAGGACAGGTGGTGCGGGGCCCGCCCCGCGAGGTCCTGCATCCCCACCGCGACGAGCGCACGGTCGACCCGGGCGTCGAGCTCGTCGCCACGCAGGCCGAGGTTGGCAGGGCCGAATGCGACGTCGTCACGCACGGTCGGCATGAAGAGCTGGTCGTCCGGGTCCTGGAAGACGATGCCGACCCGGCGGCGGATCTCGAGCAGGTTCTCGCGCGTCACGGGCAGGCCGGACACCGACACGGAGCCGGCGCCCGCCTCGAGGATGCCGTTGAGGTGGAGGACGAGGGTCGTCTTGCCGGCGCCGTTCGGGCCCAGGAGGGCGACACGCTCGCCGCGGTGCACGTGCAGGTCGACGCCGAAGAGCGCCTGGTGGCCGTCCGGGTAGGCGAACGCGAGGCCCCGGACGTCGAGGACGGGGGTGCTCATCCGGCATACCCGATGATGACGGCGACGGTGGCGAGCGCGGCGGGCAGGAGCGCACGCGACCAGTCGCGGGTGTCGGCGCGCAGCGGGTCGGTGACCGGCATACGCCCGGAGTAGCCGCGCGACAGCATCGCCAGGTGGACGCGCTCGCCGCGCTCGTAGCTGCGGATGAAGAGCGAGCCGGCGCTCGAGGCGAGGACCGGCCACGAGCCGAGCGAGCGCGGGCGGAAGGCGCGCGAGTCCCGGGCGACCTTCATCCGCTGGGCCTGCGATCCGACGACACCGAGGTATCTGACCATGAAGGCGAGGATCTGGACGAGGCGGTCCGGCACGCGCAGGTGCTGGAGGGCACGCACGAGGTCCCGGCTCGACGTCGTCGTCGCGAAGGCGATCGCCATGAGCACGCTCGTCGTCGCCGTGACGAGGAGGGCGAGGCCGGCGTCGAGCCCGTCCCGCGACACCGTGAGGGGGCCGAGCGTCCGGCGTGGGCCGGTCGCGATGAACGGGAGCAGCAGGGCGAAGACGACGAAGGGCACCTCGACGACGAGCCGGCCGACGACATGCCGGGCCGGGACGCGGGTGGCTGCCACGACGCCGAGCGCGACGACGAGCATCGCGAGCCGCAGCAGGTGGGCCTCCCGCGGCAGGGCGACGACGAGGAGGACGAAGGCGACGATGCCCACGAGCTTGGTGTGCGCCGGCAGGCGGTGCACCGGCGAGTCGCCCTCGACGTGGAGGTGTGGCCCGTGACCGGAGCCCACGTCAGTCGTCGGAGCCGCGGCGACGCAGCAGGTGCATGAGCCCGAAGGCGACGACCGCCACGACGACGACACCGACGAGCCCGGCGAGCCCGCCGGACAGCCGTGGGCTCTCCACACCGGCCGTGCCGTAGTCGGCGAAGGGTGAGCCGGCGCTGCCGTGGTCGGTGGCCGAGTCGAGAAAGCCCAGGGTCTCGGCGACGTGCTCGAGGCCGTCCGGGCTCGCTGACGCCCACGCCGAGACCACGCCGGCGAGGAGCGCGCACACGACGAGTCCCACGACGATGAGCCGCGACGTCGACATGCGGCTGCGGGGTGCGGGCGTGCTCATGCGGAGGCTCCTGTCCGGATCTCGAGCTCCCGGCGCGCACCGAGGTCGCGGGCGCCGTGCACGAGGTCGGGTCGGGTGGCGATGATGCTGCCGACGGCGAGGAACGTGATCGCGCCCTCGCCGAGGCCGATGAGGGTGTGCCAGCCGAGCATCGCCGCGGTGAGCTCGGCGAGCGGGATCGGCGCGTGTCCGCCCACGGCATACAGGGCGGTGAAGGTGAGGGCGGCGGCCGGGACGGACACGACCGCGGCAACGCCCGCGAGGGCGGGGACGACGCTTCCACCGGTCGGGCGCACGAGCCGGCGCAGTCCGACGAAGACGAGCCAGCCGGTCCAGACCCCGACGACCGCCATGAGGACGACGTTGGTGCCGAGTGCGGTGATGCCGCCGTCGGCGAAGAGCAGGCTCTGGACGGCGAGGACGACGGTGAGGCACAGCGTCGCCGTCCAGGGACCGACGAGGACCGCGGCCAGAGCGCCACCGAGGAGGTGGCCGGACGTGCCGGCGCCCACGGGGAAGTTGAGCATCTGGGCGGCGAAGACGAAGACGGCGACGAGACCGGCCAGCGGCGCGGTGCGGTCGTCGAGCTCGCGCCGGGCCCGGTCGAGCGCCAGACCCACGGCACCCGCGGCCACGGCGGCCGTCGCGAGCGAGGTGGGGGCGTCGAGGAACCCGTCGGGGACGTGCATGTCGCGCCTTCCTTGTTGCCAAGTATTTGCAACAAGGACTCTAGCCGGTGCCTCCCCCGACGGTCGCGTCGCCCGGGGGGACGGCGGCCGGGCGGGAGGCGGCGGCCCGGATCGCCTCGCCGGAGGAGTTCGTCGCGAGCACCATCGACCGGTCACCCGTGCGGCGGATCACCGACACCGACGCGGGGTCGACGTGCACCCGCTGGAGGCCGTCGAGACCGGCGCCCACGGCGTCGGCGATGACGGCCTTGATGGGGTCGCCGTGGCTCACCGCGACCCACACCGCGTCGGGTCCGCGCTCCTGCGTGACCTCCTCGTCGATCCGCCGGATCGCCCTCACCATCCGCTCGGCCATCTCGGCGAGCGACTCCGAGGCATAGGTGTCGCTCTCGGGGAAGCGGGCCGACGCCGGGTCGTCCTGGACCGTGCGCCACAGGGGCTCGGAGGTGAGGTCGGCGAGCCGTCGCCCGGTCCACGCGCCGTAGCGGCACTCCCCCAGGTCCTCGACGACCTCGGCCCTCGCCCCGGGCAGGAGCAGCTCGGCGGTCTCGCGGCACCGTTGGAGCGGGCTCGTCACGAGCCGGGCCACGTCGAGGTCGGCGAGGCGGGCCGCGACGCGCTCGACGTCCCCTCGTCCCCGGTCGGTGAGGGCGACGCCCTCGGTCCATCCGGCGAGGACGGCGTCGGCGTTCGCCGTCGAGTGCCCGTGTCGGACGAGCAGGAGCAGAGCCACGGCGCCCACTGTAGGCAACAATTGCGCCCGTGATCATCGACAAGGCGCTCTATCGCAGCGGTCGCCGCGACGCGTGCGGCGACCTCAGCGACGAGCTGGAGGCCATCCGGGAGACCGGCTCGGAGACCGACTTCATCTGGATCGGGCTCAAGGACCCGTCGATGCACGAGCTCGAGGAGGTCAACGAGGAGCTCGGGCTCGGACTGCACCCCCTCGCGATCGAGGACGCCGTCAAGGGCCGGCAGCGGGCCAAGATCGAGTCCTACGGCCGCACCGTCTTCGTCGTGCTCAAGACCCTCAGCTACATCGAGGCCACCTCCGACGTCGAGACCGGCGAGCTCATGGTCCACGTCGGCGAGCACTTCGTCCTGACGATCCGCCGGGGCGAGCTGACACCGCTGGCCGGTGTGCGCCGCGAGCTCGAGGCCGACCGCGAGAAGCTCGCCCTCGGCCCGATGTCGGCGCTGCACGCGATCATGGACCGGGTTGTCGACCAGTACCGCGAGATCGACGTCGAGCTCGCCCGCGACATCGACGAGATCGAGGAGGCGGTCTTCTCCGAGGGCCTCGTCTCCTCCGACGCCATCTACCGCCTCAAGCGGGAGGTGCTCGAGTTCCGCCGCGCGATCACACCGCTCATCGCGCCCCTGCGGATGCTGCACACGAGCCCGCGCGCTCCCCGGCCGCACGAGGAGCTGCGCCTGCTCTTCCGCGACGTCGACGACCACCTGCACTTCGTCGCCGACCGCGTCGAGTCCTACGACCGTCTCCTGAGCGACGTCCTCAGCGCCAACCTCGCGAAGATCTCGGTGCAGCAGAACGCCGACATGCGCCGGATCTCGGCCTGGGTGGCCATCGCCGCCGTCCCGACGATGATCGCCGGGATCTACGGCATGAACTTCGACAACATGCCCGAACTGCACTGGCACTACGGCTACTTCCTCGTGCTCGGCCTGATGGCCGCCGCGTGCGTCGGGCTCTACGTCACCTTCAAGAAGGTGAGCTGGCTCTAGCGCGGACTCGGCCGTCAGGTCGCGCTGAGCCAGCCCGCGCCGAGCGCGAGGAACATCACCGCACCGAGGACGACCCGGTAGGCGATGAACGAGATGAGCGAGTTGCTCTGGACGAACCTCAGCAGCCACGCGATCGAGGCGTAGGCGACGACGAAGGCGACGACCATGCCGGTGAGGATCGGGCCGACCCCGAGCGCCTTGAGGGCGTCGACGTTGTCGAGGGTCTCGTAGATCCCGGCACCGGTGAGGGCGGGGATCGCGAGGAAGAACGAGAGCTCGGTCGAGGTGACGCGGTCGATGCCGCGCATGAGGCCCGCCGAGATGGTGGCACCGGAGCGGGAGACACCGGGGACGAGCGAGAAGCACTGGACGAGACCGATGACAAGCCCGTCCTTGATCGTCAGGGCGTCCTCGCCGCGCTGGTCCCCCGCAGCCTCGAGCACGTCGTGGCGGCGCTCGGCGACCCACATCACGGCGCTCCAGAGGATGAGGGCGGCCGCGACGACCCAGAGGCTGCGCAGCGGTCCGGAGATGAGGTCCTTGAGCAGCAGCGCCGTCACGACGACGGGCAGGGAGCCGACGATGACCGCCCACGCGAGCTGGTAGTCGTGCTCCTTGCGCGCCTCCGCGCTGCGCAGGCCCGCGACCCACGCGAGGAAGAGACGGAGGATCTTCTTCCCGAAGTAGGTGAACGTCGCGAGGATGGCCCCGATCTGGATCAACGCCGTGTATGCCGTCACGGCCGGTGCGTCGACCGGCATACCGAGGAGCTTCTCGGCGATCGTGAGGTGGCCCGTGGACGAGACCGGGAGGTACTCGGTGAGGCCTTCGACGATGCCGAGGACGACGGACTGGAAGTAGCTGAGCTCGACGGCGGGGTCGGCAACGATCACGGTGTGGGGACTTCCTCGGCGTGGGACGGGACGAGCTCGGACATGACGCGCAGGGTGGAGAGTCGCTCCTCGACGGTGAGGGCGAAGGGCGAGACGCCCAAGGTGGTGACGCCGGCCTCGGCGTAGCGGCCGACGCGGCTGCGGATGCGCTCGGGGGGGCCGATGAGGGCGGTGGCGTCGATGAACTCGACCGGGACGGCAGCCGCCGCGTCGCGGTGCTGACCGGCGAGGAAGAGCTCCTGGACCCTGGCCGCCTCCTCCTCGAAGCCCATCCGGCAGGCGAGCTGGTTGTAGAAGTTCTTCTCCCGCGAGCCCATGCCGCCGATGTAGAGGGCGGAGTAAGCCGCGACGGCCTGTGCGCCGGCCTCGACGTCGTCCGTGACGACGACCGGCACGGTGGGCACCACGTCGAAGCCGGCCATCGGGTCGTCCTCGGTGCCCTTGCCAGCGGCGCGGCGTCCAGTGGCGATGGACTCGAGGATGTCGCCGGAGTGCTCGGGCGAGAAGAAGATCGCGAGCCACCCGTCGGCGATCTCACCGGCCAGCTCGAGGTTCTTGGGGCCGACCGCTGCGAGGTAGACCGGCACGTGCTTCTGGGTCGGCGCGATGGTGAGCTTGAGGGCCTTGCCGGGACCGTCCGGGAGCGGCAGCGTGAAGTGCTCCCCGGCATACTCCACGCGCTCGCGCGCGAGGGCGCGGCGGACGATCTCGACGTACTCGCGCGTCCGGGCGAGCGGCTTGCCGAACCGGACGCCGTGCCAGCCTTCGCTCACCTGCGGTCCGGAGACGCCGAGGCCGAGGCGGAAGCGTCCGCCGGAGAGGTGGTCGAGCGTCGCGGCCGTCATCGCCGTCATCGCCGGGGTGCGGGCGGGGATCTGCATGACGGCGGAGCCGAGCCCGATGTGCTCGGTGCGGGCACCGATCCACGACAGGAACGTCACGGCGTCGCTGCCGTAGGCCTCGGCGACCCACGCGGAGTCGTAGCCCAGCCGCTCGGCCTCGGCGGCCAGGGCGAGCATGTCCTGGCTCGAGGACAGCCCCATGTAACCGAGGTTCACCGCGAGTCGCATGCGCCAACCGTAGTGGGCAGGAGGGCGTCCGCCGTCACCGAGGGGAACGGTGGAGAGGCGCGGGCTCAGCGCGCGTCGTCGTCCTCGTCCGAGTCGTCGTCGTCCGAGTCGTCGGAGTCGTCATCCGAGTCCTCGTCATCGTCGGACTCGTCGTACTCCTCGTCGTCGAGCCCGGCGTAGACGCCGTCATCGTCGTCGTCGTCCTCGTCGAGTTCCTCGTCGTCGTCGAGGTCGTCGCGCGCGTCCTCGTCCTCGTCGGTGTCGTCGCCGGTGTAGACGTCGAGCGGCGTCATCTCGCCGAAGGCCTCGTAGAGCGCGTTGTCGTAGACCTCGAAGGCATCGAGGAGGTCGTCGTACGCCGCGGCCACGGTGGGGTCGTCCTCACCCCGGCGGCCCGAGCACGCCTCGAGGTGCCGCTCGAAGGCGGTGACGAGGGAGGACAGGGCGGCACGCGGGTCGGCGCTCATGTGACAGACGCTATCGGACTCGTGCCCCACAATGTGGTGATGGTGGAGTACGAGTACCGGGTCCTCGTCTTCGGCCGCGGGACGAGGCGCGCCGACATCCGTCGCGCCCTCACCGAGCAGGCCGAGTACGGCCACTGGGAGCTGCACCGGACCCGCATCTACATGGGTGGGACGACGCGAACCTGGTTGCGGCGCAAGATCATCCGCGTCCCGCGCGCCTCCTGAGCTCCGCCCGACCGGCGTCGGTCGAACCCCTCAGCAGGTCTCGATGAGCCGCTGGAGCACGCGCGTGCCGAAGCGCAGCGACTCGGTCGGGACGCGCTCGTCGATGCCGTGGAACATCGGCGCGAAGTCGAGGTCGGCGGGCAGGCGCAGCGGCGCGAAGCCGTAGCCGGTGATTCCCAGCAGCGACAGCGCCTTGTTGTCGGTGCCGCCGGAGAGGCAGTAGGGGAGCACCTCGGCCTCGGGGTCCTCCGCGCGCAGGGCCTCGACCATGGCGTCGACGAGGGCACCCTCGAAGGGCGCGTCGAGCGCGATGTCGCGGTGGAGCACCTCGACCTCGACGTGCTCGCCCACGAGCTCCTCGATCGTGCGCATGAGGTCGTCCTCGTGGCCGGGGAGGAAGCGGCAGTCGACGTTGGCGTGGGCGTGCTGCGGGATGACGTTGTGCTTGTAGCCGGCGTCGAGCATCGTCACGTTGCTCGTGTCCTGGAGGGTGCCGCGCACGAACCCCTGGGCGCCGCCGAGGTGGTCGAGCAGCTCGTCGATGTCCTCGTCCGAGTAGGCGACGCCGGTGATCTCGCTGAGCCTGTCCAGCAGGGTGCGGACCGACGGGATGAACTCACGCGGCCACTTGTGCGCAGCGAGCCGGCTCAGTGCCTCGGCGAGGCGCGCGATCGGGTTCTCGTCGTTGGGGACCGAGCCGTGGCCGGCCCGGCCGTGCGCGGTGAGCCGGATCCACGCGATGCCCTTCTCCGCGGTCTGGAGCAGGTAGGCGCGCTTCTCGCCGCCGTCCGCGGTCGGCACGGTGACGCTGTAGCCGCCGACCTCGCTGATCGCCTCGGTGACGCCTTCGAAGAGGTCCGGACGGTGCTCGACGAGGTGGTGCGACCCGTGCACTCCCCCGGCCTCCTCGTCCGCGAAGAAGGCGACGACGAGGTCGCGCGGGGGCACGATGCCCGCACGGGCGATGTGGCGCACGCACGCGAGGATCATCGCGACCATGTCCTTCATGTCGACGGCGCCGCGGCCCCAGATGCAGCCGTCCTTCTCGACCGCCGCGAAGGGGTCGACCGACCAGTCGTCCGCGTTGGCGGGCACGACGTCGAGGTGGCCGTGGATGCAGAGAGCGCCGCGGGTCCGGTCTGCTCCCGGGATCCGGACGACGACCGAGGTGCGACCGGGCTGCGACTCGACGGTCTCGGGCTCGAGCCCGACCTCGCGCAGGAGGCGGTCGACGTGCTCGGCGGCCTCCCTCTCCCCCGGCCCGGAGCCGTCTCCGTAGTTCGACGTGTCGATGCGGATGAGGTCGCGGCAGATGCCGACGACCTCGTCCTCGGGGCGGCTCTTCGTCGTCTCCGTCATGGCTTCCAGACTAGGCCGAGGGGTCGATTTCACTCGGGCCGGTATGCCGTGTAAAGTTCCCGCTCGTTGCAGGCACCGCCCCACGGGGCCTGCGGACACCTCGTCCGGGTGGCGGAATTGGCAGACGCGCTAGCTTGAGGTGCTAGTCCTCGTATAGAGGGTGGGGGTTCAAGTCCCCCCTCGGACACCACGATCGCCCCGAGTTCCTGCAGGTCAGGAACTCGGGGCGATTCTCGTTCGTCGTCTCCCGCGCTCCGCGCGGGGCACGGCCGATCAGCCGCTTGACAGCGCCCGGAGCACCACCGCGATCTTGCGTGCCGTCTCCATCTCGTCCCGCTTGAAGGCGATCCGCTCGACCCGGCCGTCGCCGTCCCCCTCCGTGCCGTCGAGGTGGAGGCGCAGGGACCCGTCGCGGAAGAAGCCGGGCGGGTCGAGATCCACGTGGCGGATCGCGCTGATGGGGAACTGGCGCTCTGACCACCCCTGGGCCGCAGGCGCGCCGGCTCGCGTGGACGTGAGGCGGACGATGGTGACCTTCTGGTCACGGATCGTGACGACCCACCACCGGCCGCGCGCGGTCTGGTCGGGCATGACGCCTTCCTCCGGGTCACTGCAGTCCTCCACGCGGACCGTGGTCCGGACTGCACGTGTCGGCCGTGGCTTCACCGCACGCGCATCGTCCAGTATGTCGCAGGCCAGGAACGGCAGCCCGATCGTGCGAAGCGGAATCCATGCGCCGGGGGGTACGGCCCGGTGTCTCGCGTCAGGGCTGGTACGCGTCGGCCGCCTGGCGCAGGGTGTCGAACGGCTCGGCGAGGGCCGCGGCGCCCGGCTGGGTCAGCTTGCCGTCCTCCGCCGCCTTGCTCAGCTCCTGCTCGATGTCGTCGACGAGCGACTGCACGGCCTGTGCGTCCTCGTCCTTCACCGCGGTGTTGATGTCGCGCAGCGTGTCCTGGATCGTGCCGGCGACGTCCTGCTCGATGTCGCCGCTCTGCCGCGCCTCGCGCAGGCTCCGCTGGAAGTCGGAGGTGGCATCCGTCACCGCCTTGCCCGTGTCGGCCGGCGTCGTGGGCGTCTGCGACGGTGTCGGGGTCGGGGTCGTCGTGATCGTCACGGTCGGGTTGGGCGTCTGCGTCTCAGGAGTCGGCGTGGGGGTCTCCGACGGCGCCTCGGAGGTCCGGGACACCGTGGGTGTCGTCGAAGGCGTCTCGGTCCCGTCACTGTCCCGGCCCTGCAGGACGTACCAGAGGCCGGCAGCGGCCAGTGCGAGGGCGAGGAGCAGGAGCCAGATCCACGCGCGCGACTCGCGTCGCTCGGGCTCCAGGACCCTCCTGTATGCCGGCTCGCTCCACCTCTCCTCGGTGGGCTCCGGGCGGGGCGCGACGGTCGTCGGGACGACGCCGCCCAGGGCCGCCGGAAGCACCTCGGTGAGCGCGGGCGCACGGTGTGCCCTCAGCAGCTCGGCCACCTCGCGGCCGGACTGGGGGCGGTGCGCCGGGTCCTTGGCGAGCAGGGCCGCGACGAGACCGGCGAGGTCTGAGGGTGTGTCGGGGCGCAGGTCGCGCACGTCCGGCGGCACCTCGTGGGCGTGCTTCATGAGGATGGCGACGGGTGTCGTCGCCGAGAACGGCGGCTTGCCGGTGAGCAATGTCGTGAGGACGCAGCCGAGGGCGTAGAGGTCGGCCCGGGCGTCGACGCGCTGACCGGTCGCCTGCTCGGGGGCGAGGTACTCGGCGGTGCCGACGATCGTGTCCGTCATCGTCAGCTGGTGCCCGTGGCCGAGCGCCTCGTCGACGAGCTGGGTGATGCCGAAGTCGAGCACCTTGGCGGTGCCGTCGGCGGCGTAGGCGATGTTGCCCGGCTTGATGTCGCGGTGGACGATGCCGGCGTCGTGGGCCGCCTGGAGGGCACTCGCGACCTCCTCGCCGATGATCCGCACCTCCTCGACGGGGAAGGGCCCGGAGTCGCGCACCTGCTCGGCGAGCGTCGGGCCCGGCAGGAGCTCCATGACGAGGTATGCCGTGTGGTCCTCGACGCCCGTGTCGTAGACCGTGACGATGTGGGGGTGGTTGAGCGCGGCCGTGGCGCGGGCCTCGCGGCGGAACCGCTCCCCCGCGTTGTCGCTGTCGGGACCGGTGAGGTCGAGGGTCTTGACGGCGACCTCGCGGCCGAGCATCTCGTCCTGGGCACGCCAGACGACGGCCATGCCACCCCTGCCCAGAGGGGCTCCGAGTCGATAACGGCCGCCGAGCAGCCGTCCCTGCGTCTGGCTCATCCTTCTCCTCGCGTGGGGCGCTCCGTCGACACTAGTCCCTCCCATAGGCTGGGCCCGTGCTGCCCCACATCACCGCGACGCGGTTCGTCACCCCGCTGCGCGAAGGCGGGTCCCTCCCCGGCATCGTCGAGGGCTCCGACGACGGCACCTACGTCGTCAAGTTCCGCGGCGCCGGTCAGGGACTCAAGGTCCTCGTCGCCGAGGTCGTCGTGGGCGAGCTCGCCCGGCGCCTCGGCATCCGCGTCCCGGAGATGGCGGTCATCGACATGCCCACGGCGATCGCGCGCTACGAGGCCGACGAGGAGGTCCAGGACCTGCTCAACGCGAGCCCCGGCACCAACCTCGCGGTCGACTTCCTGCCCGGCTCCTTCGGCTACGACGGCTCGCGACCGCCCTCCCCGGAGGAGGCTGCCGACATCGTCTGGCTCGACGCCTTCACCGCCAACGTCGACCGCACGTGGTCCAACCCCAACCTCCTCGTGTGGCACCGGCAGGTGTGGGCCATCGACCACGGAGCCGCGATCTGGTTCCACCACTCGTGGCCCAGCCGCGGCGCCGACGCCGCACGGTTCGCCGCACAGCCGTTCGACGCGACGCAGCACGTGCTCGGTGACGTCGCCGGCGACCTGGGTGCCGCGCACGCGCGGGCTGTCGCGATCCTGACGCCGGAGACGATCACCGAGGTCGTCGGTCTCGTGCCCGAGGAGTGGCTCGAGACGGCTCCGGGACTCGACGACTCGGACGCGGTGCGGACGGCATACGTCGAGCACCTCATCCGCCGGCTCGAGAACGCCGGCGCCTGGTGGGAGGCGGCGGCATGAGCGGCCACCCCTACCAGTACGTCGTGCTTCGGTGCGTGCCGCGCGTCGACCGGGGCGAGTGCCTCAACGTCGGCGTCGTCCTCTACTCGCAGTCGGCGGGGTTCCTGAAGGCTGCGTGCCACGTCGACGAGGACCGGCTCCGGGCCTTCGCGCCGGACATCGACGTCGACGCGGTCAAGGCGTCGCTGGCCGTCGTCGACGACGTGTGTGCGGGCACCGGGGGCGGTGGGCGTCCCACGCTGTCGACGTCCGGCAAGAGGTTCGGGTGGCTCAGCGCGCCGCGCAGCACCGTCATCCAGCCGTCGGGCGTGCACGGCGGCACCGCCGAGGACCCCGAGACCGAGCTCCAGGCCCTCCTCGACCGCCTCGTCCGATAGCACCGCTCCAGCCGGCCCGACCCCAGCCGTGCGCACGGTTCCCCTGTTCTCCCACGGACGGAGTGGCCAGACCGCATACTTCTCGATGGCCCCACGTCATCCCCCGCGCCATCCCTCGCAAGGACCCCTCGTGCCCAGAGTCCGTCCCGCCGTCCTGCTGCTCGTCGCGACGGTCGTGGCCACCTTCACTGGCGGCGTCGTGTCGCCCGCGGTCGCCGTCCCGTTCAGCGGAGCCGACGTTCTCGTCCTCCACTCGACACGCGAGAACGTCGCCGACCTCGTGGCAGACACGTCATCGGGTGGTCACGTCGCTGCCGTGTGGGTGAGTGACACGCAGGACCGGATCCATCTCTCAGGTGGTCCCGCCGATGACGGGACGGGCCGGTCAGTGTTCGTCAACTCGGCCGAGACGCTCACGGTGGGCACGCACGACGCCGCCGGGCGCCTCGACTGGAACTCCGCGGCCGGTTGTGACGCGGCGAGCAAGGGCCGGCTGGTCGTGAGCGAGCTCCAGCGGGCCGCGGACGGCGCCCTGGCGCGCTTCGCCGCGAGCTGGGACCTGACCGACTGCGAGGGAGTGCGTCACATCGGCCTCGTCCGGTGGAAGTCGAACCTGCCCTACGCCGCTCTCGGACTGGACCCGCGACTCGAGCTCGCGTCCGCCGCGGAGGTCGGCTCCGTGTCGTCCACGCGCGTCGTGGTGACCAACAGGGGCAGCCAGCCCGCCGCGGACCTGCGTGCCGTCGTGGACGGCAGTGGCGGGGCGGACTGGACCGTCGACGACAGCGACTGCTCCGGTGCTCCCCTCGCAGCCGGTGCGTCCTGCGAGCTCACGGTCGGGTTCGCCCCCACCACCACCGACGCCCGCGACGCGACCCTGTCGGTGATCGCCCCCGACGCTCCCTCGTCGTACAGATTGTCCCTGCGTGGCACCGGCGTCGGCCAGCCGTCACCCCCCACCGGGGTCCGCGCGGAGGCGAGCGCCTTCGGCGTCGTCGTCACCTGGGAGGATCCTCTTCGGTGGGGTGGCTCCGTCCCCGCCTCGGCGACCATCTCCAAGTCGGACGACGAGGGCGTCACCTGGCGCAACCTGGCGACGGTGAGCGACCACAGGCTGGTGCAGAGGCGCTATCCCGACCCGACAGGGCTCCTCGCCGGTGCGACGCCGAAGTACCGCGTGCAGGTCACGCAGGCACCACGCATCGAGGGCCAGACGCACACCTACACGAGCGTCCCCTCTGCGCCCGCGACCGCTGGGCTGGCGCGCGAGAGCATCCTCGTCGACACGCAGGTGCGCATCGACGGCAGCCTCACCAACATCCGGGGATCCATGTCGGCGACACACCCACGACCCGGCTACTTCCTGCCCAGCCACTTCCGCGGCCCTTGGGCACAGTCCCCCGAGGGCGACGAGGTCGTCATGGGTGCCGACGGCGGTCCCGTCGAGACGCCCTACCGGCTCGTGCGGCTTCCGGCCACGGGCAGCTCCACGAGGGCGGGGACCGTCGCCGTGTCGCGACCCTTCCCGATCGAGGAGGTCGCGTGGTCTCCGGACGGACAGCGACTCGCCTGGCGGGAGTACCACCGCGAGGGCAGCTACTCCGAGCTCGCGTGGGCATCGGCCTCAGGAGCCTCGATGGTCCTGTCCGGCAACAGGTCGTTGAGCAGGGTCGCTTGGCTGCCCGACAGCCGCACCCTTGTCGGCGTCGACACCGGCCGGCTGGCCTTCCTGGACACGCTGACCAAGACGCTGACCAGCACGACGATCTCCGCGCAGGACGTGGCCCTCACTCCCGACGCCTCGCGGCTCGTGGTCCTCACCACCTCGGAGAACGGGGTTGACACCTTCTTCGACGTCCACCCCCTGGACCCGAACAGGCCGGCCGTGACCGGGCCTGCGATGCGCACCGTCGTGCCCTCCCGGAACATCGTCACGATGAGCTCGGCGCCTGACGGGCGCGAACTGTTGTTGGGTACCCCCCGAGGCCTGCTCCGGGCGCCGCTCGGCACGGATGGGAGGGTCGGCGAGCTCGTCCCGGTCGACACCGACGGGGGCGACATCAGCAGAGCCACCTGGCACTCCCTGCGTCCGCGGGTGACAGTCTCGGGCCAACCCGGAGTCAGCCGCGCATCGGTGACGATCGGGTCCGCCGGCATGGCTCCGGGTGTGGCCTACCGCTGCGGCGTCGACGGCGGTCCCACGGCGGCGTGCTCCACCGGCTGGACGACACCGTCGCTGCCCAGCGGACGGCACACGGTCGCCGTCGTCGCGACCGAGCCCTCGGGACGATCGACCACGACCGCCCGCACCTGGGTCGTGAGCCTCGCCGAGGGGACCGGGTTCTTCACGCCGGTCGCTCCCGCGCGTGTCCTCGACACACGGCTCGGCATCGGGGCCCCCAGGGCCAAGATCGGCGCGGGGAAGACCGTCACGTTGACCATTCCCGGTCTGCCCTCCGACACCACGGCGGCGGTCCTCAACGTCACGGCGGCCAATCCCACGGCGCACGGCTACGTGACGGCCTACCCCGCCGCCGGCACCCGGCCCTCCACCTCCAACCTCAACCTCACGGCCGGGCGCAACGTGGCGAACCTGGTGTCGGTCCGGGTCTCCGCCAACCGCGTCACCTTCTACAACAACGCCGGGTCGACCGACGTCATCGCCGACCTCGCCGGCTACTTCGCGCCCAGCAGGGGTGCCGGCTACACGTCCCGAGACCCCCAGCGTGTGCTGGACACCAGGACCGGTCTGGGTGTGCCACGGGCACGGGTCGGGGCTCGCGAGTCGCTCACCCTCACACTGCCCGGACTTCCGGTGAACACCACTGCCGTGACCCTGAACGTCACCGCAGTCGCGCCCACCAGCCCGACCTACGTCACCGTGCACCCGGCCGACACCAACCGCCCCAGTGCGTCCAACCTCAACGTCGTGACCGGAGAGACCCGGGCGAACCTCGTCACGGTGAAGGTCGGGTCGGGCAACCGGATCACGCTCTACAACGACGCGGGTGCCACGGACCTGCTCGTCGACCTCGCTGGCCACTTCGCGACGAGCAGCGGGCTGCCGTACACCGCGAAGACACCCGTCCGTGTCCTCGACACACGCATCGGGCTCGGCGCCCCCAAAGCAGCCGTGGCCGGAGGGTCCAGCATCGCCCTCACGATCCCGGGCCTTCCTGCCGCCGCCACAGGGGCAGTGCTCAACATGACCGGGGTGTCACCCGACCAGACCACCTTCCTCACGGTCCGCCCGCCCACCCAGACCCGACCCACGGCATCCAGCATCAACCTGCGCGCGGGGACCACTGTGCCGAACCTCGTGTCCTCCCCGGTCGGCACGGGGCGCCGGCTCGGGATCTACAACGACCGGGGTGGCATCCACGTGCTGGGCGACCTGGCGGGGTGGTTCGCACCGTGAGCGAGGGGGCGAGTCCTCATCAGCGCTTGGGCTCCGAAGCGGAGGCTGCGGTCGCGCCCCTCGGGAGCAGCACGATCTAGCGAACGCGGAGCGCCCAGGCGGCGACGGCTCCGGCCGCGGCGACGTTGAGCGAGTCCACTCCCCCGGCCATCGGAATGGTGACGACGACATCGGCACCCTCGACCGTGCGCCGTCCCAGCCCGTCTCCCTCGGTGCCGAGGACGAGGGCGAGCCGCTCCGGCGGGTCCGCGGCGAGCTCGTCGAGGCCGACGGCGTCGTCCGCCAGCGCCAGCGCGGCGACGGTGAAACCGCTCTCCCGCAACGTGTCCATGCCGGCCGGCCACGGGTCGATCCGCGTCCACGGCACTTGGAACACCGTGCCCATCGACACCCGGATGGCCCGACGGTAGAGGGGGTCGGCGCAACGCGGTGTGACGAGCACGGCGTCCATCCCCAAGGCGGCGGCGCTGCGGAACACCGCTCCGACGTTGGTGTGGTCGACGACGTCCTCGATGACGAGCACACGCCGAGCGTCCGCCACGACCTCGGCCACCGACCGGAGCTCCGGCCGCTGCATCGACGCCAGCGCCCCACGGTGCAGGTGGAACCCGGTGAACCCCTCGATGACCTCGTGGTCGGCGACGAGAACCGGTATGCCGTCCGCCTCCGCCTGCGAGACGAGGTCACCGAGGTCGGTGAGCCACCTCTCCGCCATGAGGAAGGAGCGGGGCCGGTGACCGGCGGCCAGTGCGCGGCGGATGACCTTCTCTGACTCCGCGATGTAGAGCCCCCGCTCGGGCTCGCTGCGCCTCCTCAGCGCGACGTCGGTGAGCCCGACGTAGTCGTGGACGCGGGGGTCGTCGGGGTCGGTGATCCGGATCGGCACCCTGAGAGGCTAGAAGACGAGCGCGCGGACGACGAGGCTGACTCCCGCGACGACGCAGAAGGTGAGGACCCACCGTCGCAGGCGCTCGCCGTCGAGACGGTGTCGCAGGGGTGAGGCGACGGCATACCCGGCTCCGATGAAGGGGAGCCAGACGAGACCGGCGACGAGCTGCTCACGGGTGAACTCGCCGGCCAGGCCCAACGAGCCGATCGCCATGACCGCGCCGAGGAGGAAGAAGACGGCGAGCGTCGAGCGGATGCGCTCGGGCCGCTCGTGCTGGAGGACGAGAGCCAGGAAGGGCCCACCGATGCTCGTCGCCGTGCCGGACACCCCGGCGACGGCACCGGCCGCGACCGCGTTGCGCGCGTTCATCCGGACCTCGATCGTCGTGAGCGAGGTCGCGACGGTGACGAGGATGAGCACTGCGACAGCGACCGAGATGACCCGCGTCGAGAGCAGTGCGACGGCCGCGACGCCGAGCGGCGTCGTCACGAGCCTGGCCAGCAGTGCCCAGCCGAGCTCGCGCCACGCGATGTCGAGCGGGGCCAGGGCCAGCTGCACGGCCGGCAGCGTGAAGCTCGTGACGAGGACTGCTCCCGGCATGAGGTCGGGAGCTGCGACGACGACGAAGGGGACGGCCACCACGGCCATGCCGAAGCCGATCATCGACTGCACGAGCGCGCCGACGAAGAGGGCCAGGCCGAGACCCAGCACGACCCACCACGAGATCACGGGGCGAGGACCATGCGGGCGATCGCGACGATGCCGATGGCGATGATGACCGCTCGCAGGACGTTCGGCGGCAGGCGCCGGCCGACCCGGCTGCCGATGACGCCGCCGACGAGCGAGCCGACGGCGATGAGGCCGGCCACACGCCAGTCGACCTGGTCGGGGGCGACGATCACGAAGGTCAGGGCCGCGACCGCGTTGACGATCGTCGAGAGGACGTTCTTGATGGCGTTGAGGCTCTGGAGCGACTCGCTCGTGAGCGTCGTGAGGACACCCATGAGGATGACGCCCTGGGCGGCGCCGAAGTAGCCGCCGTAGACCGCGGTCGCGAGGACGAGGAAGGACAGGACGAGGGCCCGTCGACGCGAGTGGTCGCCGAGTGCGGTCGAGGTCTCCTCGCCGCGCCGGGCCGCGCTCCACGCGGTGATGCGCGGCCCGAGCGCGACGAGGAGCACGCCGAGCCCGATGAGGACGGGCACGATCGCTTTGAAGGCGTCCGGGTCGAGGACGAGGAGCAGGAGGGCGCCCGTGACCCCGCCGAGCAGGGACATCGGCATCCACCGCAGGAGCGTCGGCCGCATGCCGCCGAGCTCGTGGCGATAGCCCCACGAGCCCGTGAGGCCACCGGCGATGAGCCCGACGGTGTTGGAGACGTTGGCGGTGACCGGCGCGTAGCCGAAGAACAGCAGCGTCGGGAAGGTCACGAGCGTGCCCGACCCCACGACCGTGTTGATCGTGCCGGCGGCGACGCCGGCGAGGAGGATGAGCGCGGCCTCGGCGAGGCCCACCTCAGCTCTCGCGCGGCGGGACCGCGTCGGCCGGCGGCGTCAGCGGTGGCTGCTGGCGGGCCGGCGGCGTGGCGTGGTCCTTGGCCTCGCGCTGCGCCTCGCCGGCCTGGTCGCGGGCCTCGGCCAGCGCCTGCGCCGGGTCGGGCAGCGAGGTCTGGTCGAACGGCGTCGACCCGTCGTCGGTGGGCTCCCACGTGTCGGAGTCGTCGTCGTCGAAGCCTCCGCCGCCCTCGCCTCGGCCGAGCGCCCCGCCGATGCCCTTGAGCGCGTCGGTGAGCTCGCTCGGGATGATCCACATCTTGTTGGAGTCGCCGCGGGCGATCTGGGGCAGGACCTGGAGGTACTGGTAGGCGAGGAGCTTCTGGGTCGGCTTGCCGCGGTGGATGGCGTCGAAGACCTGCTGGATGGCGCGGGCCTGGCCCTGCGCCTCGAGGACCCGGGCCTGCGCCGAACCCTCGGCGCGCAGGATCTGGCTCTGCTTCTCGCCCTCGGCGGTGAGGATGTTGGACTGCTTGACGCCCTCGGCGTTGAGGATCTGGGCGCGACGCTCGCGCTCGGCCTTCATCTGCTTCTCCATCGACTCCTGGATCGACATCGGCGGGTCGATGGCCTTGAGCTCGACGCGGTTGACGCGGATGCCCCACTTGCCGGTCGCCTCGTCGAGGACGCCGCGGAGCTGGGCGTTGATCTGGTCGCGGCTCGTCAGGGTCTGCTCGAGGTCGAGCGAGCCGATGACGTTGCGGAGCGTCGTCACGGTGAGCTGCTCGATGCCCTGGATGAAGTTGGCGATCTCGTAGACCGCGGACTTGGCATCGATGACTGAGTAGTAGATGACCGTGTCGATGTTGACGACGAGGTTGTCGCTCGTGATGACCGGCTGCGGCGGGAAGGAGACGACCTGCTCACGCAGGTCGATGTTGGCGCGCACCTTGTCGACGAAGGGCACGAGGAAGTGGATCCCGCCCTCGAGCGTGCTGTGGTAGCGACCGAGCCGCTCGATGATGAGGGCGGTCTGCTGGGGGACGATCCGCACCGTGCGCATGAGCACGATGACGGCGAAGAGCAGCAGCAGCCCGAGGATGACGAGCTCGATCATGGGTTCTCCCTGCGATCAGTGACGGTCGGGCGCGACGATGGCCGTCGCACCGTGGATGGCGATGACTCTGACGTCGTCGCCGGGCCGGAGGGCCTGCGAGCCCTCGGCGACCCGGGCGGACCACGTCTCCCCCGCGAGCTTGATCCGCCCGTCGGTGTCGGTGACGGTCTGGAGGACGCGTGCCTCGCGACCGACGAGGCCCGAGGCCCCGATGTGGTGGTCGTGCTCACCGTCGGTGAACTTGCGCTTGACGATGGGACGCACGACGAAGAGCAGCAGGCCCGCAACGAGGATCGCGACGATCACCTGGACGGCGACGTTGCCGCCGAGCGCCGCGGCCAGGGCCCCGGCGAGCGCTCCCCCGGCGAACATGACGAAGACGAAGTCCACGGTCGCGGCCTCGATCGCCGCGAGGATGAGGGCCACGCCCACCCAGGCGACCCACGGGTTCTCGGTCAGCCACTCCATGACTCTCCCCTTCCGTCACCGTCGTCGTCGACGGGTTGTCCTGACAACGATCCCATGCCCGAACTCGTGCCCGTCAGTCGGACCAGGCCACGAACCGCGCTCCCCGCTGTTCCAGCCGCAGTGGCATGCCGAACGTCCGGCTGAGGTTCTCGGACGTCAGGGTGATCTCGATCGGCCCTAGCGCGACGACCTTGCCGTCACGCAGCAGGAGGACGTCGGTGAAGTTCGGCGGGATCTCCTCCACGTGGTGCGTCACGAGGACGAGGGCGGGCGCCATGACGTCACCCGCGACCTCGCCGAGCCGCGCGACGAGGTCCTCGCGGCCGCCGAGGTCGAGACCGGCGGCCGGCTCGTCGAGGAGCATGAGCTCGGGGTCGGTCATGAGCGCCCGGGCGATCTGCACCCGCTTGCGCTCCCCCTCGGAGAGGGTGCCGAAGGTGCGGTCGACGAGGTGGTCCGCGCCGAGCGCCTGGAGCAGCTCGGCCGCGCGGGCGTGGTCGAGCGAGTCGTAGCTCTCGCGCCAGCGACCGACGACGCCGTAGGAGGCGGTGACAACGACGTCGCCGACGCGCTCGCCGCCGGGGATCCGCTCGGCGAGCGAGGCCGAGGCCAGGCCGATGCGCGGACGGAGCTCGAAGACGTCGACCGCACCGAGCACCTCGCCGAGGATCCCGACGACGCCGCGCGTCGGGTGCATCCGGGCCGAGGCGAGCTGGAGGAGCGTGGTCTTGCCCGCGCCGTTGGGTCCGAGGACCACCCAGCGCTGACCCTCCTCGACCTCCCAGTCGACGTCGTCGAGGAGCGTCGTGTCGCCACGGACGACGCCCACCCCCGCCAGCGCCAGCACATCGCTCATGACGGGAACCCTAGTTGAACGAGGGCTGCCTACGATGACGGCATGCCCGAGCTCCCCGCCTCCGTCCGGATCGCCCTGTGGGTCACGTCGACGTGGCGCAGCGGCGGCACGCTCGAGTCTGCGATGGAGTCGGCGCTGCCCGACGTCGACGCCGTCGGGGACGGCATCCGCGCCCTCGACCTCTGGCGCGACCTCGGCGAGCGCACCGTCCTCGTCGCCCTGCCGTCGAGCGGCGACCCGACGAGCCTGCCCCGGTGCGGTGCCGATGCGCTCGACGCCGCCGTCGAGGCCGAGGAGTGTCTCGTCGCACCGGGCCTCGGGGCCCTGCTCGTCCCGACGTGGTCGACCTTTGGCGCGCCCGGGGCCACCGGCGCCGACGCGGGCACGCGACTGGACTGGACGGCATACGACTGCGATCCGGTGCCGACCCACCGGGTCGAGGCGCTCGACCCGCGGGAGACGACCCGCACGCTCACGGCCAAGGTCCTCGAGGTCACCGAGCAGCTCGACGCCCTCGGCGGGCAGCCGTTCGACGCGGCGTCAGCGCGCGAGGCGATGCCCCGCGCCGGCCAGTGGGCGCTGCCCGACGACCTGCCGGGTCACGCGCTGCGGGCGGTCACCTTCGCGGCCGCGATCAGCACCGCCGCGGCGGCCGGGATCGACGGCCCTCAGGACGGACCGGACGGCTGGACCCAGCAACGACGCCTCGAGCTGCTGCGCGACCTGCGTCGCTTCGCCGAACGCGCCCTCGCGGACGCGACCAACGCCGGTGTCTCAGCCGTCGCTCACCCGAGGACGTCGCGGTAGACCGAGAGGGTCTCGTCGCCGATCCGGGCCCAGGAGAACGACTCCACGGCCCTGCGGCGTCCCGCCTCGCCGAACCGCGCGGCCCGCTCGGGGTCCGACACGGCCTCGTTGAGGGCCGAGGCGAGGTCGGCGACGAACCGGTCGGGGTCGACCGGAGTGCCCGAGCCGTCCTGGACCTGCTCGATGGGCACGAGCCAGCCGGTCTCCCCGTCGACGACGACCTCGGGGATGCCGCCGGTCGCCGTCGCGACGACGGGCAGGTCGCACGCCATCGCTTCGAGGTTGACGATGCCGAGCGGCTCGTAGACCGACGGGCAGACGAAGACCGTCCCGGCCGACAGCATGGCGATGACCTCGGCGCGCGGCAGCATCTCGGGCACCCACACGACGCCGTCGCGCGTCTCGCGCAGCCCGGCGATGAGCTCCTCGACCTCGGCCTTGATCTCCGGGGTGTCCGGCGCCCCGGCCAGGAGGACGAGCTGGACCTCGGGCGGCAGCTCGGACGCGGCGCGCAAGAGGTAGGGAAGGCCCTTCTGGCGGGTGATGCGGCCGACGAAGACGACACTCGGCCGGTCGGGGTCGACACCGTGGCGGCGGACGACATCGGGGTCCTCGGCGCGCTTCCAGAGCTCGCTGTCGATGCCGTTGTGGACGACCCTCACCTTCGCGGGGTCGATGTCGGGATAGCTCCGCAGGACGTCCTTGCGCATCCCGTCGCTCACCGCGATGACCGCGGCCGCACCCTCGTATGCCGTCCGCTCGATCCACGAGGACAGGCGGTAGCCGCCGCCCAGCTGTTCGGCCTTCCACGGCCGCATGGGCTCGAGGCTGTGGGCACTGACGACGTGCGGGACGCCCTCGAGGAGCGAGGCCGTGTGGCCCGCGAAGTTGGCGTACCAGGTGTGGGAGTGGACGAGGTCGGCTCCGGTGCAGTCGGCTGCGATGGCGAGGTCGACGCCCATCGTGACGAGCGCCGGGTTGGCCCCGGCGAGGGCCTCGAGGTCGGGATATCCGGTCGTGCCCTCCTCGTCGCGCGGCGGGCCGAACGCACGGACGCGGACGTCGATGTCACCGCGTTCCCGCAGGGCCCGGGTCAGCTCGGCGACGTGCACCCCCGCCCCGCCGTAGATCGTCGGTGGGTACTCCTTGCTGAGGATGTCGACGCGCACGAGTCGACCCTAGCGCCGACCGTCGGTCGGGGTGCGGTGCCCGTCACATGGAAGGGCTCGGTCCACTAGGTTGGCTGCATGGCTTACCGCAGCGGTGGACCCAAGGTGCTCGTCATCGTTCTCGCAGGTGGAGAGGGCAAGCGGCTCATGCCCCTCACGGCCGACCGGGCCAAGCCGGCCGTGCCGTTCGGTGGCATCTACCGGCTCATCGACTTCGCGCTGAGCAACGTGGTCAACTCCGGCTACCTCAAGATCGTCGTGCTGACCCAGTACAAGTCGCACAGCCTCGACCGCCACGTGACCAAGACGTGGCGCATGTCGACGATGCTCGGCAACTACGTCGCGCCGATCCCGGCTCAGCAGCGCATCGACAAGTCCTGGTACCAGGGCAGCGCCGACGCGATCTTCCAGAGCCTCAACACGATCACCGACGAGCGCCCCGACATCGTCGTCGTCGTCGGGGCCGACCACGTCTACCGCATGGACTTCTCGCAGATGGTCGACCAGCACGTCGAGTCCGGCGCCGGGGTCACGGTGGCCGCCATCCGCCAGCCGATCGGGATGGCCGACCAGTTCGGCGTCATCGAGGTCGAGGCCGACGACCACACGCGCATCAAGGCGTTCCGCGAGAAGCCGACCGACCCGGACGGCCTCCCCGACTCCCCTGACGAGATCCTCGCGTCGATGGGCAACTACGTCTTCGACGCAGACGTCCTGCAGGACGCCGTCACCCGCGACTCGGAGGACGAGGACAGCACCCACGACATGGGCGGCGACATCGTGCCCGCGCTCGTCAAGGAAGGCTCGGCCTACACCTACGACTTCAAGAAGAACGTCATCCCCGGAGGGACCGAGCGCGACCAGGGCTACTGGCGCGACGTCGGGACGATCGACTCCTACTTCGAGGCCCACATGGACCTCATCTCGATCCACCCCATCTTCAGCCTCTACAACTACGACTGGCCGCTCTTCACGAGCTACGGCCCCTATCCCCCGGCCAAGTTCGTCCACGGTGCGTCCGGCCGCTTCGGCGAGGCGCTCAACTCGATGGTCTCCCCCGGCGTCATCATCAGCGGCGCCCGCGTCAACGCCTCGGTCATCTCGCCCGACGTCACCGTCCACAGCTACACCGAGATCGACGACTCGGTGATCCTCGACGGCGTCGACGTCGGCCGCAACTGCCGCATCCGCCGGGCGATCATCGACAAGAACGTCCAGGTCCCCGAGGGCACGACGATCGGCATCGACCCCGACCGCGACAAGGAGCGCGGCTTCACCGTCACCGAGTCGGGCATCACCGTGGTCGGCAAGGGCACGGTCATCGCACCGTGACCAGGGCGAGAGTCGGGGTCCAGCTCCAGCCGCAGCACGCGGCATACGACGACATCCGGCGCACGTGCGCGCAGCTCGAGGAGCTCGGGGTCGACGTCCTCTTCAACTGGGACCACTTCTTCCCGCTCAACGGCGACCCGGACGGCGCCCACTTCGAGTGCTGGACGATGCTCGGCGCCTGGGCCGAGGCGACCGAGCGCGTCGAGATCGGCGCCCTCGTCACGTGCAACTCCTACCGCAACCCCGACCTCCTCGCCGACATGGCGCGGACGGTTGACCACATCTCGGCCCGCGGCGGCGAGGGCCGGCTCATCCTCGGCATCGGCTCGGGCTGGTTCGAGCGCGACTACGACGAGTACGGCTACGAGTTCGGCCGCGCCGGCACGCGCCTCGACGCCCTCGACCGCGACCTCCCGCGCATCAAGGCCCGGTGGGAGCGCCTCAACCCGGCGCCGACCCGCTCGATCCCGGTGCTCGTCGGCGGCGGTGGCGAGCAGAAGACCCTGCGGATCGTCGCGGAGCAGGCCGACATCTGGCACGGCTTCGGCGGCGCCGAGACGATCGCGCACAAGCACGCCGTGCTCGACGAGTGGTGCGCCAGGGTCGGGCGCGACCCCGCGACGATCGAGCGCTCCGCGGGCGTCGCTATGCGGCCGGGGCGCTTCCCCGAGGACGTGGCGGACTACGCGTCGAACGCCGACGCCCTGTATGCCGTGGGCACCAGGCTGTTCACCCTCGGCCTCAGCGGTCCCTACGCCGACCTCGGTCCGGTCCGTGACCTGCTCTCGTGGCGCGACGGCGTGAACTCCTAGCCTGTGCGCGTGACCCCGGAGCCCGAACCCGCACAGCCACCGGCCGACGCCCACCCCACCCTGCTCGTCACCCTCACCGGTGACGACCGCCCGGGCGTGACGAGCGCGCTCTTCGACGCCGTCGCCCCCACCGGTGCGGTGGTCCTCGACCTCGAGCAGGTGCTCGTCCGGGGACAGCTCACCTTGGCCGCCCTGCTGCGGCCGGTCGGTGACGTGGCCGAGCTGGAGCCGGTCGTCCGCGGTGTCGCCGACCGGCTCGGCCTCGCCGTCCACGTCGTCGAGGGTCGCGGCGACACCCGACGCCGTCCGACGGGCCGGGCCGCGGTCGTCGTCCTCGGGGCGCCGCTGCTGGCGGGAGGGGTCGCCGCGGTGTCACGCTCGATCGCCGCGCACGGCGCGAACATCGACCGCATCCGCCGGCTCTCGCGCTATCCCGTGACGACCCTCGAGCTCGACGTCAGCGGCGCCGACCTCACCGCGCTCCGGCGCGAGCTCGCCCTCGTCGCCGCGCACGAGAAGGTCGACATCGCCGTCTCACCGTCGGGCCTCGCCCGTCGCGGCCGCCGGCTCGTCGTCATGGACGTCGACTCCACGCTCATCCAGGACGAGGTCATCGAGCTGCTGGCCCGGCACGCCGGCCGCGAGAAGGAGGTCGCCGCCGTCACCGAGCGCGCGATGGCCGGGGAGCTCGACTTCGCCGAGAGCCTGCACGCCCGGGTCGCCACGCTCGAGGGGCTCGACGCCTCGGTGCTCGGCGCGGTCCGCGACGCCGTGCGGCTCACCCCCGGTGCGCGCACCCTCGTCCGGACGCTCAAGCGACTGGGCTTCACCGTCGCGCTCGTGTCCGGTGGCTTCATCGAGATCGTCCAGCCCATCGCCGACGAGCTCGACATCGACCACGCCCGCGCCAACCGCCTCGAGATCGTGGACGGACGACTGACCGGGCGGGTCCTCGGCGACGTCGTCGACCGTCAGGGCAAGGCCGCCGCGCTGCGCGAGTTCGCCGAGCTCGCCGGGCTGCCGCTCGCCCGCACGGTCGCCATCGGCGACGGCGCCAACGACCTCGACATGCTCGCCACGGCCGGGTTGGGCATCGCCTTCAACGCCAAGCCCGTCGTGCGCGAGCAGGCCGACACCGCCGTCAACGTCCCCTACCTGGATGCCGTCCTCCACCTGCTCGGGATCACCCGCGAGGAGATCGAGGAGGCCGACGACGCCGACGGCACCCCGACGCCCGCGCCTGCGACCCCGCACGACTGACACCTCGTAGGCTGGCCCAATGCCCCGCTACCCGTCCGCAACACCGACGCTCTTCATCATCGGGGGCGCAGAGGACCGCGTCGGCCGGGCCGCCCTCCTGAGGCGCTTCGTGCGGATCTCGGGGGGACGCAGGGCCCGTCTCGTCGTCATCCCGACGGCGTCCTCCTTCCAGGACGAGGTCGTCGCCTCCTACACCGAGGTCTTCACCCGGTTCGGGGTCGAGAGCGTCGAGGTGGTCAACCCGCAGTCGCGGCGCGACGCCCAGGACGCCGACGCCGTCGCCCGCGTCGACAACGCAACGGGAGTGTTCATGAGTGGCGGGTCGCAGCTGCGGCTCTCGCAGTTCTTCCCCGGCACCCCGCTCGGTGACGCGCTGCACCGCGCGCACGCCCGCGGCACCGTCGTCGCCGGCACGTCCGCCGGCGCGTCGATCATGAGCGAGTTCATGATCTCGATGGGCGACGAGGGCATCACGCCCGTCCAGCGCGCCAGCCAGATCAGCGCCGGGCTGGGTCTGCTCAAGGGCGTCATCGTCGACCAGCACTTCGCCCAGAGGTCGCGCTACGGTCGGCTCATGTCCGTCGTCGCCTCGTCGCCGAGCCTGTTGGGGATCGGCATCGACGAGGACACCGCCGTCGAGGTCGTCGACGGAGCGCGCTTCACCGTGCACGGCCGCGGGGGCGTCACGGTCATCGACTGCCGCGACGTCATCACCGACGCACCCGACGCGCGGCGCGGGGCACCACTGCTCGTCTCGGGGGCCGTGATCCACAACCTTCCGGCGGGGGCCACCTTCGACCTGGCCACGGCCACGCTCGTCGAGTTCGTCGAGCAGCACCCCGACGTCGGCGCGTCGCTCGCCGCCAGCTCCACCGCCTGACCGCCCCCACAGCCTCACACCCGACCGCAAGGACCACCCACCCGACCCCCGAGGAGTCCGATGTCCGAGGACCGCCCGACCCCCACCGGCCCGGCCGCACCCGAGCTCACCATCGTCGAGTCCCGTGTCTATCGCGGCGGCAACGTCTGGTCCTATGACCCGGCGATCCACCTCGTCGTCGACCTCGGCATCCTCGAGCAGTACCCGACGAACCTCGTCGAGGGCTTCACCGACCGGCTCGTCGAGCTCCTCCCGGGCCTCGAGAACCACACGTGCTCGCGCGGGGTCAAGGGCGGCTTCGTCGAGCGCATGCGCGAGGGCACGTGGCTCGGCCACGTGAGCGAGCACATCGCTCTCCAGCTCCAGCAGGAGGCGGGGCACGACCAGCGTCGCGGCAAGACGCGCCAGGTCAAGGGCGTGCCCGGTCGCTACAACGTCATCTACGGCTACTCGGACGAGGGTGTGGGCCTCGCCGCGGGACAGCTCGCGGTGCGGCTCGTCAACCACCTCGTGCAGGAGGAGGAGGGCTTCGACTTCGACGAGGCGCTGGAGACGTTCCTCAAGCGCGCCGAGCGGACCGCCTTTGGCCCGTCGACGGCCGCCATCCTCGAGGAGGCGGTGAGCCGCGACATCCCCTACATCCGGCTCAACAGCGCGAGCCTCGTCCAGCTCGGGCAGGGCGTCCACGCGCAGCGCATCCGGGCGACGATGACCTCGAAGACCGGTGCCCTCGCCGTCGACATCGCCTCGGACAAGGACCTCACGACCAAGCTCCTCGGCTCGGCCGGGCTCCCCGTGCCCAAGCAGGAGACGGTGCGCGGTCCCAACGACGCCGTCGCGGCCGCGCGCAAGATCGGCTTCCCCGTCGTCGTCAAGCCGCTCGACGGCAACCACGGCCGCGGCGTGTGCCTCGACCTCAAGAGCGACGACGAGGTGCGCGAGGCCTTCGAGGTGGCCCGCGAGCAGTCGCGCCGCGGATATGTCATCGTCGAGTCCTTCGTCACCGGCAAGGACTACCGCTGCCTCATCGTCGGCGGCCGGATGCAGGCGATCGCCGAGCGCGTCCCCGCCCATGTCGTCGGCGACGGCGAGCACACCGTGGCCGAGCTCGTCGACATCACGAACTCCGACCCGCGCCGTGGCGTCGGCCACGAGAAGGTCCTCACCCGGATCAAGGTCGACCGGGCGGCCGAGGCGCTCGTCCGCGACCAGGGCTTCGAGATGGACGCGGTTCCCCCACAGGGCACCATGGTCAAGCTCGCCCTCACCGGCAACATGTCGACCGGCGGCATCTCGGTCGACCGGACCTTCGACGCCCACCCCGACAACGTCGAGATCGCCGAGGAGGCGGCCCGCATGGTCGGGCTCGACGTCGCCGGCATCGACTTCATCTGTCCCGACATCGCCTCCCCCGTGCGCGAGACCGGCGGCGCCATCTGCGAGGTCAACGCCGCCCCCGGGTTCCGGATGCACACCCACCCGACGATCGGCGAGCCGCAGTTCATCGCCAAGCCCGTCGTCGACCTCCTCTTCCCGCCCGGTGCGCCCTCACGCGTCCCGATCGTCGCGGTCACCGGCACCAACGGCAAGACGACGACGTCCCGGATGATCGCCCACATCATGAAGGGCGTCGGCCGTAAGGTCGGCATGACGTCGACGGACGGCATCGTCGTCGACGAGCGGCTCGTCTTCAAGGCCGACGCCTCCGGCCCGAAGTCCGCCCGCATGGTCCTCCAGAACCCGCGCGTCGACTTCGCCGTCATGGAGGTCGCCCGCGGGGGCATCCTGCGCGAGGGCCTCGGCTACGACCGCAACGACGTCGCCGTCGTCACCAACATCGCACCCGACCACCTCGGCCTGCGGGGCATCGACACCATCGAGCAGCTCGCCGACGTCAAGGCTGTCATCGTCGAGGCGGTGCCGCGCAACGGTTTTGCGGTCCTCAACGCCGACGACAAGCTCGTCCGCAAGATGCGGCGCAAGTGCTCCGGCTCGATCGTCTGGTTCACGATGTCCGCGCCGGGCACGCCCGTGCGCGACTTCGTCGACGACCACTGCCGCCGCGGCGGTCGCGCGGTCGTCCTCGAGCCGTCGGACAAGGGCGACATGATCGTCATCCGCCACGGCCGCCGGGCGATGCAGCTCGCCTGGACCCACCTCCTGCCGGCGACGTTCGGCGGCACGGCGATGTTCAACGTCGCCAACGCCATGGCAGCCGCGGGTGCGGCCTTCGCCGTCGGCACCGGCCTGCACGAGATCCGCCAGGGTCTGCGGACCTTCTCGACGAGCTACTACCTCTCCCCCGGCCGCATGAACCAGGTCAACGTCAACAACATCGACGTCATCGTCGACTACTGCCACAACGCTCCCGGCATGAAGGTCCTCGGCGAGTTCGTCGAGCGCTACGCGGACGCCAAGGCCGGCTCGAGCGACCTCGGCAAGATCTCGCGGCTCGGTGTCATCGCCACCGCCGGTGACCGGCGCGACGAGGACATGCGCGAGCTCGGCACCCTCGCCGCACAGCACTTCGACGTCATCGTCGTGCGCGAGGACGAGCGGCTGCGCGGCCGCAAGCCCGGCGAGACGGCCGGTCACGTGGCCGAGGGCGCCAAGGCCGCGATGGCCGAGGGCGCGCGCTGCCGCCAGGTGGAGATCGTCACCGACGAGCTCTCCGCCGTCCGTCACGTCATGGCCCGCGCCAACCCGGGCGACATCGTCGTCGTCTGCGTCGACCAGCACGGCGTCGTCATGAACGAGCTCGAGACGATGACGAAGCAGGCCCAGCCCGGCACCCGCACCGCCGACTCGCTCGCCGACCCCGACCTCGACCCGAGCACCCTCTCGGCCGAGGCGCAGGTCAGCGGCGAGGAGGCCACCGACCAGGACCTCGCCGACCACGACCTCGGAGAGGTCGACCCCGAAGCGGCGGCCCACGCAGGCTCGACCACGCAGTGACCAGGGAGACCGCCCGACCCGCTCGCGGGTCGGGCGACTCTCGCCGTCATCCGGCGGCGGGAGACGACATGGGCGTCACCTCACGCCCTGCTCCAGCTCCTTCGCGTATGCCGTGAGCGAGCGCCGGTAGCGCAGCACGTCCTCGTCGGTGCTCGCCTGAGCGACGACCGACAGCAGCCCGCCGAGCGCGTCGGCCGACCGACCCGCCGAGTGCAGGGCGAGGGCGCGGAAGGCGGCGACGCCGACCGACTCGGGACGGTCGGCGGCGAGCTCGTCGAGCAGGCGCACGGCCTCCTCGTGCTCGCCGACGTTGCGCAGCGAGGACGCGAGCTGGATGACGGCCCGGTGGTGGAAGGGCTCACGCAGACCGATGTCGAGCGCCTCGCGGTAGAGCTCGACGGCCCGCTGCTCCTGCCCGGCCGAGTCGAAGGTGCCGGCGTACTCGTAGGTGATCCGAGCGTCGCCGGGGTAGGCCGCGTGCAGGCGCGCAGCGGTCTCGATGCGCCGGTCCGCGTCCTCGTCGGCCCAGAGCTCGGCGATGGCCTCCTCGGCCTCGTGCTCACCGCGGGAGGCGATGACCTTGCGGCGGATGTCCGCCGCGTCGTCGGCGACCGCACCGACCTCGGCGAGCCAGTCGTAGATCGCCTGCCGCTCGGCATGGCACATGATCGCGACGACGTCACCGTCGTGCGCGGCCTCGACGAGCGCCTGCAGCCCGGCGAGCTCGGTCGTGTAGGACGCGATGTCGGCCACTCCCGCCTGCTGCAGCCCGATCCGGAGGTGGCTCTCGAGCTCCTCCATCGAGCGGCCGCGCAGGTAGTGCGCCTTGTGCGCGGCGACGACGTGGTCGGCCCGGTGCCCCGCGATCTCGCCGAGGTTCTCGAGGATCTCGTCGGTGCGGTCGCCGGCGGCGCCGAGGCCCAGGTGGATCCGCGAGCCGGGCGCCACGAGCCCCTCGGCGACGTCCATGAGCGCCTCGAGCCCGGCCTCGTTGTGCGCGAGGTCGACGACGACGGTGCACTGGCCGCCGAGCCCAGCCGTCGCCGTGTAGGTGTTCATGCGGCCCGGGTTGAGCGACGCGTCGGGACGGAAAGAGCGCAGGCCCTCGACGACCGCGTCGCGGTCGATGCCGAGCCCGAGCGCGGCCGCAGCCGCGGCGAGGACGTTGGCGACGTTGTGCCGCGACAGGCCGCTGATCGTCATCGGGATGTCGACGATCGGGACGAGACGGTCCGGCATACCGGATTCGCTGAGCACGGTGACGTGGTCGTCGAGGACGGTGATCGCCCGTCCCCCGGCACCGAGCGACTCACGGATCGCCGGCGAGTTCGGGTCGAGCGTGAAGACCCACGGCTTCGCGGGAGAGCCGGTGCGCATCGCCCAGACGCGGGGGTCGTCGCCGTTGAGGACGGTCCACCCCTCGGGGCGCGTGGCGCGCGTGATGATCGCCTTGACCTCGGCGAGCTGGTCGACGGTGTCGACGCCGTGGAGGCCGAGGTGGTCGGCCGAGACGTTGGTGACCACGGAGACGTCGTTGTGCGACACCCCGAGGCCCTTGAGGAGCATGCCGCCGCGCGCGGTCTCGAGGATGCCGATCTCGACGCCGGGCGCACCCAGCACGCCGCGGGCACCGGCCGGTCCGGAGAAGTCGCCCGCCTCGACCATCTCGCCGTGGTCGACGACGCCGTCCGTCGAGCTCCACGCCGTGTGCTTGCCGGCCGTCATGGCGATGTGCGCGAGCAGGCGGGTCGTCGACGTCTTGCCGTTGGTGCCGGTCACCGACGCCACGGGGATCCGGGGCGTGACGATCCGCGGCGGCGGGCCGTCCGGCGCGGACCGGACGAGCTCGGCCTGCTGCTCGACGACATCGTCACCGCGCAGCCACGCCTCGAGCACCGGTGCCACGGACTCGCCGAGGGCCTGCGCCGAGCCGCGCCGGCGCCAGACGAACGACACGACGACGACCGACAGCTCGGTGCCGGGCCGCGACCGGACGCCGAGCCGGCTCGTGCCCGACGCGCGGGACACCTGCCGCACAGCGCGTTCGGCCAGTCGCGCGACGACCCGCTGACGCTGCTCGGTGTGCGGGTCGCCCACCTGGGCGCCGCCGAGTCCCGCCGTGCGCGCGACGTCGCCGATCGTCTCGCGGTCGGCGTCGACGTATGCCGTGAGGTCGAGCGTGACCTTGACCGCCGGCCTCGGGAAGTAGAGGTTGGGCCCCTCGAGGACCCGGACCTCGGTCGCGGTCACGGCAGGTGCGGTGTGCAGGTCGCTGGTCACCCGGCGAGCCTAGTTGTCCTCCCGGGCTCAGATGCCCATCGCGTGGACGCCACCGTCGACGTGGACGATCTCGCCCGTCGTCGCGGGGAACCAGTCGGACAACAGGGCGGCGCAGGCCTTCGCCGCCGGCACGGCGTCGTTGACGTCCCAGCCCAGGGGTGCCCGTTCGTCCCACGAGTCCTCGAAGGTCTGGAACCCCGGGATCGACTTCGCGGCCGTGGTCCGGATCGGGCCGGCAGCGACGAGGTTGCAGCGCACGCCCTTGGGACCGAGGTCGCGGGCGAGGTAGCGGTTGGTGGACTCGAAGGCGGCCTTGGCCACACCCATCCAGTCGTAGACCGGCCACGCGAACTTGGCGTCGAAGGTCAGTCCGACGACGGCCGAGCCGGGCGCCATGAGCGGGAGCGCCGCGACGGCGAGCGACTTGAGCGAGTAGGCCGAGGCGTGCATCGCCGTCGACACGTCCTCGAAGGTCCCTTCGAGGAAGTTGAAGGCGCCCTGCGGGGCGAAGCCGATCGAGTGCAGCACGCCGTCGAGCCCGTCGACGTGCTCGCGCAGCCGCTCGGCGAGGGTGTCGAGGTGCTCGGTGTCGGTGACGTCGAGCTCGACCACCGGCGGCGTCGTCGGCAGCCGCTTGGCGATCGTCGACGTGATCTTCATCGTCCGCCCGAAGGACGTGAGCACGACCTCGGCACCCTGCTCCTGCGCGAGCTTGGCGACGTGGAAGGCGATCGAGGAGTCCATGAGGACCCCCGTGATGAGCAGCTTCTTGCCCTCGAGCAGCATCGGTGTCGTTCTCCTGGGTGAGGTGGGGTGGAGGTGGTCAGTGGCCCATGCCGAGGCCGCCGTCGACGGGGATCACGGCCCCGGTGACATAGGCGGCGTCGTCGGAGGCGAGGAAGCGGACGACAGCGGCGACCTCGCTCGCCTGTGCGAAGCGACCTGCCGGTATGCCGGCCTTGTAGGTCTTCTGCGTCTCCGCCGGCAGCGCGGCGGTCATGTCGGTCTCGATGAAGCCGGGCGCGACGACATTGGCGGTGATGCCGCGACCGCCGAGCTCGCGCGTCACCGACCGGGCGAGACCGACGAGCCCGGCCTTGCTCGCGGCGTAGTTGACCTGGCCCGGACCTCCGTAGAGACCGACGACGCTGGAGATGAGGATGATCCGGCCGCCACGGGCTTTGATCATGCCGGTGCTCGCCCGGCGGACACACCGGAACGTCCCCGCGAGGTTGGTGTCGATGACGGCGTCGAAGTCCTCGTCGCTCATCCGCATGAGCAGTCCGTCCTTGGTGATGCCCGCATTGGCGACGAGCACCTGGACCGGACCGCCGAAGATCTCCTCCGCCGCGGTGAACGCCGCGTCCACGGAGGCGGTGTCGGTGACGTCGCAGGTCACCGCCTTCAGCCCGTCGGGCGCCTGTCCGTTGCGGCTCGTCACGACGACGTCGTCCCCGGCGTCGGCGAAGGCCTTGGCGATCGCCAGACCGATTCCTCGGTTGCCCCCGGTGACGAGGACGTTGCGTGCGTGGCTCATGGCGCACGACGCTAGTGGACTACCGATGGGTAGCCCGCATCGCCTCGACCGGGCGTCCACGCCGCGGCAGGCGCTCAGGAAGCGGACGTAGAGTGGCATGGTGAGCACGGCCCGTCGACCTGACCCCAGCGTGCAGTCGGTGACGACTGCTCCCCGCAAGGCAGCCGACGACCTCAACGCCCGCATGAAGCAGTACCTCGTCACGATGGGCATCCGCACGGCCTGCTTCGTCCTCGCGTTCCTCACCTCCGGATGGGTGCGCTGGACGTGCGTCGCGCTCGCCGTCGTCCTCCCCTACGTCGCGGTCGTCTTCGCCAACGCACGCTCGCCGCGGGCAGCCGGACGGCTCGCAAAGGTGCCCCCGCGCGACCCCCACCGTCGCCAGATCGACTCGTGACCTGCAGCGCCAAGGGCTGCCGCCTCGACGCGGTGTGGGCCCTGCTCTGGAACAACCCGCGGTTGCACACGCCCGAGCGCCGCAAGGTCTGGCTCGCCTGCGACGAGCACCGCGTCACCCTCGGCGACTTCCTCTCGTTGCGCGGCTTCCTGCGCGAGACCGTGCCTGTCGACGAGATCCCCGCCGACGCCGGCTGACGCCCTCGGGTCAGCCGCCGATCGCGCTCATCGGGCGCAGCGGCTGGACGAAACCCGCGCTGCCGATGCCGTGCCCCTTGGCCTTGCGCCACATCTCCCCGGTGACGAGGTCGGCGAGCTCGGCGTCGCTGGCGCCGTCGCGCATCGGACCGCGCAGGTCGGTCTCGCGCTGCGAGAAGAGACAGTTGCGCACCTGCCCGTCCGCCGTGAGCCGGGTCCGGTCGCAGGCCCCGCAGAAGGGCGCCGTGACGCTGGCGACGATGCCGACCGTCGCGGGTCCACCGTCGACGAGGAACCGCTCGGCCGGCGCGCTCCCCCGTTCGGCGGCGGGCAGCGGGGTGATGACGAACCTCTCCGAGAGCCGCTCGCGGATCTCCTCGGACGAGATCATCGTCGAGGCGTCCCACCCGTGCTGCGCGTCGAGCGGCATCTGCTCGATGAAGCGCAGCTCGTAGCCGCGCTCGAGGCACCAGGCGAGCAGGTCGGCCACCGAGGTGTCGTTGACTCCGCGCATCGCGACGGCGTTGACCTTGACGGGGGTGAGGCCGGCCTCGCGAGCCGCGACCAGCCCCGCCTCGACGTCGGCCAGCCGGTCGCGACGGGTGAGGGCCGCGAACTCGGCCGGGTCGACCGTGTCGAGGCTGACGTTGACCCTGTCGAGCCCGGCCGCCGCGAGCGGCGCGGCCAGGCGGTCGAGACCGACTCCGTTGGTCGTCATCGCGATACGTGGGCGCGGCTCGAGGGCCGCGATCCGACCGACGAGGTCGACGAGCGAGCGGCGGAGCAACGGCTCACCGCCCGTGAGCCGCACCTGCTCGACGCCCAGCCCGACGAAGATCCCGACGAGCCGCACGAGCTCGTCGTCGGTCAGCATGTCCGGCTTTGCGAGCCACGGCAGTCCCTCGGCCGGCATGCAGTAGCGGCAGCGGAGGTTGCACCGGTCGGTCACCGAGACGCGCAGGTCGCGCGCGACGCGACCGTGGCGGTCCGCGAGGCGGGCGGTGTGCGGGGCGGCAGACATGCCCTCAGCGTATGCCGGGTAGCGTGACGCGCGTGCTACGGCGTCTGCTCACCCCTCGTTGGCTGGGCGCGCTGGCACTCGCCGCGCTGTATGCCGTCGGCGCCTACCAGCTCGGCCACTGGCAGTACGGCCGGCACGAGCTCAAGGTCGAACGCAATGCGCTCCTCGACGCGCACTACCGCGCGGACCCCGTCCCGGTCACCACAGTGCTCGACGACGACCCGGTCGACCGCGCCGAGGACGACTGGACCCGCGTGAGCGCTGAGGGCCGCTACGACGGTGTGCAGCTCCTCGTCCGCAACCGTCCCAACAACAACGTGTTCGGCTACGAGGTCCTCGCTCCCCTCGTCCTCGCCGATGGCCGCACCGTCGTCGTCGACCGTGGGTGGGTCCCCAACTCGGAGCAAGGCGCCTCCGTCCGGCCCGACGTGCCCGACGCTCCTTCCGGCGAGGTGTCGGTCGTGGGATGGGTGCGTCCGCTCGAGGCCGCCCAGCGCAAGTCGCTGCCCGAGGGCCAGGTCGCGAGCATCAGCCGACCCGACCTCGAGTCCGCGTGGGGACGTGACGTCCTCGGTGGCTATGTCGTCCTGGACAGCGAGCGCGCCACGGACGGGTCGCAACCGGACCGACCCGAGCGGCTCGAGCGTCCCGACCGCAGTCTGGGCCCGCACCAGGCCTATGCGTTCCAGTGGTGGCTCTCGATGCCGGTCGGCCTTCTGCTCATCTGGCTGGGCATCCGCCGTGACCTGCGCGACGAGCAGCCCGACCGGCCGGCAAGGCCCAAGAAGGTCCGCATCTGGGACGAGGAGGACTACTGAGCCGACGGCTCGGCGCCGCGGATGCACCCGCGGGTCAGGTCGCCTCGGCCACCACGACGTAGTTGGCCACCCGGTGGCCGTCCTTGCGGTAGCCCAGATCGTCGTCGCAGGTGATGAGGACGAGCCGACGATGCGAGCCATTCTCGCCCCAGACCTGCGGGTCACGGGTGAGCTCCGCCTTGTCCACGACGCTCACCCGCGTCACCGCATAGGTCCGCACGACCGAGCCCGAGCGCACGACGATCTCGTGCCCGGTGCGCACCGACGACAGGTCGGCGAAGACGTCGCGCTTGCCGTGGGCCGAGACATGGCCCGCCACGACGGCCGTGCCGACCGCACCAGGGGCGACCCGGTCGAAGCCCTGCACCCAGGTGGCGCGACCCGCCGGTGGGACCACGCGACCGGATGCACTCACTCTTCCGGGCCTGACGACGACGTCGAGGTCGATGGCCGCCACCTCGATCTGCACTCCCGAGATCACTGGGTTCGACGCGGCAGGCGCCGGGGAGGAGCCCGTCCCGGTCGGTGGTCTGACCGATGGGTTGGTGTCGCTCTGCTCGGCAGTCACCGGCCCGCCCGTGGGCTGCCCCTGACTGACGCGGTCGAGGCCCGGGGCCGGGGCGACCCCGGCCCCCGGGTCAGCCACGCGCGTCACGGGTGACGTGGCGGTCGGCTCCGCCCCTCCTCGCCCCGGGTCGAACCCGAGAACGAGGAGGAGTCCGCCCACCACCAGGGCGGCGACGCCCCCGAAGACCAGAGGGCGTCCGGACATCAGGGGAGCTGCCGTCCTCGTCGGACGCCGATGAGGGTCGCACCGACGCCGAGCAGGGTCAGGGCGGAACCACTCCCGACCAGCGCCGGCCGCGGACCGGGCGCCGACACCAGGTCGGTCTCGACGACCGGCCCGGAGGGGGGCACCTCGGTGGAGCTGCCGTCACCGGCCGGCACCTCGGGCTGGCCGTCCGACTCGGGCACCGACGGGGTCTCGGTGACGTCGGGCGTGGGGGTGGGGGTGGCGGTCTCTGTGACGTCGGGCGTCGGCGTCGTGGTGACGGTCTCGGTGACCTCGGGCGTCGGCGTCGGCGTGGCCGTGGACGACGCGGTCTCCGTGACATCGGGCGTGGCGGTCGGGGTTGCGGTCGTCGTCTCCGTGACGTCCGGGGTCGGCGTGACGTCCGGACCGCCGGTCTCGGTCACGGTGGGCGTCGGCACCGTCACCGTGGGGGTCGGCACGGTCACCGTCGGTGTCGGCGTCGCGGTCGCTCCAGGGCCACCGGTCTCGGTCACCGTGGGTGTCGGCACCGTGACGGTCGGGGTCGGCGTGACCTCCGGACCACCGGTCTCGGTCACCGTGGGCGTCGGCCAGACGAACGTCGGCGTCGGGGTCGGCGTCCACGTCACCTCCGGACCACCGGTCTCGGTGACGGTCGGGGTCGGCGTGACCTCCGGACCACCCGTCTCGGTCACCGTGGGCGTCGGCCAGACGAACGTCGGCGTCGGGGTCGGCGTCCACGTCACCTCCGGACCACCGGTCTCAGTGACGGTCGGGGTCGGGGTCACCTCCGGACCACCGGTCTCGGTCTCCGACGGGGTCGGGGTCACCTCCGGACCACCGGTCTCGGTCACCGACGGGGTCGGGGTCACCTCCGGACCACCCGTCTCGGTCACCGACGGGGTCGGGGTCACCTCCGGACCACCCGTCTCGGTCACCGACGGGGTCGGGGTCACCTCCGGACCACCCGTCTCGGTCACCGACGGGGTCGGGGTCACCTCCGGACCACCCGTCTCGGTCACCGACGGCGTCGCCGTCGGGGTGGCGGTGGGCTCCACCGTCGGGGTGACGTCGGGGCTGGCCGAGGGGGCCACGCTGGGCGTCACCGTCGGCGTGGCTGTGCCGGTCGGCTCCGTGCCGGTGTCACCACCGAGGCAGTCGACCGGGCTGACAGCTCCAGCCGCCACGCCGTGGCTGTCGGTCGTCCAGTTGCCGTGCCAGTTGAGCCCGGGGTAGGACACCGGGGTCCCGCCCTTCCCGTCGGTGTAGACGAACGGCGGGATGACGTTGCGGCCGCTGCCGGCCTGCCCCTTGCCGTCGAGGATCGCCTGCGCGTCGACGGTGATGACGACCCACTTGTCCTGGGCGCCGGTCGCGTGGCAGATCGTGACGTTGTCCTGAGCGTCCGCCTGGGCCGCTCCCGCCATCGCGATCGTTGCGGCGACGCCCCCGACCAGAGCCAGCCCGAAGGCTGTGCTGGTGATCGACCGTGCAGCGTCCTGAGTCATGTGGTGGTCCCCTCCGAGTGTCAGACGTGGGGTGCACGGGTGGTGCACCTGCGCACATGCTTCTGACTCATGGGTAACCACCGTCGGAAAATCCCCAGGGTTGCCTATAAGGAACTAGTTACCGCAGCCGGGGGGACCAGCCCCACCACCCGAAGGGACTACACGCGAGGCGCCGTCGTGACTGCAGGAGTGTCCGCGAACTGCGTCGTGTAGAGGTCGGCGTAGAGACCGCCGGCGGCGAGGAGCTCGGCGTGGGTGCCGCGCTCGACGATCCGTCCGGCGTCGAGGACGAGGATGACGTCCGCATGACGCACCGTCGAGAGACGGTGGGCGATGACGAGCGCGGTCCGACCCTCGAGGGCCGCGTCGAGGGCCCGCTGCACGGCGACCTCGCTCTCGCTGTCGAGGTGCGCGGTCGCCTCGTCGAGGACGACGAGCCGCGGCCCCTTGAGCAGCAACCGGGCAATCGCGATGCGCTGCTTCTCACCCCCGCTGAGGCGGTGGCCACGGTCGCCGACGACCGTGTCGAGCCCGGAGGGAAGTCGTTCGACGAGGGTCCACACACGGGCGGCCCGAAGGGCCGCTTCGAGGTCGGCATCGGTGGCCGACGGGGCGGCATACAGCAGGTTGGCGCGAATCGTGTCGTGGAAGAGGTGCGCCTCCTGCGTCACGACGCTCACGGTGTCACGAAGCGACTCGAGCGTCACGGTGCGCAGGTCGGCGCCGTTGATGCGCACGGCTCCACTCGTGGGGTCGTAGAGGCGCGCGACGAGCGAGGTGAGTGTCGACTTGCCTGCGCCGCTGGGGCCGACGAGGGCGACGAGCTGACCCGGCTCGATCGTGGCGTCGATGTCCTGGAGGACGACGGACCCGGCCTCGCGGTCACCGGTCCCCGTCGCCTCCAAGGAGCTGAGGGAGATCTCGTCGGCCGCGGGGTAGGCGAAGCCGACGTGGTCGAGGTCGACGCGCACCGGTCCCGCGGGGACCGGTGTCGCGCCGGGCGCCTCGGCGACGAGCGGCTCGAGGTCGAGCACCTCGAAGACCCGCTCGAAGGACACCAGCGCGGTCATGACGTCGACCCGGGCGTTGGAGATCGTCGTCAGCGGGCCATAGAGGCGGGCGAGCAGGGCGGTGAGGGCGAGGAGCGTGCCGACGGTGAGAGCGCCGTCGACCGCCATGAGCCCACCGAAGCCGTAGACGACCGCGGTGGCCAGCGCCGCGACGAGCGTGAGCCCGACGAAGAAGACCGACCGGTTCACCGCGATCCGCACGCCGATGTCGCGGACGCGCGAGGCCCGGTCGGCGTACTCCCCGTCCTCGACGACCGGGTTGCCGTAGATCTTGACGAGGAGGGCACCGGCGACGTTGAAGCGCTCGGTCATGCGGGTGCCGAGGTCGGCGTTGAGGCCCATCTGCTCGTGGGCGAGACCGGCGAGGCGCCGCCCCATCCTCCGTGCCGGCAGGAGGAAGAGCGGCACGAGGACGAGCGACGCGAGGGTGAGCTGCCACGAGAGGACGAGCATCGCGCCGATGATGAGCGCGAGCGAGACGGCGTTGCTCACGACGCTCGACAGGACCGACGTGAACGCCTGCTGGGCCCCGATGACGTCGTTGTTGAGGCGCGACACGAGTGCGCCGGTCTGTGCGCGGGTGAAGAACGCGATCGGCTGGCGCATGACGTGCCCGAAGACCTGGGTGCGCAGGTCGACGATGAGCCCCTCGCCGATCCTTGCCGACAGCCAGCGCGACACGAGGGTCACCCCGGCACTGACGACGGCGATGACGCCGACGAGGACGGAGAGACGGACGACGAGGCCGGAGTTCTTCGGGTAGATGCCGTCGTCGATGAGGCTCTTGAGGAGGAGTGGCGTGGCGACGACGAGCATCGCGTCGACGACGACGAGGGCGAGGAAGCCGGTGATGAGTCCTCGGTAGGGGCGCGCGTAGGACAGGACGCGTCGGGCGGTGCCCGGCGCGAGTTCCTTGGAGCGCACGCTCGCGTCCTTGCTCAGGCTGTGGATGGCCTGCCAGCCGGCCATGCTCATGCGGTGGCCGCCGTCGTGTCAGCTCGTCCCATGTGTCGATCCTCGATCCTCAGGTGCACGTGAGGTCAAACCGCGACGGCTCGCGGCGGATTCCTCGGACACCTGCACCCAGCCTGTCAGGCGAGGGTGACAAGGTCCTTGTAGTCCGGTCCCCAGAGGTCCTCGACGCCGTCGGGCAGTAGCAGGATCCGCTCCGGCTCGAGGGCGTCGACGGCTCCCTCGTCGTGCGTCACGAGGACGACGGCGCCTTTGTAGGTGCGCAACGCGCCGAGGATCTCCTCGCGCGAGGCCGGGTCGAGGTTGTTGGTGGGCTCGTCGAGGAGAAGGACGTTGGCGGACGACACGACGAGGAGCGCGAGCGAGAGCCGGGTCTTCTCCCCGCCGGAGAGCACCCCGGCCGGCTTGTCGACGTCGTCCCCGCTGAAGAGGAAGGACCCGAGGACCTTGCGGACCTCGGTCTCGCCGAGGTCGGGCGCGGCCGACTTCATGTTGTCGAGGACGGTGCGGTCGACGTCGAGGTTCTCGTGCTCCTGCGCGTAGTAGCCGATCTTGAGGCCGTGCCCGGGCTCGACCTGACCGGTGTCCGGGGCGTCGACACCGGCGAGCATGCGCAGCAGCGTCGTCTTGCCCGCGCCGTTGAGCCCGAGGACGACCACCCGTGAGCCGCGGTCGATGGCGAGGTCGACGTCGGTGAAGATCTCGAGCGAGCCGTAGGACCGCGAGAGGCTGCTCGCCCGCAGTGGCGTCCGCCCGCACGGCGACGGGTCGGGGAAGCGCAGCTTGGCCACGCGGTCCTGCACCCGCTCTCCCTCGAGACCGGAGAGGAGCCGCTCGGCCCGCCGCGCCATGTTCTGGGCCGCGACGGTCTTGGTGGCCTTGGCGCGCATCTTGTCGGCCTGCGCCATGAGGACCGAGGCCTTCTTCTCGGCGTTGAGCCGCTCGCGCTTGCGCCGGCGCTCGTCGGTCTCGCGCTGCTGGAGGTAGGCCTTCCAGCCGAGGTTGTAGATGTCGAGCTCGGCCCGGTTGGCGTCGAGATGGAAGACCTTGTTGACGACGGCGTCGAGCAGGCCGACGTCGTGCGAGATGACGATGAGGCCGCCCTTGTAGTTCTTGAGGTGCTCGCGCAGCCACACGATGGAGTCGGCGTCGAGGTGGTTGGTCGGCTCGTCGAGAAGCAGGGTCTCGGCTCCCGAGAAGAGGATCCGCGACAGCTCGATCCGGCGGCGCTGGCCACCGGAGAGCGTCTCGAGGGTCTGCTCGAGGTGGCGCTCCTCGAGCGAGAGCGCCGACGCGATCGACGCGGCCTCGGACTCGGCGGCATACCCACCGGCGGCCTGGAACTCGGCATCGAGGCGCGAGTAACGACGCATGGCGCGCTCGAGCCGCTCTCCGCTCTCCTCCCCCATCGCCTTCTCGGCGGCACGCAGCTCGCGCACGATCCGGTCCAGGCCTCGGGCGGACAGGATGCGGTCGCGGCCGGTGACGTGGAGGTCGCCGGTGCGTGGGTCCTGCGGGAGGTAGCCCACCTCACCGGTGCTCGTCACGCTGCCCGCAGCCGGCTGCCCCACGCCGGCGAGCACCTTGGTCAGGGTCGTCTTGCCGGCGCCGTTGCGTCCGACGAGGCCGATCCGGTCGCCGGCGGCCACGCGGAAGGTCGCGCCGTCGACGAGGAGGCGGGACCCAGCGCGCAGCTCGATGGAGGCAGCAGTGAGCACGGGAGTCCTTCGTCGGGGTGGGGATGAGGGCGCTCCGCTTCCGCACCGCGGGCCCTTCGCCGTTTAGTCTAGGTGGCGCCGTGCTCCGCACGGAAAACGCCACAGCTGGGAGGCCTGGATGAGCTTCAACGACGATGTCGGTCTCGACACCTCGCAGGTGGAGTCGGGCGGCGGGGGCGGTGCCCCCGGAGGCGTCGTCGTCGGCGGTGGGCTCGGCGGCATCATCATGCTCATCATCGCGCTGATCTTCGGCATCAACCCTTCGGACCTCCCCACCGGCGGCGGAGGCGGCAGCACCAGCGACCAGCAGGTCGACGGCACCTCGGCCAGCGGCGAGGACTTCGAGAAGTGCAAGACCGGCGCCGACGCCAACGCCGACGTCCAGTGCCGCGTCATCGGCACCGTCAACTCGGTCCAGGCGTTCTGGACCGAGGAGCTCCCCCGCTACCAGAAGCAGTGGCAGCCGACGAAGACCGTCCTCTACACCGGCTCGACGCAGTCGCAGTGCGGCACGGCGAGCAACCAGGTCGGCCCGTTCTACTGCCCGCTCGACCAGAAGGTCTACATCGACGCCGACTTCTTCTCGATCCTCAGCGAGCAGTTCGGCGCCGACGAGGGCGCGCTCGCGCAGGAGTACGTCGTCGCCCACGAGTACGGCCACGCCCTCCAGGACCAGCTCGGCCTCCTGGGACGCGCGCAGCAGGACCCGCAGGGCCCCAACAGCGGGGGCGTCCGGATCGAGCTCATGGCCGACTGCCTCGCCGGCGTCTGGGCCCAGAGCGCCTCGAGCACCAACGGTCCGAGCGGCAAGCCCTACCTCAAGGAGCTCACCGAGACCGACATCAAGAGCGCCTTGTCGGCAGCGGCCGCTGTTGGTGACGACCGGATCCAGGAGAAGACCCAGGGCCAGGTCAACCCCGAGTCGTGGACCCACGGCAGCGCCGAGGCCCGTCAGCGCTGGTTCCTCCAGGGCTACAAGACCGGCGACCTCAACAAGTGCAACACCTTCAACGTCGAGCGCGTCAGCTGAGGCCATGACCGAGCCGGCCGGCGCCCACGACACGATCCGTCTCGGCCCGCGGCAGACGCTCACCGTCCTCGCCTCCGGTCCCGAGGCCCTCGAGCTCGAGTGCGCATGGCAGCCGGGCACCCCTCCCCCGACGCACTGGCACCCGAGCCAGCGCGAGCACTTCGAGGTGCTCGAGGGCGAGCTCACCGTCGTCGTCGACGGCGACGAGCGCGTCCTGCGCCCGGGTGACGTCCTCGACGTCCCGGCCCGCACGGCGCACCGCATGTGGAACGCCGGTCCTGACGTGTGCCGCGCGACGTGGACGGTCACGCCCGCCCAGCGCACAGAGGAGCTCTTCCGCACCATGGCGACGAACCCGGGGCCGCTGGGGAAGCTGGGCGTGCTCTGGCGCTTCCGCAACGAGCTGCGCCTTGGCTCACCCCGCCGCTGAGCGCCTGGCTACTCCCCCTCGGGGTACTTCTCGTCGAGCTCCTGCAGGAGCCGGTGCGCGGCGAGCTCGACCTTCTTGTGACGCCACTCCGAGGCGCGGTAGACGCACGCGATGAGCGCGCTGCGGTGGACCTTGTCGAAGTCCCCGAAGACGAACGCGTGTCGCGCCTTGGTCTCGTCGTTGGCTCCCTCCGTGAGCCCGAGGTGCCATGCGGCGTAGTCGGCCCAGTCGTGCTCCTCCAGGAACGCGTTCTGCCTGTCCGCGTCGGGCTGCACCTGCCCCCAGTCGCTGTCGAGGACGACCTGGCCCGCCGCGATGAGGTCACGACAGTGGCGCACGGCCTTGCGGTTCACGGTGTAGGAGGCCATGCCCCATTCTGTCCGCCGACCGACCCGTCAGGGCCCGTCGTCGACGCTGACCTGCACCGCGACCGCCCGGCGCACGACCTCGTCGAGGACCGCGCGGCGTGGGTCACCGATGTCGTGGAACTCGCGGCGAGGCAGCTCGCGCAACCCCGCCAGCCGCGGGTCCGCCAGGACCTCGCGCACGAGCGCCTTGTCTCCCCCCACGACCAGGGCCTCCGCTATGCCGTCCGGCACGACCCTCAGGGTGTGCTCCACGACCGCTCGCACCAGCTCGTCGGCCTGGTTGCCCCGGCGCCTGGCGAACCGCTGTTGCGACCACCCACCGGCAGCCGTGCGCGACTGGACGTGGCGGGTGCCGACCTTGTGCGTGACGAGAGCCGTCCCGTCGACGTGCGCCACGGCATACCCACCGCGCCTCACGAGCACGACGGCGAGGTGACGGGCCTGCAGACGCGACACCCCGACGACCCGCTGGGGGCCGTCGGGGTTGGCGGCGTCGAAGCGCTCGCGCCACGCCGCATAACGCTCGGGCGCGACCTCGACGAGGCGGCGGTTCAAGGCTGTCGAATGTTGAAACTAGATATTGAATCCCAGGGCGCGCAGCTGCTCGCGACCGTCGTCGGTGATCTTGTCGGGGCCCCACGGGGGCATCCAGACCCAGTTGACGCGGTAGGACGACACGAGGCCCTCGAGGGACTGCGCGGTCTGGTCCTCGATGACGTCGGTGAGCGGGCAGGCCGCCGACGTCAGGGTCATGTCGATGACGGCGTGGTTCTGGCCGTCGACGGTGATGCCGTAGACGAGGCCGAGGTCGACGACGTTGATGCCGAGCTCGGGGTCGACGACGTCGCGCATGGCCTCCTCGACGTCGGCCACGTTGGCCGGTGCGGTGGTCTCGCTCATGACGTTCCTTCCTCGAGCTCGGTCGACGCCGTCTGGCGTCCAGACTGGTGCAACGCGTCGGTGAACGCCATCCATCCGAGGAGTGCGCACTTGACGCGTGCGGGGTACTTCGCGACGCCGGCCAGGGCGACGCCGTCGCCGATGACCTCCTCGTCGCCGGGGTCCTCACCCTTGGAGGTGAGCATGGCCTTCATGGCCTCGTAGGTCTTCAGCGCCTCGGCGAGCGGGTGGCCGATCGTCTCCTCGGCGAGGATCGACGTCGACGCCATGCTGATCGAGCAGCCGAGGGCGTCGTAGGACACGTCGCGGACGACGGGACCCTCGGGGGTGTCCTCGACGTGGACCCGCATCGTCACCTCGTCGCCGCACGTGGGGTTGACGTGGTGCACTTCGGCCTCGAACGGGTCCCGCAGGCCCGCGTGCTGGGGTCGCTTGGAGTGCTCGAGGATGAGCTCCTGGTAGAGGTCCATCAGCCGGCCATCCCGAAGATCTGCGGCACGCGGTCGAGCGCCTCGAGGAGCGCGTCGACCTCGTCGACGGTGTTGTATGCCGCGAAGCTCGCCCGCGTCGTCGCCGCCACGCGGAAGCGACGGTGCAGCGGCCACGCGCAGTGGTGGCCGACGCGGACGGCGACGCCCGAGCCGTCGAGCACCTGACCGACGTCGTGCGCGTGCACGCCGTCGACCACGAACGCGACCGTGCCGCCGCGGGACTCGAGGTCGGACGGGCCGACGGCGGTGACCCACGGACGAGCCGCGAGACCCGCGAGCAGCCGCTCGGTGAGGGCGAGCTCGTGGGCGTGGATGCGGTCGATGCCGAGCGCCTCGATGTAGTCGACGGCGGCGGCGAGACCGATCGCCTGCGCGGTCATCGGAACACCGGCCTCGAAGCGCTGCGGCGGCGGGGCGTAGGTGCTGCCCTCCATCCGCACGGTCTCGATCATCGACCCGCCGGTGAGGAACGGCGGCATCGCCTCGAGCAGCTCGCGCCGGCCCCAGAGCACGCCGATGCCGCTCGGGCCGAACATCTTGTGGCCCGAGAAGGCGAGGAGGTCGACGTCGAGCTCGGTGACGTCGACGCCGAGGTGCGGCACCGACTGGCACGCGTCGAGGACGACGAGCGCGCCGACCTCCCGGGCGCGCGCGACGATCTCGGCGACCGGGTTGACCGTGCCGAGGACGTTGGACGCGTGGACGAACGCGACGACCTTGGTCCGCTCGGTGAGCAGCTCGTCGAGCCCCGAGAGGTCGAGCCGGCCCTCGTCGGTGACCGGGACCCACCGCAGGGTCGCGCCGGTGCGACGGCACAGCTCCTGCCACGGCACGAGGTTGGCGTGGTGCTCCATCTCGGTGACGAGCACCTCGTCGCCCTCGCCGAGCGCGAACCGCTCGCTCCCGGGGATGCCGGGGTGCGGGCTGTTCGAGAACGCGTAGGCGGCGAGGTTGAGCGCCTCGGTCGCGTTCTTGGTGAAGACGACGTCCTGGGCCTGGGCACCGATGAAGGCCGCGATCCGCTCGCGAGCCCCCTCGTATGCCGCCGTAGCCTCCTCCGAGAGCGCGTGCGCCCCGCGGTGCGGCGCCGAGTTGAGGCGCTCGTAGAAGTCGCGCTCGGCGTCGAGGACGGCGACCGGCTTGTGCGAGGTCGCGCCGGAGTCGAGGTAGACGAGCGGCGCACCGTCGCGCACGGTGCGCGCGAGGATCGGGAAGTCGGCCCGGATCCGGGCGACCTCCTCGGTGGTGAACGGCTGCGCTGTCATGTCGTGTCCGATCAGGCGTTCGCGGGGGTCGCGTCGGCCGTGGCGGTGCCCGGCAGGAAGCGGTCGTAGCCCTCGGCCTCGAGGCGGTCGGCGAGCTCGGGGCCGCCCTCCTCGGCGATCCGGCCGTCGACGAACACGTGGACGAAGTCGGGCTTGATGTAGCGCAGGATCCGCGTGTAGTGGGTGATGAGCAGGACGCCGGCGCCGGTGGTCTCCTTGGCGCGGTTGACGCCCTCGGACACGACGCGGAGCGCGTCGACGTCGAGACCGGAGTCGGTCTCGTCGAGGACGGCGATCTTCGGCTTGAGCAGCTCCATCTGGAGGATCTCGTGGCGCTTCTTCTCTCCGCCGGAGAAGCCCTCGTTGACGCCGCGCTCCGCGAACGCGGGGTCCATGCGGAGGTCGCTCATCGCCTGCTTGACGTCCTTGACCCAGGTGCGCAGCTTGGGGGCCTCGCCGTCGACGGCGGTCTTGGCGGTGCGCAGGAAGTTGCTCACCGTGACGCCGGGGACCTCGACGGGGTACTGCATCGCGAGGAAGACGCCGGCGCGGGCGCGCTCGTCGACGCTCATCTCGAGGACGTCCTCGCCGTCGAGGGTGACGGTGCCGCTCGTGACCGTGTACTTGGGGTGGCCGGCGATCGAGTAGGCGAGGGTGGACTTGCCCGACCCGTTGGGGCCCATGATCGCGTGGGTCTCACCGGAGTTGATGGTGAGCGTGACGCCGCGGAGGATCTCCTTGGTGCCCTGCTCGGTGTCGACGGTGACGTGAAGGTCCTTGATCTCAAGGGTGCTCATGGTGAGTTCTCAGTTCTTGTTGTCGTTCAGGGCGACGTAGACGTCATCGCCCTCGATCTTGACGGTGTGGACGGCGATGGGCGTCGTGGCGGGCGGGCCCGACGGGTCGCCGGTGCGGATGTCGAAGCGGGAGCCGTGCAGCCAGCACTCGAGGGTGCAGCCGTCGAGCTCGCCCTCGGAGAGCGAGACGTTGGCGTGGCTGCAGGTGTCATCCACCGCGTGGACGTCACCGTCGGCGGTGCGGACGATCGCGACGATCCGGCCCTCGATGTCGGCGGCCGCCGCACCCACGCTCGGCAGCTCGTCGAGCGCGCAGACGCGGACGAAGTCAGCGGTGGTCTCCTGAACCTCGCTCACGCGGTGCCCTCCAGCTCACGGTCGATGGCCTCCATGAGGTGCTCCTCGACCTCCGGGACGCCGATGCGGCCGACGATCGAGGCGAAGAAGCCGCGCACGACGAGGCGACGGGCGGTGTCCTCGTCGATGCCACGCGCCTGGAGGTAGAAGAGCTGCTGGTCGTCGAAGCGACCCGTGGCCGACGCGTGACCGGCACCGGCGATCTCGCCGGTCTCGATCTCGAGGTTGGGCACGGAGTCGGCGCGGGCGCCGTCGGTGAGGATGAGGTTGCGGTTGAGCTCGTAGGTGTCGGTGCCCTCCGCAGCAGCGCGGATGAGGACGTCGCCGACCCACACCGTGTGGGCCGTCTCGCCCTGGAGCGCTCCCTTGTACTCGACGTTCGAGTGGCAGTGCGGCGCCTCGTGGTCGACGAAGAGGCGGTGCTCCTGGTGCTGGCCGGCGTCGGCGAAGTAGACGCCGAGGCCCTCGAAGGAGCCGCCGGGACCGGCATACGAGGCGTTGGTGTTGAGCCGGACGATGCCGCCGCCGAGGGTCACCGCGATGTGGCGGACCTTGGCGTCGCGACCGACGACGACGTCGTGCTGGCCGAGGTGGAGGCTCTCGTCGTCCCACTCCTGCACGGTGACGAGCGTGACCTCGGAGCCGTCACCGGCAAGCACGGTGAGCATCTCGCTGTAGTCGGAGAGGCCGGCGTGCTCGAGGATCACCGTGGCGCGGGCGAAGCGGCCAACGCGCACCATGAGGTGGCCGTGGACGACCTGGCGCTCGGCACCGGTGAGCCGGATCCGAACCGGCTCGGCGAGCTCGGCCTCGGCCGGGATGTCGACGAGGCCGACGCCCCCGCTGTGGGCCGCGGCGACGACGGCGGCGCGGTCCGCCGGGGCGGGAGCACCACTCGCCTGCCAGTCCTGCAGGGACATCGTCGAGAGGGTCACGCCGTCGGGCAGCGTCTCGGTCCACTCGAGGCACGCGCCGGTCGCCTCGTCGCGGAAGAGCGACTGGACGCGGTCGACGGGGGTGAAGCGCCATTCCTCCTCGCGGCCGGACGGGACCGGGAAGTCCGACACGGCATACGAGGTCGTCCGCTCGGCGCGGGACTGGTCGGGAACGAAGGCAGCCGCGGAGTCGGTGTGCGCCTCCGCAACGGGGCTCTTCTGGGCCAGCAGGCTCAACCCACTGCTCCTTCCATCTGAAGCTCGATGAGGCGGTTGAGCTCGAGGGCGTACTCCATCGGGAGCTCCTTGGCGATCGGCTCGACGAAGCCGCGCACGATCATCGCCATCGCCTCGGTCTCGGACATGCCTCGGGACATGAGGTAGAACATCTGGTCCTCGGACACCTTCGAGACCGTGGCCTCGTGGCCCATCGTCACGTCGTCCTCGCGGATGTCGACGTAGGGGTAGGTGTCGGAGCGGCTGATCGTGTCGACGAGCAGGGCGTCGCAGACGACGCTCGACCTCGAGCCGTGCGCGCCCTCCATGATCTGGACGAGGCCGCGGTAGGACGTGCGGCCACCGCCACGGGCGACCGACTTCGAGACGATCGTCGAGCTCGTGTGGGGGGCGGCGTGGACCATCTTGGAGCCGGCGTCCTGGTGCTGGCCCTCGCCGGCGAAGGCGACGGACAGCGTCTCGCCCCGGGCGTGCTCGCCCATGAGAAAGACGGCGGGGTACTTCATCGTCACCTTGGAGCCGATGTTGCCGTCGATCCACTCCATCGTCGCGCCCTCGGCGCAGGTCGCGCGCTTGGTGACGAGGTTGTAGACGTTGTTGGACCAGTTCTGGATCGTCGTGTAGCGGACGCGGGCGTTCTTCTTCACGACGATCTCGACGACGGCGGAGTGCAGCGAGTCCGACTGGTAGATCGGCGCGGTGCAGCCCTCGACGTAGTGCACGTAGGAGCCCTCGTCGGCGATGATGAGCGTCCGCTCGAACTGGCCCATGTTCTCGGTGTTGATCCGGAAGTAGGCCTGGAGCGGGATGTCGACGTGGACGCCCGGCGGGACGTAGATGAACGAGCCACCCGACCACACGGCGGTGTTGAGCGCGGCGAACTTGTTGTCACCGGCCGGGATGACCGACGCGAAGTACTCGCGGAAGAGGTCCTCGTGCTCGCGCAGGCCCGTGTCGGTGTCGACGAAGATGACGCCCTTCTCCTCCAGGTCCTCGCGGATCTGGTGGTAGACGACCTCGGACTCGTACTGCGCGGCGACACCGGCGACGAGACGCTGCTTCTCGGCCTCGGGGATGCCCAGCCGGTCGTAGGTCGCCTTGATGTCCTCGGGCAGGTCCTCCCACGAGGTGGCCTGCTTCTCGGTCGACTTCACGAAGTACTTGATGTTCTGGAAGTCGATGCCGGTGAGGTCGCTCCCCCACGTCGGCATCGGCTTCTTGCCGAAGAGGCGCAGCGACTTCAGGCGCAGGTCCTCCATCCACTGCGGCTCGTTCTTGCGCCGCGAGATGTCGAGGACGACCTCCTCGTTGAGCCCACGGCGGGCGGTCGAGCCGGCGCTGTCGCTGTCGGCCCAGCCGTACTCGTAGCGGCCCAGGTCCTTCAGACCCGGGTTCAGCTCCTCGATGGTGCTCATCGCGAAGACCTTTCTGTTGAAGGCTCAGGCTTGGTGGGGACGAACGTCGTGCACACGTGATCGCCCTGCGCCAGGGTTGCGAGACGTTGGACGTGGACGCCGAGCAGCCGCGAGAACGCGTCGGTTTCAGCGTCACAGAACTGGGGAAATTCCCGGGCGACGTGCTGGACGGGGCAGTGCCCCTGGCACAGCTGTATGCCGGACAGCCCGGTCGCGCTGCCTCTTGCGGTGCCCTTGGGGTCACCGACGGGGCGGGCGGAGGCGGCGAAGCCGTCGCGCGTCAGCGCGGCGACGAGGGCCTGGACCCGCGCCTCAGTGTCGGGACCGGCGGCGGCCAGCTCGACGGCATACCGCTCCTCGAGGGCACCGACGCGGGACTCGGCGAAGCGGCGGACCGCGTCGTCACCCGCCTCGGTCGAGAGGAACCGGAGCGCCTCGGTGGCGAGGTGGTCGTAGTCGGAGTCGAGCGACTGGTGGCCGCCCTCGCTGAGGACGTAGGCACGCGCGGGACGACCGCGACCGCGGCTCGTCGAGCTCGTCGCCTCGCGCTCCTCGATGAGGCGCGACTCGCCGAGGTTGTCGAGGTGGCGGCGCACTGCGGGGACCGTGAGCCCGAGCTCGTCGGCCAGCGCGGTGGCCGTCACCGGGCCGCGCTCCCCGATGACCCGCAGCACCCGGTCGCGCGTGCGCGACTCGAGCGTGTGGGGCACCACGGTGCCGGCCGGGATATTCACAACGACAATGTTACGTAAATGCCCCGACAGAGGGAAACAAAGGTCTGCCTAACCCAGTGCGCGGGTCTCAGGCGAGGTCAGGGGCCGGCCTCGATGCGCTCCTGCATGGCGTCGAGGTTCCACTCCCCCTGCTCCGGGTTGCCGTAGCGCCACGGGTGGACGGCCTCGACCCACCAGGTCGCACCCGCCCTCGCGTGCTCGGCGAACGCCGACCGACGCGAGCGGTCCGCCGGGTCGGTCTCGCCGGGAACGGCGATCTCGAAGGGAGCGTCCGTCCCGGCGCGCAGCGATCGCATCCTGGCGCTCACTGCCGCCGTGTCGCCGACCGTCCAGGGCCCGTCGGCACGCATGGGTACGACGCCGTCCCAGCGGGCGGCCCGGGCGAACGGCCGGGTGCCCGGCCACGTCCCACCGACCCACACCGGGATCCTGGGCTGCTGGAGCGACGGGGGATGGCACCGTGCCGCCCAGTCGGGACCAGCGACGGTGTAGAAGCGCCCTTCCTGCCTCACCGGCTCGCCGGACCAGAGGCGCGCGAGCAGCTCGAGGTGTTCGTCGAGCATCTCGCCGCGGACCACGGGGTCCGTCTCCTCCCCGCAGAAGTCCCACTCGAACGGTCCGGCGCCACTGCCCACCCCGAGCACGAGGCGTCCCCCGCTCAGGCGGTCGAGGGTCACGCTCTGGCGTGCGACGACCAGCGGGCGGCGACGCGGTAGTGGCGTGACGAGCGTTCCGAGCCGGATCGTTCGCGTGGTGCACGCCGCGGCCGTCAGGGCGACGAAGGGGTCGACGACGTCGACCGGTCCGTCGGCAAAGGCGAAGAGGTGGTCCCACAGGAAGAACCCGTCCCAACCGGCGTCCTCTGCCGAGCGGGCCCACCCCGCCACCCGAGCGGCATCGAGGCCCGTGCCGAAGTTCGGCACGGAGAGGCCATGGCGCATTCTGCGACTCTAGGGGCGTCGGGACGGGAGCAGGGTTCGATGTGCTCTGCTGGTGCGGTGGACGGGCTCGTGTGGTCGGACGGTCTCCTCGAGGAGGCCCGACAGGTGCGCGCGCAGGTTGCCGGAACGCTTACCGGGCTCGCCGTGCCCGGAGAGGTCGACCTCACCGGTGGGCTGAGCGTGCCGGGCGCCCTCACGAAGGGTGACGTCGACCTGCACCTGCGCGTGCGGCCGGAGGACTTCGACGCCGTGGTGGCCCGACTGCGGGAGCTCCTTCCGGTCGCGAGCCCACAGGCCTGGGCTGCGACGCTTGCAGTCTTCGACGTGCCCGGGCCACGCCCCACCGGTCTCGCGGTCACCCCGCGCGGCTCCGAGCACGACCTGCGCTTTCGTCGCACCTGGGAGCGACTGCGCCGTGAGCCGAAGCTGCTGGCTCGCTACAACGCGCTCAAGGTGGAGAGCGTGGACCCGGCCGACTACGAGGACCGCAAGTCCCGCTTCTTCTCCTCGATCACGGGACCGGACGGCGGACCGGGCTGAGGCCACTGCCTGCACGGGTCGTCCGGATGGTTTCTCGCCATCCGCAGGATCTATGGACCGCCCTCGCGGGACGGCGCTACGGTGCGAGGATCCGAGCGGGAGACCACCGCGTCGGCAACCCCACATCCACTCGACCGGGGCGTCGCACTGTCACGGACGGGGATGTCCGCCAGCGGTCGACGGTCGCCGGACATGGGAAGTGCCCGACGGACCGGGTCGCAGGCGTGCCTTGCCCACCCGAGTTCTCGACACCCCGGCGGATCCTTTCGAGGAGGTCCGTCATGGACCCGATCCCCCACACCGCCAGGCGCCTCGCAGTCGCCGTCGCGGTCACTGCACTCGCGTGTGCTCCCGCTCTCTCCGCCAGCGCCCACGACGGCGCCGGACACGGTGACCACCACGCCCATCACCTCGACGGCCAGGTCGTCGTCGACTGGAACGCGCGGGCCGCGGAGACGTCGCTCGCCTGCGCCCTCGGACCGGCCAACAACCCGCTCCACGAGTCGCGGATGTACGCGATGATGCACCTCGCCATCTCCGACAGCCTCAACGCCATCCACCGCCACGCCGAGCCGTATGCCTACCGGGCACGCGCCCACGGCGCCGACCCCGTGGCGGCCGTGGCCGCGGCCGCGCGGTCGACGCTCGTGGCAGCCGTGAGCACCCTGCCACCGCCCTTCTCGGCGTGCGCAGCCACAGAGGTCCCGGCAATCGAGGCGGACTACGCAGCCGCCCTCGCCGCGGTGCCTGCCGGCGAGGCCAAGGACGACGGTGTGGCGCTCGGCAACGCGGCAGGCGCGGCGATCGTCGCGCTCCGCGCCGGTGACGGGTCGGACACCCCGCTCTTCGACACGGCATACCCACAGGGCGACGAGCCCGGCGAGTACAGGTTCACCTCGGACGAGCTCCAGTTCGCGTTCGCGCCCGGATGGGGCGACGTCACCCCGTTCGCGCTGCGGTCGGCTCGGCAGTTCCGCAGCGACGAGCCCTACCCGCTCGACTCTCGGCGCTACGCCCGCGACTTCGCCGAGGTCAAGGCACTCGGCGGGGACGGCGTCACCACACCGAGCGCGCGGACACCGGACCAGACCGAGGAGGCCCTCTTCTGGGTCGAGAGCTCGCCGCTCATGTGGAACCGCCTGGCCCGGCAGCTGGCCACGAGCCGTGGGCTCGACGCCTGGCAGGCCGCACGGCTCTTCGGGCTGCTCGACGTCGCACTGGCCGACGGCTACATCGGGACCTTCGACCAGAAGTACGACCAGAACTTCTGGCGCCCGGTGACGGCGATCCGCGAGGCCGCCAGCGACGGCAACCCACGGACCTCGCCCGACCCGACGTGGACGCCGTTGGTGACCACGCCCCCGATCCCCGACCACGACTCCGGCCACTCGGTCGAGGGCGGCGCAGCGGCGGCAGTCCTGCGCGGCCTCTTCGGTTCGGACCGCGCCCACTTCTCACTGTGCAGCCACACGCTCCCGGCGGGCCAGACGTGCGCGGACCCGACGCCGACCCTGCGGACGTTCCACCGCTTCTCGCAGGCCGCCGCCGAGAACGCCGACTCGCGTGTCCTCGTGGGTTTCCACTTCCGTCACGCCGCGACCTCGGGCACGACCCACGGCGACCGGATCGGCACGTGGGTCGTTCGAACGGTCCTCGAGCCGACAGGAGGCTGATGCAGGCGTGATGCGCCGGTGATGGCTCGGTGACTGGTGACCGATCAGCGGCGCGACCCCGAAGGCCATTCATCGGCCCGCCGACGGCGACCCCGCCACAGCGCTCAGGCGGGGTCGTCGCCGGTGTCGGTGTCGGGAAGAAAGACCGACGGCATGCGCTGGCGCCGTGGCGCGACCGCATCGCTGCCGAAGAGGCGCTCGCGGACGGGCGCGGTGAGCACGCCCAGCGGCGCCTGGAGGACGTAGCCGTAGGCGATGACGAGCCCGGTCAGTCCCGGGTTGAGGACGAGACCGATGACGACGGCGGCGGAGACGACACCCGTGATGGCCCAGGCCTGCGGGGTCGACGGCGCGAGCAGGTTGCGGAAGGACCGGAACCTGATCGACGTCACCATGAGCACCGCGGGGACGAAGCTGACGAGGACAGGCACGATGAGCGAGGTGTCGTAGCCGCCGGCGTCCGGCTGGTTGAGGGCGAAGATCGTCGCCATGACGACCGACGCCGCCGCCGGGCTGGGGAGCCCGACGAAGTAGCGCTTGTCGGCCGTCGGGTCGACCGTGACGTTGAACCGCGCGAGCCGGAAGGCCGCGCACGCCAGCCAGAAGAAGGCGGCGAGCCACGACAGGACGGGGTAGTCGGGCAGCGCCCAGGTGTGCACGAGCACCGCCGGCGCGAAGCCGAACGCGATGAGGTCGGCGAGCGAGTCCATCTGCAGGCCGAAGGGGGACGTCGCACCGACGAGCCGGGCGACGCCACCGTCGGCGATGTCCATGATGATCGAGACCGCGATGAGGATCGCCGCGAGCGTGAACTCGCCACGGAAGGCGAGCAGGACCGAGGACAGCCCGCTCATCATGTTGATGATCGTGAAGAGCGTCGGCGCGGTGACCCGCAGCCGCTCGCGCTTGCTCAGCTGGCGCAGCGAGACGACCTCGGCCCCCGTCGGTGAGACGAGCCGCCAGCGGTCGAAGCGCCGTTTGCGCCCGGAGCCGTCGTCGCTCATGCCCGGGGACCGGAGGGCCATCGGGCGATGACCGTCTCGCCGGCGACGACACGCGCGCCCGCCTCGACGAGCAGCTCGACGTCGGTGGGGACGAAGACGTCCATCCGCGACCCGAACTTCATGAGCCCGATCCGCTGGCCGGTCACGATCTCGTCGCCGGCAGCGACCCGGGTGACGACCCGTCGGGCCATGAGACCGACGATCTGGCGGAAGTGCACGGTGCGCGTCACGCCGTCGACCTCGCGGTCGACGACGAGGTCGGTGCGCTCGTTGAGGTGGGCACTCTCGTGGCTGTATGCCGCGAGCCACTTCCCGGGCCGGTAGGTCACCTCGCGGAGCCGGCCGCCGTAGGGCGCGCGGTTGATGTGCACGTCGAAGGCCGACAGGAAGATGCTCACCTGCTGCCACTCCCCCTCGGGGGCGACGCCCTCCTGGCCGGGGCCGGCATACATGACCTTGCCGTCCGCGGGCGAGAGGACCGAGTCGACGTCGTCGGGGGCGCCCGGCGCGGGGCGGTCGGGGGTCCGGTCGGGGTCACGGAAGAAGAGCGCGACCGCGGCCGGGACGGCCGCGAGGGCAAGTGCGGTCCCACGGCGTCCCGCGAGGGCGGCGACGAGGGCAGGGACGGCGGCGACGGCGGTGGCCGGTGCGGCCTCGCGGTCGATGGTGACCATGGGACTCCTTGGGTCGAGAGGGCCCCAGCCTAGGATGTGCGCCGTGTCTGCAGTCGAGGTCGTCGGTCTGCGCCGCGACATCGGCGCGGTGCGCGCCGTCGACGACGCGAGCTGGAGCGCCCGCTCGGGCGCGGTGACGGCGGTCCTCGGACCCAACGGCGCCGGCAAGACGACGACGATGGAGTGCCTCGAGGGGCTGCAGCGACCGACCTCCGGGACGGCGCGTGTGCTCGGGACCGACCCGTGGCGCGCGCCCGCCGAGCACCGGGCGCGGGTCGGGGTCATGCTCCAGGACGGCGGGCTCCCCGTGACGACGAGCGCTCGCCGCCTGCTCGAGCACGTCGCCCGGCTCCACGCCTCCCCTGCCGACGTCGCCGGGCTCGTCGAGCGCCTCGACCTCGGTCGTGTCGCCGACCGGTCGGTCCGTCGCCTCTCGGGGGGCGAACGTCAACGGGTCGCGCTCGCCGCCGCCCTCGTGGGCCGTCCCGAGGTCGCCTTCCTCGACGAGCCGACCGCGGGCCTCGACCCGCACGCGCGCCTCGAAGTCTGGGACCTCGTCCGTGAGACCGCCCGTGAGGCGGCCGTCGTCGTCACCACCCACTCGTTCGAGGAGGCCGAGCGCCTCGCCGACCACGTCGTCATCATGAACCGCGGCCGCGTCGTCGCCGAGGGCTCGCTCGACGAGGTGCGCGACGGCCGGCCGCTCGAGGAGCGCTACTTCGCCCTCACCTCGGGTGGCCGCCGGTGACCCCCCGACCGACCCCGCCCCGTCCCACCGGTCCGGCCGCGCCCTCCTCCGCCGGTCGGCGCTGGCTCGCGCAGGCCGCCTTCGAGACCACGACGATCCTCCGTCACGGCGAGCAGCTCCTCGTGGCCCTCGTCCTGCCCGCCCTGGCCCTGCTGGCGCTGTCGCTCACCGACGTTCCCGACCTCGGGCCCGGCCGTCGCGTCGACCTTGCGACCGCCGGTGTCCTCGCCCTCGCCGTCGTCTCGACCGCGTTCACCGGTCAGGCGATCGCCACCGGCTTCGACCGGCGGCACGGCGTCCTGCGCTTCCTCGGGGTCAGCCCGCTCGGGCGTGAGGGGCTCCTCCTCGGCAAGCTCGGCGCCGTCGGCGCGGTCATCGCGCTCCAGGTCGTCGCCCTGGGGTCGATGGCCGCCTTCCTCGGCTGGCGACCCGCGCCCGCGGGCGTGCTCCCGGCGCTCGTCACCGTCCTGCTCGGGGCGGCGGCGTTCCTCGCGCTCGCGATGCTCCTCGCCGGCACCGTCCGTGCCGAGGGGGTGCTCGCGGTCGCGAACCTCGTGTGGGTCCTCCTCCTCGGCCTCGGCGTCCTCCTCCCCACCGACCGTCTGCCCGGCGCCCTCACCTCGCTCGCCCGGCTGCTGCCCTCCGGCGCGCTCGGCGACGGGCTGCGCCACTCCCTCGTCGACGGCGGGTGGCCCCTGACCCAGTGGCTCGTGCTGGCCGCGTGGGCGGTCGTCGCGGGCGCGGCTGCGGCGCGCTGGTTCCGCTGGTCCGACTGACCCCGGGCAGGACGACGGGCCGGCACCCGGAGGTGTGCCGGCCCATCGCCGTTCGTGTCCTCAGCTCGTGGCGAGCGAGGTGTCGTCGACGACGAAGGACGTCTGCAGCGAGGAGTCCTCGCTCAGCAGGAACCTCACCGTGACCGTCTTGCCCCTGTATGCCGTGACGTTGAACGTCTTCTGGCTCCAGGTCGTGCTCGTCCCGACGTTGGAGTACGTCGCCAGTGTGGAGGTCGTCGAACCGTCGACGACCTGGACGCGCATCGTGTCGTAGACCGTGCTGCCGGTCTCCGCGGTGTCGGAGCGGAGCCAGAAGGACAGCGTCGCGCTGCTCACCGTCGACGGGATGGCGACCGACTGCTGCACCGTCTCGGTCGACGTCGAGCCGTTGCCACCCAGCCAGGCCTTCCAGGTTCCCGTGCGCGCGGGCCTTCCGGTGCTGTTCGTGATCGGACCGGCCGTGCCCGTCCAGCTCACCGCGCCGGACTCGAAGCCCGGGTTCTGGAGCAGGTTGGCACTCGGCGGGGGCGTCGTGCCGAAGTCCTTCGCGGCATACAGCCACAGCATGTGTCCGACGAGGTCGACTCCACGGTCGAGCGCGGTGACGTTGATGTTCGACGTCGTGTCGCACGAGGAGTGGTAGCACGGGTCGAAGGCCCGGCCCGCGGTGCCGCCCCACTTCTGCGCCTGGGCCGACGACTTGAGCGACTCGGCGCCGCTGAAGATCCCGGCGGTCGGGATGCCGTAGGAGCGGAACGCGGCGTGGTCGCTGCGACCCTGCACGTCGATGTACTCCCACGGGATGCCCTTCGACGCGTACCAGCTCGTGAGCTCGTCGCGCGCGCCGTTGCCGGCCGGGTTGTCGTCGTAGACGAAGTAGCCCGGGTTGGGCGAGCCGATCATGTCGACGTTGAGGTAGGCCTCGATCCTGTCCTTGTCGGCCGTCGGCAGCGTGCTCATGTAGTGCTTCGAGCCGAGCAGCCCGAGCTCCTCGGCTCCCCAGAACGCCACGCGCACACGGTTCTTCGCGGTCTGGCCGCTCGCGGCATACGCGAGGGCGGCCTCGAGGACTCCGGCGCTGCCGGAGCCGTTGTCGTTGATGCCGGCGCCGTTCGCGACGCTGTCGAGGTGGCCGCCGAGCATGACGACGTGGTTGGCGTCGCCCGCCGGCCACTCCGCGATGAGGTTCGATGAGGTGCCGGACGACGTCGAGAAGCTCTGGACCGTCGTCGTCCAGCCCGCCGCGTCGAGCTTGCCCTTGACCCAGCTGACCGACGCGGCATAGCCGGGACGGCCCGTGCCGCGGTTGCCGCCGTTGGCGTTCGCGATCGACTGGAGCTGCGTGAGGTGGGCCTGGGTGTTCGTCACCGAAAGGTCCGGGCCGGCGGCCGCGGCGGTGGTGGTCGTTGTGGTCGTCGTGGTCGTGGCCGCGCTCGGTGCCGCCGTCGCGGTTCCGCTCACGGCGACGCCGAGCGCGAGCGCCGCCAGGGGCACGCCGAGCAGGGTGGTGTTCGCCATCAGGTGTCCTTCGGGGTCGGGACAGCGACGTGGGCCGGCGCCCGAGGACGCCGGCCCACGTGTGCCGTCAGCTGGTGGCGAGTGCCGTGTCGTCGACGACGAAGGACGTCTGCAGCGAGGAGTCCTCGTTCATGAGGAACTTCACCGTGATCGTCTTTCCCTTGTATGCCGTGACGTTGAACGACTTCTGGGTGTAGGTCGCGTTCGTCCCGACGTTGGTGTAGGTCGCCAGCGTCGACGTCGTCGAGCCGTCGACGACCTGCACGCGCATCGAGTCGTAGGCGGTGCTGCCGCTCTCCGCGGTGTCGGTGCGCAGCCAGAACGACAGCGTCGCGCTCGTCAAGGTCGACGGGATGGCCACCGACTGCTGCACCGTCTCGGTCGAGGTCGAGCCGTTGCCGCCGAGCCACATCTTCCACGAGCCGGTGCGCGCGGGGCGGCCGGTGTTGTTCGTGATCGGGCCGGCCGTGCCGGTCCAGACCGTGGCCCCTGACTCGAAGCCCGGGTTGCCGAGCAGGTTGCCCGACGGCGGGGTCGTCGGCGTCGGGGTCGGCGTGGGCGTCGAGCCGCCGCCGCAGGTCTCCGTGCCGGCCGGGACCGAGATGGCGTTGAACGCCGCCTCGACCGAGGCGCAGGTCTGGCTCGTCGCGCCGTAGAGCTCCTTGGCGGAGGCGATGGCGCCGTTGCGCGCCGCGGCATACGTGCTGCCCGAGGTGAGCTTCGTCGAGAGGGTGCGGTACCAGACCTTCTCGATGTTGGTGCGGCCCGCACCGGTGACCGCCGGCGCGCCACCGCAGGTGGCGCTGTTGTAGCTCACGCCGTTGATCGTCTTGGCACCCGAGCCCTCGGCCGCCATGTAGAACCAGTGGTTGAGCGCGCCCGAGGAGTAGTGCGGGTCGAGGTTCTTGGTGTTCGTCGACCAGCAGTCGGGGCTCTGGCCGTCCTTGCTCGGCTTGTCCATGTAGCGCAGCGGGGTGCCGTTGCCGTTGATGTTGATCTTCTCGCCGATGAGGTAGTCGCCCACGTCGGTGGAGTTGTTGGCATAGAACTCGACCGCCGTGCCGAAGATGTCGGACGTCGCCTCGTTGAGGCCCCCGGCGTCGCCGCTGTAGTTGAGGTTGGCGGTGTTCTCGGTGACGCCGTGGCTCATCTCGTGTGCGGCGACGTCGATCGACGTGAGCGGCCGCGTGTTGCCAGAGCCGTCTCCGTAGGTCATCTGGGTGCCGTCCCAGAAGGCGTTGACGTAGGCGTTGCCGTAGTGGACACGGCTGCGGGCGCCGGTGCCGTTGTTCCAGATGCCGGCGCGGCCGAGGACCGAGTTGTAGTAGGCGTAGGTCTTCTCGGCGCCGTACTGCGCGTCGACGCCCGCGGTCTGGCGCGAGGTCGTCGAGCCGTTGCCCCAGATGTTGTCGGCGTCGGTGAACTGCGTGCCCGTCCCGGACGTCGCCCCGTTGAGGTCGGTCGTGTAGTTGCCGATCGAGTCCCTGAGCTGCCACGTGCTGCCCGACTGGATGGAGTTGAGAGTGACCTGGCCCGAGTACTGCGAGTTGCCGGTGCCCTGCTTGACCTCGTCCCACGAGTGGAGGACCGCGCCGTTGTCGGCGTCGACGAGGGTGTGCAGGCGGGTGGGGGTCTGGTCGGCCTTGATGCCCTCGGTGACGACCTCCCAGGCGAGGCGCGGGGCGTCGCCGCCGGCCCAGACGACGAGCTCGCTGTCCTCGACTGTGCTCCTGGCGGTGCGCTGGGCCTTCTGCGAGGCGACGCCGCGCGCCTCGGCCTCGCTCTTGCGCGGCGTCGTGGAGGCCACGGCCGCGCGACCGGAGGCGTTGACGTGCACATCCTGCTTGGCGCCCTTCGGCGAGTTCTCGACGACGAGGTCGCCACCGATGACGCGCAGGCCCTTGAAGGTGCGGTCGTAGCGGACGTGCTGCGTGCCGTCGGGGTCGGTGACGACCGAGCGCAGCACGAGCTTCTCGTCGGCCGAGAGCCCGAGCGCAGCGTGGTCGCGCTGGGGGTCGACCTTGGACGTCGCGGCGCCCGGCGCGGCGCCGGGGGCGGCCGTCAGCCCGAGCGCGCCGGCGACGGGCAGGGCCAGGGGAAGGGCCAGTGCGGCGGTGACCGCCATGGCTCCGGTGGTACGTCGAATCACGTCGTGCCTCTTCTCGTTCGGGCAGCCCGGGGTGACGTGCTGCCACGGTGAAAGCGTCGTCCCCCTCCGGTGCGGCCGCGGGTGTGCCACGGGCTTCGGCGCCGTCCGAACACAACCGGCGAACCCGATCCGCCGTCAACGAATCTGACCAATCCTTTGCCAAGTCCGGACTTTGTCCGGTCCGGGCACACCGCCGGTCAAGTGCCGGTCAAGAACGGGTCAACGGGCGACACGACCGCTCGACCACCCGCCTCGCCCCCGCCTCGCCGCCGGCCTCCCGCCCCACCGGGCGCGGGCCTGCGCAGCCGGCTCGCCTACCCTGCGGTGGTGAGCACGCACGTACCCCGGGTCCATCGCCACATCCTGCTCGCCAACCTCGTGGCCCAGGTGGGGATCATCCTCACCGGCGGCCTCGTCCGCCTCACCGGCAGCGGCCTCGGGTGCCCCACGTGGCCCGAGTGCGTCCCAGGCTCCTACGTGCCCGTGCGCGAGCAGGAGGAGGGCATCCACAAGGTCATCGAGTTCGGCAACCGCACGCTGACCGGCGCCCTGGCCATCGTGGCGGTCCTCGCCGTCTGGGCCGTGTGGAGGTGGACGCCCGTCCGCCGGCTCAAGGTCGCGGCCGTCACCGTGCTCGTCGGCGTGGCGGTGCAGGCGCTGCTCGGAGGAGTCACCGTCCTCACCGAGCTGCACCCCGTCACCGTTGCCGCCCACTTCCTCGTGTCGGCCGGCCTCGTCGCGGCGGCGGCCTACCTCTGGTTCTGCCGTGACGAGCCCGACGGGACGCCGACGCCGCTCGTCCACGACCTCGTCCGCACGGTCGCCCGAGTGACGTGCGGCGTCGCGGCCGTCGTCCTCACCCTCGGCACGGTCGTCACCGGGTCCGGACCGCACTCCGGCGACGCCGACGCGCCCGCCCGCTTCGGCTTCGACCCGCGCACCATCTCGTGGCTGCACGCCGACGCCGTCATGCTCTTCATCGGCCTCGTCGTCGCGGTCTGGCTCGCGACGCGGCTCTCCTCCGCACCGGCACGCGTGGCCGCGACGTGGCGCACCGTCCTCCTCGTCACGCTGGCCCAGGGCCTCATCGGCTACGTGCAGTACCTCACCGACCTCCCCGAGGTCCTCGTCCTGGCGCACATGCTCGGCGCCTCGCTCCTCGTCGTCGCTCTCACCGCCGGCCTCGTCGCGCTACGGACAATTCCACAAGAGTAGTTGCACAAGAGTTCTTGTGGGGTCTACCGTCGCTGGCATGACCCCCGACGCGCGACCCCCGCGACCCGAACCCTCTCCCCCTCACGGCGTCCGCACGATCACCGACGCCAAGGCCCTCTCCGCCATGGCCAACCCCTTCCGCTCGCGCATGATGGACGCGCTCAAGGTCGACGGCCCCTCGACCGCCTCGGCCCTCGCGGCGCGCACCGGGCAGGCGGTGGGCTCGGCGAGCCACCACCTCAAGGTGCTCGCCGAGGCAGGTCTCGTCGAGGAGGCGCCCGAGCTCGCCAAGGACCGCCGCGAGCGGTGGTGGCGCCTCGTCGACCCCGGCACCCGCTGGTCGCGTGCCGACTTCGCCTCCGACACCGCGGCCGTCACCGCTGCCTACGCCGCCGAGGCGCTCGCGCTCCAGCGCCAGTTCGAGCGGGTCCAGGAGTGGAACGCCAACGCCGCCACCGTCCCCGAGTGGGACGACGCGGCCTTCGCGACGCAGAACTGGATGCGGCTCAGCCCCGCCGAGATGCGGGAGATGGCCGAGGAGCTCGTCGAGGTGCTCGTCCGTTGGAGCCGGCGCGAGGTCCCCGACGACGACGTCGAGCGCGAACCCGTCTTCGTCTTCGCCCGTGGCTTCCCGGCTCAGCCGTGAGCGCCCTCCCTCCTGCACTGCGGGACAACACGAACTTCCGCCTCCTCTGGGCCGGCGAGGGGATCAGCGTCCTCGGTTCGATGACGACGACCGTCGTCTTCCCTCTCGTCGCCGTCACCGAGTTCGACGCCGGCCCCATCTGGATGGGCCTGCTCGCCGGCGCGATCTGGCTCCCCTGGCTCGTCCTCGGACTCTTCGCGGGCGCCTGGGTCGACCGGTCCGACCCGCGTCGCGTGATGATGGCGGCCGACCTCGCTGCCGCTGCCGCCGTCGGCACCGTCCCGCTCGCCTGGGCGCTCGGCCTGCTCACCCTCCCCCACCTCGTCCTGGCCGCGCTGGGAGTCGGGTGCACCGCGGTCTTCTTCAGGACGGCATACACCGCTTTCCTCCCCCGCGTGGTCGCGGACGGCGACCTCGAGCGCGCGAACGCGCGTCTCTTCGGGACCGAGTCGGCGATGCAGATCGGCGGTCCCGGGGTCGGCGGGCTCCTCGTCCAGGTCCTCTCGGCCGCGTATGCCGTCGTGCTCGACGTCGTGGGCTACCTCGCCTCGTTCCTGTGCCTGGCGAGGATGCGCCCGGAGCAGCTGGGTCCCGCCCCGGACCAGCCGCCGCGCCGCCCGATGGTGGCCCTCGTCCGCGAGGGCGTCGCGATCGTGGCCCGCGACCGGTTCCTCCGCTACTTCGCGCTCACCGGTGGCGTGAGCAACTTCGCGCTCACCGGCTACGGCGCGCTGCTCGTCCTCTTCCTCGTCCGGGACCTGGGGCTCGAGCCCGGGTCGGTGGGTCTCGTCATGGCAGTGGGAGCCGTCGGCGGCCTCCTCGGCGCGACGGTCGCGACCCGCACGACGGCGTGGCTCGGCCACGCCGGGGCCCTGCGCTGGCTCCAGGTCCTCGGTGGCCCGCCGGCCATCCTCATCGGCCTCGCCCGTCCCGGGCTCGGTGCCGCACTGGTGGGCGTGGGGTCGGTGCTCGTGGGCATGGGTGTCGTCGGCGCCAACGTCGTGCGCCGGTCGTTCACGATGCGCTACGTCCCCGCCGAGCTGCTCGGGCGCACCACGGCCACGTCGGCCGTCCTCAACTTCGGCACGATGCCGCTCGCCGGACTCGTCGCCGGCGGGCTGGGCACCTGGGTCGGGGTGCGCGAGACGATCCTTCTCATGGCGGCGATGCACGCACTGTGCTCACTCGCGGTCTTCGTCAGCCCGTTCCGCAGCGGCCGTGAGCTGCCCGGTCAGCCGATGGAGAGGTGGACCAGCGGGTCGACCGCGACGGCGAGGAAGAGCAGCGTCACGTAGGTGATCGAGAAGTGGAAGAGGCGCATCGGCTTGAGCACCTTGGTGGCGGCGCCCTGTGTCGCCAGGCGAAGGAGCCGATGTGCCTCGCCCACGAAGACGACACCGCTCGCGACGGCCGCTGCGAGGTAGATCCAGCCCATGTCCGCCACCGGCACGAGGGCCAGCGACACGGCGACCATGACCCAGCTGTAGGCGACGATCTGCCGCGCCACCGCGATGGCACCGCGCTCGACCGGCAGCATCGGCACGTGCGCGTTGGCGTAGTCGTCCTTGAACGCCATCGACAGCGGCCAGTAGTGCGGCGGCGTCCAGAAGAAGATGACGAGGAAGAGGATGACCGCCGGCCAGCCGACCGTCCCGGTCACGGCGGACCAGCCGATGAGGGTCGGCATGCAGCCGGCGACACCGCCCCAGACGATGTTCTGGGACGTGCGGCGCTTGAGCACCATCGTGTAGAGCCACGCGTAGAGGACGATCGCGGCCAGGGACAGCAGCGCGGACGCGACGTTGACGAGCACGAGGAACCACGCGGTCGACAGCGCCGTGAGGACGAGGCCGAAGACGACGCCCGCGCGGGGCGAGATCTCGCCGGTCACCATGGGGCGGTTGCGGGTCCGGTCCATGAGCGCGTCGATGTCGCGGTCGTAGACGCAGTTGAACGTGTTGGCTGCGCCGGCGCTCAGCGTCCCGCCGACGAGGGTGGCCACGACGAGCCACAGGTCGGGGACGCCGCGCTCGGCGAGGAACATCACCGGAACCGTCGTCACGAGCAGCAGCTCGATGATCCGGGGCTTCGTCAGCGAGACGTAGCTGCCGACCGTTCGCTTCCAGCCCGACGTCGGTCGGGCCGACGAGGCGGTGGTGGTCGGGGCGGTTCCCACGGCGTCCTTCGTGTGTGCTCTGGAGCGGCTGGTCACAGCGAGTCTAACGGTGGCCGGTCATGCGGCGAGACACGGTCGTCCACTGCGCTGGGGCGCGGTCTAGGGTGGGATCGACCGTTTGACCTGCATCACAGTGCCGCGACGTCAGAGAGGCTTCACGTGACCACCACCACGACGAAGGCAGGCGGGTCACGCACCCGCCGCGCCACCCCCGCCAAGGCCCAGCGATCGGGTGACCTCGCCCGCCCGACGGCGCGCAAGGCGAAGTGGAACGACCTCGACGTCCGCGCGGTCGACACGGTTCGCGTCCTCGCGGCGGACGCGGTCCAGAAGGTCGGCAACGGCCACCCCGGCACCGCCATGAGCCTGGCCCCGGCGGCCTACCTGCTCTTCCAGAACGTCATGACGCACGACCCGTCCGACCCCACGTGGCTCGGTCGTGACCGCTTCGTCCTCTCGTGCGGCCACTCCAGCCTCACCCAGTACATCCAGCTCTACCTCTCCGGCTACGGCCTCGAGCTCAAGGACCTCAAGGCGCTGCGCACGTGGGGCTCGCTCACCCCCGGCCACCCCGAGGTGCACCACACCCCCGGCGTCGAGATCACCACCGGACCGCTCGGGTCCGGCCTCGCCTCCGCCGTCGGCATGGCGATGGCCCAGCGCCGCCAGCGCGGCCTGCTCGACCCCGACGCCAAGGCCGGACAGAGCCCCTTCGACCACCACGTGTGGGTCATGGCGTCCGACGGCGACCTCATGGAGGGCGTCGCCTCCGAGGCGAGCTCGCTCGCCGGCCACCAGGAGCTCGGCAACCTCACCGTCATCTATGACGCCAACCAGATCTCGATCGAGGACGACACCGACATCTCGTTCTCCGAGGACGTCGCCAAGCGCTACGAGTCCTACGGCTGGGAGGTCGTCGACATCGACTGGCGCCGCAGCGACGACCCGGCCGGCACCGCCGACTACGTCGAGGACGTCGACTCCCTCCTCGCCGCGCTCAACGCGAGCAAGAAGTCGTCACGCCCGACGCTCATCCGGCTGCACACCGTCATCGCCTGGCCCGCCCCCACCAAGAAGGGCACCGGCAAGTCGCACGGCTCGGCCCTCGGCGACGAGGAGATCGCCGCCCTCAAGGAGCTCCTCGGCTTCGACCCGAAGAAGACCTTCGAGGTCGACAGGGACGTCCTCGCACACGCCCGCAAGGTCAAGGCGCGCGGCAAGGCCGCCCACAAGGACTGGAACAAGGGCTACTCGGCCTGGCGCCGGGGCAACAAGGACGCCGCCGCGCTGCTCGACCGGCTCGTCGCGGGCGAGCTGCCCGAGGGGCTCGACGCCGCGCTGCCGACCTTCCCCGCCGACGAGAAGGGCATCGCGTCCCGCGCTGCGTCCGGCAAGGTCCTCGCGGCACTCGCCCCGGTCATGCCGGAGCTGTGGGGCGGCTCCGCCGACCTCGCCGAGTCCAACAACACGACGATGACGGGCGAGCCCTCCTTCATCCCCAAGGGCAAGCAGACGTCCGAGTGGAAGGGCGGTCCCTACGGCCGCACGCTGCACTTCGGCATCCGTGAGAACGGCATGGGCATGATCCTCAACGGGATCGCGCTCGAGGGCCTCACCCGCCCCTACGGCGGCACCTTCCTCGTCTTCTCCGACTACATGCGCCCGGCCGTGCGGCTCGCCGCCATCCAGCAGCTGCCCGTGACCTTCGTCTGGACCCACGACTCGATCGGCCTCGGCGAGGACGGTCCGACCCACCAGCCGATCGAGCACCTCGCCGCACTCCGCGCCATGCCCGGTCTCGACGTCGTCCGGCCCGCCGACGCCAACGAGACCTCGGCCGCGTGGGGTGCCGTCCTGCGCAACGCCCGTCCGGCCGCGCTCGCGCTCAGCCGCCAGCCGCTGCCCACGATCGACCGGTCGACGCACGCCAAGGCGAGCAACGTCGCCAAGGGCGGCTACGTCCTCGTCGACGGCGGCGACGACGGCAAGCAGGCGCCGGAGGTCATCCTGGTCGCCACCGGCTCGGAGGTCTCCGTCGCGCTCGACGCGCGTCTCGCCCTCGAGAAGTCGGGTGTGCGCACGCGCGTCGTGTCGATGCCGTGCCGCGAGTGGTTCGAGGAGCAGTCCAAGAGCTACCGCGACAAGGTGCTGCCGCCCGCCGTCCGCGCGCGCGTCAGCGTCGAGGCCGGTGTGGCCCAGGGCTGGCGCGAGGTCGTCGGCGACGCCGGCCGCTCCATCAGCATCGAGCACTTCGGCGCCTCGGCCGACGCCAAGACGCTCTTCACCGAGTTCGGCTTCACGCCCGAGGCGGTCGTCAAGGCGGCCAAGGACTCGATCAAGGCGGCGAAGGCCTCGGGCGGCGTCACCGACGCGCTCGAGACCGCACCCCGCCGCCGCAACGACACCGGTACCGATGTCCCCACCACCAAGAAGCCTGCCCGCAAGAGCGCGGCCAAGGCTGGGAAGTGAGTCGCATGTCCGACAGCACCCCCCTCAAGGCACTCGCCGACAACGGCGTCTCCATCTGGCTCGACGACCTCAGCCGCGAGCGGCTCACGTCGGGCAACCTCCAGGAAGTGGTCGAGACCAAGGGCGTCGTCGGCGTGACGACGAACCCCTCGATCTTCCAGGTCGCCCTCGCCGACGGTGAGAGCTACAGCGAGCAGGTCGCGCAGCTCGCCGCCGACAACGCGTCGCTCGACGAGGCCGTCACGGCGATGACGACCCAGGACGTCCGGGACGCGTGTGACGTGCTCCTGCCCGTCTTCGAGGCGACCGACGGTCTCGACGGCCGTGTGTCGATCGAGGTGGACCCTAGGCTGGCGGCTGACACCGAGGCGACCGTCGCGCAGGCCAAGCAGCTGAGGGACCTCGTCGACCGTCCCAACCTCCTCGTCAAGATCCCCGCGACCGTCGAGGGCCTGCCGGCCATCACCCGGGTCATCGGTGAGGGCATCTCGGTCAACGTCACCCTCATCTTCAGTCTCGACCGCTACCGCGCGGTGATGAACGCCTTCCTCACCGGGCTCGAGCAGGCACGCGAGGCCGACAAGGACATCACGACGATCGCGTCGGTCGCGTCGTTCTTCGTGTCGCGGGTCGACACCGAGGTCGACAAGCGGCTCGACGCCGTCGAGGGCGAGCACGCCGAGGTCGCCAAGGGCCTCAAGGGCAAGGCCGCGATCGCCAACGCCAGGCTCGCGTACCAGGCCTACGAGGAGGTCTTCTCGACGCCGCGCTGGAAGAGCCTCGAGGACGACGGGGCCAAGCCCCAGCGGCCGCTGTGGGCGTCCACGGGAGTCAAGGACCCGGCATACCCCGACACGATGTACGTCACCGAGCTCGTCGCCCCCGGCACCGTCAACACCATGCCCGAGAAGACGCTGGACGCGGTCAAGGACCACGGCGAGATCACGGGCAACACCATCGCCGGCACCTACGAGGAGGCCAGTGAGGTGCTCGACGCGCTCGAGCGCCTCGGGATCTCCTACTCCGACGTCACCGCGCAGCTCGAGCGCGAAGGCGTCGACAAGTTCGAGAAGTCGTGGGAGGAGCTGCTCGCAGGAGTGCAGACCGAGCTCGACAAGGCCGCACGATGAGCAGCCTCGAGGTCAGCGCGCGCGGCGCCGCGGCGGACGCCATCGCCGCCCACGTCCCCACCCTCGTCGAGGACGAGGTCGCGAGCCGCATCTTCGCCCAGGACGCCACCCTCTGGGGCAAGGCGGCCGAGGAGGAGGCCGGCAAGCGGCTCTCGTGGGTCGGTCTCCCCCGGTCCTCGCGCCCGCTGCTCGGTGAGATCGCCGCGCTGCGCGAGGAACTGCGCGAGGACGGCGTCTCGCGGATCGTCCTCTGCGGCATGGGCGGCTCGTCGCTCGCTCCCGAGGTCATCTGCGCGACGGCCGGGGTCGACATCGTCGTCCTCGACTCGTCGTCGCCCGACGTCGTGCGCCGCGCCGTGACGACCCACCTCGACCGCACCGCGGTCGTCGTGTCGTCGAAGTCCGGCTCGACCGTCGAGACCGACTCCCAACGCCGCGCCTTCGAGGCAGCGTTCGCGGACGCCGGGATCGACGCCAGGCGTCGGATCGTCGTCGTCACGGACCCGGGCAGCCCGCTCGACGCCGAGTCGCGCGGGGCCGGCTACCGCGTCATCAACGCCGACCCCGACGTGGGTGGGCGCTACTCCGCGCTCACGGCGTTCGGACTCGTGCCGTCCGGCCTCGCCGGTGCCGACATCGGCGCCCTGCTCGACGACGCCGAGGCCGTCGCCGACCTGCTCGCCGCCGACGACGAGGGCAACCCCGCGCTCCGGCTCGGCGCCGCGATGGGCGGCACCAAGCCGCTGCGCGACAAGCTCGTGCTCGTCGACGCCGGCACCGAGAACGTCGGGTTCGGCGCGTGGGCCGAGCAGCTCATCGCCGAGTCGACCGGCAAGAACGGCACGGGCATCCTCCCGGTCGTCGCCGACGGCGAGGCCCCGGACCACACCTACGAGGACGCCACCGTCGTCCGTCTCGTCGCCTCCACCGAGGACGACGACGTCGAGACCCTGGCCGACCAGCCGCCGCGCCACCCCGACTCGATCGCTGCGGAGCAGCCCGGCCCCGCCGACGAGACGCAGGAGGACAAGGCAGCCGAGAGCGGCTCGCTGCTCACGGTCTCGGGCTCGCTCGGTGCCCAGTTCCTCCTCTGGGAGGTCGCGACCGCGGTCGCCGGCAGGCTGCTCGGCATCAACCCCTTCGACCAGCCCGACGTCGAGAGCGCCAAGAAGGCCGCCCGCGGCCTGCTCGACCAGGCCGGCTCGACGAGCGAGGCACCGGCGTTCGTCGACGGGTCCGTCGAGGTCCGGGCGCTCGGTGGCGACTGGCTCGGCGAGGCGCACACGCTGCCCGGCGCCGTCACCGCGCTCCTCGAGCAGCTCGACGACAAGAGCGGCTACGTCGCCGTGATGGCCTACCTCGACCGTGAGGAGGACGCCGACCTCGAGCAGGTCGCGCGCACGCTCTTCGACCACACGGGCCGACCGGTGACCTTCGGGTGGGGGCCGCGGTTCCTGCACTCGACCGGCCAGTACCACAAGGGCGGACCGGCCAACGGCGTCTTCATCCAGGTCACCGCCGAGCCGGAGGAGGACCTCGCCGTGCCGGGTCGCGACTTCACGTTCGGCGAGTTCATCGCGGCCCAGGCCGGCGGCGACGCGCAGGTCCTCGCCGAGCACGGCCGTCCTGTCCTGCGGCTCCACCTCACCAGCCACCACCGCGGCCTGAGCCAGGTCCGGTCCGCCCTCTCGACGTCAGGAGCCTGATGAGCCCGGCGCGCGTGACAGCGACGCACAACCCCCTGCGCGACCCGCGCGACAAGCGACTCCCCCGCATCGCGGGACCGTGCAGCCTCGTGCTCTTCGGAGTCACCGGGGACCTCGCCCGCAAGAAGCTCATGCCGGCGATCTACGACCTCGCCAACCGCGGGCTCCTGCCGCCGGGCTTCTCGCTCATCGGCTTCGCGCGCCGCGACTGGGCCGACCAGGACTTCGGCAAGATCGTCTACGAGTCGGTCAAGGAGCGCTCGCGCACGCCGTTCCGCGAGGACGTCTGGCGCAGCCTCAGCGAGGGCATCCGCTTCGTGCCGGGCACCTTCGACGACCCGAAGGCCTTCGACCTGCTCACCGAGACCGTCAAGGACCTCGACGAGCAGCGCGGGACCGGCGGCAACCACGCCTTCTACCTCTCGATCCCGCCGGGCTTCTTCGCCACGGTCTGCGAGCAGCTCAAGCGCTCGGGCCTGTCGCAGCCGTCCGAGGGGTCGTGGCGCCGGGTCGTCATCGAGAAGCCGTTCGGGCACGACCTCAAGAGCGCGCGTGAGCTCAACGAGATCGTCGCCGACGTCTTCCCGCCGGACGCGGTCTTCCGGATCGACCACTACCTCGGCAAGGAGACGGTCCAGAACCTCCTCGCGCTCCGCTTCGCCAACCAGATGTTCGAGCCGGTCTGGAACAGCCACTACGTCGACCACGTCCAGATCACCATGGCCGAGGACATCGGCATCGGCGGCCGGGCGGGCTACTACGACGGCATCGGCGCCGCGCGCGACGTCATCCAGAACCACCTGCTCCAGCTGCTCGCGCTCACCGCCATGGAGGAGCCGGTGTCGTTCGACGCCGACCACCTCCGCAGCGAGAAGGAGAAGGTCCTCAGCGCGGTCCGCCTGCCGAAGGACCTCGGCAAGGGCACCGCCCGCGGCCAGTACGCCCGCGGCTGGCAGGGTGGCGAGGAGGTCGGCGGCTACCTCGAGGAGGAGGGCGTCAAGGCGCGTTCCACGACCGAGACGTATGCCGCGGTGAAGCTCGAGGTCGACACCCGCCGCTGGGCGGGCGTCCCGTTCTACCTCAGGACCGGCAAGCGCCTCGGCAAGCGCGTCACCGAGATCGCGGTCGTCTTCAAGCGGGCGCCACACCTTCCCTTCGCGCACACGGCCACCGAGGAGCTCGGCCAGAACGCCGTCGTCATCCGGGTCCAGCCCGACGAGGGCGTGACGATGCGCTTCGGCGCCAAGGTCCCCGGCGCGCAGATGGAGGTGCGCGACGTGACGATGGACTTCGGCTACGGCCGCGCCTTCACCGAGAGCTCCCCCGAGGCCTACGAGCGCCTCATCCTCGACGTGCTCCTCGGCGAGCCGCCGCTCTTCCCGCGCCACGAGGAGGTCGAGCTCTCCTGGGAGATCCTCGACCCGATCGAGGAGTTCTGGGCCAAGCACAACACCCGGATCGACCAGTACACCTCGGGCACTTGGGGTCCTGAGAGCGCCGACGACCTCATGCGGCGCGACGGTCGCGAATGGAGGCTGCCGTGACCACCCCGACACGTTCGCTCACGCAGAACGTGGGACCCGCGCTCGTAGCGCCCACGCAGAGCGTGGCACCCGATTCCGATACTGATGGGGGAGCCCGGTGATCGTCGACCTCCCGAGCACCACGACGCAGGACGTGTCGAAGAAGCTCGTGCGCCTGCGGTCCGACACCGGGTCGATGGCGCTCACTCGCGTCCTCACCCTCGTCGTCGTCGTCGACGAGAACGAGGCCGACGAGGCCATCGAGACCGCCAACGACGCGAGCCGCCAGCACCCCTGCCGCATCATCGTCGTCGTCACCGCCAACCGCCGCGGCTCCGCCCGGCTCGACGCCCAGATCCGCATCGGCGGCGACGCCGGGGCGAGCGAGGTCGTCGTGCTCCGGCTCTTCGGCCCGCTGGCGGCCCACGGCCGTGCCGTCGTCACGCCGCTGCTGCTCGCCGACGCACCCATCGTGGCGTGGTGGCCGACCGACCCGCCCAAGGACCCCGGCGCCGACCCCATCGGCGCGATGGCCCAGCGGCGCGTCACCGACGTGTCGCGGACCAAGGGGTCCCCGCGGTCGGCGCTCACTCGCCTCGCTCGGTGCTACTCCCCCGGCGACACCGACCTGTCCTGGTCGCGCATCACGCTCTGGCGGGCGCTGCTCACCGCGGCCCTCGACCAGGCACCCTTCGAGCCGGTGACCTCGGTGACCGTCACGGGCGGGTCCGACTCCCCGTCGGCCGAGCTGCTCGCCGGCTGGCTGGCCAAGCGGCTGCGCTGCCCGGTGACGCTGGTCCCGTCGCGGGCGGGCAGCGGGATCATCAGCGTCCGCCTCGACCGCTCGAGCGGCCCGCTCGACCTCGTCCGGCCCCAGAACGGCACCTCCGCGACGCTGTCCCAGCCCGGGACCCCGGAGCGCAGCATCGCGCTCCCGCCGCGCAGCGACGCCGAGTGCCTCGCCGACGAGCTCCGCCGCCTCGACCCCGACGAGCCCTACGCCGACGCGCTCCAGGACGGGCTGGCCGAGGTGAGCCACTCGCGACGCACCTCGACCCAGGCTCAGCGCCAGGGGATCACGCCATCCGTGGCCGAGGCCCGTGAGGACGCGGCGCGGCTCAAGCGCGAGGCGTCGACGAGCGCGAGCTCGGCGATGGTCGAGGCCGCACCGATGCCCGAGAAGGCCGACGACCCCGAGCAGGTCGAGAAGGCCGCGGCGACCAAGCTCGAGAAGGTCCGCAGCAAGCGGGCCGAGCGGGCCTGACCGGAGGAGACGACGTGACGACAGCCAGCCACGACCCGGCGAGCGACGTCGAGGTGGTCGTCCACCCCGGCAAGCAGGAGCTGAGCGACGCCGTCGCCGCACGGCTCGTCACCGCGGTCGCCGACGCCCAGGCGGCTCGCGGCGTCGCCCACCTCTCCCTCACGGGCGGGTCGCTCGGGTCGGACATCTGGCGGTCGGTCGCGGCCCTCCCCGCCCGTCAGGCCGTCGACTGGTCCCGGGTCGAGCTGTGGTGGGGCGACGAGCGCTACCTCCCCGCCGGCGACCCGGACCGCAACGACGTCCAGAACGACGACGCCGGGCTCGCCTCGCTCCCCCTCGACCCCGCCCACGTCCACCGCGTCCCCGGCCCGGACGCCTCCGAGAGCGCGGAGGCCAGCGCGACGGCATACGGCGAGAGCGTGCGCGCGAGCGGCGCCGGCGCGTTCGACGTCATGATCCTCGGGGTGGGGCCGGACGGGCACGTCGCGTCGCTCTTCCCCGGCCACCCCGCGCAGCAGACGACCGACGCCATCGCCGTCGCGGTGCACGACTCCCCCAAGCCGCCGCCGGACCGCGTCAGCCTCACCTTCGAGGCGCTGCGCCGCTCGCGGCAGGTGTGGTTCGTCGTCGCCGGCGCCGACAAGGCCGAGGCCGTCGTCAACGGCACGAGCGGCGCCGGGCCGGACGTGAGCTCCGCGGCCCAGGTCACCGGCGAGGAGCGCACGATCTGGCTGCTCGACGCGGACGCCGCCGGGCGCCTCTGAACCGGGGCCTACCGGAGGCGGAGGCTACTGGATGAGGCCGCGGTCGCGCAGGGCGCCGAGGGCCTCGTCGAGGATCGCCTCGCCGTCCTTGTCGGAGCGGCGCTCCTTCACGTAGGCGAGGTGGGTCTTGTAGGGCTCCACCTTGACCGGCGCCGGGGGGTTGTCCCTGTCCTGCCCGGCCGGGAAGCCGCAGCGCGGGCAGTCCCAGGTCTCCGGGATCTCGAGGTCCGGCTCCTGCGCGAAGCTGGGCCGGGTCTCGTGACCGTTGGAGCACCAGAACGACACGTGGAGGCGTGGTGCCGCCTCGCCGCGCTCCGCCTCGCCCATCGGCCCGGCGCCGACACGGCTACCGCGGATCGCGTTCCCACCAGACATCGACATCAGGCCTACTTTCGGGTCGGACCCAGCCGGGTCAGCTCAGGAGGTGAACCGGTCGAGGACGCCGAGGGCGACGACGCACGTGAACCAGACGACCGCGATCGCGATCGTGATGCGGTCGAGGTTGCGCTCCGCGACCGAGGAGCCGCCGAGCGAGGTCGACATACCGCCACCGAACATGTCCGAGAGGCCGCCACCCTTGCCCTTGTGCAGCAGGATGAGGAGGGTGAGGAAGAGCCCACCCAGGACCAGGAGGACCTGGAGTCCGATGCGTACCGCGTCCACGGTGCTCCTTCGGTAGTGAGAGAACGTCGCCCGGTGGGGCGCGGCTACAGGATACCTGCGATCCTCAGCTCGTCCGGAGATGGTCGCGGAAGCGGCAGATCGCGGCGAACTCGACGGGGTCGATCGACGCCCCACCGACGAGCGCGCCGTCGACGTCCTCCTGCGCCATGATCGCAGCGACGTTGCCGGACTTCACCGAGCCGCCGTAGAGGATGCGGACCCGGTCGGCGAGGTCGCCCGAGTAGAGCTCGGCCAGCACGGTGCGGATCGCGCTGCACACCTCCTGCGCGTCCTCCGGCGTCGCGACCTCACCGGTCCCGATGGCCCACACGGGCTCGTAGGCGATGACGATGCTCGACGCCTTGTCGGCGGGCAGGCCCTCGAGGCCGGCGCGGACCTGGGCGAGGACGTGCTCGACGTGGGTGCCCGCCTGCCGGATCTCGAGACCCTCACCGACGCAGAAGATCGGCGTGAGCCCGTGCTCGTAGGCCGCCGCCACCTTGGCTCGCACGACCTCGTCGGTCTCGCCGTGGTACTCGCGGCGCTCGCTGTGGCCCACGACGACGTAGGTGCAGCCGAGCTTGGCGAGGAAGGCGCCGCTGATCTCACCCGTGTAGGCCCCGCTCGCGTGCTGCGAGAGGTCCTGCCCGCCGTAGCGGATGGCGAGGCGGTCGCCGTCGACGAGCGTCTGGACGCTGCGCAGGTCCGTGAACGGCGGGAGGACCGCCACCTCGACCGCGCCGTGGTCGTGCTTCGCGTCGCGCAGCGTCCAGTCGAGCTTCTGCACGAGGTGCGTCGCCTGGAGGTGGTCGAGGTTCATCTTCCAGTTGCCCGCCATGAGCGGGACGCGCTGGGAGGTGGTGGCAGGAGCCATGGGACGGGGACCTAGCTTTCGTCGAGGACGGTGAGGCCGGGGAGGTCCTTGCCCTCGAGGTACTCGAGGCTGGCACCCCCGCCGGTGGAGATGTGGCCGAACTGGTCGTCGGAGAACCCGAGCTGGCGCACCGCCGCGGCGGAGTCACCGCCGCCGACGACGGTGAGGGCGCCGTCGGCGGTGATGTCGGCAAGGGCCTGGGCGAGCGCCTTCGTGCCGGCGGCGTAGGGCTCCATCTCGAACGCGCCCATCGGGCCGTTCCAGAAGACGGTGCGGCAGTCGGCGAGCCTGTCGGCGAAGAGCCGCGAGGACTCGGGGCCGATGTCGAGGCCCATGCGGTCGGCCGGGATGGCGTCGACGGGGACGACCTCGTGCTCGGCGTCCGCCGAGAACTCGGTGGCGGCGACGACGTCGACGGGCAGGACGATCTCGACCCCGCGCTCACGCGCCTGCTCGAGGTAGCCCTTGACGGTGTCGACCTGGTCGGCCTCGAGGAGGCTCTTGCCCACCTCGTGCCCCTGGGCCTTGAGGAAGGTGAAGACCATGCCGCCCCCGACGAGCAGCCGGTCCGCTGTCCGGATGAGGTTGTCGATGACCGCGAGCTTGTCGGACACCTTCGCGCCACCCAGCACGACGGCATACGGGCGTTCGGGGTCGGTCGTGAGGCGACGCAGGACGCCGACCTCGGTCTCGACCAGTCCGCCCACGGCCGACGGCAGGAGGCGGGCGACGTCGAAGACCGACGCCTGCTCGCGGTGGACGACGCCGAACCCGTCGGAGACGAAGGCGTCGGCAAGGCCGGCGAGCTGCCTCGCGAACTCGGCCCGCTCGTCGGCGGACTTGGCGGTCTCGCCCGCGTTGAAGCGGAGGTTCTCGAGGAGCACGACGTCGCCGTCGCCGGCGGCCTCGACCGCCGCACGAGCGCTCTCGCCGACCGTGTCGGTCGCGAAGGTCACGTCCCGCCCGAGCAGCTCGCCGAGGCGAGCGGCGACGGGGGCGAGCGAGTACCTGTCCTCGGGCGCGCCCTTGGGCCGCCCGAGGTGGGCGCACACGATGACGCGTGCGCCCGCCTCGGAGAGGGCCGTGATCGTCGGGACGGAGGCACGGATGCGCCCGTCGTCGGTGATCGTGGTGCCCTCGAGAGGGACGTTGAGGTCCGACCGGACGAGGACGCGCTTGCCCCGCAGGTCGCCCAGGTCGGCGATCGACTTCATGCTGTCAGGCTCCGGTGTCGCTCAGAGCGAGGAGCCGACGAGGGTGACGAGGTCGGCGAGGCGGTTGGAGTAGCCCCACTCGTTGTCGTACCAGCCGACGACCTTGACCTGGTTGCCGATGACCTTGGTGAGGCCGGCGTCGAAGATGCACGAGGCGGGGTCGGTCTCGATGTCCTTGGAGACGATCTCGTCCTCGGTGTAGACGAGGATGCCCTTGAGCGGGCCCTCGGCGGCAGCCTTGATCGCGGCGTTGACCTCCTCGACCGTGGTCTCGCGGCTGGCCTCGAAGGTGAGGTCGGTGGCCGAGCCGGTGGGCACGGGCACGCGCAGCGCATAGCCGTCGAGCTTGCCCTTGAGCTCGGGCAGGACGAGGGCGACGGCCTTCGCCGCACCGGTCGTCGTGGGCACGATGTTGAGCGCGGCGGCGCGGGCCCGACGCATGTCCTTGTGCGGGCCGTCGTGCAGGTTCTGGTCGCCGGTGTAGGCGTGGATCGTCGTCATGAGGCCCTTGACGATGCCGAACTCGTCGTTGAGGACCTTGGCCATCGGCGCGAGGCAGTTGGTCGTGCACGAGGCGTTGGAGATGATCGTGTGCTGACCTGCGTCGTAGGCGTCGTCGTTGACCCCCATGACGATGGTGACGTCCTCGTTCTTGGCCGGAGCCGAGATGATGACCTTCTTGGCGCCGTTGTCGATGTGCACCTTGGCCTTCTCGGCGTCGGTGAAGAAGCCGGTGGACTCGATGACGACGTCGGCGCCGACCTCGCTCCACTTGAGGTTCGCGGGGTCCCGCTCCGCGAACACCTTGAACGTCTTGTCACCCGCGGTGATGTCGGTGTCGGTCGACGTGACCTCACCGTCGAAGCGACCGAGGATCGAGTCGTACTTGAGAAGGTGCGCCAGCGTGGCGTTGTCGGTGAGGTCGTTGACGGCGACGATCTCGATGTCGGCGCCGGACGCGATCACGGCGCGGTAGAAGTTGCGGCCGATGCGGCCAAAGCCATTGATGCCAACACGGACAGTCACGAGCGTTCTGCCTTCCGAAGAGATTGGGGGCGCACATGGAGGAGCCACGGCACCGGTGGTGTTCCCAACCCTAGTGGTGTGACCCGGGTCACCTTCGCGGAGGTCCGCAGAGCGGAACGCCGCGTATGCCGTCCGCCCGCAGAGCGTGGAACGCTGCCCCCCGTCGGGGCTCAGGTGTCGAGCATGTCCGGGGTGAGGTTGGCGTCGGTGCCCGGGATGCCGAGGTCCTCGGCCCGCTTGTCGGCCATGGCGAGCAGCCGCCGGATCCGACCCGCGACCGCGTCCTTGGTCATCGCGGGCTGAGCGAGCTGGCCGAGCTCCTCGAGAGAGGCCTGCTTGTGCTGGAGGCGCAGCTGGCCCGCCTCGCGCAGGTGGTCGGGGATCTCGTCGCCGAGGATCTCGAGCGCCCGGCCGACGCGCGACCCGGCGGCGACCGCGGCGCGGGCGGACCGGCGCAGGTTGGCGTCGTCGAAGTTGGCGAGCCGGTTGGCCGTGGCCCGGACCTCGCGGCGCATCCGGCGCTCCTCCCAGGCGAGCACGGCGTCGTGGGCGCCGAGCCGGGTGAGCATGGCGCCGATGGCGTCGCCGTCACGGATGACGACCCGGTCGATGCCGCGCACCTCGCGTGCCTTGGCCGAGATCCCGAGGCGCCGGGCGGCGCCGACCAGGGCGAGGGCGGCCTCCGGGCCGGGGCAGGTGAGCTCGAGGGCCGACGAGCGACCCGGCTCGGTGAGCGAGCCGTGGGCGAGGAACGCGCCGCGCCAGGCGGCCTCGGCGTCGCACACGGACCCCGAGACCACCTTGGGCGGGAGCCCGCGCACGGGCCGGCCGCGACCGTCGATGAGCCCTGTCTGCCGCGCGAGCGCCTCGCCGTCCTGCACGACCCGCACGACGTAGCGGCTGCCCTTGCGCAGTCCGCCGGCCGCGAGGACGAGGACCTCGGGCGTCTGTCCGTAGAGCTCGTGGATCTCGCGCCGCAGCCGGCGAGCCGCGTTCGCGGTGTCGAGCTCCGCCTCGACGACGATCCGTCCCCCGATGATGTGCAGGCCTCCGGCGAACCTCAGCGTGGCGGCGACCTCGGCCTTGCGGCAGCACGGCTTGGTCACCTCGTGGCGGCTGAGCTCGTCCTTCACCTTCGCCGTCATAGCCATGGCGTTCATCCTGCCACGCGTCATCGGGGGCGGCTTCCCGAGCCAAGGACGTCCTGCAGGGCGGCCGCCAGTCGCAGCCTGTCGTGCTGGGTGGGCGACTCGGACATGCCCACGCGGTGGACGTGCAGCTCGGCGCCGAGGTCGCGACACGCCTCAGCGAGAGCGGATTCGTCGTCGACCACCGACGGGTCGGCGAGGACGGCGTCGAGCCGGATGTCGGGCGCGTAGGCGGCGAACGACTGGAGGTGGTGGATCGCGCTGAAGCCCGCCGTCTCGGTCGTCACCATCTCGAGGTTGAGGACGAGCAGCCTCTTGGCCCGGGTCACGGCGAGGGCCTCGGCGAGGTCCGGCACGAGGAGGTGGGGCATGACCGAGGTGAACCACGAACCCGGCCCGAGGATGACCCAGTCGGCCGAGCGGATCGCCGCCACCGACTCGGGGTAGGCCGGCGGGTCCGGCGGCAGCAGCCGCACGGCGCGGACCTCGCCGCGGGTCTTGGCCACCTGGGCCTGGCCGCGCACGACCGACATCTCGTCCGGCGACTCCCTGCGGGCGCCGAGGACGTCGGCCTCGATGTCGAGGGGCACCGCGGCCATGGGCAGCACCCGGCCCCGTGCGTTGAGGAGGCGGCCGACGAGCTCGAGCCCGGCGACGGGGTCGTCGTGCAGCTCCCAGAGGGCGACGATGAGGAGGTTGCCCAGGGCGTGGCCGCCGAGCGGTCCCGTCCCCTCGAACCGGTGCTGGAGCACGTCGCGCCACGTGTGGCCCCACTCGGTCTCCTCGCAGAGGGCCGAGAGCGCCATGCGCAGGTCGCCCGGGGGCAGGACACCGAACTCGCCGCGCAGCCGGCCCGAGGAGCCCCCGTTGTCAGCGACCGTGACGATCGCGGTGATCTCGTCGGTGACGAAGCGCAGGGCGGCCAGCGACGCCGCGAGCCCGTGTCCGCCCCCGAGCGCGGCGACGACGGGCCCGCTCACTCGCGCCCCAGGTCTCGGTGGACGAGGAAGGTGTCGATGCGGTCGGTGCGCAACCGCTCGGCGAGGGCCTCGGTCATCGCGACCGAGCGGTGCTTGCCGCCGGTGCAGCCGATGGCCAGGGTGGCGTAGCGACGGCCCTCGGAGAGGTAGCCGCGCGTCACCGGCTCCATGAGGGCGACGACCCGGTCGAGGAACTCCTCGGCGCCCGCCTGCCCCAGGACGTGGTCCGACACCTCGGGGTCGCGCCCGTCGAGGTTGCGGAGCTCGGGCACCCAGAACGGGTTGGGCAGGAAGCGCATGTCGAAGACGAAGTCGGCGTCGAGCGGCACGCCGTACTTGAAGCCGAACGAGAGCAGCGCGAGGCGCAGGGCCGGGCCGCGCCGCTGCCCGAACAACGGCGACACCTTGCGCGCGAGCTGGTGCACGTTGAGGCCGGAGGTGTCGATGACGATCTGCGCGCGCGAGCGCAGGTCGCGCAGGACCTCGCGCTCGTGCTGGATGCCGTCGAGCAGCCGTCCCTCACCCTGGAGCGGGTGCGGGCGGCGGACCGACTCGAACCTGCGCACGAGGGCCTCGTCGGTCGCGTCGAGGAAGACGAGCTGGGGCGTCCAGCCCATGTCGCGCAGCTGCTGCACGGCGGTGTCGAACTCGGTGAAGAACTGCTTGCTCCGCACGTCGACGACGGCGGCGATCTTGATCTCGTGACCCGACGCCCGCGTCGTGTTGCCGAGCTCGGCCATCGAGACGAGCAGCTGTGGCGGAAGGTTGTCGACGACGTACCAGCCCTGGTCCTCCATGACGTTCGCCGTCGTCGAGCGGCCCGCACCGCTCATCCCCGTGACGATGACGAAGTCCGCTCCGGAGGCCTGTGCGGCACCCTCAGTCATTGCTCTCCCTGTGCTCGTCGACGATCTCGCCGGTCATGAGGTTCACGGTCGGTTCCGCGGGTGCCCCAGTCAACTCGCGTTGGATGACCTCCGCCAGCGAACGGCCGATTCCCGGCACCTCGAGGAGCTCCTCGGCGCTCGCAGCGCGGATGCGCTTCACCGAACCGAACTGCTTGAGCAGCGCCTTGCGCTTGACGTCGCCGAGACCCGGTATGCCGTCGAGGGCGGAGTTCGTCATCGCCTTGCTGCGGCGCTGGCGGTGGAAGGTGATGGCGAAGCGGTGCGCCTCGTCGCGCAACCGCTGCAGGAGGTAGAGGCCCTCGCTCGTGCGCGGCAGGACGACCGGGAAGTCCTGGCCGGGCACCCAGACCTCCTCGAGCCGCTTGGCGAGCCCGACGACCGAGACGTCGACGATGCCGAGGTCCTCGATGGCCCGTGCCGCCGCGTTGACCTGGGGCAGGCCACCGTCGACGACGACGAGCTGGGGCGGGTAGGCGAACCGCGTCGGTCGGCCCGTCTCCTCGTCGCGCCCCTGCGGCTCGTCGCGGTCCTTGAGGTAGCGCCGGAAACGCCGGGTGAGCACCTCGTGCATGGCGGCCGTGTCGTCGACCGTCACGGGCGTCCCGTCCTCACCGTCGCCCTGGCCGCGGACGATGAACCGGCGGTACTCCCCCTTGCGTGGGAGCCCGTCCTCGAAGACGACCATGGACCCGACGACCTGCGTCCCCTGGACGTGGCTGATGTCGAAGCACTCGATGCGCAGCGGCGACTCGTCGAGCTCGAGCAGCTCCTGGAGCTGCTGGAGCGCCTGGGACCGGGCGGTGAGGTCGCCGGCGCGGGCCACCTTGTGCCGGGCCAGGCTCTGCGTCGCGTTGCGCTCGACGGTCTCCATGAGCGTCCGCTTGTCGCCCCGCTGCGGCACGCGCAGGTCGACCCGGCTGCCCCGCAGCCCGGACAGCCACTCGGACAGCGAGCGGTCGTCCTCGGGCAGCACGGGCACGAGGACCTCGCGCGGCACCGACTCGCCCTCCTCGCCGCCGTAGAGCTGCTGGAGGAGGTGCCCGACGACCTCGGGGACGGTCTCGAACTCCTTCTCGGCGACCCAGCCGCGCTGGCCCCGGATGCGGCCGCCCCGGACGTGGAAGACCTGCACCGCGACCTCGAGCTCGTCGTCGGCGAGGGCGAAGACGTCGGCATCCGTCCCGTCACCGAAGACGACAGCGGACTTCTCGAGCACCCGCTGGAGAGCACCGATGTCGTCGCGCAGCCGGGCCGCCTGCTCGAACTCGAGCTCGTCGGACGCGGCCTTCATCTGGCGCTCGAGCCGCTTGACGAACTTCGTGCTCTCCCCCGCCATGAAGTCGCAGAAGTCCTCGGCGATCTGGCGGTGGTGCTCGGCGTCGACGCGCCCGACGCACGGGGCCGAGCACTTGTCGATGTAGCCGAGGAGGCAGGGACGGCCCACCTGGCTCGCGCGCTTGAAGACTCCGGCCGAGCACGTGCGCATCGGGAAGACGCGGAGCGCCTGGTCGAGGGTCTCGCGGATCGCCCACGCGTGGGCGTAGGGGCCGAAGTATCGCGTGCCCTTGCGCTTGGCGCCGCGCATCACCTGCGCCCTCGGGAACTCCTCACCCATCGTCACCGCGAGGTAGGGGTAGGACTTGTCGTCGCGGTACTTGACGTTGAACCGCGGGTCGAACTCCTTGATCCACGAGTACTCGAGCTGGAGCGCCTCGACCTCGGTCGTCACGACGGTCCACTCGACGCTCGCGCCGGCGAGCACCATCGACGCCGTCCGCGGGTGGAGCTGCCCCATGTCCTGGAAGTAGGAGGAGAGCCGGGACCGCAGCGACTTGGCCTTGCCGACGTAGATGACGCGGCCGTCCTTGTCGCGGAAGCGGTAGACCCCCGGGTCGGTCGGGATCTCCCCCGGCCGGGGACGGTAGGTCGACGGATGGGCCACGCCCCAACCCTAGGACGCCCCGCTGACGGGAGCGCACGGCATACGGGCGAGGGCGTATGCCGTCCGCTCAGGTGACGCTGATGCCGTCGGCTCCCACGGTGACCTTCTTCTCGGGCAGGGGCTTGGTCGCAGGGCCGCCCTTGACCTCGCCGGTGGCGATGTCGAACGTGCTGCCGTGGCAGGCGCAGTTGATGGTGCCGCCCTCGACACCGCTCACGGTGCAGCCCTGGTGGGTGCACACGGCGGAGAACGCCTTGTAGTTCCCCTCCGTCGGCTGGGTGACGACGACCTTGGCGGAGTCGAACACCTTGCCGCCGCCGACGGGGATGTCGGCCTTCTTCGCGAGGTCCTGCACGGCCCCGGCCGCACTCGACGCGGCGTCGCTCACGGCGTCTCCCGCGGCCTGGTCGGCGTCGCTCCCGCAGGCGGTGAGACCGACGCCGGCGACGGCCACGATGCCGGCGGCCCTCATCGCGTCCCGACGACCGCAGCAGCCGAGAGCCGACATGGACCGGGGGGCGGTGTCCTGACCTTCCAGATTCGTCTCCATCGCGCCAGTATGCCGACGGATTCTGTTGTGCGCCTGTGAAGATCGCACACATTTGTGTGCTTTCGAGGTTGGTAACGACTCGGCACAATCTCGCCCAAGTGCGGCGGAATCCGTGGGACTCGTGGTTATTGTTCGCCGTGCTCGCACACCCGTCGCGAGCTCCTCGGCCATCGGCCGCGGGAGAAGAATTTCAGGAGGAAACGTGGCTCAGCGTTCCGTCATGACCGTCGGCGCCTCGATGCTGGTGGCTTCACTCGCCCTCGCAGGGTGTGGCACCCGCGGCGAGGACAGCAACGACACCGGCGGCGACACCGGCGGCAGCGCCAAGGTCGCCAAGATCGGCGTCATCGCGCCTCTCTCGGGAGACCTGTCGGCACTCGGCAAGGGCATCCAGCACTCGGTCGAGCTGGCCGTCAAGCAGGCCAACGACAGCAAGGCGATCCCCGGCTGGACCCTCGAGGTCGAGGCCGTTGACGACGAGGGCAAGGCCGACGTCGGCAAGAACGGCGCGACCAAGCTCGCCTCGGACGACGACGTCATCGGTGTCGTCGGCAACCTCAACTCGAGCGTGAGCCAGCAGACTCAGCCGGTCTTCGCCGCCGCCAACATCACCCAGATCTCCCCCGCCAACACCGGCCCCGCCCTCACCCGCGGCGCCGACGGCAACTCGCGTCCCTACAAGACGTTCTTCCGCACCTGCACCACCGACATCGCGCAGGGCGGCTTCGCGGCCAAGTTCCTCATCGACCAGGGGATCAAGACGGTCGCGACGATCCACGACAAGAAGACCTACGGCCAGGGCCTCGTCCAGTACTTCACCGAGGCCTACAAGAAGGCCGGCGGCACCGTCGTCGCGGCGGAGACGATCAACCCGGACGAGTCCAACTACGCGCCGGTCGTCTCCAAGGTGGCCCCGTCCAAGCCGGGCGCCGTCTACTACGGCGGTGAGTACCCGCAGGCCGGTCCGCTCTCCAAGCAGATGAAGGCCGGTGGCCTCAACGTCCCGCTCATGGGTGGCGACGGCATCTTCGACCCGAAGTACATCGAGCTCGCGGGCTCGACCTCCAACGGCGACCTCGCCACCTCCGTCGGTGAGCCGACCGAGAACAGCGAGGCCGGCAAGAAGTTCCTCGCCGACTACGAGGCCGCGAAGTACGCCGAGCCGGCCGCTGCCTACGGTGGCTACTCCTACGACGCCGCCAACGCCATCATCGAGGCCCTCAAGACCTCGCTGAAGGACGCCGAGGACGTCAAGAGCGCCCGCCAGGCCACGGTCGACGCGGTCGGCAAGGTCTCCTTCGACGGCGTCACCGGCAAGGTGTCGTTCGACGAGTTCGGTGACACCCTCGTCAAGGTCATCACGGGCTACAAGGTCGAGGGCGGCAAGTTCGTCTCCGTCAAGTCCGAGAACGTGAGCTGACCGGCACCAGCCGAAAGCTGACGTAGTTCATTCGAGCAGGGGCGGACGAAGGTCCGCCCCTGCTTGAATGTGCCAGCCCCCTCAAACCAGGAGAGGTGACGGGTCGACGATGACCGAGTTCCTTCAACAAATCGTGAACGGGTTGACCCTCGGGTCCCTGTACGCCCTGATCGCCGTCGGCTACACCGTCGTCTACGGCATCGTGCAGCTCATCAACTTCGCCCACGGCGAGGTCTTCATGATCGGGGCGTTCGGCGCCCTGGCCACGTGGACGGTCCTCTTCAAGGGCCAGACCGGCCTGTGGGTCCTGCCGGTCATGGTGCTCGGCGCCGTGGCCGTGTCGGTGCTCACCGCCGTGGTCATGGAGCGCATCGCCTACCGGCCCCTGCGAGGCGCACCCCGCCTCGCTCCGCTCATCACCGCCATCGGCATCTCGGTGTTCCTCCAGGAGGCCGTGCGCCTCTTCTACCCGGGCGCCAAGAGCAAGCTCAGCTTCCCCGAGATCGAGGTCGTCACCGGCCCCGGCCTCTCGTTCGGTGGCCTCAACATCCAGCGTGCCGCGGTCTTCACCGTCGGCGCGCTCGTCCTCTCGGCCGCTCTCCTCTGGTTCTTCGTCAACCGGACGCGTCTCGGCCAGGGCATGCAGGCCGTCTCGCAGGATCCCGACACCGCGCAGCTCATGGGCATCAACGTCAACCGGATCATCGTCATCGCCTTCGCCCTCGGCGCCGCCCTCGCGGCCGTCGGTGGTGTCGCGCAGGGCCTGCTCAACTCCAACATCGACTTCCGCATGGGCTTCCTCGCCGGACTCAAGGCCTTCACGGCCGCCGTGCTCGGAGGAATCGGCAACATCCAGGGCGCCATCGTGGGTGGCCTCACCCTGGGGATCGCCGAGTCGATGGCGACCCAGTTCATCCCCGGCCAGTTCGGTGGATCCGCCTGGAAGGACGTGTGGGCCTTCGTGCTCCTCATTCTCGTGCTCGTCTTCCGGCCCCAGGGCCTCCTCGGCGCTCGGGTGGTGGACCGCGCATGAGCACCTCGACCCCCTCGAACCCGCCCACGCCGGCCACCTCCGTGGCCCCCGCTCACTCCGACCACGACGACCTCGTCAAGGTCCCCTGGCTCGAGCGTGTCCCCGGCCGAGGCAGCTCGGCAGCGTGGCCGCTGGGCCTCGCCGGAGCGCTCGTCCTCATCGCCGGCACCTTCCTCTCGTGGAGCTACACGGGCGACGTCCTCGGCGACCTGTCGGTGAACTTCTGGCCGGGCGGGGTGCAGATCTGCATGATCGTCCTCGGCCTGGCCGCGATCGTCCTGCTCCTCGCCCACCGCGGCCCGCTGTCGTGGCTCGGTGAGTGGCTCGACACCGCGGCCTCGGTCCGTGCCCTGGGGATCGGGGCCGTCGTCTACATGGTGGGGTGCCTCGGCACGATCGCCTACCAGTCCGGCGGCCTCATCAACGTCAACCCGGGTGGCTGGATCTCGTTCGTCGGCGCGCTCCTGCTCGCCGCGTCCGGGTTCATGCTGGTCTCGCGCCAGACGAAGGACCCGCTCTTCGCCAAGACGTCCTCCTGGCTCGAGATCTGCACGATCATCGTGCTCATGGCCCTCGTCCTCTTCGGGGCGGCCTACGCACTCGACGTCGAGGACGGCGCGAGCTTCGTGCTCTTCCTCGTCTTCGTCGGCTTCGTCGCATTCGCCCTCTCGAAGGCGGGCGTGTTCACGTGGGTCGGGCTCATCGCGCAGAAGAACCGCCAGGTGCTCATGCTGGGCGCGTTCGCGGTGGCGTTCCTCTTCCCGTTCACGCAGGGCGGCTCCGACGAGAACATGTCGATCGCGACGCAGGTCCTCATCTTCGCCGCCACGGCGCTGGGCCTCAACATCGTCGTCGGCCTCGCCGGCCTGCTCGACCTCGGCTACATCGCCTTCCTCGGTGCGGGCGCCTACGTCGGTGCGGTCCTGTCGGCGTCGGCGTTCGCCACCATCGACTGGAAGCCGCCGTTCCTCGTCGTCGTCATCATGGGCGCCTGCATCTCGGCGATCCTCGGCCTCATCATCGGCTCACCGACACTGCGCGTGTCCGGCGACTACCTCGCCATCGTCACGCTCGCCTTCGGTGAGATCTTCCGCCTCACGATGGGCAACCTCGACGGCAACAACGGCCCGGTCCTCACCAACGGTCCCAACGGCATCCCGGCGATTCCCGACCTCAACTTCTTCGGGTTCGACTTCGGGCAGCCGCACACGATCGCGGGCATCACGCTCGGCCGGTTCGCGAACTACTACTTCCTGCTGCTCGTCATCGCGGCGATCATCATCCTCGTCTTCACCCGGCTCAACAACAGCCGCATCGGCCGTGGCTGGGTGGCGATCCGCGAGGACGAGAAGGCGGCCGAGGCCATGGGCGTCAACGTCTTCGGCCTCAAGCTGTTCGCGTTCGCCGGTGGCGCCTTCCTCGCCGGCATGGCCGGCACCGTCAAGGCCCACCACGACGTCTCGGTGACGCCGGACCAGTACATCTTCCTCGAGTCCGCTTTCCTCCTCGCCGCCGTCGTCCTCGGCGGCATGGGCACCGTGGCCGGAGTGCTCGTCGGTGCGACGATCCTCAAGCTCCTCCCCGAGAAGCTGCGGTTCGTCGCCGACTACCGGCTGCTCATCTTCGGTCTGGTCCTCGTCCTCATGATGCGGTTCCGCCCGGAGGGCCTCGTGGCCAGCCAGCGCCGCAAGCTCGAGTTCCACGAGGACGACGAGGAGCTGGCGCAGCGGATCGAAGAAGTCCACCTCGAGGAAGCGGAGGCCAAGGCATGACCGTCACGGACACGACGCCCGTCGGCACGACCGAACCGGCGTCCGGCACGATCCTCGAGGCCCGGGGCGTGACGATGCGCTTCGGTGGTCTCACCGCGGTCAAGGACGTCGACATGGTCGTCCACCCGGGCGAGATCGTCGGCCTCATCGGACCGAACGGCGCCGGCAAGACGACGTTCTTCAACTGCCTCACGGGGCTCTACAAGCCCACCGAGGGCGAGGTGCGCCTCCTCGGAGAGGTCATCCCGCCGAAGCCGCGAGCGGTCGTCATGGCCGGCATGGCCCGGACGTTCCAGAACATCCGGCTCTTCGCCAACATGACGGCCCTCGAGAACGTCATGGTCGGCCGCTACTGCCGCACCAGCTCGATGGCGCTCACCTCGATCCTCCGCGGACCGAAGTTCCGCCGCGAGGAGGAGGCGACCCGGGCCCGCGCCCAGGAACTCCTCGAGTTCGTCGGTCTCGGCGACTCGGCCGAGAACCTCGCGCGCAACATGCCCTACGGCGACCAGCGACGCCTCGAGATCGCCCGAGCGCTGGCCACCGACCCCAAGCTCATCCTCCTCGACGAGCCCACGGCCGGCATGAACCCGCAGGAGACCAAGCAGGCGAGCGACCTCATCTTCCGGATCCGCGACAGCGGCCTGGCGGTCGTCGTCATCGAGCACGACATGCGGTTCATCTTCAACCTCTGCGACCGGGTGCTCTGCCTCGTCCGCGGCGAGGTCCTCGTCGAGGGCACGCCCGGCGAGGTGCAGTCCGACCCGCGGGTCATCGAGGCCTACATCGGTGGCTCGGACCTCGACGAGGACGACGCACCGGCGCCCGCCTCCGAGGCCGCCCCGACCAAGGAGGAGCAGCAGTGAGCCCCATGCTCGAGGTCAAGGACCTCGTCGTCGCCTACGGCAAGATCAAGGCCGTCAAGGGCATCAGCTTCAGCGTCGACGAGGGCGAGGTCGTCACCCTCATCGGCACCAACGGTGCCGGCAAGACGACGACGCTGCGGACCATCTCCGGCCTGCTCCGTCCCGCGGGCGGCTCGATCCGCTTCCAGGGCAAGCGGATCGACGAGACCCCCGCGCACGACATCGTCTCGCTCGGTCTCGCCCACTCCCCCGAGGGTCGCCGGATCTTCCCGCGACTCACGGTCGAGCAGAACCTCCTGCTCGGGGCGTTCGCCCGGCGCGACGGTGACATCCGCAAGGACCTGCAGGCGGCCTACGACCTCTTCCCCATCCTCGGGGAGCGCAAGTCGCAGGCGGCCGGCACGTTCTCCGGTGGTGAGCAGCAGATGCTCGCCATGGGACGCGCGATGATGAGCCGTCCCAAGCTGCTCATGCTCGACGAGCCGTCGATGGGTCTGTCCCCGCTGATGATGAAGACGGTCATGTCGACGGTGACGACGCTCCAGGAGCAGGGCACGACGATCCTGCTCGTCGAGCAGAACGCCCAGGCCGCGCTCAAGCGGGCCACCAAGGGCTACGTCCTCGAGGTCGGCAAGATCGTGCTCTCGGGCACCGGCTCCGAGCTCCTCGAGAGCGACGAGGTCCGCAAGGCCTACCTCGGCGAGGACTAGGAGAGCGGGTCCCACGCAGAGCGTGGGCCCAGGCCGGGTCCGGCCAGAACCACGAGGAGGGGCCTCGCACCGGGAGCGGTGCGAGGCCCTTCGTCGTGCGTGCCGGCATACGGGGCGTATGCCGTCAGCGCACCTATGCGCTCTTGCGCGGCGGACGCTTGGTGCTGACCGTCGCCGTGCCCCGCGTGGCGCTCCGGGCGGCGGCGGTCTTCTTGGAGCCCGTGGCCGCGGAGGTGGCCTTCACGGGTACGGCCTTCTTCGCGGCGGCCTTCTTCGGTGCAGCCTTCGTGGCTGCCGCCTTCTTCGGGGCGGTCTTCGCGGCCGTGGGACGGGTCGTCGTGCGCGAGGTCTTGGCGAGGACCGGTGCGAGGAACCGACCGGTGTGGCTGTCGGGGTTCTGCGCCACCTCCTCGGGCGTGCCGGTGGCGACGATCGTGCCGCCCTTGTTGCCGCCCTCGGGCCCGAGGTCGACGATCCAGTCCGCGCTCTTGATGACATCGAGGTTGTGCTCGATGACGAGGACGCTGTTGCCCTTGTCGACGAGTCCCTGGAGCACGCCGAGCAGCTTGCGGATGTCCTCGAAGTGCAAACCGGTCGTCGGCTCGTCGAGGACGTAGATCGTCCTGCCCGTCGAGCGCTTCTGCAGCTCGGTCGCGAGCTTGACGCGCTGGGCCTCCCCACCGGAGAGCGTCGGCGCGGGCTGGCCGAGCCGGACGTAGCCGAGCCCGACCTCGTTGAGCGTCGTCATGTGCCGCGCGATGGCGGGCACCGCGGCGAAGAACTCGGCGGCCTCCTCGATCGGCATGTCGAGGACGTCGGCGATCGTCTTGCCCTTGAAGTGGACCTCGAGCGTCTCGCGGTTGTAGCGCGCGCCGTGGCACACCTCACAGGGCACGTAGACGTCGGGCAGGAAGTTCATCTCGATCTTGATGGTGCCGTCGCCGGAGCACGCGTCGCAGCGGCCGCCCTTGACGTTGAACGAGAACCGTCCGGGCTGGTAGCCGCGGATCTTGGCCTCGGTCGTCGTCGCGAAGAGCTTGCGGATCGCGTCGAACACGCCGGTGTAGGTGGCCGGGTTGGACCGCGGCGTGCGGCCGATCGGCCCCTGGTCGACGTGGACCACCTTGTCGAGGTGCTCGAGCCCGGTGACCGTGCGGTGACGGCCCGGCACGTGTCGGGCGCCGTTGAGCTTGTTGGCGAGGACGTTGTAGAGGATGTCGTTGACGAGGGTCGACTTGCCCGATCCGGAGACGCCCGTGATGGCGACGAGGTTGCCGAGCGGGAAGCTCGCGCTCACGTCGTGGAGGTTGTGCTCGCGCGCCCCGACCACGGTGACCTCGCGGCCGGGGGTCTGAGGGCGGCGCTCGGCCGGCACCGGGATCTCCTCGCGGCCGGAGAGGTACTTGCCGGTGAGCGAGGTCTCGTGGGTGAGCAGGTCGGCGACGGTGCCGCTGTGCACGACCTCGCCACCGTGCTCCCCGGCGCCCGGGCCGATGTCGACGACCCAGTCGGCGGTCGCGATGGTGTCCTCGTCGTGCTCGACGACGATGAGCGTGTTGCCGAGGTCGCGCAGCCGCGTCAGCGTCTCGATGAGACGGTGGTTGTCTCGCTGGTGCAGCCCGATGCTCGGCTCGTCGAGGACGTAGAGGACGCCGACGAGCCCTGACCCGATCTGGGTGGCGAGACGGATGCGCTGGGCCTCGCCGCCGGAGAGCGTGCCGGCCGGGCGGTCGAGGCTGAGGTAGTCGAGACCGACGTCGAGGAGGAAGCCGAGGCGGGCGTTGATCTCCTTGATGACGCGCTCGGCGATCTGGCGCTCACGGACGGTGAAGTCCACGTCCTCGAGGAACTTCGCGGAGTCGGAGATCGGCAGGGCGCAGACGTCGGCGATGCTGTGACCGCCGATGAGCACGGCGAGGGACTCCGGCTTGAGGCGGCTGCCGCGGCAGGAGGGGCACGGCACCTCGCGCATGTAGCCCTCGTAGCGCTCCCGGCTCCAGTCCGAGTCGGTCTCGGCGTGACGACGCTTGACGAACGGGATCGCCCCCTCGAAGCCGGTCGTGTAGGACCGCTCCCGTCCGAACCGGTTGCGGTACTTGACATGCACCTTGTGGTTGCGGCCGTTGAGCAGGGCCTCCCGAGCACGCTCGGGCAGGGCGCGCCAGGGGACGTCGACGCTGAACTTGAGCTCGGTGGCGAGGGCACCGAGGACCCGCTGGAAGTACTCCGAGGCACCGCTCCCCGACGCCCACGGCGCGATGGCGCCCTCGGCGAGGCTCAGCTCGTCGTTGGGCACGATGAGGTCGGGGTCGACCTCGAGCTCGGTGCCGATGCCGGTGCAGACCGGGCAGGCGCCGAACGGGGAGTTGAACGAGAACGAGCGGGGCTCGACCTCGTCCATCGTCAGCGGGTGGTCGTTGGGGCACGCCATCCGCTCCGAGTAGCGCCGCTCACGCGGCAGACCGCTGGGGTCGTCGTCGGTCGTGACTTCGACGAACTCGATGACGACCACACCGCCGGCGAGCCCGAGGGCGGTCTCGACCGAGTCGGTGAGGCGCCGCTTGGACGACGCGTCCCCACCCTTGGAGACGAGGCGGTCGACGACGACGTCGATGCTGTGCTTGACCTGCTTCTCGAGCTTGGGCGGCTCGGTGAGCGAGACGACCTCTCCGTCGACCCTGGCCCGGGCGAAGCCCTTGGACTGGAGCTCGGCGAAGAGGTCGACGTACTCGCCCTTGCGGGCGCGCACGACCGGCGCGAGCACCTGGAAGCGGGTGCGCTCCGGGAGCTCGAGCAGCCGGTCGACGATCTGCTGCGGGCTCTGGCGGGTGATCGGCTCGCCGCACGTGGGGCAGTGTGGCCGGCCGGCGCGGGCGAAGAGCAGGCGAAGGTAGTCGTAGACCTCGGTGATCGTGCCGACGGTCGAACGCGGGTTGCGGTTGGTCGACTTCTGGTCGATGGACACCGCCGGCGAGAGACCCTCGATGAAGTCGACGTCGGGCTTGTCCATCTGCCCGAGGAACTGGCGGGCATAGGCGGACAGCGACTCGACGTAGCGACGCTGGCCCTCGGCGAAGATCGTGTCGAAGGCCAGCGAGGACTTGCCCGAGCCGGACAGCCCGGTGAAGACGACGAGGGAGTCCCGGGGGAGGTCGACGGACACGTCCTTGAGGTTGTGCTCACGCGCACCACGCACGACGAGGCGGTCGTGGGTGGCGCTCCCGGAGCGGCGGGAAGGCGAGGTGGTCGCGGCAGAAGTCACGTCCTCCATGCTAGGTGGACCCACCGACAGCCACCGTCCGGCGCCGGGATGCGGCCCCGGGGCGCACCTAGAGTGGCGCCTGTGAGCGTGCGCGCGGTGCTCGTCGGACTCGTCGCCGGGTCGACCGTGCTGTGCGGCGCCTGCACGGGCGGTTCGACGGGTTCGACGGGCTCGCCCCAGCCGTCCCTCTCCCCCACGACCACCTCGACGACGCTGCGGTGGGAGCGGGTCCCCCTGCCCGGCGGGGTCGAGCCGGTCACCCTGGCGACCTCGGGGAACGACGTGGTCGTCGGCGCCATCGCCCCCTCCCGGCCCCGCCCGCGCCTCCTCCTCGGCACTGGCCCCGAGGCGCTGCGCGAGGTGCCGCTCACGCCGCGGTCGCCCTACGCCTTCGAGGGCCGCTGGTTCCAGGTCGCGACCCGCGGCGACCGCATCGACGCGATCGCCGGGGCCCGCGGCGGCGCCCATGGCAACTACCGGTGGACGACGTGGTCCGGCACCGCGGCGGGCGTGGTGGAGCAGGAGCAGCCCTTCGGTGTCTTCGGCAGCTACGGTGCGGGCGACCTCGCAGGCATCTCGTATGCCGGCTCCTCACCGGTCGTGCTCGGCGCCTGGCAGAGCGACCAGACGGGGATGGACGTCGCCACGTGGACCCGCAGCGGGGACCGGTGGGCTCGTGTCCCCTCGACCGGCACTCCCCTCGGCAGCACACCCGAGACGCTCGTCGACGCCCGCGTCATCACGGCGCGGGGCGACGGGCTGCTCCTCGGAGGCTCGGTCACGAACCTCGCTCCCGGCTCGGTGGAGGTCGTTCCCGTGGCGTGGACGTCACCGGGACCGGACGGCCCGTGGACCCGGGTCGACCTGCCACGCAGCGGCGACCGGGGCACCTCGGAGGTCGACGGTGCGGTCTGCGCGCCCGGACGGTGCGTCCTCACCGGGGTGACCGACGGGCGCCTCTCCGTGTGGGAGGTCGCGGACGACACCACCTCGGAGCCACCCGGGACACCTCCGGTCGTGGTGCCCGAGAACGTCCCGGTCCCATCGCCGGTCCTCCTCGGGGACGACCTCGTCGTCGTCGCACCCACCGAGGTCGGTTCGACCCTGCTGCGACGGTCCGGCGCCGACTGGGCGACCGCCGACGGACCCCCGGGCCCACCCATGTCGGTCGTCGTCCACGGCGACGAGGTGTGGGTCGTCACCGGCGCCGGGCGTGGCACTCCCGGGTTGTGGCGGGCGCGCGTAGCCTGACGAGCGTGACCGACCTCCTCGCCGCCATCGACGAGCACACCGCCCGCCTCGTCTCCGACGCCCGCGCGTGCGACGACCTGTCCGCGCCCAGCCTCTGCGAGGGGTGGACCCGCGACCACGTCCTCAACCACCTCGCCCGCAACGCCGAGGCGCTCGTCCGTCTCGTCGGAGCGGCCGTCGACGGCACCGGCGAGACGATGTATGCCTCTCCCGAGCGCCGCGACAGCGACATCGACGACGGCGTCGGACGCGAGCCCGAGGTCGTCGTCGGCGAGGTCGAGGACACGGCCGTCCCGCTCGCCGTGGCGTTGCGCCGGCTGGGGCCGGAGCACCGCGACGTCGTGCTCGAGCGGACGCCCGGCGGACCCACCTTCAAGGGGGGCATGCTCCCGTTCATGCGGCTGCGCGAGGTCGTCTACCACCACGTCGACCTCGACCTCGGGTTCGGCTTCGACGACCTCGAGGGCGACCTCCAGGTGCTCTTCGTCGAGAACGAGCTCAAGCGGCAGCAGGGCGTCGAAGGCGCTCCGCCGCTCGTCCTGCGCAGCGACGAGGGCGACACCTGGGCGGTCGGCGAGGGCACCGACGAGGTCGCCCCGGTGACCGGGTCGCGCGCCGGCATCCTCACCTGGCTCGCCCGTCAGGACCCGAGCGGAGTGCGTGCCGAGACGCTCCCCGAGCTGACCCGGGGACTGTGACGTGACGGCATACGACGGTGACGTCTCCCCCGGCGGGCCGGCACAGGTGCGCGAGCTCGCGCACCTCGTCATCCGCAAGCTCGCGGTCTCGGAGATGTCGAACAACGTCTACCTCCTCACCTGCCGGGCGAGCGGGGAGCAGCTCCTCGTCGACGCCGCCGACGACGCCGCGCGCCTCGGGGCCCTCGTGCGTGAGGGCAGCGGCAGCCTCGACCACGTCGTCACGACCCACCAGCACTGGGACCACGTGCGGGCGCTGCGACACCTCGTCGACGCCTTCCACCCCCGCACCTACGCGGGCGCCGACGATGCCGACGCCCTGCCGGTGCGTCCGGACGTGCGGCTCCGGCACGGCGACAGGGTCACGTTCGGCGACGTGCGGCTCGACGTCGTCCACCTGCGCGGCCACACACCCGGCTCGGTCGCCCTGGCCTACGCCGACCCCGAGGGTCACACCCACCTCTTCACCGGCGACTCGCTCTTCCCGGGCGGCGTCGGCAACACGAAGAACGAGGGGCAGAGCTTCGACAGCCTCATCGAGGACGTCACGACGCGCGTCTTCGGCGTCTACGACGACGCGACGTGGGTCTACCCCGGGCACGGCGGTGACACGACGCTCGGCGCCGAGCGCCCTCACCTCGACGAGTGGCGCGAACGCGGCTGGTAGTCCCGCTACGGGACCTCGATCTCGTGCTGGCGGAGGGTCTCCTCGAGCAGACTCATCCGTTGGTCGGACGTGCGGACCTGCAGCTCCAGCGCGCCCACGCGGACCTCGAGCAGGTTGATCCGGTCGGCGATGCTGCCGGCGAGGCGGTCGAGGCGTTCGTGCGCCTCGTGCGCCTCCACCTCACCAAGCCCCTCGTCGTCGCGGTCGTCCTCGTTCATCGGGTGCTCAACTCCTCTCGGGCGTGTGCTGGACGCGGCGTTCGACGCCGCTCCCCCAGCATGCCCGACCGGGCGACGCAGGGGAACGGCCACCTGCCGGGTGACCCGCGACCGCATCACGCGGCGCCCGCCGGCCGTCACGTCTCACGGTGTGGCGGCTCCGGGCGTACCGCACCCTCGGACCTACATTGACGGGGTGTCGCGCCTCAGCTCGGTCCCCGCACCCCTGCTCGTCCTCGCGGGCGTCGTCTCGGTCCAGTTCGGTGGCGCACTCGCCGCGACCCTCGTGCCCGAGATCGGAGCCGGCGGCTCGGTCGTCATGCGCCTGCTCTTCGCGACCGTCATCCTGCTCGCCATCGCCCGCCCGCGCTTCCGCGGCCACTCACGGCGCGCCTGGCTCACCGTGATCGGCTTCGGGCTCGCTCTCGGCCTCATGAACTTCACGTTCTACGGGTCGCTGGCGCACCTGCCGATCGGCGTCGCCGTGACGATCGAGTTCCTCGGTCCCCTGCTGCTCGCGGCCTCGCTGTCACGCCGTCTCGTGGACCTCGTCGCGGTCCTCGCCGCGGGCGCCGGCGTCCTGCTCATCTCCGAGGCGCTCTCGGTGCCGTTCGCCGAGCTCGACTGGACCGGGCTGGGACTGGCAGCGACCGCGGGAGCGTGTTGGGCGGCATACATCATCTTCAGCGGGCGCACGGGCGCCGAGTTCGACAAGCTCGAGGGCCTCGCGCTCGCGATGGTCGTCGCGACCGTCGTCACCCTGCCGTTCGGCCTCGCCTCGGTGCCGGAGTGGGACGCGAGCGTGCTCGCCCGCGGTCTCGGCATCGCCGTCCTGTCGTCGGTGCTGCCGTACTCGCTCGAGCTCGTGGCGCTGCGGCGGCTCACGGCCCAGGTCTTCGGGATCCTGCTCAGCCTCGAGCCGGCCGTCGCAGCGCTCGCCGGGCTCATCGTCCTGGACCAGCTGCTCCACGGCTCGCAGCTCGCCGGCATGGCCCTCGTCGTGCTCGCGTCCGCGATCGTCCTCGGCCTCGGAGCGCGCAAGGACCCCGCCGAGTCGACGGGGTCCTAGCGCGCTTCGGACGGCGTATGCCGTCCCGCGGGTCAGGCGTTGATCTCCTGCTTCTCGTCCCGCTTGGTCTTCCAGAGGCTGGCGACCGTGGTGACACCGAGGATGACGACGATGGCGCCGAGCGAGACCGCGATCGGGATCTCCGGCACGTCGAAGTGCTCGCCGCCGTTGATGAACGGCAGCTCGTTCTCGTGCAGGGCGTGCAGGATGAGCTTGACGCCGATGAAGGCGAGCAGGACCGACAGGCCGAGGCTGAGGTAGACGAGCTTCTGCAGCAGGCCACCGAGCAGGAAGTAGAGCTGGCGCAGACCCATGAGCGCGAAGAGGTTCGCGGTGAGGACGAGGTAGGGCTCCTTGGTGAGGCCGTAGATCGCCGGGATGGAGTCGAGTGCGAAGAGCAGGTCGGTCGTGCCGAGCGCGAGGACGACGATGAAGAGCGGCGTGACGACCCGCTTGGCGTTCTCCCTGACGAGGAGCTTGGTGCTCCACTCCTTCGTCGACGGCAGGGTCTTCTCGACCCACTTCATGAAGCGGTTCTCCTCGTACTCCTCGTCGTCGCTCTCACCCTCGGTCGCGAGCTTGACCGCGGTGTAGATGAGGAACGCGCCGAAGATGTAGAAGACCCACGAGAAGTTGTTGATCGCCGCGGCGCCGAGCCAGATGAAGATGCCGCGCAGGACGATCGCGATGATGATGCCCCACATGAGGGCCGTCTGCTGGAACTTCTCGGGCACGGCGAACTTGGCCATGATGAGCAGGAAGATGAAGAGGTTGTCGACGGAGAGCGAGTACTCCGTCAGCCAGCCTGCATAGAACTCACCGGCGAGCTGGCTCCCGTGGCTGACCCACACCCAGATGCCGAAGACCACCGCGGCGCCGATGTAGAACGACAGCGCGCCGACGAGCTCCTTGGTCGAGGGGCGGTGCGGGTTGCGCGCGATCATGATGACGTCGAACAGGAGGACGGCGGCGGCCACACCGATGGTGAGGAACCACTGCCAGGTGGCGACGTTCATCGACGGCGTCGCAGCCGCGAGTGTGCTGAGGGTGTGCAAGTGCGGAACCTTCCGAGGGTCGGGTGCGTCTCCCGGAGGTCTCTCCCGCCCTGGGCAGGACCGGATCCCCGGGCCGGATCGTGAGGGCCGTGATGACGAGGAGTCCGCGCCGGGGATACTCCCCTCCGCTGATCAGGATTCTCTCACGGCTTCGCTCGTGAGATGAATCCTGACCACCGCAGTGGGCCCGCCCTCCGCTGAGCATGCGCAGAGCGCATCGCGACACATCGTCCAAGCGGCGTGGACCCGCCCTCCGCTGGTGACGTGCGCTGGGAGCCGGAGGGTTCGGGTCGCCGCTGGCTGGTTCTGGCGGCGGGTCCCACGCTCTGCGTGGGCGCGTGGAGCGCGCTCAGCGCGCGCAGCGCGGATGGATGGCGGCGACCCGACACCCTCGGGCGACCTCGACGGGCGCACTACGCTGCGACCGTGCCCACTCGCCGCTCAGTGCTGCTCGGCGCGGCGGCGCTCTCCCTCGGCGCGTGTGCGGACCCCGACACCTCCACCAGCACGCAGGAGCAGACGACCATGCGCATTGCTTACGGCGACGATGCGTCGCAGTTCGGCGAGCTCACCCGGCCCGCGGGCACCAGCCGGGGCGTCGTGGTCGTCATCCACGGCGGCTTCTGGAAGGCGGAGTACGACCTCGAGCTCGGCCGCCCCCTCGCCCGGTCGCTCGCCGAGCGGGGCTGGACGGCGTGGAACATCGAGTACCGGCGCGTCGGGATCGGCGGTGGTGCCCCGGCGACCTTCGACGACGTCCACGCCGCCATCGAACGGCTCGGCGGAGTCGAAGGGGTCGACACCTCGACCGTGCTCACCCTCGGGCACTCGGCCGGTGGGCACCTCGCGGTGTGGGCTGCCGGACGCCAGCGGTATGCCGGGTGGCAGGACGCGCGCGTCCGCGTCACGGGGGCGCTGTCCCAGGCCGGAGTCCTCGACCTCGTCGCCGCCGACCGTGACGACCTCGGGTCGGGCGCGGTGCCGGCCCTCCTCGGCCACGCACCCAGCGCGGAGGACGTGGCGTTCGACCCAAGGCAACAGCTCCCGCTCGACGTGCCCGTGCGGTGCGTCCACGGGAAGGCGGACGACATCGTCCCGCCGTCGCAGTCGAGCGACTACGTCGAGGCAGCCACCGCGGCGGGCGCCGACGCGGCCGTCGAGCTCGTCGACGGCGACCACTTCGTCGTCATCGACGTCGAGTCATCGGCGTGGACGCGTCAGCTCGAGCTGCTCGACGGGCTCTCGGGTCGCTGACGGCGCGGGAGCGTGGCGACGACGAGCGCGTAGGACGTGTCGACCGCCTCCCGCAGGGCCTCGTCGGGGATCGCACCGCCGAGGGCGAGCGTGTTCCAGCCGTGCCGCCCGATGTAGGCCATGACGGCCGCGTCGTCGGGGAACTCCGCCAGCCACTCGTCGGCCTCGGCCCGGGTGCCGAGCTTGACCCCGACCCCCTCGGACCCGAGGAACGCGAAGATCTTGTCGCCGACCTTGGCGACGTCGTCGCCCTCCCACGGCTGGTCGGCCTACGCGCCGGGCTTGGCCAGGGCGTAGGCGGTCAGCTCCTCTGGCGTCACGCGCTCCTCCGGCCGAGAGCGGGCGCGACGGTCGTGTTCTTCAATGTCATCGCGTGGCCTCGCTCATCTGCCGGAGCTCCTTCTTGAGGTCGCCCAGCTCGTCGCGCAGACGGGCCGCGAGCTCGAAGTGGAGGTCGGCGGCGGCCTGGTGCATCTGGGTCGTCAGCTCCTGGATGAGGTTGGCGAGATCGCCCGCCGCCATGCCCGCGAGCCGGTCGGTGCCGACCGTGACGGCGTCGGCGGCCAGGGCGCCACGACCACCGCGACCACCGTCGGACTTGCCGCGCGACCGAGACCGTCCGGAGCCGAGGAGGGCCTCGGTGTCGGCGTCCTCGCGCTCGAGCATGTCGGTGATGTCGGCGATCTTCTTGCGGAGCGGCTGCGGGTCGATGCCGCGTTCCTTGTTGTAGGCGATCTGCTTCTCACGACGCCGCGACGTCTCGTCGACAGCCTCGGCCATCGACGGGGTGATCTTGTCGGCATACATGTGCACTTGGCCCGACACGTTGCGCGCGGCACGGCCGATCGTCTGGATGAGCGAGCGGGCCGAGCGGAGGAAGCCCTCCTTGTCGGCGTCGAGGATCGAGACGAGCGAGACCTCGGGCAGGTCGAGTCCCTCACGGAGCAGGTTGATGCCGACGAGGACGTCGTACTCACCCATCCGCAGCTCGCGGAGCAGCTCGACGCGGCGGAGGGTGTCGATGTCGGAGTGGAGGTAGCGGACCCGCACCCCCTTGTCGAGGAGGTAGTCGGTGAGGTCCTCGGCCATCTTCTTCGTCAGCGTCGTGACGAGGACGCGCTCGTCCCTGGCGGCCCGCTCGTTGATCTCGTGGAGCAGGTCGTCGATCTGCCCCTTCGTCGGCTTGAGCACGATCTCGGGGTCGACGAGACCCGTCGGGCGGATGATCTGCTCGACGACGCCGTCGGCCTGGGCCAGCTCGTAGTTGCCCGGCGTCGCGGAGAGGTAGACGGTCTGCCCGATGCGCTCGAGGAACTCCTCCCACTTGAGCGGGCGGTTGTCCATCGCCGACGGCAGCCGGAAACCGTGGTCGACGAGGGTGCGCTTGCGCGACATGTCGCCCTCGTACATCGCCCCGATCTGCGGCACGGTGACGTGCGACTCGTCGAGGACGAGGAGGAAGTCCTCGGGGAAGTAGTCGAGGAGGCAGTTGGGCGCCGAGCCGGCGGTGCGGCCGTCGAGGTGCATCGAGTAGTTCTCGATGCCGGAGCACGAGCCGACCTGCCGCATCATCTCGATGTCGTAGGTGGTGCGCATGCGCAGCCGCTGGGCCTCGAGCATCTTGCCCTGGCTCTCGAACGTCCTCAGCTGCTCCTCGAGCTCGTGCTCGATGCCCGCGATGGCACGCTCCATCCGCTCGGTGCCGGCGACGTAGTGCGACGCGGGGAAGACGTACATCTCCGTCTCCTCGCGCACGACCTCGCCGGTGAGCGGGTGCAGCGTGTAGATCTTGTCGACCTCGTCGCCGAAGAACTCGATGCGGACCGCGAGCTCCTCGTACATGGGGATGATCTCGACGGTGTCCCCGCGCACGCGGAAGGTGCCGCGGGTGAAGGCGAGGTCGTTGCGCGTGTACTGCATCTGGACGAACCGCCGCAGCAGCTCGTCGCGGTCGAGCTCGTCGCCGATGCGCAGCTGCACCATCTTGTCGACGTACTCCTGCGGCGTGCCGAGGCCGTAGATGCAGGACACGGACGCGACGACGATGACGTCGCGGCGGGTGAGCAGCGAGTTGGTCGCCGAGTGCCGCAGCCGCTCGACCTCGTCGTTGATCGAGGAGTCCTTCTCGATGTAGGTGTCCGTCTGCGGGACGTAGGCCTCGGGCTGGTAGTAGTCGTAGTAGCTGACGAAGTACTCGACGGCGTTGTGCGGAAGCAGCTCACGGAACTCGTTCGCGAGCTGCGCCGCGAGGGTCTTGTTGGGCGCCATGACGAGCGTCGGCCGCTGCACCTGTTCGACGAGCCACGCCGTCGTCGCCGACTTGCCGGTGCCGGTGGCGCCGAGGAGCACGACGTTCTGCTCGCCGCGGTTGACGCGCTCGGCGAGGTCCTTGATCGCGGCCGGCTGGTCACCGGCCGGCTCGAACTCGGAGACGACCTTGAACGGCGCGACCGTGCGCTTGAGGTCGGTGGTGGGACGCATACCCCCACGGTATGCCGTGCCACCGACAGGGCGGACGTCAGCGCGGTGTGAGGGTCACCAGCGTCACCGAGTGCTTGGGCAAGCTCAGTGCCACCGCGCCCGTCCCCGGGACGGAGACGACCTCGCGCGACGAGGTCACCTCGCTCGGGTGCGACGGCGCGTTGTGGCTCTCGAACGACTCACGACCGGGATCGGTGTTGGCGCCGACGACCCGCACCACCTCGACGTCCCCGGAGCGGTGGAAACCCGGGGCCACGAGCTGGGCCGGGAGGTCACGCGCGGGGTCACGATTGACGACGAGCACGCGCAGGCGTCCGTCCGCCCCCCTGCTCGCCGTCGTCGCGAGAGCCGGGTAGGACGAACCGAGTGCCGTCGGCGCGGTCGCCACGACGGGGTTCTCGTGGACCTCGTGACCCACGACGGACCCCCGCGCCTCGACCATCGGGCTCAGGGCCGAGCGCAGGACGCGCTCGGAGGTCTCGACGAAGCCCGGCGCGCCACCGAGGACGGCGCGCAGGCCGCCCGCGTTCTCGGAGACGAGCGTGTTGCCCTCGGCCCACGGCACGCCCAGGTCGGCCAGCCGTGCCCACTGGGAGCCCATGTAGGTCACGTGAGACATCGCGGTGTTCCAGCTGGGGTAGGCCGCGATGTCGCCGGCACCGAAGAAGAGCGCCCCGAACTCGGTCGTCGTGAGGTAGCCCGCGGACCCGACCGCGTCCTCCACCTCGCTGGCGTAGTGGCGCAGGGTCTGCGTCGCGGCGGCCTCGCCGAGCATGTGCCAGTCGTGCAGCGTCCGGGCCGTGTCGACGGTCGAACCGAACTGCCGGCCGAAGTTCGTGTAGGGGTGGACGACGAGGCAGTCGAGCGCGCCCGCGTCCCCGCTGCTCGCGAGGAGGTCGGGCAGGCTCTCGCCGCCCAGGCCGGTGTCCGTGGTGATGGGAGCCCAGGTGGCGCAGACGTCGATGCCCGGGTCGGCCGCCTTCATCGCGCGCTGGAACTCGACGAACCCCGCGTGCCGGCCCGAGGTGTAGTCCGCGTCGACGACCGCTCCCGACCGCGGCACGGCACCGTGCGTCCCGTCACCGAACGTCACCACGCCCGTGGCGTCGTCGATCGTGTAGACCCGGGCATCGGCGGGCGACATGGTGAGGCTGGCGACCTCGGCCCACTCGACCCCGTCGACCCGGACCGTCTGGCTGTCGGCGGCGACCGGCGGGTAGGGCACCGACATCCGCTGCGCCGGGGCACCGTTGCTCGTCACGGTGGGCCGGAAGTCGCACCCGCGGCCGAGCCGCTGGTCCCGCTGGACCTCGCTCCCGCCGTAGGCGTACTGCCGCATGGCAACGCCCGCGTCGGCGCTCATCCAGTAGCGCTGGTCGCCGCGGTCGTGCTCGTTGCCGATCTCCCAGCGGGTCACGCCCCACGGGGCGACACGACCGTTGGCCGCCCGCACGTCCGCCCAGGCCACGCCGCCTCGCGGGTTCGTCCCCACGGGCGCGTTCATGTACTCGACCCAGTCCGCCGCCGACGCGGGGTCGTTCCTCACGAACGGCGTCATGATCGACGCCTCGGCGCCGGCAGCGGTGACGAACTCCATGTGCTCGTCCGGCCCGTAGTCGCTGTCCCTCGGCGCCGCCCTGCCGGGCCGTCCGTCGGTCTGGCAGCCCCGCTGGTCGGTGGGGCCGACGGCCCGCTTCCAGTCGAAGAACGTCGCCGGCGTCCCGCCCGGGTAGCGCACGACGTTGATGCCGGCCCGCGCGGTGCTCGCCACGACTCGTGGGTCGGGGGCGTCGGCGTCGGTGTCCCACAAGCCGTTCGCGCCGTCGAACCACTTGTCGTTGTTGACCCCGGTGAGCATCGGCGACAGGGCTGGGCCGGTGTCGTCGGCCCGCACGAGCACGACCGTGTCGTCGGTCGCGGGCGTGGACGAGGCCGCTCCTCCACCCTCCGCGAGTGCCGGCGCCTGCGCGACACCGAGCGCACCCGTGAGGGCGACGACCGCGGCGAGGGCGCTCCGCCTCAGGGGACGAGGACGACGAACGGGAGTTGCCACGACGATCTCCTTTGACCGGGACAGGCGGAGCTCTCAGTTGTACATCGTTGTAAACGGTGTGGCAAGGGGTGCTCACGCCCGCAACGTCCGGCGGGGTGACGGCATACCGACCACAGTTGCGGACGCAAGGGGCAGGTGCGGGAGGATGGTCAGGTGACCCTCACCGCCCTCCCCGCACCCCGCACCCCCGACCCTCGATCGGCCCCCGGCCTGCGCTGGGGCGTCCTCGGCCCCGGCTACATCGCCCGTGAGATGGCGGCGGCCCTGCGCGCCGAGACGAACCAGGTCCTCCAGGCCGTCGCCTCGCGGGACGCAGGCCGGGCACGGGCGTTCGCGGACGACTTCGGGGTGCACACGGCATACGGGTCCTACGAGGAGCTCGTGGCCGACCCGGACGTCGACATCGTCTACGTCGCCACGCCGCACTCCGAGCACCACGCGCAGGCGATGCTCGCCCTCGGCGCGGGCAAGCCGGTCCTCGTCGAGAAGGCCTTCACCCGCAACGCCGCCGAGGCGCGCGACGTGCTCGAGACCGCCGCCGAGAGAGGTCTGCTCGCGCTCGAGGCGATGTGGACGCGCTTCCTCCCCGGCGTCGACGTCGTGCGCCAGTGCCTCGAGCAAGGACTCCTCGGCGAGGTCGAGAACGTCTTCGCCGACCACGGCCAGCCGCTCTACCCCAACGGCCCGCAGCGGCTGTCCGACCCGGCCCTCGCCGGCGGAGCCCTGCTCGACCTCGGCATCTACCCGACGTCGTTCGCCTCGTTCGCGCTCGGCGGCATCGAGTCGGTCACCGCCAGCGGACGCCTCACCGACGAGGGGGTCGACGCCGAGGAGACGATCCTCGTCACCGGCCGCAACGGCGGGCGCGGCCTGCTCCACGCGACGATGACCTCGCGCACGCCGACGACGGCGAGCATCAACGGCACCGAGGGCCGGCTCGAGCTCGGCGACCCCGACGACCCGAACAACCGCTGGTACGCCCCCTCGCGGGTCCGCTTCGTCTCCCGCGACGCGGGCACGGAGGTCTCGTGGGAGCCCGAGAACCGCACCCACGGGTTGCACTTCGAGGCTTGCGAGGCCGCGCGGCTCGTCGACGCCGGCGAGACCGAGAGCCCACTCCTGCCGGCGGCTGAGACGCTGCGCATCATGGAGGTCCTCGACGAGGTCCGCGCGCAGGTGGGGGTGCGCTACCCCGGCGAGTGAGTCGCGTGCGCCAGGACCCGCTCGTGGACGGAGTCGAACCACGGCTCCTTCGCGAGGGCGTAGTCCGACGGCGCCAACCCCTTCGCGAGCAGGTCCATCTTGAGCGCGGCGTACTCGTCGCGTGCGCCGGCGTCGGCTCTCAACCAGTCGCGGAACGCGAGCGCCCACTGGTAGCCCGGGCTCCCGACCTCGCGCACGTGGACGTGGGCCACTCGCCCGGGGTCGGCGCTGCCGTGGAACCGCTTGGGCCAGTCCTGCCCGTCCTTGCCGTTGTCGTGGGCCGCCTCGCCGACGCGCGGGAAGCCGCACCGCGCGAGCGCGTCGACGAACGCCTGCTCGTCGGCGCCGTCGAGGGACGCGACCCCCACCTGGAGGTCGATGACGTCCTTGGCCGGCAGCCCGGGAACCGACGTCGACCCGATGTGCTCGACCGTGACCGCCCGCTCCCCCAGCGCCTTCTCGACCCGCGCGACGAGGCGCGCCGCCTGCGCCGTCCACTCCTCCCGCGGCTCACTGATCGTGAGCGTGTCGGGACGACGAGCCCGTATGCCGTGGAGCAGGTTCTCGTTGAACGGCTCGAGCCGCTCGGCCCACAGCCGTCGCACCTCGACGTCGAGCTGCTCGGGCGTGCCGTCGTTGTCGATCCACACGTCGGCGGCTCGACGTCGGGTGCTGTCGTCGGCCTGGGCGGCGATGCGCGAGCGTGCGTCCCGCTCGTCCATCCCCCGGTCCCGGACGAGGCGGGCGAGGCGCTCCTCCTCGGTGGCGCCCACGACGACGACGAGGTGGTAGTCGGCGCCCATCGACTTCTCGACGATGAGGGGCATGTCGTGGACGAGGACGGCGTCGACCGGCGCCTCCCCGAGGAGCTCGGCGGTCCGCCGCCAGATCGCCGGGTGGGTGATCGCCTCGAGGTCCGCGAGCGCGGCTGCGTCGCCGAACACGACGCGGCCGAGGGCGGGCCGGTCGAGGACGCCGTCCCCCGCGAAGACCTCGTCGCCGAAACGCTCGCGGATCGCCGTGAGCGCCGGCGTGCCCGGCTCGACGACCTCGCGGGCCACGGCGTCGGCGTCGACGACGACCGCCCCGAGGTCCGCCAGCGTCCGGGCGACCGTCGACTTGCCGGACCCGATTCCGCCGGTGAGACCCACGCGCAGCATGGGGTCAACGTACCCGGCGTCGTAGGGTCGCCCTCATGACGTCGGCCCTCGGGGCGGGCCTCGTGGTGACGGGGCTCGCGACTCTCGCGCTCGCGTGGTGGGTCGTGCGGCTGCGGGCGGCCCTCCAGCGCAGCGGTCACGAGATCGCGCGGCTGCAGGGCGTGGCGCTGCGGCGCGCGGACCAGGTGTCGGTGCTCAGCCACGAGGTGCGCACCCCCCTGGCGCTCATCAAGGGATCCGCGGACCTCCTCGCCGAGCAGACGCCCGGACCACTGACGACGACCCAGGCGAAGTTCGTCGACACGATCTCGGGCAGCGCCGACCACGTCATCGAGCTCGCGGAGGACATGCTCACCCACGCCCGGATCGAGGCCGGGCTCTTCGAGGTCCACCTCCGCCAGGTCGAGCTGCGGTCCTACCTGCGCTCGGTGGTGCGCGAGCTGCGGCAGGTCCACAGCCACCGCGCCATCGCCCTCGACGCCCCCGGGCCGCCGACCCGGGTCTACCTCGACCCGCAGCTCATCCAGCAGCTCGTGAGCAACCTCGTCGCCAACGCGCTGCGCCACGACGACCGCGTCGACAACGCCGTCGTCGTGCGGGGCCACACGGCCGACGGCAACGTCATCCTCGCGATCAGCGACGAGGGCCGCGGCATGAGCGAGGACGAGCGCTCGCGGCTCTTCGCACGTTTCTCGAGCAGCGCCCCCATCGGCGAGGGAACGGGCCTGGGGCTCTACATCTCCGCGCACATCGCCGAGCTGCACGGCGGCCGGATCCTCGTCGACACGATCGCACAGCACGGGACGACGATGCTCGTCGCCTTCCCCGCCGGCGAGGACAAGGGCCGCCCGTGAGTGCCCCGGTGTGGCGAGCCCTCGTGGTCGAGGACGAGCCGGCGATGCGCGACATCATCACCTTCGCCCTCGAGACCCAGGACTTCGAGGCGGTGACGGCCGGGACGGCAGAGGCCGCGTGGAGCATCGTCACCGAGCAGCAGGTCGACCTCGTCGTCCTCGACGTCATGCTCCCCGGCATGTCCGGCATCGAGCTGTGCCGCCGGATCACGTCGACGAAGGCCGTGCCGGTCATCCTCCTCACCGCCCTCGGAGAGACGTCGCAGCGCATCGCCGGGCTCGAAGCCGGCGCCTCCGACTACGTCACCAAGCCGTTCCACCCGCGTGAGCTCGCGCTGCGGGCTGCCGGCCTCGTGCGGAGGTCTCCCCTGCGCGCAGGAGCGGTGGCCCAGTCCGGCCCGGTGACGCTCGACCTACGCAGCGCGACGGCATACGTCCGGGGGAAGCGGGCCGACCTCACCCCGCACGAGTACCGCCTGCTGGCCGCGCTCGTCACCCACCCCGACGAGGACCTCCCCTTCCGCCAGCTGCTGCTCCTCGGGTGGGGCGACGCACAGCCGCTCGGCGGCCGGGAGCTGCTCAAGACCGCGGTCTACCGGCTCCGCCTCAAGCTCGAGGCGGTCGACCCGGCGGCGCGTGGCTGCATCACGAGCGTGCGCGGGGTGGGCTACCGCTACTCCGGCGGACCCGGGGCGGACGACGGCTGACCGGCTTCGGTCACAGGATGGTGACCGTTCGGGGCCCGTGTCGTGACCGACTGCGCCGGTCACGCGGCCTAGTCTCGGCGCGCAGCAGGCCGTGGCGTCACGGTCGGCCATTGACAAAGGAGTCAACCGCCATGTCCCGTTCCCGCACCTCCGCCGCCCTCCTGGCGCTCCCCCTGGGGCTGACCGCGCTCCTCGCCGCGTGCGCCGTCGAGGAGCCGTCGAGCTCCGACCCGTCGAGCAGCAGCAGCTCCGGCTCCGGGTCGATCAAGGGCACCGGCGAGGTCGTCGTCGCCTGTACGCCGCAGGAGGAGCAGTGCCAGGCGATGGCCGCGGCCTTCACCAAGGCGTCCGGCATCAAGACCTCGTTCGTCCGCATGAGCTCGGGCGAGGGTGTCGCCCGACTCGACGCCGCGAAGAGCAAGCCCGAGTTCGACGTCCTCTACGGCGGGCCCTCCGACGGCCACGTCGCGGCCTTCAACGCCGGGCTCATCGAGGCCTACAAGAGCCCCAACGCCGAGAAGATCCCGGAGAAGTACAAGGACGCCGAGGGCAAGTGGACGGGCACCTACGTCGGTGTCCTCGGCTTCTGCTCCAACAAGGACCAGCTCGCCAAGACCGGTGCCAGCGCACCGAAGTCGTGGCAGGAGCTGCTCGACCCCAAGCTCAAGAAGCAGGTCGCCATCGCCCACCCGTCGACGTCGGGCACCTCCTACACGGCCGTGTGGACGCAGATGGTGCTCAACGGCATGGACGAGGCCAAGACCTTCGACTACCTCGGCAAGCTCCACCAGAACGTCCTGCAGTACTCCAAGAGCGGGTCCGCCCCGGGCCAGATGGCCGGGCGCGGGGAGGTCGCCGTCGGCGTGATCTTCAGCCACGACTGCGTGAAGTACCAGAAGGAGGGCTTCGACATGCTCGAGGTCACCTTCCCGAGCGAGGGCACCGGCTACGAGATCGGCGCCGTCTCGATGGTCAAGGGCGGCCCCAACGCCGAGAACGCGAAGAAGTTCATCGACTGGACGCTCACCCCCGAGCACCAGGACATCGGCCCGACCGTCGGCAGCTTCCAGATCCCGACCAACCCCGACGCCAAGATCACCGAGGACATGGTCAAGCTCGACGAGATCACGCTCGTCGAGTACGACTCGGTCGCCGCCGGTGAGAAGAAGAAGGCCCTCACCGCCAAGTTCGACGCCGAGGTCGCCCCCGCTCCCAAGGAGTGACGGCGAACCCATGACCGCCACGCTGCTGCCCGCAGCCGCGGACCCGGTCGGGGTGGGCGAGAGCCCGCCCCGGCCCCGCCGCCGCTCCGGGCGGGACCTCACCCTCGTCACCCTCGTGACGCTGGTCTCGGTCCTCCTCTTCGTCATCGTCGGACTTCCCCTGCTGCGCATCCTCACGGTGGCGCTCTCCCCGGAGGGGTGGGAGATCGTCAGCTCGATGCTCACGAACCCGGTCAACCGCCGGATCCTGTTTAACACCGTCCAGCTCGGCGTCATCGTCGCCCTGCTCGGCACGTTCGTCGGGTTCGTCATGGCCTACGCGCAGGTGCGGCTGAAGTTCCGGGGCAAGAAGCTCCTGCACCTCATCTCGCTCATGCCGATCGTCTCGCCGCCGTTCGCGGTCGCCACGGCCGCGATCACGATGTTCGGCCGCAACGGGATCGTCAGCAACAAGCTCTTCGGGCTCGAGATCGACATCTACGGGCTCAAGGGCCTCGTCTTCGTCCTCACGCTCTCGTTCTTCCCCGTGGCCTACATGAACCTCAAGGGGATGCTCGAGAGCCTCGACCCGAGCCTGGACGAGGCCGCGGCCAACCTCGGCGCGAGCAAGCTCCGGATCTTCACGTCGGTGACGCTGCCCATGCTCGTGCCGGGCATCGCGGGCTCGTTCCTGCTGCTCTTCGTCGAGTCGATCGCCGACCTCGCCAACCCGCTCGTCCTCGGCGGGGACTACACCGTCCTCGCCTCGCGGGCCTACCTCGCGGTGACGGGTGAGTACAACGTCGCCGGCGGCGCGGCCTACTCGCTCGTCCTCCTCGTGCCGGCACTGAGCGTCTTCCTCGTCCAGCGCTACTGGGTGAGCCGCAAGAACGTCGTCACCGTGACCGGCAAGCCCTCGGGGACACCCGAGCTCATCACCGCTCCGGCCCTGCGCGTGCCGATCCTGTCGATCGCGGTCCTCGTCGCCGGGCTCGTCGTCCTCATGTACGCGACGGTCATCTTCGGCGGGTTCGTCAAGATCTTCGGGGTCAACAACGACTTCACGCTGGCGCACTACCGGTTCGTCCTCGCCGGCATCGGGTCGGACGCGATGTTCACGACGACCCTGCTCGCGCTCATCGCGACCCCCATCGCGGGCCTCCTCGGCATGCTCATCGCCTGGCTCGTCGTGAGCAAGCTCAAGCGCACGTCCGGGCTCATGGACTTCGTCGGCATGCTCGGGCTCTCCGTCCCGGGTACCGTCATCGGCATCGGCTACGCCATCGCCTTCAACACCCCGACCATCTTCGGCGGCAGGCAGTGGTTCCCGGCCGTCGCCGGTGGCTCCGCGATCCTCGGAGGCGCCATGGCGATCGTCATGGTCTTCGTCGCCCGCTCCCTGCCCTCGGGCCAGCGGGCCGGCATCGCCGCCCTCCAGCAGATCAACCCGGCCATCGACGAGGCGTCGACGAGCCTGGGCGCCAGCAGCTTCACGACTTTCCGCAAGGTGACGCTGCCGCTCATCCGGCCCGCACTGCTCAGCGGTCTCACCTACGCCTTCGCGCGGTCGATGACGACCCTGTCGCCGATCGTCTTCATCACGACCCCGCAGACCAAGATCATGACGAGCCAGATCCTCGCCGAGGTCGACGCCGGTCGCTTCGGCAACGCGTTCGCCTACTGCGCGATCCTCATCGTCATCGTGCTCGGCTTCATCGGGCTGCTCAACCTCGCGATGCTCCACCCCTCGATCCGCGGCATCCAACGCCGATGACCGCCACCTCGGAGAGTGCCATGACCCACGACACCACCCTTGCCGACGACAGCCTCGGGACCGCGCCGGACAGCCTGGCGACGGCCACGCCCGGACGGGTCACCCTGCGCGGCCTGCGCAAGGTCTACGGCGACGACCGCAACGCCACCCCGGCGGTGCGTGACGTCGACCTCGACATCGAACCGGGCGAGTTCATCACCCTCCTCGGCCCGTCCGGGTGCGGCAAGACGACGACGCTGCGGATGATCGCCGGGTTCGAGACGCCCACGGCCGGCGAGATCCGGCTCGACGACGACCTGCTCAACAAGGTCGCCCCCAACAAGCGGCCGATGGCGATGGTCTTCCAGTCCTACGCCCTCTTCCCGCACCTCACCGTCTTCGACAACGTGGCCTACGGCCTCAAGCTCAAGAAGATGCCGTCGGCCCGCGTCACAGAGGAGGTCGAGACCGCGCTGACGTCGATGAACCTCGGGCCCTACCGCGACCGGGCGCCGCACCAGATGTCGGGTGGCCAGCAGCAGCGCGTCGCTCTCGCACGTGCCCTCGTCATGCGGCCCAAGGTGCTGCTCTTCGACGAACCGCTGTCGAACCTCGACGCCAAGCTGCGCGTGCAGATGCGCGGCGAGATCCGCAGGCTCCAGCGCCGCCTCGGCATCACGACGGTCTTCGTCACCCACGACCAGGATGAGGCCATGACGATGTCGGACCGCATCGTCGTCATGAACGTCGGCGTCATCGAGCAGGTCGACACGCCGCAGGAGATCTACCGCCACCCGTCGACCGTCTTCGTGGCCGACTTCATCGGGCGCGCCAACTTCCTCGACGTCGACGTCCACGGCGTCGAGGACGACCATGCCGAGGTCGGTGTGCTGGGCAAGCGCTGGACCGTGCCGAAGCACCCCGGCGTCGACGTCGACGAACCGGTCACGCTGCTCGTCCGTCCCGAGTCGGTGCGCCTGTCCCCCACCGGCTCCCGCACGGTCGGCGGCTCCGTCGGCCGGGTCCTGTCGTCGATGTTCTACGGCGAGTCGATCGAGTACGACATCGAGACCGAGGCGGGTAACCTCGTCGTCTCGGTCGCCGACCCGCACGCGCACGAGACCTTCGGCGCGGGTGACTTCCTCGATGTCGGCTTCGAGGAGGGGCGCGCCTGGCTCATGCCGGTCGGCAGCGAGCCGCGGTGACGTCCGGCCGGATGAGGACCGCCGAGTCGGTCCGCCTCCGCGAGGTGGCGGAGGGCGTCGCAGCCGAGGCGACGGCATACCTCATGTCCGTCTTCCGGAAGCCGATGGCGGTCGAGCACAAGGGGGGTCCTCACGACCTCGTCACCGAGCACGACCTCGCGTCGGAGCGCATCGTGCGCGACGGCCTCCTCCGAGCGGTCCCCGACAGCGGGTTCGTCGGCGAGGAGGGCGGCAGCAGCGGGTCCGGACGCGTCACGTGGCACGTCGACCCGATCGACGGCACCGTGAACTTCAGCCACGGCCTCGCCCACTGGTGCGTCTCGATCGCGGCTGCCGTCGACGGCGAGGTCGTCGCGGGCGTCGTCGCCGCCCCCGCCCTCGGGGAGGTGTATGCCGCGGACCTCACCGGCGTGACCGTCAACGGCTCCCCCGCCGCACCACGACGGCTCGAGCGCGAGCTCGACAGCCTCGTCGTCGGCACCTTCCCGCGCGGCGTCGACCTCGAGGCGAACGGCGACAACGCGCTCGTCGAGAGCGGGCGGCTCGTGCGGGCCTACGGCGCGGTGCGCGTCCTCGGCAGCGGCGCGCTCGGCCTGGCCCACGTCGCCACGGGCCGCGCCGACGCGACCTTCGACCTCCACACGAACTCGTGGGACGTCGCCGCCGGCGCGCTCATGGTGCGGCTGGGCGGCGGGCGCTACCTCGGCTGCGACGACGGTGTGGTCGACGAGGACCCGCGCACGTCCTGGCTCCGACGGGCCTACTGGGCCACGGCCTCGGACGTCGAGCACCCCACCCTCGCCGGGACGGTCACCCGGCTGACGCGGGCCCAGGCGTCGGCGACTCCATCGCCGCCCGAGGTCTGGCGAACGACCTAGGCGTCGGCGAGACGCGGGGGGAACCCGCCGGTCGCGACCGGGCCCCAGCGGGTCGGCGTGATACGCAGAAGCGACTTGCCCTGCTTCCGCATCGCCTGCCTGTACTCGTCCCAGTCGGGGTGCTCGCCCGAGATGCACCGGTAGTAGTCGACGAGCGCGTCGGCCGCCTCCGGCATGTCGATGACCTCGCAGTCGCCGTCGACCTGCACCCAGGCGTCGCCGAAGTCGTCGGAGAGCACCAGGACGCTCACCCGCGGGTCGCGCCGGGCGTTGGCCGTCTTGGCGCGCTCGGGGTAGGTCGAGATGACGATCCGTCCCTGCTCGTCGACGCCGCCGGTGACCGGTGATGTCTGCGGGCGCCCGTCACGGCGGGTCGTGAGGAGGACCATGTGGTGGCGCGGCCGGACGAAGTCCAGCAGGGCCTCGAGGTCGACGTCGGTGTTCGTCGCGATGGTGCGTGCCATGCGACCACCCTCGCACGGCCGCACCCTCCGGACAGGCCGAAGGCCCGGCCCCGCAGAGGGGACCGGGCCTTCGGTCGTCACGTTCCGGCATACGGGCGTATGCCGGTCGGCTCAGTTGCCGGTGAGCTTCTCGCGCAGCGCGGCGAGGGCCTCGTCGGAGGCGAGGGTGCCCTCGTTGGCCGGAGCGGCCGGGCGGGCGTCGCCCTCGTCGTCGGAGGACGACGAGGAGGAGGAGTCGCTGCTGTAGGACGTGGCGGTGTCGCCACCGGCAGCGGCCTCGGCGTCGGCCTTGGCGGCCTCCTCGACCTGCGCACGGTGCGCCTCCCAGCGGGCGTGGGCCTCGGCGTACTGCTTCTCCCAGGTCTCACGCTGCTTCTCGTAGCCCTCGAGCCACTCGTTGGTCTCGGAGTCGAAGCCCTCGGGGTACTTGTAGTTGCCCTGCTCGTCGTACTCGGCGGCCATGCCGTAGAGGGTCGGGTCGAACTCGACCTGGCCCGCGCCGTCCTCGTTGGCCTGCTTGAGCGAGAGCGAGATGCGACGACGCTCGAGGTCGATGTCGATGACCTTGACGAAGATGTCGGCGCCGACGGTGACGACCTGCTCCGGCAGCTCCACGTGGCGCTCGGCCAGCTCGGAGATGTGGACGAGGCCCTCGATGCCGTCCTCGACGCGCACGAACGCACCGAAGGGGACGAGCTTGGTGACCTTGCCGGGGACGACCTGGCCGATGGCGTGGGTCCGGGCGAAGTGCTGCCACGGGTCCTCCTGCGTCGCCTTGAGCGACAGGGAGACACGCTCGCGGTCCATGTCGACGTCGAGCACCTCGACGGTGACCTCGTCCCCGACCTCGACGACCTCGGACGGGTGGTCGATGTGCTTCCAGGACAGCTCCGAGACGTGGACGAGACCGTCGACGCCGCCGAGGTCCACGAACGCACCGAAGTTGACGATGGAGGACACGACGCCCGAACGGACCTGGCCCTTCTGGAGCTCCTTGAGGAACGTCGTGCGCACCTCGGACTGCGTCTGCTCGAGCCAGGCACGGCGCGACAGGACCACGTTGTTGCGGTTCTTGTCGAGCTCGATGATCTTGGCCTCGATCTCCTTGCCGACGTAGGGCTGGAGGTCGCGGACACGACGCATCTCCACGAGGGAGGCGGGGAGGAAGCCACGCAGGCCGATGTCGAGGATGAGTCCACCCTTGACGACCTCGATGACGGTGCCGGTGACGACGCCGTCCTCCTCCTTGACCTTCTCGATCGTGCCCCAGGCGCGCTCGTACTGAGCCCGCTTCTTGGACAGGATGAGACGGCCTTCCTTGTCCTCCTTCTGGAGGACGAGGGCTTCGACCTCGTCGCCGACCTTGACGACCTCGTTGGGGTCGATGTCGTGCTTGATGGAGAGCTCACGCGAGGGGATGACGCCCTCGGTCTTGTAGCCGATGTCGAGCAGAACCTCATCGCGGTCGACCTTGACGATGCGGCCTTCGACGATGTCTCCGTCGTTGAAGTGCTTGATCGTCGCGTCGATGGCGGCGAGAAGGTCTTCCTCAGAGCCGATGTCGTTGATGGCGATCTGAGGGGCGGTCTTGTCGACCGTGCTGGCAGTCATGTAGTAGGAACTCCGATGTGGACAGATGGATTCGATGGGGTGGAGCAGAGTGTCCGTCGCCCGGTAGCGGGCCCGTGAGGGCATGCGGGAACACAGAAGAATGCTCGTCAAGACTACCGACCCGGTCCACGCAGGGTCAAAGCGGGGTATGCCGGTGAGCGAGGACGTCGGCCGCCGCACCGCCGGGACCGGCGAGACGCAGGCGGCGAACCGCGCCTGGTGGGACGGCGAGGCGACGGACTACTACGCCGAGCACGGCTCGTTCCTCGGCGACGACGACCTCGTCTGGGGTCCGGAGGGCTGGACCGAGGAGAACCTCGGGCTCCTGGAGGTGGCTGCCGGGCAGCGGATCCTCGAGATCGGGGCGGGCGCCGGCCAGGGGGCGCGGTGGCTCCGGCGCACGTCCGACGTCTCGGTCGTGGCCACCGACCTGTCGATCGGCATGCTCCGCGTCGGCGCGGAGGTGAGCGCCCGGACCGGCGTCGCTCCCCCACTGCTCCAGTGCGACGCCCTCGCCCTCCCCTTCGGTGACGCGGTCTTCGACACGGTCTTCACGGCATACGGGGTCGTGCCGTTCGTCGCGGACAGCGCGGCAGTCATGGCCGAGGTGGCGCGGGTCCTGCGTCCCGGGGGGCGGTTCGTCTTCTCGACGACGCACCCGGTGCGGTGGGCCTTCCCCGACGACCCCACCGAAGCCGGGCTCGTCGCCCGGCTCAGCTACTTCGACCGCACGCCCTACGTCGAGTCCGGCCCCGACGGTCGCGCGACCTACGTCGAGCACCACCGGACGATGGGCGACCGGGTCCGCGAGGTCGTCGCGGCCGGGATGGTGCTCGAGGACGTCGTCGAGCCCGAGTGGCCGGCCGACAACACCGAGACGTGGGGCGGCTGGTCGCCAACCCGCGGTGCGATCCTGCCCGGCACCGCGATCTTCGTCTGCCGCCGACCGGACTGAGCCCGCACGTGCTGGAGGCCCCGCCGACCGTCTCGGTCCGCGGGGCCTCCTGGTGCGTGCGACGTCAGGGTCAGCGACCCCGGACGTCGCCTACTGGCGCAGGTCGACGCGACGCCGGGTCTCGGCGTCGTCACCCTGGTCGCCGAAGACGTCGAGGTCGTCGCGCTCGGCGTAGGAAGGCTCGCCACCGTCGCCGTCACGTCGAGTGCGCAGGTCGCCACCGTCGGAGCCACGGGCACCGTGCCAGAGGAAGAAGCCGATCGCGGCGGCGAGAAGACCGAGGATGCCGGCGATGATCGGAAGCTTCTCGACGAGGCCGAGCTTGCTGTCGTTGGCCTTGGCGTCCTCGATGTTGGCCTTGACCGTCTCCTCGGTGAAGCCGAAGTCGAGGTCGAGCACCGTCTGGCCGTTGTCCGTCTTCCGGACCTGCTGCTCCGTCTGCTTCTGGATGGCGCCGGTGCGCGGGTCGACCCACATCGTCTTCGTCGACGAGTACGTGCCCTGGATACCGCTCGCGATCTCGGCGGGCTCGTCGCTCACCTGGGTCATGAACTTGTAGGTGTCCCAGCCGTTGACCTTCTCCTCGCCCTCGAAGTTCGCCTCGACGGCGCGCTTGAGGAGACCGTCCCAGAACGGGTAGGTCTTCTTCTCGACGCCGAAGGGGAACTTGTTGACGAGTCCCTCGTGCGGAGTGGCGTCGCCGATGTACTTCTCGTCGTTGACCGACAGGCCTGTCTTGCGGTCGGTCGCGAAGCGGTCGGTCGACGCGGTGACGAGCCGCTTGTCGGGGTCGGCGTCGTCGACGCAGTCGGGCGAGTTGCCGTCCTCGTTGGTGATGAGGCAGGTGAAGGTGTCGAAGACGACGACGTCGCCGTCGGACTTGGCGCCGTCGGCGACGGTGTGGCTGAGAGCCTTGACCGGGGCGCCCTCGCCCCGGGGAAGCACGGCGGCTTCACCTGACAGGCGCGTGTACGAGTCGGTGTCGAGCGGGGTCTTCTTCACCTGCCCCGGCACGTAGACCAGCGCGAGGAGCGCGGTGGTGACGAGAAAACCGGCAAGGCCCATCAGCACCAGACCGATGATTCTGCGCATCTGCGGGACACCTTTGTCTCAAGTGGAGCAGGGAAGAGGTGTCGTGACCCTACCAGTCGGTATCCCTTGTCGCTGCGTCATCTTCGCAGGCGTGAGGCGTGTCTCGCCTACAGTGCGCACATGGACGAACGGACGGCACCGTGGACCCGTCCCGCCGCTGCCGTGGTCATCCCCTCCCTCGACGGCCTGCGTGCGGTCGCAGCGGCGATGGTCGTGCTCACCCACGCTGCCTTCCTCACCGGGTTCGGCGTCACCGGCGGCCTCGTGGGCCGGCTGTGGTCGCGTGGCGATTTCGGCGTCGGCATCTTCTTCGCCCTGTCCGGCTTCCTGCTGCACCGCGGGCTCATCGCGAACTCCGAGCGGCGCATCGACGTCGTGGGGTATGCGCTGCGTCGCGCTGCTCGCGTGCTTCCGGCCTACTGGATCGCGCTGGCGGCCGTGGTCGTCTTCGCGAACCCCCCACTCCGCAGCTGGCTCCTGCATGCGGCGGGGCTCCAGATCTATGTGGGGGACGCGTGGATCTCGTCGTTCAACCACACCTGGAGCCTGGCAACCGAGATCTCCTTCTACGCCTGCCTCCCCCTGGTCGTCCTCGGCCTGAGGCCTCTGCGTCGCCGAGACCCCGCGCTGCCGCTGGTGGTGCTCGTCGGCGCTGCCGTGCTCCTCACCCTCGCGTCAGTGCTCCGGGCCGGCGAGGTCTTCGGGGTCGACGTCATCTCTCACATGTGGCTGCACGCCCGAGGCCCGCAGTTCCTCGTCGGGATGATCTGTGCGGAGGCGCTCCTCCTCCCCACGCATCCTGTGGCCCGGGGCCTGCGCCGATGGGGGTCCGACCCGGTCGCGTGCCTGTCCGTGGCCGCAGGCGCCTATCTCCTGGCGACGACCACCGTCGCCGGTCCGCTCACCCTCGCCCCCGCGACCGCCGGCGAGCTGCTCGTCCGCTCCGCGCTCGGCACACTCGTGTCTCTGTGCCTCCTGCTGCCGCTGACGCACGGGCCGGCCACGGCCTACAGCGCCGCGCTCTCGACGCCGTCGGTCCGTTGGCTGGGACGGGTGAGCTACGGCATCTTCCTCTGGCACCTGCCGGTCTTCACCGCCTGCTACGCCCTCACCGGTGTCGACAACTTCACCGGCGGCCTTGCGCCGCTGCTCGCCGTGGGTGTCCCCGTCACCCTCCTGCTCGCGGCACTCAGCTACCACGCCGTCGAGACCCCCGCCTCACGCCTGGTCTCGAGACTCACCACCCGCAAGCGCCACCGTGAAGGCGACGAGGACGAGCAGACGCACCCCGCCCTCCAGCACTGACCCACCCACCGTTCCCGGGGCCACGAGGAGCTGGAGCACTGCCGCGGTGACGGCTGCCGTGGCCACGACGCCGATGCGGAGCCCGTCGGGAGGCCTCCGCACGGTGGCGAGCAGTCCGCAGACCAGACCCACGACCAGGCCCACAGGGCCTGCGAGAAGCCCGGCGAAGATGCCGGCGAGGGCCACCACCCACCACCTCCCCACGCGCGACCGAGCGGTGGGGGGCGAAGGCGGGCGCGCCCCCGATGCAGGCCACACCGCCAGCACGACCACGAGAGCGGCAAGACCCAGACCGATGGCCAGTCCCCACCGGTAGGCGCGGTCCGGCTCGAACGTGATGACGAGCTCACCGGACGCACCCTCGGGCACGATGAAGCCCTGCCGTCGTCCGTCCACGACCTGAGGCTCCAGGGCCGTGCCGTCCAGCCGGGCGACCCATCCGGGGTTCGTGTTCTCGGTCATGGCGAGCAGGCGCGCCTCCCCGTCCGGGAGGACCGCCCGGAGCGAGGTCGGGCTCGTCCGGCTGTGCGCGACGGCGCGCGGTCCTCCGGCGTCTGCGTCGTCCAGTGGCGAGACGAGTGCCGTCCGCGGCACGAGTCCCCGCCAGGGCTCCAGACTGATCGAGTGCGTGACCGCTGCGGAGAGGGACACGTCACCGCACGCCCGCCACGTGATGTCGGCGAGCCCGAGCATGGCGTCCCGCGAGCCGACCGCGGCGGTGGGGACCGACCGACCGTCGACCAGGAGGCGGGGCCCAGTGCCGCAGTCACCGCGGAGCTCGGAGGCAGGTGGCGCGAAGGGCTCGACGATGAGCTCCAGCTCCTCGAGCTGCAACGAGCCGACGCTCGGTCGACCTCCACCGGGTGCGGCGACGAACGTGAGCGTAAGCCGTCGACCGGTCGTGGGCGGAATGGAGATCACCCCGTGCTCGGGAAGGCGACGGGTGACCTCGTCGCCGTCCACGTTGACGACGACGGCCGGGGCGACCCGACGGGCCCAGTCGTCCCGCGTCTGAAGACGCAGTCCCTCGATCCTCGTGGGCTCCTTCAGCGTCAGGGTCACCGACGGCGTCTCGTCGTCCGGAGCCGGGCTCCACGCCGTGCGCGGATCCGAGTCGGCGACAGCGATCGGACGAGCCGCCGGAGCGTCGCTGCGCCGGCTGCTCGCGCCGACATCGACCCCTGGCACCGTGAGCAGCTCGGTGGGCGGGCGCAACGGGTCGACGGCCAGTGTCCCGGAGATGGCGTGCCGCCCGGCGGTGAGCCCTGCCACCTCACGCACGAACGGCCCCGTGGACTCGGGGTCGACAGACTGGCCCACGAAGCACGTGAAACGCTCGACCAGGACGGAACAACCGTCGCGGCCCGGTCTCCCCCACCCGAGGACGGCTGCGGAGGACGTGGCCTCGCTGGCCGACGGCGTCCTCACGACCTCGGTCGGCCGCACCCCCGGGAGGCGGACCTCGGTCAGTCCGGTGACCACACCGCCGGGGGCACCCCGCGTGGTGTCACGGATCCGCAGCGACACGGTTCGCGTCGACCCCTCGGGCAACCGGACCCTCGTGAGGTCCTTGGCATCGAGGCGAACGTCCACCTCCCCTCTGTCCGTCGTCACGGTGAGGACCGTCGCCACGCCGAGGTCTCTGCCGAACCGCTGCGTGTCATGAAGGGGCTCGATAGAGATCTCCCCCAGTGCAGTGGGCCGTTCGAGCTCGACGGTGAGCTCCGGCGCTGCGTCGCCCGTTGTGACCCACGCGGTGAGCCTGTTGCCGTCGACGGCCGCGAACGGTCGATGCGCCGGCTGCAGACCGACGACGGTGAACTGCTCGGCGACCGACGACGACGCCCTGACGTCGGCGACACCGCGGTGTTCCACGACGGACCGGCGCGAGACCTCCGACCACGGCAGGTAGTCCGGCGCCTGCGCCGCAGCTCGAGCACCGAGACCGCTGCTCACGTCCTGGCCCCTGGGAGCACCGAACCAGCGTGAGCGAGCCCGGAAACCGTCGGTCACGACGTGGGTCTCCGGAACGAGGTATGCCGTCCGGTCGCCGTCGAAGACGACCGGACGGCCAGCCCGCCCAGCGTCGTCGAGGCGAGCCAGGTCCTCGGCCGCCCCGGAAGCCCCGATGACGTCCCGCACGTCCCACAGGGCGAGCTCGGGGGCGACCTCACCGGCGAGGGCGTAGACCTCGATGGGGAAGACCCGCTCCCCCGCGGCGTCCAGCCACGTCTTGCCGAACCCCCTGACGAACGACACGTCCGGGGTGTTGAGCAGGGCGGACCGGGTGAGCGCCACGGGGGGCTGCCCTGCCTCCGAGCCGAGGTCGTTCCGCAGGACGAGGTATGAGACGCCCGACTCCCGCAACATGGTCGCGGCTCCGGCGATCGAGCGACCCGAGGTCAACCGCATCTCGACCTCGTCGAGCATGCGCACCGTCCCGGCCGGTGCCAACGGGACGGCGTCGCGGACGGCATACGGAGCGTCTGTCAGCGGCCGCAGGGGCTCGTCCATCGGACGGCCCCACACGTACTCCGCGAAGTTCGCGGCGGGGACGATGAGCGACCTCGCCCCCTGCCGGTCGTCGAGCCAGGCGCCGAGCTCCTGCCATTGCGGTGCCATGGCGTCGAAGGTTCCCCGTGGGGCGATCGCTCCGCCGAAGCCCGGCGCGGCCGCCCCCACGACGACGAGGAGTGGGGTTGCGAGGGCGGCGCCACGCAGCCACGGACGCTGCGGCCGCCACGTCGCCACGCGGGCGAGGAGATGAGCGAGGCCGATGCACAGCGGCAGTCGGACGAGGAGATCGGCCTTGTGGACGTTGCGCAGTGCGGCGAGCGGCCCGTCGAGGGCGTCCCGCGCGACCTGCGCGACCGGAGACGCCAACGCGCCCTCGTGCGGGAGGGCGATGACGACCACTCCCACGACGACGACCGACACGAGAAAGGTCCGTTCCGGGAGGCGCCGCAGCATGAGCCCGACGAGGCCCATCGCCGCGACCGCCGTCGTGAGCAGGATGCTCGTCCGGGACGAGACCAGCTCGAAGCCGGCAGGCCACCAAGGACCAGCCGAGGTGACGAGGTGGCCGAGCCACGCCGTCGTTCCCCGGAGGACATCGAGAGCGGTGATCTGGGACGTGACCGTTCCCGCGTTCTCGATCCAGTCGAGGAACGGCGGGGAATAGCGGCCGAGAACGACGAGCGGAACCGCCCACCACGACGTCGCGGCGACGAGAAGCACCCCGCAGACCCAGGTGAGCGGCGCCCTCCACCACCTCTGCCTCGTGAGCAGCCAGATCGCGGAGGGAAGGACCGCGAAGGCCGTCGCCGTCGCGTTGACGCCGCCACAGCACAGCACCGCAAGCGCACTGAGCGCGGCCCCCTTGCGCGTCGCGAGCCGACCCCGGTCGACGAGGACGAGGGGCCAGAGGACAAGTGGCGCGAGCAGCTGCGGGTGGGCCTCCGACGACAGGCCGCCGATGGTGCTCAGCACGCGGGGCGCCAGTGCGTACGCGAGGGCTGCCACGATCCGGAGCCGCGGAGACGCCACGTCGAGCGCTCGCAGGAGGCCGAGCATGCCCACGTAGCCCGCCGTGAGCAGCATCGCCCACCAGAGTCTCTGGACGACCCACATCGGCAACAGCTCGGAGCCGAGGCCGAAGAAGGGGCCCATGGGGAAGAGGTAGCCGTACGCCTGGTTCTGCAGCCCGCCCCATGTCACCTGCGGGTCCCACAGGTGCAGGGCTCCACCGAGGAAGCCCCACGGGTCGACGTAGAGGTCCGTCTTGGTGTCGGCCGCGAGGCGTCCCGACGGGACCGACCAGGCGACGGCCCACAGCACGAAGAGCCCCGCGAGGTGTGCGGGGTCGTACCGGCCCCAGCGTGTCACCGGCGCCGTAGGACCATCATGAGGTTCCAGCTCAGCAGCTCGCGAGCCCCTGGCACGCGGATCAAGAGGTCCGCCCAGTCGGGGTGGTAGCGGGGCGCCGCCTCGACGAGTACGACGTCGGGGTGGCTCCGCGCCCATCGCAGCCCTCCCGCCACCGTCGTGGCGTGCATGGTCTCCCCGAACCGGTTCTTGGGGGCGTGACCGTGGGTGCGCTCGTAGCGACGACGCGCGTAGTGGCCACCGAGGAGGTGCCAGGGCGAGGTCTCGTGACCACCCCAGGGTGAGGCCCAGACGGTGTACGAGATGAAGACGAGCCCACCGGGCCGTACGACCCGCACCATCTCGTCGGCGACCACCCCGGGTCGGGTCACGTGCTCCATGACGTTGTTGGACATGACGATGTCCACGGAGGCGGAGGCGAAAGGCAGGTGCTCGCCGCGGCCGACGACACCCCCGACGCCGGCGCCGGGGCTGAGGGACTGTCGCTCCAGGTCGACGGCCACATAGCGAGCGCCGTGCTCGGCGAACCGGCGTCCGAACTGCTCCTGTCCTGCACCGACGTCCAACACCGTTCTGGACTTCAGGCTCTCGTGCCGGGTGATGAGAGCGATGGTGTCATCCGCGACGTCAGTGTAGAAGCGCTCTGGATCCGACTGCTCGACGAGGAAGGACCTGAACAGCGCCGACGACCTTGCTACTGTTCGGTACCTCTTGGCGGGCGCGCGTCGCATGACGGGAAATGTAACAACCTCCCCTCCGCCGCGATCTTCCGCTCGAGACCGGTGAACGACTGAGGTGGAGTCCCCTTGTCCATGCGCATCCTGATGCTCAACTGGCGCGACATGCACCATCCGGAGGCCGGGGGTGCCGAGAAGTACCTCGTCACCGTGGCCGAAGGGCTCGCTGCTCGAGGACACGAGGTGATCTTCAGGACCGCCCTCTACCCGGGCGCACTGGCCGAGGAGGTCGTCGAGGGCGTGCGCTACGTCCGGAAGGGCGGGCGGTACGGGATCTACCCCCGCGCCCTGGCTGCGAACCTGGTGCGGCGCTATGACGCCGACGTCGTGGTCGACGTGCAGAACGGTGTCCCCTACCTCAGCCCCCTGACCACTCGCCAACCTGTGATCAACCTCGTGCACCACGTGCACAAGGAACAGTGGCCCGTCGTCTTCGGCCCCCGCCTCGCCGGGGCCGGGTGGTGGCTCGAGTCCCGCCTCGCACCACTCGTCTACCGGCACACGGACTACGTCGTCGTGAGCGACTCGACGGGCCAGGAGCTTGCCGGGCTGGGAGTCGACCCTGCTCGGATACGGGTGATTCACAACGGGACCGAGGACTCTGCACTCGGTGAGGTGGTCCGGTCCCCGCACCCGTCGCTCGTCGTCCTCGGACGACTTGTCCCGCAGAAGCGAGTGGAGCTGGCCATCGAGGCGGTCGCCCGGCTCCGTGAGGAGATGCCCTCGGTCACTCTCGACGTCGTCGGATCCGGTTGGTGGGACCCGCACCTGCGTGACTGCGCTCGTGATCAGGGCGTGGAGGAGCTCGTCACCTTCCACGGGCACGTCTCCGAGGCGGAGAAGCACCAGCTTCTGGCCCGGGCGTGGGTGCACGTGCTCCCCAGCCTCAAGGAGGGGTGGGGCCTGGTCGTCGTCGAAGCAGGCGTCCACGGAACCCCCACCGTCGCCTTCACCGAGGCCGGCGGTCCGACCGACTCGATCGTCGACGGACACACAGGCCTGCTGGTCGACGAAGGAACGGCGACGGCGCTCGCGTCGGCTGTCCGGTCACTGTTGGTCGACAGGGACCTGAGGGAGAGCATGAGCACCGAGGTGAGGGCGTGGGTCTCCCAGTTCCACTGGGAGGAGACCGTGGACAAGTGGGAGGCGGTCCTCACCGAGCTGGTGAGCGACACGAACGAGTGACCCAAAGAAGGTCGGCACCCGCGAGGGGTGCCGACCTTGACCAACGTGGTTCGCCGCTCAGGGAGCGTCGTACAGAACGACGTTCTCGCTCTTGGAAGCAGGGTTGGCTGACGGGTTGACGGCGGCGACGCCGCCCACCACGGCCACCAGGGCGAGCAGGGCACCAGCGATCGTCGACGCAATGGCGCTCACGGAACCAGTCATGCGCGGGAGCGTAGCAGACCGACGGGTAACTTGCGCCCGAGTACACGCCCGACGCCCACAGCCACCAGGACGAGGACCGCCAGCAGGGTCACACCCCATCCGAGGGTCAGCCAGCGGGAGCCGGCCGGCTCGGAGACGGACGACGCGAGGTCCACGACCATCAGTCCTGGGTCGTCGATGACCACAGTCCCCGCCGCTCGGAGAGCGCGCTGATCCACGGGCAACCCGGCATCCAGCTCGGCGGCGACGTAGCGCACGCCGACCGACTGCAGCGCTCGGACCGGGGCGACACCGCCGTCGATGAGTCTCGTCACCGCGGCTGCTCGATCGCTCTCCCCCGGGACGACGCCCGTACGCAGCGGCAGGGAGTCGTCGAACAGGACCGGACGGTCGATGATCCGGGGCCCCAGCGTGAGGGAGACCCGATCCCCGTTCCACGGATAGCGGCGGTACTGGCTCCAGGGAAGCAGCCCCACTTCACCGGGTGGCAGGTCCGAGACCCGGTCGGCCGCCGACCTGTATCCCGGCGGCACCTCCCGCGCGTCCAGCCGGCCACCGACGCCCCACGCGAGCTGTGGCGAGAGCGCGACCAGAAGACCGCTGACGAGGACCGCGGCGACGGGAGCGAGCGTCCGCACACGAGCCTTGATCATCTCGACCGCCACCCCGGTCCCCACCGCCACGGCCAACATCCATGCGGCGAGGAACTTCTGGCTGTCCCGGAACACGCCTCCACCCGGCAGCTCCGTCACGGTCCACGTCCAGACCCCCTCCGTGAGTGGGCTCACACTGAGGACGACCACCGCCGCTCCCGCCATCACCGGACCGAGGAGACCCCAGGCGTCTCGCCTCCGTACCTCGCCGGCGAAGCAGGCGAGGCCACCCACGGCCAGTGCCGCCGCGACGACCGCGAGAAGCGGAACAGCGCGCGCCGAGGGATGGGCGGCGACATTCCAGATCGCGCCCCCGCTGAGCAGAGAACCCCATGTCCCGAGCGGGGTGTCGGCGCTGGGTGCGAACGCAGCCACCGACGAACGGCTCGCGCCCGTCTGAGAGGCCAACGACGGAAGGACCCACGCCGCAGATCCGACGAGGCCCGTTGCCAAGGCAGCGGCAGCAGTGACCACGGCACGCCTTGGCTGCCGACCGAGGTCGACGAGGGCAAGGGCGAGCACGCCGAGGAGCACGATGACGACGCTGTTGACGCCCCCGACTCCTGAGACGCCCATGGCGACGGTCACGGCATACGTGCTGCCCACACCGGCCACGCTGCGTCGAGCGGCTCGCAATGCCCATGGAAGAACCGCATAGCCGAGAAGGATCGTCCACTGTCCGATGACGAGGCGCTCCGAGACGAACGGGTTCCACACGGCAGCGACGACCACCGTGGCAACGGACAGACCACTCGCACCTGGTCGGAGCTCTCTCAACAGAGCCACAGCACCCATCGAGGCGGCAGCGAGAATGGCGAGGAGGATCAGCTTCTGAGCCAGTTGCGGGGTGAGCACGAGCGAGGCCAGCCATGCGAAGGCGTCGCTCGGGACGGCGCGCGGCGCCGGTGTGGTCGCGCCCGTCGCGAACGGGGTCAGTCGCGCGTCCGGTGACCAGACCATGTCGTAGGCGAGAACCACCCCGCGACTCAATGCCGGGCCCAGGATGACCGCGGCGACGACGACGGAGCCGAGGAGCGGCGCGAGGACGGCGAACCAGGCACCGTCAGGGCGCGCCGGAGACAGCGAGGCAAGGACGCGGCCGGCCGTCACCGCAGTACCCGCTCGAACGCGTCGCATCCACCACCCCTCTCGGTCGCGAGAACCTACCAGCGCCCTGTCAGCCCTCGCGCCGACCTCGGACGCGGTGGGTGCACGGTCTAACCTGCCCGCTATGGAACCGCAGCCCGGCCACACCGAGTCACGTGTCGGGGCACTCGACGGGCTGCGAGGAGTGACGATCGTGCTCGTCGTCATCAACCATGCGTGGATCTTGTGGTCCCGCGAGCTCACCGACCAGTTCCCCTTGCTTCGTGGCATCTTCCAAGGTGGGTCCGTCGTCGTGTTCTTCGTCGTCGGCGGCTTCATCGTCACTCTGACCTTGCTCAGGGAGAAGGAAAGGGGCGCCCTGGACCCGCTGCGCTTCTACCTGCGCCGCGTCGTTCGCATCGGCGTCCAACTCGTGCCCGCCTGTCTGGCCGTTCTGGCCATCCACCGGTTCGACCCCACCGACACCTACACGGACACGACGACCTATCGGTCCGTCCTCAACGTGCTGACATACACGTGGAACCAGTACGCCCTCGATCACGTCTTCGAGGCGCGCGGCGACCTGGGCCACCTCTGGTATCTCAGCGTGCAGCAGCAGTGCTACCTCGTTCTTCCCCTGCTCATCGTCGTCTCCCGGCGCCGCTTGCTGCTCAGCGTCGTGCTCACCGCCGCGGCGATCTGGGTCATCGTCAACCGATTCAACGTGCTGGCGGCGGCCGGTTGGTTCCCAGCCTCCCTCATGACGACAACCCGCTCGGACGGGCTCATTCTGGGAGTGGTTGCGGCTCTCGGGCTCCGCTACGTCGCGCGGTGGAGGTCGCGGGCCAACGACGTCGCTCTGGCCTGCACAGTCATTCTGCTCGGCCTCCTCGTCCTGTCCGGTGAGATCGACCCGTTGCAGTACCTGAAGCACTGGGGTGTCGCGTTCACGCTCGTCAGCGTCGTGCTGGTCTGCGCCCTGCACCACGCGTCCGATGACTCCTGGGCGACGAGGATCTTCAGGGCTCCCGCACTCCAGTACCTCGGAAACGCCTCTCTTGCCATCTACGTCTGGCACCTCATCATCTTCGTGACCGTGGCTCGCCACACACCCACCGTGAGCTGGCAGGCCAGGAGCGTTCTGGCCTTCTCCATCCTCGCGGTCATCACGTATGTCGCCCAGCGTTTCGTGGAGGAGCCCACCCGGCTCTGGCTCAGGCGATCCCACCTGTTCCGCGCGCCCGATCGATCGCGAGGAGCGAGTGAGCCTGAGTTCGACAGTGGGATACGGTGACGCGCGTGTCGGCTGCCGCGCATCGTTCTCAGCGCACCGTCAAGCCCCTCGATGGGCTGCGCGGTCTGGCGATCCTGCTGGTCGTCCTGTCGCACATCTGGGTGATCTACCCCTTCGATCGCCTGGACGACATCGCTCCCTTGGATGGATGGTTCAAGAGCGGCAGCGTTGCCGTGTCCATCTTCCTCGTGCTCAGCGGCTTCCTCGTGACGCGCAGCATGCTCGGTGCTTCGGAACGGTCGGGAGCGGCCGGGCCGGCCATCTCACTCCTGCGACGTGCCCTCCGGATCAGCGCCCAGATCGGACTGCTGCTGGTTGCGGTGGTCGTCCTGTCCGATGTCGACCCGACGGACACGGCCAGTGAGAAGACGACGACCAACTCAGCCTTCGCCGTCGCGACATACACGTGGAACTGGTACGTCCGTGACAACGCCTTCGAGGCTCGCAGCGACCTGGGCCACCTCTGGTACCTGAGCGCGGAGATGCACGTCTTCATCGTCCTCGCGGTGGCCATCGCTGTTTGGGGTCGGCGACGTGCCGCCCTGGCGGTCGCGGTAGGAGTGCTCATCGTGGCCGTCACGTGGTGGCGGTGGCACGTCTTCGAGACGGAGGGCTGGTACAGCGCCTCCCTGCGCACCTCGACCCGCGCCGATGCCGCTCTGTGGGGAGTGCTGGCGGCGCTTCTGTGGGAGCGGGCGCTCCACTGGCGTCGCGAAGCGCCCGCCGTCCTGGGGTCCGCCACGCTGCTGATCGTCGCCATCGTCTTCAGTGGTTCCAAGCTGGGGATCGACGCCTACTTCAAGGGGCAGGGCATCGCCATCGCTTTGGCGACCACCCTGTTCGTGCTCGCCGGCTCAGTGGACAACGCCACGAGCAGCCCCGCGGCGCGGTTCTTCACCGCTCGACCTCTCCGCACTCTCGGAGCCGTGTCCCTCACTCTCTACGTCTGGCACCTTCCCGTCTTCCATCTCGTGGCTCGGCACACCGCCGGGTGGAGCAACCTCTCCCGGACGTTGGTGACCTTGGCCGGGTTGGCACTCCTCGTGACGGTGCTCCACCGGTGGGTTGACCGACCTGTGAGACGGTGGACCCGAGGGATCGGTCGGTCTCACACCCGATCCAGCACAGTGGCGGGGACGACCGAGTCCGATCGGACGCACAGCTAGACCCCAGCCGCTGGTCGGGGCGGGGACCCGTGGTCTCAGCCGGTGCGTCGGAACCCGTTGACCTTCTCGAGCATTCGGCTCACGCGCGTGTCCGACAGCCCGAGCCGTCGTAGGGTCCGGTCGTAGACGTCGAGGACGCCACGGTCCAGGGCAATCGCGGCCCGCTTGAATCCGCCCTCTTGCGGCCGGGCCCTGTAGTTCGTGGCCCTGCGAAGCGGCTTGGACTCCTCGGTGAAGTAGTAGAGCGCCATGGACCGACGAGCAACATCCTCGGGGCAGGTGAGGGCGTCCGGGTGACCGTGAAAGCTGTCATGGCTCGTCGTGAAGATGAGCATGCGGTTGCCGGCGGGCTGCACCTTGGCTCGGGGAGCCGTCATCTCCGCGTCCCACAGCTCCAGCTGCCCGCCCCACTCCTCCCGCCATTCCTCGTTGAGGTACAGCAGGATGTTGATCCGCCTGCTCCAGTTCTCCTTGGCGTGGTGCGTTGTGAAGTCGGCGTGCACGTTGAGGTGACCGCCTCGCAGAGTCTGGTGCAGCCCTCCGCCGTCCATGCTCCAGTCGGGAAGGAGACCATCGATGCCGGTGAGCTCCTCGAGGAAGCGCACGAACTCCGGGGAGGTGAACTCCTTCGCCACCGCGTTGAGCGTGGCTCCCCACGTGTCGGGCAGCGTGTTCCCGTACTTGGTCTCGTTGACGTGGAGGTACCCCTTCCAGGAGGGGTCGCGCATGGAGGGGAACTCGGCGGCCGCGCGGTCGAAGGCCTCGGGGAACAGGACGCCGTCGAGCACGATGTGCGGGAACGGCTCCGCGGCGCGATACTCGGCGGTGAGCTCCGGCAGCCGAGAAGTCAGCGACGGCAAATCGACGAGAGTGGCGTCGGTCATGCGGCGGAGTATGCCAGACCGTCGCGGCCTTCCATTACCAGTGGGTAGGATCACCCAAGCCCTGGACTGACCGACGTGAGCGTCAGCGAGGGCCGTCGGAGAGGGATGACAGTGAGGTCAGAGCGAGTGGCGCCACACCAGGCGCGAAGTCCGCGTATCGGCATCCTGGTGGTGGCCTACAACGCTGCCTCCACCTTGCGCGAGACGCTGGACCGCATCCCGTCTGCCTTCCGCGAGCAACTCGAGCACGTTCTCGTCTGTGACGACGCGAGCCAGGACGAGACCTACCAGATCGGACTCGAGTACAAGAGCGGGTCGCCCTTGCCGCTCACGGTCATCAAGCACGTGCAGAACCTCCGCTACGGCGGCAACCAGAAGTTCGGCTACCGCTGGGCGATGGAGCAGGGCCTCGACATCGTCGTGCTCCTCCACGGCGACGGGCAGTACGCCCCGGAGGTCATGCAGAGCATCGTCGACCCCCTTGTGAGCGGCGAGGCCGACGTCGTCATGGGTTCGCGGATGATGGAGCGGGGTTCCGCCCGTCAGGGCGGGATGCCGCTCTACAAGTACGTCGGAAACCGAGTGCTGACGACCGTCCAGAACTCGCTGACGGGAACATCGCTCACTGAGTGGCACAGCGGGTACCGCGCCTACCGCACGGACGCGCTGAGGGACATCCCGTTCGCCGAGTACTCCGACGACTTCGACTTCGACACCGAGATCATCCTGGGCATGCTCGCCGCGGGGAAGCGCATCGTCGAGGTACCCATCCCCACGTACTACGGGGACGAGATCTGCTACGTCAACGGTCTGGCGTATGCCCGTGATGTCACCGTTGACGTGCTACGACACCGAGCGCGACAGATGGGGTTCGGCAGTGGTGCGGGGGCCGCCACGGAGGCCTACGAGGTCAAGCACAGTCCACATTCCTCGCACGGCCAGCTGCTCAGCTGGCTGACGGGGATACCGGCGTCATCGGTGCTCGACGTCGGGTGCTCGGATGGACACTTCGCGAGCCTGGTCCGCGCGATGGGCCATCGCGTGGTCGGTGTGGACCTCGTCAAGCACGACGGCATCGCTGAGCGGGTCGACGGCTTCGTGGAGGCCGACCTCAACCAAGGCCTTCCGGTGGAGGCGGGCTCGGGGTACGACGTGGTCGTTGCCGGCGACGTCCTCGAGCACGTCATCGACCCGGATGCCCTGATGGCCGACATGGTCGGTCGTCTGGCGACCGATGGGCAGATCCTCGTGAGCGTTCCCAACTTCGGCCACTGGTACCCCCGCGCTCGGTCTGCCTCGGGAACCTTCGACTACGACCAGCGGGGGCCTCTGGACCGCGGCCATGTCCGCTTCTTCACCCGCCGCAGCTTTGAGCGCCTCATCGCGAACGCGGGTCTGAGGATCGTCGAACGACGGACCGTGGGCTCCCCCATCGACGTCCTCTCGCGCGGCGGCAGCTCCCTCCTTGGCCGTACCGCTCGGTACGCAGCAGCCATGGACCGCGCGGCCGTTCGACTGCGCCCCACCCTGTTCGGCTACCAGTTCCTCTACAAGCTGGAACGGGTTTGAGCCCTACCCCCAAGCCACGCCTTCGCACCACGTCGAACGCCGTCGGCCTTGCCCTGGGTGGTATCACCTATCTCCTCGTCCTGCTCAACTTTCGACTGGACGTCCTGCGAACAGCGGTCGCCCAAGGTTTCGCATCGAACTTCTTCGACCTGCAGGCAACCGCCTTCCTCGACGGGCGGATCGCCGTCCCGGCCGGCGCGCTCGGCATCGAGAGCTTCGTGATCGACGGCAAGACCTACATGTACTTCCCGCCTTTTCCTGCTCTGCTCCGCGTCCCGATCCAAATGCTCACGCACGAGCTCGACGGTCGTCTCACGCTCCTGTCGATGGCGCTCGCCTGGGTGGTTCTGGCCGTCTTTGCCACACGTCTGCTCTGGCTCGTCCGGGAGTGCCTTCTGCCTGACACACCCTTGAGTCGGACGCAGGCCGTCATGGGAGCGATCGTCCTCGCGGGCATGACCGGCGGCACCGTTCTGACGTTCGATGCGGCCCTGCCCTGGGTGTATCACGAGGTCTATCTGTGGGCCACCTCACTGGCCGTCACCTCTGCCTACTGGCTGCTTCGTGTCGCTCTCGATCCCAGCCGCACATCGATCTTCTGGCTCGGCGCGGCCATCCTCGGAACGGTGCTCACGAGGACGCCCGGGGGGTTGGCGATGAGTGGTACCGCAGTTCTGCTCGGAGCGTGGATCGTGTTGCGAGATCGTCGGGCAGGAGGCCCTGCGCGGTTGAGCCACGGAACCGGGACCGTCGCGGCCGGCCTCCTCCCGGCGGTGGTGTCCGTGGCCTACAACTGGACGAAGTTCGGTCACCCCTACCTGTTCCCGCTCGAGTCGCAGGTCTGGACCCAGGTCAACGCGCACCGGCGGGAGGCCCTCCAGGCCAACGGTGGAACCATCACCGGGTTCCAGTTCCTCGAGACCACGCTGACGAGCTACTTCCGTCCGGACGGCATCCGCTTCGTCGACTACTTCCCCTTCATCACCCTCCCCGCAGAACCGCCCCGAGCTGTCGGCGGCGCCTTCATCGATCAGGCATACCGCACCGGCAGCGTTCCGTCCTTCATGCCGATGCTCGTCCTGCTCTGCCTTGCGGCGCTACCCGCTCTCATGAGTCGAGGTGTTCCCGAGCGAGCCTCTGCCTTGAGGTGGCCGGCTCTCGGCGCGGTACTGGTCGGGGGGGCCGTCCTCGGTTACGGGTATCTCGCACATCGGTATACGAGCGATTTCGTGCCCGCTCTCATCGTCATGGGTGCCATCGGGGTGTGGTGGCTTGCTGGGTGGCTCCGTGGTGCAAGAGCGTGGCGCGCCGCAGTCGCCATCGCGGCCATGGCCGGGCTCTGTGCTTTCAGCCTGGCCGCCCAAGCAGCGACTGGCACCCACGTTGCGGCCCTGACGCACAGAGGCGACGAGCTGACCTCCTACCTCTCCCTTCAGGAGCGGCTGAGCGGCGGGCCGGACTCCCCTGTCGCCCGTCTCGTGTCGCGGTCCGACTCCCTCCCCGAAGGAGGGTCGGCTGACGACCTCCACGTCGTCGGCGACTGCGCCGCGTTGTACGTCAACACCGGCGACCAGTACGAACCGTGGACACTCGTCGAACAGCGCGACATGACGGTGGTGGTGACCCCGACGTTCCTGGACTACCACCCGGGCCTGCTGAGGGTCTTCGAGCAGGACGGCGTCGAACGACGTCACGTGTCCCTCGAGTTCGACGCGGCTGCTCCACAGGCCCGTCTGGTCGTCGAGGACGACGACGGCAACTTCGTCGCACCGTGGTTCGAGGTGGCTCGGGGTCGGCAGGTCTCCATCACGGCCCACGCCATCCCCGAGCTGTCACAGATCCGCCTCCGGGTGGACGACGACCCCCGAAGCGACCTGTATGTACCCACCGCCGAGTGGAACGAGGACTGGTACAGCGACCTCACGAGCCTGCGGTTCCTGCGTACGCATGACGGCGGCAGCCAGGCCCACGCACGGGTCAGCAACCGGTGGGGGCCCGTTCCGGGCCTGTGCGGGCGCCTCACGAGCAACTCCGTCCTGACCCGATGACGCGCGACCCAAGAATGTCGAGTGACCCGGGCGCACGGCGCAGGACGCCGTCTCTGGGGCTCGGGGCGGTCGGCGCGGGAACGCTGGCCGCCAACGTCTTCGCCTACGCCCTCTTCCTCGTGCTCAACCGCGAGCTCGCTCCTGATGACCTCGGCGCCGTGGCCTCACTGCTCAACCTCGTCATCATCGCGGGGGTCGCTGCGCTCTCCACGCAGCTGGTCAGCGCCTGGCGGATGGCGCTGCGCCGCCCGGATGCCCCGGCCACAGCGCTTCGGACGGGTGCCGCGGTGGGGCTCGTCGTCACCGCAGTGGTCATCCTGTCCACGCCGCTGCTCATGTCGCTGCTCCACTTGGATGGACCGCTTCCTCTCGTTCTCGTGGCGGTCTCGATGCTGCCGACGTGCCTCACAGCGGGAGTGCAGGGGACCCTTCAGGGTGCCGAGCGATTCGTTGCCCTCGGGAGCGTCTACGCGTTGGTCTCCGTCCTGCGGACTGCCGGCGGCGCGACTGCCGCCTGGCTCGGCTGGGGCGTCACCGGGGTCATGGCCCTCACGGCGCTGGCCTCTTGGCTTGCCGCCGCTGGCGCCCTGCTCCTCGTGCGGGGCCACCTCCGTCGCAGCCTCGACCCGGCCGTTCCCACCCAGGTGCGCCGGGTGCTCGCCGGGATGGCCGGCACCTCCGCACTGCTCGTCGCGTCGACGATCGACACCCCCGTCGCCCGCCATGTCCTCCCCGGTGAGGACTCCGGCGCGTATGCCGTCCTCAGCCTCTTCGCGAAGGCCGCCTTCTGGGGTCCGGCGTTCCTCGTCACCGTCCTCTATCCGGGCATGTCGCGGGCCCGGGGTGCGCGCCCGCTCCTCCTCGCGCTGGCTGGGACCGGCGCCATCGTCACGGTCGGTGTCGCCTTCTCGGCCCTGCTGTCGCGGCCCCTCGTCCGGGTCGTCGGAGGTGCCGGCTACGAGCACCTCGCCGGGCTCGTGCCCGCGTTCACCGCGCTCGGCGGCGCCTGGGCGCTCTCGCAGGTCCTGGTCTTCTGGGGTGCGGCCCGTGGGCGGCACGTCGTCGGCTACCTCGTGTGGACGGCCGTCGGACTGGCCACTGTCGTCGTCGTCGGATGGCGGCACGACACGGTGGGCGAGGTGGCGACGACCTTCCTCACGGCCTCCTTGGTCGTCGCCGTCGTCGGCACCCTCGTCAGCCTGCCGCGTCACGCGACGCCCGGCGGGTCGGACGCTCCCCCGGTCACCAGCGCCTGACGCCGCGGTCACCCGGTCGCTCGTCGTCGGGTCCGATGTCGACCCGTGGGGCGACGGCCGTGCCGACCGTGGCGCCGACGACGAGGGCGAGCAGGAGACCGACGAGTGGACGCTGGTCGACGGGGATGAGGTCCCACACCGCCATCGTCGTGAGGATGAGCAGGACGAGCCAGAGGAGACCGGCACTCATCGGTGCGCCCCCCGGGTCCGGACGCCGCCTCAGCGCGACGACGAGGGTCACGACGACTAAGCCGCAGACCGCCGACGTGACGAGGAGCCTCGGTCCGATGCCCCCGTCACTGGTGTAGCGGGCAAGGGACGCCCACGCGCTCACGACGGCGGTCAGCAGGCCGATGGCGACGTTGACCGCCTTCGTGATCGTCATGGCGCGCTCCGTCCGGTCGCCGGCCGACGGCGCCGGACGTCCTGCACGGTCGCCGGAGCCGCTGACCGCAGACTACGACCGCGCGACGCCGGGCGGCCCCGGATCGACCAAGGTCGCCCGAGCCGCCCGGCGGCTCAGTGCGCGGCGTCGTGCCAGCTGCGGCCGAGACCGACGCTGACGTCGAGCGGGACGTCCATCTCGATGGCGTTGCCCATCTCGCGGCGCACGAGCGCCTCGACGTCCTCGCGCTCGCCCTGGGCGATCTCGAGGACGAGCTCGTCGTGGACCTGGAGCAGCATGCGCGACTTCGCGCCGGACTCGTGCAGTGCTTTGTCGACACCCATCATCGCGAGCTTGATGATGTCGGCCGCCGAGCCCTGGATCGGGGCGTTGAGCGCCATCCGCTCGGCACCCTCACGGCGCTGCCGGTTGTCGCTCGTGAGGTCGGGCAGGTAGCGGCGACGGCCGAGCATGGTCGCGGTGTAGCCGGTGGCGCGCGCCTCGGCCACGACCTCGCGGAGGTAGTCGCGCACCCCGCCGAAGCGCGCGAAGTACTCGTCCATGAGTCCCTGCGCCTCGCCGGTCGAGATCGTCAGCTGCTTCGAGAGGCCGAAGGCGGACAGGCCGTAGGCGAGGCCGTAGCTCATCGCCTTGACCTTGGCGCGCATCTCGGTCGTGACGTCCTCCGGTGCCACCGAGAAGACCCGCGCGCCGACGAACCGGTGCAGGTCCTCGCCCGTCCGGAACGCCTCGATGAGTCCCTCGTCGCCGGACAGGTGCGCCATGATCCGCATCTCGATCTGGCTGTAGTCGGCGCTCATGAGCGACTCGTAGCCCTCGCCGACGACGAAGACGTCGCGGATGCGACGGCCCTCCTCGGTGCGGATCGGGACGTTCTGAAGGTTCGGGTCGGTCGAGCTCAGTCGCCCCGTCGCGGCGATCGTCTGGATGTAGGTCGTGTGGATCCGCTGGTCCTCGGCCACCGACTTGATGAGGCCCTCGACGGTGATCCGCAGACGCGTGGCGTCGCGGTGGCGCAGCAGCGCCTCGAGGAAGGGGTGCTCGGTCTTGACGAAGAGGTCGTTGAGCGCATCGGCGTCGGTCGTGTAGCCGGTCTTGGTCCGCCGAGTCTTGGGCAGGCCGAGCGTCTCGAAGAGCACGGTCTGGAGCTGCTTGGGTGAGCCGAGGTTGATCTCGTCGCCGCCGATGGCGTCGTAGGCGTCGAGCTGGGCCTCGCGCACCTTGGCGGCGAAGTCGGCCTCCAGCGCGCTCAGGGCGTCGGTGTCGACCGCGATGCCGGTGCGCTCCATCGACGCGAGGATCTCGACGAGCGGCAGCTCGAGGTCGCGGAGGAGCTCGGTGCCGCCGGTGGACTCCAGCTGCTCGGCCAGCGGCACCGAGAGGTCGAGCACGGCGCGGGCGCGGACCATGGCGTCCTGGCCGACGACCTCGTCCTCGGTGCCGAGGTCGAGCATCCCCTGACCACCGGCCGGGGCCTCCGCCTTGAGCTCGCGGCCGAGGTGGCGGACGACGAGGTCGGCGAGGTCGAAGCTGCGCTGGTCGGGCTTGACCAGGTAGGCCGCGAGGGCGGTGTCCATCGCAACGCCACGGACCGGCATACCGCGCGCGGCCAGCGCGTGCGACTGGCCCTTGAGGTCGTGGAGGACCTTGGGTCGGGACGCGTCGGCGAGCCAGTCGGCGAGCGCCTTCTCGCCGGTCTCGTCGAGCTCGGCGACGTCGACGTAGGCCGCGGCGTTGCCGGCGGTGGCGAGGCCGATCGCGATGACGTCACCGGTCCCCCTGCCCCAGGAGCCGACGACGTGGACGCCGGTCGGCTCGGACCCGATGGCGTGCTCGTCGAGCCAGGCCTGGACGTCGGCGGAGGTGAGCACCGACGCGTCGAGGTCGAACCCGCCCTCGGCCTCGTCGGGCGCGGCGTCGAAGGTCTCGAAGAGCCGCTCTCGCAGCACTCGGAACTCGAGGCCGTCGAAGACCTTGTGGACCTCCTCGCGGTCCCACGTGGCGCGCTCCAGGTCGGCGATCGTCACCGGCAGGGTGAGGTCTCGCACGAGCTGGTTGAGGCGCCGGTTGCGCAGGACGCCGCTGAGGTGCTCACGCAGCGACTCCCCCGCCTTGCCCTTGATCTCGTCGGCGTGGGCGACGACTCCGGCGAGGTCGCCGTAGAGGCCGAGCCACTTCGCGGCCGTCTTGGGGCCCACCCCCGGCACGCCGGGGAGGTTGTCGCTCGTCTCGCCGACGAGGGCGGCGAGGTCGCTGTAGCGCTCCGGCGGCACGAGGTACTTCTCCTCGACGGCCTTGGGGTCCATCCGCCAGACGTCCGAGACGCCGCGGACGGGGTAGATGAGCGAGACCTTGTCGGTGACGAGCTGGAAGGCGTCGCGGTCGCCCGTGCAGATGACGACCTCCATGCCCTCGGCCTCGGCCATCGTCGTCAGGGTGGCGATGACGTCGTCGGCCTCGAAGCCGTCGACCTCGACGTGCTTGATGCGCAGGGCGTCGAGGACCTCGCGCACGAGCGCCACCTGGCCCTGGAACTCGCTCGGGGTGCTCGACCGGGTCGCCTTGTAGTCGGCGTACTCCTCGGAACGGAACGTCTGGCGGGACACGTCGAACGCGACCGCCACATGCGTGGGCGCCTCGTCACGCAGGACGTTGATGAGCATCGAGGTGAACCCGTAGACGCCGTTGGTGTGCTGGCCCGTGCTCGTCGAGAAGTTCTCCACCGGCAACGCGAAGAACGCGCGGTAGGCAAGGGAATGACCGTCGAGGAGAAGGAGGCGACTCACACGTGGCAGCCTATGGCCAGCCCCCGACAGCAGAGAAGGCGACCACTCATGAGCAGCGCGCACCCGGACGTCATGGCCCTCGTCGAGCAGATGAAGGCGCTCAACCCGACGTCCCTCCTCCACCGCATGGGCATCGAGGTCACCGAGGCGGCACGCGACCGGCTCGTCGCGACGATGCCCGTCGAGGGCAACACCCAGCCCTACGGACTGCTCCACGGCGGCGCGTCGGTCGTTCTCGCGGAGACGCTCGGCTCCATCGGCTCGGCCATCCACGCCGGCCCCGACCGCATCGTCGTCGGGACCGACATCAACGCCACCCACCACCGCGCCGCGCGCAGCGGTCTCGTCACCGGCGTGGCCACGCCGATCTCGCTCGGCAACACCCTGTGCTCGTGGGAGGTCGTCGTCACCGACGAGGACGGCCGGCGCGTCTGCACGTCGCGGATCACGTGCCTCGTCCGCGAGGCCCCTCCCGGCGCCTGACCTCTTCTTGCCAGTTCCAGCGGGCCGGTCCGTCAGGACCACGGACCGCTGGAACTGGCAAGAAGTCGTGCTGCTTCAGCTGGCGCGCGACTCCGCGCGCAGCGAGCGCCGGCGGCGGATGAGGTGCTCGACCGCCGAACCCACCCCGCCCTGGGGCGAGAGGCGGCGGCGCAGGGCCCCCGTCCCGACGACGCGGCGGACGATGACCGAGGAGAACCCCAGCCGGGCGAAGAAGCGGTGCGCCTCGCGGCTCTGGGTCGGCACGTTGCTCACGATGACCTCGGAACCGGCGCGCTCGGCGTGGCCGACGACGGCGCAGAGGAGCGAGCGAGCCACGCCGTGGCGGCGGGCCGACGGGTCGACGTAGAGCTGCTCGACCGCGATCTCGGGCTCGGGGCTGAGGCCGAAGGGGTTCTCCGACGTCATGACGTAGCCGACGGGCCGGCCGTCGAGGCGGGCCACGTGGGCACACACCTCGGGGCGCTCGAGGGCGGCGACGAAGCGACCGTCGTTGGCGAAGCGGGTCGCCACCTCCAGGGGCACACCGGCATCGACCTTGGCCGCCAGCCAGAGCCCCACCAGGTCGTCGAGGTCGTCCCTGCGCACGGCAGACACCTCGACCATGTTGCGCGCCACTGGCGCCTCCTCGACTGCACAGCCCCCTGCGCAATGACATCCCGACATTACGGGGCGGTAGGTCCGCGCGGAAGGCCTTGGCGGGAATTCGTCCGACGAATCGTAGAGTGCCGGTCGTGGATCCCTCCTTCCCCGGCCTCGGGACAGCCGTCAACGTCGTCACCGTCGTCGTCGGCGCGCTCGCCGGCATGGCCATCGGCCACCGCTTCCCCGACCGCACCCGCTCGGTCGTCACCGACTGCCTCGGCCTCACGACGCTGCTCATGGCCGGGCTCTCGGCGGTGAGCGTCACCGACACCGTCCTCTCGGACGCCACCGGCTCCGGCGCCCCCGTGCTCATCGTCCTCGGGTCGCTCCTCCTCGGGTCGATCCTCGGGTCGCTGCTGCGCATCGGCGACCGCCTCGAGTCGCTCGCCGGGACGATCGAGTCGTGGTTCGCGCGCCGGTCCCCCGCGCTCGCCGACACCGACGACGCCGACGCCTCGGGTCACGTGACGACGGCGCGCGAGAAGTTCATCGAGGGCTGGCTCAGCGCCTCGCTCCTCTTCTGCGTCGGACCCCTGACGATCCTCGGGTCGCTCTCCGACGGCCTAGGCCGCGGCATCGACCAGCTGCTCCTGAAGTCGGTGCTCGACGGCTTCGCGGCCCTCGCCTTCGCGTCGTCCTTCGGCGTGGGCGTCCTGCTCTCCGCAGTGTCCGTCGCCGTCGTGCAGGGTGCGCTCACCGTGGTCGGCGTCCTCCTCGGCTCGGTCCTGCCGGAGCCACACATCCTCGCGCTCACGGCGACGGGCGGGCTCATGCTCGCCGGCATCGGCCTTCGCCTGCTCCGCATCAAGGACGTGCCCGTCGCGGACATGCTCCCCGCGCTCGTCGTCGCCCCACTCCTCACCCAGGTGGTCATCGCCCTGCGGTGACAGGCATGCGTATGCCGGCGGGCCGGCATACGCGGTCTTCTTGGCTCCGTGGGGTCAGGCCTTCTCCATGCCGGCCACGACCGCGTCCGCGACCTCCTTCATACCCATCCGCCGGTCCATCGCGGTCTTCTGGATCCACCGGAACGCTTCGGACTCGCTGATCTTGAGCTTGCTCATGAGCACGCCCTTGGCACGGTCGACGGCCTTGCGCGTCTCGAGCCGCTCGCCGAGGTCGGCGACCTCGTTCTCGAGCGTCTTGAGCTCCCCCCAGCGGGACAGCGCGATGTCGATGGCGGGCACGACGTCGGTCGCCGTGAACGGCTTGACGATGTAGGCCATGACGCCGGCGTCGCGGGCGCGCTCGACGAGCTCGGTCTGGCTGAAGGCCGTGAGCATGACGACCGGGCAGATGCGCTCCTTGCCGATCTGCTCGGCCGCGCTGATGCCGTCGAGGACGGGCATCTTGACGTCCATGATGACGAGGTCGGGACGGAGCGAGGTCGCGAGCTCGACGGCCTGCTCGCCGTTGCTCGCCTGGCCGACGACGTCGTAGCCCGCCTCCCCGAGCATCTCGGCGAGGTCGAGGCGGATGATCGCCTCGTCCTCGGCGACGAGGATGCGCTTGGCGGGTGCGGGGCTCTCGGCTGTCGTCTCGCTCACGGGAGCAGCCTAGGGGACGGCCGGACCCGGGGTGCCGAGGGCGGGACTTGAACCCGCACGCCCTTGCGGGCAGAGCATTTTGAGTGCCCCGTGTCTGCCATTCCACCACCCCGGCCGGGGGTGGTGGCAGTCTACCGACCCCCGGGGGGTGCCCCGGCCGCCGACCGGCTCAGGCGTCGGCCGGCTCGTCCTCGTATGCCGGCGCGACACGGTTCTTCGCGTCGCCGATGCGGTGCACCCGAAGGGCGTTGGTCGAGCCGGGGATGCCGGGCGGCGAGCCCGCGACGATGACGACGAGGTCGCCCTCGGAGACCTTGCCGCAGGCGAGCAGCTCCTCGTCGACCTGCATCGCGAACTGGTCGGTGTGGCGGGCGGGTGCGGTGAGGAACGTCTCGACGCCCCACGTGAGCGCGAGCTGCGAGCGGGTCCACTGGTGCGGTGTGAACGCGAGCATGGGAATCCGCGGACGGACGCGGGAGAGCCGGCGCGAGGAGTCGCCGCTCACCGTGAAGGTGATGAGGTAGCGGCAGCCCAGGAGCTCGCCGATCTCGGCCGCGGCCGCGGTGACGGCACCGCCCTTGGTGCGGGGCTTGGTGTCGAGCGGAAGGATCCGCCCGAGGCCGTGCTCCTCGGTGTTCTCGATGATCCGGGCCATCGTGGCCACGGCCTCCATCGGGTGCGCCCCGACGCTCGTCTCGCCCGACAGCATGAGCGCGTCGGCGCCGTCGAGGACGGCGTTGGCGGCGTCGGACGCCTCGGCACGGGTCGGCCGGCTGTTGCTGATCATCGACTCGAGCACCTGGGTGGCGACGATGACCGGCTTGGCGTTGCGGCGGCCGAGCTCGCAGGCGCGCTTCTGGACGAGCGGGACGGTCTCGAGCGGCATCTCGACGCCGAGGTCGCCGCGGGCGACCATGAGCCCGTCGAAGGCCCGGACGATCTCGTCGAGGTTGTCGACGGCCTGCGGCTTCTCGATCTTGGCGATGACGGGGAGGCGCACGCCCTTCTCGTCCATGATCTTGTGCACCGGCTCGATGTCGGCGGCGCTGCGGACGAAGGACAGGGCGATCATGTCGACGCGCTGGTCGAGGGCCCAGCGCAGGTCGTCCTCGTCCTTCTCGGACAGCGCGGGGACGCTCATCGCCGCGCCGGGGACGTTGATGCCCTTGTTGTTGCTCAGCACCCCGCCCTCGACGACCTCGCAGACGATGTCGGTCTCGTCGGACTCGACGACGACGAGGTTGAGCTTGCCGTCGTCGATGAGGATCGTGTCACCCGACGACACGTCGGCGGGCAGGCCGGCATACGTCGTCCCGACGATGTCCTGGGTGCCCTCGACGTCGCGGTTGGTGATCGTGAACCGGGCGCCCTGCTCGAGCATGACCGAACCGTCCTTGAAACGGCCGGTGCGGATCTTGGGGCCCTGGAGGTCGGCGAGGATGCCGACGGCGTGCCCGGTCTCGTCGCTCGCCCGGCGCACGTCGAGATAGACGCGGGCGTGGTCGGCGAGGTCGCCGTGGGAGAGGTTGAACCGGGCCACGTCCATCCCCGAACGGACGAGCTCTCGCAGCTGTTCGGGGCTGGACGTGGACGGACCCAGGGTGCAGACGATCTTGGCGCGGCGCATGGTCGCAAGCCTATAAGTGCAACCGTTTACCCGGTGACGTGGCTCACACCGTGAGAGGGCGGTCGGTCGGGTTGACCGGTCGCGGCAGCCGCGACGGCTTGCCGGAGAGGAACGCGTCGACGTGGTGTGCCGCCGCGCGGCCCTCGGCGATGGCCCAGACGATGAGCGACTGGCCCCGTCCGGCGTCGCCGGCGACGAAGACGCCGGGCACGCTCGACATGTAGTCGGAGCCACGCCGGACGTTGGACCGCTCGTCGAGCTCGACCCCGAGCTGGCCGACGAGCGCCTCGGTCTGCGGGCCGAGGAAGCCCATGGCGAGGAGCACGAGCTGCGCCGGGAGGACGCGCTCGGTCCCCTCGACGGGCTCGAACCCGCTCTCGCCGCGACGCACCTCGTGGATGCGCAGCCCGCTCACGCGGCCCTCGTCGTCCGAGAGGATCTCCTGCGTGCTCACGGCATACAGGCGGTCGCCGCCCTCCTCGTGCGCCGAGGCGACCCGGAAGGTCATCGGGTAGGTCGGCCACGGCTGGCCCGGGGCGCGCTCCTCCCCCGGCTGCGGCATGATCTCGAGGCTCGTCACGGAGCGGGCCCCCTGGCGATGCGAGGTGCCGATGCAGTCGGCGCCGGTGTCGCCGCCGCCGATGACGATGACGTCCTTACCCTCGGCGGTCACCTGGCCGTCGACGGTCTCGCCGATGGCCACGCGGTTGGCGGGCGGAAGGAAGTCCATCGCCTGGAGGACGCCGTCGGCCCCGCGGCCTGGAACCTCGAGGTCGCGCGGGACGGTGGCGCCCATGGCGATGACGACCGCGTCGTAGCGCGCCCGCAGCTGCTCCCACGTGACGTCGGCGCCGACGTCGACCGAGCTGCGGAAGCGGGTGCCCTCGGCCTGCATCTGCTGGAGCCGACGGTCGAGGACCGACTTCTCCATCTTGAACTCGGGGATCCCGTAGCGGAGCAGACCACCGGGGCGGTCGGCGCGCTCGTAGACCGCGACGGTGTGGCCCGCCCGGGTGAGCTGCTGGGCGGCGGCGAGCCCGGCGGGTCCGGAGCCGACGACCGCGACGGTCTTGCCCGAGAGTCGGTCCGGCGGACGCGGGACGACGCCCCCGTCGGCGAACGCCTTCTCGATCGTCGTCACCTCGACCTGCTTGATCGTCACGGCCGGCTGGTTGATGCCGAGGACGCAGGCGGTCTCGCACGGGGCGGGACAGAGGCGGCCGGTGAACTCCGGGAAGTTGTTCGTCGCGTGGAGGCGCTCGATCGCTTGGCGCCAGTCGCCCTTCCACGCGAGGTCGTTCCACTCGGGGATGAGGTTGCCGAGCGGGCAGCCGCTGTGGCAGAAGGGGATGCCGCAGTCCATGCAGCGGCCGGCCTGGCGCTGGAGCTGGCCGAGCTCCTGCTCCTCGTAGACCTCGCGCCAGTCCCTGATGCGGACGGGCACGGGGCGGCGGGCCGGGAGCTCGCGCTCTCGGGTCTTGAGAAAGCCTTGGGGGTCAGCCACGGGAAGCCTCCATGATCCGGTCCCAGACCTCGGTGCCGTCGAGGTCGAGGCCCTCGGCCTCGGCGGCGGCACGCACGTCGAGGACACGCTGGTAGTCGCGGGGAAGGATGAGCGAGAAGCGGTCGCGAGCCGCGGACCAGTCATCGAGGAGCCGCCCGGCCACCGGCGACCCGGTGAGGTCGCGGTGCTTCTCGAGCAGACCGCGCAGGACCTCGACGTCGCGGTCGCGCAGGCCGCTCACGTCGACGAGCTCACGGTTGACCTTGGCCTCGTCGAGGTCGAGGACGTAGGCGACGCCACCGGACATGCCGGCCGCGACGTTGCGCCCCGTCGAGCCGAGGATGGCGACGGTGCCACCGGTCATGTACTCGAGACCGTGGTCGCCCACGCCCTCGACGACCGCGGTGACGCCGGAGTTGCGCACGCAGAAGCGCTCGCCGACCCGGCCACGCAGGAAGATCTCGCCCGAGGTCGCGCCGTAGCCGATGACGTTGCCGGCGATGACGTTGTCCTCGGCGGTCAGGGGCGCCGACGGGTCCGGGGCGACGACGATGCGACCGCCGGAGAGACCCTTGCCGACGTAGTCGTTGGCGTCGCCGACGAGCCGCAGGGTCACGCCCCTGGGCACGAAGGCGCCGAAGGACTGGCCTGCCGAGCCCCGCAGCGTGAAGTCGATCGTGCCGTCGGGCAGGCCGGAGGCGTGGGCGCGGGTGACCTCGTGGCCGAGCATCGTGCCGACCGTGCGGTTGACGTTGCGCACGGCGAACTCGCCGGTGACCGCGGTGCCGTCGTCGATGGCCTCGCGGGCCACCGCGATGAGCTGGTGGTCGAGCGCCTTCTCGAGGCCGTGGTCCTGGGCGATGCGGTGCCGCTTGCCCGAGCCGTCGGGGCTCTCGACCTCGGCGAGGATCGGCGCGAGGTCGAGACCCGACGCCTTCCAGTGCGCGACCGCCTTGCTCGTGTCGAGCGAGGTGATCTGGCCGACGGCCTCCTCGATGCTGCGGAAGCCGAGCGAGGCGAGGTGCTCGCGCACCTCCTCGGCGATGTACTCGAAGAACGTCTCGACGAACTCGGGCTTGCCGGTGTAGCGAGAGCGCAGCTCAGGGTTCTGGGTCGCGATGCCGACCGGGCAGGTGTCGAGGTGGCACACGCGCATGAGGATGCAGCCGCTCACGACGAGCGGCGCCGTGGCGAAGCCGAACTCCTCGGCGCCGAGCAGGGCGGCGATGACGACGTCGCGACCGGTCTTGATCTGGCCGTCGACCTGGACGACGATCCGGTCGCGCAGCCCGTTGAGGACGAGCGTCTGCTGGGTCTCGGCGAGACCGAGCTCCCACGGGCCGCCGGCGTGCTTGAGGCTCGTGAGCGGCGAGGCGCCGGTGCCGCCGTCGTGGCCCGAGATGAGGACGACGTCGGCGTGCGCCTTGGAGACACCCGCGGCGACCGTGCCCACCCCGATCTCGGAGACGAGCTTGACGTGGATGCGCGCCGACGGGTTCGCGTTCTTGAGGTCGTGGATGAGCTGCGCCAGGTCCTCGATCGAGTAGATGTCGTGGTGCGGCGGCGGGCTGATGAGGCCCACGCCCGGCGTGCTGTGGCGGGTCCGGGCCACCCACGGGTAGACCTTGGGGCCGGGGAGCTGACCGCCCTCGCCGGGCTTGGCGCCCTGCGCCATCTTGATCTGGATGTCGTCGGAGTTCGTGAGGTAGACCGACGTCACCCCGAACCGGCCCGAGGCGACCTGCTTGATCGCCGAGCGGCGCTCGGGGTCGAGCAGCCGCTCGAGGTCCTCGCCGCCCTCACCGGTGTTGGAGCGCCCGCCGAGGCGGTTCATCGCGACCGCGAGGGTCTCGTGCGCCTCCTGGCTGATCGAGCCGTAGCTCATCGCGCCGGTGTTGAAGCGCTTGACGATCTCGCTCACCGGCTCGACCTCGTCGACCGGGATCGGCTCGCGCCCGGCGCTGCCACCGAGCTCGAAGAGCCCCCGCAAGGTCATGAGGCGCTCGGCCTGGTTGTCGATCCGCTCGGTGTACTGCTTGAAGATGTCGTAGCGGCGCTGCCGGGTGGCGTGCTGGAGCCGGAAGACGGTGTCGGGGTCGAAGAGGTGCGGCTCGCCCTCGCGGCGCCACTGGTACTCGCCGCCGACGCGCAGCTTGCGGTGCGACAGGATGACGCCGTCGGTCGGGTAGGCCGAGTCGTGCCGGGCCGCCGTCTCCGCGGCGATGACGTCGAGGCCGATGCCGCCGAGCTGGGACACGGTGCCGGTGAAGTACTGGTCGACGAGCTCCTGCGAGAGGCCGAGAGCCTCGAAGACCTGCGCGCCGCGGTAGGACGCGACGGTGGAGATGCCCATCTTGGACATCACCTTGAGGATGCCCTTGCCGAGCGCCTTGATGAGGTTCCTGACGGCCTCCTCCGCGGTGACGCCGGTGATGGCGCCGGTGCGGACCATGTCCTCGACGGTCTCCATCGCGAGGTAGGGGTTGATCGCCGCGGCGCCGTAGCCGACGAGGAGGGCGACGTGGTGCACCTCGCGGACGTCACCGGCCTCGACCAGGAGACCGACCATGTTGCGGGTCTTCTCGCGGATGAGGTGGTGGTGGACGGCAGAGGTGAGCAGCAGCGACGGGATGGGCGCGTGGTCCCGGTCGGAGTCGCGGTCGGAGAGCACGACGAAGCGGGCGCCGCGGGCGATGGCCTCGCTCACCTCGCGGCAGATCTCGTCGAGGCGGGCGCGCAGGGCCGGCTCGCCCTCGTCGACGAGGTAGGTGCCCCGGACGACGTGGGTGGCGTAGCCCGGCAGGTCGCCGTCGGCGTTGATGTGCACGATCTTGGCGAGCTGGTCGTTGTCGATGACGGGGAAGGGCAGGACGACCTGGCGCGCGTGCACCGGCGAGGCCTCGAGCATGTTGCCCTCGGGGCCGATGACCGTGCCGAGCGAGGTGACGAGCTCCTCGCGGATGGCGTCGAGCGGCGGGTTCGTCACCTGCGCGAAGAGCTGGGTGAAGTAGTCGAAGAGCAGGCGCGGCTTGTCGGACAGGACCGCGACGGGCGAGTCGGTGCCCATCGAGCCGAGCGCCTCGCCACCGGTGCGGGCCATCGGCGCGAGGAGGATCTTGAGCTCCTCCTCGGTGTAGCCGAAGGTGCGCTGGCGACGGGCCACCGAGGCGGCGGTGTGGATGATGTGCTCGCGCTCGGGCAGCTCGTCGAGGGTGAGCAGGCCGGCGTGCAGCCACTCCTCGTAGGGGTGCTCGGCGGCGAGCTCGGACTTCACCTCGTCGTCGCTGACGATGCGGCCGGCGGCGGTGTCGACGAGGAACATGCGGCCCGGCTGGAGGCGACCGCGCTTGACGACGCGCTCGGCCGGGATGTCGAGGACGCCGGCCTCGGAGGCGAGGACGACGAGTCCGTCCTCGGTGACCCAGTAGCGCCCCGGGCGCAGGCCGTTGCGGTCGAGGACGGCTCCGATGAGGGTGCCGTCGGTGAACGCCACGCACGCGGGCCCGTCCCACGGCTCCATGAACGTCGAGTGGAACTCGTAGAAGGCGCGGCGAGCCGGGTCCATGTCGGCGTGGTTCTCCCACGCCTCCGGGATCATCATGAGCACGGCGTGCGGGAGCGAGCGCCCACCGAGGTGGATGAGCTCGAGGACCTCGTCGAAGCTCGCCGAGTCGGACGCGTCGGGGGTGCACGTCGGGAAGATGCGCTCGAGGTCGCCCGGGATGACGTCGGAGACGAGCTGGCTCTCGCGGGCGCGCATCCAGTTGCGGTTGCCCTTGACGGTGTTGATCTCGCCGTTGTGGGCCATGAGCCGGTAGGGGTGGGCCAGCGGCCAGCTCGGGAAGGTGTTGGTCGAGAAGCGCGAGTGGACGAGCGCGAGCTCGGAGGCCATCCGCTCGTCGGACAGGTCGGGGAAGAACGGCTCGAGCTGGCCGGTCGTCAGCATCCCCTTGTAGACGATCGTGCGCGAGGACAGCGACGGGAAGTAGACCTCGACCTCACGCTCGGCCCGCTTGCGCAGGCAGAACGCCAGCCGGTCGAGCTCGAGACCCTTGGTCGCGCGGTCGGGAGTGGCGACGAAGAGCTGGCGGAAGAACGGCATACAGGCGCGTGCCATCTCGCCCACGAGCTCGGGTGCGGCCGGCACGTCACGCCACGCGAGGACCTCGAGGCCCTCCTCGGTCGCGATCTGGGCGATGCGCTCCTCGGCGGTGGCGCGCTCGGCCTCGTCGAGGGGCAGGTAGGCCATGCCCGCGGCGTAGGCGCCGGACTCGGGCAGCTCGGTGTCGAGGACGGCCCGGAAGAAGGCGTCCGGCACCTGGAGGAGGATGCCGGCGCCGTCACCGACGAGCGGGTCCGCGCCGGTGGCGCCGCGGTGGTCGAGGTTGCGCAGCGCGGTGAGCGCGTGCTCGACGATGTCGTGACCCGCCGTCCCGCGCATCGTCGCGACCATGGCGACGCCGCACGCGTCGTGCTCGTGGGCGCGCCGGTAGAGACCGGTGTCGGCCGGGTGGGCGGAGAAGCGCGTCTGGGACACGTCGGGTCACCGTCCTCTGGGAGTCGGGGTCCGGAGACACGAGGTGTCCGGGCACGGGAGGTCGTCGGACGCGGACAGCGGTGGCCACGTGAGACGGATGCTAGCCCAGATCTGTCTTGCACTGCGAGCGGCAAATCTCACATCGTGGATGACTCCGGTTCGGCCTGCTCGGGCTCCGAACCCGTGCGGCCCTTCCGACCTGTGTGGACGAACACTGCCACCCCGATGAGGAAGACGAGGATGCTCGTCCACACGTTGAGCCGCTGGCCCAGGATGAGCTCGGCCTCGTCGGTGCGCATCTTCTCGATGATGATGCGGCCGATCGGGTAGCCCGCGACGTAGAGGCCGAAGAGCTGCCCGCGTGCGAGCGAGAACCGCCGGTCGACGAGGAGCAGCACGGCGGCGAGGAGCATCACCCAGAAGAACTCGTAGAGGAACGTCGGGTGGAACGTGCCCAGGACGACCGGGTCGCCGGACGCGTCGCGGACGGCGCGGCCGGCGCCGTTGTCCCACTCGTGGATGGTCAGGCCCCACGGCAGGTCGGTGGGGCCGCCGTAGAGCTCGTTGTTGAACCAGTTGCCCCAGCGGCCGATCCCCTGCGCGATGGCGACACCGGGGGCGGCGGCGTCGGCGAAGTCGAGGAAGCGCACTCCCGCCCTGCGGCACCCGATCCACGCACCCAGCGCGCCGAGCGCGACGGCACCCCAGATGCCGAGGCCCCCCTCCCAGATCTTGAGGGCGTCGAGCGGGCGGCCGTTCTCGCCCCAGTAGGGGTCGGGCGTCGTGATGACGTGGTAGAGCCGGCCGCCGAGGATGCCGGCCACGACCGCGTATGCCGCGACGTCGAGCACCTGCCCCGGCTCACCTCCGCGGGTGCGCATCCTGCGGTCGGTGAGCCAGACGGCCACGACGATGCCGAGGAGGATGCAGAGGGCGTAGCCGCGGATGGGCAGCGGACCCAGGTGGAGGACCCCGGCCGTGGGGCTCGGGATGACGACGGGGACGAGGGCGGTCACTTCGTGGCTGCTTCGACGGCGGCCGTGAGGGCGGCGGGGTCCGGCACGGCGTTGAAGTCCAGCTTCTTGCCGTCGAGGACGACGGTCGGCGTCGAGTTGATGCCGGCCTTGCTCGAGGACTCCTCCGTGGACTCGACGTAGGTGCCGTACTTCCGCTCGTCGACGCAGGTCTGCCAGGCGTCGAGGGCCGCCCCGGTGATGCCGGCGCCCTCGGCGAAGCCCTTGACCCGGGCGGTCGGCCAGCCCTGCCCCTCCTGGGCGGGCATGTTGGCGTAGACGGCGTCGTGGAAGGCCTGGAACTTGCCGGCGTCGGCCGCGCACATGGCGGCGTTGCCCATCGTCAGCGAGTGGGTGGTGCGCAGGTTGGCGTCGAGGAACGTCTTGAGGTGGTAGACGAGCCTGACCCTGCCCTGATTGGCGAGGTCGGCGACCGTGCCGCCCATGACGTGCTCGAACTGGGCGCACGCCGGGCACTGGAAGTCCTCGTAGACCTCGAGCGTCGGAGCGCCCGGCTGCAGCGTGACGCCGGCGTTGGCGACGAAGCCCTCACCCATGCCGGACGCGCCGGCGGGCACGGCGGTGCTCGACCCGACCCGGTCCTGCTTGTTGCGCTCGGCGACGACGACACCGCCGACGACGGCGATGATCGCGACGACGGCGACCACCGCACCGACGACGATGCGGTTGACCCCGCCACCACCGTCCTTGCGGACCGCGTCGATCTTCGCCTGGCGCGCGCTCTTCGGTTGGGACTTCTGGGCCATGGTGCTGCTTCTCCTGGTGGGGACGTCGGGGTCAGAGGGTCTCAGTGGGCGCGGAAGAGCGCGCGGTCGAGGGAAAGATGGGACGAGGGGCGCCGCGACAGCCACAGCCCGCAGGCGAGCATGCCGAGGTCCTCGAGGATGCGGGGCAGGTAGGACGTCTCGTCGGCCGTCACCGTCCCGCCGCCGCCGAAGCAGCCGCAGTCGATGGTGAGCCCACGGGCCCACGCCTGCGCGATGCCGGCGATGAAGACGACGAGCAGGAGCGAGGTGACGACGGCGGACACGCGCGTGAAGAGGCCCAGCACGAGCAGGAGACCGAGGATCACCTCGACGATGGGCAGCGCGTAGCCGACGTAGGCGGCGAGGTCGTGCGGGAGCACCTGGTAGGCCTGCGTGGCCTTGGCCGAGGCCTCCGGAGTGGTGATCTTGAGACCACCGGCGACGAGGAACACGACGCCGAGGACGAGACGGGCGATCGACCCGAGACCGTCGGCGACACGCGTGCTCACCGCGCTCCTTCCCTCACTCCCCGGGCCAGGTCGGCCGTCAGCTCGCGCAACGTGTCGAGGCGGGCACCGAGTTCCCCCTTGCCGGAGAGCACCCGGACGAAGGCCGTGCCGACGATGACACCGTCGGCGTAGCCGGCGAGCTCGGCGGCCTGGTCGCCGTTGGACACCCCGAGTCCGACGCAGACCGGCAGGTCGGTGACGGCGCGGGTGCGCTCGACGAGGTCGCGGGCCGACGAGCCGACGCTCGACCGTTCCCCCGTCACGCCCATCGTGGAGGCGGCGTAGACGAAGCCGCGGCAGGCGTCGGCGACCCGGGAGAGCCGCTCCGGCGTCGAGCTCGGTGCGACGAGGAAGACCCGGTCCAGCCCCTCGCGCTCACTGGCCGCGATCCACTCCTCGGCCTCGTCCGGGATGAGGTCGGGGGTGATGAGGCCGGCGCCGCCCGCGGCAGCCAGCTCCGCGGCATACCGGTCGACGCCGCGACGCAGGATGAGGTTCCAGTAGCTCATGACGAGGGCGGGCGCGCCGGCGTCACGCACGGCGCGCGTCGCGCGGAAGCCGTCGACGACGTGGGTGCCTCCGGCCAGCGCCGTCTCGGCGGCGTGCTGGATGACGGGACCGTCCATGAGCGGGTCGGAGTAGGGCAGCCCGACCTCGACGATGTCGACGCCGGACTCGACCATCGCGACCATGGCGCGGATCGAGCCCTCGACGTCGGGGAAGCCGACGGGGAGGTAGCCGATGAGCGCGGCTCGCCCCTCCTCGCGGCAGCGGGCGAGGACGTCGGAGACGCCGAGCCCGGCGCTCACAGCTGGGTCCGCCCGTCGCCGGTGGCACCCGGGTCGTCCGACGTGCCCTCGGGCACCGTCTCGGCCTCCGGGTCCTCGTCGACGAGGCCGAACCACTCGGCGGCGGTGTGCATGTCCTTGTCGCCGCGTCCGGAGAGGTTGACGAGGATGATCCCGTCGGGGCCGAGCTCGCGGCCCAGGACGAGGGCCCCGGCAAGGGCATGGGCCGACTCGATCGCCGGGATGATCCCCTCGGTGCGGCAGAGCAGCGCGAACGCCTCCATCGCCTGCTCGTCGGTGGCGTAGACGTAGTCGGCACGTCCCGAGTCGCGCAGGAACGAGTGCTCAGGACCCACGCTCGGGTAGTCGAGCCCGGCCGAGACCGAGTGCGACTCCATGGTCTGGCCGTCCTCGTCCTGCATGAGGTAGCTCATGGCGCCGTGCAGCACGCCCGGGACGGCGCTGGCGAACCGCGCCGCGTGCCGGCCCTCGAGGCCCTCTCCCCCGGCCTCGACGCCGACGAGGCGCACGCCCTCGTCCTCGATGAAGCGGTGGAAGATGCCCATGGCGTTGGATCCGCCGCCGACGCAGGCGACGACCGCGTCGGGCAGGCGGCCGGTGAGCTCGAGCACCTGCTCGCGCGCCTCGACGCCGATGATCCGGTGGAAGTCGCGCACCATCTCGGGGAACGGGTGCGGGCCGGTGACGGTGCCGATGAGGTAGTGGGTGTGCTCGACGTTGGTGACCCAGTCGCGCAGCGCCTCGTTGATGGCGTCCTTGAGGGTCGCGCTGCCGTGCTCGACGGCGACGACCTCGGCCCCGAGCATGCGCATGCGGGCGACGTTGAGCGCCTGGCGCTCGGTGTCGACCTTGCCCATGTAGACGCGGCACTCGAGCCCCATGAGCGCGGCCGCGGTGGCGGTGGCGACGCCGTGCTGGCCGGCGCCGGTCTCGGCGATGACCCGCGTCTTGCCCATGCGCTTGGTGAGCAGTGCCTGGGCGATGACGTTGTTGATCTTGTGCGAGCCCGTGTGGTTGAGGTCCTCGCGCTTGAGGATGATGCGCGCGCCGCCGGCGTGGGCGGCGAAGCGGGGTACCTCGGTGATGATGCTCGGCCGGCCGGTGTAGGTCCGGTGCAGCTCCTCGAGCTCGGCGAGGAAGGTCGGGTCCTCCATCGCCGCGCGCCGCGCCTCGTCGAGCTGCTCGAGGGCGGGGACGAGGGCCTCGGGGACGTAGCGTCCGCCGAAGGCACCGAACCGTCCGGGCGTCCCGGCGCTCCCGGGCTCGTCGGCGCTCACGGCACTCACGCCGCACCTGCAGCGAGGATGGCGCGCACCGCCGCGGCCGGGTCGGGACCGCTGACGAGCGCCTCGCCGACGAGGACGGCGTCGGCGCCCTGGGCGGCATACATCGCCGCGTCGTCGGCTCCGGAGACCCCGGACTCGGCGACCTTGACGACGCCGGGCGGGATGAGCGGTGCGAGCCGCGAGAAGGTGTCGCGGTGGACCTCGAGCGTCTTGAGGTTGCGGGCGTTGACCCCGATGACGGATGCGCCGGCGTCGACGGCGCGCTGCGTCTCGCCCTCGTCGTGCACCTCGACGAGGGCGGTCATGCCGAGCTGACGGGCGAGCCCGTGCATCCGCACGAGCTCGGCGTCGGTGAGTGAGGCGACGATGAGCAGGATGATGTCGGCGCCATGGGCGCGGGCCTCCCAGAGCTGGTAGTCCGTCACCATGAAGTCCTTGCGCAGCACCGGGACCTGCACGGCAGCGCGGACGCTGTCGAGGTCGTCGAGGCTGCCCCGGAAGCGGCGCTGCTCGGTGAGCACGCTGATCGCGGTGGCGCCGGCGGAGGCGTAGGTCGCGGCGAGCGCGGCCGGGTCGGCGATCTCGGCGAGCTCACCCTTGCTCGGGCTGGCCCGCTTGACCTCCGCGATGAGCGAAAGGCCGGGGGCGCGCAGGCGCTCCTCGGCGTCGATGGCGGCCGGGACGTCGGCGACGCGCCGCTCGAGGTCGGACTGGCTGACGGCCTCGGTGCGGACGGCGAGGTCCTCGCGCACACCGGCGACGATGGCGTCGAGCACGGTGGTCATGCGCGCGGGCTCAGGAGAGGTTGCTGTCGCTGCGTGCGACCGCGCCGGCGACACCGTGGCCCGCGAGGGCGAGCACCTTGCCGACCACGAGCCCGGCGATGACGACGACGACCCCGACGACGAAGAGGGCCACGCTGGCGATGACCACGGCGACCGACATGACCGCCGAGCCGAGGAGCACGATCCCGACCATGACCCAGGCAGCGAGGCTGTGGCCGTGGTGGTCGTCGTCGTGGTGGTCAGCCATGGATGCCTCCGGAAGAAGTGGGTGGTTCGAGCCTCATTGTGTCATTGGCGTGGTCCCGGACCGACATCGGTCGGGTCCTCGCCGGCGCTGAGCTGGTCCCAGTCGCTGGCGGCCGCACGACCCGGCGCCTCGTAGCGCGACGACAGCCCGGGCGCGGAGCGGCGGGCCCGGGCGAGCCCACCGACGGCGAGACCGGCGAGGACGAACCCGGCCGTCGCGGTCCACGGCCAGGCGGTCGTGGCGGCGTGCGTCTCGATCGACCCGGTCCGCCCGGCGGCCGCGGCGGCGACCGGTCCGAGGGCCGCGTCGGGGTCGAGCAGCACGCGGGCGACGAGGACGACACCGCCCAGCGAGGCGAGCAGCGTGAGGACGAGGGCGACGACCCGGGAGCGCCGACCGGCGGTCGCCGACGCCACGGCACCGGCGACGACGACGAGGGCGAGGGCGACCACTCCCCCGGCGACGTCGGACCCGCTGGCCGACACTGACGTCTGTCCGAGCACGACGTCGTCGACCGAGCCGCTCACCCACGTGCGCGAGGCGGTGACGATGACGACGAGGGCCCCGAGGACGACGAGCAGGACGAGCACGCCACGGCGTCTCAGCACGCTCACGGCACCTTCCTCAGCGCGGACGCGGTCGCGACGGCCCGCAGCGCGGCGGTGGCCTTGGCGACGCACTCGTCGTACTCGGCGCGCGGCACGGAGTCGGCGACGATGCCCGCGCCCGCCTGGACGTGAGCGGTGCCGCCGTCGAGCAGCGCGGTGCGGATCGCGATGGCCATGTCGAGGTCGCCGTGGAAGTCGAGGTAGCCGACGACGCCGCCGTAGACCCCGCGCCGCGACGGCTCGTAGCCCTCGATGAGCGCGAGCGCCCGGGGCTTCGGCGCACCCGAGAGCGTCCCCGCGGGGAAGGTCGAGACGAGGACGTCGTAGGCGCGCACGCCCTCGCGCAGCTCCCCGACGACCGTCGACTCGAGGTGCATGACGTGGCTGTAGCGGCGGACGTCCATGAACTCGACGACGTCGACGGTGCCGGGCCGGCACACCCGGCCGAGGTCGTTGCGCCCGAGGTCGACGAGCATGACGTGCTCGGAGCGCTCCTTCGGGTCCGCCAGCAGGTCCTCGGCGAGGCGCACGTCGTCCTCGGGAGACTTGCCGCGCGGGCGAGAGCCGGCGATGGGGTGGGTGATCGCCTGCGACCCGGTGACCTTGACGAGCGCCTCCGGGGAGCTCCCGACGACGTCGTATGCCGTCCCGTCCGGTCGCGTGAACCGGAAGAGGTACATGTAGGGACTCGGGTTGCCCGCCCGCAGCGCCCGGTAGACGTCGAGCGCGTCCGCGGGGCAGGGCATCGAGAAGCGCTGGGAGAGGACGACCTGGAAGACCTCGCCGGCGCGGATGTCCTCCTTGGCGCTCTCGACCATCGACTCGTAGTCGTCGCGGGTGAGGTTGCCGGTGACGCCGTCCATCGCCTCGTCGACGCTCTCGGCGTCGACGACCGAGACGGTGCTCTCGGCACCGGCGGCGAGGTCGTGCGTCATCGCATCGAGCCGCGCGACGGCGTCGGTCCACGCGTCCTGCACGCGCTCGTCGGTGGCGTCGTAGTTGATGGCGTTGGCGATGAGCAGCACCGAGCCGTCGGCGTGGTCGAGCACGGCGAGGTCGGTCGCGAGCATCATCGCGATCTCGGGGAGGTGCAGCACGTCGGGCGTCGTCGACGGGACGCGCTCCCAGCGGCGCACGGCGTCGTAGGAGATCATCCCGACCATGCCGCCGGTGAGTGGCGGCAGGCCGGGCACGGGGTCGGTCGCGAGCGCGGCGACGGTGTCGCGCAGCGCGTCGGTCGCGGGACCGGTCGTGGGGACGCCGACCGGCGGCTCCCCGATCCAGTGCGCCTCGCCGTCCTTCTCGGTGAGGGTGGCCCGGCTCGCGGCACCGATGATCGAGTAGCGGCTCCACACACCGCCGTGCTCGGCGGACTCGAGGAGGAAGGTGCCCGGGCGGCTCTGCGCGAGCTTGCGGTAGAGGCCGACCGGCGTCTCGGCGTCGGCCATGAGTCGACGGACGACGGGGATGACGCGACGGTCCTCGGCGAGCACCTGGAAGAGGGGGAGCGACGGCCAGGTGGTGCCGAAGGAGAGGTCGGGCGAGGGCTGCGGGGACGTCACCGCGCGGCCTCCCCGACGACGACGTCGAGGGCGCCCGCGTCGAAGCACGTGCGGTCGCCGGTGTGGCAGGCCGCACCGACCTGGTCGACGCGGACGAGCAGGGCGTCGCCGTCGCAGTCGACCGCGACCGACTGCACGAACTGCACGTGACCGGAGGTGTCACCCTTGCGCCAGTACTCCTGGCGGCTGCGCGACCAGAAGGTCACGCGGCCCTCGGTGAGCGTGCGTCGGACCGCCTCCGCGTCCATCCACCCGAGCATGAGCACCTCGCCGGTGTCGTGCTGCTGGACGACGGCGGCGACGAGGCCGGCGTCGTCGAAGCGGAGGCGGCGGGAGACGGCGGGGTCGAGGTCGGGCACGCCCGCCATTGTGCCGCGCCCGAACCGACGCGCGAGGATGGGTCCATGACCTCAGGCCCCACGCCCATCGCGCGCACCGAGCGCCTGGCCCTCTGCGACACCTTCGAGGCCGTGGGCCCCGACGCCCCCACCCTCTGTATGCCGTGGACCGCCCGCGACCTCGCGGCGCACCTCGTCGTGCGCGAGGGACGTCCGGACCTCGCCACCGGCATCTGGGTCCCCTTCCTCGCCGACCGCACCGAGCGCGAGCAGGCCCGGGTCGCGGCGCAGCCGTGGGGCGACCTCGTCGAGGCCGTCCGCTCGGGCCCGCCCGTCTGGCACCCCGCACGGCTCGGCGCCGTCGACAACGCCATGAACCTCGCCGAGATGGTCGTCCACCACGAGGACGTCCTGCGCGGCGACGGCGAGGCCGGGGCCCGGCGCGAGCCCTCGGCCCACCTGGAGTCCGCCGTCTGGTCGCTCCTGTCCCGCATGGGCCGCCTCCTCTTCCGCCGGGTCCCCGCCGCCGTCGAGCTGCACTCCCCCGGCCGGCGCACGCTCACGGCGGGCAGCGGCGAAGGCACGGTCACGGTGACCGGCGCACCGATCGAGGTGCTGCTCACGGCATACGGGCGTCGCAACGTCGCGGACGTCGAGGTGGACGGACCCCCGGACGCCGTCGCGGGCTTCGGCGCCTCCCGCCTCGGTCTCTGAGGTGCCCGCCCGCTCCGGCGCGCCGCGCGTGCTCACCGCGCTGCGCGACGAGTTCTCGCCCTGGCTGTGGGCGCTCACCGCACTGCTCGGGGCGCTGGCCGTCCTCACGACGTGGCAGTCGATGGGTGACGCCGAGGGCGACGGCCTCGGGCTGCTCGTGCCGATCGCCGCGCCCGCCGTCGTGTCGGCGTGGGCCGTCCTCGAGCTCGTCTGGCGGCACACGGACATGCCGCTGCCGACCCGCCTCTTCCTCGCGTGCATCAGCGCACCGCTGCCGTCGGCCGTCGTCGGTGCGCTCGTCGTCGGCGGGCTCAGCGCGCTGCCCGCGGCGGGCGCGGCCGTGCAGGCGGCGGCCGACGCCAACGGCGGCTTCCACTACTGGTGGGACGACGGGGTCGGACCGGTCACCGGGGTGTGGACCTTCTTCGGCAGCTGGGGCATCGGAGGCGCCGCGGGGCTCGCCGTTCTGCTCGTCCTCGTCATGCCGGTCCTCGCGTGGACCCGCTCCGGGGACGTCCTCGAGGGCACCCGCGTCGAGGCCCACCGTCAGGGCCGGCTCGTCATCACGGGCGTCTACGTCGTGCTGGCGATGGCCGTCGCTGGGCTGTGCCTCTGGCAGCTGGCCTGATCAGCGGACGGGGTGCCCGTCGGCGCGCAGCGCGTCCTTGACCTGCCCGATCGTGAGGTCCCCGAAGTGGAAGACGCTCGCGGCGAGGACCGCGTCGGCCCCGGCCCGCACGGCCGGCGCGAAGTGCTCGACGGCGCCTGCGCCACCGCTCGCGATGACGGGGATCGTCACCTCGCGACGCACCCGGGCGATGAGGTCGAGGTCGAACCCGGCCTTGGTGCCGTCGGCGTCCATCGAGTTGAGCAGGATCTCGCCGGCACCGAGCTCGGCCGCACGCACGCACCACTCGATCGCGTCGAGGCCGGTGCCGGTGCGGCCGCCGTGCGTCGTCACCTCGACCTCGTCGGTGACGGTGCCGTCGTCGGCGCGGCGGCGGCGCACGTCGGCGGAGAGGACGAGCACCTGCGAGCCGAAGCGGTCGGCGGTCTCGGCGATGAGCTCCGGTCGGGCGATGGCCGCGGTGTTGACGCCGACCTTGTCCGCCCCGCTGCGCAGCAGCCGGTCGACGTCGTCGACGGTGCGCACTCCCCCGCCGACCGTGAGCGGGATGAAGACCTGCTCGGCCGTGCGCCGCACGACGTCGTAGGTCGTCGCCCGGTCGCCGCTGCTCGCCGTGACGTCGAGGAACGTCAGCTCGTCGGCGCCCTGCTCACCGTAGGAGCGGGCGAGCTCGACGGGGTCGCCGGCGTCACGCAGGTTCTCGAAGTTCACGCCCTTGACGACGCGGCCCGCGTCGACGTCGAGACACGGGATGACACGGATGGCGACGCTCACGTGGGCAGGCTATCCGGCGGGAGATGATGCCTCGTATGCCGTCCGCCTCAGACCTGCCCGCCCGCGTCGCCAGGCGCTCGCGGTCCGAGGCGCGGATCCGGACCGACCGGCTGCAGAGCCGGATCGCGTTCATCCTCCAGTGCGGCGTCGGAGCCGCGCTCGCGTGGTGGCTCGCCGGCGACGTCTTCGACCACCGGATGCCGTTCTTCGCACCCGTGACGGCGATCATCACCCTCGGCATGTCCTACGGCCAGCGGGTCAGGCGGGCCGTCGAGGTGATGATCGGCGTCGCGCTCGGCGTCTTCGTCGGAGACCTCTTCGCCCACCTCTTCGGCAGCGGCGTCCCCCAGCTGCTCGTCGTCGTCGTCCTCGCCATGACCATCGCCTCGCTCGTCGGCGCCGGCATCCTCATGACGATCCAGGCCGGCGTCCAGGCGGCGATCATCACGACCCTGCTCGCCGCGCCCGGGCAGGCGTTCACGCGGTGGGTCGACGCGGTCATCGGCGGCGGGGTCGCCCTCGTCATCAGCGTCCTCGTCCCGGCGACCGGGCTCCAGCGCCCCCGTCAGAAGGCCGCGCTCGTCGTCGAGGAGATCTCGGCGATCCTGCGCCAGACCGCGACGGTCATCCGGACCGGCGACGCCGAGCTCGCCGGCGCAACCCTGCAACGGGCGCGGGCGTCGGAACGGATGCTCGACGAGCTGCAGTCGCTCGCCTCCGAGGGTGTGGCGGTCGTGCGGCTCTCCCCCTTCCGTCGTCGCCACCTCCCGGGCGCGCAGGCGGTTGCCGACCTCCTCGAGCCGCTGGACCGCGCCATCCGCAACCTGCGGGTGCTCGTGCGCCGGGCGCTCGTCGGGACGCGACGCGGGGAGGTCATCCCGCCGGCATACACGGCCCTGCTCGACGACCTGGCGAGGTCGTGCGACGACATCGCCCGCGAGCTGCACGAGCGGCACGAGCCGACGGCGGCTCGTGCCGGGCTGCACCGCCTCGGCGAGCGCAGCGCGGTCATCGACGCCGCGTCCGGGTTGTCCGGTGAGGTGATCCGGGCCCAGGTGCGGTCGATGGTCGTCGACCTGCTCGTCCTCACCGGGATGCCCGTCGACGACGCCGCCGACCTCGTGCCGACGTCCGGGCGCGACCGGGGCCGAGGGGACGACCACGACGTGGTCGACGACGACGTCGACGAGGAGCCGACCTAGGGTTGCGCGTGTGGCAGTCGAGACGGTGACGGACGTGGACGACCTCACGCACGAGGTCCGGCGCCTCCTCGCCGAGCGGGGCGCCCGTGCCGGGTCGGTGACGGTCGTCGCCGTCGACGGCCCCAGCGGCTCGGGCAAGACGACGCTCGCCGGCCGGCTCGGCGACGACCTCGACGCGCTCGTCCTGCACGTCGACGACATGCACCAGGGGTGGACCGGCGTCCTCGAGACCGTCAGTCTCGCCCGGGCCTCCCTCGTCTCGGCCTGGGTCGACGGCGAGCCCGCCAGCCACCCGACGTGGGACTGGGACGACGACGTCGCCGGACCGAGCCGCGCCGTCCCCCGCGCCGACCTCGTCGTCCTCGAGGGCGTCGGGGCGTTCGCGATCGCCGGGGACGCGGCGTCGGCCCGGGTCTGGGTCGAAGCCCCCGACGACGAACGGCACGTGCGAGCGGTCGCGCGCGACGGCGAGGTCTTCGAGCGTCACTGGGACGAGTGGGCCGACCAGGAGCGCCGGCTCTGGGCGGTCTCCCCCGGACGCACCGAGGCGGACGTCGCCGTCGACACCGCCGACGGTGGCCCGGGGAGCGTCGCCGACATCGCCGCCGAGCCGACGGACAGCGCATCGGACGGGACGGTGGCCGCGCAGGCTCCCCCGCTGTGGCTCGTCGTCCTCGGCGTCGTCGCCGTGTCGCTGAGCATGCGCACCCTCATGACCTCGCTCCCGCCGCTGCTCCCCCGCATCCGGCAGGACCTCGGCCTCAGCTCGGTCTGGCTCGGCGTGCTCACGACGCTTCCGGTGCTCTGCATGGGGCTGCTCGCGCCGGCGTCGGCGCGTCTCGGGCTGCGGCTCGGCGTGGCCCGATGCATCTCGGTGGCCATGGTGGCCATCGCCGCCGGCAACCTCGGGCGCACCTTCGCCCACGAGGTGCCCGCGCTCTACCTGGGCACCCTCTGCGCCGGCGCGGGCATCGCCCTCGCGGGCACCCTGCTCCCGGGCATGGTCAAGGCGTCGTTCCCACCCGGGCGCGCCGGCCTGGCGACCGGGCTGCAGATGTTCGCGATGATGGGCGGCGCGGCCGTCGCCGCGGCCGTGTCGGTGCCGCTGGCCCGCGCGCTCGGCGACTGGGACCTCGCCCTCGGCTTCTGGGGTCTCGTCGCGGTCGTCGGCCTCGTGCTGTGGCTGCCCGTCGACCGGGCGGTGCACCACGGCGGCGACCACGACCAGCACCCGCCGGACTCGAGCCACCGCCTCCCGTGGCGCAGCCCGACGGCCTGGTGCGTCGCGGGCTTCCTCGCCGTGCAGTCGTGGCAGTTCTACTCCTCGCTCGCCTGGCTGTCGCCGACCTACGTCGGACACGGGTGGGAGGCGCAGGACGCCGGTCTCCTGCTCTCGGTCTTCACCGGTGCGCAGTTCGTCTCGGGCCTCGTCGGTCCGGCCGTCACGGACCGCGTCGGTGACTGGCGCGTGCCGCTCGTGGGTGCCGCGGTCTTCGGCCTCGTGGGCCAGACCGGTGTGTGGGCCGCGCCGGACGCCGCGCCGTGGGTCTGGGCGGTCCTGCTCGGCGTCGCGCAGGGAGCCTCCTTCGCGATCGGTCTGGTCCTGCTCGTCCGGTATGCCGTCTCGCCGGCCGCCGCCGCCCGCTTCACCGCGATGGCCTTCCTCGTCTCCTACACCGTGGCGTCGATGGGGCCGACGACGATGGGCGCGGTGCGCGACCTCACCGGCGACTACTCGTCGATCTGGCTCGTGCTCGCCGTGCTCATGCTCGCCCAGCTCGGGCTCGCGCTGCTGCTCCGCCCCGGTCGGGCGCCCGTCCGCTGACCCGACGCGGAGCCGGCGGGTGTCGGTGACCCGGGGCCTCGTGGCCCGGGGTGGACCCGGGTCACCGACACCTCGCGGGATCGTCCGGGTCGAGCAGCGGCGTTCAGCTCCGGCGTGACTCGGCGACGAGGTGCGCCAGGCGCTGGGCCTCGCTGCGGGAGGACGGTCCGTCGGCCCGCTGGATCGCCATGACCGCCACGGTCTCGGTGTCGTCGAGGTGCAGGCTCACCCACGGGTCGCCCTCGTCGAAGGTGACGTCGCGGATCTGCTCCCAGCGGATGTGGCGCTGCCCGATGAGGTTCTGCACCGTGATGCCGGTGTCGTCCGGGACGGCGCGGATCGCGGCCCAGCGCCACAGGACGAGTGCGAGACCGGCGCCGATGACGGCCATCATGACCCGGTCGGCCACGACCCAGCCGCCCTCGTCGACGCCCGCGACGAGGAAGGCGAGGACGACGAAGAGCACGAGCGAGACACCGGCCATGACCATCGCCATGACGCGGCCGCGTCGCGACCGGAACGGCTCGCGCGAGACCTGCTCGGTCACAGCCGGCACGCGGCGATGTCGGTGACGAGGATGGCCCGGGCGCCCATCTCCCAGAGCCGGTCCATGACCTGGTTGGTGCCCGAGCGCGGGACCATGGCGCGCACGGCCTTCCACTCGGGGTTCTGCAGGCTCGAGACCGTCGGCGACTCGAGGCCCGGAGTGATCGCGCACGCCTCGTCGACGAGGGCGGCCGGGACGTCGTAGTCGAGCATGACGTAGTGGCGGGCGGTGACGACCCCGAGCATGCGCCGGCGGAGCACCTCGACGGCGGACTCGTCGTGGCTGCCGTCGCGCCGGATGAGCACGGCCTCGCTGCGCAGGATCGGGTCACCGAACACCTCGAGGCCCTGGCTGCGCAGGGTGGCGCCGGTCTCGACGACGTCGGCGATGACGTCGGCGACGCCGAGCGTGATCGCCGTCTCGACGGCACCGTCGAGACGGACGACCTCGGCCTGGACGCCGTGGTCGGCGAGGTGCTTCTCGACGAGACCTTGGTAGCTCGTCGCCACGCGGCGACCGGCGATGTCGGCGAGGGACGACACGGAACCGGGGCGGCCGGCATACCGGAAGGTCGACCCACCGAAGCCGAGGGTCATGACCTCGGTCGCGGCACTGCCCGAGTCGAGCAGGAGGTCACGGCCGGTGATGCCGCAGTCGACGGTGCCGGAGCCGACGTAGACGGCGATGTCGCGGGGACGGAGGTAGAAGAGCTCGACCGAGTTCGCATCGTCGGTGACGACGAGCTCCTTGGAGTCGCGGCGCGTGCGGTAGCCCGCCTCGCGCAGCATCTCGGCGGCGGGCTCGGCGAGCGAGCCCTTGTTGGGGACGGCGATGCGCAGCATGGTGAGGCCTAGCGGGTCAGAGGTGGGTGTAGACGTCGTCAAGGGTGAGCCCCTTGGCGACCATGAGGACCTGGAGGTGGTAGAGCAGCTGCGAGATCTCCTCGGCCGCCCGCTCGTCGCTCTCGTGCTCGGCGGCCATCCACACCTCGGCGGCCTCCTCGACGATCTTCTTGCCGATGGCATGCACGCCGGCGTCCAGCTGCGCCACCGTGCCCGAGCCCTCGGGTCGGGTCGCTGCCTTGTCGGTGAGCTCGGCGAACAGGGCGTCGAAGGTCTTCACGGCGTCAATCGTACGAGGGGCGGGGTCATGCCCCGGCACGCGGACGAGGCGCGAGACCCCGCAGCGTCACCGCGGTCGCGACGGCGGCGAGCGCCGCCTCGGCGCCCTTGTCCTCGCTCGAGCCCTCGAGCCCGGCCCGGTCGAGCGCCTGCTCCTCGGTGTCGCAGGTGAGGACGCCGAACCCGACGGGCACGCCGGTGCGGGTGCTCACGTCGGTGAGGCCGTGGGTGACGCCGCTGCAGACGTAGTCGAAGTGCGGCGTGCCACCGCGGATGACGACACCGAGCGCGACGAGGGCGTCGTGGGTCGGGGCGAGGCGGGCGGCGGCGACCGACAGCTCGACGGTGCCGGGCACGCGGACGACGGATGCGTCCGGGATCCCGGCCCGCGTCAGCGCCCGCGTCGCACCCGCGATGAGGCCGTCCATGACGACGTCGTGCCACGACGCGGCGATGACGGCGACGCGCAGCCCGGTCCCGTCGACGGTGAACTCGGGTGCCCCGGCCTTCATGCGCTCGCCTCCGTGGCGTCGTGGGTGTCGTGGCCGAGCACGAGGTCGTGGCCGAGCCGGTCGCGCTTGGTGCGCAGGTAGGCCGCGTTCGTCGCGACCGGTGCGACCTGGAGCCGCTCGACGGCGGCCACCTCGATGCCGGAGTCGCGGACGGCGCCGACCTTGTCGGGGTTGTTGGTGAGCAGGCGCACCGACGTCACGCCGAGGTCGTGGAGGACCGCCGTCGCCGCGGCGTAGTCGCGCGCGTCGACGGGCAGGCCGAGCTCCTCCTGGGCGGTGACGGTGTCGATCCCGGTGTCCTGCACGGCATACGCGGCGATCTTGTCGGCGAGGCCGACGCCACGGCCCTCGTGGCCGCGGAGGTAGACGACGACGCCGCCCTCGCGGGCGACCCGGGCCTGTGCCCGGCGGAGCTGGGGTCCGCAGTCGCAGCGGCCCGAGCCGAAGACGTCGCCGGTGAGGCACTCGCTGTGCAGACGCGTGAGGACCGGCCCGTCGCCGAGACCGCGCGGGCTCACGAGCGCGAGGTGCTCGTCGCCGGTGAGCGTGTCGCGGTAGGCGTGGACCGTGAACGTCCCGTCGGGCGTCGGCAGGGTCGTGCTCGCGTGCCGGGCGACGCGGTCGTGGCGCTGCCGGTGCTCGACGAGCTGCTCGATCGTGACGACCGGCAGGTCGTGCTCGGCTCCGAGGTCGAGGACGGCGGGCAGGCGCATCATCGTGCCGTCGTCGTGGGTGAGCTCGGCGATGGCGCCCACGGGCGCAAGGCCGGCGAGGCGGCAGAGGTCGACGGCGGCCTCGGTGTGGCCGCGCCGCACGAGCACTCCCCCGTCGCGGGCACGCAGCGGCACGACGTGGCCGGGGCGGACGAGGTCGCTCGCGGTCGTCCCGGCGTCGGCGAGCAGCCGCACGGTGAGGGCGCGGTCCGCGGCGCTGATGCCGGTGCTCACGCCCTGCGCCGCGTCCACCGTGACCGTGTATGCCGTCCGCAGCCGGTCCTCGTTGGCGCTCACCATGAGCGGCAGGTCGAGGCGGTCGGCGTCCGCGTCGGTCATGGGGGCGCAGACGTAGCCCGACGAGTGCCGGATCGTCCACGCCATCCACGCGTCGGTGAGCGTCTCGGCGGCGAGGACGACGTCGCCCTCGTTCTCGCGGTCCGCGTCGTCGGTGACGAGGACCGGGCGGCCGGCGCGCAGCGCGTCGAGAGCCTCCTCGATGGTCGACAGGCGACTCACCGCACGGCCTCGGTCAGCTCGCGGTCGGGGTCGGGCTCGGTGCGCGAGGCCTTGAGCCACACGGTGAAGCCGTAGAGGACGAGGGCGCCGTAGACGACGAAGAGGATTGCCGTCGGGTAGTAGCCGGAGTGCCAGAGCAGCGGGACCCCGACGAGGTCGACGGCGATCCACATGAGCCAGAAGTCGTTCCAGCCACGGGCCATCGCGTAGGTCGCGAGCATCGAGCCGACGAAGATCCACGCGTCGCACCAGAAGTACCAGCGAGGGGCGGGCCAGCTCGCGCCGATGACGGCGAAGACCCACTGCATGAGCAGGACACCGCCCACGGCGACGAGGAGGTAGCCGACGCGCTCACGCGCCGTCGCCCAGCGCGGGGTGATGGCGTGTCCGCCGGCGTCCTGCCTGGCCTTGCGGTGCTCGTTCCAGCGCCACCAGCCGTAGATGCTCGTGACGATGAAGAAGACCTGGCGGCCCGCCTGCCCGAAGAGGGGCTGCTGCGCCTGGGCGTCGAACGTGGCGGCGATGAAGACCGTGAAGAGCAGGACGTTGCCGATGATGCCGATCGGCCACGCCCACACCCGTCGTCGCATGCCGCCGATCGCCGATGCGAACCCGAAGGCGTTGCCGATGATCTCTCGCCAGGCGATCTCGTGCCCCCCGATGGTCAGATGGGCGTCGTAGAGCCATTCGAGGACGTTCATGCGGAGACCTCCGAGGTCGTGGTCGTGGTGGGGGCGGCGTCGGCGGAGAGGTCGGCGGGGGCCGAGACGTCGGCAGGGGCGGTGAGGTCGGCGGGTGTGATGCGCCCGGCGAGGAGCCGCTCGACGTACTTGGCGAGGACGTCGACCTCGAGGTTGACGGTGTCGCCGACGACCTTGGAGCCGAGCGTCGTGAGCGCCAGGGTCGTCGGGATGAGCGAGACGCTGAAGGTCCGCTCGGTGACGTCGGAGACGGTGAGGCTCACGCCGTCGACCGTGATCGAGCCCTTCTCGACGACGTAGCGGGCGAGGGCCGGCGAGAGGGTGAAGGTCACGACCTCCCATCGGTCTCCAGGGACGCGCTCGACGACGGTCGCCGTGCCGTCGACGTGCCCCTGGACGATGTGGCCGCCGAAGCGGGCCGAGGCGGCCATGGCGCGCTCGAGGTTCACCGGGGCGCCGGCGGCCAGGTCGCCGAGGTCGGTGCGGGTCAGCGTCTCGGCCATGACGTCGACGGTGAACCAGCCCTCGTCGACGTCGTGCTCGACGACGGTGAGGCAGACGCCGTTGACGGCGATCGAGGCGCCGTGGACGGCGTCGCTCGTGACGAGCGGCCCGCGCAGGGTGAGCCGCGCCGACTCCTTGCCGAGCTCGACGCGGTCGACGCGACCGAGCTCCTCGACGATTCCGGTGAACATCAGGGGGCCTCCTGGAGGACGGCGGTGATGCGGACGTCGTCGCCGATGATCCGCGTGTCGGTGGGCTCGAGCCGGAGGGCGTCGGCCATGGTCGTGATGCCGAGGTCGCTCACCGACTGGCGTCCGCGCCCGAGCAGGACGGGGGCGACGTAGGCGATGATCTCGTCGACGAGCCCGTCGGCCATGAAGGCGGCGGCGACGGTCGGCCCGCCCTCGAGCCAGACGTGGTGGACCTCGCGCTCGGCGAGGTGCGCGAGGACCTCGCGTGGTGAGCGGGTGCGCAGGTGCACCGTGGGTGCCGCGTCGTCGAACACCCGGGCGCTCGGTGGCAGGTCTCGCTGGCCCATGACGACCCGGAGCGGTTGGTGCTCGCGCACGGTGCCGTCGGGGTGGCGCGCCGTGAGGTGCGGGTCGTCGGCCAGGGCGGTCCCGGTCCCGACGAGGATCGCTCCGCAACGGGCGCGGTGCTCGTGGACGTCGTCACGCGCCTGCGGCCCGGTGATCCACATGCTCGTCCCGTCGGCGGCGGCGCTGCGGCCGTCGAGCGTCGTCGCGAGCTTCCACGTCACCCACGGACGGCCGGTGCGGACGCGGTGCAGCCACGAGCGGTTGAGCGCGGTCGCCTCCTCGCGGAGCAGCCCGGGCTCGGTCGCGACGCCCTGCTCCGCCAGCCACGCCGCGCCACCGGAGGCCGCGGCGTTCGGGTCGGGGACGGCATACACGACCCGGGAGACGCCGGCGTCCGCGAGCGCCTGCGAGCAGGGCGCCGTGCGGCCGGTGTGGTGGCAGGGCTCGAGCGTGACGTATGCCGTCGCGCCCACCGCGCGCGCGCCTGCGGCCTCGAGGGCCGCCGCCTCCGCGTGCGGTGTGCCCGCACCGCGGTGCCAGCCGTCGGCGACGAGGGTGCCGTCGGGGGTGACGAGGACGCAGCCGACCCGCGGGTTGGGGTCGGCCTGCGGACCGCGCTCGGCGAGCATGAGCGCATGGCGCATCCACTGCTCGTCGGTGCTGCTCGTCTGCTCCATGCGTCCTGCCCTCGTGCTCGAGACCTGTCGGTCGAGCTCCGGGGGGACGTGCGGGCGAGGTGGCGCCGCCGACGGTTCGTGCAGAACGCCGGACGGCGCGACCCTCTCGGGCCTCGCTGTCACGTGCTGCCTACCATCCGGACTCTCACCGTCGGTCTGGGAGTTCCACCCAGTCAACCGGCCGCTGGCTGCGGTCGGGTCGCGGACTGTCACCGCCGGTTCGGAATTGCACCGACCCCGGAGCACGTCGTCCTCAAGTATGCCGCAGCCGGTGTCCTGAACCGAACTCCCGTCCGCCGTGACCTCGCCCACCCCATCCCACTGATTGCCAGTTTCAGCGCATGTCGAGACGGTTCGATGGCGCTGGGAGCCGCTGAAACTGGCAATCAGTGGGGGTTCAGCTGCCGACCGTGAGGCCGAAGACCTCGAGCAGCCCCGGCGTCGCGTCGAGGTCGATGCGCGCGCCCTTGAGCTTGTTCTGGCGCGGGTCGAGCGCGAGCCCCCGAGTGCCGCGCAGGTCGGCCTCGCGAAGGTCGGTCTCGGAGAACCGGGTGCCCGACAGGTCGCTCCCGCCGAGGTCGGCGCGGTGCAGGTCGGCCTCGGTGAGGTCCACATCGGTGAGCTGGCAGTCGCGGAAGACGAACCCGGTGAGGTCGAGCCCGACGAACGTCGCCCCGTCGAGCCGGCACCGCTCGAACCGCAGCGGCTGGGCGAGCATCGAGCCGGCGCCGGTGGCCGTCCAGTTGACCGCGAGCATCTTGCAGCCGACGAAGGTGCAGTCGACGAACCTCGTGTCGGTGAGCTTCGTCATCGACAGGTTGCAGCTCGTGAAGGTGCACTCCTCGAAGGTGCACCCGACGAGCGAGGCACCCTCCCACGTGAGGCCGTTGAGCTCCTCCCCCACGACGTCGCGACCGCGCACGACCTCGCCCGGGGCCAGCGAGCCGAACGGTTCCTCGGTCACGACCGGTGCCCGTGCGACTCGGCGAGGGCACGGAGCTCGTCGACCGCCGCGGCCGCCGACTCGGCGCCGTAGACCGCCGACCCGGCGACGAAGACGTCGGCGCCCGCCTCGGCACACTGCTCGATGGTCGTGGCCGAGACGCCGCCGTCCACCTGCACCCAGATCTCGCCGCCGTGGCGCCGCACCGCCTCTCGGACCTGCGCCACCTTGGGCATCTGGTCGGCCATGAACGACTGGCCGCCGAAGCCGGGCTCCACGGTCATGACGAGCACCATGTCGAGCTCGGGCAGCAGGTCCTCGTAGGGCGCCCACTGCGTGCCCGGCTTGATCGCCATGCCGGCGCGCGCCCCGGCCGAGCGGAGGGCGCGGGCGAGCGTGCGCGGGTCCTTCGCCGCCTCGACGTGGAAGGTCACCGACTGCGCCCCCGCCTCGGCGTAGCCCGGTGCCCACCGGTCGGGGTCCTCGATCATGAGGTGGCAGTCGAGCGGGATCGGCGACACCTTGAGCAGCGCCTCGACAATCGGCAGCCCCAGCGTGAGGTTGGGGACGAAGTGGTTGTCCATGACGTCGACGTGCGCCCAGTCCGCGTTCGAGATCGCGTCGAGCTCGGACTGGAGGTTGGCGAAGTCGGCGGAGAGGATCGACGGTGAGATCTGCACGGCGCTCACCCTATCGACGGGGTGCGCCCGCACCCGACGCGCTCAGGCCTTCTTGCGCAGCAGCGCGAGGAACATCGCGTCGGTGCCGTGCACGTGCGGCCAGAGCTGCACCTCCGGCCCGTCGCCGAGGTCGTGCAGCACCTCGCCCGAGGCGTCGCGGAAGAGCTCGCGCGCGTCGAGGACCTCGATGTCGTCGCGCTTCCTGAGCACGTCGCGCACGACGAAGGTCGTCTCGGCAGGGTGCGGGCTGCACGTCGCGTAGCCGACGACCCCACCGGGGGCGACGGCGTCGAGGGCGCTGCGCAGCAGGTCGCGCTGGAGCGGCCCGAGCTGGGCGAGGTCGCCGGGCTGGCGCCGCCACCGGGCCTCCGGGCGCCGACGCAGCGCGCCGAGCCCGGTGCACGGCGCGTCGACGAGGACCCGCCCGTATGCCGTCGGCTCGGCCTCGCCGATCTCGCGCCCGTCCGCGGTGCGCACCTCGACCTTTTGGCCCGTCTCCTTCGCCAGGGTCGTCACCGGCCCGAGGGTGGACCGCACGAGCTCGGCACGGTGCTCGCTCACCTCGACGGCGACGAGGTCGGCGCCGGCCTGGAGGGCGAGCGCGCCGAGGACGCCGCTCTTGCCGCCCGGGCCCGCGCAGAGGTCGAGCCACCGGGCCGGCACGTCCGCCGCGACGGGCGCGGTCGCGACGGCGACGGCCAGCAGCTGGGAGCCCTCGTCCTGCACCGCGGCGCGGCGCTCGCGGACCGCGGCGATGCCCCCGGGGTCGCCCGAGCCGAGGACGGCACCGTGCGGCGACGTCTCGCTCGCCGTGGCCCCGGCGTCGACCAGCTCCTGCACGGTGGCGAGCCCGGGCCGGGCGACGAGGCTCACCTTCGCGGGGGTGTTGTCGCTCTCCAGGAGCGCCCGCAGCTCGGCGTCGACCGTCTCGGCGGTGGCGCGGCCGTGACCGAGGAGGGCTCCTCGCAGGGCGCTGACGACCCACTCGGGGTGGGAGTACTCGACGGCCAGGGCCGCGGTCGCCCCACCCTCGGGGACGACCTCGGCGACCCACTCCTCACGCGTCCGCTCGCTCACGCGACGCATCACCGCGTTGACGAAGCCACTGGCACCGGCGCCGCTCACGGTGCGTGCGAGGCCGACGGTCTGGTCGGCGGCGGCGTGCGGCGGCACGCGCATCCCGAGCAGCTGGTGGGCGCCGAGCCGCAGGACGTCGAGGACTCCCGCGTCGATCTTCGTGGTCGGCCGGTCGGCCGCGCGCTCGATGACGGCGTCGTAGAACCCCTGCATGCGCAGCGTCCCGAAGGTCAGCTCGGTCGCGAAGGCGGCGTCGCGGGTGTCGAGCCGGTGACGGCGGAGGATCGACGGCAGCTCGAGGTTGGCGTAGGCGCCCTCGGCGACGGCCCGCAGCAGCGTGTAGGCCGCGAACCGCGCTGGCTCGGCGTGCTTGGCCCGGTCGCTCGGCCGCTGGCGCGAGCGCTGCCCGTGCGGGCGTCCGCCGCCAGAGGGACGGCGGGGCTGGGGGCGCTGGTCCGGTGCGGGCATCAGGACAGCGTAGTGGCGCCGGCGAACGCCTCGTCCGCGTCGATCCGCACCCCGCGGGCCCAGTCGGCGGCGGCCATCGGCTTCTTGCCCTGCGGGCGTACTTCCCCGAGCGTCACCGCGCCGGCGGCGGTGCCGACGTGGACGGCGCGCTTCGTGGCGAGGATCTCCCCCGGCGCGAGCGCGCCCCCGTCCGCGTTGGCGGCGACGGAGGCGTCGGCCAGCGTGACCGGACCGATCCCGAGGCGCTCGCCCCGGAAGGTCGTCCAGGCCCCGGGCGCGGGAGTGCACCCGCGGACGTGACGGTGGACGGCATACGCGGGCGTCGTCCACCTGACCTGTGCATCGGCGGTCGTGAGCTTGGCGGCGTGCGAGACGCCCTCGGCGGGCTGCGGCACGGGCACGAGGTCTCCGGAGGCGAGCCCGTCCATCGTCGCGACGAGCAGCCCGGCGCCGGCGTGCGCGAGGCGGTCGAGCAGGGTGCCCGAGGTGTCGTCGGGGCGGATCGTCTCGGTCATGACGCCGAGGACCGGGCCGGTGTCGAGGCCCTCCTCGATGACGAACGTCGTCGCGCCGGTCGCCTCGTCGCCGGCCATGATCGCGCGCTGCACCGGGGCCGCCCCGCGCCAGGCGGGCAGCACCGAGAAGTGGAGGTTGACCCAGCCGTGCGTCGGGAGGCCGAGGACGTCGCGGGGCAGGAGCGCGCCGTAGGCGACAACAGGACAGGCATCGGGTGCGATCTCGCGCAGCCGGGCCTGGAAGTCGGGGTCCTTCGGCGACGTCGGCGTGAGCACCTCGAGCCCGTGCTCGAGCGCCACCGCCTTGACCGGCGAGGGGTGCAGGGAGCGCCCACGACCCTGGCGCGCGTCCGGACGGGTGACGACCGCGACGACCTCGTGGTCGGAGGCCAGGAGCGCCCGGAGGGCGGGCACCGCGGTCTCGGGGGTGCCCGCGAAGACCAGCCTCATCGGGTCTGCCAGCGCTCGCTCGTCACGCGGGTCAGTCTACGAAGCCGGTGCCGGCGGCTGGTCAGCCCTCCCCGCCGGCCGTGAGCCGCTCGAGCGCGGCGCGAACCTCCGCGGGGCGTTCGAGGTGCGGCGAGTGCCCGCACCCCTCCAGCCGGGTCTCGGTGAACGTCCCACCGGCCGCGGCATAGCGCTCGAGCACCGCCCGGGTCTGGCCCACCATGGGCTGCGGCGGACAGGCCTCGAGCCCGGGCCAGCCGGGCACGACGCCGAGCTGGCCGAGGTGGGCCATGTCGAAGAGCGAGGTGTCGCTGACGATCGCGTCGGCACTGCCCCACACCCACTCGACCGGCGGCTTGGGGTCGAGGTCGACGAGCGCCTCGGCCACCCGGAACCAGCGCGGGCTCATCGCGTTGGCGACCCCCCGCGTCCCGGGCCCGACCATCGGCCAGCTCTCGCTCGGGAGCGAGTCCCCGGGGTAGTGGTCGTCGCCGGTCGCCGTCGTCAGCACCGTGTCGAGGAGGGCGTCCTCGTCGTCGCCGAAGACCTCCGGGTCGGCGACGTATGCCGTCCGCATGACGTTGCGGGGGCTCGTCGGCTCGTCGCCGCTGCGGTCGCCGGCGTCGATGCGGGCCACGAAGTCGGAGTTGACGGTGCCGCCGCCGGTGCCGGCGAAGTCGTCCGTCGTCGGGGTGCCGTCGAGGTCGCGGGTTCCCCCGAAGCCGTAGGGCGAGAGCGGAGCGGTGAGGAGCAGCCCGCCGACCCGCTCGGGGTGGTCGACGGCATACTGCATCGCCACTCCGCAGCCCATCGAGTGGCCGACGACGACGGGTCGGGCGCGGGGGGCGAAGACCGCCTCGACGAGCGCGGCGACGTCGTCGGCGAAGTCGCGCAGGCCCCGGGTGGCGTCGACCGGGGCCGGCTCGCTCCCGCCGAACCCGCGCAGGTCGGGGGCGACGACCCGCCACGGCCCGTCGGCGCCGAGGTGGTCGCGCACGAACGGCTCCCAGTAGCCGCCCGAGGAGCAGTTGCCGTGGAGCAGGAGGACGGGCACGCCGTCCTCCGGACCCCACGTCCGGACGTGCTGACGAACCCCACCGGCGTCGACGATGTCACCCATGCCCGGACCGTACGCGCCCCGGCGACACATCGGCCATGTGCTCCGGCACCAGATGGACCGTGTCGTGGTGTGCCGGAGCCGTCAGCCGGCCGGGTCGCGCGGGTCGAGCCGCGCGAGGAGCGGCGCGGTGTCCTTGCGCGCCGACCGCCGGGCCCGCATGGCGGCGACCTCTGCGGCGAGCTCGGCCCCGTCCTCCAGGGACGAGGTGAGCACGAGCCGCTCGGTCTCGCCCTCGACGGGCAGCGGCCCGAGCACCCGGACCGCGTCGCCCAACCGCATCTCGTCGACGGCGGCGCGCAGGGCCGACCGGGGTCCGGTGAGCGTGGCGACGCGGGACGTCGGCGGCAGCGAGAGCTGGCCGCGCTCGTCGAGCTCGCGGTCGGCGAACCAGCCCGGGTCCCAGCGCACGAGCGCCTCGACGGCGGGCACGGTGGCGTGCGACGGCGCCCCGGCGAGGACGACGAGCCCGCCGTCCGCGGCACCCCGGGTGAGGCCGACCGCACCCATCCACCGGCGCAGCGCCTCCTCCCCCGCGTCCATCGACGGGCGGTCGAGCAGCGCCCAGGCGTCGAGCAGGAGGCAGGCGGCGTAGCCACCCTCGGCCACCGGTTCTGCGCCCGGCGTCGAGATGACGAGCCGTGGCCGGGCGTCGACGTGGTCGACGACGTTGCCGGCGCCCGACGTCGCGACGGGGACACCGGGGAAGGCGCGCCCGAGCTCCTCCGCGGTGCGCCGCGCACCGACGACCGAGGACCGCAGGCGGGGCGACCCGCAGTTCGGGCACTCGAACCTCGTCTCCACGGCACCGCACCAGCGGCAGGTCGGTGGCTGCCCGGGCCCACGCAGGCCGAGCGGTCCGGCGCAGGTCCGGCAGCGAGCCGGGCGCCGACAGTCCTGGCACGACAGCGTCGGCAGGTAGCCGCGCCGCGGCACCTGCACGAGCACCGGCCCCTTCGCCAGCGCGTCCTTGGCCGCCTGCCAGGCCGCCGACGGCAGGTGGGCCCGCGCTGCCGCGGGGTCGCGGGCGAGGTCGGCGCCCTCACCGGCGACGCGCACCCGGGCCACGACCCGGCGCAGGAGCGAGCGGTCGGCCTCGAGCGGGGCGAGGACCCGGTCGGCGCACCACTGGGCGAGCGCGGCGGTCCGCGTGAACCCCGCGCCGAGCAGCGCCGCGCCCTCGATGCCGGCACGGATCCGGGCCACCTCGCGGACGTGGGGATAGGGCGCGCGCGGCTCCTCGTGCAGGTCGTCACCGTCGTCCCACCACGCGACGAGCCCGAGGTCGTGCACCGGCGCGAACGTCGCCGCACGCGTGCCGACGACGATCCGCACGTGGCCGCGCAGGACCTTGAGGTATGCCGTGTAGCGCGCCTGCGGCCCCTGGTCTGCCGTGAGCCGGACGTGGTGGCCCTTGCCGACCCGGCGGGTCAGTGCCTCCTCGATGCGCGCGACGTCACGTCCGTCGGGGACGACGAGGATGCTGCCGCGGCCGCCGGCGAGGGCGGCAGCCGCCGCGTCGGCGAGCAGCCGCGGCCAGTCCTCGTCGGGCTCGACCGTCGGGGCGGCCAGGAGCGAGGTGGCCGGGGACCCGCCCGAGGTGAGGTGCGCCAGGAAGGCCGGGCCGCCGGCATACCGGCTCCAGGCGGGCGACTCGGCGGCCGCGGGCGGTTCGGCCTCGGGTGCCTCGGTGGCGAGCGCCTTCTCGGCGGCGGCGTGGCGGGGCGGGACGGCGAGGCGGAGGACGTCGCCGACGACGCCGCCCTGCCGCCGGGCGACGGCGCGTGCCGCCTCGAGGACCGACGGGGTGAGGACCGGCTCGGGTGAGACCAGACGGCGGATGACCGCGAGCCGCCCCTCGTGCTCGGCGTCGGCGGTGCGCGAGACGACGAAGCCGTCGAGGTCCTGCCCGGCGAAGCGCACCTTGACCCGCACGCCGGGTGCGACGCCGTCGGACATCGCCGCGGGGACGAGGTACTCGAACCGGCGGTCGAGGTGGGCGAGGCCGGTGTCGACGAGGACCGACGCGACCGGGTCGACATCGGCGAGCGGCTCGCCCCCGGAGACCGGCTTGGGCCGCGACCGGGCGGACGGCTCGATGAGCTCCAGCTGCTCCCCCTCACCCGGCCCGGTCATGCCCCGAAACTAGACGACCGCCCGGACAGGTCAGCCGCCGAGCCGGCTCCGGAGCAGCGCCGCCGTGTCGTCCGGGCGCTCGAGAGCGGGCAGGTGCCCCGCCCAGCCGAGCTCGACGAGCTCGGCTCCGGGGATCTCCCGGGCCAGCAGCGCCGCGAGGTCGCGGAAGTGCTGGACGTCGTGCGCGCCGGAGACGACGAGCGTCGGCACCGAGACCTCGGCGGGGTCGACCTCGACCCGCTCGGGCTGCGGCGGCGGGTCGAGCTCGTCGGCGGCGAGCTGGACCTCGAAGGCGCGTCGCTGCATCGCGGCCACCTCGTCGCGGGCCTGCGAGGTCGCGTCCGGCCCGGCCCACGTCTCGACGTTGAGCGCGGTGGCTCCCTCGACGTCGCCGGCTTCGAGCAGGGCGTCCTCGCGCTCACCGAACGTGAGGAGGACGGGGTCGGTGACGTCGAGCCCGCGGTGGGCCGCGCAGAGCAGGACGAGAGAGGTCACGCGGCCGGGGTGGCGGGTGGCCAGCTCGAGGGCCACCCGTCCGCCGAACGACGCGCCGACGACGGCGGCCCGCTCGATGCCGAGCGTGTCGAGGAGGTGGACGACGTCGTCGGCGTCGGCGTAGGCCTCGCCGGGCAGCGGCATCTCACCGAACCCGCGCAGGTCCGGGGCGACGACGCGGTGGTCGGTCGCGAGCGACGCCGCGACGGGCGCCCACATGCGGCGGTCGGCGACCCCGGCGTGGAGCAGGACGACGGCGGGCCCGCTCCCCTCGTCGTCGTGGGCGAGGAGGAGCGGGCCCGTCGTGTCGGTCGCCAGGCTCAGCCCTTGGCCGCGCGCTGGAGGTCCTCCACGCGGTCGGTGCGCTCCCACGTGAACGGGCTGTCGACGCCGTCCGCGGTCGTGCGGCCGAAGTGGCCGTAGGCGGCCGTCGGCTTGTAGATCGGGCGGAGCAGGTCGAGCGCGTCGAGGATCGCGGCCGGGCGCAGGTCGAAGACGGAGAGGATCGCGTCCTGGATCTTGTCGGCCGGGACCGTCTCGGTGCCGAACGTCTCGACGTAGATGCCGACGGGCTGGGCCTTGCCGATGGCGTAGGCGACCTGGACCTCGCAGCGGCGGGCGAGACCCGCGGCGACGACGTTCTTGGCGACCCAGCGGGTGGCGTAGGCGGCGGAGCGGTCGACCTTCGACGGGTCCTTGCCCGAGAAGGCCCCACCACCGTGGCGGGCCATGCCGCCGTAGGTGTCGACGATGATCTTGCGGCCGGTGAGGCCGGCGTCACCCATCGGGCCACCGATGACGAACGTGCCGGTCGGGTTGATGAGCGAGCGGTAGTCGCTCGTGTCGAGGTCGGTGCCGGTCTCGGCGAGCTCCTCGAGGACCGGGGCGATGACGTGCTTCTCGATGTCGGGGCTGAGCAGGCCCTCGAGCGAGATGCCGTCGGCGTGCTGGGTCGAGAGGACGACGGTGTCGAGCCTGACGGCCTTGTCACCCTCGTAGCCGATCGTCACCTGGGTCTTGCCGTCGGGCCGCAGGTAGGCGAGCTCCTCGGACTTGCGGACGGCCGTGAGCCGCTCGGAGAGGCGGTGCGCGAGGAAGATCGGCAGTGGCATGAGCTCGGCGGTGTCGTCGCAGGCGTAGCCGAACATGAGGCCCTGGTCGCCGGCGCCCTGCTTGTCGAGCGGGTCGACGCCACCGGTGCGGCTCTCGTAGGCCGTGTCGACGCCCTGCGCGATGTCGGGGCTCTGCTGGCCGATGGAGACCTCGACGCCGCAGGACGCGCCGTCGAAGCCCTTTGTCGAGCTGTCGTAGCCGATGCCGAGGACGGTGTCACGCACGATCTTGGGGATCTCGACGTAGGCCTCGGTCGTCACCTCGCCGGCGACGTGCACGAGCCCGGTCGTGACCATCGTCTCCACCGCGACGCGGGCGCGGGGGTCCTGCTGGAGCATCGCGTCGAGGATCGAGTCGGAGATCTGGTCACAGATCTTGTCGGGGTGCCCTTCGGTGACGGACTCGGACGTGAACAGGCGTGCAGCCACCCGGGGCTCTCTTTCGTGCGGGGTCAGGATTGCGTGCCGAACGGCACCGAGGGTCAAATCTAACCCCTCGCCGTTCCACTGCAAGCACCTCGCCCACGACCTGGGCGCCGCCGGGTGGTCGTCCCCGCCACACGCCACGGGCGAGCCCCGTCGGAGTGCGGCATGATGTGCCGCGTGAACGACCCCCTCGACCTCCTGGCGCGAGCGCAGCGCCTGGCGGAGGAGGTCCGCGCCGAGTCGCTGCGTGAGGTGGCCGAGGCCCGCCGGGACGCGGCCCAGGTGCGCGCGCGCACGGCCGACACCCTGAGCGAGCTCGAGGGTGTCACCGCGACGCTCGACCGCGCCCGAGCCGAGGCTGCGGCCGTCATCGAGGCGGCCCGCGAGGAGGCCGGCGCGCTGCTGGCCGACGCCGCCGACCAGGCCTCGCTCGTGCGCACGAGGTCGTCAAAGGCGGCCGACGAGGCGCTGTCGATCGCCGAGGAGGACGCCGAGGAGCGGCTCGCCCAAGCCGACCAGCGTGCCGCATCGCTCGTCGCCGACGCCGAGCGCATCGCGCGCGAGCGGCTCGACGCCGCCTCCCACGAGATCGCCACCGCCCGTGAGCAGTGGTCGGCCGAGCGCGCGGCGCACGAGAGCGAGATCACGGGGCTGCGCTCGCGCGCGGAGGAGGACGCCTCGCGGCTCCGGTCCGAGGCGGACGCGTATGCCGTCCGCCACCGTCGCGAGGCGGAGCTCGCCGCCGAGGCCTCGCGCTCCCAGACCGAGCACCACGCGTCCGTCGCGGAGCAGGAGCGGGAGGCTCTGCTCGCCGCGGCACGCACCGAGGCCGCCGAGCACCTCGACCGGTCACGCGCGGAGGCCGACGAGCTCATCCGCTCGGCCGAGGCGCACCTCGCCTGGGCCCAGGCCACCGTGCGTGACATCGTCGGCACGTCCGAGCGCGAGACGATGGCCCAGCGCCGCGAGCACCACCAGTCGCTGTCCGACCGCGCGCGGGCACAGCGCGAGCGCATCACCGCGCTCGCGGCGAGCGCGGCCGCGCGGGCCGCCGACCTCACCTCGGAGGCCGAGGCCGAGTCGACGCACCTGCGGGCCCAGGCCACGACGGTGCTCGAGGCGGCCCGCGCTGATGCCGCCCGCACCCTCGAGGACGCGCGCCGCGAGGCTGAGCGCATCACGCGCGCGGCGAGCGAGCGGGTCGAGCAGGCCGAGGCCCGGGCCGAGCGACGGCTGGCCGAGGCCGAGCGCGGCGCGCAGCTCGTCCGGCGCAGCGCCGCCGACGACGTCGAGCGGTTCCAGCGTGAGGCCCACGAGCAGCACCGCGCCGCCCGCGCCGAGATCCTCCGGATCACGAGCGAGGCGCAGTCCCGCTCCGACGCCATCCGCGCCGAGGCCGAGGCCAGCGTGGCCCGGGCCCGCGACGAGGTCACCGCCCTCGCGGCCCGCCGCGACGCGATCACCGCCCAGCTGGCCGACCTCAGCGGCGTCATCGACGCGCTCGCGGTCGGCGAGCCGAACCCGTCCTCCCCGCCCCCCACCCCGCACCAGGAGCAGTCATGAACACGCCCGCCTTCCCGACGATCTTCCGCGGCTACGACCCAGCCGCGGTCGACCGTCACCTCGCCTCCGTCGAGCAGACGGCCGAGTCGGCTCGCCAGGAGGTGGCCGGCCTCACCGTCGAGCTCACCAAGCTCACCCAGGAGAACGCCGAGCTCGCCAAGGAGCTGGCCAAGCAGAAGGCCGTCGTCGCCGACCTCGAGGCCCGCGAGGTCCAGCCCTCCTCCCCCTCCTTCGCCCACCTCGGTGAGCGCATCGGTTCGATGCTCACGCTCGCCGACGAGGAGGCCGCCTCGATCCGCTCGTCCGCCACCGCGGACGCCGAGGAGCACCGTCGCCTGGTCGAGGAGTCGGCCACGTCGGTCCGCACCGAGGCCGACCGCTACGCCGAGGAGGTTCGCCAGCGCGCCGACGTCGAGGCGTCCGAGATCGTCGCCAAGGCGAAGCAGGAGTCCGCCATGCTGCTCGACGACGCGGGGCGCGAGGCCTCGGCCCGTCGCGAGGAGGCCGAGGCCTACTTCGAGAGCCAGCGGGCCCGTGCCGCCGCTGCTGCCGCGGACTTCGAGAGCACCCTGCAGGAGCGGCGCGGTCGCGCGGCGCAGGAGTTCATGACGGCCGAGAGCGCCCACGAGCTGCGCCTGCAGGAGCTGCAGGAGCAGGCCGACCTGCTCACCCGTGAGGGCGAGGAGCAGCGTGCCGCGCACGCGGCGGAGGCCGTGTCGATCCTCGACCAGGCCAAGGCCGAGGCGTCGGCGATGGTGACGACGGCCAAGGAGCAGGCCGACCGGATCAAGCGCGACTCCGAGCGCGAGCTCGCCGCCGCCACCGCCCGCCGCGACAGCATCACCGCTCAGCTGAGCAACGTCCGCAACATGCTCGCCACCCTCGGTGGGGCGTCGGCGCTGGGCCAGGCCGGCTTCGGCGACCAGGCCACCGACGAGCCCGCGGCCGGGGCGGCCGCGGAGACGGACGCCCCCGACGCGACCGCCGACGCCGACGTCACCGCCGAGCCCGCCGACGCCGACGTCACCGCCGACGCCGACGTCAGCGCCGATGCCGACGTCACCGCCGAGTCCGTCGACGAGCCGTCGGACGCCGCCGACCACGGGACCGGGGAGGGCAAGGCCGCGGACGACGTTGAGGCCGAGCGCGAGGCCGAGCTGGCCGGAGCCACGGACGCCAAGGGCGGCAAGGGCGGCCGCAAGAAGAAGTAGTCGCCGCCTTCGCGCTGCACCACCGGAGCACCGCCGTCGGACCTCGACCCCGGGACGCCTCGTCCCGGGGTCGACGTCTGTCCGGACGCCCACGGTGTGCCCGTTCACGCAGGATCCACCCGCAACAGGTCGGTCTCAGAAGCCGGGCCCACGGGGGTCCGGGCCGGGGTCAGATCAGCTCGGTGACGACGTCCCAGACGGCGTCGGCGACCGCTGCCTTGCTCGCGGGCCCGACCTCGACGGTCTCGTCGCTCCCCCGGCGCAGGATTGTCACCGTGTTGTCGTCGGCGCCGAACGTCTTGTCGACGCCGACCTCGTTAACGACGAGGACGTCGCACCCCTTGCGCTCGAGCTTGGCCCGGCCGTGGTCGAGCACGGAGCCGGTGTCGTCGCCGGTCTCGGCCGCGAACCCGACGATGACGGGGCTCGTCGCACTCCCCCGGCTCGTGACGAGCTCGGCGAGGATGTCGGGGTTGCGCACGAGCGTGATCGTCGGGGCCGACTCGTCCGCGGACCCGTCATCGGCGGTGCCGTGCGACTTCTTGATCTTCGTCGGTGCGTAGTCCGCGGGCCGGAAGTCCGCGACGGCCGCGGCCATGACGACCGCGTCGGCGCCGGCGGTGGCGGCCACGACGGCGTCGCGCAGCTGGAGGGCGGTCTCGATGGCGACGACCTCGACCCCCGCGAGGTCGGACGGCGCCGACGTGACGAGGGTGACCTGCGCGCCACGGGCCGCGGCCGCGGCCGCGAGGGCCCGGCCCTGCTTGCCCGAGCTGCGGTTGCCGAGGAACCTCACGGGGTCGAGCGGCTCGCGCGTGCCGCCGGAGGTGACGACGACCCGTCGCCCGGCGAGGTCCCCACGACGCGCTGCAGCCTCTGCGGACGTGGCGGCTCCAGTCGCCGGATCCGCAGACGCAGTCGGGCCCGCCGACGCAGTGAGGCCCGCGGACGCCTCGCCGGTGGAGGCGACGCCCGCGGCGGGGTCGGTCGACGGTCCGCGCAGCCCGGCAACCTCGGCGGAGGAGGGCTGGTGACGGGAGCGGGCGAGCTCACGCTCGCACACGGCATACAGGTCCTCGGGCTCGGGAAGGCGGCCGGGACCGGTGTCCTTGCCGGTGAGGCGCCCGCTCGCGGGAGGGACGACGTGGACGCCGCGCTCGGTGAGCGTGCTGACGTTGGCCTGCGTCGCCGGGTGGTCCCACATCTCGGTGTGCATCGCCGGCGCGAGGACGACCGGGCAGCGCGCGGTGAGGAGCACGTTGGTGAGCAGGTCGTCGGCCTGTCCGGTGGCGGCCTTCGCGAGCAGGTCCGCGGTCGCAGGGGCGACGACGACGAGGTCGGCCTCCTGCCCCAGGCGCACGTGCGGCACCTCGTGGACGTCGGTCCAGACGTCGGTGCTCACGGGCTTGCCCGACAGGGCGGCCCACGTCGGGGCACCGACGAACCTCAGCGCCGCCGCGGTCGGGACGACGGTGACGTCGTGCCCCGCCTCGGAGAGCAGCCTCAGGAGCGAACAGGCCTTGTATGCCGCGATGCCGCCCGCCACACCGAGGACGACGCGCACGGGGAGCTCAGTCCTCGATCTTCTCTGAGGTGAGCATGTTGCTGTTGATCTCGCGCAGGGCGATGCTCAGCGGCTTGTCGTGGACCTCGGAGTCGACGAGCGGGCCGACGTACTCGAGGAGGCCCTCCTGGAGCTGTGCGTAGTAGGCGTTGATCTGGCGCGCGCGCTTGGCCGAGTAGAGGACGAGGGAGTACTTGGAGTCGGCGTGCTGGAGCAGCTCGTCGATCGGCGGGTTGGTGATGCCGATGGGGTTGGCCTTGGTGCCGGACACGGAATCAGTCTCGTTTCGTTTCAGGTGGGGGTGCGCATCAATGATACGAGTTCGTCGGCGGCCCGCCGAACGTCGTCGTTGACGATGGTGACGTCGAACTCCTCGGCGGCCGCCAGCTCCGCCTTGGCGGTGGTGAGCCGGACCTCGCGCTCCTCGGCGCTCTCGGTGCCGCGGCCGACGAGCCGGCGGACGAGCTCGTCCCAGCTCGGCGGGGCGAGGAAGACGAAGAGCGCGTCGGGCATGGTCTCGCGCACCTGGCGCGCGCCCTGGAGGTCGATCTCGAGCAGCGCCGGCCGCCCCTCGGCGAGCGCGGCCTCGACCGGGCCGCGGGGCGTGCCGTACTGGGCACGGCCGTGGACGGTCGCGAACTCGAGGAGCTCGCCGTGGTCGACCATGCGGCCGAACTCCTCGTTGGACACGAAGTGGTAGTGCACGCCGTCGACCTCGGTCGGGCGCGGCTTGCGGGTCGTCGCCGACACCGACAGCCAGACGTCGGGGTGGTGCTCGCGGACCCAGGCCGCGACGGTGCCCTTGCCGACCGCGGTCGGTCCCGCGAGCACGGTGAGGCGTGAGGCCGGGCTCACGCCTTGCCGAAGTGCGTCAGGAGTGCCGAGATCTGGTTCTGGCCGAGACCTCGCACGCGACGGCTCTCGCTGATGCCGATCTCCTCCATGAGCGCCTTCGCCTTCACCCGGCCCACGCCGGGCATCGACTCGAGGAGCGCGGAGACCCGCATCTTGCCGATCACGTCGTTCGTCTTCCCTTCGGTGATGACCTCACCGAGGTCACCCTGTGCGTACTTGAGCCGGTTCTTGACCGATGCCCGCTCACGCCGTGCCTGAGCGGCCTTCTCCAGCGCGGCAGAACGTTGCTCCTGTGTCAGCGGCGGGAGTGCCATGGCGGGGATCCTCCAAGGGGTGTGACGACGCTGCTTCTCAACGCCTTCGGGCGATTTAACCATGCTCCCCCCATCGGCATCTGACCGGTAATCGCACAGGTCAGCGTGGGTCCGGCACATCGGCCGGGTCGCCGTCAGGTGAGCAGTGCTCCCATGGCCTCGCTCGTGCGGGCCGCCCGGTCGCGCAGGGCGGCGACGTCGGGCCCGGCGCCGAGCACCTCCCGGCTGCTCGCGGGCAGCACGTTGGGCAGGGCGTCACCGAAGACCCGCCTGAGGTCCTCGGCCGTGCCACCCTGGGCGCCGACGCCCGGCGCGAGCAGCGGGCCGCTCACGGCGGCGAGGTCGAGCTGCAGGTCCTGGACCGCAGAGCCGACTGTCGCACCGACGACGAGGCCGACGTGGCCGAGTTCGCCCCGCGCCGCCGCAGCGGCGTTGTCGGCCGTCGCGCCCGCGACGACGGTGCCGGCCACCGACCGGCCGTCACGCACCGCGTGCTGGACCTCGGGACCCTCGGGGTTCGAGGTGAGCGCGAGCACGAAGACGCCGCGCCCGGTCTGCTCGGCGAGGTCGATTGCCGGGCGGAGTGAGCCGTAGCCGAGGTAGGGGCTCACGGTCACCGCGTCGGGGGCGTCGACCGCATCCTTGCCGAGGAAGGCCTCGGCGTAGGCGTCCATCGTCGTGCCGATGTCGCCGCGCTTGGCGTCGACGAGGACGAGGGTGCCCGCCCCCCGGAGGTCGCGGACCGCCTCCTCGAGGACGCCGACCCCGGCGGAGCCGAAGACCTCGAAGAACGCCGACTGCGGCTTGACGACGGCGACGTGGCCGGCGAAGGCCTCGACGCACGCCCGGGTGAACGCCCGCAGGCCGTCGAGGTCGTAGGCGAGCCCCCACGACTCGACGAGTGCGCGGTGGGGGTCGATGCCGGCGCAGAGCGGGCCGAGACGTCCGGTCGCCTCGCGCAGCCGCTGCCCGAACGTGGGGGCCGTGGTCACGGGATCACCATCCTGTCGTGCGCGACCCCGACGAGCTCGGTGAGACGAGCGACGCCGTGGGACTCGGCGAGGGCCTCGAGCTCGGTGAGGACGCGCTGGGGTGCGGTCGGGTCGTTGAACGTCGCGGTGCCCACCTGGACGGCGGAGGCGCCGGCGGCGATGAGCTCGAGCGCGTCGCGGCCCGAGCGCACTCCGCCCACGCCGATGAGCGGCACCGTCTGGAAGCGGCCGTCTCGCATCGCGGCCGTGACCTGCCAGAGGGCCCGGACGGCCACGGGGCGGATCGACGGGCCGGAGAGGCCGCCGGTGATGCCGCCGAGGTGGGGGCGGAGCCGGTCGGTGTCGATGACCATGCCGAGGAGGGTGTTGATCATCGTGAGGCCACTCGCGCCGGCCTTCACCGCGGCGTCGGCGATCGTGACGATGTCGGTGACGTCTGGGGTGAGCTTGGCGAACATCGGGACGTCGCGCGGGAGCTGCTCGCGCACGAGCGCGACGACCTTGGCCGACGACAGCGGGTCGCAGGCGAAGACGAGACCGCGGTTGGCGACGTTGGGGCACGAGATGTTGACCTCGACCCCGACGACGCAGTCGAAGGCGTCGCTGTCGGCGAGGACCTTCGCCACGTCGGCGAACTCGCCGGCCGTGTTGCCCGCGATCGAGACGAGCACGCGGGCACCGACCGACTTGAGCCACGGCAGGTCCTGCTCGACGAAGGCGTGGATGCCGGGCCCCTGGAGGCCGATCGAGTTGAGCATGCCCGACGCCGTCTCGGCCATGCGGGGGGTGCCGCGGCCCGAGCGCGGGTCCATCATCACCGTCTTGGTGACGAACGCCCCGAGCTGCGAGACGTCGAAGAACCGGTGCAGCTCGCGGCCGTTGGCGGCGCAGCCCGACGCCGTCATCACCGGGTTGGGCAGGGTGCGGCCCGAGAGCGTCACGGAGAGGTCGACCGTCATCAGTGGCCACCCACCCTCGGCGCGCCGACGGCGTCGGCGGGCACGCCGCACACCCCGTCGTGGAACGCCTCCCAGCGGATGCGGTCGCCGCGGAAGACCGGTCCCTCGACGCAGGAGCGGACCATCTTCGTCACGCCCTCCTTGTCGCGGACCGGCATGACGCAGGTCATGCAGACCCCGACGCCGCAGGCCATCGCCTCCTCGACGGCGACCTGCGCGACCGCCCCGTGCTCGCCGGCGACGCGGGTCACCGACTGGAGCATCCCCATCGGACCGCAGGCGTAGACGACGGCGGCACCGGTGCGCTCGAAGACCTCGGGGAGCACGTCGCTCACCCAGCCCTTGTGGCCGGCCGACCCGTCGTCGGTCGTCACCGTGACGCCGTCCGCGGCGCGCCGCGCCTCGACGACGCCGAAGAGCCGGTCCTCGGACGCCGCGCCGAGCACCATCTCGACGGTGCACCCGCGCTCGCGCAGGACGTCGGCGAGCCAGAAGAGCGGCGCCGAGCCGTAGCCACCGCCGACGAGGACGGTCGCCACCGGCTCGGTGGGCAGCGGGAAGGGACGGCCCAGGGGCGCCACGACGTCGACCGCGTCGTGCGCGCGCAGGGCGGCGAGCCACTCGGTGCCCGGCCCCTTGGCCGCGATGACGAGGTCGAGGGTGCCGCCGTAGGTGCCGGACGGGCTCACCTTGTGGATCGAGAACGAGCGGCGCAGCAGGTTGCCGGTCGTCGGCCCGCCGACCGCGAGCGCGGCGAACTGGCCCGGCCGTGCGAGCTCGGCGACGCCGGGCGCGACGATCGTCAGGTGGTGGTAGGCGCCGACCCGGCGGGTCGCGATGACCTCACCGCGCACCTGCACGACACCGATGCCGGGGCGCGACGCACCCACGGGACGCGCACCGGCCTCGGGACGACCAGCGCTCATCGACCGGCCACCTGGAGCAGGTCGAGCGAGCGGGCGTGCTCCTGGAGCGAGGTCACCGTGAGGTCGCCACGACGCAGCGCCTCGATGGCCTGCACGGCAGCCGCGAACTCCTGCACCGTCGTGATGAGCGGGACGTCCGCGGTGTTGGCCGCCGCGCGGATGGCGTAGCCGTCGGCGCGCGCACTCTGACCGGTCGGCGTGTTGATGACCATGGCGATCTCGCCGTCGAGGATGAGCTCGCCGATGGTGCGGGCGTCGCTCGGCTGCGCGTCACCCGCGCGCTCGGTGATCTTGCGGATGACCTCGGCGGGAATCCCGTTGCGGCGCAACACGTCCGCGGTGCCGGACGTCGCGACGACCGTGAACCCGAGGTCGACGAGGCGGCTCACCGGGAAGAGCATCGCGCGCTTGTCGCGGTTGGCGACCGAGACGAAGACCGTGCCCTCGTTGGGGAGTCCTCCGTATGCCGCGAGCTGGCTTTTGCCGAACGCTCGCCCGAACGTGGAGTCGATGCCCATGACCTCGCCGGTCGAGCGCATCTCCGGGCCGAGCAGCGAGTCGACCATCGTGCCGTCGGCGGTGCGGAACCGGTGGAACGGCAGCACGGCCTCCTTGACCGAGATCGGCGCGTGCGGCGGCAGCGTGCCCCCGTCGCCGGTCGGGGGCAGGACGCCCTCCTCTCGGAGCTGGGCGATGGTCGCGCCGAGCATGATCCGGCTCGCCGCGTTGGCCAGCGCGACCCCGGTCGCCTTGGCGACGAACGGCACCGTGCGCGAGGCGCGCGGGTTGGCCTCGAGGACGTAGAGGATGTCCTGGGCCAGCGCGAACTGGACGTTCATGAGCCCGACGACGCCGATCCCCTCGGCGAGCTTGCGGGCCGACTCGCGGACGAGCTCGATCTCGGCGTTGCCGAGGGTCGCCGGCGGCAGCGCGCAGGCCGAGTCGCCGGAGTGGATGCCGGCCTCCTCGATGTGCTCCATGACGCCGCCGAGATACATCTCGGTGCCGTCGTAGAGGACGTCGACGTCGATCTCGATGGCGTCGTCGAGGAAGCGGTCGACGAGGACCGGGTGCTCGGGCGAGGCGTTCGTCGCCCGCTCGACGTAGGTGACGAGGGTGTCGTCGTCGTAGACGATCTCCATCCCCCGGCCGCCGAGGACGTAGGACGGGCGCACGAGGACGGGGTAGCCGATCCGCTGCGCCACCGCGAGTGCCTCCGACGCGCTGTATGCCGTCCCGTGCGCCGGGGCGGGCAGCTTCGCCTCCGCGAGGACGCGCCCGAACGCGCCGCGGTCCTCGGCGAGGTCGATGGCCTCGGGCGAGGTGCCGACGATGGGCACGCCCGCCTCCTTGAGGGCGGTCGCGAGGCCGAGCGGGGTCTGCCCGCCGAGCTGGACGATGACGCCCGCGATCGGGCCGGCCTGCTTCTCGGCGTGGTAGACCTCGAGCACGTCCTCGAGCGTCAGCGGCTCGAAGTAGAGCCGGCTCGAGGTGTCGTAGTCGGTCGAGACCGTCTCGGGGTTGCAGTTGACCATGACCGTGTCGTAGCCGGCGTCGCGCAGCGCGAAGCTCGCGTGCACGCACGAGTAGTCGAACTCGACGCCCTGGCCGATGCGGTTCGGCCCCGACCCGAGGATGAGGACGGCCTCGCGCTCGCGCGGCGTCACCTCGGTCTCCTCGTCGTAGGAGCTGTAGTGGTAGGGCGTCTGGGCCGCGAACTCGGCCGCGCAGGTGTCGACCGTCTTGAAGACCGGGCGCACGCCGAGGGCGTGACGGACACCGCGGACGACACTCTCCGGCATACGGCGGATCTCGGCGAGCTGGGCGTCGCTGAAGCCGTGACGCTTGGCGAGGCGGAGGAGGTCCGGGGTGAGCTCGGCCGACTCCCCCACCTCGCGGGCGACGTCGTTGATGAGCTCGAGCTGGTCGAGGAACCACGGGTCGATGCCGGTCGCCTCGTGCGTCTCCTCGACGGTGGCGCCGCCCCGCATGGCCTGCTGCACGGTGACGATGCGGCCGTCGGTCGGGCGGGCCGCGACGCGGAGCAGGTCGAGGGCCTCCTCGCGGGTCGGAGCCTCGCCGCGCCAGTGGAACGAGGAGCCCTTGCGCTCGACCGAGCGCAGCGCCTTCTGCATCGCCTCGGTGAAGCTGCGACCGATCGACATGGCCTCCCCGACCGACTTCATCGTCGTCGTGAGGGTGTCGTCGGCGGCCGGGAACTTCTCGAAGGCGAAGCGGGGCACCTTGACGACGACGTAGTCGAGGCTCGGCTCGAAGCTCGCCGGCGTCTCGCGGGTGATGTCGTTGGGGACCTCGTCGAGCGTGTAGCCGATCGCCATCTTCGCGGCGATCTTGGCGATCGGGAAGCCGGTCGCCTTCGACGCCAGCGCCGAGCTGCGGGAGACGCGCGGGTTCATCTCGATGACGATGATCCGGCCGTCTGCGGGGTTGACGGCGAACTGGATGTTGCAGCCGCCGGTGTCGACGCCGACCTCGCGGATGACCGCGATGCCGATGTCGCGCATCCGCTGGTACTCGCGGTCGGTGAGGGTGAGCGCGGGCGCGACGGTGATCGAGTCGCCGGTGTGGACGCCCATCGGGTCGAGGTTCTCGATCGAGCAGACGACCACGACGTTGTCACGGTGGTCGCGCATGACCTCGAGCTCGTACTCCTTCCACCCGAGGATCGACTCCTCGAGGAGCACCTCGGTCGTCGGGCTCGCCTGGAGGCCGGCGCCGGCCATGCGGCGCAGCTCGGCCTCGTCGTGGGCGAACCCGGAACCGAGACCGCCCATGGTGAACGACGGGCGGACGACCATCGGGTAGCCGAGCTCGTCGGCGGCGGCGAGGACCTCGTCCATCGTGTGCGCGATGACCGAGCGGGCGCTCTCGGCGCCGCAGCGCTCGACGACGCCCTTGAAGAGCTGGCGGTCCTCGCCGAGCTGGATCGCCTCGACGTTGGCGCCGATGAGCGGGCAGCCGTACTTCTCGAGGACGCCCGCCTCGTGCAGCGCGATGGCGCAGTTGAGCGCGGTCTGGCCGCCGAGGGTCGCGAGCACCGCGTCGGGGCGCTCCTTGTCGATGATCTTCTCGACGACCTCGGGGGTGATCGGCTCGATGTAGGTCGCGTCCGCGAACTCGGGGTCGGTCATGATCGTCGCCGGGTTCGAGTTGACGAGGATGACGCGCACGCCCTCCTCGCGCAGCACGCGGCAGGCCTGCGTGCCGGAGTAGTCGAACTCGCAGGCCTGGCCGATGACGATCGGGCCGGACCCGATGACGAGGACGCTCGTGATGTCGTCTCTCCTGGGCATCAGGCGTTCACCTTCTGGTTCGTCTCGAGCAGGGTGATGAAACGGTCGAAGAGGTATGCCGCGTCGTGCGGTCCCGCTGCCGCCTCCGGGTGGTACTGGACCGAGAAGGCGGTGAGTTCCCCTGTGGCAGAACGCACCTCGAGCCCCTCGACGACGTCGTCATTGAGGCAGACGTGCGAGACGCGGGCGCTGCCGAACTCGGTGTCGGTGTCGCGGTCGAGCGGGGCGTCGACGGCGAACCCGTGGTTGTGGGCGGTCACCTCGACCTTGCTCGTCGTGCGGTCCATCACCGGCTGGTTGACGCCGCGGTGGCCGTACTTGAGCTTGTAGGTGCCGAAGCCGAGCGCCCGGCCGAGCAGCTGGTTGCCGAAGCAGATCCCGAAGAACGGGATCGACTCGGACAGCACCTCCCGGAGCACGCCGACCTCGTGGTCGGCCGTCGACGGGTCGCCGGGGCCGTTGCTGAAGAAGACCCCGTCGAGGCCCTTGATCGAGCGGATCTGCTCGAACGTCGCCGTGGCGGGCAAGACGTGGACCTCGATGCCGCGCTCGGCCATCTGGTGCGGGGTCATCGACTTGATGCCGAGGTCGACCGCGGCGACCGTGAACCGCCTCTCCCCCACCGCCTCGACGACGTAGGCCTCGTCGGTGCTCACCTCCTGGGCGAGCGCCGAGCCGGCCATGAGGGGCGCGGACGTGACGCGCTCGAGGAGCTGCTCGGCCGGCATACGGGCGTCGTCGCCCGAGAAGATGCCCACGCGCATGGCGCCGCGCTCACGCAGGTGGCGGGTGAGGGCGCGGGTGTCGATGTCGCAGATGCCGACGACGCCCTGCGCGTCGAGCTCGTCCTCGAGGGTGCGGCGGGACCGCCAGCTCGACGGGCGCAGCGCGGGGTCGCGCACGACGAAGCCGGAGACCCAGATGCGCGAGGACTCGTCGTCCTCGTCGTTCCAGCCGGTGTTGCCGACGTGCGGCGCGGTCATGACGACGACCTGGCGGTGGTAGCTCGGGTCGGTGAGCGTCTCCTGGTAGCCGGTCATCGCGGTGCAGAAGACCGCCTCACCGACCGTCTCGCCGTGGTGGCCGTAGGCGTGCCCGGTGAACGTGCGGCCGTCCTCGAGGACGAGCACAGCGGGCTCGCGGGTGGTGGTTGTCGTGTTCATGCGGTTCCCTCGAGCGATGCGGTGACCCTGCCGCGCAGGATGGTGGTGTGGACGGCGCCGGTGAGGCTGCGGCCGTGCCACGGATTGTTGCGGGACAGCGATCTCGACGCAGCGGCGTCCACCGTCCGGTTGGCCTCGGTGTCGACGAGGACGAGGTTGGCGGGAGCGCCGGCCTCGATCGCACCGCCGTGGTCGCGCAGCCCGGCGATGCGGGCGGGCGCGGTCGACATGCGGTCGGCGAGCGTGGCGAGGTCCATGAGGCCACCGCGCACCATCGTGTCGTGGACGACCGCGAAGGCCGTCTCGAGACCGAGCATGCCGAACGCCGCGTCGACGAAGGCGTGCTCCTTGTCGTGGCGGGCGTGCGGCGCGTGGTCGGTCGCGACGGCGTCGATGGTGCCGTCCACGAGCGCCGCTCGCAGCACCTCGACGTCCTCGCTCGGGCGCAGCGGCGGGTTGACCTTGAAGGTGGGGTCGTAGCCGCTGAGCAGGTCCTGCGTGAGGAGCAGGTGGTGCGGCGTGACCTCGGCGGTGAGACCGATGCCCTGCGCCTTGGCCCAGCGCACGACCTCGACCCCCTCGGCGGTGCTCACGTGCGCGACGTGGACGCGGCTGCCGGTGTGCCGCGCCAGCTGGGCGTCGCGGGCGATGATGCTCGACTCGGCGACGGCCGGCCAGCCGGGCAGGCCGAGGCGGCCGCTCAGCTCGCCCTCGTGGCAGCAGGCGCTCGGCCCGGCGAGGTCGGGGTCCTGGCTGTGCTGGCTCACGACGCCGCCGAAGGCGCGGACGTACTCGAGCGCCCGGCGCATGACGCGGGCGTCGGCGACGCAGCGGCCGTCGTCGGAGAAGACCCGGACCGCTGCGCGGGAGCGGTGCATGAGACCGAGCTCGGCGAGCTCCTCGCCCTCGAGTCCCTTGGTGACGGCGCCGACCGGCTGGACGTCGACGAGCCCGGCGTCGCGGCCGAGGTCGAGGACGCGCTCGGCGGCCTCGGCGGTGTCGGTCACCGGGTTCGTGTTGGCCATGGCGAGGACGGCGGTGAAACCTCCGGCCGCGGCGGCTGCGGCACCGGAGGCGATCGTCTCGGCGTCCTCGCGGCCCGGCTCGCGCAGGTGCGTGTGCAGGTCGACGAGACCAGGCAGCAGGGCGAGCCCGTCGGCGTCGAGGGTCTCGGTCCCGGTGGGCACGTCGAGGCCGCGGCCGACCTCGCTGATCGTGCCCTCGCGGACGAGGACGTCGTTGGCCTCGCCCCCGAGGAGTCGGGCCCCCGTGATGAGGAGGTCGCTCACGCGGCACCCCCCTCTGCGCCGGCCACCGCTCCGGTGGGGACGTCGGCCCCCGCCAGCAGGTGGTAGAGCACGCTCATCCGCACAGCCACTCCCGCGCTCACCTGGTCGAGGACGAGGCTCTGCGCGGCGTCCGCGGCGTCGGCGCTGATCTCGAGTCCGCGGTTCATGGGGCCGGGGTGGCAGATGACGATCTCCGGGTTGGCCTCGGTGAGGGCGGCGAGGCGCGGGCGGGTGAGGCCGTAGCCGACGGTGTACTCGCGGGCGGTCGGGAAGTAGCCGCCGCTCATCCGCTCCTTCTGGACGCGCAGCATCATGAGGGCGTCGACGGCCTTGCCCTCGCGGCCCTGGAGCACCGCGTCGAGGTCGTGGCTCAGGGCGAAGCCGTCGCGCTCGGCCCAGGCGCCGATGCCGCTCGGCATGAGCGTGGGCGGCGCGACGAGCGTGACGTGGGCACCGAGGCGACGCAGGCAGATGAGGTTGGACCGCACGACCCGCGAGTGGGTGAGGTCGCCGACGATGGCGACGTGGCGGCCCTCGAGCGAGCCGAGGCGCCGCTCCATCGTGTAGGCGTCGAGCAGGGCCTGGGTGGGGTGCTCGTGGGTGCCGTCGCCGGCGTTGATGACGTGGGCGTCGACCCAGCCGGCGACCTGGTGGCACGCACCGGATGCGCCGTGGCGGATGACGAGGGCGTCGACCCCCATCGCGTCGATCGTCCTCACCGTGTCGCGCAGCGACTCGCCCTTGGAGGCCGACGAGCCCTTGCCGGTGATGTTGATCGTGTCGGCGCTCATCCACTTGCCCGCGATCTCGAAGGAGCTGCGCGTGCGGGTGGAGTCCTCGAAGAAGAGGTTGATGATCGTGCGTCCGCGCAGCGTCGGGATCTTCTTGACCTCGCGCTTCTGGACGTCGTGCATCTGCGTGGCGGTGCCGAGCACGGTGCGGATCGCACCGGCGTCGAGGTCGGCCATGGAGAGCAGGTGGCGCGGCATGGTCGTGTCGTTCTGCACGGTCATCGGGCACCTCCCGTGATCGTCACGCTGTCGGCTTCGTCGAAGTCGGCGAGCCGGACGCGGACCTTCTCGGCCTGCGACGTGGGGAGGTTCTTGCCGACGTGGTCGGCTCGGATCGGCAGCTCGCGGTGGCCGCGGTCGACGAGGACCGCGAGCCGCACGGCTGCGGGGCGACCGTGGTCGGCGAGCGCGTCGAGCGCCGCCCGGACGGTGCGGCCGCTGTAGAGGACGTCGTCGACGAGAACGACCGTCTTGCCGTCGACCCCGGAGTCCGGGATCTGCGTGGGCATCGGCGCCCGCGTGGGCTGCCGGCGCAGGTCGTCGCGGTACATCGTGATGTCGAGGCTGCCCACGGGGATCTCGCTGCCCTCGAACTCGGCAATGACCGCGGCGAGGCGGCGGGCGAGAGGGACGCCGCGCGAAGGGATCCCGAGGAGGACGAGGCCCTCGGCGCCCTTGTTGGCCTCGAGGATCTCGTGGGCGATGCGACGCAGCGCCCGGGAGATGTCGGCCGCTCCGAGGACCGTCCTCCCGTCGTCGGTCACGGAGTCGGTCTCGCTCGAGGAGCGGGGTTCTGACATGGGGGGCACGGCTGCGTCAGGACACATCAGTGTCGTGACCTCCTTCCCTGCCTCACGGGACAGGTCGTTAAAGGATGTCGGTCGCGCTCACTGTAGCGACTGGCCGACGCCGCTCCCAACTCGACCCGGCCCGGCGCGTCCACGGTCCGGGACGCATAACCGATTGCTATGCCAGACCCAACGCCATGTGATGTACTGGAGCCTCACCACACCGGCCGAAGGAGGCACCGTGCACCCGCAGACGCTCACGACACCCGACTCCGCGGACACGTGCGCCGCCTCGCCCGAGCGGGCCCCGCTCTTCCCGCCGGCGGACGCCGACGTCGAGACCTACCGCGCCTGGCTGGCTCGGGCCGCGTGGCCCGAGGTCGTCTTCGGCGCCCGCCTCCCCTCCGCCTCCTGAGGGCTTCCCTCACCGCACTGCCCGTATGCCGTGCGCTCCCCCGGACATGCAGTGGCACCCCCAGCGCCCCCACCGTGGCGTCACTGAGCGGCGGCCCAGAGCGGGAGCGCGCGACTGCATGTCCACGCGTCCGCTCGAGCGGTCGGTGGGTTGGGTCAGCGGCGGTCGAGCGTGACGACGCGGACGCCGCCGCGCAGGTCGACCTGGTCCACCTGCTCGAACCGGGCGTGCGTGAAGTCCCCGGCGAAGAGCGGGATGCCGGCGCCGATGACCGACGGGTTGACCTTGAGGACGAGGCGGTCGATATCCGGGAGCAGGGCGTGGGCGAGGGTCCCGCCACCGACGAGCCAGATGTCCTTGTCGTTCTCCTCGGCCTTGAGCTCGCGCACCCGGGCGAGCGGGTCGCCGTCCACGACCTCGACCGGCAGGTCGTCACGCCCGGCGAGCGTCGTCGAGACGACGAGGTGGCGCAGGTGCGGGTAGGCGTCGGTGAGGCCCGCGGCGAGCCCGAGCTCGTAGGACGCGCGACCCTCGACGACCGTGTCGAAGTGCTGCCCCTCCCCCGAGATGCCCATCGCGTCGCGGGCCGGTCCGGGGAGGGTCTCCGGGTAGTGCGCCACGATGAACTCGACGAGGTCCGGCGTCACCGCGAAGAACTCGGCGCCGCTCGGGTCACCGCCGTCGGGGCCGGCGATGAAGCCGTCGAGGGTGGTCGCGACGTAGTAGACGAGCCTGCGCATGGTTCCGCATCCTCACACGGTCGCGGCGGCTCCGACCTACCCGGGTCGCACGGACCGGGGTCGCACGGACCGCTCCATGGCGACGCGTCGGCCGAACCGCTGCAGCCCGATGCGCTCCTCGGCCTCGCGCATCGGCGCCATCCAGTCCGGCTCCGGAGGGAGCTCGAACCACCCGTGCCGGGCGTAGAAAGGCGCGTTCCACGGCACGTCGGCATAGGTGCGCAGCGTGACCCGGTCGCCACCGCGGGAGGCGACCTCACGGCATACGGCATCAAGAAGCGCGGCACCGAATCCAAGGCGACCGTGCGCGGGGTCGACGACGAGCTGCTCGAGGTGCCAGCCCTCGGGCAGCGAGAGGACGTGGGCGAAGCCGACGACCGGCTCGCCCACGACGAGGAGGAGGCCCGGGCGTGCGGCGCGCGCCTCGCCCGAGTCGGGCGGCGGCCAGTCGACGCCCTCGAAGACGGTGTCGAAGAGCCGGTCCCCCGATGCCTCGACGGCCGCCAGACCGGGGAGGTCGGCGGCCGTCGCGGGTCGGACGAGGGAGGTCACGCGAGGGTGGGCTTGACCTCGGCGAGCCGGGCGAGCAGCCCGTTGACGAACTTCGGGCTGTCGTCGGTCGAGAGCTCGGTCGCGATGCCGACGGCCTCGCTGATCGCGACACCCTCGGGCACCTGGCCGAAGAGCACCTCGAACGCGCCGACACGCAGGATCGCGCGGTCGACGGCGGGCATCCGCTCGAGCGACCAGCCCTGCGAGTAGGTCGTGAGCAGGTCGTTGATCTCGGTCCAGTGCTCGACGACGCCGGTGACGAGGTCGGCGGTGAACTCGTTGAGCGGGGCCTCGGTCACGGGCGCGGCGAGGCGCTCCCGGAGGAGGTCGGCGGCGTTGACCTTGCGCTGCTCGGCCTCGAAGAGGAGGTCGATCGCGCGGCGACGCGACTTGGTGCGTGCGGCCACAGGTCAGTTGACGCGGCTGAGGTAGGACCCGTCGCGGGTGTCCACCTTGACCTTGTCGCCGGTGTTGAGGAAGAGCGGGACGGCGATCTCGGCGCCGGTCTCGAGGGTGGCGGGCTTGGTGCCACCGGTCGAGCGGTCACCCTGCAGGCCGGGCTCGGTGTACTGGATCTCGAGGACGACCGACGGCGGGAGCTCGATGAAGAGCACGTTGCCGTCGTGACGGGCGACGATGGCGTCCTGGTTCTCGAGCATGAACTTCGCGGCGTCGCCGACGATCTCGGGCGAGACCGAGATCTGGTCGTAGGTGTCGCCGTCCATGAAGACGTAGTCGGTGCCGTCGTTGTAGAGGTACTGCATCGTGCGCTTGTCGACGTTGGCCGTCTCGACCTTCACGCCGGCGTTGAACGTCTTGTCGACGACCTTGCCCGAGAGGACGTTCTTGAGCTTGGTCCGCACGAAGGCCGGGCCCTTGCCGGGCTTGACGTGCTGGAACTCCACGACGGACCAGAGCTGGCCTTCGAGGTTGAGGACGAGGCCGTTCTTGAGGTCGTTCGTCGATGCCACGAGTGAGTTCGCTTCCCTTGGGTGTCGGAGATCGCCGCGAAGTCTATCCGGCGAGGGCCCACACCCCGAATTCGCTCGGGTCGGGCGAACCGCTCAGAGGAACTGGGCGGGGTCGAACTGCTCGATGGGGATGACCCGGATGCGCGGCAGCGCCGACGTGAACGCCTTGACGTCGTACTCGAGGTCGAAGCTCTCTAGCCCGTCAGCCTCGAGCGCGGTGAACCCGCTGTTGCGGAACTCGCGGAAGGCCATGAGCCCGACGCGGCGGTCGTCGTCCTCGAGGAGTGCCTCGACCTCCTCGAGGAAGTCGCCGTCGTGGCTGACGAGCATGACGTCGGCATCGCGGTCCTTGATGGCCCGCAGCGTGCGCTGGATGGCGACGTCGACGACCTTGACGTCGGAGTCACCGGAGAGCGGCACCGGCTGGAAGCCGAGCGCGTTGAGCGCCTGGATGAACGACATCGGCATCGTCGTCGACGCGTTGAGGAAGAACAGGCCCTTGACGTCCTGCTCCCAAGCCTCGCGGGCGAAGGCGATGAGCCGGTCCCACCGGGGACGCTCGTCCGGCTGCGGCCGTCGCCCGAGGATCGACGTGCCGAGGGTGGCGTCGATGTTCTCACCGTCGACGAGGAGGTAGGTGAGGACCTCGGACCCGTCGCCGTCGGGCGTCTTCGCGGCTGCCATGGACCGGAGTCTAGGCCCGACGCGGTGCCGCTCCTCCCCCGTCCGACCCAGACCCCCGTATGCCGGCTCGCCGGCTTCCCGTTTCACGGCGTCCCACCGGGGCACACTGCGAAGCATGAGAGCGAAGTCGATCGTCGGGGCCGTCGCCGTCGGGCTGGTCGGGGTGGCCGCCCGGGACCTCACCCAGAAGAAGCACTCGCTCAAGCGCAACTTCCCTGTCATCGCGCACGCCCGCTACTGGCTGGAGCGGATCGGCCCGGAGCTGCGGCAGTACATCATCACGAGCAACGACGCCGAGCGCCCGTTCTCGCGCGACCAGCGGTCGTGGGTCTATGCGAGCAGCAAGAAGGAGAACAACTACGTCGGGTTCGGCACCGACAACGACGTCGAGCACGCCGAGGGCTACGTCATCGTCAAGCACCGCACCTTCGCGCCGACGGCCCCGTCGACGGCGGTCGCGCACGGGCACCACGACGACGACGTCGACCTGCCTGCGGCCAAGGTGCTGGGTGCGTCTCGCGGACGGACCCACGCCTTCCGACCCGCCTCCGTCGTCAACGTCTCGGCGATGAGCTTCGGCTCGCTCTCCGGCAACGCGATCGAGGCGATCAACCGCGGCGTCGCCCTCGCAGGCGCGCTGCACAACACGGGCGAGGGCGGACTGTCCGACCACCACCGGCAGGGCGGCGACCTCATCTTCCAGATCGGCACCGCCTACTTCGGCTGCCGGGACGAGCAGGGCCGCTTCGACCTCGCCCGGCTCAAGGACCTCGTGGCGTCGGCGCCCGTCAAGGCGATCGAGGTCAAGCTGAGCCAAGGCGCCAAGCCCGGCCTCGGCGGCCTGCTCCCGGCCGCGAAGATCACCGAGGAGATCAGCCGCATCCGCGGCATCCCGATGGGCCAGGACTGCGCGAGCCCGTCGCGCCACGCGGAGTTCGACGACGTCGACAGCATGCTCGACTGGGTCGAGCGGATCGCGCAGGAGACGGGGCTGCCCGTCGGCATCAAGTCGGCGGTCGGCGAGATCGAGTTCTGGGAGGAGCTCGCCGAGCAGATGTCTGGGCGGTCGCGCGGGGTCGACTTCGTCACCGTCGACGGCGGTGAGGGTGGCACGGGTGCCGCACCGCTCGTCTTCACCGACACCGTCGCGCTCCCCTTCCGGGTGGGGTTCTCGCGGGTCTACTCGACCTTTGCGCGGGCCGGTCTCACCGACGACGTGACCTTCATCGGCAGCGGCAAGCTGGGCCTGCCCGACAACGCCTTGGTCGCCTTCGCGCTCGGGGCCGACATGCTCAACGTCGCGCGCGAGCCGATGTTCGCTTTGGGGTGCATCCAGGCGCAGAAGTGCCACACCGACCGGTGCCCGACCGGCGTTGCCACCCAGGACCCGTGGCTCGCGCACGGCCTCGACCCGACACTCAAGTCGGTGCGCGTGGCCAACTACCTCCAGACGCTGCGGCGCGACCTGCTCAAGGTCTCCGAGGCATGCGGGGTGCCGCACCCCGGGCTCATCGACGCGGACGCGGTCGAGATCCTTGACGGCCACCGGGTGGGCACGCCGCTGCGCGAGGTCTTCGGCTACGAGCCCGGCTGGGGCACCCTCGGTGCCGACCTTGCCCGTGAGATCACGCAGCTCATGTGGCCCGAGCGGGACGTCGACACCGAGGCGCCGGAGTCCGCCACGGCGACGACCTGACGCCCGCCGTCAGCCCAGCTTCTTGATGCGCGTGAGGGCGGGCGCGTTCGGACCCCACGAGGTGGCCTCGCCCCACGTCGCGACGACCTGGGCGGCGCCGGTGGATCCGCCGTGAACCCAGCCGGACTCGTAGCCGACCGCGCTGCCGTCGACCCTGAGGCCGAACTCCTCCTCGGCGATCGTCCCGAGGGTGTAGCCACCGCCGGTGCCCGTCGTCACCGACGTGAGCACGTCCTCGGTGTTGATCCGCACCGCGGATACGACGACGCCGGTGACTCCCTTGCTGGTGGAGGCGTCGACGACACGGGTCGTCGCAAGGACGATCGGCGGCTTCCTCCGGAGCCACGCCCAGATGCCCGCAGCGAGACCGCCGATGAGAACCGGCTTGAGGATCGTGGGAGCCATGGTCCACCCAACCACGCGCGGACCGAGGCCGGGGCCGATCGCGCATCTCGCCTCAGGCCCCAGGCTCGGGCGAGCCGCGCTCCTTGCGCACCTTGCCCGCGCGGTACTCGGCACGAGCCAACCGAACGGCATACCACGTGAACAGCCCTCCCATGACGACGAGAAAAAGCCCAGCCCACTGGGGACCGTGGCCTCGGGACATGGGGACGAGGAACATGCCCACGACCGACCCCAGCGTGATCAGTGCCATCGCGACGGCGAGGACGGCCATGCCCCACCAGGTTCGGACCTGCGGCTGGCCGCTCCCGGGGGTGAACCCGATCTCGTCCGCGGGGTAGCTGTGCAGAAGGCCATTCCTGGTCTTGCGAAGAACCCGCTTCTCCCCTCGTGCCACGGCCTCTTCGTGCGCGGCCGTCACCGCCTGATCCCGGCGCAACCGGTTCAGCTCGCCGCCCACGTCATCGCTCCTCTGTCTCGGGAAGGGGTTGCACCTCGACGGCCCCGTCGCGGGGACTGTTCCGCCGCCCGCTCACGACCGTTGACGCGCGGGACCCCCGGAGTCGCGGCAGGATCTGCCCCAGATGCCGCCGCCCAGAGGGCGGTCGAGGCAAAAGGCACGATATCCCGGTGCTTCGCCGAGGATGCTGCCGGCGTTGGTCGCACGCGACGGCGCGGGATGAGCGGAACATTCGCTGGGCCAGCCTCCAGCGATCGAAATGATTGCGCGATGCACTATGCGCCACCGTCAGGCACCTCAGCGCCTCCAGTCCCACCGTCGGGGGAGGGCAGGTGCCGCTGCGCCGGGCTGTCACCGGCTTCGGCGTCCTGCTGCCGCACACTCGCGGAAGACGGCAGAGCTGACGAGTCAGTCGACGAAGACGCGCGCCAGCGTCTCCGCGGCCTCGTCGAGGTCCCACTCAGTCGTCGCCGGGCCCACGACCAGCTCGGTCCACGACCACCCAGGGACCTCGGAGCCGGACCACGGCGGCGAGAGGCGCACGCGCTCGCGCTCCATCGCCGCAACACGCCGCTCATTGAGGTCGTGCACCGCGCGCTCGACGTGGACGCGAAACGCGTTGGTGTGCGGCGGTTGCGGCGTGACGCGGATGCCACGCTCCTCCAGCCGCTGGGCCAGGAGGACCGCGCACTGGTGGTACTCGCTCATCCGCGGGAGCTCGCGGTCGAGGCCACGCAGCGCGGCGACGGCATCGGGCATCAGGCTGAAGAGGGTGCCGCCCATCCGGGTACGCCAGCGCCGCGCCTGCGCGACGACATCCTCCGGCCCGGCCACCGCCGCCCCGGACAGCCCACCCAGGCCCTTGTAGAACGACACGTACACGCTGTCGGCCAGCGCCGCGACCTCGGCCGGGGTGCGGCCCAGGTGCGGCGTCGACTCCCAGATCCGCGCCCCGTCCAGGTGTAGCGGGATGCCGCGGCCGCGGCACGCCTGCGAGAAGGCGACGAGCTCGTCCCAGGACGGGAGGAGGTAGCCGGCATCCCGCAGCGGCAGCTCGAGCAGGGCTGCGCCGACCCGGCCGCTGATCGCCGCCAGGTGCTCAACCTGTGGCACGGTCGGGCCGTCGGTGAGCAGAGCGAAGTCAAAGCCGTGAAGCAGGCGCGGGCCGTCGTCTTCGTGCTTAAGCAGGTGGGACAGCCCGGGGATCGCGATACGACGGCAGCCGGCCGCGTCGGACCACACCCGCAGGATCGACTGCTGGGCCATGACCCCGCTGGGAAACATCGCGGCGTCCGGCATCCCCAGCAGGTCGGCGACCCGCCGCTCGACTGCCGCCACCGGCCCGTGCTCGCCGTAGCGGTCCCAGACACCCGGCTCGTAGAGGGATGCCGCGACGACGGCAAGGTCGTGCAGCTCGGCTGCCGGCGTGGGTGCCAGGCGCCCAACGAGTGAGCGGGTGAGCGACGGCTCGGCGGCCCGGGCGCGCTCGGCAAGCGACGGGGTCGGTGTGTGCTGGGTGATCATGCGCTCATCCTCCCCGGCGCGTCGACGCACCGGGTCGATGCCCGTTGGGGAACCTCACCTGCGCGTAGCGGCCGCAAGCAGATATCTCACGCCGCCGCACGTGCCGTCGTGCTTTCGCATCCCCCGGGCCTACAGATCGCTGCCGTGCAAGGCGCCGAGCGCACTGCCGCGCGTGCTCACCCACCGCGGTAAGAGCGGTCACGAGTTTGCTGACTCGAGTCCCACATGCTGCGCGCCAGGATGATCCAGATTCATACTGATCGCCATGAACTTGGTGACGCAGGTGTTTGCGATGGTCGCGTCGGCCTTTGGCGTGGTGGCGTTCGTTCTGGAGAGCTTCTTGTTCCACCGGCCAAGCGTGCAGACCTTTCTGCTCGGCAAGCCGGAACCGGCGGCCGGGGTGCGGCTCTGGGCTTTCAACCAGGGGTTCTACAACCTCTTCCTCGCAGCGGGTCCTGTTGCCGGGCTCATCGCGGACTACGCAGGACACGAAGACGTCGGCCGCGCGCTAGTGATCTATGGGTGCGCCTTCATGGCGGCATGCGGCGTCGTCTTGTTCATTTCGGACCGAAAGTTGTGGCGCGGCATGATCGGGCAGAGCGGCCCACCACTTATCGCGCTCATTGCGGCGCTCGCCTAGCTTTCCCGGAGCCGCGGGGCAACCGGCTCCCGCAGCGCGGCGAGGGCGAAACCCGGCCCCAGTCCGCGAAGTTGGGACTCACGCCTCATGAGCAAGACCGCTCGCTCAGCGGCATGTCCGGACTTCTGGACGCGGCCCCCTGCGGACAACCCCACCGGTTAGCTCTTGCGGCGGCTCTTGAACTTCGCCCAGCCAGCGGTCGCTGCTGCCAGCACGACTGCCGCCGCAGCTTGAGCTAGCACTTGCTTCATTTCGCTCGTTTGGCTCGACCCTTCGCCCTCAGTAGTTCCTGAAGGTGTCGAACGCGCCGCCTTTTGACCCTGAGAGGGCATAGCCACTCGTCCACCGCGAGGGACCTCGGGCGCGCCCTCCCAGTCGGTCTTCGCTTCAGCGATGATCTGACGGACATGGTCGTCCCGCTTGCGTTGAGCGGCGGCCGCAGCAGCCGCCTCCTGCGCACGCCTCGCGGCGGCAGCGGCATCGATCCGCGCGTAATCCTCGTCCCGTTCCCGAGCCGCACGTACTCGAGCGTCCTCAACGCGGCGTTGCTCGCGCTGTTGGTCAAGTCGGCGCTGCTCCTCGCGCTGCTGCTGCCGTCGCTGATCCTCGCGCTGCTGCTGACGTCGCTGCTCCCCTGCATCCCACCCCATGACGCCCCCTTCCCTATTCAGTGAATGTAGAGCGACTCACGGACAGGCTGCAATAGCCACCGTTGGCGCTCCCAACGCGGCATGAGCGGACGTCGACAGCAAGTTCACACTCAGGTCGCCAACCTTGCTGGTGACCCCTTCGCGGCTTTCGCTGCCTGCCACCAGTCGAGACTGCGGGCGGGGTGTTACACCGGAGGACGGCAAAAGATAGCGGAGGTAACCACTGCGACCACCGAGGGTCGGCTTCGTCAGCCGGCCTCCACCCGTCAATGTCCTCCCTGCTCATAGGAACCGCGGCTGGGATGAGAACCGGACCATCAGCCGCGTGGGGGCGAGCCCGCTCGAAGCCGTCGAGGATCGGCAGTCGCTCATCCGCGTACGCGTCCCCAGCCATAAACGTGTCGACGTTGTAAAAACAGGAGTACTGCAACCCCATGCCGTCGCCGAGCCGAGCCATCACCTTGTGATCGCGGTCGACGTGGGCGATGACCTGATCGTCGCTGCCGTCAGTCCCATTAAGCGCGGCCGCGAACAACTCGACCCAGACTCCCGGGTCCCGAGGCCCAGGTACGCCATTCGCTGCTACGTGGCCCTAGACGTCTTGAGGAGGTCACCGACGGTAGCTGCGTGCGACGACCACCATTCGTCGTCCCCGCACAGACGACGAGTGTCACCGCCCCTCAGGGAAGGGCAGGGACCTTCTCCTTGATCAGGCCTCAGGTCCAATGGGGACTTCAGGGGGTTGGGGTTGGAGGGTGCCGAAACGGCATACGCCGGCACGGGTCTTGGCGTGGTCGGTCGTCACCCGCCAGTGCTCGAGCCCGTGCTCGCGCAGCAGGGATCGCCCGAGGGCGAGTGCTGACGAGATCTCCATGCCGACGATGCTGCCAGCGACCACCGACAACGCCTCTCTCGCGACACGTCGACCAGTCCGCTTCGTTCGGTGGCCACCCATCGGACTTCACGACAGCGCTGGGCGCGCCTGTCGAGGCTCGGTCACAACCTCACCCAACGGCGTGCGCGGGTCGCCGAGCCGCGTCGCGCTCACCTTGGCTCGCGACCGGATCAACGCCTGGATGCCGTCCATCTGGTCCCACACGTTGACGGACATCCCGGCCGCGACTCGCCCCTCGCGCAGCCAGAACGCCGTGAAGGCCCCGGACCGCTCGTCACCCCGGACGACGAGCTCGGTCACATCACCCCGCCCCACGTGACCGGTGTACTCCAGACCGAGGTCGTACTGGTCGGAGTAGAAGTACGGAAGGCGGTCGTATGCCGTTCGCCCACCTGTGATCGTCGCGGCTGCAGTCTGCGGCTGGTTGAGTGCGTTGGCCCAGTGCTCGACATGGACTCGCCGCTCGAGCACGGGGTGCCAGGCATGGGCGATGTCTCCGACTGCCAGGACGCCCGGGTGCGAGGTGCGCAGGAACTCGTCGGTCTGCACCCCGCCGTCGAGGGCGAGCCCCATCGACCGGGCGAGCTCGGCGTTCGGCACGGCGCCGACACCGATGACGACGACGTCGGCTGGGACGATGGTGCCGTCAGCCAGCCGGACGGCGGCGACCCGGCCGTCCTGACCACCGGTGAACCCCGTGACATCCACATGGGTCCGAACGTCGACCCCTCGCTCGCGGTGAGCGGCGACGAGCACGGACGCGAGCCGCTCCCCCAGAACGGTGCTCAGCGGCATACCTCCGGCTTCGAGGACGGTGACAGAGGCACCCAGGGTGACCGCAGCGGCGGCCACCTCGAGCCCGATCCACCCGCCCCCGATAAGGACCACGCGCGGACGCCTCGTGAGGGCCGCTCGCAGCCGGCGGCTGTCGTCGAGGGTGCGCAGGTGGTGGATTCCCGACAAGTCGGCACCTGGGACGTCGAGATGCCTCGGTGAGGACCCCGTGGCGAGCACGAGCACGTCGAAGGCGAACGTCCGGGCTCCGTGCTGGGAGGTCGTTGACAGGGTGCGGCCACCGACGTCGACCGCGTCCACGGTGCATCCGAGCCGCAGGTCGACCTCGTGCTCGGCATACCAGGACGGCGGGTGGACGAAGAGGTCGTCATCGGGCACGGCACCTTGGATGAGACCGGCCTTCGACAGGGGTGGCCTCTCGTAGGGGCGGTGCTCCTCGCGCCCGAGCAGGGTGATAGCGCGGTCGAAGCCTGCGGCGCGGAGGTGCTCGGCCGTCTTGGCGCCGGCGAGACCGGCTCCGACGATGACGACCGAGGATGGGGTGGGGGTCATGGTGTCCTGCCTTCGGGTCGCGCGTGGGTGGGGGTGCCGAGGTGGCACACGGTCGAGGAGTTGGCGGAGGTCACCCGGCCGGTCGGGTGAGGGCGAGGAATTCGGCACGGGTGCGGTGGTCGTCGCGCAGCACGCCGAGCAGGCTCGAGGTCACGGTGCTCGTCCCCGGCGCCTGCACTCCGCGCAGGGTCATGCACAGGTGCTCCGCCTCGATGACGACGCCGACTCCCACGGCTCCGAGCTGGTCCCGCAACCACGTCGACACCTGTGTGGTGAGCCGCTCCTGCACCTGTGGTCGGCGGGCGAAGTGCTCGACGACGCGAGCCAGCTTGGACAGGCCGAGGATCCGCTCCCCCGGCAGGTAGCCGACGTGGGCTATGCCGACGAACGGCAGCACGTGGTGCTCGCAGAGCGAGCGAACCGGGATGTTGCGCGCGACGATCAGCTCGTCGTAGCCACCGTCGTTGGGGAAGGTCGTCATCTCGAAAGGCCGCGGCCGCAGCATCTCCGCCAGGGCGAGAACCATCCGCTCGGGTGTCCTCGCCAGGGACTCCGAGCTCACGTCGACGCCCAAGGCGATCAGCAGGGTCGCCGCCGCTTCGGTCGCCGTCCCGACGTCCGGGTCGTCGACCACTTCCACCGCTGCCCAGGCGGGGCGGGCCACGGCCGGCTCGCTGCTGCGATGAGGGCGCGCGGGAGTCATGCGACGCTCCGTCGAGCGGTGCGCGGAGGACGAGGCTGCCTGCCCGGTGCGTGCGGGCCGTGCAGCGCCAGACCCGCGGTGCTCGACGGCTCCGGGTCGCGAACCTCGTCGTGCCGCAGCCAGACGGACGTGTGCGCCCGCGTCCGCTCGATCAGCTCGTCCGCACGGGTGAAGTCCGCCGGCGACACGGCCAGCGGGCAGAGCGATGGGACGACGTGCAGACGGGCATCGCCGGCATACCGGTCCACCTCGTCGACGAGGCGAGTGTGCAGGAGCAGCGTCAGGGCAGTGAGGGCGATGGCGAGCGCGCCGGATGGTTCGCGGCCGGCGCAGGGGTAGCCGGCAGGCAGGAGATAGATGTCGTCGACACCTCGCCGGTCGGCATGGTCCAGTGCTGCCGGGTGACCGACGGCGCCGTCGACCAGGGCTCGCCCGCGCCACGCCACGGGTGGAAGCAGGCCCGGCACAGCGGCGCTCGCCGCCACCGCGTCGACCACTGGTCCGCGGTCGAGCACGGGCCCAGCCCCGGTGACGACGTCCGTCGCCGTCACCGCCAGCCCGCGCTGCGCCTCCTCGAGAGCGCGGTAGCCGAGGTGTCCGGCGAGGAGGCGGCGGAGCGGAGCGCCGGAGAACAGCGACGGCGAGGAGCCGGTACCCGCGCGCAGCCATCGTCGTGGGTCGACGGCGAAGACGTCGGACCGCCTCAGGCGCAGCCATAGCTCCGTCAGCTCACCGACCCGGTCAGGCCACGGACCCGGCCCCGCGAGGTGGGCGGCGTTGACCGCGCCCACCGAGGTGCCGACGAGGACATCGGGGGTGATGCCGTGGTCCTGCAAGGCGGCCACCATGCCGACCTGGACAGCGCCGAGACTCCCCCCGCCGGTGAGTACGAAGGCGGTTCGCCTCGGAGGGGCGGAGACGCGTCCTGCGTCGGTGTCCACGGTCAGCTCCTGCGCAGCGGCCAGAGGACGGGTCGGACGTCGAACCGAGACGAAAGTCGTTGCAGCGCAACCGCAGCAAGCAGCAGACCGAAGTCACGCAGCGCCACGTCGTCGTAGCCGGGGATGAGCAGGAGGTTGACGATGATGCCTCCCAGCCAAGCCGCGACGACGAGCGCACCGAGGCGCGGGTGAAGCAGGACAACGAGGCCGGCCACGACTTCGATGACGCCCACGGCATACATCGCCTGGTGCGGTGTCACTGGCAAGGGGTCGGACAGGACCGGCGCGAGATAGCGATCCCAGTCCACGAGGACGTTCGTGAACTTGTCCAGGCCGAAGATGATTGGAGCGACGACAAACGCCGCTCGAAGGATGAAAAACGCCTGGTATGCCGGATCGCTGGGTGTGGAGCGCTCCCGCACCTCCGCGGTGCGCTCGGTGTCGATCGTGGCCATGGTGACCTCCTGGTGCGAGGGGTCCCCCCACGAAGCGGCCTGACAGGACGGGCGACGGGTGGGAGGCTGACACAGTGTTGGTGGTGCCGGCTCCGCTGGTTCTTACCCGCCTCGCCGAGGTCGGTAAGACCGACGTTGCTCACTGCAGCAAACAGGGCATGACCACCCACGACATACGGACGTCGGAGACGTGTCGGCCCACCGGTCCTCCGGTCGACGTCGTCACCTGGCGCACGTGCCGACTGCACGAGGCCGGGTTCCCGTGGGCGTTGGCGGACTCCGTCGCCAGGACGAGCACCGATCTCCACGAGCTCCTCCAGCTCATCGACGCCGGCTGTCCCCCGCAGCTCGCGGCGAGGATCCTCGCCCCGATCGACGAGGCGACCGGGCCGTGGTGAGCGACAGCGGCCGGGACGGACTGCTGTCACGCCGCGGCCGCCATACGGCCGTGGCCGGTGATGGAGAAGTCGTCGCCGATGGCGTCGGCGACGGCGACGGCGACGGCGTCGGCGAGCCGAAGGACTGGGTGGGCGCGTTGACCTCGACCGGCGCTGAGCAAGTTGAGGCGATGCGGGCCCTGCACGCACTCATGGTCCGGGCTGCAGCACACCAGGTGTGGCGGATGCGAGCGGCCCTTCCCGACCCGTCGCCCGGCAACATCGACGTCATCGTCAACCAGGCCGCGGACGAGGCGATGACCGCCCTGCTCGCCAAGCTGCACACCTTCGAAGGACGCAGCCGCTTCACGACGTGGGCGTTCAAGTTCGCCATCCTCCAGGCGGCGACCGACGTACGTCGGCTGCAGTGGCAGCGCCAGGAGGTGCAGCTGCGCGACCTCGACCTTCAGGAGGTGGCGGCTGACTCCCTCGTGGGGCCCGAGCACCAAGCCGAAGGTGCCGACCTCGCTCGAGCACTCGGCGAGGCGATGCGGACGTGTCTCACGCCGCACCAGCGGCGCGTGGCCGTGGCGCTCCTCGTCGATGGCGTACCCATCGATGTCCTCGCCGACCGTCTGGGCTCAAACCGAAACGCCCTCTACAAGACCGTCCACGACGTCCGACAACGGCTGCGTGACGACCTCGGCAGGCGCGGCTATCTGCCCGCGGAGCACGGGTCGGGACCAGGCAAGGACGTACCCGTGGCCTCGGGAGGTCACTCATGAGCTCGCAGTCCACTCCCCCGCCGGCACTGTCCGCAGCTGCGATTGCGGCGCTGCTTGTCGACACGACGCCGTATCTGTCATGCGACGAGTGCTTCGAGCGGATGGACACCCACGTCGAAGCGCTGCTCGCCGACCCTGACCATCACGACCCGGCGATGGAGCACCACCTGGCTGGCTGCGCAGCCTGCCGGGAGGAGACGGATACCCTCATGGCCCTCCTGAACGTTGACTAAGGCGGCATCGGCAGCGGCCTGTCGGTCCGCGATGGAGATCAGGTTCAGGCGTTGACAGCCATGGCGATCACACGGGCCATCCATCTGGGCCGCTTTGGCATCAGGCTGCTGGGTGGACGCGTCTCGCGCGGTTTCGTTCAACATTCCCCCTTGATCGGCAGGCAGCCGGACGGATGCGCCAAGCAGGTCGGACCGGCTTTTCGTCGATCCAGTCATGGCACTTGAGTCGTCGTGTGGGGTTCTGCCTCTTACGAGGGCAGAACCCGTTACGACTTCATGCCCGCGGCCAGAACCCCACGCCGACAGCATCTACCGGCTCATCGACACGGCTGGCGGATCGCGGCAGAAGCGGACGTTGCCGTGGGAGATGCCATCCATCACCGCAGCCGTTGAGGCGCAGAGCCATCGGCCCACTAGCGACGGTCGGCTCTCTGGCAACTAGCTTGTCCCTCGAGCCCGGCGGGCTTGGACAAAGCCCAGAGCGAGTGCCCCCGCGATAAGCAGCATCACGGCAATGAATCGCAGTTCTCGGGCCGCGAAGGCCCAAACCAGCCCCGCCACAACAAGGGCGGACGGGATGAGCAAGATCAGCATTGCGCTCTTGTCCACCTTCGAGACCATGACGTCCATCATGGCCAACGAGCCGGCGGAGCGCCCATCGAAAGCTTGAACGCCGCGCTACATCACAAGCGGATCGCGGCATGAGCGGACGTCGGGCGGGCTCGTCCCACGCCTTGCGGCACCGCATCCAGTTCGGGCCCTGTCACTCAGCTGGGGTCTCGTCTCACCGCGGCTGGCCGAGCTAGCGACCGGCGTCGGCCAGCTGGCTGTCGCGTGTACAGGGCGGCTGTGGTGTCAACGGTGAGGATCTGGACGCCCGCCGGGCCCGGACTGCCTCGGTGCCGAGGATGATCAGTGCGGCGCAGATGGGCCCGTAGATGGCTGTGTCGCGCCCCGTCAAGGTCTCGCCGAGCATGATGACGGCGACGGCGAGAAGGAGGATGGGTTCGACGTAGCTGAGCACACCGAAGAGTGCGAACGGCAGCACTCGGCTGGCGGTCAGGTAGAGAGTGAACCCTGCAGCGCTGAGCACGCCGAGCAGGATCAACGTGCCCGCCAGTTCAGGTCGCTGCGCCAGGAGGCCGAAGGATGGGGCCAAGCAGAGAGTCAACACCGCGATTGGCAGTATCACCGTGAGCTCCAAGAGCTGGGCGGCTGCCGAGTTGAGAGTGAAGACTCGCCGGCTGACGAAGTAGGGCGGGAAACCCAGGGCGACCAGAACCGTCGACCATCCGAGGCCGCCGGCGAAGAACAGTGCTGCGGAAACCCCGGCCGCGGCCAGAAGCACCGCGACGAGCCGGGCACAAGAGAGTGCTTCGCGGAAGATGGTCACGCTCACCAACACCATCACCAGCGGCAACATGAGGTAGCCGAGTGAGAGGTCGAGGCCGTGCCCGTTCTGTGGGGCGTAGCCGAAGAGCCAGATTTGCACCCCAAGCAGCGAGGCGTTCACGGTCATGACGCCCAGCAGCCAGGGCTCGGCCCAGAGTCGCTGCAGGAGCAGTCTGACCTCGCCCCACATTCGCTTGGCGGAGAAGAGCCCGGCAAGCAGGGTGGTCATGGCCAGGATGCGGTAGCTGAAGATCTGTGTCGCGCTGAGGGGCTCGAGGTAGCCGGGCAACGCGAAGATCATTGCGAAGATGGTGGATGCGCCAACGGACGCCAGAACGCCCGCCTTGGTGCCGGTGGTTTCTATTGTCGTCATCCTTGTCCGAGCCCTTGGTGCGCTGTTGCTCGATCAAGGGTGCCGCACCCGACAGTGAAGAACCAGCGCGGAATCATGGCTCTGACTCATTAGGGTTTGTGCATGGCGATTACTGACCTGCGGCGGTTGAGGGTGCTGCGCGAGCTCGCTGAGCGCGGCACCCTCGCGGCGGTCGCCGAAGCCACCGGGTACAGCCCGTCGGCGGCGTCACAGCAGCTGGCCGTGCTCGAGAAGGAAGCCGGCGTTCCACTCACGGAGCGCGCAGGCCGCGGGCTCCGCCTGACTATGGCTGGGAACCTCTTGGCCGAGCACGCCGCCATCCTCCTCGACGCCGCAGAAGTGGCCGAGACCGCCTTGGCGGAGTCCAAGCATGAGACGCAAGGGCGCCTGCGAGCCGTGGGATTGCAGTCCGCCACCCGCCGACTCCTCATCCCGGCCATGGTCGAGATGCGCGAGACCCATCCTCAGGTGAGAGTTCAGATCGCCGAGCTCGAGCTCGAGCTCGCGTTGCCCGAGCTACGCCTCGGCACAGTCGACCTCGTCATCAGCGACGAGTACGAGTCGTCCCCGCGACCGCGACCCGCAGGGCTTGAGCACGTCCCACTTCTTCGCGAGCGAACCCGATTGGTGCTGCCAGCCCGACACCCGCTTGCGCAGACAACTGCCGCGGTCGCAGTGGCGACGCTGCGAGACGAAGTCTGGACTTCGTCGAGCAGAGGGACGGGCCACCACGCGATGGTCCTCAACACGTGCCGGGCCCTGGGCGGCTTCGACCCCGACCTGCGCCACGAGTCCAACGACGCCGACATCCAGCTCGAGCTGGTCCGCGCCGCCGGAGCGGTCACCCTCTTGCCCGACCTCACCTTGCCGCACGATGACCCCGAACTGGCCATCCGCGACCTCGCTGAGACGCAGCTGACCCGCAACCTCTTCGTCGTCACCCGGCAAGGTAGGAAGTCGAGGGCATTGACCGCCTACGCAGGCGTCGTCATTTGGCAGAGCGAAAAGCAGCGGGCCGCCACGGGCTGACGCGGCATTCCACGCGCCGCCTTCTAGTGCGACAGAGTCTGACAGCACCGTCCCGCACCGGGCTGGGTTCGTCATCGGCCGACCGATCGGATAGCGGCAGATCCGGTCGAGCCGCGGCAGAACTCAGTTGGCACGCGAGGCGGCGGTGAGCCACGCCCCCATTCGAGCCTCGGCTCACGAGCAGGATCAGCACGTCGCATCGGTGGATTTGAGGCGTGGGCGGCAGGTTGCCGTGGTCGGCTGGGGAGAGCAGCCGGCCTCAATCGGTTCTGTCCAGGATCAGTCGGGTCGCTTCGTGCGGTGCGTCCCATTGTGGGAAGTGACCGCACCGCTCGAACCAGTGCAGCACCGCGTCGGGGAACAACTCCGCTGCACGTAAGGCCTGTCTCGGCACGGTCACTAGGTCACGACGCCCCCACCCGATCGTGACCCGGCCGGGCACTGTGCCTGCCGGGGCGCCTTGTTGCTTGGGCCCTTTGGTCAGGGCATCCAAGGCGGCGCCGGTCGCTGGGGAGTCGGCCAGCCCGCTCACGTCCGGCAGCACGGTCTCGGGCGAGAGCGCCCAGGGCCGCGCTGACAGCTGCGCGAGCAGCAGCGTCCTGCCCACCGGGGTGGCGAGCAGTGACGGCAGCCTTCCTCGGACGGCTCGGACCAGAGCAATTGATGGCCGTAGTGTGGCGCCGAAAACGGCGAGTTCGCGGTCGCTCCAAAAGCCGCCCGGGTCTAGAGCCACGGTGTCGCCGCCGACTCCTCGTCGCGCGAGCTCAAGCACCATTCGGCCGCCCATCGACTGGCCGACTGTGGCGACCCCGTCCAGCCCCTCTTCGCGGATGAAGTTCGCGACGGAGTCGGTCAGGGTGGCGATCGAGACCTCGCCGGTCAAGGGTGGCGTCTCTCCGAACCCAGGTAGGTCGACGGCAATGACCTCACGGTGCTCGGCCAGTTCGTTGATGATCGGGGTCCAGGATCGCCACCCTGCGCCGAGACCGTGCACGAGCAACAGCGGACTGCCACTTCCGCGTCTCACGTGGTTCAACGTCATGCTGCGACGCTAGTTCACGCGCCCGAGCGTCGGCGCCTTGACGAGGCTCCGTTCCACGCTGAGCCCGCCGCGAACAGCATCACCGACGGCTGACCTCACGATCACCGACACCCAGTCACGATAGGGGCTTGCCTGACATCGGCACGAACCCACGGACCGGGGCGCCATGGCCAGCGCGTCCATGCGGGCGGTGTGACGCCGCCTCGAGGACTAGCGCTCATCGGCATGAGCGGAATGCCGAGGAGCGGCCCGACGCTTCGAGAATTCGTCCTCAGCCCGAGACGGCGGCGTATGCCGTTCGCAGCTGGTCGTCGGTGGGCCCCTCCAGCCGGACGGGCCGGGCGATGTCCTCGAGGACGACGAACCGGAGCATCGACCCGCGTGTCTTCTTGTCGCGGCGCATCGCCGCCTCGAGCTCTGGCCAGCGCCCCGCCTCGTAGGACGTCGGCAACCCCACCGAGGTGAGTACCGAGCGGTGACGGTCTACGACGTCCCGGCCCAGCACCCCCGCGGCGGCGGCTAGCTCGGCGGCGTAGACCATGCCGATCGCCACCGCCTCACCGTGCCGGCGGCGGTACTGCTCGACCTGCTCGATGGCGTGACCGAACGTGTGCCCGTAGTTGAGGATCTCGCGCAGCGACGATTCCTTGAGGTCCTGGCTCACGACGTCGGCCTTGACGCGGATCGCGCGCTCGACGAGCTCGAGCGTGTGCGGCCCATCGGGTCGTCCAGCCGCCTCAGGATCCGAGGCGACGAGGTCGAGGATGACCGGGTCGACGATGAACCCGGCCTTGAGGATCTCGGCAAGCCCAGCGACGTAGTCCTCGCGTGGCAGCGTCGACAGCAGCTCGAGGTCGCAGAGCACGGCCCGCGGCGGGTGGAACGAGCCGACGAGGTTCTTGCCCTCCGCCGTGTTGATGCCGGTCTTGCCGCCGACGGCGGCGTCGACCATGCCCAGCAGGGTCGTGGGAACCTGGACCACGGGCACCCCACGCAGCCACGTCGCGGCGACGAAGCCGGCGAGGTCGGTGACCGTCCCTCCCCCGACGCCGACGACGACGTCGGTCCGGGTGAAGCCGAGCTGGCCCAGCATCGACCAGAGCTCCGCGGCGACCGAGGCGGTCTTGGCGTCCTCGGCGTCCGGCACGCCGACGGCATACGCCTCGACGCCCCTGTCGCGCAGCGATGCCGTGACCCGCTCCCCCAGCGACCGCAGCGAGTCGGGGTGGACGACGAGGGCTCGCTGCACGCCGTCGCCGACGACCTCGGCGACGCGGGACGAGCAGCCGGGTTCGATGACGACGTCGTAGTCGCCGCCGACGGAGACGACGCTCACTCGCTGCCCCCGAGCAGCGAGACGATCTCGGCGACGACGTCGTCGACCTCGCGCCCGGCGGTGTCGACGCGGTGCGTGGCGAGGCGCTCGTAGGTCGGGCGGCGCTCGTTCATGAGCTTGGTCCACGCGGCCCGGGGGTTGATGGCGAGCAGCGGCCGGCTCGCGTCGAACCCGACCCGCTTGGCCGCGTCGGCGATGCCGACGTCGAGGAAGACGACGACCTGACCGTCGAGCACCCGCTGCGTCTCCGCGTCCATCGGAGCTCCCCCGCCGAGAGCGACGACGCCGGCGTGGGCCTCGACGGCCCGCGCAACCTCGGCGCGCTCGAGCGCGCGGAAGGCCGGCTCGCCGTCGAGAACGAAGATGTCGGAGATCGAGCAGCCCTGGTCGGCCTCGATGGCTGCGTCGGTGTCGTGGAACCCCACGTCGAGCGCGTCCGCGAGCGCCCGCCCGATCGTCGTCTTGCCCGACCCGGGCGGTCCGATGAGGACGACCACGGGGCGCTCCCCGCTCACCACGAGCGCATCGTCTCGGGCACGGCGGCGAGGTATGCCGCGTGGTTGCGTCGCGTCTCGGCGACCGAGTCGCCGCCGAACTTCTCGAGGCAGGCGTCGGCGAGGACGAGCGCGACCATGGCCTCGGCGACGACGCCGGCGGCGGGCACGGCCGAGACGTCGGAGCGCTGGTGGATGGCCTTGGCCTCGCCCTCCCCCGTCGTGTCGATGGTGTCGAGAGCACGCGGGACGGTCGAGATGGGCTTCATCGCGGCGCGCACCCGCAGGACGTCGCCGTTGGACATGCCGCCCTCGGTGCCGCCGGCGCGACCGGTGCGGCGGCGGATCGTGCCGGACTCGTCACGCTCCATCTCGTCGTGGGCGGCGGACCCGCGGCGGGCGGCGGTGCGGAAGCCGTCACCGACCTCGACCCCCTTGATGGCCTGGATGCCCATGAGCGCGGCCGCGAGGCGGGCGTCGAGGCGGCGGTCCCAGTGGACGTGCGACCCGAGACCCGGGGGCAGGCCGTAGGCGAGGACCTCGACGACGCCGCCGAGCGTGTCGCCGTCCTTCTTCGCGGCCTCGACCTCGGCGACCATCGCGGCGGAGCCGGCGGGGTCGAGGGTGCGCACGGGGTCGGCGTCGATCTCGGCGACCTGGTCGGGCGTGGGCAGTGGGGCGTCGTCGGCGACACCGGCCGGGCCCATCGAGACCGTGTGCGAGACGAGCCGGATGCCGTAGGCCTGCTCGAGGAAGCGCGCGGCGACCTCGCCCAGCGCGACCCGGGCGGCGGTCTCACGGGCGGAGGCGCGCTCGAGCACGGGGCGGGCGTCGTCGAAGGCGTACTTCTGCATCCCGACGAGGTCGGCGTGCCCGGGACGGGGTCGCGTCAGCGGCTTGTTGCGGGCGACCTCCTTCTCGGCGTTGACGTCGTTCGACGCGGCGTAGGCCTCGTCGGAGACCGGGTCGGCGGACATGACGGTCTCCCACTTCGGCCACTCGGTGTTGCCGATGCGGATCGCGACCGGCGAGCCCATCGTCACGCCGTGGCGCACGCCCCCGAGGAACTCGACCTCGTCCTGCTCGAACTTCATCCGAGCGCCGCGGCCGTAGCCGAGACGGCGGCGGGCGAGGGCGTCGGCGAGGTCCTTGCGCGTCACCTCGACGCCAGCGGGCAGGCCCTCGATCGTGGCCAGGAGGGCAGGGCCGTGGGACTCGCCTGCGGTCAACCATCGGAGCATGGACCGATCCTCCCATGCACCCCGACGCGCTCTCGGGGCGCGGTCAGGACGTGGGCACCGACGGGGCGGACGGCATACGAGGTCTTGACAGGAAACCTATTGGTTTCCTATTGTCGGCACGTGGACCTCGTCTTCCGGGCCCTGGCGGACCCCACTCGCAGAGCGCTCCTCGACGCGCTCTTCGAGGAGGACGGGCAGACGCTCGCCGCCCTGGTGTCCCGGTTCGAGATGACCCGCATCGGCGTGGCCAAGCACCTCGCCGTGCTCGAGGAGGCCGGTCTCGTCGCCACCCGGCGTCAGGGACGCGAGAAGCACCACTTCCTCAACGCCGTGGGCATCCGGCAGGTCCACGACCGCTGGGTGAGCAAGTACACCGAGCCCTGGGCCGCCGGCCTCGTCGGGCTCAAGGACGAGCTGGAGGCAGGGAGCATGAGCACGACCAAGGTCTTCGAGATCTACATCCGCACGACGCCGGACCGGCTGTGGCACGCGATCACCGACCCCGAGACGCGACGCCGCTTCCACTTCGGCAACACCATCGAGTCGGAGTGGACGCCGGGGTCGCGCTACGCCATGACCCACGACGGCGTGGACCGCCCTCTCGTCGACGGCGAGAACCTCGAGGTCGACCCGCCACACCGGCTCGTCCAGAGCTTCCGGGCGCACTGGGACGACGACGCCGAGTCCGCCGGCACCTCGCGCGTCACCTGGGAGATCGAGGAGGTCGGCGACTCGTGCCGCCTCAACGTCGTCCACGACCAGCTTCCAGATGACGTGAGCGAGGCGATCCACGGGGGCTGGCCGATGGTGCTCTCGGGACTCAAGACCTGGCTCGAGACCGGCACCGAGCTCACCACCCCCGGCTCGCTCATGTACGGCTGAGCTTCTCCCCCACCCACTCCCCCGACCAACTCAGGAGCAGACCATGACCGCCCTCGACAAGACCTTCACCGGCACCCTCGCCACGAGCAGCGCGCCCGGCGGCTGGACCTACCTCGTCACCGACTGGAGCGCCGAGTTCTTCGGGACGCGCGGCCTCGTCAAGGTGGCGGGCACGATCGACGACCACCCGTTCCGCGGCTCGTTCATGGCCCTCGGCGACGGCACCCACAAGCTCGCCGTGACACGGGAGGTCCGCGACGCCATCGGCAAGGGCACCGGCGACGAGGTCACCGTGCACCTCAGCGAACGCATCGACGACGCGCGGACCGCGGCGACGTCCTGAACCGAGGGCACGCGGCTACCCTCGCGCCATGACGACGACACCGCCGCCGGCCGCACCGTTCGCCCAGTCCGTCCGGATCCTCGCCGGAGCCCTCATGGCGGGGCTGGTCTTCATCGGCATCGCGATGCTCTTCGTGCTCGGCACCGACGACACGCCTCCCCTGTGGCTGGTCGTCGCCCAGCTCGCGGCCGGTGTCGTCGTCCACCTGCTGCTGGAGTCGGTCGGCTACCGCGTGCAGCCGCTCGACCCGGACCTGTCCGACGCCGACGCCGAGACGGCGGCCCGGGCCCGGTGGCAGAGCACGATGATCCTGCGCTTCGCGCTGAGCGAGGCCATCGCCATCGCGTCGCTCGCGGCGGCGTTCGTCGTCGAGGGCGGGATCCTCGCGTATGCCGTCGGAGCAGTCGTGTCGCTCGCCCTCATGGCCGTCCACGTGTGGCCGTCGGCGCGTCCGGTGCGCAAGGTCGCGGCCGCCCTCGAGGCGGCCGGTCGCCGCACCACCCTGCGCGAGGAGTTCGGGGTTCCGGCCCCGGGTCCCATCCAGCAGTTCTGACGGTCCGGGGTCGCTCACTCAGCGGCCGAGATATCCGTCCATGAGCGGCTGCCCCCACGCCACGGCGACGATCGCGCCCGCGCACATCGCAGGACCGAACGCCATCGCCGACGTCCTCGCCGCGCGCCGCGTGACGAGCAGCACGAGGGCGGTGAGCCCTCCGACGACGAACGCCGCCATCGTGCCGACGACGACGTGGCCCACGGACAGCCACCCGAGGAGCAGGCCGATCGTCGGCGCGAGCTGGATGTCGCCGCCGCCGAACCCGCCTCCGGGCAGGAAGGCGAACGCGAGGTAGAGCACCGTGAGCCCGACGCTGCACACCCCCGCCGTGAGCAGCCGGTCCCACTCCCCCGTCGCGACCGTCGGTGGCACGAGGAGCAGCGCGAACGCGGGCAGCGCGGGACGCGTCAGCCCGACGGGCAGCCGGTGGACGTCGACGTCGATCCAGACGAGGCAGACCGTGAGCCAGGCAAAGAGCAGGTATGCCGGGAGCGCGGCATACGCGGCCGTGTCACCGACCGTGAGCGCAAGGAGGAGGACGAGGACCGCGAGCAGCGGCGCGACCCACCACGACGGCGGCGTCGGGTGGTCCGCCTCGTCCTCGACGATCCGGTAGCCGCCGGTCGCGAGCTCACGGGCCGTGAGCCGGCCGACGACGAGCGCACCGACGACGAGCACCACGACGCCGAGGACCGCGAGCACGTCGGCGGACATCAGCCCCCCACGCTCTCGCGGGCGGCGGCGAACATCGGCTCGAGCGGGGGACGCAGGCCGGTGAAGAGCTCGACCTGCACCGCCGCCTGGTGGACGAGCATGTCGAGGCCCGAGACGACCTCGGCCCCGTGGTCGCGCGCGGCCCGGGCCAGCGGCGTCGGCCACTCGGCATAGACGACGTCGAGCAGGGTGGACCCGGCGAGGTCCACGTCGGCCCCGGCCAGGGCGTCGGCCGTCGCCTGGCTCGCGGCCGGCGGCAGAGTGGAGACGACGAGCCGGCGTGACGCGTCGGCCCAGCGGTCGAGGGCGACGTGTCGTGCCGAGACGTCCCGGGCGGCCAGCAGCGTGACGACGTCGCCGGCCGTCGCCGCGTTGCGCGAGGCGACGAGGACGTCGCGGACGCCGAGGTCGGCGAGGGCGAGCGCCGCCGAGCGGGCCGTCGCCCCCGACCCGAGGATCGTCGCCGAGCCGGCGTGGTCGACATGGCCCACGGCGCCGACGATGCCGGCGACGTCGGTGTTGGCCCCGTCCCAGCCGCCGTCGTCGCGGCGCACGAGCGTGTTGACCGCCCCGGCGGCACGGGCGACCTCGGTCACCGTCGCGGCCACCTCGAGCGCGGCCTCCTTGAGCGGCATCGTCAGGCTGAGCCCGCGCCACTCGTCGTCGAGCTCGCGGACGACGTCGGCGAGCTCGGCCTCGGTGACCTCACGACGGACGTAGGTCCAGTCGGAGAGGCCGAGGACGGCATACGCCGCGGTGTGGAGGACGGGTGAGAGCGAGTGCGCGACCGGCGACCCGAGGACTGCGGCCCTCAGCACTTGTCCTTGTTGGCGGAGCACCACTCGTTGAACTCGCGGACGTTGGCGTCGTGCTCGGCCTGGGTCGTCGCGAACTTCGTCTCGCCCGTGGTCGGGTTGACGGCGACGAAGTAGAACCACGGCCCGTCGGCCGGCGCAGCGGCCGCCTCGATCGACGCGGCGCCCGGGCTGTTGATCGGGCCCGGGGGCAGCCCCTTGACCTTGTAGGTGTTGTAGGGGCTGTTCGAGTTGCGCGCCTCGTTCGAGGTACCGGCGCGACCGCGCTCCTGCTCGATGTAGTGGACGGTGGAGTCCATCTGCAGCAGGCCGACGGTCGGGCCGTTGGGGTCGTTGAGGCGGTTCTCGATGACGCGGGCCACCTTGGCGCGGTCGGCGTCGCCGTTGACCTCGCCCTCGATGATCGAGGCGATGGTGAGGATGCGGTTGTAGTCGTCCGGCTCGACCCCCGCCTTCTTGAGCTCCGCGAGGGTCAGGGCGACCATCTGCTTGAGCTGGGCGGCGGCGGGGACCTTGTCGTCGAACTCGTAGCTCGACGGGAAGAGGTAGCCGTCGAGACGGCCCTTGGCCGACTCGGGCAGGCCGAGCGCCTGCGGGTTCTCGGCGGCCGCCTGGTAGTCGGCCACCGGGACGCCCGTCGCCTTGCTGAGGCGGGCGAAGATCTCGTTGACCCAGAGGCCCTCGGGAATCGTCACGCGGGTCACCGTGCGGTTGGCGGGGTCGGTGAGAAGGGCGAAGGCGTCGCTCGCCTTCATGCCCTTCTTGAGGGAGTAGGTGCCGGCCTGGATCGCGGCGCTCGCCTCGGGGTCGGCCGCCGAGGCGTCGAGGTATGCCGTCCGCGTCTTGACGACGCCCGCGGCCTTGAGCGCTGTGGCGATGGACTCGCCGCTGTCGCCGGCGTTGACCGTCACCTGCACGTCGCCCTCGCCGGGGCCGGGGAAGTCCTCCGCCTCGGAGCTGCCCCCGAGGACCGACGACACGAGCGGTTTGAGGAAGGTGAAGGCGACGGCCGTGGCGCCGCCGACGAGGACGACGGCGAGGAGCAGGGTGAGGAGTCGGCGGCCCCTGCTGCGGCGGCGACGCTGGTGGCGGTTGCGGCGACGCTGCTCGTCGGGCGGCTCGCCGAAGATCGTCGTGTCGAGCTGGTTCTGGGTCACCGCTGTCCGTCCTTCGTCTTCGGCCTGCGCCGCTTGTCCCGCACGGGCTCTCCCGGTGGGCGACCCGTGCTCCGCTCCTCGTCCAGTCCGGCCTGGAGGATGAGGACTGCAGCAGCCTGGTCGACGACGGCTCGTTGCCGTCGTCCGTCGACACCACTCTGGCGCAGGGCCCGGTGGGCGTCGACGCTCGTGAGGCGCTCGTCGACGAGACGGACGCCCACGGGAGTCACCCGACGGGCCAACTCCGCAGCATACTTGCGTGCCGCCTCCGCTGCGGGTCCCTCGCCACCCGAAAGTGACCGGGGCAGGCCGACGACGACCTCGAGGGCCTCCCTCTCGCGGGCGAGCGAGACGATCTGCGAGATGTCGTCGCCCTCCCCCGCGCCGTCGGCCGGCCACGTGCGCGTCAGCGTCGCGTGGGGGCTGGCGAGCACGCCCGAGGGGTCGCTGACGGCCACACCGACACGCACGGTGCCGACGTCGACCCCCAAGCGGACCCCGGGGCGCATGCTCAACCGACCAGCTCCCCAACGCGCCACTCGACGGCGTTGATGGCCTCACCGGTCTTGCTGAGGTCCTGGCCGCCGCCCTGCGCGATGTCGTCCTTGCCGCCGCCCCCTCCGCCGAGGGTCTGCGCGGCGATGCGGACGAGCTCGCCCGCCTTGATGCCGCGGTCGCGCGCAGCCTGGTTCGTCGCGATGACGACGACGGGGCGGCCCTTCGCGCCGCCGGTGACGGCGACGACCGACGGGGCTCCGTCGCCGAGGCGCTGGCGGGCGTCGAGGACCATGGCGCGCACGTCGTCGGCAGCGGCCTCGCCGCCGGCGTCGTGGCCGACGAAGCGGACCCCGCCGACGTCCTTGGCCTGCTCGGAGAGCGAGCCGGCGGCCGCGAGGACGGCCTCCTTGCGGGAGCGCTCCAGCTCGCGCTCGGCCTCCTTGAGACGGGTGACCATGGCGCCGACACGCTCGGTGAGCTCGCCCGGCTGGCCACCGACGATGCCCGAGAGCTCGGCCACGATGGCCCGCTCGCGGGCGAGGTAGCGCAGCGCGTCGATGCCGACGAAGGCCTCGAGGCGACGCACGCCGGAGCCGACCGAGGACTCACCGGTGACGGTCAGCGCACCGACCTGCGAGGAGTGCCCGACGTGGGTGCCACCGCAGAGCTCGCGCGACCACTCGCCGCCGATCTCGACGACGCGCACGTCCTCGCCGTAGGTCTCGCCGAAGAGTGCGAGGGCGCCGAGCTCGCGCGCCTGGGCGAGCGGCATCCACGCCGCCGAGACGGGCAGGTCCTTGCGGACCGCGAGGTTGGCGACCTCCTCGATCTCGCTGCGGGTGGCGGCCGAGAGGGCCTGGCCCCACGCGAAGTCGAGACGGAGGTAGCCGGGCTTGTTGTAGGAGCCGGACTGCAGGGCCGACGGGCCGAGCACCTGCCGCAGCGCCGCGTGGACGACGTGCGTGCCGGAGTGCGCCTGGCACGCCGAGAGACGCCACTCGGGGTCCACCTCGGCGAGGACGGGCACGCCGGAGCGCAGTGGGCCGTGGACGACCTCGACCGTGTGGGCGATGAGGCCCTTGACCGGGCGCTGGACGTCCATGACCTTGAGGTGGACGCCGTCCGCGGTGATGATGCCCTCGTCGGCGATCTGGCCACCGGACTCGGCATAGAACGGAGTGCGGTCGAGGACGACCTGGCCGCGCTGGCCCGGCTCGATCTCCTCGACGCGCCGGCCGTCGACGACGAGGCCCAGGACCTTCGCCTCGCTCGTGAGCTCCTGCCACGCGCGGAAGTCGGTCTCGCCGGCCGCACGCAGTTCCTTCCACACCTCGGTGTTGGCGTGGCCGGACTTCTTCGCCTTCGCGTCCGCCTTGGCGCGGTCGCGCTGCTCCTGCATGAGCCGCGTGAAGCCCTCGCGGTCGACCGACAGGCCCTGCTCCTCCGCCATCTCGAGGGTGAGGTCGATCGGGAAGCCGTAGGTGTCGTGGAGCTGGAACGCCTGGTCCCCGGCGAGCGTCGAGCCGCCGGTCTCCTTGGTGCGCGCGACGGCGGTGTCGAGGATCGTCGTGCCCGCGGCGAGGGTGCGCCGGAAGGCCTCCTCCTCCGCGTAGGCGATCTGGCTGATCCGGTCGAAGCCGGTCTCGAGCTCGGGGTAGGACTGCTTCATCCGCTCCATCGAGACGGGCAGGAGCAGCGGCAGCGCCGGGTCGTCGAACCCGAGCAGGCGCATCGAGCGGACCGCCCGGCGCAGCATGCGGCGCAGGACGTAGCCGCGGCCCTCGTTGCCCGGGGTGACGCCGTCGCCGATGAGCATGAGCGAGGAGCGGATGTGGTCGGCGACGACGCGCAGGCGGACGTCGTCGGGGTTCGACTCGCTCGCCGCGTGACCGGACGTCGCGCCGTAGGTCTTGCCGGTGAGCTCGGCCGCCTTCTCGAGGACGGGGTAGACCTCGTCGATCTCGTAGAGGTTGTCGACGCCCTGCAGGATGCTCGCGATCCGCTCGAGGCCCATGCCGGTGTCGACGTTCTCGGCGGGCAGCGGACCCGCGACGTCGAAGTCGACCTTGGAGCGGACCGCGCTCAGCTCGTACTGCATGAAGACGAGGTTCCAGATCTCCATGTAGCGGTCCTCGTCGACCGCCGGACCGCCCTCCTGGCCGTACTCGGGCCCACGGTCGTAGAAGATCTCGCTGCACGGGCCACCCGGACCCGGGACGCCCATGTGCCAGTAGTTGTCGGCCTTGCCGCGGCGCACGATGCGCTCGAGCGGGATCGCGGTGTACTCCGCCCAGAGGCGCTCGGCCTCGTCGTCGTCCTCGTAGACGGTCGCCCAGAGACGGTCGGGGTCGAGCCCGTAGCCGCCGTCGTCCTGCGAGGACGTGAGCAGCTCCCACGCGAGCCGGATGGCGTCCTTCTTGAAGTAGTCGCCGAAGGAGAAGTTGCCGTTCATCTGGAAGAACGTGCCGTGGCGCGAGGTCTTGCCGACCTCCTCGATGTCACCGGTGCGGACGCACTTCTGGACGCTCGTGGCCCGGGCCCACTGCGGCGTCTCCTGCCCCAGGAAGTAGGGCTTGAACGGCACCATCCCGGCGTTGACGAAGAGCAGGTTGGGGTCGTCGTGGATGAGGGGCGCGGAGGGCACCACCGTGTGGCCGTTCTTCTCGAAGAAGGTGAGCCAGCGGCGCCGGATCTCAGCGGTTTCCATGCAGAGTCAGTCCTGGGGTCGTCGTGCGGCGTGACGGAGCGTCCGGCCCGGAGTGGGCCACCGATGAATCCTACGTGTCGCCCTACCTCGCCCGCGCCTGCGTTCCCGGCACGTCGCCCTTGCGGGAGGCACGGTTGGGGCGACGGTCCGAGGGTCGGCGGCGCTCAGCTGCGGCCGAGCCGCTCCTTGAGCCAGGTCCAGCGCTCCTGCAGCCGCGCCTCGAACCCCCGGTCGGTGGGCTCGTAGTACGACGTCTTCCCGTGCAGGTCGTCGGGGAGGTACTGCTGCTTCGCGACCCCGTCGGGTTGGTCGTGCGCGTAGACGTAGCCGTCGCCGTGACCGAGACGGGACGCGCCGGCATACCCGCTGCCTCGAAGGTGCGGGGGCACCGCCCCGCCGCGTCCGGCGCGCACGTCCGCGATCGCGGCGTTGATGCCGGAGTACGCCGCGTTGCTCTTGGGCGCGAGCGCGTTGTGGACCACCGCCTGCGCGAGGATGATCCGCGCCTCGGGCATGCCGATCTGCGCGACGGCGTGCATGGCCGCGACGGCGGTCTGCAGCGCGGTCGGGTCGCCCATGCCGACGTCCTCGCTCGCGGCGATGACGATGCGGCGGGCGATGAACCGCGGGTCCTCCCCCGCCTCGAGCTGGCGCGCGAGGTAGTGGAGCGCGGCGTCGACGTCGGACCCGCGCATCGACTTGATGAACGCCGAGGCGACGTCGTAGTGCTGGTCGCCGGTCTTGTCGTAGCGCACCGCGGCCTGCGCGACCGCCTGCTCGGCGTGGGCGAGGGTGATCGTCACCTGCTCCGCGTCGGAGGTGATCGGTGCGTCGTCCTGGGCCACGCCGGCCGCCGCCTCGAGCGAGGTGAGGGCGCGCCGCGCGTCACCGCCGGAGATGCGGACGAGGTGCTCGCGCGCCTCCTCGGAGAGCACGTATGCCGCGTCGAGACCACGCGCGTCCGTCACGGCCGAGTCGAGGACGTCGGCGACCTGCTCGTCGTCGAGCGAGGTGAGCGTGATGAGCATCGAGCGAGAGAGCAGCGGGGCGATGACCGAGAACGACGGGTTCTCGGTCGTCGCCGCGACGAGGATGACCTGGCGCGTCTCGACCCCGGGGAGCAGGGCGTCCTGCTGCGCCTTGGTGAAGCGGTGGATCTCGTCGAGGAACAGCACGGTCTGCCGGCCGTAGAGGTCGCGGTTGCGCGCTGCTGCCTCCATGACCGCGCGGACGTCCTTGACCCCCGCCGTGACGGCGGAGAGCTCCACGAACTCGCGGTCGGCGGCCGTCGCGACGAGGTGGGCCAAGGTCGTCTTGCCGGTGCCGGGCGGCCCCCACAGGATGGCGCTCAACGGACCGGCGGTGCCACCGGAGCCCTCGATGAGGCGGCGGAGCGGGCTGCCCGGGCGCAGGATCTCGCCCTGTCCGCGCACCTCATCGACCGATGCGGGCCGCATCCGGACCGCGAGCGGCGGCAGCGTCGACGCACTGCCGCCGTCGGTCGAGGCGAAGAGGTCGGCGGCGGGCACGCGAGCACCCTAGCCCGAGCACCCGACATGTGACCCACATCACACCCATCGCCCGTTGAGCGTGCGCCGAATTGCGTGCCTAGGGTCGACAGTGCCCTGATGTTCCTCGCGCTCGACGAAAGGTGACTTATGTCCGACACGACCTCCACCTCCACGCAGCTGCACCATGAGGACACCGGCGGCGACGGCCGACCTGTCGTCCTCATCCACGGCTGGCCGCTGTCCGGCGCCTCGTGGAAGGACACCGTCCCCGCGCTCACCGCCGCGGGGCTGCGCGTCATCACCTACGACCGTCGCGGCTTCGGGCAGTCCGCACCCGACCCGGACGGCCGCTACGACTACGACTCCCTCACCGCCGACCTCGCCGACCTCATCGAGCGGCTCGACCTGCGCGACGTCTCGCTCGTCGGGTTCTCGATGGGTGGCGGCGAGGTGGCGCGTTATGTCGGCACCCACGGCGAGGACCGCGTGCACAGCCTCGTCTTCGCCGGCGCGATCCCGCCGTGGCTGCTCAAGAGCGACGAGAACCCCGATGGCGGGCTCCCCCGCGAGGAGGCCGAGAAGATGCAGGAGGGCCTGCGCGCCGACCGCGAGGGCTTCCTCGACGAGTTCACGACGAACTTCTTCAGCGCCGATGGCGAGCTCAAGGTCACGCAGGAGCAGCGCGAGGAGGCCAAGGCGCTCGCCGCCCAGGCCGACCTCGACGCCGCCGTCGCGTGCATCGCGTCGTGGCTCGAGGACTTCACCGGCGACCTCGCCAAGGTCACCGTGCCCACCCTCGTCATCCACGGCGACTCCGACGCCATCGTCCCGGTCGAGGTCTCCGGGCAGCGCACCCACGAGCAGGTCGAGGGCAGCGAGCTCGTCGTCCTCGAGAAGGGCCCGCACGGCATCAACGTGAGCCACCGCTACGAGTTCAACGAAGCCCTGGTCTCCTTCCTCACCAAGTGAGCGCGGCCGGTCGCGGCGTCGAGCCGCTCCAGTCCCGGGACGAGCTCGTCGCCGCGGCCGCCGACCACCCCTTCGCCCGGTTCGACCTCTCCCCGACCGTCGTCGACCCCGGACTGCGCGTCACCGGCACGACCACCGTGGCGTGGGCCCAGCACTGGACCGACGGTCGGCTCGGGATCATCGTCCTCGGTGACCCCGACGACGTGGCCGTCCTCGCGGCCGCCGACGCCACCCGCGACTGGGTCGAGCGGCTGGCCCCCGACCACGTCACCACTCCTGCCGACGCCTACGAGCCGCTGCGCCAGGCGCTCGGCCTGCGTGGCGGCAACGCGTGGGACCGCATGTGGACGGCGACTCCCCCGCCGGCGATCCCGGCCGAGCGTGACGTCGTCGCCCAGGACTGCGGCGACGACGAGCTCACCGACTTCGTGCGGACGCACAACCCGCACCCCCACGCCCTCCCCGGGCAGAACGCCGGCCAGCGCTGGGTCGTCCTGCGCGAGGCCGGCCGTCTCGTCGCCTGTGGCTGCACCGAACCGGGCAACGCCGGGGTGCCGCTCATCGGCGGCATCGTCGTCGACGCGACGCAGAGGGGGCGCGGGCTGGGAGCCGCCGTGACGGCATACCTCACGAGGGACGGCCTCGAGCGGACTGGCGCGTGCACGCTCGGGGTCTTCGCCGACAACGACCACGCGCGCGGTCTCTACGAGCGGCTCGGCTACGCCGTCGGGCTGCGGGCGCGAACCGGCTTCCCCGTCAGGACTGGGAGCCGCGGACCTTCTCGAGGCGGGCGGTGAGGGACTCGACGCGGTGCGCGTTGCCGTGGAGGTTGATGTAGCGCGGCCCGAAGACGGCGAGCAGCACGTCGTCGAGACGACGCACGGCACCGGCCGGGTAGCGGTAGTCCATCCGCTCGTTGATGCCCTGCGCGTCGACCGTGCTCAGCAGCCCCCCGAGCTCGTCGAGGGAGGTGATGCCGAGCTCGAGCAGCAGCCCGGAGATCCACGAGTAGTGGTCGGTGCGCGACCACCCTGCGTCGCTGAACTGCGCGGTGAGGAACGCGGCGAGGTCGGTCCCACCGATCCGCGGGTCGTCGTCGAGGCTGCCTGTCTCGAGCAGGCTGCCCGCCTGGAGCCGGTCGCTGATCGCGGTGAACTCGCGGTCGGCGAGCTCGAGGAGGCCTGCGGCGAGGGTGAACCGGCGGTCGAGGTCGCTCACGTCGGCGGCCGGGACCGACCCCTTGTAGCGGACGTCGTGCTCGAACTCGGCCCACGCGTGCTGGAGGATCGTGCGCACCTGCACCGACGCGGAGCGTCCCTTGAGATGTGCGTATGCCGGGTCGCTCGCCTCGTCGTCGAGCGTCACGAGGAGGTGCCGGCTCGCGTAGCCGAAGCGGCCCTGCTGCGCGGTCTCGCGACCGAGGTCCCGGTCGTCGAGGACGCTGAACTCGCCGGCGAGGAGGTCGGCCACGGCGGCGACGTCGCGCTGTAGGTAGGTGACGACCCGGACGCCGACCTGGTCGGTGATCTCGGTGAGCGGGTCGGCGTAGGCCGGGCGGTCCTCGATCATCCGCGACGCCTTGCCGGCGAAGGAGGCGACGCTCTTGGCGCGCCCGGTGACGCTGACGTAGTTGATGCCGGCGTCGTCGAGGAGCGCGGTGACCATCGTGACGAACTGGTCGGCCACCTGGCGCAGCTCGGGCTGGAGCTGCGCGTAGCGCTGGACCGCGTCGTGCACCGACGCCGGCTGCTCGGTCACGAGCCCCACCCAAGAGCGACCCGCAGACCCGCGACGCCCGACGCGGGGTCGTGGTGCACCGCGCGGATGCCGAGGCCGCGCGCGGTCTCGACGTTGGCGAGGCTGTCGTCGACGAATCCGACGGTGCCCGCGTCGGCGAGGGCGATGCCGAGGCCGTCGAGCACCCGCTCGAAGTAGGCCGGCTCGGGCTTCATCGCACCGAGGTCGCACGAGTAGAACGAGCGCGAGAAGACGTCGTCGTAGCCGAAGGTGCGGCGCAGGAAGGCCTTGCGGTGGTCCTGCTGGTTCGACGCGAGGACGCACGTCACGCCCGATGCGGCGACCTCGCGCACGAGGTCGACCGCGGCCGGGTCGCCGTCGACCTGCTCCCACAGGCCGAGGAGGTCGTCGAGCGTCGCGGTGACCTCGGGCCGCTCGTCGAGCAACCGGGCCAGCGACTTCCGGAACGGCTCCTCACCGCGCAGGGCGGGGATCTCGGCGGCGAAGAGCGCCTCGGCGAAGCCGGGGCCGCCCCACTCCTCCAGCCGCGGCCGCCACTCGTGGCGGGGGTGCTGGAGCACGCCGTCGGCGTCCCAGAGCAGGACGCCGACGGGGCGCGCGGAGTCCAGCGGCCGCGCCTGCACGGAGAGGTCGGCCGCCGACGCCATCAGGCCTTCTCGCCGGGCGCTTCGGGCTTGGCGTCGACCCCGGCCTCCTTGCGCTGCTCCGGCGTGATGGGCGCCGGGGCCGCGGTGAGGGGGTCGTAGCCGCCACCGGACTTGGGGAAGGCGATGACGTCACGGATCGACTCGGTGCCGGCGAGGAGCGAGACGATGCGGTCCCAGCCGAAGGCGATGCCGCCGTGCGGGGGCGCACCGAAGGCGAAGGCGTCGAGGAGGAAGCCGAACTTCTCCTGCGCCTCCTCGTCGGACAGGCCCATGACCTTGAAGACCCGCTCCTGCACGTCGCGGCGGTGGATACGGATCGAGCCACCGCCGATCTCGTTGCCGTTGCAGACCATGTCGTAGGCGTAGGCGAGCGCCGGGCCCGGGTCGGTGTCGAAGGTGTCGAGGAACTCGGCCTTGGGCGAGGTGAAGGCGTGGTGGACGGCCGTCCACGCACCCCCACCGACGGCGACGTCACCGGCGGCCACGGCCTCGGAGGCCGGCTCGAAGAGGGGCGCGTCGAGCACCCAGAGGAAGCTCCACGCGTCCTCGTCGATGAGCTCGCAGCGACGACCGATCTCGAGGCGCGCGGCGCCGAGGAGGGCGCGGGAGGACTTGGTCGGACCGGCGGCGAAGAAGACGCAGTCGCCGGGCTTCGCGCCGACGTGGGCGGCGAGGCCCGCCTTCTCCTCGTCGGAGAGGTTCTTGGCGACCGGCCCGCCGAGCTCGCCGTCCTCCTGGACGAGGACGTAGGCGAGGCCCTTGGCGCCGCGGCTCTTGGCCCAGTCCTGCCACGCGTCGAGCTGCTTGCGCGGCTGGCTCGCACCGCCGGGCATGACGACGGCGCCGACGTACTCCGCCTGGAAGACCCGGAACGGGGTGTCCTTGAAGTAGTCGGTGCACTCGACGAGCTCGTTGCCGAAGCGGAGGTCGGGCTTGTCCGAGCCGAACCGCTTCATGGCGTCGGCGTAGGTCATCTGCTCGAACGGGGTCGGCAGGTCGACGCCGATGAGCTTCCACACCTCCTTGACGATCGCCTCGCCGAGCTCGAGGACGTCCTCCTGCTCGACGAAGCTCATCTCGATGTCGAGCTGGGTGAACTCGGGCTGGCGGTCGGCGCGGAAGTCCTCGTCGCGGTAGCAGCGCGCGATCTGGTAGTAGCGCTCCATGCCGGCGACCATGAGCAGCTGCTTGAAGAGCTGCGGGCTCTGCGGCAGGGCGTACCACGAACCGGGGGCGAGACGCGCGGGCACGAGGAAGTCGCGGGCACCCTCGGGCGTGGACCGCGTGAGGGTCGGGGTCTCGATCTCGACGAAGTCGCGCTCGCCCAGCACCTGCCGGGCGGCGGCGTTGACGCGCGAGCGCAGCCGGATCGCGGCGCCGGCCGACGACGCGCCGGGGCGGCGCAGGTCGAGGTAGCGGTGCTTGAGGCGCGCCTCCTCGCCGACGGTGACGCGCTCGTCGATCTGGAACGGCAGCGGCGCGCTCGGTGCGAGCACCTCGATGGCGGAGGCGACAACCTCGACCTCACCCGTGGGGAGCTCGGCGTTGACGTTGGCCTCGCTGCGCGCGACCACCTCACCCGTGACCTTGATGCAGAACTCGGCGCGCAGGTCGTGGGCGGCGCCGGTGAGGACCTCGTCGCGCGCGACGACCTGGACGACGCCGCTCGCGTCCCGCAGGTCGATGAACGCCACCCCGCCGTGATCCCGACGCTTGGCCACCCAACCGGTGAGCGTGACGGTCGAGCTGGTGTGGTCGGCGCGCAGGGTGCCGGCCTCATGGGTGCGGAGCACGGGGGGTCCTTCGGGACGGGGGTGGATGAACGCCCGTCATCCTACGGAGTCGCGCACCACGGGCACGAACCGGATTCGCGCTCCAGCGGCCGAGCACGGGGCTGCGCGCCGGGCCGTGGGAGGCACTCAGCCCGTGGGCGCCACGCCGTCGCGGTAGAACCACCGGCCGGCCCGACGGGTGAACGTGCTGAGCTCTCGCACGGCCCCGCGCTGCCGCACGGCACCCTCCCCCGACGTCCAGTGCGCGGCGAACTCCACCGTCCCCTCGTCCTCGCCCTCGATCGCCGACAGCACGTCGAGACCGGTCCATGTGAGGCTCGCGTCGGCCTCGACGCGCTCGGGCCGGGTCGCGGGGTGCCACGTGCGAAAGAGGTGGTCCTCGTCACGGACGACGTATGCCGTGTAGCGGGACCGCATGACGGCCTCGGGCGTGGGTGGCCAGGACTCCCCCGCGAGGTAGGGGCCGCAGCACGCCGACAGCGGCGCGCCCTCGGGGACCCCGCCGCAGGGACACGGACCGCTGCCGCCGGGGATCACGCGTCGTCCGGGCTGCCGGAACCCTGCCGTTTGGAACCCTGCGCGTGGGAGCCCTGTGCGTCGGGGCGCTGCGGCCACGGTGCGTCGTGCGGACGCAGGTCCCGCCAGCCTCGCTCCTTCGCGACGTGCGCGGCGAGGAGGCTGCCGACGAGGATGCCGTTCTGGAGGCGGCCGGCGAGCACCGCGGTGACGACGTCGTCGAGCGCGACCCAGGCGACCGGCATACCGTGCTCCTCGGCCTCGCGGACGTGGCGGTCGTCGTCGGCGACCGGCTGCACGTCACGCGCGAGAAAGACCCGGATCGCCTCGTCGAGGCCACCGGGTGAGGGGTGCAGGTCGACGAGCAGGTCCCACCGGCCCGCGGTGAGGTCGGCCTCCTCGTGGAGCTCACGGGCGGCCGCCTCCCACGCCGGCTCCCCCGCGACGTCGAGGAGCCCCGCAGGGATCTCCCAGTCGCGGGTGCGGATCGGGTGGCGGTACTGCTGGACGAGGCACACCCGGTCCTCGTCGTCGAGCGCGACGACGGCGACGGCGCCGGGGTGGCGGACGTAGTCGCGCACGTGCGTCCCCGCGTCGCCGAGGTCCACCTCGTCACGGACGACGTCCCAGACCCGGCCCTCCATGACGACCTCGGTGTGCCGGACAGGTCGCGGGTCGAGCTCGTCGTGGAGCGTCTCCGAGGTCACAGCGCGTCGGCCTCCACCGGCACCTTCGGACGCTCGACCTCGACGAGGCGCGCGGCCCGCTGCTCCTCGATCGCGGCGCCGATGAGCCCGGCGAAGAGCGGGTGGGCGCGCGTCGGGCGCGACTTGAACTCGGGGTGCGCCTGGGTCGCGACGTAGTAGGGGTGGTCCTCACGCGCCAGCTCGACGAACTCGACGAGGCCGAGGTCGGGGTGCGTGCCGGAGATGACGAGGCCGGCACCCTCGAGCTGCTCGCGATAGGACTCGTTGACCTCGTAGCGGTGGCGGTGGCGCTCGTCGGCGCTCGTTGCGCCGTAGACCTCGGCGACGACGGAGCCCTCGCGCAGGTCGGCGCGCTGCGAACCGAGGCGCATCGTGCCACCGAGGTCGCCGGCGCCCTCGACGAAGGCCTTCTGCTCCTCCATCGTCGCGACGACGGGGGCCGGGGTCTCGGGGTCGAACTCGGTCGAGCTCGCGCCCTCGATGCCGGCGACGTTGCGCGCGAACTCGATGACCATGCACTGCAGGCCGAGGCAGATGCCGAGCGTGGGGACGCGGTGCTCGCGCGCCCAGGTGAGGGCGCCGAGCTTGCCCTCGATGCCGCGGACGCCGAAGCCACCGGGCACGAGGACGGCGTCGACGCCGCCGAGCGACTTCTGCGCGCCCGAGGGCGTCTGGCACTCGTCGCTGGCGACCCAGCGGATGCGCACCTTGGCGTCGTGGTGGAAGCCGCCCGCGCGCAGCGCCTCGGTGACCGAGAGGTAGGCGTCGGGCAGGTCGATGTACTTGCCGACGAGGGCGACCTCGACCTCGTGCTCGGGGCTGTGCACCCGGCCGAGGAGGCGGTCCCAGTCGGTCCAGTCGACGTCGCGGAAGATGAGCGACAGCCGGCGGATGACGTAGGCGTCGAGGCCCTCGCGGTGCAGGACCTTGGGGATGTCGTAGATGCTCGGCGCGTCGACGGCGGCCGCGACACCCTCGGTGTCGACGTCGCACATGAGGGAGATCTTGCGCTTGATCGGCTCGGGGATCTCCCGATCCGCCCTCAGGACAAGGGCATCGGGCTGGATGCCGACCTGTCGGAGCGCGGCGACGGAGTGCTGTGTCGGCTTGGTCTTGAGCTCACCGCTCGGCGCGAGGTAGGGCACGAGGGAGACGTGGAGGAAGAAGACGTTGTCGCGGCCGAGGTCGTGGCGCACCTGGCGGGCCGCCTCGAGGAAGGGCAGGCTCTCGATGTCGCCGACGGTGCCGCCGATCTCGGTGATGATGACGTCGGGCGCCTCACGGTCGTCGACGCCGGGGGCGCCGGCGGCCTGGGCCCGCATGCGCTCCTTGATCTCGTTGGTGATGTGCGGGATGACCTGCACGGTGTCACCGAGGTACTCGCCGCGGCGCTCCTTGGCGATGACCTGGCTGTAGATCTGCCCGGTCGTCACGTTGGCCTTGCCGACGAGGTTGCGGTCGAGGAAGCGCTCGTAGTGCCCGACGTCGAGGTCGGTCTCGGCACCGTCGTCGGTGACGAAGACCTCGCCGTGCTGGAACGGGTTCATCGTCCCGGGGTCCACGTTGAGGTAGGGGTCGAGCTTCTGCATCGTCACGCGCAGACCGCGTGCCCTGAGCAGGAATCCGAGGCTCGATGCCGTGAGGCCCTTGCCGAGCGATGAGGCGACGCCTCCGGTCACGAAGATCTGTTTCGTCTGAGCCACCACGGGCTTCAACAATACGTCATCGCGCCGGTGCCGCTCACCAGGACTCTCCGGCGCGGCGTGGCCTGCCGTCGTTCAGGGCAGGACGGACCGGTATGCCGTGAGCGCGGCCTCGAGCGCGTCGGCACTCGTCGGGAGCTCACCGCCGCGGGCGATCGAGCGCGAACGCAGGTCGTCGCGGACCGCACCGTGGAGCAGGACGTCGGTGAGCGCACGGGCCATCGAGGCCACGTCACCGACGGGCACGAGGATGGCCGCATCGCCGACCACGGCGCCCGTGCCACCGGCGTCGGTCGCGACGATGGCCGCACCGGCGTGGAGCGCCTCCTGCAGGCCCACGGGCTGCCCCTCCCACCGGGCCGTCGAGACGACCGCGTCGGCGGCGGCGATGAGGTCGGCGACGTCGCTGCGCCGGCCGAGGAGCCGGACCGGGACACCCGCCGCGTCGATGCGCGCCTGGAGACGGTCGCGGTCCGGACCGTCGCCGGCCACGACGGCGACGACGTCGATGTCGTGGCGCTTGAGCATCTCCCCCACCGCGTCGACGAGGAGGTCGAGGTCCTTCTGCGGGGCGAGCCTCGCCACCGTGACGAGCAGCAGCGTGCGGGGCTCGATGCCCAGGTCGTGGCGCACGGCCCAACGGTCACGGGTCACCGAGGGGGGCGGCGGCGCGGCGATGACGGCGAGCTCGGCGCGTCGGGCCCCGAGGCGGCGCTGGGTCTCGACGATGTCGGCCGAGACGCCGAGGACGAGGTCGGCGCCCTTGGCGACGACGCGCTCGAGGACGGCGTGGACCCGCCCCGCCAGGCCACCTCCGGGCGAGGCGTTGTGCAGGGTCACGACGAGCGGCACGTCCTGACCTGCGAGGGCGAGGGACGCGAGGGCCCCCACGCGGGCGCCGTGGGCGTGGACGACGTCGGCGCCCCGGCAGACCGCGCGGAGCACCGACACCGCCTGGGCGTCGCGGACGGGATGGGGGCGGTCGGAGACGCCGAGGGCGACGGTCGCGGCGCCCGTCGCGGCGTAGTCGAACTGGTCCAGCTCACCCTCGGGGGCGAGGACGACGACGTCGTGACCGGCCCCGACGAGCCCGGAGACGACGTCGTGCACGTGGCGGCCGGTGCCCCCGGCGCTCGTGCCCATGACCAGTGCGACCCTCACTGCCCCTGCTCCTGTCCCTGGTGCTGACGACGGCGTCGGCCCCGCTCGACGAGCTGGCGGAAGCCGGCCCGGTCCGCGAGCGACATGACGACGAGGTGGACCCCCATGGTGGCAGCACCGATGAGGAGCCCGGCGACGAGGGACCCGACGAGCCCGGAGCCGTCGAGGGCCCTTGCGACCGTGTCGCCGACGGCGATGGCCACCGCGGCCGCCACGACCGCGGCGCCCACCGTACGGCCCGTGCCGGCGAGGGCCTCTGCGCCCCAGGCACGACGGACGAGGAGGGCGAGCGCGAGCGCCGAGCCGGTCATGCCGAGGGTCGAGGAGATGCCGAGCAGCCCGAGGGTCGTGCCGGCGTCGGACCCGGTCGGGATCCAGGCGAGCGGCAGGAGGCCGGCCACGAGCCAGCCGAGGGCGACCGCCACGGCGGCGTGCAGCGGCTCGCCCCGGACGTAGAGCGCGCGGGTGAGCAGCGCGGCGATGCTGAAGCCGACGAGCCCGGGGGCATAGGCCGCGAGGCCACCGGGCAGCGCGACGAGGGCGTCGCGCCCGGCACCGGTCGCGCCCCGGTCCCAGGCGAGGAAGAACTCGCCGACCGAGCGCGACACCGCGATGAGCGTGGCGGCCGCGCCCGAGGTGAGGAGCACGATCCCCCGCAGGCTGCGTGAGAGCGTGGAGGCGGCGGCGGGCGCGGCGTCGCCGGTCGTCGCCCCCTCGGCGTGGGCGAGCGCCGGAAAGGCGGCCGTGGCCACGGGCACCGCGAGGACGGCATACGGGAGCAGGTAGATCGCCTGGATGATCGCGTAGACGTTGACGACGCCGTTGTCGAGGCTGCGCGGCGCGTGCGTGAGCCACAGGGTGAGGGCCACGGCGGCCTGCTGGGCCGCCAGTGCGACGACGCCCGCGCCGGCGAGCGAGGCGGCGCGCCGGCCCAGACCGCCGGGGAAGGTGAGCGTCGGCCGCAGCCGAGTCCCCGTGCGCAACGCCGGCACGAGCAGCGGCATGCTGAGGACGACGACGCCGAGGGTCGTGCCGCCGGCCAGGACCCAGACGGCGTCGTCCCCGACCGCGTCGGCGCCGACCGGGGTCGGGACGAGGCTGCCGTAGGCGACGTAGGCCACGATGACGACGAGGCTGGAGAAGAGCGGCGCGAGGGCGGCGGCGAGGAAGCGCCGGTGCGCCTGCAGGACGCCGGCGAGCACGACGCCGATGCCGTAGAGCGCGACCTGCGGGGCGAAGATCCGCAGCATCCTCGTGCCGAGCTCGACGCTGCCCGGTCGCGTCGTGTCGTCGAGCAGGAGGTCGCTCAGCCACGGGGCGGCGACGAAGACGATCGCCGAGAGGGGCACGAGGACGACGACCGCCCACGTGAGGAGCGCGGAGGCGCTGCGGTCGGCGTCCTCGCGTCGGCCCGCGCCCAGCCGGCCGGCGACGAGCGGCACCGCGATGGCGGCGAGCGCACCTCCCGCGGCGACCTCGTAGACGACGTTGGGAAGGGTGTTGACGGTCTGGTAGGCGTCACCCACCGGCGTCGCGCCGACGCTGCCTGAGAAGACCATCGTCCGGGCGAAGCCGGCGATGCGGGCGAGGAGGGTGGCGACGGCGACGACGAGCGCCGCCTTGGCCACGGACTGCCCGACGGACCTGGGGCTCACCCGCGGCCCCAGCGGTCGAGGCGGCGCAGGACGGGTGTGTCGTCGATGACCTGGCTGAAGGACACGCGCTCGGACAGCACGGTGAGGCCGGCGGTGACGGCGAGCGCGACGAGACGTCGGCGGAGGCCGGTGCGCTCGACGAGGGCGAGCCCGACGAGGGCCCCCGCGGCGTTGGCGCCGGTGTCGCCGAGCATCGACCTGCCGCGCAGGTCGTCGGGGAGGGTGCCGGCGGCGGCCCCGACGGCTGCCGCGGCCGTGGCGGCTCCCGCGGCACCGGGGGGCAGCAGCGCGGGCACGCCGGCGAGCACGGTGGCCTTGAGCGCCCGCCCCGGGCGAAGGTCGAGGAGGTTCGCGAGGTTGGCGGCGCCGGCGACGGCCGCGCCGCCGACGAGCGTGGCGAGGACTCCGCGACCGCGGCCCCGGTCCGCGAGGGAGGTCGCGACGAGCCCCGTCGCGCCGATGCCGACGATCTTGACCGCACCGGTCGTCACCTCGCCGCGGGCGAGGGCGCCGAGGTGGCCCTTGAGCCCCTTGCTGTCCGAGCTGCCGGCGAGATCGTCGAGGGTGCCGAACGCCGCCGAGCCGAGGGCCGCGACGACACCGGGCGCTGCCGGGGCACCCCCGGCGAGGCTGCCCGCGGCTGCCGCGACGGCATACACGGGTCCTTCGAGGAGGGTGACGGTCGCCCCGGCGTGGTTCGTCCGCTCCCAGGGCGCCCGCACGTCGGCGGGCAGCGAGCGGCGGGCCATCGAGAGCCCGCCCGCGGCGGCCGCCGCGACGAGCGCGGCGACGAGGGTCCGACGGCTCACGGCGCCGGGACCGGCGGGTAGGCGGCGGAGACTCCGTCCCCGAGGCCGTACTGGCCGACGCCACCACCGTTCTGCTGGACGAGGGCGTAGGCGACGCTCACCTGGCCCAGGGCCAGGCTCACGTCGTCGACGGTCGAGAGGTTGCGGGACGTCCCGGCGTCGCCGCGGGCCGCCCGCACCACCGAGGAGGCCCCGGCGAACCCGGTGACGCCGACGTCGGAGGCGAGGACGGCGCCCTTGCCGGCGCTGTCGAGGGCGAGCGAGAGTGCGGCGAGCCGGTTCGCGGCACGGTCGCGCTCGGCCACGACGTCGCCCTTGACGAGCCCGCCGATGACGACGGCGTTGCTCGCCCGGCGCAGGTCGGCGGTGTCGAGGTCGACGAGGTTCGCGGAGACGAGGGCGTCGAGGGCGGCCTTGCCCGCGTCGGTCAGGGCCCCGGTCTCGGCGGCGACGAGGGAGGCCGCGAGGACGTCGTCGAGCGGAGCGGTGTCGGACGCGGCTGCGCCGGGCAGGCCCAGCGAGCGGCGGAGCTCGGTGGCGAGCTGGGACTGCGACCGGGTCGCCTCGTCGTCCGCGGGCACCCACGACTCGTCGACGGTCGTGCGCGAGACGACGGTGGCGCCGGCAGCGCCGAGGGTGTCGACGACACCTTCGACGTGGTCAGCGTCCGCCCCCGGCAGGACGACGAGCGCGACCGTGGCGCCGGCAAGCGTGCCGCCGACGAGGCGGGCCCGGGCGTCCGTCGTCATCTCGTCCCTGGCGGCGCCCGCCTTGCGCGCCGCCTCGAGCTCGACCCGCAGGGCCGCACGGTCCTCGCGCAGCTGGGTGACCTCCTGCGTCAGCGTGTCACCGATCGTCCCCTTGAGCGGGCCCGCACCGAGCACGATCCCCACGGCGAGGGCCATGAAGATCGAGACGATCGAGACGAGGTGGTAGCGGAAGTCGATCACGTGACAATTCCTCCGAGAGCAGACCAGAGATCGTCGAGGCGGGCGCCGAGGACCTGGAGCACGACCTTGCCCCCGGGTGTGGCCCAGAGTGCGGCGGTGAGGGCGCACAACCCGACGAGGACCATGGCGACGAGCCACCAGCCCGAGATGCGGGAGCGATAGAGACGGGAGACGCCCTTGGCGTCGACGAGCTTGCCGCCGACCCGCAGGCGGGTGAGAAAGGTGCTCGCCATGCCGGCGCGACCCTTGTCGAGGAACTCGACGAGCGTGGCGTGGGTGCCGACGGCGACGATGAGCGTCGCGCCCTTGTCGTCGGCGAGCAGCATGGCGACGTCCTCGCTCGTGCCGGTCGCCGGGAAGACCACGGGCTCGACACCGAGCTCGCGCACGCGGTCGAGACCGGGGGCGCGGCCGTCGCGGTAGGCGTGGACGACGACCTCGGCCCCGCAGCGCAGCGTGGCGTCCGAGACCGAGTCCATGTCGCCGACGATGAGGTCGGGCCGGTGGCGCGCCTCGACGATGGCGTCGGCTCCCCCGTCGACGCCGATGAGGATCGGCTTGTACTCGCGGATGTAGGACCGCAGCATCTGCAGGTCCTCCTTGTAGTGGTAGCCGCGCACGACGATGAGGACGTGGCGTCCCTCGAGGTCGGTCTCGATGTCGGGGACGCCGACCCCGTCGAGGAGGAGCGCGCGCTCCTGCTTGAGGTACTCCATCGTGTTGGCGGCAAAGGCCTCGAGCTGGGTGTTGAGCCCGGCCCGGGCCTCGCTCATCGCGTCGGTGACGATGGCGGCGTCGAGGGCCGTGCCCGTCGCGACGACGGCGTCGCCGGCGAGCAGCTCGTCGCCCTCGATCCGCACCATCGTGCCCTCGTCGAGGGTCATGACGTCCTCACCGACGGCGTCGAGCAGGGGGATCCCGGCGGCGAGGAGGATCTCGGGGCCGAGGTTCGGGTAGCGCCCCGAGATCGACTCGGCCGCGTTGACGACGGCGCTCGGCCGGCAGGCCACGAGGGCCTCGGCGCTCACCTTGTCGATGTCGACGTGGTTGATGACGGCGACGTCGCCCGGCCGAAGCCGCTTCGTCAGGTCCTTGGTGCGCGGGTCGACGCGCGCGGGCCCGCCGACACCGGCTGGTCCGGGGTCGCGAGGTCGTCGAAGGCGGGTCGTGAAGGGCATCCCGCCCATCGTGCCACGCTCACGACCTGCCGCCGTGCACCCCTCGGGCCGCCGGACCGGCTCAGGCGGTGCTCCTCGCGACGTCCCCGAGGAGGTCGCGCGCGTGCTCGAGAGCGGCCTCGCTCTCGCTGCCCGCCATCATCCGGGCCAGCTCGCTCACGCGCTCGTCGCCGTCGACCCGTCGCACGCCGCTGCGGGTGACCTTGCCGTCGTCGGCCTTGGAGACCACGAGGTGGTTGTCGGCGTGCGCCGCGACCTGCGCGAGGTGGGTGACGACGATGACCTGGGCGCTGGCCGCGAGGGCGGCGAGCCGGGCCCCCACGTCGAGGGCGGCGCGTCCTCCGACACCGGCGTCGACCTCGTCGAAGACGAACGTCGGGACGGCGCGGCTCCGGTCGGCCTGAGCCGTCGCCACCTCGATGGCCAGCATGACGCGCGACAGCTCACCGCCGGAGGCGACCTTGCTCACGCTGCGCGGGGTGCTGCCGACGTTGGCCGCGAGACCGATCTCGACGTCGTCGGCGCCGTGCGGACCGAGCCGTCCGGACTGCTCGACACCGACGACCACGGTGGCCGAGCCCATGGCAAGGTGACGCAGCTCCTCGCCGATCCGCTTCGACAGGGCCTTGGCGGCCTTCCGGCGTGCGGCGCTCAGGGCGGCGGCCGCCTCCGTGCGCTCGGCCTCGAGCCGGGTCACGGTCTCCTCGAGCGCCGTGATGCGGTCGTCGTCGCCCTCGAGCTCGAGGACGCGGCGTGCCGCCGCCTCGCCCCACGCGAGCACCTCGTCGACGGTGTCGCCGTAGCTGCGCGTGAGGTCGGAGAGTGCGGCCCGGCGCTCCTGCACCCAGGCGAGCCGGCCCGGGTCGAGGTCGACGTCGGCGACGTAGGCGGAGAGGTCGGAGGCGAGGTCGGTGACGAGGTGCGAGACCTCGACGAGCCGGCGTTCGAGAGCGGCGAGGGCGGGGTCGTTGTCGCTCACCTGCGACAGCGCGGCCCTCGCCTCGGCCAGCCGCCCCATGATGCCCGCACTCCCCCCACCGACGGCGTCGTCGTCGCCGGCGAGGAGGACCTGCGCCTGGGCCGACCCGGAGCGGAGCTCCTCGGCGTGGGCGAGCCGCTCGTCCTCGGCGCGCAGGCTCACGTCCTCGCCGGGCTGCGGTTCGAGGGCCTCGATCCGCTCGAGGCCTCGGTGGAGCAGGTCGAGCTCCTGCGCGCGCTCGCGCGCGGCCGCGCGCAGGGACTCAAGCTCGGTCACGGCAGCCGCGTGGGCGGCATACACCTCGTCGTATGCCGTCCGCACCCGCCCCAGCCCCGGCCCTCCGAAGGCGTCGAGCAGCTCGCGGTGCTCCTCGGGGCGTCGCAGCCGCCACTGGTCGGCCTGCCCGTGGACGGCGACGAGGTGCTCACCGAGCTCGCCGAGGACCCCGACGGGCGCGCTGCGCCCGCCGACGTGGGCGCGCGAGCGCCCCTCCCCGCTCACCGAGCGCACGAGGACGAGGCTGTCGTCGACGTCACCGCCGGCCTCGACCGCCCGCACCGTGGCCGGGTGGTCGGCGGGCACCTCGAAGACACCCTCGATGACGGCGCGGTCCGAGCCCTCCCGCACGAGGCCGGAGTCGGAGCGGGCGCCGAGCAGCAGTCCGAGACTCGTGACGACCATCGTCTTGCCGGCACCGGTCTCACCCGTGAGCACGGTGAGGCCCGGCCCGAACTCGATGAGCGACTCGTCGATGATGCCGAGGTCCTTGATCCTGATCTCCTGCAGCACGGCTCGCGTCAGCCTGCCTCGGGGTCGGACGCGTTGGCGCGGCGGGCGGCGCCGCGCCAGCCGTGCACGGAGAGGTCGAACTTCTCGACGAGCCGGTCGGTGAAGGGCGAGGCCGCGAACCGCGCGAGCCGCACCGGGTCGCCGCTGCGGTGGACCTGGATGCGGGAACCCGGTGGCAGGTCGACGGCACGGCGGCCGTCGCACCAGACGACACCGGAGCCCTGCGTGCCGGGGACGACCTCGACGGCGAGCTGGCTCTCGGGACCGACGACGAGCGGGCGGGCGAAGAGGGCGTGCGCACTGATGGGGGCGAGCAGCAGCGCCTCGACGTCCGGCCAGACCACGGGTCCGCCGGCCGAGAACGCGTATGCCGTGGACCCGGTGGGCGTGGCCATGACGACGCCGTCGCACCCCCACGTCGAGAGGGGGCGGCCGTCGATCTCGACGGTGAGCTCGATCATCCGCTCGCGCGAGGCCTTCTCGACCGTCACCTCGTTGAGGGCCCAGCTCTCGAAGACGGTCTCGCCGTCGTGGAAGGCGATGACCTCGAGGGTCATCCGCTCCTCGACGGCATAGCTCCGCTCGACGATGCGCTCGACGGTGACGTCGAGGTCGTCACGCTCGACCTCGGCGAGGAAGCCGACGTGCCCGAAGTTCACACCGAGGAGGGGGACGCCGGAGCCCCGGGAGAGCTCGGCCGCGCGCAGGATCGACCCGTCGCCACCGAGGATGCAGACGAGCTCGCAGCCCGCCGTCGGGTTCGCGGGATCGGCCGCGACGAGGTCGGGCTGCCCCTCGAGCGGGGTGCCGCGCAGCTCGTCACCGAGGACGGCCACCGAGACGCCCGCAGCGGTGAGCCTCTTGACGACGCCCAGGGCGTGGTCGTGGACCTCCGGGCGTGACGGGTGGACGACGAGCAGGATCCGGCGTGGCTGGCTCATGGTCGTCCTCCCGTGGTCAGGCCCCGAACGGCGGCGGTCAGTGCGTCGGGGTCCATCGTGCCCGAGACCCCCGACCGCGCCCACAGGAGGTACTCGGTGTTGCCCTCTCCCCCGCTGATGGGGCTCCGCTCGAGACCGTTGACGCCGAGCCCGGCGGCCGATGCGGCGGCGAGGACGTCGGTGAGGGCCTGCCGTCGCCGCCGGGGGTCGGTGACGACGCCGTTCTTGCCGAGGCCGCCACGGCCGACCTCGAACTGCGGCTTGACGAGGAGCACGACGTCGGCGCCTTCACGAGCCAGTGCGGCGACGGGAGCGAGCACGAGGGTGAGCGAGATGAAGGACAGGTCGCCCACGACGAGGTCGAAGGTGCCGAGGTCGTCGGGCCCGACGTCACGGATGGACGTGCCGCTCCTGTCGGTGACGCGGGGGTCGTCGCGCAGCTCGGCGACGAGCTGCCCGTGCCCGACGTCGAGGGCGACGACCGACTCGGCCCCGTGGGCGAGCAGCACCTGGGTGAACCCTCCGGTGGAGGCGCCGACGTCGAGACACCTACGGCCCTCAGCCGTGAGGCCGCGGGGGCCCCAGGTGACGAAGGCGTGCTCGAGCTTGTGGGCCGCCCGCCCGACCCACCGGGGCCGGTCGGGCGACACGCTCAACGGCGTCGTCTCCTGGATGGGTGTCGCCGCCTTGCGCGCCACCCGCCCGTCGACGAGCACCAGCCCGGCCTCGATGAGCTCACGAGCCTCGCCGCGGGAACGGGCCAGCCCGCGGCGGACGAGCTCGGCGTCGAGCCGAGGGATCTCAGCCCCCGAGGTCGCTCAGGCGACCCTGGAGGGTGCGCTGCACCTGCTCGCCGCGTTCGACCTGCGCGTCGAGGTCGTCCTCGGGAGCCTCGGCGAGGTCGCGGAGGGCGGCGTCGATGACGAGGTCACCGGTCTCCGGTGCCGGCGCGCTCTGCGTGGGCGCCTCCACCTCGTCGGTGGAGCCGGTGTCGACCGTCTCGCCGGCGGTCTCGGGCTCGTCGGAGCCGGGGTGGGCGTCGTGGTCGCTCACGAGCCTCCTGCCGTCGAGGAGGACGAGGGCGAGGAGCTCTTCTTCGCGGTGGACTTCTTGGCCGTCGACTTCTTGGCCGTCGACTTCTTGGCCGTGGACTTCTTCGCGGTGGACTTCGCGGCCGTCGGGGTCGACGAGCCGGCGGACGTCGAGGGTGTGCTCTTGCTGGCGGCGCTCTTCGTCGAGGACGACTTCCTGGCCGCCGTCTTCGTGGCGGTCGACGGCGCTGCCGCCTTGGCGGTCGACGTCTTCGCCGTCGACTTCTTCGCCGTCGACTTCTTCGCGGTCGACTTCTTCGCGGTCGACTTCGTGGCCGCGGACGCACCCGACGGCGACCCGTTGGACGAGGCGGACGAGCCCGACGACTTCTTCGCGGCGGACTTCTTGAGGGTCGAGCGTGCCGGGCGTCGGCTCGGCGACGGCGCGGGCGCCGGCACGACGGCCTCGGGCAGCGTGTCACCCACCGAGTCGGCGACCTGCGCCACGCCGGTCGCCGCGCTGGACGCGGCCGAGGAGGAACGCCCGGAGAGCGAGCCTGCGAGGTCCTCGACCTGGCTGCGCAGCGACTGCACGGTGTCGGCCACGGAGGCGAGCTCCTGCTGGAGGGTGGAGACGTCGAGCCGGCCCACGGCCCGGTCGACCTCGGCGCGCACGAGGGCGACGAGGTTCTTGCGGTTGGTGTTCGCCGCGTCGATGAGGTCGTCCGCGAGCCGGCTGGCCTGCTTCGTCACCTTCTTCGCCGACAGGTCGCTGTTGGTGAGGGCGACGAGCTCGGCGGCGGCGTCCTTGGCCGCACTCCTCGTCATCTCGCCGAGTCCGGAGGCGAGCTCGACGTATCCCTTGATCGACCGCTGGGCCATGGGGTTCCTCCTCGTGTGGGGGGTGGTTCGGGCTCACGCTACTCGTCAGTGTCCTTGCGGAGCGGTCTCTTCCCTCGTGAGGTCGGCCAGCACCGTCGGCGTCTCTCGGTCGTGTTCACCACCGGAGGCCTCGTCGCGGGCCGCCCACTCCTCGCGCAGGGCGTCACGCGCCGGCTCGAGCGACGCGACGTCGTCGAGGAGTGCGCGCAGGTCGCGGGCCACCCACGTCGGTCGCTGCTCGGGTGGGGCTGCGAGGGCGTCGTCGACGCCGTGCACCCCGGTGAGGACGAGCAGCGAATCCATGCCCGCGTGGTGTGCGCCCTCGATGTCGGTCTCGAGCCGGTCCCCGATCGCGAGGACCCGCGAAGGCTCGACGCCGAGACGCTCGGCGCACATGAGGTAGAGCGGTTCGTCGGGCTTGCCTGCCACAAGGTCGGGCCCGCTTCCGACCGCGGCGCCGACCGCGAGGACGAGCGCACCGTTGCCCGGGGCGTACCCCGAGGCCGTCGGCAGCGTGTGGTCCGTGTTCGTCGCCAGCCACAGCGCTCCGCGCTGCACGGCATACGCGGCTTGGGCGAGGTCGTCCGCGGTGACGCCCTGGCCGTATCCCTGGACGACCGCCACCGGGTCGTCCGCCACGGACGACACCGGGACGTAGCCCCGCTCGCGCAACGCCTCGGCGACTCCGGGACCGCCCACGGCGAGGACGGCTGCGCCCCGGGCGACGTGCTTGGTCAGCAGCCAGGCCGCGGCCTGGCTGCTCGTGGCGACGGCCGAGTCCTCGACGTCGAGCCCCAGCCGACGCAGGTGCTCCCCCACCGCAGCGGGTGGCCGGGACGCGTTGTTGGTCGCGTACTGCACCGGTATGCCGGCCGCGGACAACGACTCCACGGCGTGCGGCACGGCCGGGTCACCGCGGTAGACGACCCCGTCGAGGTCACAGACGATGGCGTCGTAGCGGTCGACGAGCCTCACTCGTCGCCGCCCTCGTCCTCCTCGTCGGCGCCGTCGAGCAGGTCGGTCATGCTCACGCCGTCGAGCTCCTCGAGCCGCTCGACCGCGTCGGTCTCGTACTCGGTGTCCGCCTCGGCGGCCCGCTCGAACCACTCCCGGGCCTCGGCCGTGCGTCCGAGCGAGAGCAGGGTGTCGGCGTAGGCGTAGGCGAGGCGGGGCTGGTTCGACTTCTTGAGCTGGGGGATCTGGAGAGCGACGAGCGCGGCATCGACCTGGCCGAGGTCGCGACGGATGCCCGAGACGACGATCGCGAGCTCCACCTTCTCCTGAGCCGGCAGCCGCTTGGCCTCCGGCGACTGGGCGAGGTCGAGGGCCCGCTCGTGACGGCCCAGTCCACGCTCGCAGTCGACCATGAGCGGGATGAGGTGGTCCGAGCCGCTGATCCGGCGGACCGTGCGGAACTCACCGAGGGCGCGCGCGAAGTCACCGGTGCGGTAGGCCACCATCCCGAGGGCCTCACGAGCGGCCGGGACACGACCGGCCCGGCGGACCGCGGTCTCGGCGTGCGCCATGGCCGCGTCGATCTCGTCGGCCTCGAGCAGCGCAGCGACCATGACGAGGTGTTGGGCGACTCCCTCGGCGTTCTCCTTGCTCAGCGTGCGGAGCTGCTGGTGGACGGAGCGGTCGAGCTCCTTGCCCGTGACGCCGTCGGGGATGCGCGGTTCGGGGAGCCGGGGGCTCTTGGGCGCGAGGCGCGAGCCGCCACGCTGCTCCCGGTCCCGGTCAGCGCCGCCGCGAGGGGGACGTCCCCCGTCACGGGTCGGACGTCCACCGTCGCGACGGTCGTCGCGCCGGTCGGGGCGTCCACCGGCACGCGGGCCTCGGTCGTCACGTGCGCCGAACTCGCGGCGGTCGTCACGACCCGCTCCTTCGCGACCCCCGCTTCCACGGCGGTCGTCAGGGCCACCCTCCCGACGCGGGCCGGCGCCGCCTCGGCGCTCGTCGCGCTGTGGACGACCCGCACCACGTGGTCCACGACCGCTGGCGTCCCGGCCCCGCGACCCGCCGCCGCTGCCGGAGCTCCCGCGACGTGACTCGTCACGGCCGCCCTCGCGGCGGGGTCCACGGTTCTCGTCGGTCATCGAAGCCTCCAGGAGGGACTGAGGTGGCAACGCGTGCCACAGGAGCAAGGGAAGTCTAGGGCCAGGTCGAGAAGCCGCTCGGTCGTCCTGACCGCACGGACCTCAATCGGGCCCGAAAT
>JAUZVC010000004.1:0-219238 GCA_031844405.1 Rothia sp. ARF10
GCCTTCCGACCGAATCGACCGCACTTGGATCTTCGCGGGGCGCCTACCGTAGCAGCCTCTCGGCCGCGTTCCAAACCCGCTTCTCAGCAGGTCCGTGACGGTGGGTCACTCCCAACTCTCGCACACCCGGGGGCGTGCTCCGTCCGGCCTCTTGCGAGGACCGAAGTCGTTGGGGTCAGCACCAGGGACCGGCCTACGTCGTGCCGGCCGTGAGGCCTGCACCGTGGTGTCCGTTCCTCCCTCTCGGGCTGACGTCGAGAACATTAGACGACGCTCTCGCGCATCTCCAAATCGGCCCCGGGAAGGCCCTTCGCACCGCCCCCGACGGCCACGAACAGCACGGCCGAGAGCCCGCGAGCACGAGCGCTCAGGGGCGTCGACCGGCAGCCATCGACTTGCGCCCACGCCGCAGGATCGCGACGGAGCCGTGGAGGAAGTGCTCCTCGGACAGCATGAACTCGGGGTCGGTGACCTTCTCCCCGTTGACGGACGCTCCACCGTCGCCGATGGCCCGCCGTGCAGCGTTGCGCGACTCGACAAGACCGACGGCCACGAGCGCGTCGGTCATCGACATCCCCGGGGAGACCTCTCCTCCGGGCAGCTCGGCCGTCGCATCGCCGAGGGTGCGCGCGTCGAGCGCCGCGAGGTCACCCTTGCCGAAGAGCGCCTCGGACGCGGCCTGCACCGACGCCGTCGCGTCGGCCCCGTGCACGAGGGTGGTCACGTCGGCCGCGAGCGTGCGCTGGGCGGCCCGCCGGAACGGCTCCTCGGCCACCTGCCGCTCGAGCTCGGCGATCTCCTCCTGGGTGCGATCAGTGAAGATCCGCAGCAGCTTGACCACGGAGGCGTCCTCGACGTTGAGCCAGTACTGGTAGAAGGCGTAGGGGCTGGTCATGTCGGCCGAGAGCCAGACGGCATTGCCCTCGCTCTTGCCGAACTTGTTGCCGGCGGCGTCGGTGACCAGCGGTGTCGTGAGCAGGTGCACCGACTCCCCCTCGACCTTGTGGATGAGGTCCGCGCCGGCGGTGAGGTTGCCCCACTGGTCCTGCCCACCGGTCTGGAGCGTGCACCCGTGCGTCCGGTAGAGCTCGAGGAAGTCGAGTCCCTGGAGGATCTGGTAGCTGAACTCCGTGTAGGAGATGCCCTCGTCGGAGTTGAGCCGCGCGGCGACCGCGTCCTTGCGGACCATCTGGTTGACGCGGAAGTGCTTGCCGATGTCACGCAGGAAGTCGAGCGCCGACATCGGCGCCGTCCAGTCGAGGTTGTTGACCATCGTCGCCGCGTTCTCGCCCTCGAAGTCGAGGAAGGGCTGCACCTGCTGCTGGATGCGGGCGACCCACTCGGCCGTCTGCTCCTTGGTCTTGAGCACACGCTCCGAGCTGGGGCGCGGGTCGCCGATGAGGCCGGTCGAGCCGCCCACGAGGCAGATGACGTGGTGGCCGGCACGCTGGAGGTGGCGCAGCACGATGAGCTGGACGAGGTTGCCGAAGTGGAGCGAGGGCGCCGTGGGGTCGAAGCCGCAGTAGGCGGTGATCGGGCCGCTCGTGAGGGCCTCGCGCAGGGCCTGCTCGTCGGTCGTCTGCGCCACGAGGCCGCGCCACTTGAGTTCGGCAAGGATGTCGTTCACGGGCGAAAGCCTGCCACGGGGAACTCGGTGGACGGTGCAGCACGTCGCCCTGTGGGATGGGGCGCATGCCTGCTCTCCTCGACGGCGAGACCCCGGTGACGGATGACCTCGTGCGCGCCCTCGTCGACGACCAGTGCCCCCGGTGGCGGCACCTGCCGCTGCGTGCCATGACGACGTCGGGCACCGAGCACGTCACCTACCGGCTCGGCGACGACCTGCTCGTGCGCGTTCCGCGCAACGCCGATGCGGAGACCGGGCTGCGCAAGGAGCTCGACTGGTTGCCGCGCCTGCGCGGTCGCCTCCCGCTCGACATCCCCGTCGTTGAGCACGTCGGCGAGCCGCGCGAGGACTACCCGCACGCGTGGAGCGTCAACCGCTGGATCGAAGGCGACGACGTCGCCGGACGAGTCCTCGGGGGCGACATCCCCCTCGCCTGGGCTGAGACGCTGGCCGAGACGCTGGTGGCCCTGCGCGACGTCGACCTCGAGGCGCTGCCGCCACAGGAGTGGCCGGTCGGCTCTCGGGGCGGTCACCTCAGCGAGCGGGCGGAAGGGCTCGACGGCTCGGACGACCCTGTCTCCGGACCTCTCGACTCCTCGCACATCAGGCAGCTTGTCGACGACGCCCTTGCCGCCGGCGCCCCGGACGACCGGCGGGTCCTCCTGCACGCCGACCTCATCCCGGGCAACCTCGTCGCTCGCGGTGACGACCTCGTCGGGCTGCTCGACTTCGGCACCCTGACGACGGGCTACGCCGCCACCGACCTCACGCCCGCCTGGTGGGTGCTCGACGCGCCGGGACGCCAGCGCTTCCGCGACCTGCTCGACGTCGACGACGTCGCGTGGGCGTGGGGCCGCGCGTGCGCCGCCATCCAGGGGTGCTTCGCGCACTGGATCTACGAACCCCGCGGGCACGGCCTCGCCCCGCTCGGGGCCCGCGCCGTCGCCGAGGCCCTCGCGGACTGAGAGACTGCGGCGCATGGGTGAGCGGACGGCATACGAGGACTTCATCGCAGGGCTGCCGAAGGCAGAGCTGCACGTGCACCACGTGGGGTCGGCGCTGCCCGAGACGGTCGCGCGCCTGGCGCAGCGGCACCCCGACTCCGGTGTGCCGCAGGACATCGAGGCGCTGCGCGACTTCTACACGTTCTCGGACTTCGACCACTTCATCGACGTCTACCTCGCCGTCGTCTCGCTGCTGCGCACGCCCGAGGACATCCACCTCCTCACCTACGAGGTCGCCGAAGGCCTTGCGGCACAACGGGTTCGCTACGCCGAGCTGACGATGACCCCGTTCACGAGCGTGCGCATGGGCATCCCGATCGAGGCCTACACCGAGGCGATCGAGGACGCGCGCCGCGCCGCCGAGCGCGACCATGGCATCGTCCTGCGCTGGATCTACGACATCCCCGGAGAGGCCGGCCTCGCCTCCGCTGACGCGACGCTCTCGTATGCCGTGGAGCACGGTCCCGAGACCCTGCTCGGCTTCGGCCTGGGCGGTCCGGAGGTGCCGCGGCCGCAGTTCCGCGAGCACTTCGAGCGCGCCCGTGCCGCCGGGCTGCGCTCGGTCCCCCACGCCGGCGAGTCCACCGACGCGCAGTCGGTCCGGGACGCCCTGGACGCGCTCGGCGCCGAACGCATCGGCCACGGCATCCGGTCCGTGGACGACCCGCGGCTCGTCGAGCGGCTCGTCGCGGAGCGGATCCCGCTCGAGGTCTGCCCGACCTCCAACATCGCCACGCGCTGCGTCGAGCGCCTCGAGGACCATCCGCTCCGCACGCTGCGCGACGCCGGGGTCGTCGTCACCGTCAACAGCGACGACCCGCCGATGTTCGGCACGACCCTGTGCAACGAGTACGCCATCGCCGCCGACCTGCTCGACCTCGACGAGTCCGGCCTGGCCGACCTGGCCACGACCGCGGTGAACGTGAGCTTCGCTCCCGACGACGTCAAGCGCCGCGTGAGGGACGAGATCAGCGCGTACGCCGGCGGGTGACGGCCGGGCGGTAGTCGCTCACGGTCGGCTCCCCGTCGATCCAGAAGCGGTACGGGTATGCCGTCCCGTCACCACCGGGACCGCTCACCCCCACCCGTGGTCCGGTCCGCACACGGGCCGGGTCGACGGGCTCGGCAGGGGCGGCGAAGGTCACCGAGCCGTCGGCGCAGACGTCGATGCCGTCGTGGGCCCGGTCGATGCCGAGGGTCCGGGTGAGGCGGGCCGGGCCGCGCGCCCAGTCGCGTTCGCGCAGCCCCGCGCGCCGGGTCGCCGCGACCTCGTGCCCCGCGACGACCTCACCGGCCCGGAGCAGCACGGCCTGCGCCACGCCCTCGTCGCCGCAGACGGCGTTGGCGCACCAGTGCATGCCGTAGCTGAAGTAGACGTAGAGGTGACCGGCCTCGCCGAACATCACCTCCGTGCGCGGCGTGCGCCCGCGGAAGGCGTGGGAGCCCGGGTCGGCGCCCTCGCCGGCATACGCCTCGACCTCGGTGAGCCGGACGGTGACGCCCTCGTGCGTGAGCAGGCAGCCGAGCAGCTCCGGCGCGACGACGAGCGCCGGCCGGGCGAAGAAGGAGCGCGGCAGGCTCACCGGACCACGGGCAGCGAGGACGCCCACGCCCGCGCGGTGTCACGCTGGGCCGAGACCCGGGACAGCTGCTCGGCCACACGGGCCGGAGCGGTGCCGCCCTTCGCGTCGCGCGAGGCGAGGGAGCCCTCGACCGAGAGGACGTCGCGCACTGCCGGCGTGAGGTGCTCGGAGATCGCCGACAGGTCGTCGTCGGTGAGGTCCCACAGCTCGATGCCGCGCGCCTCGCAGACGCGCACGCACTCCCCCGCGACCTCGTGGGCGACGCGGAACGCCACCCCCTCGCGCACGAGCCACTCGGCGATGTCGGTGGCGAGCGAGAAGCCCTGTGGCGCCAGCGACTCGAGCCGCTCGGTGTCGAAGACGAGGGTGGCGACCATGCCGCTGAACGCAGGCAGGAGGACCTCGAGGGTGTCGATGGAGTCGAAGACCGGCTCCTTGTCCTCCTGGAGGTCGCGGTTGTAGGCGAGGGGCAGGCCCTTGAGGGTCGTGAGCAGACCGGAGAGGTTGCCGACGAGCCGCCCGGCCTTGCCGCGAGCGAGCTCGGCGACGTCGGGGTTCTTCTTCTGCGGCATGATGCTCGACCCGGTCGAGTAGGAGTCGTCGAGGGTGACGAAGCCGAACTCCTTGGTCGCCCAGAGGATGACCTCCTCGGCGACCCGCGAGAGGTCGACCGCGACCATCGCCGTGACGAAGGCGAACTCGGCGACGACGTCGCGGGCGGCGGTGCCGTCGATCGAGTTCTCGACCGAGCCGTCGAAGCCGAGGTCGGCAGCGACGGCCTCGGGGTCGAGCCCGAGCGAGCTGCCGGCGAGGGCGCCGGAGCCGTAGGGGCTCAGCGCCGCCCGCGCGTCCCAGTCGCGCAGCCGCTCGACGTCGCGCAGCAGCGGCCACGCGTGCGCGAGGAGGTGGTGGGCGAGCAGGACCGGCTGCGCGTGCTGGAGATGGGTGCGACCGGGCATGGCGACGGTGGGGTTCCGCTCCGCCTGCGCCACGAGCGCGTCGACGACGTCGAGGACGAGGCCGGCGAGGGTGCGGGCGTGCTCGCGGAGGTACATCCGGACGAGGGTCGCCACCTGGTCGTTGCGCGAGCGCCCGGCCCGCAGCCGTCCGCCGACGTCGGCGCCCGCCCGCTCGATGAGGCCGCGCTCGAGGGCGGTGTGGACGTCCTCGTCCTCCGGCGCCGGGACGAACGCACCGGACTCGACGTCGGCGGCGAGCCGGTCGAGGGCGTCGAGCATCGCGGCGAGGTCGGTCTCGTCGAGCAGCCCGGCAGCGTGCAGGACGCGGGCGTGTGCGCGCGACCCGGCGACGTCGTGGAGCGCGAGCCGCCAGTCGAAGTGGGTCGACCGCGACAGCTCCGCGAGGGCGTCGGCGGGTCCGCCGGTGAAGCGGCCTCCCCAGAGGCTGAGGCGGTCGGAACCGGTGTCGCTCACGCGTTCTCCTTGCGGGTGTAGGCCAGCAGGCGGGCGGTGACCTTGCGGGAGGCCGCCGCGCCCGTCGTGATGACCATGATGGTGTCGTCGCCCGCGATCGTGCCGACGACCCCGGGGACGCTGGTGTGGTCGATGGCCGACGCGAGGAAGTTCGCCGCGCCGGGCGGGGTGCGCAGGACGACGAGGTTGCCCGAGGCCTCGGCCGTGACGAGCAGCTCGTGGCACCGCTGGGCCAGCCGGTTGGAGGTCTCGACCTCGTCGGGAGCGACGCGGACGGTGCGGTCACCGCCCTCTCCGGGCACGGCATACACGAGGTTCTTGCCGACGCGGACCTTCTCGGCCCCGACGTCGACGAGGTCGCGCGACAGGGTGGCCTGGGTGACGTCGATGCCGTCCTCGCCGAGGATGCCGAGGAGCTCGGTCTGGGAGCGCACGGGACGGCTCGAGAGGATCTCGACGATCCGCCGCTGCCGTCCGGTGCGGCTGGACGAGACGGTCATCGCTGCGTCCCTCCGCTCTTCTCCAGGAGCCACGAGAGGACGGCCTTCTGCGCGTGGAGCCGGTTCTCGGACTCGTCCCACACGACCGACTGGGGGCCGTCGATGACGGCGGCATCGACCTCGAAGCCGCGGTAGGCCGGAAGGCAGTGGAGGAAGACCGCGTCGGGCTTGGCCTGCGCCATGAGCTCGGCGCTCACGGCGTAGCGGGCGAACGGGCTCGCCGAGCCCTGCCGCGACTTCTTCTCCTTCTCGAAGCCCATCGAGACCCACGTGTCGGTCGCGACGACGTCGGCACCCGTCACCGCCTCCACCGGGTCCTCGACGATGGTCACCGACCCACCGGTCGTGGCCGCGATCTCGGTGGCGCGCTGGAGGAGCGGCGGGGACGGCTGGTAGCCGGCGGGCGTGCCGATGCGGACGTGCAGGCCGGCGGTGGCGCCCCCGAGGAGGTAGCTGTGGCTCATGTTGTTGGCGCCGTCGCCGACGTAGGCGAAGGTGAGTCCGGCCAGCGTGCCCTTGTGCTCCCTGATCGTGAGGAGGTCGGCGAGGACCTGGCACGGGTGGAACTCGTCGGTGAGGGCGTTGACGACCGGAACGCTCGAGTGGGCGGCCATCTCCTCGATCCGCTCCTGGCCGTAGGTGCGCCACACGATGACCTTGGCCTCGCGGGTGAGCACGCGGGCGACGTCGGCGATCGACTCGCGGACGCCGACCTGGGCGAGCTTGCCGTCGATGACGAGCGGGAAACCGCCGAGGTGCGCGATCGCCGCGGCGAAGGACACCTGCGTGCGCAGGGTCTGCTTGTCGAAGAGGACCGCGACGACCTCGGGCCCCTCGAGGCACCGGTCGCTGAACGGCCGAGCCTTGATCGACGCCGCGCGCTCGAGGATCTCGGCCTGCTCGGCGGGCGTGACGTCGTCGTCGCGGAGGAAGTGCCTCGGGGTGGCGGTCATGGCTTGGTCTCCTTGGCGGCGGTGGCGCTGGTGGTGGCGGTGGCGAGGAGCGCGGGCAGGGCCGCGACGAAGAGGTCGAGCTCGTCGCGGGTGACGACGAGCGGTGGCACGAGCCGGATCGCGTCCGGCGCGACCGCGTTGACGAGGAACCCTGCATCGCGGGCGGCCGCGGCGACACCGGCAGAGAGGTCGGAGCGCAGGACGATCGCGCGCAGCAGCCCCCGGCCGCGGACGCCGGCGACGTCGGGGTGGTCGAGGGCGGTGACCGACGTGACAAGGTGCTCCCCCATGGCCTGCACGTGGTCGAGCAGACCCTCGGCCTCGATGGTCGAGAGGACACTGAGCCCGGCGGCGGCGACGAGCGGGTTGCCGCTGAAGGTCGAGCCGTGCTGGCCGGCGGTGAGCATCCCGGTGACCTCGGGGCCGAACGTCACGAGCGCGCCGACGGGCAGCCCACCGCCGAGACCCTTGGCGAGGGTGATCGCGTCGGGCACGATCCCGCTCTCCTGGAAGCCGAACCAGTCGCCGGTGCGGCCGATGCCGGTCTGCACCTCGTCGATGACGAGCAGCGCACCCGCCGCCGTGGTCACCTCGCGCGCAGCACGGAGGTATGCCGGGTCCGCGACGACCGCTCCCGCCTCACCCTGCACGGGTTCGAGGACGACGGCGGCGGTCTCGGTCGTGACGGCCGCCCGCAGCGCCTCGATGTCGTTGTAGGGCACGTGCGCCACGTCGGGGATGAGCGGCGCGAAGGGCTCGCGGTAGGCGGCCTTGTGCGTGAGCGCGAGGGCGCCCGTGGTGCGTCCGTGGAAGGCGCCCTGGGCGGCGACGAGCCCGGTGCGGCCGGTGCGGCGGGAGAGCTTGATCGCGCCCTCGACCGCCTCCGCCCCGGAGTTCGCGAAGAACACACCCGAGCCCTCGGGCGCGCCGGCGATCCGCAGCACCTGCTCGGCGAGCTCGACCTGCACGCGCGAGGTGTAGAAGTTCGAGATGTGCGCCATCTCGGCGACCTGCTTCGAGACTGCCGCGACGAGGGCAGGGTGGTTGTGGCCCAGGGCGTTGACGGCGATCCCGCCGACGAGGTCGAGGTAGCGCTTGCCGTCGGTGTCCCAGACCCACGCGCCGTCGCCGCGCTCGAGGACGAGCTGCGGGCGGCCGAAGACGGGGATGAGCGAGTGCGCGTAGCGGTCGAGCAGCTCGTCCTGGCTGCCCGTGCGTTCGTGGGGAGTCATGCGTCCTCCTCGATGAGGGTGCCGATGCCCTCGGAGGTGAAGACCTCCAGGAGCAGCGAGTGGGGTTCGCGGCCGTCGATGACGTGCGCCTGCGGCACGCCCTCCTCGACGGCGCGGATGCAGGCCTCGAGCTTGGGGATCATCCCGGCGTCGACCTCGCCGAGGAGCTCGCGCGCCCGGCTCAGGGGCAGGGTCGAGAGGAGCGAGGAGCGGTCCGGCCACGCGGCATACACGCCCTCGACGTCGGTGAGGACGACGAGCTTGCGCGCCCCGAGGGCGGCGGCGAGCGCCGCGGCGGCGGTGTCGGCGTTGACGTTGAGGACCTGGCCCTCGTGGTCGAGGTCCGGTGCGACCGTCGACACGACAGGGATGCGTCCGGCGTCGAGCAGGTCGAGCACCGCCTGCGTGTTGACCGAGACGACGTCGCCGACGAGCCCGAGGTCCTCCTCCACCCCGTCGACGACGACCCCCTTGCGACGGGCGCCGAAGAGGGCGCCGTCCTCCCCTGAGAGGCCGACCGCGAGCGGGCCGTGCTGGTTGAGCAGGCCGACGAGCTCGCGCCCGACCTGCCCGGTGAGCACCATGCGGACGACGTCCATGACCTCGGGGGTCGTCACGCGCAGGCCCGCCTTGAACTCGCTCTCGAGCCCGAGCCGGTCGAGCATCGCCTTGATCTGTGGCCCGCCGCCGTGGACGACGACGGGGCGCAGGCCGGCATACCGGAGGAAGGCGACGTCCTGCGCGAAGGCGAGCTTGAGGTCGTCGTCGACCATCGCGTTGCCGCCGTACTTGACGACGACGAGGGCGCCGCGGAAGCGCTCGAGCCACGGGAGCGCCTCGACGAGGGTGCTCGCCTTGAGCCGGGTCAGGTCGTCGGTCACGTCGGTCCTCACGTGCTGTAGGCGGAGTTCTCGTGGACGTAGTCGTGGGTGAGGTCGTTGGTCCACACGGTCGCGGTGGCGTCCCCGGCGTGGAGGTCGACGACGACCCGGACCTCGCGCGGGCCGAGGTCGACGAGGTCGCGGTCGTCGCCGACTCCGGCCGCCCGGCAGACCTGGACGCCGTTGATGGCGACGTCGAGCGTCGTCGGGTCGAAGGCCGCCTGCGTCGTGCCGACCGCCGCGAGGACCCGGCCCCAGTTGGGGTCGCCGCCGAAGACCGCGGCCTTGAAGAGGTTGCTCCGGGTCACCGCCCGGGCGACCTCGACGGCGTCCGCCTCGGTCGCGGCCGAGCGCACCTCGACGGCGATGTCGTGGCTTGCACCCTCGGCGTCGGCGACGAGCTGGCGGGCGAGCGAGGCGCAGACCTCCGTCACCGCGGCGGTGAGCGCATCGGCGTCGACCGCCACGCCCGAGGCGCCGGACGCCATGAGCACGACGGTGTCGTTCGTCGACATGCACCCATCGGAGTCGACCCGGTCGAAGGTCGTCGAGGTGGCCGCCCGCAGCGCGGCGTCGAGGGTCGCCGCGTCGGTGACGGCGTCGGTCGTGACGACGCAGAGCATCGTCGCGAGCCCGGGCGCGAGCATGCCGGCGCCCTTGGCCATGCCGCCGACCGACCAGCCGTCGCGCGTGACGGAGGCCTGCTTGGGCACGGAGTCGGTCGTCATGATCGCCCGGGCCGCGGTCTCGCCGCCGTCCCGGCCGAGTCCCCGCGCCGTCAGCCCGACGCCGGCCTCGATGCGGTCCATCGGGAGGTACTCGCCGATGAGCCCGGTCGAGCAGACGACGACGTCGAGGGCGCTGCACCCGAGGGTGTCGGCGACGAGCTCGGCGGTGCGGTGGGTGTCCTGGAAGCCGCGGGCGCCGGTGCACGCGTTCGCGCCGCCGGAGTTGAGGAAGACCGCGTCGGCGCGCCCGTCCTGCACGGCCTGACGCGACCACGTCACCGGAGCGGCCTCGACGCGGTTGGAGGTGAAGACCGCGGCGACGTGCTGGTCGGGGCCGTCGTTGACGACGAGGGCGACGTCGGAGGACCCGGACGCCTTGAGGCCCGCGGTCGCCCCGGCCGCCCGGAAGCCCTGTGCCAGCGTGACGCTCACGAGTCGGTCCGCCCGGTGAGGACGGTCGGGGTGACGATGAGGCCCGCCTTGCGCCACGCCTCGGACGCCGTCGTGATGTGCTCCTCGGGCACGAGGACCCAGTCGGTGTCGAAGGTCGACATCGCGAGGACGCTGATGCCGGCCGAGACGAGTGGCGCGAGGATCTCGGCCATGACGCCGACCGCGTCGAAGGCGAGCGGACCCGCGACCTCGACCCCGCGGAACGGGCCCTCGGTGAGGACGCCGTCGGGCACGAGCTCGGCGAGGCCGACGACCGAGGTCTCCTGCGGCGTGCGCGTGAGGGACGCGAACGGCCCCTGGGTCCAGTCCCACGGGACCTCGGCGCCACCGTCGAGTCGCGCGACGACGAGGGGCTCGGGATGGGTCATGAGGTGCAGTGGCATGGCGCTCACGGCGCCACCCCCGATCCGAGAAGGCCGGTCGCCTCGGGCAGGCCGGCGGACAGGTTGAGGCACTGGACGGCGGCGCCGGCCGTGCCCTTGGCGAGGTTGTCGACCGCCGCGACGGCGACGACGCGACCGGCGCGCTCGTCGAGCGCGACCTGGACGGTGACGTGGTTGCTCCCGACGACCGCGGCGGTGGTCGGCCACGCGCCGGGCTCGAGGAGGTGGACGAAGGACTCCCCCTCGTATGCCGTCCGCCACGCCTGCCGGACCGCCTCCGGTGTCGTGCCGGGGGCCACCCGTGCCGTGCACGTGGCGAGGATGCCCCGCGGCATGGGTGCGAGCGTGGGCGTGAACGAGACGGTGACAGGGGCCCCGGCCGCGGACGTGAGGTTCTGCTCGATCTCGGGGGTGTGCCGGTGCACCCCGCCGACGCCGTAGGGCGACATGGAGCCCATGACCTCCGACCCGAGCAGGTGCGGCTTGAGGGCCTTGCCCGCGCCGGACGTCCCGGACGCGGCCACGACGACCACATCCTCGGGCTCGACGACGCCGGCGGCGAGACCGGGCGCGAGGGCGAGCGACACGGCCGTCGGGTAGCAACCCGGCACGGCGACCCGGTCCGCTCCGGCGAGCGCTGAGCGGGCCTTGTCGCCGCCCGCGAGCGGGAGCTCGGGCAGGCCGTAGGCCCACGACCCGGCATACGGGGTGTCATAGAACGTGGTCCACGCCTCGCCGTCGCGCAGGCGGAAGTCCGCACCGCAGTCGATGACCGTCGTGCCCTCGCCGAGTGCGGCGGCGACGGCGGCCGAGTGACCGTGCGGGAGCGCGAGCACGACGGCGTCGTGGCCGCCGAGGACCTCGGGCGTCGTGTCGTCGAGGACGCGGTCGGCGAGCGCGAAGAGGTGGGGGTGGATCGTGCCGAGACGAGCGCCGGCGTTGCCACCGGCCGTGACGGCACCGACCTCGACCTCGGGGTGCTGCAGCAGCCACCGGAGGACCTCTCCGCCGGCGTATCCGCTCGCACCGGCGACCGCGACTCTCAGCATGTGCATAGTCTTGCATGCCGTCACAACTGTATGCAATTTCGTTCGACGCGTATCAGCGCCGCCCGCGCCTTCTCCTCCCCCGTGACGGCGCCGCACAGGGCGGCGCCGACGACCTGAGGGGGAACCATGGCTGGTGTCAACGACGCCATCGGCGCGGCCACGCGCCTGGGCGAGATCGGCTTCGTCGAGTTCACGACGAAGCTCGTGAGCGACGTCTTCGACACGCTCGTCGCCTCGAACCTGCGTCAGCAGCAGGCGTTCATCGAGCTGCTCCAGGCGACGAGCAAGTCGCTCACGGCCTACGTCAACGAGACCAAGGACGACATCGGTCCCGGCGAGATCATGCAGGTCCTCACGGCCATCGCGCCGAGGAACACGGACACCCCGGCGACGAGCGACAGCCCGACCGCGGTGACGAGCGGCGGCAAGCTCAGCGCCGACGAGGCGGCCGCGATCAACACCGCTCTCACGATCACCGACCCCGACACCAACGCGGTGTCGAACGACAAGGCCGCCAAGGCCGGCGCCCTCGACGACAAGGCGATCGACACGCTGCGCGAGGCCGTCGCCCAGCGCGTCGCCGCGAACAAGTACACGCTGCTCAAGGAGATGGTCAAGCTCGGCATGCTCCGGCTCGTCGTCACCGACGGCACCATCGAGAGCGGGCTCAACTTCCACTCCTACGGCTCGGACTTCCTGCGCAACAACTCCAGCCGCTACTCGAGCCAGCAGTTCCAGCTCAAGGCGAACGCGCAGACCGGCAGCATCCTGTCCGCGTGGGTCAAGGCATCGGCGAGCACGGCCTACACGTCGGTCAACGTCAGCACGAGCAACACCGCGAGCGGCTCGAGCTCGGGGGTCGACGTCACCATCACCGGTGGCGTGAAGATCAACTTCAAGACCGACTACCTGCCGCTCGACACCCCCTGACGCCCGGATCCCGAACGGAGCCTGAGCCATGCCTGACAGCGATGTCTCGGACGTCGGCTTCGCGGAGTTCGTGGCGGTCCTCCTCGTGGAGACCCTCGACTCGATCGTGGCCTCCCACGCGAGCCAGGAGGACCGCCTGCGGGCCCTCGACGCGGCCGCCGACGTCACGCCCGAGGAGGTCGCCGCGACGTCGATCACCGCGGGCATGGTCGACCTCACGCTCGTCGAGCTGTTCCCCGACGGCAGGGGCGGCACCACCGTCGTCGTCGGCGGTCCCGTCCCGTCGCCGGAGACGCTCGCCGAGCTGGGCGCCAAGGTCCCGGACCGCGACGGCGGCCTCACGAGCGGCGACGTCGGGGCCATCCGCAACGCGGTCGCCCTCTTCCTCGCCCGTCGTCACCTCGAGTCGGTGCAGGAGGTCCGCCGCAAGGGCGTGCCCCGCGTCGTCGTCGACGGGGGCACGCTGCGCGCCAAGCTCGCCTTCAGTACGACCCGCAGCCGGACCAGCACACCGACACCGGCCCGGGCCGCGGCACCCGGCCTCTCGCCGTCGTTGACGCGCTCCGTCCTCGGGGCCCTGCCCGCCAGCCGCATCGGCGACCTCATCGGGCCACGCGCCACGGTGCTGCGGCCCGAGGTCCTCGACGGCATCCGGGACCTGCGGCTGCGGGTCCGCCCACCCGTCACCTCGACCGAACCCGGCGGGCCGGCCGACAAGGCCGACGTCTTCGGCGAGATCGAGATCCGCTTCCGGACGGAGGCCTGAGGTGGGGCCGGCCGAGCTCGCCGCACTCGTCGCGCGCGAGGCCGACGCCGGGGTCGCGGGCGCCCTCCGGGCGGTCGACGCCGCCGGGATCCTCACCGTCGAACGCGTCGTCGGCCGCATCGGCTCCCGTCCGGCGTCGGCGACGGTCGCCTGGGAGGACGTCGTCTGGCAGGCCGAGGTCGTCATGCTCCCGACCGGGACCGTGCGCGACGAGGCGACGCTGCCCGGCGCACCGGCGGGGAGGGATGCCGCGGACGTCGTCGCCTCGCTGTCGGTGCGGGCGCTGCGCGGTGTCGGGGCGCGCTGGGCGGACCTCCTCGCCGAGCGCGGGGTGCGCACCGTCGGGGACCTCGCGGCCACCACACCCGCGACGGTCTCGTCGTGGTCGCGCCGGCGCGACGGAGGGTATGCCGTGCAGCTCGTCGCGCGCGCCCGCACCTGCGCTGGGCCTTGGCCCTCGGTCGACCCGAACGACACGCGCACCCTGCTGGCGGTGTCCGAGTCCGACCCGGGGGACGTCACCGGCTGGCCGCCGGGCAGCCGCGCCGACGCCCACCTGCTCTGGGGGACGTGCCTGCGGCTCCGGGCCGCCCTCGACGACGAGGTGCTGGCCCGACTGCGCGTCAACGGCAGCTGAGGTCGCCGCCCGGCCCGGCTGCGACGTCAGCGCGACGTCGGAGTGGCCTCAGCCCAGCGGGTCGTCCGGACCCCACGCGACCAGACCGAGCGTGCGGTCGCGCTCGCCCAGCCCGGCTGCCGCGCGGGCGACGAGCGAGTCGACCGTGTCGACGCCGGCGCGCACCATCCGACCGCTCCACGCGTCGAGGTCGCCCCGTGCCATGGCGAGCACGAGGTCGCTCACCTCCTCGGGCGAGGTCCACTCGGTTCGCCCGCGGTGCATCTGCATCGAGAGCGTCATGTCGGTGCGCACGACCCCGGGCGCGAGGTCGAAGACGAGTGCGGTGCGCTGCGGTCCGAGCCCGAGCTGTGCGGTGATCCGCGACAGCGCCGCCTTGCTGAGGTTGTATGCCGTGGCGCTGTCGGCGTTGCGGTAGGCCGCGCCCGACGTGAGGTTGACGATGCGACCGGTGGCGGGGGTGAGGTGGGGCAGGACCGTGCGCGTCACGAGGTAGGGGCCGCGCACGTTGGTCTCGACCGTCCTCCACCACTCGTCGGGGTCGCTCTGCCCCAGCGGCACCTCTGCGTCGATGACCCCGGCGTTGTTGACGAGCAGGTCGACTCGCCCGTGACGTGCCACGACGTCACCGACCCAGCCCTCGACCGCGGCCCGGTCGGTGACCTCGGCCGTGGAGCGCGAGCCGCGCTCCACGGCATACCCGTCGTTCTCGAGGGCCGTCGCGATGTGGGCACCGATGCCCCGCGACGCACCGGTGACGACCGCGACGGGCGCGCTCACCGCTGGACCGCTCCCGTGCGGGCGGCCGCGGCAGCGACCGCCGAGTCGCGCAGTCCTGAGACCTCGTCGGTCGTGAGGGTGCGGTCCGGCGCCCGGAAGGTGAGGCGGTAGGCCAAGGACTTGCGGCCCGGCTCGAGCTGGTCACCGTGGTAGACGTCGAAGAGGGCCAACGACTCGAGCGTCGGGCCGGCCCCGTCGCGCAGCGCCGCCTCGACCGACACCGCCTCGACCGCCTCGTCGACGACGAGGGCCACGTCGCTCTGCGCCAGGGGGAACGTCGTCAGGGTCCGCGCCTGCACCGTCGCCTCGGACGCCCGGGTGAGGACGTCGAGGTCGAGCTCGCCCGCCACGGTGCGGGCCGGGAGCCCGAGCGCGGCGACGACCTTGGGGTGCAGCTCACCGACGTGCCCGACGACGGTGCCGCCGGCGAGCTCGACGCGGGCGCAGCGTCCGGGGTGGAACGGCGCCACGGTGTCGCGTGACGTCAGCACCTCGACGCCGAGGGCCTCACCGAGGACGCGGGCGAGGTCGATGACGTCGGTGACGTCGGCCGCCCGGCCCGCGCCCCACCAGCCGGCGCGGTCGCGTTCGCCGGCGAGGAGCAGGCCGATGTGCCGAGGCTGCCGTGGCACGGCGGCGCGGATCGCGGCGAGCACCTCGTCGGACGGCCGGACGCCGACGTCCTCCGTCGGCGCCGTGCGCCGCTCGCCGTCGGAGTCGACGACGAGGCCGATCTCGAACAGCGCGACGTCGCGCGTGCCGCGGGCGACATTGCGACGCAGCGCGTCGACCATCGTGGCGAGCAGGCGGGTGCGTATGAACGGCTGCTCGTCGGAGAGCGGGTTGGCCAGGCGCACCGAGCGCGCGACCTCGGCGTCGACGTCGAGGCCGAGCGCGGCGTAGCGGTCGGCGCCGACGAAGGGCGCGCTCCACACCTCCGAGAGGCCCTGGCCGGCGAGGACGTCGGCGACGGTCCGCCGGACCCGCTGGCCGTGGGTGAGGCCCGACCCGCCCGGCGGGGTGGGCAGGACGGAGGGGATCTCGTCGTAGCCATGGATGCGCGCGACCTCCTCCACAAGGTCGGGCGCGGTCGTGAGGTCTGGGCGCCAGGTCGGCGGGACGACGGTGAGGACGTTCGCCTCACGGGTCACGGTGCACCCGATCTCCTCGAGGATCCGCACGACGTCGGCCTCGCGGTAGTCGACACCGACGATGACCGACGGGAAGCCGACGGGCATCGACACGGCAGCGGGCGCGGCGGGCGTCCCCACGTCGGTGACGTCGGCGTCGGCGACACCGCCACCGTGCTCGACGAGGAGGTCGACCGCGAGCTGGGCAGCCGCTGCCGCGAGCGCCGTGTCGACCCCGCGCTCGAAGCGACGAGAGGCCTCCGAGGGCAGCTTGTGGCGCCGGGCGGAGCGGGCGATGCTCATCGGCTCGAAGTGTGCGGCCTCGATGAGGACGTCGCGGGTCTGCGCACCGACCTCGGTGGCGGCCCCGCCCATGACGCCGGCGATGGCGACCGGTCGCTCTCCACCACGGTCGGTGATGAGCAGGTCCCCGGTGTCGAGGGCACGGTCGGTGTCGTCGAGAGTCGTGAGCCGCTCACCGGCGCGGGCGCGGCGGACGACGATCGGCGCCTCGAGGGCGCCGAGGTCGAACGCATGGAGCGGTTGGCCCAGGCCGAGCATGACGTAGTTCGTCACGTCGACCGGAAGCGAGATCGGGCGCATGCCCGCCTCGGTGAGCCGGGTCGCCATCCACGGCGGCGTCGGGGCCGCGACGTCGATGCCGCGCACGACACGGGCGACGTAGCGGTCGCACCCGTCGAGGCCGCGGATCGGCGCGTCGTCCCTCAGCTCGACGGGGAAGCCGCCGTCGGTCGGCTGCGGCGCCCTGGCGTCGAGGTCGACCACCGGGTCGGTGAAGGTCGCACCCGTGGCGTGGCCGTACTCCCGCGCCACGCCACGCACCGAGAAGCAGTAGCCGCGGTCCGGCGTGACGTTGACCTCGACGGTCTCGCGGTCGAGCCCGAGGAGCGGGATGGCGTCGGCGCCCGGCGTGAGGCGGCCGAGGAGGTCCGGGTCGCCGGCGAAGCGGCGGTCGAGGACGAGGATGCCGTCGTGGTCGTCACCGATGCCGAGCTCGCGCTCGGAGCAGATCATGCCGGCGGACACGTGGCCGTAGGTCTTGCGCGCGCTCACCTCGAGCGGCCCGTGCGGGGTCGTGAGCACACCGCCAGGGAGGATGACGACGACGAGGTCGCCGGGCTCGAAGTTGTGGGCACCGCAGACGATGCCCTGTGGCTCGCCGGTGCCGTTGGCGTCGCCGACGTCGACGGAGCACCAGTTGATCGTCTTGCCGTTCTTCTGCGGCTCGGGCTCGCGCGAGAGCACCCGGCCCACGACGAGCGGGCCGGTGACACCACCGGTGTGCAGGCCCTCCTCCTCGAGGCCGACGCTCACGAGGTCGGCCGCGATGTCGACGCCCTTGGCGTCCTGCGGGACCGCGACGTACTCGCGCATCCACTCGACGGGTACGCGCATGTCAGATCTCCCTTCCGACGCACAACGGTGCACCAGCGCGGGGTGCCCGAATCACCTGACCCACCATCAGATCTCCCATCCGAACTGCGCGTCGAAGCGGACGTCGCCCTCGATCATGTCCCGCATGTCGCTCACGCCGGTGCGGAACATGAGCGCGCGGTCGATGCCCATGCCGAAGGCGAAGCCGGTGTAGCGGTCGGGGTCGACACCGCATGCTGTGAGCACGTTGCGGTTGACCATCCCGCAGCCGCCCCACTCGATCCACCCCGTGCCCTTGCAGGTGCGGCAGTCGGGGTCCTCGCCGCGGCAGACGAAGCAGCGCAGGTCCATCTCGGCGCTCGGCTCGGTGAAGGGGAAGTAGGACGGGCGGAGCCGGGTCGTGATCCCGTCGCCGAAGAGCTCGCTCGCGAGCCGGTCGAGGGTGCCCTTGAGGTGGGCCATGGTGATGCCCTCGTCGACGGCGAGACCCTCGACCTGGTGGAAGGCCGGCATGTGGGTCGCGTCGAGCTCGTCGGTCCGGAAGACCCGGCCGATCGCGGCGACGTAGACGGGCACGCCACGGTCGAGCAGGGTGCGCGCCTGCACCGGGGACGTGTGGGTGCGCAGGACGAGCCCGTCCTCGGGCGGGTCGACGTAGAAGGTGTCCTGCATCTGGCGCGCCGGGTGGTCGGCGTCGAAGTTGAGCGCGTCGAAGTTGAACCACTCCGCCTCGATCTCCGGCCCCTCGGCGATCTCCCAGCCCATGCCGACGAAGAGGTCGGCGATGCGCTCCGACATGAGCTCGATGGGGTGGCGGCGACCGAGCGGGCGGCGGCCCGTCGGCAGCGTGACGTCGACGGCCTCCTCGGTGAGGATGCGCTCGTCACGCTCGGCCTCGAGCTCGATCTGGCGCGCGGCGAATGCCTGGTTGACCCGTCCGCGGGCCTGGCCGACGCGCTTGCCGGCCTCGGCCTTGGCGCTGGGCGGGAGCGCACCGATCTCGCGGTTGGCGAGGGCGAGCGCGGACCTGTCCCCCTGGTGGGCCGCTCGCAGCGCCTTGAGCTCGTCGAGCGACGTGGCGCCGGCGACGGCCTCGAGCGCGCTCTCCACGGCGGCGTCGACGGCCTCGGGGTCGAGCACGGCGACCTCGACCGGGTCGTAGTTCGTGTTGGGTCCTGACATGGGTTCCACTCTCGTCACGGGCGCGACGAGATCGCGCCGGAGGGTCTGGGACGGCTGGGGTCGCGGCCCTCGGGCAGTGGTGGACGCCGTGCGCCCGGGGTGCCGGGGCTCAGGCAGGCGTCACCGCACCCGAGGGCACGGTAAATCGGCGCACGGCACGGGGGGTGCGGGAGCCTGCGGTGGGCGACATGCAGCCCAGCCTATCGCGCGGGCGCCGAGCGTCGCCGCCGGGTTTGGGCGGCCACGGCCCCCAGCACCGCGACGACGAGGCCGACCGCGGCCGGGGCGACGAAGCCACCGGCTCCCCCGGCGCGGTCGATGGCCACCCCGGCGAACGGGGCGCCGAGGGCACCACCGAGGGTGAGCGCCGATCCGTGCCACCCCATCGCCTCTCCGCGGGCGGAGGCCGGCACCATCCGGCTCGCCTGGTCGACGCTCGCCGTGATCGTCGGCGCGCAGAGCAGGCCTGCGACGAACCCGAGGCCGCCGAGCGCCAGAGCGCCACCGGCCAGCGCCATCGGGAAGGTGACGAGGGCGAGGGCGCCGAGCAGCCAGAAGGTCGAGATCGACCGGCTGAGCCCGCCGTAGACGAGCGCGCCGACGAGCGAGCCCAGACCCCAGAGTGCGAGGACGAGCCCGATCGCGGTCGGCTGGTCGAGCTCGCGCATGCGGGCGACGATCCCGAGGTCGGTCCCCGAGAGCACGAAGGTCGCGCACGAGGCGGCGAGGCACACGGCGACGAAGGGCAGCCCGAACCAGTCGGAGCGCCTCGGGCGCACCACGTCCTCGGCGTCGTCGGCCTCGCTCCTCAGCACGGGGTCGACGAGCCAGAGGATGGCCCCGCCCGCGACGCCGAGCATCTGGATGACGAAGAGCACCCACCGGGTGTCCCAGTGCGCCGCAGCCCAGATCGACACCGCAGGGCCGACGATGAACGAGATCTCGACGGCGACCGAGTCGAGCGAGATCGCGGTCCGGCGCTCGGCCGGGGGCACGGCCGCGATGACGGCCTGCCGGATGATCGAGAACGTCGGCACGACGAAGAGGCCGGCGACGCCGGCGAGGACGAGGAGCGGCAGGTAGCCCACCCACGGCGCGACCGACCAGCAGACGAGGGCGACGAGCGTGGACGGCAGGACGACACGCCGCAGCCCGATGCGGTCGAGGAGCCGGCCCCGCCACGGGCCGCTCACGGCGATGGCCACGGTGGCGACGGCGGCGAGGAGCCCCGCCGCGGCATACGACTTCCCGAGGGTCGTGACGACGTGCACGGTGAGCAGGACGCCGGCCGAGAAGACCGGGATCCGCACGAACGCCCCGAGGACGAGAGCCGACCTCAGGCCGGGGCTGGCGAGCGCGGCGCGGTAGGGCGCCACCGACACGACCGACACGATGCTCCTCCCGGCCGCGCACCCCTGGCGCGGCCCGAGAGACAGCGTAGGTCGTGCCCCACCTCCCCCGCGGACGCGTCCCGGCGCACCAACGCCGACGCACCTAGGCCGACGTGCCCATGCAGACGCACCAGCGCCGAGGCGCCGGGTGCCGACCGGCTAGACCATCTCCCCCGGGAAGAACGCGCGCACGACCGCTCCACCGCCGGGTGCGTCGTCGATCTCGGCCCACCCGCCGTGGGCCTCGACGACACCGCGAACGATGTAGAGGCCGAGCCCCGTGCCACCACCGCTCGGCCCGTGCCAGAAGCGGCTGAAGACGGCGCGTCGCTGCTCCGACGGGATGCCCGTGCCGTCGTCGCTCACGCTGAGCATGACGCCCGGGCCCGTTGGCCCTTCCCACGGCGCGGCCTCGAGCGTGACGCAGGCGGCCTTGTGGCGCACGGCGTTCTCGAGGAGGTTGGCGAGGACCTGGTCGAGCCGGTCGGGGTCGGCATAGATCTCCTCCGCCCCGTCGGCCACCGTGATCGTGAAGTCCTGCGCGTCCTGGCCGGCGGCGACGTGCCGCTCGACGTGACGGGTGAGGATGTCGCGGGTCACGAGCGGCACCTCGTGGATGCGCAGCCGACCGGCGTCGATCCGCGAGACGTCGAGCAGGTCGGTGATGAGCCGCGTGAGGCGGTCGGCGTCGGCGTCGATCGCCTCCAGCATCGTGAGCTTCTGCTCCTCGGTGAACTGCGCCCAGCGGCGGCGCAGCGTCGACGTGAAGCCCTTGACGCCGGTGAGCGGCGAGCGCAGCTCGTGGGCGATCGTCGAGATGAGGGCGGCGTGGTCGAGCTCGGCCCGGCGCCGGCCCTCGGCGTCGCGCAGCGAGACGAGGACGGCGGTGAGCGGCCCGGCGCGGCCGCTGCGCAGGTAGCGGGCGGTGACGAGCAGCTCGAGACCGCTCGGCAGCTGCAGCAGCTTCTCGCGGTGGCCGGTGCGGGTGCGCAGGCCGTTCCACGGGTCGGTCATCGCCCACCAGGACTCGCCGTTGCGGGTCTCGAGGGGCAGCGCCTCACGGATGTCCTGGCCGACGAAGGTGTCCGCCGGGCGGCGCAGCATCTGCGCGGCCCGGGGGTTGACCGACGTGACGACGCCGTCGGCGCCGGCCGCCACGAGCCCGTCGGGCAGCATCGCGGCCGCGGCCGCGGCGACGGGATCCGGCACGGTGAGGACGTCATCGACGGGTGGCGTCTTCGGGTCCATGACCACATCCCACCACGTCAGGGGCGGTGAGTCGCCCCGGATGACGCAGCGAGGCACACCGTGGCGGCCATCGCGAGGTTGAGCGACTCGACCCGCTCGGAGATCGGGACCCGGACGACGTCGGTGCAGCGGTCGCGGATCTCGGGCGGGAGCCCCCACGCCTCGTTGCCCATGACCCACGCGTGCGGGGTGCTCGTGTCGACGTCGGGGAGCAGCGTCTCCCCCGTGCCGTCGGCCGCGAGGGTGCGTATGCCGGCCGCCGCCAGCGCGTCGAGCGTCGCCAGGACGTCGAGGCCGGCGACGACGGGCAGGTGGAAGATCGAGCCGACCGTCGAGCGGACGACCTTGGGCGCGAGGACGTCGACCGAGCCCTCGGTGACGAGCACCGCGTCGGCGCCGAACGCGTCCGCGCCACGGATGACCGTGCCCGCGTTGCCGGGGTCGCGCACGTTGCTCAACAGCACGAGGAGGCGCGGGCCCGACGCGAGGACGTCGTCAAGGGTGACGGGCGCGGCGGCGACGACGGCGAGCAGCCCCTGCGGGGACTCGGTGTCGGACATCGCCTCGAGGACGGCGTCGTCGGTCTCGTGCACGCGGATGCCCGCGTCACGGGCAGCGTCGACGAGGTCGGCGTGACGCTCGAGGGCCGCGGCGGTGACGTAGAGGTCGTCGACGTGGCTGCCGGCATACCGGATCGCCTCACGCACACCCTGGGGACCGTCGACGACGAAGCGACCGGTCCGCTCACGCACCGAGCGCCGGGAGAGCGATCGCACTGACCTGACCCGATCGGATCGGACGTTCGTCAGCACGGCTCTCCCGGCGCTCGTGTTTGCGAGGGGTCTCGCAGGCTCAGGCGGAGGCCTTCTCGGCGACCGGCTGCGCGGGGACGTTGGCCTTGGCGACCTCGACGAGGGCGGCGAAGGCGGCCTCGTCGTTGACCGCGAGCTCGGCGAGCATGCGGCGGTCGACCTCGATCTCGGCGGCCTTGAGGCCCTGGATGAGGCGGTTGTAGGTCATGCCGTTGGCGCGAGCCGCAGCGTTGATGCGCTGGATCCACAGGCGACGGAAGTCACCCTTGCGGGCGCGACGGTCGCGGTAGGCGTAGCCGAGGGAGTGAGTGACCTGCTCCTTGGCCTTGCGGTAGAGACGGGACCGCTGTCCGCGGTAGCCGCTCGCGCGCTCGAGGACGACCCGGCGCTTCTTCTGGGCATTGACTGCCCGCTTCACGCGTGCCACGTGAGTACTCCTTGTTCAGTCTTGGACGTTCGGGTGTTCGGCTCAGATGCCGAGAAGCTTCTTGACCTTCTTGACGTCGGCCTTGGACACGAGGACGTCCTTGCTGAGGGCGCGGGCCTTCTGCGGGGTCTTCTCGTGGAACTTGTGGACGTGACCGGCCTGCTCGCGCATGACCTTGCCGGAACCGGTGACGCGGAAGCGCTTCTTGGTGCCGCTGTGGGTCTTGTTCTTCGGCATGGCTGCCGATCTCCTTCGCTGTCGGTGCTGCTGTGGTGCTGCTCTGGGAAAAACGTGGGGTGCCGCCTACTCGGCGGCGACCGTCTCCTCGGCCGGGGCCGGAGCCTCGGCGGACGCCTCGGCCGGTGCCTCGGTGGGCGCCTCGGCGGAAGCGGCGGCGCTGTCCTTCTTGCGGCGCTGCTCGGCGCGGGCCTCGGACTTCTTCTTCGTCGGCGCGAGGACCATGATCATGTTGCGGCCGTCCTGCTTGGGCGCGGACTCGACCGTGCCCAGCTCGATGACGTCCTCGGCGAGCTTCTGGAGGAGGCGGTAGCCGAGCTCCGGGCGCGACTGCTCGCGACCGCGGAACATGATCGTCACCTTGACCTTGTCGCCGCCGCCCAGGAACCGGACGACGTGCCCCTTCTTGGTGGCGTAGTCGTGCGGGTCGATCTTCGGGCGGAGCTTGATCTCCTTGATGACCGTGTTGACCTGGTTCTTGCGTGCTTCCCGGGCCTTCATGGCGGCTTCGTACTTGTACTTGCCGAAGTCCATGAGCTTGGCGACGGGCGGCTTGGCCATGGGGGCCACCTCGACCAGGTCGAGGTCAGCCTCCGCCGCGAGGCGCAGGGCATCCTCGACGCGGACGATGCCGACCTGCTCCCCGTTGGGGCCGACCAACCGCACCTCCGGAACCCGGATGCGGTCGTTGATGCGAGGCTCGCTGATGTCATGCTCCTTGTGTCTGGGAACGACGGTCTCGTGCTGGCCCGGACATGAGAAGAGGCTCCTCGCGTCGCGCACGAGAAGCCCTCATCCGTCCACCGATGCCCACGGCATACACGTATGCCGTGACCGTGGTGGAGAAAGAACCCGGCGACCCAGAGGTCGTCGCGGGTGGAAGCGAGCTTCACTTGCGCACCGTGTCCCGTGGGACACAGCCGGTCAGCGCACAAGGTTAGCAGCCCGTCGCCGACGGGCGAAATCGTCGTATGCCGTCACCGCACCCGCGCCGGACCGCGCACACCGGTGTCCGGTTGGAGGATCGCGGGGGTCGTGGTCCCGGCGACCCTCCACCCGGACCGCGGGGTGGCGTCAGCGGATGCGGAAGGCGAGGCCGTCGATGCGGGCCCGGAGCTCGCCGTCGGTGGCGAGCCGCTCCCCCACCCGGGTCGCGACCGCCTGGACCTCGTCGCCCGCGAGGCCCTCGCGCAGCTCGAGGACGACGCCGAGCACGCCCTGGCCGGCCGGAGCACCCTCCTCGACGTGGTGCGAGACGACGTCGGGCTCCTCGGCGACGGCGCGCGAGACGCCGGTGGCGACGAACTCGTCGAGGTGGGGCGGCAGCCAGGCGCGCTCCTGGGCGAGAGCCCAGACCATCGACGGCCGAAGGACGCGGGTCACCGGACCCGCGACGTCGACGACGACGACGTCGCAGCGCTCACTCACCGCCGCCTGCCCTGTCCGGGCCGCGGTCACGGGCACGGGACGGGCGGAGGGGTCCCAGGCGGCGAGGGCGTCGAGGCTGCTGAAGACCGGCAGGGCACGCTCCCCGTCGGGCGCGACGAGGGTCACTGCGGCCATGTCGGTCTGCTTGTCGACGGTGAGGCCGTCCTCGACCGTGGTCTCGACGGGCTCGGCGACGATCGGGACGAGGAGCCGTGCGGTGGCGAGCTCGGCCATGAGGCCGGCGGGGTCGCCGTCGGCCAGCGCGGCGGCCAGTCCCGGCTGCGCGGACCCGTCGTCGCCCTCGAACCCGGTGAAGACGAGGTCCCGCGTCACGGGCGGCCCGCGACGTCGAGGGCCTCGGGCAGCGTGAACGCCCCGCGGTAGAGCGCGGAGCCGGTGATCGCGCCCTCGACCCCCTCGGGGACCATCGTGCGCAGGACGGCGATGTCGTCGAGCGTGGAGACGCCACCCGAGGCGATGACCGGGCGGTCGGTACGGGCGCAGACGTCGCGGAGCAGCTCGACGTTGGGGCCGGCGAGCATGCCGTCCTTGTTGACGTCGGTGACGACGTAGCGGGCGCAGCCCTCGCGGTCGAGGCGCTCGAGGGTCTCCCAGAGGTCGCCGCCCTCCTGGGTCCAGCCGCGGGCGGCGAGGGTCGTGCCCCGCACGTCGAGCCCGACGGCGATCCGGTCGCCGTGCTCGGCGATGGCCGAGGCCGTCCACTCCGGGTCCTCGAGGGCGGCGGTGCCGAGGTTGACGCGCCGGCACCCGGTGGCGAGGGCGCGCTCGAGCGTCTCGGCGTCGCGGATGCCACCGCTCATCTCGACCTGGATGTCGAGCGTGCCGACGATCGAGGCGAGCAGCTCGGCGTTGTCGCCCCTCCCGAAGGCCGCGTCCAGGTCGACGAGGTGCAGCCACTCCGCGCCCTGCTCCTGCCAGCGCAGCGCGGCCTCGAGCGGCTCGCCGAACTCGCCACCGCTGCCGGCGACCCCCTGCACGAGCTGGACGGCACGGCCCCCGGCGACGTCGACGGCGGGCAGGAGCTGCAGGCGGGGGGAGGTCATGGCACCTTCACGTTCTCGGGGGTGGGGCTGGCGGGTGTTGCCGTGGTCGGCACAGTCAGAGCGAGCGGACCCAGTTCTCGAGGAGCTGAAGCCCGGCCTCGCCCGACTTCTCGGGGTGGAACTGGGTGGCCGAGAGCGGGCCGTTCTCGACGGCGGCGACGAAGCGCTCACCGTGGGTCGCGGTCGTCACCTTCGGGGCGACGGCCGCGAAGTGCCCGGTGGGCTCGGCAAGCGTCCAGGAGCGGACGGCATACGAGTGGACGAAGTAGAAGCGCTCGGCCTCGACGCCGGCGAAGAGGGTCGATCCGCTCGGGACGTCGACCTCGGTCCAGCCCATGTGCGGGACGACGGGCGCCTCGAGGCGCTCGACGGTGCCGGGCCATTCGGCGAGGCCGTCCTCGGTCGTGCCGCTCGGCTCGGTCGAGGACTCGAAGAGCGCCTGCATGCCGACGCAGACGCCGAGCACGGGCCGCCCGCCGGAGAGGCGGACGTCGATGATGCGAGGCGCGTCGGCCGCGCGCATGCCGCGGACGCACGCGTGGAAGTTGCCGACACCGGGCAGCAGCAGGCCGTGCGCGTCGAGGGCGCGCTGGCGGTCGGCGGTCAGCTCGACCGTGGCGCCCACCCGCTCGAGGGCGCGGACGGCGCTGTGCACGTTGCCGCTGCCGTGGTCGAGGACGACGACCCTGCGTCCGCTCATAGGTCCTGCTCCGCTCGGTGGGCCGACTCCTCGGCGACGAGCGCGTCGAAGGCAGCGATGGATCGTGGGCTGGGGTCGACGCGCAGATGGCTCTCGTCGGCGCCGTCGCGCAGCAGCTCCTCGCCGGGCAGGCCGAGGAGGCGCATGAGCCCGACGAGGACGTCGAGGGGCTCGCCCCCGGGGTCGGCGAAGTGCTCGGACACCTCTGCCGGCGTCGTGCGCGAGCGGGCGCCGGCGACGTCGACGACCAGGGCGGCCGGCAGCGCCGGCAGGTCCGGGGTGCGGCGCACGCCATGACCGGGCTCCCACACGAGCCAGCGCTGCTCGAGCCGCCACCCGCGCGCCTGCACGGTGACGACCGCGCAGCCGTCGATGACGAAGAGTCCGATGGCCGGGCGGTGCCGCGTCGGCACGCTCCGGGCGGCGAGGATCTCGAGACCGACGTCGTAGGGCGCGACGGCGCGCGAGCGGTCCTCGGCGAGGCACACGCCGGTCCAGCCCGGGAGCGGACAGACCCGCACGGCTGCGAGCCCGCGCCGCACCCAGCGCGCGGACGCGGCAGCGCTGCCACGCACGAGGACGAGCCCGTGCCCGGTCAGCGGGGTCTGGTCGTCGAGCATCGGCTCAGAGCGCACCCTTGGCGCTGGGGATGCCGACGACGCGGGGGTCGCGCTCGACCGCCGCACGCAGCGCCCGCGCGACCGCCTTGAACTGGGCCTCGACGACGTGGTGGGGGTCGCGGCCGCCGAGGACGCGCACGTGCAGGGCGATGCCGGCGTGGTGGGCGAAGGACTCGAGGACGTGACGGGTGAGCGAGCCGATGTAGTTGCCGCCGATGACGGCATACTCCTGGCCCGCGGGTTCACCGGTGTGGACGACGTAGGGGCGCCCGGCGACGTCGACGACCGCGTGGACGAGCGCCTCGTCGAGTGGCACCGTCGCGTCACCGAAGCGCGAGATGCCGCTCTTGTCGCCGAGGGCCTCGCGCAGCGCGTCGCCGAGGACGATCGCGACGTCCTCGACCGTGTGGTGTGCGTCGACGTCGACGTCACCCATCGCCTTGACCCGCAGGTCGATGAGCGAGTGCTTGGCGAAGGACAGGAGCATGTGGTCGTAGAAGCGGACCCCGGTGCTCACCTCGCCGACCCCGGTGCCGTCGAGGTCGAGGGTGAGCTCGACGCTGGACTCCGAGGTGGATCGCGTCACCGTCGCGGTGCGGTTGCTGGTCACGGCTGTCCTTCCAGGTGGTCGGGGCCGAGGCCGGCGACGGCGTCGAGGAACGCGGTCGTCTCCTCCGGGGTCCCGGCGGTCACTCGAAGATAGTGGTCGATCCCGACGTCCCGAACGAGAACCCCCCGGTCGAGCAGCGCCTGCCACGTCGTGGCGCTGTCGCGAAGGCCGCCGAAGAGGACGAAGTTGGCGTCGCTCGGCACCGGGTCGAGCCCGAGACCGGGCAGCGACTCGACGATCCGGTCCCGCTGCTCCTTGATGGCGTCGACCGTGCCGAGCATCGTGTCGGCGTGCCGCAGCGCCGCCCGGGCGATCGCCTGCGCCGGGGAGGAGAGGTGGTAGGGCATGCGCACGAGCCGGAGGGCGTCAACGAGCTCGGGGTCGGCCGCGAGGTAGCCCAGGCGTCCGCCGGCGAAGGCGAACGCCTTGCTCATCGTCCGGGTGACGACGAGCCGGGGCCGGCCCTGCAGCAGGGTGAGAGCGCTCGGGGTCCCGGCGCGGGCGAACTCGGCGTAGGCCTCGTCGACGACGACGACTGCACGCGGTGCCGCGTCGTGGACGGCGGTGACGACGTCGAGCGTGAGGGCGGTGCCGGTCGGGTTGTTGGGCGAGCACAGGAAGACGACGTGCGGGTCGTGCGTCTCGACCTGCTCGACGGCGGACTCGACGGACAGGTCGAACGCTCCCCCGCCGCGACGGTCCGAGGCGCCGACGCCGCGCATCCCGTCGACCCAAGTCGTGCCGGTCGTCGCCGTGATGATCGGGTGCATCGAGTAGGCAGGGGTGAAGCCGAGGGCGGTGCGTCCCTGTCCACCGAACGCCTGGAGCAGGTGCAGGAGAACCTCGTTGGAGCCGTTGCCGGCCCAGACCTGCTCGGAACGCACGGTCGTGCCGCTGCGCGAGAGGTAGGCGGCGAGGTCGCTCCTCAAATCCGTGAATTCACGGTCGGGGTAGCGGTTGAGCCCCGGGGCGACCGCCGCGACGGCGGCGACGATCTCGTCGACGACCTCGGGTGGCACGGCATACGAGCTCTCGTTCGTGTTGAGCGCCACCGGCACGTCGAGCTGGGGCGCGCCGTATGCCGTCCTGCCCCGGAGGTCCTCCCGCAGCAGCTCCTCGATCGTGGTCATGAGAGCTCGGGGAGGCGGGCGATGACGGCGTCACCGTGCGCGGGGAGGTCCTCGGCCCGCGCGAGGGTGACGACGTGGGCGCCGACGTCGCGCAGCGCCTCCTCGGAGTACTCGACGACGTGGATGCCGCGCAGGAACGACTGCACCGAGAGCCCGCTCGAGTGCGTCGCGCAGCCACCGGTGGGCAGCACGTGGTTGGAGCCGGCGCAGTAGTCGCCCAGGCTCACCGGCGACCACGTGCCGACGAAGACCGCGCCCGCATTGCGCACGCGCGCGGCGACGGTGGGGGCGTCGACGGTGTGGATCTCGAGGTGCTCGGCGGCATAGGCGTTGACGACGTCGAGGCCGACCTCGACGTCGTCGACGAGGACGACGGCGGACTGCCGGCCGGTGAGCGACTCGGCCACGCGCTCGGCGTGCTTGGTCTCGCCCACGCGCCGGACGACCGCTGCCTGCACGGCGTCGGCGAGGTCGGTGCTGTCCGTGACGAGGACGGCTGCGGCCAGCGGGTCGTGCTCGGCCTGGCTGATGAGGTCGGCGGCGACGTGCTCGGGGTCGGCGGACGTGTCCGCGAGGATCGCGATCTCTGTGGGTCCGGCCTCGGAGTCGATGCCGATGAGCCCCTTGAGCAGGCGCTTGGCGGCGGCGACCCAGATGTTGCCCGGGCCCGTGACGAGGTTGACCGGCTCGAGCGGCTCGTCACCGTCGAGGCCGTGCGCGAAGGCCGCGACCGCCTGGGCCCCGCCCATGGCCCAGACCTCGTCGACCCCCAGGAGCGCGCAGGCGGCGAGGATCGTCGGGTGCGGCCAGCCGTCGTGGTCCTTCTGCGGAGGGCTGGCGACGGCGAGCGAGCCGACCTCGGCGAGCAGTGCCGGGACGACGTTCATGACGACGCTGCTCGGGTAGACGGCGCGGCCGCCGGGGACGTAGAGACCGACGCGGTCGACGGGCACCCACCGCTCGGTGACGGTGCCGCCGGGAACGACGGTCGTCGTCGTCTCGGACCGGCGCTGGTCGGCGTGGACGATGCGGGCGCGACGGATCGACTCCTCGAGCGCGGTCCGGACGTCGCGGTCCAGCCCCTTGAGGGCGGCGGCGACGACGTCGGCGGGCACGCGCAGCGACGAGGGCCGGACACCGTCGAAGCGCTCGGCGGCGTCGAGGACCGCGTCGGCGCCGCGGGCGGCCACGTCGTCGCAGATCGGGCGGACCGTGGCGACGGCGGCCTCGACGTCGAGCTCGGCACGAGGGAGGGTGGCTCGGAGCTCACGGACTCCGGGCGCGCGGCCTCGCAGGTCGAGAACGGGGATCATGCGCCCCAGTCTATTTCGTGGCGCGGACCGCCCCTGCGGCCGTCCGTCCGCCGGGCCGCGTCCCTCCGGGTACCGGCTACGCCTCGTAGAAGACCTTCTCGGCGGCGTGCCGGGCACGGCGCGCGACGCGGCGGTAGCGGTTCGCGAGCTCCTGGCCCGACTTCGGCGGCAGACCCATGATCCGGGCCATGCCGTCGGCGTCCTTGAGGTCCGACGGCACCGAGTCCACGGCGCGTCCACGCGAGAGCATTCCGGCGTTGCGCATCTGCGACGCGAGGCGCCACGCCTCCGCGAGCGCGACCGCGTCCTCGGCGTCGACGAAGCCCGCAGCGCGGGCCGCCTCGAGCGCGCCCGTCGTCGAGGTCGTCCGCAGCGCCTCGTGGTCGTGCGCGTGCTGCAGCTGGAGAAGCTGGACCGTCCACTCGACGTCGCTGAGGCCGCCGTGCCCGAGCTTGAAGTGGGTCTTGCGGTCGGCGCCGCGCGGCAGCCGCTCGGACTCCATCCGCGCCTTGAGGGTGCGGATCTCGCGCACCTGCTTGGCGTCCAGCCCGCCCTCGGGCCAGCGCAGCGGGTTGATGAGCTCGACGAACGCGGCCCCGAGGTCGGCGTCGCCCGCGACGGGGGCGGCGCGCAGCAGCGCCTGCGCCTCCCAGACGAGCGACCAGCGCTCGTAGTAGGCGCGGTAGGACTCGAGCGAGCGGGTGAGCGGTCCGTTCTTGCCCTCGGGTCGCAGGCCGGCGTCGACCTCGAGCCGCGGGTCGGGCGCGGCGACGCCGAGGAGGCGGATGAGCTCCTTAACGACCTCTAGCGCCTGCTCCTGGGCCGCCCGCGAGTCCGCCCCCTCGACGGGGTCGTGGACGAAGAGCACGTCGGCGTCGCTGCCGAACGACGACTCCCCTCCCCCGAGCCGGCCCATGCCGACGACGAGGTGGCGGCTCAGGGGCGGCTGCCCGGTCTGCTCCTCGACGTTCGCGAGGACGACCTCGAGGGTGACGTCGACGAGCGCGCCGTTGAGGTCGGCGAGCGCATGGCCGAGCTCGTCGAGCCCGACCTGTCCGAGCAACGAGGCCACGGCGAGGCGGAAGAGCTCGGAGCGGCGCACGGCCCGGGCGGCGAGGACCGCGGGCTGGGGCTCGTCCTTGCGCTTCGCGGCGGCGCGCATGCGGCCCTGCACCTCGTCGCGGGTCCGGGGGCGCAGCCCGCCGGAGTCGCCGAGGAACTGCACCGACTCGGGCCCCTGCTCGAGCAGCTCGGCGGCATAGCGGCTGCGGCCGAGGGTGTGCGCGAGCCGCTCGGCGGCGCTGCCCTCGTCGCGGAGCAGCCGCAGGAACCACGGCGTCGTGCCGAGCTCGTCGCTGATCCGCCGGAATGCGAGCAGCCCTGCGTCCGGGTCGGCCTCGTCGGCGAACCAGCCGAGCATGACCGGCAGGAGCTGGCGCTGGATCGCGGCCCGCCGGCTCACCCCGTCGGTGAGCGCCTCGAGGTGGCGCAGCGCGCCCTTGGGGTCGCGGAAGCCGAGAGCCGCGAGCCGCTCGCGGGCCGCCTCGGGTGTGAGCCGGACCTCGTCGGGCCCGAGCCGGGCGACGGCCGAGAGCAGGGGACGGTAGAAGATCCGCTGGTGCAGCCGTCGCACCTCGCGCGCGGCCGTGCGCCACTGGGTGACGACCGACTCCTCCGGGTCACGCTGGTGCCCGAGGGCACGCCCGAGACGGCGCAGGTCGGATGCGGACGTCGGCATGAGGTGGGTGCGGCGCAGCCGGTGCAGCTGGATCCGGTGCTCGAGCGTGCGAAGAAGCCGGTATGCCGTGGCGAGCGTCTGAGCGTCCTCTCGCCCCACGTAGCCACCCTGGGACAGGGCCGCGAGCGCGGTGAGGGTGGTCCCCGAGCGCAGGGAGCGGTCGGCCCGGCCGTGGACGAGCTGGAGCAGCTGGACGCTGAACTCGATGTCGCGCAGACCGCCCGGGCCGAGCTTGAGCTGGCGGTCGGCCTCACCGGAGGGCACGTTGTCCTCGACGCGGCGTCGCATCGCCTGCACGTCCTCGACGAAGTTCTCGCGGCCGGCCGCCTGCCACACGAACGGCGAGACGGCCTCGACGTAGGCACGTCCGAGGGCGCGGTCCCCGGCGACCGGGCGAGCCTTGAGCAGCGCCTGGAACTCCCAGGTCTTGGCCCACCGCTCGTAGTAGGAGACGTGCGACTCGAGGGTGCGCACGAGAGGGCCGTTCTTGCCCTCGGGCCGCAGCGCGGGGTCGACCTGCCACAGCGATCCGGCCGTCGTCGCGCTCGAGCAGATCCGGATGAGCCGGGTCGCGAGGTCGGTGCCGACCGCCAGCGCCGCGTCCTCGTCGGCTCCGTCCGCCGGCTCGGCGACGAAGATGACGTCGACGTCGCTGATGTAGTTGAGCTCGCGCCCGCCGGTCTTGCCCATCCCGATGACGGCGAAGCGGCAGCGGTCCGCGGCGTCGCCGATCTGGGCACGGGCGACGACGAGCGCCGCCTCGAGCGCCGCCTCGGCGAGGTCGGCGAGCGACGACGCGACCTCGGACAGGCGGGCCTGGGGGTCGGGCCGCGCGACGTCGAGCGCGGCGATGCCGAGGAGCTGCCGCCGGTACTCCAGCCGCAGGGCGTCCTCGGGCGTGACGCCGGCAGCGGGCTCGCTCACGGCTGAGGTGAGCAGCTCGATCCGTTCCTCGACCTCGAGCGGGTAGGCGTCGGCGACGGCCGTCCAGTGCTCGGGCCGCGCGACGAGGTGGTCGCCCAGGGCGGTCGAGGAGCCGAGCACCGCGAGCAGCCGGTCGCGGGCGCGGCCCGGCTCGCGCAGCGCCTCGACGAGGCCGTCACGGAAGGCGTCGTGGGCCGGCGCGGCCACCGCGTCGAGGAGCCGCACGAGGGCGAGCAGCGCCTGGTCGGGGTCGGGCACCCGCGACAGCGACACGGCGAGGCCGTCGGTCTCGACGCGCTCCCGATCCTTGATGAGCGGCGCGAGCGAGCGGTCCCGCAGCAGCGTGTCCGCGCGCCGGGGGTCGGAGAAGCCGAGCCGGGTGAGGTCCCCCGGGAGGGACGGCATACGGGCGGTCATGACGCGCGCCTCACAGGCGCGGGAGGTACCGATCGAGCTCGAACGCGGTCACCTGGCCGCGGTAGTCGGCCCACTCGGCCCGCTTGTTGCGCAGGAAGAAGTCGAAGGTGTGCTCGCCGAGGGTCTCGGCGACGAGCTCGCTCTCCTCCATGACCTCGATGGCCTCGCTGAGCGACGCGGGCAGCGGCTTGATGCCCATCGCCTTGCGCTCGGAGTCGGTGAGCCCCCAGACGTCGTCCTCGGTCTCGGGTGCGAGCTCGTAGCCCTCCTCGATGCCCTTGAGACCGGCGGCGAGGAGGACGGCGAAGGCGAGGTAGGGGTTGCACGCGGAGTCGACCGAGCGGACCTCGACCCGGCTGCTCTGCCCCTTGTTGGGCTTGTACATCGGGACGCGCACCATGGCGGAGCGGTTGTTGTGGCCCCACGTGAGGTGGGCCGGCGCCTCTCCACCACCCCAGAGCCGCTTGTAGCTGTTGACCCACTGGTTGGTGACGGCGGTGATCTCGGCGCCGTGGTGGAGAAGGCCGGCGATGAACTGCCGCCCCGTCTTGCTCAGCTGGTAGGGGGCGCCCGCCTCGTAGAAGGCGTTGCTGTCGCCGTCGAAGAGCGACATGTGCGTGTGCATGCCCGAGCCCGGGTGGTCGGCGAGCGGCTTGGGCATGAAGGAGGCGAAGATGCCCTGCTCGAGCGCGACCTCCTTGATGACCGTCCGGAAGGTCATGATGTTGTCGGCCGTCGACAGCGCGTCGGCGTAGCGAAGGTCGATCTCGTTCTGACCGGGGGCGCCCTCGTGGTGGCTGAACTCGACGCTGATGCCCATCGACTCGAGCATCGTGATCGCTGCCCGGCGGAAGTCCTGGGCGGTGCCGTGCGGCACGTGGTCGAAGTAGCCGGCCTGGTCGATCGGCGTCGGGGTCTCGCCCGGCCGCCAGCCCTTCTCGAAGAGGAAGAACTCGATCTCGGGGTGGGTGTAGAAGGTGAACCCCTGGTCGGCGGCGCGGGCGAGGGTGCGCTGCAGGACGTGGCGCGGGTCGGCCATGCTCGGCGACCCGTCGGGGAGGGTGATGTCGCAGAACATCCGGGCGGTGCCGGGGCTCTCCCCGCGCCACGGCAGGACCTGGAACGTCGATGGGTCGGGCTTGGCGAGCATGTCGGCCTCGTAGACCCGCGCGAAGCCCTCGATGACCGAGCCGTCGAAGCCGATGCCCTCGGCGAACGCCCCCTCGAGCTCGGCCGGCGCGACGGCGACGGACTTGAGCGCACCGAGCACGTCGGTGAACCAGAGGCGGACGAAGCGGATGTCCCGCTCCTCGATGGTGCGGAGCACGAACTCCTGCTGACGGTCCATGCTCGGCATCCTATGGGTCGGGACGGCAAGGGCCCCGGAGCATCTCGCTCCGGGGCCCTTGTCTCGCACTGTGGGTCAGCTCAGGGAGGCTGCACCCACCGTCGTTCGGTCAGCTCACTTGAAGGAGACCTGCACCTGCAGCTGGTTGCCGTCGGCGCTGGACTTGTTGACCTTCATCACGGTGCCGGAGCCCGCGACCTTGACCGAGTTCCACGGGTTCTTCGCGTCCCAGTAGCGGTTCGGGTCCGAGTCGTCGAAGGTCGGGATGCCGGCCGAGGACTTCACGGTCGAGGGGACGCCGTTGCGGTGGAAGGTGACCTCGTCGGTGCGCTCGAGGCCGAAGGTGGCGTCGAACGGCTGGCGACGGTTGCCGAGCAGGTAGCCACCGGGGAAGGTGACCGGCGCCGGGCGGGCGTCGACCGGGAGGGCCTGGCCGCCACCCGGGTGGGCGGAGGTGTTGTTGTCGCCGTACTCACCGTCGACGTACCAGACGAGCATGCCGTTCTGGTAGGGGAAGCGCTCCACCCAGTCGGGCTTGGTGTTCGAGAACCCGAAGTTGTACGGGCCCGTCTTGAGCGTCGAGTCGTAGCCGGTGTAGTTGCGGTTCTCCGCGAGGTAGTAGTGGCTGACGACCTCGGAGGTCGAGCCACCCATGCGGGTGAAGCCGCTGGCGGTCCAGCCGTTGTCGCCGGACTCGACGTCGTCGGACAGGAGCGTCGCACCATCGGCGGTGACGGTGATGTCGTCGAGGAACGCGCCCTCGTAGTGCAGACCACCGTCGGTCGCGTAACGGAAGCGGAACTGGACGTTCTTGCCGGCGTAGGCGCTGAGGTCGAACGACTTCTGCGTCCAGTCGGACAGGCCCTCGTTGCCTTCAGGACCGTCGATCGGCGTGCCGACCTGGTTCCACGTCGAGCCACCGTCGGTGCTGACCTCGCCGTAGAGGTAGTCGTAGTCGACCTCGATGTTGTACTGCATCCAGGCCGCGACGGAGGCGGAGGTCTTGCCGGTGAGGTCGATCGAGCGGGTCAGGGTGTTCTGGAGGCCGTCGGCCGCACCGCTCCACCACTCGGTCGCGCCGGAGCGCGGCTCGTTGTAGTCCTCGGTGACCGTCTTGTCGGGCAGCGGGACCGCGATGGCCTGGTAGTCGGACCGGCTCGCGGGCTTGTCGGCCGGGCCGAGGTTGACCGTCATCTTCTGGCCGTAGGGGACGACCTTGTAGTCGAGCCAGCCGAGCTGGAGCTTCTCGAGCGGGCCCATGTAGCCCGGCTTCGAGCCGATGTCGACGGTGCCGTCGTTGAGCCAGGAGCCACCGGACATGAGCGTCCAGAAGCCGGTGCCGTTGTCGCCACCCTGGGTGTCGTAGTAGTCCGGCAGACCGAGGTCATGGCCGAACTCGTGGGTGAAGACGCCGAGGCCGCCGTTCTCGGGCTCGGTGGTGTAGTCACCGATCCAGATGCCGGACGTGCCGAGCTGGACACCGCCGGCCTTGTTCTGCTCGGGGCCGGTCTTGCCGATGTTGGTGGAGTAGGCGTACCAGCGGTGGCTCCAGATGGCGTCCTCGCCCTGAGCGCCGCCGCCGGCCTCCTCGCCCTCACCGGCGTGGATCGCCTGGAAGTGGTCGATGTAGCCGTCCGGCTCGTTGAAGTTGCCGTCGCCGTCGAAGTCGTAGCGGTCGACGCGGTCGAACTGCTGGAGGTAGGTCTTGATCTCCGCGTCGGTCTTGCCGGCGGCCTTCTGCGCGTCGTACCACGCGGTCGCCGAGTGCTGGATGAACGGCCAGGCGCCCTGGGCGTCGCTGATCTTGTTGCTGCCGTAGCGGGCCTCGTTGAAGGGCACCTTGACCCAGTCGGAGACGTCGCCCTTGGCGAGGAACTTGCCGTTGGACTGCTTGAGGTAGAAGTCCTTGAACGACTCGCCGTCACCGAACATGAGGTCCTGGTAGTGCTGGCGGTCGAAGTTCTCGGTCCACTCGGTCGAGTTGTTGTCGGTCGCGCCGCCGTCCCAGTTGCGGTCCGGCTCCGGGATCTGGTTGTGGACCGGGCCCGGGGTGCCACCGGTGGTCGCGTTGGTCTGCGTGCCGAACTCGGCGAGGATCGTGAAGATGTCCTCCTCGCGCTCGACCGGGTAGGACACGTAGCGGTCCTGTGCGGCCTTCGAGCCCTTCGCGGCCTTCTTGTTGCCGGCGAGCTTGATGACGCGCTGGCCACCGCGGGTCTCGGTCGTCGCCTCGCCCTTGACGAGCTTGTCGACGGCCTCCTTGCGCAGGGCGCGCGCGGCGTCGCCGAGCGGGTTGGGCAGGTCGTCCTGCTTGTGGGCCTTCGAGGGGCCGTCGGCAGGTGGGGCGGATTCTGTCGCCTGGGCGCCCATGGGCGCGAGGCTCACTACCAACGCCGCGCCAGCAAGGGCGGCGAGGGCACGACTGTGTCGTGTGGTCACTGTTCCTCCGGGTGTGATCGCCAGCCAGGGGTCAGGCGTGGCCTTTGCAGAGAAACATGTGCAATCCGATTGCACAATGGTTTGTGGGGTTGTTTTTACCTGCCTTTTACCTTCCACGCACGAGCGGTGTCGGCCACCGCACACCTCCGGACCGGCATCCGGGGCACTCTGACAGGATCGCCCCATGAGCGATCAGCCGACCCCAGCCGCGGAGACGACGAACCCCTACGGCACGGGCGCCCAGGCGGCCCCGCAGAAGCGCATCCGCGTCCCCCACCTCCAGAAGATGAAGGAGACCGGGGAGAAGTGGGCGATGCTCACGGCCTACGACATGTATGCCGCCGAGATCTTCGACGAGGCCGGCATCCCGGTCCTCCTCGTCGGCGACTCCGCCGGCAACAACGTCTACGGCTTCGAGACGACCGTGCCCGTCACCGTCGACCACCTCGTCCCGCTCTGCCGCGCCGTGACGTCGGCCGCGCGGCACGCGATGGTCGTCGCCGACCTGCCCTTCGGCTCCTACCAAGCGAGCCCGCAGCAGGCGCTCGCCACGGCGACGCGGTTCATGAAGGAGGGCATGGCGCACGCGGTCAAGCTCGAGGGCGGCAAGCCGATGGTCCCCGAGGTCGAGCTGCTCGTCCGCGCCGGCATCCCCGTCATGGGCCACATCGGCTTCACCCCGCAGAGCGAGCACGTCCTCGGCGGCTACCGCGTGCAGGGCCGCGGCGACGGCGCCGACCGGCTCCTCGAGGACGCCCTCGCGCTCGAGGAGGCCGGCTGCTTCTCGATCGTCATGGAGATGGTGCCCGCGCCCGTCGCCGCCAAGGTCACCGAGGCGCTGCGCATCCCGACGATCGGCATCGGCGCCGGCCCGCACTGCGACGCGCAGGTCCTCGTCTGGCAGGACATGGCCGGGCTGCGCGGCGGCCGTGCACCGCGCTTCGTCAAGAAGTACCTCGACATGCGCACCGACCTCGGCAACGCGGCGCGCACCTACGCCGCCGAGGTCGCCTCCGGCACCTTCCCCGCCTCGGAGCACTCCTTCGAGCAGTAGCCCGTTTCGCTCTCTCGCAACTGATTGCCCGTTCCAGCGAGGTGCACGTCGCGCGCCGCAATGGGCAACCAGATGCGGTGGGTATGCCGGGTGCGCACCCGGCATACCGCCTTCCGCTTTTCGCAGCTGATTGCCAGTTCCAGCGGGATGCACCTCGCGCGCTGGAACGGGCAATCAGCTGCGGCTCAGTCCTCCGAGTCCTCGCCCTCCCAGGCGCGGTCCTCGGCGTCCCACCTCTCGGTGTTCTGCTGGGCGGACGCGATGGCGTTGCTCGCCTCGGCCTCGGTCTCGTAGGGACCCATGACGTCGTCGTTGCGACTGCGGTTCTCGTCGGTCTCGACCTGCTTGGTCTGGATGTTGTACCAGTACGCCATGTCGTCCTCCTCGGTGTCGCGGTCGGCGCTCTGCCTAGACTCCACCGTATGCCGCTGACGTACGGAAGTGTCGCTCCGGGAGAGGTCTCCGCACGGCGGCCCGTCCCCTCCTCGATCGAGCGGCCGGAGTACGTCGACAAGGCCACGCCCGACAAGAACCTCTCCCCCGAGGTCAAGGACGCCGAGACCATCGAGCTCATGCGCGTCGCGGGCCGGCTGGCGGCGCAGGCGATGGAGGCCGCCGCCGCGGTCATCGCCCCCGGTGTGACGACGGACGAGATCGACCGCGTGGGCCACGAGTTCCTCCTCGACCACGGCGCCTACCCCTCGACGCTGGGCTACCGCGGCTTCCCGAAGTCCCTGTGCACCTCGGTCAACGAGGTCGTCTGCCACGGCATCCCGGACTCACGGCCGCTCGAGGACGGGGACATCGTCAACATCGACATCACCGCCTACATCGGCGGCGTCCACGGCGACACCGACGCGACCTACCTCTGCGGCGACGTCGACGAGGAGTCGCGCCTGCTCGTCGAGCGGACCCGCGAGGCGATGATGCGCGGCATCAAGGCGGCGGTTCCGGGCCGGCAGGTCAACGTCATCGGCCGGGTCATCGAGAGCTACGCCAAGCGGTTCGGCTACGGCGTCGTGCGCGACTTCACCGGCCACGGCATCGGGCGCTCGTTCCACTCCGGACTCATCATCCCGCACTACGACGCGGCGCCCTCCTACGACACCGTCATCGAGCCGGGCATGACCTTCACCATCGAGCCGATGCTCAACCTCGGCACCGAGGCCTGGGACATGTGGGACGACGAGTGGACGGTCGTCACCCGTGACCGCCGCCGCTCAGCCCAGTTCGAGCACACGATCCTCATCACCGATCACGGCAACGAGATCCTCACCCTCCCCTGACCGCACCACCGACCCGACGGACGAAGGAGTCCCCATGAGCAAGAAGACCGGTCTGCCGCTGGGCATCGACGTGGGCGGGAGCGGCATCAAGGGCGCGCCGGTCGACCTGTCCAAGGGTGAGTTCGCCGCCAAGCGCAAGCGGATCGACACCCCCGAGCGGTCCACACCGGACGCCGTCGCGGACGTCATCGACCAGATCGTCGACCACTTCGACGACGTCCGCGGCGACTCCCCCATCGGGATCACCGTGCCCGGCGTCGTCACCCACGGCGTCGTGCGCTCCGCGGCCAACATCGACAAGTCGTGGCTCGACTTCGACGCCGAGCCGATGCTCGAGAAGAAGCTCGGCCACGACATCGTCCTCGTCAACGACGCCGACGCGGCCGGGGTCGCCGAGCTCCACTACGGCGCTGCCAAGGGCCAGAAGGGGCTCGTCATCCTCACGACCCTCGGCACCGGCATCGGCACCGCGCTCATCCACAACGGGACGCTCATCCCGAACTCCGAGCTCGGCCACCTCGAGCTCGACGGGTTCGACGCCGAGAAGAAGGCGGCGTCGTCGATCAAGGACCTCGAGGGGCTGAGCTACCCCGAGTGGGCCAAGCGACTGCAGCGCTACTACAGCCACCTCGAGAACCTGCTGTGGCCCGACCTCATCGTCGTCGGCGGCGGCGTCTCGAAGGACCACGAGGAGTTCCTGCCGCTGCTCGAGCTGCGGACGAAGATCGTGCCGGCGGTGCTCGAGAACAAGGCGGGGATCATCGGCGCCGCGCACCTCGCGCAGGAGTACCACGACTCGCACTGAGCGACTGGCGGCTCCGGCCGTCAGCGCTGGCGGGCGAGGACCATCGCCTTCTTGGGGACGTTCTTGTCGACGGCGTACTTTGCCTTCTTGCCGGGCGTGAGCTGCTCGGCGTGGCCCATCTTCGCCAGGCGCATGAGGACCACGGGACACGCCTTGCAGCGAGGCTTGTCCTTGCAGCACTTCTTCTTCGCAGCGACCTTGGGCACCCGGCGAGGGTAGGTGAGCCTTACCTCTCTCGCAAAACAGGTCCACGACCCGGGCGCGTCGGCCGGTCGGCGCTCAGCTGGGCGCGAGCTCGACCGCGCCGCGAGCGGCCAGGTCGCGGATCTCGGTGTCGACCCCGCCGAGCTGGTCCGCCTGCCTGAGGTAGAGCTCACGCCCCTCGCGGCTCAGCAGGGCGTCGTGGATCGGGACGGCCACGGGCGGGTTGAGCCTCCGCAGGAACCCGGCCATGTCGCGGCTCGCCTGCCACGGGGCGTTGAGCGGGAACGCGACGACGTCGACCTCGCCCGGGTCGCCGTCGAGGCTGTCGCCGGGGTGGTAGAGGCTGGCCTCGCCGAGCGCGCGCAAGACGACGCCGACGTTGGGGATCCGAGGGATGTCCTCGTGGATGAGCGCATGGGTCTCACCCACGGGAAGGAGCGACACCCGCCCCACCTTGGTCGGCTCCGTGCGCACCTCGGCATCCAGCCCAAGGCCCGAGAGCACCTCGACGCTGCCGGGGTCGGCGAGGAGCCGCGCCGACCGGTTGTGCCCCATGAGGACCGGAAGCCGGCGCTGGTCGAGGTGGTCGGCGTGCTGGTGGGTGACGACGACCGCGGAGAGGTCGCGCAGAGCCTCGAAGCCCGGCGTCCATCCGCCCGGGTCGATGAGGATCCGCTCCCCGCCGATCTCGGCGAGAAGGCACGCGTGCCCGAGGTGCGTCAGTCTCATGCCCTCACCGTATGCCGGTGCCTCGAGACAGGTGGGGCGGACGAGTCAGTCATAAGCCGGGTTCTGTCGCGTGGCCGGTTGCCCGGGTCACGCTGACGGTCATCCATCTCGGACCACTGTTGCCAGTGGCCTCCAGCGCTCTACCCGTGTGCTCGGGCGGGCCGCCCTCGAACGCACACTGTCTGAGCTTGCTCCGGGTGGGGTTTACCTAGCCGGCTCCGTCACCGGAGTCGCTGGTGGTCTCTTACACCACCGTTTCACCCTTGCCGCCCGGCCGGAGCCGGGAGGCGGTCTGTTCTCTGTGGCACTGTCCCGCGGGTCGCCCCGGGTGGCTGTTGGCCACCACCCTGCCCTGTGGAGCCCGGACTTTCCTCGATGCGGTTGCCCGCGTCGCGACCGTCGGACTGACTCGTCCGCCCGCACAGCATACGTGCCGGGTGCCGGGCACTCACGCGACCGTGAAGCGCACCTGCCCCGTCGCGACGTCGGCCGACTCGAGCCGCACGTCGACGGTCGCTCCCAGCTCGGCCTGGCCCGTGGCGCGGGCGACGACGGGGACGTCGAGCAGCTGGACCTCGAGGCCCTTCTCGTCGCGGTCGACGACGACGGCCGAGAAGCTCTGGCCGACCCTGGGGTGCAGGACGGCCGCCTCGACCGCGTCGGCGCACATCCGCTCCGCCGCGCCGGCCCGACGGTCGGACTCCTTCATCGCCTCGGGCAGCGTGGGCAACGCCTCGCGCACCCACGCCGGGACGTCGACCCCGCTGCTGATGGCCTCGCAGATGACGAGCCCGAAACGGTCGACGAGGCGGCGCAGAGGTGCCGTGACGTGCGCGTAGGCGTCCGCGACGGCCGCCTGCTCGACCTGCTCCGGGACGTCGCCGTCGAAGGGCGTGTAGCCGGCCCCGCGGAAGAGCGAGGTGGCGTCGTAGATGAGGGCGAGGTGCTTGGGGTTCGTGCGGTCGAGGCCACGGAGGAAGTCGCCGTAGGACTGCTCGGCGGGCCACGGTGCACCGAGCGCCTTCGCCTGGCGGCGGAAGCGGGCGACGGCGTTGTGCTCGGCCTCGGGCATCGTGCGCAGGATGCCGACGCCGGCGTGGAGCATCATGTCGGCGGCCGCCATCCCGGTGAGCAGCGAGACCTGGGCGTTCCACTCCTCGACGGTGCGCGGGGGGCGGAACTCGAGGGTGAAGTCGCCGTCGTCGCCGAGGTGGACCTCCTGCTCGGGCATCGGCAGGCTCGCGCCGCCGCGCAGCTGCTCCTGCCGGATCCGCTTCTCCCCCACCTCGCGCAGCAGCACCCAGCGCTCGTCGTCGGTCCCGGGGTCGACCTGCTCCTGCACCGCGACGTAGTCGAAGCGCTCGACCGACCGGACCAGCGCGCGGTAGACCTCGGCGCTCGTGCCCTCACCCTCGGCGTCGAGCCGCATGTCCCAGACGAAGGCCGGACGGACCTCACCCGGCAGGAGGCTGGCCGCCCCCTCGCTCATGACCGTCGGGTGGAGCGGCAGCCGCTTGTCGGGGCAGTAGACCGTCTGTCCCCGGCGTCGGGCCTCGGTGTCGACCGCACCGCCGGGCGTCACGAACGCCGGGACGTCGGCGATGGCGTAGCGGACGCGGTAGCCGTCACCGTCGCGTTCGAGGTGCATCGCCTGGTCGAGGTCCATCGAGCTCGCCGGGTCGATCGTGAAGAACGGCACGGCCGTCTCGTCCCGCTCGGGCAGGTCGACGGGCTGGACGGCGGCCCTCTCGGCCTCGGCCGTCACCTCGGGCGGGAACTCCTCGTCCAGCCCGAGCTCTGCCCGGATCGCGGCGAAGCGGGCGAGCAGCGCCTCGCGCACGGTCTCGGAGGTGGTGGCGTCGGTCGGCGGGAGGCTGATCTGGCGCTGGCGCATGCCCGCCAACCTACCCAAGCGACACCCGCATAGGGTGTCCGCGTGCTCATCCTCCTGCCGCCGTCGGAGTCCAAGGCCAACCGGCGCCGGGGCAGGCCGGCCGACCCCTCGAGCTGGTCGTTCCCCGAGCTCGCCGAGACCCGGGCCCGCGTCGCCGGACACCTGCGCTCGGTGAGCGAGTCACCCACTGCGACAGTCGATCTCGGGGTCTCACCCGGTCTGGCCGACGAGGTCGCCCGCAACCTCGTCCTCGACTCGGCTCCCGCGACGCCGGCCGCCGAGGTCTACACCGGCGTGCTCTACGACGCGCTCGACCTCGCGTCGATGGATCCCGCGGCGCGCCGCCGGGCCAACGCGTGGCTCGTCGTCGTCTCGGCCCTCCACGGCGCCGTGCGACCCAAGGACCGGATCACGGCATACCGGCTGTCGATGGACGTCAACCTGCCCGGTCTCGGACCGGTGGCCTCCGCGTGGCGCCCGGTCCTCGACGACGTGCTCGCGCCCGCCGCCGGTCGCGAGGTCGTCGTCGACTGCCGGAGCTCGACGTATGCCGTCGCCTGGACTCCCGTGGGCGAGGTCGCCGACCGCTGGGTGCAGGTCCGCGTGCCCGGCGCCAGCCACATGGCCAAACACACCCGGGGCCTCGTCGCCCGGCACCTCTGCGTGACCGGTCAGCGGGCGCGCACGCCGGAGAGGCTGGCGGAGGTCGTCGGCGAGGCGTTCGACGTCACGCTGACCCCGCCGGCCCGACGTGGCCGCCCGTGGGTGCTCGACGTCACCGCACGCTAGGCCGTCGGCCCGGTTGCGCGTTCGGCCGGCTGCCAGGGCAGCGAGGACTGGCCGAACGCCCCATCAGTCGGGGGTGGGCCCGCCGGAGGCGACGGGAATCCAGCGCCGGCCGGGTCCGCGACGGAGCAGCCAGGCCCCGCAGCGGGCGACGTCGTCGAGCTCGTCCACGAGCAGGCGCACCACCGCCCGCGCCTCGGCGTCCTCGGCGTCCCGCTCCGAGATCGGCACGGCGAACCTCAGGTGGACCTGTGGCCGCGGGCGGGCCGACGCGGGGTCGGCGACGTCGAGCAACCGGTCCTCGACGACGTGCGTCTTGGCGAGGATGGCCTCCGCGGCGGGCAGGACGTCCTGTGGGGGCACCCCGGGCCGCACGCCGTCGATGTCGACCGTGACGCGGTAGGACGGCATCGGCTAGGCGAGGGCCCCGGCCAGCGCCGCCTCGACGTCCTCGACGAGGTCGAGGACCGACTCGAGTCCCACCGAGATGCGGATCGTGCCGTCGGTGATGCCGACCGCCGCCCGCGCCTCCTCGGTGAGCCGTCGGTGGGTCGTCGTCGCCGGGTGGGTGACGAGCGACTTCGCGTCGCCGAGGTTGTTGGAGATGTCCACGAGCTGCAGCGCGTTCATGACCCGGAAGGCCACGTCCTTGCCCCCCTCGACCTCGAAGGTGACGACCGTCCCTCCTCCGGTCATCTGGCGCAGGGCGAGATCGTGCTGCGGGTGGCTCTCGAGGAAGGGGTGGACGACCCGCACGACGCCCTGACGGCCCTCGAGGTGACGGGCCAGGGTGAGGGCGTTCTCGGCCATCTGCCGCACCCGGAGGCTCATCGTCTCGAGGCCCTTGACGAGGACCCAGGCGTTGAACGGCGACATGGCCGGGCCGGTGTGGCGCATGAGGTTCTTGACCGGACCGTCGACGAACTCGGCCGGCCCGAGCACCGCGCCGCCGAGGACGCGACCCTGCCCGTCGATGTGCTTGGTCGCGGAGTAGACGACGACGTCGGCTCCGTGCTCGAGCGGACGCGAGAAGACCGGCGTCCCGAAGACGTTGTCGACCACGACCGTGGCGCCGGCCGCGTGCGCGAGCGCGGAGACCGCCTCGATGTCGACGAGCTCCTGCATCGGGTTGCTCGGGGTCTCGAAGAAGACCGCGGCGGTGGGCTCCGACAGGGCCTCCTCCCACTGTGCGAGGTCGGGCCCGTCGACGAAGACCGCCTCGACGCCGAACCTCGGGAGGATCTCGTCGATGATGACGAAGCACGAACCGAAGAGGGCTCGCGACGCGACGATGCGGTCACCCTGGCCGCACAACGCGGCGAGGGCCACCCAGACGGCCGACATCCCGGAGGACGTCGCATAGCAGGCCTCGGCACCCTCCAGCTGGCGCAGCCGCTCCTCGAACATCGAGACCGTGGGGTTGCCGTAGCGGCTGTAGATGAACTTCTCGATCTCGTCCTTGAAGGCGGCCTCGGCCTGCTCGGCGGACTCGTAGACGAAGCCCGACGTGAGGAACATCGCCTCGCTCGTCTCGTCGAAACCGCTGCGGGACAGGCCTCCTCGCACCGCGAGGGTCTCGGGGCGGAACGAGCGCCCGGCCTCGTCGCTCACCTCAGCCCTGCTTCCACGGGAGGCCGGCGACCTTCCAGCCGGACACCGTCCGGTGGCCCTGCGCGTCGTGGGGCCCCTCGAACCCCTCGAGGACGTTGTATGCCGGCCCGAGACCGGCCGCGGTGGCCGCCTCCGCGGCCGCGACGGAGCGGACCCCGGAGCGGCACACGAAGTAGATCGAGGTTCCCTCGCCCACGCCCGCGGCGCGCAGGTCGTCGACGAACGCCTCGTTGACACTGCCGTCGGGGTAGCGCTGCCACTCGACGAGAACGGGAAGGCTGCCGTCGGCGAGCAGCGGGACCCCGACGTAGGCCCACTCGGCCCGGGTGCGCACGTCGACGAGGACGGCGTCCTCGGAGGCGGTCACCGCGGCATACGCCTCGGTGGGGGTGACGTCACCGGCATAGGTCATGCGCGCCAGCCTAGGCTCGCGTGGTCCCGCGGAGGCGGGTGGTTCAGAGACCGGACTCCGGCGTGCGCACGAGGATCCGGCGGCACTCCTCGCAGCGCAGCACCTCGTCCTCGGGCGCGTCCTTGATGGTCCGCAGCTCGACGGGGTTGAGCTCGAGCTGGCAGCCGCCGCACCGGCGCTGGCGCAGGGCCGCCGCACCGGTGCCGCTCGTGGCGCGGATCTTCTCGTAGAGGGCGACGAGGTCTTCACCGACCTCGTCGACGACCGTGTCGCGCGGCGCGGCGACGGAGGACTCCTCGGCCGCGAGCTCGGCCAGGCGCTCGTCGCGCGCCTTCTCGAGCGTGGTCAGCCGCTCGGTGAGCTCGGCCCGGCCGCGCTCGAGCTCGGCGACGTCGGACTCGATGGCCTCGGCCCGCTCCATGACCTCGAGCTCGACGTCCTCGAGCTCGCCCTGGCGTCGGGCGAGGGACTCGAGCTCGTGCTGGATCGCCGTGAGGTCCTTGGCCGTGCCCACGCCCGAGTCGAGCCGCTGCTGGTCGCGCGTCGCGCGGTCGCGGACCTGCTGGACGTCGGCCTCGGCCTTGCGGATCTCGCGCTGGACGTCACCGAGCTCGGTGCGCGACCGGACGAGCTGGTCGTCGAGCAGGCGCGCCTTGCCCTCGAGGTCGGCGATCTCGGCGAGCTGAGGAATGGTGCGCCGTGCGTGCTCGATCTGGGACAGGCGCGTGTCGAGGGCCTGGAGGTCGAGCAGCCTGGACTGGCGGGTCGGGTCGGCCTTCACGCATTACCTCCGAGGTTCTCCGCCCCGACCGTGAACGTCCACGGGTCGGTGCGCACTGTGCTGATGTCGATGTCCAGCCTAAGGGCAGCCCCGAGCGCGTCCCGCAGCGTCGTCAGCCAGACGGCCTCGCTCGACCAGTGGCCGGCGTCGACGAGGTAGGGCGCTCCCCCGCGCGCCTCCTCGCGAGCCTCGAGTGCCGGGTGGTGGCGCAGATCGGCGGTGACGTAGACGTCGGCGCCGCTCGCGCGGACCGCGTCGAACTGGTCGTCGCCGGCGCCTCCGAGGACCGCCACCGTCTCGACCGGCGCGTCGGCCGGGCCCGAGACCCGCAGCCCGCCGGCGGCGGGTGGGAGGACGGCATACAGGGAGGTGGCGAAGGCGCCGAGCGTCGTCGGCGAGGCGAGGCGCCCGACGCGGCCGAGCGGCTGGTCCTCGACCACCGCGAGGGGCCGGGTGTCCTGCAGTCCCGCCGCGGCGGCGAGGGCCTCGGCGACCCCGGCGGCCGCGACGTCGGCGTTGGTGTGCGCGACGTAGAGGGCGATGTCGCCGACGACGAGGCCGGTCACGCTCGCACCCTTGGCGCTCGTCGTCGCGACCGAGTGGACACCGCGCAGGAGGAGCGGGTGGTGGGTGACGAGGAGGTCGGCGTGCAGCTCGCGCGCCTCGTCGATGACGGCCAGTGTCGGGTCGACGGCGAGGAGCACGCGCTCGACCGGCTGCTCCGGGTCGCCGGTGACGAGGCCGCCCCGGTCCCAGGACTGCGCGGTCGCGGGCGGGTAGAGGCGGTCGAGGACGTCGACGACGTCCCGGAGGGTCACGGTCATGTGGGCCCGGCCGGCCTCGAACCGACGACACCCGCGGTGTAAACGCGGTGCTCTACCAACTGAGCTACAGGCCCTCACACGGCGCCCGGCCGTGTGCGGTCGCCCATTGTGTCAGGAGTCGGTGCCGGGCCCGGCCCGGCCCCGCGACTCGGTCAGGCGCGGGCGAGCGCCTCGTGGTAGCCGCTGAAGTCGCGACGCTCGCCGATCCCGGTGACGAGCGACCAGCGGATGACGCCGTCGGGCCCGATGAGGAAGGTGCCTCGACGGGCGACGCCGGCCTTGTCGTCGAAGACGCCGTAGGCGCGGGCGACCTCGCCGTGGGGCCAGAAGTCGGAGAGCAGCGGGAAGAAGTAGGCGTCGCGGTCGGCGTAGGCGCGCAGCGAGAACATCGCGTCGCACGAGACGGTGAGGACCTGGACGTCCTCGGTGACGTAGGCACCGAGGTTGTCGCGGATCTCGGTGAGCTCGCCGGTGCAGATGCCCGAGAACGCCCACGGGAAGAAGACGAGGAGCACGTGGCGGTCGCCGAGGTGGTCGGCCAGCGAGACGTCCTGGCCGTTCTGGTCACGCAGCGTGAACATCGGGGCCTGCTCCCCCACGGGGAGACCGGTCAGCACGTCGTCCATGACGAAGAGTCTGCCGCAGGAGGTGTCAGCGCCGCCCCTTGGGGGCGACGAGCTTGGTGGCCCGCCAGTCCGGCGACGCGTGGAAGGCGCCGGCCGTGTGGAGACCTGCGGTGCCCGCCGCCTCGTCGATCTCGGACGGGTCGACCGCACCGTTCTCGCGGTTCTTGGGGGTGAGCGCGACGACGAAGCCGCCCTCCTGGAGCACCCCCACGAGGTCGACGAGCGCGTCGGTGAGGTCGCCGTCGCCGGCGCGCCACCAGAGGAGGACGGCGTCGGTCTCACCGGTGTAGTCCTCGTCCTCGAGGTCGGAGCCGATGACGTCCTCGACGGCGAACCGGAAGTCGTCGTCGACGTCCTCGTCCCAGCCGAGCTCCTGCACGATCTGCTCGGCGACGAAGCCGAGGCGTCCGACGGTTCCCGAGCCGTCGGGCCCGGGTTCGGCGGCAGGTGCTGCGGGGGTGTTCACGGTCGGCTACCTCTCCTCGTGCGGTGCTGGGGGCTCTAGTTGACTAGGAATCCCGTGCGTCGTGCAAGCGGTTCCCGAGATTTGCCGTGCGGCGCGCGACCGCCCGGCCTCGTCGCGCAGCAGACCGGTCGCCGTGCCCGCCTCCAGGTGCTGGACCTGCACGGACACCGGTCCGGGCGTCGAGACGAGGGTCACCGTTGCGAGGTCGAGGCGCCGGTCGAGGGGCCCTTGCGAGAGGGTGAGCGACTGCACCCGGGCGTGCGGCATGACCGAGACGCGCCGCCAGAGCCGGCCGGTGCGGACCATGAGCGAGTGCGCCGACACGGCGAACCCGCTGCGACGCCAGCCGAGCGGGTCGAGGGTCCGGGCGCGCTCGGAGACCGTCGTCCAGCCGGGCTCGCCGCCCTCGCCGAGTGCCGCCTGCCGCAGGTCCTCGGCGGAGATGACCGGGTCGAGGAGCGCGAGCACCTCGAGGGCCTGGTCGAGCGTGCCCACGGGCAGGACGGTCGTGTCGTCGCCACCGGTCTCACCCGTCGGGTCGTGTCCGATGCCGGCGACGTTGACGTTGACCCGCCACCACCCCAGGGGCCGCCACCACAGCGGCTGGACCATGCCGACGGCCTGGATGCGGTGCAGCGGGATCGTCGTCGTGCGCTTGTCGGTGAGCCCGTGCTGGATGCGCGCGGCCGTGCCCGTGTCGCCGAGCCGGAAGTTGCCGTGCTTGAGCAGCTCGCCCACGCGGTTGACCGCGATGCCGAACGCCAGCGGCCCGATCGCCGGGAGCGCGAGCGCGGCTCCCGTGAGGACCTCCAACGACGACCCGTATGCCGCGAGCGCCAGACTCGCTGCGACGAGCGCCACCGCGCCGAGGAAGATCGTGCCGCCGTGGAGGATCGTCGCGACGAAGAGCCGCGAGTTCGGGACGCGCAGGACCTCGCGGCCCTCGTCGGGGTCGAGCAGGCCGGTGGGGACCGTGGCCGGTCGACCGGTGGCGGGGTCGGTCGTGGTGGGGTCTGCGCCGCTTGCCGGGGCGCCGCCCGCGACGTCGTGGCCGGCGCCGTCGACGCGCACAGCCGGACGCACCTCGTCCCGGCGGCCCGCGAGGGCGATGAGCTCGCGGCGCACCTCGTCGGCGCGGCGGGCGCCGAGGAAGGCGAGCTTGAGGTGCGAGTCGCCGCCGCCCGCGGACTGGACGATGACCTGGGAGAGGCCGGTGAGCTGGGCGAGCAGGGGGCGGCTGATCTCGATGGCCTGGACCCGTTCGAGCGGCACCTGCCGGTGCTCACGGAAGAGCCAGCCCTTGCGCAGCTCGATCTGGCCCGCGGCCACCCGGAACTTCGAGAAGCGCCACGAGAGCCAGCCGACGAGACCGACGACGAGGAGCCCGAGCACGAGGACGCCGCTCGTCGCGAGCGGGTGGTCGAGGAGGAACCCGAGCCCGTCGCGGATGCCGCCCTCCGAGGGGTCCTCCGGCTCGTCACCCCCACCGATGCCGCGGAAGATGTCGTCGACGAACTGCGTCGCTGCATACCCGATGACGGCGATGCCCACGACGCCGCCGCGGACGAGCGGTGAGAGCGGGTGGAGGTGCTGCCACTCGTGCAGCTGGGGCGCGGCGCCCGGCCCCGCAGGCCGCTCGCGCACGTCCGGCTGGGGCACGCGCGGGTCCTGCTGGGAGGCTCGGGGGTCGGGTGCCGGCATACGCGGGTCCGGTGCCGGCATACGCGGGTCCGGTGCCGGCATACGCGGATCCTGTTCGGTCACAGGCCTGCTCGCTGCGCCTCGCCACGGGCCGCGAGGCGACCGCGGAGCGCCTCGGCCTCCTCGAGCGGAAGGCCCGGCAGGGTGCCGCCACTCTCGGGCGAGGCGGTGTGGAACTCGCACGACGCGATGCCCCGCGAGCGCATGAGCGGACCGGACTGGACGTCGATGTACTGGAGGCGGCCGTAGGGGATGCTCACGAGCGAGCGGAACAGGCGGCCCTTGCGGATGACGATCTCGTCGGGGAGCTCGATCCACGAGATCGCCGAGACCTGCCGGCCGATGAGCCACGCGCCCCACGCGAGGAGCACGACGGCCACGGCCGAGCCGATCCAGAACCAGCGGGACACGAGGACGGCGGGGACGGCGAACGCCAGGACGAAGGGCACGAGCCACACCGTGAGTGTCACGAGCCGCACGGTGCGGAGGGCGGGGCTCACGGGGCGCCACGGCAGCTCGTCCCCGCGGAGGGTGACGGCGTCCGGGTCGAGCGCGGGGGTCATGGCCACAGCCTGCCAGCCGACCCACGTGTGACGACGGCCACTCCCGAGTGACAGGATGGTCGGGACGACCTCTTGGTCGAATCCGCAAGCAGAAGGGACACCGTCGTGACGTTTCGCGAGGAAGCCGGCCCGATCCTCAATGGCCTCCCGAGCAGCCTCACCGACATCGACCCCGAGGAGACCTCGGAGTGGTTGGACTCGCTGGACCAGGTGATCGACGAGGGCGGCCGCCAACGGGCGCGCTACCTCATGCTGCGCCTCCTCGAACGCGCCCGCGAGAACCAGATCGGCGTCCCGTCACTCACCGCGACCGACTACGTCAACACCATCGACCAGGAGCAGGAGCCCTGGTTCCCCGGTGACGAGGAGGTCGAGCGGCAGTACCGCCGCTGGATCCGCTGGAACGCGGCGGTCATGGTGCACCGCGCCCAGCGTCCCGGCGTCGGCGTCGGTGGCCACATCTCGACCTACGCGTCGGCCGCGACCCTCTACGAGGTCGGCTTCAACCACTTCTGGCGCGGTCAGGACCACCCCGGTGGCGGCGACCAGATCTTCTTCCAGGGGCACGCCTCCCCCGGGATGTATGCCCGCAGCTTCCTCGAGGGCCACCTCGGCGAGACCGACCTCGACGGCTTCCGCCAGGAGAAGAGCCACATCGTCGACGGCCGCATCCGGGCGCTGTCGTCCTACCCGCACCCGCGGATGATGCCGGACTACTGGCAGTTCCCGACGGTGTCGATGGGCATCGGCCCGATGAACGCGATCTACCAGGCGCAGTTCAACAAGTACCTCCACGGCCGCGGCATCAAGGACACGAGCGACCAGCGCGTCTGGGCCTTCCTCGGCGACGGCGAGATGGACGAGCCGGAGGCGCGCGGCCTCCTGCAGCTCGCGGCATACGAGGAGCTCGACAACCTCACGTTCGTCGTCAACTGCAACCTGCAGCGGCTCGACGGCCCGGTCCGCGGCAACGGCAAGATCATCCAGGAGCTCGAGGCGTTCTTCCGCGGCGCCGGCTGGAACGTCGTCAAGGTCATCTGGGGCCGCGGCTGGGACCCGCTGCTCGCCGCCGACCGCGACCACGCCCTGCGGCACATCATGAACACGACGACCGACGGCGACTACCAGACGTTCCGGGCCAACGACGGCGCCTACGTGCGCGAGCACTTCTTCGGTCGTGACCCGCGCACCCGCAAGATGGTCGAGGGCCTCACCGACGACCAGATCTGGCACGACCTCCAGCGCGGCGGCCATGACTACCGCAAGGTCTACGCCGGCTACCAGGCCGCGGTCCACCACACCGGCCAGCCGACGGTCATCCTCGCGCACACCATCAAGGGCTACTCGCTCGGCAAGGGCTTCGCCGGCCGCAACGCGACGCACCAGATGAAGAAGATGACGGTCGACGACCTCAAGGGCTACCGCGACGTCCTCCGCCTGCCGATCACGGACGCGCAGATCGAGGAGAACCCCTACCAGCCCCCCTACTTCCACCCCGGCGAGAACGACCCGACGCTCCAGTACATGCTCGAGCGTCGTCGCGAGCTGGGCGGACCGATCCCCGAGCGCCGCAGCAAGTACACCCAGATCTCGCTGCCGGGCGACGACGCCTACGCGCAGGTCAAGAAGGGCTCGGGCAAGCAGACCATCGCGACGACGATGGCGTTCGTCCGGCTGCTCAAGGACCTCATGCGCGACAAGGAGTTCGGCAAGCGCGTCGTGCCGATCATCCCCGACGAGGCCCGCACGTTCGGCATGGACAGCTTCTTCCCGACGCTCAAGATCTACAACCCGCACGGGCAGAACTACACCCCGGTCGACCACGACCTCATGCTCAGCTACCGCGAGTCCGAGCAGGGCCAGATCCTCCACCTCGGCATCAACGAGGCCGGGTCGGTCGCCGCCTTCACCGCCGCCGCCACGAGCTACTCGACGCACGGCGAGCCGATGATCCCGATCTACATCTTCTACTCGATGTTCGGGTTCCAGCGCACCGGCGACTCCATCTGGGCGGCCGCCGACCAGATGGCCCGCGGCTTCCTCATCGGTGCCACGGCCGGCCGCACGACCCTCACCGGCGAGGGAACGCAGCACGCCGACGGACACTCGCCTCTGCTCGCCTCGACCAACCCGGCCGTCGTCGCCTACGACCCGGCCTACGGCTACGAGATCGGGCACATCATGCGCGACGGTCTCGAGCGGATGTACGGCGAGACGCCCGAGGACCTCATCTACTACCTCACCGTCTACAACGAGCCGATCGTCCAGCCGGCCGAGCCAGAGGGCGTCGACACCGAGGGCATCCTGCGCGGCATGTACCTCCTCGAGAAGGCCGACACCAGCGGCTGGACCCACACGCCGGCGCGCGCGCAGCTGCTCGCGTCCGGCGTGGGCGTGCCGTGGGCGCTCGAGGCGCAGCGGCTCCTCGCCGACCACTGGGGTGTCGCGGCCGACGTCTGGTCGGTGACGTCCTGGGGCGAGCTCCGCCGCGACGGCCTGTCGTGCGACGAGGAGGCCTTCCTCCACCCGGAGAACGAGGCTCGCGTGCCCTACGTCGCGCAGAAGCTCAAGGACGTCGAGGGCCCGGTGCTCGCGACCTCCGACTACATGCGCGCCGTCCCCGACCAGATCGCGCAGTGGGTCCCCGGCGAGTTCCACTCGCTCGGCACCGACGGCTTCGGCTTCGCCGACACCCGTCCTGCCGCGCGACGCTTCTTCCACGTCGACGGCCCCTCGCTCGCGGTCCGCACCCTCCAGGTGCTCGCCGCGCGTGGTGAGGTCCCGGCCGACGTCCCCGGCAAGGCCGCCGAGAAGTACCAGCTCCTCGACGTCCGCGCCGGCACGAGCGGCAACGAGGGCGGCGACAGCTGACCCTCACCCGTCCGGTCGCCTGCGCCCGTCACCCTCCGTGGTGGCGGGCGCAGCCGTTCTCCGTATGCCGTGCCACGCCCTCCTCGGTATGCCGTGCCACACCGTCCCTCATCGGGTCAGCGCCGAGCGAGTCACGGACCGGCGAGCGAGCCAGTCCCGGCTGCCTCGCTCGCCAAGGTCTGGCTCGCTCGAGCAGCTGACCGGCCCGGCGGGGCCCCCGCCGGGGGCCCGCTCAGGCTCGCGGGTCAGAGCCAGCCGCGGTCGCGGGCGTGGACGGCTGCCTCGCCCCGGGTCGAGGTGCCGGTCTTGGCCATCGCCGACGACAGGTGGTTGCGGACCGTCCCCTCGGACAGGTGGACGGCACGCGCCACGACGGCGACCGGTGCGCCACCGAGGGTCGCCCGCAGCACGTCCTGCTCGCGCGGCGTGAGCGGGTTCGCGCCCTCGATGAGCGACTCTGCCGCCAGCGCGCCGTCGACGACCCGCTCCCCCGCATGCACTCTGCGCACGGCGGCAGCGAGCTCGGAGGCCGGGGTGTCCTTGACGACGAAGCCGGCCGCGCCTGCCTCGAGCGCCCGCCGGACGAACCCGGGGCGTCCGAAGGTCGTCACGACGAGGGCCCTCGTCGGCAGGCCCGACGCCGCGATGGCCCGGCACACCTCGATGCCGTCGAGCCCGGGCATCTCGACGTCGACGAGGGCGACGTCGACGTCGTGCTCGCGCAGCAGCCCGAGCACCTCGTCCCCGCGCCCGGCCTCGGCCACGACGGTGAGGTCCGGCTCCAGGTCGAGCAGGGTGACGATCGCACCGCGCACGAGCGCCTGGTCGTCGGCGACGAGGACGCGGATGGGAGGGAGGTCGTCACTCACAGGGTCACCTCGAGCCTCGTGCCCGGTGCCGCGTCGACCACCCGCAGCACTCCCCCGGCCGCGTCGACGCGCTCGCGCACGCCGCGCAGACCATTGCCCTCGCGCAGCCCGGAGGTTCCCCGGCCGTCGTCCTCGACGGTGAGGGACGACGGGCCCAGGGCCACACGGCATACGGAGGCTTCGCTGTGGCGCACGACGTTGGTGACCGCCTCGCGCAGGACCCACGCGAGGACGACGCGGTGGCGCGGGTCGACGACGGTGAGGTCCTCGGGCAGGTGCGCCGTGATGCCGGCCGCGGCGAGAACCCTTGCGGCAGAGGCGATCTCGTCGTCCAGGCGGGCGGAGCGGATGCCGCCCACCGCGGCACGCACCTCCGCGAGCGCCTGCCGGCTCAGCGCGGCGACCTCGGCGATCTCGCGTTGCGCACGCTCAGGGTCGGTGGCGACGAGCCGCTCGGCGACGTCGGCCTTGAGGCTCATCGCGGTGAGGGTGTGGCCGACGACGTCGTGGACGTCGCGGGCGAGCCGGTCGCGCTCGGCCGAGAGGGACAGCTCGGCGGCGAGCTCGTCGTGGAGGATGCTGCGCCGCTCGATGGTCCGGACGACGGCGGTGACGACGGCGACGAGGATGACGATGCCGGGGAGGTACCACGTGTCCGCGAGTTCGCTCGAGACCGACGTGAGCCAGACCGTGAGCCCCACGACGACGACGGTGAGACCGACCGCCGCCCACATCGGCAGGACGAACATCGCGAGCGCGACGAGGTAGGGCCCACCACCGACCGAGGCGGGGCCGACGAGCACGTGGACGAGGACGCAGATCGCCACGAGCACGGCGAGGTGGGCGAGGCCGCCGCGCAGCACCTCCTGCTCGGAGCGGGCGCGGCCCATCGCCCGGAAGCCGTGGAGGTAGACGACCGCGAAGAGGACGAAGAGGACGACCCCCGCCACGACCCGCGGGCGGCTCGCCCCGCTGTCGACGACGCCGGCGACGGGGAAGGCGAGGAAGACGAGCCAGACCCCGCCCATGACCCACCCCCAGCGCTGCCAGGGATGGGCCACGGGCGGGTTCGCCGCCGAGCCGGGGCCGGTCACTGCCGCCCGCGGCTGCGGCGCACGAGCCAGATCGCGAGCACCGCGAGAGTCGTCGTCCACGCCGCAACGTTAGCCACCGACATCCACAACGCCTCGGAGACGAGGTTGCCGTCGGCGTCGATGACCGAGCCACCGGTGAGCGGGTAGCGGGCGAGCGAGACATACCCGTAGAGCGGGGTGCCCCGGGCGATGTCGAGCAGCACCCCGCTCAGCGGGAAGAAGATGTTGCCGAGGAAGCCCAGGACGACGAGCGAGCCGGACGCGGCCGACACCGCCGCCTCGGACCGGAACGCGAGCCCGAAGACGAGACCGTAGAGCGCGAAGAGCACGGCGCCGACGACGAGGATGACCGCGCTGCCCAGCCACGCGGCCACCGTGCCCTCGGCGCCGGTGAGGAGCCCGAGGACGTAGACGACGACGATCGGCAGGGCCGCGACGGCGAGCGCGACGACCGCCTTCGTCGCGACGTAGGTGGAGTCGCGCAGCGGGGTGAGCCCGAGCTGGCGGCCCCAGCCCTGCATCCGCTCGACCGCGGCAGTGCCGCCGATGCCGACGGTCGCCGTGACCGCGCCGTAGGCGGCCATCGAGATCATGACGTAGAGCGCGACGTTGCCGTTGCCCGCGCGCTCCTGCGAGTAGCCGGCGCTGGCACCGAAGAGGAGGTACATGAAGCCGGGAAGCCCGACGACGAAGAACATCGTCACGAGGTCGCGCAGCGTCCGCCGCAGCTCGATCCGTGCGTATGCCGTCCGCTCGCCTCGCGTGACCGGGATGGCGCTCATGCCGCTGCTCCTTCGGTGGTGGGGGTCGAGGGCCCGATGGGGCTCGTGGACCCGGTGAGGGTGAGGAAGGCCGACTCGAGCGAGCCGGTGGTGATCTCGACGTCCCTGGCGTCGAGAGTGGTGAGGAGGGTGCGGGCGACGGCGTCGGAGTCCGACGTCGTCACGGTGAGCCGGTCGCCGTCGACGCGCACGTCGTGCACTGCCGCGAGGGTGCGCAGCTCAGCAGCCGCGGGCCCGACGACCTCGGGCGCGAGCCGGGCGGCGACGGTCCGACCGAGCGCGGTGGCGCGGATGACGTCTGCGGGCCCGTCGGCGACGACCGTGCCGCCTGCCACGAGGACGATCCGGCTGGCGAAGTCGTCGGCCTCCTCGAGGTAGTGCGTGGCGAACACGACGGTGCGGCCCTGCGCGGCCTCGGCGTGCATCGCGTCCCAGAAGGCGCGCCGGGCGGCGACGTCCATGCCGGCCGTCGGCTCGTCGAGGACGAGCAGCTCGGGGTCGGGCAGGAGGGCGAGCGCGAAGCGGAGCCGCTGCTGCTCGCCGCCGGAGCAGAGCGAGACCCGGCGCCCGGCGATGGCCTCCAGGCTCGCGCGGCGCAGGACGTCCTCGACCGGGACGTGGACGGCATACGTGCTCGCGACGAGCTCGGCGGTCTCGCGCACGGTGAGGTCGCGCAGGAGTCCCCCGGTCTGGAGGACGGCCGCGATGCGGCCGGCCCGCACGGCCTCGCGCGGTGACCCGCCGAGGACCCTGACCTCGCCGGAGGTGGGTGTCGTGAGACCGAGGAGCAGGTCGAGGGTCGTCGTCTTGCCGGCGCCGTTGGGCCCGAGCAGCGCGACGACCTCGCCGGTCCCGATCGTGAGGTCGATCCCCCGGACCGCGCGGACGGTGCCCGTGCGACCGGGGAACGACTTGGTGAGGGCCGTCAGCTCGACGGCCGGGTGCTGTGGTGAGGTCATGCCTCCAAGGCTCCGCCGCGGACCGGTGTCGGCGACAGTGCCGGACGCCACGACCTCACCGTGACATCTGTCAGGGGTCGGCGGGGCAGGAGCTCCGCGCGGGCTCGACGCGGGTGTCGGGCTGGTCGCCGACGACGCCCACCACGGCGACGCGTCAGGCGCTACGACGTCGCAGCCCGAGCCAGGCCATGCAGACCGCCCCGGCGAAGCCCGCGGCGAAGACGGTCGTCGCCAGCGGGTCGCGGCGTTCCGGCCAGAGCGGCGACTCGCGCTCCACGAGGTAGCCGAAGACCATGACCGCGCCGAGGGCGCCGAGGGTGCGCCGCGCTCGCGGGCTCCCGTCGCGTGCGAGCGCGACGACGGCTGCCGCCTGGGTCGCCATCATGACGTTGGGCGCCGACTGGCCCGTGCCGAGCACGAGCGCGTTGCGCACGAGGTGGTCGTGCGGCAGGTTCCAGTGGCCCGGCAGGGGGTCCGACGGGCGACCCCGCCGCACCGCGACCACCTCGCCGGCCAGGCCTGCGGCGAGCTGCGATGCCGCGGCAACCACCAGTGCGGTGTCGCGTTCCATCCCTCCAGTGTGCTGTCCTCGACGGCGGCCGGCGGGCGATCCGCGGAAGTCGCGGACCGCCCTCCGGCTCGGCACGCCCTCACTCGTCGAGGAACTCCGAACGGGCCGAGACGCAGATGTCGGGCTGGTCGCAGAAGACGCCGTCGACACCGGCCTCGAAGTAGCGCGTCACCTCGTCACCCATGCGGCCGTGCGCGGCCGGGTCGGTGCCGACGCGGTAGTCGACCGGGAGGAACTGGTTCTCGGCGCGGAAGGTCCACGGCGTGACGTCGAGCCCGACCCGGTGCGCATCGGCGACGAGCGACGTCGGTGAGCCGAGGGTGCCGTCGCCGCGGCGCGGGATGACCCGGCTCTTCTCCACGCCGAGACCGTCGATGTCCTTGACGAGCTGCTTGAGGCTCGCCGGTGCGATGAGGTCGGTGTAGGTGCGCGGGTCACCCTGGGCCTCGAGGTCGTAGGGCCGTCCGCTCGCGCTCACGAGGAAGACGAGGTTCGCCTTGTAGCCGAGCTCGTCGTCGAGTCGGACGAGCGGGGTGAGCTCGAAGCTCTGCACCCAGACGGCGGCGTTGGGCCGGTTGAGACCGAAGGCGTCGAGCTCCTCGAGCAGGGCGGCCTCCGGGTCGAAGCCCGCCTCGTGGAGGAAGGTCGAGTGCTTGATCTCGGGGATGACGCCGATGGTGCGACCGGTCTCGGCGCTCAGCTGCTGGCGCAGCGCGAGCACCTCGCTCAACGTGGGCACCTCGAACTGGCCGTCGTAGCTCGCGCTCTCGGTGCGAACTGCCGGGATGCGCTCCTCGGCCCGCAGCGTCTTGAGCTCGGCGAGCGTGAAGTCCTCCACCCACCAGCCGGTCGTCGCCCTGCCGTCGAGCTGCTTGGTGACGCGGCGGTCGGCGAACTCCGGGTGCGCGGCGACGTCGGTCGTGCCACCGATCTCGGGCTCGTGCCGGTCGACGAGCACGCCGTCCTTCGTCATGACGAGGTCGGGCTCGATGTAGTCGGCGCCCTGCTGCACGGCGAGGCGGTAGGCCGCGAGCGTGTGCTCCGGACGGTAGCCCGAGGCGCCACGGTGGGCGTGCACGAGGGGCTCGGCGAGCTTGGCCCTGCCGTTGGACGACGGGGGTGCGTCGGCGCCGGCGGGCGCCGTCGCGGCGACGGACGTGAGGGCCACACCGGCCGCGAGGACAACGGAGATCAGAGGTCTCATCATGTCCGCCAACGTAGGGCGGTTCGGGTGATCCCGCCTGTCGAGGACGTGGACGACAGGTGACGGGGGCACGTCCGGCGAGCCACGGCATACACGCCGGTTTGTGGTTATGCGCTCGGCTGTATAGTCTTGCAGCGTGTCCAAGGTCCTCACCTCCCTGCCCGTCGGCCAGCGCGTCGGCATCGCCTTCTCCGGAGGTCTCGACACCTCCGTCGCCGTCGCGTGGATGCGCGAGCGAGGTGCCGTCCCGTGCACCTACACGGCCGACCTCGGCCAGTACGACGAGCCCGAGATCGACACGGTGCCCGACCGCGCCGGCGACTACGGCGCCGAGGTGGCCCGGCTCGTCGACTGCCGCAGCGCGCTCGTCGAGGAGGGCCTGTCGGCGCTCGCGTGCGGTGCCTTCCACATCCGCAGCGGTGGCAAGACCTACTTCAACACCACTCCCCTCGGCCGCGCCGTCACCGGCACCCTGCTCGTGCGTGCGATGCAGGCCGACGACGTCTCGATCTGGGGCGACGGCTCGACCTTCAAGGGCAACGACATCGAGCGGTTCTACCGCTACGGCCTGCTGGCCAACCCGGACCTGCGGATCTACAAGCCGTGGCTCGACCCGGCGTTCGTCAGCGAGCTCGGCGGCCGGCACGAGATGAGCGAGTGGCTCACCCAGCGCGACCTCCCCTACCGGGCGAGCGCCGAGAAGGCCTACTCGACCGATGCCAACATCTGGGGCGCGACGCACGAGGCGAAGACCCTCGAGCACCTCGACGAGTCGATGGAGATCGTCGAGCCGATCATGGGCGTCAAGCACTGGGACCCCTCGGTCGCGATCGAGTCCGAGGACGTCACGGTCCGCTTCGTCCAGGGTCGCCCGGTCGCCATCAACGGCGAGTCCCTCGACCCCGTCGCCCTCGTCGACCTCGCCAACACGATCGGCGGGCGGCACGGCCTCGGCATGTCCGACCAGATCGAGAACCGGATCATCGAGGCGAAGTCGCGCGGCATCTACGAGGCGCCGGGCATGGCCCTGCTCCACATCGCCTACGAGCGGCTGCTCAACGCCGTCCACAACGAGGACACGATCGCGAACTACCACGCGGAGGGCCGCCGCCTCGGCCGCCTGCTCTACGAGGGCCGGTGGCTCGACCCGCAGAGCCTCATGCTCCGCGAGGCCATCCAGCGCTGGATCGCCTCCGTCGTCTCCGGCGAGGTCACCCTGCGGCTGCGGCGGGGCGACGACTACTCGATCGTCGACACCCGGGGCGAGAACTTCAGCTACCACCCGGACAAGCTGTCGATGGAGCGCGTCGAGAACGCCGCCTTCGGGCCGCTCGACCGGATCGGGCAGCTGACGATGCGCAACCTCGACATCGCCGACAGCCGGGCCAAGCTCGAGCTCTATGCCGAGCAGCCGGTCGACCAGGGCCAGCTCCTCGTCGAGAACGGCACGCTGTTCGGCGACCTGCCGGCCGGTGGCTACGACCGCATCACCGACAACCCGGCGGCGTCGGGGCCCGACGACAACGCGCTCGACGCGGCCGCCATGGAGTTCGGCACCGACTGAGGACCCCGCTCCGGCGAACGGGCTGACAGCGACCGCCCCGTGAGGGGATGCTGGGGCGGTGGACAACCGGAGGATCCTCGAGCGTGTCGTCGCGACGCTCGGCGTGCTGGGGCTCCTCGGCCTGCTGCCGTTCTACCTCGCATCGGGATTGGCCGCGCCGCTCTGGGCCATCGCGCTGCTGCTCGCCTTCTGGCTCGTGCTGCTCGTCGCCGCGATCCGGTGGTTCACCCGACGGCCGTGGTGGGTCCTTGCCATGCCCTTCGTCGCCGCCGCCGTGTGGTGGCTGACGATGACGCTCGGGGAGTCCCTCCTCGGCTGGCAGGCCTGACCTCGCCCGACGGGTGACGACGCGAAGGTCACGGGACGGTATACGCGTTGTGCACGGCATACAAATAGACTGCCGACGTGGCCACGACGCGAACGCGCCCCTCGGCGGCGACCCGGCGACGGGTCGAGCGCGCGGCCGGCGACCTGGGCGCCGCTGCAGTCCAGCAGATGGAGAGCTCGCACGAGTGGTACCGCGCGCTCCCGCCCGAGGAGCGGTCGTGGGTCGGCCTCGTCGCACAGGCCGGCATCCGTTCGTTCATCGAGTGGTTCACCGGCAGCCAGGACCAGGCCCACGTCACCGCCGACGTCTTCGGCACGGCGCCGCGAGAGCTGACCCGCTCGATCAGCCTCGGCCAGACCCTCGACCTCGTCCGCACCGTCGTCGAGGTCGTCGAGCGCGAGTCGATGGGGCTTGCCGCCGGCGACGACGAGGTCAAGGTGCGCGAGGCGGTGCTGCTCTACTCCCGCGAGATCGCGTTCTCGGCGGCCGAGGTCTACGCCCATGCCGCCGAGGCCCGCGGGGCCTGGGACGCCCGGCTCGAGGCGCTTGTCGTCGACGCCGTCATCCGCGGCGAGGCCGACGACTCGATGCAGTCGCGCGCCTCCGCCCTCGGCTGGGGCACGACGAGCGACGTGTGCGTCATCGTCGGGTCCACCCCGGGCACGGGTGCCGCACAGGTGGTGGACCAGCTCCACCGCGGTGCGAAGCGGGTCGGGGTCGAGGTGCTCGTCGCCATCCACGGCCGGCGCGTCGTGTGCATCGCCGGCCGGGTCTCGGACGCGCTCGTGACCGCCTCCCACCTCGGGAGCCACTTCGGCGACGGCCCTATCGTCGTCGGTCCCGTCGTCCCTCACCTGTATGCCGCAGGGCGCAGCGCGCGGGCCGCGCTCTCGGGCCACACGGCCGCACCGGCCTGGCCCACGGCGCCACGTCCGGTGCGCAGCGACGATCTCCTCGCCGAGCGCGCCCTGCTCGGCGACCTGCCGGCCCGGGCCTCGCTCGTCTCGCGGGTCTATGCCCCGCTGTCGGCGAGCGGCGGTGGCAACCTCCTCGAGACGGCGGCCGCCTACCTCGACGGAGGGCTGGGGCTCGAGGGCACGGCGCGCACCCTCTTCGTCCACCCCAACACGGTCCGCTACCGCCTCGCCAAAATCGCCGACACCATCGGCTACGACCTCACCGACCCGCACGACGCGCAGACCGTGCGGCTCGCCCTCGCCTACGGACGGGTAGCCCCGGAGCCCGCGACGCGGGTGACCCGGCCGCCCTCGCGCGTCTTGTAGGAACCCTACAGAAGTCGGCGGCGAGGTTCGTCGCCGCCGCTCGCGCCCCGAGGGGGTAGGGACGGACACGCTGAAGGGGTGCTCGTGATCGTCTGCCCTGGACAGGGCTCCCAGACCCCCGGCTTTCTCACCCCTTGGCTCGCCATCCCCGGTGTGCGCGAACGGCTCGGCTGGCTCTCCGCCGTCGCCGGCATGGACCTCGTCAGGCACGGGACCGAGTCGGACGAGGAGACGATCAAGGACACGGCTGTCGCCCAGCCCCTCATCGTCGCCTCCGGCCTCGTCTCTCTGCTCGCGCTCTTCGAGCACCCGGCCGACGGCTTCCGCCTCGTCGGCGCCGGCGCCGGCCACTCGGTCGGTGAGATCACCGCCGCCGCAGCGGGAGGCGTCATCTCCGCCGAGCAGGCCATGGTCTTCGTCCGCGAGCGCGGTCGCGCCATGGCCGAGGCCAGCGCCGTGACCCCGACCGGCATGAGCGCCGTCATGGGCGGCGACCCCGACGACGTCACCGCGACGATCGAGCGCCACGGGCTCACCCCCGCCAACATCAACGGCGCCGGCCAGGTCGTCGCCGCCGGGACGATGGAGCAGCTCGCGGCCCTCGCCGCCGAGCCGCCCGCGAAGAGCCGGGTCATCCCGCTCAAGGTTGCCGGCGCGTTCCACACGCAGCACATGGCGCCCGCGGTCGACCTCCTCGCCGGCTACGCCAAGGCGATGTCGACGCACGACGCGCGCGTGCCGCTCGTCTCCAACCGCGACGGCGCCGTCGTCCACAGCGGCCGCGAGGTCCTCGGCCGCCTCGTCAGCCAGGTGAGCAACCCGGTCCGCTGGGACCTCACGATTGAGACGTTCAAGGAGCTCGGCGTCACCGGCATCATCGAGATCCCGCCGGCCGGCACCCTCGCCGGGCTCGCGAAGCGCGTCCTCAAGGACGTCGAGATCCTCGCCCTCAAGAGCCCGGACGACCTCGAGCAGGCCCACCGCATGGTCAAGGAGCACGGCAAGTCCTCGGGCGTGGCCCAGGACCCGACGTGGCGTCTCGTCATCAGCCCCGCCAAGGGCATGGTGTCCTTCACCCACAGCGAGGTCGGCACCGCCGTCGAGGCCGGCAGCGTCGTCGCGACCGTCGGCACCCTGCGCGACACCTATGAGGTCGTCGCCCCTCACGGGGGTCGCGTCGTCGAGTGGCTCGTCGAGGACGGCGACCCCGTCTCCCCCGGCCAGCCCGTCCTCCGCCTGCACCCGCAGGAGGGCTGACATGGCCGGCAGCATCACTCCTTCCACGGGGGCGGCCCACGCCCGCATCGCTGGTGTCGGGGCCTACCGTCCGCGCCGCGTCGTGCCGAACTCCGAGATCGTCGACGCCATCGACTCCTCCGACGAGTGGATCCAGGAGCGCTCGGGGATCAAGACCCGCCACTTCGCCGGTGAGGGCGAGAGCATCATCGACATGTCCGAGGCCGCCACGCGCGACGCCCTCGAGATGGCCGGCATGGAGGCCGGCGAGATCGACGCGGTCGTCCTCGCCACCGTCTCGCACCCCTACCAGACCCCGGCCGCCGCGCCGGCCCTCGCCGACCGCATGGGCATGGGCAAGCCGGTCGCGTTCGACATCTCGGCCGCGTGCGCGGGCTACTGCCACGGCATCGCGATCGCCAGCGACATGGTCCGCGGTGGCAGCGCCCGCAACGTCGCCGTCATCGGCGTCGAGCGGCTCTCGGACTTCACGAGCCGCACCGACCGCGGGACCGCCTTCATCTTCGGTGACGGCGCCGGCTCCGCCATCGTCACCGCGGCGGACGCGCCCGGCATCGGCCCGACCGTCTGGGGTTCCGAGGGCGACAAGTGGGACGTCATCGCCCAGAACGAGAGCTGGATCGACGTCCACGAGCAGAAGCTCGACTGGCCGACGATCGGGATGCAGGGCCAGAGCGTCTTCCGCTGGGCCGTCTGGAGCATGGCGCCCGTGGCCCAGCAGGCGCTCGACGCCGCCGGGGTCACCGTCGACGACCTCGACGCCTTCATCCCGCACCAGGCGAACGTCCGCATCATCGACGCGATGTGCAAGCAGCTCAAGGTGCCCGACCACGTCGCGGTCGCCCGCGACATCGTGGACTCGGCGAACACCTCGGCGGCCTCGGTGCCGCTCGCGACCGAACGCCTCCTGCGTGAGGGCCTCGCCCCGCGCGGCGGTCTCGCGCTCCAGATCGGCTTCGGCGCCGGCCTCTCGTATGCCGCGCAGGTCGTGACGCTCCCCTAGGGACTCCCGCGGTCCACGGGTCACCTCGGACCACAGCACCACCCGCACCACACCACCAGAGAGTCCGCACCCGGCGGACCGAACGACAAAGGAGCAGGACATGGCTCAGAGCGAGCAGGAGATCCTCGCGGGTCTCGCGGAGATCGTCAACGAAGAGACCGGCCTCGACCCCGAGAGCGTCCAGAGCGACAAGGCCTTCACCGACGACCTCGACATCGACTCGCTGTCGATGATGACGATCGTCGTCAACGCCGAGGAGAAGTTCGGCGTGCGCATCCCCGACGACGAGGTCAAGAACCTGCGCACCGTCGGCGACGCCGTCTCGTTCATCCAGTCCAACCAGAGCTGACCCCCTCTCGACTTATTGCGCTTTCGTGCCGGTCCCGGAGCGGTTCGCCGCCCGCAGGACGCACGAAAGCGCAATAAGTCGGGACCAGTCCCACCGCCAAGGAGTCATCGAACATGAGCACCGAACGTCGCGTCGTCGTCACCGGACTCGGAGCCACCACCCCCCTCGGTGGGACGATCACGGACACGTGGGACGCCATCCTCGCCGGCACCCCCGGCGCGCGGCCCCTTACGGAGGACTGGGTCGAGCAGTACGAGCTCCCCGTGACCTTCGCCGCCACGATCCACACCTCCCCCGAGGAGGTGCTCACCAAGGTCGAGTGCCGACGGATGGACCCGAGCGCGCAGTACGCCATGGTGGCCTCGCGCGAGGCCTGGGCCGACGCGGGCAGCCCCGAGGTCGACCCCGAGCGCTTCATGGTCGCCATCGGCACCGGCATCGGCGGCGTCCACACGCTCCTCACCCAGTGGGACAACCTGCGCGAGAAGGGCGTGCGGCGGGTCTTCCCCCTCGCCGTCCCGATGCTCATGCCCAACACGAGCAGCGGCAACGTCTCGCTCGCCCTCGGCGCTCGTGCCGGAGCGCACACCGCGGTGTCCGCGTGTGCGTCCGGCGCCGAGTCGATGGGCCTGGCCGTCGACCAGATCCTCTCGGGCCGCGCCGACATCGTCATCGCCGGCGGCACCGAGGCCGCGATCCACCCGCTGCCCTTCGCCGGGTTCGCCCAGATGCAGGCGCTCTCGACCCGCAACGACGACCCGGCCCACGCCTCCCGGCCCTACGACACCGGTCGCGACGGCTTCGTCATGGGTGAGGGCGCGGCCGTCATCGTCCTCGAGTCCGAGGAGCACGCCAAGGCACGCGGCGCCCGGATCTACGCCGAGCTCGCCCCCGCGGGCATGTCCTCGGACGCGCACCACATCACCGCGCCCGAGCCCGAGGGTGCAGGTGCCTCCCGCGCGATGCGCGAGGCCGTGCAGCGCGCCGGCATCACGCCCGCGGACATCGTCCACATCAACGCGCACGCCACCTCCACGCCGGTCGGTGACGTGGCGGAGGCCAACGCCATCCGCCGCGCCTTCGGTGACGCCACCGACGGCATGTGCGTCAGCGGCACGAAGTCGATGACCGGGCACCTGCTCGGCGCCGCCGGTGCCCTCGAGGCGCTCTTCACGATCCTGTCGGTCCACCACCGGATCGCCCCCGCCACGATCAACATCGAGAACCTCGACCCCGAGATCTCGCTCGACGTGGTGCGCGGCGAGCACCGCACGCTCCCCGATGGCGACATCGCGGCGCTCAACAACTCGTTCGGATTCGGTGGCCACAACGTCGCCCTCGCGGTGAAGAGCGTCTGATGGCGCACCAGCCCAACGAGGCGTCGGCCACCGCGTCGGCCGCGACGAAGCCCAAGCCGGACCGTGCCACGGACCCGCGCAACCCGCGCCTGCGGCTCGCCGCCTTCTTCGACGAGGGTTCGCTCGAGCTCATCACGCCCGAGGACGACTCCGGCATGCTCGCCGGCGTCGGCACCTGCCAGGGCACGCGGGTCGCCGCCTTCTGCTCCGACGCGACGATCATGGGCGGTGCCATGGGCGTCGCCGGCTGCAAGGTCATCCTCGAGGCCTACGAGCGGGCGCTCGCTGACGGCATACCGGTCGTCGGCATCTGGCACTCCGGAGGCGCGCGCCTCCCCGAGGGCGTTGTCAGCCTGCACGCCGTCGGCGAGGTCTTCGCGATCATGACCCGGGCGTCCGGCAAGATCCCGCAGATCTCGGTCGTCATCGGCGCAGCCGCAGGTGGCGCTGCCTACGGGCCCGCGCTCACCGACATCGTCGTGCTCGGGCCCGACGGCCGCATCTTCGTCACCGGGCCGGACGTCGTCCGCTCGGTCACCGGCGAGGCGGTCGACGCGCTGCGCCTCGGCGGTCCCGAGCCGCACGGTCGGCGCAGTGGCGTCGTCCACGTCGTCACCGAGTCGACCGAGGAGGCCTACGAGCGCGGTCGCCAGCTCTGCTCGCTGCTGGCCGACCAGGGCACGCTCGACACGACGGGCATCGAGGACCTCGACCTCGAGGAGACCTTCCCCGAGTCGGCCAAGCGCGCCTACGACGTCCACCCCGTGGTCGACAACGTCCTCGACAAGGACGCCGACTCCGTTGAGCTGCACCCCCGCTGGGCTCCGAACATCGTCACCCAGCTGGGTCGCTTCGGCGGCCGCACGGTCGGCGTCATCGCCAACAACCCGATGCGCCTCGGTGGCTGCCTCGACTCCCCCAGCGCCGAGAAGGCCGCACGCTTCGTGCGGATGTGCGACGCGTTCGGCGTGCCGCTCATCGTCCTCGTCGACGTCCCGGGCTACCTGCCCGGCGTGGGCCAGGAGTGGGACGGTGTCGTGCGGCGTGGCGCCAAGCTGCTCCACGCCTTCGCCGAGGCCACCGTCCCGCGCGTCACGCTCGTCACCCGCAAGACCTACGGCGGCGCCTACATCGCGATGAACTCGCGCTCCCTCGGCGCGACCAAGGTCTTCGCGTGGCCGACCGCCCACGTCGCCGTCATGGGCTCGGTCGCCGCGATCCGGATCCTGCACCGCCGCCGGCTCGCCGAGGTCGACGACGCCGAGCGCGCAAGCGTCGAGCAGCAGCTCGCGGAGGAGCACGACCGTCTCAGCGGCGGCCTCCCCCGCGCCGTGGAGATCGGCGTCGTCGACGAGATCGTCGAGCCGACCGCGACCCGGTCCGCCCTCGCCAAGGCCATCGCCGAGGCGCCCCAGCGGCGCGGCCAGCACGGCAACATTCCCCTGTGACCTCCTCGCAGGCTCGGAGCTCCCTGGGGTGCCCCGCCCCCTAGCCGCCAGGAGCTTCTGCTCCCCATGCGGGAACGTTGAGGGTCCGGAGGGAACATTTCCCTCCGGACCCTCAACGTCGTCTCCGCAAGCCTGCGGACATGGCGCGGGGCCCGCTCCCCCTGTACCCGAGCGGGCCCCGCGACGTCTCGTGAGCGGGCCTCTCAGCCCACTTGGTGGAGCCAGCGCACGGGCGCCCCGTCACCGGCATACCGGAAGGGCTCGAGCTCGGCGTCCCACTCGGTGCCGAGCACCTCCTCGAGCATCTCCTCGATCGCGTCGGGCGAACCCTGCGCGAGGGTGAGGATCTCCTTGAGCCGCTCCTCGCCGACGACGGCGTCGCCGCTCGCGGACGTCGTCGCGTGGTGGATGCCCAGGCTCGGCGTGTAGGACCAGCGCGAGCCGTCGCAGCCGGCGCTGGGGTCCTCGGTGACCTCGTAGCGCACGCCCTGCCAGCCGCGCAGGGTCGAGGCGATGTGTGCGCCTGTCCCCTGCTCGCCGATCCACGACCACTCACCGCGGCGCAGGCCGGGCGCGATGGGCTGCTCGCTCCAGTCGATGACCACCCGGGAGCCGGTGGCCTTCTCGAGGGCCCAGGTGATGTGCGGGCACAGCGCTGCCGGGGCCGAGTGGATGAACACCACTCCCCGGGTCGACACACGTCGCGTCGCGACAGACATCCTGGCCTCCTTGGTGTGCAAGGGACGTCTTCCCCAACGCCGTCGCACGTGGACCGGAGGCAGCAGTTCTGTATGCCGGCCAGCTCGCTCTGAGGGCACCTGTGGCGCCGCTGTTTGTCGCCTCACGAGAGAACTCGTGAACCGTGGGTCACATCATGCCGCAGGAACCCCAGTCGCACCACCACGAACACGCGTCACCATGTGAGACGCCACTCGGAGGCTCATGGACCGCTGAGCGCGAACCCTATAGTCCTTTCGAGTCATTTGGTGGTTCTGAGTTGCCTAAGGTGCTCGCCACCTTGACTATTGGCGTGCCTGACCCGTTCGGGTCACCCCCCGCAACACCTAGGAGCGCCCTCCATGGGATCCCGCCAACTCGTCTCCCGCCCAACACTCGCCGCCATCGTCGCCACCATCACGAGCCTCGGGTGCGCCGTCGCCCTGACGGCCGCGCCGGCCAGCGCCGCCAAGAACAGCAAGCCCGCCCCCACGTCGCTCGCGACGACCACGATGCCGACGTACCCGACCACCGTCGTCGGTGTGAGCCCCCAGGCCCTGGCGAAGCCCAACGCGTCGGGCCGCACGATCCGCAGCCTCACCCTCGACAACGGCAAGTTCTACGTCGGCTACGGCGACTACATCATCAACGGAGGGCCGACCAAGGTCACGACCTTCGACCCGGTGACGCGCTCCTTCGCCGAGACGGGGCTCACCGCCCCGACCGAGGAGATCACCACTTTCCGCAGGATCAACGGCAAGCTCTACGCGCCGTGGACCGACCCGACCGGGTCGGCCACCTCGAACCAGGGGTACTCGACCAACGCCAGCGGCACCTGGACGAACGAGTTCAAGGCTCCCGCCGAGCACGTCTACGACGTCGCGTCGCTCAACGGCAGCGACCTCTGGATGGTCGGCTCGGCGCGCTACGGCACCGGAGGCGGCGCGGCGGCATACCGGTCCACCGACGGCGGCACGACCTGGTCGATGGTCGCGAAGGACACCTCGGTGACCGAGATGGGCCGCGAGCGCTACTACTGGGCCGCCGCCCTCAACGGGAAGATGTACCTGCAGGCACGCGACGTCATGGAGGGCGCGCCGCTCCGCGTCTTCAACGGCACCTCGTGGTCCACGGCGGCCGGCACGCCGTGCGACACGGTCGAAGCCCGCGCGGTCGAGGTCTTCAAGGGCAGGATCATCTGCGGCAACTACACCCACGGCATCGTCGCGTTCGACGGGACGCGGTCCACCCCCGTCCTCTCCCTCGGTGACTGGAACCTGCTCGACCTCGACGTCCCGGGCGACGGCTACATCTACGCCCTCTCGCGCGGCGGTGTCTACCGCAGCGCGGACGGACTCAGCTGGCAGAGCCTGACCACCGTGCCCGAGTACGCGTGGTCGATCGGCGTGCACAACGGCACGATCTACCTGGGTGAGCGGCTCAACGCCACGATCCGCAAGGTCGAGGGGCTCAACACCAACGCCATTCCGTTGTCACCCACCACGACGACCTCGTGCCGGGGCAAGTCCAAGACCTGCTGACCCGACCCGAGAAGGAGGGGCCGGTCCGTGACGGACCGGCCCCTTCCTTCATGCCTGGGTGGGGCGGCTGGGGCTTGAACCCAGGACCGACGGATTATGAGTCCGCTGCTCTGACCGACTGAGCTACCGCCCCGCGAAGCGGAGCCGAGCCTACCCGCGGGTGCGCAGCGCCCGGCATACGCCGGGGGTCACTCCCTTCAGTCCAGGCGCCGAGGCTCACTGTGACCTAGCAGGAGACTCGAGGCCCGAGCGCGCGCACCTTGTTGATGAGGAGCTCGGAGTCGATGACGACGTCGTAGGACAGATGCCAGAGGGAGCAGGCAGTGATGTCGCCCTCGGGAGGCTGCGACGTCCTCAGCCGGACACGAGCCGTGACGACCCCTCTCGTCGTCGGGGCCTTGGCGTCCTCCACCACGAGCTCGCGCCAGTAGGACTTCTCGACCCCTCGTGACCATGCCTCGAGGCCACCGAGATTGCGCTGGGCGCTGGACGTGAAGAGCGAGAACGCCGCGTCGTAGGCACCGATGTTGATGGCCAGTCCGTGGGTGTAGAGCAGCTGGCCCACGTAGCGCGCCTCCTCCGACTCCTCCTCGAAGGTCAGGACCGGGCCCCGTGCGTCCTCGGGCCCATCGGCCCCGCCGGAGCCTTCGCACGGGTCCGCGCGACGTCCCGAGTCGGAGGCCCGGCCCACGACGACCGAGATGTCCTCGACGGGCACCATGAAGTTGATCCCCTGGACAGGACGGTTGTCGTCAGTCCAGTCCTGACCTCCACTCACAAGGCCGATGACCTTGCCCTGCTCGTCGAAGACAGGACCTCCGCTGTTGCCCGCGTTCGTCGACGCGTTGGTGGTGAAGACGCGGTCGACATGCTGCTGCGCATAGTCGACGGGGGCGGGCAACCTCGACACGATCCCGTTGACGATGCTCACCTGCAGGTCACCCAACGGGTAGCCGATCACGGCCAGCTCACTACCTCGGTCCGGCACCTTGCCGGCCAGGTTCGGGTACGCCGTCGCACCGACACCCTCCTCGACGTGGAGAACGGCAGTGTCGTTCTCAGGCGCGATGACGATCGGCCTCGCCGTGACCGTTCGCCCACCCGGGGTCTGCAACGAGATGGTCCTGGCGTCGTCCACGACGTGCGCAGCAGTGACCACGGTCTGCTCGTCGAGCGCGAAGCCACTCCCGAAGGATCCGGAGTCGTCGCAGCTCGTGGTGGCGATGCGGACGACAGCCGGGCTGAAGGTCCTGAACACCGCGTCCCATGACATGACCGATGGGGACGGGCTCGGCTCCGGCTGTGAGGGGGTGGGCGAAGGAGCACTCGAGGAGGACTCGGCCGAGGGCGTGCCCGAGACACCGGGGTCGGCCTCGTCGACAGCCGATCCAGCGCACCCCACCAGCAGGAGGACCAACCCGACAGACGCCGCCGCTCCACGCATGGTGCTCCCCTTCCTGCAGGTCACGGTAGGGCGGATGCGCAGAGCCGCGCAGGACATCGGCGCAATCGACGTTGCGAATCGGTGTCGCATCCGGCCAGTCATGGGTCGTGACAGGCACATGGCGGTAGGTTTCGCCCCATGACTGAGCCCCTCGTCGTCCTCAAGGACGTCCAGAAGCACTTCGGCGACCTCCACGTCCTGCGCGACATCGACCTGGAGATCGGCAAGGGAGAGGTCGTCGTCGTCATCGGGCCGTCCGGCTCGGGCAAGTCGACGCTGTGCCGCGCCATCAACCGGCTCGAGACGATCGAGTCCGGCACGATCACCATCGACGGCAAGACCCTGCCCGAGGAGGGCAAGGAGCTCGCGCAGCTGCGTGCCGACGTCGGCATGGTCTTCCAGTCGTTCAACCTCTTCGCACACAAGACGATCCTCGACAACGTCACCCTCGGCCCGATCAAGGTGCGCAAGCAGAAGAAGGCCGAGGCCGAGAAGCGCGCCATGGAGCTGCTCGAGCGCGTCGGCGTCGCCCACCAGGCGCAGAAGTTCCCCGCCCAGCTCTCCGGTGGCCAGCAGCAGCGCGTCGCCATCGCCCGCTCCCTCGCCATGGACCCCAAGGTCATGCTCTTCGACGAGCCGACGTCTGCGCTCGACCCCGAGATGATCAACGAGGTCCTCGACGTCATGGTCGGCCTCGCCAAGGAGGGCATGACGATGATCGTCGTCACCCACGAGATGGGCTTCGCCCGCAAGGCCGCGAACCGCGTCGTCTTCATGGCCGACGGCCAGATCGTCGAGGAGAACACGCCCGAGGAGTTCTTCACCAACCCCAGGAGCGAACGCGCCAAGGACTTCCTCGGCAAGATCCTCACCCACTGATGTCAGTCCCACACAGGAGGAAACAATGAAGGTTCGTCAGATCGGCGCGGTTCTCGCGGCGTCGGTGCTCACGCTCGGTCTCGCCGCCTGCGGCGACAGCGCCAACGACTCGGACTCCGGCTCCGGCGGGGACGCCAGCGGCGGCACCGGCAAGGCCGTGAAGATCGGCATCAAGTTCGACCAGCCCGGCCTCGGCCTCAAGCAGGGCGAGGACTACACCGGCCTCGACGTCGACGTCGCGAAGTACGTCGCCAAGGAGCTTGGCAGCGGCGAGGGCGATATCACCTGGGTGCAGGCCCCCTCCGCACAGCGCGAGACGCTCATCTCCACCGGCCAGGTCGACATGATCTTCGCGACCTACTCGATCACCGACAAGCGCAAGGAGACCGTCTCCTTCGCCGGCCCGTACTTCATCGCCGGCCAGGACCTCCTCGTGCGCGGCGACGACAGCTCGATCACCGGACCCGAGACGCTCACGGGCAAGAAGCTCTGTTCGGTCACCGGCTCCACCTCGGCCCAGAAGGTCAAGGACAAGTACCCCGGCGTCCAGCTCCAGGAGTTCGGCACCTACTCCGAGTGCGTCGCGGCCCTCGTCTCCAAGGGCGTCGACGCCCTGACGACGGACAACACGATCCTCGCCGGCTACGCCTCGCAGGAACAGTACAAGGGCAAGCTCAAGGTCGTCGGCAAGACCTTCTCCGAGGAGCGCTACGGCGTCGGCATCAAGAAGGGCGACACCGCCCTCTGCGAGAAGATCAACACGGCCCTCACCAAGATGGTCGACTCCGGCGACTGGCAGAAGGCGGTCGACGCCAACCTCGGCCCGGCCGGCTTCAAGGTCGACACCGCGGTGAACCCGCCGAAGCCGGACGCCTGCTCCTGATCCTCACCACGACCACGGCGTCTCGGGTATGCCGTCCGCTCACCCGGGCGGACGGCATACCCGAGTGCCGGAACGACCACGGCAAGGAAAGGTCTCTGCATGGGTGAGATCCTCAGCAACTACGACGTGCTCGCCGCCTTCTGGGGCACCATCAAGCTGTCGCTCCTCGGGACGTTCGGGGCGCTGGTGCTCGGCACCATCGTCGCCATCCTGCGGCTCTCCCCCGTGCGGGTCTTCCAGTGGATCGGCTCCTGGTACGTCAACACCTTCCGCAACACCCCGCTGACCCTGCTCATGGTCTTCAGCATCCTCGGGCTGACCTTCATTCTCGGTCTCCAGCTCAACACCCAGGACCTCAACAGCAACGCCTTTCGCTGGGCCGCGGTGATGCTCGCCGTCTACCACGGCGCCTTCATCTGCGAGGCACTGCGCTCGGGCGTCAACACGGTGCCGGCGGGACAGGCGGAGGCGGCCCGCGCGATCGGGCTCACCTTCGGCCAGAGCATGCAGCACGTGCTGCTGCCGCAGGCGTTCCGCGGCTCGATCGCCCCCATCGGGTCGACGATCATCGCCCTCATCAAGAACAGCACAGTGGCCGCCGTCATCGGTGGCGGGGAGGCGGCCAACCTCATGTCGACCGTGATCGAGAACGAGGGCAGCCGGTTCAGCGTGTTCCTCGTCTTCGCGATCGGCTTCGTCATCCTCACCCTGCCCCTCGGACTGTTCTTCACGAGCATGTCGCGGCGACTGGCGGTGAAGCGATGAGCGCCCAGTCCGTCCTCTTCGACGCCCCGGGCCCCAGGGCCCGTCGCCGGCACGCGATCCTCGCGGTCGTCGGTGCCGTGCTCGCGGTCGTCGCTCTCTACGTCGTCGTCCGCAAGATGCAGACGGCCAACCAGCTCCAGGGCTACATGTGGGAGCCGTTCCTCACCGACCGGTCGGTGTGGCGCGACTACCTGCTCAAGGGCCTCTGGGGCACGATCAAGGCCGCGCTCATCTCGATCGTCTTCGCCGCGGTCTTCGGCCTCGTCTTCGGCGTCGGTCGGCTCTCAACCATCCGCCCCGTGCGGTGGGTGTGCAGCGCCATCGTCGAGTTCTTCCGGGCCGTCCCGGTGCTCATCATGATGATCTTCGCGTTCGGGGTCTACACCCGCAACGGCGTCTTCGCCAACGACGTCAACCCGCTCGCGGCGGTCGTCACGGCGCTCACGCTCTACAACGGCGCCGTCATCGCCGAGCTCGTCCGCTCCGGTGTCCACTCCCTCCCCAAGGGACAGGGCGAGGCCGGTCTCGCCGTCGGCCTGACGACCGGCCAGGTGCTGCGCTCGATCCAGCTCCCGCAGGCCCTCACCGCCATGCTGCCGGCGCTCATCGGCCAGTTCGTCACGATCCTCAAGGACTCGGCGCTCGGCACGGCGATCACCTACACCGAGCTGCTCACGTGGTCCAAGACCCTGGGGTCCGCGTTCACCAACACGGTGCCGGCCTACATCGTCGCGGCGATCCTCTTCATCACGATGAACTACCTGCTCTCCCGCCTCGCGGTGACGGTGGAGAAGCGGCTCAACCGCCGGGGCAAGACCGCCGGCGGCGCGGTCGCCGCGGCACCGCTTCCGGGAGGCGCACCAGCGGACGCAACCCCGGCGTAGTCGCGACCTCCGACTGCGAGCGTGAAGCGTGCACTGGGCCCGGCGACTGTCGCTGGGTCCGGTGCACGCTTGCCACATCGGGCGGGAAAGGTGTGACTGGCCGGACGGGCGGAGGGTCAGGACAGGCGAGCGCTGGCGCGGCCCGTGTCCGCTCCCGAGACCGTCGTCCGATCCCGGCCATGGCCTCCGTACCAGTCGAGAACGAGGATCGTGGCGTCGTCCTTGAGGTTGTGTCCCGTGGCGTCGAGGACGCGGTCGGCCATGTGTCGAGCTGCCTCGCGCGGATGCAGGTCGTGGGTCTCACCGATGACCGCCGTGAGGTCGAGGCCGGCCGCGTTGCGGTCGAGCATGCCGTCGGTGACGACGACGAGCCGGTCGCCGGGCTCGAGGGCGACCCGCGTGCTCCGGTAGCGGGTGCCCGGGAAGAGACCGATCGGCAGGTCCGGCGGCAGGTCGACGACCTCGACGCGGCCCTTGCGTGCGAGGTAGGGCGGGACGTGGCCGGCGTTGACGAGCTCAAGCGTGCCGGTCTCGAGGTCCAGTCGACCGCCCACCCCGGTGACGTAGTCGTCGGCACCGCGGGCGTCGGAGTGTTCGACCAGGGCGGTGTTGGTGGCGGCCATCTGCTCGAGTAGCGAGGCCCCACGCCGGCGGGCACCCCGCAGGGCGCCCACGCTCAGCGACGCCGTGAGGGCCGCACCCACCCCATGACCCATGGCGTCGGTGATGGACAGGTGGAGGTGGTCGCGGGCCAGGCTGTAGTCGAAGCTGTCACCGGCGATGTCGCTCGCCGGCTCGAGCCAGGCGGACAGGGTGAAGGCTCCGGCCTCGCACGTGCGCGACGCGGGCAGGAGCCGCTGCTGGATCTCGGCGGACAGACTCGCGGGACGGCTGCGCTGGCCCCACTCGAACAGGTCGGTGTGGCGGCGGTTGGCGATGACGACGAAGCCGAGGAAGTGCGCCAGCTGCCCCGCTGCCGAACGGGTGTCCTCGTCGGGCTCCTTCGGCAGGAGCATCTCGAGCACCCCGATGACCTCGCCCCGCTCCGTGATCGGCGCGAGGAGCGTCCACAGACGTGCGGCCGTGCCGGAGTCAGGGGCACCGGGCGCGACCACCTGGATGGTCTGCGTGCGCACGGCCTGCTCGCCAGGTCCTCCGTCGAAGGGGAGTGTGGTGGCACGCTCCTCGTCGGCCTGACGTTGGTGGGCAGCCAGCGAGGGCGCACTGCCCGGCTCCGCGTCCTCGTCGAGCGGGACGTGGGCGAGCCGGACGAGGGCCCCCCCCCCGACAGATCGGCGATGAGGAACGACACCTCGGTGGCACCGAAGCCCTCGCCGAGCTCACGGGCCACGGACTGGACTGCCTCCACGGGCGAGGCCGCCTCGGCGGCCTCGAGCAACCTGCCCAGCCTTCCGGACATCAACACGTCGGACACCCGGGCAGCATAAAGGCCCGAGATGCTCCGTCTGCCGGTCACGGCGCCAGCGAGTTCGGGATGCGACCGCGTATGGGTGTCCGCGATCGCGCCGCACGGCACACGGCGAGAAACGCATCAGCCGGACCCACTCACGCGGGTCCGGCTGGGGTGGATGTCGGTCGACATCCGCGATGCTCCCCCGGTTGGACTCGAACCAACAACCTGCCGATTAACAGTCGGCTGCTCTGCCAATTGAGCTACAGGGGAATGCAATGCATCGGTGCTGACACCGGTGCGCGGCCACCCGGGGGCGGCGCGCTGCGCAACGATAGCAAAGGGAGGGGCCAGTCACGAAAACGGCTCCCCCACCCCGCCGCTGGGGTCGGGATCAGTCGAGCCCGACCTGCTCACGGAGCCGGTCGAGGGCGGCCGCGGTCTGCTCGCGCACCCCCGGGTCGCTCGACCTCACGCCCCGTCCGAGGATCGTCTGGCCGAGCAGCGCCTGCGTCTCCAGGTCCTTGCGGACGACGACCCGGGCGCGCCGCTTGTCGCCGAGGTCGACCTCGTCGGAGAGCACGACGCTCGCCTGGACCCGCTCGCGGAAGACCTGCGGGAACGTCGAGGGCAGCTCGACCTGCCACACCGTCGCGGGCGCGCGGTCGACCCACTGCACGGTGAGCCGGCGCGTCTGGTCGTCCCACGAGCCGGTGTCGACCATGTGCCACGGACGCTCGAGGACCACGGAACCGTCGCGGACGGCATACACGTGCGTCGTCGTGGCCACGACCCACGAGGAGGTGCGCTCGTCCTGCGCGAGGCTGAGCACCTCGCGCCCACGCTCGTTGAGTGTCTCGCCGACCTCCGGGGGGACCTCGGGGCCACGGCGGCCGAGCCGCGGGAGCCTCACGTCACGAGCCGATCGCGCAGCCGGGCGCGGCTCATCTCGAGCTCGATGAGCTTGCGGGAACGTTCACGGATGGCCTCCGGTTCCGGGTCGGGTGAGTTCTGCAGACGGCGGATCGCTGCGGTCTCGTCGGCGATCTGGCGGCTCAGGCCGGCGTCGTGGACGCCGATGACGAGCGAGTCGAGGTAGCGCTGGGGCGGCAGGCCCGTCGTCGGGTCGACCCTCGTCGGCAGCGGCGCGACGCTCAGCTCGGCGAGCAGCCCGCGCACGGCGAGCGGTCCGGCCTCGGCGACCGCAGCCGTCCACCCCGCCGTGGAGAGCTCCGAGGCGCGGGCTGCGACGGCCCGGACCCCGTCGAAGATCGCCGCGTGTGCCGGCGCCGTGAACGCCATGGTCGGCAGGGCATCGATCGTCTCGGTGCTGAACCGCGTGGGGTACTGCAGCAGCGCCTGGAGCAGCTGGCGCTCGGTGTTGACGACGGGGTCGCGCAGGTTGGGCGCGGGCATCGCCGCGGCATCCTCGCGCGCGTCGGGCTCGGGCACGTCGTCGGTGGACGCGGGCGTGCGGTCCCCCGGCCGGCCCGGCGCGCCGGACGACGCGTCCCGGGCGGCGATGCGCCCGGCGCGCTGGACCTCGCTGCGGACCTGCTCGACCTCGACGCCGAGCATGCCGGCGACCGTCCGCATGTACTCGGGCCGCAGCGACGAGTCGCGGATCGAGTTGATGATGGGTGCGACCGCACGCATCGCCTGGACACGCCCCTCGGCGGTCTCGAGATCGAAGCGGCGGATCGTCGTGCGCACCGCGAACTCGAACATCGGCACGGCGTCGTCGACGAGCGCCTTGACCGCCTCGTCGCCCTTGGCGAGGCGCAGGTCGCACGGGTCCATGCCGTCGGGTGCGACGGCGACGAACGACTGCGAGGCCCAGCGCTGGTCCTCGCCGAAGGCCTTCATCGCGGCCTTCTGCCCGGCGGCGTCGCCGTCGAAGGTGAAGACGACCTTGGCCGGCGCCCCGTCGGTCTCGTCGCGCATGATGCGACGCAGGATCTTGATGTGGTCGACACCGAACGCGGTGCCGCACGTCGCGACCGCCCCCTCGACGCCGGAGAGCTGCGCGGCCATGACGTCGGTGTAGCCCTCGACGATGACGGCCCGCCGCTCGGTCGCGATCGACTTCTTCGCGGCGTCGAGGCCGTAGAGAACCATCGACTTCTTGTAGATGGGGGTCTCTGAGGTGTTGAGGTACTTCGCGGCGATGCGGTCGTCGTCGAGGAGGCGCCGGGCGCCGAACCCGACGGTGTCGCCGGTGACGTCGCGGATCGGCCAGACGAGCCGTCCGCGGAAGCGGTCGTAGAGGCCACGGCTCCCCCGGCCGGACAGCCCCGCGGTGACCATCTCGTCCTCGGTGAACCCCTTCTCACGCAGGTGGCGGGTGAGCTCCTCACCGCCGCGTGGGGCGAAGCCGACGCCGAAGCGCTCGGCGACCTTGCTGTCGAACCCGCGGTCGCGCATGAAGTCGCGGCCGGGTCGCGCATCGGGCCGCCCGATGAGCACCGAGGCGTAGAACTCCTCGGCGACGCGGTGCGCCTCGATGAGCCGCGAGCGCCGCCCCAGGCCACCCTCGGCGCGCGGTCCCCCACCCTCCTCGTAGCGCAGCTCCATCCCGATCTTGGCCGCCAGCCGCTCGACCGACTCGGCGAAGGTGAGGTGCTCGACCTTCTGGACGAAGGAGATGACGTCGCCGCCCTCGCCGCAGCCGAAGCAGTGGTAGGCGCCGACGGCCGGGCGCACGGTGAACGACGGGGTCTTCTCGTCGTGGAACGGGCACAGGCCCTTGAGCGAGCCGACACCGGCCGGACGGAGCGTCACGTGGTCACGCACGACGTCCTCGATGGAGGAGCGTTCCTTGACGGACTGCACGTCGTCTGCGTTGATCCGCCCCGCCACGCGCACCTCCGGTCCTCGTCCGCTCCTGTGAGGGCTTCAGTATGCCGTCTGCCCACTCGGGCGCGCGGCCACCCTTCCCCAGGGCGGTGCCGTGTCCACACCGGGCACGGTGGTGCGACCGCACCGGAATAGTCCTCGCGTCAGAGATCAGCCGCCTGCGCCGGCTGCACAGCACACCGGTGGTCGTCGTGGGTGACTTCAACCGACGCCGCGCCGAGAACCTCCCCGGGCTGCGGATGCTCGACGTCAAGGACGTCGCCGGCTACACGATCGACCAGATCTACGTCCCCGACAACGCCGTGGCCACGAAGTCCCACCAGTTCCAGACGTTCGGCTCCGACCACCACGCCCACAAGGCGCGCGTCGACTGGTGACCCCGCCGCTGGACGCGGTGTGAAAAAACGTCGGGTGGGATGTCGTATCCGTGCGACCCCGTTCGTGGAGAGGATGACCGTCCACCCCGAAGCCCAAGGACACCACCATGCGCACCCTCATCGTCTCCGAGTTCATCTCCCTCGACGGTGTCGTCGACTCCCCCGGGGGCGGCGACCACCCCCACGCCGGCTGGACCTTCAAGGACGTCGAGTTCGACGAGGCGGCCTACGAGATCAAGGGCCGCGAGCAGGCCGACGCCGGGTGCCTCCTGCTCGGCCGCCGGACCTACGACGAGTTCGCTCCCGTCTGGCCCACGATGGACGAGTTCGCCGACTACAACGCGATGCCGAAGTACGTCGTGTCGAGCACCCTCGCCGACCCGGAGTGGCACAACACCACCGTCCTGCGCAGCCTCGACGACGTCGCCGCGCTCAAGGAGTCGGACGAGCCGGGCACGATCCTCGTCCACGCGAGCCCCACGCTCGCGCAGGGTCTCGCGGCGGCCGGGCTCGTCGACCGCTACCACCTGCTCGTCTTCCCCGTCCTCCTCGGCAGCGGCAAGCGTCTCTTCGCGACCGACGCCGCAAAGACGCGGCTCACGCTCAGCGAGCACGCGGCATACGGCAACGGGGTCCAGCTCAACGTTCTCGACGTCGTGCGCTGAGACCGCGAGCGCTCAGCACCAGCGGCGGTGCAGCTCGAGCGCGCGGACGTCGGTGAGGGAGGCGACCTGGTCGACGACGACACGCAGTGCTGACCCGTCGTCGGCTGCAGCCTCGTGGTCGGCCAGCAGGTCGGCGTCGAGGCGCGACGGGTCCTCCCGGTAGGCCTCGACGAGGTCGGCGATGACGGCCCGCTCCCCCGCCATGAGCTCGACCCGCTCGGCGACGTTCATGACGAAGTGCGCAGCGACCGCCTTGAGCACGGCGCACTCCGCGCGCGTCCCGACGGGCACGACGAGGTCGGCCTCGTGACGCACGAGCGCACCGGAGCCGTGCCGATCGCGTGTCGCCTTCTCCACCGAGTGCACGAAGCGGCCGATGATGCGCGAGGTCATGTCCTTGAGCCCTGCGAGGTCACCGCGACTGCCCTCGTATGCCGTCGGCACCGTGCCCGTGGCGAGCAGCCGTTCCAGCGCGCAGCCGAGCTCGTCGCGGTCGAGGTCGACGGCGTAGGAGGCGGTGGCGACGTCGAGGACGACGTCCATGTCGGTGGCGTCGCGCAGCCGGCGCGGGTCGAGCCGACCGGAGGCGATGGCGTCCTCGACGTCGTGGACCGAGTAGGCGACGTCGTCGGACCAGTCCATGACCTCGGCCTCGAAGGCGCGGCGGCCCTCGGCCGCGCCTTCCCGGAACCAGGCGAAGACGGGCAGGTCGTCGGCGTAGACCCCGAACTTCGGTGTCGGCGAAGGCCCTTCGCCGCGTGCCCAGGGGTACTTCGTCGTCGCGTCGAGGCTCGCCCGGGTGAGGTTGAGCCCGGCCGGGCGGCCGTCCGCGTGGAACCGCTTGGGCTCGAGCCGGGTGAGGAGGCGCAGCGTCTGGGCGTTGCCCTCGAACCCGCCGATGCCGGATGCCACCTCGTTGAGCGCCGTCTCGCCGTTGTGGCCGAAGGGCGGGTGGCCGAGGTCGTGGGCGAGGCAGGCCGTGTCGACGACGTCGGCGTCGCAGCCGAGGGCGGCACCGAACTCGCGGCCGATCTGGGCGACCTCGAGGCTGTGGGTGAGCCGGTTGCGGACGAAGTCGTCGCTGCCCGGCTGGAGCACCTGGGTCTTGGCGGAGAGCCGGCGCAGCGAGGCCGAGTGCACGAGCCGGGCGCGGTCCCGGGCGAAGTCGTCGCGGTCGGCTCGCTTGTGCGCGGGGTCCTCCGCGACCCAGCGCTCACGGTCCCGCGCGGTGTACGTCACGCGCACGACACTAGAGGGTGGCCGGTCGCACACTTAGGGTTGCACCCGGCGCGGGACAGCAGTCCCCCACGACGCAGAGGCAAAGGACCAGAGGTGACGGTGCAGGGACGACTCGCGCGACAGGTGGCTGCCGCCGTGGTCGTCGCGCTGATCGCCGCCGGGTGCTCCGGAGGCGGCGACGGGAGCGAGTCCGACGACGGCACCGGCACGAGCGACGCGCCACGGGAGGCGAAGCCCGCGGACACCACCGGCCCGATCAAGGACGCGGCGCTGGCGGCCGGGTCGGTCGCCGTGACGCGCACGGTTCGTCCGGGCGACGCTGGCGACCGGATCACGCAGGAGGAGATCGAGGTCGAGCTCACCGAGCCGCCTTCGGGACGGGTGCTCCACGTCGGCGAGGAGATCTGGACCCTCGACGTCGTCGACGGCATCGGCTACCTCAAGGACCAGAGCGAGAGGAAGTCGGCGAACCGCTGGCAGCGCCTGTCGGCGGCCGAGACGACCGAGCGGCTCGAGGACGTGACGCTCGACGGCCTGCTCGGCGTCATCGACCGGGCCTCGAAGATCACGAAGACCGAGAAGGCCACCGTGGCCGGCACTGCGGCGACCTGCCACTCGCTCACCCTGGGACCGGGTGCCACGACCGGCGGCGGCGACGGGCCGACCCCCCAGTCCGCGCGGATCTGCGTCGACGGTGACCGCCGGCCGCTCGAGCTCGTCGTCACGGCCGGCGACGAGGTGACGACGTCGACCTTCACGTCGTGGGGACTCGCGGTCGAGGCGCTGGCGCCACCGCCGGCCCTCGTTGACGGCGACTGAGCCGACCCCCTAGGAGTTCGTGGAACGGGCCGCCTCGGCGGCGGCCGCTGCGCGCCCGACCCACGTGGGCGTCGCGCCGTAGCGTTGGCTCGGGATGAGCCGCCCGTGGGCGCTGTCGTCGATGAGCTGGGCCAGCCTGCTCTCGCGCGTCTCCTCGCGCTTGGCGCTGACCACCCAGTTCTCGGCGACCCCACGGTAGGACTCGGTCGCGGCCTCCCAGAACGCTGCGGCTGCGGGATCGGCGAGCAGACGGGCCCGCTGCTCCTCGTCCAGCTGCAGCCGCGTCTCGTAGGAGTAGCCGCTGTCCCCGGGTCGGCGGCGCTCGAACGCCGCGAGCCCTGCGGGGCGCATGAGACCAGCCGCGGTGAGCCGCTCGACGTGGGCGATGTTGGCCGCGCTCCAGACGCTCGACGGCTTGCGCGGTGTCCACCGCTGACGGCGCGAGTCGTCGTCGATCCGCTGCGACACGCTGTCGATCCACCCGAAGCAGAGCGCCACCGGCACAGCCTCCTCCCAGGTGAGGCCGCGGTCGGCGACGTGCTTCTTGTGCAGCCCCATCCACAGCTCGGTCGCGGTCTCGTGGTGCTCCTCGAGCCAGGCCCGGAACTCCGCCGCGTCACGGAAGAAGAGCGCCGGGCGCTCGGCGGAACCACCCGGCATACCGATGTCAGCCATGGGTAGGAGTTTCGCAGCGGGAACCGACAGATGCACCGCGCGGCGCGTCGACCCGTAGGCTCGTGAGGCCGACCGACCGAAAGCCACGCCGTGCAAGGAGGACCCCGTTGACTGTGCCGGAGACGCTCGTGGCCGGGCGCTACCGCCTCGACCGGGTCATCGCCACCGGCGGGATGGGTGTCGTGTGGGAGGGGTTCGACGAACGTCTCCAGCGGCGCGTGGCGGTCAAGCTGCTGCACACGCTCTCCGGGGTGCCGGAGGCGGAGGCGCAGCTCGCCAAGGACCGCGCCATGCGCGAGGCACGCATCACCGCCCGGTTGCACCACCCCCACGCCGTCACGGTCTTCGACGTCGTCGAGCACGAGGGCCGGCCGTGCCTCGTCATGGAGCTGATCCCGTCGACCCCCCTGTCGGCGAGGCTCAAGGAACTGGGACCGCTGCCCGTCGCGACGGTGGCACGGGTCGGGCACGAGGTCGCCACGGCGCTGGCCGCCGCGCACGACCTCGGCATCGTCCACCGTGACGTCAAGCCCGGCAACATCCTCCTCACCGCCGACGGCGCTTCGCACATCAGCGACTTCGGGATCTCGCACGCCCTCGGCGACGCGACACTGACCCGGACCGGGTTGCTGCACGGCACGCCGGCCTATCTCGCGCCGGAGGCGGCCCGCGGCGAGGAGGCGTCCTACCCTGCCGACGTCTTCTCGCTGGGCTCGACGCTGTTCGCCGCGCTCGAGGGCGCGCCGCCGTTCGGCTCCGACGAGAACTCGATCGCTCTGCTGCACAAGGTCGCTGCCGCCGATGTCCCCGCGCCGACGAACGCCGGGCCGCTCACCGGGTTCCTCCTCGACATGCTCTCGCCGGACCCGGCCGCCCGCCCCACGATGCGCGAGGTCGCCGACCGCCTCGCCCGGCTGCCCGAGGAGGAGGACCTCAACCGGGCGATGCCGCCCGTGGCGTCGACCGCGGTCCTGCCCCGGCACGACGAGCATCGCGAGCGCGACGACGTCCTGCCGTGGTTCCCACCGGACCCTGACGATGGGGACGCCCACGACGGGCCGGCAGCCCCGGGAGCCTCGGGAGCGTCGGCAGCGCCCAGCGGAGCGGCCGACCGGGAGCCTCGGCGACGCGGCCGGGCCCTGCTGCTCCTGGGCGCAGGCGCGGTGGTCCTGGCCGTGCTGGTGGCCGCGCTCACCGGCAACCTCCCGGGCGGCTCCGACGCCGGCGAGGCGCGCGACGCCTCGCCGAGCACCTCGCCGAGCACCTCGGCGAGCACATCGGCCACATCGGACACGCCCCCAAGGTCGACCACGCCGTCACCCACCGCGTCCCCGCCGTCGCAGACCCCGACCAGCCGGCCGACCCCGTCGACGTCGTCGCCCAGCGCCTCACCACCGGCGAGCCGGCCGCAGCAGCTCTCCTCGGCGATCTCGAGCTACTACGCCCTGCTGCCGGACGACACCGATGCGGCGTGGTCGCGCCTCACGGCGGGATACCAGCGCAGTCCCAGCGGCGGCCGCGACTCCTTCGAGTCCTTCTGGGGCCGCATCGACGACGTCCGCGTGAGCGATGTCAGGGCGCGGCCACCGGACGAGGTCGAGGCCACCCTGCGCTACACCTACGAGAGCGGCCGGGTCGACGTCGAGCGCACGCGGTTCCGGCTCGTCGACGAGGACGGGGTGCTCAAGATCGCCGGCTCCGAGGTCCTCTCCAGCGGTCCGGGCTGACCCACGCGCCCGCAAGGTCCCACACGAACCGCGTATGCCGTGCCGCACCCGCGGCCGCCGTGGTCGTCCGGTCAGCCGCCCGAGACCGACAGCTCCGCGTGCGCGATCTGCGCCCGCTGGGCCTCGTCGAGGTCGCGCGAGCGCAACCAGTTCTCGGGCAGCGCGACGACCCGCGGCGAGCCTGCCCGGCCGCGCTGGCCCTCGGCCGGCTCCCCCGGCCACGGCGCGTCGAGGTCCATGGTCCCGATGAGGTCGTCGAGCGCCTGGAGGCTGTCGACGAGGGCGAGCTGGTTGCGCACGGTCGAGCCGGCCGGGAACCCCTTGAGGTACCACGCGATGTGCTTGCGGATGTCGCGGCAGCCGCGCAGCTCGTCGCCGTCGTAGAAGTCGACGAGGTAGGCCGCGTGCCGGCGCAGCGTCTCGGTGACCTCGCGAAGCCCGGGCTGGACGCGCGCCGTCGTGCCGGCGAACGCGGCCGCGAGGTCGGTGAAGAGCCACGGCCGCCCGAGGCAGCCGCGACCGACGACGACGCCGTCGCAGCCGGTCTCGGCGACCATGCGCAGCGCGTCCTCGGCCGACCAGATGTCGCCGTTGCCGAGGACCGGCACGCTCGTCACGGCCTCCTTCAGCCGAGCGATGGCCGACCAGTCGGCCTGGCCGGAGTAGGCCTGCGAGGCGGTCCGGCCGTGGAGGGCGACCGCTGCCGCGCCCTCGCCCTCCGCGATCCGTCCGGCGTCGAGGTAGGTGATGTGGTCCGCGTCGATGCCGATGCGCATCTTGACGGTGACCGGCACGTCGTAGGGGCTCGCCTCGCGCACGACGTTGCTGACGATCCCCCGGAAGAGCTCCGTCTTCCACGGCAGCGCCGCGCCGCCCCCCTTGCGGGTGACCTTGGGGACCGGGCAGCCGAAGTTGAGGTCGATGTGGTCGGCGAGGTCCTCGGTCACGAGCATCCGCGCGGCGAGCCCGGCCGTGGCCGGGTCGACCGAGTAGAGCTGGACCGAGCGCGGGTGCTCCTCGGGCCCGTGGCTGATGAGCCGCATCGTCTCGGGTGTGCGCTCGACGAGGGCGCGCGAGGTCACCATCTCGTTGACGTAGAGGCTCGTCGCACCGCTGGCTCCGCCCGCGGCGGCACCGGCCGAGCCGTACTCGCGGCACAGCCGGCGGAAGGCGCGGTTGGTGATCCCGGCCATCGGCGCGAGCACGACGGGCGACTCGATCGTGTGGCGCCCGATCTGCAGCGGGGGCAGGACGGGTGAGGTGGTGGTCTCGGCTGGAGCAGTCATGACCCGGCGATTCTCCCACTGGTTGACTGGCGCCATGTCCACGCTCCTCACCCCAGCCCAGCTCGCCGCCGCCATGGAGCGCGACGAGGTGCGGGTGCTCGACGTCCAGTACTCCCTCGCCGGGGACGGACCGGCCTTGTATGCCGTGGCGCACCTCCCCGGTGTCCCTCACCTCGACCTCGATGCGGTCCTGGCCGGGCCGCCCGGCGCCGGCGGGCGACACCCCCTGCCCGACCCGGAGGTCCTCGAGACCGGGCTCCGGGCGGTCGGGCTGCGCGAGGGCGAGACCGTCGTCGTCTACGACCAGCAGACGTCCCTGGCCTCGGCCCGCGCATGGTGGGTGCTGCGGTGGGCCGGCGTCACCGACGTCCGCGTGCTCGACGGTGGCCTCGCCGCGTGGCGGGCGGAGGGCCTGCCCGTGACCACCGACGTGCCCCGGCCGGAGGCCGGTGACGTCGTGGTCCGGCCCGGTTCCGTGCCCGTCCTGGACTCCGACGGCGCGGCCCGGGTGGCCCGCGAGGGCGTCCTCCTCGACTCGCGGGTCGGTGAGCGGTTCCGTGGCGAGACCGAACCGATCGACGCCGTGGCCGGTCACATCCCCGGTGCCCGCAACGCCCCGATGGGCGAGCAGCTCGAGGCGGACGGCCGCTTCCGGTCCGCCGACGAGCTGCGCGCCTACTTCGCACGGCTGGGTGCGACGTCCGGGACGGAGGTGGGCACGTCCTGCGGCTCGGGCGTGACCGCGGCCCACACCGCTCTGGCCCTGCACCTCGCCGGGGTCGACGCCACGCCCTACATCGGATCGTGGAGCCACTGGATCACCGACCCCACGCGCCCCGTGGCGACCGGGTCAGGGAGCGATCGCGACTGAGACCGCGGGGGTTCCGGGCGTGCTGCCCCCACGCCCGGGCAGGGTGGACACCCTCACGAGCGTTCCGGTCACGGCGTTCCACGACAGGAGGTGGGTCGTCCTCCACCGGACGAGCACCTCGTCGTTGTAGGCCCAGCCGAGCACCTCGCAGCACCCGACGGAGACACCTTCGCTCAACGGTGCGACGAGGAGACGAGGCGCGCTTCCGTCCGTGGCCCCGGTGGAGCCATCGCCCGTGCCCTGGCCGGTCGCCGGGAGGGCGAGCACACCCTGGAAGAGGCGCTCGGGGCGGCGCTGGTTCGCCGCGAGCGCCGCCTCGCGCCCGAGGAAGCCGCCGGTGGCGAACCGTCCGGACGGGCTCGTCAGGGTCGCGCCCCACGTGCCGCTGAGGACGTTCGGTCCGCCGCGCGTCGCCTGGTTGGACCCGGTGTGGTCGAACGTGTGGAGTCGCACCTCGTCCCCTGCCTCCACGGTGACCCGGTGGGGACCCAGGTGCGCCGACTGCGACAGGCGACTCACCTGTCCGCGCCGGCGGTCGATCCGCCAGCGCGCCGTGTCGGACCACACGATGACCGACGTCGGTGTCCAGCCGCCCTGGTCGAGGTGGCGGTCGGCGACAGGGTGAGTGCGCAGCTCGCCCGTGAAGGCGTCCAGCACGACCACCCTGCCCGGCTGGAGGAAGAGGACGTGGCGCCGGTCCTCGGCGACCGCGGTGACCTCGAGCGGCGCGGTGGCGCGGCCGGCCTCGTCGACGTTGGCGACGAGCGGAAGCGTGTCGACGAGGACGAACGGGTCGTCGAGCGTGGGGCGGACGAGCACCGCCCGGAAGCCGTCGGGCTCGTGCCGCAGGAGGACCGCTCGCACGGGTGCGCTGCTCGGGCCGAGCTCGCTCAGGGTGCGCATTCGTGTGCGCGGGCCGAAGGACAGCACCTCCGGCAGGGCGAGCTGTCCTCGGGTGAGGTCGTCGACGCTGGGCAGCAGGGAGATCTGCTCCTCGCTCGGGCCGACCTGGGCCAACGTGCCGAGAAGTGCGAACGCCGAGCCGTCCCACCGCGACGTCGCGGTCGCACCCGATGCCGAGGGTGTCACCGAGGGTGCGGGGGCCACCGACCGGCCGGCACCGTCGGGCAGGGCGACGACCACGCCGACGAGGGCCGCGCCCGCGGCGGTCGTCCCTGCCCACAGGCGCCACGCGTGCCGACGTCGGCCCACGGCACCGAGCCGAGCGCGGTCGACGTAGTCGCGCTCCGGCACCGGCGCGGCGGCGTCGAGCAGGGCGTCGCGGGTCACCGGCGGCAGATGTCGCCGCAGCGAGGCCACCGAGAGGCCGAGCACCTCGGCTGCCTCGACCTCCCCCCTCTCCTCGTAGCGCAGGAGGACGGCGACCGCACGCTGCCGCCGGGTGAGGGCAGCGAGCTCGGCCGGCAGGACCGGTCCGGTCCAGGACCCTTCGTGCCGGCGGACGCGTCGCAGCATCGCCGCGCGGTAGAGCTCGCGTCGCACGAACGTGTCCGGGTCGTCGTCACGCATCCGCCGCCACCGCAGCAGCAGGGCACCGAACGCGTCCTGCACGACCTCGTCGGCGAGGCCGAGGTCACCGCAGACGAGGTAGGCCGCGCGCGCCAGCTGCTCCTGGCGGGCACGGACGTAGTCGGCGAACTCGTCGCCGGCCTCGCGTGGTGGGCCGCTCACCCTCCCACTGTCCAACGCGCGACGCCGCGCGCAAAGGGGCTGGGGGCACACGGCATACGAAAACCCCCCGACCGCGCGGTCGGGGGGCTTCGACGAGAACGAGGTCTCGAAGGTGGTCCTGGGTCAGAGACCCTTGACCTTCTCGGCCTGCGGGCCCTTGGGGCCCTGCGTGACGTCGAACTCGACCTTCTGGCCCTCGGAGAGCTCGCGGTAGCCGCTGCTCTCGATCGCCGAGTAGTGAACGAAGACGTCAGCGCCGCCACCGTCCTGCTCGATGAAGCCGAAGCCCTTTTCGCTGTTGAACCACTTCACGGTGCCGGTTGCCACTGGTGTTGCCTATCTGTGTGTTGCGAGCGCTCCCGTGTGGAGAGCTCAGGTGCCGCCTTGAAGGCAACGTGACCACGGTATCAGCGAGAGGTCCTCACCGCCCCATCGTCCGCCGGGCGATCCGGGCGGCCGGATCCTGCCCGCCCGGATCGACCCGCTCTCAGGAGGACGCGCGCCGCAGCAGCTCGCCGAAGTCGGTGACGTCGTCGAACCGGTCGGTGAAGCCCGCTTCGCGCTGCTCCCCCTCGGCCGGGAGGAACCCGGACCGTCCCGCCGCCGCACCCGCCGCCGACCCGAGGAGGGCGTTGACGAGCTCGGCGGCCGCGCGGTCGACCCGGCGGTCCAGACCAGCCGTGCCGAAGTCGTCGGTCGCCGCCATGACACCGGTGGGGACGACCGAGGCGTGCAGGTAGGAGAAGAGCGGGCGCATCGCGTGGTCGAGCATGAGCGAGTGCCGCGGCGAGCCGCCGGTCGCGGCGACGATGACGGGCTTGCCCTCGAGCGCGTTGACGTCGAGGTTGTCGAAGAACGCCTTGAACAGACCGCTGTAGGACCCCGAGAAGACCGGCGAGACGGCCACGAGGGCGTCTGCCGAGATGACCTTCTCGATGGCTGCGGTGAGCTCCCCGCTGGGGAAGCGGGTGAGCATCTGGTCGGCGATGAGCCGCGCGAGCGGGCGCAGCTCGACGACCTCGACCACCACCACCTCACCGTGGGCGGTGACGTGCCGCTCCACGGCCTCGGTGAGGCGGTCGGTGAGCAACCGGGTCGAGCTGGGCTCGGACAGCCCGGCCGTCACCGCGACGACGCGACGGGTCATCTCAGACCTCCACAGGGGTGCCGTCGAGCGCGACGAGGCGCTCGGCGTGACGGGGTGCCGTGGCGGGCACGTGGGCAGGGCGGCGAGCGTCGGCGATCCGGCGCAGCTCCGGGACGACCTCGCCACCGAGGAGCTCGATCTGCTCGAGGACGGTCTTCAGCGGCAGGCCGGCGTGGTCCATGAGGAAGAGCTGGCGCTGGTAGTCGCCGACGTGGTCGGCCATCGTGGCGTAGCGCTCGATGACCTGCTGCGGCGAGCCGACGGTGAGCGGGGTCTCGCGCGTGAACTCCTCGAGCGAGGGCCCGTGGCCATAGACCGGGGCGTTGTCGAAGTAGGGGCGGAACTCGCGCACCGCGTCCTGGCTGTTCCTGCGCATGAAGACCTGGCCGCCGAGGCCGACGATCGCCTGGTCGTGCTTGCCGTGGCCGTGGTGCTGGTAGCGGCGGCGGTAGAGGTTGACCATCTGCTTCGTGTGCGACAGCGGCCAGAAGATGTTGTTGTGGAAGAAGCCGTCGCCGTAGTAGGCGGCCTGCTCCGCGATCTCGGGGCTGCGGATCGAGCCGTGCCAGACGAACGGAGGTATGCCGTCCAGCGGGCGGGGCGTCGACGTGAACCCTTGGAGCGGGGTCCGGAACTTCCCCTGCCAGGTCACGGCCTCCTCGCGCCACAGTCGGTGCAGCAGCGCGTAGTTCTCGATCGCGAGGTCGAGGCCGTTGCGGATGTCCTTGCCGAACCACGGGTAGACCGGGCCGGTGTTGCCGCGGCCCATCATGAGGTCCATCCGGCCGTCGGCCAGGTGCTGGAGGTAGGCGTAGTCCTCGGCGAGGCGCACCGGGTCGTTCGTCGTGATGAGCGTCGTCGACGTCGAGAGGACGACGCGCTCGGTCACGGCCGCGAGGTGGGCGAGGAGCACCGGCGGGTTTGCGGGCGCGGCGAACGGCGGGTTGTGGTGCTCACCGGTCGCGACGACGTCGAGGCCCACCTCCTCGGCCTTCTTGGCGATGGCGACGGTGGCCTTGATGCGCTCGTTCTCCGAGGGCGTCCTGCCGGTGGTCGGGTCCATCGTGACGTCCCCGACGGTGAAGATGCCGAACTCCATGCCACTCGCTCCTTGCACTGGTTAGTTGACGATTCATCTACCTGAACGAGAGCGCACTCGTCAACATTCCCGCACTGCCCGGCCCGGGCGCGGCCGGTCCTCCGGTCAATCGTCAGTCGGGGGACGGACCCGCGGACGAACCTGCGGACGGCTCGGACCGGCGCTCGGCGGCACCGACCCGCAGCCGGGCGATCCGGCGGCCGTCCATCTCGAGGACGGTGAGCGTGCGCCCGTCGACCGTGACACTGTCGCCGACGACGGGGATGTCCTGGAGGTGCTCGAGGACGAGGCCCGCGACGGTCGAGAAGCGCTCGACGGCGACCTCGGTCCCGGTGAGCTCGGCGTAGTCGGCGAGGTGCATGCCGCCGTCGATCTCGGTCGTCGCGTCGAGCGGCAGCTCGCCCGTGGCCGGCTGGGAGGCGTCCGGGCCGTCGCCCTCCGGGTCGTACTCGTCGCGGATGTCGCCGACGAGCTCCTCGACGATGTCCTCGAGGGTGACGATGCCGTCGGTGCCGCCGTACTCGTCGACGACGAGCGCCATGTGCACGCCCTCGCGCATCCGCGTCAGGGCGGCGAGCACACGGCCACTGCTCGGGAGGACCGTGATCTCGCGGACGAGCGGGGCGATGGTCGGACCGGCCGCGCCGTTGACGCCCGAGCCGTTGACGGAGACGCCGGCCGACCCGCCGGCCGACCCGCCGGCCGAGTCGTCGGCCGAGAGGATGTCGCGCACGTGGACGAAGCCGACGATGTCGTCGACCGAGTGGCGACGCGTCACCGGGAAGCGCGAGTGCGGCGTCCGGGCGATGACCTCGCGAGCCTGCGCCAGGGTCGCCGACGCGTCGAGGAAGTCGACCTCGCCGCGGGGACGCATGACCTCCTTGAGGTTGCGGTCTGTCGCGGCGAAGACGTCCTGGAGGATCTGTCGCTCGTCGGCCTCGAGGTCCTTGTGGTGACCGACGAGGTGGCGCAGCTCCTCCTCGCTCATCTCGTCACCGGCGGCGTCGGGGTTGCCACCGAGGAGGCGGACGACGGCGTTGGTCGAGCGCGAGAGCAGCCAGATGACCGGCTTCATGAGCGTCGCGAAGCGCGACAGCGGCGGGGCCACGGCGAGGGCGATGGCAGGAGCCCGCTGGAGCGCGAGCCGCTTCGGGACGAGCTCACCGAAGACGAGCGAGAGGTAGGCGATGACGAGCGTCATGAGGACGAGCGCGACGGACCCGGCGGCTCCCTCGGGGAGCCCCGCTCGCTCCAGCAGCGGGGCGACGTCGGGCGCGATCGTCGTCGCGCCGTAGGCCGCCGAGAGGAAGCCGGCCACGGTGACGCCGATCTGGACCGCGGCGAGGAAGGTGTTGGGGTCGCGCGCCAGCCGGGCGACCTTGGCGCCGCGGGCGCCGGTGCGCTCCATGGCGCCGAGCTGGGTCTCGCGCAGGGAGACCAGCGCCAGCTCGGTCGCGGCGAAGATCCCCCCGACGAGGACGAAGAGCAGCACGAGCCCGAAGGCGAGGGCCGTGTCCTGGTTCACCGGAACCTCCTCGCGACGTGCTCACGGAGGCTCCGGACGGTACTTCGAGGGCGATCCATGCGCACATCCTACGGAGAGGGCTGGACGTTTCCTGAAGCGTCAGCCGTCCTCGGCGTCGGCAGCGGCGACCGCTGCGCGCGCCGCGTCGAGCCTCGACTGGGCGTCGACGACCGCGCGGCGCGCCGTGCGTGCAGCCTTCTCGGCCTCGTCGAGGGAGGCCTGGGCGGCGGACATCTCGGCCTGCGCCTCGGCGAGCTCCGTCGCGGCCCGCCGCTGCTCCTTCTCGCGGGCGCGGGCCCTCGCCTTGGCCTCCCTGGCCTCGGCCACCGCGCGCGCGATCTCCTCCTCGGTGAGCTCGTCGTCCGCCTCCTCGTCGTCGGCTTCGCCGCGCTCCTCCGTGGAGCTCCCCGCCCGGGTCGCCCCGCCGGGCAGGACCGAGACGACCGAGCCCGAGCTCGTCACCCCGACCGCACCGGAGAGGTCGACCTCGCCGAACCCGCTGTAGCTCAGCGCCCGCGTCAGCTGCCCGGAGGCCAGGGCGTCCGACGCGCTCTCGTCGGCGAGCGCCGCGATCGCCGAGGCGCGCACCTCCTCGCGCGCCGCTGCCGAGAGGCTCGCCCCCTCCTCCTCCGCCACAGTCGCCACCGCCTCGACGTATGCCGTCAGCGCCGCGTCGCGCTCTCCCCTCAACGACGTGAGGGTCGCGGTGTCGAGCCGGGACTGGGCAGCGCGCATCCGGGCGCCGAGCCCGACGAGGTCGGTGAGGGCGGACGAGTCGCCCCGTGGGACGAGGTTCATGGCCCAGGCGGGCAGGGTCGGCTTGCGCAGGGCCAGCACCGCCTTCGAGGCGGCCGGCCCGGCAGCCGTCTTCGCCTCGGCGGCCAACGCCTTGCGCGACGCGACGAAGTCGGCGAGCGGGACGGCATACAGGCGTCGTGCGGCGTCGGCGACGGCCTGCTCGACCGCGCTGTCGTCGCCCGTGTCAGCCATGCGCCGACGATAACGGCCGCAGCGACACCGGCGTCAGGAGCGCGACGGTGTGGGCACGCGCGCCGGGCCGGCGTCGGCGAGGAGGTGCCAGACCCACATGAGGCAGCCGAGGACGACGAGGGCGAGGCTCGCGACCGCGAGCGTCGCCACCGAGCCGGTGACGAGCGGGGTGAGGAGAGCGGCGACGACGGCGTTGGTCGCGAGGGGCATGACGCCGGCGACCGAGGCCGCCGCGCCGCGCACGTGCGGGAAGAGGTCGAGCAGCGCGACCTGGATCGTCGGGAAGGCGGCGCCCGTGCCGACGGCGATGAGACTCGGGCCGACGACGGCCCACGGCAGCTCGGGACCGAACGCCTCGGCCAGCCCGACGTTGAGGACCGCGGCGAGGACCGACACGGCGAAGGACCACGTGATGAGCCGACGGGCGCTCACCCGCCCGGCGGCGCGCCCGCTCACCCACGAGCCGACGATGACGCCGCTGATCATCGGGACGAAGAACTGCCAGAAGTCGCCCTCGCCCTTGCCGAGGAGGTCGACGACGAAGATCGCGGCGCCGCCGATGTAGATGAACTGCCCGGCGAAGACGAGGGTGATCGCCCAGCCCATGCGCTCGAACTGGCCGTCGCGGGCGACGTGGACGAGGTCGCGCAGCATCGGCCCGACCCGCAGCGGCCGGCGCCGCTCACGCGGGTGGGTCTCGGGGACGACGACGAGGACGACGCCGGCGAGCACGAGGGCGAAGGCGCCGATGAACCAGAAGATCGTCGGCCACGGACCGAGCCCGAGCAGGAGGCCACCGATGATCGGCGCCACCGCGGGGGCGAGGCCGAAGATCATCATGACGCGGCTCATGACCCGCTGCGCCTCGGCGCCGTCGAACAGGTCGCGGATGATCGTGCGGCCGATGATCGTCGAGCCGCCGGCCGAGAGCCCCTGGAGGACGCGGAAGAAGAGCAGCACCGACAGGTTGGGCGACAGCGCGCAGCCGATGCTCGAGAGCGTGTAGGCCGCGAGCGCACCGACGACGACCGGCTTGCGGCCGACGGCGTCCGAGAGCGGTCCGTGGAACGGCGTCATCACCGCGAAGGCGAGCATGTAGGCGCTGACGACGAGCTGCATCTCGTCGATGCCGACACCGAACTCGCCGCGCATCTGCGCGAACGCAGGGAAGGGCGTGTCGATCGAGAACGGCCCGAGCATCGCCATGCCGGCGAGGACGAGCGTGAGGAGCAACCCGGCGTGGCGGCGAGAGGCCCCCTCCGGGAGGGCGGCTCCCCCGCTCACGACGTCATGCGCCGACCCGGCGCGGCGACCGCATCAGCAGCCGACGAGGCGCTGGGCGAGGTAGCCCTCGACCTTGTCGAGCGAAACCCGCTCCTGGGCCATCGTGTCGCGCTCGCGGATCGTCACAGCGTCGTCCTCGAGGGTGTCGAAGTCGACCGTGATGCAGAACGGCGTCCCGATCTCGTCCTGGCGGCGGTAGCGCTTGCCGATCGCGCCGGCATCGTCGAAGTCGACGTTCCAGCTGCGGCGCAGGGTCGCGGCGAGGTCGCGGGCCTTGGGCGAGAGGTCGGCGTTGCGGCTGAGCGGGAGCACGGCGGCCTTGACCGGCGCGAGGCGGCGGTCGAGGCGGAGCACGACGCGCTTGTCGACGCCGCCCTTGGTGTTGGGTGCCTCGTCCTCGGCGTAGGCGTCGACGAGGAAGGTCATGAGGCTGCGCGAGAGACCGGCCGCGGGCTCGATGACGTAGGGGGTGTAGCGCTCGCCGCTCGTCTGATCGAAGTAGACGAGGTCGGTGCCGGAGTGCTTCGAGTGCGTCGACAGGTCGAAGTCCGTGCGGTTGGCGATGCCCTCGAGCTCGCCCCACTCGCTGCCGGCGAAGTTGAAGCGGTACTCGATGTCGACGGTGCGCTTGGAGTAGTGCGACAGCTTGTCGGCCGGGTGCTCGTAGTGGCGCAGGTTCTCGGGGCGGATGCCGAGGTCGGTGTACCAGCGGGTGCGCTCGTCGATCCAGTACTGGAACCACTCGTCGTCGTCGCCCGGCTTGACGAAGAACTCCATCTCCATCTGCTCGAACTCACGCGTGCGGAAGATGAAGTTGCCCGGCGTGATCTCGTTGCGGAAGCTCTTGCCGGTCTGGGCGATGCCGAACGGCGGCTTCTTGCGCGACGTCTGCATGACGTTGAGGAAGTTGACGAAGATGCCCTGCGCGGTCTCGGGCCGCAGGTAGTGCAGGCCCGACTCGTCCTCGATGACGCCGAGGTGGGTCTTGAGCATCATGTTGAACTCGCGGGCCTCGGTCCACTGGCCGCGGGTGCCGCAGTTCGGGCAGGCGATCTCGGTCAGCGGGATCGAGTCGGGGTCGACGTCGTCCTTGTCGGCGTTCTTCTTCGCGTTGGCCTTGGCCGCGATGGCCTCCTGCATGTGGTCGACGCGGAAGCGCTTGTGGCAGCTGAGGCACTCGGTGAGGGGGTCGGTGAACGTGCCGACGTGACCCGAGGCGACCCACGTGTCGCGGGGCAGGATGATCGAGGAGTCGATCCCGACGACGTCGTCGCGGCCGATGACCATCGACTTCCACCACTGCCGGCGGATGTTCTCCTTGAGCTCGACGCCGAGCGGCCCGTAGTCCCAGGCCGAGCGGGTGCCGCCGTAGATCTCACCGCTGGGGAAGACGAAACCTCGCCGCTTGCAGAGGTTGACGACGGTATCGACGGTGGAGGTCTCCTTGGCCATGCGCGCAAGGATACGGTCCGCGAGGAAGCGTTCCCGCACCGGTTTGGGCGACGGCGGTCGCCGGGCACGCGGCCTCCGCGCCGGGCCGCTCCCGTAGGCTCTGCGCTCGTGCCCAGCCTTCGCGAGTCCCTCGAGAACGCGAGCGCGCCCGCCCTGCGGACGATCGCCTCGCTCCCCCGCGCCGTCCCCTTCCTCGTCATCCTCGGCCTCATGGTCGCCGGTGCGCTCATCCCCGGCTGGGGCTGGGTCCTCCTCGCGCTCGTCACGCTCTTCCTCGCGTGGCTGCTCGTCCTCGGCTGGCCGCGGCTCACCGCACCCGAGCGGCTCATGCGGATCGCCGTCGTCGCCATCGCTGTCGCCATCACGGTCACGCAGGCGGTCCCCCGCTGACGGCGACCACCGACTGATTGCCAGTTCCAGCGCCGGTACCGGCGCTGGAACTGGCCATCAGTCGAGCGTGTTTGACAATCATTCTCATCTGAGTTGAGAATGATTGTCATGAAGCGACCCCTCGCCGCCCTGCCTCTCCTCGGCCTGCTCGCCCTGACCGGCTGCGGTTCGGGATCGAGCGCCGACGCCTCGGGGCCCTCCGGCTCAGACGCCACGGTCGCCGTCACCGCCGCCTTCTACCCCCTCGCGTATGCCGTGGAGCGCGTCGGCGGGGACCGCGTCAGCGTCGCGAACCTCACCAAGCCGGGCGCGGAGCCGCACGACGTCGAGCTGACGCCGAAGAACGTCGCCGGTCTCGCGCAGGCCGACCTCGTCGTCGTCGAGAAGGGCTTCCAGCCGGCCGTCGACGAGGCCGTCGAGAGGGTCGACGGCGACAAGGCGCTCGACCTCTCCACCGCGGTCGACCTCTCCATCGAGGCGACCGAGGACGGGCACGACCACGGCGGCGAGGAGCACGCCGACGAGCCGAGCCCGGCCGGGGGTGCGGTGGACCCGCACTTCTGGCTCGACCCCACCCGCTACGCCAAGGCCGCGAAGGCGATCGCCGACAGGCTGTCCGAGGTCGACCCGGCCGGCGCCACGGCATACGGGCAGAACGCGGACGCGTTCGTCGCGGAGCTGACCACGCTCGACGAGGAGTTCCGGACGGGCCTGGCGAGCTGCGCCAACCGCGACCTCGTCACCGGTCACGTCGCGTTCGCCTACCTCGCCGACCGCTACGACTTCCACCAGTCCGGCATCGCCGGCCTCTCTCCCGACGCCGAGCCCAACGCTGCCGCCATGAAGGAGATCGTCGAGCACGTGCGCGAGCACCAGGTGAGCACGATCTATGCCGAGACCCTCGTCGGCCGTGACCTCGCCGACACGATCGCCCGGGAGACGGGCGCGACCGTGGCCGTCCTCGACCCGATCGAAGGGCTCACCGACGCCTCGGCGGGCAGCAACTACCTTGAGGTCATGCGCTCCAACCTCGCCACGCTCAAGAAGGGCCAGGGCTGCCGATGACCGACGGCGCCCTCATCTCCCTGCGGTCGGCCTCCTTCGGCTACGCCGACCGCAAGGTGGTGGACGGCGTCTCGCTCGAGCAGGGAGCCGGCGAGGTCATCGCGCTCCTCGGCCCGAACGGCTCGGGCAAGACGACGCTCGTCAAGGGCCTGCTCGGCCTCTCCGAGCACCTCGGTGGCGAGGTGACCCTCTTCGGGACACCGCTCGACCGGTTCCGGGAGCGTCCGCGCATCGGCTACGTCCCGCAGCGGCACTCGCTCTCGACGTCGGTGCGCGCGACCGTGCGCGAGGTCGTCGAGATCGGCCGGCTGCCGCTGCGCCCCTGGTGGCGTCCGTCCGGCGCGGAGGACGCCCGGCTCGTCGACGAGGCCCTCGACGCCGTCGGCCTGCGCGACCGCGAGCGCGAGGACGTCGCCGCCCTGAGCGGCGGCCAGCAGCGCCGTGTCCTCATCGCCAGGGCACTCGTCGCCCGGCCGGAGGTGCTCGTCATGGACGAGCCCACCGCAGGAGTGGACATCGACAACCAGCGGGTGCTCGCGGAGGTGCTCGGCCGGCTCGCCGCGCGCGGCACCTCGATGCTCGTCGTCACCCACGAGCTCGCCGCGCTGCGCGACGTCGTCACCCGCATCGTCTGCATGGACGGCGGGCACGTCGACTTCGACGGCAGCCCCGGCGCCTACGCCCGGGGGCACCGCGGCCACGAGCTCGGCGACGGCCACCACCACCACGAGTCGCCGTCCCACGACCACCCCGCCCCGGGCATCGGGGCGATCCTCACCGACCCGCTGCCACCGAGGGAGGTCCAGCCGTGAGCGACCTGCTCGCCCTCGACTTCATGCGCCAGGCGCTCGTCGCCGCAGTCCTCGTCGGGCTCGCCGCGCCCCTCGTCGGCGCCTTCCTCGTCCAGCGCCGGATGTCGCTCATCGGCGACGGCATCGGGCACGTGGCCCTCGCCGGTGTCGCCGTCGGCATCCTCACGGGCTCGATGCCGGTCCTCACCGCCCTCGTCGCCGCGGTCGCCGCGGCCGTCGGGGTGGAGCTCATCCGGGCCGCCGGCCGCACGAGCGGTGACATCGCGCTCGCCGTGATGTTCTACGGCGGCATCGCGCTCGGTGTCGTCCTCATCTCGAAGTCGAGCGCGACCTCACCCGCCAACCTCACCGGCTACCTCTTCGGCGCCATCCTCACGACGAGCACGAGCGACATCGTCGTCTTCGCCGCGCTCGCCGTCGTCGTCGTCACGGTGACGTGGGTGCTGCGGCAGCGCTTCTTCGCGGTCGCCAACGACGAGGAGTTCGCCCGCGCCGTCGGCCTGCCCGTCATGGGCTACAACATCGCGCTGTCGGTACTCACGGCCGTGACCGTCGTCGTCTCGATGCGGGTCGTCGGGCTCCTGCTCATCACCGCGCTCATGATCATCCCCAACGCGACGGCCCAGCTCGTCTCGCGCAGCTTCCGCAGCAGCCTGCTGTGGGCGTCGCTGCTCGGGGTGCTCGCGAGCGTCGGCGGGGTCGTCACCTCGTTCTATGCCGAGACCCCGTCCGGCGGGACGATCGTGCTGCTCGCCATCGGGGCGTTCCTCGTCGTGAGCGTCGTCTCCGGGGCCGTGGCCCGGGCCCGGCGGGCCGCGCACGAGCGGGCCGAGCGGCACGACCACGAGCACGGACCCGCGTGCGGTCACCCGGCGATCCCGCACGACGACCACGTCGACTACCTCCACGACGGACACCGGCACGCGCCCCACCGCGACCACTACGACGAGCACGAGCCCCACGGCCGGCACGACGAGCACGACCCACACGACGAGCACGAGGAGGTCGCGCGATGAGCCCCGCGCACACCGAGACCACGTCCGGGACCGCTGCACGCCGGCCGACGCGGCAGCGGGCGGCCCTGGCCGACCTCATGTCGACGACGACCGAGTTCCTCTCGGCCCAGGACCTCCACGCGCGGCTCCAGGAGCGCGGCGAGTCGGTCGGGCTCGCGACGGTCTACCGCAACCTCCAGGCCATGGCGGCCGACGGCGACGTCGACGTCCTGCGCACCGACGACGGCGAGAGCGTCTACCGCTCGTGCGGCACCGACGCACACCACCACCACCTCGTGTGCCGCGAGTGCGGCCGCACCGTCGAGGTCGAGGGACCGGCGGTCGAGAAGTGGGCGACCGAGGTCGCTCGCCAGAACGGGTTCAGCGACGTCACCCACACCATCGAGCTGTTCGGGACCTGCACCTCCCACTGACGCACACCCCACTGGGCGCTGGGCAGGTCGAGGTAGCACGACCTGCCGATCCCGAGCTGGCGTCGCGGCGTGTCGTGCTACCTCGACTCGGTCGGGTCCGCGTCCGCTGTCGCAGCGCCCGGTGCGGCCGCGTCGACGGCGCCGCCGTAGCGACGGTCGCGGTCGGCGTAGATCTCGATCGCCCGCCACAGGTCGCGGCGGTCGAAGTCGGGCCAGAGCGTGTCGAGGAAGACCATCTCGGCGTAGGCGCTCTGCCACAGCAGGAAGTTGCTCGTCCGCTGCTCCCCCGAGCTCCGGACGAAGAGGTCGACGTCGGGCATGTCGGGCTCGGGCAGGTAGCGCGCGAGCGCCTTCTCGTCGACGTTCCTCGGCTTGAGCCGTCCCGTCGCGACGTCCTCTGCCAGAGCCCGGGCGGCGTCGCCGAGCTCGGCCCGCCCGCCGTAGTTGACGCAGAAGTAGAGGGTGAGACCGGTGTTGTGCCGGGTGAGCTCCTGGGCGACCTCGAGCTCCTTGATGACCGAGCTCCACAGCCGCGGGCGCCGACCGACCCAGCGCATCCGCACGCCCCACTCGTGGAGCTGGTCGCGGCGGCGGCGGATGACGTCGCGGTTGAAGCCCATGAGGAAGCGGACCTCCTCGGGCGAGCGCCGCCAGTTCTCCGTCGAGAACGCATAGGCCGACAGGTGCGTCACGTCCGCCTCGATCGCGCCGGCGACGACGTCGAGCAGCGCGCCCTCGCCCGCCTCGTGCCCCTTGGTGCGCGGCAGCCCGCGCTGGTTGGCCCAGCGGCCGTTGCCGTCCATGACGATGGCGACGTGACCGGGAACCTGCTGCGCCGGGAGGGACGGGGGCTGGGCGCCGCTCGGGTGCGGGAAGGGGCGGCTCGTCACCGCTCCACCATACGGAGCGAGCGCACCCCGCGTTCGAGGTGCCACTGCAGGAACGCCGTCGTCAGACCACTGCCCTCACGTCGGTGCCGCACGTCGGATGAGTCGGCGATCATCCAGTCGCCGGCGAGGAGCGCCGCGAGCAACCGGAGCGTCTCCGGCGCGGGGGCACTCGAGCCGGGCGGACGGCATACGGAGCAGACGGCGCCACCGGAGACGACGTGGAACGCGCGGTGCGGACCCTCGGCGCCGCACTTGGCGCAGTCGTGGAAGCTCGGCGCCCAGCCCGCGACCGCGAGCGCGCGCAGGAGGTAGGCGTCGAGGACGAGGTTGGGGTCGTGCTCCTTGCCGGCGAGCGAGCGCATCGCACCCGTCACCAACAGGTACTGCTGGAGCGCCGGCTCGCGCTCCTCGGTGAGGCGGTCGCACGTCTCGAGGACGGCGTTGGCCGCGGTCCACGCGTCGTAGTCGCGGGCGCAGACGTCGCCCCACGACTCGAGCGTCTCGGCCTGCGTCACGGTGTCGAGGTTGCGCCCCTCGTAGCACTGGAGGTCGACGAGCATCCCCGGTTCGAGCCGGGCGCCGAAGCGCGACTTGGTGCGGCGAACGCCCTTGCCGACGGTGCGGACCTTGCCGAGGCTGCGCGTGAGGACCGTGATGATGCGGTCCGCCTCACCCAGCTTGTGGGTGCGCAGGACGATCCCCTGGTCACGGTAGAGCGGCACGCCCCATTGTCTCCCGAGCCTCCGACAATCCCCGTATGCCGTGCCGCCCCAGGACCTACGGTGTCGCCATGAGCGACCGCGCGCCCTTCTTCGAGCCGCCACGTCCTCCGGTCGACGAGCCCGGGGAGCCCGGGCGGTTCGTCAACCACCCGTGGATGCCGCCGATCAACGTCGTGCCGGCGGTCGTCGCGCTGAACCTCGACGTCGTGGAGACCGACCTCGTCGTGATGCGGGTGGCGGAAATCCGGGTCTTCGACCGCGGGATGCTCGTCGAGACCGAGGCGTGGGTCCACCCCGAGTCGGCTGCGCGTGCGTACGGCGCCTACGGCATGTCCGAGGAGCCCCGGGTCGGCCTGCTCCTCGAGGACGGCACCAAGCTGGGCGCGGGCGAGCCCGGCACGTCGCCCGGCCTGCCACCGGATGCGCCGAGCACCCTGACCGAGCCGATGTTCGTCCAGCACGGCGGCGCCTCCGGTGAGCTGCGGGTCGGCCAGTCGTGGTGGATCTCACCGATGCCCGACGGTGACGCCGAGGTCGTCCTCGCCTGGGAGGCGCTGGGGATTCCGGAGACCTACGCGACGCTCGACCTCGCCGTCGTGCGCGAGGCCGCGTCGCGGGCGCGTGAGCTCTGGCCCCTGCCCGACGCCGGCGACGAGGAGTTCGGCTGGTTCGCCTACGCACCCGGTGGCGGCACGGCATACCCCTCTTCGGGCACTCCCGCCACCGGAGGTGAGGGGTAGCCCTCCCCATGTACGCGTGGCGCTCCCGCTCCTAGGTTCGGGTCCGGCAGCAGCCGACCGACACGCGAGCGAGGGGACAGACCATGTGCGATCAGCACCACCAGCCAGGGCCGGACGAGGCGTTCGCGGAGACGCACGACGTGGGGAGGCGGGCACTCGTGCGAGGCGCCGGTGGGCTCCTGCTCGGCGGCGGCCTCGTCGTCGCGGGTGCCGGCGCCGCGCAGGCGGCCACGTCGCAGAACGGCTGGCCGGCGAGCAGCAGCCCCAGCGCGATCGGCATCACGGGGCTGACGGTCGCGGGCCACGCCTTCCCGTCGGGGGTGCGCGGAGGGCAGGTCCACACGATCCTCGGCTACGTCGCCCGCCGCTTCCACAACGAGGTCGAGGCCCTCGTGACTCCCGGCAACTGGGGTTACAACTACCGCGCCATCTCCGGCAGCACGAGCCTGTCGAACCACGCGTCCGGCACCGCGATCGACGTCAACGCCCCGCGGCACCCGCTCGGTGCGTCGGGAACGTTCAGCGCGACCCAGGTGAGCCGGATCCGCGCGATCCTCAGCTCCTGCAACGGTGTCGTGCGCTGGGGCGGTGACTACTCCGGGCGCAAGGACGAGATGCACTTCGAGATCAACGTTCGCCCAGGCGACGCGAGGATCGCGCCACTCGTTGCGAAGATCGGTGGGTCGCCCGCCCCCGCCCCGACCATCTCGTGGTCGACGGTGCGCTCCGGTGCCACCGGCTTCCGGGTGACCGTGATCCAGCACCTGCTGCGCGCCCGCGGCCAGTCCCTCACCGTCGACGGCGTCTTCGGGTCGGTGACCGCGAGCAAGGTCAGGGCGTTCCAGTCCTCGCGTGGCCTCCACGCCGACGGGATCGTCGGTCCGAAGACGTGGGCCGCACTCGTCCTCACCGTGCAGAACGGCTCGACCGGGCGGGCGGTCGTCGCCGCGCAGAAGGCGCTCAGGGCATGCGGCTACTCACTCACCGCCGACGGCGTCTTCGGCGCAGCCACGCTCTCACGCACCAAGGCGTTCCAGACGAGCCGCGGGCTCGTCGCCGACGGTGTCATCGGTCCGCGCACCTGGGCCGCGCTGACGATCTGACGCCACACCCTTGCCGACGAGACTAGAACACGTGTTCGATCTGCGCTAGTCTCGATGGCATGGACGCGGTCCTGCAGCACTCGCTCTTCGACACCGGGGACTCCATCGAGCTCGGCCCGGTGGCGCCGACGCGCACCGTGCTCGACCGCGGCGCCTGGGTGGACTACCAGCCGGCGTGGCTGGCCGGCGCCGACCTGCTCTTCGACGCCCTCCACCACGACGTCCCGTGGAAGGCCGAGCGACGGGAGATGTACGAACGCGTCGTCGACGTCCCCCGCCTCCTCAAGTTCTACGAGGAGGGCGAGCCTCTCCCCCACCCCGTCCTCGCGCAGGCGCGAGATGCGTTGTCGCACAGGTATGCCGGCGAGCTGGGTGAGCCCTTCGTCTCCGCCGGCATGTGCCTCTACCGCGACGGCCGCGACTCGGTCGCGTGGCATGGCGACCGGATCGGCCGGGCCCGCGACATGGACACGATGGTCGCGATCCTCTCGGTCGGCTCGGCCCGCTCACTCATGCTCCGGCCCCGCGGTGGCGGTGCCTCGATCGGCTTCTCACTCGGGCACGGCGACCTCGTCGTCATGGGCGGCTCGTGCCAGCGCACGTGGGACCACGCGATCCCCAAGACGAGCAAGCCCGTCGGGCCCCGGGTCTCGATCCAGTTCAGGCCCCGCGGCATCCGCTGACCCTCGGTCCGGGGACCCCGGATCCGCTCGACGAGCGCGCCGCTCCGGGTCGTGCCATCCTCGTCATGTGAACAAGTCACGTTTGCTCAACGTTGGCCGCAAGATTGTTCCTACGTCATCGGGGTCGGGTGGGATCGGGGCCATGTCCTCCCTTCCACGCCCTCGTGCGCGCACCGTCCTCGTCGCCTCCCTCGCCGTGCTGCCCCTCGTCCTCTCGGCACCGACCGCGAGCGCCAGTCCGGGCGACCCGGGGGCCGACGGGCTGGCGCCGGTGACCTCCGCCGTCGACCCCGGCGCCGGACGGGTGCCCGCCGGTTCGTCCGACACGACCGAGCCGCGGGTCCTCGCGCCCTCGGCGGTGCAGACGGACGGCCGGCTGTGGCTGCGGGACGTGACCCGCCCGGTCGCACCGGCAGTGAGCCTGCGCTCCTTCGAGTGGCTCGACGCCGGCGGCTTCATGCGCGGCGACCTGCTCGAGGTCGACCTCGCTGCGGGGTCGGTCAAGCCCGACTACATCAACAACGGGACCGTGGCGTCGACGAGCCCCCTCACCGAGCAGGCGGACCCACGACGCGTCGTCGCCGCGGTCAACGGCGACTACTTCGACATCAACAACTCGGGCGCTCCCCAGGGCGGGGCCAAGAGGCTCGACGGCACCGTCGTCAAGGGACCCAACCCGGGACACAACCTCGCCGTCGGTGTCGGCGCCGACAACATCGGCCGGATCACGTCGATGTTCCTCGAGGGCACGGTCACCCTTCCGAGCGGACCGGTCAAGCTCGACGGGCTCAACCAGTTCGCCATCCCCGCCGGCGGCATCACCGCGTTCACCTCGCAGTGGGGTGCCTACACCCGCACCCGCGTCACGGGCGGAGCCACGGCCGTGCGCGAGGTCCTCACCCGCGACGGCGTCGTGGAGTCTGTGGCGACGACGGCCGGCCAGGGTCAGCTCGCCGACGGACAGGTCGCGATCGTCGGTCGCGGCGAGGGCGCCGAGCGCCTCGCAGCGGTCAAGGTCGGCGACCGCGTCGGCCTCGAGTACGCCCTGCGCAACGACGGGGCCAACCTCGCGATGGCGATCTCGGGCAACACGATGCTGCTGCGCGACGGAGCCGTCCTTCCGCAGACCGACAAGGCGATCCACCCGCGGACTGCGGTCGGCTTCGACGCCGACGGCTCGACGATGTTCCTCCTCACCGTCGACGGCCGGATGGCCGACTCGCGCGGCATGACCTATGCCGAGACCGGCGCCTTCCTCAAGGAGGTCGGCGCCGACGACGGCATCAACCTCGACGGCGGCGGCTCCTCCACGCTGCTCGCCCGCGAGGCCGGCGAGACCGACCTCGACGTCGAGAACCAGCCCTCCGACGGCTATCTCCGCTCCGTCCCCGACGGCATCGGCCTCGTCGCCGACGGCGGGTCCGGCGAGGTCCGGGGCCTGAGACTCGTCACGACCTCGGACGAGGAGAACGAGCAGCTCCGCCGCGTCTTCCCCGGGCTCACCCGGCAGCTGACCGGCCTCGGCCACGACGAGACCTACGCACCGGTCGACGCGCAGCCGGCATACCGTGCGACGAACGGCGCGACGGTGAGGTCCACCGGGCTGCTGCGCGCCGCGGCCTCCGGGGCGGTCGTCGCCACCGCGCAGATCGGCGGCGTCAAGGAGGACCTCGACCTCACGGTGCTGGGTGCGCTGCAGCGGACGAGGCCGAGCGTCGACAAGGTCTCCATCCTCGACCCTGCCCAGCCCGCGACGTTCCGCGTCGTCGGGGCCGACGCCAACGGCTTCGAGACACCGCTCGAGAGCGGTGACGTCACGCTCGACTACGACCGATCGCTCGTCGAGGTCACCGGCAACGGCGTCGACTTCACCGTCCGCGCCAAGCAGGGCGTGACCACCGGCGCCCTCGTCGTCACGGCCACGGCGGGCGGCGTGACGACCCACGTGCCGGTCGCCATCGGCTCGGTGAGCTCGACGCTGGCGAACTTCGACGACGCCGCGGCGTGGCGCTTCACCCAGGCGCGCGCGGCCGGCTCGGTCGAGCCCGCAGCCGGCCGCGAGGACGCCACCGGGCTGCGGATGAGCTACGACTTCACGAGGTCCACCGCGACCCGCGTCGGCTACGCCCGTCCGCCGACGCCCATCACGATCACGCAGGGCCAGCCGCTCGCCCTCGGCGTGTGGGTGCTCGGCGACGGCAAGGGCGCCTGGACCTCGTTCGGCATCAGCGACGGCGAGGGCAAGGCGGCCTCGCTCTACGGGCCCTACATCACGTGGACCGGCTGGAAGTACATGGAGGTGCCCGTGCCACAGACCCTGCCCGGGCCCATCACGCTCAACTTCGTCGCGACGATCGAGGTCGGCGCGTCCCGCTCCTACACCGGCTCGGTCGTCTTCGACGACCTCATGGTCAAGACCGCACCGCCCGTCACCGCCCCCAAGGCGCCGCTCGTCCAGGATCCTGTCGTCCATCAGCACACCGCGCTGAGCACCACCGGTGAGCAGTTCACGTATGCCGTGATGTCGGACGGGCAGTTCACCGCGGACAACCAGTCGCTCGTGCCGGCCGTCCGCCGCACGATGCGCGAGATCGTCGCGAGCCGCCCTGACTTCGTCGTCATCACCGGCGACCTCGTCGACACCGGTTACCCGGCCGACTTCGCCCTGGCCAAGAAGGTCATCGACGAGGAGCTCACCGCCAAGGGGCTGCGCTGGTACTACCTGCCCGGCAACCACGAGATCTACGGGCCCGGGTCGACGAGCAGCTTCAGCGCCGTCTTCGGCGAGACCCACCACAGCTTCGTGCACAAGGGCACGCGGTTCGTCCTCCTCGACTCCTCCACCGGCACCCTGCGCGGGGGCGGGTTCGACCAGTGGCAGATGCTCCGCACTGCGCTCGACGACGCGGAGGCGAACGACTCCGTCCACGGTGTCGTCGTCGGGTGGCACCACCCACCGCGCGACCCCAGCCCGGTCAAGGGCTCGCAGATGACCGACCGGGTCGAGGCCGAGACGGTCGAGCACTGGCTCTCCGACTTCAGGATGTCGACCGGCAAGGGCGCGCTCTTCGTCGGCGGCCACGTCGGCGCCTTCTCTGCGGGCCGGGTGGACGCCGTCCCCTACGTCGTCAACGGCAACTCCGGCAAGGCCCCGTCGACCTCGCCCGCCGAGGGCGGGTTCTCGGGCTGGACGACGGTGCGCATCGACCCCGAGGCGACCCGCACGCCGGCACCGCAGCTCTTCCGCGTGGACCCCACTCGCCCCGGGCCGCACCCGTGGGCACGGGTCCAGGTCCGCCCGCACGTCGACTCGCTCGCGGTCTCGGTGCCGGCTCTCGCAGTTGGTGCGACGGTTTCCGTGACGACGACGGTCACCCAGGGCACCCGGTCCTTCCCGCTCGCCTACCCGGTGAGTGCGGCGTGGAGCGGCTCAGGGGTGCACGTCGGTCCAGGGACTCCTCCCGGCAGCGCGGTCGCGTCCTACGACCCGGCAACCGGGCGGCTCACCGGCCTGCGCGCCGGCACCGGCTCGCTGAGCGTCACGGTCAACGGCGTCACGCGGGAGGCCACCGTCACCGTGGGGTGAGCGGACGGCATACCTGCTTCTCCTCCCCATGAGGGAAGGTTCGAGGTCCGGAGGGAACATTTCCCTCCGGACCCCGAACCTTTCCTCCGGTCGCGCGGCGTCGGCCGCCGGGCCTCAGGCGGCGGCGTCGCGCTCGGCGCGGTTGACGGCCGACAGCACCGCCGTGAGCGAGGCGCGCACGATGGAGGAGTGCATGCCGACGCCCCACAGGACGCGGTCACCGACGGCACACTCGACGTAGGCCGCGGCCTTCGCGTCACCACCGGAGGACAGCGCGTGCTCGGAGTAGTCGAGGACCCGGACGTCGACGCCGACCGACGACAGGGCGTCGATGAAGGCAGCGATCGGGCCGTTGCCGAAGCCGTCGACGGTGATCTCCTGGCCGTGGTCGAGCATGACCGCGGTGATGTGGTCGCGGCCGTCGCCCGCGCTGACGAGGGTGTGGCTCACCGGGGTGAACCGACCCCAGTCGTTGCGCTTGCCGGGCTTGGCCGGGAGGTACTCGTCGCGGAAGATCGACCACAGCTCCTTGGCCGTGACCTCCCCGCCCTGCTCGTCGGCCCGGCGCTGGACGACCTGGCTGAACTCCACCTGGAGCCGGCGCGGCAGGTCGAGGCCGTGCTCGGCCTTGAGCAGGTAGGCCGAGCCGCCCTTGCCCGACTGGCTGTTGACGCGGACGACCGCCTCGTAGGACCGGCCGATGTCGTGCGGGTCGATCGGGAGGTAGGGCACGCCCCAGTCGAGCTCGTCGACGGTCTTGCCGGCGGCGCGGCCGCGGCGCTCCATGTCCTCGAAGCCCTTCTTGATGGCGTCCTGGTGGGAGCCGGAGAAGGCCGTGTAGACGAGGTCGCCGCCCCACGGGTGCCGTTCGTGGACGGGCAGCTGGTTGCAGTACTCGACGGTGCGCCGGATCTCGGCCATGTCGGAGAAGTCGACCTGCGGGTCGATGCCCTGGCTGTAGAGGTTCATGCCGAGGGTGACCAGGCAGACGTTGCCGGTGCGCTCCCCATTGCCGAAGAGGCAGCCCTCGATGCGGTCGGCGCCGGCGAGGTAGCCGAGCTCGGCCGCCGCGACGCCCTCACCGCGGTCGTTGTGCGGGTGCAGGCTGACGACGACCGACTCCCGCCGGTCGAGGTGGCGGATCATCCACTCGATCGAGTCGGCGTAGACGTTGGGCGTGGCCATCTCGACCGTCGCCGGCAGGTTGACGATCATCTTGTGGTCCGGCGTCGGGTCGATGACGGCGATGACCTCGTTGCAGACCCGGACGGCGAACTCGAGCTCGGTGCCGGTGTAGGACTCGGGCGAGTACTCGTAGTAGACCGTCGTCTCCGGGATCGTCTCCTCGAGCTTCTTGCACAGCCGCGCGCCCTGCAGCGCGATGTCGATGATGCCCTCCTCGGGCAGGTCGAAGACGACCCGCCGCTGGAGCACCGACGTCGAGTTGTAGAAGTGGACGATCGCCTGCTTGCTGCCGCGGATCGCGTCGAAGGTCCGCTCGACGAGGTGGTCGCGGCACTGCGTGAGGACCTGGATCGTCACGTCGTCGGGGATGTGCCCGCCGTCGATGAGCTCGCGGCAGAAGTCGAAGTCGGTCTGGCTCGCGCTCGGGAAGCCGACCTCGATCTCCTTGTAGCCCATCTTGACGAGGAGCTTGAACATCCGCATCTTGCGCTCGGCGTCCATCGGGTCGATGAGCGCCTGGTTGCCGTCGCGCAGGTCGACCGCGCACCATCGCGGCGCCTTGCTCATCACCTGGTCGGGCCACGTGCGGTCCGGCAGGTGGACCGCGATCTGCTCCTGGAACGGCACGTACTTCGTCGCCGGCATCCCCGAGGTCTGCTGCGGGTGGATCATCGTCTCTGCTTCCTACTCGTCAAGGGTGCTCAGCCGGGCACAGCGAGCTCCGCGACGAGGAGGGCCGATTCAGGCCTCGCCGCGGCAGAGAAGGAGGAGTCGCGTGGAACGCACGAGACCAGAGTATGCCGTCCGCCCACCTCGGCGGTCCGTGCGGTCCGCACTGTGGTCACCCACGGCAGCGGACCGAGAGGCAGGTGACGCAGCCCTCGAGCTTCTCGAACTCGCTGATGTCGACGGTGACGACCTCGAGCCCGCGGCCGCTCAGGAGGTCGGCCGTCCGCGGCGCGCTGGCCGCCATGAGGACGGTCGACTCGTCGAGCAGCACGACGTGCGCGCCACCCTCCTCCGGCATCCCCTCGTACGCCGGGAAGGCGCCGGGCCAGTCGACGACCGGGTCCCAGCCGATGACGGTGCCGTCGGGCAGCGCGGTCACCGCGGACTTGAGGTGCAGTGCGCGCTCGACGGTGACCGCCTGGGTGCGCATGCCCACGGTGGCGAGGTGGCCCGCCAGCTGCTGGATCCCAGCACCGTTCGTCCGACCGCCGAGACCCACGTATGCCGTCTCGCCGACCTTGAGGACGTCGCCGCCGTCGAGCGTGCCCGGGTCGGCGATCCGCTCGACGCGGTAGCCGAGGTCGCGGACGACGCCCTCCACCGCGGCGACCTCCGGCTTGCGCTCTGCTGCACCGGGATTCGTCAGGACGGCCAGGTCGCCGGCGACGACGACGGCGTCCTCGATGAAGACCGCGTCGGGGCAGTCGTCGGCCGCGGGGACCTCGACGGTCTCCCAGCCCGCGGACCGCAGGCACCCGACATACGCCTCCCACTGCTCCATCGCGAGGTCGAGGTCGACGGGTGAGCGCTCGAGGTGGGTGACGAGCCCGTCGGCGAGGCGTGGACCGGGACGGCGGACGAGGGCGGTGCGGCGTGTCACGGGGCGACCCTACGTGCGCTCAGGTGCCCGGCGCCGCCGGGTCCGGGAGCCGGTCGTCGAGCTCCTCGATGGTGCGCGTGCCCGGGATGGGTGACCCGAGGAGCCAGAGGACCGACAGGGTGCCGCCCGCGGCGGCGACGACCATCGTCGGGCCGATGCCGACCCATTCGCCGAGCAGGCCGCCGAGCACCGCCCCGAGGGGCCGGATTCCGTAGTTGACCGTGGAGAACGCGCCGACCACTCGGCTGCGCACCGCATCGGGAGTCACCGCCGTCTGGAGCGCGTTGAGCGGGACGTCGAGGAGCATGACGCCGAACCCGCAGACGAACTCGACGAGCCCGAGGACACCCATCCGCATCCACATCGGGCCGCCGGCGAGCGGCAGGAGGGCGAGGGGGGCGCTGAAGAGCACGGCGCCGACGCAGATCGTCCGTCCCACCCCGAGCCGCCGCGTGACGCGACCGGCGAGCACGGCACCGAGCACGCCGCCGCTGGCGCCGATGCCGAGGGTGAGGCCGATCGCACCGGCGGAGAGCTCGAGCTCCCGGCTCGCGAAGAGGATGAGCAGTGCGGCGGCGACGAAGTTGAAGAAGTTGATCGTCGAGACGCACGCCAACGAGGCGCGCAGGTAGCGGTGCCTGAGCACGAGCCGCATCCCCTCGCGGGCTCGGCGGAGGAGGCTCTCGCCACTCGGCTCGACGGGCCGGTCCTCGACCTTGACCCGGCTGATGAGGACGGCCGAGGCGAGGAACGAGAGCGCGTCGACGACGAGGGCGACAGGTGCGGTGAGCGCCTGGATCAGCCCGCCCGCCAGCGCGGGCCCGCCGACGAAGGAGACCGACCGTGTGGAGCTGAGCAGCCCGTTGGCCTCGACGAACTGGTCGCGGCGCACGAGCGAGACGAAGAAGCTCGGGTAGGCCGTCTGGTAGAGCACCTGCCCCAGCCCTGCGACGACCGCCACCGCGAAGAGCTGCCCGAGGGTCACCGCACCCAGCCAGTGGGCGACCGGCAGGGTGAGGAGCACGGCGGCGCGCAGGAGGTCGGCGACGACGAGCAACCGGCGCTTGCGCGTCCGGTGGTCGACCCATGAGCCGATGAGGAGCGAGAGGATGTTCGGCGCCCAGACGGCGGCAGTGAGGAGTCCGACCGTCGGCGCGCTGGCGTGCAGCGTCGTCACGGCGAGGAACGGGATCGCGAGCTCGGTGATGCGGTCGCCGACCTGCGAGATGCCCTGCCCGGCCCAGTAGGTCGCGAACCGCCGGTCCCGCCACAACGGGGCCGGCGGGTCCTCGATGCTCGAGGACGTCGGCGTGCTCATGTCGCGTCGCCGGGTTCGTCGCCGGGTTCCTTGCCGGGTCCGTCGGCATCGCTGTCGGTGGCGGCGGGGGCGCTGGGCAGGACGTAGCGGAGCAGCCGGACCCTGCGGGCGCCCTCCTCGGCCTCGCCCCGGGCCTTTCGCAGCACGTAGGGCGCGAGCAGCTCCTCGACCGCGGCCTCGACCTCGGCCAGCTCGTCGGCGGTGATGACCACGGTCGTGTTCGACAGACCGGCCGAGCGCCTCCACTCGGGCTCGAGCAGCGGCTCGGTGTCGCGCACCCACTGCTCGGGGAGCCCTGCGGCCTGCTCGAACATCACCCGCGACAACAACGCCGCCGCCGCCTGCTCCTCGCCGGCTCCCGACGGTGTGAAGCGGATGCCCGTCCCTGCGGCCTCCCACCACCGCTGGCGCCCGTCGGACTCGACATCGGCGTCGCGCACCAGCCCGTGCTGGGCGAGGTGGCGAAGGTGCCAGCTCGTCACCGACGGCGTCGCCCCGACGAGTGGCGCGAGGGCCGTCGCGGTGCTGGGGCCGTGCCCCTGGAGCCGGCTGAGGATCGCGAGCCGCACCGGATGGGCCAGGGCCCGCATGCTCCGGGGCCCCAGCTCGATGTCGCCGTAGGGGTTCGTCATGGCCTCGTCCTGTCCCTGCCGCAATATGAGAGAACTCTCTCGAAAGCACTCTCTCACATCTGTCGAGGCGCCACCACCTCCGTAAATCCCATGACAGCCAGCAGGGCCCTCGGGCACGCTCACCCCATGGATCTCCGTCCCGTCCCCGATGGGCTCGTCGCGCGCCCCCACGTCCTCGACGACGCGCAGGCGGTGTGCGACCTCGTCGCCGCGACCGAGGTCGTCGACGCCGGCGCGGCGGCCATCGAGGTCGAGGACATCCAGGGCGACTGGGCGCGCAGCAGCTTCGACCTCGCCACCGAGAGCGTCGGCCTCTGGGACGGCGACCGGCTCGTCGCCGCCGCCGAGGTGTTCAAGGGCCGCCGGGCGGACGGCGGCGTGCACCCCGAGCACCGCGGCCGCGGGCTGGGCACGTGGCTCGCCGACTGGGTCGAGGACTGTGCGCGGTCGAGCGGCTCGACGCTCGTCGGGCAGACGGTCCCCTCCCCGAGCAACGCCGAGGACTTCTTCCGCGCCCGTGGCTACCGCGAGGGCTGGACGTCGTGGGTGCTCCAGCTGCCGTCGGGCACCGCGATCGAGCCCCAGCCCCTGCCGACGGGCTACTCGCTGCGTGAGTTCGCGGGCGGCGAGGACGGCAGGATCGCCTTCCGGCTCATCGACGACGCCTTCAGCGAGTGGCCGGGCCGTGACCCGGCGACCTACGACGACTGGGCGCCGCGCGGGCCGCTGCGACCGGGCTTCCAGCCGTGGCAGATCCGCTTCGTCACGGACCCGGACGGCACCGACGTCGGCGTCTGCTACACGATCCACGCCGGCGACACCGGCTACGTCGACGCGATCGCGGTCCGCCGCGACCAGCGCGGGCTCGGCCTCGCCCGCGCGCTGCTCGCGGACGCGTTCTCCCGCGCGCGACAGCACGGAGCCACCGTCAGCGAGCTCTCCACCGACTCACGCACCGGCGCCCTCGGGCTCTACGAGCACGTGGGCATGCACGTCACCCAGACGTGGCGGCACTGGATGACCGACCTCTGACCCGCTGCCGGTCAGCCCGGCGTCGGGATGCCGAAGGCCGTCCCGTGGTCCGCGAACTCGCGCACCGTCTCGGTCGCGACGCCCGAGATCGACAGGGTCGCGGTGTGCCGCACCGGCGTCCAGTCCTCACGGACCCACAGCGTGGCGGCGGAGGTCGTCGCCCCCGACAGGTCGAACCGCGCCGTGCAGTCGAGCCGAACGAGTCCCTGCTGCTCCTGGCCGTCGCGCAGGGCGACGGCCTCGCGCTCGGCACCGACCCGCCACGACGGGCACTCCCCCACGCCCTGCGCCATCCCCTGCGGCGAGAAGGCCACCGTCGCGAACTCCCCCGTCGCCGCGGCGAGCGCCGCCTCCTCCTCCTCGGAGTTGAGCACGCCCGCCACCCAGCGCCCGTCGACGAGCGAGAACGCCGAGCCGTCGGCGACGACGACCACGCGACCGTCCGAGGCCGTCGTTCGCAGCCGGGACGGCGGTGCGAGCTGGACCTCGGCCTCCATCTCCGGCGGTCCGCTCGTCCAGGCGCGCACCGACCCGTGGGCCGTGAGGGCGTCCCGCCAGCACGGGGCGACGGCCGGACCCGGCAACGTCGCACCGGCGTCAGCCGACAGGGCCGCGCACGAGTCCGGCACGGCGTATGCCGTCCGCCCACCTCCCGCGTCCCCCGCACCCGCCGTCGAGGTGCCCGACGACGACGTGCCGGACGGACCGGAGGAGCCGGAGGTGCAGGCCGACAGGGCGGCGAGCAGCGGCAGCAGCACGGCGGCGCGACGCATCCGCGCAGCGCTCGCCCGACGGTCCTGCATCGGCGCGGTCACCGGCGTCGGAGGAGCTCCTCGGCGACCTGCACGGCGTTGAGGGCCGCACCCTTGCGCAGGTTGTCACCGACGACGAAGAGCACGAGGCCCTTGCCCTCAGGGGCTGCCTGATCGACGCGGACCCGTCCGACGAAGACCTCGTCGCGGCCAGCCGCCTCGAGCGGGTTGGGCACGTCGGTGACGACGACGCCGGGCGCCTTGCCGAGCAGCTCGAGGGCGCGCTCGGGCGAGAGGTCGTCGGAGAACTCGGCGTGGATCGCGAGCGAGTGGCCGGTGAAGACGGGCACGCGCACGCACGTCCCGCTGACCCGCAGGTCCGGGGCGTGCAGGATCTTGCGGGACTCGTTGCGGAGCTTCTGCTCCTCGTCGGTCTCGAGCGACCCGTCGTCGACGATCGAGCCGGCGAGCGGCACGACGTTGAAGGCGACCGGGACGGCATACACGGTCGGGTCGGGGACGGCGACGGCCCGGCCGTCGAGCGCGAGGTCGGCGGGCGAGCCCGCGGCATACGCTCCGCGCAGCTGGCCGTCGAGCTCCTGGACGCCCTTGCCGCCCGAGCCGGAGACCGCCTGGTAGGAGGCGACGTGGAGCCGGACGAGGCCGGCGACGTCGTGCAGCGGCTTGAGCACCGGCATCGCGGCCATCGTCGTGCAGTTGGGGTTGGCGACGATGCCCTTGGGGATCGAGTCGAGGTCGTCGGGGTTCACCTCGGCGACGACGAGCGGGACCTCGGGGTCCTTGCGCCAGGCCGAGGAGTTGTCGACGACCGTCGCGCCCGCGGCGGCGACGCGCGGCGCCCACTCCTTCGACGTCGACCCGCCGTTGGAGAACAGCGCGATGTCGAGCCCGGCGAAGTCCGCGGTCGCGGTGTCCTCGACGGTGACCTGCGTGTCCTTCCACGGCAGCGTCGTGCCGGCCGACCGGGCGGACGCGAAGTAGCGCATCTGCTCGACCGGGAAGTCGCGCTCCTCGAGGAGGGCGCGCATGACATTGCCGACCTGACCGGTCGCACCGAAGACACCGACTCGCATGGCTCCGAGTCTAGGAGCCATGCGAGTCGGGTGCGTCAGACGCTCAGGTCGTGGGCGTCGGTCGCGCGACGACGTCGTCGACGCCGGCCTCGTCGGCCCTCTCGGCCGGACCGTTCGAGCCGGTGGACCCGTTGGTGCCGTTCGACCCGTTCGAGGAGCCGGGCAGGGTGACGAGCTCACCCACGCCCTCACCGGGCGCGGCCTCCTCGAAGGTCAGGGTGAAGTCGTCCCCGTGCTCGGTCACACCGGCGACGACCGCCTGCTCGACGGCCGCGACGGCATACGCACGCCGCACGACGAGCGGGTCGCTCGACAGGTCCTTCACGAGCGCGACCGCGAGTCCCACCATGACGAGGAGGAAGGGCAGGGCGGCGACGATCGTGATGTTCTGCAGGCCGGAGAGCGCGTCGGCGCCTCCGACGAGGAGCATCACCGCGGCGACGGCACCGGTCGCGGCGCCCCAGAAGATCACCGTCGGGCGGCTCGGCACGAGGGTGCCGCGCTCGGAGAGCGTGCCCATGACGATCGACGCGGCGTCGGCGCCGGAGACGAAGAAGATCGCGACGAGGACCATGACGAGGATGGACGTGACCGTCGACAGCGGCATCGTCTCGAGCATCCCGAAGAGCGTCGCCTCGGGCGTCTCGGCGCCGGCGAGGTCGGTGCCGCCACGCTGGGTGGCGATGCCCGCGCCGCCGAAGACGGCGAACCAGACGAGCGAGACGAGGCTCGGCACGAGGAGGACACCGGTGACGAACTGGCGGATCGTGCGGCCGCGCGAGATGCGGGCGATGAACATGCCGACGAACGGGGTCCACGAGACCCACCAGGCCCAGTAGAAGATCGTCCAGCCCGACAGCCACGTCTGCATGGCGTCGCCGCCGGCCGCGTCGGTGCGCGCGGACATCATCGCGAGGTCCTGGAAGTAGCTGCCCACGGCGGTCGGCACGAGGTTGAGGATGAAGACCGTCGGCCCGATGACGAAGACGAAGACGGCGAGGACGAGCGCGAGCACCATGTTGGTGTTCGACAGCCACTGGATCCCCTTGGAGACACCCGACACCGCCGAGAGGATGAAGCACAGCGTGAGCACGGTGATGATCGCGACGAGGACGCCGTTGCCGGTGCGGTCGAGCCCGGCGACGATCTCGAGGCCGGAGCCGATCTGGAGGGCGCCGAGGCCGAGCGAGGCGGCCGAGCCGAAGAGCGTCGCAAAGATCGCGAGCATGTCGATGACGCGACCGGCCGGGCCGGAGGTGCGGCGCTCACCGAGCAGCGGCGTGAAGGCCGAGCTGATGAGCAGCGACCGGCCGCGGCGGAAGACGCCGTAGGCGACGGCGAGGCCGACGACCGCGTAGATCGCCCACGGGTGCAGCGTCCAGTGGAACAGCGTCGTCGCCATCGCGGTCTGGACCGCCTGCGGGTTGCCCTCCGCACCGGTGCCCGGCGGTGGGGCGACGAAGTGCGCGACGGGCTCCGAGACGCCGTAGAACATGAGGCCGATGCCCATGCCGGCGGAGAACATCATCGCGATCCACGAGACCGTGCGGAACTCGGGCTGCTCGTCGTCGCGACCCAGCGGGATGCGGCCGAACTTGCCGGCGGCCAGCCAGATGACGAAGACGACGAAGCCGGAGGCGACGAGCGAGAAGAGCCAGCCCATGTTGTGGACGACCCAGTCGAGCCCGGCGCTCGAGGCGGAGCCGAGCGTCTCGGTGCTGACGAACCCCCAGACGACGAAGCCGATGGCGATGAGGGCGGTGACGCCGAAGACGACGGTGTCGAGCTTCTGCGGCTCCTCCGCGGCGTGCTCCTCGACGTCGTGGTCGAGGGCGGGGTGGGGCGGCTCGTCGTGCAGCGGTCCGTCGAGGATGTCGCGCTCTCCCGCGGCGTCCCCCGGCGCGGTCGGGCCTGTCTTCATGAGTTTCGTGGTCACGGGTGATTCGGCGCGGACGCCGCTCCTTCGTTCGTTCTCGTCAGTTACGTGTGCGGCGTGTATGCCGTGTGGTTCAGGTCAGCGTGCAACCTGTCCACCATGCCGAAGGTGACCCTGCGGTCGCAAACTGGACGTGACGGCGAGAACGTGCCTATGGAGGCCGGGGAGGCTCAGAAACCCAGTCGCTGCAGCTGCTTCGGGTCGCGCTGCCAGTCCTTGGCGATCTTGACGTGGAGGTCGAGGTGGATGCGCTGGCCGAGCAGCTTCTCGATGCCCAGTCGGGCCGTGGCTCCGACGTCGCGCAGCCGCGACCCGCCCCGGCCGATGATGATCGCCTTCTGCGACGAGCGCTCGACGAAGACGTTGACCCGCACGTCCATGAGCGGCTTGCCCTCGGGCCGGTCGGGACGCGGCACCATCTCCTCGACGACGACCGCGATGGAGTGGGGCAGCTCGTCGCGCACGCCCTCGAGCGCGGCCTCGCGCACGAGCTCGGCGATCATGACGACCTCGGGCTCGTCGGTGAGGACGTCGTCGGGATAGAGCGGTCCCGGGGAAGGAGGCAGGTACTTCGCGAGGACGCTCGCGACGGTGTCGACCTGGTCGCCGCGGGTCGCCGAGCAGGGCACGATCTCGGCCCAGTCGCCGAGCTGGTCGATGGCGATGAGGTGCTCGGCGAGACGCTTGCGGTCGACCTTGTCGGACTTCGTCGCGAGCGCGACGACGGGCGTGCGCCTGGCCTGCCGCAGCTCGGCGAGCTCGCGGGCGATGAACTGGTCGCCCGGGCCGATCCGCTGGTCCGCGGGGAGGCAGAAACCCACGACGTCGACGTCGAGCAGGGTCTCGCGGACGAGGTCGTTGAGCCGCTCACCGAGCAGGGTCCGGGGCTTGTGCAGGCCCGGGGTGTCGACGAGGACGAGCTGGCTCGTGGGAGACGTGACGATGCCGCGGATGGTGTGCCGGGTCGTCTGCGGCTTGCTCGACGTGATGGCGACCTTCTCCCCGACGAGGGCGTTCGTCAGGGTCGACTTGCCCGCGTTGGGGCGGCCGACGAGACAGGCGAACCCCGCGGCATACGGTCGTTCCTCCCCCGCGGAGGGTGAGGCGCTCGGCGCACCGGGGGGCGCACCCGCGGGCGCGGCGTCGGGTGCAGCCTCGGCTGCGGCGTCGTCACTCATGGGCACTCCCGGTCTCGGCTGGCTCCATCATGTCCTGCTGCACGGGCACGACGCGCTCGACGATGACCGTCGCGATGCGGTGGCGGCGTCCGGCCATTCGCTCGGCGGTGAGCCGGAGCCCGGCGACCTCGCAGGTCGAGCCGAGGATGGGCACCCGGCCGATCGTCTTGCCGATGAGGCCGCCGACGGTGTCGACCTCGTCCTCGTCGATGTTCACACCGAGCACCTCGGCGAGGTCGTCGATGTCCATCGTCGCGTCGACACGCCAGCGGCCGTCGCCGAGGTCCTCGAGGTCGGGGGTCTCGCGGTCGTACTCGTCGGCGATCTCACCGACGATCTCCTCGATGATGTCCTCGATCGTCACGAGGCCGGCGGTCCCGCCCCACTCGTCGACGACGAGCGCGAAGTGCGTCTGGTCGCGCTGCATCTCGCGCAGCAGGGCGTCGACGGGCTTGGACTCGGGGATGAAGGGCATCGGCCGCATGAGGTCGACGACCGGGGTCGCGGCGCTCGCCGGGTCGGCGGTGACACGGCGCACGACGTCCTTGAAGTAGAGCAGCCCGAGCACGTCGTCGGAGTCCTCGCCGGTGACGGGGATGCGCGAGTAGCCGCTGCGGAGGAAGAGGTTCATCGCCTGCCTCGCGACGCGGTCGCCACCGATCGTCACCATGTCGGTGCGGGGCACCATGACCTCGCGGGCGAGGGTGTCACCGAGCTCGAAGACCGAGTGGATCATCTGGCGTTCCTCGGCCTCGATGAGCGAGGACTCCCCCGCGAGGTCGACGAGGTCGCGCAGCTCGGACTCGCTGTCGAAGGGACCGTCCCGGTAGCCCCTGCCCGGCGTCATCGCGTTGGCGAGGAGGACGAGCAGGCGCGCGAGGGGACCGAGGACCCGGCGCAGCCAGATGGCGACCGGTGCGGCGACGAGCGAGACCCGGGACGCGTGCTGCCCGCCGAGCGTCCGGGGCGAGACCCCGACGAGGGCGAACGAGACGACGGCGAGCACGGCGATCGCGATGAGCAGCGGCTTCCACGTGCCGTCGACGACCCGGTAGACCGCGGTCGTCACGAGGACGGCGGTCGTCATCTCGGCGATGACCCGCACGAAGGAGAGGACCGAGAGATATGCCGCGCTGTCGCCGACGACCTTGGCGAGGGCCTGCGAACCGGCTCGGCCCTCGTCGAGCAGCTCCTGGGCGCGCACGCGCGACATGCGGTGCAGGGCGGCCTCGGCGGCCGAGAGGACGAAGGAGAGGACGACACCGATGACGGTGAGGACGACGAGCCGCGTCACGACGGCCGCCCTGGGGTTCCCGGCACCGCGCGGGCGCCGGGACCGGCTGGGTCAGGCACCGGGACGGCCCCTCGTCGCGAGGAAGGTGAGGAGGAGCTGGCGCTGCAGCTCGAACATCTCCTTCTCCTCCTCGGGCTCGGCGTGGTCGTAGCCGAGCAGGTGCAGGATGCCGTGCGTCGTGAGGAGCAGGAGCTCCTCCTCGGTGGCGTGCCCCGCCGCGGCCGCCTGCTTCTCGGCGACGCTCGGGCACAGGACGATGTCGCCGAGGACGCCCTCCTCGGGCTCCTCGCCGTCGTGGCCGGGCCGCAGCTCGTCCATCGGGAAGCTCATGACGTCGGTCGGGCCGGGCAGGTCCATCCACTGCACGTGGAGGGTCTCCATGGCGGCCTCGTCGACGAGCCGCAGGCAGAGGTCCGCCTGCGGGTGGACCTTCATCTCGCTCATGACGTAGCGGGCGCAGGCGACGAGCTCGAGCTCGTCGAGCTCGAACTCGGTCTCGTTGAGGACGTCGATGCTCACGCGTCCCCCTCCACGGCCTCGGGAGCGATGTCGCCCGCGTCGTGGGCAGCCTTGCGGGGACGGCGCGTCACCCGCTTCGGCGAGGCGGCGCTGCGCGGCTGGTGCCGGGCGTCCCACCGTCCGTAGGCGTCGACGATCTCACCGACGAGGCGGTGGCGCACGACGTCCTGCGCGCTCAGCTCGGCGAAGTGGACGTCGTCGAGGCTCTCGAGGATCTCGCGCACGACGCGCAGGCCGCTCTGGGTGCCACCGGGCAGGTCGACCTGGGTGACGTCACCGGTGACGACCATCTTCGAGCCGAACCCGAGGCGGGTGAGGAACATCTTCATCTGCTCGGGCGTGGTGTTCTGGGCCTCGTCGAGGATGACGAACGAGTCGTTGATCGAGCGACCACGCATGAAGGCGAGCGGCGCGACCTCGATCGTCCCGGCCGCCATGAGCCGCGGGATCGAGTCGGGGTCGACCATGTCGTGCAGCGCGTCGTAGAGCGGGCGCAGGTAGGGGTCGATCTTGTCGTTGAGCGTGCCCGGCAGGAAGCCCAGCCGCTCCCCCGCCTCGACGGCCGGGCGGGTGAGGATGATCCGGTTGACCTGCTTGGCCTGGAGCGCGGCGACGGCCTTGGCCATGGCGAGGTAGGTCTTGCCCGTGCCGGCCGGGCCGATGCCGAAGGTGATCGTGTGCTCGTCGATCGCGTCGACGTAGCGCTTCTGCCCCAGCGTCTTCGGCCGGATCGTGCGACCGCGCGAGGACACGATGTTCATCGTGAGCACGTCGGCGGGACGCTCGCTCGTCTGGGCGCGGAGCATGGCGATCGAGCGCTCGACGGCGTCGCGGTTGAGCGGCTGGCCACCGTCGATGACGGCGAGCAGCTCGTCGATGACGCGCTCGACGAGCGCGACCTCGGCGCTCGGGCCGGAGATGTGGAACTCGTTGCCGCGCACGTGGATCGCGGTGAGCGGGACGTTGCGCTCGATGGTGCGCAGGAGCTCGTCGCGCGGCCCGAGCAAGGCCACCATCGACACGTCGGCCGGGATCGTGACGGTGTGGACCGGCGTGTGCTTCGCCGAGCGGTCGGACGTGGGCGTGTGCGGTGCGTCTGTCATGTTGTCGCCAAGTCTACGGTTCGGCTCAGCCGGGAGGCCATTTCATCGACCGCCCACCGAGGAGGTGGAGGTGGGCGTGGAAGACGCTCTGGCCCGCGCCCTCACCCGTGTTGAAGACGAGCCGGTAGTCGCCATCGAGGTTCTCCTGCTCCGCCACGGTGCGTGCGAGGAGCACGACGTCCCCGAGCTCGTCGGCCGACGCCTCCGCCAGCTCCCCCGCGTTGGCGACGTGCCGACGCGGCACGACGAGGACGTGCGTGGGCGCCTGCGGGTTGACGTCGCGGAACGCCAGGCTGTGCTCGCTCTCGCCGGCGACGTCGGCCGGCACCCTCCCGGCGACGATCGAGCAGAAGAGGCAGTCCGGGTCCGTGGTCGCGGCGCTCATGCTCCGACAGTAAACCGAACGGCCTCCTCGGGCGTCCTCCGGACGTGACAATGGCACTCGTGGGGTCCCGACGTGACGCAGCAGCGCGCGCGGCCGCCGATGACGGCGTGTCGAGCCTGTATGCCGTGCACTGGGCTCCCATGGTCCGGCTCGCCTGGCTCTTCGTCCACGACGACCTCCTCGCCGAGGAGATCGCCCAGGACGCCTTCGTCTCGCTCCACCGGAAGTGGAACGACGTCGAGGAGGGCCGCGGGCCGGCATACCTGAGGCAGTGCGTCGTCAACGGCGCGCGGTCCGCACTGCGACACCACAAGGTGGAGCAGCGCTACCTCGACTCGCTCAGGGACCGCCGCGGCCACCCCACGCTGGTGAGCGCCGAGGACGCGGCGATCTCGGCGGCCGGGTCCGCCGACCTCTTCCGGAGGCTGCAGCGCCTGCCGGCGCGACAACGAGAGGTCCTCGTGCTTCGCTACTACCTCGACCTCAGCGAGGCCCAGATCGCCGACGCGCTCGGCATCGCGCCCGGCTCCGTCAAGGCCCACGCCCACCGTGGGCTCGCCGCTCTGCGCACCGAGATGGAGGCACGGCCATGACGACGCACCAGGACGAGTCGCGGACCGAGCGCCAGCTGCGGGCGGCCCTGGATGAGCGGGCCCGCGAGGTCCGGCCCTCGCCGCGGCTGGACGCCATCCTCGCCGAGGCCTCGGGTCCCGAGCACGACGCGGGAAGCCGCCGGTGGTGGACGGTGGCCGCGGTGGCCGCCACCGCCGCGCTCGTCGGCGGGGTCGTGTGGGCCACCCGCCCCGACGGCGACGGGGGGACGTTGCCCGCCACCCCGGTGCCGACGACCTCGGCCGCGACGCCCTCGGCCAGCCCCTCCCCCACCCCGTCGGTCTCGGCGTCGCCGTCGGCGTCGGTCTCGGCGTCGCCCTCGACGACCGTGACCCCGACAGGCACGGTGCCGGCGACGCTCGGGATCTACGTCGTGGGCAGCAACGGGGGTGAGCAGGCCCGGCGCGGGCTCGTCCGCCAGTTCGCGACGCTGAACCTGCCCCAGGACGCCACCGAGTCGGACCGAGCCACCCTCGCGGTGGTGGAGTCGATCCGCAGCACGGATGGTCGGACCGACCCATGGAGTGCAGTGGCTCTCGACAGGCTGGAGGTGGAGCGTGGGCGGATCACGATCCATCTCACCGACCCCGGAGGGACCGCACCCGACGCCCGGGCAGCCGAGCTGGCCGTCTCGGCGCTCGTGTGGACGGCGCAGGCGGCCGTCGGTCGCGGGGACCTGCCGGTGACCCTCCGGGCTCCCGGCGGGCAGCGCCTCTTCGGGCTCCTCGACCCCTCGCGCACCTGGACCCGCGCCGGCACACCACCAGAGCTCCTCTGCGACATCTGGATCGACAGCCCGGCCCCCCGCTCGTCGGCGCGGGCCACGCAGCCGGTTGTCGTGCGTGGGCAGGCGGTCGCGTTCGAGGCCAACCTCGAGTGGGACCTCAGGCAAGGAGGAGCGGTCGTCAAGGACGGGTTCACGACGGCGTCGATCGGTGCGCCGTCGCGTGGCACCTTCTCGGTCGAGCTCGGGCGGCTCGACGCCGGCAGCTACACGTTCCGCGCATTCACGACGTCCGCGAAGGACGGGTCGGTCTTCGCCGAGCGGTCCGTGACGTTCACGGTGAGGTGATCAGCGCCAGCGCGCAGCGGCACTGAGGACGGCGAGTGCAGCCGGGCCCGCGCTCGAGGAGCGCAGCACCGTGTCGCCGAGCCGGACGACGTGGGCACCGGCGGTTCGAAGGGTCTCGAGCTCGTCCGGTGCGATGCCACCCTCGGGACCGACGACGAGGAGGACGTCGCCGTCGTCGGGGAGCTCCTGCGTTGCGAGCGGCACGTCGGCGTCTTCGTGCAGGACGTATGCCGTGGCACCGGTCGCGACCCGGGTCGCGAGTCCCGCGGTGGTGACGACGGCGGCGAGGACCGGCCGGCGTGGGCGGCGGGACTGCTTCGTCGCGGCGACGAGGACCGCGTCCCACTTGCGCCACGCCTTCTCGCCGCGGTCACCACGCCACTGCACGATGCTGCGCCCGGCCTGCCACGGCACGACCTCGTCGACCCCGAGCTCGGTCGCGGCCTCGATGGCCTGGTCGTCACGGTCGCCCTTGGCGAGCGCCTGGACGAGGACGAACCTCGGGGAGGGCTCCGGCGTCGTCGCGAGCTCGTCGACCCGCAGCGTGAGCTCGGCGCGGTCGACCGACTCGACGGTGCCGGTGACGACGCGGCCGGCGCCGTCGGCGATGCGGAGTTGCTCCCCGACCCGGGTCCGGCGGACCGTGGCGGCATGGCGACCCTCGGCCCCGTCGAGGACGACGAGGTCGCCGGGTGCGGTGACGTCGAGCGTCCCGGCGGGCACGAGGTAGAGCGCCAGGCTCATCGCCGGCGCCCCCTTCCCAACCGGCGACTTCTTGCGAAAAGGGGACGCTTTCGGCGCTCTGGACGCCCCAACTCCGTCCCCTTTTCGCAAGAAGTCGGGGTCATCAGCGGGCCTTGAAGGCGTCGCGCAGCTTGCCGAAGATCGACCCGTCGGTCGGGTCCGCGATGCGCCCGGTCGGCTTCTCCTCCCCGCGCAGGGCGGCGAGCCGGCGGAGCAGGTCCTCCTGCTCGGAGGTGAGCTTCGACGGGGTGGCGACCATGGCGTGGACGATGATGTCGCCGCGCCCGGACCCGCGCAGGTGGGTGACGCCGAGCCCGCGGAGACGGATCTGCTCCCCCGACTGGATGCCGGCGCGGACGTCGAGCTCCTGCTCGCCGTCGAAGGTCTCGAACGGGACCGTCGCACCCAGCGCGGCCGCCGTCATCGGCAGCTCGAGCGTGGCGTGGAGGTCGTCGCCCTGGCGCTGGAAGCGCTCGTCGCGACGGACCGCGACCTCGACGTAGAGGTCGCCGGCCGGACCTGCGCCGGGACCGACCTCGCCCTCGCCGGCCAGCTGGATGCGGGTCCCGGTGTCGACACCAGCGGGCACCCGGATCGTCAGCGTCCGGCGGGTGCGGACCCGGCCGTCGCCGGAGCACTCGTAGCAGGGGGCCTCGATGACCTGGCCGGTCGCCTGGCAGTTGACGCAGGGACGCGAGGTCATGACCTGGCCGAGGAAGCTGCGCTGCACGCTCTGCACCTGGCCCTGCCCTTGGCAGACGTCACAGGTGCGGGTTCCGGTGCCCGGCTGGGTGCCCTCGCCGTGGCAGGTCGAGCAGCCGACGGCGGTGTCGATCGTCAGGTCCTTCTCGGCGCCGAACACGGCGTCGACGAGGTCGAGGTCGAGGCGCACGAGCGCGTCCTGGCCGCGGCTCTGGCGCGAGCGCGGGCCACGACCCTGCGCCGCACCGGCACCGGCCCCGAAGAACGCGTCCATGACGTCGCTGAACGAGAAGCCCTGGCCGAAGCCCGCGGCACCGGCACCCGAGTAGGGGTCGGCGCCCATGTCGTAGCTGCGCTTCTTCTCCGGGTCCGAGAGCACGTCGTAGGCCTGCGAGACCTTCTTGAACTGCTCCTCGGCCTCGGGGCCGGGGTTGACGTCGGGGTGGAGCTTGCGGGCTGCTCGACGGTAGGCCTTCTTGATGTCGTCGGCGGTCGCGTCACGGGCCACGCCGAGGTCGGCGTAGTAGTCGTTCACTTCGGTGGACGTCCTTCGCTGGGGGCGGTTCGGTTCAGGGCGGGAGGCACAAGGTGCAAGGTCCGGGGGTCACCCGGTCATTCCGCGAGGATGCGGCTGACGTAGGTCGCGACGGCGCGCACGGCCGCCATCGTCGTCGGGTAGTCCATCCGCGTCGGGCCCACGACGCCGAGACCGGCCACGAGGTCGGAACCCGCGCCGTAGCCCGAGGTGACGAGCGACGTCGTCTGCAGGCCGGCATACGGGTTCTCGGCGCCGATGCGGACGGCGACGGCGGAGCCCTGCTCGGTCACGGTGCCGAGGAGCTTGAGGAGGACGACGTGCTCCTCGAGGGCCTCGAGGACGGGCCCGATCGAGCTCGGGAAGTCCTCGCCCGAGCGGACGAGGTTGGAGGTGCCGGCCATGACGACCCGCTCCTCCCGCTGCTCGACGAGGACCTCGGTGAGCTCGGCGGCGATGGCCGCGAGGAGCCCGCGCGCGGCGGGGTCCACCTGGGTCGGCAGCTCGCCCAGACCGCCGGCGGCGTCGGCGAGCGTCTTGCCGACGGTCGCACCGTTGACGTCGGAGCGCAGCGAGGCGAGCATCCGCTCGGTCTCGGGGTCAGCGAGGTCCATGCCGGTCTCGAGGACGCGCTGCTCGACGCGTCCGGTCGTCGTGATGAGGACGACGAGCAGGCGCGAGGCGCCGAGCGGGACGAGCTCGATGTGGCGCACGGACGACCGCGTGAGCGAGGGGTACTGGACGACGGCCACCTGGCGGGTGAGCGACGCGAGCAGCCGGACGGTGCGGTCGACGACGTCGTCGAGGTCCACCGCTCCGTCGAGCAGGGTGCTGATGGCCTTGCGCTCCGGGCCGCTCAGCGGCTTGACCGTGCTCAGGCGGTCGACGAAGAGGCGGTAACCCGCGTCCGTGGGGATGCGGCCTGCGCTCGTGTGCGGGGCCGCGATGAGCCCCTCCTCCTCGAGGACGGCCATGTCGTTGCGCACCGTCGCCGCAGACACCCCGAGCGAGTGACGCTCGAGCAGGGCCTTGGAGCCCACGGGCTCGGACGTCTCGACGTAGTCCTGGACGATCGCCCGCAGCACCGCGAGCCGGCGGTCCTCACTCACGCGCGACACCTCCCTCCGTGCTGGCACTCATGCTTGGTGAGTGCCAATTCTACGTCTACCCTCGCGCAGGTGAATGATCGCTACGGCTCCGACGTGCTCGCAGGCGACTGGAAGGCACCCCGCGGCGGGCGCTCCACCCCGCTCGCCGCCGAGAACGGTGTCGTCGTCGAGGACGTCGAGACCGGGTGGGTCGGCGCGGTGGTCCGCGTCGAGAAGGCCGGCGGCATCCACGTCGTCCACCTCGAGGACCGTCGCGGCCGCACCAAGGCCTTCCCGCTCGGGCCGGGCTTCCACGTCGACGGCCGGCCGGTGACGCTGACGAAGCCAGAGGCCGCGAGCAGCGCCCGGCTCGCCGAGGCCCGTCAGGCCGCCTCGCGTACCGCGAGCGGGTCGCGCACGGTCCACAACGTCAAGGCCAAGGTCGCGAGCGCCTCGCGGATCTTCGTCGAGGGCACCCACGACGCCGAGCTCGTCGAGAAGGTCTGGGGCCACGACCTGCGCGTCGAGGGCGTCGTCGTCGAGCCTCTCGACGGCGTCGACGACCTCGAGGCCGCGATCCGCGACTTCTCCCCCGGTCCGGGCCGGCGCATGGGCGTCCTCGTCGACCACCTCGTCCCCGGCACGAAGGAGACCCGCGTCGTCGAGGCGGCCTCGCGGCTCCAGCCGTTCGCGCCGCACGTGCTCATCGTCGGCCACCCCTATGTCGACGTGTGGCAGTCGGTGCGCCCGCAACGGCTTGGCATGGACGCCTGGCCGGTCATCCCGCGCGGCACGTCGTGGAAGCACGGGATCTGTGCCCACCTCGGCTGGCCGCACGACAGCCAGGCCGACATCGCCCGTGCGTGGAAGCAGATCCTCGGCACCGTGCGCAGCTACGCCGACCTGGAGCCCTCCCTCCTCGGGCGGGTCGAGGAGCTGATCGACTTCGTCACGGCCCCCTGACGGTCGCCCTCACCGCCTGCGCCTGCGGATTCGGCGGTTCTGGCCGCCGAATCCGCCAACGCAACCGGAGCCGTATGCCGGCCGCGCGCCTCCCGCGGCAGGGTCGCCCCTGACCGCACCCTGAACGCACCCCGAAGTGGGGATCAATGAGCGCTGCGATGGGCTTGACTGGGTGACAGCACCCCGTCCCCTGAAGGAGGACACCATGAGCACCACTCCGGACCCCGAGTTCCACGGACAGCACCGTCCGGACCCGACCGCCGACCCGTCGAGCGAGCAGGCCGTGCAGCAGGGACAGCAGGGCCAGGTCCCGCCACCCCCGCCCGCGTCGCAGGGGTCGACCCCGCCTCCCCCGCCCGGCCACGGCGACACCCAGTCGAGGCCGCAGCCTAGCTACCCGCAGACCGGCTACCCCCAGCCCGGCCACCCGCAGCCCGGCTACCCGCAGCCGGGACAGGCCCACCCAGGCGAGGCGACGGCATACGGACAGCAGGTCCTCGACCCGGCGCAGCAGCGTCAGTGGGGCATGTTCGCGCACCTCGTGCCGCTCGTGGCGATGGTGCTGAGCGCCGGCCTCCTCGGCTTCGTCGGCTCGCTCGTCATCTACGTGCTCTACAAGGACCGCGGCGACTTCGTCCGGCAGCACGCGGCGAACTCGCTCAACATCCAGATCCTCACCGGGATCGTCCTGCTCGTCTCGCTGCCGCTCATGCTGCTGCTCGTCGGGTTCCTCACCTACTTCGCCGCCCTGGCCGTGGCGTTCGTGCTCCACATCATCGGAGCCCTGCGCGCCAACGAGGGCCAGCTGTGGACGCCGCCGATGACGCCGTCCTTCGTCAAGTGAGCCGCTGACCCGACTCCCTCCGAGTCGAGGTGGCACGACACGCCGTCCGGGAACCTCCCGGGCGGCGTGTCCCGCTGTCTCGACCGGGTCAGACGCCGCCCTTGAGCAGCAGCCCGCCGTCGACGACGACGAGCTGGCCGGTCATCCACGCGGCGTCGTCGGAGAGCAGGAAGGCGACGACCCCGGCGATGTCGTCGGGCACACCGAGCCGGCCGAGCGGGTAGCCCGCCGCGACCTTCTCCTCGCGCCCCTCGTAGAGCGCCGTCGCGAACTGCGTCTTGACGACCGCCGGCGCGACGGCGTTGACGCGCACCGAGGGTCCGAGCTCGACGGCGAGCTCCTCGGTGAGGTGGGTGAGCATCGCCTTGCTCGCACCGTAGAAGCCGATGCCCGGCGCCGGCCGCACCCCGGCGACCGACGAGACGTTGACGATCGCGCCGCCGCGCTCCTCGAGTCCCGCCCGCACGGCCTTCTGGACCCACGACAGGGCGGCGATGCAGTTGACCTCGACGATCTTGCGGGCCGCGTCGAGGTCGAGGTCGACGAGCCGTCCGTATGCCGGGTTGATCCCGGTGTTGTTGACGAGCAGGTCGACCGGTCCGAACCTCTCGGCCACCGCGGCGAGCACCTCGTCCTGGTGGGCGGGGTCGTCGGCGCGGCCGGCGACGGCCATGGCGACCTCGGGCCCGCCGAGGGACTCGACCGCGGCGTCGAGCGCCTCCCGCTTGCGGGCGGTGACGCAGACCCGGGCACCTTCGGTGACGAGGCGTTCGGCGATGGCGAGACCGATGCCCCGGCTCGCTCCGGTGACGATCGCGGTGCGGCCCTCGAGCCGGCGGCTGTGCGTGGCAGTCATGCGCGCCACCCTACGAGTGCCGGCGAAGGGGCTCGCGAGCCCCGGGTGCCGTCCCGAGCCCAGTTGACGAGGCTCCGGAGCCGCAGATGGGCTCGCGAGCCCGCTTGGCCACGAGAGATCGCGCAGGTCGGTCAGGAGCTGAGGCCGAGGAGGCGGCGGACGACGGTGTCGGCGAGGAGCCGTCCACGGAGGGTGAGGACGACCCGGCGGTCGCGCACCGCCGCGGTGCCGTCGACGAGGCCGTCGGCGACGAGACCCGCCACCGCCCGCCGTCCGACGTCGTCGAGGTCGTCGACGACGAGCCCGTCGCGCACCCTCACACCGAGCAGCACCCGTTCGTCGCGCACCTGCTCGTCGGTGAGCGTCTCGCGCCCGGCCGCAGGCGAGGCACCCGAGGTGAGCCGGCCGGCATACGCCCTGGGGTGCTTGACGTTCCACCACCGCACGCCGCCCACGTGGCTGTGCGCGCCGGGACCGACGCCCCACCAGTCGCCGCCGGTCCAGTAGCCGTCGTTGTGGCGGCAGCGCCCGGCCGGCGTCCGGGTCCAGTTGCTCACCTCGTACCAGCCGAACCCGGCAGCGGACAGCACCTCGTCGGCGAGCTCGTACTTCGTCGCCTCGTCGTCGTCGTCCGGCCGCTCGACCTCGCCACGCCGGACCTGGGCCGCGAGCTTGGTGCCCTCCTCGACGACGAGAGCGTAGGCGGAGACGTGGTCGGGCTCGAGCGCCACGGCGGCGTCGAGGCTGCGGCGCCAGTCGTCGACCGACTCCCCCGGCGTGCCGTAGATGAGGTCGACGCTCGTCACGAGCCCGGCGTCCTTGGCCGCCGCGACCGCTCGACCCACCCCCGCAGGGTCATGGGTCCGGTCGAGCGTGGCGAGGACGTGCGGCACGGCCGACTGCATGCCGAGCGAGACCCGCGTGAACCCGCCGTCGGCGAGCTCGCGCAGCGACTCCGGCGTCACCGAGTCGGGGTTGGCCTCGGTCGTCACCTCGACGTCGTCGGCCAGACCGAACCGCTCCCGTATGCCGTCCACGACCCTCACGAGGTCGGCCGCCGGGAGCATCGTGGGCGTGCCGCCACCCACGAACACGGTGTCGACGCGGGGCGCGCCGGCGCCGAGCACGGTGGCCGCGAGGTCGAGCTCGGCCAGCGCGGTGTCGGCGAAGGTCGACGTGCTCGCGCCGGGCCCGAGCTCGGTCAGCGTGTAGGTGTTGAAGTCGCAGTATCCGCAGCGCACCCGACAGAACGGCACGTGCAGGTAGATCCCGAACGGCCGGCTCCCCAGGCCCGCGAGCGCCCCACCGGGCAGCTCGCCCGAGGCGGGTGCGGGATCTCCATCGGGCAGCTGGGGCACCGACGAATCCTCCCACCCCAGCGGGACGGGGCTCGCCGCGAGGTCGCCCGGCGGCGTGTCCAGGGCGACACGCCGTCGCCCGAGAAGTTTCTCGGGGAACTTCACGCAAAGGCCTTGCGCACCCCTGACGGCGCGACTACACATACCTCTACGCACTCACCTCGGTGAGAGCGTCGAAGCAGGAACTTCGGTTCGTGTTTCGTCGAGGGCCTCGGAAACTCATACTTTCCGAGGCCCTCACCTGTATGCCGACCGTGGTGTGCCACAGCGGAATTCGCCGGGGACGTGTCTCCGCACTTTCCTTCCCGAAGGGGTTGCGGACCCGGACCGGAGCGACTAGAAATGACCTACGAACCCACCCCGGTGGGAGCGTCGAAACAGGAACTTCGGTTCATGTTTCGTCGAGGGCCTCGGAAACTCATACTTTCCGAGGCCCTCACCTTTGTGCCCGATAAGTTGGCGCGCGTGCGCATCCTCACCGACGCAGATGTCCGCGCCTGCCTGCCGCCGCTCGTCGAGGTGGTCGACCTCGTCGCGGACGCCCTCACGGCCCTGGCCGAGGGCCGCGCCGACGTCCCGCCCAAGCCCACGGTTCGCACCTCCCCCGGCATGTTCGCCAACGCGATGCCCGCCGCCTATCCCGAGCGCGGCCTGCTGGGGTGCAAGTGGATCAGCCTCGTCCCCGACAACCCGGTCCGCGGCCTGCCGACCGCGACCGGCGTCATGGTCGTCAACGACGGCACGACCGGTATGCCGTCCGCCCTCCTTCCCGCCTCCGAGCTCACTGCGGTGCGCACCGCCGCCGTCACCGGTGCGTGCGTCCGCGCGCTCGCCCCACCGGACGCCCGGGTCGCGTTCCTCGGGGCCGGGGTCCAGGCGGCCTCGCACCTGAGGGTCCTCGAGGCACTCGGTCACGAGGAGGTCCATGTCTGGGCCCGGCGACGCGAGGCGGTGGACGCGCTGGCGACCGAGACACGGGAGGTCGCACCCGGCATACGGGTCGTGTCGTCCACGTCGCGGGAGGCCGCCGTGCGCGACGCCGACGTGGTCATCACCGGCCTGTCGATCGGCCTCACCGACATGGCGATCCCCGTGACGTGGCCGCGCGAGGACGCGCTGCTGCTGCCGATCGACTACGCAAGTTCGGTCGACGCCCGGCTCGCCGACACCGCCGTCCTCGCCTCCGACGACCCGGCACAGTTCGCCGCGATGCGCGAGGTGCGCGGCAAGCTCGACGGCTACCCCACGGCGACCGCCTGGACCGGCCACCTGCTCCGGTCGGGCCGCCCCGCGGGCCGGCTCGTCGTGTCGAACCTCGGCACGGGGATCACCGACCTCGTCGTCGCCGACGCCGCGGTGCGGCGCGCAGAGGCAGCCGGAGCCGGCAGCGTCGTCGACCTCTGAGCGACCTACGATGGCCGCGTGAGCGAGAACCGGATCCCCGACGTGTCCGCCACCGAGCGCTGGATCGAGCTCGAGGGGGTCGTCAACATGCGCGACTCGGGCGGGCTGCCCACGCGCGACGGCGGCACGATCCAGCCGCTGCGCCTGCTCCGCTCCGACAACCTCCAGGACCTCAGCGAGGACGACGTCCGGCACGTCGTCGACGTCCTCGGCGTGAGCGACATCGTCGACCTGCGCAGTGACACCGAGGTGAGCACCGAGGGGCCGGGCCCGCTCTGGCACGTGGAGTCGCTCACCCACCACCACCACTCGCTCTTCGCCGACGGCCGCCCGGTCACCGCCGAGCAGGCCCTCGCCGTCCCCGAGCACTCGACCCGTCCGGTGCGGGACGCGACCTTCTGGTCCGAGCACTACCTCGGCTACCTCGCCTCGCGGCCCGACTCGGTCTCCGCCGCCCTCGACGTCGTCTCGCGCAGCACCGGCGCCACGGTCGTCCACTGCGCCGCCGGCAAGGACCGCACCGGCACGGTCGTCGCGCTCGCTCTCGCCGTCGCCGGCGTGCCGCACGAGGTCATCGTCGAGGACTACGCGCTCACCGGCGAGCGCATCGAGAAGATCATCGCCCGCCTCATGCCGCGCGACCTCTACGGCACCGCCCTGCGCCAGCAGAGCGTCGACGACCAGCGGCCCCGTCCCGAGACGATGGAGACCATCCTCGACACGCTCGAGGAGGAGTTCGGCGGGGCGACCGGATGGCTGCGCCAGCAGGGCTGGGCCGACGCCGACATCGAACGGCTGCGCTCGCGGCTCACGACGTGACGCGCCTCGCGGTCCTCCCCGCCCTCGACCCCGACACCCGCCCGCGCAACCGGCGGCGGGCGATGCGGGTGCTCCTCGTCGACGAGGCCGACCGCATCCTGCTCTTCCGCGACAGCGACCCCGGCCTCACGCCCGTGCCCGTCTTCTGGATCACGCCCGGAGGCGGGGTCGACCCGGGCGAGAGCGACCTGCAGGCCGCCGTGCGCGAGGTGGCCGAGGAGACCGGGCTCGCGATCCGCGAGGACGAGCTCGTCGGACCCTTGGCGCAGCGGGTCGTCGTCCACGGCTACAGCGACGTCGTCACGACGCAGGACGAGCAGTTCTGGTTCGTCCGGTGCACGTCCTTCGAGGTGTCGACGGCCGGACACACCGAGGTCGAGCTCGCGACGATGACGGCCCACCACTGGTGGACCCGAGCCGAGCTCGAGACGACGACCGAGGACATCTGGCCGCGCGACCTGCTCGCCATCCGTGACCTCGTGCCGGAGGGCAGAACGACTCCCGGGGAACCGCTCGACCTCGGCAACGTCGACGAGTCGACGGTCGCACCGGACTGACCCCGGCCGCAGTCGGACCGGGGTCACGACCCGGTGAGGCGGAGGTCAGGCCCCGACCGGCTCCAGCACGAAGACCGGGATGAGCCGGTCGGTGTTGCGCTGGTACTCCGCGTAGTCCGGGAAGGCCTCGACGCAGCGCTCCCACCACTGCTCGCGCTCCTCGCCGTCGAGCTCCCGGGCACGCGCGACCCACGTCCGCGTCCCGTCCTGGAGCTCGAGAACCGGGTTCTTGCGCAGGTTCGCATACCACTTGGGGTGGTCGGGCGCCCCGCCCTTGCTCGCGACCGCGGCGTAGACGCCCTCGTGCTCGACGCGCATGAGCGGGACCTTGCGGACCGAGCCGGTCACGCCGTTCATCGTGAGCAGCACGACCGGCCTGCCCTGGATGTCGACGGACCCGGTGGTGCCGGTCTCCTCGATCGTCTCGACCTGCTTGCGGACCCAGGCGCTGGGGCTCGGGACGTACGTTCCGGTGATCGTGGTCATGGTGCCCACAACATCACGAGGGGCCCGTCCATTTCGTCAGGCCGGCTTCTTCTTGTCGCTCACGTAGATCGTGATGACGCCCTCCACGACGACGGTGCCGTCCTCGCGGATCGCCCTGACCCGCACCGGCACATCGCCCGGCTCGGCCCAGTCGGCCGGGTCGGTGTCTGCCGTGCACAGCAGGTCGGTCGTCGACTTGGCGGTGTAGGCGACCTCCATGCCCTTGGGGATCCACCGGCGCCCGGACGGGGTCGTCGCCTCGGCGAGCAGGCCCATCGCCGCCTCCAGCCCGTTGCACACCGCGATGGCGTGGACGGTGCCGATATGGTTCTGCACGGCTCGGCGCTTGCGGATCGTCAGCTCGGCGTGGTTCTCGCGGACCTCACGGACCTGTGGGCGCACGGTCCAGAAGTAGGGCGCCTTCTGGGCGAAGAGGAAGGAGAACGCCTTCCGGCCGAGGGGCAGCGAGGTGAGCTGGCGGTACAGGGCGAAGGTCTCCGGCATACGGACGATGTTACTTCCCGGTATGCCGGCCACTCCCCCGCCGTGGCGGCCCTCACGCAGGCGCCCCGCAGTCGAAAGGAGAGAACGCGCCGTCGGGCCGGACGGCATACGGCGTGTTCTCTCCTCTCGACCACGAGGGTCGGGGCGGCTACTTCTTCTTCGGCTCGGCGGCGTCGGAGGAGAGCGCGGCGATGAACGCCTCCGGGGGGACCTCGACGGTGCCGATGTTCTTCATCCGCTTCTTGCCGGCCTTCTGCTTCTCGAGCAGCTTGCGCTTGCGGCTGATGTCACCGCCGTAGCACTTGGCGAGGACGTCCTTGCGGATGGCGCGGATGTTCTCGCGGGCGATGACCCGAGCGCCGATGGCGGCCTGGATCGGCACCTCGAACTGCTGCCTCGGGATGAGCTCCTTGAGCTTGCCGGCCATCATGTTGCCGTAGGCGTAGGCCTTGTCCTTGTGGACGATCGAGCTGAAGGCGTCGACGTTCTCGCCCTGCAGCAGGATGTCGACCTTGACGAGGTCGGCGGCCTGGTCGCCGGACTCCTGGTAGTCGAGCGAGGCGTAGCCGCGGGTGCGCGACTTGAGCTGGTCGAAGAAGTCGAAGACGATCTCGGCGAGCGGGAGCGTGTAGCGCATCTCGACGCGCTCCTCGGAGAGGTAGTCCATGCCGAGCAGCTGGCCGCGCTTGCCCTGGCAGAGCTCCATGATCGCGCCGATGAACTCGCTCGGGGCGAGGATCGTCGCCTTGACGACGGGCTCGCGGACCTCGGCGACCTTGCCGTAGGGGAACTCGCTCGGGTTGGTCACCTCGATGTGGGTCCCGTCGTCCATCGTCACGTCGTAGACGACGTTGGGCTGGGTCGAGATGAGGTCGAGGTCGAACTCGCGCTCGAGGCGCTCGCGCACGATCTCGAGGTGCAGCAGGCCGAGGAAGCCGCAGCGGAAGCCGAAGCCGAGCGCCGCCGACGTCTCGGGCTCGTAGACGAGCGCGGCGTCGTTGAGCTTGAGCTTGTCGAGCGCGTCACGCAGGACCGGGTAGTCCGAGCCGTCGATCGGGTAGAGCCCGGAGAAGACCATGGGCTTGGGGTCGCGGTAGCCGCCGAGGTCGGTCGCGGCCGGCTTGCGCTCGTTGGTCACGGTGTCTCCGACACGCGACTGGCGCACGTCCTTGACGCCGGTGATGAGGTAGCCGACCTCGCCGACGCCGAGTCCCTTGCCGGGCATGGGCTCGGGGCTGATGACGCCGATCTCGAGGAGCTCGTGAGAGGCCCTCGTCGACATCATGATGATCTTCTCGCGCGGGTTGAGGTTGCCGTCGACGACGCGGACGTAGGTGACGACGCCGCGGTAGGTGTCGTAGACCGAGTCGAAGATCATCGCGCGCGCCGGGGCGTCGGGGTCGCCCACGGGGTGCGGGATCTGCCGGACGATGGCGTCGAGCAGCGGCTCGACGCCGACGCCGGTCTTGCCGGAGACGCGGAAGCAGTCCTCCGGCTCGCAGCCGATGAGGCCGGCGAGCTCCTCCGCGTACTTCTCGGGCTGGGCGGCGGGCAGGTCGATCTTGTTGAGCACCGGGATGATGGTGAGGTCGTTCTCCATCGCCAGGTAGAGGTTGGCGAGGGTCTGCGCCTCGATCCCCTGGGCGGCGTCGACGAGGAGGACCGCGCCCTCGCACGCGGCGAGCGAGCGAGAGACCTCGTAGGTGAAGTCGACGTGGCCCGGGGTGTCGATCATGTTGAGGATGAAGTCGCCGCCCGCGCCGCTCGCGTCGACCGACTCCCACGGCATGCGCACGGCCTGGCTCTTGATCGTGATGCCGCGCTCACGCTCGATGTCCATGCGGTCGAGGTACTGCGCGCGCATGGCGCGCTCGTCGACGACGCCGGTGATCTGGAGCATCCGGTCGGCGAGGGTCGACTTGCCGTGGTCGATGTGGGCGATGATGCAGAAGTTGCGGATCGCCTCCGGCGGCGTGGCGTGCGGCTGCAGCACGGTGCGGGCGCGGGGAGACACAGTCGGTCGAGTCCTCGGGGTGGGCGGAACGGGCGTCGGGACAGTCTCCCATGACGGCGGCGCCCCACCGAACCGGCGCACCTCCTCCCTCGGCCACCTCCCGAGCCCAGCCCGTATGCCGTCCCGCGCCACGGCATACGGGCGCTCGGTCCGCCTCGGTTAGCGTGAGGCGCATGGCGAGCTATCCCGGCGACTACGACGGCCCTCTCGAGCTGCGCTACGCGCCGGAGGTGGACGGCGAGCCGGACGCAGGAGAGGTCGTCTGGGCGCACGTGCCCTTCGAGGAGGACTTCAGCCGCGGCAAGGACCGGCCCGTCCTCGTCGTCGGCCGAGACGGACGGTGGGTGCTCGGGATGCAGCTGACGAGCAAGGACCACGACCGAGACGCGGCCCAGGAGGAGCGCGCCGGCCGCTTCTGGGTCGACATCGGCGTCGGTGGCTGGGACGGCGCCCGTCGCCCGTCCGAGGTCCGGGTCAACCGGGTGGTGCGCATCGACCCCGCGACGATCCGGCGCGAGGGCGCCGTGCTCGACCGCGAGCGTTGGGAGGACGTCGTCGCGGCACACACTGCCCACCCGCACGCTCAGGCCGCGACGACCCTCGGGGCACGTCCGTCCCCAGACCCACTGCGGCGCCCCTCGCCGTTGCGGCGGCTCATGCGACTGCTCTCGCGCCGGTAGCACTGCGGTTGGCGGCTCCGCTGCGCGGGTAGCAGGCCGGGGTGACCGCCCGCGCCCACCGACCCGACCTGGCCCACCATCGCCTGCCTTCGAGAGCACCCGGGCTCCTCTTCGGCCTCGGGCTGGGTGGCTTCCTCGACGGCATCGTCCTCCATCAGGTGCTGCAGTGGCACCACATGGTCAGCGACGTCGAGGCGTGGCCGCCGGCGACCGTGGCGGGACTGGAGGCCAACACGCTCGCCGACGGGGTGTTCCACGCCGGCACCTGGGCGCTCGTCCTCCTGGCGTCGCTGCTCACCCTGCGCGAGTGGCGTCGCAGCGCCTCGGCTCCGAGTTGGCGCTTCCACGCGGGCCTGCTGCTGGCGGGATGGGGGGCGTTCAACGTCGTGGAGGGCCTCGTCAACCACCAGCTCCTCGGGGTGCACCACGTCCGTGACGACCTCGGCGGCCCGCTGTCGTGGGACCTCGGCTTCCTCGTGCTCGGCGTCGCGCTCCTCGTGGCCGGGTGGGCGCTGCACCTGCGCGGTCGCGGCTCACCTCACCGCTGACGGCGGCATGCGCGAGGGCCCGTCACCGTGGTGGTGACGGGCCCTCGTGCGATGCGGTCAGGAACCGCGGTGCGACCGGCTCAGAGGCCGGCGGCCTTCTTGGCCATGGCCGACTTCTTGTTGGCCGCGTTGTTCTTGTGCAGCACGCCCTTGCTGACGGCCTTGTCGAGCTTCTTGGACGCGAGCTTGAGCGCGTCCTTTGCCTCGTCGGCCTTGCCGGCGTCGGCAGCCTCGCGGAACTTGCGGACCGCGGTGCGGACGTCCGACTTGACGGCCTTGTTGCGCTCGGTCGCGACCTTGTTGGTCTTGATGCGCTTGAGCTGGGACTTGATGTTTGCCACGAAGAGATTCTTTCTGAGAGGTCGGTGGTTGCCGTGAGAGGGCGGCAGATGCGGCTCGGGACCGGGAGTGGGGACACCCTTGCTGAACCGCTCTGGGTGGATCTACGTACGCGCACGACCTGAGCGCGCACGCAAGGGGCAAATCTACCAGCGGGCGGCGCACCGAGGCAAAACGCCTCGAACCAGCCGGTACGCCGTGTGCTCCCCCACGCTCACCGGTCGCCCTCCGCCTTCTCCCGGGTGATCGTGAGCACGGCGCGCTCGACGGCGTAGACGGGGTCGCGTCCCCCGCCCTTGACCTCGAAGTCGGCGGCGGCGACGGCCCGCAGCGACCGGGCGAGCGACTCGGCGGTCCAACCCTGGAGCGAGCGGCGAGCCTTGTCGACCTGCCACGGCGCCATGCCGAGGTCGCGGGCGAGGTCGGTCGACCGGCCGCGGCCCGCGGAGCCGACCTTGATGAGCTGGCGCAGCTGCTGTGCGAGGACGGCGACGATGGGCACCGGGTCGACCCCGACGGCGATGGCGTGGCGCAGCAGGCGCAGCGCCTCCCCCGCGTCACCCGCCACGGCGGCGTCGGCGACCTTGAAGCCCGTCGCCTCGACCTTGCCCCCGTGGTAGGTGAGCACGACCGGCTCGTCGATGACGCCGGTGGTGTCGGCGATGAGCTGCTGGCACGCGGCCGCGAGCTCGCGCAGGTCCTTGCCGACGGCGTCGACGAGCGCCTGCACCGCCTCCCCGGTCGCCCGCCGCTTGGCCCGCCTGAACTCGTTCATGGCGAAGTCGGCCTTGTCGCGGTCGGTCTTGATGGCCGGGGCGTCAATGACCCGGGCCCGCGACTTCTTGAGGGTGTCGAGGACCTTCTTGCCGCGGTTGCCGCCCTTGTGGGTGACGACGAGCGTGACGTCCTCGGGCGGGGCGGCGAGGTAGGCGAGGAGGTCCTGCTGCAGCTCGTCCGGCGCCTCGTCGAGGTCGTGAACGACGACGGCCTTGTCGCCGCCGAAGAGGGACGGGCTCGCGTGGACGATGAGCTCGCCGGGCTCGTAGGTCGCGGCGTGGAGCCGGATGACCTCGACGTCGGGAGTCCGCTCGCGCACGGACTGGAGCACCTCGGCGAGGCCACGCTCGGCGAGCACCTGCTCGGGGCCGGCGATGAGGACGAGCGGCGGCACCCGGCGCTGCACGTCGACGAGATCACTCACGGCGGTCACTCTGCCACGCGGGTCCGACCTCGCCGCCGCCACCGGACGAGAACGGCCACGAAGGCCGCCGCGAGCGCCAACTCCTGCCACCACCACGCCCACCAGACGTTCGACGTGCCGAAGAGGGCGAAGGAGGATCGGCCGTCGATGGCGTCCGCCGCCCAGATGACCCTGTTCACCCCCACGGCCTTCTCCACCACGACGATGGGATCCCGCAGAAGGTCGAGACGATGGACGCCCAAGGCGTCGGGAGCACTCGTGAGGGCGACAGGCACGTCCCGGTGCCAGGCCACGCCGAAGTCGACCGGCTCGACCTGCTGCCACTCGAGGACGTCGACGCGGCTGCCGTCGAGCGCCACGGGGTCGAGCCCCGGGAGCGTCACCCCGGCCATCCAGTCGACGGCACCGTCTTCTTGGGAGGCGAGAAGCCACAGCGTGCCGTCGGCGCGCACGCTCCCCCACCACTGTCCCTTGAGGTCGAGCTGCGCCGGCGGGCCGTCGAGCCCGACAGAACCGAGGCTCGTCGTCTGCGCGGTCCGCTGGTCCCAGACGACGACGTCGACTTTTGTCTCCGATGAGAAGTCCGACCCCTCCGATGGCAGGGTGCGGCCGACGAGCCGGTCGGCGTCCAACCACCCGGCCGCCTGCGCCATGCCCGGCACCTCACGGACAGAACCGTCGGTGAGGTCGAGCACGACCGGTCCGTCGAGGGTGGACACGACGACTGCCTCTCCGGACGGCGAGAACGTCGCCGGCGACTGCATGTTGAGCGCATACGGCGATCCGTCGGCGCGTGGCGACGTCGACTCGCTCGACAGTTCCTGGACCTCGCTAAAGAACCACCACCGCCCCCGCGAGAGGTCGCGCACGACCCACCTGTTCTGCGGTGTCTGGAGATAGGCGACGCGCTGCCCGTCGGCCGAGACGGCGGGGAAGGTCTCGCCCGAGCGCTCACTTCCCGGCAACCGCCACCTCCTGCCCCCCTGCGTCAGGATCTGCCAGTCGCCTCGTCCCGACTCCTCGTCAGCCACGTGCACGATGGCCGCGGCCGGCTCGGAGCGGTCGCCCATGGGCCGCACCCACAGCTGGTGGCCGAGCCGCTGCGGGTGGGACGAGACACCGCCCCTTCCGTCACTGCCCACAGCGGGGAGGACGTCCTGGACGACCGGGAGCCCGAGGCCCCCGAGCAGCGTGCCGATGACGAGCGCAACGGCGGTGAGTGCGCCGGCCGAGGCTGCGGCTCGGCGCAGGGCCGCCCGTCGCCGACCTCGCCGCCAGCTATCCGCGACGAACGTGGCGGACGCGTCGGGCAGATCGGTCGGGGCGAGTTCGGAAGCGTCTCGCATGACCCGGGTCAACGTGTCCATCAGCCGCCCCTCCGTGCGGGAGCGAGCTCGGCCACGAGCTCGGGGTTGAGCTCCCGCAGCCGTGCGAGGGCGTGTCGGGACTGCGACTTCACTGTGCTCACCGAGCACCCGAGGACCGCCGCGGCCTGAACCTCGGTGCGGTCCTCGAGGTAGCGCAGGACGAGGACGGACCGCTGGCGGGGCGTGAGGCGTCCGAGCGCGTCGAGGAGGACGAGCCGCAGGTCGGCGTCGGTCACCTGCGACGAGCCGGATGGTGCGTCCGGCGCCGAGGCGGTCAGGTGCTCGGGACGCCGCCGTCGCCGGCGCCAGTGGTCGATGTGGAGACGGTGAAGAACCGTGCGCGCATAGGCCGTCGGGTCCTGCTCGTGGCGCCGGATCGAGGTCCATCGAGCGGCCATGCGCACATGCGTCTCCTGCACGAGGTCCTGCGCTCCGTGGTGGTCACCGGTGAGCAGCCACGCGACGCGCAGGAGCGGTGTCGTGCTGGCGCGCACGAACGCTTCGAAGTCCGCATCGGGCCGGGACCAGGACATGACCACCTCCACACCCCATCACGACGGTGAGCCCCTCCGCGGGTGGATGCTCCTCGGCGGGTCGTCGCCGCAGCTCAGTCCAGGCTCAGGGTGGAGGCCGCACCGGCCTCGAGACCGAGACCGACGAGCCGGGCGGCGATGACGTCGGCGGGCATCTCGAGCGACTCGCTCAGCTCGTCGACGCTGAGCCCGAGCTCGACGCCGTCGCGCAGCTCCTCGTCCTCCTCGTCGGTCCACGCGTGGCCCTGCGTCACGGCGGTGCGCGCTGATGGCGCCGGCGGCGGGGCGGTCGCCACGGGCCGGGTGTCGGTGGCGTCGACCTCACCCTTGACCTCGGCGTCGCCCATCGTCGTGCCCTTGAGGGCGCCGGTGAGCCCGCGCAGCGCCGGGTCGGCCACCGCGAGCGGCGGCGGAGCCGTGGCGTCGAGCCGCTTGAGCGCGTTGAGGACGAGGTCGCGGTCCGAGGTCGGCCAGAAGGGAGGCAGCGAGCGCTGGAGGAAGCCGGCATACCGGGCACTCATCATCCGGGAGTCGAGGAAGGCCACGACGCCACGGTCGTCGCCGCGACGGATGAGACGGCCGGCACCCTGGGCGAGGCGGAGGGCGGCGTGGGTGGCGGACACGGCCATGAACCCGTTGCCGCCCATCCGGGCGATCGCCTGCGAGCGCGCCGACGCGAGTGGGTCGTCGGGGCGTGGGAACGGGATGCGGTCGATGATGACGAGCTGGCAGCTCGACCCGGGGACGTCGACGCCCTGCCAGAGGCTGAGGGTGCCGAAGAGGCAGGTGCGCGGGTCGCGCGCGAACTGCCGCACGAGCGTCGAGATCTGGTCCTCGCCCTGGCAGAGGACGGAGACCTCGCCCTCGAGGTCCTTGAGGCGTTCGCGTATCTCGTCGGTCGCGGCGCGGGCGGCGCGCATCGACGAGAAGAGGCCGAGGGTGCGGCCACCGGCGGCGCGGACGAGCGTCTCGATCTCGTCCATCGTCTCGGGCGATGCGCCGTCGCGCCCGGGTGGCGGCAGGTGCTTGGCGACGTAGGCGATGCCCTGCTGGGGGTAGTCGAAGGGGCTGCCGACGTCGAGCCCCTTCCACGACGGCGAGCCCTCGCCGCGCAGCCCGATCGTGCCGGCGACGGCGTCGAACGTGCCACCGAGCTCGAGCGTCGCGGACGTGAGGACGACGGTGCGGTCCTCGAAGATCTTGTCGCGCACGAGCATCGCCACGCTCATCGGCGCCACCCGCAGCACGCTCCCCCGCCGCGGGTCCTTGCTCACCCACACGACGTCGAGGTCGCGCTCCTCGAGGATGCGCGAGGCGTTCTCGTGGAGCTCGTCGACGGCCGCGCGGGCGACCTGCCGCGCGCCGTCGACCTCCTGCCCCTGCGCCGGCTTGAGCTCGGTCTGGACCTGGCGGGTCGTGTCGCGCAGCCGGACGAGGGCCAGCGCCAGGTTGTCGGGGATGCCGGGAAGGCGGCCCTCGGGGATCTCGTCGAGGACGGACTCCAGGAAGGTCCCAGCGTCGTCGATGGTCTCGCTCGAGTCGGCCTGCCTGCCGGCGCGCTTGGCGGCGGTGCGCGCCATCGCCGGGGTCACCTCGTCGGTGATCGTCGCCGTGACCCGGTCGACGAGCTCATGCGCCTCGTCGACGACGAGGACGTCGTGCTCGGGCAGCATCTGCCGCCCCTCGAACGCGTCGATCGCCATGAACGAGTGGTTGGTGACGATGACGTCGACGTCCTTGGCGGCGTCGCGCGAGCGCTCGACGAAGCAGTCGGCGACCATGGGGCACTTGCTGCCCATGCACTCGTGCGCGCTCACCGAGACCTGGCGCCAGGCCCGCTCGGAGACGCCGGGGACGAGCTCGTCGCGGTCGCCGGACTCGGTCTCGCCGGCCCACTCGCGCAGCCGGACGACCTCCTGGCCGAGGCGGCCGGCCTGCTGGTCGACCGCGCCGACATCGAGGAGGGTGTCGGCGTCGTCGTCGGGGAAGCCGCCCTCGAGCTTATGGGCGCAGAGGTAGTTGCGGCGGCCCTTGACGATCGCGTAGGTCGGTCGCCGGCCGAGCAGCGGAGCCAGCGCGTCGGCGACCCGAGGCATGTCGCGGTCGACGATCTGGGCCTGCAGCGCGAGGGTCGCGGTGGCGACGACGGCAGGCTTGCCCGCGTCGATGGCGTGCTGGACGGCGGGGACGAGGTAGGCCAGGGACTTGCCCGTGCCGGTGCCCGCCTGGACGAGCAGGTGCTCGCGGGTCTCGATCGCGTCGGCGACCGCCTTGGCCATCGTCACCTGACCGGGCCGCTCGCTCCCCCCGACCGTGCTGACCGCTGCGGCGAGGAGGTCGTCGAGGGTCGGCACCGACACAGGGTATGCCGTCCCGCCGACACCGTGGGTCGCCCCTCCACAGCCCGTGGCTAGGTGTCCATCTCCTCGCGGAGGTCGTCGGGCGGAGTGCAGACGAGGTGCGCGACGAGTGCGGTCCAGCCGGTCTGGTGGGAGGCGCCGAGGCCCACGCCGGTGTCGCCGTTGAAGTGCTCGCTGAACGTCGGGTGGGGGTCCCAGAGCGGTCCGCCGGGGTACTCCCGCGGGGTGCCGGGCCGGCGCCCGTCCTCCCGTGCGAGGAAGAGGTCGATGAGCCGCTGCCGCAGCCCGATCGCCGCTTCCTCGAGGGGCACCGGCCGGCCCGAGCCGGTCGGGAACTCGACCCGCAGGTCGCCGTCGGCGCCGTCGGCGAGGACGAGCAGCGCGTCGAGGATGAGGACGTTGACCGGGAACCACACCGGTCCGCGCCAGTTGGAGTTGCCTCCGAACATGCCGGTCGACGACTCCCCCGGGTCGTAGGCGATGTGCACCGACGTGCCACCGGCGTCGACCTCGGTCCCGCCGCGGTAGGCCGCCGAGAGCGAGCGGATCCCGTGCGGTGAGAGGAACTCGTCCTCGTCGAAGAGACGCCGCAGGATCGCCTCGAGCCGCGGCCGGGCGACGGGAGTGAGGCTGTTGTGGACCACCTCGCCGTCCTGGCTGTGCAGCAGGGACTCGGTGAGGTCGGGGCGCCGGTCCTGGAGCCACCGCAGCCGCGACGTGAAGTCGCCGAGCTCCTCGAACGCCCACGCCGGGACGTTGGCGACGGCGATGAGCGGGAGCAGCCCGACGAGCGAGCGGACCCGCACCGGCGAGCCCCGCCCCTCGTCGTCGACGAGGACGTCGTAGAAGAACTCGTCGGTCTCGTCCCAGAGAGAGACCTGCTCGGTGCCGAAGGCCTCCATCGCCTCGGCGATCGAGAAGAAGTGCTCGAGGAACGTCGTCGCGAGGCCGTCCCACGCCCGGTCGACCCGGCTCAGCTCGAGGGCGATCCGCAGCATCTGGAGGCAGGTGAAGGCCATCCAGCTCGTCGCGTCGGACTGCTCGAGCCGCCACCCCGCCGGCACCTCGCGCGAACGGTCGAAGACGCTGATGTTGTCCATCCCGAGGAACCCGCCCTCGAAGAGGTTGGACCCGTCGGAGTCCTTGCGGTTGAGCCACCACGAGAAGTTGAAGAGCAGCTTGGTGAAGACGCGCACGAGGAAGCCGTGGTCGCGCGCCCCGTCGAGGACGTAGACGTGCCACGCGGCCCACGCGTGGACCGGCGGGTTGACGTCGCCGAACTGCCACTCGTATGCCGGAAGCTGGCCGTTGGGGTGCTGGCTCCACTCCCGGCACATGAGCAGGAGCTGGTTCTTGGCGAACTCCGGGTCCATGTGGGCGATGGCGACGGTGTGGAAGGCGAGGTCCCACGCGGCGAACCACGGGTACTCCCACTCGTCGGGCATCGAGATGACGTCGGCGAGCGCGAGGTGGGTCCACGACGTGTTGCGACCGGCGGGCTCGCGGGCCCGTCTCGACTCCGGCGGCGGCGGCCCCGCGGGGTCGCCCTCGAGCCACTCACGCACGTCGTAGCGGTAGAGCTGCTTGCCCCAGTTGAGCCCGGCGAAGGCCCGTCGCGCCACGAGCCGCTCCTTGTCACCTACGCCGCCCGGGATGACGGCGGCGTAGAAGGCGTCGGCCTCGGCGCGCCGGGTCGCGAGCACCTCGTCGAACTCCGGCCCGAAGGCGTTGTGCAGCGACGCTGCATCGGGCACGACCCGGTCCGTGGTGCCCTCGGCCCAAGCGTCGTCGACGAGGCGCAGCCGCACCCGCACCGTCTCGCCCGGCGCCACCGCGTCGAAGCCGAACCGCAGCGCCACCTTGGTCCCTCGCCCGTCGGGGGCGAGCAGGCTCGAGTCGCCGTGCACGACCGCGCGGTCGACCGCGTCCTTCGGGTGGGGGCTGCGGCTCTCGCCCTGTCCGAAGACCGCCTCCACGTGCGTCTCGTTGTCGCACACGAGCACCTCAGGCGCGCCTTCGGCGACGAGGTGCACCACGCCGAGGTGGGCGTGCGTCGCGCGCAGCACGACCATCCCGTCGGGTGCGTCCTCGACGACCTCGATGAGGGGCGTGCGGTCGTCGCGCCCCCAGGCCCAGGTGTTGCGGAACCACAGCTGCGGGACGAGGTCGAGGGGCGCCGGTTCCGGCCCGTGGTTCGTCGCCTCGAGCGTCATGAGGAGGTCACCGGGCGACGCCTTGGCGTGCGTCGTCACGACGTCGAAGAACCGGTCGTCGTCGAGCACCCCGGTGTCGACGAGCTGGAACTCGGGGTCGTCGTGGCCGCGGCGGGCGTTCTCCTCGCGCAGGACGGCATACGGGAAGGCCGCCTGCGGGTAGCGGTGGAGGTGCTGGGCCCAGCTGTGCGTCGGAGTGGCGTCGAGGTGCCACCAGTACTCCTTGGCGTCCTCGCCGTGGTTGCCCTCGCCGTTGGTGAGGCCGAAGCAGCGCTCCTTGAGCCGGTCGTCGGTGCGGTTCCACATCGCGACGGCGAGGTTGAGGAAGCCGTAGCGGTCGCAGAGCCCGGCGATGCCGTCCTCGCCCCAGCGGTAGGCCCGCGCGTGGGCGTGGTCGAAGGGGAAGAACGACCACGCGTCGCCGTCGGCGGAGTAGTCCTCGCGCACCGTGCCCCACTGGCGGCCCGAGACGTAGGGCCCCCATGCGCGCCACGGGTCGTCGTCGGCCGGCGAGTTCCGCAGCCGGAGGTGCTCCTCGGTGAGGGCGGGCTCCTCCGGCTCCACCGACGTCATGCCCCCACCTTGGCACGGGGGTGCCGAGGTGGGGGCGCGAGGCACGGCTGGCTACGCCTGGCGGGCCAGGACGGAGGCGTGCTGCGCGGCAGGTGCCGCGGGCAGCGGGGCGTCGTGGCCGGCATACGCCTCGTCGGTCATCCGCAGGATGCGCTGGCCGAGGAAGGCGAGGACGCCGGTGCCGGCGAGCCACAGCGGGATCGCGGCGGGGCCGTAGGGGATGGTGAAGCTGCCGACGACCCACACGGCGAAGAGCAACGGAACCCAGACACGGACGAAGCCAACCCGCCACAGGACGACGAAGAGCGCCACGGTGCCGCCGAGGGCGAGGAACGGGCCGGGGATCATGAAGCCGACGATGACACCCGGGATCTCGAGGACCTCGTTGGTGAGGCGCTCGGCCTCCTCCGGCGCGTAGCGCTCGCCGAACCACCAGTTGACCGGGTCGGTGAGCAGGAGTGCGGAGAGGTTGATCCAGCCGATGGCCGCGACCCCGGCGACGACGTGCCCGGCGAGGACCGCGCGGCGGCGGGTGAAGTGGGCGAGGCCGAGGACGGCGATCGCCATGAGCAGGTAGCCCCAGTGGTAGAGCGCCGACTGGAGCTGGGCGAGGGCTGGGTTGTCCTGGTAGCTCACGACCTCGCGGTCGTCGCCCCACGTGCCGGGGTCGACGAGGAGGGCGGTGACCATGAGGACCGCGGCGAGGCACAGGGTCGTCCCTGTCGTGAGGCGGCGGATCCGATGGGGGTTGGTGCGCATCGCGCTGTCCTTTCGTGGAGGGTGGATGCGTCGAGAGTGGCCGCCCTCGCGTCCCGTCCGGCAGGGGTCGGTGTCCCGAGTGCGCGGGCGGTTCCGGGTGGTCCCCGCTCTGCCTCGGACGTGCCGGGCGCGGGATGGGAGGATTCCCCGCAATGACCTCCCACCCGCTGGCCGAGCGCGCCCTCACCTCCGTCACGACCGACCCCGACACCCTGTATGCCGTCTTCTCGGCCTGGGCGGAGGAGTCCGGGATCGCGCTCTACCCCCACCAGGACGAGGCAGTCATCGAGGTCGTCTCGGGCCGCCACGTCGTCCTTGCGACTCCAACCGGGTCGGGCAAGTCGCTCGTGGGCGTCGCTGCCCACTTCGCCGCGCTCGCCGGCGACCGCGTGTCGTTCTACACGGCCCCGATCAAGGCGCTCGTCAACGAGAAGTTCTTCGCCCTGTGCGACGTCTTCGGCGCCGAGAACGTCGGCCTGCTCACCGGTGATGCCTCGGTCAACGCCGACGCGCCGATCATCGCCTGCACCGCCGAGGTCCTCGCCAACATCGCTCTGCGAGAGGGCTCCTCGGCTGACGTCGGGCTCGTCGTCATGGACGAGTTCCACTACTACGCCGACGGCCAGCGCGGGTGGGCGTGGCAGGTGCCGCTGCTCGAGCTGCCGCAGGCTCAGTTCCTCCTCATGTCGGCCACGTTGGGCGACATGACCGCGATCTCGGAGGACCTCACCCGCCGGACCGGGCGCGAGGTCGCGTTCGTGACGACGGCGGAGCGGCCGGTGCCGCTGTCCTTCACGTGGTCGCTCACGCCGCTCGCCGAGATGGTCGAGGAGATCGTCACGACCCACCAGGCGCCGGTCTACGTCGTCCACCCGACCCAGCAGCTCGCCGCCGAGCACGCGGCCTCGCTCGTCACGCTCAAGCTGCTCACCGCCGAGGAGAAGATCGCCATCGCGGAGCGCCTCGCTCCCGTGCGGTTCGCCGCCGGGTTCGGCAAGACCCTGTCCGGACTGCTGCGACGCGGCATCGGCGTCCACCACGCCGGGCTGCTCCCCCGCTACCGCCGCGTCGTCGAGCAGCTCGCGCAGGCAGGGCTGCTCAAGGTCATCGCCGGGACCGACACCCTCGGCGTCGGCATCAACGTCCCCATCCGCACGGTGCTCTTCACCGGTCTCGCGAAGTTCGACGGCCAACGGGACCGGGTGTTCCGGTCGCGCGAGTTCCACCAGATCGCCGGCCGGGCTGGTCGGGCCGGCTTCGACACGAGCGGCTCGGTCATCGTCCAGGCCCCGCCGCACGTCATCGAGAACGAGCGCAACATCGCCAAGGCCGGGGACGACCCCAAGAAGCTGCGCAAGGTGCAGCGCAAGAAGGCGCCGGAGGGCTCGATTGTCTGGACCGAGCAGACCTTCGACAAGCTCGTCGCCAGCGAGCCGGAGCCGCTCACGTCGAAGATGCGGATCGACAACGCGATGATCCTCAACCTCATGGCGCGCCCCGGCGACCCGGTGGCGGCCGTGAGCCGACTCGTCCGCGACAACCACGAGACCCCAGCGGGCCGGGCCAAGCTCGCCCGCCGTGCGATCCGGCTCGGTCGCTCGCTCCTCGACTCGGGCGTCGTCGTCCGCCTGCCGGAGCCCGCGGCCGACGGTCGCACCGTCGAGCTCACGGTTGACCTGCCGGCGGACTTCGCGCTCAACCAGCCGCTCGCGCACTTCGCGCTCGCCGCGCTCGACCTCCTCGACGCCGAGTCGCCGACGCACGCGCTCGATGTCGTCTCGGTCGTCGAGGCCGTCCTCGACTCGCCTCGGCCGGTCCTGCGCGCCCAGCAGTGGGCCGCCCGTGGCGACCGCATCGCCGAGCTCAAGGCCGAGGGCGTCGACTACGACGAGCGGACAGCGATCGTCGAGGAGATCACGTGGCCGCGCCCGCTCCTCGAGCTGCTCGAGCCGGCATACGAGACCTACCGGCAGACGCACCCTTGGCTGCCGGACGACGCGCTCGACCCCAAGAGCATCGTCCGCGAGATGTGGGAGCAGGCGATGAGCTTCGGCGACCTCATCCGCCGCTACGGGCTGTCGCGCTCCGAGGGCGTCGTCCTGCGCTACCTCTCCGACGCCTACCGGACGCTGCGCCAGACCGTGCCCGAGGCGCACCGCGGCGAGGAGCTCGACACCCTCATCGAGTGGCTCGGCGAGACGATCCGCCAGACCGACTCCTCGCTCATAGACGAGTGGGCCGCGCTCACCGACCCCGAGTCGGTGCGCAACGCCGCCGCCGCGCACGGCGAAGCACCACCGCCGCCGCGCCCGATCACGGCCAACGACAGGGCCTTCCGCGCCATGGTCCGTCAGGCGATGTGGCGGCGGGTCGAGCTCGCCGAGCGCGACGACATCGAGGCGCTCGCCCGCCTCGAGGCTGACGCCGCGGCCGTCCCCGAGGACGGACGCTCCCCCGTCATGGACCTCGACGCGTGGGACGTCGCCCTCGGCGCCTACTGGGACGAGCACGGCACCATCGGCACCGACGCCGACGCGCGTGCTCCGCACCTGCTTCAGGTCACGCCTGCGCGCGACCACGTGCCGGGCCTCGACGACGACACCGAGCACCGCATCTGGCGCGTCCGTCAGGTCCTCGCCGACCCCGCCGACGACCACGATTGGGGCATCGAGGCGGTCGTCGACCTCGACGCTAGCGACGCCACCGGCGAGCTCGTCATCACCGCCACCGCCCTCCGCCGCCTCTGAACATCCCGCCGGCACATGCGCTGTTTGCACGAGTGCCCAGCTCAGCGCGCACGCTGGCGAAGACGCCGCAGTCAAGCAGGTCAAGAGTTCGAAGCGCTTGCCCGTCGGGATCTAGCGACGTGCGGGCAACCGTTGACGCGCGTTATTCGGCCCCAGGAGGCGCGTGAGACTTGCCGCGCAAGTGTGGTGGGCGATCACGTGGCGTAGGAAGGCCCGACCCGTACCGGGGCCAAGTTTGCATCCCGCGCTAACGATGCTCGCCGCTCGGGCACTCTTTGGCGTGCTCAATGAGAATCGGCTTGCACCGGACGTCGCGAGGTCTCCACTTCTGCCATTGCTTGAGTCGGTAGCACTCCGCCTTCGGACGCACCTGATCCCTTGCGTTCAAGACCCAGCCCTCGTACATCGGCGAAATGTCGTTTGCGCGAAGGCGAAGTTTCCGTGCAGTCGTGATGGCTTCCTCGAACAGAACGTCCGCCTCTTCGAAACTGGCGGATGCCTTGCCAGTGCTTAGCGCCCGCAGGTGCTGCTTCGCAAGCGACCTGTGAGCCCTTGCAGCCGCAAACTGAAGCATCGGATCGGACTCGCGAACCGCGAGGCCGCGAGCTGCGGCATGAACGGCCCGATTCCAGTCTCCCCTCTCGCCCTCGATCCGTGCCCAGGCGAGGAACATGCCCCGGTCCTTATAACCAAGATCTGCTGCCCGTGCGAACTGTGCCCTGGCATCGACCGTGCGGCGCGGCTTCCATGCGACGTAGGCCATGCCTAACATTGCGAGCAGATGCGCGTCATCGGGGCTCTCGTCGAGTTGTCGGTTGAGGACCTGTTCGGCCTCCACGGTCCGGCCAGCGTTCAGAAGTAGACGTGCCTGTCTGGCGGTGTCTCGCGTAACCGCGGCCTGGGAAGCAGAGGGGTCCTTTCCCTCGATCGCATCCAGCGCATTCTGCAATTGCGCTTCGCGGGGTGAACCGCGCAACTCCGACCTCACTAGCACGGCAAGATTTCCATCGATAGCAAATCGCGGCGTCTCGTCGTCCAGGCTGGGCGCTGACACCAGGTAGAGTTGTTGCAGTTCATCCGTAGCTCCCGCCACGACCAGTTCACCCATCGCCAAGACTCTGGCGAGTTCAACGATAGTCATCGGCCTGCCGGTCAACGCCAGACCTTCGAGTGCTCGCCGTGCACCCGATGAGAGCATGTCCATCTCGCGCTGAAGTGCGTACTGGCGCACTTCGTTGCCGTCATGCGACTTCCAGTCCGCAATGACCTTCGTGACCTCAGATTGGCCCTTACGAAGCGCGGCAGCGATAAGTCTGATTAAGTCTCCCATGTAGAGGGGTGAGCCCTCGCAGGCGTCCACGATCCCCTTCCGGTTCTCGGTTGACAGGTCGGCCGAGTCGAGTCCTGTAGCACGCCACCTCGTGTCAATGAACTCGATCGCGTCCGGCTCGGCGAGACCCAAAATCTGCGTAGCCGACGCACCCATACCTGCGAATTTGCGGCGGCTTGTAAGCAACACCTTGCTAGCCGTCGCCGGCGCCTCGAGCGTGACGAATTCGACCACGTCCTCCCGCTCCTCATCCACAGAATCTAGATCATCGATAACGAGCAGAACGGGCAGCTCATTGAGTAGGGCGACAACCTGTTCCTGCTTATCTGGAAGTGGAAGCTCCTGCGACGCAAGGTCTCCATAGTCCAGCAGGATTCGATCAAGACACTCGTCAAGAGTTGAGAAATCGGGGGTAGGGATATCGACGACTTTGTCGGTGGCGTAGCGGCGGCGCTTAGCGCTGAGCCAGAACGCTCCGCAAAGAGACGTGGGAGCAGTCTCCAGGACCTCCGTCGCAAACGCATAGGCGATTGCGGACTTGCCCTTACCTCCATCACCCACCAGCATCCATCTGTTTCTGCGCGGATGACTCAGCCATGCCCGCAGTTGTGCGAGTTCGTTGCCCCGTCCAACAAACTCCTGAACCACAGTCTCCGCAGAAGGAAGCGTGTCATCCAGCGGCGCTACGGAGCCCAACTCCAAAGGTCGCGCCGCCCGCTCATAGAGTTCCGAAAGGATTACCTCCAACTCCGCCACGCCTGCGGCCGTTTCTAGGCGCCTAAGCGCGCGAACGGCAGCGTCGACCGCTCGGATCGCGTCACTCGGATCGATTTCCCGCGATCCCGGATGGGCCGCGGGATCGCGGGCGTTCTTCACTTCTTGAGTCCATTGAACCAACTGAGACTTGCTCGCCTTTGCGTGCAGACCTCGCCACCTGTCTGGGACCAACGTCTCGTAGTGATGTTCGATCAATTGCCTGAAGACGCCGATATCCAGGTAATCGAAGTCGTCTTCACGCTCCCGAATTACGGCCCCGCGGGCTGCTGATGCCATGGCGTTATCCACAAGCGCATCCCAAGTGTCCTGTCCGAGAGACTTGCGCATCTTTTCGACGGCTTGGTCTCCATGCTCAACCATCAAGCAGGAGCGCACATGCGCCACCACCGCGTTGCGGAAGTGCAAGAACACCGCCTCGTACAAGAGAACGTCCGTCGGCGTGTACGTGTAGCCGGGCATCGGCACTTCCCCAAGCGCTCGTGTCTAGTGGTTCTGGGGCAGCCTAGAGCCTGACTCGGCCAGAGGCGTCCCGGACGCAAGTAGTTGGCGCTTCTTCCGCGTGCCGGCCCGTCCGCCGGAGCCCGTCCGGCGTTCTCACCTCAGAACGCCGCGAGCGTGGGACGTCCAGCGCTCCGACGGACGACCTCGATGACGGCCAACCCTTTTGGCTTTCGCTCTTGTGCCAATGAGCGGACGCCGACGTCTTTGCGTCCGCACCGCGGGCGGCATGGCGCGGCAGTACACTGCCAACGGCGGTCGGCGGTGGTGATGTGGCCGTGTGCTAGGGCCTGGACGGGCCGACAGGGGGTGGTATGCGCATCCGGAACCCGGACGTGATCTGACTATTGGGGTGGAACTCCAGCTCGTCCTTCCACCGGACGACGTCACCGAATGGCAACCGCATTTTCGGTACGGCTATGGTGCCGTCGGCCGGCCACAGCAAATCGGTGCGGTCGTCGAGACTCATTTCAGCCGCGAGCTTCGCCGCCGCCCGGGATCCGGTGAGGGTCGTCTGGAACACCGCGCGCCCTACCTGGTTGAAGGAGGTGATGCCTCGGTAGTGGGCGGTGAAGTCAGCACGGACGAAGGGGCGGATACTGGCATGCGTCGCCGGGTCCGCGGAGTGACCGATGACGCCGAGGCGGGCGACGTAGCCCTCCGGTGGTCGCACTGTGCGTCTAAGGTTTCGCAGGTGATGGCGCCACTCGGTCATGGTCGCCTCGGTCATCGGCTTCTCGTCCTGATCGCGCTCGTAGGTCACGTCACGCATCAGGACATACTCGATGTCCTTCAGCCATAGCCAAGCCGCAACGCTGCGCAACTGGGCGGGCGTGAACTCGGCGAGGTCCCCGACGACGAGCGGCTTCAGAAGTGGGGCAGCGGGGTTCTCGAACTTCTGGCCTAGGTCAGCGTTGCATTCCATGCAGGCTCGCACGGTGAGCTTGGGCGGCATTAGTTGATCGGGGTGTTTGAGCTCTCGCCCAACGTGGCGGCGAAGCCACATCGGGTATACGTCCTCGTCGGTCAGCCTCACCGGGGAGCGACCGCACAGGCGGCACTCCCCTGTTCGTCCGCCAGCCGTCATGAGACAAGCGTGTCATCGAGTGACTTCAATCGCGAGTCGGTTTCGGCGTCAAAGCCGTTGAAGAACGGGTCTCGTCCGTTGCCATTTAGTCGCCAGGGGTTCGAAACCATCGGGTCCTGCACGCGGCTTTGCGTCTCTGCATGAGTAGGCTGAGCGCGTGGGAACGATAGACAGCGCCACTATCACGCTCAGGTGCCCGCGGTGCGAGTTGACGGAGTCTGACCGGGTCATGGACAAGGGCAGCGGATGGAGTGGCTCGGATTGGCAGCGACCGTCGTTTACCCTCTTCGTGACTACGATCTCCGGCGGTGAGAAGGACGAGCCGGAGGTTTTTGCCGCATGTCCCCGTTGTGACATTGACGCCGAGGTGAGCACCCAGTACGCCACGTAGGAGCCCATCGGCGTGCTTCCAGCCAAGCGTGTTGGGCGATGCGCCTTACTGATGGCCGGCTGCTCGCGCTGGCCGCGTTCCACCCCTGGATGTCAGTGCGTTTGTCCCCGCGCCGGCCGTAGGTAGCCCTAATCGGCTAACGCTTCTTGCCGTTTCGCCAGAGCACGAACCGCGAACCTTCAGTGACCGCATTAGCCAGGCGAGCCGCGGTCATGAACTCATGCCCGTGAAGCAGATGCGTATGGAGAAGAGCCTGAACGTAGAGAGACGCCGACGCTCCGTGCGCCTCCCCTGTGGGGGCGACGAGCATCGATGGGTACCTCGATCGCGCGATCGTCACCTCGCTCCAAGTGGGGGCACCACAAATTTACTCATTGGGATGCACGCCCTATGTATTCAAATGCCGCCGTCCACATCGCTAACTGACCGCGGCGTTCACTTCGGTCTGGATGTCGGTGCAAGGCGGTACCTATGTGGCATGGACAGCCACCGAAGCGGAAGCTCGTTGGAACTGGCGCTCGCGTCGCTGGAGAGCGCGGACGTCATCCTCGCGGGTCCGGGGTGAGGGTGCGGCCGTCGAGGCGGCGGGTCATGGTGATGTTGTCACGGTCGTCCCCGTCGCCGACCCGGATGCCGCCGAGGATGCGGCCGGACTCGCGGTAGCCGCACGCCTCGTAGAACGCGGTCGTGCCCATGCCGCTGCGGACACCGAGCGTGAGGATCTCGACGCCGGCCTCACGGGCGACCCGGTGCGTGCTGGCCATGAGGAGGCGGCCGAGGTTCTGTCCCCGGCGCGAGGGCTCGGTCATCACGGTGTAGACCCAGCGCTCGTGCGCCTGGAGCCGACCGCCGGCATCCGCGAGGAGTGCGAGCCCGAGCAGCGTGCCGTCGGCGGCGGAACGCTGGACGACGGCGACGCGGCTGCCCTCAGCCATGCGCTCCTTCGAAGCGTTCAGCGCCGCCTCGACCCGCGCGCGCGGCGCACCCGGCAGGAAGCCCACGGCGCCACCGGCCTCGTTGGTGCGCATCCAGAGGTCGAGCACCTCGTCGTGGGTCGCGGAGTCGAAGGACGTCGCAGCCTCAATGGTGGGCGCCTCGAAGACGGTCGAAGGCGGCTCGTCCGGCAGGTCGTCGTGGAGCACGCGGGTGCCGGCACGCTCGAGCCCGGTGCCTAGCGCCGTGGCGACCGACGGGGTGTTGACCTCCTTGACGAGCGCCCGGACGGGCAGCCGTGGCAGCCACTCGACCGCGTGCGCCACCGACGCCCGCGACATCTCGCGCCCCAGCCCACGGCCGAGGCTCTCGTGGGCGAGCCGGTAGTACAGGTTGAGGAAGGCGTCTTCGATCAGCTTGAGCCCACACACCCCGACGACGTCGCCGCTCTCCCGGTCCTGCGCGAGCCAGAAGCCGAACCCGTGCTCGTCCCAGTGCGCGAGTGTCCGGTCGAGGAAGTCCGCGGCGTCGTCATCGGACTGCGACATCGCGTGCGGCGCGTGCCAGTACGTGCGGGGGTCACGGTGCAGCCGCACCCAGTCGTCACGGTCGCCCGTCGTTGGCGGGCGCAGGGTCAGGCGGGAGGTCTCGACGACCGATGGGGACGGCATACGGCGATCCTATTGCGAAAGGTTCGCAACAAGCACTCAGACCCCGTATGCCGTGAGCTCGGCCGCGAGGTCGGCGTTGACGCGCGCGGTGACCCGCGTTCCCTCGCTCACGTGGTCGCTCGCGAGGATCTCACCCTCGTCGTGGATCCGGCTGACGAGGTCGCCCCGGCCGTAGGGCAGGAGGACGTCGACGTCGATGTCGGGCTGCGGCAGTTCCTCGGCGATGAGCGCGCGCAGCGCGTCCAGCCCCTGGCCGGTGCGGGCCGAGACGGCCACGGCGTGCTTCTCGTGGCGCAGGATGCGGTCCACGACCTCGGGGTCCGCGATGTCGGCCTTGTTGACGACGATGACCTCGAGCACGTCGGTCGCGTCGACGTCGGCGAGGACGGCGCGCACTGCGGAGATCTGACCCTCGGGGTCGGGGTGTGACCCGTCGACGACATGCAGCAGGAGGTCGGAGTCGGCCACCTCCTCGAGCGTGGAGCGGAAGGCCTCGACGAGCTGGTGCGGCAGCTGCCGGACGAACCCGACGGTGTCGGTGAAGGTGAACTCGCGCCCGTCGGGGGTCTCGCTGCGGCGCACCGTCGGGTCGAGCGTCGCGAAGAGCTGGTTCTGCACGAGCACGCCGGCACCGGTGAGCCGGTTGAGGATCGATGACTTGCCGGCGTTGGTGTAGCCGGCGATGGCCACGCTCGGGATGCCGTTGGACCGGCGGCTGCCGCGCTTGGTGTCGCGGTGGGTCTTCATGCCGGCGATGTCGCGCTTGAGCTTGGCGATGCGGCTGTTGATGCGACGGCGGTCGAGCTCGATCTTGGTCTCACCCGGACCGCGCGAGCCCATGCCCTGGCCGCCGGCCGCCTGGCCACCGGCCTGCCGCGACATCGACTCACCCCAGCCGCGCAGGCGCGGGAGGAGGTACTGGAGCTGGGCGAGCTCGACCTGGGCCTTGCCCTCACGGCTCTTGGCGTGCTGGGCGAAGATGTCGAGGATGAGGGCGGTGCGGTCGATGACCTTGACCTTGACGACGTCCTCGAGGGCACGTCGCTGCGAGGGCGCGAGCTCGGTGTCGCAGATGACGGTGTCGGCGCCCTCGCTGATGACGATGTCACGCAGCTCCTCGGCCTTGCCCTTGCCGAGGTAGGTCGCGGTGTCGGGCTTCTGCCGCCGCTGGATGAGGCCCTCGAGGACGTGCGCGCCCGCGGTCTCGGCGAGGGCGGCGAGCTCGCGCAGCGAGTTCTCGGCGTCGACGAGGGTGCCCTCGGACCAGACGCTCGCGAGGACGACCCGCTCGAGGCGGAGCTGGCGGTACTCGACCTCGGTGACGTCCTCGAGCTCGGTCGACAGGCCGACGACGCGACGCAGGGCCGCGCGCTCCTCGCGCTCGAGCTGGTCACCGTCGTAGAGGGCCGAGGGCTGGGACTCGTCGTCGTCACCCTCGAACACGAAGCCGTCGTCGTCATACGCGTCGTCCGAGAGGGCGTCGGCCTGGGCTGAGAAGATGTCGTGTCGTTCAGTCATGTTCCCTCTAGGGTCTCACCTATGACCGACCCGGGGCGAACGGATTCGCGCGAGCACTACTTCACCGCCTCCCCGGCCACCCCCGACGAACGTCGGCCGCTCGACGTCACGCTGGCCGGCCGGCGGGTCACGGTCGAGGTCGCCCCCGGCATCTTCAGCCCCGGCGGGCTCGACAAGGGCACGGCCGTGCTCCTCGAGGAGGTGCCCGACCCGCCGCCGTCCGGCCGGTTCCTCGACCTCGGGTGCGGTTGGGGACCGATCGCCCTCACCCTCGGCCTGCTCTCCGAGCACGCGGAGGTGGTCGGGGTCGATGTCAACGAGCGCTCCGTCGAGCTCACCAACCGCAACGCGAGCGCCCTCGGCCTCGGCCACGTCAGCGCGGTGACGCCGGACGCGGTCGGTGACGGCACGGCATACGACCTCATCTGGTCCAACCCGCCGATCCGCATCGGCAAGGCCGCGCTCCACGACCTGCTACGCACGTGGCTGCCGCGGCTCACCCCGGACGGCGTCGCCTACCTCGTGGTCCAGAAGAACCTCGGCTCGGACAGCCTCCAGCGCTGGGTCGAGTCCGATCTGCGTATGCCGTGCACGCGCCACGCGTCGAGCAAGGGCTTCCGTGTCCTCGAGGTCCGCCACCCCTGATCCGCGCTGCGGGAGAGGGGCGCCGCGCGATTGTCGACGCGGCGCCCCTCTCCCCTGCTCAAAGCGTCACTGCGGGTCGACGACCATCGCCGAGCCGCCACCGCGGCGCACGGGCTCGGCCGCGGCGGTCCACAGCGACGGCGACAGGCTGCGGATCGCGGTGGCGTTGCCGATGACCGGCCGCGAGCGCAGGACGTGGCCCTTGGCGCGCAGCTCGTCGCCGATGGCCGTCGCGAAGATCGCCGTCTCCGCCTCCTCGGTGCCGTTGCGTGACGAGAGGCGCGGCGCCGCGACGGCGTCGCCCACGGTGAGGCCGCGGTCGACGACCCCAGCGATGACCTGCGCGACGGTCGTGATGATCGTCGCGCCGCCGGGGCTGCCGGCAGTGAGGAAGGGCTTGCCGTCCTCGAGGACGATCGTCGGGCTCATCGAGCTGCGGGGCCGCTTGCCGGGACCGGGCAGGTTGGGGTCGGGGACGCCGGGCGTCGTGGGAGCGAAGTTGAAGTCGGTGAGCTCGTTGTTGAGGAGGAACCCCCAGCCGGGCACGACGATGCCGGAGCCGCCGTACTGCTCGATCGTCAGCGTGTAGGTGACGACGTCGCCCCACCGGTCGGCCACGGTGAGCGAGGTCGTCGACTGGCCGTCCTTGGGCAGCCGCGTGGTGCCGGCCGGCGCGCAGGCGTCATCGTAGTCCCCGTCGGGCGAGCCGAACGGCACAGGGCGCTTGAGGGCGGTGTCGTCGCTGAAGAGGCACGAGCGCTCGTCGGCGAACTCCTGCGAGGTGAGCTCCGCGGTCGGCACGCCCGGGACGTCCCCGACCCAGCGGTTGCGGTCGGCGAAGGCCAGTGCCGACGCCTCGCTGAACCAGTGGAGGTACTCCGCCTCGCTGAGGTCGGCCACCGTGCGGCCGGTGCGCTCCTCGAACGACTCGAGGAGGTTGAGGATCTGCGAGACGGCGATGCCGCCGCTGCTCGGGGTGTCCATGCCGTAGACGTCGAGGCCGCGGTGCTCGCTGTGCGTCGGCGCCTTGTGGTTGACCCGGTAGGCGGCGAGGTCAGCCGCGGTCATCTGCCCCTTGGGAACCGTGACCCCGGGCGCGGTCGTGGGGTCCTGCACCTCGCGCACGAGGTCCTTGCCCATGCGTCCGGTGTGCAGCGAGGCGATCCCGTGCGTGCGCAGCTCGCGGTAGGCCCTGGCGAGGTCGGGGTTGCGCTGGACACCACCGACGGGGACGGGCTCGCCGCCCGGCAGGTAGATCGCCGCCGTGGCCGGGAACATCGAGAACCGCGCGGCGTTGTCGAGCGTGTCCTGGCGGAAGGTCGCATCGACGACGAAGCCCTTGCGGGCGATCTCCTCGGCCGGCTTGAGGACCTGGTTGAGGCTCATCGTGCCGTGCGTGCGCAGGGCGGCGTCCCATGTCGCCGGGGTGCCCGGGACGCCGACCGAGAGACCGGAATTGACGACGGTCATGAAGTCCATCGGGGTGCCGTCGGGCTTGAGGAAGACCTTCTCGTCGAAGGTCGCGGGGGCGGTCTCGCGGCCGTCGATCGTCGTGACCTTCTGGGTCTCGGCGTCGTAGTGGACGAAGAAGCCGCCGCCGCCGATGCCGGACGAGTAGGGCTCGACCGTCGCGACGGCTGCCGCGGTGGCGACCGCCGCGTCGGCTGCGGTGCCCCCCTTCTCGAGGATGTCGATGCCGACCTGCGAGGCGACGGGGTCGACGGAGGCGACGGCACCGCCGCCGCCGGTCATGACGGGCACCTTGGGGAGCTCGTGGCCGACCGGCGGCGGGCCGGTGCGACCTGGTGGCGCCTGTGGGCCGGGGCTCGGGGGTGCGGCGCTGGCCGGGAGCGCGAGCGCTGCCGCCATTCCGCCGGCGGTGACGAGGGCGAGGACCGTTGCGGGAGTTCTCATGCCTCGACGCTAGGAGTGACCCGCGAGTACCGCATGTCGAGCGAGGGCGGGACCGGACGCGGGGACTTCGTGGGTCGAGGTAGCACGACATGCCGCGCACGACCCCGTCGCTGCGGCGTGTCGTGCTATCTCGACTCGCTCGTCAGCGCGTGGGGACTCAGAGCGTGGAGAGGTCGACCACACCGTCGGCGACGAGGGCGGCGGGGCCGGCGAGCTCGACCTCGTGACCCGGCAGCGCGCGCACGCGCAGCCGCCCACCGGGGACGTCGACGGTCCAGTCGCGGGTCGGCTCGGGATCTCCTGCCCAGAAGCTCGTCGCGAGGGCGGCGGCGCACACGCCGGTGCCGCACGAGCGGGTCTCCCCCACGCCGCGCTCGTGGACACGCATCCTGATGTGGGCCGGTCCGACGAGCCGGACGAACTCGACGTTGGTGCCGTGCGGCGGCACCGGCCGCACCTCGGGGACGTGCAGCAGGTCGAGCGCCTCGAGGTCGACGCCCTCGGGCAGCGCGACCACGGTGTGCGGGTTGCCCATGTCGACCGACAGCGCGGACCACGGGTCGGAGTGCCCGGCGACGTGGACGAGGGCGTCGAAGCCGTCGGCGCGCGCCCGGCCCTCGTCGACGAGACGCCACCGGCCCATGTTGGTGGCGACGAGGTCCCCCTCGAAGCGGATGCCCTTGAGACCCGCGCGGGTCGCGATCCGGAACTCGTCGGCGGTCTCGATGCCCTCGCGCCGGAGGAACGTCGCGAAGACCCGGGTCCCGTTGCCGCACATCTCGGCGACCGAGCCGTCGGCGTTGCGGTAGTCCATGAACCACGGTGCACGGTCGGCCAGCGCCCGCACTGACTCCTCGTCCGCGGATGCGGTCGGCACGACGCGGATGACCCCGTCACCGCCGATGCCGGCATGGCGGTCGGCCAGCCGCCTCGTGAGGTCGGCGTCGAGGTCGAGGCGCGCGTCGAGGTCGGCGAGCACGACGAAGTCGTTCTCGGTTCCGTGCCCCTTCGTGAAGCGCAGGCTGCGCGGGTCCTCTGCCATGTCAGCCATTGTCCGCGACGGCTCGGCGCACGTGGGCGAGGGCCTCGTCGAGCGCGTCCTCCTCGGTGGGGTCGAACCACGTCGTGCGCGGGTCGGGCCGGAACCACGACTCCTGCCGCCGGGCGTAGCGCCGGGTGAGCCGCGCCGTCTCCGCCCGCGCCCCCTCGGTCGTCATGACCTCGTCGATCTCGGCGAGCGCCTGTGCGTAGCCGAGGGCGTGCGACGCCGTCCGTCCCTCCCGTATGCCGTGTGGCAGCAGTCCGCGGACCTCGTCGACGAGGCCGTCCTCCCACATCCGGTCGACCCGCGTGTCGATGCGCTCGTCGAGCACCTCGCGCGGCGGGCGGAGCCCGACGGCCACCGTCGGGTGCAGGCTGCGCCGCTCCGGCATCGAGGCACTGAACGGGCGACCGGTGATCTCGACGACCTCGAGCGCCCGGACCACCCGGCGCACGTTGCGTGGCTCGATCGCCTGTGCCGCAACGGGATCGCGGTCGGCGAGCAGCGAGAACATGGCGGCGGCGCCGAGCTCCTCTGCCTGCTCCTCGAGGCGAGCGCGGACCTCGGGGTCGGTCGGCGGGATGTCGAGGTGGTCGAGCGCCGCCCGGACATAGAGCCCGGAGCCACCCGCCACCACGGGGTGCAGGCCGCGGGACCGGATGTCGTCGACGTCGGCCCGTGCCTCGACCTGGTAGCGCGCGACGGACGCCTCGTCGGTGACGTCGAGGACGTCGACCTGGTGGTGCGGGATTCCCCGGCGCTCGGCCGGGGAGAGCTTCGCGGTGCCGATGTCCATGCCGCGGTAGAGCTGCATGGCGTCGGCGCCGACGACCTCGCCGCCGAGCGACTCGGCGATGCGCAGGGCCAGCTCGGACTTCCCGCTGGCGGTCGGGCCGACGACCGCGACGACGAGCGGACCGTCAGCGGGCAAGCTCGTCCTCGGTCGCCTCCGTGTGCCCGCCCTCGGGGACGGTGCCGAAGTCCTCGGCCTCCTCGTCGACGTCGTCGTGGCCGAAGGGGTCGCGGTCGGTGCCGGGCATCCACGTCTGGCCGGGCGTGCCCCAGCCGTGCGACTTCACGGCCTTCTTGGCCTTGCGGGCCCACTTGCCCTGGAGCCGGTCCACGTAGAGGAAGCCGTTGAGGTGGTCGTACTCGTGCTGGAACATCCGCGCGAACCAGCCCGTCGCGGCATACGAGATCTCGTTGCCGTCGAGGTCGAGGCCGGTGAGGGTCGCGCTCTCGCCGCGGCGCAGGGGGAACGACTCCCCCGGCACCGAGAGGCAGCCCTCGGACTCGTCGTGCGGGTCGGGGTCGCCGACCGGGGGCTTGCTCGAGGTGACGAACGGGTTGATGACGACACCGCGCGCCGGGATGCCGTCGCGGTTGTCCATCTGCCACGTGAAGATTCGCAGCCCGACACCCACCTGGGGAGCCGCGAGGCCGACCCCTCGTGCGGCGTCCATCGTCTCGAACATGTCGGCCACGAGCTCGCGAATGCCGTCGTCGATGACCTCGACCGGCTCGGCCCGGCGGTGGAGCACCGGCTCGCCGGTGATGGTGATGGGGCGAATCGTCATGCGGGGATTCTCTCAGATCGCCCGAGAAGCCCTGTGCCTGCCGCGTCCCCCGGCCGGCGGCTGCGGCACAGTGGGAAGGGTCCTGAAGTCCCACACGAAGGAGCGAGCCATGAGCATGTTCGACAAGGCGAAGGACCTGGCCGGGGAGCACAGCGACACGGTCGAGGAGCACAGCGACCGAGGTCTCGACCAGGCCGGCGAGTTCGCCGAGGGCAAGGGAGTCGGTACCGAGCACGTCGACTCCGGGCGCGACCTCCTCGACGACCGCATCGGCGACGGCTCCGAGGAACCGCCCGCCTGAGACCACTTCACGAGGGCCCCGTCACCGCTCCCGGTGTCGGGGCTCGGTCGTGTCCGGACAAGGGAAACGAGTCTTGGACAAGAGGACAGTTCCCTTGCTCGGGACCCCTTTTGCGGGGACGGCGTAAATCGGGACCCGTGGTGGGGTTGCAGCCGGTATGCCGGTCAGAGGCCGCAGGCGGGCGCGCTCACCGCAGCGGTCGCCGGCTTCCCGACCGACGGCATACCGAGGCTCACGGCCGGCTTGCCCGGGATGGGGGCGTCCTGGAGCGCCTCCCAGGCGTCGCCGCCCGAGGTGCGGCGGACGGCATACGTGCCGCCGTGCAGGGCACCGTCGGCGACCAGGTGGTGCGGGGCGCCGTAGGTGACGTCGACGCTCACCATGTCGCCGGGACGCGGGCGCGCTCCGCCCTCGGGGACGGCGAAGTGGACCAGGCGGTTGTCGCGGGCTCGACCGCTCATCCGCGCGGTCTCGCTGTCCTTGCGGCCCTCGAACGGGGCGACGAGCACCTCGACGGTGCGGCCCTCGATGGCGCGGTTCTCGGCCCACGACAGCTCGTCCTGGAGGGCGACGAGCCGCTCGAAGCGCTCCTGCACGACGGCCTTGGGGATCTGGTCCTCCATCGTCGCTGCCGGCGTGCCCGGGCGGATGGAGTACTGGAACGTGAACGCGCTGGAGAAGCGCGACTGCTCGACGACGCGCAGCGTCTCGGCGAAGTCCTCCTCGGTCTCGCCGGGGAAGCCGACGATGAGGTCGGTCGTGATCGCGGCGTCGGGGATCTGCTCCCGGACGCGGTCGAGGATGCCGAGGAACTTCGCGCTGCGGTAGGAGCGACGCATGTCCTTGAGGACCTTGTCGGAGCCCGACTGCAGCGGCATGTGCAGGCTCGGCATGACGTTGGGTGTCTCGGCCATCGCGGCGATGACGTCGTCGGTGAAGGCGGCCGGGTGCGGGCTCGTGAAGCGCACGCGCTCGAGGCCGTCGATCTCGCCGCAGGCACGCAGCAGCTTGCCGAAGGCGAGGCGGTCGCCGAACTCGACGCCGTAGGTGTTGACGTTCTGGCCGAGCAGGGTGATCTCGACGACGCCCTGGTCGACGAGCGCCTGGATCTCGGCGAGGACGTCCCCGGGACGGCGGTCGGTCTCCTTGCCGCGCAGGCTCGGGACGATGCAGAACGTGCACGTGTTGTTGCAGCCGACCGAGATCGACACCCAGGCGGCATACGCGGAGTCACGTCGGGTCGGGAGGGTCGAGGGGAAGGTCTCGAGCGACTCGAGGATCTCGACCTCGGCGCGCTTGTTGTGGCGTGCGCGGTCGAGCAGGGCCGGCAGCGAGCCGATGTTGTGGGTGCCGAAGACGACGTCGACCCACGGGGCGCGCTGGACGATGCTCGCGCGGTCCTTCTGCGCCATGCAGCCGCCGACCGCGATCTGCATGTCGGGGTTGCGGGTCTTGGCCGGGCGCAGCTGGCCGAGGTTGCCGTAGAGCTTGTTGTCGGCGTTCTCGCGCACTGCGCACGTGTTGAAGACGACGACGTCGGCGGTGTCGGGGCGCTCGGTCGCGGGCACGCTCGCGAGGTCGACGTAGCCCGCCGTCTCGAGCAGCCCGGCGAGGCGCTCGGAGTCGTGGACGTTCATCTGGCAGCCGTGCGTGCGCACGTCGTAGGTCTTGAGGTCAGTCATCGCACCGACAAGGGTACGTCCTGGCTCAGGCCCCCACGCCCCACAGGGCGGCGACATGGCGGACGTCGGTGCCGCAGCAACCACCCACGACGTCGAGGTGGGGCAGGCGCGCTGCGAGGGCACTGTGCTCGGCCACGAGGTCGGGCAGGTCACCCTCGTCGAGGACCTCGGCGGCGTCGAGCTCGGCGTGGGACTGGCGTGAGGCGTTGACCCGCAGGCCTGTGACACGGGACGTCCACGTGTCGTCGTCGTCCGCAGCCGCCATGACGTGGCTCGGGTGCGCGCAGTTGACCAACAGCTCCTCCGGCGGCCCCTGCTCCCAGAGGGACGCGACGGCCTCGCCCAGCGGAGTGCCGTCGGGAAGGCGTCCGTCGGTCTCCACCGTGAACGAGACGGCGACGTCGACCGTGTGGGCCCGGGCGGCTTGGACCACACCCACGGCCTCGGCGACGGTCGTCAGCGTGTAGGCGGCCGCGCGGGTGGCCCCGCTCTCCGCGAAGGCCGTCACTTGGGGAAGGTGGTAGGTCGCGAACTCGTCGGCCGACCGCTGATCACCGGCGACGTAGCCATCGCCGCGCGGACCGATCGTGCCGCTCACGCGGAAGCTCGCGTAGCCCGACCCTCCGGACGGCAGGACACCCGACGCGACGAGCGACTCACCGAGCGCGGCCAGGAGGACGACGGCCTCGACGTTGACGCGGCGCACGTCGTCGGGCGCACCACCGACGGCGGCGATCCAGTCCGGGTTCGCACGCCACGTGGGCGTCTCCAGCAGGAGACCGGCGCCCGCCCTCGAGGCGACGTCGGCGTATCCGGAGAAGTAGTCGGTGAGCAGCGCCCGCCCCTCCGGACTGTCGAGCAGGGGGTAGGCGGCGAAGTGGGGCAGCTCGACCCCGTGGTGGAAGATCAGGTCCGTCTCCAGACCGCCGTCGGTGACCCAGCGAGGGCCGGCACCCACGTCTGCGCTCGTCACCGCCGCCACGTCTCGATCGCTCATCGGCCCGAGCCTCCTGTCCGCCACGGTGACGGCCCAGCCTCGACCGTCGAGGTTCAAGCCTGCCCCTCATGAGGACCTGTCCGCCAGACCCTGGTGGCACCGGGCCCGGGGGTCTCACGGGGCGTGCCTGCCGCAGAGCGCCGCTTGGTGGGCCGGCCGCCGTTCCGCTCGACCTCAGCTCAATACTTGACACGACAACTTTCTCGTGTCATCGTCTTACTTGAAACAACAACTACCCGACCGAAGGACACCCGATGGGCCTCTTCTCCCGCTCCTCCAAGACCGCCACGACGACCGTCGCCGCTCAGCCGGCCCCGGCCGCGAGCTCGGCCTACGTCTCCGACATCGCCGGCGACTACGTCCTCGACGCGAGCCACTCGCGCCTCGGCTTCTCGGCGCGCCACGCGATGGTCACCAAGGTCCGCGGCAGCTTCGAGGAGTTCGAGGGCACCGCCCACGTCGACACCGCCAACCCGGCCGCCTCCTCGGTCACCGTCACCATCGCCGCCGCCTCGGTCACGACCGGCAACGAGCAGCGCGACGGCCACCTCAAGACCCCCGACTTCTTCGACGTCGAGAACCACCCGTCGATCACCTTCGTCTCGACGAAGGTCGCCCGCCAGGGCGCCATCTGGAGCATCACCGGCGACCTGACGATCAACGCGCAGAGCAACTCGGTCACCATCGACTTCGAGGAGACCGGCTCGGCGAAGGACCCCTACGGCAACACCCGCATCGGCTTCGAGGGTGCGACGACGATCGACCGCGGCGACTGGGGCCTGGCCTTCAACGCCGCCCTCGAGACCGGCGGCGTCCTCGTGAGCGAGAAGGTCACGCTCGAGTTCGACATCTCGGCCATCGCCCAGGTGCCGGCCGCCGTCTGAGGACGCGCAGCACACGCCGAAGGGGCGGGGACCACCACGGTCCCCGCCCCTTCGGCGCGCCCGCACTGGACGTGCCGGAGACGGCGAGCGGACACAGCGAGCGGCGGCGGGCGTCAGTCGCGCCGGTGCTCGTCGGCCGTGGCGATGGCCTCGCGGATGACCTGCATCGACACCTCGGACGGGTAGCCCTTGCGCGCGAGCATCCCTGCCAGCCGCCGCATCTGGACGGTGGCGTCGAGGCCATGGAGGCGCCGGAGCCGCTTCTCGACGAGCTCGCGGGCGCGGTCCTCCTCGGCGGCGGGGTCGACGTCGTCGAGCACGGACTCGGCGACCTCGTCGCTCACGCCCTTCTGGCGCAGGGTCTGGGCGAGCGCGCGCCGGGCCAGACCGCGACCGGCCTGCTGGGAGCGGACGAGCATCCCGGCATAGGCCTCGTCGTCGACGAGGCCGACCTCCTCCATGCGGTCGAGGACCGTGGCGGCGACGTCGGGGTCGCAGCCCTTGCGCGCGAGCACCTGCTCGAGCTGCGAGCGGGACTTCGGCGCGTTGGTGAGCTGCCGCAGGACGATCTGGCGCGCGACGTCGTGAGCGTCGGGCTCGACCCCTTCGACCGCCGGGTCGGGCGGCGGCGCGGACCGCCGGCCCGCGGACCGACCAGACCGACCAGACCGACCAGACCGACCAGACCGACCAGACCGCGCACCCGACCTTGGAGACGTCGACGACGCATGTTCGTCGAGCGCGACCCTCAGCTCGTCGGGAGACGGGGTCGTCCCCGCCGCCCACGTGGGCGGCGGGGACGACGAGGACCAGGAGTCCGCGGACGGCATACGACGTCTGCCCCGGCTCAGAAGTCGACCGGGACCTCGGGCACGACCTCGAGGGGCTTGTCGACCTGGGGTCCGATGCCGAGCTTCTCCTTGATCTTCTTCTCGAGCTCGTCGGAGAGGTCGGGGTTGTCCTTGAGGAAGTTGCGGGCGTTCTCCTTGCCCTGGCCGAGCTGGTCGCCGTCGTAGGTGTACCAGGCACCGGCCTTGCGGACGAAGCCCTGCTCGACGCCCATGTCGATGAGGCCACCCTCGCGGGAGATGCCCTGTCCGTAGAGGATGTCGAACTCGGCCTGCTTGAACGGCGGCGAGACCTTGTTCTTGACGACCTTCACGCGGGTGCGGTTGCCGACCGGGTCGGTGCCGTCCTTGAGCGTCTCGATGCGACGGACGTCGAGGCGGACCGAGGCGTAGAACTTGAGCGCCTTGCCACCGGTCGTCGTCTCGGGCGAGCCGAACATGACGCCGATCTTCTCGCGGAGCTGGTTGATGAAGATCGCGGTCGTGCCGGTGTTGTTGAGGGCACCGGTGATCTTGCGCAGGGCCTGACTCATGAGGCGGGCCTGGAGACCGACGTGGCTGTCGCCCATCTCGCCCTCGATCTCGGCGCGCGGCACGAGGGCGGCGACGGAGTCGATGACGATGATGTCGAGGGCGCCGGAGCGGATGAGCATGTCGGCGATCTCGAGCGCCTGCTCACCGGTGTCGGGCTGGGAGACGAGCAGGTTGTCGGTGTCGACGCCGAGCTTCGCGGCGTACTCCGGGTCGAGGGCGTGCTCGGCGTCGATGAACGCCGCGATGCCGCCGGCTCGCTGCGCGTTGGCCACCGCGTGGAGGGCGACGGTCGTCTTGCCCGAGCTCTCCGGACCGTAGACCTCGACGACACGGCCACGGGGCAGGCCGCCGATGCCGAGGGCGACGTCGAGCGAGATCGACCCGGTGGGGATGACCTCGATGGGCGGGCGCACGTCGTCGCCGAGGCGCATGACCGCACCCTTGCCGTGCTGCTTCTCGATCTGCCCGAGGACCACTCCCAGGGACTTCTCGCGGTCGTTCGTGACGGCTGCTGCAGCCATGTCGCACCTGCTCTTCCTGTGTCGTTCGATGTGCGCGCCCGCCGGCGACCTCTGTCCGCGGTCGGTCTCGTCGCGATCTCGGGTCAGACGCTAGGTCTCCGCACCGACAGCCGTCCGCAGTGCCGTGGAGGCTGTGGACAGGCGCTGGGGGTCCGGCGACCTGTGGACAACAGTAGACGAACACGTGTTCGACGGCGGGAGCGACACGACGACACGCCGCGAACCCACCGACGGCCTCCGTCCGACGTCCGGCGGACCGCCCGACGAGCCTCAGCCGGACGCGCCCTCGCGCCGCATCGGCAGGTGCGGAATCCCGTCCTCGTCCTCGAACTCGTCGCCCGAGACCACGAACCCGAACCGGGCGTACCAGTCGGCGAGCCGCACCTGGGCGTCGAGGACCATCGGCTCACTGCCCCACCGCGCGACGACCTCACGCATCATCGCCGCCGCGAGACCGCGACCGCGGTGCCCATCGTCCGTCGCGACCCGGCCCACCCGCCGGACACCGCCGTCCTCGAGCACGCGCAGGGTCGCGACGGGCCCGCCGTTCCCGTCCGCGCACCACACGTGCCACGTCTCCGGCTCGGCGTCACGCCCGTCGAGGTCGAGGTAGAGCGCCTCCTGCTCGATGACGAAGACCCGCGAGCGCAGCGCCCACAACCGGTAGGCCACGAGCGGGTCGAGGTCGGCGAAGCGCTGGACGCGCAGGTCGGTCGGCGGTCGGTCCACGGGCCCACCCTAGGCAACTGGCAGACTCCTCCGCCGTGACGATTCTTGCGGCGGCGGACGGCTCGGCCCTCGGCAACCCCGGACCCGCGGGGTGGGCCTGGTACGTCGACGAGGACCACTGGGCGGCGGGCGGCTGGCCGCACGGCACCAACAACCAGGGCGAGCTCACCGCCGTCCTCGACCTGCTCCAGCAGACGGCGGGCGCCGACGAGGACCTCGTCATCCTCTGCGACAGCAGGTACGTCATCAACTCGGTGACCCAGTGGATGGCCGGCTGGAAGCGCAAGGGCTGGAAGAAGGGCGACGGCAAGCCGGTCCTCAACGTCGAGATCATGAAGGCGCTCGACGAGGCGATGACCGGTCGATGGGACCGCGTCCGCTTCGAGTGGGTCAAGGGCCACTCCGGCCATGCCCTCAACGAGGAGGCGGACCGGCTCGCGAACGGTGCGGCGACGGCATACCAGAGGGGTGCCGTGCCGGACCCGGGTCCAGGCTGGGGCGGTCGCGGTCAGGACTCCCCCGCCCAGCCCGCCCTCGCGACCACGGCACCGACCGCGGCCGAGGCGCCCGAGCCCGACCTCTTCTCGACGCTCGCCGACGACTCCGCGCCGTCCGACGCCGAGCAGGTCATCGCGCTCGAGCGCTCCCTCCTCACCGACGAGGTGCGCAGCGACCCCGCCGCCGTCGCCGCGCTGCTCCACCCGCAGTGGTCCGAGGTGGGTCGCTCCGGGCGGCTGTGGACCCGTGAGGCGATCCTCGACGAGATCGGCCCCCTCGAGGAGGAGGCCTCCCTCGACGTCCTCTCCTGTATGCCGGTCGGTCCCGACGCGATGCTCCTTCTGTGGCGCTCGGTGACGGACTCCGGCTCGACGCTGCGCTCGTCGCTGTGGGTGCGCGAGCGCGGCCACTGGAAGCAGCTCTACCACCAGGGCACCGCAGAGTCCTGAGACCGACCGCTGCCGGCCGGCGACCGACGACCCGACGCCCCGACGCCCCGACCGGCGTCAAAGGTGCGACGACAGGTCGGCGACGATCTCGGCCGCCGGCGCCTGACGGGCGGTGCGGTGGCCCGTGCCCGCCCAGAGGTGGACGAGGTCGGGCTGTCCGGTCGCCTTGCCGTGCGAGCGCAGCGGCGCGGTGAGGTGGTGCACCTGCGGGTAGGCGGCCGGCGCGACCTCGGTGAAGACCTCGGTCCACGACGTGACGAGGGCGCGCGCGCTGCGGCCGGTGAAGGCGCGGGTGACGACCGTGTCGGAGCGGACGCCGAGCTCGTGCCGGTGCACCTCCGCCGTGCCCGCCTCGTCGGCCCTGAGGAAGGCCGTGCCGCACGCGACCGCGTGGGCGCCCGCGTCGAGCAGGGCCGCGACATGGGCGCCGTCGCCGACCCCACCGGCCGCGACGACCGGCAGCGAGGTGAGCCGGCGGATGCTCTGGAGCAGCATCCGGGTGGGCGCCTGGTGGTGCCCGGTGTCGACCGGTCCACCGCGGTGGCCGCCGGCCTCCCACCCCTGCGCGACGATCGCGTCGACGCCGAGCGCGTCCGCCCACGCCGTCTCGCCCGCGTCGTTGAGCGTCACCCACACCTCGATGCCCGCAGCCCGCAGCCGGTCGACGACGTCGGCGGGAGGCCACGCGAAGGCGAAGGACACGACCGCCGGCCGCTCCGCGAGGACGACCTCGATCTTGGCGTCGAAGGAGTCGTCGTCGTGGATCGACTCCCCCAGCCCGACCCCGGCCTTGTCGGCGAGCGGCTGGAGTCGCGCGGCGTACTCGAGGACGCGCGCCGCGCTGCCCGGCTCGTAGGGCGAGGGCGCGAAGAGGTTGACGCCGAACGGAGCCCCGCCGACGGCAGCACGCAGGTCGACGATGTCGTCGCGCAGCCGGTCGGGGGCGAGGTAGGCGCCGGCGAGGAAGGCGAACCCACCGGCCGCCGTGACCGCCGCGGCGAGACCGACGGTGCTCGGACCGCCGGCCATGGGCGCGAGCACGAGCCGCCGGTCGAGGAGGGTCACGGCTCAGCCGCGCCGAGCGGGGTCGTCCCGGCCGAGCCGACGCTCCTGCGGGACGTCCATGTCGTCGCAGAGCGCGAGCCAGACGATCCTCGGGTGGACGCCGTCCTCGAGCGCCTGCGCGACGCTGCGTCCGCCGAGGACGCCGAGGACGTGGTCGCGCGCCAGCGTGGGCGCGTAGGTCTCGCCGAACTCGTCGTTCATCAGCGTCCAGAAGTGGCTGATCCGCATGTCGGCGAGTCTGTCACACCGCCCTTTCGGGCCCTTCAACCCGCGCGGAACCGCCCCTATACTGCGTCCACATAATTTCCTTTGTAAGGTCATCGACATGTCGCGTGCAGTGGAGCCGGACCCGAGGCGGGACCTCGTCCTCACAGCGACGACCCTCAAGGCGCTGACCCACCCGCTGCGGCCCCGGATCCTCAGCGCCCTGCGCCTCCACGGACCCGCCACGGCCTCGCGCCTCGCGGAGCACCTGGGCGTCAACACCGGCGCCACGAGCTACCACGTCCGCCAGCTCGCCGAGGCCGGGTTCGTCGTCGAGGCGACCGAGATGGGCAACGCCCGCGACCGCTGGTGGCGGGCTGCCCACGCGCGCACCTACTTCGACACCCACGACGCCGACAGCGAGACCTCGGCGGCCTACCTCTCGGCGGTCGCCGCGGGCTACGCCGACAGCGCCCAGCGCGCCATCGCCGAGATCGCCACCCTCCCGCCCGAGTGGGAGGACGCCGGCACGTTCAGCAACTTCACGCTGCGCCTCACCCCCGACGAGGCAGCCCGTCTCATCACCGAGCTCACGACGCTCATCCGCAGCTACCGTCCGCACCAGGGCACGACCGACGCACCCGAGGACGCGCGCCCCGTCTCGGTCAACCTCGAGGTCTTCCGCGCGCCGGGGATGCCCGCGGAGTGAGCACCGACCGGCGCCCCTCGCGGCGCAGTCTGCACGGCATGCTCCTGGCCTCGGGCGTGTCGATCGCGGGGTCCCGCATCGCGACCATCGCGCTGCCCTGGCTCGTCCTCTCGGAGACCGGGTCGGCCGCCTACGCCGGACTCGTCCTCACCGCCGAGATGGCTCCCTACGTCCTGTCCAAGGCCCTCGGCGGACCCCTCGTCGACCGCTACGGCCCCCGCCTCATCAGCGTCGTCGGCGACGTCGTCAGCGGAGCACTGCTCGCGCTCGTCCCGATCCTGTATGCCGTGGGGCAGCTCGCGCTCCCCGACCGCCTCCCGCTCCTCCTCGCCGTCGTCGCGCTGGCGGGTGCGGTGCGCGGACCCGGCGACGGCGCCCGCAACGCGATGATCCCCGGCGTCTCGGACGCGACCGGCATCCCGGTCGAGCGGATCACCGGCCTCGACAGCACCGTCGACCGCGCGAGCGGCCTGGTCGGCGCCGGCGTCGGCGGCCTGCTCGTCACCGCCTTCGGTGCGGCCGAGACCGTCGCCGTGACGGCCGGCGCGTCGCTGCTCAGCGCCCTCGTCGTCGGCCTGCTCGTCCCCCACATCTCCCACCGCGACACCGAGGAACCTGGCTCCTACCTCGCCCAGCTGCGCGCGGGGGTCGACTACCTCCGCCGAGACCGGCTGCTCCGCAGCATCCTCTTCATGATCACGGCGACCAACCTGCTCGAGGCCGCCTACCTCGGCGTCATGCTCCCGAAGTGGGCGCTCGACAACGGCTACGACGCGAGCCTCGTCGGGCTCGTCGGTGTCCTCTACGGCGGTGCGGCGGTCGCGTCGAGCCTCGTCGCCACGACGATGGCGGGACGGTTCAGCCGTCGCACGGCGTTCCTCTCCGGGTTCGTGCTGTCGGGTGCGCCGCGCTACCTCGCGCTCGCGCTCGGCTCCCCGCTCTGGGTCATCATCGTGGCCAACGTCGTCTCCGGCCTCGGCGCCGGCTTCGTCAACCCCACGGTCAACGCACTCTTCTTCGAGCGGGTCCCGCGCCACCTCGTCGGACGGGTCGGGTCGCTCGCCGACGCCCTCGCCTGGGCGGGCCTGCCCGTCGGCGGCGTCGTCGGCGGCGTCGTCGTCACCGCTCTGGGAGCCGCGCCGGCGCTGGGAGTCGCGGGGACGGCATACCTCGTCTCGACGGTCCTGCCGGGGCTGAGACCGGAGTGGGGCGAGATGGATCGAGCGCGGGCGGGTGTCGGACGCGAGTGAGAGGGTGGTCCTCCCATGACCTCTGACGTGCTCGACCGCTTCTCCCCGGCCACCGCGACGTGGTTCCGGGACTCGTTCAGCGCGCCCACGGCGGCGCAGGCGGGGGCCTGGGAGGCGATCAGCTCGGGGCACCACGCGCTCGTCGTCGCACCGACCGGCTCGGGCAAGACCCTCTCGGCCTTCCTCTGGGCGCTCGACCGTCTCGGCACCGAGCCGCTGCCCGAGGAGCGGCTCAGGCGGTGCCGCGTGCTCTACGTCTCGCCGATGAAGGCGCTGGCCGTCGACGTCGAGCGCAACCTGCGCAGCCCGCTCGTCGGCATCGGCCACGCGGCGACCCGGCTCGGACAGACCGCCCCCGACATCACGGTGTCGGTGCGCAGCGGTGACACCCCGGCGGGCGAGCGACGGGCGTTCGCGCGGACGCCGAGCGACATCCTCATCACGACGCCGGAGTCGCTCTTCCTCATCCTCACCTCGCAGGCGCGCGAGGCGTTGCGCGGCGTCGAGACGGTCATCATCGACGAGGTGCACGCCGTCGCCGGCACCAAACGCGGCGCCCACCTCGCCCTGTCGCTCGAGCGGCTCGACGCGCTCCTCGACGAGCCGGCGCAGCGCATCGGGCTGTCCGCGACCGTCGAGCCCGTCGACGAGGTGGCCCGCTACCTCGCCGGTGGGCGGCCCGTCGACGTCGTGCGCCCGCCGTCGACGAAGGAGTGGGACCTCGACGTCGTCGTGCCCATCGCCGACATGTCCTCGCTCGGCGAGGTCGTCGAGGACGACCTCAGCGGCCCCGCCGCGGGCGCCGAGCGACGGGCGTCGATCTGGCCGCACGTGGAGGAGCGCATCGTCGACCTCGTCGCGTCGCACCGCTCGACCCTCGTCTTCGCCAACTCGCGGCGCCTCGCCGAGCGCCTCACCACCCGGCTCAACGAGATCTGGGACGAGCGGCTCACCGCCGCGGCCGAGGCGACCGCCGCCGAGGGCGACGGCGAGGGAACCGATGCGGTGACGCCGGGTGCGGGCCCGGGTCGGCCCACCGGCGGTTCCCGAACCCCTGCGCAGGTCATGGCGCAGTCGGGCGCCTCGTCGGGTGCGCCACCGGTCCTCGCCCGAGCGCACCACGGCTCGGTGAGCAAGGAGCACCGGCAGGTCATCGAGGAGGACCTCAAGGCCGGACGCCTCCCCGCCGTCGTGGCGACGTCGAGCCTCGAGCTCGGCATCGACATGGGCGCCGTCGACCTCGTCGTCCAGGTCGAGTCGCCGCCGTCGGTCGCCAGCGGCCTCCAACGCGTCGGCCGGGCCGGGCACCAGGTCGGCGCGGTCTCCCGCGGTGTCCTCTTCCCCAAGTTCCGCGGCGACCTCGTGCAGACCGCCGTCGTCGTCGAACGCATGCGCGCCGGCGCCATCGAGTCGTTGCGCGTGCCCGCCAACCCCGTCGACGTCCTCGCGCAGCAGGTCGTCGCCATGACGGCCCTCGACGACTGGACCGTCGACGACCTCGAGCAGGTCGTGCGCCGGGCCGCGCCGTTCGCCTCGCTCCCCCGTTCGATCCTCGAGTCGGTGCTCGACATGCTGTCGGGCCGCTACCCGAGCGACGAGTTCGCCGAGCTCCGCCCGCGCATCGTCTGGGACCGCGTCACGGGGGTGCTGTCGGGCCGTCCCGGCGCGCAACGGCTCGCCGTCACCTCCGGCGGCACGATCCCGGACCGCGGGCTGTATGCCGTCTTCCTCGCGACCGGTGAGGGCACCGGGCGCCGCGTCGGCGAGCTCGACGAGGAGATGGTCTACGAGTCGCGCGTCGGCGACGTCTTCACCCTCGGCACGTCGACGTGGCGGATCGAGGACATCACCCACGACCGGGTGCTCGTCACGCCCGCCCCCGGCCTGCCCGGCCGCCTGCCCTTCTGGAAGGGCGACCAGCTCGGGCGTCCCGCCGAGCTCGGCAGGGCCGTGGGGGCGTTCGTCCGCGAGGTCGCGGCGGCGACGCCCAAGGCGGCCCGCAAGCGGGTCTCCGAGGCCGGCCTCGACGAGTGGGCGACCGACAACCTCGTCGCCTACCTCGAGGAGCAGCGCACGGCCACCGGCCACGTCCCCGACGACCGGACGATCGTCGTCGAGCGGTTCCGCGACGAGATCGGCGACTGGCGGGTCGCGGTCCACAGCCCGTTCGGCGGACAGGTGCACGCTCCCTGGGCACTCTGCGTGTCGGCGCGGATGCGCGAGCGGTTCGGCGTCGACGTCCAGGCCATGCACGGCGACGACGGCATCGTCTTCCGGCTGCCCGACCTCGAGTTCGACGGCGAGGGCTCGTCCGGTCGCGGCGCCGCCGCCGAGCTCCTCGACCTCGTCCGGCTCGACCCCGACGACGTGCACGACCTCGTCACCGGCGAGATCGGCGGGTCGGCGCTCTTCGCCGCGCGCTTCCGCGAGTGCGCCTCCCGTGCGCTGCTGCTCCCCCGCCGTCGTCCCGACCGCCGCCAGCCGCTGTGGCAGCAGCGCCAGCGGGCCGCCCAGCTGCTCGAGGTGGCGAGCCAGTACGCCTCGTTCCCCATCGTCCTCGAGACGGTGCGCGAGTGCGTCCAGGACGTCTTCGACGTGCCCGGGCTCACCGCGCTCATGTCGGCCATCGAGTCCCGCGAGGTGACCCTCGTCGACGTGGAGTCGGCGCAGCCGTCGCCGTTCGCCCGCTCGCTGCTCTTCGGCTACGTCGCACAGTTCCTCTACGAGGGCGACTCGCCGCTCGCCGAGAAGCGGGCCGCGGCGCTCTCGCTCGACCCCACCCTGCTCGCGGAGCTGCTCGGGCGCGGCGAGGGCCTGTCGCTGCGCGACCTGCTCGACCCCGAGGCCGTCGCCCGCACCGAGTCCGAGCTCCAGCGGCTCGCCGAGGAGCGACGGTGCCGCGACGCCGAGGACGTCGCCGACCTGTTGCGCACCCTCGGCCCGCTCTCGCTGCCCGAGATCGAGCGCCGCACCCGCGACGGCGTGACGACCCGTGACATCGGCTCATGGCTCGTCGACCTCGAGGGGGCACGCCGGGTCATCCGCGTCCGGGTCGCCGGCGAGGAGCGGTGGGCCGCGATCGAGGACGCCTCCCGGCTGCGCGACGCCCTCGGCGTCTCGCTGCCCGTCGGCGTCCCGCAGGCCTTCCTCGACCCCGTCCCCGACCCGCTCGGCGACCTCGTCGCCCGCTACGCCCGCACCCACGCGCCCTTCCCGGCGTCGGCCGTGGCCCAGTGGTGGGGTGTCGGGCCCGCGGTGGCCCTCGACGCGCTCCGCCGGCTCGTCGCCTCCGGACGGGTCGTCGAGGGCGAGCTGCTGCCCACCGAGAGCGGAGGTGGCGCCCACGGCCTCGACTACTGCGACGCCGAGGTGCTCCGCACGCTGCGCCGGCGCTCTCTCGCGGCGCTGCGCGCGGAGGTCGAGCCGGTCGCCGCGGTCGAGCTCGCGCGCTTCCTCCCCCAGTGGCAGTCGGTCGGTGGCGGCCTGCGCGGACGTGAGGGGCTCGTTCGTGCCGTCGAGCAGCTCGCCGGCGCGGTCCTGCCCGCGAGCGCGCTCGAGACGCTCGTCCTCCCAGCCCGCGTCGCCGGCTACTCCCCCGCCCTCCTCGACGAGCTCATGAGCGCCGGCGAGGTCGTCTGGCGCGGCCACGGGTCGCTGCCGGGCGACGACGGCTGGGTCTCGCTCCACCTCGCCGACACCGCGCACCTCACGATGGCCGCCCCCGACGACACCGAGCTCGGCGACCGGGCCCAGGCCCTGCTCGACGTCCTCGCACGCGGTGGTGCCTACTTCTTCCGCGCCCTCGCCGACGCCGTCGACGGCTCCGACGCCGAGGTCCTCGACGACCTGTGGTCGCTCGTGTGGTCGGGCCACGTCTCCGGCGACACCTTCGCGCCCGTCCGGGCGCTGCTCTCCGGCGGTCGCACCGCACACCGTCGCGCCGCCTCCGGCCCGCGCTCCACGAGGTATGCCGGCCGCGCCGGTGCGCTCGGCACCCTCGGCGGGCGCGGTGGCACCTCGCGTGCGGTGCCCGTGGCACGCTCGGCGCCGGGCCCGGCCGCGGGACGGTGGTCGCTGCTGCCCGAGGTCGAGGCCGACACCACGGTGCGCACCCTCGCGACCGCCGAGATCCTTCAGGACCGCTACGGCGTCCTCACCCGGGGCAGCGTCGTCGCCGAGGACGTGACCGGTGGCTTCGCCGCCGTCTACCGCGTGCTCGCCGCAGCAGAGGAGTCGGGCCGGGTGCGCCGCGGCTACTTCGTCGAGTCGCTCGGCGCGGCGCAGTTCGCGACGACCGGGGCGATCGACCGTCTGCGTGCGGGCGCCCGCGCCCTCGGCGCGGCCCCTGACGCGACGGCGCCGCGAGCGCTCGTGCTCGCCGCCACCGATCCGGCCAACGCCTACGGCGCCGCGCTGCCGTGGCCCGACCGGCCGGCAAGCGAGTCCGACGACGACTCGACGACGACCGGGCGCAAGGGTCACCAGCCGGGGCGCAAGGCGGGGGCCCTCGTCGTCCTCGTCGACGGTGACCTCGTCCTCTACGTCGAGCGCGGCGGCAAGACGCTGCTCTCGTGGACCGACGATCCCGCCGCGCTCCAGTCCGCGGCCGACGCCCTCGCCCTCGCCGTCCGCGAGGGAGCGCTCGGCCGGCTCACCGTCGAGAAGGCGGACGGTGGCGCCCTGCTCGGCTCGGGCCACCCGCTCGTCGACGCGCTCGCCCAAGCCGGCTTCCACGCGACCCCGCGCGGTCTGCGACTGCGCCGGTGAGCTCGACCGCGGCACGGGGCCGAGCCGATGCCCGAGGGTGACACCGTCTGGCGCACCGCCGACCGACTCCACCGAGCGCTCGCCGGTGCGCCGATCACCGTGAGCGACTTCCGCTTCCCCGAGATCGCGACGCTCGACCTCCGGGGGACCACGACCATCGAGGTGGTGAGCCGCGGCAAGCACCTCCTCCACCGCGTCGACTCGGGCCTGACCATCCACTCGCACCTCAAGATGGAGGGCCAGTGGCGCGTCGAGAGTCCCGAGGACACCCCGCGCTGGCTGCGCCGGGCCGACCTGCGGGTCGCGCTCGGCACCGAGCAGTGGACGGCGCTCGGGCTGCGACTGGGGATGCTCGAGGTGCTTCCGACCCAGCGTGAGGACGAGGTCGTGGGCCACCTCGGTCCCGACGTCCTCGGCCCCGACTGGGACCCGGCCCTCGCCGCGTCACGCCTCCTCGACGCCGGCACAGTCGTCGGCGCGGCCCTGCTCGACCAGCGCGTCCTCGCCGGGGTCGGCACCCTCTGGGCCTCGGAGTCGCTCTTCCTCGAGCGGATCGGGCCCTGGACCCCCGCAGCCGAGCTCGGGCAGGAGCGCACCGACGCGCTCATCGCCCGGATCAGCCGGCTCATGGACGCCTCGCGCCACCACGCCGTCCAGTCGAGCACCGGTGTGCGTCGCCGGGGTGAGGAGCACTTCGTCCACGCGCGCTCGGGCCGACCGTGCCGCCGGTGCGGCGACACGGTGCGGGTGTCGATGATCGGGTCCGCCGGCCGCGAGCGGACGATGTTCTACTGCCCCACCTGTCAGGGCGGGCTGGCACCGAACGACGACGGTCGTCGCCAGAACCCGCTCGGCTCCTCCGGTGGCCGAACCTCGCCCTACCGCAAGGTCTGACGCGCGGCCTGAGCCCGTTCGCCCGCCCACCGCGGCGGCGGTCGACGCTCCGGGTCGCCGGGCACACCGGTTGACGGCGGGGCCTTGGCCGCGGCGCCCTCGGCGATCGACGGGAAGTTCCACGTGGTCCCGACGACGGTGACGGGGAAGGCTCCTGCCGCCGTCCTGGCGCCGACCGAGATCGTGAGCGGACCCACCGTGCGCGACTGCCCGGGGCCGATGACATGGTTGAGCGAGTTGCCCGGGCCCACCGCCGGAGAGACCCGGACGTCCGGGTAGTCGCCGACGAAGCGCTGCGTCGTCTCGACGAGGTGGACGGTGACACCCTCCTTGTCGAGGTACTGGTCGTAGCCGGTCCGCACCCGGGCGTCGATCGCCACGAACTTGCCCGAGATGCCGCTCGGGACCGCGAGGAGCTGTGTCCCGCTCACCCCGAGGGGAGCGATGTCCTGGGTCGCGCCGCTCACCGAGTGGATGCGCACCTCCCCCGGGTCGACCCAGCCGGCGATGAGGCGGTTGACGGCGTGGGTCGAGTCCGGCGCCCCCTGGCCCCCGGAGCCGAGGTGGCCACCGCTCATGAGGTCCACCGGGTTGTTGTACTCGTCGCCGCTGCCGTCGTCCCAGTAGGAGTGGATCCACGAGAGCATGTGGCCGAGCTCGTGGTCGGTGACGTTGAAGAACGGCGCGGGGTCGCCCTGCTTGACCACCGACGTCGAGGACACCACGCCGTCGCGGACGTTGGACGGGTAGGTCGACGTGCCGCCGCGCGCGTAGCCGGGTCCCGCGAGCCCGTAGGCGCCGTAGGGGTCGGAGTCGTAGAAGACGTTGAGCGCGCCGTCCGCGCCGGCGGCCGCCGACCTCGTCGGGGACGCGTCGAGACATGCCTCGTCGGACGACGTCGCGAGCAGCGGCGCCCCGACGTCGGTGAACGTCTGGGTGTAGCGGCCCCGGCTCAGCCACTCGAAGTAGGGCCGCACCGAGTTGTTGAGGTTGGCGACGATGGCCGACCGGTTCATCAGCGGCGAGCCGGACGGCGCGCAGAAGAGCACGGCGATCCGGTCCTCACCCGTCGCGTAGGCGCGGTAGCGGGGCACGACGGACGTGAGTCCGACCCCGTCACCGGGGAAGTAGCCCGACACGTCGACGATGACGTCGGTGACGCCGTCGGGCGCCGTGCGCGCCTGGATCCCGCCGAGCGGCGAGCCGACGATCGCTCCGTTGGCGACCGTCTGGCCGGCGGCGTAGTTGACCGTCGACGACGCCGGCGCCGGCTGGTCCGCGGGCCACACCGTGAGGTAGCCCCCCTCGAACGACCCGGTCACGGTGACGTTCGTGACCGCGGCGGCCGGACCGAACGGCACCTTCGCCGTCGACCCCTTGCGCGCCTGGGTGACGTTGAAGCCCGAGGGCTGCTCGCCGACCCAGCCGTCGCCGTACCACGTCCCGGTGCGGTAGTAGTCGCCGAACGGCGCGCGGGTGTCCATGATCCTCACCGGCGTCAGCGGGACGTAGCCGCTCGTCGGCGAGAGGTATCCGGTGATGTCGATGACGACGTCGGTCGAGCCGCTGGCGTTGTAGACCTGGATCCGGCCCCCGCTCCCCACCGTGGCGAAGAGGCTGTTGGCGACCGTCTGCCCGCGGTTCATGTTGACCGACGAGGTCCCCGGCCGGGCCGCGCCGTAGGGATAGATCGTCAGCCAGCTCGAGGCCGCCGTCGGCCGCGTCGCGGTCGCGGTGACCGCCACCGCGATGGCGTCGGTCGGCACCCCTGCGGCGCTGCCCGTCACCGTGAGGGCGCGAGTCTGCCCAGGGCCGATGGGGCTCGTGCTCCGGGTGTCGAGCAGCCTGCGCGGGGGAACCGGCGTCACACCCGAGCCCACCGGGAACCAGCCCGTGACGTCGACGATGACGTGCGTCGAGCCCCCGCCGTAGTTGCCGACGGAGAACCGCTCGAGCGAGTCCACCCCGACGACGACGGTGTTGGCGACGGTGGCTCCGCGGGCGAAGTTCACGGTCGACGTGGGCGGGACCGCGCCGCCGGCCGGCCATACCTTGAGCCACCCGGCCGCGGTGGGCTGGGTCGCGGTGACGTTGAGTGCCACCGACCCCACCCCGGACGTCGGTATGCCGGCCCGCCCACCAGCGGTGATCGTGCGGACCGCGTCGCTCGCGAGCTTGTTGCTCGGCGACCGGCTGTCGTAGAGGCGCGTCGGTGCGATGGCCTGGAAGCCGAAGAGCGGAGCCGGCGTCACCGCGGCCGCCGTCCGGCCGGCGTCGCCGCCCACCGACCCACGACCGGCCGCGTCGACACTCGTCCCGGTGCCGAGGGCGACCGCGACGGCGGCCACCGCCGCCCACCCCATCCGGCCGGAGGCTCGGCCCGGTCGTCGCATCAGTCGTCGCATCGGTGGTCCCTGCCGTTCGTCCCGCGGTGCTGAGGTCGAAGCCCCCACTGTGGCACGACCCGCCGGACGGCGGGGGTCGAACCGCGGAAGCGCCGTCGGTGGCTCCACCGGCGCCCAGGGTGACGCGCGGCGTCCTCATGGCAGCGCCGGGCATCACGTTCTGCGCCGACGGCACCACCGGCGCACAGGCCTCGCCGCTAGCCCCTGGCCCGGTCGACCTTCGCGAGGATCTCCTCGACGACGGTGGACTTGGCGTCGGCGTAGTCCTGGACGTAGCGCCAGGGCCGGGCGGCAAGCCGGCGCTTCTCGGCGGCGTAGGCATCCCGGTCCTCGGGGTGCGTGCGCAGCCAGTCGCGGAACCCGAGAAGACGCTCGACCTCCGCGCGACCGGTGTCGGGTGCGAGGACGTGCACGTTGATGTCGTGCGGGCAGCCGCGCTCGGTCCGCTGGTAGAGCACACGGTGCTCCAGCCACTCGGGCTCGCGGATCTGCAGCCAGTAGCCCAGTGCGACGAGCGCAGGGACGTAGGCGTCCTCGTCGGCCGGGTCGACCACCTGGAGGAGGACGTCGATCACCGGTTTGGCCGGCAGGAGCGGAACCGACGTCGACCCGACGTGGTCGACCGCGAGCGCCCGCTCGCCGAGGGCGCCGCGGATGAGGGCGGCGTCCGCTTCGAACCGCTGCGCCCACGCGGGGTCGGGCTCATGCAGGACGACGGGCACCGACCACGGGGCCGGACGTCCGCCGACGTGCTCGGCCGGCACGGCGACGAGGGTCAGGCCGCGGAGGCAGACACGACGTCGGCGCGACCTGCGACCGGCAGCGACACCGGCGCACCGAGCGACTCGACGTGGGCGGCGCGGCGGCTCACGTCGTCGAGGACGACGGAGAGCGGCACGTCGAGGGCCACGCAGATCGCGGAGAGGAGCTCGGAGGAGGCCTCCTTGACGCCACGCTCGATCTCGCTGAGGTAGCCGAGCGACACCGAGGCCGCGGCGGCCACGTCGCGCAGGGTGCGGCCCTGCTGCTGTCGCCGCTCGCGCAGCGCCTCACCGAGCTCGTGTCGGAGCAGGATCATCGGGCCTCCCTTCGTCGTGACCGGTGGTCGTTCGCCCTCCACGCTACATCGCGAGGGTGTCCCTTCGTCGAAGACTTCCCCGACCCGGGCTATTCCCCCTGCGGCGCGAGCACGGCCAGCTGCTCGTCGAGGAGGTCGAGGACGGCGTCGACGGTGGCGGCCCGCACCTGCGCGCGGTCGCCCGTGAGCGCGAGCCGCCGGCTCGTCACCACGCCCGGCCACGGCCCGCAGGCCGCCAGGAAGACGGTGCCGGCCGGCATACCGTCGGCGGGTCCTGGACCGGCGACCCCCGTCGTCGCGAGGCCGACGTCGGCATCGAGCAGGCGGGCGACCCCGAGTGCCATCTGCTCGGCGACGAGGGCGTCGACCGGGCCGGTCTGGCGCAGCCGCTCGGCGTCGACGCCGAGCACATCCGCCTTGACGTCGGTCGCATAGGACACGACTCCCCCGCGCACCGTCGCCGACGATCCGGCGACGGAGGTGAGGGCGGCGCAGACGAGGCCGCCCGTGAGCGACTCGGCGCAGGCCACCGTGAGGCCGCGCCCGACGAGGCCGGCCACGACCGACTCCGGCGAGGTCACGCCTCCGGCCGCCGGTCGCGGGCAGCCGCGCGAGCCGCCTTCTTGGCCATCGCCCGCGGGCTCGTGCGCCGCAGCCGGAAGGCGTCGACGGCGTAGTCGACGCCGGTGACCACCGTGACGACGAGGGCGGCGACGAGCGTGACCCACGCGACGAGGTCGAGCGCGCCGCTGAACGGCAGCGAGAACCGCGGGATGACGAAGAAGCCCAGGGCGAGTGCCTGGAGCAGGGTCTTGACCTTGCCGCCACGGCCCGCGGCCATGACGCCGTGCCGGATGACCCAGAAGCGCATCGCCGTGATGCCCCACTCGCGCACCGTGATGACGACGGTGATCCACCACGGGATGTCGCCGATCATCGAGAGGCCGACGAGGGCCATGGTCACGAGCGCCTTGTCGGCGATGGGGTCGGCGACCTTGCCGAAGTCGGTGATGAGCCCGCGGCTGCGGGCGATGTCGCCGTCGATCCGGTCGGTGACCATGGCGATCGCGAAGACGGCGAAGGCCCACCAGCGCGCACCCGCCTGGTGACCGTCGTCCCAGAGGAGCAGCCAGCCGAAGACGGGCACGAGCAGCAGACGCAGGACGGTGAGCCCGTTGGCGATGTTCCACGCACTGGGCGCGATGCGCGCGACCGGCGACGGCCGCTCGCTCATGTCGCTTCCGCGACGAGGTCGATGCCCTCGGTTCCCACGACCCGGGCGACGACGGTCTCCCCCACGGCTGCGCTCACGCCGACGACGCTGGTCGTCCCGTCGACGTCGGGCCCCTGGTGCTCGCTGCGGCCGACGACGGAGGGGCGGCCGGAGCCGTCGTCGCCCTCGGTGTCGACCTCCTCGACGAGGACGCGCACGGTCTCGCCGATGCGGTCCTCGGCGCGCTGGGTGGTGAGCTCCTCGACGAGGTCGGTGATGCGGGCGACGCGCTCGGCGATGGCGTCGGGCTCGACCTTGCCGGTGAGGGTCTCGCCCTCGGTACCGTCCTCGTCGGAGTAGCCGAAGACGCCGACGACGTCGAGCCGGGCCTCGGTGAGGAACTCGGCGAGCTCGTCGACGTCGTCCTCGGTCTCGCCCGGGAAACCGACGATGACGTTGCTCCGGATTCCGGCGAGCGGCGATCGGCGGCGCACGTCCTCGACGAGGCCGAGAAAGCTCTCGGTTCCGCCGAACCGACGCATCCGGCGGAGCAGCGGCGCGGCCGCGTGCTGGAAGGAGAGGTCGAACCACGGCATGACCTCGGGCACCGCGACCATGGCGTCGAGCAGGCCGGGACGCACCTCGGCGGGCTGGAGGTAGGAGACGCGCACCCGCTCGATGCCGTCGATGCCGGCGAGCTCGGGGAGCATCGCGTCGAGGAGGGCGAGGTCGCCGAGGTCCTTGCCGTAGGACGTCGAGTTCTCGCTCACGAGGAAGAGCTCGCGCACGCCCTGCCCGGCCAGCCAGCGCGCCTCGTCGAGGACGTCGGTGGGGCGGCGGGAGACGAACGACCCGCGGAACATCGGGATGGCGCAGAACGCGCAGCGCCGGTCGCAGCCGGACGCGATCTTGAGCGGCGCCCACGGCCCCGTGCCGAGCCGGGTGCGCGGAGCGGCGTGCCCGGGCAGCGCGACGTCGGCCGCGGCGTCCTGTCGGACGGCCGGCGAGAGCGGCAACAGCCTGCGGCGGTCGCTGGGCACGTGGCTCGGGACGCTGCCGCCGTCGAGGATCGTGCGCAGGTGCGTCGACATGTCGGCGTAGGAGTCGAAGCCGAGCACCGCGTCGGCCTCGGGCAGCTCGTCGGCGAGGGTCTGGCCGTAGCGCTCGGCGAGACAGCCGACGGCGACGACCTTCTGGGTGCGCCCGTGCTCCTTGAGCTGCGAGGCTTCGAGGAGGCTGTCGATGCTGTCCTTCTTGGCCTGCTCGACGAACCCGCACGTGTTGACGACGGCGACGTCGGCGTCCGCGGCGTCCTCGACGAGGGTCCAGCCCCCGGCGGCGAGCCGACCTGCCAGCTCCTCCGAGTCGACGTCGTTGCGGGTGCACCCCAGCGTCACGACGGCCACCGAACGTGAGGTCGTCTCGGGTGCGGGCATGCGGTCAGTCTAGGTGTCCGCCGGAGCGCTCCCCGCACCGCGCGGGCGCACGGCCGCCGCCGGCCGTCGTGACCTAGGTTGGGGCGATGACCTCGACCGCGCAGCGCATCTCGGACCTGCTCTCGAGCCATCCCGTCTGGGACGGTCACAACGACCTGCCCTGGGCTGCGCGCGAGCAGGTCGGCTACGACCTCGACCGCCTCGACATCGGCAGCGGCGTCGCCACGACCCACACCGACATCCCGCGGATGCGCCGTGGTGGCATGGGCGCGCAGTTCTGGTCGGTCTACGTCGACGCGAAGTGGGCCGGCGAGAGGGCCGTCACCGCGACCCTCGAGCAGGTCGACTTCGTCCGCACCCTCACGACCCGGTATGCCGGTGAGCTGGCTTTCGCGGTCAGCGCGGCCGACGTCCGCGCGGCTCGGGAGTCGGGCTGCATCGCCTCGCTCATGGGGGCGGAGGGCGGTCACAGCATCGACAGCTCGCTCGGCGCGCTGCGGATGCTCCACGCGCTCGGCGTGAGGTACATGACGCTCACCCACAACGACAACGTGCCGTGGGCCGACTCGGCGACCGACGAGCCGGTGCTCGGTGGCCTCTCCCCCTTCGGGCACGAGGTCGTGCGTGAGATGAACCGGCTCGGCATGGCCGTCGACCTCTCCCACGTCTCCGCCGACACGATGCGGCACGCCCTCGCCACGACGCAGGCGCCGGTGATGTTCTCGCACTCGTCGGCCCGCGCCGTCTGCGACCACCCGCGCAACGTGCCCGACGACGTCCTCGCCATGCTCGCCGGCAACGGCGGCCTCTGCATGGTCACCTTCGTCCCCAAGTTCATCTCGCCCATCGTGCGCGAGTGGGACCTCGTGGCGGCCGACGCGGCGGCGGCCGAGGACGTCCACTGGGCCGACCACACGGCATACAGCGCCTTCCTCGAGCGCCACCGCGAGGCGCACCCGCCGCCCGAGGCGACGATCGACGACGTCGTCGCCCACCTCGAGCACGTGCGCGAGGTCGCGGGGGTCGAGCACATCGGTCTGGGCGGCGACTACGACGGCGTCGGCCGGCTCCCGGGAGGCCTTGAGGACGTCTCGTCCTACCCCCGGTTGCTCGAGGCGCTGGCCGACCGCGGCTGGTCCGACGACGACCTCGGCCGCCTCACGTGGGGCAACGCGATGCGGGTGCTCGAGGGCGTCGAGGCGACCGCCCGCGACCTCGCGGACCGCGAGCCGAGCCTGGCCCGGATCGAGGACCTCGACGGGCAACCGGCTGCCTGAGCGTTGCCGCGGAGCCGGTCAGCGCTGGTTGCGCATCACCGTGAGCGCGACGAGGCGCGAGATGACCATCGCGACGTACATGACGCCGGCGAGCTGCTCGATGATCGCGACGGCGCGCGCCTGCGGACCGACGGGCAGGACGTCGGAGAGACCGACGCTCGTGAGGTTGGCGCCGGAGAGGTAGAGCAGCTCGAGGAAGGACCGTTGCGCCCCGTCGGTGTGCCCGACGAAGGAGCCCGGCCAGAGCTCCTGCACACCGAGGAAGAGGTAGGTGAACGCGAAGAGCAGCACCGTGAACGCCGCGCCCACCGCGAAGAGCTCGTCCTTGGTCACCCAGGCGTCCTCGAACATGTAGGAGACGAGCCCGTATGCCGTGTAGAAGTAGAAGAGCGACAGCGCGATGTGGGCCAGCGCGACGACGAGGGTGTTGTCGGTCGAGATCGACGACCAGACCTCGAGGACGCCCGCGGGCAGGCCCAGGCCGACCGACAGCCAGGTCAACGCTGGCGTGCTGCGCACCGTGAAGACCGCGATGATGAGCGCACAGAGACTGAGGACGGTGAGCGCGACCCGGCCGAACTCGAGGTCCTGCAGCCACGGCAGCAGGACGATGACGACGAGCTGCACGCCGAGGAGGAAGGCCGACGGCTGTTTGCGGAGCACCGCCCGCCAGCGCTGCGCGCGGGTCGGCGGCTCGCGCAGGTCGTCCCAGACACTCGTCTCCATGGGCGTCACTCTAAGCGCCGGACGGTGGGGCGACGCCGACCTAGGATGACGACATGCAGCACCCTGCGTGGGTTCTCGCCCCCCTCGCGCTCGTCGCCGTGCTCGGGTTCAGCGCGAGCAGCAAGCTCGGCCGCGGCGAGACCCTGCGCACCATCGTCCGCAACCTCGAGCTGCCGGACTGGGTGCTCCCCCGGGCGCTGGCGCGGGCGGTCCCCGGCATCGAGCTCGTCCTCGCGGTCCTCCTCCTCGCGCCGTCAGAGCCCCTCTTCACCGCGGCGGCCGTTGCCACGCTCGGCCTCATGCTCGTCTACTGGGCACTCATCGCCCGGGGCCTCACCCTCACGCCGAGGCCGCAGTGCGGCTGCTTCGGGCAGGTCGGCGACCAGAGCATCTCGGGCCGCACCCTGACCCGCAACACCCTCCTCGTCGGCGCGGCCGCTGCCACCGTGGCGCTGGCGGTGTCGGGACGCACCGTCTGGTCGCTGTGGGACGGAGCCGACCGCGGCGACCACCTGTGGCTCGCCCTCGCGGCCGGCGCCTGCCTGCTCACCGGCCTCGTGGTGGCCCGACGACAGAGCCACGTGCAAGCCAGCCACGTCCCAGCCCCATCGGCGTCCACGGTCGAGCAGTGGCGCCGCCCACGCCCGGACACGCCGGTCGACCACGGGCGGAACGGCGTCGACGACGACGCCGTCCTCGACTACGAGCGCGTGCCCATTCCCACGCTGGTCCTCCACGACCCGGCGTCCGGGCCGGCGACGCTGGCCGAGCTGGCGTCGGAACGGGCGCAGCTGCTGGTCTTCGTCAACTGTTACTGCGTCTCCACCCAGGTGGTGGCGTCCAACATCGGCACCTGGAGGGCGCGGCTTCCCGCCATCGACGTCCGGGTGGTCTTCTCGGTCCCCTACGACGCCTCACGTCTCGTCGAACCCGTGGAGGCTCCGCTCCTGGACCACGCGGCGCTCGCCTGGTTCGGGCTCGGGCTCGTGCAGTCGCCGGCAGCGGTGCTCTGCGGCGCGGACGGCCTGCTCGCCGCCGGACCCGTCAACGGCCAGGACGCGGTGCTGCGGCTGCTCGACGACATCGAGACGGAGCTGGCCGAGGCCTCCGCACCGACAGAGGTGTGACGCGGTCCAGCGAGACGCTCACCGCCGACCGGTGAGCTCCCAGGCGTCCTCGCTGTCGTCCTCGTCGTCGTCCCACGACTCGACCTGCGGACGCCGCTCCAGGTCGGCCGCGACGGCGTCGGTGCCGTAGCGGTCGGCGGTCGGCTGAGGCGCGGCGGCCGGCTGCCCGGCTTCCTCGTCGTAGCCGGAGTCCGCGTCCTCGGCCTCGCGGTCGAAGGCCTCCTCAGCCTGCGGCACGTCCTCGCCCCGCATGATCGCCAGCGTGGTGGCGAGGTCGTCGGGGCGCACGAGCACGTCGCGGGCCTTGGAGCCCTCCGACGGGCCGACGACGCCGCGCGACTCGAGCAGGTCCATGAGCCGACCGGCCTTGGCGAACCCGACGCGCAGCTTGCGCTGGAGCATCGAGGTCGAGCCGAACTGCGTCGTCACGACGAGCTCGGTGGCCTGCAGCAGCAGGTCGAGGTCGTCGCCGATGTCGTCGTCGATCTGCTTCTTGGCCGCGACGACCGTGACGTCCTCGCGGTAGGTCGGCTTGAGCTGGCCGGTGACGTGCCCGACGATCTCCTGGATCTCGGACTCGGTGACCCACGCGCCCTGGACGCGCATCGGCTTGCTCGCACCCATGGGGAGGAAGAGCCCGTCACCCTGACCGAGCAGCTTCTCGGCGCCCGGCTGGTCGAGGACGACGCGGCTGTCGGCGAGCGACGACGTCGCGAACGCCATGCGGCTCGGCACGTTGGCCTTGATGAGGCCGGTGACGACGTCGACCGACGGGCGCTGCGTCGCGAGGACGAGGTGGATGCCGGCGGCGCGCGCGAGCTGCGTGATGCGGACGATCGACTCCTCGACGTCGCGCGGGGCGACCATCATGAGGTCCGCGAGCTCGTCGACGACGACGAGCAGGTAGGGGTAGGGCTGGATGACCCGCTCGGAGCCGGGCAGCGGCTGGACCTTGCCCGACTTCACCGCCTTGTTGAAGTCGTCGACGTGCTTGTAGCCGTAGTTGGCGAGGTCGTCGTAGCGCGCGTCCATCTCGCGCACGACCCACTGGAGTGCCTCGGCGGCCTTCTTGGGGTTGGTGATGATCGGCGTGATGAGGTGCGGGATCCCCTCGTATGCCGTGAGCTCGACGCGCTTGGGGTCGACGAGCACCATGCGCACCTCGTCCGGCGTCGACCGCATGAGCACCGAGGTGATCATCGAGTTGACGAAGGACGACTTGCCCGAGCCGGTGGCGCCGGCGACGAGGAGGTGCGGCATCTTGGCGAGGTTGGCGATGACGTAGCCGCCCTCGACGTCCTTGCCGACACCCATGACCATCGGGTGGTGGTTGTCGCGCGCGACCCGGCTCCGCAGGACGTCACCGAGGCAGACCATCTCCTTGTCCGGGTTCGGGATCTCGATGCCGATGGCGGACTTGCCCGGGATCGGGCTGAGGATGCGCACATCGGCCGAGGCGACGGCATACGCGATGTTCTTGCTGAGCGCGGTGACGCGCTCGACCTTGACGCCGGGACCGAGCTCGACGACGTAGCGGGTGACCGTCGGGCCGCGCGTGAAGCCGGTGACCTGGGCGTCGATGCCGAACTCGTCGAGGACCGTGGTGAGCGACTCGACGACGCGGTCGTTGGCCTCGGAGCGCTCCTTGTGCGGCGCGCCCTGCTTGAGCGCGGCGTTGTCGGGCAGCGTGTAGGTGATGTCGCCGGCGAGAGAGAGCTGCTCGACGCGCTGCGGCAGCGGGGTCGTGGGCGGAGCCTCGAGCTTCACCTGCTCCACGGGCGCCTTGGCTGTGGGCGCGAGGACGCCGGGCGCCGTCGGGCGCTTCTCGCCCGGCCGCGGGCCGCCCTCGTCGGTCTCGGCGGGCAGCGCAGTCGCGCGCCTGCCGCGGCGCGGCCTGTCCTTGTCCTCGTAGTCGACGATCGCCGCCTGCTCGTAGGCCTCGTCGCCGACCATGGGCTCGTCACCCTTGGAGCGGGTGCGGCGCGGCTTCTTGACCGGCACCTCCTCGGTCACGTCCTCGTCGGCGTATGCCGGCCGCCCCAGCAGCGTGGCCCGAAGCAGTTCCAGCCGGTCCGGGATCTCGTGCACGGGTGTGGCGGTGAGGACGAGCAGCCCGAAGATGCCGATGAGGATGAGGAGCGGGATGGTGCCGTAGATCGAGACGGCGGCCTCGAGCGGGCTCGACGCGAGGAAGCCGATGATGCCGCCGGCCGCGCGCATGCCGTCGGCACCCGCGGGAGGTTCGGGGATGCCGGCCGAGACGTGGACGACTCCGCACGCGGCGAAGGCGAGGATGGCCGTGCCGATGGCCATGCGGTTGGTCGCGGGGTGCTCACGCGGGGTGCGCCAGAGGTGGAGCCCGAAGAGCAGGAGGACGATGGGGAGGGCGTAGCCGACCCGGCCGAGGGTGCCGGCGACGACGGCGTGCGTCACCTCGCCGACGATGCCGGCGAGGCCCCACCACTCGCGGGCGGCGACGACGACGGCGAGCGCGATGAGGGCGAGCCCGGCGCCGTCGCGGCGGTGCTCCGGCTCGAGGTCCTGGCCGACGTGCGAGACCTTGCGGACGGTGCCGCCGGTGACGTGGGCGAGGCCCATCCACGCGCCGCGGACGGCGGCGACGGGCATCGGCGTCGAGCTGCCCTTGGCCGGAGCCTTCTTGCGGCTCGTCGTGCGCGCGGGTGCGCGGCGGTTCGCGGGGCGCGACGACGCCGTGCGGGAGCGCGCAGGAGTGGTCGAACGGGAGGCCATGCTCGCACCCTAGGCCACAGTCACACCGTTCACACGGAGCACACGCGCACCACCCCGGTCGGAGCCGTTTCCCGCCGTCCCCGGAAAACGTGTCCCGAGCAAGGAAACAGTTCCCTTGCTTGGGGCCGGTTTCCCGCCGTCCCCGGAAAAGGGTCCCGGCGAGGCGAGGCGGCTACGCCTCGATGACGACGGGCGGGCCCACGGAGCCAGCGAGGCGGCTACGCCTCGATGACGACGGGGATGATCATCGGGCGGCGGCGGATCTTGCGACCCACCCAGCCGCCGACGGCCCGCCGCATGACCTGCTCGAGCTGGTAGGTGTCGATGATTCCCTGGGAGGCGGCCTCGTCGAGCGCCCTCGTCAGCTGGGGCATGACGTCGTCGAAGACGACGTCGTCCTCGACGAACCCGCGCGCCGTGATCTCGGGTCCGGCGACGATCTTGCCGGTCGAGGAGTCCAGGACGACGATGACCGACACGAACCCTTCGTCGCGCAGGATCCGGCGGTCCTTGAGCAGGGTCTCGTCGGCCTCGCCCACGGACGAGCCGTCGACGTAGACGTAGCCGCACTCGACCGCTCCGGCGACCTTGACCTTGCCGCCCACGAGGTCGACGACGACACCGTCCTCGACGACGACGACGCCCTTGGGGTGGACGCCGGTCGCGAGCGCGAGGTCGGCGTTGGCCCGCAGGTGCCGCCACTCGCCGTGCACGGGCATGACGTTGCGCGGCTTGACGATGTTGTAGCAGTAGAGGAGCTCGCCGGCGCTGGCGTGGCCGGAGACGTGCACCCGGGCGTTGCCCTTGTGGACGACGTCGGCACCGAGGCGCATGAGCCCGTTGATGACGCGGTAGACGGCGTTCTCGTTGCCGGGGATGAGCGAGGACGCGAGGAGGACGGTGTCGCCCTCCCCCACCTCGATCTGGTGGTCGCGGTTGGCCATGCGCGAGAGCGCGGCCATCGGCTCGCCCTGCGACCCCGTGCAGATGAGCGTCACCTTGTCGTCGGGCAGGTCACCGAGCTTCTTGAAGTCGACGAGGATGTTGTCGGGCACGTGGAGGTAGCCGAGCTCGGCGGCGATCCCCATGTTGCGGACCATCGACCGGCCGACCATGGCGACCTTCCGCCCCGACTTCTCGGCGGCGTTGAGCACCTGCTGGACACGGTGCACGTGCGAGGAGAAGCAGGCGACGATGATCCGGCGCTGCGCGTGCCGGAAGACCCGGTCGATCGCCGGCGCGATGTCCTTCTCGGGAGTCGTGAAGCCCGGGACCTCGGCGTTGGTGGAGTCGGTGAGGAAGAGGTCGACCCCCTCCTCGCCGAGACGGGCGAAGGCGCGCAGGTCGGTGAGCCGGCCGTCGAGCGGCAGCTGGTCCATCTTGAAGTCGCCGGTGTGGAGCAGGGTGCCGCCGGAGGTCCGCACGAAGACCGCGAGCGCGTCCGGGATCGAGTGGTTGACGGCGACGAACTCGCAGTCGAAGACCCCGAGGTTCTCGCGGTCGCCCTCCTTGACGGAGAGCGTGTAGGGCTTGATGCGGTGCTCCTTGAGCTTGGCCTCGATGAGGGCCAGCGTCAGCTGCGAGCCGACGAGCGGGATGTCCGGCTTGAGGCGCAGGAGGAACGGGACGGCGCCGATGTGGTCCTCGTGCCCGTGGGTCAGGACGATCGCCTGGACGTCGTCGAGCCGGTCCTTGATGTAGCTGAAGTCCGGGAGGATGAGGTCGATGCCCGGGTGGTGGTCGTCCGGGAAGAGCACGCCGCAGTCGATGACGAGCAGCTGGCCCTGGTGTTCGATGACCGCCATGTTGCGGCCGACCTCGCCGAGCCCGCCGAGGGCGACGACGCGGACGCCGCCCTCCTTGAGCGGACCGGGCAGCGACAGCTCGGGATGCGGATGGCTCACGCGAGACCCGACCCGGCCAGGCCCTTGCGGAGGATGTCGAGGTGCTCCGGTGGGGACTCCACGAGCGGCAGCCGCACGAAGGCCGACTCGATGACGCCGAGCTCGGCGAGAGCGGCCTTGGCCATGATGGCGCCCTGCGAGGTCGTCATGATCGCGTCGACCGCGGGGATGAGGCGCTCGTGGATCTCGCGTGCAGTGGCCAGGTCCCCCTCGTCGACGGCGGCAATCATCGCGGCGTACTCCTTGCCGGCGACGTGGCCGACGACCGAGACGCAGCCGACCGCGCCCTGGGCGAGGTGGGCGAGGGTGAGGACGTCGTCGCCGCTGAACCACAGCAGGTCGGTCGCGGCCATGACGTGGGTCGAGGCCCACAGGTCGGCCTTCGCGTCCTTGACGGCGGCGATCCGGGGGTGGGCCGCGAGCTCGACCAGTGTGGCGGTGTCGAACGCGGTCCCCGTCCGCCCCGGGATGTCGTAGAGCATGATCGGCAGCTCGGTGGAGTCCGCCACCGCACGGCAGTGCGCAAGGAGCCCGGCCTGGGTGGGCTTGTTGTAGTAGGGCGAGACGAGGAGCAGGGCGTCGGCGCCGGCCTCGGCGGCGCGCTCGGCCATGAGGATGGAGTGGGCGGTGTCGTTGGACCCGACACCGGCGGTGATCGCGGCGCGGTCGCCCGCGGCCTCCTTGGCCAGCCGCACGGCCGCGATGCTCTCGTCGTCGCTCAGGGTGGCCGACTCCCCCGTCGTGCCGTTGACGACGATGCCGTCGTGGCCGCTCGCCAGCAGGTGCTCGACGACCGCCCGCAGTCCCGCCTCGTCCAGTGATCCGTCGGGGTGCATGGGCGTGACCATGGCCGTGATGACCCGGCCGAAGGGGTTCGTCGTCATGCCCCTCAGGGTAGTCGGTGCACGGGGCGGGGCCTCCCCGGTGCGGTCGGTGCCCGCGGCTACGCTCTCGCCATGCGCCAGTACCTCGACCTCCTCGACCGCATCCTCGACGAGGGGGTCGAGAAGTCCGACCGCACCGGCACCGGCACCCTCTCCGTCTTCGGCCACCAGATGCGCTTCGACCTCGCCGAGGGGTTCCCGGTCGTCACGACCAAGAAGCTCCACCTCAGGTCGATCATCGGCGAGCTGCTGTGGTTCCTTCGCGGTGACACCAACGTCCGCTGGCTCCAGGAGCGCGGCATCTCGATCTGGGACGAGTGGGCCGACGAGCAGGGCGACCTCGGCCCGGTCTACGGCCACCAGTGGCGATCGTGGCCGACCCCCGACGGCCGTCAGGTCGACCAGGTCGCCAAGGTCGTCGAGTCGATCCGCACCAACCCCGACAGCCGCCGACACATCGTCAGCGCGTGGAACGTCGCCGACGTCGACGACATGGCGCTGCCCCCGTGCCACGCGCTCTTCCAGTTCTACGTGAGCAACGGCCGGCTCTCGTGCCAGCTCTACCAGCGCTCGGCGGACGTCTTCCTCGGCGTGCCCTTCAACATCGCGTCCTACGCCCTGCTCACGATGATGGTCGCCCAGCTCACCGACCTCGAGCCCGGCGAGTTCGTCCACACGCTCGGCGACGCCCATCTCTACTCCAACCACCTCGAGCAGGCCCGGCTCCAGCTCACCCGCGAGCCGCGCCCGCTGCCGACGATGCACATCACGCCCAGGGCCGCGATCGACGACTACGACCTCGGTGACTTCGAGCTCGTCGGCTACGACCCCCACCCTGCGATCAAGGCACCCATCGCCGTCTGACCTCCCCGCCCGTATGCCGGCCCCCACAGAGCGTGGTGCCCGCGCCCGCCTCGTGGGGCGCGGCGACCTCGCGGGGTGCGCGGCCGGCATACCGTGACGTCGTGGGCGCCACGGTCCTAGGGTGAGGCGCATGACCCAGGTGACGCTCATCGCGGCGGTCGGGCGCAACGGCGTCATCGGCGCCGACAACGACATGCCGTGGCACCTGCCCGAGGACTTCGCGTTCTTCAAGCGGACGACGATGGGCCACGCGATGGTCATGGGTCGCAAGACCTTCGACTCGATCGGGCGGGTGCTGCCGGGGCGCCGCACGATCGTCATCACCCGCCAGGCCGACTGGCACCACCCCGACGTCGAGACCGTGCACTCGCTCGACGACGCCCTCGGGCTCGCGGGCCCGGTCGGCGAGGTCTTCGTCGCCGGCGGCGGCGAGGTCTATGCGCAGGCGATGCCGTTCGCCCAGCGGCTGCTCATCACCGAGGTCGACCAGGAGCCGGAGGGCGACGTCCGCTTCCCCGAGATCGACCCGCAGGTCTGGCACGAGACCGAGCGCGAGCAGCGCGACGGCTTCGCGTGGGTCACCTACGAGCGCCGCTGACCTTCCTGCTGCGTCCGCCCCACTGGCGGGTATGCCGGCATGGTGCCGGACGTCGCGGCTCACCTCGGCGTTGCGTCCGCAGATGTGGTCGGTATGCCGGCACCTTGCCGGACGTTGCGGCTCACCTCGGCGTTGCGTCCGCAGATGTGGTGGGTATCCCGGCACAGTGCCGGACGTCAGTGCGTGCGTGGGTCGACCGGCCCGGTCGAGGTGAACCGCTCGCGGTGGATGTGCTCGGCGCCGACACCCTCTCCCCGGAGCCACGCCTCGACGTCGGCGATGAGTCCCTCGGGGCCGCACAGCCACCAGTCGTCGACCCCCTCGAGCCCCCCGACGTCACGGAGCACGTCGCGGATGACGAGCGGGTCGATCCGGCCGTGACGGACGCCGGGCACGCGCTCCCGGCTGAGGACGTGCTCGACGCGCAGCCGCCCGCCGGACGCCTCGGCCAGCTCCTCGAGCTCGTGGCCGAGGACCGTCGACTCCCGCGTCCGGTTGGCGACGACGAGGTCGACGGTCGAGCCGGGGTCCTGCTCGAGCGCGGCGGCGGCGATCGCGAGGACGGGCGTGATGCCCGACCCGCCGACGACGCCGACGTGGTGGCGCGGACCGGCGACGTCGTCGAGGACGAACTCGCCGAGAGGCGGCAGGACGCCCATGACCTCGCCGACCCCGACCTCGTTCGCGAGCCACGGCGACATGCGCCCGCCCTGCACGGCCGCGGCCGCGACCCGGATGACGCCCTCACGCCGGGCGCGGCTCGGCGGCACCCAGATCGAGTAGGACTGGCGCACGTCCTCGTCGCCCACGAGCGCCCGCAGGGTGACGTACTGCCCGGCCCGGTAGTCGAGGAACCCGGGCATCTCGCTCACGTCGAAGCCGATCGACACGGCGTGCTCCGCGACGGGTTCGACCTCCGCCACGGCGAGCGGGCGGAAGACGGGGTGCGGCTTGGCGGGACGACGGAGCAGGGACACGCCCTCCATCCTCACAAATCGCCCACGGTTAGGCTCGACCGCGTGGCGATCACCTCATCCACCTCTGACCGGGTCACCCTCCTCACGATCGACCGACCGGAGCGACGCAACGCCCTGGGCCACGAGGCCCTCGACGAGCTCGACGCCGCCCTCGAGGCCGCGCTCGTGGACTCACGGGCGCTCGTCGTCACCGGCGCGGGCGGTCACTTCTGCGCCGGGGCCGACCTCACCGAGCTCGAGGACGTGGCCTTCACCGACCGGCTGGCCGAGGTCCTCACCCGGCTCTCGCAGGCGCCGATCACGACCGTCGCCGCGATCTCGGGCTCGTGCATGGGTCTCGGCATGCAGCTCGCCGTGGCCTGCGACCTGCGGGTCGTCGCCGACGACGCCGCCTTCGCCCTTCCGGTCGCGCGGCTCGGACTCATGGTCAGCCACTGGACGCTGGAGCGGACGACGCGCTTCTGGGGCGAGGGTGCGGCACGGCACATGGTGCTCACCGGTGCCGTCCTCACCGCCGACGACGCGTGGCGCCTCGGCTTCACCCAGGTGCGCGGCGACCTCGACGAGGCCCTCGACCTGGCCCGCCGCGCGACCGACCTCGCGCCGCTGACGCAGGCCGGGTCCAAGCTCGGCTTCGACGCCCACGGCGGTGACTCCGCCGGCGTCGCCCGCTACGAGGCCGCCTTCGCCACCGCCTGGTCGAGCGACGACCTCACCGAGGGACGCTCGGCGTTCCGCGAGCGCCGCGCGCCGGAGTTCCAGGGCTCATGAGCCACGACCACTCCCACGAGCCCGGGCCGGTCGCCGACGCGAGCGTGCGCGTCGCGAAGCCGACCGATGCACCCGCCGTCGGTGTCGTCCAGGCCGCCGTCTGGACCCAGGCGTATGCCGGCCGCGTCCCCGACGAGGTCGTCGCCCTCTTCGAGCCGCCCGCCTTCGCGAAGGCGTGGCGCCAGTCCCTCGAGAACCCGCCGGAGGGCGTGCACCGGCTGCTCGTCGCGCGGGCCGGTGAGCAGGTCGTCGGGTTCGCTGCGGTCGGCCCCAGCCAGGACGCCGATGCCGGACCGGCACGCGGCGAGGTGACGGCGATCGGCGTCCACCCGGGCGCCCGCCGGCTCGGCCACGGCTCGCGCCTGCTCAACGCGTGCGTCGACACCCTGCGCGGCGCGGGCGCCGACGACGTGGCGATCTGGGTGCTCGCCGACGACGAGGCCACCCGGGCGTTCCTCACCGCCTCCGGCCTCGGTCCCGACGGCGCCTACCGCGACCGGGTCGTCGCACCCGACGGCGCCACCCTGCGGGAGGTGCGCCTCGTCGCCTCGCTCGCGACGGACGAGCCCGGGTGAGCGCAGCGGCGCCCGCGTCGCACGACGACGGCGGGCACCCGGCATACGCGGCACTGACGGCGGGTGACCGCAAAGCGGTGCTGCGGCAGTCGCTCTCGGTCGGCATCGCGACCGGCGCCTACGGCATCAGCTTCGGAGCGCTGGGGGTCGCCTCCGGACTCACGACCCTCCAGACGGTCGCTCTGTCGCTGCTTCTCTTCAGCGGGGGCTCGCAGTTCGCCCTCGTCGGTATCCTCGGTGCCGGTGGCGCCGGGTCCGCGGCGGTGGCCACGTCGACCCTCCTCGGCGTCCGCAACGGGCTCTATGCCCTGCAGACCTCGCGGATCCTCGACCTCGGCGGTCTGCGGCGGCTCGCGGCCGCGCAGATCACCATCGACGAGTCGACGGCCGTCGCCGTCGGCCAGGAGAAGCGGCGGGCCGGCCGGCTCGGGTTCTGGGTCACCGGCATCACGGTCTTCGTCTTCTGGAACCTCATGACGCTCGCCGGGGCGGTGGTCGGCAACGCCCTCGGCGACCCGCAGCGCTGGGGGCTCGACGCAGCGGCCGCCGCGGCGTTCACCGCCCTGCTCTGGCCGCGCCTGCACAACCGCGACGCCGCGGCGACGATGGTGCTCGCCGTCGCGATCGCCCTGCTCGCGTCCCCGGTGCTGCCGGTCGGGGTGCCGGTCATCCTCACCGTGCTCGCGGCGGTCGTCGTCGGCCTCGCCGCCCACGGCCGGCACGAGCGGGTCGACCCGGAGGTCGAGTCGTGAGCGCCTGGACCGTCGTGCTGCTCGCGTCCGGGCTGTCGTTCGCGACGAAGCTCGCCGGTTACCTCGCGCCCGAGTCGTGGGTCGACGGCCCCCGGCGCAGCCGCGTGCTCACGCTCCTTCCCGTGGCGCTGCTCGCCGGGCTCGTCGCGATCCAGACCTTCGGTGGCGACGGTGGCTCGCTGCACGTCGACGCCCGGCTGGCCGCAGTGGTCGCGGCCGTCGTGCTCCTCCTGCTGCGCGCGAACTTCCTCGTCGTCGTCGTCGGCGCGGCCGCCGTGGCCGCGGGGCTGCGCGCGCTCGGCTGGGGCTAGATGCCGAGGTAGTGCTCGAGCCCGACCGTGAGGCCGGGGTGCTCACCGACGCGGCGGACGGCGGCGACGACGCCGGGCATGAACGAGACGCGGTCGAAGGAGTCGTGGCGGATCGTCAGCATCTCGCCGGTCTGCCCGAAGAGCACCTCCTGGTGGGCGACGAGCCCGCGCAGGCGCACCGAGTGCACGGGTATGCCGTGTGCCCGCGCCCCGCGTGCACCGCCGGGGTCGCTCGTCGTCGCGTCGGGGACGTCGGCGAGACCCGCAGCATCGCGCGCCGCGCCGATGAGCTCGGCGGTGCGCGCTGCCGTGCCCGAGGGGGCGTCGACCTTGTCCGGGTGGTGCAGCTCGATGACCTCGGCCGACTCGTAGAACTCGGCGGCCTTGGCGGCGAACGCCATCATGAGCACGGCCCCGATGGCGAAGTTGGGGGCGATGAGCACCCCGACGCCGGGGTGGTCGGCGAGCCGGCCGCGCAGGGCGTCGAGCCGGTCGGCGCTCCACCCCGTGGTCCCGACGACGACGTGGACGCCCTGCGCGACGCAGTGCGCGACGTTGGCCGGCGAGGCGTCGGGCACCGAGAACTCCACCACGACGTCGGCACCGGCAAGGTCGCCGAGGTCGTCGTCGACGTCGAACCGCCCGACGAGCTCGAGCCCGTCGGCGGCCTCGACCGCCCGGCACACCTCCGATCCCATGCGTCCGGAGGCTCCGATGACCGAGACCGAGGTGACACTCACGCCACGAACTCTAGCCATGCCCGCGAGTCGTTCACCTGTTGTTCACCTTCGAGGTACCATGGGGTGAACAGCAGGTGAACGGACGCCCGGTCGACGCCCCTTTCGTTCACCTTCCGCAGGTCCACGAAGGAGCCCATGATGAAGAAGGTCGCCACGACGGCCACGGGTCCGGCCTGCCTGACGATGCGTTGGGTGCCGGTTCCCACGAAGGACGGCCGGACCCGCATGGAGATGCGCTGGAGCGCGCCGGCATCGGTCCCCCGCCTCCGCCCCACCTCCTGACGGCACACCGGCAGCCCGGCTGCCGGCCGCCCTACCAGCTGCCCCTGCCGGATCCCGGTGGGGGCAGCGGCGTGTCCGGCCGTGCAGCCCCGAGCAATGCACCAGTGACGCGTGGGACGGGCGGGCCATCTTTCGCCGGAAGTCCCAGTCGGCGTGGCCCGGCCGACCTAGCCTGTGGTGGCCGGTTCGGTCACGGCGGAACCGTCCGACCGACCGATCGACCCGGCACGATCGGGAGTCGACATGGCACGAGAGCGCAAGCTCGCCCCGGGCCTTTCCGCCGGGGTCAACCGCCGGGCCGTGCTGCGCACGGGACGACACATGGCATGGTCGTTGCCTGCCGTCCACGTCGTCCTCCAGTCCCCCGTCTATGCCACCTCGGGTCCCGCGGCCCTGTCGGTGACGGCGGCCGGTCACGCCCTCCGAGGTGAGGCCTCGTCGCCGAACCGGTTCGCCGTCACGACGACCGTGGCCAACCTCAACAGTGAGGCGACCGACGACCTCCGGGTCGCCTACCGGATGGGAGACGGTGTCTCGGCCACCGTGTCACCACCCGAGGGCTGGACGGTCGTCTCCGGGGACGGCACCGACGTCATCGTCCTCAGCGTCGACACCGAGCTCGCCGGCAGTGCCTCCACCGGCCCGTGCGAGTGCGTCTTCGAGAGCACCGGAGCGACGGTCGGGCGTCCCGTTCCGGTCACGGTCGTGGCGACACCCGGCGGCGCCGGCGTCCCGGCGACGGCCGTGACGTCCGCGCCCGTCGTCGGTGGGGAGGTCGACAGCCGCAGCTGACCGGACCGGAGCCGGTCGGCGTCCGGCCTACCCCGACGCCGACGCCGACGACGCACAGGGCGATCTCTGCACGTAACCTCGACCTCGTGGGGGACGACGCAGCGGACGACAAGGGGGTGCTGGTGCACGACAGGACGGCAATGCCCTCCTACCTCGACGTCGTCCGGACCCCGGGCTTCCTCCCCACCTTCGTGGCCCTCAGCCTGTCCACTTGGGGCGACTACATCGCCAGGATCTGTGTCGCGCTGATCGTCCGCGAGCGCACCGGCTCCGACCTCGCCATGGCGGCGACGTTCGCGGTGAGCCTGCTGCCGAGCATCCTCGGGCGCAGCCTGCTCAGCCCGCTCGCCGACCGCATCCCCTACAAGCACGTCCTCGTCGGGTCCGACGTGGTCCGCGGCGCCTTCGTCGTCGCCATCATGGCGGCAGTCGGCCAGGACAGCCATGTGGCGGTCCTGCTCGCGCTCCTCTTCGGGCTCGAGCTGTTCGGCGGGCCGGCCGGAGCGGCGCACCAGATCCTCCTCACCGACCTCTTCCCCGACCGGCGCCGGTTTCTGCGCGCCCGCGGGATCACGACCCTTGCCGAGCAGGTCAACCAGGCCATCGGGCTGAGCGTCGGTGGCATCGTCGTGACTGCCCTCTCCGCACGTGGTGCCCTTCTCGCGGACCTCGCCACGTTCGTCGTGTCGGCAACGCTCTTCGCACTGGCGGTCCGTGCCCGTCCCGTCTCGGGAGTGCCGAGCCCCGGCATCGTGGGCTTCTTCCGGGACTTCGGACGTGGAGCCGGCTACCTCTCCCGCGACCGCATCCTGGTGTCGCTGCTCGCCCTGAGCCTCGTCGCCATGCTGGGCGTCATCGCACCCGAGGCAGTCGCGATCCCCTACGTGCTCGACCACCAGCTGCCCCAGTGGCTCGGCGGGATGCTCATGGCGGCGCCTGTCGCCGGGGCCGTGGTGGGGGTCCTCGTCGTCGGACGCTGGCAGCCCGACGTCGCCAGCGCCCGGATGATCGTCATGGCCCTTCTCATGCCGGTGCCGCTGGTCATCACCCCGCTGGTCCCGACGACGACGGAGTGGCTGGCCGTCGTCTGGCTCCTCTGGTTCACGAGCGGGGCGCTCCAGGCCTTCATGCTCCCGCTCCAGGCGACCTTCGCACTCGTGGTCTCGCACGAGCTGCGCGGGCGGGTCATCGGCCTGGCGGGGGCCGCGGCGATGGGCACCTCCGCCCTGTGCTACCTCGTCGCGGGATGGCTCTCGGAGACCTTCTCACCGGCCGCGGCGGTGTCGCTCTGCGCCTTGGCCTGCCTCAGCGGCGTGGCCCTGCTGGCGCGCAGCTGGCCGAGGCACGCCCTGGACTCAGCAGTCGACGAAGCCTTCAACAAGCCCACAGCGGAGGAAGAGCGATGACCGAACCGGACGTCCCAGAGGCACGGAGCGACGACGGCCACCCGGTGCCAAGTCGGCAGCGGCTGCCCGTCACGGGCCCGCAGATGCGCTTCTACCACCTCTTCCCCGACGGGCCGATGCCCGTGCCGGCCCGGGCGATCCTGCGTGACCTGCTTCCCGCGAAAGCCGTGAAGCGGTGCCCACCGGTGACGGCAGCGAGCTCGTTCGGCTGGCTACTCTTCCCCCCCACAGCCTTTGCCGTGCGCTGGGTCGGGGAGAGCCTCGAGCTCAGCCTCCTCGACGACGACGGAGGGCTCGGCCCGTGGACGGTCCTCGGTCCCGACCGGCCGGGCCGGCATCCCGGCACGGCCGCAGCCCTCGCGAGCGTCCCGGACCATCGCCTCGCCGAGCTGGGCGCGAGCCTCGACGACCACGGGGTGCCCCTGGTCGATCCGAACCCTGCCGACCCGCGCGAGTTCCAGCTCTTCACCGGCGTCACCGCACGCACCGCTCCGGGCTGGGCCTCGCTCGTCCGACCCGTGCCCAACCTGCCTGTCCCGCCTGGCACCTTCGACGTCGTCGACGGTGTGGTGGAGACGGCGTGGTACGGCAACGGGTTGCCGGTCATGGTGCGCCTGCGTGCGCGCGACGAGATCGTCCGCTTCTCACCCTCCTTCCCGGTGGCCGCGGTGCAGCCGGTCCCGGTCGCTGCCCTGGCCCAGGAGAGCTCTCATGCCGAGATGTCCGAGCCCGGCATCGGTGCGTGGCCGGACGACGAGTGGGACCGTTTCGTGGCGACCCGCCGCGGTCGCCTCGACGCGCTGCCGGGCTCCTACCGGCGGGCGCAGCACGCCTACCACCGTGAGCCCCCGCCCGCACAGGACTGACTCCCCGCTGTCCCTCCCCCTGTCGCGGTCAGGCCCCGGTTCCTCGGTCGGCCCACAGCCGCGACAGCGTGCGTTGGTCCTCCGCGACGTCCTCGCGGTAGGCCGTGTAGAACGGGTCGAACGGCGTGCGCATGTGGTAGGCCCGCACCGACTGCGCCTGCACCGAGACGATCGTCCCTGCGGCCCGTGAGAAGAAGTCCCGGTGGTCCACCATCCGCAGCCGCTCGTCCCACCGCACCTTCTGGACGGACGCGGTCCGGGCGAGGTAGAGCTGCGGCGTCTTGGGCACGACGGGCAGCCCACCGACGAGCGTGCCGTAGGGCAGCACCGGCTCGGCCGCGCCGGTGAAGAGCGCCGCGGCGTCATGCGCCTCGACCGACCGCCACCTCGGCAGGTCGATGCGCGAGAACGCCACGAGGTCGACCTCGGGGTGGTCGTCGAGGAAGTTCATCGCGGCGACGACGTCGGTCGCGGCGGTGAAGACGATGTCGTCGTCGCTGACGAGGACCAGTTCGGTGTCGACGGCGTCGAGGGCGGCGTTGCGTCCCGCCGGGACCCCGCTGTTGAACGGCATCGCCAGGACGTCCACGCCCCGTCCCACGTCGAGGGTCGGCGCCCTCGAGTCGTCGGCGACGACGATGCGTCCGTCGAAGACCGTGCGCACACTCGCGACACAGCGGCGCAGGACGGTCGGCCGCTCGAAGGTCTTGACCGTCATCGTCACCCGACGGGCGACCTCGGCCCGCTCCCCCGGCGTCGGACGCCCGTGGCGGGCCCGGTCGAGCGGTCGCACCACGGCGAGCTGCGCGACCTCGGCCAGGCGGTAGCCCGCTCGGAGGGGGCGCCCGAACCGGCCACGCATGGCGCGCTTGATCCTCCGGACGTCCACGATCCCTCCTCACGGCCTGCGGGCTCCCATGATCCCCCCGCGAGGACCGACCGGACGTCATACGGTGAAAAGCCGACGGGACGGCATACCGCGAAGGTATGCCGTCCCGTCACCTCGGTCCCGAAGGACCTGGGCTCACTCGTCGCCGGAGGCGTCTCCCGAGTCCGAGCGCTGGCCGCGACCACGGCCACCGCGGCGGCGGTTGCGCTGGCGACGCTCGCCGCGCTCCTCGCCACCGTCGGCCTCGCCGGCCTCGTCCGAGGCCTCGGGGGCGTCGTCCGCGTCGGAGGCGTCGACGTCCGCGGCGTCCGCGTCGTCGTCGCCGTTGGCGGGGGCGTCGCCCTCACCCTCGGCGAGCACCGCGGCGAGCGAGAGCTTGCCGCGCGGGTCGATCTCCTTGAGCTCGACCTGGACCTTCTGGCCGACCGCGAGGACGTCCTCGACCGCGTCGATCCGCTTGCCGCCGACGAGCTTGCGCACCTCGGAGATGTGGAGCAGACCGTCCTTGCCCGGGAGCAGGGAGATGAACGCGCCGAAGGTCGTCGTCTTGACGACGGTGCCGAGGAAGCGCTCGCCCACCTCGGGCATCTGCGGGTTCGCGATGGCGTTGATGGCCGCGCGGGCCGCCTCGGCCGAGGGACCGTCGGTCGCACCGATGTAGATGGTGCCGTCGTCCTCGATCGAGATCTGGGCGCCGGTGTCGTCCTGGATCTGGTTGATCATCTTGCCCTTCGGGCCGATGACCTCGCCGATCTTGTCGACGGGGACCGTCACCGAGATGACGCGAGGAGCGAAGGGGCTCATCTCGTCGGGCGCGTCGATGGCCTCGTTCATGACGTCGAGGATGTGCAGGCGGGCCTCACGGGCCTGCGTCAGCGCGCCACCGAGGACGTCGGCGGGGATGCCGTCGAGCTTGGTGTCGAGCTGGATGGCCGTGACGAACTCACGCGTGCCGGCGACCTTGAAGTCCATGTCGCCGAACGCGTCCTCGGCGCCGAGGATGTCGGTGAGCGCGGCGTACTGGGTCTCACCGTCGACCTCGGCGGTGACGAGACCCATGGCGATGCCCGCGACCGGGGCGCGCAGCGGCACACCGGCGTTGAGGAGCGACAGGGTCGAGGCGCAGACCGAGCCCATCGACGTCGAGCCGTTGGAGCCGAGGGCCTCGGACACCTGGCGGATCGCGTAGGGGAACTCCTCACGCGTCGGCAGCACGGGCATGAGCGCCCGCTCGGCGAGCGCGCCGTGGCCGATCTCGCGACGCTTCGGCGAGCCGACGCGGCCGGTCTCACCGGTGGAGAACGGCGGGAAGTTGTAGTTGTGCATGTAGCGCTTGCGCGTCACCGGCGACAGCGTGTCGAGCTGCTGCTCCATGCGGAGCATGTTGAGCGTCGTCACACCCATGATCTGGGTCTCGCCGCGCTCGAAGATCGCCGAGCCGTGCACGCGCGGCAGGACCTCGACCTCGGCGGAGAGGGCGCGGATGTCGGCGAGGCCACGGCCGTCGATGCGGACCTTGTCCTTGATGATGCGCTGCCGGATCAGCTTCTTCTGGACGGCGCGGTAGGCGGCCGAGACCTCCTTCTCGCGACCGGCGAACGCGCCGGCCTTGCCCTCGCCCGACTCCGGGTTGAAGTCGCCGACGAGCTCGAGGTGGAGCTCGGACTTGATCGCGTCGAGGCGGTCCTCGCGCTCCTGCTTGCCCGCGATCTGCAGCGCGGCGTCGGCCTTGTCGGCGACGGCGGCCTCGACCGCGGCATACACGTCGTCCTCGTAGTCGAGGAAGATCGGGAACTCCTGGATCGGCTTCGCGGCCTTGGCGGCGAGCTCGGCCTGCGCCTCGCAGAGGACGCGGATGAACTTCTTCGACGCCTCGAGGCCCTCGGCGACGACCTCCTCGGTGGGAGCCGTCTTGCCCTCGTTCTTGACGAGGTCCCAGGTGTACTCGGTGGACTCGGCCTCGACCATCATGATCGCGACGTCGTCACCGGCGACACGGCCGGCGACGACCATGTCGAAGGTGGAGCGCTCGATGTCCGAGAACTGCGGGAAGGCGACCCACTGGCCGTCGATGAGCGAGAGGCGGGTGGCGCCGATCGGGCCCGAGAACGGCAGACCGGAGATCTGCGTCGAGGCCGAGGCGGCGTTGATAGCGAGGACGTCGTACTGCGCGTCCGGGTTGAGCGCGAGGACGGAGATGACGACCTGGACCTCGTTGCGCAGACCCTTCGTGAAGGTCGGGCGCAGCGGGCGGTCGATGAGACGGCAGGTGAGGATCGCCTCGGTGGAGGGGCGGCCCTCGCGACGGAAGAACGAGCCGGGGATCTTGCCCGCGGCATACATGCGCTCCTCGACGTCGACCGTCAGGGGGAAGAAGTCGAAGCCCTCACGCGGGGACTTCCCGGCGGTGGTGGTGGAGAGGAGCATCGTGTCCTCGTCCAGGTAGGCGGCGACGGCGCCGCCGGCCTGCTTGGCCAGGCGCCCGGTCTCGAACCGGACGGTGCGGGTGCCGAACGAGCCGTTGTCGATCGTGGCTTCGGCGAAGGTGATCTCAGGACCCTCCATGGGTCCTCCTTTTCTCTTGTGTTCCAACGAAGCTCGTGCATCGTCGTTGTGCACGGGCGGTCTTCTGTGGTGCTGGGTGCTGGTGTCGCTATGAAGTTGTCGTAGGGCGTGGCCCTACACATCCGAAAGAGCGGCCCTCCAGGAGTGGAGAGCCGCTCCGACGGACATCGGGGGCGTCAGCGACGCAGGCCGAGGCGCTTGATGAGCGAGCGGTAACGCTCGATGTCGATGCTCTCGAGGTAGCGGAGCAGGCGACGGCGGCGGCCGACGAGGAGCAGCAGGCCACGACGGCTGTGGTGGTCGTGCTTGTGCTCACGGGAGTGCTCGGTGAGGTCGAGGATGCGCTGGGTGAGGAGCGCGATCTGGACCTCGGGGGAGCCGGTGTCACCCTCGGTCGTGGCGTACTCGGACATGATCTTCTGCTTGACGTCTGCGTCCAAAGGCATGGGCGACTGACTCCTTCTGTGGCGGTTGCGCGGCGCTCCCGGGCTGGTTCACCGGGGCTCTCTGGGTCCGCGGCCGGTTCTCACGGCCCCCCAAGGTTAGCAGCGGGCCCCGTGTGCCCCTAATTGCCGGAGGCGACCCGTATGCCGGTCAGTCGCGGGACGATGACCTCGAGCGCCTCGTCGATCTCGCCGGCGCAGCGACGCGCCGCCGCCGCCCCCTGGGCGAACGGGTCCGAGACGTCCCAGCCGAGGTTGTCGGGGCGTGCCACGGCGAGGGCGGCGTCGAGAGCCGCGAGCCCTGCCTCGTCCGAGGTGCTGCGAGTCAGGGCGTCGGCGAGCTGGCGCAGGCCGAAGACCTTGGCGGCGTGCTCGGGCCAGCGCTCGGTGATGCGCAGGCGGTGGGCGAACTCGAGGGTGACGACGACGTCGGCCGCGGCGAGGATCTCGCCCGAGAGGGCGCGGCTGAGGTGCGCGTGGTCGGTGACGCCGCGAGTCTCGAGCTCGCGCGCCATCGCGGGGTCCATGGCGTTGCCGGGGAAGCCGGGCACGCCGGCGCTCGAGACATCGAGCGACGCCACGGCCGACTCCGCGGAGCCTGCCGCCGACTCCGACGCCTCACCCGGCGCCGGCCCCATCAGCTGTCGCGCCCGGCGCTCGGCGTACGGCGAGCGGCTGATGTTGGCCGTGCACACGAAGAGCAGGCGCAGCGTCTCGGGTCGTCGCTCGCGCCTCGGCCGCGTGCGGGTCACGTCCTCGGTCAACGTCTCCCTCCTCGTGTGAGTGGTCGGTGGTCGTGCGCGGGCGGACGTGCGAAGGACGCCGAGCGACGGAGAATGCGCCCGGCGTCCTTCGTGGGAGCCCCGTCCCTGATCGGGGCACGTTCCTTCTTCGGACGCGTGTCGCCGGGCGCTGCTCGCAGGGCCCGGCGTGGGTCACGCGCCGGTGTTCGTCTCGTCCCCTCCGGGCGCGCAGTCGGTGCCGCAGGGAGGTGTCGACGGGAACGAGAACGGGATCGAGAACCAGCCCTCGGCGAGCGGCGGGCTGCTCGGCGGACCGGGCCAGTAGGGGTGGTCGGGGTCGCTGCCGGGCACCGGGTACTCCGTGTGGCCCCAGGCCATGTCGAGGCGACCGACGGCGTCCGTGTTGGCGCTGTTGCCCTGCTGCCCGGCGTTGATGATGATCGTGATGCTGCCGCCCGCGGGCACGAGCTCTGCGGTGTTGAGGGGGACCCCGATCGCACCGCCGGTGAAGCGGCGCGCCGTGTTGTAGCTGAACGGCACCGACGACGTCACGACGAAGTAGGGGTTCATCGTCTCCACGGGCGGCCCGGCCGGCGAGTCCGGGTTGGGGACGTTGTTGATCGTCGGGTAGACGTAGAGATCGAGCGCCGTGGGGTTGTTGATCCGCACCGTGAACGTGTAGCCCTTGATGAAGCCGTACGGCTTCTGGCCGGTGTTGCAGCTGTTGCCCGGCTGCTTGCACGCGCCGAGGAACACGCCGTTGGGCCCGCCACCGGAGGTGGCGTATGCCGGTGTCGCCACGACGAGCGGCACGGCGGGAATCGCCCACGCTGCCCCCTTGGCGATCGTGCGTCGTGAAATGCGCCGGTCCTCGCGCTGCTCGGTCATCGGACTCTCCCCTGGGTGGTCAGTCGGCTAGCACGTTGAACGTAGCCCCGGGCCAGCCCCTTCGTTCCGGGATCACCGGGCGGGGGTCAGAAATAGGCCCGTCCTGACCAGCCGGGCCATGTCGAGCGGGCTAGTCAGAGGGGGTGAGGAGACCCGTCTCGACGAGCCGGACGAGATAGGCCTCGACGTCGTCGGCGATCTCCTCGCGCGGGAGGCCCACGGCTCTGGCGACCGCGGTGGCGACGTCGGTCTCCCCCTCTGCGGCGAAGGTCCAGATGAGCGCCGCCGTGCCCTCGAGGGCGACCGGCTCACCGTCGGGCAGACGCATGAGGAAGACCTGGGGGAGGCCGTCCGCATCCCGCTCGACGTGGGCGACTCGCTCTGGGACGGAGTAGGCCGTCACCGGCCTCTCCTCTCCCGGGCTGCGGCCCGAAGCAGTGCGACCAGCTCTCGTGTCCCGGCGCGGGAACGCGAGAAGTATGCCGCAGCGACCTCGCGTGTCGTCGGAGGCCTGCCGAGGCGCGTCTCCATGCGTCGCCGGTTCGGCAGGAGCAGGTGGACTGCCGTGCGCACCTTCGCCCGGCGGGTGGGGGCGGCCCGCACTCTGGCCACGAGGACCCGCGCCTGCGAGGTCTCCCTGGACGACAGGGCCCGCCAGAGGTCGTGCCCCGGCCTGCCCGCGAACTGGGCGAGACGCCCGGTCCCGGCGGCGAGCGCGACCTCGGCCCCGACGTCCCTCGCGAGGGCGAGCAGCTCCTCGCGCTCCGCCTCGGTGGCGTCGTCCCAGCTCCGGCGGATGTCCGGCGAGGCGAGGGCGCCGGCCCTGGTCGCGTGGAGGACGAGGAGCAGGCGCTGCGCCGCCAGCGAGGGGACCGGGCACGGGACACCGGCGATGACGGCCGTGCGCCGGTCGGCCCACAGCCGGTCGAAGGCATCCTCCCCACCGTCGAGCCCCGGGAAGCTCCGGTGGACGTCGACGGGTGCGAGCACCGGGTGGACGAGCGTCGAGGCGTGCTCGAAGGCGGAGCCGTCCTCGAAGCGGTAGGTCGTCGTCCAGCCGTGGGCGTGCAGGGTGTCGACGAGGCGGTCGACGTGGCCGGGCCTGACGAGGACGTCGGCGTCGATGCTCTGCCGCTCACCCTCCGTGAGGCGCTGGTCGACGGCGGGTCCCTTCACGTGGAGCAGGTCGACCCCCGAGTCCTCGGCGAGCACCTGGAGGGTGGCGTGCGAGAAGCGGATGCCGACCGACCAGGGCATGACGGGGTCGTCCACGTCTCGACATTACCGAGTCGCCGGTGCACCTGTCCGGCCGCTGATAACCTGCGCTCATCTCGCCCGACGAGGGCGTCTCCCGGCGTGAGGGGTGGCACGTGAAGGTCGTCGTGACCGGTGGGGCGGGCTTCATCGGCGCCAACCTCGGGCGCGAGCTGTTGCGTCGCGCCGAGGTCGATGAGGTGGTCGCCCTCGACGACCTGTCGACCGGCTCGAAGGACAACCTCGCCGGCACCGGCGTCACGCTCCTCGAGGGGACGATCCTCGACCCGGACGCCCTCGACGCGGCCTGTGAGGGCGCGAGCGCGGTCGTCCACCTCGGCGCCCTCCCGTCCGTGCCGCGCTCGGTCCGCGACCCCTTGGCCTCGCACCACGCCAACGCCACGGGCACCCTCGAGGTCCTCCAGGCAGCGCGCCGTGCCGGCGACCTCCACGTCGTCTCGGCCTCGTCGTCGTCGGTCTACGGCGCCAACCGTGAGCTCCCGAAGCGCGAGAGCATGCGCACGGCCCCGATCTCCCCGTATGCCGTGAGCAAGCAGGCGACCGAGGCCTACACCCTTTCCTTCGGGCACACCTACGGACTGCCGACGATGGCCTTCCGCTTCTTCAACGTCTACGGCCCGCTCCAGGCCGCAGGCCACGCCTACGCCGCCGTGCTGCCGGCCTTCATCGACGCGGCCCTGCGCGGTCGCCCGCTGACGATCCACGGCGACGGCGAGCAGACCCGCGACTTCACCTTCGTCGGCACGGTGACCCGGGTGCTCGCCGACGCGGTCGTGCGCCGCGTCAGCGACCTCGAGCCGGTCAACCTCGCCTTCGGCAGCCGCACCTCGCTCAACAGCGTCGTCGACGAGCTCGAGGGGATCCTCGGGTTCCGGCCGGAGGTCGAGCACGTCGAGCCCCGCCCCGGCGACGTCCGCGACTCCCAGGCCGACAACTCCCGGCTGCTCTCGCACTTCCCCGAGGTGCAGCCCGTTCCGCTCCGCGAGGGCCTGCGGGCGACGGTCGACTGGTTCCGGACGCTGCCCGACCACGACGGCTGACGCGGCGGGACGTCGTGGGCCGGCCGTGGCGCCTCGTCGGGCGCCCCGGCGCGCTCGCGCTCGCCCTGCTGGGTGCGTGGATGCTCTGGTCGCTGGTGAGCGCCGTGCGCGGCGAAGCAGGATGGCGGCCGGTCCTCCCCTGGGTCCTCTGCCCGCTCGTCCTCGTCGCCGGGGCGGCCGGCGGCGCAGCGCTGCGCCGGCGTGCGCGCTCCCCCGCCGTGCCGGTCGCTCTCGCCCTCACGTCGACGTCCCTCGTCCTCGGCGCGCTGCTCGTCGTCGACTCCGGCAAGGCACCGCTCGGCTACCCCAACGCCAACGCCGCACTGGCCGTGCAGCTCGTCGCGCTCTCGGGGCTGGTCCTGCTCGCGGCACCGGCCGAGGCGGCGCGAGGACGCCTGCTGCTCGTGGCGTCGGCGGTCGCCGCCGGCCTCGCCGTGGGGCTCAACCGGTCGGCCGCGGGAGTCGCGGTGCTCCTCGCCGTCGGGATCGTCGTCGTGCTCATGGTGTGGCGGAGGCCGGTCTCGAGGGCATGGCGGGTGGCGGCGGTGGCCCTCGGTGCGGTGGCGTCTGCCGTGGCGGCGGGCCTCATCGTGGTCGCCGCCCGTGAGCCGGTCTTCCCGCAGTGGGCGCGGACCGCCTTCGACCCGGCACGCGAGCAGCTGTGGCAGGACGCCGTGTCGCTGTGGCAGCAGCGGCCGCTCACTGGGTCCGGTCCCGGGTCCTTCGCCCGTGCGACCACGCTGGCCGCCGACGCCGACACGGTGGCCGCGCACTCGTCGGTCCTCCAGGTCGGCGCCGAGACCGGCTGGGTCGGGGTCGGCTTCCTCGCCCTCACGGGTCTCGCAGGGCTTCTCTGGACAGCGCGCGGCCGCACGCCCGAAGCGGTCGTGGGTGCCGCCGGCTGGACGGCGCTCCTCGTGCACTCGACCGCCGACCACCTCGTCGAGTTCGGTCCGGTGGTGCTCCTCGCAGGCGCCGTCGTGGGCTGGGCCGGAACGAGCGGCCTCGAGACGAGCGACCCAGGCGCGAGCCGCCGAGGCGGCGGCGACCGGTCAGAAGAGCTCGACGTCGCCGAGCGTGAGCGCCCACTCCCCGGGTGACGGCGGTGACGCCGCGAGCGGCCGGGTCGTGAGGAGCGGACCCTGCTTCGGGAGCGGGAACAGGCCCGCGGACCGTCCGGTGCGCAGACCGATCGCGTAGTCGGCGCCGGTGTCGGTGAGCACCCGGCGCACGAGGCGGGCGCCCGTCGCCACGTCGGGCACGAGCTGCTCGAGGATCGCGGCCTCGACGGCGGCACCGCGGCGGCGCAGGCGGAAGACGAGCCCGCCGGCCGAGGGGTCGCCCTCGGACGCGAGGGCCACCCGGTAGTGCAGCGGCTCGAAGCGCGTGCGCCATGCGAGGTAGTCCGGAGTCCGGCGGGTGCGCACCCCGGTCGCCGGGTCGTGACGCAGCAGCTGCTCGGCGAGCTCGGGTGTCGCGAACGCCTCGCGGGCGTCGAGCCCGACGTCGGTGCGCTCGGACCAGAGGCTGGCCGGGACCTTCGAGGTCGCCATCGAGACAAGGGCTCGCGGACCCCGCGGCAGGACCCCGACGGGCAGCCGGCGGGCGAGCGTCCAGCCCATCTTGAGGTAGCCGGGGCGGCTCTGGTCGTTCGGCGTGTTGAAGACGATGCCGTCCCCTGCGAGGGTCAGCTCCGCGACGCCCTGCAGGGTGAGCGTCCGGAAGATCCCGAGCCCCCGGTAGTCCGGGTCGGTCGCGGTGTCGACGGCACGCACGGCGCGCAGGACCTTGCCGTCGGGCCGGAGGAACTCCCACCGCAAGAAGGTCCGGTAGCCGACGACGACACCGTCGTGCAGGGCCACCCACGCGGGCGAGGGGCCGAAGGCGTTGTCCTTGTGCTTCCACGTGAGGAAGGCCTCGTAGTGCGGGTCGTCGACCTTGCCGAGCGAGGCCCGCAGCATGGGGAGGACCGTGGCGTCGTCGTCGGGCTCGGCCCGTCTGACGACGAGGTCCTGCGCCGTGACCGAACCCATCCCTGCCCCCGTCCGTCGTTGGTAGCCTCAGCGAGTCTAGGGCGGCGCACCGGCCGCCCGCCGGGCTTCGGCGACGCGAGCAGGGAGGGCGCGAGTGGCTGCTGCTCCCCCGCCGGCGGGGCGCGTGCGCGTCCTCTGGCTCGTCAAGGGGCTCGGCCCCGGCGGGGCCGAGCAGCTGCTCCTGCTCGCTGCCGGCGTCGTCGACCGGTCGCGCTTCGACTACCGCGTCGCCTACGTCCGGCAGGACAAGACGCACCTCGTCCCGGAGCTCGAGGCCGTGGGGCTCACGCCCGAACGTCTCGGGGCGCGCACGACCGTCCCCGGCGGGTGGGTCACCGACCTGGCCCGGGCCATGTCCGAGGTCGACGTCGTCCACGCCCACTCCCCCGTCCTCGCGTCGACGGCACGCCTCCTCGCCCGGGCGATCCCGCGCTCCCGGCGCCCCGCCGTCGTCACGACCGAGCACAACGAGTGGACGAGCCACCGCCGCCCGACCCGCCTGCTCAACGCGGCGACCGCCCCGCTCGACACGCACCACTGGGCCGTGAGCGAGCAGGTCCGCCAGACGGTCTGGCCCTCACGCCGCGACGGCTTCCAGGTGCTCATCCACGGCATCGACCCCGACGCCGTGCGACCTCGCGCGGACGCCCGACGCACCCTGCGCGCAGAGCTCGGTGTCGCCGATGACGACGTCCTCTCGCTCACCGTCGCCAACCTGCGGCGCAACAAGGACTACCCCACCCTCCTGCGGGCCGCCCGGCTCGCCCTCGACCGGGAGCCGCGGCTGTGCTTCGCCGCCGTCGGACAGGGACCACTCGTCGACGAGGTCGCCGCGCTGCACGCGTCGCTGGGCCTCGGCGACCGCTTCCGGCTGCTCGGCTTCCGCCGTGACGTCCACGACCTCATGGCCGCTGCCGACGTGTTCACCCTCGCCTCGGCCCACGAGGGGCTCCCGGTCGCGGTCATGGAGGCGTTCGCCAGCGGCCTGCCCGTCGTCGCGACGAGGGTGGGTGGGCTCCCCCAGCAGGTCGAGGAGGGCGTGCACGGGCTCCTCGTGCCGCCGGGCGACGCCGGCGCCCTCGCCACCGCGCTCGCCTCCCTGGCCGGCGACGCCGACCTGCGCAAACGCATGGGTGAGGCGGCGCGGGAGCGCTCCACGGCATACGACATCCGGCGGGCCGTGGCGGAGCAGGAACGCGTGTATGCCGTCCTGTCCCGTCGCGCGCGCCGCTAGCGTCCGAGCCCTGCGGCCTTGCCGAGCCGGACGGCTGCGGCGTAGGCCCGCTCGGGACCGAGCCCGCCGGTGAGCTTGGCGGCGAAGAACTCGATCGGGTCGGACTGGCGCACCGGCACGCGGGCGAGGCGCATGCGGTCGGTGTCGGGCGCGTTGCGACCCAGGCGACCCGTCGACGCGCTGCGGAAACGGGCGCGGAGGGCGTCCTCCATCGACGGGACGGGGATCCCCCAGGGATAGGTGAAGTGGCGCGTCGTCACACCGAGGTGGTCCTCGACGGCCTCGGTGCACCGGTCGAGGTCGTCCTCGCCGAGCACCTCGGGCCGGACATGGCCGTGGGTGTGGTTGCCCACCGTGCAAAGGCCGGAGGCGACGAGCTCGCCCAGCTGGTCCCACGTCATGCCCCGGCCGGCCCGGCCCTTGGCGGTCGAGCCCTCCCACACCATCGTCTCGCCGACGAAGCCGGACGCGAGGTAGACGGTGAACGGCAGTCCGCGCTCGCGCAGCAACGGCCAGGCGTGCGCGTGGACGTCGTCGAAGCCGTCGTCGAAGGTGAGCACGACACTCGGCCGGGTGTCCCCCTCGTCGAGCCGGTCGAGGGCGGTGTCGAGGGGGACGACGTCGTGTCCGGCGAGGAGGTCGAGCTGGCGCTCGAAGGCGGCGGTGGGCAGGTCGAGCTCGTCCGGTGTCCCGCCCCCGATGCGGTGGTAGATGAGCAGGCTTGCGCCCGTGGCGGGCGAGGCGCGCGAGGTGTGGACGAGGACCTGCTTGAGGCGGCGGCGCAGGCTCCTCGGGTCAGCGACGGGCACGGGCCGGCTCCCTCACCCGCTCGGCGACGTCCCCCCGGATCCTCTCCACGCTCGGGAGGGCGAGCAGCACGAGGAAGAAGGGGATCATGAGCACGCGCTGGCGCGCGAGGATGCCGAAGTTGCCGAAACCCGAGAACGCCCAGATGAAGGCCGAGGTGTAGGTCAGCGCGAAGGTGACGTAGGGCGTGCGGCGAAGGATGCTCGGCAGCCGTCGGAGCTGCGGCCAGGCCCGCACGGCGAGAGCGAGCAGCAGGAGGCCCTCGAGGCTCTGGACGAGCATCTGCGCGTTGCGTGCCTCCCACGGGAAGGGTCTGAAGAGGACGGTCACCACGGCTCCCGGAATGTCCACCGGTGAGCTCACCGGGCTCGAGTCGAAGGCGGACGTGCCGCCCTCGCTCGCCTGCTCCGACGCCGAGGCCACGGTGTCCGACACCGCCTGGACCGAGAGGTCGTCGATGCCGAGGAAGCTCGCCGACTGAGTCGTGAGCAGCACGGCCGAGGCTCCGAGGACGACGACCCCGATCGCCTTGCTGACGATCCCCGTGCTGCGGTCGGGCGCGGGGCGGAAGAGCTGCGCGACGAAGAGGGACGCGAAGAGCAGCACCGAGAGGTGGGGTCGGAGCAGCGCGGTCCCCCCCGCGCCGAGCAGGAGCAGGGCGAGAGCGCCGTGCTGGCGAGCGAAGAGCTTCGCCGCGCCGAGGGCGGTCGCTCCCACGAAGAACATCAGCCACGACTCCTTGCCGATGCTCGACGGCCAGAAGATGAGCGATGGAAGGACGAAGACGAAGACGGCATACCGCTTGTGGTTGCCGTGGGGCAGCGCGACGCAGAAGGCGCGGTAGAGGAAGTACTGGCCCCAGAACGCAAAGGCGGAGAAGATGACGAAGGCCGCCAGGGGCGAGGGTCCCACGACGGTGTAGACGGCGGTCGTGATGACCTCCATCCACTGGGTTCCCTGCTTGCCCAGGATCTCGAACGTGACCACGCCCTCGCGCCACAGCTTGTACTGGCTGGCAGCCACGAGGTTGTAGCGCTGCGCATCCGCCGCCCCGTCGTAGACGACGTAGGCCACGACGTAGCGACTCAGGGCGCCGACCATCTTGAGCGCGAAGCCCACGGCCAGCAGGTCGGCGAACCACGGCTCCTCGTGCTTCTTCGCGACGTGGCGGATGAGGAGGACGTTGACCGCGACGACGAGCGGGATGACGATGACCGCACCCCAGAAGTTGTAGGAGTTGGTCCCCACTGCCGCCCGGAAGAGGGCCGCGGTGCCCACTCCCACCACGACCGCGAGAGCCACGGCGATCGCGCGGCTCCTCGTCGACGGAGTCACGGCCGGTCAGGCCGAGGAGGAGGAGCGGCGGTCGGCGCGCGGACGCTCGATGCCGGCCCCCTCCAGCGCTTCCGGACCGGCGTCGGCCTGCGCCGGGACCTCCCGTGTCGCCGGCGTGCCGTCCGCGGACGTCGACCTGCCGGGCAGCTGGTCCGGGAGCACCCCACGGCCGGGACGGCTCCGGGCCATCTTGCGTGCCCGCTTGGTCTTGCGCTTGGACTGGCGGTTCTCCCCGTAGCCGTAGCCGTAGGCGTCAGCCCGCTTCGCCGGCGCGCCGAGCAGGATGACGCCGCTCACCGGCACCTGGAAGCGGCCGACGAGCTCGGCCACTCGGTTGCCGGCCGGTTCCGTGAGGCGACCGCTGCGCACCACGAGCAGGAGGGTGTCCACCATCGGCAGGATGTCGAAGACGTCGCTGGCCTCGAGCAGCGGTGCGGTGTCGATGAGCACGACGTCCGCCATGCCGCGTGCCTCCTCCAGCAGGGAGCCCATGCGGCTCGCCAGCGACGCCGGGTGCGCCAGGCTCGTGCCCGCGGTGATGATCCGCACGCCGGGGACGCTCGTCGGTCGCACGACCGACGACAGGGTGGCGTCGTCGTTGGGGTCGCTGAGGAAGTCGGAGATGCCGGCACCCTGCGGCACGTCGAAGACGTTGTGGGCGTCGGGCGAGCGCAGGTCCGCGTCGAGGACGAGGACGCGCTGGCCGGTCTCCGCGAAGCTGGCGGCGAGGTTGGCCACCGAGGTGGTCTTGCCCTCGGCCGCGTGCGCCGAGGTGACGAGCACGAGCCGCGCACCGTCCGCGGCCGGACGCACCCCGGCGGCGGAGCGCCGAGGCGTGTAGTCGCCCGGCATGATCTGCCCGGTCGTGTGCACGAGTGCGGTGCGCGCGGCGCGGTAGCCGTCGCTGTAGTTGCTCAACGGGTCCTCGGCGACGGCGATGGTTCCCCGGTGCCGCTGCGAGCGCTTGAGCCGGGGGATCTCGGCGATGATCGGCATCCGCAGTGCCTCGTGGATCTCCTGCCGGGTGCGCAGCCTCGAGTCGAGGCGATCGAGGACCAGGGCCAGTGCGAGGCCCGCGAGCAGGCCGAGGACCGTGGCGATCGCGGTGCGCGGCCCGCGACCGGGCGGCACCACGAAACCGCCCTCGTTGTTCGCGACAGGAATGGGGGTCGCCGGCTGCAGGATCGTCATCGACACGTTCTCGGCACCCGGCCGGACCTTCTCGGCGAAGAACTTCACGGTCTCCGTGGCGAAGGCGTTGGCGACGGCCGCGGCCTTGGCTCCGTCCGAGGCCGTCGCCCCGACGAGGATCGCCTGGGCGGCGGTGTCGGGCGTCACCGTGAGGCCGCCGGCGAGGAGCGCCGGGTCCCCCTCGAAGTCGACGACCGCCGCCGCACGCCGTGGGATCTCGCCGGTCGTCATGTAGAGCGGGATCCGGCCCATGTTGGCGCCCGGGTTCTCCGGGTCCGTGGATCCCACCAGGATGGTGGCCGTCGCGGTGTAGGAACCGACCTTCTTCGTCGTGTCGGCGCTCGCGGGGGTGACGAACCAGGTGACGGCACCGGCGACGAGGGCACAGACGACGATGACGATCCACCGGTGCCTGAAGACCTTGATGTAGTCCTGAAGCGTCACTGCGTCACTCCCTGTCTGCGCCCGCCGACATCCCCCGCGTCACCGAGACGGCACGCGCCAGCGGGACGGCCGGTGCCCGAGTTTAGCCGCGAGACCTGCGCTGCACAGGGGCTTTGCGCGAACCGGCCACACCCTCCGCCCGCGCTTGTCAGGATGGTCCCGGCAGGTCTCTCGATCCGGACGAAGGGGGTGCTTCAGCCCTGCGCATCGCCCATCTCACGACGGTCGACATGAGCCTCGCGCTGCTCCTCGCCACCGAGCTCGAGGTCGACGTCGAGGCCGGCCACGAGGTCTTCGGGATCAGCACCCCGGGGCCCTATGTCCCGCGCGTCACCGCCCTCGGCGTCACGCACGTGCCGCTGCCGGACCTCACCCGCTCGTGGGACCTCCGGCAGGACGCCCGGGCCTTCCTCGGCCTCATCGGCGCCCTGCGCGCGCTCGACCTCGACGTGCTGCACACGCACAACCCCAAGACCGGGGTGATGGGTCGCATCGCGGGCCGGCTGGCCGGCATACCCGTCGTCGTCAACACGTGCCACGGGTTGTGGGCGCGACCCGAGGACCGTCTGCGCAAGCGGGCCCTCGTCTACGGCGCCGAGGCGCTCGCCATCCGCTTCTCCGACTACGAGCTGTTCCAGAACGCCGCCGACCGCGACACGATGCGACGCGTCCTGCGCCGCGACCGCCACGAGGTCGTGGGCAACGGGGTCGACCTGGCGCGCTTCACCTTCGACCCCGATGGCCGACGCCGCGTGCGGGCCGAGCTCGGCGTGGCCGACGACGAGCTGCTCGTCGGCACGATCGGCCGTCGGGTGCGCGAGAAGGGGCTCGCGGAGTTCGCCACGACGGCCGCGGCCCTGGGTGGCAGGGCACACTTCGTCTGGGTCGGACCCGACGACGCCACCGACGCGAACACCGTTGTGCCACAGCAGGAGTCAGTCACCTTCATCGGTGAGCGCACCGACATGCCCGCGGTCTACTCCGCGCTGGACGTCTTCGTCCTCGCCTCGCACCGCGAGGGCTTCTCACGCGCGTCGATGGAGGCGGCCGCCTGCGGTGTCGCCATGGTCCTCACCGACATCCGTGGCTGCCGCGAGGTCGGCACCACCGAGGAGCACCTCCTCCTCGTCCCTGCCGGTGATGCGGCGGCGATGACGTATGCCGTGCAGCGCCTCCTCGAGGACGCGCCCCTGCGCGAGCGGCTGGGTCGTGCGGCGGCCGTCCGGGCACGTGGACAGTTCGACCAGCGAGCCGTGGCCGCCCGGTCGCTGGCGACCTACGACCGCGTCCGGTCGTGGACGCGGTCGGGACGGCACGCGCGCACGTCCTTCCGGGCCCCTGATGTCCGGCCTATCCTCCAGTTGACCCGGCAGCGAGCCGGTCATCCGCGTGGAACCGCGACGAAGGACCGTCACCGATGACGAAGAAGGCGCCCGGCGAGCGGGCCCCAACGGGCTGGTCGGCCCTGTGGCGGCTGGGCCGGGGGCACCGCGGACGCATCCTGCTGCTCGCCGCGGCCTCCTTCGGCGCGGCCATGGTCGAGGCGGTGTTCCTGGTCCTCGTGACAGGGCTGCTGCTCGCGCTCACCGCTGGGCGCGACGTCATCGGTCCGGTCGCCGGACGCGAGCTCGGAATCGACGTCGCGCTCGTCGCGGCGCTCGTCGGGCTCATCCTCCGCTTCGCGCTCAACATGCTGGCCCTGCGCGAGTCGGCCGCCCTGAGCGCCTTCGTGCGCACGAGCCAGCGACGGCGCCTCGCCCACGCCTACCTCGGGGCGGCATGGTCGGTGCACCAGCAGGAGCCGTCGGGGCGCCTGCAGGAGCTGCTCACATCCTTCGTCGCGCGCGTCCTCGTCGCCGTGGCGGCGGCGATCCAGGGGCTCACCGCCGCCCTCAGCGTCGTCGCCTTCCTTGGCGCCGGTCTCGTCATCCAGCCTCTCGCGACGTTTGCGGTCCTCGGCTTCCTCGGGATCCTCGCCGCGCTGCTCGGACCACTCCGCGGCGCGATCCGACGGGCAGCGGTGCGGTCGAGCGAGGCCGACCTCGACTTCGCGACGTCGGTGGCCGAGCTCGGTGGGCTGGGACGGGAGATGCAGGTCTTCGGGGCACGCAGGGCCTTCCTCCACCGCGTCGACTCGCTCACCGACGTCGCGACCGAGCGACAGCGACGGGTCCAAGTGCTCTACGGCTCGTTGGCCCCCACCTACACCTTCTTCGCCTACGGCGCGGTCCTCGCCGCGATCACGGGGTTGAGCCTCGTCGACGCCCGCGACCTCACCACCGTCGGTGCCGTCACCTTGCTCATGCTCCGCTCACTCACCTACGGCCAGCAGCTCGTGTCGGTGCACGGCACGGTGCTCTCGTCACTGCCGGCGCTCGAGGAGGTCGAGGCGACCGCGCGACGCTACGAGGCGCTCCCCGCACCGGCAGGCGACCGGCGCCCGGACTCGGTGCTGCCCGTCGTCGTCGCGTCGGCCGGCTTCTCCTACGACGGCGAGCGGCCGACCCTCAGCGACGTCGACCTCACCCTGGGTGCGGGCGAGATCCTCGGGGTCATCGGACCGTCAGGTGCGGGCAAGTCGACGATCGCCCAGCTCCTTCTCGGCCTGCGCGAGCCGGTGACGGGCAGCATCACCGTCGCCGGGGTCCCGCTCACCGAGGTGGACCGGGACTGGTGGACCGAGCAGGTGTCGTTCGTCCCGCAGGACCCTGCGCTCTTCACCGGGACCGTCGCCGAGAACATCCGGTTCTTCCGCGACGGCATCGACGAAGCGGCTCTGCACCGGGCGGCCGAGCAGGCCAACGTCCTCGACGACGTCCTGGCGCTCCCTCAAGGCTTCGACACCGACCTCGGAGAGCGCGGCAGCGCGCTGTCAGGTGGGCAGCGCCAACGGCTCTCGATCGCCCGCGCCCTCGCCGGCTCCCCGCGGCTCATCGTCCTCGACGAGCCGACGTCGGCCCTCGACGGCCATAGCGAGCGGCTCATCCGCGAGACGATCCTCGGGCTGCGGGGCCGGGTCGCCGTCGTCGTCATCGCGCACCGGATGTCAACGATCGACATGTGCGACCGGATCATGGTCGTGGAGCACGGACGGGTCACCGCGCTCGACTCCCCCGCGGCGCTCACGGCGTCGAGCGAGTTCTATCGCAGGGCCCTCACGACGG
>JAUZVC010000005.1:0-98211 GCA_031844405.1 Rothia sp. ARF10
GGGGGGGGGGGGCCCCCCCGCCCCCCCCCACGACGTAGACCGAGGTCTCACCGACGAAGAGCGCGCCCCGCGCGCCGGAGGCGGGCGCCTGCACCAGCCGTCCCGCCACGCGGACGACCTGCTCGGGACCCCGGGTCGCGTAGCCCACCCGGACCCATCCGGTGCCGCGTAGCCGCCGACGGACCCTTCGCACGACCTCGAGCGGGCCGCGCGGTCGGCGCTCGGGGGTCGTCGTCGTCGCCTCTGCGAGCACGAGTCCGTGGCGCTCGGCGAGCTCGGCGATCCCGCTAGGGAAGGCGAAGAGGATGTGGTCGGCGTTCTCCCAGCAGTCGCCGCGCTGCCCGGCCGCGACCCGGTGGGGGGCCCACGGGTTGGGTGTGGTGATGATGAGCTCGCCGGTCTCGCTGAGCAGGTCGCGGGCCGTGGTGAAGAGCATGTCCATCCACGGGACGTGCTCGATGAGCTCCCCGGCCACGATGACATCGAACGGTCCCCGCTCCGCGACCGGCCCGGGTCCGTCGGTGAGGTCGTGGGTAACCGCCTCGTAGCCCGCGCGCCGCATGGCCGCGACACCGTCGGGCAGGACGTCGACGCCGAGGCAGGACTGCGCCACGGCAGCGACCTGTCCGTGGAGCCAGTCGGGAGACGCCATCCGCTCGACGTCGTGGGCGACACAACCGATGTCGAGCACGCGGCGTCCGCGGCAGCGCTCGACGATGAAGGCGGTGCGGTCGGGGATCGGTTCTCGCCAGGCCGCCCGCAGGGTGCGCGCCCGACGAGCGAGGGCGCGCGGGTCGTTCGGGTCGTCGGCCACGCCGCTCCACCGCGCGACGTCCGGGGCGGGGGACGCGAGCGCAGCGTCGTAGGACTCGGACCGGCTGTGCTTCATGACCCCTCCCGTGTTGGGCTGTCGTCATCGTAGACGCCGCCGAGTTCCGGTGCGGGCGAATGGAATCGAAGCCACGGGACTGCTCAGACCTGCCGAAATGGCATGGCCGGTGGCGGAGGCCCCTGTAGCGTGTCGCTGTCCGACCAACAACGCCGGGACGAGCACGGGGAGAGCACTGCTGTGAGCGGGACGAGTCCCCCGCGAGGGGTGACGGTCCTCTATCGGGGCCAGCTGGAGCTCGAGCGCTCCCGCATCGTGTTCATCCTCGCGAGCCTCGCCGACGAGTTCGACGCGATTGACTTCGTCCACCTCTCCCCCGGCGTCGGGTCCGGCGCCGACGACCTGAGGGAGTTCGTGGTGGGCCTCGCCCACATCCGGACCGTGAGTTTCGTGCCTGCCGGCGCCCGCGGTCTCGTGGCCGCGCGGCGCCGAGTCCGTGAGCTTCTCGCATCCGACGCGCGGACCGTTGTCGCGATCGGTTTCAGCATCTGGCCGATCGTCGTGGGGATGCGCTGCCGTGCCTGGTTCATCCACGGCATCCCCGAGGAGCGCCTGCTCACGTCGTCTTCCCTTCGGGATCGACTGGCCGTGCGCGCCTCTTGGTGGGGAGCGCACCGCGTGTCCGCCGACATCCACGTCGTCGTCTCCGTGGCGATGTCACGGCTCGTGGAGAAACGACTGCGGCCCGAGCGGACTCTCGTCGTGCCGAATGCCGTCGACCGGATGACCTACCGCGAGACCTCCAACTCGCCGCCGACTCGGCTGACCTACCAGGGCGGCGGGTCCCCGTGGCAGGGCATCGACCGGCTGTCGGAGGTGTGGACTGCGATCCACGACCTCGACCCCTCGGTGCGGTTCCGGGTCATCAGCCGCGACCCACGAACCGCCGTACTGACGCGCGGCCTCCCCGGGGACGTCGTCGAGCACGTCTCCGCGTCAGACGCCGAGGGCGTGGCTGCGCTGCTCGGTGAGGCGCGCCTCGGATTCCTCTTCCGAGCGACGAACCTCGTCAACGCGGTGTCGTGGCCCATGAAGCTGGGCGAGTACGTCTCTGCCGGCGTGCCGGTCGTCGTGACCGACTGCGGATGGGACATCGCGTCGTTCGTCGTGGAGCACAAGGCCGGGCTCGTCGTGCGGTGGGAGGACTCACCCGAGACAACGGCTCGAGCACTCCTCGCCTACCTCGACTCGATCGGGCTGCGGCCTGTCGAAGGCACCCGGCACGCAGCAGATGCTCTTGCCGCCACCCGGTGGCGTTCCGTGCTCGGCCAGGCACTTGTCACAGACGGCCGTACGGAGAGTTGACGTGAGCGTCTCACCTGCTCCCGTGGAGCGGACCGGGGCCGAGCCGCTCGTCAGCGTCGTCATTCCCGTGCACAACGTCGAACACTTCCTCACACGGTGTGTGCATTCCGTTCTCCGACAGACCCATTCGTCCTTGGACGTCGTCTTGGTCGATGACGGTTCGACCGACGGTTCGGGAGCCATCTGCGACGAGTTGGCGCGCAGCGACGCCCGTGTCCGCGTCGTGCACCGGGAGAACGGCGGGCTCTCCGTCGCTCGCAACACCGGGCTCGACGTCGCCCGCGGCTCACACATCACCTTCCTCGACGCCGACGACTGGCTGGCCCCCACCTTCGTCGAGCGGCTGCTCGTGCTCATGACGTCGTCCGGCGCGAACCTCGCCGCGTGCGCGCTCCTCCGCACCCACGACCCGGACGCGGTGCCTCCACCGCATCACACGCCACCCATCGTGCTCGGCCGGGACGATGCGCTCCGTCACCTCAACGGTGCGCGGCACACGGTGCTCACCGTCGCCTGCGGCAAGATCTTCACGGCAGGTCTCCTGACTGGCCTCCGCTTCCCACCCGGTCGGCTCCATGAGGACGAGTTCACAACGTGGCGGGCCCTCGCGGCCGCCGATCGAGTGGCCCTCACCGAGGAGGCCCTCTACTTCTACTGGCAGCGGTCCGACAGCATCACGGGCGTGGCGGCCACTGATCGCAACTGGCGTGACGTCATCGACGCCTACACGGAGCGGTTGGACGTCCTGCGTGGGACTGCACCTCCGGACGTCGTGGCGCTGAGCAACAAGGAGCTCTTCCGCAAGCTCCTCCACTACCGCCACTGGCTCCCGGCCTCCGCGACCGGCGAACGAGGCCGCGTCCTGAAGGAGATGCGCAGCGTCGTCGACGAGCTCCGAGGCGGTCACACCGACCGTCGCTTCCAGGCCTTCGCGGAGCTGTACGTCCGGGCACCCAAGGTGGTGGGGCCGGCATACGCCTGGTATCTCAGGCGGCTGCCGAACCCCACGAGGGCCACGACCCGGTCACCCCGCCGACGGCGATCGACCTGGGTCAGCTAGGACGTCGCCAGACAGCGACGACCCTCGCGAGGACCCGTTTCGCAGCGGCGTAGGGGCGCGGGGCGAGACCCGACGCAGCGAAGAAGCCGCGTTCTCGGGCCGGGATGGAACGGGCCGACGCGACATCCGCCCGATAGTCGTGGACGAAGGCGACATACGCACGCACGAAGGCCTCGTTGCGACGCCACGCGTCACGCCCACGTACTCGTTCGAGGTGCCTGCGCCCGTGCGCTGTGTAGGCCCTGAGGTAGCGCTCGAAATCCGGCCCCGCCTGCGTGGACCGCGCGAACTCGATGTTGCTTCGCAGAACGGTCACCAGGTCCGGTGAGTAGGCCACGCGCTGGACGGTCTCGGTGACGCTGCCCCGGCGCTGGCGGTAGCCGTAGACGACCGCGTCGGTGCGCGCGACGAGCGTGGCCCGCCCGAAGACACGCGGCGTGAAGGCGAGGTCCTGGTGCAACAGCCCCTCGGGGAAGCGCGGCCCGTCGGCGAGCAGGCCGCGTCGCAGCAGCTTCGCCACGGGTCCCCACTGCGGACGGACGCACATGACCTGCAGCGCCTCGGCCGCGGCCGGCGAGACCGTCACCGTCGAGCCGGGCGTGAACGCGACCTGTTCGCCGGACTCGAACTCGACGTGCTCGCCGAGCGCGATCTCGGCGCCCGACCCGTCCACCGCGGTGAGGAGGATCGAGACGAGGTCGGGCGAGAGCACGTCGTCGGAGTCGACGAAGGTGAGCCACTCGCCCCGGGCCATGTCGATGCCGACGTTGCGGGCAACCGACGAGCCCTGCGCGGCCTGGTGCACCACGCGGACCCGAGGGTCGCGCTCGGCCCACGCGTCGCAGAGCGCCTGGCTCCCGTCGGTCGAGCCGTCGTCGACGAGGACGACGTCGAGGTCGGTGTGCGACTGGCCGAGGATGCTGCCCAAGCACTCGTCGAGGTAGTCCACGACGTCGTGGACCGGGACGACGACGCTCACGAGCGGGCCTGTCACGGGGCACCCTCCAGCAGCTCGACGAGCCGGGCCCGGAAGGCCTCGGGCGACTGGAAGGACAGGTCCCGGTCCGGCAGGGGACCTCGGCTCGTCGGGAGGGCCGACCAGTCGACGTCGAAGTCGTCGCCCACGCGCACGACGCCCGTCAGGTCCCGGGCGCCCGGGTGGGTGAGGATCCCGATGTCGCGCGAGACGACGACGGGCGCGTGCCGCAGGCCGTCGGCGATGCTCCACCCGAAGCCCTCGGTCTTGGAGAAGCAGAGGTATGCCGTGCACCGCTCGTAGAGCCAGCGCAGCTCCGCCTCGTTCGGGTCGGGCACGTGGACGACACTGGGGTGGTCGCGCAGCGACTCGGGGACGTGGTTGACCACTCCCCTGTCGCTGTGGCACCAGACGATCGGCAACCGCGTCTGGCCGGCCGCGCGCTCCAGGTCGTCGGAACCCTTGACCGGGCCGTAGGGGTTGAACGCCGTGAGGTAGAACTCCGTGGGCAGGTCGACCGCCGGGGGCCGCGCGTCGTCGCTCAGCGGGTAGAGCGGCGGTGGCAGCAGCGTCGTCGCGACCCCCTCGGGCACGAACGCCGCATTGTCCGGCGCCTGCATCGCGACGTAGTCGAACGATGCTCCGGTGGACGCGTCGATGGCGTTGCCCGAGGGCACGAGGAGGCGCACGCGTGCGCGGACCGCGGAGTTGAGCTCGACACCCTGGTAGAGCCGGATGTGGATGTCGTAGGCGGGGAAGAGCCGCGCCCTCAACGGGTTGAGGACCGACGCGATCCCCCCGTTGAGGCCGACCGTGCTCTTGGAACCGACCCATCGCCAGTGCCGCCACCCCCAGACGCGCCGCGGTGCGCCGGGGCCGTGGGGCAGGTCGCCGACGACCTTGCGCGCCACGACGTCGACCTCGTCCTGCGCGCAGGCCCGCAGGATCGACGAGAGTGCGCGCTGAGCACCGCCCGGCCCCCCGAGGGTTCCGGCGCTGATGAGGATCCGCAGACCTGCGGCGTCGGTCCCTGCCACAGCCGGGACGTTACCAACCAGCCGCGTCGCCCACGTCGGACCTGCGATTCCGGTGGCTCAGAGGCGCAGGTCGGACTCGGACCGGCCGAGCGCGTACTTGAGGTCGTAGAGGATGTGCCCGTTCGGGTCTCCCCAGGCGCGCATCGCCTCCGCGCCCATCGCGACGAACTGCTCGTGCCGCACCGCGAGGATGACCGCTGCGTAGGCACCCTGCTCGGGTTCCTCGACGAGGTCGATCCCGTAGTGGAGCCGTGCCTCCTCCGGCCGCGCCCACGGGTCGTGGACGTCGACGTCGATCTCGTAGTCGGCGAGCTCGGCGAGGATGTCGACGACGTGCGAGTTGCGCAGGTCCGGGGTGTTCTCCTTGAAGGTGAGCCCGAGCATGAGCACCCGCGCCCCGCGGACGGGGATGCGCTCCTTCGTCATCCGCTTGACGAGCTGCGAGGCGATGTAGGAGCCCATCGAGTCGTTGAGCCGCCGTCCCGCGAGGATGATCTCGGGGTGGTAGCCCACCGCCTGCGCCTTGTGGGTGAGGTAGTAGGGGTCCACGCCGATGCAGTGGCCGCCGACGAGCCCGGGGCGGAACCCGAGGAAGTTCCATTTCGAGCCGGCCGCCTGGAGCACCTCCTCGGTGTCGATGTCGAGCCGGTTGAAGAGGATCGCGAGCTCGTTGATGAGCGCGATGTTGACGTCGCGCTGGGTGTTCTCGATGACCTTCGCCGCCTCGGCGACGCGGATCGACGACGCCCGGTGCGTGCCCGCGGTGATGATCGACCCGTAGAGCGCGTCGACGAAGTCCGCGGCCTCGGGCGTCGAGCCGGACGTCACCTTGACGATCGTCGGGAGACGGTGCTCCTTGTCGCCGGGGTTGATCCGCTCGGGGCTGTAGCCGACGAAGAAGTCGACGTTGACGAGCAGGCCGGAGAGGTCCTCGAGGACCGGGACGCACCGCTCCTCGGTCGCACCCGGGTAGACGGTCGACTCGTAGATGACGGTGTCGCCCGGCTTGAGCACCTTGGCGATCGTCTCGGTCGCCGAGAGCACCGGCGTGAGGTCGGGCTGCTTCGCCGCGTCGATGGGCGTGGGCGTCGTGACGATGTAGACGTTGCGGTCGGCGATGTCGTCGGGGTCCTCGGTGAACCGCAGGTGGGTCGCGGCGGCGAGCGCCGCGTCCTCGACCTCGAGCGTGTGGTCGGTGCCGGTCGACAGCTCCTTGACGCGCGTGCTGTTGATGTCGAAGCCGACGACGTCCATCGTCCGCCCGAACTCGACGGCCAGCGGGAGCCCGACGTAGCCGAGCCCGACGACGGCGAGCCGGACCCCGTCCGGCAGGACCGGGAAGGTCGTGGCGCTGGTGGGTGCGTGCAGGGTCATCGCATTCCCTTTCCTGCGGTGGTGTCGTGGGCGGGCAGGGCCGCAACGACCCGGGTGAGGTCGAGGCCACCGGTCCGGCCGGGCAGACCCGTCCCGAGGTCCTCCGGCGCGAGCCGCGGCACCTCGACCTGGGTGATGAGCGGGTGGGCGGTGTCCTGCCCACGCTCGGCCCGGCTGAGCAGCACCTCGTGGAGCTTCTCGCCGTCGCGCAGACCGCTGAAGGTGATGTCGACGTCCTTGCCCGACTCCTCGATGAGGCGGCGCGCGACGTCGACGATGCGCACCGGCTCCCCCATGTCGAGCACGAGGACGTCGCCGGGGTGGCCGATCGCCGCCGCCTGGAGCACGAGCTCGCAGGCCTCGGGGATCGTCATGAAGAAGCGGGTCACCTCGGGGTCGGTGACGGTGACCGGGCCGCCGCGGTCGATCTGTGCGCGGAAGGTGTCGAGCACCGAGCCGCGGGAGCCGAGGACGTTGCCGAAGCGCACCGAGAGGTAGCGCATCCCGGTCTGGCCGGCATACCAGGCGGTGAGACGCTCGGCGAGCCGCTTCGTCTGTCCGAGAACGCTCGTCGCGTCCGCGGCCTTGTCGGTCGAGATGTTGACGAAGTGCTGGACCCCGTTGGTGGCGGCGCACTCGAGGACGTTGCGCGTCCCGAGGACGTTGGTCTTCCAGCCCTCCTCGGGGAAGCGCTCGAGCATCGGCAGGTGCTTGAGCGCCGCCGCGTGGAAGACGACCTCGGGAGCGAGCCGGTTGAACACGGCGCACACGGCCTCGCGGTCGCGGATGTCGCAGAGGACGGTGTCCTCGGTGTCGAGCAGACCGTCGCCGTCGAGCGAGAGCTTGGTCGCGTGGAGCGCGGACTCGTCACGGTCCAGCAGGAGCAGCTTGGCCGGCCCGAGCGCCTTCACCTGCCGGGCGAGCTCGGACCCGATGGAGCCACCAGCCCCGGTGACGAGGACGACCTTGCCGGTCACGTAGTCGGCGATCTCGGTGAGGTCGGTCTCGACCTGCCGGCGCCCGAGGAGGTCGGCGACGTTGAAGGCGCGCAGGTGGTCGAGCTCGATCCGGCCCGAGATCATCTCGCGCACGGGCGGGACGACGACGAGCTCGAGACCCGCCTCCGTGCAGCGGTCCGACACGTCCTGGATGAGCTGCGGCGACGCCTCGGTGATCGCGAGGACCACGGCCTCGGCACCCGTGGTGCGGGCGACGGCGACGAGGTCGGAGCCCAGCCCGAGGACGCGGTAGCCACGCACCCGGAGGAACCTCAGGGACGGGTCGTCGTCGACGAAGCCGACGATCGTGTAGGGCGGGTCGTCCGAGGAGTCGACGAGACCGGCGAGCTGGTGCCCCGCGTCCCCGGCGCCGTAGACGAGCGCGGGAACCCCCGGCACCTCGCTCTGCCTGCGGCGGCCGCTCCCCCGGGTCACCCGGAAGACCCAGCGGCCCGAGGCCATGATGAGGAAGGCGAGCATGGGCATGATGAAGGCGATCCCGCGCGAGAACAGCGGTGCCGCGATGAAGAAGGTGGCGCCCAGGACGACGCTGATGGTGACGACGAGCCGGGCCAGGGAGGTCACCTCGTCGAAGCTCCCCACCTTGCTCCGTCCGAGGTAGAGGTGCGTGACGAAGCCGCCGACCACCTGCAGCACCATCGCGGCGGCGACATAGCTCATCGCGATGACCCACATGCGCTCGCTCAGCGTGAGCTCGTGGCGCACGAGGAGGAATCCCCCCAGCGCGAGCACCCACGCGATGGCGTCCCAGCCGATCATGGCTGTTCGCCGAGCGAGTATCTGCGATCTCGACATACCTGCACCCCTGAAGACCTGCCGCGTCGTCAGTTCCTGGCGACGCGAATGACGCTAGGGGGGCTCGATTGCGCGCGAACGACAAAACGGTGGAAGTGAACACAAGAGGTCACCGCCTCCGCTGACCTGACTAGCGCCGGGCTAGTCAGGGGTGATCAGAGAGCCGCGTGTGTCGTCACACCAGCCACGACAGTCGCAGCGACCGACATCTCCCGGAGACGGGCTGCTGCCTCCGGGCCACTGCTGGCCCCACCCAGTGGGTCCCCCTCCAGGAGGACCAGGTCACCGAGGCTGCCGACCGCCACGGTGGTCGCGCCGTCGACGCTACCCGCGAGCGCCTGCTCGACCGTCAGCGTCTCGGCGGCGTTCCACTCGTCCCGCTCGTCGGCGGTCCGGTTGACCGCCGCGGCCATGGCCTCCCACGGGTCGAGCGGGGCGACCGGCGCGTCCGAGCCGAGGGCGAGACGGACGCCGGCATCGAGCATCGAGCGCAGCGGGAAGCACCGGTCGGCCCGATCGGGCCAGCACTGGAAGGTGACGTCGCGGTCGTCGAGGAGGTGCGCGGGCTGGACGCTCGCGACGACCCCGAGACGCCCCATCCGAGAGACGTCGTCGATGGCGACGAGCTGCGCATGCTCGACGGAACCGCGGGCACCCGTGCGCTCGAACGCGTCGAGGGCCACGGCGACCGCCGCGTCGCCGATGGCGTGGACGGCGACGTCGAGCCCGTGGGCGGTCGCCTCGGCGAGCAGCTCGGTGAGCTCCTCGGGCGAGTTGTTGGGCCGACCGTGCGGATGCTCGAGCACGTCCGTCCCGACGTACGGGTCGTGGCAGTAGGCCGTGCGCGTGTTGAGCGACCCGTCGCTGATGATCTTGAGCGGACCCATCGTCACGAGCCCCGCCTCGTCGAGGACGTCACCCGAGCGCCGCCCGGCCGCGATCGTCGCGGCCAGCCCGACGGCATACGTCGCGGTCCGCACACGGAGCACGCCGAGGCCGGAGTCGGAGCGGTGCGCCCACTCGGTCGCGTTGTCCGCCCACTCCATCTCGCGCACGCCGACGACGCCGCGGCGCACGGCCGCGTCGAGGACCTTCGCGTATGCCGTCCGCTTGCCCTCCGGGGTCTGTGTCACCTCGTCGAGTCGGGCGAAGACCGGGAACCAGTCGTTCTCCTCGACGACACCCTCGCGCGGAGGGAGGCCGAGGAGGCGGAGTGCGGCAGAGTTGAGCCAGCCGTGATGGGCGTCGCCGCTGATGAGGACGACGGGCCGGTCGCCGCTCACCGCGTCGAGCTCGGCGACGGTGGGCTGACGCTCCCAGCCCGCGGTGCGGTGGCCGAACCCCTGCAGGACGGGGTCGCCCGACCCTCCGGCACGCGAGGCGATCGCGGCGGCGACGACGCGGACGGCGTCGTCCGGGCTCGTCGTGGACGAGAGGTCGAGCCGGGAGGAGTTCGCGGCCCACTGACCGAGGTGGACGTGCTGGTCCCACAGTCCGGGGACGAGCCACCTCCCGTCGGCCTCGAGGACCTCGTCGGCTCCGTCGGCCCGCAGGCGAGGACCCAGCTCGGTGACCCGGCCACCGGCGACGCGCACGTCCACGGCGCCGGCCGGAGCGGGAACCCCGGCGACGGGGACGAGACGGGCCTGGCGGATCAGCAGCGAGCTCACGGGGCGATCGTAGGATCCGGCGGCCGTTCGCGGGGCACCACCCTCGAGGGGGGTGCGGGTGATGCCCCGCGAACGGGGTCAGGGGGTCGCGTCGAGGGCCGCGTTGACCCCGGTCTTCGTGGTCCCGCTCGCCACGGTGACCTTCGTCGCCGTGCTCTCGTCGGCCTGGTTGTCCCAGCACTCGAAGCCGTAGCCGGTGCTCGACGGGCCACCGGTGGCGGCGAAGCCGTCGAAGCACACGACGTAGTCGGTCGCGGGCGGCAGACCGGTGACGGACCACGTCCCGTCGGCAGCGGTGGTCGCGGACTCGAAGGCGAAGGTCGTGTCGGACTGGACCGTCACGTCGACGTCGGCGAGGGCCGCGCCGCCCGACGCTGCCGTGACCTTGCCCGAGATGCCACCGGCGGTGCCGAGGGTGCCGTTGATGTTCGCGGTCGTCGCGCCTCCGGTGACGGTGACCTTGGTGGCCGTGCTCTCGTCCGGCTGGTTGTTCCAGCACTCGCCGAAGTAGGTGACCCCGGCGATGGTGGTCTCGCCGAAGCACACGACGTAGTCGGTGGCCGGCCTGAGGCCGGGGACCGTGTAGCTGCCGTCCGCGGCGGTCGAGGCGAACTCGAAGGTCGAGGTCGTGTCCGAGGAGACGATGACGTCGACGTCCGGGAGGGCCGCGCCGCCGGTCTGGGCGGTCACCTTGCCCGAGATGCCACCCGCGGTCCCGAGGGTGCCGTTGACGTTCGGGACGACGGCTCCGGCCGTGACGGTGACCTTGGTGGCCGTGCTCTCGTCCGGCTGGTCGTTCCAGCACTCGCCGAAGTAGCTGACGCCGCCGACGGTCGCGCTCTCGAAGCAGACGACCCAGTCGGTCGCGGCGGCGAGCCCGGTCACCTTCCAGGTGCCGTCGGCGGCCGTCGTCGCGAAGCCGAACCCGGGACCGGCGGCCCGGCTCACGAAGACGTCGACGCCGCCGAGCGCCGCGCCGCCGGTGGCCGCGGTGACCTTACCCGAGATCCCTCCGGCCGCGACGAGGGACGCACCCACACCGGTCTTCATGGCCCCGGCCGTGGTCGCCACCTTGGTCGCCGTCAGCGCGTCGGGCTTGTTGTTCCAGCACTGCTCGATGTGCCCGGTCGTCGACGTCCCGCCCGTGGCGGAGCTCGGGTCGAAGCACACGGTGTAGTCCGTCCCGACGGGAAGGCCCTTGACCGACCACGCGCCCGTGGCGGACGTCGTCGCGAACTCGAAGACGTTGAGCGCGTCCGACTCCACCTGGACGAAGACGTCCTCGAGCGGCTTGCCGGAACCCGCCTCCGTGACGACGCCGGAGATGCCCGAGGCCGGGCTCAGCGAGGCGTTGATGTTGGCCGTGGCCACACCCGACGTGACCGCGACCGGGTTGGCGCCGACCTTCGTGATGGGCTTGTCGTTCCAGCACTCCGAGAGGTAGCCGACGTTGTCCGCAGCGCCGCCGAGCGCGGCCTCGGCGTCGAAGCAGACGACGTATGCCGTGCCGGGCGCCACCCCGTTGATCCGGTAGGTGCCGTCCGCACCCGTGAGGACCGACTGGCTCGTCGACGTGCCCATGGACAGGGTGACCTCGACACCGCGCAGCTTGCCCGTGCCCGCGTCCGTCACCGTCCCGGTGATCCCGCCGGCGTCGAGCAGCGCCGCGTTGACCCCGGTCCGGGTGCTGGCACCGGTGACGACCACGGGCGTCGACGCCTGGCCGATCGGCTTGTTCTGCCAGCACTGCTCGACGTAGCCGAGGGCGTCGTTGGTCCCGCCGTTGCCACCGTAGGTCTGGGTGAAGCAGACCTGGTAGTTCGAGGCCGGCACGAGCACGTTGATCGTGTAGGTGCCGTCGACGTCGGTCACCGCCCGCTCGGTCGTGAAGCCCGTCGTGGACCGGGCGGTCACGGTGACGCCCGCGAGCGGCTTGGTGGAGCTCGCCTGCGTGACCTTGCCGGAGACGGCGCCTGCCGGGGCAAGAGCGGCGTTGATGTTGGCGACCGTGCCGCCGCCGGTCACCGTCACGGCGTCGCCGGAGCCCGCCGCCTTGTCGTTCCAGCACTCGTCGACGTAGCCGCGCACGTCGTTGGCGCCACCGGTGCCGTTGCGGCCCGAGAAGCAGACGCGGTAGTCCGTGCCCGGGGTGAGCCCGGCGACGCGGTAGGTGCCGTCGGACGCGGTCCTGACGAACCCGAAGCTGTCCGTCGCGGTGGAGCTGACGCTCACCTGGACGTCGCCGAGCGGCTTGGAGGTACCACCCGACTCGATGACCTTGCCGGTGATGGTGCCGCCGAGGGCCAGGACGGCGTTGATGTTGGCCGTGGTGCCGCCCGCGGCGACGTTGATCCCGTTGGCGGTGTCGAGGTTGGGCTTGTCGTTCCAGCACTCACCTGCCCACGTGTCGTCGTTGGGGCCGAAGCACACCTTGTAGCCGCTGCCTGCGACGACGCCCTTGAGGGCGTAGGTGCCATCCGCGCCGGTCCGGGCCGAGGTGACGTAACCGCCGTCGGACTCGTAGAGGTCCACGCCGACGTTGGGGATGGCGGCGGCGGCCGGGGACGTGACCTTGCCGGTGATCCTGGCGCCGGCGAGGAGCCCGGCGTTGATGCCGGTCTTCGTGGCGCCGGCGGTCACCGCGACCTCGGTGCTCGACCCCGACGTCTGGTCGTCCCAGCACTCTGCGAGGTAGCCGTTGGGCGAGCCGCCCGTGACGTCGCCGAAGTCGTCGAAGCAGACCTCGTAGGTCCCGGTCTCGAGGCCTCGGACCGTCCACAGACCGGTCGCGGACGTGGTGGCGAAGCCGAAGCTCTCACCCGAGACCTGGACCGACACTCCTGCGAGGGGCAGACCGGTCGTCGTGTCGGTGACCTTGCCGGTGACCGCACCACCCGCGGCGAGTGCCGCGTTGACACCCGTCTTGGTCGCGCCGGCCGTCACGACCACGGGCGTCGGGGTTCCGGAGCTGCGCTGGTCGTTCCAGCACTCGTCGAGGTAGCCCGTGCCCGAGGTCGCGGTGAAGTTGGCCGAGAAGGTGTCGAAGCAGACCTCGTAGGTCCCGGGTCGCAGGCCCTTGATGACCCACGCGCCACTCGTCGCCGTCGTGGCGCTGCCCGGGAAGGGTGACGAGTAGCTGCCGCTCGACTCGCTCGCGCTCACCGAGATCCCCGCGACCCCGGCGGGCGTGGCGGCGCTGTTGACGACGGTCCCGCTCACGGCCCCGCCTGCCTTGAGGGCCCGGTTGACGGTCCTCGTGGTGGAGGCCGGGAGGTCGAGGTGGCCGGGGGTGCCGAACGCGGTGTTCTCGGCGTGGCACGACGCTGCGTAGCCGGTGGCGTCGGTCGTTCCACCCGTGGCGCTCGCGCCGGAGAAGCAGACGGTGTAGTCGCTGGTGGCCGGGAGCTTCTCGAACGCGTAGGCGCCGGTTGCCGTGGTCGTCGTCTCGCGGCTGATGGCGCGCCGCGTCGAGCGGAGGATCACCCGCACGCCGGCGAGGGCCTTGGGCGTCGCGCTCGTGTCGGTGACGGTGCCCTTGATGGTGCTGTTGCCCACCGGGTTGACGACGATCGAGAGCTGCTGCACGTCGACCTTGGCCGCGGCGTCCCGGACCTGGACGGTGAAGAAGGAGGTTCCGGTCGACGTGGGGGTCCCGGTGATGCGTCCGGTCGAGCCGCCGAGGGTGAGCCCGCCCGGCAGCGACCCGGACGTGACGGACCAGGCGTAGGGCGTGGTTCCGCCCGTCGCGGTGACCGCCACGTCGTAGCCCGAGCCGACGGTGGCGTTGGCGAGGGTCGTCGTCGTGATCTGCGGACCCGGAGGACCGTCGGTGACGCTGAGCGTCAGCGACTGCGTGTCGGTGAGGGCGCCGGCGTCCTTGACCTGCACCGTGAACGTCTTCGACTCCACGGTGGTGGGCGTGCCGGAGATGACCCCCGTCGCGGAAGCGAGGCTCAGGCCCGCAGGCAGCGTCCCGGACGTGACGGACCACGTGTAGGGCGTCGTGCCACCGCTCGCAGCGAGCGTCTGGCTGTAGGCGGTGCCCTTGGTGGCACCCGGCAGCGACGTCGTCGTCACCGTCGGCGCGGCCGGCGTCGTGCCGTCGGCGAACCAGCCGGCGACGTCGGCGAGCAGGTTGACGCTGCCACCGGCGTTGAAGAGCGAGACCTTGCCGCCGGTGCCGACCTTGACGAAGACGAGGTTGGGCCGGGTCTCGCCACGGACGAGGTTGAGGTTCGAGGCGTTGGGCTGTGGCTCACCGGTCGGGTAGGCCGTGACGTAGGTCGACGCGGTCGGGCCGACGCCCGTGACGTTGAGCACGACGGCCGACACCCCGGAGGACGGGATGCCGTCGCGGCCGGTCACCTGGATGGTGACACTCTTCCCGGCGCCCACCGCACCACTGCGCTGGTTGAGGCCGTCGACCGTCGCTCCCGTGGGACGGGTGTCGAGCAGGCGTGCGGGCGTGAGGGCGCTGTAGCTCGTCCCGGTCGGGATCCACCCGGCGACGTCGGCGAGGACGTCGACCTTGCCGGAGGCGTTGAAGAAGGAGACCTTGCCGCTACTGCCGAGCTTGGCCACGACGAGGTTGGGCTTGGTCTCACCCGCCGCGAGGTTGAGGTTCGAGGCGTTGGGTCGTGACGACCCGTTCGGCCACACGGACAGGTAGGTCCCCGCCGTCGGTCGCACGCCGGTCACGTTGAGGACGACGGCGTCGACGCCCGTCGTCGGGATGCCGTAGCGGCCGGCGACCTGGAGGTCACGTGTCGCGCCGGCACCGATGGCGCCACCGGCCCTGGCCTGTCCGTCGACCGTGGCTCCCGATGCGCGCGTGTCGAGGAGCCGACCGGGCGAGAGGGAGGTGAAGCTCCCGTCGGCCGGGTAGTAGCCCGCCACGTCGGCGAGCATGTCGCTCGAGCCGGCGCTGAGGAAGAGCGAGACCGACCCGGAGGCGCCGACCTTGACGACGACCGCGTTCGGTGACACGTCCCCTGCCACGACGTTGATGTTCGACGCGTTGGGCCGGGTCTCACCCGCGGGGAAGACCGTCACGTAGGCGCTCGTCGTGGCCTTGACGGCCGTGACGTTGAGGACCACCGCCGCGACGCCCGTGGTCGGCACACCACCACGACCGGTCACCTTGACCGTGCGGGTCGCACCCGGCCCGAGCGGACCGCCACCCTTGGACACCCCGTCGACGGTCGTGCCCGTCGCGCGGGTGTCGAGGAGCCGTGCCGGACTGAGGGCCTGGTAGCCACCGGAGGCAGCCGCAGCTGCCGCGGGTGAGGTCGGCGGGGACGTCGCGCCGGCCGCTCCTGCGCCTGCCGGCCCGGCCGTCGTGAAGGCGACCGCCGCCGCCACCAGTGCCACTCCCGCGCGCCGACTCCAGTCCATGGCCGGGCCACCCTCTCCATCGAGAACTACCTGAAGCGGAAGGTAGTGAGGCCCCGGAGGGCACCCGGGGCATATCGACAAAGTCGGCCCGATGGGAAGCGTCGACCTCCCGTCGTGACTGCCACCGGACCCCCTCGGACGGGGCATGGGAGTGCCGACCGGACGGAGCATTGCGCGGTGCCGGGTTGGTCGGGATGAGCCATCCAGACACTCGACGCACGAGTTGTCCTGTGCCGCAGCGTCATTCGCACATCCACCGCGTGAACCTGCCGTGTGGAGGACGACGAGCCACGTCCGCGGACGGGGTCTGGCGCAGCCCGCGACCCCGGAGGACACTGCGGTTCATGGCGACCACACCACCGGAGAGCATCGCGCCCCTGTGGCGCCGGGCGTGCGAGGCGGCCATCGCGTTCCGCCACGACGTCCCTCATCGCGCGGCCGCACCCCAGGACGACTACGCCGCCTCGCTGGCCGGCTTCGACGCCGACCTGCCCGAGGCGGGCGCCGACCCGTCCGACGTCCTCGGCGACCTCGTGCGGCTTGCCGACCCCGGTCTCATGACGCCGACCGGCCCCCGCTTCTTCGGGTGGGTCATCGGCGGCTCGCACCCGGCGGGCGTCGCGGCCGACTGGCTCACGAGTGCGTGGGGCCAGAACGCCGGCAACCACCAGGCGTCTCCTGCGGCATCCGCCGCCGAGACGGTCGCGTCGCGCTGGCTGCTCGAGCTGCTCGACCTCCCCCGCGAGGCATCGCTCGGGTTCGTCACCGGAGCGACGATGGCGAACTTCACCGGCCTCGCCGCCGCCCGCAGCGCCGTCCTCCACGACGTGGGATGGGACGTCGAACGAGACGGCCTCTTCGGTGCGCCACCCATCACCGTCCTCATCGGCGAGGAGGCCCACGCGACCGCGTATGCCGCGCTCCAGCTCCTCGGCCTCGGTCGCGAGCGCGTCGTGACCCTCCCGGTCGACGACCAGGGCCGCATCGTCGTCACCTCCGCCCTCGAGGCGATCGCCGCCCTGCACCGACCGGCCGTCGTCGTCCTCCAGGCCGGCCAGCTCAACACCGGCGGCTTCGACGACTTCGCGACCCTCGTGCCCGCCGCCAAGGCGGCCGGTGCCTGGGTGCACGTCGACGGGGCGTTCGGGCTCTGGTCGCGGGTCTCACCCCGCACGCGCGCGCTCACCGAGGGCGTCGACGGCGCGGACTCCTGGGCGGTCGACGGCCACAAGTGGCTCCAGACCCCCTACGACTGCGGCTACGTCGTCGTCCGCGACGACGCCGTGCACCAACGGGCGATGACGATCGCGGCGAGCTACCTGCCCGTCTCCGAGACCGGTGAGCGCGACCCGTCGCACTATGTCCCCGAGCTCTCCCGCCGGGCACGGGGCTTCGCGACGTGGACGATGGTCCGCACGCTCGGTCGGGAGGGCATCGTCGCGCTCGTCGACCGGCACTGCTCCCTCGCGCGGCTCGTCGCCGACCTCCTCCGGGGCCAGCCGGGCATCGAGGTCCTCAACGACGTCGTCCTCAACCAGGTCCTCGTCCGCTTCGGCTCCGACGCCGACGACGACGAGGGCGACCGCCTCACCCTCGAGACCATCGCCCACGTCCGCGCCGACGGCGTGTGCTTCGTCGGCGGCTCGTCGTGGCGTGGCCGCGAGGCGATGCGGTTCTCGGTCATCGGGTTCGAGACCGACGAGGCGGAGGCGCGCCGGAGCGCGGAGGCCATCGTCACGGCATACCGGGCAGTGACGGCGACCTCTTGACATGTGACCATTTGGTCACAGAATAGAGAGATGGACGAGGAGCAGGTGGTCTTCCGGGCGCTCGCCGACCCGACCCGCAGGGCCCTGCTCGACGCGCTTTTCGCGCAGGACGGCCGGACCGTCGGGCAACTGGTCTCGCTCTTCCCCGCCGTGACCCGCTTCGCGGTGATGAAGCACCTCACCGTGCTCGAGGAGGCCGGCCTCGTGACGACCGAAAGGGTCGGCCGCGAGAAGCACCACCACCTCAACCCCGTCCCCATCGCGCAGATCGCCGACCGCTGGGTCGGCAAGTATGCGCAACCGTTCACCCGCGCCCTGCTCGACGTCCGGAGCGCCGCGGAGGGCACCCACCCACGCCACGAGGAGCAGCCATGACCGACCGGCACGTCTACGAGATCGACATCCGGGCCGACGTCGAGGAGGTGTGGCGCGCCCTCACCGACCCCGAGGCGACGCGGCAGTACTTCCACGCGACCCACTGGACCTCCCCGCCCGTGGCAGGAGAGGCCTTCGAGACCCACCTCCCCGACGGCAGCGTCGCCGTCGAGGGGGTGGTCGAGGAGGTCGACCCTCCCCACCGCCTCGTCCACACGTGGCACCCCCTCTACGACGACGAGCTCGCCGCGGAGCCGCCGAGCCGAGTCTCGTGGGAGCTCACCGACGTCGGACCCGGTCACACGCGGCTGCGGCTCGTCCACGACCGGCTCGAGCACAGCCCGCTCACCGCCGAGAACGTCCGCGACGGCTGGACCGCGATCCTCGAGTCGCTCCGCTCGCTCCTCGAGACCGGTGCCGCCCTTCCCCGGCAGACGAGCGCCTGAGGCACGCCGTCGCCGGGCCAGGGGGTGGCCCGGCGGAGCCCCCGGCCCGACCGCTTCGGCCCATGGCGCGGCGAGCCCGCTGTCCCTAGTCTCGGTGGTGGGCCGACCGCACGAGGGTCGTCCGGTCCGCCCGTGGAGCAGCGATGATCGGTGACCACACACCCGTCCCCACCCTCGGCGTCAAGGACCTCGGCAGGGCCCGTGAGTTCTACGAGGGAGTCCTCGGTCTCACTCCGGGACGCGACATGCCCGGTGGTGTCGCCTACGCGGCGGGCTCCGGTGGCCTCTTCGTCTACGAGTCCGAGTTCGCCGGCACCAACCAGGCGACGGCGATGATGATGGAGCTGCCGGAGGACCAGTTCGACGACCACATCTCCGACCTGCGCGACAAGGGCGTGGCCTTCGAGACCTTCGACCTGCCCGAGACCGAGTGGCAGGACGGGGTCGCCACGATGAACATGGGCGACTCGTCGTTCCGCAGCGTCTGGTTCAAGGACCCCGACGGCAACATCCTCAACCTCGGCACCGGGATGGGGTGAGAACGCCGTATGCCGTCCGCCCCACGCGGGCGGACGGCATACGAGCAGCGTTGCGGCACAGGGCCGCTCAGCCGAGCGGGGTGACCGCTCAGAGGTTGATCATGTGTCCGGCGATGCCCTCGATGGCCTCCTTGACCGACTCCGACAGGGTCGGGTGGGCGAAGACGTTGCGCGCGACCTCGTCAGCGGTGAGGTCCCACTTCTGCGCGAGGGTGAGGACAGGGAGGAGCTCGGTGACGTCGGGGCCGATCATGTGCGCGCCGAGGATCTCGTTGTGCTTCGCGTCGGCGACGATCTTGACGAAGCCGACCGCGTCGCCGAGGCCCATGGCCTTGCCGTTGGCGCTGAACGGGAACTGCGCGGTCTTGACGTCGTAGCCCTTCTCCTTCGCCTGCGCCTCGGAGTAGCCGAACGAACCGATCTGGGGGTGGCAGTAGGTCGCTCGCGGGACGAAGTCGTACTCGACCGGCATCGTCTCGGCGCCCGCCATCGTCTCTGCGGCGACGACGCCCTGAGCCTCGGCGACGTGGGCGAGCATGAGCTTGCCCGTGACGTCGCCGATCGCGTAGACGTTCTCGACGTTGGTGCGGCAGTAGTCGTCGATCTCGATCGCGCCGCGGTCGGTGACCTTGACGCCGGTCGCCTCGAGGCCGTAGCCCTCGAGTCGCGGGGCGAAGCCGATCGCCGAGAGGAACTTGTCGGCCTCGAGGACCTGCGCGTCGCCGCCGGCTGCCGGCGAGACGGTGACCTTGACGCCGGAGCCGGTGTCCTCGACGCCGTCGACCTTGGTCGAGAGCATCACCTTGACGCCGAGCTTCTTGTAGTGCTTGAGCAGCTCCTTGGAGACGTCGGCGTCCTCGGTCGGCACCATGCGGTCGAGGAACTCGACGATCGTCACGTCGACGCCGAAGTTCTTCATGACGTAGGCGAACTCGACGCCGATGGCGCCCGAACCGGCGATGACGATGGAGCCGGGGAGCTCGTCGGTGAGGATCTGCTCCTCGTAGGTGACGACGTTCTTCGAGACCTGCATCCCGGGCAGCATCCGGGTCACGGCGCCGGCCGCGACGATGAGCTTGTCGAAGGTGATCGAGCGCTTCTCGCCGGAGTTGAGCGCGACGTCCATCGAGGTCGGGCTCGTGAGCGTGCCCCAGCCGTCGATCTCCTCGATCTTGTTCTTCTTCATGAGGAAGTGGACGCCCTTGACGATGCCGGCCGACACCTGGCGCGAGCGCGCGTGGGTGGGGCCGTAGGACATCGTGGCGTCGCCCTCGATGCCGAACTTCGCCTTGTCGTGCTGGAGCACGTGCGCGAGCTCGGCGTTCTTGATGAGCGCCTTGGACGGGATGCAGCCCACGTTGAGGCAGACACCGCCCCAGTACTTGGACTCCACGACAGCGGCCTTGAGACCCAGCTGCGAGGCGCGGATCGCCGCGACGTAGCCACCGGGACCGGCACCGAGAACAACGAGATCGAAGTCAGCCATGGGGCTGAGCCTAGTTGTATGCCGTCCGCCCCCGTCGCGCTCCCCCGTCACCTCCTCCTGCGTCCGGCAGGGTGACGGTGGAGCCACCACGGTTGCGGACGCAACGCCCTGTGGGTCAGCGCGGCAGGAGCCGGAGGGCGTCGTGGACGGAGCGCGCGACCGGCGCGGCGGTCTCGCTGCCGTGGCCGCCCTGGCTCACGGCGACGGACACGGCATATCGGGGCCTGTCCGCCGGTGCGTAGGAGAGGAACCACGACGTGTCGGAACGGTCGAAGACCTCGGCCGTGCCGGTCTTGCCGGCCACGGGCCAGTCCGCCGGCATCCCCCTGAACGCCTGGGCCGCCGTGCCGCTGACGACGACGGCCCGCAGCCCCGACCGCACGTAGGATCCGACGTCGCTGCGCAGGGCGGCCCGGTGCGAGGCGCCCGCGGGGACCGGCTCGGCCGCGCCGCTCACGGGGTCGACGACCCGCACGCCGACCCGAGGCTCGCGCACCACACCGCCGTTGGCGATGGCCGCGTAGGCGACCCCCATCTGCAGCGGGGTCGTGGCGACGTCGCCCTGGCCGATGGAGAAGTTCGCGGCGTCGCCGGCGCGGAACTGCGCGCCGCTCTCGCAGTTCTCTCTCGCGAGCGAGGTGAGGTAGGCCGCGCGGGCCGGGTCGGTCCTCGCCACGTCGGGGTAGCCGCTCTGCGCCCGGCGGCAGGTCTCGTCCCTGGTGTCTTCCCAGACCTGCTGCTTCCAGGTGCGGTCGGGGATGCGGCCGGCGGTCTCACCGGGCAGGTCGATGCCGGTGCGGGACCCGAGGCCGAAATCGCGCACGGTCGTGATGAACGGGTCGCCGGCGTCGCGCCCCTTCAACCCGCCGAGCGCGAGCCAGGAGCGGTAGGCGACGTCGTAGAAGACGGTGTCGCAGGAGACCTCGAGGGCCCGGTGGAAGGTGATCGGGCCGTAGCCGCGGGACTCGAAGTTGCGGAAGGAGCGGTTGCCGATGCGATAGCTCGAGCCGCACTCGTAGGTGCGGGTGAGCGAGTTCCCGGCAGCGACGGCGGCGGGCACGCTCAGCGCCTTGAGGGTGGAGGCCGGTGCCATCGCCGATCCCGTGACCCGGGAGAGCAGTGGCGTGCCCGCCCCGGCAGCGGTCAGAGCCGCATAGCTCTTCGCCGAGATCCCACCGGTCCACACGTTGGGGTCGTAGGTCGGTGCGCTCGCCGAGGCGACGACCTGGCCGGTCGTGACATCGAGGACGACGGCCCCGCCGGAGTCCGCCGGCAGTCCGCGCTTGCGGGCCGCGGCCATCTCACGAGCCAGCGCCTTCTCGGTGGCCGCCTGCACGCCCGCGTCGAGGCTCGTCACGAGGTCACGGCCCGGGACGGGCTCCACCCGAGAGACGACACCGGTGACGAGCCCCCGTGGGTCGACCGAGACGACGGTGCGGCCCGGTGTCCCCCGCAGCACCGCGTCGTACTGCTGCTCCAGCCCGGCACGCCCCACGAGGTCGTCAGCGGTCACCGCACCGTTCGAGGCCGCCACCTCCTTCTCGGTGGCGCGGCCGAGGTAGCCGAGGACGTGGGCGGCGTTGACTCCCGACGGCGCCGGGTAGCGACGCACCGGCACGGCCTCGACGGCGATGCCCGGGAAGCGGTCGGGCTGCTCGACGAGGCTGAGTGCCCGTTGCGGGTCCACCCCGCTCGCGACCGGGATCGGCACCTGGGGCGACCCTGCCCAGCACGCCGGCGCCCTCGGCGCACCGGCTTCGCCGCACAGGTGTGTGCGCCCGACGAGCTCCTCGACCGGCCGGTCCACGACCTCGGCGACGCGGGCGAGCAGGGCCCTCGCACGGTCGGGGCTGTCGGCGACCACGCGGCGCTCGAGCGTGACGACGGTGGTCGAGGTGTTGTCGGCGAGGGCGCGGCCGGACCGGTCGAGGATCCGGCCGCGCACCGCCGGCACGACGACCTCGCGCGTGTTGAGCTGCGAGGCTGCGGCGGTGTAGTCGGAGTGCTCGGTGAGCTGGACCTGCCCGAGGCGACCGAAGAGGACGACGAAGAGGAACCCGACGACGGCGGCGACGGCGACGAACCGGCCTTGGTGACCGGACCCGTCGCGGGGGCGCAGTCCGACGTCCGTCACGCGAACCGCCGCCTCTCCGAGCGCCGCTCGACGGCGCTGACGAGCGGCACGACGACGAGGCCGACGGTCGCGGTGGCGAGGACGCGCAGCGCCGATGAGACGACGTCGACCGGCACGCCCTGCGCGAGCGCGAGAGTGCTCCGAGCGATCTCGAGTCCTCCGGCGGCACCCGCGATGACGAGGACGACCCAGACCACCGAGACCGGCCCGGGTCGGCGCAGCAGGCCGACGACGAGGCCGCACACGGCATACAGGAGGGCTTGGGTGCCGAGGACGGCCGAGCCGGGAGGCAGGAGGTCGAGCAGCCAGCCACCGACGAGGCCGGTGAGCAGTCCCGTGCGCGGTCCGGCGCGCAGCGCCGCGGACACGACGACGACGAGGACGAGGTCGGGCAGCGGTGAGAGGTGGCGGGCGGCCAGCGTCACGCCGAGGACCGCTCCGAGGAGCAGCAACGTGGCGCGAAGCAGGGCGCCCGTCGGCGTCACGACGCCCCGCCCGTCGCCCCGCCCGTCGCCGCCGTCCGTGGCGTCGACCGCGGCGGGCTGAGGAGGACGCCGACGACGGAGAGGGTGCCCACGTCGACGGCCGGCCGGACCGTGCCCGACGGTGCGAGGCGTCCGCGCTGCGGCTCGACGGCGGTGACCCGACCCACGAGGACGCCCGGCACGAACGGCCGCCCGCCGACGCTCCCGAGGGTGTGGACCTCGTCGCCGACGGTGAGCGTGCCGGTCTGGACCAGGGTGAGCCCGAGCTCGCCGGCCTCGCGTCCCGTCGCGGTGGTTGTCGCGCCACCGACGGTCGCGAGCGCACCTGCGCCGCCCACCCGGGCGCCGATGACGACCTCGGGTCCGCCGACGACGAGGACGTCGCTCGTCCACGGCGCCACCGACGCGACACGACCGACGAGCCCGCCGGAGGCCACGACGGTCCGGTCGACGTCGACCCCGTCACGGCTGCCGACGTCGATCGTGACGCGGACGACGCCCTGGGGTCCCGGGGCGCCGACGCCGACGACCCGGGCCGGCACGACCCGCGCCCCGGCGGTCGCGGGCGACGACAGCAGCGCCGCCAGCTCCGCCGATTCGCGCCCGGCCACCTCGGCCTGGCGCAGCGCGCTCTGCAGCTCCTCGTTGTCGCGCCGCAGCTCGTCCTCGCCGGCCCGGCCGGCAGGCGCGAGCACCCGCTCGAGCGGCCCGAGGACGGTTGCGGCACCACCGCGCAGCAGCCCGGTCCCCGGACCACCCACGAGGTCGACGACGAGCAGCGCACAGGTCACGACGACGGCGAGCGCGACGAGGCGACGCCGGCGCCGGTCCGCCGCGTCGCCCCTCACGACCGGCGGTTGTCGACGAGGACGCGGTGCAGGGTGTCGAACTCCTCGACGCAGCGCCCCGCCCCGCGCGCCACGGCCCGCAGCGGGTCCTCGGCGACGGCGACGGGCACCCCGAGCTCGTGGCGCATCCGCTCGGCCAGCCCGCGCAGCAGCGCTCCGCCGCCGGTGAGCGTGATGCCGCGGTCGAGGATGTCGCCGGCGAGCTCGGGCGGGCAGACGTCGAGCACCGCGCGGGCCAGCTCGACCATCTGGAGCACGGGTCCCTCGATGGCGCGGCGGACCTCGCCCGACGAGATCGACACGGTCTTGGGCAGCCCGGTGACGAGGTCTCGGCCCCGGACCCGTTCGCTGAGCTCCTCGCGCAGCGGGAAGGCCGACCCGACGGCGACCTTGATCTGCTCGGCGCTGCGCTCGCCGAGGAGCAGCGAGTACTCGGACTTCACGTGGGCGATGATCGCCTCGTCGACCTCGTCGCCGCCGGTGCGGATGGAGCGGCTCGTGACGATGCCGCCGAGGCTGATGACGGCGACGTTGGTCGTCCCTCCCCCGAGGTCGACGACCATCGACGCCTTGGTCTCCTCGATGGGCAGCCCGGCACCGATCGCGGCCGCCATCGGCTCCTCGATGACGTGGACTCGTCGGGCACCGGAGCGCAGCGTCGAGTCCTCGAGGGCGCGTCGCTCGACGCTCGTGATGTCGCTCGGCACGCAGACGACCATGCGCGGGCGGAAGATCCGGGACGGCGAGACCTGGTCGACGAAGTAGCGCAGCATCCTCTCGGTGACGTCGGCGTCGGAGATGACGCCGTCGCGCAGCGGGCGTACGGCGGTCACCGAGTCCGGCGTGCGGCCGAGCATCTCCTTGGCGCGGTGCCCCGCGGCGAGCAGCTCCGACGTGCCGGTGCGCACGGCGACGACCGAGGGCTCGTCGAGGACGACGCCACGGCCGCGCTCGTGGATGACGGTGTTGGCGGTCCCCAGGTCGATGGCGAGGTCACGCCCGCCCGTCCACCGGTCCCATCCAGCCACGTTCGCGATGCTACGCGCGGACCCACGCCCCTCCCGGGCCTGACACGCGCGTCGTGGGCCTCGCGTCCGGCGAGGTGACGACCTGGCCACCAGAGCTGCGGACGCAACAGGCCACAGACGGAGGTATGCCGGCCCGCGCAGCTGCGCGGGCCGGCATACCTCGTCCTGGGGTCAGGCGGAGGTCACTCGTTGCTGGAGGTGACCTTCGCTCGGTTGCAGGGGTTGCCGACGTCGACGCTCTGGCCGCGGTCGACGACGATGCTGCGGGTGCCGAGGACCTTGCCCTGCTTGGTGGTGCAGGTGAGGTTCCACGACTCCTTGACACCGGTGACGATCGCCGGGTCGGGCGGCAGGAACGACATCGTGCCCGTCCAGTCGGCCGTGGCCCCGTTGGCGTAGTTGACCGCCTCGACCCGGTAGCCACCGGGCACCGGGTCGAGCGCCGTCGCGACCTCCGGGTTGGCCAGGGTCGCGGCCGAGGCCACCTGGTTGCCCTCGGCGTCGTAGATGTAGAAGTCCCAGTCGGTGACGGGGTCCGGGTTCGGGCCGTTCCACCCGAAGGTGAAGACGACCTTGCCGTTGTCGTAGGCCGGCAGGCCCTGGATCGTCACGTCCGAGAACTCGGACCCGTTGACGGCCGGCACGCCCGCCGGGTTGGCGATCGGGCTGCTCGGCTGGGTCGGTGCGACCGGGTCACGCCCGTAGCGACCGGCGACGAGCGGCCGCGTCGACGGGTTGACCGCCCACGAGAACGCGCCGCCCTTGCCCGCCAGCGACGAGGTGAGGACGTCGGTGTAGGGGATCGGGTCGGTCGTCGTGCCACCCGGCTGGATGACCGGCGAGGTCATGCCCTGGTAGGTCTTGCGGATCGTCAGGGTCGTGTTGGCCGGCGCCTTGCCCGTGATCGTCGAGTGCAGCTCGGGGTTGCGGGCCGCCTCGGCGGCGGCGTAGTAGGCCTCGCGGTTGCCACCCTTGCCCGCACCGGCGGCCGGGGCGAGACCCATGTACTCGGCGACGACGCCGGTCTCGAACGGCGGGTGGAAGCCCTCGGTGCCGATCTCGAAGGTGAAGCCGAAGCCGCCGGTGTTCCAGTAGCTCCAGTCCTCGGTCGAGCCGGAGGTGTCGTAGAGCCCGAACGAGGGGATGTTGGCGTAGTCGTTGTGCTCGGCGAACTGTGCTCCGAGCGCGCGGTACTGGATCTCGTCGGGGCTGAAGCCGGTCGAGGCGAGCGACGGCGGCCGCAGCACGAGGTTGCTGTAGGTGTGGTTGGTGATGAGGGTCGTCACCTGGCGGCTGCTGATGAGCCTGCGGACGGCGTCGACCTCGGGCTCGCTGCCCGGCCCGTCACCGCGGTAGGTGTCGCTGCTCCAGCTCGTCGACGCCCCGGGTCCGCCCCAGAAGCCGGGGTAGTTGCGGTTCGGGTCGGTGCCTCGCAGGCGCCCGGCCGGGTTGGCGGCGCACGTGCCCGTCGTGTAGAACGCGGGTGTCTTGGTGCTGATCGAGCAGTTCTTGCGCTTCATCTCGTAGTCGAACTGGCTGAAGTCGCCCAGCGGCGCCGCGCTGCGTGAGATCTCGAAGCCGTCGACGTTGACGACCGGCACGACGATGGTGCGCATGTCGCGCAGCAGGCCGGTGTTGCGGACGTCGCCACTCTCGAGGAGGTCGTAGGCGAACTCCATCGCGTGCTCGGCCGACGGCCACTCGCGCGCGTGGTGGGCGCCCATGATGAGGAAGACCGGCTTGCCGTCCTTGGTGTTCGCCGCACCGTCGGTGATCTCGATGCCGTTGATCGGCTTGCCGAGCACCGAGGTGTTCTCGAGGGTGAGCGGCTTGACCTTCGTCGGGTGCTTCGCGGCGAGCGCGGTCATCTCGGCGTTGTAGTCGGCGAGGGTGCGGTAGCCCGTGCGGCCGCTCGGCAGCTCCGACTCGGCGACGCTCGCGGCGTAGGCCTTGTCCTTCCGGGCGTTCGCGCGCTCGACGGCGGCGAGGTCGGCGACCTTGACGGTCCACTTCTTGCCGGCGGCCCGCAGCCGGGCGACGTCGGCCGCGCCGTGCAGGACGACGTCGACGCCGTGCTCGTCGGCGTGCTCGGTGGTGTCGAGGCCGAGGGCGTCGACGGCCGAGCGCTCCTTCTGGGTGGCGGCGTGGACGGTGACGATCTGCACCTTCTCGTCCTGGGCCGGCGGTTGCGGCGCCGCGGTGGCGACTCCCGCCCCGGCGAGGCCGGCGGCCACCAGCGCGACCGCCGAGACCACCCCCGGCCCGACTCGAGTGATCCTCATGTTGGCTCCTTGGGTCAAGGGAGCGGAGCCCCCTCGGGCCCGCGAGCCTCAACCTAGGGAGTTACCCGTGAGTCCGCTAGGTCAGGAGCGGCCGGCCGACGGGTCCCCGAGCCGGCCCCCCAACGCGCGTATGCCGTCCGTGCCGGGTCCCACGCTCTGCGTGGGCGGTGCGCGAACGGCATACGTCGTCGTGGTGGGAGGCGCGCGGCACTGCCGGGAGGGTCAGAGCTCGGGGAACCAGATGGCGATCTCGCGCTCCGCGGACTCCGGGGAGTCGGAGCCGTGGACGATGTTCTTCTGGACCTTCTCGCCCCAGTCGCGGCCGAGGTCGCCGCGGATGCTGCCGGGCGCGGCCTCGGTCGGGTTCGTCGCACCGGCGAGGGCGCGGAAGCCGGGGATGCAGCCCTGGCCCTCGATGACGGCGGCGGTCACCGGGCCGGACGACATGAACTCGAGGAGCGGCTCGTAGAACGGCTTGCCCTCGTGCTCGGCGTAGTGGCGGGCGAGGTTCTCACGGGTGGGCGTCGTCACCGCGAGCGCGACCAGGGTGTAGCCCTTGGCCTCGATGCGGCGCAGGACCTCCCCGGAGAGGCCACGGGCATAGCCGTCGGGCTTGACGAGGACGAGGGAGCGTTCGGAAGTCACGCGGGTCAGCCTAGCGAGCGGCCTCGGCGTCGCTCTCCCGGGCCGCCATCATCGCGTCGACCTGCTGGCCCTTGACGAGGCAGAGCACCCAGAGGCCGGTGAAGACGAGCCCGACGCCGATCATCGCCGGGACGACGACGGCGCTGGCCCAGGTGAGCAGCTGGACGACCCATCCGAGCGGCAGGCCCACGGGCGAGCGCATGAGCCCGGCGGTGACGAAGGCGAGCACCCCGAGCGCGACGCCGAGCCAGAGCAGTGTCTGGGCGTTGTCGGCACCCTCGGCGAGCGCCGTGGCGCGGGCGACGAGCGCCCCGAGGAGGATGACGAGACCCTGGCCGCCGAGGACCGACGCGAGCATCCGCCACGTGAAGGTGCCGGTCGTGCCGGTGATCGGGAGGCGGGTCATCCGCGCTTCCACTCGCGCACGTCGATCGCTGCCTTCGCCGCCTCGGCGGGCGCCCGCGTCGCCTTGCGGTAGAGCTTGACCGCGGTGGCCTTCTTGTCGTGCGAGAGCGCGAGGTCGATCGACTGCTGCACCTCGAGCGGCAGGTCCTCCACCGGCCGGAAGCTCACCTTGTCGCCACGCGCGCTGTCGCGGAAGCGCGTGACGAGCCAGAACACCACCGCCACGACGGCGATGATGACGACGAGCCTGGCGATGGGGTGCATGCGAACAGCCTAAGCCGGGCCGTCCGGTGCCCTACGATCCCCCGGGGGGCGACAGCCGCGCCTGGAAGCGTGGGGGGAAAGACCATGACATCTCACCGACGTGCCACCACGGTGGCCTGCGGTCTGGCCGCGCTGTGCCTCATGGCGGGGCTGCCCAGCGCGTCCGGAGCCTCGACGTCCGTGGCGCCCGTGGGGTCGTCGCCGGTCTCGACCACCGCGCCGTCGACCGGGGTGCCGGCGCACTCGCCTGCGGCGTCCTCGTCCACCGTGAACAGCGCCGCCCGGGTCGAACCGGCGGCGACGGGCATCACCGGCACCGTCTCGCCGTTCCGGTTGTACGACTCGCGACGGACACGTGTGCTCGCCGCCGGTGAGGTGCGGCGCCTCTGCGTGTCGGGCACGACGGTGCCCGCCGACGCCGCGGCAGTGGTCGTCAACGTCACCGCGGTGTCACCGACGACGTCCGGCTACCTCACGGTCTGGAACCCGGACCACGGCCAGCCTGCGGTCTCGACCCTCAACTTCGGCGCCGGGACCGTGACGGCCAACCTCGCCGTCGTCGAGCTCGCCACCGACCGCTGCCTCGTCGTCCGGAACAGCTCCTCCGGGACGACCCACGTCCTCCTCGACGTCCAGAGTTTCGTGATGCCCGGTCCGGCCATCGCCCCCGGATCGACGCAGACCACCCGGCCGAGCCGCCTTCTGGACACGCGCACTCGTGTCAGGGTCCCGGGGCGCGGTTCGATCACCGTCCAGGTGGCCGGACGGGGCGGCATCCCCTCCACCGGAGCCGGTGCTGCGTGGCTCAACCTCACGGCGTCGAACACGACCGCGGGTGGTTGGGTCACCATCCACCCGGCAGACGCAGCCCGCCCGACCACGTCCAACCTCAACTTCGGAGCACGCGACACGCGGGCTGGCCTCACGCTCGCCACGCTGGGGGCGAACGGTGCGGTGACGGCATACAACGGTTCCGCCGACCCCATCCACCTCATCGTCGACGCCTTCGGGTGGACCCGCTCCGGGGACGCCACCCGCACGTTGGCCGGCGTCGTGCCCGTCTCACCGACCCGGATCTGGGACACCCGCACCGCCGGGCCGCTGAGCGGCGGCGAGACGCTGACCCTCAATCGCGCCGATCGGCGTCCGGGTGCCGCTGCTGCGGTCCTGGCCGTCACTGCGGTGGGGGCGAGCAGACCGGGCTACCTCGTCGTCAGCGGCACCTTCATCGCGACGAACCCCACCTCGGCGCTGAACTACGTGCCGGGTAGAGCGACGACCAACCTCGTCATCGCACGCCAGGACGACGAGATCACGGTGACCAACGGGCCGGGCAGCCCGGTCCACGTGGTCGTCGACCTCGTCGGGTGGGTCAACGGCGAGCGGGGAACGTCGGGTCGGGTCGTGGACAGCGTCGGGCGCGGCGTCCCCAGCGCCATCGTGGGGACGGAGTACCGCGGAGGCGGCCCCGCCGCCACGAGCCGTGACGACGGCTCCTTCGAGCTGAACATGCGCATCGGCAACGACCAGCTGACGCTGTGTGCGACTGCGTGGCGGGGCTCTCAACCTGCCGTGGACTACGCCGACGGCTGCCACCCTTCGTGGAACGCCACGCCGGTCACCCTTGGCCTCGGGGAGCGTCTGTCCGATGCCAAGGTCGTCCTCGAATCCGCAGGGTCCCTGCAGGGCACCGCGACCGACGACGAGGGTCAGCCATTGTCCAGCGGCATCGTCAGGCTGCTCCGCAAGAGCGACAGCCGCACCTACCTCGGCGGTTTCTCCGTGGTGGACGGCAGGTGGAGCGCCGACCGCATCGCCGTGGGTGACTACTACGTCCAGCTGACCCATCCGGTCTCCGCCACCAAGGCACCGTTCGGGCTCGCGGCCGAGTGGTACCCGGACGTCCCGGTGGGCGGCACCAGCGCGCCGACCGTCCTGGCGGGCCTGGGCGCCCGGACCGTCCCGGTGACGGTCCGTTCGACCACGACGCTCGACCTCGTTGCCGAGGCCAATGCCGTGGTGAAGGGCACCCTCAGGAAGGCGAACGGTGACCCTCTGGGCGTCGCCGCGCACGTGATCCTCCACCACGCCGACGGAACGAGGTTCGGAACCGCTGTGCCCGACCGGACCTCCGGAGAATGGTCCGCGCGCCTTCACCCGGGTTCGGTCGTGGCCTGCGGTGTCCACAGCTTCGACAGCCCCAGGACGTGCTGGCAGGGCGACGTCCCGCTCGAGCAGGCAACACCGATCGTGGTGACAGCCGGTCAGTCCAGGGATGGTGTGGCGATCACCCTCCCGTAGTCCGGTCGCCGGGCCGACGGCCGCCGAGCAGGCTGGTTGGATGGCCTGGTGCCGCTTGCGGATGAGCCTTCGACGCCCGATCCGGCTGATGGCGCCCTCGACGCCGGGCCGCTGCGCCGGGTCGTGCTCACCGTCGCCGGTCTCAACTTCGCGTGGTTCTGGGTCGAGGTGGCCGTGGCCCTGGCGATCGGGTCCGTCGCGCTCTTCGCGGACAGCGTGGACTTCCTCGAGGACACCGCGATCAACCTGCTCATCGCGCTCGCGCTCGGGTGGGGTGCTCGGCACCGGGCCGTCGCCGGCAAGGTCATGGCGGGGATCCTTCTCGTGCCGGCCGGCGCGGCGGTCTGGCAGGCCGTCACGAAGTGGGGTGACCCCGCACCGCCCGACGTCGGGTGGCTCGTCGCGACGGCCGGGTCCGCGGCAGTCGTCAACGGGGTGTGCGCATGGCTCCTCGCCCGAGTGCGGACCTCGGGTGGGAGCCTGTCTCGGGCTGCCTACCTCTCAGCCCGCAACGACGTCCTCGTCAACGGGGCGATCATCGCGATGGCGCTCGTGACGCTGTGGACCGGCTCGGGGTGGCCGGACCTCCTGCTCGGCCTCGGGATCGTCGCTCTCGGGGTCCACTCGGCCATCGAGGTCTGGGAGGTGGCGAGCGAGGAGCACCTCGAGGCCAGGGCGCTGGCCGGGGAGCCGGCCGACTGATCGCCCCGGACTCGTGGCAGAACCTCGCCGAACCGCCTCTCCGGAGGGCGCGGGTGACCTACAGTTCGGTCGGCAGGTGCCGCCACGGCACCTCATGTCGGGGGGCTTCATGAACGTTCGTCATGGCCGCAAGGCCGTTCTCGGTGCGCTCGCGCTCATCGTCGCCGCCGGTGTCGGCTCCGCCCGGGCCGAACCGACTCCTGCGCGTGTGCCGACGGCTCTCCCGGTCGCTGCCCCGGCCGTCGTTGGTGCCGACCCCAGGATCGAGCTACCGGCACGGGGTGCGATCGAGCCCCTCGCATCCACCCGCGCCTTCGACTCGAGGACCACCACCATCCTTCGCCCTGGCGAGGTACGCACGGTGCCAGTGCGACCGGCCGCCTCCGTCGACCCGTGGGACGGTGCGTGGCTCAACGTCACCGCGACCGGAGCCACGCGCAGCGGCTACCTCACGGTCTGGTCGGGCGCTGAGGCTCGGCCACTCGCCTCCACCCTGAACTATGGCGCCGGGTCGACCGTCCCCAACCTCGCCGCGGTGGCCCTGTCCACGAGCGGGACGGTTGCCATCCACAACGGCTCCACCGGATCGGTCCATGTCGTCGTCGATGTCGTCGCACGCCTGGGGAGTGGCGCGAGCGTGGCTCCCGGCAGCGTGACGGCGGTCACGCCCTTCCGCGCGTTGGACACCCGCGCACGGGGGGTCCGTCTCGCCCCGGGGTCCTCCGTGGACGTTCCGGTCACCGGCCGGGGCGGGGTGCCTGCCACGGCCTCCGGCGTGGCTCTCAACGTCACAGCGGTCTCTCCGGAGAGCGCCGGATGGGCCACGGTGCACTCCCCCGCGAGCCCTCGTCACTGGGCCTCGTCCATGACATGGTCCCGTGGTGGGACGCGAGCCACCGCGGTCCTCTCGAACGTGGCGAACGGTCAGGTTCGTGTCCACAACGGCTCGACAGCAGCCGTGCACGTCATCGTCGACGTCACCGGGTGGGTCGCCCCCGGAAGCACCGAGTTCAGGCCGACCGCGCTCACCCTCACCTCACCGCGACGTCTCATCGACACCCGCGGCGGCGCGCCGGTCAAGCCGGGTACCGACCTCACTCTCCCGGACGGAGACCTGGCCTCGCTCCACTCCCCGGTCTACACGGTGACGACCACCGGGGGCACGGGACCGGGCTACCTGTCCGTGCCCGGGACGGCATCCTCCCTCGCCAACTACGCGACGGGAACGACGTCCAGCAGCCTCACCACCGTGATGATCGGCCGGGCAGGGGATCTGCCGCAGCTGCGCAACCACGGCTCCTCCGTGCACGTCGTCGTCGACCTCGTCGGCTGGATCGGTCCGGACACCTGGGTGGCAGGCAGGGTCCTGGACGACTCGGGCGCCCCGATCCCTGTCGCTCAGGTCGCCATGGCCGAACCCTCCGCAAGCCCGGGCCGGCACCAAGGAAATCTGTCGCGCTCGATTGCTGATGCTCAGGGCCGATGGGTGCTTCATGACGCCCCCACAGAGCCTGTGCCACTGTGCGCCGTCCACCGGCCGACCATGTGGAGCGACGGCGCCCAGAACCACAGCCCCGCGTGCCTCGGGGGATCCGTCATCAACCCTGCGACGTTCGATTTCCCCAAGGGGACGCGGGCCCTCGGCATCGACCTCACGCTGCCCGCCGGCGGCGCCATCACCTCGTTCTTCGTGGCGCAGCCCGACGCCTTCATCTTCCCCTACGTCCTCGTGCGGAACGTCGACACTGGACGTCAGTCCCTCGTGTTCATGGGTTCCGGCAGACGGAACGGGCGGATCACGGTGACGTCTCTCGAGCCCGGCAGCTACCTCGTCCTGCGCCACGACACGAGCGAGACCCACGAGTTCGCCTGGGTCGGCGGGATCCAGGCGGGCATGATGTCCACCCCCGACCTGCTGCGCCTGGGAGCCACGCCGGTCACCGTCACGGCAGGACTGGTGACCGACCTCGGGACCTACTCCCCCCTGCTGGGTGGCCGCATCGGTGTCACGACGCGCAGCACGAGCACGTTCGACTTCGCGGTCTACACGGCGGATGGGCGGATGATGTTCAGGCGTGGGGTCAACTCCTCCGCCCTTGTGGACCAGGGCGGCCTCCGGCCCGGGACGTACTACCTGTGCACCGCGCCCGTGGGCCGGGCCATGGCCTGCGACTCCCCCGATGACGGCACGGGGCCCCTCACGGTGACCGCTGACCACGTGACGGTGATCGAGGTTCCCGCTCCCTGAGCGGCAGCGCCGAGGTCGGGTGAGTCTCTCAGGCGTCGGTGACGCCGAGCAGCATCCGCACCTCGGCCGCGGTGACGACCGAGCCCGTGGCGAGCACACCTCCGCCGACCCCGCCCTGGTCGGCGAGGGCAGCCGCCTGGTCGAGCGCGTCGGGCAGGTCGTCGACCACGGTGACCCGCGAGTCACCGAACACACCGCGGGCGATCTCGGCGAGGTCGTTGGGCCGCATGGCCCGCGGGGAGGTCGTGCGGGACACGACGACCTCGTCGAGCACCGGCTCGAGGACCTCGAGCATCTCGGTCGCGTCCTTGTCCTTGAGGATCGCGACGACACCGATGAGCCGGGTGAAGGTGAACGCCTCGTTGAGCCCGTCGCGCAGGGCTCTGGCCCCGGCCGGGTTGTGGGCGGCGTCGACGAGCACGGTCGGGCTGCGGCGGACGACCTCGAGCCGGCCGGGCGAGGTCGCCGCGGCGAGGCCTGCCTTGAGCACCTCGAGGTCGAGGGGCTGCTCGCCTCCCCCGAGGAACGCCTCGACAGCGGCGATCGCGACGGCGGCGTTCTGCGCCATGTGGGCGCCGTGGAAGGGCAGGAAGAGGTCCTCGTAGGTGGCCGCGAGACCGCGCACGGTGAGCGCCTGCCCACCGACGGCGACGTCCGCCGCCTCGATCCCGAACTGCTCGCCCTCGACGGCGAGCTGCGCACCGACCTCCTCCGCCCGGTCACGCAGGATTGCCGACACGGCCGGGTCGGCCTGGAGCGCGGAGACGGCGATGCCGTCGGCTTTGATGATCCCGGACTTCTCGAGGGCGATGTCCGGCTCGGTGTTGCCGAGGAAGTGCTGGTGGTCGAGGGCGATCGGGGTGATGACCGAGACCGTGCCGTCGGCGACGTTGGTCGCGTCCCAGCTGCCGCCCATGCCGACCTCGACGATCGCGACGTCGACCGGGGCGTCGGCGAACGCGGCATAGGCGACGGCGACGAGCACCTCGAAGTAGGTCATCCGCGGGCCGCCTTCGGCGACCGAGCGGGCGTCGACGATGTCGACGAGGTCGATGACCTCGTCGTAGGCCGCGAGGAACTTCTCTGCCTCGATGTTGCGACCGCCGATCGCGATCCGCTCGAGCATGGTGTGGAGGTGCGGTGAGGTGAACCGCCCTGTGGTGAGCCCCATCTCGCGCAGGAGGGACTCGACGACCCGGGCCGTCGTGGTCTTGCCGTTGGTGCCGGTGAGGTGGATGACGGGGAACGTGCGCTGCGGGTCGCCGGCCAGCTCCATGACCGCCTGGATCCGATCGAGCGACGGCTCGAGGTCGTGCTCGGGAGCCCGCGCGAGGATCGCCTCCTCGACCTCGCGCAGCCGCTTCAGGATCTCGAGGTTGCGAGCAGCCTCGCGCTGGGAGGAGTCGGGAGCCGGTGCCATGCGGCCATTGTCCCGGACTTCTTGCGCAGCAGCGACGCCGAGGGTGCCGATCCGGCCCTCCGGACGTCGCTGCTGCGCAATCAGTCGGTGGGAGTCAGTCGAAGGAGGCGCCGTCGAAGTCCTCGGGCGTGTAGTCGCGCGGCTCGACGAGCACCATCCAGTTCCCCGAGTTGTCACGCATGAGCGCCTCGACGCCGTAGGGCCGTTCCTCGGGCTCCTGCAGGAACTCGACGCCCTTGCCCTTGAGCTCCTCGACCGTCCGGCGGCAGTCGTCGACGTGCAGCCCGACGCCGGGCAGTCCGCCCTCGAGCTGGGCGCGCTGCATCGCCGCGATGAGGTCGTCCGAGAGCGGCTTGCTCGGGGTCGTGAGGTGCAGCGAGAGCTCGGGCTGCGAGGGGTGGGTCACGGTGACCCAGCGGAAGTCCTCCCCCAGCGTGATGTCGTCACCGGCGCTGAAGCCGAGGACGTCGGTGTAGAAGGCGAGGGACTCGTCGAGGTCCTTGACCCAGACGGACACGAGGCTGACGTTGGTGATCATGCGACCGACCGTAGGCGTCAGCTCACACTCGGCGCTTCTCCCCGATTGCTCCGTATGCCGTCCGCTCCCCCGCCGGTCCCGTCGCGCCTCTCGACGAGGCCGGCCATGAAGACCCAGCAGCCCGGGATGCGCGGGGCGCCGCGGACGGCATACCGGGTCTGGAAGGCGCTGGGGGCCTCGCCGACGATCTCTCGGAAGCGGCTCGAGAACGACCCCAGGCTCGAGTAGCCGACGGCGTGGCAGACCTCGGTGACCGTGAGGTTCGTCGTCCGCAGGAGGTCCTGGGCCCGCTCGACCCGGCGCTCGCCCAGGTAGGCGAGCGGTGTCGTGCCGTAGACGGCCGCGAAGGACCGCAGGAAGTGGAACTTGCTCAGCCGCGCCGTCGCCGCGAGGGCGTCGAGGTCGAGGTCCTCGGCGAACTGCCGGTCGATGTGGTCGCGGGCACGGCGGAGGTGGATGAGCACGTCGCCGGGGACGCGTCTCACGGGTTCGGGCACGCGACCACCCTAGGCGCCCGGCACAGGCGACGCGGACGGCTCGCGGGTCGCGACGATGACGTGCCACGCGAGTCCGCGGTGGAGGTGTCGCGCTCCGAAACCGCTGTCCCGCAACGTCGCCAGCATCGAGGCGGGTGCGTGCGCGAACGTCCGGTACTCGCGCCCGAGGACGCGCATGACGGCGTTCTGCGAGGCGAGCATCGCGCGCGAGACGAGGTTGCGCGGCGGGTGGCTCAGCACGACCGAGCGGCGCGCGTGACCGACCGCGGCCGTGAGCAGCCGCTCGGCGTCGGGGTAGCAGCAGACGACGCGGTGCAGCACGACGACGTCCGCCGACGGCGCCACCGACGGGTCGACGGCCACGTCCCCCATGCGGCGGTCGACGCGGTCGGCGAGGCCGTGCTCGTCGGCGAGCCGGGTCGCCTCCTCCTCGTAGGCCGGGCTCAGCTCGAGGTTCGTCGTCGACGCGGCGCCGCGCTCGAGCAGCTCGAGCTGGATCTCGCCGACCCCGCCGCCGATCTCGAGGACGGTGGCGCCGTCGAGGCCCTCGGCGGCGAGCCAGTCGACCATCCGCCGCGCAGTCCGGTCGAGACCCCGCTTGCGGTAGCGGCCCGCGACGTGCCGGGCGAACCGCGGTCCGAACACGCGGTCGCACCCTCGGGGGTCACAGCAGCCCGCCACGTCACCGAGTATGCCGTCCGGCCCGCCCTCAGGAGGGCGGCTCGGCGGGACGCCACCCCGGCGGGCCGAAGAGGTGCCCGGCCCGGTCGCGCCACGTCCGCGCGGCGCGGACGTCGCGCACGGCGGCGAGGAGCTCGCCGTGATGGATCCGCAGCGGGTTGTGCGTCGTCACCGGGACGGTGAGCCCGTAGACGGGCATGTCCTCCTCCTCGGCGTAGGTCCCGAAGAGCCGGTCCCAGACGATGAGGATCCCGCCGTAGTTGCGGTCGAGGTACTGCTTCTGGCTCGCGTGGTGCACGCGGTGGTGGCTGGGCGTGTTGAGCACGTACTCGACCGGCGCCGACAGCTTGGGGATCGTCTCGGTGTGCACCCAGAACTGGTAGGTGAGGTTGAGCGAGAACGCGAAGAAGATCATCCACGGTGGCACCCCGAGGAGCGGGAGCGGCGTCCAGAAGAGCAGCTCGCCCCACGGGTTCCACTTCTGGCGCAGCGCCACCGAGTAGTTGAAGTGGACCGACGAGTGGTGCGCCTGGTGGGCGGCCCACAGGATCCGGACCCGGTGGCTGGCACGGTGGTAGGCGTACCAGAGCAGGTCGACGGCGAGCAGCGTGAGAACCCAGGTCCACGGGCTCCCGGCGTCGAGCTGCCACGGCGCGATCGACCACAGCGCGAAGTAGAGGACGAGCGCGGCGAACCGTGCTCCCAGGTTGATGACGACGGACCCGACGCCGCTCGCGAGGTTGGCGGCCGTGTCGGGCGCCGAGTAGCCCATGCGGGTCGGGGCCTGGTCGTCGTGGTCGCCGAGGAACCGGATGGCGAGCAGCTCGAGGACGATGAAGAGCGCGAAGAACGGCACGGCGAAGAGGACGGGGTCGTGCGTCGGGTCGCTGATGATCCCCCACGGTGAGTCCATGGGCGGCGACCCTACTGACGCGTAGCTTGCGCCGCCATGACCCGGGTCACCTCACACCCCCCGCGGCTGTCCCACTGATGGCCAGTTCCAGCGGGACTCTGCGCGAGCTTGCCTCGCGCTCATCCGCTGGAACTGGCAATCAGTGGAAGGGGGTATGCCGGTCAGGCGAGCTTCTTGACGAGGATCCGGGCGCGCTCGCCGTCGCTGAGGTCGGCCTCGCTCACGCCGTCGCCGAGTGGCAGCGCGTCGATCGAGGGGGCCGAGCCGAACTGCGTCGCGAGCGTCTCCTCGACGATGAGCGCCTGGTGGGCGACCGTCGCCTCCCAGACCGCACGCGAGCCCGTGACGGTGAGCGAGATGCGGTCGCTCACGTCGAGGCCGGCCTCGCGGCGGGCCTGCTGCACGGCGCGGATGACGTCGCGTGCGAGGCCCTCGGCGGCCAGCTCGGGCGTGACCTCGGTGTCGAGGACGACGAACCCGCCGCCCGGCAGGACCGCGGTGGCGCGCGACCCGGTGTCGCCGCCGGAGACGACCGTCTCGAGCGAGTACTCGCCCTCGACGAGCTCGAGCCCACCGCTGACGACGGTGCCGTCCTCGGCCACGGTCCAGTCGCCCGACTTCGAGCCCTTGATCGCCGTCTGGACCTCGCGGCCCAGCCGCGGCCCGGCGACGCGGGCGTTGACGGTGAGCCGCTGGGTCACGCCGAAGTCACTGTCGCCGACCGCGTCGAGGTCGAGCAGCGAGACCTGCCGGACGTTGACCTCGTCGGCGACGATGCCGGCGAAGTCGGTGAGTCCGGCGGCACCGGGCACGACGACGGTGAGGTCGCGCAGCGGGAGCCGCACCCGCAGCTTCTCGGACTTGCGCAGCGACGACGCCACCGAGCAGATCGCGCGGGCCTGGTCCATCCGGGAGACGAGCTCGTCGTCGGAGGGCAGCTCGTCGGCCGAGGGCCAGTCGGCGAGGTGCACCGAGCGCTCACCGGTGAGTCCGCGCCAGATCTCCTCGGAGACGAGCGGAAGAAGCGGAGCGGTGACCCGCGTGAGCACCTCGAGCGTCGTGTAGAGCGTGTCGAACGCCGCGCGCGCGTCGGCACCGGACTCCGAGCCCTCACCGGAACCGGTGTCCCAGAAGCGTTCCCGCGACCGACGGATGTACCAGTTGGTGAGCACGTCGACGAAGCCGCGGATCGAGTCGCAGGCACCGGCGACGTCGAGCCCGTCGAGCTGCGCGGTCGTCGTCTCGACGAGCTGGCGCAGCTTCGCGAGGAGGTAGCGGTCGAGAGGCGCGGTCGACGCGGTCGACCACTGCGCGGCATACCCCTGCCCCTCGCCGTCCTGCGAACCGGCGCCAGAACCGAAGGCGTTCGCATAGAGGGTGAAGAAGTACCAGCTGTTCCACAGCGGCATCTGGACCTGGCGGACGCCCTCTCGGATGCCCTCCTCGGTGACGATGAGGTTGCCACCGCGCAGGATCGGTGAGGACATGAGGAACCAGCGCATGGCGTCGGCCCCGTCCCGGTCGAAGACCTCGCGCACGTCGGGATAGTTGCGCAGCGACTTGCTCATCTTCTGGCCGTCGTTCCCGAGGACGATGCCGTGGCAGATGACGGACGTGAAGGCAGGCCGGTCGAAGAGCGCCGTCGCGAGGACGTGCATCGTGTAGAACCAGCCGCGCGTCTGCCCGATGTACTCGACGATGAAGTCGCCGGGGAAGTGGTGCTCGAACCAGTCGGCGTTCTCGAACGGGTAGTGCACCTGCGCGTAGGACATCGAGCCCGAGTCGAACCACACGTCCATGACGTCCTCGACGCGGCGCATCGTCGAGCGGCCCGTCGGGTCGTCGGGGTTGGGCCGGGTGAGCTCGTCGACGAAGGGACGGTGCAGGTCGGGCTGTCCGTCGGGACCCATCGGAAGCCGACCGAAGTCGCGCTCGAGCTCCTCGAACGAACCGTAGACGTCGATGCGGGGGTACTCGGGGTCGTCCGAGCGCCACACCGGGACCGGGCTGCCCCAGAACCGGTTGCGGGTGATCGACCAGTCCCGGGCGTTCTCGAGCCAGCGTCCGAACTGGCCCTCCTTGACGTGGTCGGGCATCCACTCGATCTGCTGGTTGAGCTCGACCATGCGGTCCTTGAACTTCGTCACCTCGACGAACCACGACGAGACGCCCTTGTAGATGAGGGGCTCGCGGCAGCGCCAGCAGTGAGGGTAGGAGTGGTCATAGGTCTCGCGGCGAAGCAGGATCGTCCCGGCGGTCACCGACCCGGTCTCCCCGGACCCGCGGGTGGCGGCCTTGAGATGGTCGATGATCGGCGCGTTGGCGTCGAAGACGAGCAGGCCCTCGTACTCCGAGACCGGGAAGGTGAACGCGCCGTCCGACCCGACCGGCATGACCGGCTCGATGCCCTCGCGGTCGGTGACCTCCTTGTCGACCTCACCGAACGCGCCGGCGGTGTGCACGACCCCGGTGCCGTCCGTCGTCGTGACGGCGTCGTCGGCCGCGACGATCCGGAAGGCGTTCTCGTGTCCGGCGTAGTAGGAGAACGGCGGGGTGTAGGTGCGGCCGACGAGCTCGGCACCGGTGTAGCGGCCGAGGACCGTCGGATCCTCCCCCAGCTCCCGGGCGTAGTGCCCGAGGCGCGCCTCGGCGAGGACGTAGCGCGCGGTGCCGTCGGTGTCGGGCACCGGGGCCTCGACGACGACGTAGTCGATCTGCGAGCCGACCATGGCGGCGAGGTTGCTCGGGAGGGTCCACGGCGTCGTCGTCCAGACGAGGAGGTGGGCACCGTCGAGCACGGGGTCCGCACCCGTCGAGTCGAGCAGGTAGCCGACGGTGACCGACGGGTCCTGACGCATCTTGTAGACGTCGTCGTCCATGCGCAGCTCGTGGTTGGACAGCGGCGTCTGGTCGTTCCAGCAGTAGGGCAGGACGCGGAAGCCCTCGTAGACCAGTCCCTTGTCGTAGAGCCCCTTGAAGGCCCAGATGACCGACTCCATGAACTGGGGGTTGAGCGTCTTGTAGTCGTTGTCGAAGTCGACCCAGCGCGCCTGGCGGGTGACGTAGTCACGCCACTCGTCGGTGTACTTGAGCACCGACGAGCGGCAGGCGGCGTTGAACTTCTCGATGCCGAGCTCGACGATGTCGTCCTTGGTCTTGATGCCGAGCTGGCTCATCGCCTCGAGCTCGGCCGGCAGTCCGTGGGTGTCCCAGCCGAAGCGGCGCTCGACCCGGCGGCCACGCATCGTCTGGTAACGAGGGACCAGGTCCTTGACGTAGCCGGTGAGCAGGTGGCCGTAGTGCGGCAGGCCGTTGGCGAAGGGCGGGCCGTCGTAGAAGACGAACTCGTTCGCGCCGTTCTCGCCGGCCTCACGCTGCTCGACCGAGGCGCGGAAGGTGTCGTCGGCGTCCCAGTAGGCGAGGACCGACTCCTCGACCTGTGGGAACCGCGGGCTCGGTGACACGCCGAAGGCGGCGCCGGACTGGCTGGTGGAGACCTTGGGGTAGGTCATGTCGAGGGGCTCCTGCGGGTCGTCGCGTCGTCGTCTGGACGAGGACGAAGGGCCTCCTGCCGTATGCCGGCCGGCTCCCTCCGCGGTACCACCTCGCTTGCCGCAGGCCGCGCGCCCCACGGAGGCACCCGGCAGACGACCGCTCTTGTTTCCCAGGTCGTGACGTGACCCCGACGTCCGGTTCTAGTGGGCACGGCCCCCTCGCGAGGGTCACACCGTTCTTCCGGAGGCTCGCCGCTGATGACGGCTCGAACGCCTGTGACCCGAGTCTAGCGGCTGTCAGGGAGTCCTCAGGATGGCGCTACAGTGGGGCGGTCGCCGAGCACTCGGTGACACCAACCGCGTCCGCGGGGGGAAGCCGGTCGAAGTCCGGCGCTGACCCGCAACCGTAGGCCGCCCGCAAGGGTGGCGAGCCGGACTGCCCCGCAGACGCGAGCGGCTCCACATCACCCGTCGAGGTCACGGGACGGAGCCCGGACAGCCACTGCGGCCGGTCGGGCGTTCGTCACGAACCGCTCAGGAAGGCTGTCCCCCACATGCACCGCTCCTCCCTTCGCGGGCGCGTCGCGCCGCTCGCGCTGGCCGCCCTCGTCCTCGGTATGCCGGCCGCCGCCGCCGAGACCGACCCCAGTCCCAGCGCCAGCGCCTCCGCGAGCACCGCCACGCCCAGCACCACCCCGTCGCCCTCGGCGACGACCACGCCCCGCTCGGCGGCAGGGCTGCCCCCGGCTGCGGGCACCTCGTGGACCGAGGGCGTCTGCGCCCCCGACGCCGACGGCGTCACCGCCGTCGTCGACCTCCAGGGCTCCGCGGACGCGGTCGCGCGCTGCGTCACGAGGAGCGGCGGCGCGGCCTACTCGTCGACGAACTCGCTCCAGACCTTCGCCGACGCCGGCTTCGACGTCGCGACGAAGTCGACGAGCTTCGGCCCGCAGATCTGCCAGGTCGACGGCGCCCCCTCGACCGACCCGTGCGCTGCGTGGACCGGCGTGTGGTGGTCGTTCTGGACCGGCACCGACGCGGGCTGGAACCAGGCCATGACCGGCGCCCACGAGACCGCCGCCCCGACCGGCACGTTCGTCGGCCTCTCGCTCGTCGACAACGTCGACGACGCCCCGGAGCCGCGGGTCGACACGACGCCGGCGACGAGCACGCCCACGCCCACCCCCACGCCGACCGTCTCGGTCACGCCGACCCCCGAGCCGAGCACCCCGGCCGGTCCGGGTCGCGCCGACCTCGCCTCCGACTGGCTCGTCTCGCGGGCGGCGAAGGGCGACGGCACCTACGACCTGCAGTCCTTCGGCTTCAACCCCGGCCTCATGATCGACATGCTCTTCGCCCTCGTCGCCGAGGACCCGGACCACGAGGCCATCCCCGGTCTCTGGGCCTCGATCGAGAAGCAGATCCCGGAGTGGGTCGACTTCACGGCGGACGACGGCACGCGCTACGTCGACGGGCCGTCCGCCGCCAAGGCGATGCTCGCGGCCGAGGCCGTGCGTGGCGACGTCCACGACGTCGGCGGCCTCGACGTCGCGAAGACCCTCGAGTCCAAGATCGACGACGACGGCAAGGTGCTCGACTACGGCGACGCGCCGGCATACGGCTTCGGCCAGACCCTCGCGGTCCTCGCGCTCGCCCGCGCCGACGCCCTCGACACCAAGGTCCTCGACGCGATGCTCAGCCAGCAGTGCCCGTCGGGCGGCTTCCGCCTGAGCCACGGCACCGCAGCGTGCGCCGACGACAAGGACTCAGGTGTCGACGCGACCGCGATGGGCCTTCAGGCCATGCTCGCCGCCGAGCGTTCCGGTGTGGACGTGGCGGACTCCCACCTCACCCGCGCGGTGGGCTACCTCACCTCCGCCGCGAAGCCGAGCGGCGGCTGGGCCAACGACGCCTTCACGACGACGGTCAACACGAACTCGACCGGCCTCGCCGTGCAGGCCCTCCAGGCCTGGCTCGACGAGCACCCCGGCTCCGCTGCCGCCGAGGGCGCCGTGACCAAGGGTCGTGCGTGGGTGGCCGGGCTCCAGGTCCTCCCCGCGACGGGTGTCGCCGCGGCGACGAACGTCGGCGCGATCGCCTACTCCCCCGAGGCCTTCGCCGCGGGTCCGGCGACGAGCACGGACCAGTGGGAGCGAGCCACGCCACAGGCGATGCTCGCCTTCGGCCTCCCCGGCTTCGACACCCTCGTCGTCGCCGCGGCACCCACGACGACACCGGTGCCCACGCCGACGACCAGCGCCAGCTCCACCGCCACCCCCACCGGTGGCACGACCGACCCGGGCACGCCCGGGACGGGTGGCTCCGACGACGGATCCGGTGGCGGCACCGCCGCCGGCGGCGGGACCGACGCGGGCCCGGGTGAGGGCCTGGCCTACACCGGCGCCACGATCTGGCCGGCCCTGGCCGTGGCCGTGCTGCTGCTCCTCGCCGGCTCCGGCTTCGTCCTCGTCTCGCGCCGTCGCGGGGTGCACGCCTGATGCTGCGCCGCCTCCTCTCGCTCGGCGCGGCGACCGCGCTCGGGGCAGCCGCGCTCACCAGCGCGGCCGCCCCGGCGCAGGCGGCCGCCTGCTCGTCGACGAACGGAGTGACGGTCGTCGTGCAGAGCTCGCAGGGCACCCAGGTGCGCTGCGCGAGCGGTGACCCCTCGTCGGCCTGGTCGGCGCTCCAGGGCGCCGGGTTCTCGCTCACCGCGGTGCAGCGCTTCCCCGACGCGCTCTGCCGCATCGACGGCTACCCCGCGTCGGACCCGTGCGTCAACATGCCTCCGGCGAGCGCCTACTGGTCGTTCTGGCACGCCCCCAACGGTGGCTCGTGGACCTACAGCCAGGTCGGCATCAAGGGCTGGAACCCCAAGCCCGGCAGCTCGGTCGGCTTCCGCTTCGGCTCCGGGTCGGCCCCGAGCACGCGCCCTGCCACGGTCTCCGCTCCCGCGCCGACCACCGCGGCGCCCAAGCCCACGGCTGCTCCGAAGCCCACGCCGCGGACGACGACCAAGGCGCCGAGCGCTCCGCGTCCGACGACACAGGCCCCTGCCGGTCGCACGACCGCGGCGGCTCCGACCAGGCCGGGCGTGACAGCCGCTCCCGGCTCATCCGCGCCTCCCACGGCGGGTGCCCCGGGCCCGAGCGCATCCGCGAGCGGCTCCACCTCCGCGTCGGCGTCGGCGTCCGCGTCGGCGTCGGCATCGGCGTCCGCGGGTCCTTCGGCGTCGGAGTCGAGCGAGGTCGTCGCCGCGGCTCCGAATGGTCCTGACGGCGGCTCGTCGGGCGGCGCCTCGGACGGCTCGTCCCTCGGGCGCCTCCTCGGGGGCGGTGCGCTCCTCGCGGCTCTCGCGACGGCTGTCGCCGTGGTGGGTCTGCGCCGACGTCAGGCCGCGGCGTCGGTGTGACGCCGGACGCCGCTGCCGCCCCCTCTCCCCGAGAGGGCGGCGCCGGCACGACCGCATCTGCCGGTGCGACCGCTTCGGCGGGCCCGATCGTGTCTGCGGGCGCGATCGTGTCTGCGGGCGCGAAGGCATCGGCGGACACGACCGGTGTGACCGGTTCGAGCAGTGGGAGCAAGGCCTTCGTCCCTGCCCTGCCGCGGGCGCTCCACCCGGTCGCCTGGTGGCTCTGGGCCATCGGGCTCGCCGTCGCGGTGAGCAACGTGACGAACCCGTTCCTCCTGCTCACCGCGCTGTCCGTCGCCGCCCTCGTCGTGCTCTCCCGGCGCGGGTCCTCGCCGTGGGCCCGCTCCTTCCGGCTCTACCTCTGGCTCGGTGGCTTCATCGTCGTCGTGCGGGCGGTGCTCCACGTGCTCGTCGGGCTCAAGTTCGGCAGCCCCGTCGTCCTCCCGCTGCCCGAGGTCGCCCTGCCGTCGTGGGCCGCCGGGATCAACCTCCTCGGCGACGTGCGGCTCGGCGGGCTCGTCGGCGCGGTCACCGAAGGGCTGCGCCTCGCCGTGATGATCGCGTGCATCGGCGCGGCGAACTCGCTCGCCAACCCCAAGCGCCTGCTCCGCACGCTTCCGGGCGCGTTGAGCGAGATCGGCTCGGCCGTCGTCGTGACCATCAGCGTCGCCCCCCAGCTCGCCGAGAGCGTCCAGCGGGTCATGCGGGCGCGGGCGCTGCGCGGCGACACCTCGCGCGGCATCCGGGCCGTGCCCCGGGTCGCCCTGCCCGTCCTCGAGGACACCCTCGACCGCTCGCTCATGCTCGCCTCGGCGATGGACTCGCGTGGCTACGGACGCCGTCGAGAGGTGGGCCGGGGTCGACGCGCCCTCACTGCGGCGTGCACGCTCGGCGGCCTGCTCGCCAGCGCCGTCGGCATCTACGGCGTCCTCGACGCGACCACCCCCGGGTGGATGGGTCTGCCCGCGCTCACCCTCGGGATCGGCCTCTCGCTCGCGGGCATCTGGCTCGGGGGTGCGGCCAACGCCCGCTCCACCTACCGGCCGGACCCGTGGCGTGGAGCCGAGTGGCTCACCGTCGCCTGCGGTGCCGCCGCGGCCGTCGCCGTGCAGCTCGTCCGCCGCACCGACGCCGCGTCGCTCGGCATCCCGCTCGACCCGCTCGCTGTGCCTGCCCTGCCGCTGCTGGCGCTGGCCGGGCTGCTCGTGGCCGGGCTGCCCGCCTTCCTCACTCCCCCGCCACCGCCTCCCGCCCCGCGTGGCGCGACCCCGTCCCGACCCGTCCCCGCCGAGGTGCACCCGTGATCGAGCTCGACCGCGTGTCGGTGGCCTTCGAGGGCGGGAACGAGCCCGTGCTCCGCGACGTGTCGCTGCGCGTCGATGAGGGCGAGCTGGCCCTCGTCGTCGGCCGCACCGGATCCGGCAAGTCCACCCTCCTCGGAGCCATCACGGGCCACGTGCCGCACTTCACCGGCGGGACGCTCGCCGGGTCCGTCCGGGTCTTCGGCCGCGACACCCGCGAGCACCGCCCCCGTGACCTCGCCGACCTCGTCGGCGTCGTCGGCCAGGACCCGCTCGCGGGCTTCGTCACCGACACGGTCGAGGAGGAGCTCGCCTACGGCATGGAGCAGCTGGGCCTCGGCGCGTCGACGATGCGCAAGCGGGTCGAGGAGACCCTCGACGTGCTCGGCATCGCAGACCTGCGCGGCGCGGCACTGCGCGAGCTCTCCGGCGGCCAGCAGCAGCGCGTCGCCATCGGCTCGGTCCTCACGACCCACCCCAAGGTGCTCGTCCTCGACGAGCCGACCTCCGCCCTCGACCCCACCGGCGCCGAGGACGTCCTCGCGACCATCACCCGGCTCGTCCACGACCTCGCGGTGACCGTCGTCGTCGCCGAGCACCGCATCGAGCGCGTTCTCCAGTACGCCGACACCCTCGTCCACGTCGGCGCCGCAGGCGACGTCACGCAGGGCGACCCCGCCGAGGTGATGCGCACGGCCGACGTCGCGCCACCCGTCGTCGAGCTCGGCCGCTGGGCCGGCTGGGAGCCGCTGCCGCTGTCGGTGCGTGACGCCCGGCGCCGCGCCGCGCCCTGGCGCTCCCTGGCTGCGCACCCGCGCGAGGTCGTCGCGGAGCGCGGACCCGTCCTGCTCGACGCCCGCCGGGTCGCCGTCACCCACGGCTCGGTCGTCGCGGTCGCCGAGGTCGACCTCACCCTGCGCGCCGGCGAGGTCACCGCCCTCATGGGCCGCAACGGCGCCGGCAAGTCCTCCCTCCTCTGGGCAGTCCAGGGCTCGGGGCCGATGCGCTCGGGCACGGTGAGGCGCAAGCACGGCAGCTCCCCCGACGAGACCGACGTCCGCGCGCTCGATGCCGCCGAGCGCCGCCGCCACGTCGGCCTCGTGCCCCAGTCGGCCGCCGACCTGCTCTACCTCGACACGGTCGGAGCGGAGTGCACCCAGGCCGACTCCGAGAGCGGGCGCGAGCCCGGCACCTGCCGCAGCCTGCTCGACGACCTGGCACCCGGCATACCGGACGACCGTCATCCGCGGGACCTCTCCGAGGGACAGCGGCTCGCGGTCGTGCTCGCGGTGCAGCTCACCGCCGACCCGCCCGTCCTCCTCCTCGACGAGCCCACCCGCGGTCTCGACTACGCGGGCAAGGCCGCCCTGCGCGCCGCCCTGCGACGGCTCGTCGACCGCGGCCGCAGCGTCGTCGTCTCCACCCACGACGTCGAGTTCGTCGCCGAGTCCGCCGACCGGGTCGTCGTCATGGCCGCCGGCGAGGTCGTCGCCGACGGGCCGACCGCCGACGTCGTCGTCGCCAGCCCGGCCTTCGCGCCGCAGGTCGCCAAGATCACTTCGCCGCAGCCGTGGCTCACGGTCGACGACGTCCGGTATGCCGTCCGGGAGCCATCGTGAGGACCCTCGTCCCTTCCGGCGCCCCAGGCGCACCCGCTCCCCCTCGCACCAGAGGCGAGCGCACCCGGGCGATCCGGCTGCGACCCCGCTCGGTCGCGGCCATCGTCGTCGTGAGCCTCGCGGGCGTCGTCGCCTTCGGGTGGCCGCTGCTCGTCGACCCCGGCACGGCCTTCGCGCACTCGACCGACGCCCCTCTCGTCTTCTCGCTGCTCATGCCGCTCCTGCTCGCCGTCGTCATGGCGGAGGTCTCCGAGGGCGGGCTCGACGTCAAGGCCATCGCCATGCTCGGCGTGCTGTCGGCCGTCGGCGCCGCGCTGCGCCCGCTCGGGGCCGGGACCGCAGGACTCGAGACCGTCTTCTTCCTCCTCGTCCTCGGTGGGCGCGTCTTCGGCGCCGGGTTCGGGTTCGTCCTCGGGGCGACGACCCTCTTCGCCTCCGCGCTCATCACCGGTGGCGTGGGGCCGTGGCTGCCCTTCCAGATGCTCGGCGCCGCCTGGGTCGGGCTCGGCGGAGGGCTCCTCCCGCAGGTGCGGGGTCGCGCCGAGATCGCGCTGCTCGCGGCCTATGGCGCGGTGTCCGGGCTGCTCTACGGCTTCGCCCTCAACCTCATGTTCTGGCCGTTCGCGGCCGGCCTCGACAGCGAGCTGTCCTTCGTCGCGGGAGCGCCCGTGCTCGAGAACCTGCACCGCTTCGGCATCTTCTCGCTGGCGACCTCGCTCGGCTGGGACCTCGGCCGCGCGCTCACCAACGTCGTGCTCATCTCGCTCACCGGCAGCGTCGTGCTCCGCACCCTGCGCCGGGCCGCGCGCAAGGCCGCCTTCGAGGCTCCCGTCGAGTTCACCGATGCACAACGTCCGGCAGGGTGACGATCTGACCCCCAGAGTTGCGGACGCAAGCGTGGGTGAGCGGCCGGCATACCCCTTGCGTCCGGCAACGTGACGGCCTGGCCACCGGAGTTGCGGACGCAAGCGGTCGGGAGGGTGGGTCGGACGACCGCGCACGGGCGCCAGTTGGCAGAATCGCCGCCATGGGTCCTCTCGAGCTCGACAACACCCCCTCATGGCTGAGCCGGGAGGAGCTCGACAGCGCGCGTGAGCGGCTGCCCATCCTCTACGTCGACGCCGTGCCCGTCCGCGTCGACGAGCGCGGGGCCGTCACGGCCGTGGGCCTCCTCCTGCGCGCCTCCGCCGACGGCCAGATCCTGCGCGAGGTCGTCTCGGGGCGCGTGCTCTACCACGAGCGCGTGCGCGACGCCCTGATCCGCCACCTCGAGAAGGACCTCGGCCCCATGGCGCTGCCGCGGGTTCCCGCCTCACCCGTGCCGTTCACCGTGGCGGAGTACTTCCCCACTCCCGGCGTCACGCCGTTCCACGACCCGCGCCAGCACGCGGTCTCCCTCGCCTTCGTCGTCCCCGTCTCCGGCGACTGCGCCCCGCAGCAGGACGCCCTCGACCTCGCCTGGCTCACGCCCGAGGAGGCCCTCGACCCGGGCGTGCTCGCCGAGATGGACCGCGGCCACGGAGTCCTCCTCCGCCAAGCCCTCAGCCACCTCGGCCACCCGGTCTAGACCCGGGAGCCCTGACCGACGACTCGAGCTCCGCCGGGAGCGACCCAGCGGTGAGCGCGACGAAGCGACCGAACGTCAGCGCGACTTGCGCCCCTTGTTGAACTTGTCCGTCGTGCGCGTCATGTCGGCGTGGTCCTGTGCCGCGGCCTCGTCGGGCGTCGGCGCCTTCCCGCCGAGCCGGGCGGGCTGGTAGACGAGGTCGTCGCCGGTGAGGGGCGGGTAGGCCGCCTGCTGGGCGTGGAGCTGGGCCTCCATGACGGCCTGGAGGCGCACGGTCGCCTCGTTGCGGTTGTCGTCGGGGGCGACGTGGAAGGGCTCGCCGACGACGATCGAGATCGGGATGTTGTGGCGGCCGAGGTGCTTGGGCAGGTCCTTGCTCCAGACTCGCTGCGAGCCCCAGATCGTCGTGGGCAGGATCGGGACGCCGGCCTCCTGCGCCATCCGGACGGCGCCGGGCTTGAACTCCTTGAGCTCGAACGAGCGCGACATCGTCGCCTCGGGGAAGACGCCGACGATCTCACCGTCGCGCACGGCCTCGACCGCCCGCATGAACGAGGCGCGCCCGTCGCGGCGGTCGACGGGGATGTGGTGCATCCCGCGCATGAGCGGGCCCGCGACGGGGTGGGCGAAGATCGACTTCTTCGCCATGAAGCGCACGAGGCGACCGGAACGGCGAGCCGCGAGGCCGGCATACGTGAAGTCGAAGTAGCCCGTGTGGTTGATCGTCATGACGGCGCCTCCGGTGCGGGGGACGTTGTCCTCGCCCTCGATCCGGAACCGGATGCCCTGGGCCGCGAAGACGCCGCGGGCGGTGGTGATGACAGAGCTGTACACGGGTTCCATGGGTCGCAGCCTACGGCTCCGTAGGTTCGGCTCCGAGCGCGTGTCCGGGTGATGTTGGTTATCGTCGTGCCGGTGAGCCAGCCGACCTCCGGGCCAGACGTCGCCACCACCGAGAGGTCGTCGGGCGAGGGCATGCGTCGCTCGCGCCGCGTCGTGCTCGTCGTCCTCACCGTCCTCGCCTTCCTCCTCGCGCTGTGGACCTCGCTGCGGCCGAACCTCGACGACGGCTGGCTCGCGATCGGCCTCCCGAACCCGGTGGCGGCGCTGCTCTGGTTCGTGCTCTTCGTCGCGCTGCTGCTCCAGGTGAGCTCGCGGGTGCCGGCCTTCGCAATCGGGCTCGCCTTCCTCTTCTTCTGGCCGACGCCCGTCTACGCCTCGACGGCGACGATGGCGCTGCACGGCGAGCTCGTCATGGAGCGGGTCCCTGCCACGGTGACCGCCGCCGACGCGCCCCGCGAGGGCGGTCCGGCGGCGGTGACGTTGGCGTTCGAGGACGGCACGTCGGAGCGCGGTGTCTCGCTGCTCAGCCAGCGCTTCGGCTCGCGCACCGAGTACGTCGCGCCCGACGTCGGCACCCGCCTCGACGTCCTGCGCGATCCCACCGGATGGCTCCCTCCGCGCACCGCCGGCAGCCGCGAGGGACTGCCCGAGGGCGTGGGCGGCACCGTGCTCCTCGCGCTGCCCGGTCTCCTCGGCGTGGCGGTGCTCGCGGCCGCGTCGGTGTCCGCACTGACCCGGCGGGAGAGCTTCATCATGGTCGCCGGCCGACCGGCGACCCCGGACGAGGTCAGTCCAGGGGCGGCAGCGGCAGGTCCCTGATCTCGGCGAGCATGCGCATGATCTCGGCCTGCTCGGCACGCACGGCGGCGAAGGTCGACATGTTGAGCTCGAGGTCGCGCTCGGCCTCGGGCTCCACCTGCAGCTCGAGGATCTTCCCCGCCTTCTCCTCCGCGACGCCGCGGACGAACTCGGACTCGCTGCTGGTGTCGTCACCCGAGAACACCCGGTCGAGCGAGGTCTCGTCGAGGTCGACGCGACGCTGGAGCCGCTGCCACTCGGGCCCGAGCTCACCCGCACGGGCCTTGTCGCTCATCTGCTCGTAGTCGCCGCGGTGGTCGGTGCTGGGGTCGGAGACGAACTGCTCGACGAGCTCGTCCCGCTCGGCGTCGATCTCGTGCCGCAGCTCGAGCAGCTCGGCGAGGATCGCCTCGACCTCGCGGCTCGCCTCCTCGAAGCCCGCGCCACCCTGGGTGCCGAAGTCGCCGCCGCTCATGCGGGCACCGTGCCGGGGTCCACGCCGAAGTTGTTGACCTGCGCGTCGTCGATGTCCCGGCCCGTGCCGTAGTTCTGGAGCGCGATGAGGGTGTTGGACAGGACGGTGAGCACCCGCAGGACGTTGACGACGGCGTAGCAGCCCTTGACGAAGCTGTTGATCGCCATGAGGACCCGGCGGATCGCGTTGTAGCCGCGCTGGATGAGGCTCCAGTACTTGCGGATGCTCGTGGCGATCTTGGCGCCGCCGACGAGCCAGCCGGGGCCGGGGATCGACGCGCACGCGGCGAGGAAGGTGATCTCGTCGACGATGAAGCCGATGATCGTCGCGATCGTGCTCGCCACCGACTTCGTGATGTCGATGAGCGCCCCGACGAGGCGGCCGATCTGGTCGCAACCGGTGCCGTACTTCGTGTAGTTGTCCTCGAGCGTGCCCATCCGCTCCCGGAAGGCGACGGCCGAGGGACCGGTCCACTCCGTCGTCGAGGTCTTGAGGGCGCCGAAGTTCCTGCCGACGCCGTTGCAGGCGATCTCGGTGCGCCCCCAGGCGTCCTTGGCCTTGCTCAGCTGGTTCCAGTCGCCGGCGATCGGCTTGACGAGCTCCTCGATGGGGCTCACCCCGAACGCCTTGCGGATGAACCAGAGGATCGGCCGCAGCACGAGCCCCGAACTCGCCTCGAGGTCCTCGACGAAGTTGCCCTCGTCGCTCGCCGGCGGCACGAGCGCGCTCGACGCGTCCACCTGCTCCGCGATGGTGCTCACCACTGTCCTCCGTTCCTGTTGGCCCACTGGGCCGAGTCGTCGTTCGACGGCCCGTCGATGGAGTCGTTGACGTCACCGCGCAGGTCGGCGGCCTCCTGGCCGTGCTGCCACGTGTTGACGACTCCCTCGCCGGTGCTGATCAGTGCGCCGGGCAGGCCCACCGCCCGCTGCGCCGCACCGAAGGTCTGGTCGGCGTCCCACGTCGTGCCGCGGCCGTCGGTGGGCGCCGGGTTGCGGTACTGGCTCTCGCGCTCCTGGCGCATGTCGTCCGCGGTGAACGAGCTGTTGCCGGTCGTGTCGGCGCCGTTGCGCCGGTCGGCCTCGGCCCAGTCCACGCGTTCCCAGAAGTCCTCGCGCGCCTGCTGGCGGTCGCGGGTCCAGCCGTCCTCGCGGGCGCGCCGGGCGTCCTCCTCGGTCCACGAGTCGTTGCCGCCGGTGTTGCGCGCGTTGTGGTCGGCGGCGGCGCGCGTGTCCCAGCGGTTCGTCACGCTGTCGTAGAGGCGCTTGTTCATCGCGTACTCGCGCCACTTGGCCGGGTTGAGGCTGTCGGGGTACTCAGGCGGCTTCGGCGCCTCGAGCCCCGGGCCGAACGGTCCCAGGCTGCGCACCTTGTCGGCGTAGCTCAGCGCGTTCGTCGTCCCGGACAGGCCCTGCTTGGTGTACTTCCACCAGCTGTTGTCGCCCGACGGCGCGTTCGCGACCGAGGCGCCGGGACGCGGCGCCGGTCCGTCACCGGGGGCGCGGTAGGGCGGCGGGGTCTCCCCCGCAGCGCGCATCCTCGCAGCCATGCGGTCGTATGCCGCCCGGTCCTGTCGTAGGTACTCCGCCTTGGTCCCGTTCATCGTCGTCGTGCAGTTCTCGGAGATCGACCGGCCCTGACCGGTGCCGGTGTCGGCGATCGTGTAGGCGCGGTCGTAATGGCCCTGCAGCGGCGCGACGGCGAGGCCGGTGAAGCCGTTGCCGGCGTTGCAGTTGGTCTGCACGTAGGTCTGGACCCTGCCCAGGTGCCCCGTCTGGAGCCGGAACACCCCGTTCACCGTGTCCAGCTGGCTGATCTCCACCCTGAAGTCGTTCACGACTCCCCCTCACCACGTCGTCGGTCCGTCCAACGTAGTGAGCGCATGCCGGGAGGGCGATGGGGAGCACTCCCCGCAGCCTGGGTCGGTGGGCGCGACGAAGCCCCTCGGTCAGCTGTGCTTGGCGGGGTGCCAGGCGAGCTGCACGACCTGGTTGCCGTTGTCGCGCGTCACGAGACGACCACGGCCGGCCGGCTGGAGCGAGCCCCGGACGTTGCCGACGAGGGCGCCCTCGTCGGGCGGGGTGCTCAGCTGGATGCCGGGGCTCGCGAGGTCGCGCAGCGCCTGGAGCACCGGCTCGTAGCTCGCTCGCGACGCACCACCGGAGCGGCGGGTGACGACGAGGTGGAGACCGACGTCCGTGGCCTGCGCGAGCAGCGGCACGAGCGGGCGCAGCGGCGACCCCGACGAGGTGACGACGAGGTCGTAGTCGTCGACGAGGATGAACGCCTCCGAGCCCGACCACCACGAGCGCGAGCGCAGCTGCTCCGGCGTGACGTCCGGACCGGGCAGGCGCGTCCGCAGGAAGGCGGTGAGCCCCTCCATCTCGGCGGTGACCTGCTCCTCGGTCGTCATGTACTCGGCGAGGTGGTCCGGCGGCAGCTCGCCGAGCAGGGCCCGGCGGTAGTCGACGACGAAGAGCTTGGCCTGGTCCGGCGTGTAAAGGCGCGCGACCTCGCTGGCGTAGCCGCGCAGCATCGCCGACTTGCCCGAGTCCGAGTCTCCGAAGAGGTAGAGGTGCGACTCCTCCGAGACGTCGACGCCGACGGGCTCGAGGTTGTTCTCGTCGATGCCGAGCAGGACGCGGCAGTCGCCCGGACCTGCCTGCTCGCGGATCGCCTCGAGGGTGATCCGCTCGGGCAGCAGCCGGAGCTTGGGGCCGCGGGGACCCTGCCACGCCGCCGAGACCTTGGCCACCATGTCGTCGACGCCCTCACCGAGGTCGTCCACGCGGCCCGAGTCGTCGATGCGCGGGATGCCCGAGAGGAAGTGGTGCTTCGTCGTCGTGATGCCCCGGCCGGGGCGGCCCTTGGGCACGTTGGCGGCGACCCGGCGGTCGATCTCGGAGTCGCCCGGGTCACCGAGCCCGAGCTCGACCCGGGTGCCGAGGACGTCGCGGATCTGCATCCGGAAGTCCATCCAGCGCGACGTCGTGATGACGACGTGGATGCCGAAGGTGAGACCGCGACCGGCGATGGCACTGATCGACTGCTCGAGCTCGTCGAACTCGGCACGGATCGTCGGCCACCCGTCGACGACGAGGAAGACGTCGCCGTAGCCGTCGTCGGCGCGGCCCTCCGCGCGACGCCGCCGGTAGGTCTCGATCGAGTCGATCCCCTGCGAGCGGAAGTAGGCCTCGCGCTTGTCGATGATGCCGCTGATCTCGGCGACCGTGCGACGCACGACGTCGGGCTCGTTGCGGTTGGCGACACCGGCGACGTGCGGGAGCGCGGCGAACGGGGTGAAGGTGCCACCGCCGAAGTCGAGGATGTAGAACTGCGTCTCGAGCGGTGTGGTCGTCAGCGCGATCGAGCTGACGAGCGTGCGGGCGAACGTGCTCCGGCCGGTGCGCGGGCCACCGACGACGGCGACGTGACCCGCGGCCCCACCGAGGCCGAGGACGAAGATCTCGCGCCGCTGCTCCAGCGGACGGTCGACGATGCCCATCGGGAAGACATAGCTGCCGCGCTCGCGCCAACGCCGGCTCACGAGGCCGAGCTGCGGTTCGGGGGCGAGGTCGCCGAGGAGCTGGTCGAGCGAGTTCGGGACGTCGAGCGGCGGCAGCCACACCTGGTGGGCAGGCCGGCCCTTGCCCTTCATCCGCGAGACGGCGATGTCGAACACCGCGCGGGTCTCCTCCGGCTCGTTGGTCGGTGCGGGTGCCTCCTCGACGCGCTGCACCGCGGAGACCGCCCGGGTCGACGTGAACGGCAGCACCTGCATGGCCGTGCCACCCGACCCCACGGCTGAGCGCCGGCGACGACCCTTCGGAGGGCCCGAGACGTAGGCGGCCTTGAACTTGAGCAGGGTCGTCTGGTCGGGCTTGAGGTAGCCCAGGCCCGGGACGGGCGGCAGCTCGTAGGCGTCGGGCACGCCGATGACCGTGCGGGACTCACCGGCCGAGAAGGTCCGCAGACCGATCCGGTAGGAGAGGTGCGACTCGAGACCGCGCAGGCGTCCTTCCTCGAGGCGCTGAGACGAGAGCAGCAGGTGCATCGAGAGCGAGCGGCCCAGACGGCCGATGGCGACGAAGAGGTCGGCGAACTCGGGCTTGGCCGACAGCAGCTCGGAGAACTCGTCGGCGACGATGAGCAGCGCGGGCAGCGGCTCGAGGTCGGCGCCGGCAGCCCGGGCCTTCTCGTAGTCGGTGACGTTGGAGAAGTTGCCCGCCGACCGAAGCAGCTCCTGGCGGCGGGTCATCTCGCCCTGGAGCGCGTCCTGCATGCGCTCGACGAGGGTGAGCTCCTGACCGAGGTTGGTGATGACCGCGGACACGTGCGGCATGTCGGCCATGCCCGCGAAGGTCGCACCACCCTTGAAGTCGACGAGGACGAAGTTGAGCTGCTCGGAGGAGTGCGTCATCGCGAGCGCGAGGACGAGCGTGCGCAGGAGCTCGGACTTGCCGGAGCCGGTGGCCCCGATGACGAGCCCGTGCGGGCCCATGCCCTGCTGGGCCGACTCCTTGATGTCGAGGGCGACGACCTGCCCGCTGCCGCCGACGCCGATGGGGACGCGCAGCCGGTCGCGCTGCAGGCGGGGCCGCCACGCGGTCGCCGGGTCGAAGTCGCGGACGTCGCCGAGACCGAGGAGGTCGACGAGCTCGGTGCTGCTCGTCAGTGCGTCGCGGACCTCGACCTCGCCGCTGACGAACATCGGGGCGAGGCGGCGTGCCGTGGCCTCGGCCTCGGTGACGCTCATCTGGTCCGCGAGGCCCTTGGCGCCGCCACGACTGAGGCTGAGGATCTCGAAGGGGACCTGGCCCACCGGCATACCGGGTCGTGCGGCGTCGACCGCGAGCCGCAGGGTCGAGGTCGAGTCGAGCTCGCCCCACTGCTCCGGCAGGTCGAGCACGGTGACACCGAGCACACCGTCGTCGGTGACGAGCGGGTTGTGCCGCGGCAGTCGGGCACCGTCGACGATGACGAGGACGTGCGGCGCCGGGGGCTGCGCGCTGGGCCCGAAGCGCGGGCGGTCGGCGAGGTCGTCGGGGAGCAGCTCGAGCAGCTCGTCGATCGACTCGGCGACGAGGCGCATCGGGCCCACGGCGTCACGCTCGCGAGGGCTGAGGGCGTGCGGGAGCCACTTGAGCCAGTCCCACTCCTCGCGAGCGTCGGGACCGACGAGCGCGGCGACGACGAGGGTCTCGGGCGAGTGCATGACCGCGGCGTTGACGACGAGGGCGCGGGCGAGCGCGCGCGCAGGACCGGCCTCGCCGGTGACCTGGACGCGCGCCCACGCGGGCAGCGACACCGAGGCGGGCAGGCCGTGCTGGACGCGGTGTGTCGTGAGGAGGCGGTGCAGGGCCGAGGCCGCCACAGGGTCGAGCTGGGCCAGCGGCGGTGTCTCGGCGGGCTCGAGGGTGAGGCACAGCGGTTGTGACGTCGTCCCCATGCGGACGTGGAGGAAGTCGTCGTCCTTGGGCAGCCGCTCCCACACGCGGCTCTTCTCCTCGGCGAGCAGCGGGAGCGACGCGGGGGCGGGGTAGTTCCACAGGCCGGCCTCGCGCTGCTTCGACGCGGCGTCACGGACGGTGCCGCGCACCTCGGCGAGGTAGGCGAGGTACTCGCGCCGGTTCGAGATGACCTCGGTCGTGTGCTGCTGGCGCTGGCGCACCCCGCTCGCGAAGACGAAGCCGAGCGAGGCCACGAGGAACATGCCGGCGCCGATGATGCCGCGCGGGCCGGGTTGCGACAGCGCGACGAAGCCCATCGAGCCGACGCTGCCGAGCATCGGCACGGCCTGCATGAGGAGGTTGCTCAGCCCCTCGGCCGGGGTGATCTCGGGCGGCGGCTGCAGGACGATGCGTCCCGACGGCACGGGAGGCGCCTCCTGGCGCGTGCCTCCGACTGTCGCGGTCACGAATTCCCTCCCCGAATGTGCTGTTGCGTGGGCCAACCTATCCGGTGGACCCGGCTCGCACGGAGGTGGAGCACCACCGCCGTCCGAAGCCGCCTATTCTTCGTGGTGACCGTGACGCAGGAGACGGAGGGGGGACGGTATGCCGGGTACGGACACGTCCGCGGGGCTCCAGGTCAGCCTCAACGCCGGGGGTCGGCGCTACGACCTCGTCGTGCCCCACGGCGCCCGCGTCACCGACGTCCTCTCCGTCCTCGGCATCGCCTCGCGTGCCAACCCGCATGCCATCGCGACCCCCAGCGGCCGGGTCCTCGGCCCTCACGACGCCTTCGACGAGACCGTGCCGACCGGGACGATCCTCTCGGTCGTCCCCGTGACGACCCACGCGGTGACCCGAGACATCCTCAACCTCGACCGTGGACGCAGCGCCGGCGGCGCCCGGTCGAGCGCACCCGCGGGCTCCGGGGGACGGCACCGCCCCGAGCCCGAGGGCCCGCCGTCCGTCTCCGACGTCGACGAGTCCACCCGCCGACGCGGCGAGGCACTGCCCTCCCCCGCGCCCGACGTCACGGGACCGCGATCGGCCCTGACCGTCCGGGAGGTCCGCCCGGGTCCGGTCGCCACGCCGGTGCCGTCGACGGCCTCCCAGCTCATCTGGCTCGCGGCCGCCCTCGGCGCCGTCATCAGCCTCGTTGCTGCCTGGAGCCTCGCGCTGGCCGCCGGACGGGGAGACGCGCCCGTCGTCTGGGGGGCGCCCGCCGCGTGGATGCCCGCCGCCGCCGCGGCCCTCCTCGTCGTCGGCGCGATGGGTCTGGCCGCTCTGGGCAACGACCGGGCTCACCGGTTCACGGCGGCGGCGACCGCGCCGGCGCTCGGTCTCGCCGCGGGGCTGTCGCTTCCCCTCCCGGACTCCCCCGGGCGCGAGTCGGTCGCCGTCGTCGTCGGCTGTGCCGTCGCCGTTCTCGCCCTGGCCGTGACGCGCTCGCGCGTGGCCGTCGAGTCGCCGGGCGACCGCACGGTCATGACCGCGATCGGCGGAATGGGGCTGCTCGTCGGGCTCGGCACGCTCCTCGACTGGCCGGGGCCCGCGATCGCCGCGGTCGTCACCGGCCTCGGCCCGCTCCTCATGCGCCTGCTGCCGACGACGAGCCTCACCGTCGACGCCAACCAGCTCGTCGACACCGAGCGTCTCTCCACGACGATCTGGTCGGTGCGCGAGCGCGGCCTCGGCCGTCGCCGGCGGGTGACGCGCGGTGACATGCGCGAGCGCTTCGACGCGGCGCGCGAGATCGTCGCGATCGGCACGGCATACCTCTCGCTCACGACCGCGGTGGGTGGCTGGCTTCTCGTGACGTCGCCGTCCGGTGACGCCGTGACCCGCTGGGGGTCGTTCGCCGTGCTCGTCGTCGCCGCGCTGGCGTGCGGCTACCAGTCCCGGTCGGTGCGCGACCGCCTCCCCCGCTACAGCATGCTCGCCGCCTGCGCGTCGCTGCTGATGTCGGCCGGGTTCGCCCTGCTCGCCACCGGCTGGGCCGGGGCGACCGCGGTGCTCTTCCTCGTGGCGACGGCCATCGCGTGGGTCAGCGTGCTCAGCGCCACCGCGATCGTCCATGGTTACCGCTCCACCCGGATGTCCCGCTTCGCCGACGCCATCGAGACCGCCACCGTCGCGCTCTCGCTCCCGCTCGGGATCGTCGCCGCCGGTGGGGTGGAAGCGATCCGGCGGATGACCTCGGGCTGAGGTCATCCGCCGGAACGCGTCGTCGCTCCGGTCCTACTCCCAGACCTGAGGGCTGGACTCCTCGGTCCCGTCGAACCAGGTCTCCTCGTCCTCGTGGGTGAGGTGGTCGGTGTCGACCACGCCGTCTCGCTCGGTGCGCGACCCACGGGCACCGGCCGTGCCCGCCGCCGCCGAACCGCTGCGACCCGAGGCGTTGCCGCGAGCTGCCGGACCGTTGCGACCGGCGGCTCCGCTGCGCGCTCCGCCCTTGGCGGCCTGCCCCGACCCCGGCACTGCGCTGCCGCCACGACCGTCGAGCTTGGGCACGCCGTAGCGGCCGGAGCCGCTGGCGCCCTTGACGGATGACCCGCGGGCCGACGTCGCCGCGCGGCCCTGCCCTCCGCCGGGGATGACCTGACCGCCTCGTCCTCCGACACCACCGGAGCGGACGGCAGAGGAGCCGCCCCGCCCACCGGCGCCGGTCGACCGGCCCTGGGTTCCGGACGCCGAGACGACTCCCGAGCCACCGCGGCCACCGGGCAGGCCACCACCGCGACCACCGAACATGCCACCACCACGGCCACCGAGGATGCCGCCGATGCCCGCGGCACCGGCACCCACGCCTCCGGCGGCGATCGAGCCGGCGCCCATGCCGCCGCCACCACCGCCACCGGCCCCGCCGGGCGCGCCGGTCATCGGAGTCCCGGTGGTGCCGGTCGTGCCGGTCACGTCGCCGTCGGAGCTGATCGGGTCGAGCTCGTGGTCCGGGTCCGGGCCCTCCGGGTCGCCGATCGTGATCTCCTCCGGCTCCTCCGGGTTCGGGATCGGGATCTCCTCGCCGCCCGGGTCGCCGCCGGGGTCGGTGGGGTGGACGTCGTAGACGGGCTGGCCGGAGGAGCCGACCTGGTAGCCACCACTGGTGGACGGCGTCGACGTCCCCGTGGGGTAGTTCGTGCTCGGGCCGGGACCGCTCGGCGAGTAGGGCGTCTCGGACCTCGTCTTCGTGTCGATCGGCATGGTGCCCGTCGCGGTCCGCGTGTCGGCGCCGAGCTGGTCGAGGACCTTCTTGGCGGCCTGGTTGCGCTGCTCCCAGAGCGCGTCCTCGGCCGCGGCCGCCGCCTCGGCGTCGGGGACGCTGTACTTCTCGCGGTTCTCAGCCGTCGGGAGGTAGGGAGCGGGCAGGCGTGTGTGGTCGGCCGGGTCGACGTAGGTCGAGATGCTCGCGACGTCGGAGTACCACGCCGCCTTGGCGTCGCTGATCGCCTGGTGGACCTGTCCGAGGCTGGTGTCGACCTCACCGACCTTGGTCGCGTGGCCGTCGAGCGTCGTGCCCAGCTTCTCGAGGCTCGCCAGCGCGGCCTCGGCCGCAGGCCCTTGCCAGCCCTTGCCACCATCGCTCGGCGTCTGCAGCTCGGTACGCACCTGCTGGACGTCCTTGGCGAGGTTCTCGAGCTGGGTCTTGGCGGCGCGCCAGTCCTCCTGGGTGAGGAAGATCGTCGACGTGCTCGTCGAGAAGACCTTGAAGAGCTGACGCTCGTAGTGCTTGGCCTTGGGGCTGAGCGTGGGGCCGCCCCCACCGCCGTCAGCGATCAACACCATTGCTGTGCTCCTTCGTCGGGACCGCGACCCCATCCGTCGCGGCCGTCGTGTCGTTCGTGTCGTTCGTGTCGGTGCCGTGTATGCCGTGTGCGCGGTCGGCGTCCAACGGCTCGCCACCCGCGGTGGCTGCGGACGAGCCCGGGCTCCCGCGGCGGAGCGCGAACGCGAGGGCGGCGAGCCCGAGGAGGACGACGACCCCGACCGCGAGCCACAGGAGGCCCGGGCCTGCGCCCGCGTCGTCCCGCTCGCCGTCGTCTCCGGCGGAGGACCCGGCCGCCTCGTCCGTGGTGGTCGCGGACGCGCTCGGTGAAGAACTGGTCGAGCCGCTCGTCGACGCGCTCGCCGACGGAGCGGACGCCGAGGTCGCCGCGGCGATCTCCTCCGCCGTCGGCTCGACGACGCCCTTGTCGACGACCATCGGGTTGGTGTCGGGCAGGGAGTCGACGTCGAGCTTCACCGCGTCCGCCGGGGCGAAGATGCCGAAACCGTAGGACTCGGTCTTGCCCGTCGAGACCGGGAGGTCGGAACCCACGCGGCGAAACCACGTGAAGTACCTGCCGTCCCTGGCTCGCATGCCCACCGCCTGGCGCGCCGCCTGGAGCACCTGGTTGCCGGTCGCGGCGGGGTGTGCCGACCAGATCGCGGCGAGCCCGCCCGCGGTGATCGCGGTGGCCTGCGACGCTCCGTCGCCGATGACGTCACTGCGCCATCCCGACGACCCCGAGCCACCGGAGGCGACCTTGCTGCCGGGGGCCGCGAAGTCGAGCAGTGGGCTCTTGCGCAGCGCACTCGAGTCGAGGTTGCCGTTCGAGTCGACGTGCGTCACCGTGACGACGCCGTTGCCGATGCCGGGCCAGAAGACATTGGTCGTGTCGTTGTTGGTGGAGCCGACGACGATCGCGCCCGCCTTGTAGGCGTCGAGCAACGCGCCGACGAGCTCCGCGTCGTAGTCCACCGAGAGACTGATGCTCAGCACCCTGGCGCCGTCCTTGACCGCTTGGCGGATGGCCTGGGCCGTGGCCCTGCCCGACTGGTCGAGACCCGAGACGTCGAGACGGCAGCCGTCTCGGCCACCGTCTGTGGTGTCGGCGTAGAGGACCGCGTAGTGACGCACCGTCGCCTTCGGAGCGATCCCCGCGATGCCGCGACCGCCCGCGGCGGTGCCCTTGCCGCTGCCGACGATGAGGGAGGCCATGCTCGTCGCGTGGTCTGCGGCGCGCCCCTTGGCGGTGGACGACTGTCGACCCCCCGTCCTGCTGAGGCACTCCGTGCTCGAGGCCGCGACCCGGCCCCTGAGCTCGGGGACGCTCGAGTCGATCGGTCCGTCGATGACGGCGACGGTCACGCCCTGGCCGGCACCGGTCCGGTTGAGCTCGTCGACGCCCATCGCGGTGCGCCACCACTGCCCGTCGTCGAGCGTGTCCGCTGTCGCGGAAGGCACGCCGACGAGCGCCACCATGGCGACGGCCGAGGCCGTGGCCACGGCGAACGTACGACGGAGGCGGATCGGACGCGGGGTCATGGTCACTGGAGGTACGGCGACTGGGGCTGGCCGGAGGTGGCGTCGTAGGTCGTGGTGTCGGGGTCGTCGTCCGGGGCGGGTGGGGCGTCGCCCGTGGGCATCGCGCCCTCCGACTGGGTGTCCGGGTTCTCGCCGCTCGGGATCTCGCCGCCCTCGGTCACGCCCGGGCCGGTCTGCCCGGGCTGGCCCCCCTGGGTGTTCTCGGCGGCGTCGGCGGTCTCCGCCGCGGTCTGGGCGGACTCGGTCGACGAGGCGGTCTCGTGGTTGCGCGTGCTCTCGAGCGGTCCGTTCTCCCACCGCTGCCACAGCTCGACGAACGCGGCGCCCGCCTGGTCGTCGCGGTCCTTCATCTGCTGGGCGGAGGTACGGATGCCCTGGGCGACGGCGTCGAGGTCGGCCTTCGCCCCGCGCATCGTCTCGAGGTAGATCGTGCGGACCTCCTCGAAGACGGCGCCGTAGGCGGCGAGGACGGGAAGGTCACCGAAGGTGTCCTTGTCCGCGAGCGCGTCGCGGATCTTCCGGACGCCCTCGGTGGCGTCGGTCTCCCACTTGGTCTGCTTGGTGTTGGCCAAGGTGGTCATGGTCTCGGTCGGGTACTCGACCTCGTCTTCGCCTGCCACGGCGGGTTCCTCCCCTGAACGTTCTCGTGTGCGGTGTCGCGGTGCGCCGAAGCGGTCCCACCTGCAACGCGGTCCGTGCCGGCACCCCGTCGCGGGGGTGCCGGCACGTCCGTCATGTCATGACCCGGGGGTCAGGACCAGCTGTTCTTGTTGCGGAGCTCACCGGCGAGGTAGGCCTCCTTGGACTGCTCGACGGCCTTCTTGATGTCGAGGAGCAGCTCGTTGAGGTCCTGGACCTCGGTGCCCCACTTCTTCTTGACCTCCTCGAAGGCGCCCTTCGCGCCGGCTTCCCACTCGCCCATGTGCGGGCGGAGGTCGCTCTCCATGTCGGAGACCTTCGTCTTGAGGTCGTTGACACCCTTGACCATGTCGGCGATCAGCGTGTCGAGACCCCCGCTGCCGACCTTGATGTTCTGGCCGCTCATCACTTGCCCCCCATCTGCGAGGTGTACTTGCTCAGCAGGTCGGACGACATCTGGTCGTCGGACGTGTACTGCTTGTCGTTGCTCACGAGGTTCTCGCGGAAGTGGTCGAGGATGTCGACCAGGTCCTTGGCCTGCGTGGTCCACGCGACCTGGACGTTCTGGAACGCGCCGGCACCGGCACCCTCCCAGTGCGCCTTGACCTGCTCCATCTGCCCCTGCAGCGTGTTGAGCTTCTGCTTGAGGTCAGTCCGTGCCTGGTCGACGATCTGGGCACTCTTGGCGATGGAGCCTGCGCCGACCTTGATGTTCTGGCTTCCCATGTCACTTCCCTTCTCTCCTGGTCCCATGGACCTCGCGGTGGTCCTCCCGACCACTCATGGTGGTTGGACCCCGGCTCTGAACATCCCCCGAAGTCCTGACAGGGATGACCATACGGGGGGAGTTGCCGCTCACCAATGGGGAGAACTCCCCGTCTATGCTCGGGTTCGACCTCGGTGGACCGGGGAGCCAGCAGGTGTGCACGTTTCGGGGAGGAACACTCGTGAGCCAGAGCGCGGCAGCGTCGCTCGTCAGGCTGTCCGTGTCGTCGGGGACCAGACGAGCCGACCTCGGCATCCCGGGGTCGATCCCGGTGGCCGAGATCATCCCGGACCTCGCGCGTGAGCTCGGGGTTCTCGAGCCGCACTCGGCCAGCCTCGGCTACCGGCTGATGCGCGCCGACGGCTCGACGGTCGACAGCGACAGAAGCCTTGCGGCACAGGGCATCGAGGACGGTTCGGTCCTCGCGCTCGAGCCCAACCGCGTCGACGGCGAGAAGGTCTACGACGACGTCGTCGAAGCCGTCGCCGACCTCGTCGAGACCCAGTTCACGCCCTGGACCGCGGCCAACAGTGCGGGCACCGCGGTCGGCGCGTCCGTCGTCCTCTTCCTCGCCGCCGCCTACGCGCTCTTCACCGCCCGCGACAGCGGGGTCCTGGTCGCCGCGCTCTCCGGCGCGTGCGCGCTGCTCCTCGTCGGCGCCGCCGCCGTGCTCGCCCACGTGCGCAAGCAGCCGGCCGCCGCCGTCGCCCTCGCGCTCACCGGTGTCGTCTACGCGGTCGTGGCCGGCTACGCCGCGGTCCCCGAGGCACGCCTCTGGGGCGAAGGACTCCTCTATGCCGGCGCCGGGGCCACCGTCGTCGGCCTCCTCGGCGCCGTCGCCGTGACGCGGCACCGCCTCCTCGTCGGCTCCACCGCCGTGCTCGGTCTCGCGATGGTCGTGCTGGGCGCGCTCACCCACACCGTCGGGTGGGGCATGACGACGGTCGCCGCCGCCACCTTCGTCGTCGCCGCGCTCGTCGGCAACGTGCTCCCCTGGGTCGGCATCTCCACGAGCCGGCTCACGACGCACCCGCCCAAGTCCGACCTCGAGATCTTCGAGGACGTTCCCGAGGTGCAGCGCGACGACGTCCGGCGCCAGGTGGCCGCCGGCCACGAGCTCATGGTCGCCCTCGGCGTCGCCAGCTCGGCCGTCATGGTGCTGTGCACGCCGCAGCTCGTCTCCTCGGGTGCCGCCGGCGCCCTGCTCACCTTCGTCGGCTTCGTCGTCACCCTGTTGCGCACCCGGCACAGCCGCACCCGCACGACGGTCCTCATCGCCATGGTCGCGGGCATCGTCGGCATCGCCGTCGCGTCCGTGGCAGCGGCGCAGACCCACCCCGACTGGCGCCCGCTGCTCGCGCTCGGGCTCGCCGGTGCCGCCGCCGTCGTCGTCGCCCTCGCCCTCGTCCTCCCGCGCACCCGCGTCCAGCTCGGCCGGGTCGCCGACGCCGTCGAGGGTGTCGGCCTCGTCGCCCTGCTCCCGCTCGCGGCGTTCGCCGTCGGACTCCTCTGAGAGCGCGCGATGGCGACCAAGAAGGACCTCGTCGAGGCCCAGTCGTTCAGCAAGCGACGCCTCACCACGGCATTCGTCAGCGGAAGCCCCGGCGGACGCGAGGTGGAGCCGCACCGGCCGATGAAGGCCGTCATCGGCGGTCTCGCGCTCACCGTCGTCCTCGTGCTCGGCAGCATGGCCTTCGGCTGGCTCAAGGGGTCGCTGCCGCAGGACTGGGGTGACAACAAGCTCGTCATCGCCAAGACGAGCGGCGCCCGCTACGTCTCGATCAAGAAGACACTGCACCCGGTCCTCAACACGACGAGCGCACGGCTGCTCATCCCCGCCGGTGGTTTCGAGGTCATCACGGTGGCCGACGACAAGCTCGCCAAGCAGAAGCGCGGGGCCACCATCGGCATCCTCGGCGCACCCGACTCGCTCACGCCCCCGGACGCCCTCACCAACAGCGGCTGGGTCTCCTGCCTAGGCAGTGAGGGCGGCGTCGCGACCGCGGTCGGCGCCTCCGTGCGCAGCACGCCTGCGGACTCCGGCGCGACGGTCGTGACGACCGACAAGCAGACGTTCGTCATCGCGGGCGGCATGCGCTACCCCGTCGCCGCCGCCGACGTCAGCGCCGTCATGCTCGCACTGGGCCTCGACGGCGAGCCCCGCCAGGCAGCACCCGCCGTGTGGACCAACCTCTTCGCTCTCGGCCCCGCGCTCCAGCCGCTGCGCCTGCCCGATTTCGGCAAGCCCGCCCCGAGCCTGCCCCCGGGCGCCAACGTCGGCTCCGTCCTCGCGGTCGGCAACGCCGGCCAGGAGGCGCGGCGCTACCTCGTCAACCAGGCCGGTGAGCTCGAACCCCTGCCCGACCTCGCCCACGCCCTCTACCGGATCGGCTCGGGGAGCACGACCGAGGACCTGCCCGTCACTCCCGCCCAGGTCACCCAGCTCGCGGTCCGCCCGCAGCGCGTCGCGCCGTCGGCGTGGCCGGCCGACCTGCCGACCCCGGTCGGCCAGGCGCCGTGCGCGACGCTCAGGACCGCGAGGGGTGCCGAGCCCGAGGTGGCCCTGTCGACCTCGACGACGGTGCGCCCCGAGGCGGGGACCACGAAGGCCGCCGTCGATCTCGGGACCGGGGCCCTCGTCCGCGCCGTGGGCGCCGGGTCCCCTTCCGCCGGACCGCTGCTCGCCATCGACCAGACCGGCACGTCCTACGCCCTCGACGCCTCGACCCCGGACCTGCTCCAACGGCTCGGTTACTCACCCGAGGACGTCGCTCCCGTGCCGCAGTCCTGGGTCGAGCTCTTCCGCACCGGCCCCGAGCTGAGCGTCGAGGCCGCCCGGACCACCGTGGCCGCCGCGTCGTGACCGGGCGTCGCACGACGGTCGTCGCGGGGGTCGTCGGGATCGTCGCGGCAGGTCTCGTGGGGCCCGTCGCCACGCCGCTCGCGGCCCCGGCGCACGCCGAGGTCCGCGAGTGCACCGAGGGCGTCACCCGCTTCGTGCCGCAGCCGCCACCCGCGCTCGACCGCCTCGGTGCGCGCACCGCGTGGTCGCTCTCGCGCGGGCGGGGGGTCGTCGTCGCCGTGGTCGACTCCGGCGTCGCCGCCACCAACGTCCACTTCCCCAAGGGATCGGTCCTCCCCGGCCGGAGCTTCGTCGGGGGTGCGGCCACGACCGACGAGAGCGGACACGGAACCGCGATCGCCGGCATCATCGCCGCGCGCGACATCGGCGAACGGTCGGGCGTCGTCGGCGTCGCGCCCGCGGCGACGATCCTCCCGGTCAAGATCACCGGTGGTGAGTCCGGTGGCGACGAGGAACAGCAGCGGTCCGCCAACCTCGCACCCGCCATCACGTGGGCCGTGGGCGCCGGCGCCGACGTCATCAACCTCTCGCTCTCCACGACGGCCGACCGGGCGGACGTGCGCGCCGCCGTGAGCGCCGCCGTCCGGGCGGGCGTCGTCGTCGTCGCCTCGGCGGGCAACCGCGAGCAGGCGGCCGACTCCACGGACGGGATCCGCTACCCCGCCGGCTATGCCGGCGTCCTGGGCGTCGCCGCGACCAACGCCGCCGACGTCGTCACCGAGAACTCCATCCGCGGACCGCAGGTCGACCTCGTCGCCCCCGGCGACAACGTCGTCTCGACCTTCCGGTCGTGGGGCGACTGCGTCTTCTCGCAGGAGCAGCAGTCGAGCAGCTATGCCACCGCCTACGTCTCCGGGGCCGCGGCCCTGCTGCGCGAACGGCTCCCCCGCGCCACGGCGGCGACTGTCGCCCACCGGCTCGAGGCCACCGCGTCACGCGGCTCCCGGACGGTCCGCAACGACGCATCGGGCTGGGGCGTCGTCCAGCCCTACGAGGCGATGACGGCCGTCCTCGACGACACCGTGGCCGGTCCGGTCGCCCCCGGCGGCGTCGCCCGGCCCACCCCGCCACCGGAGGTCCGGGCGATCGACCTCACGCCGGCACCCGACCCTCGCGAGCCCGATCGGGCCGCTGTCCTGTGGCTCCTCCTCGGTGTGGGCGCCGCCGTCCTCGCCCTCGGCATGGCGCGCATGCTGCGTCTCGGCCGCAGCGCCTGAGCCGCGGCCTCGCGCACCGGTGGGCGCCGGCCCCACGCTCCGCGCGGGCCGGCATACGGGGAGGGTGGAACCGGATTGGGAGTGCCGGTGACGTTCTGGGAGAATCGCGCGCATGTCTGCTGACCTCATGCCAACTCGCGCTGCCACGATCCCGGAGCGCCCCTCGCTGGACGGCCTCGAGGACAAGTGGGGGCAGGTATGGGCCGAGCAGCAGACGTTCGCGTTCGACCGGGAGGCCGCCCTGGCCGGACCCCGTTCGCAGGTCTTCTCGATCGACACGCCCCCGCCGACCGCGTCGGGCAGCCTGCACATGGGGCACGTCTTCTCCTACACGCACACCGACTGCATGGCGCGCTACAAGCGGATGGCCGGCTTCAACGTCTTCTACCCGATCGGCTGGGACGACAACGGCCTGCCGACCGAGAAGCGCGTCCAGAACTTCTACGGCGTCCGCGGCGACGCCTCGCTCCCCCACGACCCGGACTTCGTCCCGCCGCACCGCGGTGACGCCAAGAGCCTGCGAGCCGGCGACGCCATGCCGATCTCGCGGCAGAACTTCATCGAGCTCTGCGACGAGCTGACCGTCGAGGACGAGAAGGCCTTCGAGTCGCTCTTCCGCCGCCTCGGGCAGTCGTTCGACTGGGACATCTCCTACCGGACCATCGACGACCACTCCCGCGCGACCGCCCAGCAGGCGTTCCTGCGCAACCTCGCCCGCGGCGAGGCCTACCAGGCCGAGGCCCCCGGACTGTGGGACGTCACCTTCCAGACCGCGGTCGCCCAGGCCGAGCTCGAGGCCCGCGACTACCCCGGCGCCTTCCACCGTGTCGCGTTCCACACCGACGGCGACCCCGTCCACATCGAGACGACGCGCCCCGAGCTCATCCCGTCGGTCGTCGCGCTCATCGCCCACCCGGACGACGAGCGGTATGCCGGCCTCTTCGGCTCCACGGTCCGCTCACCGTTGTTCGGGGTCGAGGTGCCCGTCTTGGCGCACCCGCTGGCCGAGATCGACAAGGGCTCCGGCATCCTCATGTGCTGCACCTTCGGCGACCTCACCGACGTCATCTGGTGGCGCGAGCTCCAGCTGCCCACCCGCTCGGTCATCACCCGCCAGGGCCGGGTGCAGGCCGAGACGCCGGAGTGGATCGCCGGCGGTCCGGGCGCCGAGCTCTTCGGCGAGCTCGCCGGGAAGACCGTGCACTCCGCCCGCGAGGTCGTCGTCGCCGCGCTGCGCGAGTCCGGTGACCTCGACGGCGAGCCGAAGCCGACCCAGCGCAAGGCCAACTTCTACGAGCGTGGCGAGAAGCCCCTCGAGATCGTCACCTCGCGCCAGTGGTACATCCGCAACGGTGGCCGCGACGCCGACCTCAACGCCAAGCTCATCGGTCAGGGCCAGTCGATCGACTTCCACCCGTCGTTCATGCGGGCCCGCTACGCCAACTGGGTCGCCGGGCTCAACGGTGACTGGCTCGTCTCGCGCCAGCGCTTCTTCGGTGTGCCGATCCCGGTCTGGTACCCGCTCGACGCCGAGGGTGAGCCGGTGTGGGACTCCCCCATCGTGCCGACCGAGGAGTCGCTGCCGATCGACCCGGTCACGCAGGCGCCCGAGGGCTACGACGAGTCCCAGCGTGGTGAGGCGGGTGGCTTCATCGGCGACCCGGACGTCCTCGACACGTGGGCGACCTCGTCGCTCTCACCGCAAATCGCCGCGGGGTGGCGCAGTGTCGACGAGTCCGGCGCCGTGACGACCGACCCGGTCTTCGAGAAGGTCTTCCCGATGGACGTGCGCCCCCAGGGCCACGACATCATCCGCACCTGGCTCTTCGCGACGGTCGTGCGCGCCTACTTCGAGCACGGCACGGTGCCGTGGACCAACGCCGCGATCAGCGGCTGGATCCTCGACCCCGACCGCAAGAAGATGAGCAAGTCCAAGGGCAACGTCGTCACGCCCGAGGACGTCCTGCGTGAGCACTCCGCGGACGCCGTCCGCTACTGGGCGGCCTCCGGTCGCCTCGGCACCGACGCCGCCTACGACGTCGGCCAGATGAAGGTCGGCCGCCGTCTCGCGATCAAGGTGCTCAACGCGAGCAAGTTCGCCCTGTCGTTCGGGGACGTCGACGGAGAGCTCACCAGCCAGGTGACGAACCCGCTCGATCGTGCCCTGCTCGCCGGGCTGCGTGACGTCGTCGAGAAGGCCACCGCGGGGTTCGAGTCGTGGGACTACACCCGCTCGCTCGAGGTCACCGAGACGTTCTTCTGGACCTTCTGCGACGACTACCTCGAGCTCGTCAAGGACCGCGCCTACGGCTCCCAGGGTGACGCCGAGGCCGCGTCGGCACGAGCCACGCTGCGCATCGCCCTCGACGTCGTCCTTCGCCTCCTCGCGCCGTTCCTCCCCTACGTCACCGAGGAGGTCTGGTCCTGGTGGCACGACGGGTCGGTCCACCTCACGTCCTGGCCGAGCGTCGACGACGTCGCCGTCGCCGGAGACCCGGTCGACCCCGCGATGCTCGCCGCGGTCGGCGCCGCGCTGGCCACGGTGCGCAAGAGCAAGTCCGAGGCCAAGCTGTCGATGCGCGCCGAGGTGGCCCGGATCACGCTCGGCGGGCCCGAGCAGCTCCTCGACCACGTCCGCGCGGGCGAGGGCGACCTGCGCTCCGCCGGACGCATCACCGGCTCGCTCGAGCTCGTCCCCGCCGAGGCGTGGGGTGCCAGCGACGTCGAGCTCGTCCCCGTCGAGAAGCCCAAGCCCCAGCAGTGACCCCGCACCGCTGCCCGTGACCCGTCCGGGACCGGCACGGGCAGCGGTCGGTGGGCGGCCGGCATACGTGAGGACGCCCGGCGGCGGACCGCGGACGCGTCAGGCGTTCGAGGGTGCCCGCACCGCACCGAGGGAACGCTGGGCCTCCCAGGACCGGACGCGGCGGTGCCCCGTGGGCTGGACGACGAACCACGGCACGTCCCACCCGCTGAGGCCGATGCGGTGCTCGACGACCGTGTCACGGCGGAGGTGCCCGACCCGGCCGGTCCCGGGGTCGTAGACGTCGAGCACGCGGTCGCCGTCGCCCGGCAGGACGAGCACGACGTGGCGCGGCAGCGTCGCGTTGCCGACGTAGAGCAGGGCGGGCTCACCCTCGGCGACGACGTCGACGAGCCGCTCGAAGGCGTGACGCAGCGTCGACCCGGAGAGAGGGCGCACGGCGTCCACGTCGTACAGCGTGCCGGTCGTCGCCGCGCCGTACTCCAGCTCGCGCTTGGCCCCCCACGGCGGGGTGCCGAGGGCCCGGGGCCACGGGAGGTTGAGGCGGTTCGGCCCGGCGAAGAGCCCGTTGGTCCGGCGCATGACGACCCGCTCGTAGGCCGCGAACCGCTCCGCCTCCGTGTCCCCCGGGGGTGAGCCCGGCGGGCACGGCTCCCCGGTGCGGACCCAGCTCGCGAAGACCGGGTCGACGAGCATCCTGGCCACGGTGAGGCACGCGGAGCCGCACGTCACCGGTGACTGCTGCACCGGGCCGACGTCACCGGCTCGAAGTCGGAAGGGCGGGGCCACGTCGCCCACCTTGCCAAGTCCGTCGCGCGTCCGCCAGCCCCCCTCGCCCGAGCGTCGCCGACTCGTTGCCCGACGCCGACGTTCTCGTCCCCGGGAGGCGCCGGAGGCATAGGGTTCCGTGCCATGAAGCGACGCGGCTGGGCCTGGGCGGCTGGGACCGCCGGTGCCCTGCTGCTCGCCGCCTGGGTGTCCGGCGCCGGGCCCATCGCCGCCTTCACCACGCCCGGCCTCAGCCCGCCGACCGACGACGAGTTCGGTGAGCTCGTCCAGCCCGACACCGGCGACGCGCGCCAGCCGGAGGGTGAGCGCACCCGGCCGCTCGAGGACAACGAGCTCGTCGCCAACGTCGTCGCGTGGACGCTGCGGGTGGTCCTCGTCCTCATCGTCGCCGTCGTCGTGCTCCTCGTCGTCCGCGCGCTGCTGCGCCGTCTGCGTCGCGACCCCGTGACCCCCAAGGACGAGGTCGAGGCACCGGTCCTGCCCGACGTGGTCGTCGCCGGGGTGCGCGCCAGCGAGGCCCAGCTCGACCGCGGCACCTCGACCGAGGCCGTCATCAACGCATGGCTCACCCTGGAGCGCACGGCCGCCGAGGTCGGTCTCGAGGACGACGTCGCGCGCACCCCGGCCGAGCTCGTCGGCGCCGTTCTCAGCGGCTTCGACGTCGACCGCGCGGCGATCGAGCGGCTCGCCGAGCTCTACCGCGAGGCACGGTTCTCCGCGCACCCCGTCGGGGAGCCCCATCGCGAGGCCGCCCGCGCGGCCCTGCGCTCGGTCCGCGAGGACCTCACCCGACCGATGCGTGCCCTGGGCGGGGGCGTCGCCCGGTGACGCGTCGGTTGGCCCGGCTCGTCGAGGGCAACGAGGTCATGGCGGCGGTCGGCGCGGCCGCGGTGCTCGGCGTCCTCGTCACCCTCGTGCCCGCCCTCGACCGGGTGCTCCTGCTCCTCGTGTCGACGGGGCTCGTCGTCCTCGTCGGGGCGCTGGTCGTCTGGCTGCTCCGCAGCCACCGTGAGGTCGAGTGGACGACGAGCGCGGGCACGCCGGAACGCGTCCGCGGCAGCGACCGGCGGGTCACCGTCCTCGCCCGCACCATCGACGCCGCCGTGTCCGGCGACGAAGCGGCCCGGCGCGAGGTGCAGGCGCTCGTCCGCTCGGCGGCCGAGGCAGGGCTCGGGGCACGCGGACTCTCCCCCGACCTCACGGACGACGCGACCCGGGCCGCGCTGGGACCGGCGCTCACGGCATACCTCACCTCCGCGACCCCTCGTGCGGTGACCCCCGACGAGCTCTCCGCCTTCATCACCACCCTCGAGGAGCACTGAAAGTGAGCGACACCCCCACCCTGCACAAGGTCGGCGACCTCTCCGCCCGGATCCTGTCCGCCGTCGAGAAGGCCGTCGTCGGCAAGCGCGAGAGCCTCGAGCTCGTCCTCGCGGGCCTGCTCTCGGGCGGGCACGTCCTCATGGAGGACTTCCCGGGGCTCGGCAAGACGCTCGCGGCGCGCTCGTTCGCCCAGGCACTCGGGATCGACTTCGCCCGGGCGCAGTTCACCCCCGACCTGCTGCCGAGCGACCTCACGGGCGCGTTCATCTACGACCAGCGCTCACACGAGTTCGTCTTCCGGCGCGGGCCGCTCTTCACCCAGCTGCTCCTCGCGGACGAGATCAACCGGACGCCGCCCAAGACCCAGGCCGCGCTCCTCGAGGCGATGCAGGAGGGGCAGATCACCGTCGAGGGCGAGACCTTCCACCTCGAGCGGCCCTTCCACGTCCTCGCCACGGCGAACCCGGTCGAGTACGAAGGCACCTACCCCCTCCCCGAGGCCCAGCTCGACCGCTTCCTCATCCGCGTGTCGTTCGGCTACCCCGGCTCCGCGGACGAGTGGGAGGTGCTGCGCCGCCGCATCGACCGCCGCCAGGAGGCCCAGACCGTCCCGGCTGTCACCGACGCCGAGGGGTTCGTCGCCATGCAGCGCGCGGTCGAGACGGTCACCGTCGACGAGAGCGTGGGTCGCTACTGCGTGCGGCTCGCGGCCGCGACCCGTTCGCACGCGAGCCTCGTCATGGGCGCCTCCCCCCGCGGCTCCCTCGCGCTCATGCTCGTGAGCCGCGCGTATGCCGTGATCCGCGGTCGCGACTACGTCACCCCCGAGGACGTCAAGGCCGTGGCGCACGCCGCCCTCGACCACCGCGTCACGGTCCGGCCCGAGCTCTGGATCAACGACGTCACCGCCGAGAGCGTCGTGAGCCAGGTGCTGTCGTCGGTGCCGACCCCCTCGCCGACCGAGGGCGAGAGGCGCACCGGGTACGAGGGCCCGTGAGCGAGCGAGCCGACACCTCCGACCCCGGCACCACCACCGTCCCGGAGGGCAGCGCGCTCACGGCCGTGTGGCGACCCACCGCCGCCCACGTGCGGGCCGTCGTCGTCTCGCTCGCGCTCCTCGGGATCGGGGTCGTCATGCGCCGCCCCGACGCCGTCGCACTCGGTGCGCCGCTCGCCGTCGTCGCCGTGTGGGCGCACCTGCGACGTCCCGAGGTCACACCGGCCGTCCATGCCTGGCTGCGCCACGGCGTGCTGCGCGAGGGACAGACGACCGCGTGGACCGCCACCGTCGAGCCCGGGCCGGGAGTCGAGGAGGTGGCGCTGGCCGTCACCGAGACCGAGTTCACCCGCTACACACCCGCGTCGCAGTGCGTGGCCGTCGGCGACGTCAGCGGTGCGGCGGCCCGACTCGACGTCTTCTGCCAGAGCACCCGGTGGGGTCTGCGCCGCCTCGGGCCGGCGACGTGCGCGGTGGGGTCGGCGTTCGGGGCACATGTCTGGGAGCCGGCCCCGGTCCACGCCCCGCTCGTGCCGACAGTGCCGTTGCCCGAGGCCTTCTCGGCCCGCACCCCCGCACCCGACCCCGACGGCCTCGTCGGCCGCAGCCGCTCGCGCCACCACGGTGACGGCAGCGAGCTCGCCGACGTGCGCGGCTTCCGCTTCGGCGACCGCCTGCGCCGCATCCACTGGCCGGTGTCGGTCCGCACCGGCGAGCTGCACGTGACGACGACCTACGCCGACGAGGACAGCGAGATCCTCCTGCTCGTCGACGCCATGCAGGACCTCGGTCGCAGCAGCGGCTTCGACGGTGAGGGCAGCAGTCTCGACAACGGGGTCCGGGCCGCGGCCGCTGTCGCCGAGCACTACCTCCGCGCCGGCGACCGCGTCGGCCTGCAGGTGCTCGGCGCGCACCAGAGCCCGCGCCTCTCCCCCGGGCTCGGCACCAACCAGCTGCGCCGCCTCCTCGACGTCCTCGCCCGGGTGCGGGTGGCCGACGGTGGCGTCGTCGACGAGAAGCGCCTGCGTGGCCAGCTGCTCCACCCGGTCTCGGCAGGGACGCTCGTCGTCTTCCTCACCCCGGCCGTCTCGGTGAGCGTCCTCGCCCACGCCGCCCAGCTCTCGCGCAGGGGCACGTCGACGATCGTCGTCGACACGCTGCCCCGGGCCATGGCGACCGGTGACCTCACCGACGAGCAGCTCGCCGGGCTCGTGCCCGAGCAGGCCGGGTCGGCGTCTGCCCGGCTCGCCTGGCGACTGCGCCTGCTCGAGCGTTCGCGCGAGGTGTCGCGCACGCGGCTCGCCGGCGTGCCCATCGTCCCGTGGGTCGGCCCGGGGACCCTCGACCTCGTCATGCGCGACATCGCCCGGCAGCGGCGCTCACCGAGGGTGGTGACCCGATGAGGTCGACCTCGCAGACGGTGCTGCGGCTGGGCATCGGAGTCGTGTCGGTGGCCCTCGCCCTGCTCACGGTGGCTGTCGGGCCGCTGGGCTCGGTCGCCGCCGCGCTCGTCCTCGTCGGCCTCACGCCCTTCGTCGTCCTCGACCCGGGCTCACGTCTCACCGCCCTGCTCGTGGGTCTGCACGGCCTGCACTGGCTCATGAGCCACCGGGCTCCGGACGACCCCGGCGACTGGGTGCTCACCCTCGTCGTCGCGGTGGGGATGCTCGCCATGCACCTCGCCGCGGCGCTGGCGGCAGCCCTTCCCGCCTCGGCGCCGGTCCCGCGCCCGAGCGCGGTGCGGTGGGCTCGGCGCGGGCTCGCGGTCGTCGGCCTGTGCCTCCCGGTGTGGGCGCTGCTCATCACCCAGACCGTCGCGCGTCCCGACGGGGACACGCTGGCGACCTACTCCGCCCTCGCGGCGGTCGCCGTGCTCGGCCTGGCCCTGTGGCTCTCGCTCGTCCGGCCGCGCCGCGAGGGGTGAGCCGGGAGCGGGTCCGGGCGCGCGGGCCCCGAGCCCGGCGTGTGCCGGCACACGGGAGCTCGTCTCGGGCACGGTGTCGGACGTCCGGGGCACGACAGGCACCCAGGACCCCGGATCACCGACATCCGACCTGGTCACGGCGCCGTGGAACGGGTGGCATGCCGGCGCCCCCGCCGTGAGGGGCGGGAGACCGAGGCGCCGTCAGGCGGTGCGCTTCCGGCGCTTGGGGCCCGCGTCACGACGGACGACCGTCGGGAGGACGTTCTTGCGGACGACCTCGTCGGTGACGACGACCTTGGTGATCTCGTCGTCACTCGGCACGTCGAACATCACGGGGAGGAGGACCTCCTCCATGATCGCGCGCAGGCCGCGGGCACCGGTGCCGCGTGCGAGCGCCTGCTCGGCCACGGCCTCGACCGCCTCGTCGGTGAACTCGAGCTCGACGCCGTCGATGCGGAACATCTTCTGGTACTGCTTGATGAGGGCGTTGCGCGGCTCGGTGAGGATCTGCACGAGCGCGCTCGTGTCGAGCGGCGAGACGGTCGTGATGACGGGGAGGCGGCCGATGAACTCGGGGATGAGCCCGAACTTCATGAGGTCCTCGGGCATGACCTCGTGGATCGACTCGGCGAGGTCCTTGGGCGTGTGCAGCTCGGAGCCGAAGCCGAGGCCCTTCTTGCCGTTGCGCGACTCGATGAGCTTCTCGAGGCCGGCGAAGGCGCCGCCGACGATGAAGAGCACGTTGGTCGTGTCGATCTGGATGAACTCCTGATGCGGGTGCTTGCGCCCGCCCTGCGGCGGCACGCTCGCGGTCGTGCCCTCGAGGATCTTGAGCAGCGCCTGCTGCACGCCCTCGCCCGAGACGTCGCGGGTGATGCTCGGGTTCTCGGACTTGCGGGCGATCTTGTCGACCTCGTCGATGTAGATGATGCCCGTCTCGGCCTTCTTGACGTCGTAGTCGGCCGCCTGGATGAGCTTGAGGAGGATGTTCTCGACGTCCTCGCCGACGTAGCCGGCCTCGGTCAGGGCCGTCGCGTCGGCAATGGCGAAGGGGACGTTGAGCATCTTGGCGAGGGTCTGCGCGAGGTAGGTCTTGCCGCAGCCGGTCGGCCCGATGAGGAGGATGTTGGACTTGGCGATGTCGACGTGGTCGGCGTCCTTCTTGCCGATCGTGTCACCCGCCTGGATCCGCTTGTAGTGGTTGTAGACGGCGACGGCGAGCGACTTCTTCGCGACGTCCTGGCCGATGATGTACTGCTGGAGGAAGTCGAAGATCTCGCGGGGCTTGGGCAGCTCGTCGAGCCCGCCCAGCTCGGAGGACTCGGCGAGCTCCTCCTCGATGATCTCGTTGCACAGCTCGATGCACTCGTCGCAGATGTAGACCGCCGGGCCGGCGATGAGCTTCTTGACCTGCTTCTGGGACTTGCCGCAGAAGGAGCACTTCAGCAGGTCGCTGGTCTCTCCCACTCGTGCCACTGGGCTCCAGTCCCTTCACCTCGACAACGGGTGCCGCCGTCCCGACCTCGTAGGCCGGGGATACGGCGACGTCAGTGACGCTACCCCGAGGGGGCGTCGTCGCCACCCATTCAACGCCTCCGACACGGCGCGAGTCGCGCTTGTCCGCTCTCGGCAGAACGACACGCCCGGGCTGCCGCGCCGGCCCCACGGATACGGGTCGGATCTGGGCGGAACCGTGACGTCCGCCGGTTCCTCCCATACAGTGCCTGCGCGGGCCAAAGGGGGCCGGCCGACTCGGAAGGAACCACCACCATGTCCCAGAGGACCTTGATCCTGGCGGCCACGACCGCTACTGCCACGGCGCTCGCCGCCCTCACCGGAGCCGCCGCGCAGGCGGCGCCGCACGTCACCTCCACGCCTGCCGCCGCCGCGGTCGGCGCCGCGTCGGCGGACTTCGTCGGCGCCCAGGGCACCTACCAGCAGGTCACCCCGACGCGCATCCTCGACACCCGCTACGGCAACGGGGCGCCCAAGGCGCGCGTCGGCGCCGGCCAGGAGATCTCGGTCCTCGTGGCCGGCCGCGCCGGAGTTCCCCAGGGCATCACGGCTGCGGTCGTCAACCTCACCGCGGTGGACACGACGGCCTCGACCTACCTCACGGCCTACGCGTCCGGCACGACCCGACCCACGACCTCGAGTCTCAACGTCGTCGCCCGCAACACCCGCGCGAACCTCGTCACGGTCCCCGTCGGTGCTGACGGCCGGATCCGCATCTTCAACAGCAGCGGCTCGACCGACATCCTCGCGGACGTCCTCGGCGCCTACAACGGGCTCGCGACCCCCTCGACGGGGATCGGCAGCCAGTACTTCAACTCCGACCCGCAGCGCTTCTACGACTCGCGCACCGACGGTGGCGCCTACGTCCCCGGCGAGTATGTCTGGGTCAACGCCGACTGGGGCAGCGACATCAACTCGAAGGTCACGGCCTACGCCGCGAACATCACCGTGCTGCAGGGGACGGCGTCCGGCTACGTCGCCGCCGGCCCGAACGCCAGCCCCTCGACCTCGACGGTCAACTACGGTCGCAACCAGACGATCGCCAACATGAGCGTCGTGCCGTCCTCGATGATCGAGGGCTTCCCCGGCTTCTACGTCATCAACCGGGGGCCCGGCAGCGTCCAGATCATCATCGACGTCGTGGGCCTCTACACCAAGGGTGAGGACTCGGGGCTGCGGTTCCGGGCCGTGCCGCCCCGCCGCATCATCGACACCCGCTACGGCGTCGGCGGCTACGGCACTCCCGTCCCGGCCGACACCTCGCGCCAGTACACCGCTCCGTCGTCGGTCGCGGGGGTCGACACCTTCGCCCTCGTGGCCAACACGACCATCGTGAAGCCGACGCTGTCGACCTGGGTCACGACGTACTCCAACGACCTGCCGAAGCCCGGCGTGAGCAACCTCAACGCCGCTGCCGGGGAGACGGCCGCGAACTCGACCTTCGTGGGGCTCGGGGCGAGCAACCTCTTCCGGGTGCACAACGCGAAGGGCTCGGCGCCCATCCTCATGGACGTCATGGGCACGTTCGAGGCCTACCCGGCGACGCCCCCCGCGGCCCCGGCCACCGGCAGCAGCCAGGCCCGGGACGCCGCGACGAGGACGCCGTCCCTCAACCCGAGCCGGGTTCAGAGCTCGCGCGGCTGAGCCCTCGGTCGACGTGATGCCGTCCGGCCCGCCTGGGGTCGGGCGGCATCGTCGTCTCCGCCGTCGCGGTCGGACCCGCTCGACGTCGCGCTCACGGCGCCCCTCCAACGAACGCGCGTATGCCGTCCGCTCACGAGAGCGGACGGCATACGCGCGTGTTTCGGGGTGGTGCGGAGGTCAGACCTCGAGGGCGGCCTTGCGCGAGACGAGAACCTCGTCGATGAGGCCGTACTCCTTGGCGTCGGCCGCGGAGAGGATCTTGTCGCGCTCGATGTCCTTGCGGACGAGCTCGACGTCGCGGTTCGAGTGCTTGGCGATGGTGTCCTCGAGCCACTCGCGCATCCGGAGCACCTCGTTGGCGTGGATCTCGAGGTCGGAGGCCATGCCGCCCGTGCCCTCGATCGCCGGCTGGTGGATGAGCACGCGCGAGTTCGGCAGGGCGTAGCGCTTGCCCGGCGCACCCGCGCCGAGCAGGACCGCCGCGGCGGAGGCGGCCTGGCCGACGACGAACGTCTGCACGTCGGGACGGATGTACTGCATCGTGTCGTAGATCGCGGTCATCGCCGTGAACGAGCCACCGGGGCTGTTGATGTACATGAGCACGTCGCGGTCGGGGTCCTGGGACTCGAGCACGATGAGCTGGGCGATGATGTCGTCGGCCGACGCGTCGTCGACCTGCACGCCGAGGAAGATGATGCGGTCCTCGAAGAGCTTGGTGTAGGGGTCGGTCCGCTTCATGCCGTAGGAGGTGCGCTCCTCGAACTGCGGGAGGATGTAGCGGCTCGACGGTGCGGGCACACCGAGGCGGCCCTGCGGGGTGAGGTGGTTCGCGTTCATGTCAGTGATCTCTCCTGGTCGCCGGGTCAGTCGGTGACCGGGTTGTCGGACGAGGGACCGGCCTGGTCGGCGCGCGAGAAGACGTGGTCGACGAAGCCGTACTCCTTGGCCTCCGCCGCCGTAAACCAGCGGTCGCGGTCGGAGTCGGCCTCGATCTGCTCGGGCGTCTGGCCGGTGTGCTCGGCGATGAGCTCGGCCATCTGCTTCTTGATGTGGAGGAGCTGCTCGGCCTGGATCTTGATGTCGGACGCCGTGCCGCCGATGCCGCCGGAGGGCTGGTGCATCATGACGCGCGCGTGCGGCGTCGCGTAGCGCTTGCCCGGGGTGCCCGCGGAGAGCAGGAACTGCCCCATCGAGGCGGCCATGCCCATCGCCACGGTGGCGACGTCGTTGGGCACCCACTGCATCGTGTCGAAGATGGCCATGCCCGCGGTCACCGACCCACCCGGGCTGTTGATGTAGAGCCAGATGTCCTTGTCGGAGTCCTCGGCGGCGAGCAGGAGCATCTGCGCGCAGATCGCGTTGGCGTTCTCGTCGCGGACCTCGGAGCCGAGGAAGATGATCCGCTCCTTGAGGAGGCGGTTGTAGATGCTGTCGTCGAGGCCGAGCTTGTCGCCCGGACCGGCTGCGACGATCTCGTTGCTGCTCACGCTGGTCGCTCCTGCCGTGATCGTGGGTCGTGCCTTTCGCTGACCCTAACGCGCGGGTCGGCCGGGACACTCCCGCCCCCGGGCGTTGTTCGCCCTGAGCACAATGCCCCGCGAGGACCCCGTATGCCGGTCACCCACGGTCGCGTGCCGGCTCGGCGGGCGCCGTCGCCGCCACCCGCTGCGGCTCACGAACGCTGTCGAGGATGAGCTGGACGAGCAGCGCCATCGTGCCGACGGCGAGGAGGCTGCGCAGGACGCCGACGTGGTCGCCGAGGAAGCCGAGCGCGGGGGGACCGGCGATGAACGCCATGTAGCCGATCGTGGCGACGACGGACATGCGCGCACCGGCCCTGGCCGGGTCGTCGGCGCTCGCGCTCATGCCGACGGGGAAGCCGAGCGAGACCCCGACACCCCAGACGGCGGCGCCGACGAAGGCGAGCCACGCGTTGCCGAAGATGACGAGCAGGGAGCCGAGGACCGCGAGCGCCAGCGTGGCGCGCAGGACCGGCACGCGGCCGTAGCTGTCGAGCCAACGGGTCCCGAGGAGGCGGCCGAGCGTCATGAAGGAGAGGAAGGTGGCGAACGCGAGCACCCCGGCCCACGCGGGCAGCTCGTGACCCTCGACGAAGGCGACGGCGAGCCAGTCGTTGGCCGTGCCCTCGGTGAAGGCGGCGACGAGCGTGACGAGGCCGATGAGCAGGGTGCGGGGCTCGAGCCAGGCCGAGCGGGTGGCCGGCGCGGCCTCGTTGGACGCGGGGGTCGCGTGGGTCGCGCCGGCACCGGCAGCCCCGGCGTTCCCTGCGGACCCCTCGTCCTCCTCGACCTCGCGCGGGAGGAAGGAGCGCATGGCGAGCCATCCGGCGACGGTGACGAGCAGCGCCGAGCCGAGCAGGTGCGGCAGGAGCGGGACCGAGGCCCACGACATGCCCGAGCCGATGAGGGCGGAGGCGACCGTGCCACCACTGAACGCCGCGTGGAACTGCGGCATGACCGTCTGTCCGAGCAGCCGCTCCACGGTGGCGCCCTCGAGGTTCATCGCGACGTCCCAGACCCCGACGCCCGAGCCGATGAGGAAGAGCCCGATCGCGACGACGAGCCGGGACTCGGCGAGGTCGACGCCCGCACCCACGACGCCGAACCCGACGACGCCGATGACCATCCCGGTCCGGATCGTCGACACGACGCCGAACCGCTCGGCGATCCGCCCCGTCGACGGCATCGCGAGCATCGAGCCGGCCGACATCGCGAAGAGCGTGGCGCCGAGCTGCCCGGCGGACAGGTCGAGCCCGGCCTTGGCGTCGGCGATCCGGGAGGCCCACGTCGCGAAGGCCACGCCCGCGAGGGCGAAGACGACGAAGACGGCGGTGCGGGCCGCGACGACGCGGTCGCGCGGCAGGGTGGCGGTGGTCATGGAGCGGGTCCCTCTCGGGCTGTCGCGGCGCCTCCTGCACGGGACGTGTCGTGTCCACGGCACGGCGCGTGCAGGAGGTGGTGGCTGGGCGAGGTGGTGCGGGTCGAATCGATTCGATAGTCTCACGCCCATGCCCCTCCCACGTCAAACGCGCAAGGTCACGCTGCGCGACGTCGCGCACCGTGCCGGCGTCTCGATCAGCACCGCCTCGCTCGTCTTCAGCGGCAAGGGGCCGGTGGCCGAGGCCACCGCCGACAGGGTGCGGGCTGCCGCGACCGACCTCGGCTGGGCCGGACCGGACCCGCTGGCGAGCTCGCTGCGGCAGGGGCGCGCCGGGACCGTCGCCGTCATCGTCGAGGAGCGCCTCCTCGACGCCTTCCGGGACCCGTTCGCCCTCGCGGTCCTCGACGGCCTCGCCCAGGAGCTCGACACCATGGCCACGAGCATGCTGCTCGTCGCCGACCACTCGCGGGGCGACGAGGAGGCCCGCAACCCGCTCGCCGGCCACGCGATCGACGCCGCGGTCTTCCCCCTCTGCGGCCGGACCGACAGCCCCCTCGTGGACCACCTCGTCGCCCGGGGCGTGCCCGTCATCGGCTCGGGAGCGCCGGCTCACGACGCCGTCGTGCACGTCGTCGTCGACGAGCACGGGGCCTCGGCCGCGGCGACCCGCCACCTGCTCGACCTCGGCCACCGACGGCTCGCCCACGTGACGATGCCGGTCGGCGCTCCCCGGCCGACGCACCTGCTCGACACCGCCGACCTCGACACTGCGACCTACCCCGACTCGCGCGAACGCGCCCGCGGCTTCCTCGACGTCGCGCCCGTGGGCAGCCCCGTCGTCGAGGCCGAGCGTCCCGACGTCGCCGAAGGCGAGGCCGCCGGGCGCATCCTGCTCGACGCCCCTCCCGCGCAACGACCCACGGGGATCGTCGCGCAGTCGGACCTCCTCGCCGCCGGAGTCGTCCGCGCCGCCGAGTCGCTCGGGCTGCGGGTCCCGGAGGATGTGTCGGTGACGGGGTTCGACGGCGTCGACCTCCCGTGGCTCGACCTCAGCCTCACGACCCTCGATCAGCCGGGCGAGGCCAAGGGACGCGTGCTCGGCGACCTCGCCCGCCGCGCCCTCGGCGGCGAGTCGCCGAAGGACGTGCCCTTCGAAGTGAGGCTGCGCGTCGGCGACAGCACCGCTCCCCCGCCCGCGGACTCAGGCGCCTGAGGAGGCCTCCGCGAGCCGGCCGAGCGTCTCCTCGAGCTGGTGCTCGGAGACGAGCGGGAAGGACACCTTCTGGAGCAGGTCCTTGTCGGTGACCTTCGACCAGTCGTAGGTGTGGGTGACGAGCGTCTGGTCCGGCCCCTGCTGCTCGAGCCGCCACACCCACTCCCACCCGGGCGGGTTCGTGCCTGCCGGGGCGGTCTGCCAGGCGAGCAGGGAGTTGGAGTCGTAGCCGGTGACGTGGTTGTCGGTCTGGTAGTCCCCACCCATGTGGTCGCCGGACATGTTCATCGTGAAGACGTCCCCGACCTTCTGGATGCGGTCGGCCCGCCCGACCGAGCGGATGAAACCGGAACCGTCGAGCTCCTGGTGCCGCTGCGGGTTGCTCAGCACGTCGAACACGTCCGCGGCCGACGCGTCGATCGTGCGGGTCACGGTGATCTGCCTGTCGTCGCTCATGCCTCCACCCTCATCACGGATCGGGCCGCAGCGCAACCTCCGACCCCCGAGAAGCACGTATGCCGTGTGCCCACCTCGTGGTGGGCACACGGCATACGCCGTGGTCGTATCGAAGACGTCAGGCCTTCGCGGTCTCCTCGGTCTCGGCGTCCGCGGCCTCGGTCTCGGCCTCGAGGACCTCGGCGTCGTCGGCCTCGAGCTCGGGGTCGACCGTCTCGGCCTGGGGCACGAGCTCGTTGAGGTCGATCGCGTTGCCGGCGGTGTCGGTGACGACGGCCTTCTCGAGGACGGCGGCGAGCGCCTTGCGGCGGGCGACCTCCTGGACCATCGCGGGCACCTGGCCCTGCTGGTCGACGGCCTGCGCGAACTGGTTCGGGTCCATGCCGTACTGCTGCGCGCTCATGATGAGGTACTCGATGAGCTCGGGCTGCTCGACCGAGATCTCGAGCTTCTCGGCGAGGGCGTCGAGGAGGAACTGGCCCTTGAGCGCCTTGCGGGTGCTCGCGTCGACCTCGGCGCGATGCACGTCGTCCTCGAGGCGGTCCTCGCCCTCGAGGTGGCTGTTGACCTCGGCCTCGACGATGCCGTCGGGGACGGGGACGTCGACGGCGTCGAGGAGGTGCTCGAGGACCTTGTCGCGGGCCTGGACGCCCTGCTCGAACTTCTTGGCCTGCTCGGCCTGCTTGACGACGTCCTCACGGAGCTCGTCGAGGGTGTCGAACTGCGAGGCGAGCTGGGCGAAGTCGTCGTCGAGCTCGGGGAGCTCGCGGACCTTGACCGACTGGACGGTGACGGTGCACTCGGCGTCCTGGCCCTCGCGGTCGCCGCCGGCGAGCGGGGCGGTGAAGGTGACGGTGTCGCCGGCCTTGGCGCCGGTGACGGCCTCGTCGAGACCTTCGAGCATGTTGCCCGAGCCGACCTCGTAGGTGACGCCCTCGACGCTGTCGATCTCCTCGCCCTCGATCGTGGCCGAGAGGTCGATGGAGAGGACGTCGCCGGACTCGACGGCGCGGTCGACGGTGGAGAGGGTGCCGAAGCGCTGGCGCAGGTCGGTGAGACGCTCCTCGACGTCCTCGTCCGAGGGCTTGACCTCGTCGACCTCGACGGCGATGCCCTCGAGCTCGGGGAGCTCGATGTCGGGGCGCACGTCGGTCTCGACGGTGAACTCGAAGTCCTGGCCGTCCTCGAGCGGCACGGCGGTGACGTCGACCTCGGGCTGCCCGATGGCCTTGACGCCCTCGGCGTCGACGGCCTCGGCGAAGAAGCGCGGCAGGGCCTCGTTGACGGCCTCCTGCACGACGGCGCCACGGCCGACGCGCTGGTCGATGATGCGCGCGGGGACCTTGCCCTTGCGGAAGCCGGGGATCTGGATCTGGCTGCCGATCGTCTGGTACGCCTTGTCGAGGTCGGGCTTCAGCTCGTCGAAGGGCACCTCCACGATGAGCTTGACCCGGGTCGGGCTGAGGGTCTCGACGGCACTCTTCACTTCAGGCACTCCACACGTGTTGGGATCACTGGTCGGTGCGGGCCGGGCCCGCGGGTGGACGTCCGTCCCGGTCTTTCAGTCCCGCGAGCTGGAGGCGCGGGCGTGGGCGTGAGCACACGGCATACCGACGGACGTCGCAATCCCCACCATGCTAACGGCCCGCGGCAGCCGCGCCGAATCGCCCGTCACCGAAACGGCCCGCGGGCGCTCCCGTCGGAGTACGTTCCACCGAGTGGCCGCATCCGGCCCGCATCCCTGAGGAGATCCCATGTCACGACGTCTCATCCGACCTGCGCTCGGCGTCCTCGCGCTCGCGGCGTCCACCCTGATGGTGTCGGCCCCCGCGGGGGTCAGCGCGGCCGGCTCACCCTCGCCGGCCGTCGCCGAGTGCGACCCCGCCACCGGCGCCGCCTCCGCCGCCCGCGTGCGCGACGACGCGAAGGGCGCCAAGGAGCCCGAGCTCTACAGCAAGAACGAGGCCAACGCCTACGGCGTCATCAAGGACAGCCCGCTCATGGCCGCCGGCTCGGTGACGATCCCGACGATCTTCCACGTCGTGTCCAAGGAGACGCTGTCGCCGGCCGCGAAGACGCGCATGGAGACGATGATCGGCGCGCAGATGAAGGTCCTCAACGACTCCTTCTCCGGCGCCACGGCCGAGGAAGCCGCCGACACGCCGTTCCGCTTCGACCTCACCGACACGACCTGGACCGTGAACCCGGTCTGGAACACCGTCGTCCCGGGCAAGGTCGAGCGCGACATGAAGAAGGAGCTCTACCGGGGCGACTCGCGCACCCTCAACGTCTACGTCGCCGACATCGGCGGCGGGCTCCTCGGCTGGGCGTACTTCCCCAAGGGCTACAACAACGGCCGCGACTTCATCGACGGTGTCGTCATGCTCGACGAGTCGATGCCGGGCGGCACGGCCGGGAAGTACTCCCTCGGTGACACGCTCACGCACGAGGTCGGTCACTGGCTCATGCTCGAGCACACCTTCGCCCACGGCTGCTCCGCCTCGGGCGACTTCGTCGCGGACACCCCGCGCGAGGCCGTGCCGCAGTTCAACTGCCCCACCGGCGCCGACACCTGCACCGCACCGGGCCTCGACCCGATCCACAACTTCATGGACTACACGCAGGACTCCTGCATGAACATGTTCACGCCCGGCCAGGCCGAGCGGATGAGCGACGCCTGGCTTGCCTTCCGAGCCTGACGCTCCCCCTCCCGCAGGAACACGTATGCCGCCCGCTCACCAGAGCGGGCGGCATACGTGTGTCCTGTGAGCGGGTGACGAGAATCGAACTCGCGTAGCCAGTTTGGAAGACTGGGGCTCTACCATTGAGCTACACCCGCGCGCTCGTCGGGAACGGCGTGGACCGTCCGGCTCGGAGCAGGGGTTAGCCTAGTGGCCGCCCTCGCGGGAACCGAAATCGGCCGTCACTGCTCGTGTCGCCCTGCCTCGAACCGCGGGACGCGGGGTATGGCGCAGCTTGGTAGCGCGTCCGCTTTGGGAGCGGAAGGTCGCCAGTTCGAATCTGGCTACCCCGACAGCATGGTCGTCCGGCTCAGCGCGGCGTGAGCGAGAACTCCGCCACCGTCCGGCCTGCGGCCAGGCCCTTGGCCTCGAACCCGTCCTGCGGACGCCACGCCGGCCGCGCCCCCTCGACGACGTCCCACCCGCCGTGGGCGGCCACCTGCTCACGCACGTGCTCGGCGTAGACGGCGTGGTCGGTGGCGATCCGCAGGACCCCACCCGGTGCGAGGCGGTCGGCGAGCAGGGTGAGCGTGTGCTGCTGCACGAACCGGCGCTTGGCGTGCTTGGCCTTGGGCCACGGGTCCGGGAAGAAGAGGTGCACCGCGGCCAGCGAGTCGCTCGGCACACGAGAGGTGAGCAGCGGCACGGCGTCACCGCGCTCGACCCACAGGTTCGTCAGGCCCAGCGGCTCCGCCGCGGCGAGCATCCGGGCCACGCCGGGGACGTGGACCTCGACCGCGACGACGTCGTGCTCCGGGTGGGCGGCGGCGTAGGCGACGGCTGCGGCGCCGTGGCCGGAGCCGATCTCGAGGACGACCGGCGCGCTGCGCCCGAACCAGGCCGGGGGGTCGAGCGGGCCCTCGCCGGGGATGGCATGGCGGGGCAGCAGGCGTTCCATGCGCTCGGCAGTGAGGGGCGAGGTCCGCCACCGCGGGGTGAAGGTGCGCACGCCCTCGCGCGGTGTGTGCTGGAGGACCGGTCGGGAGGAGGACACGACACCGAGGCTAACCGCGACGTGGGGCACGTCCCACCCCGACGGCGCGACGCGGCCGGGATCGCGTGGCCGACTCGTCGATCCGCGATGGGGCGAGGAGGTCAGCGACGGGCGATGGAGAAGACTGCGCGGTCGTCGGCCTCGCCCGAACGTGCCTGTGACACAACGGCATCCACGACCGACTCACGTCGCACCATCGCATCGGCGGCGGCACCGAGCATGCGGTCGGTGCCCTCGGTGAGGTCGTGGCGACGGGACTCGATGATGCCGTCGGAGTAGAGCAGGAGCGCGTCGCCCATCGCCAGCGTGCCGCTCGTGCGCGGGAAGTTGACGCCGTTCATGATGCCGAGCACCGGACCGCGACCGCCCTCGAGCACCTGCCAGGTTCCCGCGCCGTTGGACCAGCGGACCGGAGCGGGGTGGCCCGCATTACCGATGGTGTAGTCGCCCGTGTCGAGGTTGATGTCGAGGTGGACCGCGGTCGCGAAGCCCTCCTCCCAGCCCTGGCGCACGAGGTAGCTGTTGGCCGCGGAGAGGAAGGCGCTCGGGGCGAGCGAGCCGAGCAACGCACCCAGGGCGCCCGAGAGCAGGAGCGAGCGCGTGCCGGCCTCGCGACCCTTGCCGCTCACGTCGACGAGGGCCACCTCGAGGTGGCGTCCGCCGTGGGTGGACTCGACGACCATGAAGTCACCGGAGAAGCCCTCGCCGTGGGCCGAGAGGACGGCCGACTCGGCCGTCCACCCCAGCGGGAGGGCGGGGATGCGGGCCGCGCGCGCCAGGCGGTCGCGCAGCTCGACGAGGAGGTCCTCGCCGTGGAACCCGATGGAGCCGACGCGGACCCGCGAGGCCGAGACGACGAGCATCATGAGCATGAGCAACGAGTAGGCGGTGAGCATGACGGCCTTCGTCGAGGCCGACACCGACAGCTTCGGGACGACGAGGCTGAGCCCGATGGCGATGAAGACGAAGAGCCCGACGAGCTGCCGGTTGGGAAGGTAGAGCCCGCTCACCAGGATGAGCGGCGCGATCGTCACCGGTGGGAAGCGGCCCGGGTAGGCGAGCATGAGGCTCACCAGCACCGCGGCCGCCGTGAAGAAGAGGGTGAAGACCACCCAGTCCCGACGAGGACCCGTCAGGACGTAGGAGTAGAAGCGCCGCGCGACCGTGATCGGTCTCCTGCGCACGAGGACGGTGACGTCCGTAGCCACCAGTCATTCTCCTGTCGTGGGTCCTGCTCGACTCACATTAACCGAGCATCACCACCCGGCATACCCCCTTTGGGGTAACGGGTTGTGGTATGCCGCACGTCAGGGGTGCCACGTCACGGCAGGTCGGGCAGTGTGCCGTCCCTCTCGTAGGCGGTGACCATGTCGATCCGCCGCTGGTGTCGCGGCTCACCCGAGAACGGCGTCTCGAGGAAGGTGCGCACCATGGAGCGGGCCTCGAGGGCCGTCGCCATGCGCGCACCGATGGAGATGACGCGCGCGTCGTTGTGCTCGCGGGCGAGCTGGGCGAGCTCGTCGTTGTAGCAGAGCGCGGCACGCACGCCGGCCACCTTGTTGGCGGCCATCTGCTCGCCGTTGCCGGACCCGCCGAGGACGATGCCGAGCGAGTCGGGGTCCTCTGCTACCGCCTTCGCGGCCCGCAGCACGAAGACGGGGTAGTCGTCGACGGGGTCGAGCTCGAACGGGCCGTGGTCGACCACGTCGTGGCCCTCGGCCTCGAGGAAGGTGATGAGGTCCTTCTGGAGGTCGTATGCCGCGTGGTCGCCGCCGATGTGAACGCGCATGTCGTCGGGTGCTCCTGTGTCGAACGTCGTCGGTCGAGGTGGGGTGGGGTGGGTCAGTCGAACTGAGGGCCGGCGGTGCGGCTGCGCTTGATCTCGAAGAAGCCGGGGGTGGCGGCGACGGCCACGCAGCCGTCCCAGAGCCGGCCGGCGTCCTCGCCCTTGGGGGCAGGGGTGACGACGGGGCCGAAGAAGGCAGTGCCCTCCACGGCGACGACCGGCGTGCCGACGTCGTCGCCCACGAGGTCGAGCGCCTTCTGGGTCGAGGCGCGCATCTGCTCGTCGTAGTCGTCCGTGTGGGCGAAGCGGGCGAGGTCCGCGGGCAGTCCGGCCTCCTCGAGCCCGGCCTTGATGGCCTCGTCGTAGTCCTCGGTGCCACCGGGGTGGATCGCCGTGCCGATGGCGTCATAGAGCGGCTTGACGACCTCTTGGCCGTGCAGCTCGCGCGCGGCGGTGACGACGCGGGCCGGACCCCAGCCACGGTCCATGAGCGCGCGGTACTCCTCGGGGAGGTCACGGCCTTCGTTGAGGACGGCGAGGCTGAACGGGTGCCAGGTGACGTCGACCGGACGGATCTGCTCGACCTCGCCCATCCAGCGTGACGTCATCCACGCCCACGGGCACAGGGGGTCGAACCAGAAGTCGGCGGTGTTGCGCTGCTCGTCGCTCATGGCCTCATCGTGCCACCCACCCGGGCCCCCGGAGACGCCGAGGTCGCGTGCGAGGATGACGGGACCGAGAACACCCTCCCCCACGCCCCTGCAGACCCAGGAGAGTCCCCCGTGCCCGGCAAGAACCTCACCCGCGTCGAGGCCGAGGAGCGCGCAGCGCTCGTGTCGGTCGAGGCGTACGCCGTCGAGCTCGACCTCACGACGTCGGAGTCGACGTTCGCCACGACGAGCACCATCACCTTCTCCGCCACCGAAGGCGCGTCGACCTTCGTCGACTTCCTCGGTGCGTCCGTCGAGAAGGTGACGCTCAACGGCGAAGTGGTCGAGACGGCATACGACGGGAACCGGATCGCCGTCGAGGGGCTCGCGGCGAGCAACGAGCTGCGCATCGAGGCCACCGGCCGCTACATGAACACGGGTGAGGGGCTGCACCGCTTCGTCGACCCGGTCGACGGCGAGGTCTACCTCTACAGCCAGTTCGAGGTGCCCGACAGCCGCCGCATGTACCCCGTGTTCGAGCAGCCCGACCTCAAGGCGCGGTTCTCGTTCACGGTGACCGCGCCGAGCCACTGGCAGGTGCTCTCCAACTCCCCCACGCCCGAGCCGAGCGCGACCGCCCGCGACGGCGTCGCCACGTGGGTCTTCGCACCGACGCAGCCGATCTCGAGCTACATCACCGCGCTCGTCGCCGGCCCCTACGACGTCGTGCGCGACACCCTGACGAGCCGCAAGGGCGAGATCCCCCTGGGCATCTTCTGCCGCAAGTCGCTCACGCAGTTCCTCGACGCGGAAAACCTCTTCGACCTCACCAAGCGCGGGTTCGCGTTCTTCGAGGCCGAGTTCGACCAGCCCTACCCGTTCGAGAAGTACGACCAGATCTTCACGCCGGAATACAACATGGGCGCGATGGAGAACGCCGGCTGTGTGACGTTCAACGAGATGTACGTCTTCCGCTCCAAGGTCACCGACGCGATCGTCGAGCGCCGCGCCCTCACCGTGCTGCACGAGCTCGCGCACATGTGGTTCGGCAACCTCGTGACGATGAAGTGGTGGAACGACCTCTGGCTCAACGAGTCCTTCGCCGAGTGGGCCTCGACGACCTGCCAGGCCGAGGCCACCGAGTGGACCGAGGCGTGGACGACCTTCGGCACCCACGAGAAGGACTGGGCCTACCGCCAGGACCAGCTCTCGTCCACGCACCCGATCGTCGCCCCGATCCGCGACCTCGAGGACGTCGAGGTCAACTTCGACGGCATCACCTACGCCAAGGGCGCGTCCGTCCTCAAGCAGCTCGTCGCCTACGTCGGGCGCGAGCCGTTCCGCGACGGCCTGCGCGCCTACTTCGCCAAGCACCAGTGGGGCAACACGACCCTCGACGACCTCCTCGACGAGCTCGAGGCGACGTCGGGTCGCGACCTGCGCACCTGGAGCAAGGCCTGGCTCGAGACCGCCGGGGTCAACACGCTGCGCCCGGTCATCGAGGTCGACGACCGCGGCCGGATCTCGAGCGCGGTGATCGAGCAGACCTACGCCGAGGGCTTCGAGACGATCCGCCCGCACCGCCTCGCGATCGGCCTGTATGCCGTCGAGCTGGGTGACGCGGCCCCTCGCCTCGTGCGCACCCACCGCCTCGAGGTCGACCTCACCGGTGAGCGGACCGAGGTCCGCGAGCTCATCGGCCGTTCGCAGCCCGACCTCGTCCTCGTCAACGACGACGACCTCACCTACGCGAAGCTGCGCCTCGACGAGCGCTCCCTCTCCACTGCGATCGAGTACATCCGCGCCTTCGAGAGCTCGCTGCCGAAGTCGCTCGTCCTCGCCTCCGCGTGGGACATGACGCGCGACGCCGAGATGAGCGCCCGGACCTTCGCCGAGCTCGTCCTCGAGGTGCTGCCCGGCGAGTCCGACTCGACGCTGCTGCGCACGCTCCTCGCGCAGCTCGCCACGGCCGTCAACCTCTACACGGCACCGGAGTACCGCGACGAGACCCGTCGCGCGACCCTGGCGCGACTCTGGGAGATCGCCCGCTCCGCCGAGCCGGGCAGCGACGCGCAGCTCCAGCTCGTCACGGCGGCGGCCGGCATGACGACGACGGGCGACGACACGGCATACCTTCGGGGTCTGCTCGAGGGCACGGAGGTGCTCGAGGGCCTCGCCCTCGACACCGACATGCGCTGGACGCTCCTCACCGGTCTCGCCGGCGCGAACGCCCTCGAGGACGGTGAGGTCGAGGCCGAGCTGGACCGCGACCCCACCGCCACCGGCCAGGAGCGCGCTGCCCGCGCCCGGGCGTCGGTGCCGACGGTCGAGGCCAAGGAGGCCGCGTGGAAGGCCGCCGTCACCGAGGACGGGCTGTCGAACTCGATCGTCGACGCCTACGGCCTCGGCTTCGGCCGCCTCGGTGACGTGAGCGCGCTCGAGCCCTTCGTCACGCGCTACCACGAGGTGCTCGGCACCGTGCAGGACAAGGGCTCGATGGCCCTCATCGAGTCGATCGTCGCCGGGTTCTACCCGCGCGGCCTCGCGACCGCAGAGCTGCGCGACGCCACCCAGGCGTGGCTCGACGCCAACCGGGATGCCCCGGACGCGCTGCGCCGCCTCGTCGCCGAGAACCGCGACCCCATCACCCGAGCCCTCGCCGCTCAGGAGCGTGACGCACAGGGATGACCGATCTCGACCTCAACACGACCTTGCTGACCGCCGAGCGGGTGCAGGACTGGCTCCTCACCGACGGCCTGCGGATCCTGCTGACGATCGTCCTCGCGCTCGTCGTGCGCTGGTTGCTGCACCGGCTCATCGCCCGCGTCGTGCGGACGATGACGGAGCGCACGAGCACCCGGCACGAGGACGCCGACGCGTCGCGCGCCGGGCGGATCTGGGCCCAGGCCACCGGCCAGGCGAGGGCGCGCCACCAGCAGCGGATGGCGACCCTCGGATCGCTGCTTCGCAGCGTCGTGACGTTCGTCGTCGGGCTCATCGCCACGCTCACGGTCATGGACCTCGTCGGCATCCCGCTCGGCCCGCTCCTCGCCTCGGCGGGGGTCGGCGGCGTCGCGCTGGGCTTCGGCGCACAGAGCCTGGTCAAGGACTTCCTCTCCGGGATCTTCATGATCCTCGAGGACCAGTACGGCGTCGGCGACGTCGTCGACACCGGCGAGGCCGTCGGGACCGTCGAGGAGGTCTCGCTGCGGGTGACCCGGCTGCGGGACGCCGACGGGGTCACCTGGTACGTCCGCAACGGCGAGGTCCTGCGCATCGGCAACCTCAGCCAGCACCGGGCGACCGCGATCGTCGACGTGCCCGTTGCCTACGACGAGGACGTCGCGCGGGTGACTGCGGTCCTGCGCGAGGCCGGAGAGGCGATGGACCGGGACGAGGCGTGGGACGGCAAGCTGCTCGACGCACCCACGGTCGCCGGCGTCGAGTCGATCACCGGCCAGACGATGACGATCCGGGTCCTCGCCGAGACCTCGCCGGGTGCGAAGGTGGAGGTCCAGCGCGAGCTGCGCCAGCGGCTCAAGTCGGCGCTCGACGAGGCCGGGGTCAAGGCACCGCCGGTCGGGCCGTTCGGCTACGGCGGGTTCGGAACAGGGACCGGAGGCAGAGCATGAGCTTCTACGACGAGGTCGGCGGAGCGGCGACGTTCGAGAAGCTCGTGCACGAGTTCTACGTCGGGGTGGCCGGTGACCGCGAGCTGCGGGCGCTCTACCCCGAGGAGGACCTCGGCCCGGCCGAGCGCCGCCTGCGGATGTTCCTCGAGCAGTACTTCGGCGGGCCGAACGCCTACAGCCAGGAGCGGGGCCATCCGCGGCTGCGGATGCGGCACGCGCCCTACCCGGTGACGCTCGACATGCGTGACCGCTGGATGCGCCACATGCTCACCGCCATGGACACCCTCGACCTCGACGAGGCCCACGCCGAGGCCATGCGGGACTACTTCATGCGCGCAGCGCACATGCTCGTCAACACCGACGAGGCGGCCGGCCCCGCCCCCGAGGGCCGCGCGACCCTCTGAGCCGCGGTAGGACTGGGGTGTGGACACCCCTGACCTCGTCGAGCACGCCCACGCGCTGCTCGAGCAGAACCGCTACGTCACCCTCGGCTCTGTCGGGCGGGACGGGCGGCCGTGGACCTCACCGGTCTACTTCGCCGCCGACGGGCTGGCCGACTACTGGTGGGTGTCGAGCGAGTCGTCGCGCCACTCGGCCAACCTCGCCGCGCGGCCGGACGTCAGCCTCGTCGTCTTCGACTCGACCGTCCCGGCGTACCACGGGCGCGCCCTGTATGCCGTCGGGCTCGCCTCGGTGGTCTCCGACGAGGGGCTCGCGCGGGGGCTGGAGGTCTATCCCGGACCGGGGTCGCGGGGCGGCAGCGCGATCACGGTGGAGGACGTGACGGGCGGGTCGCCGTGGCGGCTCTGGCACGTCCGGGCCGACGAGGTGTGGGTGCTCTGCCCCCGCGACCCCCGTCAGCCCTGCCCGCTGCACGGGCGCACCGACGACCACCGCGAGCGCGTCCACCCCCTCCCCTGACGCCTGCGTCCGCAACCGTGGCTGCCCGCCGTCATCTCGCCGGACGTTGTCGTCTGCCGTGTGCCTGCGTCCGCAACGGTGGTCGCCCCGCCGTCATGTCGCCGGACGCAAGCGCGTCCGAAAGGTGAGCGCTGCGAGTTGGAGGGGCGGACGGCATACGCAACGATGGGTTGTGTGACCCAGACGACACCTGACGCCACGTCCACCGAGCTCCTCCACGCCGCCGACCCCGCCGATGCGCCCTGGTGGCGCGACGCGGTGATCTACCAGATCTACCCACGCTCGTGGGCGGACTCCGACGGCGACGGCATCGGTGACCTGCCCGGCATCACGGCGCGGCTGCCCTACCTGCACGACCTCGGTGTCGACGCGATCTGGCTGTCGCCGTTCTACGTCTCGCCGATGAACGACGCCGGCTACGACGTCGCCGACTACCGCGACATCGACCCCGTCTTCGGCTCGCTCTCCGACGCCGACGTCCTCATCTCGACCGCGCACGGTCTCGGGCTCAAGGTGCTCGTCGACCTCGTCCCCAACCACTCCTCGAGCGAGCACGAGTGGTTCAAGGCGGCGCTGGCGGCCGGGCCGGGCAGCCCGGAGCGTGCTCGCTACATCTTCCGCGAGGGCAAGGGCGCCGGCGGCGAGGAGCCGCCCAACAACTGGCCGTCCGTCTTCGGCGGTGAGGGCTGGACGCGCGTCACGGAGGCCGACGGGACACCCGGCGAGTGGTACCTCCACATCTTCGACACGACCCAGCCCGACTACGACTGGAACAACCCCGAGGTGGGCGACGAGTTCGCCTCGATCCTCGAGTTCTGGTGCGACCGCGGCGTCGACGGCTTCCGGGTCGACGTCGCCCACGGACTCGTCAAGGAGGACGGCCTGCCCGACTGGCACGGCCCGATCCAGATGCTCGACGCGAGCGACATGAGCGCCGAGGCCGCCCTGCCGCCCTCGCACGAGGAGTCCGCGCGGATCCACGAGACCGGCGCGGGCCCGCGCCCGCCGATGTGGGACCAGGACGGAGTGCACGACATCTACCGCCGCTGGCGCTCGGTCCTCGACGCCCAGCCGGCGCCCGACCGCATCCTGTGCGCCGAGGCGTGGGTCAAGCCCGAGAGCCGGCTCGCGAAGTACGTGCGCAGCGACGAGATGCACCAGGCGTTCAACTTCGACTTCCTCGACACGCACTGGGCCGCCGGTCCGCTGCGCGAGTCGATCACGACGTCGTTCCGCGAGAACGACAACGTCGGCGCGCCGACGACGTGGGTGCTCTCGAACCACGACGTCGTCCGGCACGCCTCCCGCCTCGGGCTCGACCAGTCGCTCCCCCGCCCCAACGGCATCTCCGCCGACCGGGCACAGCCCGACGCCGAGCTCGGGCTGCGGCGCGCCCGGGCCGCGACGATGCTCATGCTCGGGCTGCCCGGCAGCTCCTACGTCTACCAGGGCGAGGAGCTCGGGCTCCCGGAGTCGACCGACATGCCGCACGAGTTCCGTCAGGACCCGACCTTCCACCGCACCGAGGGCAAGGAGATCGGCCGCGACGGCTGCCGCGTACCGATCCCGTGGGTGCGCGACGCGCCGAGCCTGGGTTTCGGTCCTTCGGACGCGACCTGGCTGCCGCAGCCGGAGTCCTACGGCGCGTATGCCGTGGACCAGCAGGCGGGCGTCGAGGGCTCGACCCTCGAGCTCTACCGGTCGCTGCTGGCGACCCGTCGGGCCGACCGGATGGGTCTGGGGTCGGCGTCGTGGCACTCGCTGTCGGGTGGTGACGTGGTGGCGATCGTCAACGCATCGCGTGATGACTCTCGGCGAACCCTGGTGCTCGCCAACCTCGGTCCCGACGCCGTGGCCCTGCCCGAGGGCGCGACGGTGACCCACTCGTCGGGCGACCTCACCGCGGACGGGCTCGTCCCGACCGACGTCGCCGTGTGGGCCAGGCTCTGAGCGATGGCACGCGCGCGGGACTTCGCCTACTTCGACCACGGCGGACCGATCGCGATGGCCCACCGTGGCGGTCCGGGCTATGCGCCGAGCGTCGGGCTCGAGAACACGGTGAGGGCCTTCCGTGAGGCGGTGAAGATGGGCTATCGCTACCTCGAGACGGATGTCCACGCGACGTCCGACCGACATCTCGTCGCCTTCCACGACAAGCGCCTCGACCGCGTCACCGACGTCGAGGGCGCCATCGTCGACCTCCCGTATGCCGCAGTGCGCGAGGCGCGGATCAACGGCACCGACACCGTGCCGCTGCTCACCGAGCTGCTCGAGGAGTTCCCCGACTCGCGGCTGAGCATCGACATCAAGGCCGACGCGGCGCTCGAGCCGACCATCGAGATCATCCGCGCGCACAACGCGGTCGAGCGGGTGTGCGTGGGGTCGTTCAGCGAACGCCGCCTGCGCGCCGCGCGGCGGGCCCTCGGCCCCGGCCTCGCGACGGCCGCGGGGCAGGTCGGGGCCGGGTTGATGCGCTACGCCCCCGGGCTGCTGTCCCGGTGGCTGCACACCCCTGCGCCGGTGCTCCAGATCCCGGCCACGCACCGGACGCGTGGGCGTGAGCTCACCCTGCTCACGCCGGGAGTGGTGCGGGCGGCGCACCGGCTGGGCAAGCAGGTGCACGTGTGGTTCTACACGTGGAGCAAGGAGGACGCGGAGGAGATGCACCGGCTCCTCGACCTCGGCGTGGACGGCATCATCACCGACCACATCGACGTGCTGCGCGACGTCCTCGCCGAGCGCGGCCACCCGTTGGGTCCGGCTGTCTGACCGTGGTGCCCCCTCGCGTAGCGTGACCGAGTGAGCACACGGGGACTGGCCGAGACGGGGGTCGAGCAGCGCCGGGGTGGTGGGTTGTTCGGGTCGGAGTTCGCCGCCCTGACCTTCGCCATCGTCGCCCTCATCACCGTCATCGCCTTCGAGTCGATGGCGGTGTCGACGGCGATGCCCGAGGTCGCCGTCGAGCTCGACGCGGTGCGCTCCTACGGGCTCGCGTTCTCGGTCATGCTCACCACGCAGCTGCTCGGGATCGTGCTCGCCGGGGTGTGGTGCGACCGGTCGGGCGCGCTGCCGTCGCTGCTCGCCGGGCAGGTGCTCTTCGCCCTGGGCTGCGGGTTGTGTGGCGGGGCGACGGAGTTCTCGGTCTTCCTGGCCGGGCGTGCGGTGGCGGGGCTGGGTGCCGGGCTGACGTTCGTGGCGGGGTTCGTCGTCATCGGACGGGCCTACCCCGAGGCGTTGCGCCCCAAGGTGTTCAGCGTGATCAGCGCCGCGTGGGTACTGCCCTCGCTCGTCGGGCCGGTCATCGCCGGCTGGGTGACGTCCACCTGGTCGTGGCGGTGGGTCTTCTGGATGGTCGTGGCGCCGGTCGCCGTGGCGCTGGTCGTGCTTGTGCTGCGACGCGGCCAGATCCGGGCGGCGGACGCCGGGCTCGAGGCGACGAGCCGCGACCACCGGGCGCACGTCCGGGCCGCGTGGCTCGGACTGGGGATCGCGGTGTCGGCCGGGCTCATGCAGTGGGGCACGCACGAGCTCGAGCTCGAGTGGTCGCCGCGCACCGTGGGCGGGTTGATCGGACTGTTGGGCGTGGTCCTGTGCGCGCCGCGGCTGCTGCCGGCGGGGATGTTCACGCTGCGGCGCGGGCTGCCGTCGGTGATGCTCAGCCGGTTCTTCCTGCCGTGCGCCTTCTTCGGAACGATCACCTACGTCCCCCTGATGCTCACCGGCGAGCGTGGCCTCACCTTGGCGCAGGCGGGGTCGCTGCTCGCCATCGGGTCGATCGGCTGGTCGCTCGGGTCGTGGGTGCAGGGGCGGGACGCCTTCGCGGGGCGGCGCGACCGGTTGGTGGTGCTCGGCGGGGCGACGCTGGCGGTGGGTCTCGCGGGGGTGGTTCTGGTGACGTGGGCGGGCTGGTGGCCGTGGTTCGTGGCTCTGCCGCTGGCCGTCGCCGGGTTGGGCATGGGGCTCGGGACGGCGAGCCTGTCAGTGCTCGCTCTCTCACTGACTCCCCCGGCCGACCACGGGTCGGCGTCGTCGTCGCTGCAGCTGTCGGACGTGCTCGGCTCGGTCATCGGGATCGCGGCGACGGGTGCGGTCTTCGCTGCACTGCACACGCGAGCCGGTGAGGACGTGCCGGCGTTCGTGGCGATGTGGTGCGGCACGGCTGCGGTCGCGACGCTCGTCGTCGTCGCGGGTCGCCGCATCCGCACCTGAGCCGTGTCTTCGTCTGGGAGGATCTGAGCCCTGCGAGGCTTCGGACGAGCCCGCTTCCCCACCTCGGAAGGCACCGTGGACCGACACGCTCTCCGGCTGGCCGCTGTGGTCGCGGTGCTCGGCGTTGCGACCTACGCGTTCGGTTGGCTGGCGGGCGGGATGTTCATCGCCGCGGCTGGCATTGCAGTGGCTCTCGCCGGTCTGGCGGGGACTGCGTGCGTCATCGTGGGTGGCGCGCGGTCGCACGCCCGTCGCTGACGCGGACACGGCCGATCCGCCCCAGGGCGCCTTGTATGCCCATCCATTTTCGAGCGCGACTTTCCCACCTGCAGCGCAACGCCTGCGACCGGTGTGACTGGCGGGTCTCGAACCATACAGCGCAGTGAATAACACTGTGCTGCAGCGGTATTCATGCCGACGCGACTGTCGGTGAGGGCTCGTAGGTTGGGTTCATGGAGGGGACCACACCAGCAGCGAGCCG
>JAUZVC010000006.1:0-41572 GCA_031844405.1 Rothia sp. ARF10
CCGCCCGGGTGCGGGGGGGCGGCGCCTCCGTTGCGTCCGGCAACCTGCCGCCCTGGCAGCCACCTTGCCGGACGCAAGCCCTCGTATGCCGTCACCCTCCCCTTGCGTCCGGCACCATGACGCCCTGGCCACCACAGTTGCGGACGCAAGGGTGCGCGACGAGCGTTCCGGTGGCGGGACGGCATACATCGGGGTGTACTTCTCCTGTGAGTTTCCTCCGCAGCTCCCGGACCACCCTCGTCGCCGGTGCCGCGGCGGTCGCGACGACCGCCGCCGTCGCCCTGCCGCCCCAGTCGGCCCCGGCCGTCGCGGGCGCACCGACGACGCAGGTCGGGACGTGGGCGACCGCGGTCGACACGACGGCGTTCGCACTCAGCGACCAGACCGTGCGCAACATCGTCCACACCAGTGTCGGCGGCTCGGGGCTGCGGATCTCGCTCTCCAACGCCTTCGGGTCGGTGCCGGTGACCTTCGACTCCGTGTGGGTCGGCCGCTCCGCCGCCGGGGCGACGGTCGAGCCCGGCACGAACCGGCAGCTGACCTTCGGCGAGAGCACGTCGGTCACCGTCCCCGTCGGCGCCGAGGTGCTGAGCGACCCGCTGCCGGGCGACCTGCCCGCGCAGTCCACGCTCGCCGTGAGCATCCACGTCGTCGGCGACGCCGGCACCGTGAGCGGGCACAAGCTCGCGCACCAGACCAGCTGGGTCTCGACCTCGGGTGACCACGCGGCCGACGAGAGCGCCGAGGCCTTCCCCACCGCGACGACGAGCTGGGCGTGGGTCGAGTCGGCCGTCGTGGAGGCGCCGCACCAGGTCGACACGGTCGTCACGCTCGGCGACTCGATCACCGACGGCGACAAGTCGACGACGAGCGCCAACCGCCGCTGGCCCGACGTCCTCGCCGACCGCGTCCTCGCCCAGCCGGCCCCGCTCCAGCTCGGCGTGATGAACGAGGGCATCTCGGGCAACCGCGTCCTCGCCGACGGATCCGGCGTCAGCGCGCTGGCCCGCTTCGACCGCGACGTCCTCGCCCAGCCGGGCGTCGGCACCGTCGTCGTCCTCGAGGGCGTCAACGACCTGCGCTGGGACTTCGCGACGAAGCCGGCCGACCTCATCAACGCCTACCGCCAGCTCGCGGCCCGCGCACACGCGCGCGGCATCTGCATCGTCGGCGGCACCATCCTCCCGTGGGAGGGCGGCAGCCGCTGGTCGGCGCAGCGCGAGGCGATCCGCGTCCAGGTCAACCAGTGGATCCGCACGACCGGCGAGTTCGACGCGGTCGTCGACTTCGACGCCGCCATCCGCGACCCGCAGCGCCCGACACGCATGCTGCCCGCCTACGACAGCGGTGACCACCTGCACCCGGGCGACGCGGGTTACGCCGCCATGGCGGCGGCCGTCGACCTCGACGACCTGGAGTGCCGCCGCTGACCTGCTCCACGTGAGGGCATCCGGGCGGCGGGCGCCGGCCGCGCCCGACGTGACGAGCGACGCACGGGGACGGTGGTTACCGGCCGGTTCGGCTGCGTATCGTGCTGGGCGAACCCTCTCGCGCGCCCTCGAAGGAGCCGGTCCATGCCCGAGCAACCCCAGGCCGTCATCTACGACGCCCTCCGCACCCCGCGCGGACGCGGCAAGTCGTCCGGAGCCCTCCACGAGGTCAAGCCGATCGACCTCGTGACCGGCCTCATCGACGCCCTCCGCGAGCGCAACCCCGGTCTCGACACCGCGCAGGTCGACGACGTCGTCCTCGGCATCGTCTCGCCGGTCGGCGACCAGGGAGCGGTCCTCCCCCGCGTCGCCGCGATGTATGCCGGCCTGCCCGAGCCCGTGGCCGGCGTCCAGGTGAACCGGTTCTGCGGCTCCGGCCTCGAGGCGGTCAACCAGGCCGCGTCCCGGGTTCGCTCCGGCTTCGAGGACCTCATCCTCGCCGGCGGCGTCGAGTCGATGTCGCGGGTGCCTATGGGCAGCGACGGCGGCGCCTGGGCGATGGACCCGGCGACGGCGCTCGCCACCGACTTCGTGCCGCAGGGCATCGGCGCCGACCTCATCGCCACCCTCGAGGGCTACGACCGCGCCGAGGTGGACCGCTTCGCAGCCCAGTCCCACGCCCGCGCCGCCGCCGCGTGGGAGGCGGGCCACTTCGACCGCTCGGTCGTCCCCGTCAAGGACGCCAACGGGCTCACCGTGCTCGACCGCGACGAGACGATCCGCCCCGACACGACCGTCGAGTCGCTCTCCGCGCTCCGCCCGTCGTTCGCCGCCATCGGCGACAAGGGCGGCTTCGACTTCGTCGCGACGGAGAAGTACCCCGCCGTCGACCGGATCGACCACGTCCACCACGCCGGCAACTCCTCGGGCATCGTCGACGGCGCCGCCCTGCTGCTCATCGGCACCGAGGAGATCGGGCGGGAGATGGGTCTCACGCCCCGGGCACGCATCGTCTCGACCGCCGTCGTCGGCTCCGAGCCCACGATCATGCTCACCGGGCCCGCACCGGCCTGCCGCAAGGCCCTCGACCGCGTCGGCATGACCGCCAAGGACATCGACCTCGTCGAGATCAACGAGGCCTTCGCCGCCGTCGCCCTCAAGCTCATGCGCGACATGGGCTGGAGCGAGGAGCAGACCAACGTCAACGGCGGCGCCATCGCCATGGGCCACCCGCTCGGCGCCACCGGCGCGATGGTCCTCGGCACGCTCGTCGACGAGCTCGAGCGCCGCGACCTCGAGCGCGGCATCGCCACCCTGTGCATCGGCGCCGGCATGGGCATCGCCACCGTCGTCGAGCGCGTCTGACCGCGCTGGTCAGCCTCCCTGCCCCGCCTGAACTCCCTGAACTGCCTGAACTCCCGACAGGAACCCCAGATCCCATGAGCGACAGCATGATCCGCTACGAGCGTGACGACGAGGGCATTGTCACCCTGACGATGGACGACCCGGACGCGGGCGCCAACACCATGAACACGGCATACAAGGCCGCGATGGGCGAGACCGTCGACCGGCTCGAGGCCGAGCGCGACGAGATCACCGGCGTCGTGCTCACCTCGGGCAAGAAGACCTTCTTCGCCGGCGGCAACCTCACCGACCTCCAGAAGGTGACGCCCGAGACCGTCGGCGAGACCTTCGAGGAGGTCGAGGCGATCAAGGCCCAGCTGCGCCGCCTCGAGCGCCTCGGCCGGCCGGTCGTCGCCGCCATCAACGGCACGGCCCTCGGCGGCGGCCTCGAGATCGCGCTCGCGTGCCACCACCGCATCGCCGTCGACGACGACCGCGTCAAGCTCGGGCTGCCCGAGGTGACCCTCGGCCTCCTGCCCGGCGGCGGTGGCGTCACCCGGCTCGTGCGGATGCTCGGCATCTCGGAGGCGCTCATGGACTGGCTGCTCGAGGGCCAGCAGCGCACCCCGGCCGAGGCCCACGCCAAGGGCGTCGTCGACGAGCTCGTCGCCACGCGCGAGGAGCTCGTGCCCGCGGCCAAGCAGTGGGTCCGCGACCACGCCGGGGACGAGGGTGCCGCGACGCAGCCGTGGGACGTCAAGGGCTTCCGGATCCCCGGTGGCACGCCGACGACCCCGGCGTTCGCCGCGAACCTCCCGGCCTTCCCGGCCACCCTGCGCAAGCAGCTCAAGGGCAGCCCGGTCCGGTCGCCCCGCGCCATCCTCTCCGCCGCCGTCGAGGGCGCCCAGGTCGACGTCGACACCGCGAGCCGGATCGAGTCCCGCTACTTCGCCGGGCTAGCGGCGGGTCGCGAGTCGACGGCGATGATCCAGGCGTTCTTCTTCGACCTCCAGGCCATCAACAGCGGCGCGCTGCGGCCGGCGGGCGTCGAGAGGCGCCGCGTCACCCGGGTCGGCATCCTCGGCGCCGGCATGATGGGCGCCGGCATCGCCCACGCCTGCGCCACCTCGGGCATCGACGTCGTCCTCAAGGACGTGAGGCTCGAGGGCGCCGAGAAGGGCAAGGCGCACACGGCCGCACTGCTCGACGCCAAGGTCGCCAAGGGCCGGCTGAGTGAGGACGAGCGAGACGCGGTCCTCGCCCGCATCACCCCGACTGCTGACGCCGCCGACCTCGCCGGGGTCGACGTCGTCGTCGAGGCGGTCTTCGAGGACCAGGATCTCAAGGCCAAGGTCTTCGCCGAGGCCGAGGCGGTCGTCGGGCCCGACGCCCTCCTCTGCTCCAACACGTCGACGCTGCCGATCACCGGGCTCCAGGGGTTCAGCAGCCGGTCGACGGCCCTCATCGGGCTGCACTTCTTCAGCCCGGTCGATCGCATGAAGCTCGTCGAGATCATCCGCGGTGAGCACACCTCCGACGAGGCGACGGCCCGTGCGATCGACCTCGTCCAGCAGATCCGCAAGATCCCGGTCGTCGTCGGCGACGGCCGCGGTTTCTTCACGAGCCGGGTCTTCGGGACGCTCATCGTCGAGGGCGCCAACGCCCTGGCCGAGGGCGTCGACCCGATGGTCGTCGAGCGTGCCGCCACCACCGCCGGCTTCCCGGCACCGCCGCTGGCCATGCTCGACGAGGTGTCGCTCACGCTGACGCAGCACATCCGCACCGAGGCCGAGAAGGCTGCGGCTGCGGAGGGACGCACCATCGAGCGGTCGGCCGGCGAGGAGCTCATCGACGCCATGGTCGAGCTCGGTCGCAGGGGCCGCGCGGCGGGCTCCGGGATGTACGACTACCCCGAGGGCGAGCCCAAGGTGCTGTGGCCCGGCCTGCGCGAGCGCTGGACCCGCGGCACCCAGGTCCCGATGCGCGACCTGCAGGACCGCTACCTCTTCCGCATGGCGCTCGAGACCGCCGCGTGCTTCGAGGAGGGCGTGCTGCGCGACACCCCGTCGGCCAACATCGGCGGCATCTTCGGCATCGGATTCCCGTCGCACACCGGTGGTCCGGCGACGTTCATGACGAACTTCGAGGGCGGCCTCGCCGGCTTCGTCGCCCGCGCCGACGAGCTCGCCGACACCTACGGAGAGCGGTTCCGCCCGTCCGCGTGGCTGCGGGAGCACGCGGCGTCGGGGACGCTCGGGGACGCCGGGGCCTGACGTGACCGGTCCGCTCGACGGCGTGCGCGTCGTCTCGGTCGCCATCAACCTGCCGGGGCCGGCCGCCGTCGCGCGGCTGGCTTCTCTCGGGGCGAGCGCGACGACCGTCCTGCCGCCGTCGGGCGACCCGGTCGAGACCTACGCCCCGGCCTACTTCGCCGAGCTGCACGCCGGGCAGGACGTCGAGCGCCTCGACCTCAAGGACGACGAGGGCCGGGCCCGTCTCGACACCCTGCTCGGCGAGGCCGACGTGCTCGTCACGAGCTCGCGCCCGTCGGCGCTCGCCCGTCTCGGCCTCGACCACGCGAGCGTGGGCGGACGGCATACGCGGCTCTGCCAGGTCGACGTCGTCGGCCAGCCCGGAGCGGGAGCGGAGGTCCCCGGTCACGACCTCACCTACCAGGCCGGCGCCGGCCTCCTCCGCGACGGACGGATGCCGGCCACGACCTTCGTCGACCTCGCCGGCGCCGAACGGGTCGTCGCCGAGGTGTGCGCCGCGCTCGTCGAGCGGTCGCGCACCGGACACGGCTCGCGTCGCGAGGTCGCGCTCTCCGACGTCGCCGACGCCCTCGCGCGACCCGTCGTCCACGGGCTCACCTCGCCCGACGGCCCGATCGGTGGCGCACTGCCGGTCTACGACGTGTATGCCGCGGCGCAGGGGCACGTCGCCCTCGCCGCGCTCGAGCCGCACTTCGTCACCAGGCTCGCCGAGGCGGTCGACCTCGCGCCCGAGTCGCTCACCCGGGAGCGGCTCGCCGAGGTCTTCGCGACGCGTCCGGCGACCGAGTGGCAGGACTGGGCGGACGCGCACGACATCCCGCTCGTCACCGTGCGCTGACCCTCCTCGGCACGCGTCTCCACTCACAGGATTCGCACAGGAGACTCATGGACGGGTCCGAGCCCGCGCCGGTCTACTGGTGACCATGAGCACGAGTCCGACCTCCGCCGCCAGACTTCAGCGACCCGACGGCAGCCCTGTCCGCGTCCTCGTCGTCGACGACGAGTCGAACCTCACCGAGCTGCTGTCGATGGCCCTGCGCTACGAGGGGTGGGAGGTCCGCGCCGCCGGCACCGGGCTCAAGGCGGTCAAGGCCGCGCGCGAGTTCCAGCCCGACGCCGTCGTGCTCGACATGATGCTTCCCGACTTCGACGGGCTCGAGGTGCTGCGGCGGATGCGTGCCGACAACGACGCCGTGCCGGTGCTCTTCCTCACCGCGAAGGACGCCGTCGAGGACCGCGTCGCCGGGCTCACCGCCGGCGGCGACGACTACGTCACGAAGCCGTTCAGCCTCGAGGAGGTCGTCGCCCGTCTGCGTGCCCTCATGCGGCGCACGACCGTCGTCGCCGAGGAGTCCTCGTCGCTGCTCGTGGTCGGCGACCTCACCATGGACGAGGACAGCCACGAGGTGACCCGCGGCGGCGTCGAGATCGCGCTCACGGCCACCGAGTTCGAGCTGCTGCGCTACCTCATGCGCAACCCCAAGCGCGTGCTGTCCAAGGCCCAGATCCTCGACCGGGTGTGGAACTACGACTTCGGCGGCCAGGCCAATGTCGTCGAGCTCTACATCTCCTACCTGCGCAAGAAGATCGACGCCGGGCGCGAGCCGATGATCCACACGATGCGCGGCGTGGGCTACGTCCTCAAGCCGGCACCGTGAGCACGTCCGGGACGACCCCGGCTCCGGCCGCGGCGTCCGGGACCCCCTCGAGTCCGGTTCCGGTGGCTCGGACCCGGTCATGGTTCGACCCCTCCGGGTGGTCGCTGACGACGAAGCTCGTCGCCGCCGTGGTCGGGCTCTTCCTCGTCATCACCGTGGCGACGTCGACGTTCACCGTCATCGCGCTCGAGAACCACCTGCTAGACCAGATCGACCAGGACGTCAGGTCGAGCCTCGTGCGCGCCGGCGGGCCACGTGGTCCCGGCGGCGGCAGTGGCGGACCGATCCCCGGCGGCGGTGGCGAGTCGCTGCTCGTCGTGCGCCGGGACGGCGAGGTCCTCGTCAACCGGGTCGAGAGCGGGCGGACCGTCGGCGAGCTGACGGCGCAGCAGCTCCTGGCACTGAGCCGCGCCGGTCTCGGCCCGAGGCCACGGACCGTCGAGATCGAGGGTCTGGGTGACTACCGCGTCGCCGCCGCGCGGCAGGGTGGCGCCACCGTCGTGTCAGGACTGCCGATGGCCGGCATCGACAAGATCGTCGACGCGATCCTCGGACTCGTCATCGGCACGACCATCGCCGGTCTCGCGCTGGTCACCCTCGGTGGACAGTGGCTCATCCGGCGCAACCTCGCTCCCCTCCAGCGGGTCGCCCACACGGCGACGCAGGTGAGCCGGCTCGAGCTCGACTCCGGCGCCGTCGCCCTCGCCCAGCGCGTGCCCGCCGCCGACACCGACCCGCGCACCGAGGTCGGCCAGGTGGGGCTGGCGCTCAACAACATGCTCGACAACGTCGAGGGGGCCCTCAAGGCCCGGCACGAGTCGGAGACGCAGGTGCGCCAGTTCGTCGCCGACGCCTCGCACGAGCTGCGGACGCCGCTCGCCTCGATCCGCGGATACGCCGAGCTGTCGCGCCGTGAGCGCGAGCCCGTGCCCCCGTCGGTGACGCACGCCCTCACCCGGGTCGAGTCGGAGTCGCTGCGGATGCAGGGTCTCGTCGAGGACCTCCTGCTGCTGGCCCGGCTCGACGCCGGTCGTCCCCTCGAGAGCGAGCCGGTCGACCTCTCGCTCCTCGCCATGGACGCCGTCTCGGACGCCCACGCCGCGGCGCCCGACCACGTGTGGGAGCTCGACCTGCCCGACGAGCCGGTCGAGGTGCCGGGCGACCGGGCCCGTCTCCACCAGGTCGTCGCCAACCTGCTCGCCAACGCCCGCACCCACACGCCTCCCGGGACCCGCGTCGTCACCTCGCTGCGTCGCGACGGCGACCACGTCCGGCTCGCGGTCAGCGATGACGGGCCCGGTGTGCCGGAGACGTTGCAGGACAGCGTGTTCGAGCGCTTCTCGCGTGGTGACGAGGCACGCAACCGCGCCGGCGGGTCGACCGGGCTCGGGCTGTCGATCGTCGACGCCGTCTCGAAGTCGCACGGGGGCCGGGTCGCCCTCGACAGCCGGCCCGGCTCGACGACCTTCACCGTCGAGCTCCCCGCCTCGTCCGGCTGAGACCCCCGAGGGCGACGCTCAGTCCGTCAGGACAGCGGCACCACAGCACCCGCACAGCCGCCGGCCCGAGCGTGGTCGGCATGAACGCGCTGACCTACTCCCCGGGCCCCGCCGACGCGACCGACGCGTCGCGCGCCCAGACCCGGCCCGCCGACCGTGGCTCCGCCCACCTGGTCCGCCTCCGCCGGCTCCTGCGTGGTCGCTCCGAGGACCCGTCCTGGGCCCGCCCCGCCCTCCTCGGTCTCCTCGCCCTCACCGCCGTGCTCTACACGTGGAACCTCACGAGCAGCGGGTGGGCCAACAGCTTCTACTCGGCCGCTGCGCAGGCCGGCAGTGAGTCGTGGAAGGCCTTCTTCTACGGCGCCTCCGACGCCGGCAGCTCGATCACGGTCGACAAGCCCCCTGCCGCCCTCTGGGTGATGGCGTTGAGCGTGCGCCTCCTCGGGTTGAGCTCGTTCTCGATCCTCCTGCCGGAGGTGCTCATGGGCGTCGGGACCGTCGCCGTCGTCGCGGCGACGGTGCGCCGCCTCCATGGCCACGCCGCGGGGCTCGTCGCCGGAACCGTCATGGCGCTCACCCCCGTCGCCGTCCTCATGTTCCGCTTCAACAACCCCGACGCCCTCCTCGTCCTCCTCATGGCGCTCGGCGCATGGGCGACGATGCGGTCGATCGAGCACGGCTCGGCCCGCTGGATGGCCGTCGCCGGCGTCTTCATCGGGCTCGGCTTCCTCACCAAGACCCTCCAGGTCCTGCTCGTCGTGCCGTTCTTCGGCATCGCCTACCTCGTCGCCGCCGACACCACCCTGCGCCGCCGCATCGTCGGTGCCATGACCGGCGTCGCCGCGATGGTCCTCTCGGCCGGCTGGTGGGTGGCCGTCGTCGAGCTCGTCCCGGCGAGCATGCGCCCCTACATCGGCGGCAGCCAGACCAACTCCTTCCTCGAGCTCACCTTCGGCTACAACGGGCTCGGCCGGCTCAACGGCGACGAGACCGGCTCCGTCGGCGGCGGCAACGGCTGGGGTGAGACCGGCCTCGGCCGCATGTTCTCCGCCTCCATCGGCGGCCAGATCTCGTGGCTCATCCCGAGCGCCGTCGTGCTGCTCGTCGCCGGCCTCGCCCTGCGCGGTCGCGCTCCCCGCACCGACCTGCGCCGCGCCGGCTACGTCGTCTGGGGCGGCTGGCTCCTCGTGACGATGCTGACCTTTTCGCTCATGGCCGGGATCTTCCACGAGTACTACACCGTCGCCCTCGCCCCCGCCGTCGCCGCGCTCGTCGGCATGGGCTCGGCCGAGGCCTGGGAGCGACGCGACACCCTCATCGGCAGCGGCGCCCTCGCCCTCGCCACGGGAGCGGCCGCGGTCTGGGGCTTCGTCCTGCTCGGTCGCACGACGGCATACGGGGAATGGCTTCGCGGACTCGTCCTCGTCGTCGGCCTCGCGGCCGCGGTCAGCCTCCTCGTCGTCACCCGGCTCCCACGCCGGGCGGCCCTCGCGGTCGTCGCCGGAGCCCTCGTCGCGGTGCTGGCCGGTCCGACGGCATACAGCCTCACGACGGTCTCGACGGGCCACACCGGATCGATCGTCACGGCGGGTCCCGCCACCGTGGGCGCCGGTCCCCGAGGGCGCGGTATGCCGGGTGGTCGGGGGTTGCCGGGCGGCACACCTCCGCAGGGCGCGATGCCCGGCGGCGCGGCCGGCGGGTTTCCCGGCGGCGGCTTCCCAGGCGGCGGCTTCCCAGGCGGCGGCTTGCCCGGTGGCGCCCCGAACGGCGCACCCGGCGGGACGACCGGCGGCACCGCACGCGGCACCGGCGGCGGCATGGGCGGCCTCCTCGACGCCACCGCCCCGAGCACCGACGTCGTCGCGGCCCTGTCCGAGGACGCGAGCAGCTATCGCTGGGTCGCCGCCGCGATCGGCTCTCAGAACGCCGCCGGGCTCCAGCTCGGCACGCAGCTGCCGGTCATGGCGATCGGCGGGTTCAACGGCTCCGACCCGAGCCCGACGCTCGGGCAGTTCCAGGCCTACGTCGACCAAGGGCTCATCCACTGGTTCGCCGCGGGCGGCGGGATGGGTGGCCGCGGGGGCATGGGAGGCAGTGGGAGCGCGTCCGAGATCGAGGCGTGGGTGCGGGCGAACTTCACCGCCGTGACGATCGGCGGCTCCACGTTCTACGACCTCACGGCCCTCGACGCCTCCGCCACGTCGTCCGACGGCGCGACGTCCACGACGGTGGTGACGGTGTGAGTCCCGTGCTCGAGGTCGTCGTCCCGGTGCACGACGAGGAGCAGTCGCTCGCCACGAGCGTGCGGCGCCTCCACGCCCACCTCACTGCGACCTTCCCCCACCCGTTCCGCATCACCGTCGCCGACAACGCGAGCACCGACGCGACCTGGCTCGTCGCCCAGGCCCTCGTCGCGGAGCTCGACGGCGTGCACGCGGTGCACCTGGCGCAGAAGGGCCGGGGTCGCGCGCTCAAGCAGGTGTGGCTCGCGTCCGACGCCGAGGTCGTCGCCTACATGGACGTCGACCTCTCGACCGACCTGGCCGCGCTGGCACCGCTCATCGCGCCACTGCTGTCCGGACACTCCGACGTCGCCATCGGGTCCCGGCTGGCCCGGGGCGCGCGGGTCGTGCGCGGCCGCAAGCGCGAGGTCGTCTCGCGCGGCTACAACCTCGTCCTGCGCGGCACGCTCGGTGTCCGGTTCAGCGACGCCCAGTGCGGGTTCAAGGCCGTGCGCGCCGACGTCGCGCGCGACCTGCTGCCGCTCGTCGAGGACCCGACGTGGTTCTTCGACACCGAGCTGCTCGTGCTCGCCCAGCGGGCCGGGTTGCGGATCCACGAGGTGCCCGTCGACTGGGTCGACGACCCCGACAGCCGGGTCGACATCGTCAGCACCGCGCGCGACGACCTCCGCGGTGTCTGGCGGATGCGTCGCACCCTGGGTGCCTCGTCGGAGCCGGTGCGTGCCCTCGCCGAACGCCACGGCCGTCGTATGCCGGCCCGCGCGGGAGGTGCGACCGGCGCCCGCCTCCCGCGCCAGGCCACCGCCTTCGCGCTCGTGGGGGTCGCCTCGACCGTGCTCCACCTCGGGCTCTTCGCGCTGCTCCGCCAGGGAGTCGCGTCGGCGGCACTCGCCAACGCCGTCGCCCTGCTCGTCGCGACCGTGGTCAACACCTCGTGGAACCGGCGCTGGACGTTCGGCGTTCGGGGACGGGTCGGCGCTGCTCGCCAGCAGGTCCAGGCCCTCGTCGTCTTCGCGACCACGCTGGCGCTGACGACCGCCGGGCTCGGACTGCTCCACGCAGTGACGCACTCGGCGCCGACGTGGGTCGAGACCGGCGCCGTCGCGGTGCTGACGGCGGTGTCGACGGTGCTCAAGTTCGTGCTCATGCGGACGTGGATCTTCGCGCGCACGCCGGCGATGACCGGGTCCGCCCCACCCGTGGTGTCACAGGCCGTGGATGACGCGGCACCCATGGCCGCCGCGCCGGTGACGGGCGACCGGCACAGCCTCGCCGGCTAGCCCAGGTCACGGCCCGGGTGGAGGATCGCCGGGGTCGGAGTCCCCGCGATCCTCCACCCGGACTCGCCGCCTCGGTGGGGCTGCCGCGGGGGTCGCTTTGCCCGCCGCGTGGCTCGGCGGTTACCCTGTTCCGGCCGAGGAGGCGTCGCCTAGTCCGGTCTATGGCGCCGCACTGCTAATGCGGTTTGGGCTCACCGCCCATCGAGGGTTCAAATCCCTCCGCCTCCGCGCATGGAATGGCCCCGGGAGCTCTGCGACCGGGGCTTTTTCATGCCCGGGTCTCGGCGCACGGGGACCGACCCCCGGGCGAGCAGGGCGGTCGCGGGTCCTCACACATGTCGCCGTCGTGGCGTTGAATGGCCATGATGACGACCTCGCCACCTCCGACCGCGACCCGGCGCCACACGACGTTGGCGACCGAGCTCGGCGACCTGCTCGCCGTCGCCGAGGGCGACGCGCTCGCCGGCCTCTACTTCCCGCGGCACTGGCACCCGCCGGTGGCCGGCTCGATCGGCCTCGAGGTCTCCGCCACGGGCGACCCGGTCTTCGGGGCCACCCGGAGCCAGCTCGCGGAGTATGTCCGCAAGGAGCGCACGACGTTCACCGTGCCCACCGTCACCCATGGCGACGCCTTCTCCGAGCGGGTCTGGGACCGGCTCATGGCCATCCCCTACGGCGAGACGACGACATACGGCGCCATCGCCCGCGAGCTCGGCAACCCCGGGCTCGCCCAACGCGTCGGGCAGGCGGTGGGCCGCAACCCGGTGAGCATCCTCATCCCCTGCCACCGGGTCGTCGGCGCCGACGGCTCGCTCACCGGCTACGCCGGGGGGCTCGAGCGCAAGGCCCGCCTCCTCGAGATCGAGGAGCCCGCCGAGGCAGCCGAGTCGCGCCTCTTCTGACGGTCGTCACCATGACGCGCCTCTTCCGACGGTCACCACAGCGCGGCGCGTCAGGAGCAGATGTCGTCGCTCGCCTTGCGCGCCTCGAGCATGCTCGACGACGGGGTGGACCTCAGCGTCGGCGTCGGCAGCGGCTCGTCGCCGAGGCGGTTGGGGACCTCGACGACGTCGGGGGCACCCACGCCGAGGGTGACGCGGACCTTCTCGCCCAGGTCGCGCTGGGACCTCGCCACCGTCGCGCCCGGGAAGGCCGCGGCCACGGTGCGTGCGGCCTCCTCGTTGTCGCCGGACCACTCGACCGTCACGCCCTTGGTCACGGCGCCGCCGTTGCTCGACACGACGTCGGCGAAGCCCTGGACGCGAAGCGCGCCGACGGCCTGCTTGGCCAGGCCCACGACGCCGGAGGCGTTGACGACCTCGACCGAGACCTCGTCCGGGGTGACGGTGAGCGGCTCGGTCGACGTCGGGCTCGGCGTCGGGCTGGGGGCTCCGAGCTCACGGTCGGAGCGGATCGCCTCCCACAGCTCCTCGGCCTCGGGAGCCCACTGCACCCGGTTGAGGTCCTTCGGATAGGTCTCGGTGGGCACGGTGACGAACTTGATCTTGTCGACGCCGATGCCCTTGACGCTCTCGGCGATGTCCTTCATCGGCCCGAGGCCGAAGTCGGGATCCATCTGGAGCGAGCTCGTGGCAGCGCCGAGGAAGCGGAGGAGCCGGTCGGGGCGCAGCAGCAGCTTGGTGTCGGTGGCCTTCTGCGCGACCGAGGAGAGGAACGCCTGCTGACGCTTGATCCGCTGGATGTCCGAGCCGTCGCCAACGCTCTTGCGGGTCCGGACGTAGCCGAGAGCCTGCTCGCCGTCGAGGATGTGCCGCCCCTTCGAGAGCGTGAAGTTCGCCTTGGGGTCGTCGATGTCGAACGGCGTGCAGGCCGGGACGCCGCCGAGCGCGTCGACCATGTCCTTGAAGCCGGCGAAGTCGACGACCGCGAAGTGGTTGACGAAGACGTCGGTGTTGCCCTCGAGCGTCCGGATGACGCAGCCCGGCCCACCCTTGGTGAAGTTCTGGTTCCACTGGTGGACGCGCCACTGGTCCTCGGGCGCGTTGCCGTCGCAGTCGACCGGCGACGGCACCATCGAGTCACGCGGGATCGACACCATCGTCACCGACTTCCGGTCCCCCGAGATGTGCATGAGGATGTTGGTGTCGGAGTGCTGCCCGGGCTCCCAGTCGCCGCTGCCGTAGTCCTCGTTGCCCTCGCCCTGACGGACGTCGGAGCCGATGAGAAGGATGTTGAGCGGGCCGCTCGACACGTCGCCGGAGGGGGTGGGGCGGTCCCGGCCGACCATCTTGGACACGTCGAGCCGGTCGATGTTGCCGTTCAGCTTGGCGTACGTGCCGACGATGCCGACGACGAGCAGGGCCGCGACGACACCGACGACGGAGAGCCAGCGGCGACGTCGGCGACGGGCGCGCTTCTCGCGGTGCCCACGCAGCGCGGCACGGGTGCCGGAACCCGGCCCGTGCCGTCCCTGGTCCCCTCGTTCGTCGCGCTCGTCCACGTCCATGCAGTCCTCGTCGTCGGCTCATCAAGAATGCCGCCCCCGGCTCCCCTCCCGGACGCGGCGCGCATCGAGTGTAGGGGCGAAGTCTGGGAACCGCCTGACATGGACGGCGCAGCCGCGGCCGGCCATGCGTGGAAGGGAGCGGAAACGTGACGAGGCCCTCACCGCAGTGCGGTGAGGGCCTCGCTCAAAGACTGTGGGGAGTCCTCGATCAGAGGGGGCGGACCTGCTCGGCCTGCGGACCCTTCGGACCCTGGGTGACCTCGAACTCGACCTGCTGGTTCTCGTCGAGGCTGCGGTAGCCCTGGGTGTCGATGGCGGAGTAGTGAACGAACACGTCCGGTCCGCCGCCGTCCTGGGCGATGAAACCAAAGCCCTTCTCAGCGTTGAACCACTTCACGGTGCCCTGTGCCATGTGGGGTAACTCTTTCCTGTGTGTAGCACTTGGACGCAGCAGAATCGCGGCGCCCACCGGCTGCACGTCCGGCCAAACCCCAGAGCCGGGAACCGGCTCAGACACATCAACGCCCGCCTTCTGTGGAAGCGAGACGGGCGCGTACTGCGACCTACGAGGAACTGCTGTTGTGCAACCGCTTCGAAACCTACCAGCAAACCCCGCGCCCTCGCCTGCTCAGCGGAACCGAGTCGCCAAATGTTCACGCAGCGAGAAGCACACGAGAGGTATGCCGGGACGTCGCCGTCCCGGCATACCTCTCGAAGGCGTTCTCAGGCCTTGACCGCGAGCACCGCACAGGTCGCGTCGAGCAGCACCTGCTGGGCGGTGCTTCCGGTGACGACCTTGCCGAGCGGTGAGCGCTTGCGGACCCCGATGACGATGAGGTCGGCGTCCACCTCCGCGGCGACGGACAGGATCTCCTCGGCCGGGGCCAGGCCCCGGGTCGACTGACGGACCTCGTGGTCGATGCCCTTCTCGCTGAGCTGGGCGTCGAGGGCGTCGAGGTCCTTCGGGTCGGCGAAGCTCGGTCCCGAGTAGTCGCCGAGCACACCCGAGTTGACGACGACGAGCCGGTCGCTGCGGCGCTCGGCCTCCTCGATCGCCGCGTCGACGGCCGCCAGGCCCTGAGGGCTGGGGATGTAGCCGACAACGATGGTCATGACCCGTCCGCCAGCTTCTTGGCGCCGGTCATGATCGCCACGCCCTCACCCATGTCGTGGGTCTCGGGGGTGACGACGCCGGCCCGGCCGCCGAGCCGCTGGATGTGGATGCGGTCGGCGACCTCCCACACGTGCGGCATGTTGTGCGAGATGAGGATGACCGACAGGCCCTTGTCCCTCAGCTGCTTGACCATGTCGAGAACCATCCCCGACTCCTTGACGCCCAGCGCGGCGGTCGGCTCGTCGAGAACGACGACCTTGCTGCCGAACGCCGCGGCCCGGGCCACGGCGACGGCCTGGCGCTGGCCACCGGAGAGGGTCTCGACGGCCTGACCCATGTTCTGGATCGTCTGGATGCCGAGGTTCTGCACCGACTCGCCGGCGCTCTTCTCCATCCCCTTCTTGTCGAGCATCCGGAACACCGACCCGAGCGGGCCCTTGCGGCGTTCCTCGCGGGCGAGGTAGAGGTTGCTCGCGATGTCGAGCGCGGGGATGACGGCCAGCTGTTGGTAGACCGTCTCGATCCCCGCCTCGCGAGCGTCTTGCGGGCGCTTGAAGTGGACCGGCTTGCCGTTCATCGTGATCGTGCCGGAGTCGGGGACGTAGGCCCCGGTGAGGCACTTGATGAGCGTCGACTTGCCGGCGCCGTTGTCGCCGATGACCGCGAGGACCTCGCCGGGGTAGAGGTCGAGGTCGACCCCGTCGAGGCCGACGACGCGACCGAAGGTGATGACGAGGTTGCGGGCCGAGAGCACGGGCTCCTGCTCGTAGATGTGCTCCTTGCCGGAGGGGACGCCGCCGTACGCGACCTCGAGGTCGGTGACTGTCATGACTTGACCTTTCGGATCCACTGGTCGATGGCGACCGCGACGATGACGAGGATGCCGGTGGCGAGGACGCGCCACTGCTGGTCGACACCGAGCTGCGAGAGCCCGAACGCGAACGTCTGGACGATGAGGGCCCCGATGAGCGTGCCAATGAGGCGGCCGCGTCCACCGAAGAGGCTCGTGCCGCCGATGACGACCGCGGTGATGCTTGCGAGGTTGGCGTCGGGGATGGCGTTGGGCGTCGCCGCGCCTGCGCGACCGATGAGGATCCACGCTGCGATGCCGTAGATGAGACCGGCCACCGTGTAGACGGCGAGGAGGATCCGCTTGCTCGGCACACCGGAGAGGCGCGCCGACTCCGCGTCGTCGCCGACGGCATACACGTAGCGGCCCCAGGCGGTCTGGGACAGGACGTAGGCCATCACCGCGTAGATGAGGATGACGACGACGATGCCCCAGGTGAGCCGGAACTGGCCGATGCCGAAGCCCTTGCCGAGGAAGTTGAGCAGGTCCGGGAGCCGGTCGGCCTGGATGCTCGAGCCGCCCGAGTAGAGCAGCGCGATGGCCGTGAAGATGCTCAGCGTGCCGAGTGTGACGATGAACGGCGGCAGGTTGATGCGGGTGACGAGGAAGCCGTTGAGCAGGCCGGCCCCGGTCGCGAGCAGGACACCGAGCAGCAGCCCGATGAGGCTCGGCATGCCGTCGTCCTTGGACAGCGAGGCCATGACCATCATCGAGAGCACCATGATCGCGCCGCACGACAGGTCGATGCCGGCCGTGAGGATGACGAGGGTCTGCCCGACCGCAAGAGCCGCGACGACCGCGGTCTGTTGGAGCAGGATGCCCATCGAGTTCGCCGTGAGGAACGTCGGCGTCGAGATGAAGAAGGCGATGAAGGCGACCAGCAGGAGGAAGAGCGGGCTCAGCCACGGCTTGCCGTGGAGCTGGTGCTGCAGCCTCTGCACCGGGGACTGCTGCCGCCGAGCGAACTCGGCGGCAGCAGAGGAGACGTCGGCAGACATCGTCAGTTGCCCCAGCAGATCTTGGAGCCCTCGTCGGAGGTGATGCTCTCGACGCCGTCGGCGGGCTTGTCGGTCACGAGCGCGACACCGGTGTTCTTGAAGTCGAGGCCGGAGTCGGGCTGCGGCTTCTCGCCGCCGCGGGCGACCGACGCGATGGCGGCCATGCCTTCGGTCGCCATCTTGAGCGGGTACTGCTGGGCGGTCGCACCGATGACGCCGGACTTCACCGACGCGACGCCGGCGCAGCCACCGTCGACCGAGACGATCGTCGCGGTCTTGCCGGCCGCCTTGAGCGCGGCGTTGGCGCCGACGGCCGTCGGCTCGTTGATCGTGTAGACGAGGTTGATGTTGGGGTTCTTGGCGAGGCACTTCTCCATGGCGGAGCGGCCACCGTCCTCGGCACCGTTGCCGGCCTCGTTGCAGACGATCGTGTAGTCGCCACCACCGGAGGCGGAGTACTTGCCCGTCTTGGCCTCGTCGCCGTTCTTCTTGCCGTCCTTGACGTCGATGCCCATGCCCTCGAGGAAGCCCTGGTCACGGTTGTAGTCGACCGAGACGATCTTGTCGTTGAAGAGGTCGAGCAGGGCGATCGTCGCCGGCTTGCCGGCCATCTGCGCCGCCGCCCACTGGCCGATGAGCTTGCCGGCCTCGCGGTTGTCGGTGGCGAAGGTGATGTCGACGGTGTCGGCCGGGTCGGGCGGGGTGTCGAGCGCGATGACGTAGAGGCCGGCGTCGCGGGCCTTCTTGATCGCCGCGTTGACGCCCGTGCTCATCGGGGTGATGAGGATGCCCTTGTCGCCGCGGGCGATGGCGTCCTCGATCGCGGTGATCTGGCCCTGGTCGTCACCCTCCTGCTTGCCGGAGGCGACCGTGAGCTTGACGTTGTTCTTCTGGGCGTCCGCCTTGGCGCCCTGCTGCATGGCGACGAAGAACGGGTTCGTCGAGTCCTTGGTGATGAGGGCGACACCCACTGCCGCCTCACCGCCACTCCCGGTGTCGGAGTCGCTGGACCGGTTGCAGGCCGAGAGGCCGAGTGCCGTCGAGGCCGCCACGGCGAGGACGAGGGCGCGTGAGGCGCGTGAGGTGGTGCGCATGGATGTCTCTCCTTTGAGTGTCCGATGACAACGTTGTCAAAGCCATTTATAGGGGCTGGTTGCGTATAGGTCAAGGCATGGCGTACAACTCGTGACATGACGGTGACATCGTTGTCCAACCGCCCGCCGCAGCGGCGGCGCCATGACTGAGCGGGTCGGGCGCGCGACGATGCGCGATGTCGCCGCCCTCGCGGGCGTGAGCATCAAGACGGTGTCGCGGGTCGTCAACGACGAGCCGGGCGTGGCCGAGCAGGTCCGGATGCGCGTCCAGGACGCGGTCGGCCGGCTCGACTACCGCCACCACCTCGCGGCGAGCAACCTCCGTCGCGGAGGCGGACGCAGCGGCCTCATCGGCGCCCTGCTCCAGGACGTCGGCAACAGCTTCTCCGCCGCCCTCCTCCGGTCGCTCGAGGATGCGGCCAGGGCGCGAGGCACCGCCATCCTCTCGGCGAGCCTCGACGAGGAGCCCGAGCGCGAGCGCACCCTCGTCCACGACCTCGTGACGCGGCGGGTCGACGGCCTCGTCCTCATGCCCTCGACGGACCGCCAGGACTACCTCTCCTCCGAGGTGCGGGCCGGCATGCCCGTCGTCTTCGTCGACCGCGAGCCGCGTGGCATCGCCGCCGACTCGGTGACCGTCGAGAACGTCGAGGGCGCCGTCATGGGCACCGAACACCTTCTCGCACAGGGACATCGGCGCATCGCGTGTCTCACCGACCTGCCCGACATCTCGACCGCCCAGCAGCGCCTCCAGGGCTTCGTCGACGCCCACCGGGCGCGCGGGGTGCACCCCGACGAACGACTCACGGTGACCGGGCTGCGTGGCCCCGCCGCGGGCGAGGCGGCGGTGTCACGACTGCTCGACCTCGACCGCCCGCCGACGGCGATCTTCGCCGGCCGCAACGACCTCGCACAGGGTGCGGTGCGTGCCCTGCGTCGGCGCGGGCTCGGTGACTCGGTGGCGATCGTCGGGTTCGACGACTTCCCGCTCGCCGACCTGCTCACGCCACCGCTCACCGTCATCCGTCAGGACGTCGTCCGCATCGGACGGCTCACCGCCGACCTGCTGGTCGCCCGCCTCGACGGCGACGAACGGCCACCGCAGCGCATCGTCGTCGAACCGACGCTCGTCGTCCGGGGGTCCGGCGAGATCCCGCCCTCGGACTGATTGCGCAGGAGCGACGCGAACCCGGGCACATCCGGCCCCTTGACGTCGCTCCCGCGCAATCAGTCGGGAGTGAGGGTGGCTGGTCAGGGACGCAGGGGCGTCACCTTGACGTCGACGGCCTTGGCGGTCCCGCCCACGGAGTAGGCCGCGACCCCGGTCGCCGACGCGGGCGGGTAGATGAGGTCGGTCACCGAACGCTGCCCGCCCTCGGCGAGCACCTCGATCGAGCTGCGGTCGAGGTATGCCGTGAACGTCGCCTCACCGTCACGCACCGTCACCGGCGCCTCCTCGATGCTGGCGAAGAGCGCGTTGAACCCGACGTCGCCGCTGCGGGTCCGGTCGACGACGAGGGTGCCGTCCCGCCGCACCCCGACACGGGTGCCGATCGAGCCGTCGGCGCTGCGCCGCAGCACGACGCCCGCCTCGCTCGCCGCGCCGAGCGCCACCCGGACCTCGACGCGGGCCACCGTGGCGTCGAGACCCGTGGCCCTCTCGCCGGCCGCGACCGGACGCTCCTTGGCCTGCTGCTTGTCACGGTTGACCAGAGACGCCTCGATCCCGGCGACCGGTGTCTGACGCAGCTGCGGACCCTCCGGCGACGACACCAGCGAGAGCGTTCGCGGCATGGTCATCTGCCCGCGCCACGGGCTCGTCGGCACGTCCTGGGCGTACTGCCAGTTGTTCATCCAGCCGATGGTCGTGCGCTGTGAGTCGGGCAGGCCGTTGAAGGTCACGCCGGCGTAGTTGTCGCGCCCGTGGTCGACCCAGTCCGCGCGGTCGGTCCCGTTCTTCGCCGGAGCCGACGCGAGCATGAACTGGTCGGCGAGGATGTGCCCCCACCCACCCGAGCTGTGGTCGACGACGCGGATCTGCGCCGAGCGGCCCTGCAGGTCGGCGAGGTCCCACGAGGCCCAGTCGAGCGCCTCGCTGTCCGAGCCGGTGCTCGAGCGGACGACCTCGCCGTCGACGACGAGGTTGACCGTCGTCTGGGTGTCGCGCGGGCCGGCGGCGGTGTCGGAGAACCGGATGTCGTCGACCATGAGGTGCCCCCAGTCGCCGCTGCTGTTGTCGTCGCGCACGACGATGCGGGCCTTCTCGCCCACCACGGAACGGGCGTCGATGTGGCGCCAGTCCATGTCGCCGGAGCTGTTGCCCGTGGCCGAACCGACGACATGACCACCCGACACGAGCTCGACGACGGTCGGTCCGCTCGTGCCGAGCGGGTGGTTGCCGCCGGCGATGAGCAGGTTGACCCAGTCGCGCGTCACCGTGAACTCCGGCGAGACGAAGGTGCCGGTCGCGGGGTCACACCGGTTCGGCACGACGCAGGTGTCGAGGACCTTGTCGCCCTGGTGGTAGGGCAGGCCCGAACTCGTCGCGCCGTAGCCGACGAACTCGCCGGTGGCGCTCCAGCCGGCCGGCAGGTGCGTCGCCGGGTCGAGGGTCTCGAAGTCGGTGAAGACCTCACCGCCCGGGTCTCCCTGCGTGGCTCCGGGCACGGCCGGGTGCCGGCCACCGCCGACGAGGAAGTTGAGGTAGCGCCGATCAATGGTGAACGCCGGTGAGGTCAGCTCGCCCTGGGCCGCGTCGAAGTCGATGAAGCTGTTGACGAGCCGCTCGCCGACGTAGCCCGTGACGGTCTGCTGCCCGGGCAGCGTCCCCGCCGCGGGCTGGGAGCCGAACGCGGACCCGGTCGCGGTCCACCCGGCATACCCGTTCTCGAATCCCTGGAGGAGCGTGCCGGCGGGCGGCTCGTAGGTCGCGGGCCCGTCGGCGGTGAAGGTCGTGCCGTCAAAGTCCCCGACGAAGTACTGCGTTCCCGACCCGCCGGCGATGCCACCGGGGTTGAGGCTGACGAGCATGACCCACTTGACGTTGCCCGGGTCGCCGTCGACGGCGAGCGGGAAGAGGTCGGGGCACTCCCAGACGCCGCCGGTGGCGTTGCGGGGACCGAACTCCGACAGCCGGGTCCACGCCTTGAGGTCGGACGAGCGCCAGATGAGGACCTTGTGCTCGTTGGCGATGACGGCGACCATCCGCCACTCCTTGGCCGGCTCGTACCAGAAGACCTTGGGGTCGCGGAACTCCCGCGACCCGATGTCGATGACCGGGTTGCCCGAGTACTTCGTCCACGTCAGGCCGTCGTCGGTGGAGTACGCGAGCGACTGCGCCTGGATGCCGTCGCGCCCGCTCGCCTGCGTGTAGGCGCTCGTGTACATCGCGACCATCGGAGGGTTCTCGGCGGTGCCGAGGCCGGAGCTGTTCGTCGTGTCGACGACGACGGAGCCGGAGAAGACGCCCTCGTTCGCGTCGAACGGGATGGCGACCGGCTGCTCTTCCCAGTGCACGAGGTCGCGGCTCGTCGCGTGACCCCAGGACATGTTGCCCCAGCGGTCGCCGAGCGGGTTGTACTGGAAGAAGAGGTGGTAGACGCCCTTGTGGAAGACGAGCCCGTTGGGGTCGTTCATCCAGTTCTTCGCCGGGCTGAAGTGGTAGGCCGGTCGGTGCTGCGGGGTGTCGGCCGAGGCGGGCGCGACCCCGAGCCCGGCGAGCACGGCGACGGCGAGAAGGACGGCACCGCGGCGGCGGCGCAGGCGTGGACCGATGGACAGTGGCATGGAGGTCTCCCCGTGATGACAACGTTGTCAAGACCGATATAAAAGGAGACCGGGAGGTACGTCAACCGGTGGAGGTGGCGCAGCCGGATCGTGAGACACGGGCTCCACACGCAGTCGTGGCGCGCCTGGGGTGGGCACGCGTCGCCTGCCGAAGGGGCGGCGGGTGTGGGATTTGAACCCACGAGAGGTCTCCCTCTGGTCGCTTTCAAGGCGACTGCACTCGGCCACTATGCGAACCCGCCACGGTCACCGCCGGGGCAGCGACCGGAGGACAGCGTATGCCGGGAGCGCCCCCGACGCTGAACCCGCACCACCGCGTCCGGCAGGTAGGGTCGGAGGTCAACGGAAGGGACACATCCACCCATGCCTCGAATGAGCTTCTGGGTCGGCCTCGCAGCCGGCTACGTCCTCGGCGCCCGCGCCGGCAAGCAGCGCTACGACCAGATCAAGACCGTCTCCGGCAAGGTGTGGCAGAGCGGTCCCGTGCAGAAGCAGGTCGCCGCCGCCAAGGAGGGCGCCCGCACCAAGGCCGCTCCTGTCGTCGCCGACTTCGTCGCGGACGCCGCCAAGGCCACGAGCGAGAAGCTGCGCGCCTCCCGCACCGTCCCGTCGCAGGTGAGCAACGGCCGTGACCGCACGACGGGCGCGGACCCGTGGGTGGCGTCCTCCGCCACGCGCGGCGAGGACCCCTGGGGCTCCGCCACCCGGCGCTGAGCCGCGCACGTCCCCGCTCCCCCGAGCCCGCCCGCGTGCATGTGGATCCCTGCTGACGCGTGGGCGCGACGACGCGACTCGTCCTGACTCTCGCCGTCAGCGAGCGCGGCCGTCAGCGAGCGCGGCCGTCAGCGAGCGCCGCGCACGCCGCCTGCCCCGAGCAGCGGCAGCGAGGGCACGACACCGGGCACGGCGAGGTCGGTGAGCAGCACGGCGGTCCCGGCCACGCCCGTGGCGAGCGAGACGTCACCGTCCGCGCCGCGCAGGCCCGACGGCCAGAGCTCGGGGTCGGTCGGTGCCGACGCGACGAACGCCGCCGCGGCCGAGAGTGCCTCGTCGCGGTGATCGGGGACGCCGAGGACGTCGGCGGCCAGGGCGACGAGACCGGCCGGACCGCCCGCGCCGTGGCAGAGCGTCCACCCGGCGACGACCGCACCCGCGCCACCCTCCACCGCACGGTCGGCGGCGTCCCCCATCGCGCGTCCGCACCGCTGGACGGCCATCTCGGCCTCGGCCCGCGTCGTGTCGACCGACCACGGCACGTCGAGCCCGGCGTCGACGAGCTCGAGCAGCCGCAGCCGCACCGCTCCCGCCCCGGCCGACCCGTGGCACCAGAGGTCGGGCCACGACATTTCGCCCTCACGCAGGTCCGGCCACCCGCCTCGCACGGGCTCGGACCAGGACGCCTCCCACTCCAGCCCCTCGGCGGCGAGCTCGAGGGCGGACGAGGCCAACCGGGGCCAGGCCGCCGCCGCCTCGCAGAGCGCCCAGACGATGCCCGAGGCTCCGTGGGCAAGCCCGCACAGCGGTCGCGCGGACTCACCTCCGAGGCGGTGGTCGGGCCAGCTGCGTCCCCACGGCTCGACGCGGGCGCGGTGGCGGAGCTCGGCGACGATGGCGGAGGCGTGCGCCTCGTGGTGACGGGCCCGCGCCAGTGAGAGCAGGATGCCCGCGAGCCCGTCGGTGAGGTCGCTGCTCTCGGACCAGCCGCGGGAGGCGCGCCCGCGACGGAGCAGGTCGACCCCGGCCTCGCCGACGAGCAGCCCTGCAGGTGCGTCCGGACCGTCGGGCCGCGACCGCAGCAGCGCGCGCGTCCCCGACGACGCGAGCTCGACCGCGTCGGGACGGTTCAGGGCGGTGCCGAGGTGGGTCAGCGACCACACCACCCCGGCATCGCCGTCATAGAGGGAGCGACGGCCGGCGACGACACCGACGGCGCCCTCGGGTCCGGTCTCCCAAGCGGGCCACGTCGGGTTGCCCTCGTCGTCGAGGATCGCGGTCCGCACGAGCAGGTCGACGCAGCGGTGGGCGGCCTCGAGCACGACGGCGCGGTCGTCGCTGGGGTCCCCTCCGGCCATCAGGTCGTGCTCCGTCTCGCTCAGCGCGGCTCTCATGACGCCGACCCCGTCGTCCGCTCGCCACGGTGAGGTGCCGCGGGGTCCACGCCCGTGCTCCGCAGCTCGTCGGCGACGAGGTCGAGCCAGGTTTCGGCCTCGACGGCCGCCCCGGCGAGTCGAGCGTATGCCGTGGCCACGGCCGCGCACCGGACTTCGCCGAAGCTCGCACCGGTGCCCGGGTCCTCGGCCCATCCGATCCCCTCGCCGAGGCGCGCCGTGAGCGCCGGCGGCTCCCCGGTCGTGAGGCCCGCGACCGCCTCGGCCACGGCGCTCCGCAGCCGGTGGCGCCGGGGTCCGGCGAGGTAGAGCACGACGGCGTCGGGCCGGTCGAGCTGCTCGGCGGACGCGGCGACCTTGAGCATCCACCACCCGTCGGGGTCCAGGACCGAGGTCGCGGCGCGCACGAGACGGCCGACCGCGCCGGCCGCCGGCCGGAGGTAGACGCGCACCAGCCCCGCCGGCACCGTGCTCGGGTCCCATCGACCGCCCCAGGTCCGCCACCACCCCTCCTGGATGACCGACCCGGGGCGGTCGAGGACCCGCACGCGGTCCCCGGTGCGTGGCGGGAACCCGGGCCGGCCCCGGGTCGTGACGTACTCGCCGCGGCACAGCGCCCGGCGCCCGGTCGGCGTCACGACGACGACGATCCCGGCGATGCCCGTGGCGACGACCTCGGTGTCCTCCCGCGACCAGCGCGCCGACCCGGCGTGGGCGGCCCGCGCGGTGCCGGCGACCGGTGCGGCCCAGCGGTCGGGAGGAGCACTGCGCGGCGGGCGGACGGCATACCAGTCGCGGTAGAGGACGTCGGCGGGTGAGGCGTCCGTGGGAGCCTCGCGGAGGACCTCGTATGCCGTGAGCACCCGGCTCGCGTGCTCCGGCGCCCAGGTGCTCACGACGCGACCTCGGCCGCGGCGCGCTCGGCGACCGAGAGCAGCCGGGCGACCTCGGCGGCGCCGCCGTCGCCACGGTTGAGGGCGACCTGCCACGCGGTCATGACGGCGCGGACGCAGCGCCATGCGGGCGTGAGCTCGGCCGGGCCGCAGGCTCCCCAGTAGGCCTCGAGGCAGAGGGCCAACAGGTCGAGACCGGGAGTCGAGAGCGCGGCGAACATCGCTGCGGCGGAGGCGAGGTCGTGCTCGGGGCTGCCGAGCCCGCCGAGCTCGAAGTCGAGGAGGCCGATGCGCACGCCACCTGCCGGCGAGGTCTCGACCATGACGTTGCCGGCGGCGACGTCGCCATGCACGAGGTGTGTCGGCCGCCACTGCGCGCGGGCCGCCTCCACGGCGCGCCGGAACGCCGGCTCGTCGAGGCGGTCGAGGACGGCGCGCGTGTCGGCGCGTGCGCGCCCACCCTCCATCGAGACCGGCAGCGCGTCGAGCAGTGGCCACGGGGTGGCGGCCACGGGCAGCCCGGACCCCGTGACCGGGAAGCGGTGCAGCCGGGCGAGCGCCCGCCCGAGGTCGATGGCGACCGGGCGGAGGATCGCGCCCCCACCGACACCGGCGAGCTCGACCCCCGGCAGCGCAGTCATCCACACCGACCCCGATCCCCCCTGCAGGATCGGGGTCGGTGCGAGTCGGAGGGGCGCGATGGCGCCCAGGATCCGGGCCTCGACATCAGCGGTGTCGTCACCGTCGAGACGGGCCGCGGCGCCGGGCTGCTTGACGTAGCCGACGGCCACCCCGTCCTGCTCGACGGCGTGCACGGCGTTGCTGCGCGACACCGGCCGCACGCGCACACGTCCGGCACGGACGTCCGTCACGGGCACGAGCCCATGACGGACGGCCGAGCCGAGCAGGCTGGGGGAGGCGGCCACGGTCAGGCACCACCCGGGCGGGCGGACCGGCCGGAGGCGGTGTCGAGCGTCTCGACCTCCTCGAGCGCGGCGCGGTAGCCGGTCCAGAACGCCTCGTCGGCTGCGGACTCGATGTCGTCCGCGGACGCGCCGTAGGCGCCGCCCCGGCCACCGCCGGACCACTCGACCGGCGGGCGCTCCCACTCGCCGCCGCACGCCCTGGTCGGGAGCGGACAGCCGTAGCGGGTGACCTCGAAGTCGCACAGCGCCGGCCGGGTGACGTCGCACAGCGACGGCCGGGTGACGACGTCGCAGATCGGCGACCGGGTGAGCAGCGTCGGGCACAGGGCCACGATCCGCGTCCGAATCGTCGGGCACGACACCTCGGGACGGGTTCGCAGGCAGATCGAGATCCGGGTGTTGAGACACGACGAGATCGGGCGGGTGACGAGCGTCGTCGGGACGAGCAGGTCGACGGCGAGCTCGTCGAGGGCGGCCTGGATCGGGTTGGCGAAGGTCATCGACCCGTTCGTCGCGCCGGCGAAGAGCAGGCCGACGACGTTGCGCGAGCCGTCGAGGATGACCGACCCGGAGTCACCCGAGTTGGAGAACCGCGGGTTGCGCGAGGTGTCGGTGTCGATGCGGATCTGGTGGCGCAGCGTGCGCGAGCCGACGTCGCTGCCGTAGTCGACCGTGACGGTGAAGTCGGTCGAGGCGACGGTGCCGAACGTGTGCTCGGTCGTGCGTCCCCGCTTCTGCACGGCCATGCCGACGGTGGCCGCGGTGCTGCCCGCGACGTCGCCGATCCCGGTGACGGTGGCCGTCCACGGCTCGGACGTGTCGACGGTGATGACGGCGCCGTCGACGTTGTCGGACAGGACCGCTCGCGTGAGCGAGCCGAACTCGCCGGTGGGCGCGCCGCCGTCGACGAGCGAGGGCTGGACCATGCGGTCGCCGACGCTCCACGTGTTGTTGACGCACGCGACGTGGAAGTTCGTCAGCGCCATCGTCGCCCCGGTCGCGCGGTCCCGGACCATCGCGCCGAGCGTGCCGACGAAGACGTAGTTGCCCGGCGCCGGGACGTCCGGCGGCGAGAGGAAGACGCTGCGCCGCGGGCCGATGCTGATGCCGCCGGCGAGGGTCGGGTAGTCGGCGGTGTCGACGAAGAGCTCGGTGTCGTCGACCTGCCGGTAGGCCGGCTGGAGCTCGATCTCGAGCTCCTGGACGTCGGTCTTGACCCCGTCGATCTCCGCGGGGATGACCGCCCCCTTGCCGAGCTTGCTCTTCGGCTGCTTCTTCTCGACGAAGACGACGATGCTCAGCTCCCCCGTCTTCCTGCCGTCGGTCTCCTTCTCCGCGATGTCGACGGCGACGACGCCGGGCCTGGCGATGAGCTCGTCCTCGACGGACTCCTTGACCGGGCGGATCGCCGCGCGCTGGGCGGCCTGTTCGGGTTGTGTTGCCATGACTGCTCCTCGGGCTGGGTGCGGGGCCGCCCCTGCACGGCCCCGACAGCGAGAAGGAGTCCGCCCCCGCCGGCCAGATACATCCGCGGGGCGGCGACTTCTTTGCACAGATTCGTGTGCCGATCGCGTATCTGGACGGCTTCGCCGAACTCCTTCTCAGGTGACCGGCCAATCCCTACGCTGAACTGACGGCACCAGCCGCCGCGAGTCAGCACGTGAGCTCACGGAAGGCACAGATGAACCACGACGAGCGCCCCGACAGGGTCATGCGACGCATCCCCACCACCGTCGTCCCGGGCACGGCCGTGCGCCGCCTGGGTGCCCGCTTCCTCGACCCGACCACCGCGGTCCGGGTCGACGGACGCGCGCCGGACCCCACGGCATACCTCGCCGACGTCCTGCTCGTGAGCGGTCTCGAGGGGCTCTCCTTCGACGAGCGCTTCGGAGTGCTCGCCGAGGCGGCGAAGGAACGCGGGTATGCCGTGGAGCCGCTTCCCGACGACGGCCTCCTCGGCCTGGCGCGGCGCAACGACCTGCTGGAGCAGCTCGACGCGGTGGGGCAGACGGCCGTCCGGCTCGTTCCCGCCCAGCGCGACGCCGCCCCGGCGGACGCCTGGGAGATCCTCCAGTCCGCCCGCACCCGAGGCGTGCGCGGCATCGGCCTGGCCCACGTCATGACGGCGGCCGGCTGGGGCGACGGGATCGGCTGGGGCGACGGCATCGGCTGGGGCGACGGGATCGGCTGGGGCGACGGCATCGGCTGGGGCGACGGGATCGGCTGGGGCGACGGCATCGGTCGTGGGTCCGGCGGGCGCATCCCCGTCGTCTGGTCGGCGCCGGTCGTGCCGGCACGCAGCGAGGACGGGCCGGTCGTCGCGGTGCTCGACACCGGTCTGGGCAAGCACCCCTGGTTCGACAGCGGGGTCGAGAGGCACCCGGACGGCTCCGCGGGGTCGCTCGGAGTGACCTTCCCCGCCGGCCACGACCCCGAGGACGCGGGAGTGACCACCGACCCGGTCAACGGCCGCCTCGACCGGCTCGCCGGGCACGGCACGTTCATCGCCGGAGTCATCCGCCAGCACTGTCCGGACGCCCGGATCCTGTCGGTCCCGGTCATGTGGGGCGACGGCGTCGCCGACGAGACCGACGTCGTGCGCGCCCTCACGGGTCTCTACCTGCGCCAGCTCCTCGCCCTGCGTGACGGCGGCGACCGCTCGCAGGCGCTGCACGTCGTGACGCTCTCGCTCGGCTACCGGCACGAGACGCCGGGTGCGTTCGACGACGAGGAGGCGCTCTTCCGCGTGCTCCGCGGGCTCGCCTCGCTCGGCGTCACCGTCGTCGCGGCTGCGGGCAACGACTCCAGCGACGTCGAGTTCTTCCCGGCCGCGTATGCCTCCCGGGTGACGACCGGGGCGCCCATGGTGAGCGTCGGTGCCCTCAACCCCGACCGCCGCACGGTGTCGGTCTACTCGAACACCGGCGGCTGGGTGCAGGCCTACTCCGCCGCGACGTCGGTCGTGAGCACGATGCCGGTGACCTTCAACGCCTCCCGGCGCGGCGAGGTCCTCAAGCAGGCGAACCCCGGCGTGCTCCCCTCCGTGCCCACCCGGGGCGCGGTCGACACCGACGACTACAGCGGGGGGTTCGGACTGTGGAGCGGCACGTCGTTCGCCGCACCGGCCCTCGCCGGCGACATCGCCTCCGGTCTGGCCGGGCACGGTGCCAAGGGAGCCGACGAGCTCGGGTCCCGCGCCCGCGAGGTCGTGGAGCAGGTTCTCGCCGCTGCCACCAAGGCCCTCGAGGAGACGCCGTGAGCACCGCACGCGAGGAGCAGCCGGGCACCGCGGGTCCGGCGCCGAGCCTCGCCGTCGCCGCCGCGAGGGCGTTCACCCTCCACCGCGAGGGCGACTCCAGCGCGATGGACCGTCTCGTCGACGACGTCACACCGCTGCTGTGGCACACCGCCCGCTCTCAGGGCGCCGACCCCGTCCTCGCCGAGGACGTCGTCCAGACGACGTGGCTCAAGCTCGTCGAGCACACTCACGACATCGCCGACCCGCAGGCCGTCCTCCAGTGGCTGCTCATGACGACGAAGCGCGAGGCCTGGGGCGCCGTCCGCCGAGGTCGGCGGACCGTGCCGAGGGAGCCCTGGGATGAGACGCCCACCCTCGACCCGACCGCCGCGGCCACCGTCCCCGACCCGGCCGCCGCGACCGAGGAGGCCGAGCTCGCGGGCGCCATCTGGCGGCACATCGAGCGGCTTCCCGAGCGCTGCCAGCAGCTTCTTCGGCTCGTCGCCTTCGTCGACCGCCCCGACTACGCGGCGGTGAGCGCCGCGCTCGGGATGCCCGTGGGCAGCATCGGACCGACGCGCGGGCGCTGCCTCGCCAAGCTGAGGCTCGCCCTCACGTCGGACCCCGCCTGGGAGGTGACGGCATGAACGCCCCGAGCCCCGACGAGGAGGCCCTCGCGGCCCAGCCGATGGACGCCGACGACGAGCGCGCGCTCGCCCTCGTCCGCACGCACCTGGCGACCGTCGACCCCGTGCCCGGCGGCCTCGCCGAGCGCGTGAAGTTCGCGATGACGGTGGCCAGTCTCGAGGCGGAGGTCGCACACATCATCAACGAGGGCGCCCTCGCCGGCACGGTTCGCACGACGGAGTACGACCGTGCGACGACGGTGACCTTCGAGAGCGACGGGCTGAGCATCATGGTCACGCTCGAGGACGCCCACCGCGGCACGACGACCGTGCGCGGCTGGGTCACCGCACCGGGGGCCGAGGTCGAGCTGCGCGAGCGCGCCCGGTCCGCGACGACGTCGGCCGACGACGAGGGGCGCTTCGTCTTCGAGGGGGTCGAGCGTGGCACCGTCCACCTCGTCATCAGGCGGCACGACGAGCCGGGCGCCCGCCCGGTCATCACGCCCGGGATCGAGATCTGAGGGGCGGCCGACCACGACGCTCGACAGCATCCGCGACCTCCACGAGAGGGGGAAGGCCGAGAACTCGGCGGGACACTACCGACGAGCCGACGCCGCGCTGTCGCGTGCCCTCGCGGCGCTCGACGCCGTCACACCCGCGAACGCCGACGAGGCGCGAGACCTCGCCCGCCTGCGGGCCCGGGTCCTCATCACCCGGGCCGTGTCGCGCCTCGGCATCGACGGACCCGACGCTGCCCTCGCGCTCCTCGACTCCGTGCGCGACCTCGCCCGCCGACACGACGCCCCGCTGCTCGAGGTCCAGGCGCACCTCCAGGCCGGGGCGATCCACGTCATGTGCTCGAACTGGATCGAGTCGCTCGACGAGCTCGGCCACGTCGAGCCCCACCTCGACGAGCTCGTGCCACGCGAACGATGCTCGGCACTGCTCAACCGCGGGCTCGCGTCGGTCTCGCTCGGCGACCTCGAGCACGGACGGGCCGACCTCGACCGCGCCCTCGACATCGCCGTCGAGCACGGCTTCGTGGCGCAGGAGTACAAGGCGCGGCACAACCTCGGCTGCGTCGCGTGGATCGCCGGTGACATCCCCGGCGCACTGGCGCTCATGCGCGAGGCCGCCGACATGCCGCTCGACATCACGAGCGCCCGCGGCCTGCTCGACCTCGGCAAGGTGCTCCTCGACGCCGGTCTCATCGACGAGGCGGAGGACGTCCTCGCCCGTGGCCTCGAGGCCGCGCGGCGGGACCGCCAGCCGCTCGAGCGCGGTGACGTCCAGCTCGACCTCGCCCGGTCGGCCCTGCTGCGCGGCGACGTGGCGCAGGCCCGGGTCCGGGCGGGGCACGCCGTGCGCACGTTCCGGGCGCTGCACGCCGACGGCCGGACCGAGGAGGTCGAGCTCTTCGGAGCCGCCGTCGACCTCGGCGTCGGACGCAGCCTCACCCGCGCGTCCCGAGTCGCAGCGAAGTGGGCCACGACCGTCCCGGTGACCCCACCCGAGCGCCTCGCCACCCGGATCCGCGCCGAGGTCGCACTGGCCCACCACGACCGGGAGGCCGCCAGGGCCGAGCTCGAGGGCCTGCGCAGCGACCAGCCGCAACCGCTCGGGGCCCGCCTCCACGAGCACCTCCTCGCCTCGAGGCTCGCCGCCGCCGACGGTGACGCCGACCGGGCGACGCGGATCCTCGAGGAGGCCGCCGAGCAGCTCGCGCTCGACCAGGGCGCCGTGCACAGCATGGAGATCCGCGCCGGGCTGGCCTTCCATGCCGCCCGCATCCGCGACGCCGACGTCGAGGCCGCGACCGACTCGGGGTCGCTGCCCGCGCTCTTCGAGAGCGTCGAGCGGTGGCGGGCCGCCTCGCACCGGGCCCCTCCCCTGCGCCCGCCGGAGGACGAGGAGACCGCGGCCCTCGTCGGTCGCCTGCGCCGGCTTCGGCGGAGGGCGGACGACACCCCGCTGTCGAGTGCGCAGCGCGAGGTCGTCCTCCTCCAGGGCGAGATCACGCAGCGGCTCCGCGCCGCCCGCGGAGAGCGCGACGACGCCGACGTCCGCGCGGCCGGGTTCGAGGCGACGGCCCAAGCGGTCGCCGGGCGTGACGCCACCCTCGTCACCTTCCATGAAGTCCGCGGCACCGTCGTCCGGCTCGTCGTCGACCGCTCCGGCGGAGCCGCCCAGAGCGTCCTCGGTCCGGTCCGCGACGTCGCCTCCGCGACCGCGCGCCTCACCGCCGACATGCGGGCGTATGCCGTCGCGCGGCCCTCCATGGCGGCCTTCCTCGCCCGGGCGCGCGAGTCCTCGCTGCGCGAGGTCGACGGCCTGCTGCTGCGTGGCGTCGACCTCTCGGGCACGGTCGTCGTCGTCCCGACCGTCGGACTCGCATCCCTGCCGTGGCGGGCTCTGCCCACGCTGCGCGAGCACCCTGTCGTCGCAGCGCCGTCGGCGACGGCGTGGGTGCGCCGGCCGGTGACGGCTCGGGCCGACCTCACCGTCGCCGCCCTGTCGGGCCCGGGTCTCCCCCGGGCGCGCGAGGAGGTGCGCGCGGTGGCAGAGACCTGGGGACGGCATACGGGCAGTGGCGATCGCGATCGCGGGTACGCCCGGCGCGAGGATGGCACGGAACGAGCGGTCGTCAGCGCCCAGGGGGCCGCGGTGAGCGCGGACGTCCGCTCGGCCCTCGCCTCGGCGAGCGTCGTGCACCTCGCCGCGCACGGGCACCACGTCGACCAGAGCCCGCTCTTCTCGTCGCTCGACCTCGCCGACGGGCCGGTCTTCGCGCACGAGCTGCGGGCCCCGCTCGCCGCCGAGCTCGTCGTCCTGTCGGCGTGCGATGTCGGACGCAGCCGCGGGCGGCCCGGCGACGAACCACTCGGCCTGGCGGCGGCCCTGCTCGGGCTCGGCGTCCAGTGCGTCGTCGCGGCGACGAACCCGGTGCACGACGACGTCGCCGCAACCGCGATGGCCGACCTGCACGGGCGGCTCGTGGCCGGCGTCGACGTCGCGTCCGCCCTGCGGCTGACCGCGGAGGCGGTGCCGGGCGCGGAGGCGTTCTGCGCCTACGGCAGCACGTGGCAGACCGGCTGACCGGCAGCGTCAGATGAAGAGCGCGGGCTCGCGGAAGAGCGCCTCGTAGGGATCCGCACCGACGTGCTGGGGGTAGCGGATCCGTGCCGGGACGCCGGTGGCGATCGCGCCCGCCGGCACGTCCTTGACGACGACGGAGTTCGCGCCGATCTGCACGTCGTCCCCGACCTCGACCGGACCGAGGATGCGCGCACCGGCGCCGATCGTCACGCGGCTGCCGACCGTGGGGTGACGCTTGACCCTCGCGAGTGAGCGGCCCCCCAGCGTGACGCCGTGGTAGAGCATGACGTCGTCGCCGACCTCGGCCGTCTCGCCGATGACGACGCCCATGCCGTGGTCGATGAAGAACCTCTTGCCGATCGTGGCACCCGGGTGGATCTCGACGCCGGTCACCGCCCGGGTCGCGGTCGACAGGACGCGCGCAGCCGGCTTGAGGTGCTCGCGCTGCCACAGCTTGTGGGCCACCCGGTAGGACCAGATCGCGTGCAGGCCGGGAGAGTTGAGCACGAGGTCGGTCCGGGACACCGCTGCCGGGTCGCGCGCGATCGCGGCGTCGACGTCGGCGCGCACGCTCGCCCGCGCTCGCGCGAGGCGTGAGCGCAGGCGGGCGAACGGCATACCGGGAGGTGGTGGGGTGAGCATCGCGTCAGTCGACGAGGCCCTCGAAGAGGACGGTCGAGAGGTAGCGCTCGCCGAAGCTCGGGATGATGACGACGATCGTCTTGCCGGCGTTCTCGGGACGGGTCGCCACCTGGTTGGCGGCCGCGAGCGCGGCACCGGAGGAAATGCCGACGAGCAGGCCCTCGTCGGTGGCGGCCTTGCGCGCCCACTCGACCGCGGTGCCCGCGTTGACGTCGATGACCTCGTCGTAGATCTCGGTGTCGAGAATCTCGGGGACGAAGTTGGCGCCGATGCCCTGGATCTTGTGCGGGCCGGGCTGGCCGCCGTTGAGGATCGCGGACTCCTCGGGCTCGACGGCGATGATCTTCACGTCGGGCTTGCGCTCCTTGAGCACCTGGCCGACGCCGGTGATCGTGCCGCCGGTGCCGATGCCGGCGACGACGATGTCGACCTGGCCGTCGGTGTCCTTCCAGATCTCCTCCGCCGTCGTGCGGCGGTGGATCTCGGGGTTGGCCTCGTTGGCGAACTGGCGCGCGAGGATGGCGCCCTCACGCTCGGCGACGATCTCGTCGGCCTTGGCGACAGCCCCCTTCATGCCCGTGGACGGGTCGGTGAGGACGAGCTCGGCGCCGTAGGCCCGCAGCAGCGCGCGGCGCTCCTTCGACATCGACTCGGGCATCGCGAGGACGACCTTGTAGCCGCGCGCCGCGCCGACCATCGCGAGCGCGATGCCGGTGTTGCCCGACGTCGCCTCGACGATCGTGCCGCCCTCCTTGAGCGCGCCCGAGGCCTCGGCCGCGTCGATGATCGCGACGCCGATGCGGTCCTTGACCGAGCTGGCCGGGTTGTAGAACTCGAGCTTCGCGGCGACGGTCGTGCCCTCGGGCGCCTCGATGATGCGGTTGATCCGCACGAGAGGGGTGTTGCCGACGGCCTGGGTGACGTCATCGAGGATGGGCATGGGGTCTCCGTTGCGTGTCGACCGGCGCGGTGGCCGGGTGCGGACAGGGGTGGTTGTCGAGCCAAGTGTTCCAGAAACGTCCGTACTGCTTATGCGCATTCCAACACCACGTTATCCCTGAAGGTTCCGCAGTGCGGGACACATCTCGTATGCCGGGTGCCCACCCGCCGCGCCGCCCCTCCCTTGGGAGGGTGCGCATCTCTCTGTGTCGACCTACGGTCGAAGGGACGAGGCTCGCGTCCCGACGTCACGTCCGGACGACGAGCAGGACCGAGGACCACCGCGAGCACGAGGAGCACCATGCGCATCGGCTACACCCTCATGACCGAGCAGAGCGGCCCGAAGGACCTCGTGCGATGGGCGGTCGGCGCCGAGGAGGCCGGGTTCGACTTCGAGGTCATGAGCGACCACTACTTCCCGTGGCTGTCGGCGCAGGGGCACGCGCCCTACGCCTGGTCGGTGCTGGGCGCGGTCGCCCACGCGACCGAACGGGTCGACCTCATGACCTACGTGACGTGCCCGACGATCCGCTACCACCCGGCGGTGGTCGCCCAGAAGGCCGCGACCGTGCAGCTGCTCGCCGACGGACGGTTCACGCTCGGGCTCGGCAGCGGCGAGAACCTCAACGAGCACGTCGTCGGCGAGGGCTGGCCCGCCGTCGCGACCCGGCAGGACCTCCTCGAGGAGGCGATCGAGGTGATCCGCGCCCTGCACACCGGCGAGCTCGTCGACCACCACGGCGAGTACTTCACGGTCGAGTCCGCGCGGATCTGGGACCTGCCCGAGGGCGGGGTGCCGCTCGGCGTCGCGGTGAGTGGCGAGGAGTCGATCGCGCGGTTCTCGCCGCTGGCCGACCACATGATCACGACGGAGCCCGACAAGAAGCTGCTCGACGGCTGGAACGCGACCGATGGTGCGCCGCGCATCGGTCAGGGCGGCGCCCGCGCCATCGGCCAGATCCCGATCTGCTGGGACCCCGACGAGAAGGCCGCGGTCGAGCGGGCGCACGACCAGTTCCGCTGGTTCGCCGGAGGATGGGCGGTCAACGCCGACCTCCCGACCACGGCCGGCTTCGCCGGTGCCACCCAGTTCGTCCGGCCCGAGGACGTCGCCGAGTCGATCCCCTGCGGACCCGACCTCGACGCCATCGCCGAGGCGGTCGCCGAGTTCGACGAGGCCGGTTTCACCGACCTCGCACTCGTCCAGATCGGCGGCGAGCACCAGGAGCGGTTCCTCGCCGAGGCCGCCGGTCCGCTGCTGGAGCGCCTGCGCGGCTGAGTCCGCAGTCCGTCGGCGGGGCGGCGTCAGGCCTGCGCTGCCGGTTGATCTCGGGTTCGCCGGACGGCGGCGTTCGGCGGTGGTGCACTTGTCGTATGCGGTCCACCACCCGCGCCCACGGGGGCGGGTGGCTCGCGCCCCCCGCTCTCGTCGCTGTGGTCGCAGCGGTCGCACTGGGCGGGCTGGGTGCGTGCAGTCCCGCCGAGCCGGACCCCGCGCTGACGTGGTCGGCGTGCGGCACCTCGGTGGATCCGGCTGCTCTCGGCGTCGCGCCCGAGCAGCTCGCCGACCTCGCGCTCACCTGCTCCTCGGTGGAGGTCCCCCTCGACCGCACGGGCGCCCTCGCCGACGCGGTCGACGTCCACCTCGTCCGCGTCCACCGACGCGGCGTGGGCGCACGCCCGCCCCTCCTCCTCCTCGCCGGCGGGCCCGGGCAGCCTGGGGTCGACAACGCCGTCCTGCTCGCCGGCTGGCTGCCGGGGGCCCTGCTCGACGCCTTCGACGTCGTGGGGTTCGACCCACGCGGCGTCGGCCGGTCGGGCCAGATCGCCTGCGTGCGAACCTCGCCCGAGCGCCCGATCCTCGACCTCTCCACTCCGGCCGGCTACGCCGCCGGCACCGCCATCGCCCGCGCCTGGGCGCAGGAGTGCAGCGCGACGCTCGGGGACCGAGCCCGTCACTACTCCACGACCGCGACGGCCGAGGACGTCGAGGCGATCCGGGTGGCTTTGGGTGTCGAGCGGCTGCGCTACGTGGGCTGGTCCTACGGCGCCAAGCTCGGCGCGGAGTATGCCCGGCTGCACCCCGACCGCGTCGAGGCCGCCGTCCTCGACGCGCCCACGGACCCCGGCGCCGCGTGGACCGACATGATCCGCGGTCAGGTCGACGGTTTCGAGGCGTCCTTCCGACGCTTCGTGGACTGGTGCGCCGGCCGGGGGGAGTGCACCGCCCTCGGAGACGTGCCGACCTTCGTCCGCGAGCTCGTCCGCCGGGCCGAGCAGCTGCCGCTCACCAGCCTCCGCCGGTCGGACCGCACGGGCACGACCGGGTCGGACGTGATGGCCGGCGTGGTCGCTGCGCTCTACGACGACTCCCGGTGGGCGGACCTCGCCGCGAGTCTGGCCGAGGCCGCGGCCGGCGACTCCGGCGGGCTGCGAGCCCTGGCCGAGGCCGGGGGCACGACGCGCCCCGAGCTCGACGAGCCGGCCGACGTCCGCGCCCAGGCGCAGTTCGTCATCAACTGCAACGACACCGGCGACGACCCGAGCGAGGCCGAGGTCCGCTCGGCTGCGGCCCGTCTGGTGCGCGACGACCCGCTCTTCGGCGAGTGGGGATCGTTCAACCTCCTCGGCTGCGCGTTCTGGGACGTGCCCCGCACCCCGCTCGTCGCACCGAAGGCCGCGACCTCGCACGCCGTCCTCGTCCTCGGCACCCGTCACGACCCGGCCACGCCCTACGTCGGCGCCGTGCGGATGACCCAGCTGCTCGGCCACGCCACCCTGCTCACGTGGGAGGGCGAGGGCCACACCGCCTTCGGTCGCAGTCCCTGCGTCGGCGGCCACGTCACGGCCTACCTCGTCGACCTCGCCGTGCCCCCGCCCGGGACGACGTGCGCGGCCGACGAATGAGCAGCCGACCGTGCCGACGCCGGTGCGCAGATCAGGGGTCGTGACATCCGAGGGTGGGCAGACGGCATACGGTCAGGTCGGGTGAGAGTCCCGCCACAGCGGGTGCGAGGGCGGTCACTGAGCGCTGAGCAAGCGCTTAGCGCTCTATAGACTCGCCGCCATGTCCGCGCTCCAGATCGTCGCCGCCGCCATCTGCTTCCCGCTGATGCTCGTCGGCTGGGCCCTGCTCTTCCGCCAGATCGGGCGCTTCGTCGCGCTCTACCGTGTGGGACAGGCGGATCCGCGCCGGAGCGACGCGCCGATGTCGCGCACGTGGACCCTCGCCAAGGAGTTCCTCGGCCACACGCGGATGTCGCGGCTGCCGGTCGTCGCGGTCGCGCACTGGTTCACGGCGCTCTCGTTCCTCCTGCTCTTCGGCACCCTCGTCACCGCCTTCGGCCAGCTGATCGAGCCGCGCTGGCAGCTGCCGCTCATCGGGCACTTCCCGCCCTACGAGTGGCTCACCGAGGTCTTCGCCTGGACCGGCCTCGTCGGCATCGTCGTGCTCATCGTCATCCGCCAGCTCAAGCACCCGCGGTCGGCGGCCGGTGTCGGCGGGCGCCGCTCGCGCTTCTTCGGGTCGACATGGTGGCAGGCCTACTACGTCGAGGCGACCATCCTCGGCGTCACGCTCTGCATCCTCACCCTGCGCGTCCTCGAGGCGGCGCTGACGAAGGTCGAGCACCCGGAGGAGTCCATCGGGCTGCACTTCCCGCTCACGGGCTGGCTCTCGGGCCTCTTCTCCGGCACGTCCGTCGACGCGCTCGAGGCGTGGATCGTCGTCGTCGCGACGGTCAAGATCATCATCTCGTTCGCGTGGATGATCACCATCTCGCTCACGCCGACGATGGGTGTCGCGTGGCACCGCTTCCTCGCCTTCCCCAACATCTGGTTCAAGCGCGAGGCCTCGGGCCGGACCGCGCTCGGCAACCTCAAGCCGATGACGATGGGTGACGGCCGGCCGTTCTCGATGGAGGCCATGGAGGCCCTCGAGGAGTCCGAGGACGAGTCCGCTGCGGAGCCGGTCCTCGGTGTCGGCAAGGTCGAGGACTTCACCTGGAAGGGCCTGCTCGACTTCTCGACGTGCACCGAGTGCGGCCGCTGCCAGTCGCAGTGCCCCGCCTGGAACACCGACAAGCCGCTCTCGCCCAAGATGCTCGTGATGACGCTGCGCGACCACGCCAACGCGAAGTCGCCGTGGCTCACCGCCTCCGAGGAGGCGCGCGCGTCGCTCCCCGCCACCACGACGGCGCTGGCGGACGTCCCGCTCATCGGGCAGACCGGCTACGAGCTCGACAGCCCGCTCACGGCATACAACGCCCTGGGCTTCGGTCCGGACGGTGAGCCGACCGCGGTCATCGACGAGGACGTGCTGTGGTCCTGCACGACCTGTGGCGCGTGCGTCGAGCAGTGCCCGGTCGACATCGAGCACGTCGACCACATCGTCGACATGCGGCGCTACCAGACGCTCATCGAGTCGGCGTTCCCGTCCGAGCTCGGCGGGCTCTTCAAGAACCTCGAGTCCAAGGGCAACCCGTGGGGCATGGGCGCCCGCGCCCGCCTCGACTGGGCCAAGGACCTGCCGTTCGAGGTGAAGATCCTCGGCAAGGACGTCGAGTCGGCGTCCGAGGTCGACTGGCTCTTCTGGGTCGGCTGCGCCGGCGCCTACGAGGACCGCGCCAAGAAGACGACCCGTGCGGTCGCCGAGCTGCTCGACACGGCCGGTGTCTCGTTCGCCGTCCTCGGTGACGGCGAGACCTGCACGGGTGACTCGGCCCGTCGCGCCGGCAACGAGATCCTCTTCTCGATGCTCGCCGAGCAGAACATCTCGACGCTCAACGACGCCGGTGCGCAGAAGATCGTCGTCACCTGCGCGCACTGCTTCAACACCATCAAGAACGAGTACCCCGACCTCGGTGGTCGATTCGAGGTCGTCCACCACACGCAGCTGCTCAACCGGCTCGTGCGCGACAAGAAGCTCGTGCCCGTCGCTCGCCCGGCCGACGCCCCGGGGATGTCGTCGGCGAAGAACGCCGCGTCGACCGCTCCCTCCGTCACGTACCACGACCCCTGCTACCTCGGTCGCCACAACAACGTCTACGCCCCGCCGCGAGAGCTCATCGGCGCACTGCCCGGTGTCGAGCTGCGCGAGATGGAGCGCTCGAAGGAGAAGTCGTTCTGCTGTGGCGCCGGCGGTGCCCGCATGTGGATGGAGGAGAAGCTCGGCGGTCGGATCAACATGAACCGCACCGAGGAGGCCCTGGCCACCGGTGCCGAGCGCATCGCCATCGGCTGCCCGTTCTGCCGCGTCATGATCTCGGACGGGTTGACGGCGAAGCAGTCCGAGGGTGTCGGCGAGGACGTCGAGGTCGTCGACGTCGCGCAGATGCTGCTGGCTGCCGTGCGGCGTGGTTCGGAGGACTCCGCGGGCGGATCGGTCGACGCGTCGGCTGCCGCTGCGGTCGCCTCCGAGTCCGAGTCGTATGCCGGTGAGTCCGGTTCCGCTGCCGCCGCCGGTGCCGCCGCGGCTGGCACGAGCGCCGCGGCCGGAAGCACCTCCGAGGATGTGCAGGCGCCGAAGTCCGACGCACCTGTGCCCGCTGCCGAGGCCGACCCGTGGGACGAGCCCACCGCACCCGCGGCCAAGGCTGCCGAGACGGAGGCACCCGCGACCGAGGCACCTGCTGCGGCGGAGGCAGACCCGTGGGACGAGCCCGCGGCGCCCACGGCCCCCGCCGCGACTGCGCAGACCGAGGCGCCGGCGGTCGCCGCGCCGGCCGAGGACGTCGACCCGTGGGACGAGCCGTCCGTTCCGGCGTCCAAGTCAGAGACGCCAAAGACCGAGGCGAAGGCATCCGCGTCCGAGGGTGCCCCCTCCCCCGAGAAGATGGAGACCGCGGCCGCCGCCTCGTCCGACGACGTCGACCCGTGGGACGAGCCCGCCACCCCTGCCACCAACTCCGAGGAGCCCAAGGACGAGGCAGCCTCCCCCGCACCGGCACCCACAGCCAGTGACGACGTCGACCCGTGGGACGAGCCCGCCACCCCTGCCACCAACTCCGAGGAGCCCAAGGACGAGGCAGCCTCCCCCGCACCGGCACCCGCAGCCAGCGATGACGTCGACCCGTGGGACGAGCCCGCCACCCCTGCCACCAAGTCCGAGGAGCCCAAGGACGAGGCTGCCTCCTCCGCACCGGCACCCGCAGCCAGCGACGACGTCGACCCGTGGGACGAGCCCGCCACCCCTGCCACCAAGTCCGAGGAGCCCAAGGACGAGGCTGCCTCCTCCGCACCGGCACCCGCAGCAAGCGACGACGTCGACCCGTGGGAGGAGCCCGCGACCCCGGCGTCCGTGACCGAGGTTCCGCAGTCCGACGCCGCGGTCCGGACCGAGACGCCCTCGGCGGCCGGCGGAGACACGTCGGACCAGCCGACGGACGCTTCGCTCGACTCAGCCGTGTCCGCGGGCGAGGACGTCGCCCACCGTGACGAGCTGCTGGCGTCCCCGGACCCGTGGGACGACGCCGGCGACCTGTCCGAGCGGGCCAGTGTCACGAGCGACGCCGCCACCGAGGTCTCCAACGCCGACGCCGACCCGCTCACCGCGGTGACGTCGTCAGACGAGGCTGAGACTGCTGGGAACATGGAGCCCGAGGAGGATGCCGAGGGCAGCACCGACGTGAAGTCCGAGCCCGAGTCGGCCCCGTCCGAGACCGCGTCAGTCCAGTCCGCGGCCGATGGCACCGGGAGTGCGGAGGACGCCCAGACCGACGACACGACGAGCAGCGAGGCCTCGGAGAGCGACAGCCGCACGCCGGAGGCCTCGGCCCCGCCGGCCAATGCCGACGAGCTGCTCAACGCCCCCGACCCCTGGGACTGACCGGCGCTCGTTCGATCGAGCCCTCACCGGCAGTCGCCGGTGGGGGCTCGATGTATGTCCATCCATTTTCGAGCGCGACTTTCCCACCCGAAGCGCAACGCCTGCGACCGGTGCGACTGGCGGGTCTCGAACCATGCAGCGCAGTGAATAACACTGTGCTGCAGCGGTATTCGTGCCGACGTGACTGTCGGTTAGGGCTCGTAGGTTGGGTTCATGGAGGGGACCACACCAGCAGCGAGCCT
>JAUZVC010000007.1:0-5625 GCA_031844405.1 Rothia sp. ARF10
GAGAAATGGCCCGCCGGGTGGGCGGGCCATTTCTTTCAATGTTTGTCCGGCTGCGTCCTACTCTCCCACACCGTCACCAGTGCAGTACCATCGGCGCTGAAGGGCTTAGCTTCCGGGTTCGGAATGGGACCGGGCGTTTCCCCTTCGCTATGACAGCCGAAACTCTATGGAGATCTTCGGGTACCCGCTACACGCACCCTGGGTGGGGTGGTGGTGGGGTTGCCGTTCCGTATCTCGGGAACTGCACAGTGGACGCGAACACGCATGAATCTTTTGAGTGTGTATCAAGTTGTCGGCTTATTAGTACCAGTCAGCTACATGCATTACTGCACTTCCACGTCTGGCCTATCAACCCAGTAGTCTAGCTGGGAGCCTCTCGGACACGAGGTCCATGGAAATCTCATCTTGAAGCGTGCTTCCCGCTTAGATGCTTTCAGCGGTTATCACTTCCGAACGTAGCTAATCAGCGGTGCTCTTGGCAGAACAACTGACACACCAGAGGTTCGTCCATCCCGGTCCTCTCGTACTAGGGACAGCCCTTCTCAAATTTCCTACGCGCACAGCGGATAGGGACCGAACTGTCTCACGACGTTCTAAACCCAGCTCGCGTACCGCTTTAATGGGCGAACAGCCCAACCCTTGGGAGAGACTCCACCCCCAGGATGCGACGAGCCGACATCGAGGTGCCAAACCATGCCGTCGATATGGACTCTTGGGCAAGATCAGCCTGTTATCCCCGGGGTACCTTTTATCCGTTGAGCGACGGCGCTTCCACAAGCCACCGCCGGGTCACTAGTTCCGACTTTCGTCCCTGCTCGACATGTCTGTCTCGCAGTCAAGCTCCCTTGTGCACTTACACTCAAAACCTGATTGCCAACCAGGCTGAGGGAACCTTTGAGCGCCTCCGTTACCTTTTAGGAGGCAACCGCCCCAGTTAAACTACCCACCAGGCAATGTCCCTGATCCGGATCACGGACCGAGGTTAGATATCCAGAACGACCAGAGTGGTATTTCAACGTTGACTCCACCGACACTGGCGTGCCGGCTTCACAGTCTCCCACCTATCCTACACAAGCCGTACCGAACACCAATACCAAGCTATAGTAAAGGTCCCGGGGTCTTTCCGTCCTGCTGCGCGTAACGAGCATCTTTACTCGTAGTGCAATTTCGCCGAGTTCATGGTTGAGACAGTGGAGAAGTCGTTACGCCATTCGTGCAGGTCGGAACTTACCCGACAAGGAATTTCGCTACCTTAGGATGGTTATAGTTACCACCGCCGTTTACTGGGGCTTAAATTCTGAGCTTCGACCTAAAAGATCTAACCCGTCCTCTTAACCTTCCAGCACCGGGCAGGCGTCAGTCCGTATACATCGTCTTGCGACTTAGCACGGACCTGTGTTTTTAGTAAACAGTCGCTTCTCCCTGGTCTCTGCGGCCGTTCAGGCTAGTCCGTGAAGGACTTCACCCTCTGGGCCCCCCTTCTCCCGAAGTTACGGGGGTATTTTGCCGAATTCCTTAACCATGATTCACTCGATCGCCTTGGTATTCTCTACCTAACCACCTGAGTCGGTTTGGGGTACGGGCGGCTCGAACCTCGCTAGAAGATTTTCTTGGCAGCATAGGATCACCCTGCTTCCCGCATTCGCGGTCACTATCAGGTCTCAGGATATGTGTGAGACGGATTTGCCTATCTCACTCCCTACACCCTTGGACGTGGACAACCATCGCCACGCGGAGGCTACCTTCCTGCGTCTCTCCATTGCTTGACTACTACCTGCTCGGGTCGCGCGCTCCGCCCGCGTCGGTCCGAAGACGTCAGCGGGTTTCAGGCGCTTAGCATCACAAGGTTCGTCATGGGCGGTTCTTCGCCGGTTCCGGAATATCAACCGGATGTCCATCGACTACGCCTGTCGGCCTCGCCTTAGGTCCCGACTTACCCAGGGCAGATTAGCTTGACCCTGGAACCCTTGGTTATTCGGCGGACGGGTTTCTCGCCCGTCATTCGCTACTCATGCCTGCATTCTCACTCGTGTGGCCTCCACGGCTGGATCACTCCGCCGCTTCCCTGGCCACACGACGCTCCCCTACCCATCAACACGCTTGGACCACCAACCCGCAGGTGTGGTGGCCGGGCAAAGTGTCAATGCCACAGCTTCGGTGGTGTGCTTGAGCCCCGCTACATTGTCGGCGCGGAATCACTTGACCAGTGAGCTATTACGCACTCTTTAAAGGGTGGCTGCTTCTAAGCCAACCTCCTGGTTGTCAATGCAACTCCACATCCTTTCCCACTTAGCACACGCTTAGGGACCTTAGCTGGTGGTCTGGGCTGTTTCCCTCTCGACTACGGAGCTTATCCCCCGCAGTCTCACTGCCACGCTCTCACTTACCGGCATTCGGAGTTTGGCTAACGTCAGTAACCTGGTGAGGCCCATCGGCTATCCAGTAGCTCTACCTCCGGTAAGAAACACGTGACGCTGCACCTAAATGCATTTCGGGGAGAACCAGCTATCACGGAGTTTGATTGGCCTTTCACCCCTACCCACAGCTCATCCCCTCAGTTTTCAACCTAAGTGGGTTCGGTCCTCCACGACGTCTTACCGTCGCTTCAACCTGGCCATGGGTAGATCACTCCGCTTCGGGTCTAGACCCAGCGACTCATACGCCCTGTTCGGACTCGCTTTCGCTACGGCTTCCCCACACGGGTTAACCTCGCCACTGAGCACTAACTCGCAGGCTCATTCTTCAAAAGGCACGCTGTCACCCCACAAGGAGGCTCCAACGGATTGTAGGCACACGGTTTCAGGATCTATTTCACTCCCCTCCCGGGGTACTTTTCACCTTTCCCTCACGGTACTTGTCCGCTATCGGTCACCAGGGAATATTTAGGCTTAGCGGGTGGTCCCGCCAGATTCACACGGGATTTCTCGGGCCCCGTGTTACTTGGGAGAACTCTCTGGAGTTCACGATGTTTCGTCTACGGGGGTCGCACCCTCTGTGCCGGGCCTTTCAATGCCCTTCGACTACAACGCGAATTTTTGACTCCATGCCGGGATGTCAGTCCCGGCCGAGAGGTCCCACGACCCCGTACCTGCAACGCCTGACAGCTATCACACAGATACGGTTTAGCCTCTTCCGCTTTCGCTCGCCACTACTCACGGAATCGCGGTTGCTTTCTCTTCCTGTGGGTACTGAGATGTTTCACTTCCCCACGTTCCCTCTCCTCACCCTATGTGTTCAGGTGAGAGTGACTGGACTTGCCTCCAGCCGGGTTTCCCCATTCGGAAATCCACGGATCACAGTCTGGTTATCGACTCCCCGTGGCTTATCGCAGATTCCTACGTCCTTCTTCGGTTCCTGGTGCCAAGGCATCCACCGTGCGCCCTTAAAAACTTGATACGCAAAGATCAGATGCTCGCGTCCACTGTGTAGTTCTCAACATACGGGCGGCCCTCCCGCGTCCCCGCCACCAGACCCGAACCCTCCCCCTCACGGGAAAGCGGTTCGTCGATGTGACGGACAGGAGGCCCAGCCAGCTGCATAGCCGGCCCGAGCGCACCGAGCATGAAGCCCGAGCCCTCAGGACCCAACAACGTGTCAGGCGCCGACCCCACCCCACCCCCGTTCCGACCCCTGACACCAGTGAAGGTGACCTGCGGGGCGTACTAGGCAGCGAGCCAGTGACGACGCCAAATAATCGATGTTCCACCCATGAGCACCTGCCGTCCCACACTCGGGGACGAAACAGGGCCTGGACCACAAAACGTGGCCAGTGCTCCTTAGAAAGGAGGTGATCCAGCCGCACCTTCCGGTACGGCTACCTTGTTACGACTTAGTCCCAATCGCCAGTCCCACCTTCGACGGCTCCCTCCACAAGGGTTGGGCCACCGGCTTCGGGTGTTACCGACTTTCGTGACTTGACGGGCGGTGTGTACAAGGCCCGGGAACGTATTCACCGCAGCGTTGCTGATCTGCGATTACTAGCGACTCCAACTTCATGGGGTCGAGTTGCAGACCCCAATCCGAACTGAGACCGGTTTTTTGGGATTCGCTCCACCTCACGGTTTCGCAGCCCTTTGTACCGGCCATTGTAGCATGTGTGAAGCCCAAGACATAAGGGGCATGATGATTTGACCTCATCCCCACCTTCCTCCGAGTTGACCCCGGCAGTCTCCTATGAGTCCCCACCATCACGTGCTGGCAACATAGAACGAGGGTTGCGCTCGTTGCGGGACTTAACCCAACATCTCACGACACGAGCTGACGACAACCATGCACCACCTGTATACCGACCTTGCGGGGCACCTGTCTCCAGATGTTTCCGGTATATGTCAAGCCTTGGTAAGGTTCTTCGCGTTGCATCGAATTAATCCACATGCTCCGCCGCTTGTGCGGGCCCCCGTCAATTCCTTTGAGTTTTAGCCTTGCGGCCGTACTCCCCAGGCGGGGCGCTTAATGCGTTAGCTGCGGCACGGAACTCGTGGAATGAGTCCCACACCTAGCGCCCAACGTTTACGGCATGGACTACCAGGGTATCTAATCCTGTTCGCTCCCCATGCTTTCGCTTCTCAGCGTCAGTAGTGGCCCAGAGACCTGCCTTCGCCATCGGTGTTCCTCCTGATATCTGCGCATTTCACCGCTACACCAGGAATTCCAGTCTCCCCTACCACACTCTAGTCTGCCCGTACCCACCGCAAGTCCGGGGTTGAGCCCCGGATTTTCACGGCAGACGCGACAAACCGCCTACAAGCTCTTTACGCCCAATAATTCCGGACAACGCTCGCACCCTACGTATTACCGCGGCTGCTGGCACGTAGTTAGCCGGTGCTTCTTCTGCAGGTACCGTCACTTTCGCTTCTTCCCTGCTGAAAGAGGTTTACAACCCGAAGGCCGTCATCCCTCACGCGGCGTCGCTGCATCAGGCTTTCGCCCATTGTGCAATATTCCCCACTGCTGCCTCCCGTAGGAGTCTGGGCCGTGTCTCAGTCCCAGTGTGGCCGGTCGCCCTCTCAGGCCGGCTACCCGTCATCGCCTTGGTGAGCCATTACCTCACCAACAAGCTGATAGGCCGCGAGTCCATCCCAGACCGAAAAACTTTCCACACGCTCCCCATGCGGAGGCGTGTCGTATCCGGTATTAGACGCCGTTTCCAGCGCTTATTCCAGAGTCAGGGGCAGGTTACTCACGTGTTACTCACCCGTTCGCCACTGTTCACCCCGAAGCAAGCTCCGAGGGTCACCGTTCGACTTGCATGTGTTAAGCACGCCGCCAGCGTTCGTCCTGAGCCAGGATCAAACTCTCCGTTGATGATTGCAATCCCCCACCCCGAAAGGCGGAGAAAAACCATACCCACAAAGGGTTGTGAAACCTGGCTGAGCAAGAACAACCAGCAAAATTACTGCTGAATGATCATTGTCAACCAAAGGAAATCAATTCGCACCGGACACACAAGAACCAGCCCCCACACGGGAACCAGCACCATGCCCCGGCGACGAGGTATTGGCATCGATTTTTGACACGCTGTTGAGTTCTCAAGGATCGGACGCACACCATCAACCAACCCCACAGGGCCGATCTCCAGGGCAACTCTCCAAAACTACCCGCGGCCACACTTGGGCGTCAAACCCG